>NZ_CM183352.1:0-4001634 GCF_059507735.1 Cobetia sp. PDI-23MA
GTGTCGCTCGCACTTTGGCAACAATGTCTTGACGCCCTGCAAGACGAGCTGAATTCACAGCAGTTCAATACCTGGGTTCGTCCCCTGCAGGCCGAGGAAGGCGACAGCGGAGAGCTGTGCCTGCTCGCCCCCAACCGCTTCGTGCGTGATTGGGTCAATGACAAGTACCTCAAACGAATCCACGAGCTGCTGCGTGAGTTGGCACCGGGCAAGCCGCCCAAGGTCGAGCTGAGCGTCGGTAGCCGTCGGACCGTCTCGAACCCGCGTCCGGAAGGTGCGGCTGCGTCGCCGGTATCCGCCCAGGCGCCGGCGCCGGGTCAGATGCCGAGCCCGCGTGCCCCTTCCGTGCATACGCCACCGCGGGGCAATTTTGCGGAAGAGCGTGAGATGGCCGGCGATGGCGCCCAGGAACAGGTACCGCGTCGCAACACGCGCCAGGTGCAGGTAGAAGGTAGCCTCAAGCATTCCAGTGGCCTGAATCCGAACTTCACCTTCGAAACCTTTGTCGAAGGCAAGTCCAACCAGCTGGCTCGCGCGGCTTCGCGCCAGGTCTCCGAGAACCCCGGCGGCGCCTACAACCCGCTGTTCCTGTATGGCGGCGTGGGTCTGGGCAAGACTCACCTGATGCACGCGGTGGGCAATCATCTGGCCAAGCAGGGCGGCGAGAATGCCAAGGTGGTCTACCTGCACTCCGAGCGCTTCGTGGCGGACATGGTCAAGGCGCTGCAGCTCAATGCCATCAATGACTTCAAGCGTTTCTACCGTTCGGTGGATGCGCTGCTGATCGATGACATCCAGTTCTTCGCTGGCAAGGAGCGCTCCCAGGAGGAGTTCTTCCACACCTTCAATGCGTTGCTTGAGGGCGGGCAGCAGATGATCCTGACCTCGGACCGCTATCCGAAGGAGATCAATGGGGTCGAGGAGCGCCTCAAGTCGCGCTTCGGCTGGGGACTGACCGTCGCCATCGAGCCGCCGGAGCTCGAGACGCGCGTCGCGATCCTGATGAAGAAGGCCGATCAGGCCAAGGTCGATCTGCCTCACGATGCCGCCTTCTTCATCGCGCAGAAGATCCGCTCCAACGTGCGCGAGCTCGAGGGCGCCTTGAAGAAGGTCATCGCCGACTCCCACTTCATGGGGCGCGCGATCAATCAGGACTTCATCCGTGAATCCCTGAAGGACCTGCTGGCACTGCAGGACAAGCAGGTGGGTGTGGACAATATCCAGCGCACCGTGGCCGAGTACTACAAGATCAAGATTTCCGATCTTCACTCCAAGCGCCGCTCGCGCTCCGTCGCCCGTCCGCGTCAGGTCGCTATGGCGCTCGCCAAGGAGCTGACCAACCACAGCCTGCCTGAAATCGGCGATGCCTTCGGCGGGCGAGACCACACCACGGTACTGCATGCCTGTCGCAAGGTGGCCTCGCTGCGCGAAGAGAACGCCGATATCCGCGAGGACTACAAGAATCTGCTGCGTCTGTTGACCAGCTGATCGAATTGCAGCGGTAGGTCGGGTTGGAGACAATCACGCCATCGGCCTGCTGTGCTCCGGGCTTGCCTGTTGCGGCCCCGAATTTCTTTTGCGTGCGCGCTGCCTGTCAGCGAGCATTGCCCCGTTTCCAGAGAGTGGAGTCTCCATGAAATTTGCCATTTCGCGTGAAGCCCTGCTGCGCCCGCTGTCCCTGGTGGCGGGTGTCGTCGAGCGTCGCCAGACACTGCCGGTGCTGTCCAATGTGCTGCTTGAAGTGTCCGATCAGCAGCTGTCGCTGACCGGGACTGACCTTGAGGTCGAGCTGATCGGGCGCGTCGAGCCCAGCCGTGTCGACGAGCCGGGTTCCGCGACGGTACCGGCGCGCAAGCTGATGGATATCTGCAAGTCACTGCCCGAAGGCAGCGAGATCATTCTCGCGCTGGAAGAAGGCCGCGCCATTCTGCGCAGCGGCCGTTCACGCTTCACCCTGTCGACCTTGCCGGTGGCCGAGTTCCCGAACATCGATGATGGTCAGGGCGATATCACCGTCAGCCTGCCGCGCGGTACCCTCAAGCATCTGATCGACGCGACCTCCTTCGCGATGGCACAACAGGATGTGCGGTATTACCTCAACGGCATGCTGCTGGAACTGACCAGCAACCTGGTGCGTACCGTGGCGACCGATGGTCACCGCCTGGCCGTCTGCGAGCAGGCCGCTGACATCAGCGTGCCGGAAGCGCAGAAGCTGATCATCCCGCGCAAGGGTATCCTCGAGCTGACGCGCCTGCTCGACGGCAGCAACGAGCTGATGACATTGACGGTCAGCGGGACGCACGTGCGTGCCCAGACCGGCGACTTCACCTTCACCTCCAAGCTGGTGGACGGCAAGTTCCCGGATTACGAGCGCGTTGTCCCGCGTGGCGGTGACAAGGTCATCGTGGCTGAGCGTGCCGAGTTGCGTCAGGTACTGTCGCGTACCGCGATTCTCTCCAACGAGAAGTACCGTGGCGTGCGCCTCTATCTGGAGGCAGGCAACCTGCGCGTGCTGGCCAACAACCCCGAGCAGGAAGAGGCCGAAGAGAATATTGTCCTTGATTATCAAGGGGCTGGCCTCGAGATTGGCTTCAATGTCGGTTATCTGATCGATGTGCTGGGAGTGCTGGATGCCGATCGCGTGCAGTTGACGCTGTCCGATGCCAACAGCTCAGCGCTGCTGGAAGAGCCGGGCGGCGGCGATGCGCGCTACGTAGTGATGCCTATGCGCCTGTAATATCGTAATTGCTTTTAAATCAGTATCTTGAATCGTAATTGTGCCGCAATTGACGCGCGCAATCGCAGAATGAGCCTCGACAACACCCGCCATTTTCACTCCTGAATGGCGGGTGTTGTCGTATGTGAGCCCCGAAGGCGGCCATGGCTCTTTTTCTCTATCGAATGAGGCCGTCATGGCGCTTGAACGACTCCAATTCCAGAATCTGCGCAACCTGGCGACAGTCGATATGGCGCCGGGAAAAGGGGTGAATCTGGTCAGTGGTGCCAATGGCAGTGGCAAGTCGAGTCTGCTGGAAGGTATCCATGTGCTGGGGCTGGCGCGCTCTTTCCGCACGCACAAGCTCAAGCATGCCATTGCGCATGACACGGCAGGAATGACGCTGTTTGGCCGCCTGGCAGGCGATCCGCCGCGCCCCCTGGGGGTAAAACGTGATCAGGCCGCAGATGGGTTGGAGATGCGTCTGGATGGCGAGAGGGTCGAGCGGGTCGCCCAACTGGCTCAGGCCTTGCCGTTGCAGCTGATCAACCCTGATGCCTTCCGGTTGCTGGAGGGTTCGCCCTCTGCCCGACGTGAGTTCCTCGATTGGGGTGTGTTTCACGTGAAACACGACTTCTTCGACGTCTGGCGCCGCGTGCGTCGGGCGCTCAAACATCGGAACGCACTGCTCAGGCATGGTAAGATGGACGTTCAGGCACTTAACGTCTGGGATCGAGAGTTTGCTCACTGGAGCGAACGTCTTGATGCCCTGCGCATGGAATATATGCAGACGCTGGCACCTCTGTTTCAAGCCACGCTTGCCGAGCTGATTGATTTGCCCGAGCTGACTCTGCGCTATCAGCGCGGTTGGGATGCCAAGCGCCCTCTGGGCGACGTGCTGGCAGCAGGGCGCGACAGTGATAGCCATATGGGCTTTACCCAGACTGGCCCACAACGCGCCGACTTGCGTATTCGCCTGGGGCGACGCCCTGCAGTCGAGGTGTTGTCTCGCGGCCAGCAGAAGCTGGTGGTCAGCGCTCTCAAGCTGGCTCAGGGTCGCTTGCTCGAAGAAATGAACGGACGTACCTGTGTCTACCTGATCGACGATCTGCCGGCGGAACTGGATGGCGAGCATCGCCGTCTGTTCTGCCAGCTGTTGGCAGGCCTCGAGTGCCAGGTCTTCGTGACCTGCGTCGAACCCGAAACATTGGATCGGGTATGGTTGCCGAACACTGATGTCAGGATGTTTCACGTGGAACACGGGCGACTGCACACGGAATGATTTCACGACGGAGAAGCCAATGAGCGAACAGGCTTACGACTCATCAAGCATCAAGGTCCTCAAGGGTCTGGATGCCGTACGCAAGCGCCCCGGCATGTATATCGGTGATACCGATGACGGCACGGGGCTGCATCATATGGTGTTCGAGCTGGTGGATAACTCCATCGACGAGGCGCTGGCCGGTCACTGTAGCGAAGTCCGGGTCGTTATCCATGCCGACGAGTCAGTTTCCGTCAGCGACAACGGTCGTGGTGTGCCGACCGAGATCCATGAAGAGGAAGGCGTCAGCGCAGCGGAAGTCATCATGACCGTGCTGCACGCCGGCGGTAAGTTCGATGACAACTCCTACAAGGTCTCCGGCGGTCTGCACGGGGTAGGGGTCTCGGTCGTCAACGCGCTATCCGAAGAGCTCAAGCTGACCATCTGGCGTCAGGGCAATGTCCACGAGCAGATCTATCACCATGGCGAGCCGCAGTCGCCGCTGGCCATCGTGGGCCAGACCGAGAAGACCGGCACCCTGGTGCGCTTCAAGCCTTCCCCACAGACCTTTGCCAATATCGAATTCCATTACGATATTCTGGCCAAGCGTCTGCGGGAGCTGTCCTTCCTGAACTCTGGTGTCGCCATCCGTCTGATCGATGAGCGCTCCGCAAAGGAAGAGCTGTTCCATTATGAGGGCGGCCTCAAAGCCTTCGTTGACCATATCAACACCAACAAGGCGCCCTTGAATCCGGTGTTCCATTTCGAGATGGAGCGCGAGGATGGCATAGCCGTCGAAGTGGCGATGCAATGGAATGAAGGCTTCGCCGAGAACATCTTCTGCTACACCAACAATATTCCCCAGCGCGATGGCGGCACGCACCTGGCCGGTTTCCGTGCAGCATTGACGCGCACGCTCAATAGCTATATCGAGGCGGAAGGCCTGCTCAAGAAATCCAAGGTCGGCACGACCGGGGATGATGCCCGTGAAGGTTTGACCGCGATCATCTCGGTCAAGGTGCCGGACCCGAAGTTCTCCTCCCAGACCAAGGACAAGCTGGTCTCTTCCGAGGTCAAGACGGCGGTGGAGCAGGAAATGGGGCGTCTGTTCTCGGATTATCTGATCGAGAAGCCCAACGAAGCCAAGGCCATCGTCAACAAGATGCTGGATGCGGCTCGCGCACGTGAAGCCGCGCGCAAGGCTCGTGATATGACGCGGCGCAAGGGCGCGCTGGATATCGCCGGTCTGCCGGGCAAGCTTGCCGACTGCCAGGAGAAGGACCCGAGCCTCTCGGAACTTTACCTGGTCGAGGGTGATTCCGCTGGTGGCTCCGCCAAGCAGGGGCGTGATCGTCGCACTCAGGCGATCCTGCCGCTGAAGGGCAAGATCCTCAACGTCGAGAAGGCGCGCTTCGACAAGATGCTGTCGTCCGCCGAGGTCGGCACACTGATCACCGCATTGGGTTGTGGTATCGGTCGCGAGGAGTTCAACCCCGACAAGCTGCGCTATCACTCTGTCATCATCATGACGGATGCCGACGTCGATGGTTCGCACATCCGTACCTTGCTGCTGACCTTCTTCTTCCGTCAGATGCCGGAGCTGATCGAGCGCGGTCATATCTTCATTGCCCAGCCACCGCTCTACAAGATCAAGCGTGGCAAGCATGAGCAGTATCTGAAGGACGAGCAGGCGCTGCAGGACTATCTGACCGCCACGGCGCTGGACGGCGGCAAGCTGCACGTCAACGCCGATGCCCCGGGTATCGCCGGCGCTCAGCTGGAAGCACTGGTCAACCAGTATCGTGGCGTGATGAAGCGCATCGATCGTCTGGCGCGTGTCTACCCGTCTGCCGTGCTGCGCAAGATCGTGCACGCTCCGCATCTGGATGAGGCCGCTCTCACGGACAAGTCTCAGGTGCAAGGCTGGATCGACGGTCTCCAGAAGGAAATGGATGACCTGATCGCCTATGAGGGTGGCCCGCACTACAGCTTCACTCTCAGCCACGACAGCGAGCGCAATCTCTATCTCCCAGCAGTAACGCTGACGGCACATGGTGTCAGCAGCGATTACCTGTGGGATGTCGACTTCTTCAAGTCCGCCGACTACCGCGAGATGAGTGAGCTGGGCAACATGCTGGAAGGCCTGCTGGAGGCTGGCAGCTACGTCTCGCGCGGTGAGCGCAAGAAGGAAGTCGCCACCTTCTACGAAGCCCTCGACTGGCTGATGAAGGAAGCAGCACGTGGCTTCAGCATCCAGCGCTACAAGGGGCTGGGTGAGATGAACCCGGATCAGCTCTGGGAAACCACCATGGATCCGGAGTCCCGTCGCATGCTGCGTGTGACCGTCGAGGATGCGATCGGTGCCGATCAGATGTTCAACACCCTGATGGGTGACGAAGTCGAACCGCGCCGTGACTTCATCGAGCGCTTCGCGCTGGTGGCCAATCTCGACGTCTGATGGCGTTGAGCTAGCGTTTGGCGGATGTCTTGCCAAGTCAAGCCAGAAAAACGGCCCCTGATCGAAGATCAGGGGCCGTTTTTGCATGTGCGTGTTGCCGCAGTCTAGAGCAAGGACAACAGCGAGGGGCTCGGTCACGACCGTGGGGCAGTCTCAGCCGAGCGTGTCGTCCTGATCGGTGCGCTGCTCGCCCAGCCAGGCGGTGATCCGCTCTGCCGTGATAAAGGCTGTCGCAAGCCCCAGGTGATCGATCGTCTCGAGGATTTCCACCTGCGCCACGGAATGGTGGGGTTGCAGACATTGAGCAAGGCGCTCGGCATGAAACGCCTCGTCATGCTCGCCGATCAGCGCCAGCACTGGCAGCTGACGATGGGCGAGCGCCTTGAGGTCACCTTGGTAGTCGCGAGGATTGAGGCCCGTCATCAAGCGCCACGAGTAGGCGTCGGTGGTATGTGCATCGCGGTACTCTGGCGGGATATTGAAGCCAAGCACCTCAATATGATCCAGGCGATGGATGCCGAGCCGGTTCAGCAGCGCGCAGGCCAGCATCCGCGCGAGGCGTGGCTGTGCCCAGCGCGAATCACAGCGCATGTTGGGCGCGAGATGATGCAGGTACGGTGCCAGCAGTATGACGCCGTGCAGCGGAATGTTGGCACGCTGGCGCTGGCAGACAGCGGCCGAGAAGCGCAGTGCCAGGCCGCCCCCGGCAGAGTGGCCAGCGACAATGACTCTGGCATCGGCTGGTAGCTCTAGCGACAGGATCAGGTCCTCGAGATCCTCCTCGAGCTGGAGCAGGTGGTCGATGTCGCCACGTCGCTGCGGAGCTGGGCCGTGGCCGCGCAAGTCTGGCGTATGCACATGATGACCAGCCTCAGCCAGGCGCGTTGCCAGCGATGCGAGATAACGGCTGTCAGCACTGGAGCCATGCAGC
This sequence comes from Cobetia sp. PDI-23MA, assembly GCF_059507735.1. Classification (NCBI taxonomy): domain Bacteria; kingdom Pseudomonadati; phylum Pseudomonadota; class Gammaproteobacteria; order Oceanospirillales; family Halomonadaceae; genus Cobetia; species Cobetia sp. PDI-23MA. The sequence continues at coordinate 7,367 of NZ_CM183352.1, forward strand.
AGGATGAGGTGTGAGCGGCTCCCTGACATGCCTGTTGCGGGATAATGGCGACAGCCCAGGCGGCTGTCATCGCGGCAGCGGTAGGGGACGAGTTCATTCGGCGCTGACCACGTTTCCTTGTCTGCCAGGAAGGTCGTGAAATCAAAGGCATGGCGGCTGGAATCTGGCATTGGCTACACTCGCTCGGATGTCGCGTCATGAAAAAGCCCGCTATCTGATCCGGTCAGATAGCGGGCTTTTTCGTTCAAGTGCTCGGCGCACTCGACAGGCTGATCAAGCCCCGTGCCTCAAGGCTCAGTGCGCCTGATTGAGGAAGCCTTCATCCAGCTTCAGCTCGTCATTGCGGTTGACGCCGATATCGCGGGACAGGATGTTGCTGGCGATCTGCTTGGCTTCTTCCAGAGAGTGCATCTGTGCGGTGCCGCACTGATAGACGTTGAGCTCCGGAATCTCTTCCTGACGCGCCACGTTGAGCACGTCCTGCATGGCAGCAGACCAGGCAGCGGCAACGCGAGCTTCTTCCGGTTCACCGATCAGGCTCATGTAGAAACCGGTACGGCAACCCATCGGTGAGATATCGATGATCTCGACATCATCACCGTTGAGGTGCTCGCGCATGAAGCCGGCGAACAGGTGCTCGAGGGTGTGAATGCCCTTCTCGGAGAGAATCTCTTCATTCGGCACGCAGAAGCGCAGGTCGAAGACGGTGATGTTGTCGCCTTTCGGGGTGCCCATCTTCTTGGCCACGCGCACGGCGGGCGCCTTCATGATGGTGTGATCGACAGTGAAGCTATCCAGCAGTGGCATGTGAAGCCTCCAGCATGAGGAAGTGAGACAGGCAGGCAGTTGCCCGCCCGGATTCATGTCTGAAGGGTAGCATATCGCCGCTGTTGATTAGAGAGGCAAGCGCGCCGTGCGCAGGGTTCTCGCCGGGCAGGCGCGCCTCACAGATAGCTTTCGGCAGCGGCTTCACAGCTCACGCAGCGGCGCTGGGACTTTCCCGGCTCACCATCCGACATGGGGTGGTTGAGCTCACCATCGAGCAGGCGGTTGGTGAAGTCGGCCAGGTTGGCCACTACCAGCACGTCCTTGAGCCCCTCGCCATCTGCCAGCGTCTTCTGGCCCTTGCCGGTCATCACCAGCGCGGCGCGACAGCCGGCCTTCTGGCCCGCGACGAGGTCACGCAGGCTGTCGCCCAGCATCCAGGCTCCTTCAAAGTCGGGAATCTGCAGGGCATCCTGGATCTGGTGGAGCAGGCCGGGTTCGGGCTTGCGGCAATCGCAGCCGTCGTCCGGGCCATGTGGGCAGTAGGCAATGTGAGCGATATCGCCACCGGCTTCCTTCACCAGCTGCATCATCTTGGTGTGCATCTGGTCCAGTTCGCGGTGGCCGAAATGGCCACGGGCGATGCCGGACTGATTGGTCGCCACGGCCACGGTGTAGCCAGCGCGGGTCAGACGGGCGATGGCCTGGATGGAAGTGGGGTATTCGATCCACTCCTCGGCGTTCTTGACGAAGGCATCTGAGTCTTCATTGATGACACCATCACGGTCGAGCACGATCAGTTTTTGCATGGTCAACTCTTCACTTCAGGGCAGTCAGGGGCGTCAGCCGGGCTGCTTGTCAGGGGTCGCCGCTTTGCCTGGGAAATTGTGAGCCGAGTCACAAGATGACGCTCGCACGTGGGGATGGGCAAATGGCGCCGAGTGCTCGAAGTGCGTGGTGCGACAGGCTGCCGCGCTTTTCGAACACTGTTTCTATACTGGAATACTAGTGCGACCTAGGTAGGGGATCAAGGCAGAAATTGTGACATCGCTGCCGTGTTGCGTGAAATCCTGTCACGCAACACGGCATTTCAGGACCCCGGATACAAAAGAACCCCGCCGTGGCGGGGTTCTTTTGCAGAGGCTGCGGTTCAACGATGTCAGGGACAGCGTGGATCGGCAGATCTCATTGGGTCAGCAGACTGATGTCGGCCACACCCATGAACAGGCCTTGCAGACTCGCCAGCATCGCCAGACGATTGGCACGCACGGCGTCATCGTCGGCGTTGACCATCACCTGATCGAAGAAGGCATCGACCGGCTCGCGCAGGCTGGCCAGTGCATCGAGGGCCTCCTGGTAGCGCGCCGCAGCGAACAGTGGTGCCACTTCCGCGCCACGTGCCGTCAGGGCGTCTGCCAGTGCCTGCTCGGCCGGCTCGCTCAACAGGCTCGCATCCACCTCGGTACGACCATCGTGCTCGGCCTTGGCGAGGATGTTGGAGACGCGCTTGTTGGCTGCCGCCAGAGCAGCGGCTTCCGGGCGTTCGCCGAAGGCGTGCACGGCACGCAGACGCCGTGCGAAGTCCAGCGGGTTGCTGATCTTCAGGGTACGCACGGCCAGGTACAGCTCGGCCCCCATGCCTTCGTCGTTGGCCCAGGCGCGGAAGCGATCGAGCATGTACTCGAGCACGTCCTCGGCCAGCCCTTCGGCCTTGGGCAGATCACGATGCTGCGCGGCGCTGACGCTCAGCAGCTCGCGCAGATCGAGGTCCAGCTCACCCTTGATCAGGATGTTGAGCACCCCGATGGTGGCGCGACGCAGCGCGAACGGGTCCTTGGCGCCGGTCGGACGCTGACCGATACCGAAGATGCCGGTCAGGGTGTCGAGACGGTCGGCCAGGGCAATCGCCATGCCGGCCTTGGTCGTGGGGATCGCATCGCCGGCGAAGCGCGGCAGATACTGTTCTTCCAGCGCGAGAGCGACGGTGGCATCTTCGCCATCGTGACGGGCGTAGTAGTGGCCCATGATGCCCTGCAGTTCCGGGAACTCCAGCACCATCTCGGTGACCAGGTCGGTCTTGGCCAGCTGTGCGGCACGTGCGGCGTGGTCGACATCAGCGCCGATGCGTTCCGCGATGTGGCGTGCCACGGCTTCGCTGCGACGGGCCTTCTCGGCCATGCTGCCCAGCTTCTGCTGGAAGACGACGCTCTCGAGCTTCTCGCGACGCGATTCCAGCGTGCTGCGCAGGTCGGTCTCGTAGAAGAAGGCGGCGTCGCCCAGACGCGGACGAATCACCTTCTCGTTACCGGAGATGACCTGTTGCGGGTCCTTGCTCTCGATATTGGAGATGGTGATGAAGGCCGGCTTGAGCTTGCCGTCGTTGTCCAGCAGGTGGAAGTACTTCTGATTGGCCTTCATGGAGGAGATCAGACACTCCGCCGGCACTTCCAGGAAGCGCTCGTCGAAGGTACCCGTCAGTGCCACCGGCCATTCCACGAGGCCGTTGACCTCGTTGAGCAGGGCCTCCTCGATGACGGCGTTGGCACCATAGACTTCCGCCTCGGCCTGGACCTGTTCGCGGATACGCTCACGACGCACCTCACGGTTGGCCAGCACGCGGGCGCCTTCCAGCGCGTCGAGGTAGTCCTCGGCGTGCGCCAGCGTGATGGCCTGCGGCGCATGGAAGCGGTGACCGAAAGTGGTACGACCGGAGTCGAGGCCGAGCACGCTGGCCTCGATCACTTCGCTGCCGTAGAGCGCGACCAGCCAATGCACCGGACGCGAGAACTCGATGCGTGAGGCACCCCAACGCATGTTCTTCGGCACCGGCAGGCGAGCCACGACCTGCTCCAGCATGGCCGGCAGCAGGGCAGAGAGATGCTCGCCCGGCTGGGTGTGACGATAGCCGAGCCAGGTGCCCTTGTCGGTTTCCAGCTCGATCAGGTCACTGACTTCGACCCCGCAGGAGCGGGCGAAGCCCTGCACCGCGCGAGTCGGTTCGCCATCCTTGAAGGCGGCGGCCTTGGCCGGTCCGCGCTTCTCGATCTCGCGGTCCGGCTGGCGCTCGGCCAGGGATTCGATCATCACCGCCAGACGACGCGGTGTGGCGTAGGCACGTACCTGACCGAAGGCGACTTCGGCGTCGCGCAGGCCATCGGCGAGGCCGTTGGCGAGGCTGTCAGCGAGTGCGTCGATGGCGCCCGGCGGCAGTTCCTCGCAGCCCAGTTCGATCAGCAGGGTATTCACGGAGGCCATGCTTACGCGTCTCCCTCGGTAGTGGTGTCATCGGCGGCGAGCAGCTCATCACGCAACGCCTGCGGGGCCAGCGGGAAGCCAGCAGCCTTGCGCGAATCGTAATAGGCGTGGGCCACATCACGGGCGAGAGTGCGCACGCGCAGGATGTAGCGCTGACGCTCGGTGACGGAGATGGCGTGGCGCGCATCCAGCAGGTTGAAGGTATGTGATGCCTTCAGTACCTGCTCGTAGGCCGGCAGCGGCAGGTTGGCGGTCAGCAGCTTCTGGCACTCGCTCTCGCAGTGATCGAAGGCAGCGAACAGCTCCGGCACGGCGGCGTGCTCGAAGTTGTAGGCCGACTGCTCCTTCTCGTTCTGCAGGAAGACGTCGCCATAGGTCACGACGGAGCCGTCCGGCGCAGTGGTCCAGATCAGGTCGTAGACGCTGTCCACGTCCTGCAGGTACATCGCGATGCGCTCGAGGCCGTAGGTCAGCTCGCCGGTGACCGGGAAGCATTCGATGCCACCTGCCTGCTGGAAGTAGGTGAACTGGGTCACTTCCATACCGTTGAGCCACATTTCCCAGCCGAGGCCCCAGGCGCCCAGCGTCGGAGATTCCCAGTTGTCCTCGACGAAACGGATGTCGTGGACCAGCGGGTCGATGCCCAGACGCTCCAGCGAGCCCAGATAGAGCTCCTGCAGGTTGGCCGGTGACGGCTTCATCACCACCTGGAACTGATAATAGTGCTGCAGGCGATTGGGGTTTTCGCCGTAGCGGCCGTCGGTGGGACGGCGGGAAGGCTGCACGTAGGCAGCGTTCCAGGTTTCAGGACCGATGGAGCGCAGGAAGGTCGCCGGGTGGAAAGTCCCCGCGCCAACCTCCATATCCAATGGTTGCAGGATGATGCAACCCTGTTCGGCCCAGTATTGCTGCAGGGCCAGAATCAGGCCCTGGAAGGTTTTCACGTCTGGCTGTGTCATTGGTGAAGCCCGTTGGCCCATGAATTCGAGAACTGCCGAGTATACAATCCCCGCTTATCGGGTTATAGGCCGCAGACGAAACCGAGTGCGTGCCATTTCCAAATTCTGATGTGTCGCGTTCCCGAACGCGCGCGTTGCCTACAAGCCTCTAGAGGCTCTGGGAGCTCAAATGATCGTCGTTACCGGAGGCGCCGGCTTCATCGGTGCCAATATCGTCAAGGCACTCAACGACCGCGGCCGTACCGATATCCTGGTGGTGGATGACCTGAGTGACGGCACCAAGTTCGTCAATCTGGCGGACCTGACCATCGCCGATTACCTCGACAAGGACGACTTCCTGATTCGTGTCCAGTCGAGCCTGATGGGCGAGTATGCCGAGTTGCCGAAGATCGAGGCGATCTTCCATGAAGGTGCCTGCTCGGACACCACCGAGTGGGACGGCCAGTTCATGCTCGAGAACAACTTCGAGTACTCCAAGGTGCTGCTCAACTTCTGCGAAGCGAACCGGATTCCCTTCCTCTACGCGAGCTCCGCGGCGACCTACGGCGACAGCCAGGTCTTCAAGGAAACGCCGGAGTTCGAAGGTCCGCTCAACGTCTACGGCTACTCCAAGCTGCTGTTCGATCAGCACGTGCGCCAGCGCTGGGACAGCCTGACCACCCAGGTCGTCGGCTTCCGCTATTTCAATGTCTACGGCCCGCGTGAGCAGCACAAGGGCAAGATGGCCAGCGTTGCCTATCACCATCACACCCAGGTGAAGGCGGGCGAGAACCCCAAGCTGTTCGGTGCCTACGATGGCTTTGAAGCCGGCATGCAGAGCCGTGACTTCGTCTATGTCGGTGATGTGGTCGACGTGAACCTGTGGTTCCTCGACCACCCGGAAGCCTCCGGCATCTTCAACCTGGGTACCGGTCGCGCCGAGCCGTTCAAGGCGATCGCCGAGACCGTCATCGAGTATTACGAGAAGGGCGAGATCGAGTACATCGACTTCCCGGAAAACCTCAAGGGCCGCTACCAGAGCTTCACGCGTGCCGACATCGGCAAGCTGCGCAAGGCCGGCTGCAACGTCGAATTCAAGACCGTTGCCCAGGGCACCCGCGCCTATCTCGAATGGCTGAATCGCTGAGTCTAAGCGCGTGTGACTGAGTACGTGTGGACTGAGCACGTGTGGACTGAGCGCGTGTGGACTGAGGGTGAGCGCCTGCCTCGCAAGGGCGATGGGGCAGGGCAAGCGCACCCGCAAGGAGGATTGGCCGTGAAGAGGAGCAAGGCATGAGTGAGCGCATTCTGGTGGTCGGGCCCAGCTGGGTCGGCGACATGGTGATGGCGCAGAGCCTGTTCATGACGCTGAAGCAGCGCTCGCCCGGCTGCCGGATCAGTGTGCTGGCGCCCGCCTGGTCGCAGCCGATCATCGAGCGCATGCCCGAGGTCGAGGAGGCACTGGCGTTGCCGGCGGGGCATGGTGACTTCGCCCTCAAGGCGCGCTGGCAGCTCGGGCGTTCGCTGCGTGGACGCTTCGACCGCGCCATCGTGTTGCCGCGCTCGTGGAAGTCAGCGCTGGTACCGTTCTTCGCGCGCATTCCGGTGCGGGTCGGCTTCACCGGTGAGCAGCGCTACGGCCTGCTCACCGAGTGCCGCAGGCTCGACAAGTCGGTGCTCGATCAGACCGTCAAGCGCTTCACGTCACTGGGCCTGCCCGTTGAGGAGGCCAATCCGCCAGTGGGCATCCCGGAGCCCGCTCTGGTCACCGACAGCGCCAATCAGCGGCGTCTACGCGATGAGCTTGGTCTGGTAGCGCCGCCGGCGCCCATCATCGGCATGATGCCCGGGGCGGAATATGGCCCGGCCAAGCAGTGGCCGCTGGCGCACTTTCGCGCGCTTGCCGAGTCATTGATCCGCCAGGGGGCCGAGGTGCGCATCTTCGGTGGCCCCAAGGATGTCGCGGCGGGGGAGGAGATCGCTCAAGGGCTTGCGGGCGTTCACAACCTGTGTGGCAAGACGCGGCTGGCGGATGCGGTGGATCTGATCGCCGAGTGTCGGGAAGTAGTCAGCAATGACTCCGGCCTGATGCATGTGGCGGCCGCGGTAGGGGCCCGTATCCAGGGCATCTACGGTTCCTCGTCGCCGCATTACACGCCGCCGCTGACGGCCAATCGCGAGATCCACTGGCTGGCGCTGGAGTGTTCCCCCTGCTTCAAGCGCGTCTGCCCGCTGGGGCATACCAACTGTCTGAATCATATTGCTCCCGAGCGACTGTTGACGGCGATCTCGCTGGATGAGGATGCGCGGTGAACCTGCCGAGAAACCGCACGACGGATGATCTGATCCACCCGCGCATGCGCGGGGCCATGCAGCGTGCTCAGCGGATAGAGGCGCTGCGTGCCTGGTGCGAGCACCACCTGATACTGCCGTTCAGTCGTTGCTGGTTGATGCGCTGGAAGCGCCAGCGTGCACGCCATCAGTCCCTTGAGCGCCGTGGCCTGCCGCGTCATGCGCTGGAAGACGTGATGGGGCAGGAGGCGCTGACGGTCTGGGTCAATCCGCGGGAGCTGGTGCGCGACGTCAACTTCGGGCGTGACAAGCGCAAGCGGCCATCCTCCAACGCCTTCATCTGGGACGGCGATTGGGACCTGCGGCGTGGTGCCTTCCGCTTCGGTTCACGCTCGCGGCTGATGCGGGACCTGATCGAGCATGGCGATGACCTGACGGTGACGGAGCGTTATCAGCACTTGAAGGCCTTGCTGGAGGCGGGCAAGCCGTGGTCGTCACCGCGTGATGGACTGTTGATGGACAGCGAGGAGCAGATTCTCGGCTATCTGCGCTGTTATCGCGGCTATCTGCAGGACATGGCCAGCAATGGCTTTCGTCAGGGCATCACCAAGGACGAGATGGGCGTCGCGGTGACGCGCGATGGCCGTCTGCTCAAGATCAATCGTGGCCTGCATCGTCTGGCGATGGCGCAACAGGTCGGTGTGCCTCGCGTGCCTGTCGTCATCAAGGCGGTACATCGTGAGTTCTGGGACAGGGTGACCGCCGGCGCCGAAGGCGATGAGGCCCTGCAGCGGCTGCAGGCTGCGCTGCAAGAGTGTCGCCCCGAAAGCGAACCCGGCCCGCTGGATCCCAGAACCTATCCCGTGCTGGGAGTGGATGAGGGTTGGCCCGATCTGCGTGGCCTGGAGGACGGGGATTCGCGCTTGAGTCGCTAACCTGCTGTTTATAAAAATGAAAAAAGCCCTGTTTCATTGTGATGTTTCACATGAAACAGGGCTTTTTTCGTTCTTTAGCCGAGCGATAGGTACCTGGACGATAGGTGCTTGTGGGCCAAGTGTCTGAGATGAAAAGCGGTCTAGCGTGCCAGCCGCTGATAAAGCCCCAGATAGGCCTCGCCCATGGCGCTGGGAGTGAAGCGTGCCAGATGCGCACGCGCCCCCGCGACCAGCCGCTCCCGACGTGGCGCATCAGCGACGAGTGCCACGATGGCGGCAGCCAGTGCCTGTGCATCGCCGCTGGGCACCAGCACGCCGGTGCTGTCGTCATGCACGATATCGGGGATGCCATCCACATCGCTTGCGATGATCGGGACGCCGTGGTCCATCACGTCGAGCAGAATCGAGCCGAGCCCCTCGTTGCGTGACGGAAAGGCGAACAGATCGAAGGCTTCCAGATAGTCGCCGACATTGGTGTGGAAGCCTTCCCAGAGCAGATTGTCGAGATCGACGCTCTCTGCCTTGAAGGCCGCTTCGTCCTCGCCGGCGCCCAGGCAGACGAACAGCAGCTGCGGGTGACTGTCGCGCAGTCTGCGGGCCGCCTCGATCAGCACTCGTTGGCCCTTGTGGCGGTCCACCAAGGCGCCGACATGCCCGATGACGAAGCGACCTCCTGTGGGCGTATGGCCGAAGCGCTCACGTAATCGGGACACTGTCTCGGCATCGCTGGGCAAGTGGGCGAGGGTGCTGGGAATCAACGCCGTCTCCCCCCATTGGCGCTCGCGCAGGTGAGATTCGATTACCGACGAGATCGCCACCCGGCAGGCGGCCGCGCGATAGGTCAGGCGATTGAAGGGCTTGTCCTTCACCGGCTGGGGCACCCGGCGTGTCAGCAGGTAGGGCGTGCCGGTGAGGCGCTGATGCAGCCATGCCCAGTGCACGGCCTTGGCTTCATGAGCATGCACGATATCGGCGCGTGGCTGACCGAGATGGCCCCTGAAGCGTCCGCTGATCTCGATCACGTCTACCGTGACAGCCAGCTCGAGCGCCGCCAGTTCGCGGATCAAGGGCGACCCTTGCAAACACACCAGTGACTGGCGGATCGGCGCGCCGGCTTCGCCGTTCTCCCTCGGGCTTGCGCGTCGCGCCAGGTCTGCGATCAGATTGAGTGTCTGGCGCTCACCGCCGCGAAAGCCACGTGCCAGATTGACGTGGCGTACATGAAGCGGGCGCGTCATACCTCGCGCGGCAGTCGGCTCACGGCTAGAGGTCATGGTCACCATACCTTGTTGAAATCTTCGGCCTCACGCACCTTGGCGTCGCGCTGGAATTCCAGCAGCTTGGCGTATTTCAGGTAGGCATTGACGCTGGCCGACAGCGCCACCGAGAAGCCATCGACGCCATCACGGAAGCCGGCCTGGAAGACGAACTTGCGCATGAAGGCATTGCTGGCATGCAGGAAGGGCGTGAAGGCGTTGGCGCGTTTTCCCTTCTGATACATGATCTTGGCGGCGCGGTTCGAGAAACGGCCACTGGCCTTGACGAACAGCTCACCGAGATTGGCGAAGCTGTAATGCTCAAGATCGGCGTCCAGTTCACAGGGATGGTTGGCCTGCACCGAGCTGTGCTGACGCGAATCGCGGAAGGCGAGTTTCTCGCGGTCATACAGGCGCAGGCAGTAATCGGGGTACCAGCCGGCATGGCGCACCCAGCGCGAGCCGATGAAGTTGCGACGGCGCAGCGCGAAGCCGTCGTGGGGCGTGCTGTCGAGTGCCAGTTCGCGGATGGCGCTGACGGCACCGTCGGTCAGGCGCTCATCGGCATCCAGTGACAGCACCCAGCGGTGACTGGCATGGCTCGGCCCGACATTCTTCTGCGGCCCGTCGCCCAGGTAGGGTTGATCGATCACCACGGCACCCATGTTGCGCGCCAGTTCGCAGGTGGCATCGGTGGAGCCGGAATCGACCACGATCAGCTCCTCGCAGACCTGGCCCAGCGAGCGCAGGCAGTCCTCGATGTTGTGGGCTTCATTGAGGGTGATGACACAGCCGGTGATGGGTACGGCAGTGCGCAGCTCGCCATCGGGTGAAGGGGCGGCCGAGGCCTCGTCGCTCGTGTTCATGACGGTCTCTGTCTTGAGAGCGCCTGCAATACGACGGGGCGTGGCAGGCGCCGATGGGATGCAGTGGCAGGCGGGAATCGGATGATGCGCTTGCCGACGATTCATCTCGCTATCCTACACTGCATGGGCGTCGATGCCTGCAGGGCGATACGCTGCAGGTTCAGGCGTGATAGGCGCTGCGAATACGGGCCAGGCACGCCGCGTGATGCGTCGGCGTGAAGCGCGCCAGTGAACGCCCCAAGCGGGAGAGATTGTTCTTGCGCCAGCGTGCGCCGGCAGGTGCCTCGGCATGCAGCTGGCAGCGGTCGAGATCGATCACGTAGACGCGTTCGTTTTCGTCGACCAGCAGATTGCGTGCATTGAGATCGACATGCTCAAGCCCCGCGTCATGCACGCCGCGGATGGCGTGGCCAGCCGTATCGAGCAGACGGAGCAGGGCTTCGGGCAGCTCGGCCCCGGCAGGCAGGCGCTGTGCTTCGAGGGCGATCAGGTCATCGGCGAAGGCGCGTGCGCCGGGAATCAGCACCGTGATCAGGGCGGCCTCGTAGGTCAGACCATGCCGCCACACGCAGGCACCGACGGGCTCTGGCACCGGCAGCCCCTGGCGATACAGACGCTCCGTCAGGCGCAGTTCGGCGAAGGCGCGGGTGCGCTCAAGGCCGGTGTAGAGGTAGCGCTGACTGGCGAGCTTCGCGATCAGGCCGCCGCGACGATAGGGTCGCAGTGCCCAGCGGCGGGCGGGGCTTTCCGTTGTCTGGACGGGTTGCAGTGCGGCCGGCAAACGACAGACATCGAGGAACAGACTCGCCCCGCGCCCCGGCGCTTCGCCGGTCACGGCGTCGTGTTGACGCCAGAACGATGGCATGAACCAGTCCGGCGTCATTTGTGGCGCTGTTTCGCCATCATATAGAATGTGGGCATTCTCATTTCGGAAAACTGCCATCCGCATGAAGCATCCTCTCCCTGCCCAGCCCGCACATATCTGCGTGCTCCGGCTCTCCGCTCTCGGCGATGTCTGCAATCTTGTGCCAACGGTACGCGCCTTGCAGCGTCAGTGGCCTGAGGCCCGCATTACCTGGATCGTCGGCAAGGGGGAGCACAGTCTACTGTCCGGCCTGACCGGGGTCGAGTTCGTGGTCTATGACAAGTCCACCGGCCTTGCGGGCATGCGCGCCATCTGGCGGCAGCTCAAGGACACACATTTCGATGTCCTTCTGCACATGCAGCAGGCGCTGCGTGCCAGCGCGCTGTCGCTGGGGCTCAAGGCCAAGGTACGCATCGGTTATGACCGTGCGCGTGCCAAGGATTGGCAGTACCTCTTCACCTCGCACCAGCTGGCGCCGCGTGAGCGCGCCCACGTGCTGGAGTCGTTCATGGACTTCGCGCGCACGCTGGGTGTCGAGGACTGCCGCCTCGACTGGCGTCTCGATGTGCCGCCCGAGGCCTACACCGAAGCCGCACGCGTCACCGGTGAGGCGCCGTATCTGATCATCAGTCCGTGTGCCAATCCGCGACTGCGCAACTTCCGCAACTGGTCGCCGGAAGGCTATGCGGCGGTCGTAGACCATGCCTGGCAGCAATATGGCATCCGCAGCGTGATGACCGGTGGCGGCAGCCCGCAGGAGCGTGAAATGGGCGCGCGCATCAAGGCGCTGGTCAGCGAAGGCGCGGTCATCGATGCCATCGGTGGCACCTCGCTCAAGGGCCTGCTGGCGATGATCGATCGCGCCGTGGCGGTGATCGCGCCGGATTCCGGCCCGGTGCACATGGGCAATGCGCTCAACACCCCGGTGATCGGTCTGTACGCCACCACCAATCCCGAGCGTGCGGCGCCGTACTGCTGGCAGCACCTGGTGGTCAATCGCTATCCGGACGCCGTGAAGACCTATCTGCACAAGCAGATGGACGAGATCAACTGGGGCCAGCGCGTACGTCATCAGGACGCCATGAGCCTGATTCGCGCCGAGGATGTCATCGCGCGCCTCGCTGAGCTGCTGGCGGACACCGATGGCGTCATTCGCGGCCAGAGCTGCGAACGTCTGCCGGTCGCGGCTGTCTCCTCTACGGATACCACTTCTTCCCAATCCCCCTCTGCACGCGGAGACGCCTGATGAAGCTTGATCTGACTGCGCTTGAACAGGCTCGCCTGCTGGTCGTGGGTGATGTGATGCTCGACCGCTACTGGCACGGTGGCACCTCTCGCATCTCGCCGGAAGCGCCGGTGCCGGTGGTACGGGTCGGCGAGAGCGAAGACCGCCCCGGCGGTGCCGCCAACGTCGCGCTCAACATCGCCTCGTTGGGCGCACATGCCACCCTGGCGGGCGTGGTCGGTGAGGATGACAACGCTGCCATCCTCACGCGCGCGCTGGAAAACGCCAATGTCATCACGCGCTTCCAGGCCAGTGACAGCGTGCCGACCATCACCAAGTTGCGTGTGATGAGCCGCAATCAGCAGCTGCTGCGCCTCGATTTCGAGGAGCCGTTGCACGAGGTGGACACCAGCGCGCTGGTGAGCCAGGTCGAGGCCGAGCTTGGCGCCAGTGGCGTGATGATTCTCTCCGACTACGGTAAGGGCTCGCTGAATCAGGTCGAGGCGCTGATCGCCGCCGCGCGTGCGGCGGGCAAGCGTGTGCTGGTCGACCCCAAGGGCAGTGATTTCTCGCGTTATCGCGGTGCCAGCATCATCACCCCCAACCTGACCGAGTTCGAGACCATCGTCGGGCCGTGCCGCAGCGATGAGGAACTGGCCGAGAAGGGCGAGGCGCTGCGTGCCGAGCTCGAGCTGGAAGCCCTGCTGGTGACCCGCAGCGAAAAGGGCATGACCCTGATCCGCGAGGGCTATCAGCCGCTGCACCTGCCGACGCATGCGCGTGAGGTCTACGACGTCACCGGTGCCGGCGATACCGTGATCGGCGTGCTGGGTCTGGCGCTGGCGGCCGGTCACGCCTTCCCGGAAGCCGTGATGCTGGCCAACCTGGCCGCGGGCCTGGTGGTCGCCAAGCCGGGTACCGCGACCCTGTCGGTGGCGGAGCTCTACACCGCGCTGCACGGCGACAAGCTGGCGGAATTCGGCGTGATCCAGGAGTCCTCGCTCATCCCGGCAGTGAAGGCCGCCCAGGCACGCGGCGAGCGTGTGGTGATGACCAATGGCTGCTTCGACATCCTGCACGCCGGTCACGTGGCCTACCTGCAGGAAGCGGCGCGCCACGGTGATCGCCTGATCGTGGCCGTCAACGACGACGACTCGGTGGCACGCCTGAAGGGGCCGACACGTCCGATCAACCCGGTGCTGCGCCGCATGCAGGTGCTGGCGGGCCTCGGTGCGGTCGCCTGGGTGGTGCCCTTCAGCGAGGACACCCCGGCACGCCTGATCGAGGCCGTGCTGCCGGATGTGCTGGTCAAGGGCGGCGACTATCGTCCCGAAGAGATCGCCGGGGGAGAGGCGGTGATCGCCAATGGCGGTGACGTCCGCGTGCTCGGTTTCGAGGACGGCGTCTCCACCACCGCGATGATCGCCACCATTCTCGATCGCGAGGACTAGGAGTGAGCCTTGTCCGTGGCCTATACAGCACCGCGCTGACCCTGCTGTCGCCCCTCATCTGGCAGCGGGTCTGGCGCGAGCACGATGCCGAGCATCCGCGCCTGGAGCGGCTGGGCATCATCCCGCCCACACCGAATACCACGCCCGACAGTGAGCGCCCCATCTGGCTGCACGCCGCCTCGCTGGGCGAGGTGGTGATGGTGGCGAGTCTTGTCGAGGCGCTGCGTCAGCGCTACCCACGGCGCCCGCTGGTGCTGACGACCATGACGGCCACCGGCGCTGCGCAGGCCGCACGTCTGCTGCACACCCCGCAGGGCTCGTCGGAGCTTGCCCCGGCCCGACACCATTACCTGCCGCTGGATTTCCCGTTGAGCGCGCGGCGCTTCGTGCGCCGGCTGCGTCCGGCGCTGGCGATCATGGTGGAAACCGAACTGTGGCCCAACCTGATGGCCGCCTGCGCGCGGGATGACATTCCGCTATGCGTCATCAATGGCCGCCTGTCACCGCGCGCCTTCCAGCGCTATCGCAGGATCGGCGCCCTGATGCGCGATAGCCTCGCCCATGTCAGTGGTCTGTCGGCCAAGTCGCAGCAGGATCTGGAGCGTTTCATGGCGCTTGGCCTGGTGCCCGCGCGTGGCACGGCCGTCGGCTCGCTCAAGTTCGAACTGGACATTGCTGAACAGGTCGTTGCCGACGGCCAGGCGCTGCGCCAGTCATTCACGCAGCGGCCGGTATGGATCGCCGCCTCGACGCATGACGGCGAGGACGGCCAGATACTCGCGGCGCATGCTGCGGTGCGTGACCAGCACCCTCAGGCCTTGCTGCTGTTGGTGCCGCGCCATCCGCAACGCTTCGAGGCAGTGGCCGTTCAGGCGGCGCAGTGGTGTCAGACGCGCGGCGAGAGCAGCCTGCGGCGCAGTGTCATGTCAGAGAGCGGCACCGATGTGGCTGATGCCGTATCGGTACTGGTCGGTGACAGTCTCGGGGAATTGCTGACGCTGTATGCGGCCAGTGATATCGCCTTCATCGGCGGCAGTCTGGTACCCATCGGCGGGCACAACCTGCTCGAGCCCGCTGCGTTGGGGCTGGCACTGCTGAGTGGCCCATCGCTGGACAACTTCAGCGAGATCGCCGAGGTGATGGCCGCGGAAGGCGCGCTTCAGGTCGTCGCGGATGACGCGGCATTGGCCGCAGCGGTGAATGCGCTGTTCTCGGATCAGGCCGCGCAGCAGAAGGCAGGTCAGGCGGCCAGCCAGGTCGTGGAGCGCAATCGTGGCGCGCTGAATGGCACCTTGGCGATGCTCGAGCACCACCTGCCGCTGTGACGTCCCCGCGCACGCAAAGTGTGCATTGACTGTCTGGTCAGACAGAAAGCGCCGCACAATCGTGCGGCGGTTATTCTATGTATCCAGGTGTTTGGCAGTGGTCTGGCGCTGCGAGTGGCCTGGCTCCTTCCTGCAAGACAATCAGCTGCTCAGCAGTCGACAAGCTCGGCCGTCACGCCCATTTCTGCCTCCAGCGCTCCCAGACAATCACGTGCGGCGGGGCTGGCATTGCTGATCACCACATCAAAGTCACTCAGCGGGGCGATGAAGGCGGGGCGCACCATCTCGAACTTGCGCGCATCGACGATCAGGAAGCGCTGCATCGCGCTTTCCAGAGCGGCCTGCTTGGCCGCGACCTCATGGAAATGGAAGCAGCTGACGCCTCGCTCGGCATGTACTCCGCCCGCCGAGAGAAAGGCCTTGTTGATGCCGAGACGGCGGATGGCCTCCGGCATGTCGGTGGCGGTGAATGACTGGGTGGCCGGGTGAAACAGCCCCCCCAGCATCACCAGCCGCACCCCGGGCAGATGGCCGACCGCATTGGCCACATTCAGGGCGCAGGTCACCAGGGTCAGCGTCTGCTGGCGGTCGATGGCGGCCGCCAGATGGACCAGCGTGGTGCCGCAATCCACGAACAGGGTGTCGCCATCCTCGATATGACTGGCCAGTTGCTGGCACAGCGCTTGCTTGATCGGGGCGCTGGCGTCGATCTCGCGATCCAGGCGATAGACGCTGCCGGCGGAGGAATCGACCAGCAACAGGCGGCCACCCAGAATTTCCAGCAGTCCGTTGCTGTGCGCCACGTCGCGACGAATGGTCATCTCCGAGACGGCGCATAGCCGTGCGGCGTCGCTGAGTTGCAGAGGGCTGCCTTCGCGCAGAATGGCCTGCAGGCGGTCGAGTCGGGCGGCGCTGTGATTGTTCATGCGGCTTTTGTCCTTTGGTGCCGGTTCCGATGAGGGAGCGTTGGCGAAAAACTGGGCTGAAGCGCCACGTCCCACGTCAGAAGCAGATGATAAACCACTGACACACAGGGAGAACCTCAAAACTGCCCCTGACATTGCCAGTCTGGCGCTGGAAGACAAGTGGACGTGAGGTAAAACGGACGTATTGACTATTTGGTCAGGTTGTGACTTTTTGAACATGGTGAGAATGCAGGATAACACTGCATGACGTTGATGACGGCGCATCGCAGCCCTGCAGGCAGCTTCTATAACAACCACAAGAACCCTCAGGATCTTCCCAATGAATCCCCTCATGAGTCTCGTCGGGATGGCTTCGCTCATCCTCATTGCCGTGGCGCTGTCGTCGAATCGACGCGCCATTCGCCTGCGCACCGTGGGTGGTGCCTTTGCCATCCAGCTGGCCATCGGCGCCTTCGTGCTCTACACCTCCTTCGGCCAGGGAGTGCTGGCCGGTGTCTCCGGTGCCGTCAGTCAGGTGGTCAACTATGCCGATCAGGGCATCAACTTCCTGTTTGGCAGCCTGGCCAATCCGGGCAGTGGTGTCGGCTTCATCTTCGCGGTCAAGGTGCTGCCGATCATCATCTTCTTCTCGTCGCTGATCGCGGTGCTCTACTACCTCGGCATCATGCAGTGGGTGATTCGCCTGCTGGGTGGCGGCCTGCAGCGTGTGCTGGGCACGTCGCGTACCGAGTCGCTCTCGGCCACGGCCAACATCTTCGTCGGTCAGACCGAGGCGCCGCTGGTGGTCAAGCCGTATCTGGCCAGCATGACGCGCTCCGAGCTGTTCGCGGTGATGTGCGGTGGCCTGGCCTCCGTCGCCGGTTCGGTGCTGGGCGGCTATGCGGCGCTGGGCATTCCGATGGAGTACCTGGTGGCGGCATCGTTCATGGCCGCGCCCGGCGGGCTGTTGTTCGCCAAGCTGCTGTTCCCGGAGACGGAGAAGCCGGACGACTAGATCGCCGTCGCGGATGCCTCGCTCAAGGATGATGATGCGCCTTCCAATGTGCTGGACGCCGCGGCCTCCGGCGCATCCTCCGGCCTCAAGCTGGCGGCCAATGTCGGGGCGATGCTGCTGGCCTTCATCGCGCTGATCGGCCTGATCAACGGCATTCTCGGCGGCGTGGGTGGCTGGTTCGGCATGGACACGCTGAGTCTCGACATGATTCTCGGCTGGTTGTTCGCGCCGCTGGCCTTCCTGCTGGGCGTGCCGTGGAGCGAGGCGACCCTGGCGGGTTCCTTCATCGGCCAGAAGCTGGTGGTGAACGAGTTCGTCGCCTACATCAATCTGGCGCCCTACCTCAGCGGTGACAGCATCGTGGCGGCCACCGGCGCGGTGATGACGCCCTACACCATGGCAGTGCTGTCGTTCGCGCTGTGCGGCTTCGCCAATCTGTCGTCGATTGCCATTCTGCTGGGGGGGCTGGGTAGCCTGGCACCGACACGCCGTCATGAGATCGCAAGCCTGGGGCTCAAGGCGGTACTCGCCGGCACGCTGTCCAACCTGATGTCGGCGGCGATTGCCGGTTTCTTCCTGGCGCTGGCGGCCTGATACATGTCTCGCGCTCCGCCCGGTCAGTCGACGGGAGCCATCCTGCCGGCATGCGTCGGCGGCAAGCTAAAAAACATCGGGACGTCAGCTCGGGAAAGCCGGGGGTGACAAGGTGCCTGACGAGAGTGTGAAAAGGTTCACATTGTCGTCGATGGCACGTTGATCATCCCTGAAATGTCGCTCTGTCGTTTTTGCGAGGAAGTGCTAACATCGCCGCCTTTCCGGAGGACTGGGCTCCTGCGAGTTTCACTCCCGCGCCTTCGTCGGACTTCATAGCGACAAGACCCGCTCAGCGGGCAAGACCACAAGAATTCGAACAGTCTCAACATTCAGGACAGGATCGTTACGCGATGACCATGCTCAAGACCCTCGCGGCCAGCACTCTGGCTGCCACCACGCTGCTGACTGCTGCCGCTCCGGCGCAGGCGACTGACTTCAATGGCGATATCCACGCCAATGATTACAAGTGGCTGACCTTCAACCTGATGCGCAGTGAAGACAACCGCCTGCCGTTCCGCAACAGCGAAGATACCTACCTGGAGATGGAGTTCGGCGGCCGCTCAGGCATCGTCGATCTCTACGGGTATGTCGACTTCTTCGACCTGCTGGACGACAGCTCGGATGACCTGAATGACGGCGACAACTTCTTCGCCAAGCTGGCGCCGCGCTTCTCGCTGGACGCCATGACCGGTTATGACCTGTCGTTCGGCCCGGTGGATGAGCTCTACATCGCCACCGTCACCAACATCGGTGACAATGGCGCATTCGGCGGTCTGTGGGAGCACTACGTTGGCTTGGGCAGCGATGTGCAGGTGCCGTGGTTCGGCAAGATGGGCTTCAACCTCTACGCGCGTTACGTGCGTGAGAACTACGGCGGTGAAGATGAGAGCAAGTGGGACGGCTACATGGCCTCCACCAACTGGTTCAAGCCGTTCGTCAACTTCGATGATGGCAGCTTCGTCGCCTATCAGGGCTATCTGGACTACAAGTTCGATGCCGATGAGGTGGGCAGCCAGGCGGGCCGCAGCGTCAACAGCATGGAGTGGTTCAATGGCATCTACTACCACACCCAGCGCTATGCGATCGGCTATGGTCTGAAGTACTACAACAACATGGCGTTCTTCACCGATGGCTCCACTGCCACCGGCGTTCGCCAAGACACCACCGGCTTCGGCAACTACTTCAGCATCAACTACAAGTTCTGATCACCGCATCGCTCTCGCTGGGCGACCGGCGCTAAAACAGAAACGGGAAGCCCTCAGGGCTTCCCGTTTTTCGTCTGGCTGCTGTGGTATCTGACACCTGGGATCCGGCATCCGGCATCTGGTGATCAGCGGAACTCCACCTCGGTGACTTCCACGCGCACCAGCTGGCGTGACCACTCACCCTCCGGCAGCGAGACGCGCACTTCGCGGCTATCGCGTGTCTGGCCGGGGCGCAGGTAGGTCTGGGGCAGACGATATTCACCGACCCACAGTGGCACCTCACGCGTCGCGAGCAGATGGCCATCATCGGCATACAGGCGGAGTCTGGCCTGCACGCCGATGACACTCTGGCCGGCCGTGTTGTCGAGGCTGAACTGCAGAAGCGCCTCGTCATCCTCTTCGCTCACCGAGGACAGACGCGCGACCAGACCATCGCGGTGGCCTTCACTCAACAGGCGCGGATTGGCCAGCGCGCTGCGGTTGAGGCGCGACGCGCTGTCAGGTGCTGCGTTGCTGGCGCTGGCGGCGGCCGCTCCGGCTGATGGTGAGGCCGAGTCGTCAGCCGGAGTGACCGCCGCCGTCACCGGCACGGCCGTCGAGGTCGGCACCAGCGCGTTGCCAGCGCCAGCTTCCCCGGATGGGTGTGTGGCCGGGGGGGAAGCGGCCTGCACCTCATCCAGCTGATATTCCCAGCTGTGGTCCGGCTTGAGCAGGATCCTGACGCCACTGTCGAGCGTCACGGTGACGGGCTGGCTGATCGGCAGACTATCGGCCAGCGCCAGCGGACTTGTGCCTGCTGCCAGCAGCAGTGCGGTCGCCAGGCGCAGTCGTGGGCGCAGATTCATCGTCATGCCAGCTCCTCAGGCAGTGATGCGTTCGACGCCACTTTCGCGTCCCACCAGCAGCACATCAGCACCGCGTGCCGCGAACAGGCCGTTGGTGACGACACCGACGATGGCATTGATGCGCGCTTCCATGGCGATCGGGTCCTCGATCAGGAAGTTGTAGCAATCGAGGATGCGGTTGCCGTTATCGGTCAGCACGCCATCGCGGTAGACCGGGTCGGCGCCCAGCTTGACCAGCTCACGCGCGACATAGGAGCGCGCCATCGGAATGACTTCCACCGGCAGCGGGAAGCCGCCGAGAATATCCACCTGCTTGGAACCATCGGCGATGCACACGAAGCGCTCGGCGCAGGCCGCGACGATCTTCTCGCGGGTCAGCGCGGCGCCGCCGCCCTTGATCATCGCCAGGCGCGGGTCGATCTCGTCGGCACCATCCACGTAGACCGGCACGGTGCCGACATGGTTGAGTTCGAAGACGTCGATGCCATGGCCCTTGAGGCGCTCGGCAGTGGCTTCGGAGCTGGCGACGGCGCCGGCGAAGTCGTGGCGCACTTCCGCCAGCGCATCGATGAACAGATTGGCCGTCGAGCCGGTGCCGACGCCGATGATGGTGTCGCGGCTCAGCAGTGGGCGAATCTCGTCAAGGGCGGCGCGGGCCACGGCCTGCTTCAGCTCATCCTGGGTCATGTGATACCTCGGGTCGGTGGGGCGGTGGTGAAAGTGGGCATTGGCGCGGTCTTCCCCGCGTGGCCAGCAGTTTACCGCCGACAGGCACTGGAAAACGGCTTGACGTGAAGCGCAACGCCGGAAAACGCCACATTATAACGGCAAACCCGGCGATGGCGCTGGACGCTCTCGCCAGCGGTCTGATAACAATGGGGGTTCGGTCGCGCTCATGCGGCCCGCGCTGTGACACATCAGGACATTCCTATAATGCTCGAACATTACATCAAGAAAATCCTGTCGGCTCGTGTCTACGAAGCCGCCCATGAAACTCCGCTCTCACCGGCACCCTTGTTGTCGCGTCGTTTCGGCAATCACATCTTCATCAAGCGTGAAGACCTGCAGCCTGTCTATTCCTTCAAGATTCGCGGCGCCTACAACAAGATGGCCCAGCTGACGGATGAACAGAAGGCGTGTGGCGTGATTGCGGCCTCGGCCGGCAATCATGCGCAGGGCCTGGCGATGGCGGCCAAGCTGATGGGCGTCAAGGCAGTGATCGTGATGCCGCGCATTACGCCGGAAATCAAGGTGCAGGCCGTGCGCGAGCGCGGCGCGCGGGTGATTCTCAAGGGCGACGCCTTCCCCGAGGCTCTGGCCCACGCGCGTACCCTGATGGACGAGCACGGCTATACCTTCATTCCGCCCTATGATGACCCGGATGTCATTGCCGGCCAGGGCACCGTCGGCATGGAAATCCTGCGTCAGCATCCCGGCAAGATCGATGCGATCTTCGTGCCGGTCGGGGGCGGTGGCCTGATCGCCGGGGTCGCGGCCTACGTGAAGTACCTGCGCCCCGAGATCCGCGTCATCGGGGTCGAGGCGGAAGATGCCGCCTGCCTCAAGGCCGCCATGGAAGCCGGCGAACGCGTGGTGCTGGACCAGGTCGGCGTGTTCGCCGAGGGCGTGGCGGTCGCGCAGATCGGCGCGGCACCGTTCGAGCTCATCCAGCACACCGTCGATGAGGTCATCACCGTCAATACCGATGAGATGTGTGCGGCGGTCAAGGATATCTTCGAGGATACGCGCGCCGTCTCCGAAACCAGTGGCGCACTGTCACTGGCGGGCCTCAAGAAATACGTCCAGCAGTCAGGCGCGGAAGGGGAGACGCTGGTCTGCATCAACTCCGGCGCCAACACCAACTTCGATCGCCTGCAGCACATTGCCGAGCGCACCGAGCTGGGCGAGCAGCGTGAGGCGATTCTGGCCGTGACGCTGCCGGAGCGCCCGGGGGCCTACAAGCAGTTCTGCAAGGTGATCGGCAAGCGCATGGTCACCGAGTTCAACTATCGCTATGCCAACCCGGAGGAAGCGCATGTCTTCGTCGGCGTGCAGGTCAAGCCGGGCGGTGAAGACCGCGCTGCTGTGGTCGAGAAGCTGCGTGAGGTGGGCTATGCGGTGGAAGACCTGACCGACAACGAACTGGCCAAGTTGCACACGCGTCATCTGGTCGGTGGGCGCACGACCAGCGATCTCGAGGAAGAGGTCTATCGTTTCGAGTTTCCGGAGCGTCCCGGCGCCCTGATGAATTTCCTCACCCACCTGCCGGCGGACTGGAACATCTCGCTGTTCCACTATCGTAACCACGGCGCGTCGCATGGGCGGGTGTTGATCGGCATGCAGATCCCCAATGGCGACCGCGCGCGGGTCGAGGAATATTTCAATGAGATCGGCTATCGCTTCTGGAAAGAGAGCGACAATCCCGCCTATCGCCTGTTTCTGTCCTGAGCGAGGCAAGCGATGGGGCGATGATGGCTATATGAGTCATTTGCGTTGAAGGCGGCGAGCTGAGGCGCAGCTCATCATGCTGCATTGGTCATATTCGTGGAAAGAAAAGCCCCGGCCTTCGCGTGGAAGGTCGGGGCTTTTTCATGCGTATCCGGCGGGCATGCCGCAGGAAATTCCACATTTCATGCCAAGCGCGAAAAAGAACGGTGTTTCTGGATGAAGCTCTTGTCGGCTGGGGTGACCAGACATCAAAAGCTGCGTGGAAAAGCGTCCATTCAAACGATTGCATGGTGATTGTCATACAGAAGTCAGATGCCTATCATCTGGTCACTGTCAGGAAGACAGTCATCGACAACCGTCACGCGAAAGCCACTGACGATATAAGAAGAAGCCCGCTCTCATGAAACGTAAGCCCGATCTGGTCATGGCCCTGGTATTCATTTTCGGGATTGGTGTAGTGGCAACCGGCTACGCCCAGACCGTAATGGGTTCCTGAATCCTGCGCTGCTGCCCTCACCGGCGGTAGCGGTGCTGCTGGCGTCAGTCTCTGGCGCCACGCACCCATGCCATGACCCTCCTGCCAGGCTTTCCAGCGTTTCTGCTCCCAGCTTTCCAACTTTTCTGCTCCCGGCTCCTCCTCAGCTTGACGCCTCGTCTGGCTTCGCTGTGCTGCTGCTTCGCCTCCTCACAGATAGCCTCTTTCTGCCTGCCTTCACCCTCGACATCTCGCGGTCGTGCCATCGATCTCGTCATAAAGCCCAGCGCCTCATTCGGCACGGGCAGGGCGCACGACTTCGCGATCACTGACGATGGCGTCCAGCGGGACATCCCAGGGCTGTACCGGCAGGGCGGGGACCTTCTGACAGTGGTGAGCGAGACCGATCAGCAGCGGCCTTGGGCCGGGGCGGCGGGTAAAGGCGAAGCTGCGATCGTAGAAGCCGCCGCCCATGCCGATGCGAGCCCCGCGCCCATCGAAGCCGACCAACGGCATCAAGACAACATCCAGCGCCCAGGCAGGCAGGCGCCGCACCCTGGAAGCCCCATGACGGGTGTCCGGTTCGGCGATGCCGAAGCGGTTGCTGACCAGGGGTGTCTGATCGTCGTAGCGCACGAACCATAGCGAATTGGCCGCGAACGGACGCAGTACCGGCAGATAGACCTTCGCCCCTCGTCGCTGTAGCCAATCGCACAGACGCGTGGCATCGATCTCGCCATCGTAGGGCAGATACAGGGCGATGTGGCGGGCGCGCAACAGTTCCGGCAGCCGTTTCAGCTGACGCAGGAGCGCATCTTCGGCTTGCAGGCGAATGGCAGGGGGTAGCTGACGGCGGCGTTGGCGCAGCAGACGGCGAAGCGCACGACGGTCGGCCTGAGGGTGATCAAGCTCGCTGGGCAGCGCCCAGAGCGTGGTATCGAGTGCTGCAGAAGGGAGTGGCGAGCGTGGGCTCGCGGGTGCGGCATAGACCGCGGGGGGCTTGTGCATGCCTGACAATCTCCGTCAGACAGGGTTCTCCAAGGTGCCGGTGTTACCGGGGGCCCTTGAACCCAGCGGTTCAAGGTGGGTAGTCCCGCGCAGCGCATCAGGCGTTCCGACGCACGGACATGCACACAGCACTGCGCAGTGGACTCCCTGGGAATAGCTTATAAGCTCGAGGGACATCGGCAACTGTCGTACACCCCAGAGAACCCATTCAGTTTACCAAACCCCGCCTGCCTGCCCAAGGGCTAATCCTGTCGGGAACAATCTGTTGCCTGAATGTATCAGTTGTTTGATTCTGAAGCGTTTTTACGCTCAGCGGCGCGCGCCTTCGCCTGATCGGCATAGTCGGCTGGCAGCTGACTGAGCGCGGCATCCAGTTGACGGTCCAGCGCGGTGAGGCGAGTCTCGAAGTCGCGCTGCAGGGCGCGCTCGCTGTCACGGCTGTTGATCAGCTCATGCGAGATATTGAGCGCGGCCATCAGGGCGACCTTGTCGGCGCTGATGGTGTTGCCGCGCTGCTGGATGCCTTGCATGGCGAGATCCAGATAAGCCGCCGCACGGGTCAGGCCATCTTCCTCGCCGGGCTGACAGCTGACGGTATAGCTGCGGCCGAGCAGGCTGATCTCGGTGGTATTGCGTGGGGTGGCGGAATCGCTCATGTAGATCCTCTCGGGCCTTGTCCGGCGTCATCCAGATTGATGCCGACGTCCTGCTGTCAATGCGTCACCGTCGCAGTCAGGACGGCAAGCCAGAAGGAGGGCCAGTGCGGTAAGATGGGGCATTCTCGAGCCACTATAGAGAGCCGCTTCTGGAGGGTCAACGCGCCGCGCGGCGCGGCTGCCTTGTGTTGCAGCACATCCTTCAGATGCCATTCTCCCGCTACAGAACCACTTCTCACTGACTCAATGGGGCCGCATCATGGCGATCATCAACGATACCTTCGACTTCTCGCTCGTCGCTGACCACTTCCTGGCTCACGGCAGTCTCAACAATCCCTCCTTCCTCGACGGTCAGCTGGTAGCCGCCCTGGCGCTGGATGACATCAGTGCCGAGGATTGGCTGGCGCGTGTCTGCGCCTCGCTGGGGGTCGAGCAACCGGCCACGCGTGAAGCAGGTGAAGTCTTCCTTACCTGGCGTACGCGCAATCAGGAGCGTCTGGCCGCCAGCGAGATGAGCTTCGAGCCGCTGCTGCCGGATGACATGTTCTCGCTGGCCGAACGTGGTCAGAGCCTGCGCGAATGGACGCTGGGCTTCCAGGAAGAACTGGCCGGTGCCGATGACGATGTCCGCAGTGGCTGGGGTCAGGCGCTCAAGGATGCGCTGAGCGATGTCGAAGCCATCTCGAGTGGCCTAGCCAACGCCGAAGACCTCGACGACGACAACACCGAGGACGAGGCCGACCTGTTCGCGCTGGCTGACCATGTGCGCATGGCGGCCTTGCTGTTGTATACCGAGCAGCACCCGGGCAACCCGGACGTCGAGAAGCCCAGCGATGACCAGCTGCCGGAAGGCGGTCTCGAGGGAAGCCTTGGCGTCAGCTCGCGTACCGATACCCACTGAGTCAGTATCTGTAGCATCAGTATCTGCTCAGCCGCTAGCCACTGAATAGAAGGTCACCCACCACTTGCGCCGCGTCTGACGCAGGGCTGGTGCAAGAGGGCGGGTGACCCCATCTACAGCATCACGCCTGTTTGTCACTCGAACGCGCCATGCCCGGCGGGTTCTCGACGGAGATTGCCATGACTGCCCCAGCCATCCTGCCCGCACCTGCTGCCCTGACGGCAGAGGATTTTCGTGCACGCCGCCAGCGCCTGATCGCGCAGCTGCCGCAGGGGGCTGCCGCATTGGTGGTCTCTTCGGGCCTGGCCCAGCGCAACCGCGACAGTGAATACAGCTTCCGTCAGAACAGCGACTTCCACTATCTGACCGGCTGGCCGGAACCCGAGGCCGCCTTGCTGTTGCTGCCCGGGCGCGCCGAAGGCGAGAGCGTGCTGTTCTGTCAGGAGAAGGACCCGCTGGCCGAAGCCTGGACCGGCATCCGCATCGGTGCCGAGGGTGCCGTCGCCACGGCAGGCTTCGATCAGGCCTTCACCAATGAGGCCCGTGATGAGGTGATGGCCAGCCTGCTGGATGGCCGCGAGCGTCTCTATGTGCTGTTCGAGGATGATGAAGCTCTGGCGCTGGCTCAAGCGCTGCGCGATGAGCTGGCGGCAGCGGTGCGGCGTGGAGCCCGGCCGCCGGTAGCGTTCGAGGACCTCGCGCCGTTGCTGCATGAGCAGCGCTTGATCAAGGATGAGCGTGAACTGGCGCTGATGCGCCACGCCGCCGAGATTTCCGCGCGCGCGCATGTGCGTGCGATGCAGATCAGCCGTCCCGGCCTGCACGAGTATCATCTGCAGGCCGAGATCGAGCATGAATTCCAGTGGCAGGGCGCGCCGGCCCCGGCCTACACCAGCATCGTCGGGGCGGGTGTGAATGCCTGTGTGCTGCACTACATCGAGAATCGCGCGCCGCTGGAGAATGGTCAGCTGGTGCTGATCGATGCCGGCGCCGAGTACGCCCTGTATGCCGGCGACATCACGCGTACCTTCCCGGTCAATGGCCGCTTCAGTGAGCCGCAGCGCCGTCTGTACGAGATCGTGCTCAAGGCCCAGGAGCGCGCGGTGGCCGCCGTGGTGCCGGGTGCAACGTTGGTGGGCATTCACCAACAGGTGGTGCATGACCTGACCACGGGGCTGGTCGAACTGGGCCTGTTGCAGGGCGAGGTCGAGGAATTGATCGAGAGCGATGCCTACCGTCGCTTCTATCTGCACTCCACCTCGCATTGGCTGGGGCTGGATGTGCACGATGTTGGCAGCTATCGCGAAGCGGGTGAGCCGCGTCCGCTGGTGCCGGGCATGGTGCTGACCATCGAGCCGGGTCTCTACATTCCGCAGGACGCCGACATTCCTGCCGAATATCGCGGCATCGGCATTCGCATCGAGGACGACGTCGCGGTGACTGCCGCTGGCCACGAGGTGTTGAGCCATGGCGTGCCCAAGTCCGTCGAGGCCATCGAGGCGCTGATGCGCGCGGAGGCCTGACGCCATGAGCGAGCCTGAAGCCATGAGCGGGCGTGATGCCGAACACTTCGACATCGTGATCATCGGCGGCGGTCTGGTGGGTGCCAGCCTGGCCTGTGCGCTGGCGCCGCTGATGGCGCGTGTGGCCGACGAGAAGGGCCGTGAGGCCGCAGCGTTGCGTGTCGCCGTGATCGAGGCCAATGAGCTGCCCGCGGCGACGGCAGACGCCCAGCGCTTCCAGCCCAGTTTCGATGCACGTGCCAGCGCCATCGCGGCGGGCTCACGCCAGCGGTTCACCGCCTTCGGGGTCTGGGAGGCGATGTGCGAGCACGCCACGCCGATTCGCACCATCCATGTCAGTGAGCGCGGCCACCTGGGCGCGACACGCATGCGAGCCTCCGAACTCGAGGTAGCCGCGCTCGGCCACGTGATTCCCAATGCCTGGATGGGGCAGGTGCTGCATCGCCAGCTAGCCGAGCTGCCGCTGGCCTGGTATTGCCCGGCGCGCGTGGCAGAAATCGCTGTCACGGCACAAGGCCATCGCCTCACGCTCGAGGATGGTCGTCTGATCGAGGCTGAGCTGACCGTGCTGGCGGATGGCGGTCGTTCCGGGCTCAAGGAGCGCCTCGGCATCCACAGTGCGGCGCAGGACTATGAGCAGCATGCCTTGATCGCCACGGTGGAGATGAGCCAGCCTCACCTGGGGGTCGCCTACGAGCGCTTTACCAGTGAAGGCCCGATGGCGCTGCTGCCGCTGGCCGGCAAGCGCATGGAGCTGGTGTGGACTCGCTCGCCCGCTGACACGGAAAGCCTGATGATGCTGCCCGACAGCGACTTCCTGCAGGCGCTGCAGCGCGCCTTCGGTGAACGCGCCGGCCGCTTTCGCCGCGTCGGGCAACGCCACGCCTATCCGCTGTCGTTGGTGCGTGCCAGCGAAGGCACGCGCCCCGGCCTTGCGGTGCTCGGCAATGCCGCCCACGCACTGCACCCGGTGGCAGGGCAGGGCTTCAATCTGGCGCTGCGCGGCGTGACCGACCTGGTCGCGGCCATCGAGGCGGGCCTGACGCGTGGCGAGTCGCCGGGGGCCACCAGCGTGCTGAGTGACTTCGAGGAGCGGCGCGGCGCGGATCGCGACAATGTGGTGCTGTTCAGCGATGGCTTGATCCGCCTGTTCGGGGTCGAGAGTCGCTGGCTGGGGCATGCACGGGCAGCGGGCCTGATCGGGCTCAATCTGGTCTCGCCGCTCAAGCGCTTGTTGGCCAGACGCTCGATGGGCATTGAGCGCTGAGATTGGTGGGCACTCACTGACTTGGCTCGTGGGCAGAGCCTCGCAGGCAGGGCGTCACTGACAGGGCCTCACTGACAGCACCTTGGTGTCGAGCCACGCGACGGGGCTTCGAAATCAGGGCACGAGATTGGTCTTCGAGATCAGGCTACGAGACTGAACTTCGAGACAGTACTACGAGACAGGGAGCAGGCATGAAGGACGGTCGATCAGCAGGTAGCGCACATGACGCCGATGTCGCCATCGTCGGTGCCGGTATCGTCGGTGCCACCCTGGCACTGCTGCTGGGGCAGGCGGGACTGCGGGTCATGCTGGTCGAGGGGCGTGAGTCCGCGACCCGCTGGCAGCCAGATAGCGCCCCCGAGTCACGGGTGAGTGCATTGACGCCGGTCTCTCAGCAGCTGTTGAGCGGTCTGGGTGTGTGGCCGACGATCGCCGCCAGTCGCCTGATGCCCTATACCGGCATGCAGGTGTGGGACGCAGAGGGCAATGGCGAGATCCAGTTCAGCGCCGAGGACAGTGGCGTGCCGGTGCTGGGGCATATCGTCGAGAACCGGGTCACGCTCGCCGCGCTGGAGCAGGCCATCGATGCCTGCCCAGCGATCACGCGCTGCTTCGGGGCGCGTGTGGCAGGCATGGCACTGCCACGCTCGGGCGCTACATCGGTAGTGAATGCTTACCAGCTCGACGAGGCGGAAGCGACCAGCCTGACGCTGACCGATGGCCGGACAGTCACCGCGGCGCTGGTGGTCGCGGCGGATGGTGCGCGCTCACGGCTGCGCGAGCTGGCCGGGATCGCCACGCGGGAACACGACACCGGCCAGGTCGCGCTGGTGGCCACGGTGCGCACCGAACTCGCGCATCAGGCCGTCGCGCGTCAGCGCTTCCTGCCGACCGGGCCGCTGGCCTTCCTGCCGCTGGCCGTCAATGACGCCCTCGAGGGAGCCTCGGCTGCAGAGCGGCATTGCTCCATCGTGTGGTCGACTACGCCAGAAGAGGCCGAGCGCCTGCTGGCACTGTCACCGGCGGCCTTCTGTAGTGAGCTGGAAGACGCCTTTGAAGGTCAGCTCGGCGCCATCGAATGGGCGAGTGAGCGCTTCAGTTTCCCGCTGCATCAGCGCCACGCCGAAGACTATGTGCTGCCGGGGCTGGCGCTGGTGGGGGATGCTGCGCATGCCATTCACCCGCTGGCAGGGCAGGGCGTCAATCTGGGTTTGATGGATGTGGCGGTGTTGGCAGACGAGCTGCTGGCAGGACATCGCCGCGGGGTGGCGCTTGGCGACGAGCGCTGGCTGGCGCGCTATCGCCGCCGGCGTCGCAGCGACAATGCCATGATGCTCAAGATGATGGATGGCTTCCGGCTGTTGTTCGGCAGCCGTCAGCCGGGCGTGCGGCTGCTGCGCAACTTCGGGCTTGGTTTCGTCGACGGCCAGGGCGAGCTGAAGCGTATCCTGATGCGTCAGGCGATGGGGCAGCGGGGTGAGTTGCCCGCCAGCTGCAAGCCGTAACAAGAGTGAAGATGATGTAGTGTCTGTGCCGTCGGGTATGTGAGCGCCAACTATCATTGCTTGGGCACAGGTGGTCACAGGATGGCCGATCGCTGCCACACATGCCGCTATATGCCTCTATACAAGTGCGCATGTCATGCCCCCTGCAACGACAAGGCCCCGCCAGATGGCGGGGCCTTGTCGTTGTGGCCTGATGATCAAACGATCATGGCGTGAGGCTTACTCGTCGCTTGTGGGCACGGTGGCCTTGAGTGCCGCGCTGCGCCCCAGCACGTTCATGCCCTTGAGCAGATTGAGCGCTTCACCCAGCTGATAGTCGCTTTCCGCCACCACCGGGCTGTCGGGTGCCTTGCTGCTGGCGGACTCGCTGGCGGCGTTGGCATTGTCGAGGCGCCCGTCGAGGTCTGCCTCGCGCACGCTGAAGTCACGTCGCGTGTCGCGCTCGAGACGGCCTCGCACGACCTCGACATCCGGGCGTATGCCCTCGGCCTGGATTGAACGACCGCTGGGCGTGAAGTAGAGCGCGGTGGTCAGCTTGAGCCCATCGCCATTGCCCAGCGGCATCACCGTCTGGACCGAGCCCTTGCCGAAGCTGTCGGTGCCCATGATGATGGCGCGGTGTTGATCCTGCAGCGCGCCGGACACGATTTCCGCGGCCGAGGCCGTGCCGCCATTGATCAGCACCACCAGCGGGGTGTCGCCCGCCGGGGTATCGGGCTTGGCCGAGAAGGACAGCTCGCTGTCGGGCAGGCGGCCTTCGGTGTAGACGATGCGGCCACTGGACAGGAACAGGTCACTGATCTCGACGGCGGCCGAGAGAAGCCCGCCGGGGTTGTTGCGCAGATCCAGCACCAGCCCCTTGAGCGGCTCGCCATCATTGTCTTCCCGCAGTCTGGCCAGAGCCGTGTGGGCCTCGTCACCGGTCGCGCTCTGGAACTGGCTGATGCGCAGATAGCCATAGCCCGGGTCCAGCAGGCGCTGACTGACGCTGCTGCTCTTGATGATGGCGCGTTCCAGCACCACTTCGCGCGGCATGTCGGCGCCCTCGGACAGAATCAGCAGCCGAATGCGAGAGCCTGCCTCACCGCGCATCAACTTGACCGACTCCGACATCGACAGGCCGTCCAGCGGCGTATTGTCGATCTTGAGGATGACGTCTCGCGGCTGCAGGCCCGCGCGCGCCGCCGGGGTGTCGTCGATGGGGGCGATGACGGTCAGCTGGCCATCGTCGCCGGTGCCGACCTCGATACCGATGCCGCCAAACTCGCCATCGGTATTCTCGCGCAGGTCCTGCCAGTCTTCCTGATCCAGATAGGCGGAGTGCGGGTCCAGCCCTTCGAGCATGCCGCGCATGGCATTCTTGAGCAGCGTGCGGTCATCGACCTGATCGACGTAGGTGCGCTTGATGCGCTCGAAGACCTCGGCAAAGGTGCGCAGCTCATCCAGCGGCAGGTCCGTGCCCTGACGGGCATCCTGAGCGCTGTCGGCCGGTGAGGTGACATCTTCTGCACTGGCCGGCAGTCCGCCACCCAGCAGGGCAAGGCTCAGCGGCACGCTGACCGTCAGCTGACGCAGGCGGCGCGGGGCAGGACGGAACGGCGACATTGCAGACATGCGATTTCCTTCTCGACGGATACTGACTCGACTGGTACCGAAATGCGCTGAGCGCCGGGGCCGGATGTCGAGGCATGGCAGGGGGAACACCGCCCAGCATGCTCGCAGTCACAGGCTACTGCGAGCATATCCCGCGCGAGTGCCTGGCGACTAGCCCGCTGGCTAGCGGTAGCATTCAGCGCTGGCTGACTATCAGACGCTGCGCGAGGTGCCGCTGCCAGGCACTTCAGCGGCGCGAGAGCCAGCGACTCGGGTCTGTCGGCTGACCGCTGCGGCGCACTTCGAAATAGAGCGCCGGGCCATCACGCCCGCCGCTGCTGCCGACACTACCCAGCTGCTGGCCGCGTGACAGGCTGTCGCCCGGACCCACGCTGAAGCTTGCCAGGTGGGCGTAGAGCGTCAGCACATTGTCACCGTGATCGAGTATCAGCAGGTTGCCATAGCCACGCATCCAGTCCGCGAAGACCACGCGACCGGCGTGCGGCGCCGTGACGGCGGTGCCCTGAGTCGCGCGAATCAACACGCCATCACGGTTGACGCCCTCGCCACGCCCATAGGCGGAGATCACCTTGCCCGGCGCCGGCCAATCCATCTTGCCCATCGCACGCGTGATGCGGGTCTTGGGTGGCGGCGCGCTCTTGATCGACTTGAGGCGCTTCTCGAGGGTCTGGATCAGCTGATTGGCATGCGCGCGGTCCTGGTCCAGTTCGGCGATCTTCGCCTCATGGCTGGCATAGCGCGCATCCAGCTTGCGCAGCAGGGCAGCGCGTTCATTCTGTTGCGCGATCAGCTGACTGGCCTGCCGCTTGAGTCCTGCCTGCACGTCATCCAGGCGTGTCTGGCGGGCCAGCAGTTGCGCGCGGGTGTCGGCCAGTGACTGGTTCAGCTCGGCCAGGCGCTCCAGCGCTGCGCGTCGTGATTCGCTCAGGTGGTTCAGATAGACCTGCAGGCGCTCAAGACGTGCGGGATCATCCTGATTGAGCAGCAATTTCAGTTCAGGCTGACGACCGAGGCGATAGAGGGCGGCCATCTCTTCGGCGACCGCCGCCTTCTGGGCCGTCTGCTGCTGACTGAGGGCTTCACGCTTGCGCGTCAGTGCCACCAGCTGCTGCTTGATGTCATCGCGCTCATCCTCGAGCTTGCCGGTCTGCTGGCGCGTGGCGTTGAGCTGGCGCTCGATCTTCTCCAGCCCGTTGCGGGTGTCGCTGCGCCGCGCTGCCGTGGCCTTGAGCTCGCCCTGCATCGCCTGGATCTCGCGCTTGAGGCGCTTGAGGTCTTCCTGGGAGGCCTGCTTCTTCTGGGTCAGGGTGGCGGTGTCGTCAGCGGCCTGCGCGGTGGTCGCCACCACGGGGCCGAGTGCCAGCGGGGCGAGACTCAGCAGCCAGGCAGACAGCACAACGCCGGAGACTCGGCTCCGGCGCTTGAAGATTCGGGGGCGGTCGCCCAGCCCGAGCGGCTTGCTCGGGCTGGGCGAGAGGCACGACGCACCGAAGGGTGCGCCATGCAGCCTGCTATCAGGCCTCGGCATAATCGACCAGCACCTTGCCATCCATCTCTTCCGGCACCGACTGGCCCATCATGGTCAGCAGGGTCGGGGCGAGATCGCACAGACGCCCGTCGGCGGCCAGCTTGGCATCGCGCTGCGTCACGTAGATCAGCGGCACCTCGAAGGTGGTGTGCGCGGTCTGCGGGTTGCCGGTTTCCGGGTGCACCATCTGCTCGGCGTTGCCGTGGTCGGCGGTGATCAGGCATTCGCCCCCGACCTTCTCCAGCGCCTCGACCACGCGCGCCACGCATTTGTCGAGGAACTCGACGGCCTGGACGGCGGCGTCGAACTTGCCGGTGTGGCCGACCATGTCGCCGTTGGCGTAGTTGCAGACGATGAGGTCGTAGCTGCCGGACTCGATGGCTTCCACCAGCTTGTCGGTGACTTCGCCGGCGCTCATTTCCGGCTTCTCGTCGTAGGTCTTCACGTCCTGCGGGGACGGCACGAGGATGCGCGTCTCGCCGGGATATTCCTCTTCGCGACCACCGGAGAAGAAGAAAGTGACGTGCGCATACTTCTCGGTCTCGGCGATGCGCAGCTGGGTCAGGCCACGGTCGGACACGACCTCCCCCAGGGTATTGTGCAGCTCGGTCGGCGGGAAGGCTGCCGGCGCCGGGATGTCGGCGGCGTACTGGGTCATCATCACCAGGCCGTCGTGGGCCAGCTTGGGCGGCGTGCGCTCGAAGCCTGCGAAGTCCGGCTCGACGAAGGCGCGGGTCAGCTCGCGGGCACGGTCGGCGCGGAAGTTCATGAAGATGGCCGCATCGCCTTCCTGCATGGCGACGGAATCGCCGATACGGGTGGCGGTCACGAATTCATCGGTCTCGTCGCGCTCGTAGGCGGCAGCCAGCCCGGCGACGCCGGTGGCGGCTTCATGCTCGGCTTCGCCGTTGGCGATCAGGCGGTAGGCCTGCTCGACGCGGTCCCAGCGGTTGTCGCGGTCCAGTGCGAAGTAGCGACCGACCAGCGTGGCGACACGGCCGTCTTCCAGGCCCAGACCCGCGAGGTGTTCATCGGCACGCACGATGGAGGCCTCGGCGCTCTTGGGCGCGGTGTCACGGCCATCGGTGATGGCGTGGATATAGATGCGCGTGGCGCCCCGCTCGGCGGCCAGGTCGGCCATGGCCAGGGTGTGGTCTTCGTGGGAGTGGACGCCACCCGGTGACAGCAGGCCGATCAGGTGCACGGCACGCCCAGCCTTGACGGCGGCATCGATGGGCGCGGTCAGGACGTCATTGTCCTTGAGGGCATTCTCACGCACCGCCTTGGTGATGCGCGTGAAGTCCTGATAGACGATGCGTCCGGCACCGAGGTTCATGTGGCCGACTTCGGAGTTGCCCATCTGGCCGTCCGGCAGGCCGACGAAGCCACCATCGGTGTGAATCAGTTCGCTGGGATATTCACGACGCAGGCGGTCCATCACCGGCGTGTCGGCAGCGAGGATGGCGTTGTCCTTCTCCTCTTCGCTGTGACCGTAGCCGTCCAGAATGATTAGGGCGACGGGACGCGGACCTTGTGCTTGAGCTGCCATGACTTCCTCGCTGTGATGACGAATGATCTGGGGTGAGCAGGGGCCGGGATACCAGGATGATGCTCGGCGGGTGACACATCATGCAGCTGTCATGTCCTGTGGCCATGCTGTGGCGCATCCGCGAGGCGGAGACGACATGACATGTAGTGATAAAACTACCTGCTCGTTCTGCCCTCTATTAGAGGGGTGGTAAGGTGCCGAGTGCAAGTGTCGCAAGTGTATCGCCGGGATTGGGTCGCGCTATCGGTGGATCGCTCCGGCCTGACTGAGCCGACAGCAGCCGGCGCATCGCCCGGCTACGCCTTTTTGATGCCATGCAGCGGCATTCATGCTTGGGCCTGTCATGTATAATGCTGGCTCCGTTACCTCAGGTAGCGGTCTATTTCCTTTGCCGCGTACGCGTCGGCATGCACGTCACAGCGGAGTTAGCCCGTCTCATGATCGAACAGCTGCTTCAGTTCGCGCAGAATCATCCCTTGCTGGTCGGCGCCTTCATTGCCCTGCTGGTCGCCCTCATCGTCATGGAAACCATGCGTGGCAACCACGGTGTCAGCGTCAGCGAGGCCACGCGACTGGTCAATCGCGAAGAGGGTGTCTTCATCGACATCCGCGACAGCAAGGAATTCAAGGCCGGTCATATCGCCGGTGCCGTCAATGTTCCCAGCAGTCAGCTGTCCAGCGAGACCACTCCGCTGGCCAAGTACAAGGAACGCCCGGTGATCATCGTCTGCAAGCACGGCCAGACGGCGGGACCGCTGGTGGCTCGCCTCGAGAAAGATGGCTTCAAGCAGGCCGTCAAGCTCAAGGGCGGCATGGGCCAGTGGGAAGCCGACAGCCTGCCGGTCGTGACTCGCTGAGTCGCAGGCTCGCTCGCCGAGTGTCTGCCAGCTGTCATTGCCTCCGCTGGCTGGGCAAGTTTGCGGGCCTGCTGGAAGCCGGCTCGCAACCAAGAATAAATCTCCGAACCCTCAAGGATATGTCTCATGGCTGAAGAACAGAACGCACAGGCTGCAGCAGGTGCAGAACAGGCTCAGGAACAGCTCCAGTTTGCCCTGCAGCGCATCTACGTGAAGGACGTGTCCTTCGAAGCCCCAAATTCTCCGGCGGTCTTCTCCCAGCCGTTCCAGCCGAAGGTCGCGCTGGAGCTGGACACCGAGCATCAGCAGGTCGGTGAAGAGCTGTTTGAAGTCGCCATCAAGGTCACCGCTCAGGTCACCAACGGCGAAGACAAGACCACTGCCTTCCTGGCGGAAGTCGAGCAGGCTGGTTTGTTCCGTATCGCTGGCCTGTCTGCCGAGCAGCTGGACCACACCCTGGGCGCCTTCTGCCCGAACGTGCTGTTCCCGTATGCCCGCGAAGCCATCGACAACCTGGTCAACCGTGGCAGCTTCCCTCCGCTGATGCTGGCCCCGGTCAACTTCGAGGCCATGTACGCGCAGCGCAAGCAGCGTGAAGCCCAGGGCGCCGCCGAGGCGACCGCTCACTGATCAGTGAGCCGGCCTTGATTGGCCACATGACAGGTACGACCAGCGACGGGCCCCAGTGGCCCGTCGCTGCGTTTCTGAGCGACAATGACCGCCGCCTTGCCTGCGATGCTGCATCGACTCATCGCGGTTCTCTTTCACTGCTTCTTAGTCCGCGAGACCCCGTCCATGGCCATCCGTCTGCACTGCCCCGATCTTGATCTCAATGTCAGCGCCGGGGTGTCCTTCGCGCTCCCTGAGGGGCCTGCACGTCATCTCGGGCTGGTGCTGCGCGCCAAGGTTGGCAGTGAGGCGCAGCTGTTCGATGGCCGTGGCCAAGAGGTGCGCGTGGTGCTGGAGGAGGTGACCCGCAAGGGCGTCAGCGTGCAGGTGATCGAGGCGGTGCCCAATGATCGCGAGGCACCGCTGGCGGTGCATCTTGGGCAGGCGATCTCCAAGGGCGATCGCATGGATTACGCCATCCAGAAGGCCTGTGAGATGGGCGTAGCTGCCATCACGCCACTCTATACCGCGCGTGGCGACGTCAAGCTCAAGGGCGAGCGCGCCGACAAGAAGCTGGCGCACTGGCAGGGCGTGGCGGCCAGCGCCTGCGAACAGTGCGGAAGAAGTGTCGTGCCGGTCGTGCATGCCCCGGTGGCGATGACGCAGTGGCTGGCCGAGCGTGATGAGCCGCTGCGCCTGATTCTGCAGCCGGGCGGTGCCGAGGCGCTGAACGTGGCCGAGGCCGAGGGCGGCGTGGCCCGCGCCAGCCTGCTGATCGGACCGGAAGGCGGCTTCACGCAGGAGGAGGTGGCAGAAGCGGCCGCCGCCGGTTGTGAGGTGCTCGGCCTGGGGCCGCGTATCCTGCGCACCGAGACGGCGCCGGTGGTGGCGCTGACCTTGCTCCAGCAGCGATTTGGTGACCTGCCGCGCTGATCTCCCCTCATCGGGCACCCGGGCGGAATTGTTGATCTGCCGGCAACACAGCGTGCGCCGGCAAGGGCGTTTCGCCAGTGGTGAGCAGCACGGCGCTGCTGCATACTTGTCCCATCGCTCCCGCGCCATGGTGTCATGTCGCGACGGGAGTCTCCGTTATCCCCGCTGCCGGCCGCGTGCCGGGCTGGCAGTGTCGTCACAAGGTTGCCTCAATGACTGCTCGCAAGCTCAAGATCGGCGTGGTGATGGACCCGATGTCCAGCGTCGCCTACAAGAAGGACACCACTCTGGCCATGTTGTGGGCCGCCAGCCAGCGTGGCTGGTCGCTGCACTATATCGAGCAGGAAGATCTCTATCTCGAGAATGGTCGCGCCATGGGCCGGATGCGTGATCTGGAGGTCTACCACGACCCGGACAACTTCCATCAGCTGGGCGAGGTCGTCGCGACTCCGCTGGCCGAGCTTGACGTGATCCTGATGCGCAAGGATCCGCCCGTCGACGAACACTTCCTGAATGCCGTTCACCTGCTGGGCTTTGCCGAGCGGGAAGGCGTGCTGGTGGTCAATCCGACGGCCGCGCTGCAGACCTGCAACGAGAAGCTCTTCGCTCAGCAGTTCCCGCAGTGCATCCCGCCGACCACCGTGTCGGCCAACGACAAGGTGCTGCGTGCCTTCCATGCCGAGCATGGCAACGTGATCTTCAAGCCGCTGGATGGCATGGGTGGCAGCGGCATCTTCCACGTCGCCGAAGATGGCCGCAATCTCGGCTCGGTGATCGAGCAGCTGACGCTGCAGGGCACCCGTCAGATCATGGCCCAGCGTTATGTGCCGGAAATCAGCGCCGGCGATACGCGCATTCTGCTGGTGGATGGCGAACCGGTTCCGTTCGGCTTGGCGCGCATTCCGAGCGCCGGCGAGACGCGCGGCAACCTGGCGGCTGGCGGACGTGGTGAATCGCGTGAGCTGACTGACCGCGATTACTGGCTGATCGAGCAGGTCAAGCCGGTAGTGAAATCATTGGGTCTGATGTTCGTCGGCCTGGACGTGATCGGCGACTACATCACCGAGATCAACGTCACCAGCCCGACCTGCGTGCGCGAGATCGATACCCAGCGCGGCACTGATATCGCCGGTCTGTTGATGGATGCCATCGAAGCGCGTCTGGCGGCTCAGCCCTCCGCCTGAGCAACATCGCGGTGAGGCCGGCGCCAGTGGCTGACCCGCAATGGATTCGCAGTAAACGGCAGGGAAGCCGAAGCTGCCAATGAGGTTCCGTGGACAGGGAGTGGGGTATGGCAGCACCCGTCGAGTGGTGGGCAGGCAATCATGGCGTCACCGACCCGATCACCTATGTTCCGGTGACGCGGGGGCATCGCCGTGTGGTGGCATGGAGCGCGGCACTGGCTGTTCATGCCGTCATCGGCTGGTGGTTGCTGGGTAGCGGCCTGCTGACGCCGCCCGAGGTGCCGCCGATGCCCAAGCCGGTGATGCTCGATGTGACGCTGGTCAGTCAGGCCAGCGCCACTGCCGTCGACTCGCAGGTGGTGGCCGAGCAGGACCAGCAGGCCAGTGGCAGCGGGCGCGAGGCGGCGGTGCAGGCCGGGCCAACCAATCAGGTGCCCCCGCAGCCGGGCGAGCAGAGTGCGTCCGAGGCCAGCGAGCCGGCCGTGGCGCAAGCCCAGGCTCCGGCCACGCAGGCGCTGGTACTGCCGGAGCGCATCCCCGAGGTCATCGCGACCCAGCAGGCGTCGTCACAGCAGGTGGCGCGTTCCGAACTGCTGCCGGATACGCCGGACAACGAACAGCAGGCCAGCGAGCAGGACGTCCAGCGAGTCCAGGCCTCCGGCCAGTCACGAGAGGTGGTGGGCGACACCGCCTCACGGAAGGCGGCGCGTGCCTCGGCCCGCGCGCGCTATATCAACGACTGGACCGGCACGGTGCAAACGTTCGGCAACCAGTACTATCCGGCGCCTGCTCATCTGAGCGGCGAGCTGCGGATTCGCGCCGTCGTGCTGCCCAGCGGTCAGCTTGAGTTCGCGGAAGTGTTACAATCCTCGGGACATGCTGAACTCGACCAGGCGGCTCTGGATACGGTCTACGGCGCGGCTCCTTATGCGCCCTTTGATGAAAGTCTCAAGGGCATGAGCCAGCTGACCATCACCCGCATCTG
Source organism: Cobetia sp. PDI-23MA (assembly GCF_059507735.1). Taxonomy (NCBI): domain Bacteria; kingdom Pseudomonadati; phylum Pseudomonadota; class Gammaproteobacteria; order Oceanospirillales; family Halomonadaceae; genus Cobetia; species Cobetia sp. PDI-23MA. The sequence continues at coordinate 46,146 of NZ_CM183352.1, forward strand.
GCGATTCGGCCCCGGCAACGATTCTGGCGCGCCCTGACGCCTCGGGAGGACCATGCAAAGTCTGCGAGACTATTTCCTGCTGGCGATGCCGCATCTCGATGATGACAATTTTTCCGGCTCGCTCAGTTACCTCTGTGATCATGATGACAAGGGCACCCTTGGTGTCATCGTCAACAAGCCGATCAAGCTGACCATGCGCGGTCTGTTCGAGCAGCTCGAGATTGCTGCCGACAGTTGTGAGCGCCTCGATGAGGTGGTCTATTACGGCGGCCCCGTCCACAAGGACCGCGGCTTCATCCTGCATCGCGGCAAGGCCAGTGAGTGGGATTCCAGCCTGCAGGTCACCGACGAGCTGGCGCTGACCACCTCGTTGGACATCCTGAAGGCGATCGCCGGCAACGAAGGCCCTGATGACTTCATGGTCTGCCTCGGCTGCGCTGGCTGGGAGCCGGACCAGCTCACCAACGAGCTGAAGGAGAACAGCTGGCTGATCGTCGAAGGCGACAGCGGCATCCTCTTCGATGCCGACAGTGAGTCCCGTCTCGAAGCGGCTGCCAGCAAGCTGGGCGTCGACATGAATCTGATGTCGCGGGAGATCGGGCATGGCTGAGCGGCAAGTCAGCCGTACGGCGCTGGCGTTCGACTTCGGCACGCGCCGTATCGGTGTCGCGGTGGGCACCGAGATGCTCGGCACCGCGACGCCTCTGGTACCGCTGCATGTGCGGGACGGCATTCCGGACTGGAATGTCGTCAATCGCCTGATCGAGGAATGGCAGCCCGACCTGTTCGTGGTCGGCCTGCCCCTTGAGCTGGATGGCAGCGAGACACTGATGTGCAGCCGAGCCCGCAAGTTCGGCAAGCGCCTGTATGGCCGCTACGGCAAGCCGCTGGAAATGTGGGACGAGCGTGGCTCCACCAAGGCGGCCAAGGGCTTGGCGCGCGAGCGCGGCCACCGCGGCAATTATCGCGATGATGGCGTGGACGGCCTCGCCGCTCAGCTGATTCTCGAGAGCTGGTTTGCAAGCCAGCGAGGCGAGGGCGACCTTGTCGGTTACTGAATACTCCACCCGCTTCCTTTCCGGAAGCGGGTTTTTTTTGTCTGTTTGCCGCCATCCGGCAGGGAAGATAGGAAGCGATATCCATGCAAGAGTCTGAGATGCACGAAGAACATGAAACGCTGCCAGAGGTCGAGGCATTGCTCGAGGCCATGACCGAAGAGCTCGAATTGCTGTTCGAGCGCCGTGAACTCGATCGTGAACGTCTGATTCCGGTCGGCATTCATACCGGCGGTGTCTGGGTCGCCCAGGCACTGCGAAAGCGGCTGGGGCTTGAGGAGCCCCTCGCGACACTGGATATCGGTTTCTGGCGCGACGACTTCGGCCACAAGGGCCTGCCGGATGGTGGCCAAGGGTCACAGCTGCCGGATATCGAGAACCGCGATCTGCTGCTGGTGGACGATGTGCTGATGAGCGGACGTACCGTGCGCGCGGCGCTCAATGAGCTGTTCGACTATGGCCGTCCGCGCCGCGTGCTGCTGGCCTGTCTCGTAGAGCTGCCGGGGCGTGAGCTGCCGGTGCAGCCCGATGCCCTGGGTGCCAACCTGGCGCTGGCGCCAGGCAAGCGCATCAAGCTGGAAGGCCCCGACAACCCGCGCCTGACACTGGTCGATACCGGCGAGGTGACGGCATGAACCTGTTTGATCTCTCGCAGGCCAGCGCGGACGTGCGGGCTGCCTCGCCGGCACAGGTCCAGCTGGATGAGCAGGGTAGACTGCGTCACTTTCTGGATATCGAAGGCCTGCCGCGCAGCGTGCTGACCGAGATTCTCGACACCGCCGATCACTTCCGTGGCATCGGCGATGCCGAGGTCAAGAAGGTGCCGTTGCTGCGCGGGCGTACGGTGGCCAACCTGTTCTTCGAGAACTCGACCCGGACGCGTGCCACCTTCGAGCTGGCCGCCAAGCGTCTGTCGGCGGACGTGCTCAATCTGGACATCAAGACCTCATCGGCCGCCAAGGGCGAGTCGCTGATGGACACCCTGGTCAATCTCGAGGCCATGCAGGCGGATGCTTTCGTGGTGCGTCATGGCGACTCCGGTGCGGCGCATTTCATCGCCAGCCAGATCACGCCGCATGTGGCGATCATCAATGCCGGCGACGGTCGTCACGCGCACCCGACCCAGGCGATGCTCGACATGCTGACCATTCGCCGCCACAAGGGCGAGTTCGCCCATCTGCGCGTCGCGATCGTCGGTGACATCCTGCATTCACGCGTCGCTCGCTCGCAGATTCAGGCGCTCAATACGCTGGGCGCAGCGGAGGTGCGGGTGGTCGCGCCGCAGACGCTGCTGCCCATCGGGGTCGAGACGCTGGGCTGTCAGGTCTTCACTGAGCTGGCAGCAGGGCTGAAGGATGTTGATGTCGTCATCATGCTGCGCCTGCAGAAGGAGCGCATGGATGGCGCGCTGCTGCCCTCGGAATCGGAATACTACCGCCGCTATGGCCTGACCCGCGAAAGCCTGGCACACGCGCACCCTGACGCCGTGGTGATGCATCCGGGGCCGATCAACCGGGGTGTCGAGATCGAATCCGCCGTCGCGGATGGCCCGCGCTCGCTGATACTCGATCAGGTCACCAACGGTATCGCGGTGCGTATGGCGGTGCTGTCGATGGCGGTCTCCGGACAGATGAAGGCGCGCGCCGAGCGCAGGGGTGAACGTTCACGAGGAGCTGGCGCATGAAACGCAGCCTGATCAATGCACGGGTGATCGACCCGACCAACGGCCGCGATGGCCAGTACGACCTCCATCTGGACGGTGGCCGTCTGATCGCGATCGGCGAAGCGCCGGCGGATTTCAGTGCTGAGCAGCGCGATGACCTGGCGGGCAAGCTGGTCACGCCGGCCTTCATCGATCTTGGCGCACACCTGCGCGACCCGGGCCCGCGCTACAAGGGCAGCCTGGTCAGTGAGTCGGCTGCCGCACTGGCGGGTGGCTACGCGACCATCCTGCCGCGCCCCGATACCAGCCCGGTGCTCGACAGCGCCTCGCATATTCGTACTCTGCTGGACCGCGCGCGTGATGTGGCGGGGGTGCGTCTTGCACCCTTGGGGGCACTGACGCAGGGGCTGGAAGGTGAGCTGCTTGCCAATATGGCCGCGCTCAAATCCGCAGGCTGTGTGGCACTGACCAACCTTCGCCAGCCGATACGCGATCTCGGTGTACTGCGGCGTTGTCTGGAATACGCGCGGACCTTTGATATCACCGTCGTGTTCCAGGCCCAGGAGGCCGCCTTGGCCGGGCAGGGCTGCGCCCATGAGGGTGCCATTGCCTCACGTCTCGGGCTGGCTGGCATTCCGGAATCCGCCGAGACGGTCGCTCTGACCCAGTGGCTGCTGTTGATCGAGCAGACCGGCGTGCGGGCGCATGTGTCACTGCTCTCCAGTGCACGAGCCGTGGAGCTGGTACGTGATGCCAAGGCCAGAGGGCTGGATATCAGCGCGGATGTGTCGATGGCGCAATTGCACTGGACCGATGAGCAACTGGAAGGCTTCAATGCCAACTTCCATCTGGAGCCGCCACTGCGCAGCGCGGCAGACCGGGATGCACTGCGGGCCGGTGTGGTCGATGGCACCATCGACGCCATCGTCAGTGATCATCTGCCCCATGAAGCCGCTGCCAAGAGCGCGCCCTTTGCAGTGTCCGAGCCCGGTATGACCAGCCTGGAAACCATGCTGCCGCTGGGGCTGGCGCTCGTGAAGGCCGAGCTGCTCAGCCTGCCTCGCCTGATCGAGACATTGACGTTCAGTGCCAGACGCTTCGGACTCAAGGGCGGCATGCTGGCAGTAGGTGAGTACTGTGATCTGGCAGTAATCGATATGGCGCATGAGTGGCGTGTCTCAAGCGAGACGCTGGTCAGTGCCGGCCATAACACGCCGCTGCTTGGCATGCTGTTGAATGGTCGCGTTGAAGAGGTGCTACTGGGCGATACCTGCTACGCCTAAGCCGTGTTTCACGTGGAACATGATGCTTGAGATATTTGGCTCAAGATCGCCAACAGGCTGATATAAAAGCAATTCTTGGATGGTGTGTGGTGAGGATTGGCTGCTTTATCGTAAAGCAGCCAATTTCTTTACCAGCCTATGCCGCAGAGTGACACCGCCGGGCTGCGCTTATTGCTGCCGGTTGATGTTTCACGTGGAACATAGGCAGCAGCGCCATAAGGCGACTATGGCAATCGCGAGTCGAGGCTGGCCAGGCACGCTGAAAAAGAGACATGAATAACAAGGAGAGACAACCATGCCGATGATTCGTGCGGAATTTCTGACTGGCAAGACACAGGAACAGAAGCGGGAGCTGGTGGAGGCGTTGACGCGCGAGACGGCTCGCGTGCTGGGCGTACGTGAGCAGTCCGTCTGGGTGGTGCTGCAGGAAGTGGAGCCGGAAAACTGGGCCGTCGCTGGTACGCCATTGTCGGAGCGCTGAGAAACGCGCTGTCAGCTGGGCGCTCGATCTCAACTTGCTGATTCACAGTATGTTTTATAGGGACATGAGATGTTCCACGTGAAACACGCCCTTGGTCTTGGTCGGCAGTGCCAGAGTATGGGAAGTCGGCTGAGGGATGGCAGAGGCATGAAAGGAGGGGAGTGGGAAGCAAGACACGCGACGAGCAATACGCCTGATAATCCGCAACAAAAAAACGCCGCAGCCATTTCTGGCTGCGGCGTTTTCATTTGCCTGCCCTCTGCTCCACGGCCATGAAGCAGAGCGCGGACTCAGTTCTCGAAATCAGCTTCCGAGTAGAGAGTCCGGATACGCAGGGTATGGTCGACGGTCTTGAGCGCTTCGAGCGCTTTCTTGCCATAGGCCTTGTCGACATCGATGACCACATAGCCGACCGTGTTGTTGGTCTGCAGGTACTGGCCAGAGATGTTGATGCCTTCCTCGGACAGCACCTGGTTGATGTGTGACAGCACGCCCGGGACGTTGTCGTGGATATGCAGCAGACGGTGCTTTTCGGGGTGTGCCGGCAGGGCGACTTCCGGGAAGTTGACCGAGCCGATGGTGGTGCCGTTGTCGGAGTAGGTCACCAGCTTCTCGGCGACTTCGATACCGATGTTCTCCTGGGCTTCCATGGTGGAGCCACCGACGTGCGGCGTCAGGATGACATTGTCGAACTCGCGCAGCGGAGACACGAACTCTTCGCCGTTGCCTTTCGGCTCTACCGGGAAGACATCGATGGCGGCGCCCAGCAGCTTGCCGCTGGAAAGGGCTTCGGCCAGGTCTTCGATGACGACGGTGGTGCCGCGTGCCGCATTGATGAAGACGCTGTTCTGCTTCATCAGCGCGAACTGCTGCTTGCCCATCATCCACTTGGTGGAGGGGATTTCCGGCACATGCAGGGTGACGATGTCAGCGCGCGCCAGCAGCTCTTCCAGGCTTGCCACCTGACGGGCATTGCCCATGCCGAGCTTGGTGACGGCATCGTAGTAGATGACGTCCAGGCCCAGGGATTCGCTGAGCACGGACAGCTGGGAACCGATGCTGCCGTAGCCCACGATGCCCAGCGTCTTGCCGCGGACTTCATGGCTGTTCTTGGCGGATTTCATCCACTGGCCACGATGTGCCTTGGCGCTTTTCTCCGGCACGCCGCGCATCAGCATGATGGCTTCAGCCAGTACCAGCTCGGCAACCGAGCGAGTGTTGGAGTAGGGCGCGTTGAACACGGGGATGCCGCGCTTCAGTGCGGCTTCCAGGTCGACCTGGTTGGTGCCGATACAGAAGCAGCCGATGGCGGTGAGCTTCTCGGCAGCGGAGATCACGCGCTCGTTGAGCTGAGTGCGGGAACGAATGCCGATGAAGTGCACATCGCGGATCTTCTCGATCAGTTCTTCCTCGGCCAGCGAGGTCTGAAGCAGTTCGATATTGGTGTAACCCGCGTTGAGGAAACTATCCACGGCGGATTGGTGGACACCCTCGAGCAATAGAATCTTGATCTTGCTCTTGTCCAGGGACGTCTTGGCCATTGTCGGATCAACCCTCTCGCCGGTCATGCCGGCGTTTCTGTTCGTTTGGTCTTTTTCATGACCTGCTGGCGTGTCACACCTCAAGAAAATGCCAGAGAAACAGCGGGGCGTGCTGTCAACAGGGGAGCAAAGAATATCACAGCCGGCGGGGCCTCCGGATGAAATGTCCGCGTGCCGGGCATGAAAAATTCACAGCACAGCCGTTTGATGTGACTCTTCCACCGTGCGCAGGGGGTGGGCAGCGTCGTGAAGCCCTTCGGGTTATACTGGCGCTCCACACAGAGACACCGGGCCCGCCCGGTCGGATGAGCGAGAGCACCCATGGCCGAAAAGGAAGTGCCACAGGATTTCGCCGCCACCCTGGCCCGTCTTGAAGGGTTGGTGACGCGGCTCGAGGCTGGCGACATGTCGCTGGAAGCGTCACTGGGCGCTTTTGAAGAGGGCGTGAGCCTGGCGCGCGAGGCGCAGCAGCGGCTCGATAGCGCCGAGTTGCGCCTGCAGGCATTGGTGGAAGGCCCGGAAGGTGCGCTGACGCCCACGGCGTTTACGGCGCCCGATGCCGCAGGCAGCATGGCGGGTGAAGCGGACGAGGAGAAGGACTGGTGATGTCAGGTGGATTGAATGCGCAAGTCACGCCGACTGCATCGCAGGCCAGCGAGCTGATCCGTTCTGGACAGGCGCGCAGTGAGGCCGTGCTTGAGGCGTTGTTGACTCCCGGCAGTGCGGCGGTGAGTGAGCGTCTCGAGGACGCCATGCGCTACAGCGTGCTGGGTGGCGGCAAGCGTCTGCGCCCCGTGCTGCTGTATGCGGTGGGTCGTGCCCTGGGTTGCGATGAAGAGGCTGCTGACAGCGCTGCGCTGGACGCGGCGGCAGCGGCGCTCGAATTGGTGCATGCCTATTCGCTGGTCCACGATGACCTGCCGGCCATGGACGATGACGACCTGCGGCGTGGCCGTCCCACCGTGCATCGCGCCTTTGATGAGGCGACCGCCATTCTCGCGGGCGATGCCCTGTTGACGCTCTCCTTCGAAGTGATGGCGACGACCGGCCATGTACGCACCCCTGCCCTGGTGCGTACCCTGGCCGAGGCCTCCGGGCGGCGCGGCATGGTGGCCGGTCAGGCGCTGGATCTCGAAGCGGTCGGGCAGTTCCGCGAGGTAGAGGCGCTGTCACGCATGCATGCCTACAAGACCGGCGCGCTGATTCGCGCCGCGGTCCGTCTGGGCGGATTGGTGGCAGTCGACGAGCAGGATTCGCGTCTTGCTGCCCTAGAGCGCTACGCTTCGGCTATCGGCCTGGCCTTCCAGATCCAGGATGACATTCTGGACGTGACGGGCGACACCGCAACGCTTGGCAAGACGGCCGGTGCTGACGCTGCGCGCGACAAGCCGACCTATCCCTCGCTGCTTGGACTCGAAGGTGCTCAAGAGCGAGCAGGTCAGCTACTGCAAGAGGCCCTGGATGCCCTGGCACCGTTGGGAGAGGCCGCAGAGCCACTCGCGGTGCTGGCGCGCTACATGATCGAGCGAGACCACTGATTCCTGACGCCTATGAAGCTGTTTGACGAGATACCTCAGGCGCGCCCCGCGACGCCACTGCTCGATGCGGTCGAGACACCTCAAGCGCTGCGCGCCATGAGCGCGGCACAGCTGCGCCAATTGGCTGACGAACTGCGCGCCTACCTGCTGTACAGCGTCGGCTGTACCGGCGGGCACTTCGGTGCCGGGCTCGGTGTGGTCGAGCTGACCGTGGCCCTCCACCATGCGCTGGAAACGCCCCATGACCGTCTGGTGTGGGACGTGGGTCATCAGGCCTATCCGCACAAGATTCTGACCGGTCGTCGTGAAGCCATGTACAGCATGCGCCAGTACAACGGCCTGTCTGCCTTCCCCAAGCGTGCCGAGAGCGAGTTCGACACCTTCGGGGTAGGCCATTCCAGCACCTCGATCAGTGCGGCGCTGGGCATGGCGCTCGGCGCCCGCACGGCGGGTGAGTCACGGCGTGCCTGTGCGGTGATCGGCGATGGTGCCCTGACGGCTGGCATGGCGTTCGAGGCGCTGGCGCATGCCGGGCATGTGAAGGCCAATATGCTGGTCGTGCTCAACGACAACGAGATGTCGATCTCCGAGAACGTCGGCGGCCTGGCAAGTTACCTGGCACGTATTCTGGCCAGCAAGCCGTATACCCAGATGCGTGCCAACGGCAAGCGACTGCTGTCGCCCTTGCCGGGCGCGCTGGAGCTTGCCAAGCGTACCGAAGAGCACATGAAAGGCTTCATCAGCCCGGCGACGCTGTTCGAGGAGATGGGTTTCAACTACATCGGCCCCATCGACGGCCATGACCTGCCGGCGCTGGTGCAGACGTTGCGCAACATGCGTGATCTGGATGGCCCGCAGTTCCTGCATGTGGTGACGCGCAAGGGCAAGGGCTTCCTGCCGGCGGAGCGTGACCCGATCGGCTATCACGCCATTACCAAGCTCGAGAAGGCCGCGCCTCAGGCCGCCGAGCAGGCGCCTGCCGTCACCGACGCGCCGGCTCCCAAGCCGCAGAAATACTGCAGTGTCTTCGGCAACTGGCTGTGTGATGCCGCTAGCGCTGATGCGCGCGTCATCGGCATCACGCCGGCCATGCGGGAAGGCTCGGATCTGGTGCGCTTCTCGAAGGAATATCCTGATCGCTACTACGATGTCGCCATCGCGGAGCAGCACGCGGTGACAGTGGCAGCGGGCATGGCCTGTGAGGGCATGAAGCCGGTGGTGGCGATCTATTCCACCTTCCTGCAGCGTGGCTATGATCAGCTGATCCACGATGTCGCGGTGCAGAAACTGGACGTGACCTTTGCCATCGATCGTGCCGGTCTGGTCGGCGAGGACGGCCCGACGCATCACGGCAGCCTGGACATGTCCTTCCTGCGCTGCGTGCCGGAGCTGGTGCTGATGGCGCCGGCCGATGAAGCCGAGTGCCGTGGCATGCTGAGCGCGGCACTGGCGCATCCCGGGCCGGCCGCGGTGCGCTATCCGCGCGGTACCGGGCCGGGGGTGGCCACCGATGCCGACCTGACGCCAATGGCCATCGGTCAGGGGGAATACCGTCGTCGTATCAGCGGCAGCCCCGAGGTGCGTGTCGCCATCGTCGCCGTGGGCAGCATGAATACGCCGGTGGCCGAGGTCGCCGAGGCGCTGGACGCGACCCACTTCAACCTGCGCTCCATCAAGCCGCTGGATCGCGAGGCATTGCTCGAGATCGCCGCGGAGCATGACCTGGTGGTGACGGTGGAAGAAAACGCCATCGCGGGTGGCGCGGGAGCCGGCGTGGCCGAGCTTTACCTGAACGCGGGACTGGCTCAGTCAATGCTGCTGCTGGGGCTGCCGGATGGCTTCGTCGAGCATGGCAAGCCGGTCGAGCTGCTGCGTGATTGCGGTCTGGATGCCGCCGGCATCCGCGCCAGTATCGAGGCTCGCCTCGCCAGCTGACCCTGGCGGCATGCCATACCGAAACGCCTGTGGATGACTCGAGAGTTCGAGTTGTCCACAGGCGTTTTCGTTGCATGACTGCCTGCGCCGAGACGGCGAAGGATGCATGGCATCTCCGCGACTTCCCGCCCATGCTGGATGACCATCAAGCCCTCTGCCCAAGCAGCCAGGGCCTGGCCGGCGCGAAAGCCGCCACCTGCGCCAGTCACCACCGCAACGCCACGGAGTGCGCCCGACCATGTTGACTCTATACAGCTATCCAAATTCCCGCTCGCTGCGGGTCGCCTGGACACTAGAGGAACTGGGGCTCGAATACCGGATTCATGGTCTGGATCTGAAGGCCGGTGAGGGGTACAGCCCTGAATACCTGGCCATTCATCCCGATGGCAAGGCGCCAGCCCTGGTGGATGGTGAGCTGGTCCTGTTCGAGTCCAGTGCCATCTGCCGCTACCTGGCGGCGCGAGAAGGGCGACTGCTGCCACAATCGCTGGCTGGACAGGCACAGATGGATCAATGGCTCAGTTTCCTCACCACCGAGCTTGAGCAGCCGCTGTGGACATTGGCCAAGCACACCTTCGCGCTGCCGGAGGACCAGCGCTGTGATGCCATCAAGCAGACAGCCCAATGGGAATTCCAGCGTGCTCTCAAGGCACTCCAGCGCCGCTTCGGTGGTCAGGGGTGGCTGGTGGCCGATGAATTCAGTGTCGCCGATATCTTCCTCGCCCAGACCCTCAGCTGGGCGCAGATGGCCGGGCAACCTCTGCCGGCCGTGCTTGAGCAGTGGGGCGAAGAGGTGCGGGCGCGTCCGGCCTGCGAGCGGGCCCGTCAGCGAGAGCAACAGGCCGCCGAGGAGCGTCAGCAGCACTGAGCCCTGTTGCCATAACTGATGTCGAAAGCCGTCGTCGAACGCCGCCACAGGCCAAGCTGACGGGCTGATCTGTCCTGCCTGTCCTGCAATGAAGTCATGAGAGCGCTCTGAGAGCGCGTACACGCCACGAGGCGCCATCCTGATATCAGGGTGGCGCCTTTTGCATTTTTGAGCCTCAGAGACGCTTGCAGGGCGCCTGACGAGGTTGAGAGGTCGCCTTGCGCGTTCAGCGGCGTCAATCGTCGGGGGCGCGCCCCAAGCCGTTTGGTGACGGCTGGCTCAGGGCGGCTCGAGGCAGTCAGTTCGAGACAGGTCAGTTCGAAACGGTGCGGTGCGCCAGGGCGGCGCGAGGCAGGCCATCGATCGAGGATGGGTTTCAGCCATCAGGCACTGAATGATGCGCTGTTGAGTCTTTTGCATATCTATTGATGATTCGATAATTGGTCTATTTTGTCATGATGGTCAAATGTTGGTCTTCATGAGGGCGTAGGTAGCACTCATGCGATGTGAGCAGCCGACATATCCGATAAAAATCATGGGGTTGAGAGGTTTATTAGATTTTTATGACATGCAATTGATCAATTCGAGAGCGGTGATCGCATAGTGTCTATTTTTCGTATCATTGTTTGATTCTAGATATGGTTTATTGCGGATCTTTTTGATAGGATGTTGATGAAAACCTCTATGGGGATAACAACTTATGTGGATCTGGCAGCAGCCTGACTGGCCACGGGGGCAATTGGAGGTCATGCCCTTGATGGGGCAGTTGGCGGCGACCCAGGCGGTGATGTCGCCGCTGGTCGCTCAGGGGCAGAATCTCTATCCCCGACAACGCCTGCGTCTCGAGGCGACGCTCCTCAGCGAAGAGATGGAAGCCAGTGCCCAGCTGTCCGGTGTGGTGCTCGGGCGGGCGGCGTTGCGTGATGCGCTGTATCAGGCGCTGGGGCTGGAGTCCGGCCATCAGGAGCCACCGCGCGGGCCGGCGCCTGGTGTCGACGTCTTCGTGGATGTGACGCTGGAAGTCGTGCGCACGGCATTCCAGCCGCTGACCCGCCAACAGGTGCTCGAGTGGCATCGGCGTCTGGGGCCTTTCCTGCCGCGCAGCAGTGGTCAGCCACTCGGTGCATGGCGCGAGGCGCGCTACGAAGCGGTCAGCGGTCGTTATGGCCTCAAGCGCTTGCGCTATCGCGCCCCGGCGGAGAACCCCGATGCTTTGGACCGGGAGCTGGATGTCTTCTGGCAGCGTCTGGCGACGGAAGAACCGGATGTGGATAACTCAGGGGTGTTGAATGCCCTGCAGCTGCATGCGCACTGGCAGGCGCTCGCACCGCTGGCCTTGGGCAATGGCTTGATCGGGCGCTTGCTGCTGATGCGCTGGCTGACACGAATCGATGCCCTGGCCGCGTTGCAGCAGCAGGGCGAGTTTGTCGGCAAGGTCGCCGAGCGCTGGGAGCCGGAAGCGCTGGAGCAACTCTGCTGGCGCCGCCAGGCGCTGTTCTCGGTGGTGCTCGAGCATCAGGATGAATTGCGCGAGCTGGAGCAGCGTTATCTCGGCAAGCCTCAGACCTCGGCCAGCGGCCATCAGCTGCCGCCGCAGCTGGACCGCGCGCTCAATGGTGAAGTGGAGGATGCAGCGCCCGGTGACATGAATGTCTGGGCCGAGTGGTGGCTTTTGCGCCTGCGCGACGCCGGTCGCCGGACGGCCTTCCATTACCAGCGCGTCCAGCGCGCCGAGCGTCTGTGGCTGGAGCACGCGCGTACGCCGCTGAATGCCCGCCAGCGCGAGCTGGTACTGACATTGCTGGAGCGAGACGACGAAGAGGGCGTGGGGCGCGCCGAATACCGTGCCCTGGTCGATACCTCCGACCCTACCGCCGCCCGTGATCTCGCCGACCTGACCGCCAAGCAGGTACTGGAAAGCTACGGTGTCGGGCGCGGCACCCGGTATCGCTTGCCGGTCTTCGCCCCGCAGGAAGATAGCTCTTCAAGAAAATAGCCCTGTGAGAGACGAGCCCTGAAGCGTCAAAAAAATCGCGAAAAAAAGCGGGAAGGGTCATGACGACCCTTCCCGCTTTTTTGAGGTGGTTTGCCGGTGTTCTCAGTTCCTTGTTCTCAGTGCCGTGTTCTCAAACCTGTGCTTTCAAGCCGGTGTGCTCAAGAGCGCCGGCCAGCGTGGCTGCTCCGATCACGTCATACGGAATACGGCAGCACTGCGGTGTAGATGGCGAAGAAGTGGCAGGTACTGCCACCAAGCACGAACAGGTGCCAGATGGCGTGGTGATAGCGCAGGCGCGTCATCAGAAAGAAGATCACGCCCAGGGTATAGGTGATGCCGCCGGCGACCAGCAGGATGAGCCCCGTCTCGGAGAGCTTCTCGACCAGCATTGGCGAGGCGAACACGATCAACCAGCCCATCAGCAGATAGACGCTCACGCGCAGGGCGCTGAAGCGTTCCGGCCAGCGCAGCTTGAGGAAGATGCCGCCCAGCGCGAGCGACCAGATGATGGCGAACAGCGTCCAGCCGGTCGGGCCGCGAAGATTGACCAGCAGGAAGGGCGTATAGGTGCCGGCGATCAGTAGATAGATGGCACAGTGATCCAGCAGCTGGAAGGCATATTTCAGGCGTGGGTGACGGATACCGTGATAGAGCGTCGAGGCCGCATACAGCACCACCAGGGTCAGGCCGTAGAGGCTGACGCTGACGATCTTCCAGGGGTCGACTTCGGCGGCGAGGCTGGCCATCACGATCAGCACGATCATGCCGACGAGGCCCATGACGGCGCCGATGCCGTGGCTGGTGCTGTGCAGCCATTCCTCCAGCCGGGTATAGAGATCAGGTGTCGCGGTGGTGTCGCGTGAATCTGCGTCATCGGCGGGCGATGCGCTGGAAGAGGGTGATGCCGGAGGAGGTGTCGAGGCGGGCCGTGTTGACGAAGGCTGTGATGACTGAGGTTGCGATGAAGAAGGCTGTGATGATGCAGCCGTTGAGTCTTTGCGCATGGCGATGTCTCCGGCGCGGGTTCGACTCCAGCCTACTCTCTGGCGGGTGACGTCGTCATGTCACGCTCGCTGTGCCAGCCGGTCAATCTGCCTATAAAGAAAGGGGGAACCCACCAGGCTCCCCCTGCGCGCGGCTACTCGCTGCGTTCGATATCGACGTCGCTTGCCTGGGTGAAATCATCCAGTGCCATCATGTGGCCCAGCTTGCCCGCCTTGGTCGAGAGGTAGTGCTCGTTGTGCGGGTTCAGGCCGGTGGTGATCGGCTGGCGCTCACTGATGGTGACACCATCACGGGTCAGGGCATCGACCTTGCGCGGGTTGTTGGTCATCAGCTTGAGCGTGCTGACGCCGAGATGCTCCAGCATCGGCACACAGATATCGTAGCGGCGCATGTCAGCCCCGAAGCCGAGGCGCTCATTGGCTTCGACGGTATCGGCGCCGCCATCCTGCAGCTCATAGGCGCGAATCTTGTTGAGCAGACCGATACCGCGGCCTTCCTGACGCAGATAGAGCAGCACGCCGCGGCCTTCGGCGGCAATGCGTTTGAGCGCTTCCTGCAGCTGATAGCCGCAGTCACAGCGCATCGAGAATAGGGCGTCGCCGGTCAGGCACTCGGAATGCACGCGGCCCAGCACCGGCGCGCCGTCATCGATGTCGCCCAGGGTCAGGGCGATGTGGTCCTTGCCGGTGGTCTCATCCTCGAAACCGTGCATGGTGAAGGTCGCCCAGGGCGTTGGTAGCCGCGAGGCGGCGATGAATCGAATGGTCACTGTTCACCTCGAACGCCCGGACAATCGCCGGGCTGAAAAAGCGCGGGCATGCGGTGGTCCGGCAATGTCTCGATGAGTCGCTCGAGATACCGGCGGCCAGCATGCAGTCATGTGGCGAGTTTACCAGTCTGTGGCCGATGACTCATCGCTCTGTATGGAAAAGCGTTGTTGCCGCCACCACCACAATGGTCGGATGACGCCAGCAAAGGGACTACAAAGGTGGGGCGATTTGCCAATGCATTTGTTGCATCACCACGATGGGCGGGATTTTTCTCAGGCTCTGATAGAATGCCGAGACATTCCCCGAGCTGATGTGTGATTCCGATGACCTTGAAGAATGATCGCTTCCTGCGCGCGCTGGCCCGTCAGCCGGTCGACCGTACTCCCGTCTGGATGATGCGCCAGGCTGGCCGCTATCTGCCGGAATATCGCGAAGTCCGTGGTCAGGCCGGTGGCTTCATGGACCTGTGCATGGACACCGCGCGTGCCTGCGAGGTGACGCTGCAGCCGCTGGAGCGCTTCCCGCTGGATGCCGCCATCCTGTTCTCCGACATCCTGACCATCCCGGATGCCATGGGGCTGGGCCTTTACTTCGAGACCGGCGAAGGCCCGAAATTCCGCAAGACAGTGCGGACTGCCGAGGAAATCGCGGCGCTGAGCGTGCCGAATGTCGAGCGTGATCTCGATTACGTCATGCGTGCCGTGTCCACCATCCGTCGTGAGCTGAACGGCCGCGTGCCGCTGATCGGTTTCTCCGGCAGCCCGTGGACACTGGCCACCTATATGGTCGAGGGCGGTTCCAGCAAGGACTTCCGTCACGTGAAAGGCCTGATGTATTCCAATCCGGAAGCCATGCATCAGCTGCTCGACACCCTGGCGCAGGCCGTTACCGACTACCTGAATGCCCAGATTGCTGCGGGTGCACAGGCGGTGCAGATCTTCGATACCTGGGGCGGTACCCTGTCCACGCCGGCCTATCTCGAGTTCTCGCTGCGCTACATGGAACAGATCGTCGCCGGCCTCAAGCCGGACAGCGAAGGCAACCGTGTGCCAGTGATCCTGTTCACCAAGAATGGTGGCCAATGGCTCGAGCACATCGCCGCCACCGGCTGTGATGCCGTCGGCCTCGACTGGACCACCGAGATGTCCAATGCGCGTGAGCGTGTCGGCCATCGTGTGGCCCTGCAGGGCAACCTGGACCCGAATGCACTGTTCGGCACGCCAGCCGCCATTCGTGCCGAAGTCGGGCGTATCCTCGACAGCTACGGCCAGGGCCCGGGCCACATCTTCAACCTCGGTCACGGCATCAGCCAGTTCACCGACCCGGGTAACGTCAATGCCCTGATGGATGCGCTGCACGAGCTGAGCCCGGCCTACCATCAGGATGACGCCGCCAATGCGACACCGGTCGCCCGCGGCTGATGGGGGAGTCCTGCATGGTCTTTTCTGCTGTCATCCCTGTGGCTGCCTGTAGAAGGTGGCAAGCAGCAGGGCAGCCAGCATGACGCCGGCCGAGCAGCGTCTCACCCCACGCCGCGGTTGGGCCTTCGTGGCGCTGCTGTGCCTGTTGCTGATCCTTTTCGGCACGCTCTCCCCGGGCGTGCCACATCCGGAGCAGACCTTCCCCTGGGACAAGCTGCAGCATTTCTCCGCCTTCGCGTTGCTTGCGCTGACCACACGGCTGGCGGGCTTGACCAGCTTGATCATCCTGCCGCTCCTGCTGCTGCTGGGCGTCGCCATCGAATGTCTGCAGCTGGCGATTCCCTATCGCGGCGCTGAGGTGCTGGATGCCCTGGCGGACCTCGCCGGCATCCTCATCGGGCTGGGAGTGTTTCAGGGCGTCAGGCTGATTCTCCATCTGGTCCGCCCCAGCCCGGCCTCTCGCTGAGCTTCTCCCCCGGGCCGCGTGTCATCGCTACGCGGCCTGTCTGAAATTGTCATGCATCAACACTTTCCACTCCGCCCGTCTTTGGCTATGGTGCAGCGCCTGCGCCATGTTGGCGCTTGCCCGGCATGTCGTGTATCACGACATCACGCCGCATGGTCGTCATGCGGGCCGTGAACTGCCGGCTTGACGCTGGCGCAGTGCTGATTGGCGCAATTTCCGATGGCCATCGTGCCGTCTCTATCCATACCTTGATATCCCGTCTGTGATATCCAATGCGAGGGTCCCCCATGACCGAACGTCTCGATGGCTCCTGGTTTACCGAAATCTTCGATCGCCACGGCAGCGCCTTCTCGCTCAAGGTCAGCCACAAGCTGCATGACGAGCAGACCCCTTATCAGCACCTCGAAGTCTATGCCACCGAGACCTACGGCAACCTGATGGTGCTGGACGGCTGCGTGATGCTGACTGACCGTGACAACTTCCTCTATCACGAGATGATGTCGCATCCGGCGCTGTTCGCTCATGCAGACCCCAGGCGTGTCGTCATCATCGGCGGTGGCGATTGCGGCACCCTGCGTGAGGTGCTCAAGCACCCGGGCGTGGAGAGGGTCACCCAGATCGATATCGATCCGGCGGTCACGCGTGCCTCCGAGCAATTCTTCCCGGCGCTGGTCGAGTCCAATGACGACCCGCGCGCCGAGCTGCTGTTCGAGGATGGCGTCAAGTGGGTCGACAACTGCCCGGACGAGAGCATCGATGTGCTGATCGTCGACTCCACCGATCCGGTCGGCCCGGCGGAAGGTCTGTTCAAGACAGACTTCCTCAAGCGTTGCCATCGTATCCTCAAGCAGGGCGGCCTGATGGTGCAGCAGAGCGAGTCTCCGCTCTATCACACCGATTCCATCATCAAGGACCTGCGCAATGACATGGGCGAAGCGGGCTTTGATAGCGTCGCGACCCTGCCCTTCCCGCAGCCGGTGTATCCGTCCGGCTGGTGGAGCTGCACCCTGGCGGGCAAGGGCTGTGACGTGAAGTCCTTCCGCGAGGAAGATGCCGCTGCCGCCACCTTCGCGCGTGACTTCTATACCGTCGAAGGCCATCGCGCCGCCCTGGTGCTACCGCCCTTCATGCAGCGCCTGCTGGAGAAGTGATCCGCATGCATCTTGCGGTGGCAAGCAAGCCCCATCAGGCACGAAAACGTGCCTGATGGGATGAACAAGCGTTGAGTCAGTCAGACCGAGACATTGGTCGCAATCTGCCACTCGCGCCACATCGCTGCACCGCCAACGGCCGTTTCGCAATGAAACGGCCGTTTTTATTTTGCACCGATATGAGGCGAACTGGTCTTGTCAGGCGCCTAACTGCGCGGCAATCGCGCGGAATGATCCGCCGCCCCACCTCGAGGCTTTGGCCTATATCACTGGGTTTTAGCACTTTTTTCAGCGTTGAACGCAGCGGATCACGCGATAGGCGGAAATTGGAACGCGGCTTGCTATTGTCGATAGGTGCCATGCAATGCATTGCACCACTTCTGACTCGAGGCTGATCGAGCGGACTCCAGACTTTCGCGAGGGAATCACGATGCATAACAACAAGAAGCCACTGTTGATCGCTAGCGCCGCTGTCCTGGCCGCCTCCATGGCGACAGGCGCCAGTGCCGCGACCCTGGATAGCGTCAAGGAAAAGGGCTTTGTCCAGTGTGGCGTCAGCACCGGCTTGCCGGGCTTCTCGGCACCGGATGACGCCGGCAACTGGCAGGGCATCGACGTTGATGTCTGCCGCGGCGTTGCAGCGGCCGTACTGGGCGATGCCAGCAAGGTGCGCTATGTACCGCTGACGGCCAAGGAGCGTTTCACCGCGCTGCAGTCCGGCGAGATTGATGTCCTGTCCCGTAACACCACCTGGACGGCGACCCGTGACACCTCACTGGGCCTCAATTTCGCTGGCGTGAACTATTACGACGGCCAGGGCTTCATGGTCAGCAAGGACCTGGGCGTCTCCAGTGCCAAGGAGCTGGACGGGGCAGCCGTCTGCATCCAGTCCGGTACCACCACCGAGCTGAACCTGGCGGACTACTTCCGCCTCAATGACATGTCCTTCGAACCGGTCGTCTTCGATACCTCCGATCAGACCGTCAAGGGCTTCGAGGCTGGCCGCTGTGATGTCCTGACCTCCGACCAATCCCAGCTCTACGCGCTGCGTATCAAGCTCTCCGATCCGGCGTCCGCGATGGTGCTGCCGGAAGTCATCTCCAAGGAACCGCTGGGCCCCGTCGTCCGTCAGGGCGATGACCAGTGGTTCAACATCGTCAAATGGACCCTGTTCGCGCAGATCAATGCCGAGGAGATGGGGCTGACCTCCGACAACATCGAAGAGAAGAAGGCAGATACCAACCCGAACGTCGCGCGTCTGGTCGGTGCCGATGGCAACTATGGCGAAGCCATGGGGCTGCCGGCTGATTGGGCCTATCAGGTCATCAAGCAGGTCGGTAACTACGGCCAGATGTTCGAGCGCAATGTGGGTACCGGCTCCGCACTGGGTATCGAGCGTGGCTTGAACGCACTGTGGACCGATGGCGGCGTCCAGTACGCCCCGCCGGTTCGCTGATGCGCGGGCTCGCCCTGTACTGCGGGTGGGCCTTGCCCCTCATGACAGGCTGAGCAAGGACGCTGGCCAGGGGAAGTGAGCGTCTTGCTCCACTTCCTCTGGCCAGCGTCATGTGGGGCCCGGTAGCAAGAATTCTCACATGAGGCCCAGCCTGTTCCTCGTGACCCATTCATCGAGTGCCGAGAGATAACTGATCTGCCGTTCGATAGGACGGCAGGCGGAAGTCGCATAGCTTTCCGGCGGAGATTGCCTGTATGACACAACCTGCTTCTCGCCCGCCGGCCACGGTCAAGCCGCCATTCTGGCGTGACCCGGCCAAGCGGGCACTGATCTTCCAGCTATTGATGCTGGCAGGCGTGTTCGGTGTGTTGGCGATCATCGTCAGCAATACCCTGACCAACCTCGAAAGCCGTGGCATCACCACCGGCTTTGCCTTTCTGGACAACACCGCAGGCTTTGGCATCCTGCAGAGCCTGATCGACTATTCCGAGCAATCCACCTATGGCGATACCTTCATCGTCGGCCTGCTCAATACCTTGTTGATATCCGCACTGGGTGTCATTGCCGCGACCGTGATCGGCTTCATCATGGGGGTCGCGCGTCTGTCCCCCAACTGGCTGATCTCGCGACTGGCGGCGGTCTATATCGAAGTCTTCCGCAACATCCCGCTGCTGCTGCAGATCTTCTTCTGGTATTTCGCCGTTTTGAGAACCCTGCCGAGTCCGCGTGGCTCGCTGTCGCTGGGCGAGGCATTCTTCCTCAACGTGCGCGGTCTGTTCGTGCCGGCCCCCATCACCTCCAGCGGTTTCTCGGTGGTGATTGCGGTGCTCGTGCTGGCCGTCGTCGCCAGCGGCATCTTCAGCTACTGGAACCGCCAGCGTCAGGCACGTACCGGTCAGCGCCTGCCGGCGGTCTGGATTTCGCTCGCTCTGATCATCGTGGCGCCGCTGCTGGCCTACTTCGCGATGGGCATGCCGCTGAGCTGGGAGCTGCCGGAACTCAAGGGCTTCAACTTCCGTGGCGGTATCACGGTCGTCCCCGAGTTCCTCGCCCTGTGGGTCGCGCTGTCGGTCTATACCGCAGCCTTCATCGCCGAGATCGTGCGTTCCGGCATCGAAGCGGTACCGCACGGCCAGACCGAAGCGTCACGGGCGCTGTCGCTGTCCGGTGGCATGACACTGCGTCTGGTGGTGGTGCCACAGGCGCTGCGCGTCATCATCCCGCCGCTGACCAGCCAGTACCTGAACCTGATCAAGAACTCGTCGCTGGCCACGGCCATCGGCTACCCCGATCTGGTCTCGGTCTTCGCGGGTACCACGCTCAACCAGACCGGTCAGGCCATCGAGGTGATCGCCATGACGATGCTGGTCTATCTGACCATCAGTCTGCTGGTCTCCATGTTCATGAACTGGTTCAACGCCCGCATGGCGTTGGTCGAGCGCTGAGGGTCTGCCCATGTCGATTGAAAAGACGTCGATTGAAAAGACCCTGTCACGGGTCACCGAGAAGATGATCGATTCCCGTCCGGCGCCGAGCGACAGCATCGGTGCGATGGCTTGGCTGAGAGCCAATCTGTTCGCCGGACCGATCAATACGCTGTTCACGCTGTTCGCGCTGTATCTGGTCTACCTGCTGGTGGTGCCCAGCCTGCAATGGGCGCTGATCGATGCCAGCTGGAGCGGTACCTCACGAGAGGACTGCACGGGGGAGGGCGCCTGCTGGGTGTTCATCAGTGCGCGTCTCGATCAGTTCATCTACGGCTTCTACCCGAGTGAGGAAACCTGGCGGGTCGATATCGTCTTCGCCGTCTTTGCGGCACTGATCGCCTGGCTGGCGATTCCGAAGCTGCCGGCCAAGGGCTGGGTCGCCATCGTCAGCCTGGTGGTGTTCCCCTTCATTGCCTACTTCCTGCTACATGGTGGCAGCTTCGGCCTCGAGATCGTCGGCACCCACGAGTGGGGCGGTCTGATGCTGACGCTGGTGCTGGCGGTGGTGGGTATCGTGGCGGCACTGCCGCTGGGGATCCTGCTGGCGCTGGGGCGTCGCTCCGAGATGCCGATCGTGAAGAGCATTTGTGTGGTGTTCATCGAGTTCTGGCGCGGCGTGCCGCTCATCACGGTGCTGTTCATGGCCTCGGTGATGCTGCCGCTGTTCGTGCCTGGCGAGGTCAATCTCGACAAGCTGGTGCGCGCGCTGATCGGTATCACCCTGTTCCAGAGTGCCTACATGGCGGAAGTGGTGCGGGGTGGTCTGCAGGCGATCCCGAAGGGACAGACCGAGGCCGGCATGGCGCTGGGGCTGGGCTACTGGCGCAACATGGGGCTGATCGTGCTGCCCCAGGCGCTCAAGCTGATGATTCCCGGCATCGTGAATACCTTCATTGCCCTGTTCAAGGACACCTCGCTGGTACTGATCATCGGGCTCTTCGATCTGCTCGCCATCGTGCAGGCCGGTCTCGCCGACCCCAAATGGCTGGGCTACTCCATCGAGGGCTATGCCTTCGTGGCGCTGGTCTTCTGGGTCTTCTGCTTCAGCATGTCGCGCTACAGCCAGTATCTCGAGCGCCTGCTGCATACCGGTCACAAGAAGCGCTGATCACGGCGCCAAGGAATCTTCATCATGACAACGACAACATCCGTCTCGCAGGGCAACACCGGCGCCGATGAGCGCCCGATGATCGAGCTCAAGGGTCTCAACAAGTGGTACGGCGACTTCCACGTGCTGCGCGACATCAACCTGAGCGTGCGCAAGGGCGAACGTATCGTCATCTGTGGCCCTTCGGGGTCCGGAAAGTCGACGATGATCCGCTGCATCAATCATCTCGAGGAGCATCAGGAAGGCGATATCGTGGTCAACGGCATGCCGCTGACCCAGGACATCAAGCAGATCGAGGCGATCCGTCGCAACGTCGGCATGGTGTTCCAGCACTTCAACCTGTTCCCGCATCTGACGGTGCTCGAGAACTGCTGTCTGGCGCCGATCTGGGTACAGAAGCGGCCGCGCAAGGAGGCGGAAGCCGAGGCCATGAAGTATCTGGAGCGCGTGCGTATCGCCGATCAGGCCCACAAGTTCCCCGGTCAGCTGTCCGGTGGTCAGCAGCAGCGTGTCGCGATCGCGCGCTCGCTGTGTCTGAGTCCGGAGGTGATGCTGTTCGATGAGCCGACCTCGGCGCTGGACCCGGAGATGATCAAGGAAGTGCTGGATGTCATGGTCGAACTGGCCGATGAAGGCATGACCATGCTGTGCGTGACCCACGAGATGGGCTTCGCCAAGACCGTCGCTGATCGCGTCATCTTCATGGATCAGGGCCAGATCATCGAAGAGAACGCGCCGGAGCCATTCTTCAACAATCCGCAGTCCGAGCGGACCCAGCTGTTCCTCAGCCAGATTCTGGGGCATTGAGGCCACGGGCTGATCGGATGCTGTAAGCCGTCAAAAGACAACGCCCCGCGTGATTCCCATCACGCGGGGCGTTGTCGTGTGTGAGTTGCAAGGCAGTCAGTGGGTGCTCACTATCAATTCATTGTGCTGAATGAAGAGGCTTGCCTAGAGGCTGGGCTCGGTGCGGCGTACTTCGCTGCTGCGGGTGACTGACAGCTCTTCATCGCTGCCCAGGCTTGGCTCCTGCGGTTTGGCTGCGGCCTTGGATGATGCATCGGCAGGCTCATCGGCGGGTGTCTTTATCGCCGTTGCGGCAGCGGACACTTCTTCGCCTTCGCGCGGCCAGGTGACGCTGCGTGGCTTGCCGACCCAGCTATCGTCATTGTCGTGCACCGCCGGGCGGCGCGAGATGGAGCGCGTCACCAGCGCCGCGGCATCCAGGGTGTGATTGGTCCCGCGAATGCTCAGCAGGTGATGCGGCGCCATCAGCAACTCGAACAGCAGGCGCGTCATCACGAAGGCCAGCAGGAAGCCACCGACACCCTGCGCCAGTACCGGCCACTGCGCGACCAGCGAATTGTCAGGCCCGATGGGCGTCAAGTGCTGCAGCGTCCAGCCGCAGGCAGCCGCCAACAATCCCAGCTGCAGCATCAGGTGAGCGGTGACCAGCACGCGCCGGGGCAGCGGGCGGCGCATCAGGAGCAGATTGCGCATCGAAACTTCTCCGAGAAAAGACCACAGGATGAAAGGAGCGGTGGCAGACGGGCAGGCGGCGCCCCGCGTTGGGCGGATGTTAGCACGCACTTCGCCATCGACGTCATGTCCGGGAGTCGCGACACCCGTGTCGGGAAGGGCGACATCAATGCCGAGGTGGTCGAGCGTTTCGTCGTCTTGCCTTGCAGGTGTCGTGCAGGTGCCCTGCTGGCGGAGGAATCGGCGCGAAATGAACGGCGAGGGTTGAATTTCGCCACGCCGCCTGCATGTCTTGCGATGTACGCCAAGATGGTCGTCATTCTTGATCAACGACGCCTCACGAGAGACAGGGAGTGTGTAAATGGTTACTTACATCGTTGCTGCCGATGCCGCACGTGCACGTATCTTTGCCCGTGCTGCCGGCAAGGTCACCGAAGTGGAAAGCCTCGTACATCCTGAAAGCCGCCAGCATACCGGTGACCTGAGAACCGGTGGCAAGGGGGAATCCAGCGGCGGGCATGGCAGCCTGCATCAGACTGGCGATGATGGCGCGACCTCCGACAAGCATCAGGACTTCTTCGCCAAGGAAGTCGCGCAATACCTCAAGCAGACGGCCAATGACGGCAAGTTCGATCAGCTGATCATCGCCGCCGCGCCCAAGTTCCTGGGGGCGCTGCGCGACAAGCTCGACAAGCCGGTCGCCAAGCTGGTGACGGAAACCGTCGACAAGGACCTCTCCCACGAGAGCGCTGATGAGATAAAGGCACGTTTCACTGGCCTGACTCACTGACCACCTCCCCGTCATCCAGAGACCAAGACGCCGCCAGCGGAAACGCTGGCGGCGTTTGTGTGTGAGCGGTCACTACCTCCTTGGGGCTCATGTCGTGCCGGCTGGTGTCTCAAGGCTATAGTGCCTTGATGCTCCGTGGCGTCAGGCGCTGTTGCAGAAGTCCGGGTATGGGCGAATCACGGCACCTGCGGCAGGATGATCTCGTCACTGCGTGAGGCGCTGCCGCTCAGGTTGCGGCAACTGGCGACGAATTCGCGCATCGCCTGGGTGATGAAGCGATCACGATGGTGGACGAAGCGATAGGCGCGCGTCAGCTCCAGCCATGGAGTGGGCAGCTCGACGAGACTGCCGCGCCGAAAGGCATCTCTCAGTGCGAGGCGTGAGATGCAGCCGATGCCGAGCCCCGCTTCCACGGCGCGCTTGATGGCTTCGGTGTGTTCCAGCTCCAGCATGATGTCGAGGCGCTGGGAGACGCTGGTCGAAGGCCCGTCCAGATGTGGGCGCAATGCCTGCTCGAAGGTGCCGCGTGTGCCGGAGCCACGCTCGCGCATGATCCAGCGAGCCGCCAGCAGGCGCTCAAGCGTGACCTCACCCTGTGCCAGCGGGTGTGACGGCGCACAGAAGATGCTCAGCCGATCACTGACCCAGTGGGTGGCCTCCAGCAGCGGATGCTCCACCTCGCCTTCCACCAGTCCGATGTCGAGTTCGAAGTGCACCAGCTTGTCGATCAGCTGATGGGTGTTGTGCACGTGCAGCTCGACGCGGCTGGCGGGGTGATGGTGCAGAAAGTCACCGATGATCTGGGGTGCCAGATAGTTGCCGATGGTCAGCGTCGCGCCGATCTCCAGCGAGCCGGTGGCGTCCTGCTGACCGAGCAGCTGTTCCAGCTCTTCGGCCTGGTCCAGCAGCGCGATCGCCTTGGGCAGCAGCTCACGCCCCAGGCCATTGAGCCGCAGGCGCTTGCCATGGCGATCGAACAGCCGGCAATCGAACTGACGCTCCAGCTCGGCCAGTGCGGTGCTGGCCGCTGATTGCGACATGGCCAGGCTGTCGGCGGCCAGCGAGACATTGTCATGCCGCGCGACCGCCACGAAGACGGCCAGCTGGCGAAGGCTGTAGCGCATTCGACCTCCCGGGGCATGCAGTGAAGGGGCAGAGATGAGGAGGCGAAAGTGAACGCAACCCAGGATTCGCCGTCAGAGCGGGCGAACTCTGCAAGATCGGGGTTGAAATGCGATTCATTCGCAACCAATATTGGTAAACTAGATAACCTATATCCAGATAAACCATTTAACGCATAACCCTGCAGTGACTACAATCGCTGCATAGTTCGTTGGGTCATAAGCTATTATTTGTTTATGCCAATAGAGAATATCGAATTCGAGGGGCCACGCCCCGGGAGGCCATCAGGTGAGCAGTCTGACCACAACCGAAGTCATCGACGTCCATCACTGGAACGATTCGCTGTTCAGCTTCCGCACTCAGCGTGAAGACAGCCTGCGCTTCAAGAACGGCCAGTTCGTGATGATCGGCCTGGAAGTCGACGGCAAGCCGCTGATGCGCGCCTACTCGATCGCCAGCCCGAACTACGAGGAGCACCTCGAGTTCTTCTCCATCAAGGTGCAGGACGGCCCGCTGACTTCACGCCTGCAGCATCTGCAGCCGGGCGATCAGATCATGGTATCCCGCAAGCCGACAGGCACGCTGGTACTGGATGACCTGCTGCCGGGCGAGAACCTTTACCTGTTCTCCACCGGCACTGGCCTGGCGCCGTTCCTGAGCGTCATCCAAGACCCGGAAACCTATGAGCGCTATGACAAGATCATCCTGATGCACGGTGTGCGCCATGTCTCCGAGCTGGCCTATGCCGACATGATCGCGGAAGAGCTGCCCAAGCACGAGTATCTGGGCGAAGAGATCGCCGAGAAGCTGATCTACTATCCGACCGTGACGCGCGAGGAGTTCCGTAACCAGGGCCGCATCACGGATCTGGTCGAGAACGGCAAGCTGTTCGAGGACATCGGCCTGCCGCCGCTGGACCCGAAGCGCGACCGCGCCATGATCTGTGGCAGCCCGGCGATGCTCGACGATATCAGCGCCATGCTGGATGCACGCGGCTTCGCCATCTCGCCGAAGATGGGCGTGCCGGGTGACTACGTGATCGAGCGTGCCTTTGTCGAGAAATGATCCGCGCGCATCACGCTTGAACGGCAAGTGCTGAAACGAAAAAACCGCAGGCCGATGGCCTGCGGTTTTTTGTGTGCTCATGTCACCCGTCGGGGCAGCACGACAGTGCCAGGGGCTTGCGCCAGAGGCTCAGACGGCGTCCTTGCCGGTCTCGCCGGTACGGATGCGAATGACCTGCTCCAGCGGTGAAACGAAGATCTTGCCGTCGCCGATCTTGCCGGTATTGGCGACATTGGTGATCGCCTCGATCACGGAATCGATCATGGCGTCATCCACCGCGACTTCCAGCTTCACCTTGGGAAGGAAGTCGACCACGTACTCGGCACCCCGATACAGCTCGGTGTGGCCCTTCTGGCGGCCGAATCCCTTGACCTCGGTCACGGTGATACCCTGCACGCCAATCTCCGACAGGGATTCGCGCACGTCGTCGAGCTTGAATGGCTTGATGATGGCAGTGACCAGTTTCATCGTCTCTCTCCTTGGGTGATGGTGCGGGTAACGAGGCCTGCTCGTCACGCCGGTCTCTGACTCAAGCATACACCGCTTATCCAGTCAGGAAAAAAGACTCCCGCCAGGTGGCGGGAGTCTTGATGCTGCAGGTGCTGTCGCGTCCAGGCTTACTTGCGGCTGGAGGTGAATTCCGGATAGGCCTCCATGCCACATTCGGCCAGATCCACACCTTCGTATTCTTCTTCCTCGCTGACGCGAATCCCCATGATGGCCTTGATGATCAGCCACACCACGAAGCTTGCGATGAACACCCAGGCGAAGATGGAGGCGGCGCCCAGCAGCTGTGCGGAGAAGGTGGCATCGTCATTGGTCAGCGGTACAGCCAGCAGACCCCAGAGACCGACCACACCGTGCACGGAGATGGCGCCGACTGGATCATCGATCTTCAGCTTGTCGAGACCGACGATGGAGAACACGACCAGCAGACCGCCGACGGCGCCGATCAGGGTGGCAGCACCGACGCTCGGTGTCAGCGGACCCGCAGTGATGGCGACCAGGCCAGCCAGCGCGCCGTTGAGGGCCATGGTCAGATCAGCCTTGCGGAACCACAGACGGGCGAGGGTCAGCGCGGCGATGACACCACCACAGGCGGCGGCATTGGTGTTGACGAAGACCTGGGCGACCGCGTTGGCCTCATCGATGTTGGACAGCACCAGCTCGGAGCCGCCGTTGAAGCCCAACCATCCCAGCCACAGGATGAAGGTACCCAGCGTGGCCAGCGGCAGGTTGGCGCCCGGGATGGCATTGATCTCGCCATTCTTGCCGTACTTCCCTTTGCGAGCGCCCAGCAGCAGCACGCCTGCCAGAGCGGCGGATGCGCCGGCCATGTGCACGATGCCGGAGCCGGCGAAGTCACTGAAGCCCGCTGTGCTCAGGAAGCCGCCGCCCCAGGTCCAGTAACCCTGCACCGGATAGATGACGCCGGTCATGACCACGGCGAAGGCCAGGAAGGCCCACAGCTTCATGCGCTCGGCGACCGCACCGGAGACGATGGACATGGCGGTCGCCACGAACACGACCTGGAAGAAGAAGTCGGAACGCGCGCTGTAGTAGATGTCGCCACCGGAAGCGAGCGCCTCCTCAGCGGTATTTTCGGCACCGATCAGGAAGCCCAGGCTCGGCAGGAAGCCGCCTTCGGCGCTCGAGTACATGATGTGGTAACCGACGACCATGTACATGGTGCAGGCGATGGCGAACAGCGCCACGTTCTTGGTCAGGATCTCGGTGGTGTTCTTGGCGCGGACCAGACCGGCCTCGAGCATGGCAAAGCCGGCTGCCATCCATAGCACCAGGGCGCCACACACCAGGAAGTAGAAGGTATCAAGTGCGTACTTGACCTCGATGATCTCGTTCATGCGGGGTTCTCCTTGTTATTGTGCGCGAGGCTCAGACAGCGTCGGCGCCGCGTTCACCGGTGCGGATACGGATGACATCGTCCAGCGGAGTGACGAACAGCTTGCCGTCGCCGATCTTGCCGCTGTTGGCCGCCTGGGTGATGGCGTCCAGTACCGATTCCACACTGCTGTCATCGACAGCCACTTCAATCTTGACCTTGGGAAGGAAGTCGACGACGTACTCGGCACCGCGATACAGCTCGGTGTGCCCCTTCTGACGTCCGAAGCCCTTCACTTCGGTGACGGTAATCCCCTGCACGCCGTTGTCGGCCAGTGCTTCTCGCACGTCGTCCAACTTGAAGGGTTTGATGATGGCGGTGATCAGTTTCATGTGCTGCCCCCGTTCGCTACCGGAATGATCATTCTTGTTAAGCATGGCCAGTCAGATGAGCTGGCGGCCTGTTCCTGACAAGTGCATCGCACGAGATGTGCCATGCGGCTGAAAATCCTTGTAACTCATCTGGTTATCGCAGAATGGCTGACAGTTTTTCGGCCTGTGCAAAGATGGCTGAATCCGAAGGTCACTTGGCATGCACCGTAATGGTGCTGTTTCTGCGCCTTTGGGTGTGGGGGAAAGTGCTAATGTGGTGCAGGGGTGTGCCTGTCGATGAGGATTGTCTGGTGCAGGATGATGCGGGGCATGCACCCGACTCCAGGGTTGCGTATCCTTGCAGCAGGACACGACGGCCCCATGTACAGGGGGCATCATTTTCTGACCGGTAGCCCGTTTGAGGTGGCTGCCGGCCCGCAACGGCTGAGGTGCAGCATGTTCAAGAATGACGTCATCGGGCGTATGGCCCAGCAGATCGGTGAGCGCCTGCAGGATGCCTCGCATGGCCCGGAAGAGCTGCAGAAGTCCGTGCAAGGGGTGATGCGCGGTGCCTTCGACCGCATGGAACTGGTCTCGCGTGAAGACTTCGACATCATGATGGATGTGCTGACGCGTACGCGCAGCCGCGTCGAGTCGCTGGAAAAGCAGGTCATTGCCCTCGAGGCACTGCTGGAGAAGCAGGGGCTGGTAGCGGGCAATGCACCGGCTGCCGAGCCCGCCACGCCAGTGGATGACAAGGGGGAGGCCGCGGTGGCGAAGCGTGAAGCCGCCAGTCATGCCGCGGAAATCGAGCGCCAGCGCGACGCCTGATCCCCTCAGGTGACGGCTGAACCAAAACCGCCACGCCCTTTCGGGGCGTGGCGGTTTTTTTCGTCATGGGCGCCGCTGATTCTCAGGGGGCGGCCTCAGGCAGTCTGGGGCCGAGTGCCCAGCATCCAACGAACCAGACCTACCACTGAGGCGATGATCCAGAAGATCTCGATCACGAAGCTGGCGAGGTTGAAATTGATGCACAGGCTGATCAACAGCAGGATCGCCCCGCTTAGATTCATCAGGTTGTAGATCAGGCTGCGGGCATCGAGTCTGCCGAGCTGCAGCAGGAAGAAGGCGCCGACGACCAGAGTGGTGCCTAGCATGCCGATCACATCCGCCAGGGATGCCAGCGGGGCAAGCATGTCTTGCATGGGTATTGCTCCTGAAACAAGCCGAAGTCGTCCTGAATGGCTGGCCCTTTCCGTGGGTTGGACGATTCTCTGCCGCGCAGCGGCGGCGTTCCGTGAGACAGCTTGGCGGTCCTCCCGGCAAGGCCGGGACAACCGATCAAATATACAGCAGTCGCCGTCCGGCGGCACTCTTGTGGCTCTCTCGAGGACGCTATTGCCCCTGTATGAGCACTTTCTTGGTGCAGCCAGGTCTCGAGTCGGCCTTACACTATGCCCATGTGGCGACTGGTGGCGCTGGAATGCGCCAAAAAAGGCGCTTTTGCGTGGAAACTGCTGCCAAAGCCGCTACTTTTAACTCGCCGTGAGCGTTTGTCGGCAATGCTGGCAGCATAAGCGTCATGCCGGCGAGAGACCCACAGTGTCAGCCCCGGGCGTGTCGCGAGGCGTGAAGCTGAAATGGCAGTCGCAGCCGCAGGGCGCCAGATGCCCTCAATTACCAGGCAGCAATAAGCCGTCACCCAGCGCCAGGTCCTCAGGCGCCAATCCTTGGGTATCAACGACCCGATGCTCGTGCAAATTCCTCGAACGCAGCGCATGCGCTTTCTCTGATTCCTCTCCGCCAGGCGCCTCATGAGCTCCTCTGGCTCAATCTGATCTCTGACATGGCTTTCATCGCTCGACTGAGTCGAGTGTCCAAGCACCCTGCCTGCGCTTATAAAGTTTAATTTCTGTTGGTTGGTGCTTGTGAGTTGAGAGCGGGCTGTGGGTGCCTGGTCTGACGTTGGCTGCTTGATCATCGATGGTGTCGGGTGCCTTGAATGCTGAAGTTTTGAGCGCTCAAAAAATGTCCACATTCGATGATTATGTAATGTTATCCACATCCTGTTTTCGTGTTACGTATCCAGTAATTGCTTGATGATGGGGCGTAATGAAAGTTACGAAATGGCGGCGAATATTATCGCCTGAATACGTACTTCCAGGCGGCGCATGACCGTGTCGTGGTGGTATGCGAAGCATTGCGGCAATCGTCGAGTGACCAAGCGTTGAGGCGCTCGCCTTCTGGAAAGTATGAGGTTTGCCATGCTGGGAGGGTTGGCAGCGGTGTATGCCTTCGTGCTCATGGCAGGCCAGGGCCTGCTCCGATTGCGCCGTGCAACTGAGAGGCGGCATCACGCAGGGAAGACTCATGTCACTGGCAATGTTGCGCACGCGCGCGTCACTTGGTCTCGAAGCCCCGGAAGTTCAGGTGGAGGTACACCTTTCCAACGGCTTGCCGGGGCTGTCCATCGTCGGCTTGCCGGAAGCGGCGGTGAAGGAGAGTCGTGAGCGGGTGCGCAGTGCGCTGCTCAATGCCGGCTTCGAGTTTCCGGCGCGCCGTATCACCCTCAATCTGGCGCCAGCGGACCTCCCCAAGGAAGGTGGACGCTTCGATCTGCCCATTGCGCTGGGGATTCTGGTCGCCTCAGGGCAGATACCGGAAGAAGCCGTGGCTGGGATGGAGTGCCTTGGTGAGCTGGCGCTCGATGGTAGCATCCGCGCCGTGACTGGCGTGCTGCCAGCCGCACTCTGCTGTCGCAAGGCGGGGCGGACGCTGGTGGTGCCGCGCGGCAATGCCGATGAGGCGGCACTCGCCGAGGAGCTGGAGGTACTGGCGGTGGGGCATCTGCTGGAGTTGGTGGCTCACCTGCTGGGGCGCGAGCGCCTCACGCCGCATGTGTGCTCGATCATTCCCCAGGCGCGCCTGCCGGAGCCTGACCTGAGCGAGGTGCGTGGCCAGCATCAGGCACGCAGGGCATTGGAGATCGCCGCGGCCGGCGGCCACAACCTGTTATTCGCTGGTCCGCCGGGCACCGGCAAGACGATGCTGGCCAGTCGCCTGTCCGGCATCTTGCCGCCACTGGGCGAAGGTGAGGCGCTGGAAGTCGCGGCGGTGCGCTCGGTATGTGGTCTGCCGATCATGGAGCGCTGGGGGCAGCGGCCATTCCGCGCCCCGCACCACACGGCCAGTGGGGTCGCGCTGGTGGGCGGTGGCTCCAAGCCGCGCCCGGGCGAGGTGTCGCTGGCGCATCATGGCGTGCTGTTTCTGGATGAGCTGGCGGAGTTCGACCGTGGCGTGCTGGAAGTGATGCGCGAGCCGCTGGAGAGCGGTCGTATCCTGATCTCGCGTGCCAGCCATCAACGCCGCTTCCCGGCGCGCTTCCAGCTGGTCGCGGCGATGAATCCCTGCCCCTGCGGCTACCTCGGTGACAGTCGCCGCAATTGCAGCTGCACCCCGGCGCAGATCCAGCGCTATCAGGCGCGTCTGTCCGGCCCGTTGCTGGACCGCATCGACCTGCAGGTCGAGGTGCCGGGCCTGCCCGCCGAGGAGCTGACGTCCGCCACTCCCGGCGAGGCCTCGGCCGGCGTGCGCGAACGAGTGCTGGCCGCTCGCGCGCGCCAATTGGCACGCGGCGGCCTGAATGCCCATCTGGATTCCCACGCGCTGGAAGCCGCCTGTCAGCTGGAAGACGGCGAGCGCCAGTGGCTGGCCGGCGTACTGTCACGCCTCAATCTCTCGGCGCGAGCCTATCACCGGGTGCTGCGTGTCGCACTGACACTGAGTGATCTGATCGACCAGGACGGTTTGCAGCGGCCGCAGCTGATGGAGGCCATCGGCTATCGCCAGCTGGACCGCATGATGGGCAGGGACCCGGCTCGCCCGGGCGCCGGTGCCCAGCAGCGCAGCGCTTGACGTTGGCGGGTCAGGACCTCAGCCCTGCGCGGGCTCAGTAGGAGGGGCTGTCCGCGCCGGGAATGCCTGCACGAATCAGGCGTGAGAAGTCGCCGTCCGGATGCTCATCGGCGGCGATGGCGGCGGGATTGATCAGGCTGCTGGCCTTGAGTTCCGCGAAGGGCGCAGCGTCACTCAGGGCGCCTTGGTCTGCAACGTATTCCGGCAGATAGCCGGAGAGCAGCAGGCGGTAGTCCAGCGGCAGGCCGTCGGTCAGGCGAGTCATCATCGCGTAGACGAGGGTGGTGCAGTTGCTGGTGGCGGTGTTGTAGAAGCGTGGTTGAGTGCGCAATGTCTCGGCTTCGTCGACGTAGGCCAGCAATAGCTCGCGGATCATCTCGCGCGGCATCTGCACCCGATAGAGGTGTACCTGCTCGCCGCGCACATTGCTGCGCACGCGGATGATATCGCGTTCGTCGGCGGCGATCACCGCCAGTTCGTACTGCTTGAACATGCCGCCGAGGGTCGAGAACTGCTCGGCACGCTCCTTGCGGATCTCCACCGAGAAGGCCAGATAGCGGCCATCGGCAAAGCCGAAGCTGACCAGCGTGTGGGCGATCTGCGGGCCCATCCAGTGACTGGTCAGCAGGTCCACCGAGGTCAGCTCCTCCAGCGGATAGTCGCGGCTTTCCCAGCGTGGCGTGTAATCCTCGGCACTGTGCCACACGAAGTTGCGTACCTGCTCGAGATGCAGCACTTCACCTTGGGTGGCAGCCTCGTCCCGTGCTGGCGTGACTACCTTCCCCTCGACCAGATGCGCCACCTCCGGCGCCCAGTCGCGGTCCGCTCGAGGCGTGATGCTGGCCCACCAGGCAAGGCTCGCGACCAGCAACATCGTGTAGCAGCCCATCAGTCGCCAGCGCAGCGTGCTGGCCTGCGGCCACCACAGGGCAATCACGCATACGAGGCCCAGCACCGCTGCGAGAGCAGCCACGCTGGTGCGCAGCCCTTCCGGCCCCGGCAGGCGGAACCACAGTGCGGGCACCAGCCAGAGGCTCGCACCCATCACGGCGAGGCTACTCAAGGCGCGGGCCGCGAGGCTGACCAGCGTCATCGCGAAGCCCTCACGATAAATCGTTCATGAACGGCGCTCTTCGGCGATGGCCTGCTCGAGACGCGCCAGACGGCCCGGCACCAGACTGTCTTCGAGTGTCGAGATGCGCAGGATATGGCCAAGCGAAGGATGCGGGGAGCGAGTGATCAGCACGCCCTGAGCCATCAATTGCTGCTGCACCTGCGCTGCCAGTTCGGCGCTCTTGAGGCGCACGCAGAGGAAGTTGGTCGCGCTGGGCAGCACTTCCGCGCCCAGCGAGCGCAGATGCTCGGCGAGACGATCGCGACAGTCGATCACGCCGGCGACATGCGCTGCCGCCTCTTCAGGGTGCGCCAGCAGCAGCTCACCTGCGGCCATTGCCGGGGCGCTGACCGCGAAGTGAATTCGCACCTTGGTCAGCATGACGACATCGTCAGGCTCGGCGATCATGAAGCCGAGACGCAGGCCCGCCAGCCCATAGGCCTTGGAGAAGGTGCGCAGGCGGAAGGTGCGTGCCATGGGCGCATGGTCGGCGTGGGCGGCGTCCGGGCGGAAGTCGTGATAGGCCTCGTCCAGCAGCAGGCTGCAGCTCTCCGGCAGGGCGTCGCGCAGGGCGCGCACATCGGCGTCAGAATGCAGGTGGCCGCTGGGGTTATCGGGGTTGGCGAGATAGACGACGCGGGCATCATGCTGCCTTGCCGCGGCGAGCAGTGCCGCGAGGTCCGGTGCCAGTCGCGACGATGAGGCATCATCGGCCGTGGCGAAGCGCTCGCTGTAGGGCACCTCGATGACCTCGGCGCCCAGCCCGCGGGCGAAGTACGCCAGGGTCGGATAGGTGCCGGCGCTGGTGATCACGCGCTCGCCCGCACAGACGGTGGCGCGCATCACCAGTGCCAGCAGGCTGTCGGCACCGGCATCGACCAGCAGATTCTCGTAGGCGACTCCCAGACGCTCAGCCATTTGCTGGCGCAGTTGCCAGGCATCGGCGTCGGCATAGCTGCGGCTCAGGTCGGCCAGGGCAGTACCCAGCGCGCCGCCCAGCGTGTGGTGCGGCATGTCGAGGCCTTCGTTGGAGCCATATTGATACGGCAGCGCGTGTCCCAGTCTGCGTTCCAGCGCCTTGATGCCGGGGAACGGGTTATGCGGCCCATCCTGATAGAGGTGGGCAAGAAAGCGACGGGGACTGGCGGTGGTCATGTTGGCTCCGGAAAAGCAGAAAACGATCAAGGGTGTATCAGAGGTGGCGGGGACCTCGGCGCAGCCGGGCGCAAGACTCAGGGCTCAGGGCTCAAGACCTGGAGATCAGGGCGCGGGGGATTGCGCGCCAGCGACTCGAGGGCCGCCTGGTCGAAGGCACCGCTCAGGGTGAAGGTACGCGTCTCATTGCGCTCGGCACTGGCGCTGCGGACCAGCGTCATCTGCAGCTGGTACGGCTGCAGCGTGCGGTCCGACAGGGTCAGTGCGACGCCACTAGCCTCGAGGGTGGTCTCGAGACGCCACTGACGGCTATCGACGGCGGGGCGGTCAGTGCTCCAGTTGAGCACCTGAGGCCCGTTCTTGAGCGCCAGCAGTGCGCGGGTCAGCGCCTCGTTCAGCGCGCCCGGGTTGGCCTGCAGCGTGGCATCCACCTCGGGCGGCGCGAGCAGCAATACCTGTTGCTCAAGCGGGGGTGTCCAGGGCTGCTCGGCGATCAGGCGCGCCGCGCTCTGGCCGAGACCATAGATGGGGTCGCGTTCGGCACGCGGCACCTGGTCCAGGCTCATGCAGCCCGCCAGCGTGGAGAGTAGCAGGGTCGCGGCCAGCATGGGCAGGCGATGCAGGGCCCTCATGCCGTGCGCCCTTGCTGCGGCAGGTCTGACGGACGTTGCGACAGGGCATCGAGAAAGGCGTCCAGCTCGGCAAACAGCTCCTGGCGAATCGGCTCGGCTTCATTGACCAGATGGTGCTGGGCCTCGGGATGGCGGTAGATGCGCGCATTGGGGAACTTGCTCGCCAGCACGCCGAGATTCCATTGCCAATCGACGGTGGTGTCCTGCTCGCCCTGCAGGATCAGGGTCGGCAGTGAGCAAGGGGGCAGGGCGCGCAGCTGGGGAATCCACTCCCGCATCGCCGTCACCCACTTCACCGCGAGGCGATCGGCCTGCAGCGGATCATTGGTGCTGAGAAACTCGTAGAAGGCCACGTCATTGGTATTCGCGCGGTACTTGCGCGGAATGGAGTCGATGAAGGGGCGCGCCATGCTGTGCAGCCAGCGTGACTGCGACCAGCCCCACGGCCGTACCAGCGGTGCGAGCAGGGCGATACCCTGCCAGCGCGATTCATCGCCACGCATCAGGGCATCGGTGGCCAGCACCGAGCCGCCGGTGCTCTGGCCGATGCCGAACCATGGGTGCGGCGCCAGGCTGTGGTCTTCCAGGTAATCCTGGAAGGCCTGCAGACAGCCGACATAGTCGCCGAAGTCATCGATGGAGGCGGGCTCGCCGGATGACAGGCCATGGCCCGGCAGGTCCCACAAGGCGACCTGCCAGCCGTTGCG
Organism: Cobetia sp. PDI-23MA; assembly: GCF_059507735.1. Taxonomy (NCBI): domain Bacteria; kingdom Pseudomonadati; phylum Pseudomonadota; class Gammaproteobacteria; order Oceanospirillales; family Halomonadaceae; genus Cobetia; species Cobetia sp. PDI-23MA. The sequence continues at coordinate 81,563 of NZ_CM183352.1, forward strand.
CAGCAGGTGCGCCAGCAGATGGCGATAGAGGGCGAGGTGATCGAAGTAGCCGTGGACCACGAAGACGGTGCCGCGCGGCTTGCGCGGTGTCCATAGCTGGGCCCACAGGCGAAAGCCCCCGGCCTCCAGGTGGCCGGCATGCACGGCGATGTCCTCGCTGCGCAGCGCATCGAGACCATAATGGCCCAGGTAGCGCTCCAATGGACTGGACGTCTGGCCCGGCAGCATGTCAGGCAGGCGGATAAAGGGGCCGTGGTCGAGCAGTTCACTGAAATCGGGCATGGTCATCTCCATAATGCTGCCATGCTAGCGGCTGGCGCGGCTGCGAGCTACACAAAGAACAGTGTTTCTTCACTGTTTCCCCGCCTGTCGCCGAGCAACAACAGCGACACGGAATCAACGCTGGGCGGGTAATCGGGCTCCATGAGCTTGTTCATTGGTCCTAGCCATCCTTCCGCCGGCCTCGCCATCGGGTATGGTGTTGGAATCCGTCCCCGTTTGGCAGGTGGCGCCTGCCTCCTGTCCGGCAGTCGATGGCGTCAATCCAAACGTCATCGGCCGCGCCAGCTCAGCAGCGCGCGACGAGAGTCTTCATCAACATGACTGCCTGCAGTCTTGTCAGCCGTTGAGGGTTTCCAGCGATTCGTTTTCAGGGAGAGCAGACGCATGACCGACCGTATTCAACTTCAACGCCTGGCCATCGATGCCAGCCTGCACCGCTTCATCGAGCAGGAAGCGCTGCCGGGCACAGGCATCGCGCCGGAGGCCTTCTGGGCCGGTGTCGATTCACTGCTGCATGAGCTTGCGCCGCGCAACCGCGAACTGCTGGCGACCCGCGAGCAGCTGCAGAGCGAGATCGACGTCTGGCACCGCGAGCATCCGGGCAAGGTAGACCTCGAGGCCTACAAGGCGTTTCTGCACAGGATCGGCTATCTGCTGCCGGAGCCGAACACGGTCGAAGCCAGCACTGCCTTCGTGGATAGCGAGATCTGCCAGCAGGCCGGCCCGCAGCTGGTGGTGCCGGTGATGAATGCCCGCTACGCCCTGAATGCCGCCAATGCGCGCTGGGGCTCCCTCTATGATGCGCTCTACGGCACCGACGCGATCAGCGAGGAAGATGGCGCCGAGCGTGGCAAGGACTACAACCCGGCGCGCGGGGCCAAGGTCGTCGCCTATGCGCGCCAGGTGCTGGATACCATCGCGCCGCTGGCCGGCGGCAGTCACCACGACAGCGAAGGCTACACGATTCGTGATGGTCATCTGCTGGTGCGTGCCGGAGGGCGTGACCTCAGCCTCAAGTCGCCGGAACGCTTCCTCGGCTATCGCGGCGATGAAAGCGCGCCGAGCGCGATCATCTTCGCCCACAACGGCCTGCACGCCGAGCTTGTGATCGATGCCGAGCACCCCATCGGCAAGACCGACCCCGCCAACGTCAGTGACCTGATCATGGAGGCCGCGCTCTCCACCATCATGGACTGCGAGGACTCGGTAGCCGCCGTCGATGCCGAAGACAAGGTGACGGTCTATCGCAACTGGCTGGGCCTGATGAAGGGCGACCTGACCGAGACCCTGGAGAAGAATGGCCGCAGCATGACGCGCAAGCTGAATGCGGACCGCGAATACACCGGCGCCGATGGCACCACGCGCGTGCTGCATGGTCGCTCGCTGATGCTGATTCGCAACGTCGGCCATCTGATGACCAACCCGGCCATCCTGCTCGAGGACGGCAGCGAAGCGCCAGAAGGCATCATGGATGCCATCTTCACCAGCCTGATCGCGCTGCACGACCTCAAGGGCGACAAGCAGGACCGCGGCGGCATCTGCAACTCGCGTACCGGCTCCGTCTACATCGTCAAGCCCAAGATGCACGGCCCCGAGGAAGTCGCCTTCGCCGATGAGCTGTTCGCGCGGGTCGAGCAGCTGCTGGGGCTGCCGGACTCCACGCTCAAGATGGGCATCATGGATGAGGAGCGTCGCACCACCGTCAACCTCAAGGCCTGCATTGCCGCGGCCAGCTCCCGCGTGGCCTTCATCAACACCGGCTTCCTGGACCGCACCGGCGACGAGATGCATACCTCGATGGAAGCCGGCCCGATGCTGCGCAAGGGTGACATGAAGGGCGCCGCCTGGATTCAGGCCTATGAGAAATGGAACGTGGATATCGGTCTCGAGTGCGGCCTGCGCGGCCGTGCCCAGATCGGCAAGGGCATGTGGGCCATGCCCGACCTGATGGCCGCGATGCTCGAGCAGAAGATCGGCCATCCGCGTGCCGGCGCCAACACCGCCTGGGTACCGTCGCCGACCGCCGCCGTGCTGCATGCGCTGCACTATCACCAGGTCTCGGTGAAGGACGTGCAGCATGATCTGCTCAGCCGTCCGCGGGCCAGCCTCGATGATCTGCTGACCATCCCGCTGGCGCTCGATCCCCAGTGGAGTGCCGAGGAGATCCAGGCCGAGCTGGACAACAATGCCCAGGGGATTCTCGGCTATGTGGTGCGCTGGATCGATCACGGCACCGGCTGCTCCAAGGTGCCGGACATCCACGATGTCGGCCTGATGGAAGACCGCGCCACGCTGCGCATCTCCAGCCAGCACATCGCCAACTGGCTGCATCACGGCATCGTCGACAGTGCCCAGGTGCAGGACACGCTGGAGCGCATGGCCGGCGTGGTGGACCGTCAGAATGCCGCGGACCCCAGCTATCAGGCGATGACGGATGACCTCGAGGGCTCCATCGCCTTCCAGGCCGCCTGCGAGCTGGTCTTCCAGGGGCGCGTGCAGCCGAGTGGCTACACCGAGCCGGTCCTGCACCGCCGTCGTCTCGAGAAAAAGCAGCAGGCGCGCTGATCGCAGGGCGGCTGGCTTGAGGAAACACTGAACACGACAACGGCGACCCTGGGTCGCCGTTGTCGTCTGTCGCCGAGCAGGAGTTGCTCGGCGACTATTTTGCCAGGCGCATGTTTCCCGAGACCGCATTTGCCGCTAGCCTTGCCCCAGAAACCGCGTAACCGCGCGATCGGACCCAGTGTGTCGAGGAGAATGTCATGCCCGTGATGAGCGCCGCCGCCATCGAGGATTTCCTCGATGAAGTCTTCCCCCAGCGTCTGGGGACCATCGAGGCCGTCGGCGATCGCTGGGCGACCATGGGGTTGGCCATCGAGGACGAGCACCTGCGTCCCGGCAGCTGCGTGTCCGGGCCGACGATGATGGCGCTGGCGGATGTCTGCCTGTATGTCGCGATTCTCGGCGAGATCGGCCCGGAGCCGATGGCCGTCACCAGTGACCTCAGTATCCACTTCCTGCGCCGTGCGCGCGGCGACCGCGACCTGATGGCCACCGCGCGCATCCGCAAGCTGGGCCGGCGACTGGCTGTCGGCGAGATCGAGCTTTTCAGCCACGGTGACACCGACCCGGTCGCCATCGTGACCGCGACCTATACCTTGCCGGACAGCGATGACTGACCTCGGCAGCGTCACGGGGAAGCGCGCTACAGCTTGTTGATGTCCTTCTCCTCGCTGCCGCGCTGACGCCAGCCGGTGACGGCCAGGCTCAGCCAGCCGGCGATCAGCAGCAGGCCGCCGATGGGCGTGATGATGCCCAGCTGGGTGCGCGCCGTGGTCGCCAGGGCATACAGCGACCCCGAGAACATCAGGATGCCGGCGGCCCACAGCCCCAGCGTCAGCATCTGGCCGCGCAGCGGCTGCACCGAGCGCCAGGCGAGTACCCCGACCGCCGCCAGCACGTGCCACATCTGATAGCGGACGCCGGTCTCGAACACGCGCAGCATGTCCGCGCTCAGGGTGCCGCGCAGGCCATGGCTGGCGAAGGCACCCAGTGCGACGGTGGACATGCCGGCCAGTCCCATGGCCAGCCACCAGTGGCGGGAGTGGGAGTCGTTGTGACGCATAGACATTAATTCCTTGAGGGCAGATGGCGCGGCACGATGTGCCTACGCCTGTCCACGTAAAGCCGCTACAATAGCGGCCTCTTTTCGCGGGAGGACAGCATGCAGATACAGCTCAACGGTGAAGACCACGTGGTGGCGGACGACACGACGATTGCCGCCCTGGTCGAGAGTCTCGGTCTCCAGGGCCGCCGGCTGGCAGTGGAACGCAATGAAGACATCGTGCCACGTAGCGCGCACGCCGACACCCGTCTGCATGCCGGTGACCGCATCGAGATCGTCCATGCCATCGGTGGTGGCTGATCCGTCCTGTTTCCAGGATTGACACTTTTCACTACTCGCTCGCGCTCAGCGCGTTCACGTCCAGCTCGATGAGGTCATCATGACAGACAGTTCTGCCCCGACATTGAACACCCCCGTCACCCAGGTCGCCGGCGACAGCCCGTTGATCGTCGCCGGTCGTGAGTTCTCTTCACGCCTGCTGGTCGGTACCGGCAAGTACAAGGACATGGAGGAGACACGCTCCGCCATCGAGACCTCCGGCGCGGAAGTGGTCACCTTTGCGGTCCGCCGTACCAACCTGGGCCAGAACGCTGACGAGCCGAACCTGCTCGACGTGCTGTCACCGGATCGCTATACCTTCCTGCCCAACACCGCCGGCTGCTACAACGCGCGTGACGCGGTGCGTACCTGCAAGCTGGCCCGTGAACTGCTGGATGGCCACAACTTGGTCAAGCTGGAAGTGCTGGGCGATCAGGACACCCTGTATCCCAATATCGTCGAGACGCTCAAGGCCGCTGAAGCGCTGGTCGCCGATGGCTTCGACGTGATGGTGTATACCTCCGACGACCCCATCGTCGCGCGCCAGCTCGAGGAAATCGGCTGCTGCGCCATCATGCCGCTGGGCTCGCTGATCGGCTCCGGCCTCGGCATTCTCAACCCGCACACCCTATCGCTGATCATCGAGCGCGCCAATGTGCCGGTGCTGGTCGATGCCGGTCTGGGTACGGCGTCAGAAGCCGCCTTCGCCATGGAGCTGGGCTGTGATGGCGTGCTGATGAACAGTGCCATCGCCCACGCGCGCCAGCCGCTGTTGATGGCAGATGCCATGCGTCAGGCCGTGATTTCCGGCCGTGGTGCCTTCCTGGCCGGCCGCATGCCGACTCGCCTGACGGCACGTGCTTCTTCACCGGGCGCTGGCCTGATCACCGGCTGAGCCCTGAAACATTCGAATCCGATGCTCGCGCATCGTTCATGCAAAGACCAAGACGACCCCATGACTGACGAGACTTCCAAGCCGCAGGACGACACGTCCACTTCTGCTCCCGCTGACGATGCGCAGCAAGAAAGTGTGCAGAACGAGAGCGCGCAGCCCGAGGGCGTGCAGACCGAAAGCGCGCCAGCGTCCCCTTCCGTTGCTGATGAAGCCGTCGCCCGCAAGCGTGGCATCAAGAGCTACGTGATTCGTGGTGGCCGCATGACCCAGGCCCAGACCCGCGGGCTCGAAGAGGTCTTCCCGCGCCTTGGCCTGCGTCACGAGCAGGGCGAACTGGATCTCGAAGCGCTGTTCGGGCGTCGGGCGCCGCTGGTGATCGAAGTCGGCTTCGGCATGGGCAAGTCACTGTGTGAACAGGCACAGGCCAACCCTGACACCGACTTCATCGGCATCGAAGTGCACGCGCCGGGCGTCGGCAAGCTGCTGGATGATGTCGACAAGCTGGGCCTGACCAACCTGCGTGTCTATCGTCACGACGCGCTGGAAGTGCTGGCGGATTGCGTGCCGGCCGGTTGCGCCGACACCTTCCAGCTGTTCTTCCCGGACCCGTGGCCGAAGAAGAAGCATCACAAGCGTCGTATCGTTCAGCCGGCCTTCGTCGAGCTGGTGCGTCGTGTGCTCAAGCCGGGCGGCCACTTCCACATGGCCACCGACTGGGCCAACTACGCCGAAGCGATGGCGGAAGAGATGGCCGAAGCGCCGGGCTTTGCCAACACCGCTCCGGCGGAAACCGCACCCTACGTGCCGCGTCCGGACTTCCGTCCGCTGACCAAGTTCGAACAGCGCGGCGAGCGTCTCGGCCACGGCGTGTGGGACCTGATCTTCGTCAAGCAGGACTGATCAGCGCCTCGTGCGCAGTGGCGGCGTCTTCATGACGCTGCATCGCGGCCGCCTTCGGGTGGCCGCTTGCGTGTGAGGCCCGCCGCTTTTTCCCTTCTCTTCCCACTTCGTCCCGAGAGTTGCTGACCATGACGACGCCTACCGCTGACTCGGCTGATCGCCCGACCATGACCCCGCTGACGGCCCTCACCTGTCCGCTGGATGCCCAGCCGCTGGCACGTGATGGCCAGAGCTGGTGCTGTGCCGACGGGCATCGCTTCGATATCGCACGCCAGGGGCACGTCAATCTGCTGCCGGTGCAGCGCAAACGCAGCCTGGACCCCGGCGACAGCAAGGCGATGGTCAGTGCCCGCCAGCGCCTGTTCGCCCTCGGCGGCTATCAGCCGCTGGCGGCGGCCCTGGCCAGCCGTGTGCTGGCATTGGCAGCGTCTCAGGCGCCGCTGGCCGTGCTGGATGCCGGCTGCGGCGAAGGCTTCTATCTGCGTCAGCTGGCGTGCGCTGCCGGTGAGCGGGATTTCTCGCTGACGGCGGCGGGGTTGGATATCTCCAAACATGCGGTGCTGGCCGCGGCGAAGCAGTCACGTGATGCCGCCTGGCTGGTGGGCACCAACGCCGCCCTGCCGCTGGAGGATGCGTGTGTGGATGTCGTCATCTGCGCCTTCGGCTTCCCTGTCTGGCAGGAATTCGCGCGTGTCCTCAAGCCCGGTGGCCACGTCGTGCTGCTGGAGGCGGGGGCCGAGCACCTGCTGGCGTTGCGCAGGATTCTCTACCGCGAGCTGAAGCCCGCGCGTGGCGAGGCCGGACTGAGCGCTGCCGAGTCCGCGGGCTTCGCCATCAGCGGCGAGGTCGAGCATCTGCATGCGGGGCTGTCATTGACCAGCAATGAGCAGATTCGGGACCTGCTGACCATGACCCCGCATCTGTATCGCGCCGAGCGTGATGGCCTGGCACGTGCGGAAGCCATGACGGCGTTGGAGGTCGAATTGCATGCGGAGCTGAGGGTGTTCTCGCTCGAGGATGTACAAGATAAAACTTAAATAGAAATTCTTCGCATTTGCCTTGCAAAAGCAAATGAGAATGATTATCTTGTATGTGCGGTGTCCGGGCAGACATCGCAGGGCGCAAGCCCAGCCGTAGCGGCGGAGTCAGGCCCCCGCTACGGTGTTTCTCCTCATCAAGCTAGTCACGGTCTTGGGCATCCTCATCTGGGGATGCCCTTTTTGTTGTGCGCTGCGCACACGGTGGGGACTCAAGGCGCTTTTCGAATGTGCGGTCGTCAGCTCGACAGCTCGACAGGAGCTCAGGTCGCCAGCCACAGGGGCAGGGTCAGCATCGCCAGCAGCGTCTGGGCGGTGATCAAGGCCGCCATCAGCTCGGCATTGCCGCCCAGCTGGCGGGCCAGAATATAGGCGGAGGTCGCGGTGGGCAGCGCCGCGAACAGAATCGCCACATCACGCGCCACTCCTTCAAGGCCGAACCACCGGCAGAGCACGACCACCAGTGCCGGCATCGCCAGCAGCTTCAGCAGGCTTGCCAGCCACGCTACGCTGCCACTGCTCACCAGCACACGCGGGCGCAGCGCCACGCCTACCGCGACCAGGCCGAGCGGCAAGGCGGCGCGCCCCAGCAGGCTGATGGCGTCGCCACTCCAGCCCGGCAAGCCGATGCCGCTCAGGTTGAGAGCCGTGCCGGCCAGACACGCCAGCACCAGCGGATTGCGGGTCAGCGCCTTGAGCGAGCGCAGCAGACCGCCTTCGCCCAGGGTGCCTGCGCCGATGAAGGCCATCACGCACAGCAGGTTGGCGGCCGGTACCATCAGCGCCAGCGCCACGGCCGCGACGGTCGCCCCGGCGCTGCCATGCAGCGCTGCTGCCCCGGCCACACCGACGTAGCTGTTGAAGCGGATGCTGCCCTGGAAGAGCGAGGTAAAGGAGGCGGCGTCGCCCATATGGCGGCTCAGCCAGTCCGGCGCGTGACGCCAGCTCAGCCATAGCGCGGCGGCGAACAGCAGCATCGCGCCCAGCATCACGCTGGCCAGAGCCACGACCGGCACGCTGGCCATGTCGGCAAGTGCCAACGTGGACACCAGCATGGCGGGGAACAGCACGTAATAGATCAGGCGTTCCAGTTCACTCCAGAAGCCTTCGCCGGGGAAGCGCTTCCACCTGAGTAGTGCCCCCGAGAGGATCAACAGGAAGAGGGGGCCGAGCGCCTGCTGTACACTTGCCATGCTGACTCCTTGTCGGGGCTGAGTGCGAATACCTTGAGTGCGAATGCCTTGAGAGCGATGTGGCGAGCGCGTGACATGATGTCTCGCCTGCTGCCGCGGTGAGGCGGGCTGGTAAGCTTGTCATGACTCGCTCAGCGCTGCACTTGGACTCAGGTCTTGTTCGCCGGTCACGCGCTGGCGTCATGTCGTGGCTGAGCGCAGACCATTCCCGTCACGTCACTTTCTTTCCCATTCGGGGCGCCTTGCCTGTCGATGCGCTGCCGGACCGTTGCCGGAACTGCCATGTATCGCGTAGAAGAAGACAATGCCCGCCCGCGGCTGCTCAATCTGCTGATCATCGTCACGCTGATCACCATCGTGGTCTCGCTGTATTACCTGATCGACTATTACCTGGTACGCGATGGCAGCAACGGCAAGGTGACCTGGTTTGCGCCCAATCAGTCCTGCGAGCTCAATCATGCCCCCTGTACTGCCGAACTGGGCCGCTTCGGGCGTATTACCCTGGCGCTGGACGGTGATATCAGTCCGCTGACACCGCTGGGCATTCGCGTGATGACGGAGGGCGTCTCACCGGAGGGGGTCGAGGTGGATTTCATCGGCCGCCATATGGACATGGGCGTGAAGCGCAGCGTGCTGAGCACCACCGATGCCCAGAGCCTCGAGCGCCAGCATTGGCAGGGGGAAGGGCAGCTGGGGTTCTGCAGCAGCGCGACCATGGCGTGGCGTGCGCAGGTGATCGTGACCACCGAGCGTGGCCGACTGGGCAGCTGGTTCGATTTCGATAGCCATCCCCGGGCCACCACGGCGGAGCAGCTAGAAAGCTCGGTCGATCAATTGTTTCGCCGTGATACCCGCCCGATGCATCAGGGCAGCTAGCCGTTGGCGTTGAGCCCGGCCGGCAGGGACGTCGTTTCAGGCATGAAGGCACCGGGAGGCAGGGATGGGCGCAGAGCGAAAGTCACAGGACGGGCAGGCAGGCACTCGCCGACAAGAGAGCCATCAGCTCGACAAGGGCGTCGCCAGACGTTGGTGGTTGCTGGGTGCCGTCGGCCTGGCGGCCGTGATCGGGGCCGGTGTCGCCTGGCAGCAGGCGCAGCAGGATCTGGCGCCGGTTGCGGGGATGCAGGCCTGGGCCAGTCTAGGCGGTCCCATCCAGCTCGAATCGCAGCAGGGTGATTTCACACTCGCGGAGGTCACGATGGGCGAGGCCGCAGATGCGCAGGCCACGCCGGTCGTCGCGCTCTACTTCGGCTATACCCAGTGCCCGGATGTCTGCCCGATGACGCTGGCGGCGCTGCGTCAGGTGATGTCTGAACTGCCACCCCAGGCGGCGGCGCGCGTGGTGCCGGTGATGGTGTCGCTGGACCCCGAGCGCGACACGCCTGCCCGGCTGGCCGAGTACACCGGGCACTTCGGGCCACGCTTTCAGGGCATCACCGGCAGTCAGGCGGCACTCGCCGATGTGGCGCGGCGTTATGGCGTCAGCTATCGACGTGTCGAGGCACAGGACTCCGCGCTGGGTTACACCATCGATCATGGTGCCGCGCTCTATCTCGTCTCTGCCCAGGGGCGCATCTACGATCGTATTCCGTTCACGCCGGGGCCGGCCGGTGTTCGCGCTGGCGTGACGCGCGTCCTGAGCGCGACCGCTGATTGAGCCCTGCGTGGCACCCGCTGAATGCGCCGCGTCTTGAGGCCGTTCTCAGAGGTGAAATACACATTGTCCACAAGTTGGCAAGCGCTCGAGGAAAATTTTGTGGATAATCATGACGGCTCGAACATGCAACGCAGTGTCGTCAAGTGCTGATTTATAAAGGCTATTAAAAACAAACTGTTACGTGATATCGACTAAAAATATCAAGTCAGTGGTTGCTTTGCGTTCAACCAGCATCACTGCCGCGACAGGCACCGGAAAGGCCGGTTGTCAACCTGTGGTCAATAGCTTCCCCACAGATTTATCCACAGGCTGGCGGCGTCCGTACAGGGATTTCTGGAGTGGAGAACCAGCGGACATCCGCCATTGCCAGAAACGCAAAGAGCCGCCCGATGGGCGGCTCTTTCGTTGCTACCGGCAGCAGTGCTTGCCGGTTACCAGCAGGGGGGGGCTTACGCCGCCATTACTGCTTTGCGTCGGCCTTGGTCACGTCGAGCAGCTCGACCTTGAAGGTCAGCGTCTCGTTCGGGCCGATCGGGCCGCCGGTGCCAGCCTTGCCGTAGGCAAGCTCGGCCGGGACATAGAGCATCCAGGTATCGCCGACGCTCATTTCCTGCAGTGCTTCCTGCCAACCCTTGATGACCTGGTTGACCTTGAAGCTGACCGGCTCGCCACGCTGGTAGGAGCTGTCGAAGACGGTGCCGTCCAGCAGCTTGCCTTCATAGTTCACCTTGACGGTATCTTCAGCGGACGGGGTCGCGCCGTCTCCGGATTCCAGCACCTTGTACTGCAGACCGGAATCCAGTGTCTTCACGCCGTCCTTCTTGGCGTTGTCGGCGAGGAACTTGTCACCCTCTGCCTTGTTGTCGGTCGCTTCCTGCTCGACCATCTTCTTCTGCTCTTCCATCTTCTTCTGCTGGAAGCGGGAAAGCGAATCCGCGATTTCCTGGTCGCTCATCTTCATGTCGCCCTTGGCGTAGACATCACGCACGGCTTGAGTGAAGGCGTCGAGATCCAGATCGGTGATGTCCTGGGAGAGGCTCTTGCCCAGAGTTGCACCGATGCCATAGCTGAGCTGTGCCTGCTCGTCTGCGAGGCTGTCATCGGCGGCAAAGCTGAACGGGGTGACCAGGAGGGCGCCGAGCGCGACGGCACTGACCAGCTGTTTCATGAAAACTCCTTCAGGATGGAATGGGCCTGAGACGGGCCCGAAACACGCAATTGACACCGAGGCGGCATGGCCTGCCTCGGGCACTAGTGTTACTCCGACTCTACCAGCCGCGTACAAGTTCCGCATCTCGCTGGCGTTGTCAGGCGCTGACGGGCACGCGGGCCAGTGCCAGTCTGCGCAGGGCACGTGCCGTCGGGTGATCCCCCACGGCGAGCGTCGTCTTGCCGCTCAGCAGTGCCAGTGATTGTTGAAAGGCCTGCAGCGGGTCCGCGACATGGGCGAAGGGCGCCCTCAGGCCGGCCACACTTTCGGCTGACGACAGCGCAGGGCTCAGCTCTTCCAGCTGGGCGAGGGTCTCCTGCTCGGCGGACAGCTCGCAGGCCTTGAGCTGCTGATAGAGGCGTTCCAGGCGTTGCACCGCGGCCGGGTCCTGGGTCGCGGGCAGTGTCGTCAGCTCCTGTTTCAGCTGGCGGCGGCGCTCGCGCAGCATGGCGGTCATCCAGCCCTGCCAGTCGCGCACGTCTTCCAGCAGGCGAGTGGGCGAGGCGGCCAGGGCGATGCCGTGGGCGGACAGCCAGTGAATCCACAGCAGCTCGCAGACATCGAGTCCCGCCTCGTTCTGCAGCAGCAGGCAGGTACTCATCATGTCCGGCGTCGGCTGAGAGTTGCCCGCAGAGCCGACCTCGCCGGGCAGGGCATACAGAGACAGCGCGTAGTCCCACAATCCGATAGAATATGCGCCCATCAAGTCGGCCTCTTCGTGTGTCACGGATGATGTCTCTTCATGTGTCACGGATGATGTCTCTTCACGTGCCACCGATGATGTCTCTTCATGTGTCACGGATGATATCTCTTTACGTGCCACCGATGATGTCTCTTCATGTGTCACGGATGATGTCTCTTCACGAGTCGCGCCCAGCAGCTTGCTGAGTCGTAGCGCTCGTGTCGGTGGCGGTGAACGGGAGCCCGACGTCCCCCGTATTTTCTGATCGAGGTTGTCATGATTGCACTGCGCCAGCTCGCCCTGCAACGCGGCGGAGCACCGCTGATCGACGAAGCGGACCTGACGCTGCATGCCGGTCACAAGGCCGGTATCGTCGGCCCCAACGGCGCCGGCAAGTCGAGCCTGTTCGGCCTGATCCTCGGCGAGCTGACGCCCGACAGCGGCACGGTATCGCTGGCCGGTGGCGTGCGTGTCGCGCACATGGCGCAGGAAATCGATGCACTGGAGCGTCCGATCGTCGACTACGTCATGGACGGGGACCACGCGCTGCGCGAGACCGAGCGCGCCCTGGCGGCCGCCGAAGAGAGCGGCGAGCACCAGCGTCAGGCCGAGCTGCACGCCCATTTCGATACCCTTGATGGCTACACCGCACGGGCACGTGCCGAGCAGCTGCTGGTCGGCCTTGGCTTCAGCCAGGCGCAGCTCAGTCAGCCGCTGGCGGCCTTCTCGGGTGGCTGGCGCATGCGGGCCAATCTGGCGCGTACCCTGTTCACGCCATCCGACCTGCTGCTGCTGGATGAGCCGACCAACCACCTGGATCTCGATGCGTTGCTGTGGCTGGAGCAATGGCTGGCGCGTTATCCCGGCGCGCTGCTGCTGATCTCCCACGACCGCGACTTCCTCGATGCGGTGTGTGATCACATCATCCACTTCGATCGTCGCAAACTGGTGGTCTACAAGGGCAATTACAGCCGCTTCGAGCGCACGCGTTCCGAGCGTCTGGTGCGTGAGCAGGTCGAGCACGAGAAGACCATGGCGCGGCGTGCCGAGATCGAGGATTTCGTGCGTCGCTTCAAGGCCAAGGCCACCAAGGCACGTCAGGCCCAGAGCCGCATGAAGATGCTGGAGCGCATGGAGGAAACGGCGGCCGTGAAGGCCGATTCCCCGTTCCACTTCACCATCCCGTGCTCCGACAAGATCTCGCATCCGCTGCTGGGGCTGGACCGTGCGGTGATCGGCTATCCCGGTCAGCCGCCGCAGCTCTCCGGGGTACGCTTCTCACTGCTGCCGGGACAGCGCATCGGTCTGCTCGGCCCCAACGGTGCCGGCAAGTCGACGCTGATCAAGGCGCTCACCGGCGAGCTTGCGCTGGTCGAGGGCCAGCGGACCGCCGGCGAGCATCTGGCCATCGGCTACTTCGCCCAGCACCAGGTGGATGGGCTCGACCTGTCCTCGACGCCCTTCAATCATGTGCTGCGCCTGTCACCGTCGGCGGGTGAGCTGGAGATCCGCACCTTCCTTGGCAGCTTCGGCTTCCACGGCGATGAGGTCTACGCCACGGTGGAGTCGTTCTCCGGTGGCGAGAAGGCGCGTCTGGCGCTGTCGCTGATCGCCTGGCAGAAGCCCAATCTGCTGTTGCTGGATGAGCCGACCAACCACCTGGACCTCGACATGCGCGAGGCGCTCACCGATGCACTGGCGACCTTCGAGGGCACCGTGATTCTGGTCTCCCACGACCGCCACCTGCTGCGTGCCTGCGTCGATGAATTCTGGTGCATCGCCGATGGGCGCGTGACGCCCTTCGATGGTGACCTGGATGATTACCGTGCCTGGCTCAAGGCGCGGGTCGAGGGCGAGCGGCGGGAAGCGCGTACCCAGAAGGATGCCGATGCGGAGACTGGCAGCACGCGCACGCCGGACCGCAAGGAGGCGCGCCGTCAGGCGGCCGAACTGCGCGAGAAGCTGCGTCCGCTCAAGAAGGTCAGCGACAAGGCCGAGCAGAAGATGAGCAAGGCGCAGGGCGAGCTGGACAAGATCGAGGAAGCGCTGGGCGATGCCACGCTCTACGAGGCTGACCGCAAGGCGGAGCTGACCGGGCTGCTGGCCAGCCAGGGCGAGATAAAGAGTCGCCTTGATGAGGCCGAAGCCGAGTGGCTCGAGGCTCAGGAAGCGCTGGAAGACATGGAAGCCCAGCTCAAGGCGGCGGACTAGGTCATGCGGCTGGACCGCTGGCTGACACGTCAGCCACAGCTCAATCGTCGTCATGCGCTCTCGGCGCTGGCGGCGGGGCGCGTGCGGGTCAACGGCGCGACGGTCAGCGACCCGCTGCATGAGGTCGGCCCCTTCGATGACATCCATCTGTCAGTGAGTGGCGCTGTCGTCTGCCTGCAGGCCGCGCGGCGTCCGCGTCATATCCTGCTCAACAAGCCCGCCGGGGTCGTGACGGCCTGTCATGACCCCGAACACCCCACCGTGATCGATGTGCTGCGTGACACACTGAATGCACGCGGCGAGGACAGCGGCTGGCTGGCCGACATCCACCATGTCGGGCGTCTTGATCGTGCGACGACCGGCGCCCTGCTGCTGACCAATGACGGCGGTGTCTCGGCGCGCATCAGCGCTGCCGGGCTCGAGGGCCCCGCCAAGCGCTATCGCATGGGGCTGGAGCGTCCCCTGTCGGAGGTCGAACAGGAAAGCGCCATTGCACAGGTTCGCCAAGGGGTGATGCTCGAACATGATCCGCGCCCGACACTGCCGGCACAGCTTGCGTTTCTCAGCGCGGACCAGGCGTGCCTGACGCTGCACGAGGGACGGCATCATCACATCAAGCGGCTGTGGCGCAGCCTGGGCAATCGCGTGGTGTGGCTGCACCGTGAGTCGGTGGCGGGCTTGAGTCTCGAAGGGCTGGCGCCGGGGGAGTGGCGCGAGCTTACCCGCGGGGAGTGTTCACGGCTGGGAGCCGCGCAACCTCGCGGGTGAGGCCACCCGGCGGGTGGCATCTTGTCGACACCGGGTTATCCACACCCACCCGGTGCGCCGCCAGCGCGTGACGGCTGCGATGGGGTGTGGATGGATCGTGCTGAATCGTCGTCAGCGCTGCTCAGCTGCCGGTCGCCTGACCGGGCAGGTCCTCTGCCGAGATGCTCGCCTGGTCATCGTCGGCGGGGCTGGCATCAGGCGTCGACAGGCTGACCAGCTCGCCGTCGGCGTTGCGCGTGAAGTTGCGCACGATGACCCCGATATCCTCCGGCAGCGGCGCAAACTGGCTGCAGCGGCTCAGTACTTCCTGCATGTCCTGATAGCCACTGTCGCGCCGCGAGTCGATGGTCGCGCGCGAGAAGTCGATATCCTTCAGTGAGGTCTCGCCCGGGCGCGCCGCGGCCAGCAGGCGCACCACGTTGATCGAGGGCTGCTGGGTCATGGCGAGGATGCGCTGGATCTTCGGTGACTGGCGCAGCGCCTCCGGCAGATGGTCGGCGAGATTCTCGATTCCCATGCGCAGCGCCTGATTCTCTTCCAGCAGATGGAGATGCTCGCCGGCACGGCTGGAATACTGGATGTCCTTCTCGCGCAGCTGCGCCTCCTGCAATGTCTCCGGCACCTTGCCATCGGCACTCCACAGGTCGATCACGTAGCAGTTGACCACCGTCTCGCCATGCGGCCGCTCCGACAGCACCCAGCTGACGGGCGTATTGGAGTACAGGCCGCCATCCCAATAGGCTTCGCCATCGACCCACACCGGCGGGAAGGCCGGTGGCAGGGCGCCGCTGGCCAGAATATGGCGGTGGTCCAGCGCTTCATGCGAGGAGTCGAAGTAGCGCAGCGCGCCGCTGCCGATATTCACCGCCCCCACCGACAGGCGAACATTCTCCGGGTGGCGGGCATCGAGTCGCTCGAAGTCCACCAGCCGATTGAGCGTGTCGCCCAGCGGCTCGGTGTCGTAGAGGCTGGGCGGCTCGCCGAAGAAGCTCTGCCAGATCGGTACCGTCCACAGCGGGCGCGGGCGGAAGAAGCCCGGAATGCCCCACAGCATGGCGGAGGTACGCGCGACACTGCGCTCCCACGGATGAAAGGCGGGGCCCATGCTGGCAGCGGGTTGGGCGATGCCATACCAGAATGACTCGAGGGCCTTGAGGCGCTCGCCCTCCGGATTGCCGGCGATCAGGGCGCCATTGATGGCGCCGACCGAGGTGCCGACCACCCAGTCGGGCTGGATGCCGGCCTCGGCCAGCGCCTCGAAGATGCCGATCTGGTAGGCGCCGAGCGCACCACCGCCTTGCAACACCAGAATATTGAGCGCATCGGCGCAGAAGTCGCAGGATGTATCACGCATGAAACCTTCTCCTCTCTAGTAGTGCAGCACTCCGCCGGGGAATGCCCGAGGTCAGGGGACCGTCGCGAGCCTGACGCCATGGGATGGGGGAGGCGCGGACTCGTGGAGGCAGCGAAAGGGTGACGAGGTGCATATCAAGGGCAATGAAGCACCTGATCCAGGCAATGAGGCACTGGGTCAACGCAATGGAAGAGCTTTTATTGTGCAGTGCAGCATGGCGCCTGTCAGCATAGCACGCATCCTCGCCTTGCGTATCTGCGATCTCATTCAAGCGATTGACTGAGGCGGCAGGAGCAGTGGTATGGGCAGAGACAAGGAGGAAGACAGCAGCAGCCGTGCGCCGGTCATTGACACCAGGGCGTCAGCCACAGGTCGGCTGCCAGCAGCAATGCATAGCGTCCGCCCTTGGCGATCACGATCAGGACGATGCTTTTCCACCACGCCAGCCGGAAGACCCCCGCCAGCACCGTCAGCGGGTCGCCGATCAGCGGGGCCCAGCTCAGCAGCAGGCTCCAGGCGCCGAAGCGGCGATACCACAGAGTGCCGCGCGCCAATGCGCGCCGCGAGACCGGAAACCAGCGCTGTGTGCGCAGGCGGCGGGCGCCACGCCCCAGGGCGACGTTGATCAGGCTGCCGAGCGTGTTGCCCAGCGTCGCCGCGATCCACAGCGCCCAGGGCGCGTGTCCCTGGCACCACAGTCCCGCGAATGCCGCTTCCGATCCACCGGGCAGCAGGGTGGCGCTGGCCAGTGAGATCACGGCGAGCGAGGTCAATGCCGGCAATGACAGCACGGCTACTTCATCCATATCACTTTCTTCTGTTTTTCACGGTGGCAGGGCGCTGGGGGTGGCTTTCTTCCCTCCTCAGCTCGGGTATGCTGTTGGCACGTCAAAGCCATATTTCGGGAGCTTCCTGCATGCATATTCCGTGCGTCCTGACGATAGCGGGCTCAGACCCCTCCGGGGGAGCCGGCATTCAGGCGGACCTCAAGACATTCTCTGCGCTGGGCGCCTACGGGGCCAGCGTGATCACGGCGCTGACGGCGCAGAATACCTGTGGTGTGCGCAGCGTGGAGGCGGTCTCGCGGGAATTCATCGCCGCACAGCTGGACGCCGTGCTGGATGATCTCGATATCCGCGCCGCCAAGATCGGCATGGTGGCCGATCCGCTGGTGGTGGAAATGCTCGCCGACCGCCTTCAGCAGCGTCGCCCGCGCTGGGTCGTGCTGGACCCGGTGCTGGTCGCCAAGAGTGGTGATGCGCTGGTCAATGATGCTGCCATCCAGTCGGTGGCCGAGCACCTGGTGCCGCTGGCCGACATTATCACGCCCAACCTGCATGAAGCCGCGGTGCTGCTGGGTGAGCGGCGCCTGATCGGGCGCTCCGACATGCCTGAGGTCGCTCGCGAGCTGCGCGCCCGAGGCGCGAAGGCGGTACTGATCAAGGGTGGAGCGCTTGAGGGGCAGGCCTGTGATGACCTGCTGGTCAGTGATGCCGGCGAGCAATGGCTGTGCGCGCCACGTATCGAGACCGACAACCTGCACGGCACCGGCTGCTCGATGTCTTCTGCCATCACGGCGCGACTGGCGAACGGTCTGCCGTTGTCGCAGGCGGTGGTCGAGGCACGCGAATGGCTGTTGGGCGCGCTGCGTGCCTCCGATCAGCTCAATGTCGGCAAGGGTCGGGGGCCGGTGCACCATTTCCACGCCCTGTGGTAAGTCAGCCAGAGCCAGGCCCATGAGAGCAAGCCACTGATAGCCGATTCCACAAGGGCGGTGACCCTGCAGGAGCGATGACCTGCAGGAGAAAGGCCCCGTGAGTTCCCCTGGATCCCTGCCAGCCAACGAGTAGATGCCATGCCTATATCGCTGTACCGCTTGCCCGTATCAGCTATCCGCGGCGCCGTTTGCTGCCTGAACGCCGCCTGGCGTGTCGTCAGTCCGCCGGTGGCGAGTATGCCGCGCTGGCTGGCCGCGGGCGTGATGGGGGCGCTGATTGCCACCACCAGCCCGGCTGCGCTCGCCGTCGAGATCAAGGGGGTGACCTTCGCGGATCAGGTGACCACGCAGTCCGGCCAGCCGCTGACGCTGATCGGCAGTGGGCTCTTCACCTACCTGCTGTGGGACGCCTATGTCGGCGCCTATTATCAGGATGCGCGTCGCCCGCGCCCGGCGCCGCTCAAGGATGTCTCGCGTCGCCTGGTGCTGGAGTACTTCCATGCCATCGATGCCGAGGACTTCGCCAAGGCGACCATCAAGGGCGTGCGCAAGAACCTGTCAGCAGCGGATTTTGCGGCGATCGAGCCTGAATTGACGCGCTTCAATCGTGCCTATCAGGACGTCGTGCCGGGGGATCGCTATGCGCTGCAATGGCTGTCCGCCGGTGGCGGCAGAGGCACCTTGTCGCTGGTACTGAACGAGCAGGTGATCTTCGAGAGCGGCTCGCTGGCGCTGGCCAATGGCCTGTTCGCGATCTGGCTGGGGGATTCGCCGGCTCAGGAGGATTTCCGCACCGAGTTGCTGGGTCAGTAACCCCCGATCCGCAAAAAGCCCCTGCCGGTTTCCCGGCAGGGGCTTTTTCATGCCTTGGTGATGCTCGAAGTTGACTGACAGCCCTGGCGCGAAGCGCGAGCTGTCAGCGCTCAGGAGATCACTTGCCTTCGGCAGCCTTGATGTCGGCCTGCAGGGTGTCGAGGATCTTGCTGCCACGCTCACCGGCCTGCTCACGGTAGACGTCCCAGCCCTTCTCGCCGACCGGGCGGAAGGCTTCGCGCTGCTCATCGGTCAGCGTGATGATCTCGATGTCGCTGTCTTCCTTGATCTTCTCCAGACGGTCAGCGTTGTACTCCTCCTGCTTCTCGAAGATGTACGGACGCATCTCGTTGGTGACCTTGTCGAGCATCTGCTGCTGCTCGTCATCCAGTCCGGAATAGAAGTCACTGGAGGCCACCAGCGTGGTGATGAACTGCGCCTGCTTGGCCTGGATCATGTAGTCCTGAACTTCGTAGAAGCTCATTTCCTGGATGGCGAACACCGGGTTCACCTGGCCGTCGATCTGACCCAGCTGCAGGCCGGAGTAGACCTCGGAATAGGGCATCGGCGTCGGGTTGGCCCCGTAGCCGCGGTAGCTCTCGACCAGAATCGGCGAGGTCATGGTGCGGATCTTGAAGCCTTCCATGTCCTCAGGTGTCTTGATGTCGCGGTTGCCGGTCCACACCATCCAGCCTTCCGGAATCACGCCCAGCAGCTGGAGGTTCTGCTCGGTGTAGGCCTCGGACAGCATGTCGATGGCCTTGGAGCTGCCGAGCACCTCTTCATTGATGGCATTGTCGTCGGAGAACAGGAAGTGCAGCGTGAAGACGCCCGACTCCGGAATCACCGAGGCCAGGTGACCCGGTGAGGCAAAGGTCAGCTGGATGGCATCGCTCTGCACCAGTTCGGTGAGCTGTGAGGAGGTACCCAGTGCACCGTAGGGGTAGATCTCGACATCGATGTCACCGCCGGAGGCCTCTTCGATGCGCTTCTTGAATTCCTGGGCGTAGGCATCCTGCACACTGCCGGAGACTTCCTCCAGCGCGAAACGCCAGGTGTCCGCCTGCACGCCCGCGGAGGCCAGCGCCGCCATGCCCAGGCCGGACGCGAGGGCGCCTCCCTTGATGAGCGCGGCGAGACGAGAAAGGGGAACAGGAGTCCTGGACGTCTCGCGATTCTGCTCGGGTGACGGGTTCCATTGCATCGTCATCTTGTTCTCCTTGTGTGATTTCCATCATCGTCGGGCGGCTCTGGGCATACCCGGCGTGCAACTTGCATCATTCAGATAATATTGCCATTCTTAATATAATAAAAAAATCACCAAATTAGATAGTGTGATTAGAATTTATTATGAATAAGCTGAGCTTGTGCGTATGAGTCTCTGGTACTCGAGGCTCTGCTCATTGCTCACCAGGGCTTCACAATCGGCCCCCGGCGCCAGAGCGACATGCCGTGCGTCGGCTGCATACTGATTTCAAACGCCGCTAATAAAGCTAGAACAAGAGTAGCCAAAGTGAAAATCACGGCGGCGCCGCGGAAAATTTCAATGGATCGTACTGGCAAGTGCTGGCCGTCTGGTGCAAACCACTGCGCGCATGACGCCTGGTAGAAAGCCTATCTGGCAGGATGCCGCATCAACAGGAAACCGCTTCATGAACTCGCCCCCCTCCAAGTCTCCCTCCGCTGATGAGACCCGCCCCAGCCCGGCCGAGACGAATGGCGGTCAGGACCCCCTCGCACATCTGCCTGCGCCGCTGCGCCGTCTGGCCGCCTGGTTCGAACGTGGTGACCAGGGACTGGCGCACGCCGAGCGCTGGTTGATCGCCCTGTGTGTGCTGGGCATGGCGACGGCCAGCATCGCCAACGTCATCGGGCGCAACGTCTTCAACTACAGTCTGCCGTTCACCGAAGAGCTGATGCAGATCCTGCAGCTGTGGCTGACCTTCCTCGGCATCAGCTACGGCGCGCGCGCCGGGCGACATATCCGCGTGACGGCGCTGCTGGACTTCATGCCGCCGTGGTTGCGCAAGGTGCTGCTGATCGTCGGGCAGGTCATCACCTGTGCCTTGCTGGCCTACCTCGCCTGGCTGGCGGTGGATTATCTGCAGAGCCTGGCCAGGTCCGGGCGTGTCACGCCGTCGCTGCGCTGGTCGCTGGCGGCGCTCTATGCCGTGGTCCCGCTGGGACTGGCGCTCGGGGCTCTCCAGTACCTGATGGCGATCCTGCGCAACCTGCTGGCGCAGGGCGCCTGGTTGTCATGGCGTACGGCGGAGATGGACGAGAACGAGGAAGTCGACGGCAGCGGCGCGCTCTAGTCACTGCGTCGGGAATGTCTTCTCGATGCCTCGATAGACGATTGATCACACTTCATTGACCCAGGGACGGAAGCTGCGATGTGGATTCTGCTCGTGATGGTGGGGCTGCTGTTGCTTGGGGTACCCATGATGGTGCCATTGAGCGTCGGCACCTTCTTCTTGTTGTTCAGCGATTTTCCCTTCCTCAAGCCGGAGCTGGTGATCCAGCAGATGATCGGTGGCCTGCAGCCGGTGGTGCTGACGGCGGTGCCGATGTTCATTCTGGCGGCCGATATCATGCTCAAGGGCTCCACTGCCCAGCGCCTGCTGGATCTGGTCGAGCGCTTCGTCGGCCACTGGCGCGGCGGCCTGCCGGTGACCACCGCGCTGGGCTGCACTCTGTTCGGCGCGGTGTCCGGCTCCACCCAGGCCACGGTGGTGGCGATGGGGCGCCCGCTGCGCCCGCGGCTGCTGGAAGCCGGTTACAGTGACAAGTTCACCATCGCATTGATCATCAATGCCTCCGATATCGCGCTGCTGATTCCGCCCTCCATCGGCATGATCATCTACGGCGTCGCGACCGGTACCTCGGTGGGTGACCTGTTCATCGCCGGTATCGGCCCGGGGCTGATGATCCTGGTGCTGTTCTCGCTCTACTGCATGTGGAAGTCGTGGAAGCTGGGCATCGCTCCACAGCCCAAGGCGGACTGGCCCGCACGCCTCAAGGCCTTGAAGCGCGCCAGCCTGCCGGCGGGCTTCCCGGTGATCATCATCGGCGGCATCTACTCGGGCATGTTCTCGCCGACGGAGGCCGCCACGGTCTCGGTGATCTATGCGCTGATTCTCGAGATGCTGATCTATCGCGGCGTGACCCTGAAGGACCTGCCCGGTGTAGCCTTCTCCACGGGGTTGATCACCGCGGTGGTGTTCATCCTGGTGGCGGCGGGCGCGGGATTCTCGTGGATGATCTCCTTCGCCAAGATTCCGGATGCCATCCTCGGCGGCTACATTCCCTACCTGTCGGAGCATGCGCTGGCGCTCTTGGCGGTGATCGCGGCGGCCTACTTCGTCGGCTGCATGTTCGTGGACCCTATCGTGGTGATCCTGATTCTGGCGCCGGTGTTTGCGCCGGCAGTCGATGCCGCCGGGCTGGACCCGGTGCTGGTCGGCACCCTGGTCACCCTGCAGGCGGCGATAGGTTCGGCGACTCCGCCCTTTGGCTGCGACATCTTCACTGCGGTGGCGGTATTTAGAAAACCGTACATGGAGGTCATCCGAGGGACGCCGCCCTTCATTGCCCTGCTGTTGCTGGCGACGGTGCTGCTGATGCTGTTCCCGCAGATCGCGCTGTTCCTGCCCAGCCTCGCCAGCTAGCAGCGCCTCCCATCCTCTCAAGTAACACCTGTCGCGCCCCGCAGGCTCAGTCTGCGGGGCGTTCGCGTCTGGTATGCTCCGAGCACGAAATGTCATGAATCAACATCCATCTCTTGAAGGAGCAAGCGGCATGCGAGCATTGATCCAGCGTGTCACACGGGCAGAAGTCGTGGTCGAGGACGAGAGCGTCGGCGCCATCGAAGGCGGTCTGCTGGTACTGGTAGGCGTCGAGAAGGGCGATGACGAGGCGCGTGCCGACAAGTTGCTGCACAAGCTGCTGCATTATCGGGTCTTCGGTGACGAGAACGACAAGATGAACCTCAACGTCCAGCAGGCTGGCGGCAGTCTGCTGCTGGTCTCGCAGTTCACGCTGGCGGCGGACACCGGCAGCGGCATGCGTCCCAGCTTCTCCTCGGCGGCGCCACCGGCGGAGGGCGAGCGGCTGTTCACCTATCTGGTCGACAAGGCGCGTGAGCGCGGGAGAGAGCTCGGGGTGGGAATCGAGACCGGACGCTTCGGCGCCAACATGCAGGTCTCGTTACTCAATGACGGGCCGGTGACCTTCCTGCTCGAAAGCTGATCGCGCAGACCCAAAAAAGCCGCCCCCGAGGGGGCGGCTGCAAGCATTGGATGACGGGACTGCGCCGCCTCGCGGGAGCGCGGCGCAGGTAACGCGGTCTTACTGCACGCCTTCCGGATTACGTGCGTTCAGGTAGGCCTGTTCAGAGACCTCATGCCACTTCTCGACCTTGCCTTCGAAGGTGGTATAGGACTCGTAGATGCGGCCGGCCAGATCGTTGGACTCGCCGAGTTTCTTGACCACGTCGCCGGACAGTTCACGTGCCTTGTCGAGCACGTCCTGCGGGTAACGGCGCAGCTCGACCTTGTGCTCGTTGAGCAGTGTCTCGAGGGCGTCGTTGTTGCGCGCGGTGTACTCGTCGAGCATGTCCTGGTTCACGTCACGTACCGCGGAACGCAGGATGGCCTGCAGGTCCTTGGGGAGCTCGGCCATGGCGTCGTCGTTGACGATGGCCTCGAAGGTGACGGTCGGCTCGTGCCAGCCCGGATAGTAGTAGTACTTGGCGGCCTGATAGAGACCGAAGGCCAGGTCGTTGTACGGGCCGATCCACTCGGTGGCATCGATGGCACCGGACTGCAGCGAGGTGAAGATCTCGCCGCCCGGCATGCTGACCGTCGCCACGCCCATCTGCTGCATGACATCGCCACCCAGACCCGGGATACGCATCTTCAGGCCATCGAGGTCGGCGACCGAGTTGATCTCCTTGTTGAACCAGCCGCCCATCTGCACGCCCGAGGCGCCACCGGCCATGACTTCGACGCCGAACTTGTCGTAGACCTCGTTCCACAGCTCCAGGCCGCCGCCGTAATGCAGCCAGGCGTTCATTTCCTGCGCGGTCATGCCGAAGGGGACGGCGGCGAAGAACTGGGCTTCCGGCGCCTTGCCTTTCCAGTAGTAGGAAGCCGAGTGACCGATCTGCGCGGTACCGGAAGAGACGGTATCGAGTACCTCGAAGCCCGGCACCAGCTGGCCTGCGCCATAGACCTTGATCTTGAGGCGGCCGTCGGACATCTCGTCGACCAGACGCGCGAGGCGTTCCGGTCCCTGGCCCACCCCCGGGAAGTTCTTCGGCCACGAGGTGACCATCTTCCAGGTGAAGGTATCGGCGGCGTTGGCAACGGCCGGCAGGGTGCCCATGGCGGTCATGGTGCCGACGGCGATACCGAAGGCGAGTTTGTTGAGTTGCATGGCATGCTCCTTGAAGTGCCCGATTGTTGTTGTGCACCGGTCAGTGACCGGTGCTGGGCAAGAGGTGGGCCGCGAACGGCTCCCGTGCATCTGCATGAGCCGACTGGCGGCTCTCCCATCAGCTGGCGGAGCTACCCCCGCCAATTCAGTTGCTACTCTGTCCTTGTACTGTTTCGTCAGTCGTGGCCTAGAACTGGGCCGGCAGCCAGGTCGCCAGGCCCGGGAAGGCGGCCAGCGCACCCAGCATGCACAGCTGGATCAGGATGAACGGAATGACCCCCTTGTAGATCTGCTTGGTGCTGACTTCCTTGGGGGCCACGCCGCGCAGGTAGAACAGCGCGAAACCGAACGGCGGCGTCAGGAAGGAAGTCTGCAGGTTGATGGCGATCATGATGCCCAGCCAGATCGGGTCGAGGCCCATGGCCAGCAGCACCGGGCCGACGATCGGTACCACCACGAAGGTGATCTCGATGAAGTCGAGGATGAAGCCGAGGAGGAAGATCACCAGCATCACCACCAGGGTGGCACCGATGACGCCGCCGGGCATGTTCTCGAAGATCTCGGTGACGACCTCTTCGCCGCCGAAGCCGCGGAATACCAGCGAGAACAGCGCGGCACCGATCAGGATCAGGAACACCATCGAGGTGACGTTGGTGGTGGAGCGCACCACTTCCGTCAGGGTCTTCAGGCTCAGCTTGCGGTTGGCGAGGGCCAGCATCAGTGCACCGAAGGCGCCTACGGCAGAGGCTTCTGTCGGGGTCGCGAGACCGCCGAGAATCGAGCCGAGCACACAGACGATCAACACGATCGGCGGCACCAGCCCCTTCATCATCAGCCAGAAGATGCTGCCGGTATGCCCCAGCTCTTCCATCAGCGAATCACGGTCGACGGCCGGCGCCTTTTCCGGTTTCAGCCAGGCGACCATGGCGATGTAGACGATATAGGCGAGCACCAGGATCAGGCCCGGAATCAGCGCGCCGATGAACAGGTCACCCACCGAGACGGTCTTCGGACTCCAGATGCCCATCGACAGCTGGGCCTGCTGATAGGCGGAAGACAGCACATCGCCCAAAAGGACCAGCGCGATGGACGGCGGGATGATCTGCCCCAAGGTGCCAGTGGCACAGATGGCGCCGGTGGCCAGTGACGGGTCATAACCGCGCTTGAGCATGGTCGGCAGTGACAGCAGGCCCATGGTGACGACGGTCGCGCCGACGATACCGGTGGAGGCGGCCAGCAGCATGCCGACGATGGTCACGGAAATCCCCAGTCCGCCACGCAGCGAGCCGAACATCAGCGCCATGGCGTCGAGCAGCGTTTCGGCGACCTTGGACTTCTCCAGCAGCACGCCCATCAACACGAACAATGGCACGGCCAGCAGGGTCTGGTTGGTCATGGTGCCGTAGAGGCGGTTGGGCATCGCGGACAGGAAGCTGGCATCGAATACGCCCTGGGTAATGCCCAGTGCGTCCAGCCCCATGCCGAGTCCGGCGAAGGCAAGCGCGGTACCGGCCAGTGACAGCGCCACCGGATAGCCCAGCATCAGGACGATACAGATACACACGAACAGCAGCAGTGGCATGATCTCGAGCATTACACCAGCTCCTCATCGTGGTCAGGGGTGTCATCGCTCGCATGCGGGGAGGGCAGGCGGCCCATCAGGAACAGCAGGTGTCGGCCGGCTTCCGCCACGCCTTGCAGCATCATCAGGATGGCGATGGCTGGAATCAGGGTCTTGAGCAGGTAGACGCCCGGCAGGCCGCCGGATTCGGGGGAGGCTTCCTTGATGTCCCAGGAATCGCCCACGTAACCGAGGCTGGAGAGCAGGATGAATGTCATCACCGGGAACAGCAGGAACAGGGTGCCGCCGAGATCGACCCACGACTTTCCGCGGTGCGACATGCGCTGATAGAAGATATCCACTCGCACATGGCCGTCGTGCTTGAGCGTGTAGCTGGCGGCGAGCAGGAAGACGGCCGCGTGCATGTACATCACGGATTCCTGCATGGGGATGCTGTTGATATTGAAGACGTAGCGCAGCATCACGATGGTGAATTCGACCAGCATCATGATGACGACCAGCCAGGATACGCAGCGTCCCAGCCCCTCGGTCATGCGGTCGAGCCCTGTGAGCCAGCCGGGGGTAGAGGCATTGGCAGACATGGAGTCCCCTTGGCCTGCGGGTAGCAGGTGATGATTGTTGGTGTTGTTGTTGCTTTGCCGACAGCGTTTGCTGTGTCTTTGCCAAGCGCTTGTGTTGCAAGCGATTGCTGGCAAGGTCGCCAATTCAGATGTTGCTCATGTTGTGGTCAGTCGCGGTGTGCAGCAAGCCGTGATGGCATTGCTTTGAACAACGCTATTCCACGCTTCATCCCTGTAAGTGACGTCGCTCGGATGCGGCATGTCACCAGTCATCGCTAAGTCAACGATTAATCCACGTCATTGGCAGACAAAGAGTAGCGAGCGGCGGCACAACAACAAATGGATCATTGGTCTGACAGGCGGTTTTTGCCTTTGCTTGCAGTGAGATAGGCGAGGCAATGCCGGCAGTGATGCATGGGAACGCTCGAGGAAGGACGCGGGTGGGTCGCGTTATGCGTATCAAGCCAAAGCTGGCGGAAGCTTGAGTCGGGAGAGCCGGACGGGTGAGCCAGGCGGTAGAGGGGGCGACATTCGTGCGGGGGAGCGATGTCAGAGTGTCAGGCATCAGAGATGCATGACTGAGAGAGGCGCCGGAAAGTCAGGCGAGCCCGATTGCCTTGCGGCATGCGGCTGGCAGATGGACTTCTACCGCAAGCGGCAGATGGTCGGAGAACAGGTGTGACAGCGTGGTCGGGTGGCTCAAGCGCAGCGTCGAGGAGACCAGGATATGGTCGAGCCCACGGCGTGGCTGCCAGGCCGGGTAGCTGTTGATGGCCTTGCTGGGGCGGGAATCGAGTGCCTCGCTGAACGCCTTGTGCTGACGGAGCTGGGCCAGCGTGCAATTGAGGTCACCCATCACGATCACATGCTTGAGGGGCGCGATCAGCTCGCCAAGATACTGCAGCTGACGATGCTGGATACGGGCACCGAGAGCCAGGTGGGTGACGAAGACATGCAGGGCGTGTTCGCCCTCGCCGAAGCGGGCATGGATGGCCCCGCGCCCCGGCAGAGTGCCGGGCAGGCTGTGCTCTTCGAGATGGCTGATCGGCAGGCGCGACAGCAGGCCGTTGCTGTGCTGAGCCAGGCGGCCCAGGTTGCGATTGAGCTGCTGATAGCGATGCGGGAATTCGGCCGTCTCGGCCAGTGAATCGACCTGATTGACGTTGCCGGAGCGGAAACTGCCCCCATCCACCTCCTGCAGTCCGACGATATCGTAGGGCGTGATGGCGGCGGCGATCAGCTCCAGACGCTTGCGGCGCATCGGGTGGGGCAGCACATGCTGCCAACCGCGGGTGACATAGTGATGCCACGCCGCGGTATGGATACCGACCTGCATGTTGAAGGTCAGCAGACGCAGGGGAGGTGCCGTCTCGTCGATTCCGGCACCTTCCGTGGCGCTGGCGGCCACTGAGTCAGCAGCCGCTGCCATCAAGCGGCGTCCTTGCTGCCGGCTTTCTCTTCACGCACCTGCTCGACCAGCTCGTCGGTGATCTTGAGCATGTTCTGCAGTGAACCAGCCGTGCTCGGCGAGATGACATAGCGGCCATCCACGATCAGTGCCGGTACGCCCATGATCTTGTAGGCACGCATCTGGGCGTGGGCCTGATTGACCTGGCTCTTCACGCCGAAGGAGGTCAGCGACTTCTTGGCGTTTTCTTCGCTGACGCCGTAGTCGCTGTAGAACTTGGCGATATCATCCGGATCGGTCAGGCGCTGGTGGTCCTGATGGATGGCATCGAAGAAGGCCTTGTGGGTCTCGTCGAGGATGCCCAGGTCCTTGGCGGCATAGAAGGCATAGGCGTGCTTGACCCAGTCCTGCCCCATGGTGGCCGGCAGGCGGTTGAAGGTCACGTCGCTCGGCAACTCATCGACCCACGGCTCGAGGCTGGATTCCAGCGCGTAGCAATGCGGGCAGCCATACCAGAATGCCTCGACCACTTCGACGTTGCCTGCCGGCGCATCGGTCTTCACCGGCTCGTCGAGCACCTGGTAGTCCTTGCCAGCTTCAGCGGCGAAAACGCTTGCTGACAGGCCAAGGCCCGCCACCAGAGTCAGTAGGGGTTTCCACTTCATGGAACATCTCCATCGGATTGAGGCATGCCCGGTGATGATACCCGGCAACATTAGTGATGCATCGAGTATGCGTGTCAGCCACCACCGCTGTCGAGACTGCCGGGCGGGACACGGCGGATCACTGTCGGGCCAGCCTAGCGCGACAAGGTTGACCGCTGGATGAACGCCGTTCGAGCAAGCCCCGTACAAGGCGTCGCTTGACCACGCCCCTTGAAAGGCGTGCTGGTGCTGGTCGTCATCAAGTCAGTCATACGCGACACCCGGCTGAACGGATGCCTCAGCGCAGGCCGTGGAGATATTCGGCCACCTGCTGCATATCGCTGTCACTCATGCGCGCGGCGATGCTGCTCATGATGGCGTTCGGGTCGTTGTCGCGGCTGCCGTCGCGGAAGGCCTTGAGTGCTGAGACGGTATAGGCGGGGAATTGCCCGGCCAGCGCCGGATAACCTGCCGAGTCGATGCCTTCACCGCGCGGACCATGACAGGCTGTGCAGGCCGCGATGCCACGCTCGAGCGAGCCGGCCCGATACAGCACCTCGCCTGCACGGGCCGCCTCTGGCTCGGCCTGACCACGATTGGCGGGCTGCGCGGCGTAATGGGCCGCGATATCGGCGATGTCCTGATCGCTCAGGTTGTCGGCGATACCGGCCATCTGCGGCACCGAGCGGCGACCATCCCGGATGTCGGCCGTCTGCTTGCGCAGGTAGTGGGCCTGCTGGCCAGCAAGATGGGGGAAGGCCGGCGTCGGCGAGATGCCCTGGGCGCCATGACAGGCAGCACAGACGGCAGCCTTGGCCTTGCCTGCCGCGGCATCGCCGACCAGCGACTCGGCGGCGGCCCCCGTCGGCAAGGTGGCGGCCAGCATCGTGGCAGCAAGTGCCAGCAGCAGGCGCAAGGGGCGCTCGGGGATCTGCCTTGGTCTCATCAGCTCATCCATTTCACTGGTCCCTGTTTCACGAAGAGGCCCGTTCGGGGCTTGTATCATCCGGCGTGGATGATGGCCTCTGTCATTTCCCCGGTGCCCGCGCCGTGCTGCGCGCGGTGAGAAGTGCCCCCCACTCTCGCAGCCCGTGAGAGCAGGGTGGTACACTAGGCCTCATGATCGTCATGCTGACCTTGCAGGCAGTATAGCGAATCCCCTCAGGGCGCGTGAGCGTGCCTGTCGCCAGTCGTGTCATCGCAGTCATCCAGTGCATCTTTCCGCTGATGTCGGAAAGTTGCAGCGCCGATGGCAGGGCAGGCGGCACTCTTTTCGTTACACCGGTCGTTTCTTCTGCTCTCTCGTGATGTCGCGCGGGCGAGACGTCCGCCTTCAACAGGTATTCAGAACTCCCATGGCCGAATCAGCTCCTTCGACCCCCAAGCTCCATTATCGTCAGGCGCGCTTCCTGATCAGTGCCGCGACTCTGGCCCAGTGCCCGACGGACGTGGGTGCCGAAGTGGCCTTCGCGGGTCGCTCCAATGCCGGCAAGTCCAGCGCCATCAATGCGCTGACCTCGCAGAAGGCGTTGGCCCGTACCTCCAAGACTCCCGGCCGCACCCAGCTGATCAACTATTTCACCATCGGTGAAACGGGCCGCCATCTGGTCGACCTGCCCGGCTATGGCTATGCCAAGGTGCCGGACAAGGTGAAGCGCGAGTGGCAGTCACATCTGTCCAACTACCTGCGCAACCGCCAGTCGCTGCGGGGTCTGGTGCTGCTGATGGATGTACGCCATCCGCTGTCCGAATTCGACCAGATGATGCTGGGCTGGGCCGATGAGGCCAGGATGCCGGTGCATATCCTGCTGACCAAGGCGGACAAGCTGAAGCGCGGGCCGGCGGCGGCAAGCCTGCAGAAGGTGCGTCACGCGCTCAAGGAATGGGAAGACCTGGTCACCGTGCAGCTGTTCTCGTCGCTGAAGTATTCAGGTGTGGAGCAGGTGCATGCCAAGCTCGACGAGTGGCTGGCGGACCCGTCGGTGATGGACGGCGTGGAAGAGATGGCGGGCGACGAGGCACCGCAGGACCCCTTCGACGACTGAAGGTGCAAGACGATCTGGGGCGAAGCCTCGAACTATGCCACCTTGCATGACGAAACGGCCACCCCTCGGGGTGGCCGTTTGCGTTACGACAGGCACGCTGTCACTCACATCTGCACTTTTGCGCTTCCCCCGGGGCCCATTACATGAACAGGCTGCGCGGTGCGCTAGGAATGGGGTCAAGGCGGGTCAGAGAGCTCGTCTCCCTGGGCGCCGAGAGAATATGCGGAGCCTTCACCACAGGCTCGATGACTTCCGGCATCGTCACGGCCTCGCTGGGGGCGAGCAGGCTGCGCATGGCCTCCTGTGGTGAGGCTGCCGGCACCTCTTGCGCGCTGGATTGCAACGTCGCGAGGCTGACACGTCCACTGTAGACCGCCACGATGACCAGCAATGCGGATACCAGTACGATGGCCACCCCTTTCAGCAGGGGCGGCTTCTGGGGAGAGAAAGGTGACACACGGTAGCGCGGGAGTGAGTGATTGCTCATGCTGGCCTCTCCTGTTGACGTCGAGGTGGCAGGCATCTCCCAGCGCTGACTCAGGAACCCCAGACAGGGTTCAATATCGACGGCGCTGAGAAACTTGTACATGAAATATGGTTGAGGCGTCATTTTTGTACAAGTTTTAATTCACTCAGTCATTCCGCTACTTGCTCTGCCACTCAGTCATTCCCTCACCCAGTCATTCCCTCACTCAGTCATTCAGGCGCGCAATCAGCGCCGGCAGTTCGCGAACGTGCGAGATGACATGTACACCTGTCGGGACGGGGCCCGGGGCACCCTGACCCTTGACGTCGATCCAGGCAGCCTGCATACCCAGGCGCGCGGCAGGCAATGCATCCTCTTTCCATGAGTCACCGACATGCAGGGTGGTGGAGGGGCGGCTGCCCAGGCGTGCCATGGCGGCGAGGAAGGGGCGTGCATCCGGCTTGGGCGCCAGCCATTCGCCGGCGGCGATGCTGAACTCGAAGTGATGGTCCAGCGCGAGGCGAGCCAGGTCGACATTGCCATTGGTGATGGCGCCAAGGCGGTAATCGCGGGCGAGTGAGTCGAGCAGCTCGCTGGCTTCCGGGAAGGGCGTCAATTCGTGGCGCAGCGCCAGGAAGCGCTCGATGGCGGCGCGTGACCAGTGGCCCGCCTGCTCATCATCATGCCCGGCATCGCGCAGCATGGCGTGCATGGCCTCGCGGCGCAGCCAGGTGAAATCACCGCGGCGTAGCGGGTGCTCCAGACCCAGCGCCATGCGGCGGCGGGTGTATTCCTCGAGGGGGAAGTCGTTGGCATGTCCGATTTCGCCATCCAGCCAGGCGTAATGCTCGGCCTCGGCGCGCTCCATCACCGCGCGATTTGCCCAAAGGGTGTCATCGAGATCGAAGGTCAAGGCCGTCAGGCGAGGTGCGTTGGCAGGCGTCACAGGGTGTCATCCTTCAGCGGGGCATCAGTGGGGAAGGTGGTGGCAGTGTCTGATGTTGCCGTCTCTGATCCGCGCTGGCGGCGGGCGCGAGGGTGGGCCTGATCATAGGCACTGGCCAGTTGCTGCCAGTCGAGGCGGGTGTAGACCTGGGTGGTCGAGAGGTGGGCGTGTCCCAGCAGTTCCTGCACGGCGCGCAGGTCGCCGCTGGATTCGAGCAGATGACTGGCGAAGGAGTGGCGCAGGCGGTGTGGGTGCAGATGCTCGGGCAGGCCGCGTTCTTTCGCCTGCGCCACCAGCCTGAGCTGGACGCCACGCTGGCCAAGACGGCGCCCCTGCTGGCCGACGAACAAGGCCGGCTCGTCCCGGGCGGCGAGCTGGCCACGCACCACCAGCCAGGCATCCAGCGCCTGGCGGGCGCGTGAGCCGATCGGCATCTGGCGGGGCTTGTCGCCCTTGCCGCGTACGCGCAGGCGGCGGGTTTCCAGCATGTCGAGGTCGAGGCTGACCAGCTCCGAGAGACGCAAGCCCGCGCCGTAGAGCAGTTCCAGCATCGCCTGATCGCGGATCGCCAGTGGCGTGTCGTCATGTGGGCAGTCGAGAAAGCGCGCGAGGCTGTCGATATCCACCGGGCGTGGCAGGTGGTCCGGCAGGCGCGGGGTCTGCACCAGCCCCGCCGGGTTGTGTGGCAGCACATCCTGCTCGACCAGCCAGCCACAGAAGCGGCTGATTGCCGCGCGCCGCCGCGCCAATGAGCGTGGCGCGAGGCCACGACTGCGCTCGGCACCCAGAAAACGCCTGAGTGTCGGGACGTCCAGCGCCTGCCAATCCTGCGGCAGGGGCGCCGCGTCCTTTTCACCAGCGGCGCTGCTGTCCGCTGCGGGGCGCAGCATGAAGGCGGTCAACGCCTGCAGATCACGCGCGTAGGCGCTGACGGTCGCGTGGCTGCTGTCGAGGGCAAGCTCTGCCAGAAATTCCCGACAGGTAGCGGACAGCGTCTGCTCGGCGGCAAGGGGATCGGCGTTGCTCGCTGAGGCGCCTTCGGTGGAGGTATCGGCGGCTGAGGCGCCGTGGACCGACTCGAGGCGGCTCATCGGCTGGCCTGGTCGTCACGGCTCGAGGTGCGCAGAGGCGGCTGGCCCGGGGCATCGCGGCCCAGGCAGCGGGCCAGCACGTCGCCGAGGTATTCGGGAAACAGGGTGTCGAGACCGGCACGGAACTGCTCGGCATCGGCACTCGCCACCACCAGATAGCCCAGACACTCACCACGGGTCAGGCGCACGATGACGGCGGAGCCGCGCGTGGCATCGGCCTGGCTTGCATCGACGAGGTCTGCGCAGTCGGCACCGAGTGGCCACTGATGGTCTGGCAGCAGGGCTTCCCAGCGCGTACGTGGCATGGCCAGGCAGCGGCTGGCACGCCCCTCGAGCAGCCGCTCGAACTGCTCGCCGCGCGCATCCTCAAGCGCCCGACGCGGCGGCTGTGCCGAAGCATCGGCATCGCGCTGCCACAGGCAGACGGCCGCGATGTCGAACAGCTCGCTGAGGCGTGTAGACAGTGTTTCGGCCAGCGCATCATCGGATTCGGCATCGAGCAGATCCAGCACCAGCTGACGCAGACGTTGATAGCGACTCTCGTTGTCGCGCGCGGCGGTCAATAGCTCTTCGAGGCGCTCTTCTGCCTGATCGGTCCGCCCGCGCAGGTCATGTACCAGCCGCTCCAGCAACGAGATGCTGCCGCCGCGCGCTTCCGGGTGTGGCACCCGCATGCGTTGCAGCAACCCTTCACGCCCCTCGAAGAAATCGGGATGCGTGGCCAGCCATTCGGCGACCCGATCCGGGTCCAGCGTGCGCGGGCGACGTGACGCGGGTGACTCGGCCATGTGGGACTCCTTGCGGACGGTTGGCAGCGGGACGCTGTCGGCCATGTTTCCGGCAGCGTCACTCGGCTGGGGCTGGCGATCTACAGGATGATGCGGCCTTCGAAGACGGTCTCGGCGGGGCCGGTCATGAATACCGGCTGGCCGTCGCCACCCCATTCGATGCTCAGGGTGCCACCGGGCAGCGTGACATTGACCGGGCTTGCCAGCAGGCCACGGCGAATGCCGGAGGCGACCGCCGCACAGGCGCCGGTGCCACAGGCTAGCGTCTCGCCGACGCCGCGCTCGAAGACACGCAGGCGCGCCTCATGCGGCGTGACGGCCTCGAGGAAACCGGCATTGACGCGCTTGGCGAAGCGCGGATGCGCCTCGATCAGTGGGCCCAGCGTCAGTACCGGGGCCTGTTCGACACTGTCGACCAGTAGTACCGCATGGGGGTTGCCCATGGAGACGACGCCGATTTCCAGCGTCTCACCGTCGACATCCAGGGTGTGCACCGGCAGGTCGGCCTCGGCCTCGAAGGGCAGCGCGGCGGGGGCGAAGCGCGGCGCGCCCATGTCGACGCGCACACGACCATCTTCGGCCACGACCAGGGTCAGTGGGCCGCCGGCCGTCTCGACGCGAATCTCACGCTTGGTGGTCAGGCGCTGTTCACGCACGAAGCGCGCGAAGCAGCGCGCCCCGTTGCCGCAGTTCTCGACTTCACTGCCATCGGCATTGTAGATGCGATAGCGGAAGTCCATGTCCGGGTCGCGGGGCGGCTCGACCACCAGCAGCTGGTCGAAGCCGATGCCGAAGTTGCGATCCGCCAGACGGCGGATATCGGCATCGCGCAGGCGACTGCGCTGCGAGATCAGGTCAATGACCATGAAGTCATTGCCCAGTCCGTGCATCTTGGTGAAGTTCACCAGCATCAGGCATCACCTTCCGGCAGCAGTTGCTCGCCGGTCCACAGTTCTTCGAGGCGCTCACGACGACGCACCAGGTGCATCTCGGGGCCATCGACCATCACCTCGGCAGGGCGACAGCGGCTGTTGTAGTTCGAGGCCATCACGAAGGCGTAGGCACCGGAAGAGCGCACGGCGAGCAGGTCGCCCGGCGCGATGGCCAGTTCGCGGTCCTTGCCGAGGAAGTCACCGGTCTCGCAGACCGGGCCGACCACATCGTAGCTGGCGGTCTTGCGCGGCTCGCGCGTGTCGACGGTGACGATGTTCTGCCACGCCTGATACAGCGACGGGCGGATCAGGTCATTCATGCCGGCATCGATGATCGCGAAGTTCTTCTCTTCTCCGGGCTTGAGGTACTCGACGCGGGTCAGCAGCACGCCGGCGTTGGCGGCGATGGAGCGACCCGGTTCGAACAGCAGGGTCATCTCGCTGCCGTGCTCATAGCGGGCCAGACGCTCCAGCAGGGCGCTGGCGTAGGCGAAGGGCTCCGGCGGGGTCTCGCTCTGGTAGGGCACGCCGAGGCCGCCGCCGAGGTCGAGGTGCTCGATGACGATGCCGCGCTCGCGCAGGCGATCCAGCAGAACCAGCAGGCGTTCGAGGGAATCGAGGAAGGGCGCCAGCTCGGTCAACTGGGAGCCGATATGGCAGTCGGCACCGACTACCTGCACGTGCTCCATGGCGTTGGCGATCTCATAGACCTCCAGCGCCTGCTCGACCGGAATGCCGAACTTGTTGGCCTTGAGGCCAGTGGAGATGTACGGGTGGGTGCCGGCATCGACGTCGGGATTGATGCGCAGTGATACCGGCGCGACGCGTCCGAGACGGCCCGCGACGGCGTTGAGGCGCTCAAGCTCCGGCAGCGATTCGACATTGAAGCACTTGATGTTCAGCTCCAGTGCACGCTCCATCTCGCCTGCCTGCTTGGCAACGCCGGAGAACACCACCTTGGCGGGGTCGCCGCCGGCCTTGATGACGCGCTCCAGCTCTCCGGCGGAGACGATGTCGAAGCCGGCGCCCAGACGTGCCAGCACATTGAGCACCGCCAGGTTGGAATTGGCCTTCACGGCATAGCAGATGAGATGCGGGTGGTCGCCCAGCGCATCCTGATAGGCCTTGAAGTGGCGCTCGAGCGTGGCACGGCTGTAGACGTAGCACGGCGTGCCGAACTGCTCGGCCAGCGTGGCGAGCGAGACGTCTTCGGCGTGCAGCACGCCATCCTGATAAACGAAGTGATTCATGATCCGGCCTGCAAGATGTCGCGCCGGCGGGCATCACCCGCCGGAGGTGAATGAGGGGCTCAGGCGTCGCTGCCGGAAGTCTCGGCGGCTGCGGTGCTCTCTGTCTCGGAGGCGTCAGGTGCCGTGGCGGGGGCCTCGGCACGCTGGCCGCCGGCATCGGCGTCCGCCGGCAGATAGAGCGGGCCTTTCTGGCCGCAGCCGGCCAGCAGGCCAGCACCCAGCAGCAGCGCCGCGAGGGTACGAAGGGTATGACGGGCGGACTGGCTCATCAGATGACGCATCGGGCGGCCTCCTGGCAGCAAGCGATAGAGCGATGCAGGCCTGGTTGCCATGGGTGGCAACCAGGCCCGAAAGAGGTTGATCAGGCGCGCGAGGCCAGGGCGTCACGCGCACGCTGCACGGCAGCGCGGACCTGGTTCGGCGCGGTGCCACCGATGTGGTTGCGCGCCGCGACGGAGCCTTCCAGCGTCAGCACGTCGAAGACGTCCTGCTCGATGGTGTCGGAGAACTGCTGGAGCTCTGCCAGGGTCATCTGGGACAGGTCGCGCTGCTGTTCGATGCCAAAGGCGACGGACTTGCCGACGATCTCGTGGGCATCACGGAAGGCGACGCCCTTGCGCACCAGGTAATCCGCCAGGTCGGTCGCGGTGGCGAAGCCCTTGCTGGCCGAGGCGTACATGTTGTCGGACTTGGCGCGAATCGCCGGAATCATGTCGGCGAAGGCACGCAGGCTGCCGCGCACGGTATCGATGGTATCGAACAGCGGCTCCTTGTCTTCCTGATTGTCCTTGTTGTACGCCAGCGGCTGGGACTTCATCAGGGTCAAAAGGCTCATCAGGTGGCCATAGACACGGCCGGTCTTGCCGCGCACCAGCTCCGGCACGTCCGGGTTCTTCTTCTGCGGCATGATGGAGGATCCGGTGCAGAAGCGGTCCGGCAGGTCGATGAAGTCGAACTGGGCGCTGGTCCACAGCACCAGCTCTTCGCTCATGCGTGACAGGTGCATCATCAGCAGACTGGCGAAGCTGGTGAATTCGATGGCGAAGTCACGGTCGCTGACCGAATCGAGGCTGTTCTCGGTCGGGCGGTCGAAGCCGAGCAGCTCGCTGGTGACATGACGGTCGATGGGGAAGGTGGTGCCGGCCAGCGCCGCGGCGCCCAGCGGCAGCACGTTCATGCGCACGCGGCAGTCACGCAGGCGGTCCTGGTCGCGCGCGACCATTTCCTGCCAAGCCAGCAGGTGATGACCGAAGGTGACCGGCTGGGCGCTCTGCAGGTGAGTGAAGCCCGGCATGATGGTGTCGGCTTCCTGCTCGGCCAGTCCCAGCATGCCTTCGCGCAGACGCGTCAGTTCGGCGTCGATGGCGTCGATCTCGTCACGCAGATAGAGGCGGATATCGGTGGCGACCTGGTCGTTGCGTGAACGGCCGGTGTGCAGCTTCTTGCCGGTGATGCCGATCTTGGCGGTCAGGCGTGCCTCGATGTTCATGTGCACGTCTTCCAGCGCCACGGACCACTCGAATTCGCCCCGCGCGATCTCTTCACTGATTTCCTTCAGTCCCGCGATGATGACGTCGCGTTCTTCTTCGCTCAGCACGCCGACACCGGCCAGCATGGTGGCGTGGGCGATGGAGCCCTGGATGTCGTGCTGTGCCATGCGCTGGTCAAAATCGACGGAGGCGGTGAAACGTGCCACGAAGGCATCGGTCGGCTCGCTGAAGCGGCCGCCCCAGGACTGATTGGTAGATTCGCTCATCGGGATCTCGAATTGTGGTGACGTGTCCAGAGTTCGGCGTCCGGTGCACGGTCGCGCAGCCGGTATCGTTGACCTTGGAGTGTACCAGACTCCTGCGCATGGGCGAGGGGCCGCGGCCAGTCCGGCGGATCGCAGGAAAGCGTGCCATGGATTTTCCCCCTGAGGTGACTGGCTTTATGATAAGTGTCATCAGAGGGCGCCGCTGTCCGTCAGTCAGGTTCGCTCAACCACTTCGCATCAGATGGCGTGGATTTCGCGCCAGCAAGGAGAACGCCGTGCCCCGCCGTGAGATTCTGCGTATCGCGACCCGCAAGAGCCTGCTCGCCCTGTGGCAGGCCGAACACGTCAAGGCGCGACTCGAGGCCCTGCATCCTGGCTTGAGTGTCGAGCTGGTGCCGATGTCGACGCGTGGTGACAAGATTCTCGATACCCCGCTGGCCAAGATCGGCGGCAAGGGCCTGTTCGTGAAGGAGCTGGAAGAGGCGATGCTCGACGGTCGCGCCGATATCGCCGTGCACTCCATGAAGGACGTACCGATGCACTTCCCGGAGTCGCTGGGACTGGCGGTGATTCTCGAGCGTCACGCCCCGACCGACGCCTTCGTGTCCAACACCTGTGCCAACTTCGATGCCCTGCCGCAGGGCGCGCGCCTGGGCACCTCCAGCCTGCGTCGTGGTCTGCAGGCCAAGGCGGCACGCCCGGATCTGGAAGTATTGAGCCTGCGCGGCAATGTCCAGACGCGTCTCGGCAAGCTGGATGCCGGCGAGTTCGACGCCATCATCCTGGCCACTTCCGGCCTGCAGCGCCTCGAGCTGGAGGCGCGCATCACCGCCGAGATGGACGCCGAGACCTGCCTGCCGGCCTGTGGCCAGGGTGCGCTCGGCATCGAGTGCAACCTGCAGGACGAGGAGATTCTTGCGCTGCTCGAGCCGCTGGCCCATGAAGACTCCAGCCGTTGCGTGCTGGCCGAGCGCGCCATGAATACGCATCTGGAAGGTGGCTGTCAGGTGCCGATCGGCGGCTATGCCGTGCTCGAGGAAGGCGGCAGTCAGCTGTGGCTGCGTGCGCTGGTCGGCAACCCCGACGGAACGGTCATCCTGCGCGCTGAAGCGCGTGGTCCGTCCGACGCGCCGGAAGCGCTGGGCGTCGCCGTCGCCGAAGATCTGCTCTCCCAGGGCGCCGGCGAGATTCTGGCGGCGGTCTACGGCGACGCCCGTGGCTGAGGTGTCAGCGATGGCAAAGGCGTCGCGTCTTGAGGTGTTGACGACGCGACCGGGCTCGCGCGGGGCGGTGCTCGATGCGATGCTGAGCGAGGCTGGCTGTGAAGTCGAATGCCTCAAGTTGATGTCACTCGAGCCCTTGCCGCTGGCACATGCCGAACGCCAGGCGATCATCGATATCGATCTGTATCGCGGCGTGGTCGTGATCTCGC
This sequence comes from Cobetia sp. PDI-23MA, assembly GCF_059507735.1. NCBI lineage: Bacteria > Pseudomonadati > Pseudomonadota > Gammaproteobacteria > Oceanospirillales > Halomonadaceae > Cobetia > Cobetia sp. PDI-23MA. Next base: position 120,561 of record NZ_CM183352.1, read on the forward strand.
CTCAGGCCGCCGGGTATCTGGCCGACTGGCTGGAAGAGTGGTGGCCACAGCTGCCCGAAGGTGTGCGCTTCTATGCCGTTGGCGCAGCCACGGCTGACGTTCTGCACGCGCGTCTGGGCGTGCAGGTACGTGTTCCACCACGCGCCACGCGCGGGCAGCATGCCCAGCAGGACGCGCCGGTCGGCACCACCAGCGAAGCCTTGCTGTCACTGCCGTCTCTTCGAGCGCTTCATGGCCAGCGCTGGCTGCTGGTGGCCGGTGAAGGAGGGCGTCCGCTGCTGGAAGAGACACTGGTGGCGCGCGGCGCCCAGGTCATGCGTCTGGCGCTTTATCGGCGCCTTGCGTTGGACTTGTCGCCGCAACAGGCTGGCCGTCTGGCGGCGGGCGCGTATGATGCAATGGTGGTGACCAGCAATGAACTGCTCGAGACGGTGATGGCGTCGGTGACGCCGCAGGCCTTGCACCAACCGCTAATCGTGTCGAGCCACCGTTTGGCTACACTGGCACACGCTCACGGTTTCGAGCGCGTGACGGTCGCCGAGGACGCTTCACCCGGGGCCCTGACGCAGGCTGTTCTTCGTGCCTGCGCCCCCGTCAGCACGACTCGCCATGCTGTGACCGGCGCCACTGCGCCTGGTCCGCGTGAGGCCATCGATTCCCAAGAATCCGGAAAAGGGCAAGCGTAGATGAGCAACCGAGAACACGATCAGGAAGATAACGGCTCCGCCGGCATGACGCCCGGCAAGTCGGGCGACAAGGATGCTGCCGCTCGCGCATCAGATGCCTCTTCCGCTCCCGGCGTTTCCGCCGATGATACCGCCTCTGGCCGCCCTGGCGCCGAGGCCTCCCGTTCGTCCTCTTCCTCGTCATCCGACACGGCTGATGCCCCGCGCGAGCGTCGCTCGCGTGGTGGGCGCAATCGTCGTGGGCGTGGCAAGGGGCAGGGCGGCTCCTCCTCTTCATCCTCATCCTCCACTGCCAGTGAGTCCACGCCCGTGAGCCAGACTTCAGACGACAACGCATCGACGCCTTCCGGCGCAAAATCGCCGCTTGCGGAGCACGGCGAACCCGCCAGGGAGGCCTCTGCCGCCAAGCCGAGTGCCAGCAAGTCCTCCAGCGGCAAGACGTCCAGCGGCAAGTCCTCTTCCAGCCAGTCCGCCGCCCCGTCCGGCAAGACTGTCGGCGCGGGAGGTGCCGGTGTGGCAGGTACGCCGCCCAGCGAGCCGCAGGGCGGCAAGAGCAAGGCCGGCAGCATCGCGCTGATTCTCGTCATCCTGCTGGCCATCGTGGTCGCGGTACTGGCGTGGTTCGGCTGGCAGCGCATCAACGCACTGCCGGATGCCCAGGGCCTCGACAAGCAGGTCAGCGAGCGCGTGACCCAGCAGGTCGGCCAGGTCGAGAGCCAGGTCGCCAGCCTGTCCGGCAAGCTCGACAAGAGCGCCTCGCAGGTCAGTGATCTCGACAAGCGTCTGTCCAGCGAGAGCCAGGACACCGAGCAGGCCCTCAACAAGGTGCTCGAGGAGCTCAGCAAGTCCCAGCAGACCGATGCGCGCGACTGGCACTATGCGGAAGCCGAGTACCTGCTGCGCCTCGCCAACCAGCGCCTGCAGCTGGAGCGTGACGTGAACGGTGCCGATGCGCTGCTCGAGAACGCCGATGCGCGCATCGCGGCAGCCAACAACCCGGCGCTGCTGCCGGTGCGCAAGGCCATCCAGTCCGAGCTGGCCAGCTTGGACAGCGTGCCGCGCGTCGATCGTAGCGGTATCTATCTGGCGCTGCTCGCCGAGCAGGAACAGCTGGCGCGTCTGCCGCTCAAGCAGGACGTGGCCGAGATCGCTGCCAAGGTCGAGAATGACGCAGCGCCGACAGGCGGTTGGCAGCAGCAGCTGGCCCGTTTCGGCAACGAGCTGAAGGATCTGGTCACGGTGCGTCGTCATGACGAGGCGCTCGAAGCCCTGATCACGCCGGAGCAGGAATCCTACCTGCGTCAGAACGTGCGTCTGGTGCTGGAGCAGGCGCAGCTGGCGCTGCTCAAGGAAGAGCCGAAGCTCTATCAGGCCGCCATCGACAAGGCCATCACGCTGGTCAATGGCTACTACGACACCAAGACCGATGGCGTGCAGAATGCCGTCGCCAAGCTGGAAGAGCTCAAGAGCAAGACCATCCGTCCGGAGCTGCCTGACATCTCCGCCTCTCTGAGCAAGCTGCGTGAGCTGATCGAGCGTCGCGCCCAGCAAGGGGGTGGCAACGCATGAGAGTCCTGATACTGCTGATCATCATCGGGCTGGCCATCGGTGCCCTGTTCGGGCAACTGATGCAGGCCTTCCCGGGCTACTGGCTGATTCGCGTCGGCGATACCTCGGTCCAGACTTCCTTCTGGTTCGGCTTGATCCTGCTGTTCGCGGGCTTCGTGGTGCTGCACTTCGGTCTGCGCCTGCTGTCGCGCTTCGCGCATCCGTTCTCCCGTCTCAAGGTGTGGAACAGCCGTACCCGTCACCGCAATGCCACGCGCAAGACCGTACGGGGGCTGGTGGCGCTGGCCGAAGGCCGTTGGAAGCGGGCCGAGAAGTCGCTGACCCACTCGGCGGAAGATTCCAGCACGCCGTTGGTCAACTACCTGTCCGCCGCCCTGGCCGCGCACTATCAGGGACGTTTCGAGCAGGCGGATACACTGCTCAAGCGGGCGCATGAGTCCACCCAGGGTTCCGAGAGTGCCGTGGGTCTGGTGCAGGCACAGTTGATGCTGGACCGCCAGCAGCATGAACAGGCGCTGGCGACCCTGACGCGTCTCGACAAGCAGCTGGGCGAGCACCCGCAGGTGCTCAAGCTGCTCAAGCAGGCCTATCTGGCGGTCAATGACTGGGATGGTCTGCGTCGCCTGATGCCGCGTCTCGACAAGCAGGACCTCATCTCCCCCGAGGAGAAGAAGGAGCTGGAACAGCGTGCCTATGTGGCGCTGATCCAGCAGGCCGCGCGCAATCCGGAGGACATCGAGCGCGTGCGCAACCTGTGGGCCGACATGCCGGACCACCTGCGCACCGACGTGAATCTGGTCGCGCTCTACGCCGAGGCGCTGATCGCCGGTGGTCAGGAAGGTCTGGCCGAGCGTCTACTGCGTCACTCCCTCAAGGAGTGCTGGGATTCGCGTCTGGTGCTGCGTTACGGCCTGCTGGACGTGGATGCACCGCGTCAGCTGGTGTATGCCGAGAAGTGGCTGCAGGAGCGTCCGAATGATCCGGATCTGCTGCTGTCGCTGGGCCGGCTGGCCCTGCGCAACGCCAGCTGGGGCAAGGCTCAGGAGTACTTCGAGGCTAGCCAGCGCCAGCGTCCGAGCGGTACGGTGTGTGCTGAACTCGCGCGTCTGTTCGCCAACCTGGGTGAGCACAACAAGAGTCAGCTCTACTACCGTCAGAGCGTCGAGCTGCTGGATCGCTCACTGCCGGCCCTGCCGCAGCCGAGCAAGGACAACGTCTGAAGAGCGGCCGTCTGGTGCCAACCAAGGCATGACAGGCGTCATGCAGGCTGGCGGACAAGACACTCGGCGGCTTGCACGATGTTTCCTTGTTTGATGAAAGCTATTGCCCAATTGCACCGGCCGCGCTGTCGGCCGGTGATGCAGGTTTCTCTCCGGGGTATCCTGGTTCACACGCCGTGTGACGGGATGCCCTTCTTTTTGCCCGCATGACGGGCGCTGTGGACATTCTGATCCAGGTTTTCGCCCTTCCAGCACGTCGCTGTAAAGTGTCGGTGGGTGCATGCTCGCGTGGGCATGGACGGCGCCGGATTTCTCGTTGCTGACCCGGCAACGATGCGTCCGGGCCTGCACGGCCAGAGCGTGAGCGTGTGGCGCTGGCTGGAAGCGTTTCCTCCGTGCGATGATTCTGCGTGTCGGATGCGCCCATGCATGTGGCGCATCTACGGGCCGGGTCCGGTCCGTTTCCCCAAGCGATGATGGAGTCTGCATGTTGCATAAGTCCCTGGCCCTGATGGGCGCCTCTGTACTGGCCGTGTCACTGGCCGGTTGTGCCGCTACCGGTAACAGCTCTTCCAGCAACGCTGCCAGCTCTTCCAGCTCGTCCAGCGCCATGATGAGCCTCGCCAGCAGCATGCTGAGCAGCCAGACCGGCCAATCCCTGCCGGCGGCCGACCTGATGTCCAGCCTGACCTCCCAGCTGGGTGTGTCCTCCACTCAGGCGCTGGGTGGCTCTGCTGCCATGCTGGCTCTGGCCCAGTCCCAGCTTGGTACCAGCGCGACCTCCGAGCTGTCCACTGAGGTGCCGCAGCTGTCCAGCTTGACCAGCAGCAGCTCGCTGTCCACGCTCTCCAGCCTGGCGAGCCTGAGCGGCAACGACAATGCCACGGCACTGGCCAGCACCGTCGGCAATGTCGATGACAGCGCGTCTCTGGACAGCGCCTTCTCCGCGCTGGGCATGGACAGCAGCATGGTCTCCCAGTTCGCGCCGGTGCTGCTCAGCTACATGGGCGGCGAAGGCGTCAGCTCGACGCTGCTGAGCTCGCTGTCCAGCATGTGGGGCACCGGCTCCTGAGTCAGCCCCTTGCATGAGGTGTGAGGCAGCGTATAAGCCCGCACATGAAAACGCCCCCGAGCCACTGGCTCGGGGGCGTTGTCGTTTCAGGACGGCTGCCTGCGCAGGCAGCCGTGTCGGGATAGCCGCGTCGGGATAGTGCAGGCGCTTGATCAGTCGCCGTCGGCATCCGGTTGGGTCGTCTGACGGATGCGCTGTTCCTCGGCATCCACGACTTCGCCGTCTTCGGTGGCATGACGCGTCAGCGGATTCTCCTCGCGACGCTTGGCAACCTTGGCGGCTGCCTCGCGCTGCTCGGGGGTCTTGGGTTGGCCGGCGGCCGAGCCATCGATCACGAAAGGCGCCTGCATGGTGCGCACGTTGGCCGGCGGCGCACCACCGTCCTTGTCCTGACCGAAGTACATGGTCATGTGCGGGAACGGGATCTCGATGCCAGCGGCATCGAAGTGCTGCTTCACGAGCTTGTTGTACTCGCGGCCGATGGCCCACTGGTTGCCCGGGCTGGTCTTGATCATCACGCGGATGTTGACCGAGCTGTCGGCGAGGGCCGAGACACCCGCGATGGTGACCGGCTCGAGGATCTCCGGACCATAGCTGCTTGCCTCTAGCTCATCGAAGGCCGCACGCAGGTGCACGATGGCGTGGTCGACATTCTCGCGATAGGAGATGCCGTATTCGCCGACATGGTAGGCGAAGTCACGCATGTAGTTGGAGACGGTATCCACCGACGAGAAGGGCACGATATGGAAGGTGCCGGACAGGTCGCGGATGCCCACCGAGCGGATGGTCAGGCGTTCCGCGGTGCCGGTCACGCCACCGGCGGTGACCACGTCACCGGTATTGATGGCATTCTCGAGCTGGATGAAGACCCCGGTGATGATGTCCTGCACCATCTTCTGGGCGCCGAAGCCGATCGCCAGACCCAGTACCCCGGCACCGGCCAGCAGCGGCGCGATGTCGATGCCGATCTCGGACAGCACGATCATCGCGGTGAAGACGATCATCGCGATGGCGATGGCATTGCGGAACAGCGCCAGCAGGGTCTCCACCCGCGAGGACGGCTTGCCCTTGCCGGTGTCCGGATTGAGCTTGTGCTCGATCAGGCTGGCGATGCCGACCCAGAGGGCGATGGCGAAGACAAGGATGAACAGTACATGGAAGATGCGTGACAGCAACAGGGCGCCGGCATCCGTCGCCAGCCACTCGCCCAGCGCCACGATGTGCCAGGCATTCAGCACCATGCCGACCACCACGATCAGGATGATGGCGCGCATGATGCGCAACGCGGTGGGGATGTAGGAGTTGAGGCGCTTCTCGAGCAGCGGCAGCTGACCACGCAGCTTGTCGGAGACCTGGATGCGCTTGCCGATCAGCTGGGTGAGCACCTGGGACAGCAGATAGCCGCCACCGATGGCGCACAGGGTCTTGAGGGTCGCTCCCATCATGAAGGGCAGCGCGGTTTCCGGCGTGGTCTGCGAGATCACGAACAGCGTGATGAAGTAGGCCAGTGCGAAGAGGTGCCAGGTGCTGGCCAGGATGCGCAGCGCTATCGCGACCAGGCTGTTGCGGGTTTCCTTGGCCTGATTCAGCAGACGGTCACGCAGGATGATGCGGTTGCGCGTGATGACGACGATGGCCCAGACAAGGGAGACGCCCATGACGAGCAGACCGACGAAGCTGCCCACCGCCGGTGCCAGATTGTTGTTGACCATCGGCACCACGACGAGAATGCCATAGCCGATGAATCCGGCCAGCATGGCCAGCGAGCGATTCCAGTAACGGGCGACCTCATCGCGCATCGGGAACAGGCGCAGGCCCTTGAAGCCTGAAGAGAACAGCATGCGCATCAAGGCCTTGAACAGCTCGATCACCAGATAGGCATTGAGGAACATCGATTCGCGCTGGCCGATCACGCCCTGTTCACCGTAGGCGAAGATGGCCAGAAGATAGCCGCCCAGGAAGGCGAGACCGATCACGGCAACGTCGACGACCGCCGCGATGATCACCGCCATCATGGTACGCAGCAGCGGACTGCGATGCTGGCCGTCCAGTGACCATTGGCTGACGCGGCCGAACAGCGGGCGAGCCAGGCGGCGCAGGATCAGGAACAGGCCGATGGTCGAGATGACCACCAGTCCCAGACTGACGGCTTCGGACGTGAAGTGCTCCCAGTCAATCTTGCTGGCATCCTCGTTGCCGATGCCGTTGAGCGTGCCCAGCACCCTGTCCAGCGTGGTGGAAAGGTCCGCGACCAGATCCTGGCTGACCTCGGCAAGCTGGCGGGACAGCGATGGCGAATCCTCGCTCAGGGTGACGTCTTCCCCCGCCACCTCGACGGCCTTCTCGCTTGCCTGGCTGTCCAGCTGGCGCAGGCCTTCGATCAATGCCTCGCGCTGACTGGGGTCTTCCAGCAGCGTGGCCAGGCTCTCATAGGAGGATGTCGCGCCATCGCCGCTGCCGTCTTCGGACGGGGCGGCAAGGGACAGGCTGCTGAATCCGAGGCTCAGCACCATCAACAGCATCATCAGGCCGTACATCAGCCAGGCAGGTCGCCATGAGTCCGGTTGGCGCGAGGCAGCAAGGGCGGGAGGGGAGTGCGGGGGTGTCGGAATCGCCACAGATGGCTTCTCCATGTCGGTGAGTGTGTGAGGCATCGGGGCAAGAGTGAGAGCAGGCTCCGGAGGTGCATCAGAGGCTCGCAAGCATCCCATCGATAACGCGAGGATCTGTCAGATAGATGTTGAAGGGGCGTCTCGCACGTCCTGCGCTTACGCCGAGCGAGAGTCCATCCCTCAGTTATCGGGGCACTTGGTGCTATCCCAACCCCTGTGGGGACTCCGCCAGAGACATTCTTGCGCACAGCCTGCGGCAGGCGCCGCCATCCTTCAAGGTCTTCAGGTACTCCTCGGAGGAGAGGCGTGACCTGCTGCCATGCAGGATATTGCAATGTCGCGTTGCATGAACTGGTGTGGTGAGTCGCAGGGCGAGCCGGTATTGTTGCGATTGATTATTATTCGTCGTTCAAGTGTGATCGTCATGCGCACAGAGGGCCTTGCGGTATCGTCCTGCGCAGGGTCACGTCTGCCTTCGCTTGAGTGCGAGATCCTTTTCTTCATTTCGGAGTACTGCATGACCGTCTCGTCGACTGCTGTTACTGCTCGTGGCATGACCCGGCCTGCATGGTTCAAACAGAGCCTGATGGCGACCTTGGCGGTAGCGCTGATGGGGGCTTCCCTGTCTGCCGAGGCACGCAGTGTCGAGACGGCCTACGGTGAGCTGGATATCGAGGGCACGCCGCAGCGTGTCGTCACCCTGTACGAAGGCGCGCTGGATGTGGCCGTCGCCAGTCAGGTGACGCCGCTGGGCGCCGTGACCACTCGCGGCGGTGATGGCGTGGCGAGCTATATCCAGCCGCAGGTGCCGGACATCAAGATCGTCGGCACGCCGCGTGAATTCAATCTCGAGGCGATCGTGGCGCTCAAGCCGGACCTGATCCTGGCACCGCCGGGCCTCGACAAGACCCAGTACCAGCTGATGTCGCGTCTGGCGCCGACCATCGTGCCGAGCGCTTCGGCGCTGAGCCAGCAGGGCTGGAAGGAGCAGAGTCGCGTCTATGCCGAGGCGCTGGGCGAGACGGCCGAAGCGGAACTCGAGACACGTCTGGCCGCCATCGACGCGCACACCGCGCGTCTGAAGGCCGAGATGGCCACCCCGGAAACCGCCAGTCTGGTGCGTCGCATGCCGGGTGGCCTGATGGCGATGTCCGATCAGCTGTTCGCGACCGGCCTGATGGCGGCCAGCGGCTATGAGCTGGTCGGCGGTGATCTGGTCAAGCCGGGTCGTCCGCATTCCGATCCGCTCAGTGACGAGAACATGGCACGCATCGATGCGCAGACCATCTTCCTCGCCACCCTGGACGACTCCTCTGATGCCGCGGTCGACGCCCTGGCGGCACAACCGGCCTTCCAGCGCCTCGAGACAGCGGACCGCGACAGCCTGGTCGGCGTGAATGGCCAGCTGTGGACCAGCGCCAGCGGCCCGTTGGCCGCGGAAGCGTTGCTGAAGGATATCGACCGGGCGCGCGATGATGGCTAGTCGCAGTCATGTCGGTGCACGACGTTTGACCCCTGCGCAGGCAGGGGACCACCCGCAATCGCGACGCGGGAGGGGGTATGCAGGCTGAAGAGACCTCTCCACAGGCCCGTAGGCCACGCGCACATGCCGCCCGGATGACCTACAAGGTCTCCGGGCGTCTTGCGTTGCGTCAGGTGATGCCGCTGGCCTGCCTGAGTGCCCTGCTGACCTGTCTGGCCAGCCTGCTGTGGGGGGCTGGCGATATCGGCCCCTGGCAGGCGCTGCAGGTGCTGGCCGGACAGGGCAGTGATCAGGCGCGCTTCGTGGTGCTCGAACTGCGCGCGCCGCGTACCCTGATCGGCATGGTGGTCGGCATGATGCTCGCCTGTGGCGGCGCCCTGATGCAGGTGGTAGCACGCAACCCGCTGGCGGAGCCGGGCTTGCTGGGCGTGAGTGCCGGGGCCTCCTTTGCCGTGGCCGTGGCGTTGCTGCTGGGGATGGAAGCGGCCGGCATGCACGTGATGGTGGCGCAGAGTGGTGCGCTGATGGGGTGTCTGTTCGTGATGAGCACCGTGAGAATGAGCGGCGCACGTCAGGACCCGGTACGACTGGTGCTGGCCGGCGCGGCGTTGTCGAGCCTGCTGGTGGCGCTGACGTCTCTGGCCTTGCTGATCGATCAGCGCGCGGCCGATGAGATCCGCTTCTGGGTGATCGGCAGTCTGGCCGGACGCTCGCTGGAGGCGCTTTACAGCAGCCTGCCCAGTATCCTGATCGCGCTGCTGTTGACGCTGTGGCTGGCGCGGCCGCTCTCCGCTATGGTGCTGGGTGAGCAGGTCGCCAGTGGCCTGGGCCATCATCCCAAGCGCGTGCGCAAGGTCGCGATCCTGGTGGTGGCGCTGCTGGTCGGTGCCGCGACGGCACTGGCCGGGCCGGTAGCCTTCGTCGGCCTCGCCGTGCCCTATGTGGCGCGTGCGCTGTGCGGCGCCGATGTCCGGCGTACGCTGTGGCTGTGCCTGCCGCTGGGGGTGACCATGCTGCTGAGCGCCGATGTGGTCTCGCGGCTGGTCGTGCCGCCTTCGGAACTGCCGCTGGGGGTACTGACGACCCTGATGGGCGCCCCCGTGCTGATCGCCGTGGTGCGTGCCCGTCGTCTGCCCACCCTGTAGCGACGGGTGCCTCTGGCGCCTGCGGCGCGAACGATGATGGAGGCCAGGCTGGCGCGCATGCCGGCGCCATCGCCTCATTGCTTGAATCGACCGGCCCTGTCAGGCGTTGTCCTGACAGGGCCTTGTTTGGAATCGATGATGTCTAGACCTTCACCGCTTGATCCCCTTCGCTCGACCCCTACCGGCACGCTCTGGTGGCGCCATGGCAGGCTGTCCCTGCTGCTGTTGCGTGCGCCGTTGCTGGCGGCCGGAATGCTGCTGTTGGCGCTGCTGATGGCCAGTGTTGCCTCGCTGATGCTGGGCAGTGCCGGCCTTGGGCCTTGGGATGCCTTCAAGGCGGTCTTCGGGCACGGCGAGTTCGCTACCGTCTTCGTGGTGCAGGAATTGCGACTGCCGCGCCTGCTGGCCGGTATCGCCACGGGCGCTGCCTTCTCGCTGGCGGGCTGCCTGATGCAGACCCTGGCCGGCAACCGTCTGGCGACGCCGGGCATCATCGGTATCGACAATGGCGCGACCGCCTTCGCGGTGGCCTCCGTGGTCGGGATGGGGATCTCGCTGGCGCCCCCGGTGATGGCGCTGAGCGGTGCCGTGATCGCCACTGCGCTGGCCTTCGGGCTCTCCGGCGGCATCGGCACGCGCGGTTATCGCTTCCTGGTCGCCGGTATCGGGGTCGGGGCGCTGTTCGGTGCCGGGACGCAGCTGATGCTGGCAAGAGTCTCCATCGATGTCGCCAACAACGCCTACCCGTGGACGGTCGGCAGCCTCAATGCACGTGACGCCGATTCGCTCACCTGGCTGGGGCTGGCCCTGCTGATCGGCGTGCCGATCGCGCTCTGGCTGGGGCGCGGGCTGAATACGCTGCGCTTCACCGACCGCGTGGCGATCGGGCTGGGACAGCCGGTGTCGCGTGTTCGCCTGATCACGCTGTGGCTGTCGGTCGTGCTGACGGCGGCGGCCGTCGCGGTGGCCGGGCCGGTAGGCATGGTGGCGCTGGTGGGCCCCGAGATCGCACGCTACCTGTCGCGTCACAAGGGCGTGCCGCTGCTGGCCTCGGCGCTGGCCGGCGCGCTGGTGATGGTGCTGGCCGACCTCGCCGGTCGCACCCTGCTGTCGCCACTGGAAATCCCGGTAGGTATCGTGATGGCCGTGGTCGGCAGTCCTTATCTGCTGTGGATACTGCTGCGCAGCCCGCGCTAGCCGTTGCCCCTATTTTCCTGCTGAGCGGCCCAGGGCCAGTCCTTGCCACTCAGCGTCGCACGACATGTTTCAGCGGCTGATGATGTTCCAGCGGCCGATGATGTTTCAGGAGAGTGCGCCATGAGCGCTGAGACGATGCTTGATCCGCGAGCGATGAATTCCCCGGCCGATCGCCACGCCGCGGCTACCACCGACACCCTGCGAGCGAACGAGCTGTCGCTGGGCTACGGCGCGCGCCAGCGCCATGTCACCGTGATCGATGCGCTGACCCTGGGGCTGCCCGACGGCAAGGTGACGGCGATCGTCGGGCCCAATGGCTGTGGCAAGTCAACACTGCTGGCAGGGCTGGCTCGCCTTCAGTTGCCTGAATCAGGCGCGGTGCTGCTGGAAGGCAAGGACATTCACGCCTACAAGCGGCGCGAAGTGGCCCAGCGCATCGCGCTGCTGCCCCAGGAGACGCATTCGCCCGAGGGGGTGACGGTGCATGAGCTGGTGCGTTTCGGTCGCCAGCCCTATCAGGGTGCGCTGAGTCAGTGGTCAGAGGAGGATCAGCGTCTGGTGGCCGAGGCAATGGCTGCCGCCGATATCGAAAACCTGGCGGACCGTGAGCTGGCCTCGATGTCCGGTGGGCAGCGTCAGCGCGCCTGGATCGCCATGGCACTGGCGCAGCAGACACCCTTGCTGCTGCTGGATGAGCCGACCTCGGCGCTGGATCTCGGTCACCAGATCGAAGTCTTCGAGCTGATCCAGCGTCTGGCCCATGAAGAGGGCAAGACCATCGTGATGGTGGTGCATGATCTGGCCAGCGCCTGCCGTTACGCCGACCACATCGTGGCCATGCACGCAGGCCGCGTGATCGCTGAGGGCGCGCCCGCCGAGGTGGTGACGCCGGAGCTGGTGCGCAAGCTCTATGGGGTCGAGTGTCGCCTGATCCCCGATCCCGACACCGGCACGCCGCTGCTGATTGGCGTACGCCGCACCAGCGAGCGCCTGAGCGGCAGCGCGACCTGAGGTCGGGGCAATGGCCATGACGGGCGCTGTGGCGCCTGTGTAGCCGCTGCCGGGCCTTGCGCGGGCCTGAAAGAGGGGCTTGGGAAAGTCTGGGAGGGTGACTTGAGAGGGGGCTTGATAGGGCGACTTGAGAGAGCGCTCTGCCTCTGACAGGAAAGCCCCAGCCAGAACTGATCGCCCACAAACAGAAAGGCCTCCCCGAAGGGAGGCCTTTCTGTCACGGATATGGTGGAGGCGACGGGAGTCGAACCCGTGTCCGCCGGCACTCCGCCTTCGGCTCTACATGCTTAGTTTCATTTTTTGATTTAACACCCCTGCCGCCAATGAACAGGCTACAGTGATGCGATTCTCTGAGTTTTAATCTCGACCTTAGAGACGTCGGCCAAGACGATCCTGTTTATACGGGCTCGTTCTCCATCCACCTTGAACAGGCGCAACGGTTTCAGGAGCAGCTTATGCAGCTAGAGCGTAGTTGTCGTCGTTTGCGACTATATATTTGCAACGTTTTATTTACGAGATACGTTACGATCTCGGCATGCACCTCAGGGTTTGCCACCAGCGTCGAATGCCAGAACGCCCCCATAACAGTGTTACCACTTTACTGCGTTGCTACGTCTTCATCATAGCAGGTGGGGACTGTGCTACGCCAGTTCAAGCGTTCAGGAAAATTTCTGGCCTGACAGTAGCTTGCTGGCGTGAGCTCCCTCACGCTGCCCTCAGCGGTCGCGCAGGATACGGGCTTTCTGACGGTTCCAGTCGCGGTCCTTCTCGGTGGCGCGCTTGTCGTGCAGCTTCTTGCCTTCCACCAGCGCGATCTCGCACTTCACGATCGCATTCTTCCAGTACAGCTTGATCGGCACACAGGTGTGGCCCTTGTCCTGGGTGCGCGAGAAGATGCGTGCAATCTGCTTCTTGTGCAATAGCAGCTTGCGCGTGCGCTGCGGGTCCGCCACCGCGTGGGTATTGGCGGTTTCCAGCGGATGGATGTGGCAGCCCAGCAGCCAGGCTTCGGCATTCTTGATCACGATATAGGTATCGGTCAGCTGGCCCTTGCCTGCGCGCAGCGCCTTCACTTCCCAGCCTGCCAGTACCAGACCCGCTTCGAAGGTTTCCTCGATGTGGTACTCGTGGCGTGCCTTCTTGTTCTGGGCGATCAGATTGCCGCCCTGTTCGGGTTTCTTTTTCTTGCCCATGTTGCCTCATTTGTCGTGTGCGCCTGCCGTCATCCAGTGTGGATATGGCACATCCTTCTGGATGGGGGGAGGCGTGTTACCATTCAAGGCCAGACGGCACTTCGTGCGCCGGCCCATTGTTCATGATACGCATGCTGCGTATCCAAGTCAGCGGAGAGCTAGATGCCTACGGTCAACCGGTCTGCCCTGGTGCGGCATTCGGCCCGGGCAATGTTCGATCTGGTCAATGATTTCGAGCGTTATCCCGAATTCCTGTCCGGCTGCAGCAACGCGGAATTGCTGGAACGTGATGAGGACCATCTCAAGGGCAGGCTCACCCTGTCCAAGGCAGGCATGCAGCAGAGCTTCGTCACGCGCAATGACCTGTATGCCCCCGAGCGGATAGAGCTGAATCTGGTCGATGGCCCCTTCAAGCGTCTGCAGGGGACCTGGCTGTTCACGCCATTGGGCGAAGATGCCTGCAAGGTCTCGCTCGAGATGGACTTCGAGTTCAGCAATCGTCTGCTGGGCATGGCGTTCGGCAAGCTGTTCAGCCAGGTCGCCGCTCAGATGGTCGAGGCCTTCACGCGCCGCGCTGACCAGATCTACACTCAGCGCTGACCCTTGGCCGTTGGCCAGGGTGAAACGCCGCGCAGGTGATATATCGCACAGGTGGTATATAGAAGGTGGCGAGAGCAAAGGAGCAGACATGACAGACAGAATCACGGTCGAGGTGGCCTACGCGCTTCCCGACAAGCAGAAGATCGTCTCGCTGGCGGTCGCCCCCGGCACCACGGCGCGCGAGGCCGTGCGCATGGCACGTCTGGAGCAGCACTTTCCGACGATTGCCGCCGAAGTGTTTCTCGAGGCGGACCTGGGCATCTTCGGCAAGGCGCTGCGCAAGCCCGATGAGCATGTGCTGGACGCCGGGGATCGGGTCGAGGTCTATCGCGCCTTGATCACCGACCCCAAGCTTGCGCGCAAACGGCGCGCCGACAAGGCCGCTCGCGCCGGCCAGTAAGACGAGCTGCCGGCGAGAATCAAAAACAGCGGGGCACCTTGAGAGGTGCCCCGCTGTTTTTCCGGCTTGTCACTGAGTGAAGAGGACAGTGATCAGCGCTCTTCAGGCAGGTCGGCTGCGCCTGCCTTGGATTCAGCACGGTTAGGCTGTGCCGCGCGAGGGTCGATGTCCAGGTCCGGCACGATGACGGTTTCCTGGTCGATGTCGCCACTCTTGTCGATGTTGGAGAGTGAATCGCCTGCGAAGGTCAACGTCACACGCTTGTTGATGATTTCGCCATCCGCTTTCTTGAGGCGATAGACGTAGTCCCAGCTATCCTCACTGAAGGGGGCGGTCAGCAGCGGTGAGCCCATCACGTAGATGACCTGTTCGCGGCTCATGCCCGGCTTCAATTGCTCGACCATTTCCGGCTTGATCAGGTTGCCCTGAGGAAGGTCGCGCTTGTAGACGCTGAAGTAGCTGCACCCGGTGAGCAGCGACAGGGCGCTGCAAAAGGCGACTGTTTTGATCAAGTTTTGCATTTGCCCTGAAGATTCCCTATCGTTTTGCCTTGGCCGATCATACCTGATACATCAAGCGACTGCGAAGAGTACCCCAGCATGGCCGATCAGAACCATGAACTGCGCAAGGCGGGACTCAAGGTAACCCTACCGCGAGTCAAGATCCTGCAGATCCTCGAGAAATCGACGGATCGACACCTGAGTGCCGAGGACGTGTACAAGGCGTTGCTTGAGGCTGGCGAAGATGTCGGTCTGGCGACGGTTTATCGTGTGCTCACCCAGTTTGAAACAGCGGGACTGGTGATGCGCCACAACTTCGATGGCGGTCACGCTGTCTTCGAACTGTCCCAGGAAGAACACCATGACCACATGGTATGTCTGGACAGCGGCGAGATCATAGAGTTCTGTGATCCCGAGATCGAGCGCCGTCAGCGCGAGATCGTCGAGGAGCACGGCTATGAGCTGGTCGAGCATGCGCTAGTGCTCTACGTGCGTCCCAAGGGCGACAAGAGCGATAGCTGACGCGGGTTGCGTCAGGGATGACGTGGTCGGAGAGCCTTCTCCGGCCAGATACACGAACGGCCGCCCCTGAGGGCGGCCGTTCGTGTATCTGGCGTTCATGTTTCCTAAATCCATGACTTCAGCGTTCGTCTTGCCGAGGAGTGTCATTGGACGAATGGACGTCGACGACAGCGCATGAACGGCGACTTTGGCGACAGTGCTCAATGGCGGCTGTCGGCAGCGCCAAGCATCTCGCGGGCATGGGCGAGGGTCTGTTCGGAGAGATGAATGCCGCCCAGCATGCGTGCCAGCTCGCGCACGCGGCCGCTGTCATCCAGCAGCGCCATGTGGGTGCGGGTCGTGTCCTTCTCGGCCTGCTTCTCTATATGCAGGTGCTGATGCGCCTGTGCGGCGACCTGCGGCAGGTGAGTGACGGTCAGCACCTGGCCCTTGTCGCCCAGTCGACGCAGCAGCTGGCCGACGATCTCGGCGGTAGCGCCGGAGATGCCGACATCGACTTCATCGAAGACCAGGCTGGGAATGGTCGAGCGACTGGCGGCCACGACCTGGATCGCCAGCGATACACGCGAGAGCTCGCCGCCTGAGGCGACCTTGGCCAGCGCGCGTGGCGGCTGGCCCGGGTTGGCGCTGATGCGGAAGTGGATACGCTCCATGCCTTCGGGCTGCGGGCGCTCCCGCGCCTCGATGGCGACCTCGAAGGTGGCCTTGCCCATGCCGAGGAAGGCCAGCTGGTCCTGGATGTCGCTGGCCAGTTGCGGGGCGGCAGTGGCGCGTCTGGCGCTCACCTCACTCGCCAGCCCCTTCCAGGCCTCGCGACGCTGAGCCACTTCTTCGCGCAAGGCTTCGATGGCCTCCTCATCGCCACCCAGGCCATCGAGTTCTTCGCGCAGGCGCTGATGAAGGCCATGCAGCTCGTCCGGCATCACATGATGCTTGCGCGCGATCTGATGGATGCGGCTCAGGCGCTCATCGACGAAGGCGAGGCGCTCGGGGTCGAGTTCGGTGACTTCCACGAAGCGGTGCAGCTCACGCGCGGCTTCCTCTATCTGGATGCGCGCTTCCTCGAGCATGCCCAGCGCACTGGCCAGTGAGCCGTGCTCGTTGCCCGGCAGATGCGCCAGGCGGGCCAGGGCCTGGTTGAGGCGAGACAGTGCACCTTCTTCGTCGTGATCACAGCACTCGGCGGCGGACTGCGCCTCGGCCAGAATCTGCTCGGCATTGGCCAGCGTTTCCTGCTCCTGCTCCAGGGCTTCCAGTTCCCCTTCGCATAGCGCCAGTTCATCGAGTTCCTCGACCTGATAGCGCAGCAGCTGGCGGCGCGCACGTACTTCATCGCCATCATTGCTCATGCGCTTGAGACGACGATGCGCCTCCTGCCAGTGACGGAAGTCCTCGCGCAGCTGGGCGGCCTGAGTCTCCAAGCCCGCATATTCGTCGAGCTGACGCAGGTGCGTCTCTTCCTTGAGCAGGGAGTGGTGGGCGTGCTGGGAGTGGATGTCGATCAGGTGCTCGCCCAGCTCGCGAAGGTCGGCGATGGTGCAGGGCGTACCGTTGATCCAGGCCTTTGAGCGGCCGCTGGCGGTGATGACGCGACGCAGCAGGCAGTCGTCGCTGCCCAGTTCGCGCTCATCCAGCCACTGACGGGCGTCGCCAAGCTCACTGATATCGAAACGCGCGATGAGGTCGGCGCGGTCGGCGCCATGGCGCACGCTGCCGGCATCGGCACGCTCGCCCAGACACAGGCCGAGGGCGCCGAGCAGGATGGACTTGCCGGCACCGGTCTCGCCGGTGATGGCGGTCATGCCGCGGCGGAAATCGAGTTCCAGCGTTTCGACGATGGCAAAATCTTGGATGGCGAGTTGCAGCAGCATGACTACCTCCGAGGGGGCTTTGACGTACGCCGTGCTGGGAAACATCAGCGGACCCGGACTCGATGGGCGGGCTACGGTGTCGCCATACAGTATGTTTATACAGTGAGCATGGCTTTTTATACAGCACGTTCGGGTGGCCTTCAATCCATGCCGG
Source organism: Cobetia sp. PDI-23MA (assembly GCF_059507735.1). NCBI lineage: Bacteria > Pseudomonadati > Pseudomonadota > Gammaproteobacteria > Oceanospirillales > Halomonadaceae > Cobetia > Cobetia sp. PDI-23MA. The sequence continues at coordinate 137,796 of NZ_CM183352.1, forward strand.
GCTCAGTGGGGAGAAAAGCCTGCGGCAAGGCTTGAGAAGCGATGTGCTGTCCCCATATAGAGGCACTGACACTTTCAGTCGGCAGCAATGGCCTGGCCTTGCTGCCTCTCAAGGCAACTCATGGCCTGTCTGTCAGCCCAGTGCGAGTGATGCTTCGCGACAGGCTCAGCAGGCCACGAATCAGGGCAATGGCGCACAGACGTCGGCCCGCAGGAGATCAGCATGGCTCAGGACCCGCAGACCCCGATGGATGAAGAGCTTCAGCGTGCCGCTCGCGATGCCGAGCCGCAGCCGGAAACGCCGGAAGGTGAAGTGATCGACAACGTACTGGATGCCGACGATACCGGCGGCGAAGGCTCTCTGGTGGACAACCCGGAAGCCGAGATGCTGGCCGCCCAGGTCGAAGAGCTTGAGCAGGCCGTCAAGGAAGCCAAGGACCAGGCGCTGCGCGCGGCTGCCGATGCGCAGAACGCGCGCCGTCGTGCCGAGCAGGACGCCGAGAAGGCGCGCAAGTTCGCGCTGGAGAAGTTCGTCAAGGAAATGCTGCCGGTGGTGGATTCCCTCGAGAAGGCGCTGGAATCCATGTCGGGTGACGAAGCGGCCAAGACCCACGTCGAAGGCATCGAGATGACCTTGAAAATGCAGCTGGATGCCCTGAACAAGTCAGGCGTCGAGCAGCTGGATCCGCACGGCGAGCCCTTCGACCCGGAATACCATCAGGCTGTCGCCATGGTGCCGTCCCCGGACGCGGAGCCGAACAGCGTCATCGACGTGATGCAGAAGGGTTACACCCTCAATGGCCGCCTGGTGCGTCCGGCGATGGTGGCAGTCAGCAAGGCCTCCTGAGGCCTGCGCGCTCTCGACGCCCGATAGGCGTTGGATCGCGCCCTGTGGGGGCTCAGGGCGATCCGGCCCGGGAAAATTTGCCCGGCCGGGTCTTGAAACCCTGACACGCGACCCCATCTAGAGAAACAAGTTCAGGTACCGACACAAGGTGCCGACATCCAGACTTATCTTTCAGGCTAGCAATAGATTCGAGGTATACGATTATGGGACGCATCATCGGTATTGACTTGGGTACTACCAACTCCTGTGTGGCAGTGCTCGACGGCGAGAAAACCAAGGTCATCGAAAACGCTGAAGGCGGTCGCACCACACCGTCCATCATCGCTTACACCGACGACAGCGAGATTCTGGTCGGCCAGTCGGCCAAGCGTCAGGCAGTGACCAACCCGGAGAACACTCTCTTCGCGGTCAAGCGCCTGATCGGTCGCAAGTTCAAGGATGATGTGGTTCAGAAAGACATCAAAATGGTGCCGTACAAGATTGTCGAAGCCGACAACGGCGACGCCTGGGTGCAGGTGAAAGACAAGAAGATGGCGCCGCCGCAGATCAGTGCGGAAATCCTCAAGAAGATGAAGAAGACCGCGGAAGACTACCTCGGTGAAGAAGTCACCGAAGCCGTCATCACCGTGCCGGCCTACTTCAACGATTCCCAGCGTCAGGCGACCAAGGACGCCGGCCGCATCGCGGGTCTCGACGTCAAGCGCATCATCAACGAGCCGACTGCCGCAGCCCTCGCCTACGGCATGGACAAGTCCCGTGGTGACAAGACCATCGCGGTCTACGACCTGGGCGGCGGTACCTTCGATATCTCCATCATCGAAGTCGCCGACGTCGACGGTGAGACCCAGTTCGAAGTGCTCGCCACCAACGGCGACACCTTCCTGGGCGGTGAAGATTTCGACATGCACCTGATCAACTACCTGGTTGACCAGTTCAAGGCTGACAGTGGTATCGACCTGTCCGGCGACAACCTCGCCATGCAGCGTCTGAAGGAAGCCGCCGAGAAGGCCAAGATCGAACTGTCCAGCGCTCAGCAGACCGACGTGAACCTGCCGTACATCACGGCTGACAACACTGGTCCGAAGCACCTGAACGTCAAGGTGACTCGTTCCAAGCTCGAGTCTCTGGTCGACGACCTGGTCGCACGCTCCCTGAAGCCGTGCCAGACCGCGCTGTCCGACGCTGGCCTGTCCGCCTCCGAGATCGATGATGTCATCCTGGTCGGTGGTCAGACCCGCATGCCGCTGGTGCAGTCCAAGGTAGCCGAGTTCTTCGGCAAGGAAGCACGCAAGGACGTCAACCCGGATGAAGCGGTCGCTGTCGGTGCCGGTATCCAGGGCGGCGTGCTGGGCGGCGACGTCAAGGACGTGCTGCTGCTGGACGTGACGCCGCTGACCCTCGGTATCGAGACCATGGGTGGCGTGCTGACGCCGCTGATCGAGAAGAACACCACCATCCCGACCAAGAAGTCTCAGGTGTTCTCCACCGCTGAAGACAACCAGGGCGCGGTGACCATCCACGTCCTGCAGGGTGAGCGCAAGCAGGCCGCGCAGAACAAGTCTCTGGGTCGCTTCGACCTGGCCGACATTCCGCCGGCACCGCGTGGTGTGCCGCAGATCGAAGTTTCCTTCGACCTGGATGCCAACGGTATCCTGAACGTGTCCGCCAAGGACAAGGCGACCGGCAAGGAACAGTCCATCGTCATCAAGTCTTCCGGCGGCCTGTCCGACGACGAGATCGAGCAGATGGTGCGCGACGCGGAAGCCAACGCCGACGAAGACAAGAAGTTCGAGGAAATGGTCCAGCTGCGCAATCAGGCCGACGGTATGATTCACGCGACCAAGAAGACCCTGACCGAAGCCGGTGACAAGGCTGAAGCCAGCGAGAAGGAAGCCATCGAGACGGCGATCTCCGAGCTGGAAGAAGCCCTGAAAGGCGACGACAAGGATGCGATCCAGGCCAAGCTGGATGCACTGACCGAAGCGTCCGGCAACCTGGCGCAGAAGCTCTACGCCGAGCAGGGTGCCCAGGGTGAGCAGGCTGCCGACGGTCAGGCTGGCAAGAAGCAGGACGACGACGTGGTTGACGCCGAGTACGAGGAAGTCAACGACGACAAGAAGTCCTGAGGGATTTCTTGAACGACGTCTGATGACAGCGCGGGAGCCTCGTGAAGGCGTCCCGCGTTGTCGTTTGCATCGGTGGCGCCCTGCGCTAGCCGCGAGCCACCGGTGACAACCGGCATTCCAGAACAGACCGGCAGCCTCAGGCTGCCAGCAATCCAGGCGGACCTGATCCATGTCCAAGCGTGATTATTACGAAGTGCTTGGTGTCGAGCGTGGCGCCGACACCAAGGACATCAAGAAGGCGTACCGACGCCTGGCCCAGAAGCATCACCCGGACCGCAACCCGGATGATGAAACCTCGGCCGAGAAGTTCCGGGAAGTCTCTGAAGCCTACGAAGTGCTGTCCGATGCTGACAAGCGCGCCGCCTATGACCAGTTTGGTCATGCCGGTGTCGATGGTCAGGGCGGCGGCGGCTTCGGTGGCGGCGGCTTTGGCGGTGGTGGTGCCGGCGGCTTCGGCGATGTGTTCGGCGATGTCTTCGGTGACATCTTCGGTGGCGGCGGTGGTCGTCGCAACCCGAACGCTCCGCAGCGCGGCAGCGACCTGCGTTACAACCTGGATCTCGATCTGGAATCGGCGGTTGCCGGTACCACGGTCGACATCCGCGTGCCGCGTCTGGCGGCCTGTGACCACTGCGATGGCGATGGTGCTGAGCCGGGTTCCAGCAAGGAAACCTGCCCGACCTGCAACGGCATGGGTAAGGTGCGCATGCAGCAGGGCTTCTTCGCGGTCGAGCAGGCGTGTCCGACCTGCCACGGTCGTGGCGAGAAGATCAGCGTGCCGTGCCGCAAGTGTCACGGCGAAGGCCGCGTCCAGGAATCCAAGACCCTCTCGGTCAAGATTCCGCCGGGCGTCGACACCGGCGACCGCATCCGCCTGAACGGCGAAGGCGAAGGCGGTGTCAACGGCGGGCCGTCAGGCGATCTATATGTGCAGGTCAACCTGCGCGAGCACGAGATCTTCAAGCGCGATGGTCGTCACCTGCAGTGTGAAGTGCCGATCAGCTTCGTCGATGCGGCGCTGGGTGGTGAGCTTAACGTGCCGACCCTCGACGGACGTGTCGTGCTGAAGATTCCGGCCGAGACCCAGACCGGCAAGCTGTTCCGTCTGCGCGGCAAGGGCGTCAAGCCGGTGCGCGGCGGCCCCGCGGGGGACCTGCTGTGCAAGGTGGTCATCGAGACCCCGGTCAGCCTGAATGAAGAGCAGAAGGAGCTGCTGCGTCAGTTCCAGCAGAGCCTTGGTGATACCGGCAAGAGCCATTCGCCGAAGGAGAACAGCTTCTTCGATGGCGTGAAGAAGTTCTTCGAAGACATGAAGCCCTAGGCATTCGCCTTGCCGTCCGCGGGCCAGCTCCATGGATGGCCTTCATGCCAGAGAGCCCCGCACTCGACTTGTCGAGTGCGGGGCTCTCGCGTTTCAGGCTCGGTGGCTCAGCCAGGCAATTCAGCCCAGTAACACAGCCCGGGGCATGGCTATTGCGGCGCTGATTCAGCCGTGAAGGCTTCTGGTTCGATGACCGCAAAGCAGCTCAGCAGCGTGGTCTGGAAGCTGCTGAAGTTGTCATCCGAGATCATCAGGAAGCGATTGCCTTCCAGATGCGTCAGCCCTTCGAAGTTGTCCAGCGACCAGCCATCGCCGCTCGACAGGCGTGCCAGGGTACGCACCTCGACCTGGGTGCCGGGCTCGCCGAGATGCGCGCGGCGCAGACTGATCACCAGCGGGAAGGGCGGTGAGAAGGCGCGCTCCAGCATCAGCATGTCACCGTCGGGCAGCATCTCCATCGCGGTCAGGCTCGAACCGGTATCGCTGGCCAGCGGGTAGCTCCACTCGTGCTTGTCGTCGAGGCTGAAGATGCGCGTCATGCCCTCGCTCATGCCCTCGGGCGTGGCTTCCAGCCCGGCGAGCATGCCGTATTGCGGGTGCAGGGTCAGGGCCTCCATGCCGTTGTTGGGCGCCGCGCCACGCGCGCCCATCGGAGTGAAGGGCTCGCTGACGGCCAGGCCGCTGGGCAGGAAGTGTTCGACACGTGGCTGCTGCTCGAAGCTGATCACCAGGCGGGAATCGCCGCGGCGGTCATTGTTCGCGCGCAGCAGCTGCAGGCCCTCGGCATCACTGAGGGCGCCGCGCAGCGAGACATCGGTCTCGTCGCGGAGGGTATAGGTATTGAGCGCCTTGGCCCCGACCAGCTCGCCATGGCGGAAGGCGAGCCGCAGGCGATGCAGCCAGCCGCGGTCCGACACGGCATACAGCAGTGACTCGTCCTGGTCCCAGCCGATGTCCGACAGGCCACCGACGGGAGTGTCATCCAGCCATTTGCCCGGCAGTCTGAGCGTGCCGCACCACTGGATTTCCGGAAACTCGCTCTTCTGTTCTGGCGATGCCAGCGTGTAGGGGCGCGGGTGAACGCCGCAGGCGCTCAACAGGCCGGCGAGCGCCGCGGTGACAGTGAGGGTCTGGAACAGGCGCCAGCGGCGCGAGGCGAAGAATTGGCGTGCAGGCATGCTGACTCCGGAGACTGAGCGGTGATGAGAAAATGACGATCAACAGGAGACAACCCGGTACGAGGCTACTCTAGCGCGTAACCGGCACAAATACATGACGTCAGCCAACGCTGCAGGCGGCTGATATACTCGTGGGCACAGCATAGGTGACACGCTCGGGGCATTCTCGTGGTCTGTCACCCTCAAGACCCACAACAGGCAGGAGTCAGCATGACCCGTATCGCAATCATGGGCGTCGCCGGACGCATGGGACGCACGTTGGTCGAGGCCGTCGGTGCAGTGGAAGGTCTGACGCTGGCGGCGGGCATCGTCGAATCCGGCAGCTCCTTGGCGGGCGTCGACATCGGTGAGCTGGCCGGTCAGGGTCGTCTGGGCGTGGTCGCCAGCGACAGTCTGGCTGCCGTGGTGGATGACTTCGATGTGGTGATCGACTTCACCGCACCGCAGGTGACACTGGCCAACCTGGCGCTGTGCGCCGAGCACGGCAAGCGCATGGTGATCGGCACGACCGGTTTCACGCCGGAGCAGCTCGAGCAGCTGGATGGCTACCGTGACAGCGTGCCCTTCGTGTTCGCGGCCAACATGAGTTCCGGCGTCAACCTGACCCTCAAGCTGCTGGAGACCGCCGCGCGTGCCCTGGGCGATGCCGGCTATGACATCGAGATCATCGAGGCGCACCACCGTCACAAGGTCGACGCCCCGTCCGGCACGGCGCTGGCGATGGGCGAGGCCGTGGCACATTCCATCGGGCGTGATCTCGCCACCCATGGTGTCTTCGTGCGTGAAGGCCAGTGTGGCCCGCGTACCGACAAGGAAATCGGCTTCGCTACCGTGCGTGCCGGTGACATCGTCGGCGAGCACACCGTGATGTTCGCCACCGAAGGCGAGCGCATCGAGATCACCCACAAGGCGTCGAGCCGCATGACCTTCGCCAAGGGTGCGGCACGCGCGGCCGAATGGCTGTCAGGGCGTGAAGTCGGCCGCTATGACATGCAGGATGTGCTGGGGCTCAAGTGAGCGAAGTGGGGAGCAAAGGGGTAAGCGGAATGCAGAGCGAAGCGCTGAGATGACAGGCTGGCGACATTCAGGAGCATTTCTTGAAAGCTGTCTCGGTGGGCAGGATGCGGCGCAAGTGTGAGCCATTGGGGCCGCCTTGTGCCGCTGGACTGCCTCGCTTTGCAAGTGGTGTGCAGTGTCCTGGCTCGGCCAAGGGTTTCGTCAAGCTGACCGCAGCGACGAAACGGCCGTATCGTGGGCCTTGTCGCCTGCTGACGGGGCATGCGCGGGGTGGTCAGCACCCGAGGATTCCGGTAATCTCTACCCAATTTGGCCACGTTCTTGGCCGCCCTATTGGTTGCCGTCTTGGCAGCGCTCGGGCCAGCAGCATTCCGAAGAATGATAACAAGCGGGATGAAACCTGATTTTTCGGTTTCGTCCCGCTTTTTTGCAACCTGAATTTGCCGCTTCTGGCGCGCGTCTGTCCAGTGACAGGCGCCTGGCAGAAGTCGGCAGCGGGACACAGGCTTGGCGAATGCCGAGCACGATAATCAAGCAGCATGTCCGGTGTTCGACCGCGGATTCCGGGCAGGAAAGTGGACACTATGGGGAGGACGTTGCGTTGATCAAACCCGCGATACTGGCCTTGGAAGACGGCAGTGTATTTCACGGCAGCGCCATCGGCGCTGATGGGCAGACCAGCGGCGAGGTGGTGTTCAACACTGCCATGACCGGCTACCAGGAAATCCTGACCGATCCCTCCTACACCCGACAGATCGTCACTCTGACGTATCCGCACATCGGCAATACCGGCATCAACGACGAGGACACCGAGTCCGACAGCGTCGCAGCCGCCGGCCTGGTCATCCGCGACCTCCCGCTGCTGGCCAGCAACTTCCGCTCCACTCGCTCCCTCGATCAGTACCTGCGCGACGAGAATGTCGTCGGCATCGCTGATATCGACACGCGTCGCCTGACACGCATCCTGCGCGAGAAGGGCTCCCTGAACGGTGCCATCCTCGCCGGTGAAGATGCCCGGGGTGATGATGCCGTCGAACGCGCGCTGGAAGCGGCACGCGCCTTCCCGGGTCTGAAGGGCATGGACCTGGCCAAGGAAGCCTCCTGCAGCGCGCAGTTCGAGTGGCACGAAGGCGAATGGACACTGGGCGAAGGCTACGCCGATACCCGTGAGTCCGAACGCCCCTTCCACGTGGTCGCCTACGACTACGGCGTCAAGCACAACATCCTGCGCATGCTGGCCTCCCGCGGCTGCCGCCTGACCGTCGTGCCGGCGCAGACGCCTGCCGCTGAGGTGCTGGCGCTCAATCCGGATGGCATCTTCCTGTCCAACGGCCCGGGTGACCCCGAGCCCTGCGACTACGCCATCACGGCGATTCGTGAAGTGCTCGAGACCGACACGCCGGTCTTCGGCATCTGTCTGGGCCACCAGCTGCTGGCACTGGCCTCCGGCGCGACTACGGTCAAGATGGGCCACGGTCACCACGGTGCGAACCACCCGGTGCAGGACCTCGACAGCGGTGTGGTGATGATCACCAGCCAGAACCACGGCTTCGCAGTGGATGAAGCGGGCATGCCCAGCAACCTGCGCGCGACCCACAAGTCGCTGTTTGACGGTAGCCTGCAGGGCATCGAGCGCACCGACCGCCCGGCCTTCAGCTTCCAGGGGCACCCGGAAGCCAGTCCCGGCCCGCAGGACGTCGCCCCGCTGTTCGATCGTTTCATCGAGATGATGCGCGCGCGACGCTGAGCCGAGCGCAGGCCCGAGGGCCTGATCCATCGTTGAGTTCAGTCACCAGATCATTGCGGGAAGAGACATGCCTAAACGTACAGACCTGAAAAGCATCCTGATCATCGGCGCCGGCCCCATCGTCATCGGCCAGGCGTGCGAGTTCGACTATTCCGGCGCACAGGCCTGCAAGGCCCTGCGTGAAGAGGGTTACCGGGTCATCCTGGTCAACTCCAACCCGGCAACCATCATGACCGACCCGGTGATGGCCGATGCGACCTACATCGAGCCGATCACCTGGGAAGCCGTGGCGCGCATCATCGAGAAGGAACGCCCGGATGCTGTCCTGCCGACCATGGGCGGCCAGACCGCGCTGAACTGTGCACTGGCACTGGAGCGCGAAGGCGTGCTCGAGCAGTACGGCGTCGAGATGATCGGTGCCAACGCCGACACCATCGACAAGGCCGAAGACCGTGATCGCTTCGACAAGGCGATGAAGAAGATCGGTCTGGCGTGCCCGAAGGCCAAGGTCGCGCACTCCATGGAAGAAGCCTGGGAAATCCAGGCCGAGCTGGGCTTCCCGTCCATCATCCGCCCCAGCTTCACCATGGGCGGCTCCGGCGGCGGCGTGGCGTACAACCGTGAAGAATTCGAAGAGATCTGCCATCGCGGCTTCGAGCTGTCGCCGACCCACGAGCTGTTGATCGACGAGTCGCTGCTGGGCTGGAAGGAGTACGAGATGGAGGTCGTTCGTGACAAGAACGACAACTGCATCATCGTCTGCGCCATCGAGAACTTCGACCCGATGGGTGTGCACACAGGTGACTCCATCACCGTCGCCCCGGCCCAGACTCTGACCGACAAGGAATACCAGCTGATGCGTGATGCGTCGCTGGCCGTTCTGCGCGAGATCGGCGTCGAGACCGGCGGCTCCAACGTCCAGTTCGGCATCTGCCCGGACACTGGCCGCATGGTCGTGATCGAGATGAACCCGCGCGTGTCGCGTTCCTCGGCACTGGCTTCCAAGGCGACCGGCTTCCCGATCGCCAAGATCGCCGCCAAGCTGGCCGTCGGCTACACCTTGGATGAGCTGCAGAACGACATCACCGGTGGCAAGACACCGGCGTCATTCGAGCCGTCCATCGATTACGTCGTCACCAAGATTCCGCGCTTCACCTTCGAGAAATTCCCGCAGGCCAATGACCGCCTGACCACGCAGATGAAGTCGGTCGGCGAAGTCATGGCCATCGGCCGTACCTTCCAGGAATCCCTGCAGAAGGCGCTGCGTGGCATGGAGACCGGCGTTGACGGTCTCGATCCGATCGTCGAGAACTTCAGCGACGAGAACATGGCGCGCATCAAGGGCGAGCTGCAGGCCGCTGGTGCCGAGCGTATCTTCTACATCGCCGATGCCATGCGTGCCGGCCTCGATATCGAAGAGATCTTCCGTCTCACCAACATCGACCGCTGGTACCTGGTGCAGCTGGCCGACCTGATCGCTCAGGAAGGCGCAGTGGCCGCAAGCTCGCTGGGCGAGATGGACGCCGATCGTCTGTTCCGCCTCAAGCGCAAGGGCTTCAGCGATGCGCGCCTGGCGCGTCTGATGGGCGTGTCCGAGAAGGCCTTCCGCAAGCACCGTCAGAAGCAGGGCATCCGTCCGGTTTACAAGCGTGTCGACACCTGTGCCGCCGAATTCGCGTCCGACACCGCCTACATGTACTCCACCTATGAGGAAGAGTGCGAGGCGGAAGTCAGCGACAAGAAGAAGATCATGGTGCTGGGTGGCGGGCCGAACCGTATCGGTCAGGGTATCGAGTTCGACTACTGCTGTGTCCACGCCTCCCTCGCCATGCGTGCGGACGGCTACGAGACCATCATGGTCAACTGCAATCCGGAAACGGTTTCGACCGACTATGACACTTCCGATCGCCTCTACTTCGAGCCGGTCACCCTGGAAGACGTGCTGGAGATCGCCGACAAGGAGCAGCCGGTCGGTGTCATCGTCCAGTTCGGTGGTCAGACGCCGCTGAAGCTGGCGCGCGAGCTCGAAGCCGCCGGTGTGCCGATCATCGGTACCACGCCGGACGCCATCGACCGCGCCGAAGACCGCGAGCGTTTCCAGCAGATGATCGAGAAGCTCGGTCTGATCCAGCCGGATAACGCCACCGCGCGCAGCTTCGAGGAAGCCTTCGTCAAGGCCGAGGTCATCGGTTATCCGCTGGTGGTGCGCCCGAGCTACGTGCTGGGTGGCCGCGCGATGGAAATCGTCTACTCCGCCGCCGAGCTCGAGAACTACATGACCCACGCGGTCAAGGTCTCCAATGACTCGCCGGTGCTGCTGGACCACTTCCTGAACGCGGCCATCGAAGTCGACATCGATGCGGTGTCCGACGGCAAGCAGGTCGTGATCGGCGCCATCATGCAGCACATCGAGCAGGCCGGTATCCACTCCGGTGACTCCGCGTGCGCCCTGCCGCCGTACTCGCTGCCGGCAGACGTCCAGGAAGAGATGCGCGAGCAGGTCAAGCGCATGGCACTGGAACTCAACGTCGTCGGCCTGATGAACGTGCAGCTGGCCTGGCAGGATGGCGTGATCTACGTCATCGAGGTCAATCCGCGCGCTTCACGTACCGTGCCGTTCGTCTCCAAGTGCATCGGCCAGTCGCTGGCGCAGATCGCCGCACGCTGCATGGCTGGCCAGACCCTGGAAGAGATCGGTTTCACCCAGGAAATCGTGCCGACCTTCTACAGTGTGAAGGAAGCGGTGCTGCCGTTCGCCAAGTTCCCGGGGGTCGACCCGATCCTGTCGCCGGAAATGAAGTCCACCGGCGAAGTGATGGGCTCTGGCGATACCTTCGCGGAAGCCTTCTACAAGGCGCAGCTGGGTGCCGGTGAAGCCATCCCGACCCTGACTGGTGATCGCAAGGCCTTCCTGTCCGTGCGTGAGTTCGACAAGGCGGGCGTTATCGAGGTGGCCCGCTCTCTGGTAGCATTAGGCTTTACGCTTTGTGCTACCCGTGGCACGGCAGAGGTGATCGCCGCTGCCGGCCTCGAGGTTGAACCCGTCAACAAGGTGTTCGAAGGGCGGCCGCATATCGCCGACATGATCAAGAACGGCGAGATCGCCTATATCGTCAACACCACAGAGGGACGTCAGGCCATCAATGACTCGTCCGTGATCCGTCGCACGGCGCTGGCGCACAAGGTGCCCTACGCCACGACGCTGGCGGGTGCCAATGCCGTGTGCATGGCGCTTGCCTACGGCAACGACGTCAAGGTCCGTCGTCTCCAGGATCTGCATGCAGGAGTCATGATATGAGTAGAAGTCCGATGACCGTCGAAGGCGAAGACCGCCTTCGCAAGGAGCTCGAGCACCTAAAGGGCACTGAGCGTCCCCGGGTCATCGCTGACATCGCGGAAGCTCGTGAGCACGGCGATCTCAAGGAGAATGCCGAGTACCACGCCGCGCGTGAACAGCAGGGTTTCATCGAGGGGCGTATCCAGGAGATCGAGTCCAAGCTCTCCATGTCCCAGGTGATCGACGTCACCAAGTTGCCGAAGACCGGCAAGGTGATCTTCGGCACCACGGTCGACCTGATGAACCTCGATGACGATAGCGAAGTGCGCTACCGCATCGTTGGCGAAGATGAAGCCAGCATCAAGGACGGCAAGATTTCCGTCACCTCTCCGATCGCGCGTGCGCTGATCGGCAAGGAAGAAGGGGATGTCGTGGTCGTGCGTACCCCGGGTGGCGATGTGGAGTATGAAATCTCCGAAGTGCATCACATCTGACGCCCTGCGCATCTGAGCTATCAGATGCCGAGGCCCTGATGGCCCTGCCGGTGATGCCGGCAGGGCCATTCTCGTTCTGCAGCTTCTTCTGCAAATCAGGTCGCGTTGGACAAGGCGGGAAACGACAACGCCGCCCTCGATGAGGGCGGCGTTGTCGTGTCGAGACGAGCGCAGAGGCTCGCCTCGTCAGGCCGGGCGGCAGATCACTGCTCGCTGAAGCGCTGTACGTTGGAGAGCTTCGGTTTGGCCTGGGGGTTGCGGCGGTAGAGCAAGGCGATCTTGCCGATGCTCTGGATCAGGGTCGCGCCGGTTTCGCTGCACAGGTGGCGAGCCACTTCGCCGCGCGCTTCGCGATCGTTGATCGCCAGCTTCAGCTTGATCAGTTCGTGATCGTGCAGTGCGCGCTCCAGTTCCGTCACGACGCCTTCGGAAAGGCCGTTTTCCGAGACGGTGACGATCGGGTCAAGATGGTGCCCGATGCTGCGAAATGCTTTCTTTTGTGACTGTGACAAGCTCATGGTATCGTAAAGTTTCCCTGTTGGCGTCCGATGGGAGCGGGGAGCGTAGCGAAAGACAGGGTCGACTCCAGGGCTTGAAATCCAGGGGTGTGAACCCGTCTGTTGCGCAGGCAATGTCTGTGCCCGCGGGCGGAACCGCGCGCAGGACCCGCCATTCTACTCCATGACGACGCTCATGACACGACCCGTGCGTAAGCTTGCCACGCCTTTCGTGTCGTCGTTATTCCCCGCGCTATCTCCCGCCAGTATTCGATTTTCCTCGACATTCCAGGTGACAACGTGGCTCACCCCAGCAAGAGCAGTGCTGGCTGGATGAAGGAACACTTTGATGACGCCTATGTCCAGCGCAGCTGGGCAGATGGTTATCGTTCCCGTGCCAGCTACAAACTGATTGAAATCGATGACAAGGACCGCCTGCTCAAGCCGGGCGCCACCGTCATCGACCTTGGCGCAGCCCCCGGCGGCTGGAGCCAGATCGCCGCGGACCGCGTCGGCATGGAAGGCGTGGTCATCGCCTCCGACATTCTCGAGATGGACGCCCTGGCCGGTGTCGACTTCATTCAGGGCGACTTCACCGAAGAGGCCGTGCTGAACCAGATTCTGGCCACCCTGGGTGACCGCCCGGTGGACCTCGTGATCTCCGACATGGCGCCCAACATGAGCGGCATGAGCGCGATCGATCAGCCTGCCGGCATGTACCTGGTCGAGCTGGCGCTGGATCTGGCGCGCCAGACTCTCAAGCCGGGCGGCAATTTCTTGGTCAAGGTCTTCCAGGGTGAGGGCTTCGATGCCTACCTGAAGGACATGCGCGGCAGCTTCAAGAAGGTCGTGACCCGCAAGCCGGAAGCATCACGTGCACGGTCACGCGAAGTCTATCTGCTGGGGCAGGGCTTCAAGGGTTGACGGTAAGTGTCCTTGCCCGGCGCTGCATGCGGCAGGTATCGGCTCGCGGTGGCGAGATTTCCACGTTGCTGGTCGCATGCTTCATCGCGGGTTAAGGCGAGCCATGCGATGCTCGTCCAGACTGGCGTCAATATGTTCGGACGAATCGCAGGCGCTGGCTGATGCAGGCTGTCTATCGGCGCAATAGTCCATTGTCGGGCTTTAAGCAATGGTTGCCAGCCCCCATCTGGTGTAGTGTCGATATCATTGGGTCTTGAGTACGATGGGCCAGTGACAGTTCGGTGGGTTTCAATGCCTTACCGATGCTGGCAGGCAGGTAGCACAATGCACGGCAAGCTTTGAGTGACTCGGTAGGGCAAAGTGGCGCGTTGCGCTGACTTGATACCCCGCAGGCACGATCAGATAGCATGGCAGGCCACCACAAGACGGCAGTCGGAGTATTCACGGCATGCCAAGACAGATTCATGCAATGAGGGTGTCCCCTTGAACGACATGGCGAAGAACCTGATTCTCTGGTTGATCATCGCAGCAGTGCTGCTGACGGTGTTCAACAACTTCAGCGTCGATACCTCGCCGCAGGCGATGAACTATTCACAGTTCGTCCAGCAGGTGCAGAACGACCGGATCAAGAGTGTGACCATCGATGGTTACACCATTGAGGGGGAGCGGACCGATGGCTCCAGCTTCACCACCATCCGGCCGGCGGCGTCCGATCCCAAGCTGATGGATGACCTGCTTGCCAACAAGGTGGAGGTCATCGGCAAGAAGCCTGAGCAGCAGTCGCTGTGGACACGCCTGTTGATTGCCAGCTTCCCGATTCTGATCATTCTGGCCATCTTCATGTTCTTCATGCGCCAGATGCAGGGGGGCGGTGCCGGCAAGGGTGGTCCGATGAGCTTCGGCAAGTCCAAGGCCAAGCTGCTGAGCCAGGATCAGATCAAGACCACCTTCACTGACGTGGCGGGCTGTGACGAGGCCAAGGAAGAAGTCGAGGAGCTCGTCGACTTCCTCAAGGACCCCAGCAAGTTCCAGCGTCTTGGTGGTCAGATTCCACGTGGTGTCCTGATGGTAGGCCCGCCGGGTACCGGCAAGACTCTGCTAGCCAAGGCGATCGCCGGTGAAGCCAAGGTGCCGTTCTTCAGCATATCCGGTTCTGACTTCGTCGAGATGTTCGTCGGTGTCGGTGCCTCCCGTGTGCGTGATATGTTCGAGCAGGCCAAGAAGCAGGCGCCGTGCATCATCTTCATCGATGAGATTGACGCCGTCGGCCGTCACCGTGGTTCCGGCATGGGCGGTGGTCACGATGAGCGTGAGCAGACGCTGAACCAGCTGCTGGTCGAGATGGATGGCTTCGAGGCGAACGACGGCATCATCGTCATCGCCGCGACCAACCGTCCTGACGTGCTTGACCCCGCGTTGCTGCGTCCGGGCCGCTTCGACCGGCAGGTAACCGTCGCTTTGCCGGACATCCGTGGCCGCGAGCACATCCTCGGTGTTCATCTGCGCAAGGTGCCGATGGGCGATGATGTCGTGCCGGGCAACATTGCACGCGGTACCCCGGGCTTCTCCGGTGCGGATTTGGCCAATCTGGTCAATGAAGCCGCCCTGTTCGCCGCGCGTCGCAACAAGCGTCTGGTCGGCATGGAAGAGCTGGAGCTGGCCAAGGACAAGATCATGATGGGCGCTGAGCGCAAATCGATGGTCATGTCCGAGAAGGAGAAGCGCAACACGGCCTATCACGAGTCTGGCCACGCCATCATCGGCCTGGTGATGCCAGAGCATGATCCGGTCTACAAGGTGTCAATCATCCCGCGCGGCCGTGCGCTGGGTGTGACGATGTTCCTGCCGGAAGAGGATCGCTACAGCTACTCGCGTCAGCAGATCATCAGTCAGATCTGCTCGCTGTTCGGCGGTCGTATCGCCGAAGAGATGACGCTGGGCCCGAACGGTGTCACCACCGGCGCCTCCAATGACATCAAGCGTGCTACTGAACTTGCCCACAACATGGTCGCCAAGTGGGGGCTCTCCAGCGAGATGGGGCCGATCATGTACGATGAGGACGAGTCCCATCAGTTCCTCGGTGGCCCGGGGCAGGGTGGCGGCAAGCTGAAGTCTGGTGACACCACCTCGCGTCTCGACAAGGAAGTGCGTCGTATCATCGATGAGTGCTACGCCAAGGCGCAGCAGATCCTGGAAGAGAATCGCGACAAGCTGGATGCGATGACCGAAGCGCTGATGACCTACGAGACCATCGATGCCGAGCAGCTGGCGGATATCATGGCCGGCCGCACGCCGCGTCCGCCGAAGGACTGGGGGGGCCCGGCGAGCGGCGGTGATGGTGGCCTGGTGGCCCCGGTCGCCGACACTCCGAAGGCGGAAGCGCCGGAAGCTCCCAAGGCGGATGATGACACTGATGGCGGTGAAGATGACGACAGCAATCGCCGTCACCCGTCTGATCCGCTGGGGGGGCCGAGCGGTCATTGATCTAGGCATAAGGGGCTCCCGATATCGCATGTGATGTTTGAGCCTTTGAAAGAAAAACGCCCGACTGGCTTGCCAGTCGGGCGTTTTCTTGTCTGCAGCAGTGGTGGTCTGTGCCGCTGCAGCAATGACGCTGGTGAAGTTAAGGTGCTGCTGATGAGTGGCCTACGCCGTTGCGTGATGACGCCGACTCATGTCTCTGCACGGGCATTGTCAGCGCCATGTTGAGCGCGGGATGAAAGGTCTGGGCCAATGGCGTTGCCATCTTCTGACGCCCCGTGTGGCGGCCGTTCCACGCCTTGCGCGCCATGGGCTAGCTCTTTAAAGTGGTGCGCAATCATTTCTGACTGGGCTGCGAAGCCCCCTTCGCGCCTCTCTCGCCTGCATGGAATGCCATGACGAATTCTGCCTTGAGTGCGCCTCTCGAACCTCGAGTGGGCCATCTGATGTCACTGGAGTGCGCTGGACACCTTCTCGATCTCTCGCGTCCGCGGGTGATGGGGATTCTCAACGTGACGCCGGACTCCTTCTCGGATGGCGGTCGCAGCACGACCCTGGATGCCGCGCTGCGCAATGCCGAGCAGATGCTGGTCGATGGTGCCGCGATGATCGATGTCGGCGGTGAGTCGACGCGACCCGGGGCGACGCCGGTCAGCACCGAGGAAGAGCTTGAGCGAGTCTGCCCGGTGGTGGAGCGGCTGGTGAGCGAGTTGGGCGCCTTGGTGAGCATTGATACCAGCAACCCGCAAGTCATGCGCGAAACCGCACGGCTGGGGGCCGGCATGATCAATGACGTGCGGGCGCTGAATCGAGACGGCGCGCTCGAGGCTGCCGCTGACAGCGGGCTGCCTGTCTGTCTGATGCACATGCGCGGCGAGCCGGGCACCATGCAGCAGGATACGCATTATGCTCAGTCCATCGAGCAGGAAGTTCGTGCGTTTCTGGCGACGCGTATCGCGGCCTGTGAGGCGGCGGGCATCGCGCGTGAGCGACTGCTGCTGGACCCCGGCTTCGGCTTTGGCAAGTCACTGCAAGACAATCTGCGCCTGTATCACCGCATGGCGCAGTTGCATGAATTCAACCTCCCGCTGCTGATCGGCACGTCACGCAAGAGCATGATCGGCAATGCCCTCGGGCGCGCGGTAGAGGATCGCTTGGCTGGTAACCTGGCACTGACGGCATTGGCCGTTCGTGACGGGGCCAGACTGTTTCGCGTTCACGACGTGGCCCCGACTGTCGACGCTGTCGACATGGCATGGGCCGTGCTACAGGAAGGCACGATACGATGAGTCGACGTTATTTTGGTACGGATGGTATTCGCGGCACGGTCGGGGAATTCCCCATCACGCCAGACTTCATGCTCAAGCTGGGCTGGGCGGCAGGCCGCGTATTCGCCCGTCACGGCCGTGGCAAGGTATTGATCGGCAAGGACACGCGCATCTCGGGCTACATGTTCGAATCCGCGCTCGAGTCCGGCCTTTCGGCAGCGGGCGTCGATGTGTCCCTGCTCGGTCCGATGCCGACACCGGGGATCGCCTATCTGACGCGTACCTTCCGCGCCGATGCCGGCATCGTCATCTCGGCCTCCCACAACGCCTATCCGGACAACGGCATCAAGTTCTTCTCCGCGGCCGGCACCAAGCTGGACGATGCGCTGGAAGCCGAGATCGAAGCCGAGCTGGACCGCGACATCGTGATCGTCGGCCCGGATAGCCTGGGCAAGGCGTCACGCATCCAGGATGCGGCCGGCCGCTATATCGAATTCTGCAAATCCACGCTGCCGGGCCGTCTGGGCCTGCACGGCATGAAGGTGGTGCTGGATTGCGCGCATGGTGCGACCTATCACATCGCGCCAAACGTCTTCCGTGAGCTGGGTGCCAAGGTCAGCGTCATCGGCGGTGAGCCGGATGGCCTCAACATCAATCAGGGTGTCGGCTCCACGCAACCGCAGGCGCTGCGTGCGGCCGTCATCGAGCAGGGCGCCGATCTGGGCGTGGCCTTCGATGGAGATGGTGACCGCCTGATCCTGGTCGATGCCGATGGCCGTGTCATCGATGGTGACGACATCCTCTACATGATCGCGCGTGACCGTCACGAGCGCGGTGTGCTGGGCGGTGGTGTCGTCGGCACCCTGATGTCCAACTTCGGTCTGGCGGCTGCGTTGGAAGGCCTGGGAATTCCCTTCGAGCGCGCCAAGGTCGGTGACCGCTACGTCATCGAGCGTCTGGAAGCCAATGGCTGGCAGCTGGGCGGCGAATCCTCCGGTCACATCGTCTGTAGCCATATCCAGAGCACCGGCGATGGCATCGTCTCGGCGCTGCAGGTGCTGGCGATCATGGCGCGTGAAGAGTGCTCGCTCAGCGAATTGCTGGTCGGCTTCGAAAAGGCTCCCCAGGCGCTGATCAATGTGCGTCTGGCGCCGGGTTGCGACAACAAGGCGCTGATGGCGGCGGATGCCGTGCAGGCCGCCGTGGTCGAAGTGGAGCAGACGCTGGGCAACGAAGGGCGCGTGTTGCTGCGCCCCAGCGGCACGGAACCGCTGATTCGTGTCATGGTCGAAGGGCGTCCACACTTCGATGTCGATGCGCTGGCGGGTCAGATCGCCGCGACGGTCGAATCCAGCATGTCGGCGTGATGCGCTGACAGGACAGCTCGCCGGGGTGACGGTTCACGTCGCCGAGTGGTCGGGTTGCACAGGACGACAACAGGCGCCGAGTGCGCCTGTTGTCGTTTCTGGCAGTTGCCCCGAGCCTGATCGTGCCGGATCACGGGGCTTGACAGGGGTCGCGAAGGTTGTCAGTCAAGGGCGGCTCCATTACCATCCTCGCACTGCTCACAAGGGAGAAGCACATGCGTACACCGCTGATTGCCGGAAACTGGAAGATGAATGGTGATCTTGCCCTGGTCGATGAGTTTGCCCAGGGCCTGCAGGCGGCTGAGCTGCCGCAGGGCATTCAGGTGGCGCTGGCAGTGCCTTTCCCTTATCTGAGCGCCGCTCGCGCGAGCATGCCTGTGAGCGTGGCGCTGGCGGGGCAGACGCTGAATCCGGCGAGCGAGGGTGCCTTTACCGGCGAAGTAGCGGGTCAGATGCTCAAGGATGTCGGTGCCGCGATGGTGCTGGTCGGCCACTCGGAGCGTCGAAGCCTGTATGCTGAAGACGATGCGGCGGTACTGGCGCGTGTCGAGGCGGCGCTTGCCGCTGGGCTCATACCGGTGCTGTGTGTCGGTGAGACGCTCGAGGAGCGTGAAGCCGGTGACACGGAGCGTGTCGTGCTGGGGCAGCTGGAGGCGGTGCTCTCCGCGCTCTCCGCCGATGCGCGCACGCGTCTGGTCGTCGCCTATGAGCCCGTCTGGGCCATCGGTACCGGGCGCACCGCCTCGCCCCAGCAGGCGCAGGAGGTCCATGCGGCCATTCGCGCGCGCCTGGCCGAGTGGTCTGCCTCGCTCGCCGAGGCAATGCAATTGTTGTACGGCGGCAGCATGAAGGCTGCCAATGCCGCCGAGCTGCTTGCGCAGCCGGATATCGACGGCGGTCTCGTGGGCGGTGCCTCGCTCCAGATCGACGAATTCCTAGCCATTTGCCAGTCTGCAGGTTGAATCTCATGCAAGTAGCCGTTCTGATGGTCCATGTGGTACTCGCGGTCGCGCTGATCGTGCTCGTCCTTCTCCAGCAGGGCAAGGGTGCCGAAGCTGGCGCTGCCTTTGGTGGCGGTGGTGCTTCCCAGACCGTTTTCGGGTCCAGCGGTAGCGGCAACTTCCTCGCGCGCTTCACGGGTGTTCTGGCCGCGGGCTTCTTCGCGACCTCTCTGACACTGGCCTGGTTCGCATCCAATGCCAACCAGCCGTCAGCCGAAGCGGGCATTCCGAATGCCAGCGTGATCGAGCAGCAGAAAAATTCACTGCCATCACTTGACGACTCCGAGGAAAGTGTGGAGAATACGTCGCCAGTGCTTGAGGAAAGCGGCAACGCAAACCAACCAGCACTCTAAGGAATTCAAGGCGTTAACTTTGAATTCTTCCGGGTAACGTCTCAGGCGATACCCGCCCCGTGCCGAAGTGGTGGAATTGGTAGACACGCTATCTTGAGGGGGTAGTGACCTTACGGTCGTGGGGGTTCAAGTCCCCCCTTCGGCACCATCTTGTTAGATCGATTGGCAGTCTGGACGCAACTCTGCCACCTTGGAAAGACGTCATTCCTTGACCTCCTTTTTCGGTGACATTACCATCGTCCGACTATTGTTGCGGGGTGGAGCAGTCTGGTAGCTCGTCGGGCTCATAACCCGAAGGTCATCGGTTCAAATCCGGTCCCCGCTACCAAGTTTCTTGAAAGGCCCCTTCCTATGAAGGGGCTTTTTGTTAGCACCAGTGCCAATCAGCCACCTAGCTCTCTTCTCTACTCCCGGTCAGGTGCCTGATGCAACTGCTGTAGGAGCCTCGTCTGTGTCAACCAAGGACGCTGCGCTTAACGCGCTCATCGATCCAGTCGTCTCTGCTCTGGGCTTCGAGCTCTGGGGTATCGACTATCTCTCCCAAGGCAAGCAGTCCCGTCTGGTGATCTATATCGACCATCCCGATGGCATTACCGTGGACAACTGCGCAAGCGTCAGTCGTCAGGTGGGTGCCGTACTGGATGTCGAAGACCCCATTACCGGTCAGTTCCAGCTTGAAGTCTCGTCTCCAGGCATGGATCGTCCGTTGTTCACGCTTGACCAGTACGAGCGCTACATCGGTCACGTGGTGGCACTGCGACTTCGCCAGGCCTTCGATGGCCAGCGCAAGTTCCAAGGGCTGGTGACTGGCACCGAAGACGGTGATGTCGTGATCCGGGTCGATGAAGAAGAATACTGCTTTCCCATTGAAAGCATCGACCAGGCACGCATTGTGCCGCAGTTCAAATAACTGACGTTGTCGGCACACCGCTCGCGTTGCGAGCCCGGGTCGATGCGCAAGGACAGGTTTCTGGCGAGGCAAAGTCATGAGCAAAGAGATTCTGCTGGTCGTTGACGCCATCTCCAACGAGAAAGGCGTGCCGCGGGATGTGATTTTCGAAGCCGTCGAAGTGGCATTGGCTTCGGCGTCACGCAAGCGTTTCGATCAGGAAGAGGCGGATATCCGCGTCAAGATCGATCGTGTCACCGGTGATTACGCGACCTACCGTCGCTGGACCGTCGTCGAAGACGACGAGTTCGAGACGCCGGACTACGAGATCAAGGCCAGCATCGCCGAACAGCGCGAAGAGCCGCTGGCGCTGGGTGCCGTGGTCGAGAAGCAGATCGAATCCGAAGCGTTCGGTCGCATCGCTGCACAGACCGCCAAGCAGGTCATCGTGCAGAAGGTGCGCGAGGCCGAGCGTGCGGAAGTGGTGCGCCTTTACGCCGAGCGTGAAGGTGAGCTGGTCGCGGGTATCGTCAAGAAGACGACACGTGATGGCCTCATCATCGATCTGGGCGACAACGCCGAAGGCTTCCTGCCGCGCGGTGAGATGATTCACGGCGAGCGCTACCGCTTGAATGAGCGGGTTCGTGCCCTGCTGTGGAAAGTCGACGCGGATGCTCGTGGTTCTCAGCTGATCCTGTCGCGTACGCGTCCTGAGCTGATCATCGAGCTGTTCAAGATCGAAGTCCCGGAAATCGCCGAGCAGCTGATCGAGATCAAGGGGGCTGCCCGTGACCCGGGTTCGCGCGCCAAGATCGCGGTCAAGAGCAACGACAAGCGCATCGATCCGATCGGTGCCTGTGTCGGCATGCGTGGTTCACGCGTGCAGGCCGTGTCCAATGAACTGCGTAACGAACGCGTGGATATCATCCTGTGGGATGACAATCCTGCCCAGCTCGTCATCAACGCCATGGCACCGGCAGATGTCGGTTCCATTCTGGTCGACGAAGACACCCATTCCATGGATGTCGCTGTCGCTGCGGACAACCTGGCCCAGGCCATCGGTCGCAGCGGTCAGAACGTTCGTCTGGCCAGTGAGCTGACCGGTTGGCAGCTCAATGTCATGACCGAGGCGGAAGCCGAGGGCAAGCGCGAGCAGGAAATCGACAGTTTCGTCGAATATTTCATCACTCATCTCGAGATCGAAGAGGATCTAGCCCGTGTCCTGGTGGACGAGGGCTTCACCTCACTCGAGGAAATCGCCTATGTCCCGCTCGAGGAAATGCTCGAGGTCGAGGGCTTTGACCAGGATCTGGTCGAGGAGCTGCGCGCTCGGGCCAAGGATGAACTGCTGAATCTCGCCATCGCCACTGAAGAGCAACTGGACGGCGCACAGCCGGCCGAAGACCTGCTCAACATGGAAGGCATGGAAAGTCATCTGGCATACATCCTGGCCAGCAAGGGTATCGTCACCATGGAAGACCTTGCTGAGCAGGCCATCGATGATCTGAAAGACATCGAAGGCGTCGACGAAGAGCGAGCAGCGGCGTTGATCATGACCGCCCGCGCGCCCTGGTTCGCAAGCGAACAGTAACTAGGTCACGGGCTCAGGAGGGTCGTACATGTCAGAAATGACAGTCAAAGAATTCGCCAAGAAGGTGGGCCGCGAGTCAGCCCGCCTACTGGAACAGATGCACGAAGCGGGTCTGAAGCACAAGTCAGAGAACGACGCCGTCTCTGAGGTCGACAAGCAGAAGCTGCTGGATCACCTCACCAAGAGCCACGGTGGTGGCGCCGCTCCGGCAGCGCCCAAGAATCGCATTACCCTGACCCGCAAGACCAAGTCTCGTATCAACACGGGCGGCGGTCGCGGCAAGTCCATCGAGGTGCAGGTGCGCAAGAAGCGTACCTACGTCAAAGAGGACGAAGAGCAGGCTGCAGAAGCCCCGGCTGCTGCACCGGCTGCCGCTGCTGAAAAGCCGGCGGCTGCGCCGCAGCGTGAAGAGCGTCGTGGCAACGACAACCGTCGCGAAGAGCGTCCACGTCAGAGTGCACCGGCTGCTGTCGCTGCACCGGTCGCCGACGCTGCGCCGGAAGTCAATGCGCCGCCGAAGGAGCCGCGTGGTGATGCACCGCGTCGCGCCAAGGCTGCGCCGCGTGATGACTCACGCGATCGTCGCGAAGCCCGTGAAGA
The DNA here is from genome assembly GCF_059507735.1 of Cobetia sp. PDI-23MA. Lineage (NCBI taxonomy): Bacteria > Pseudomonadati > Pseudomonadota > Gammaproteobacteria > Oceanospirillales > Halomonadaceae > Cobetia > Cobetia sp. PDI-23MA. The sequence goes on from NZ_CM183352.1 coordinate 160,773, forward strand.
TCGTAGCGAACGCAAGCGTGGCGGGGCCAAGAAGGTCAAGCGCGCCGAGCGTCGCGGTGGTCGTCGTGGTGGCCGTGATGCCAACCGTCAGCCGCCGAAGCCGGTTCAGACCTTCGTCCGTGAAGTCTCCATTCCTGAGTCCATCTCAGTGGCAGACCTCGCCGACAAGATGGCCGTCAAGGCGTCTGAAGTGATCAAGACCATGTTCAACATGGGCGCTGCGGTCACCATCAACCAGACGATCGATCAGGAAACCGCGACCATCGTGGTCGAGGAAATGGGCCACACGCCCAAGCTGATCAAGGATGACGCACTCGAGACAGCCGTTCTCGAAGGCATCTCCTACGAAGGTGAGCAGATCACCCGCGCGCCGGTCGTTACCGTCATGGGTCACGTCGACCACGGCAAGACCTCGCTGCTGGATTACATCCGTCGCACCAAGGTCGCCACAGGTGAGGCAGGTGGTATCACCCAGCACATCGGTGCCTACCACGTCGAACACGACAACGGCGACATCACCTTCCTGGATACCCCGGGCCACGCGGCGTTTACCGCCATGCGTGCTCGTGGTGCCAAGGCGACCGATGTCGTCATCCTGGTGGTGGCTGCCGATGATGGCGTGATGCCGCAGACCATCGAGGCTGTCGAGCACTCCAAGGCCGCGGGTGTCCCGATGGTCGTGGCGGTGAACAAGATCGACAAGCCGGGTGCTGATCCGGACCGCGTCAAGAACGAGTTGTCCCAGCACGGTGTCATCTCCGAGGAATGGGGTGGTGATACCCAGTTCGTCCACGTTTCCGCCAAGACCGGCGAGAACATCGACGCGCTGCTCGAAAGTGTCCTGCTGGTCTCCGAAGTTCTCGAACTTCAGGCCGTGCCGTCCGCGCCGGGTAAAGGCGTCGTGGTCGAGTCCCGTCTCGACAAGGGCCGTGGCCCGGTCGCGACCGTGCTGGTCCAGAACGGTACGCTGAAGAAGGGTGATATCGTCCTCGCCGGCCTGCATTACGGCCGTGTGCGTGCGCTGGTCAATGAGCTCGGCAAGCAGGTCGATTCCGCGGGCCCGGCCATGCCGGTCGAGATCCAGGGGCTGGGTGGCACGCCGGACGCCGGTGAAGAGTTCACCGTGGTTCCGGACGAGAAGAAGGCGCGTGAAGTCGCCAACTTCCGTCAGGGCAAGTACCGCGAAGTGCGTCTGGCACGTCAGCAGAAAGCCAAGCTGGAGAACATGTTCTCCCAGATGGGCCAGGACGAAGTCGCCAAGGTCAACGTCGTCCTCAAGGCCGACGTGCAGGGGTCTCTGGAAGCCATCCGTGGCGCGCTGGAAGAACTCTCCACCGAAGAAGTCAAGGTGGCCGTGGTCTCTTCCGGTGTCGGTGGTATTACCGGTACCGATGCCAACCTGGCACTCGCTTCCGAAGCGATCCTGGTCGGCTTCAACGTCCGTGCTGACGCCTCCGCGCGTGAGATCGTCGAGCGTGAAGGTCTGGATCTGCGCTACTACAGCGTCATCTACCAGCTGATCGACGAGGTCAAGCTGGCCATGTCCGGCATGCTGGCTCCGGAATTCCGCGAGCAGATCGTCGGTGTCGCCGAAGTGCGCGATGTCTTCAAGGCTCCGAAGATCGGTGCGATCGCCGGTTGCATGGTCGTCGAAGGCACCATGTACCGCTCCAAGCGCATCCGCGTGCTGCGTGACAACGTGGTCATCTATGAAGGCGAGCTGGAGTCCCTGCGTCGCTTCAAGGATGACGTCAACGAAGTCCGCAACGGCATGGAATGTGGTATCGGCGTCAAGAACTACAACGACGTGCAGGTTGGCGACAAGATCGAGGTGTTCGACCAGATCCAGGTCGAGCGCTCGCTCTGATAGCGCCCCTGCAAGGAGAGATCACGGATGCGTGAATACAGCCGTACTGACCGCGTGGCGGACCAGATCCAGCAAGAGCTCGCGCTGTTGATTCAGCGCGAGGTCAAGGACCCGCGCCTTGGCATGCTGACGGTCAGCGCCGCCAAGGTCAGCCGCGACCTGTCCTACTCCGATGTCTACGTGACCCTGCTGGGTGACGACAGCCCGGAACGCATCAAGGAGAACCTCGCCGTGCTCAAGCGCGCGGCAGGTTTCCTGCGCTCCCAGCTGGCGCGCACCATTCAGCTGCGTCATGTACCGGAACTGCGCTTCCATTACGATGAGAGCGTCGTTCGTGGCCATCACCTTTCCTCGCTGATCAACGATGCGGTCGCCGACGATCGCAAGCGCAGTGCAGAACGTGGTGATGACGACAGCGAAGACGGTGCCCCGGGCACCACGCCGGACGCCTGATGGGCCGTCGTCGTCGCGGCTTGCCGATCGATGGCGTACTGTTGCTGGACAAGCCCAAGGGCATGTCCAGCAACTATGCGCTTCAGAAGGCTCGTCGCCTCTACCAGGCGCAGAAGGCCGGTCATACCGGAACGCTCGATCCGATGGCGACCGGCTTGTTGCCGATCTGCCTCGGGGAGGCGACCAAGTTCTCCTCGCATCTTCTCGAGGCAGACAAGGTCTATCGGGCACGGATCAAGTTTGGCCAGGTCACCGATACCGGTGATGCGGAAGGCACGGTGATTCGCGAGCGGGAGATTCCCGAGATTGCGCAGGCCGAGTTGGACGCGGTGCTGGACAGGTTCCGTGGCGAGATAGATCAGGTACCGCCGATGTACTCCGCGCTCAAGCACCAGGGACGTCCGCTCTACGAGCTGGCACGCCAGGGGGTTGAAATCGAGCGTGCAGTTCGTCGCGTTACCATCTACAATATGTCGCTTCTTGCGCGGCACTCCGATGGCATCGAGATCGAAGTGGCGGTCAGCAAGGGTACCTACATACGCAGTCTGGCCGAGGATATCGGCGAGGCGCTGGGCTGTGGAGCCCACCTCACGGCACTGCGTCGTCTCAAGACGGGCCCGTTCACGGGTGATGCCATGCTGGATTTCGAGCGCCTCGAGGCGCTGGCTGATCAGCAGGCACGTGAAGGCGTTCTGTTACCTGTCGACATCCTGCTCGATCATCTCCCGCGTCTCGACATCACTGCCGAGATGGCGCGGATGATCTTGCGTGGTCAGCAGGCCGAAACGACGACAGGGTCGCTGGAAGTGGATTCCCTGGCTCGTGTGTATCAGGACCAGCAGTTGCTCGGGCTGGTCCGGATTGCGGCGGAGGGCGTCATCGCTCCTCGCCGACTGCTCAGTTCTGCCGTCGAGGCGGCGGCTGGGTGAGCTGATTGCGGCCTCGCCGCAAGCCGCATGAAGACTGCAAATATGCGTGGTCTTCGACATTTCCAATCTATCAAGCATATTGCTTACTGGAGAGACAGATGGCACTTACCGCTGAGAAGAAGGCTGAGATCGTTTCCGAATTCGGCCGTGGCGAGAACGACACCGGTTCCCCGGAAGTTCAGGTTGCTCTGCTGAGCGCCAACATTGATGGCCTGCAGGGTCACTTCAAGGCCAACAAGCAGGATCACCACTCCCGTCGTGGTCTGATCCGCATGGTCAACCAGCGTCGCAAGCTGCTTGACTACCTCAAGCGCAAGGACTTCGAGCGTTACACCGCTCTGATCCAGCGTCTGGGTCTGCGTCGCTAATCAGCGATGTTGCCGCCATGTACTTCGGTGCATGGCGGGCCCCCGGTGGGCACAGGAAAACCGACACTGCCTGCGGGCGGTGTCGGTTTTTTTGTGCCTGATACCGAGGTGATCCGAGCTTCAGGACTGAGATTCGACCCTCGCCGCAGCCCGCTTGTCGCGTGGGATCCACTCGCTTTTCATTGCCTGTGACGCGCTTTACCATGAGCGCCTGGCATCGATGACCATCAGATTAAAGGACATGCGCCGTGAACCCGGTAACGCACAGCTTCCAGTACGGTAATGACACCATCACCCTAGAGACCGGCCGCATCGCGCGTCAGGCGACCGGTAGCGTGATGGTGACCATGGGCAATACCTCGGTGTTGTGCACCGTGGTGGCCAAGGCGTCGCCGAAACCCGGCCAGTCCTTCTTCCCGTTGTCGGTCCACTATCAGGAGAAGGCCTACGCGGCGGGGCGTATCCCCGGCGGCTTCCTCAAGCGCGAAGGGCGTCCCACCGAGAAGGAAACCCTGACCTCACGCTTGATCGACCGTCCGATGCGCCCGCTATTTCCCGAAGGCTTCATGAATGAGGTGCAGGTGGTCTGCACGGTGATGTCGGCGGAGCGCAATGTCGACCCGGACATCGCGGCACTGCTTGGCACCTCAGCAGCGCTTTGCATCTCCGGTGTGCCCTTCGCTGGCCCCGTGGGCGCGGCGCGCGTCGGCTTCAGCGAGCAGCGCGGCTACTTCCTGAATCCCGGCTACAGCGAACTGGCGCATTCCGAGCTGGATATGGTGGTAGCGGGTACCGAGAAGGCCGTGCTGATGGTCGAGTCCGAGGCCCAGGAGCTGCTGGAAGACGAGATGCTCGGCGCCGTGCTCTATGGTCATCACGAGATGCAGAAAGCCATCACGGGGATCGAGACGTTCGCCGCCAAGGTCAATCGTCCCAAGTGGGCGTGGGTGCCGCAGAATCTCGACCGCGTGCTGGTCGAGGCGCTGGAGCAGAGCTTTGCCACCCAGATCGGTGATGCCTATCGCCTGAGTGACAAGATGGCGCGTCAGGACAGCCTGTCGGCGCTCAAGGCGCAGGCTATCGACCTGCTGGGCGCCGAGGATGATGCGCGCTTCAGTGTCGAGGCCGTCGCCACGGCCTTCGCGGCACTCGAGAAGCGTATCGTGCGTCAGCGAGTGATCGCGGGCGAGCCGCGTATCGATGGTCGTGATACGCGCACCGTGCGCCCGCTGGACCTGGCGGTGGGTGTGTTGCCCAAGGCGCATGGCTCGGCGCTGTTCACCCGTGGCGAGACCCAGGCGATCGCCACTGCCACCCTGGGGACCACGCGCGATTCACAGCTGATCGAAGGGCTGTCCGGCGAGAAGCAGGATCGCTTCATGCTGCACTACAACTTCCCGCCCTACTGCGTCGGCGAGACGGGCTTCATCGGCGCGCCCAAGCGACGTGAGATCGGTCATGGGCGTCTGGCGCGTCGGGGTATCGAATCCATGCTGCCGTCGCTGCAGGCTTTCCCCTACGCGATCCGTGTCGTCTCCGAGATCACCGAATCCAATGGTTCGAGCTCGATGGCATCCGTCTGTGGGGCCTCTCTTGCGCTGATGGATGCCGGTGTGCCGCTCAAGGCACCGGTCGCGGGTATCGCCATGGGGTTGGTCAAGGACGCCAATGGCGTCGCGATATTGACCGATATCCTCGGCGATGAGGACCACCTCGGCGACATGGACTTCAAGGTCGCGGGGACCGCGGAAGGCGTGACCGCGCTGCAGATGGACATCAAGATCGAAGGAATCGACGAGGAGATTCTTGAGCAGGCGCTGGAACAGGCCCTCGAGGCACGCCTGACCATCCTCGCGCAGATGAATGAGGTACTGGCCGCCAGTCGCCAGGAAGTCTCGGACAATGCCCCGGCGATGCTGTCGCTGAAGATCGCTCCCAACAAGGTGCGTGACGTGATCGGCAAGGGCGGCTCCACCATCCGCAAGATCTGTGAAGAGACCGGCGCCAATGTCGATCTCGACGACGATGGCAGCGTGCGCATCTATGCCGAGCACAAGGCGCAGGCACAGGCGGCTGCCAAATATGTCGAGGGCATCATTGCCGAGGCCGAGATCGGCAAGCTCTATGCCGGCAAGGTGGCGCGCATCGCCGACTTCGGTGCCTTCATCACCTTCATGCCGGGCACCGATGGCCTGCTGCACATCTCGCAGATCGTCGAGGAGCGCGTCAATGACGTACGTGACTATCTCAACGAAGGCGATGAGGTGGTGGTCAAGGTGCTCGACATCGACAACCGCAATCGCGTCAAGCTGTCGCTGAAAGAGATCAGCGAAGAAGAGAAGGCGGCCTTTGCCGCTGCTCAGGCTGAAGAGGCCGCCGCTCAGGACTGACAGATCGTCGCGGATCGTCCCCGCCCCGGTCTTGCCTGCTCTGCTTGAGAGGCGCACCTTCCCTTCCGGGCAAGAGAAAGCCCCCGCCGGGTCACTGGCGGGGGCTTTTGCATATCTCCCTGCTCGAGATTGCGCGAGCGGCGGGAGCTCAGGCGGTCGGCAGGTGTGAGCGATCAGCTGCGCTCGATGGCCAGCGCGACACCCTGACCGCCACCGATGCACAGGGTCGCCAGACCCTTCTTGGCATCACGCTCGATCATCTCGTGCACCAGCGAGACCAGCACACGGCAGCCGGAGGCACCGATCGGGTGGCCGAGGGCAATGGCGCCGCCATTGACGTTGACCTTGTCGACATCCCAGCCCAGCTCCTTGTTGACCGACAGAGCCTGGGCCGCGAAGGCCTCATTGGCTTCGACGAGGTCGAGGTCTTCCAGGCTCCAGCCGGCCTTCTTGAGGCACAGGCGAGTCGCCGGCGCCGGGCCGATGCCCATGATCTTCGGATCAACACCCGCGTTGGAGTAGGCCTTGATGGTCGCCAGCGGCGTCAGACCCAGCTCGCGTGCCTTGTCGGCGGAGCACAGCATGACCACGGCAGCGCCGTCGTTGAGCGCCGAGGCATTGCCGGCGGTGACGGTGCCGTCCTTCTTGAAGGCCGGGCGCATGCCAGCGAGTTTCTCGGCCGTGGTGCCGGCGCGCGGGTTCTCGTCGGTATCGAAGACGATCGGGTCGCCCTTGCGCTGCGGAATCTCGACCGGGACGATCTGGCCCTTGAAGCGGCCAGCTTCGATGGCTGCGCAGGCTTTCTGCTGAGAGGCGGCCGCGAAGGCGTCCTGGGCTTCACGGGTGATCTCGTATTTCTCGGCCAGATTCTCGGCGGTGATGCCCATGTGGATGTCATTGAAGGCATCCCACAGACCGTCGTGAACCATGGAATCGATCGCCTTCCAGTCGCCCATGCGCTTGCCGTCTCGCGAGTTGGGCAACACGTGCGGAGACAGGGACATGTTTTCCTGACCGCCGGCCAGAATCAGCTCGGCATCGCCGCAACGGATGGCCTGGGTGGCCAGGTGCAGCGCCTTGAGGCCAGACCCGCAGACCTTGTTGATGGTCATGGCGGGCACGCCTTCCGGCAAGCCTGCCTTGATGACCGCCTGACGTGCCGGGTTCTGACCGCATCCTGCTGTCAGCACCTGGCCCAGAAGCACTTCATCGACCTGATCGCCACTGACGCCCGTGCTGGCGAGGATATCCTTGATGACATGTGCGCCGAGATCCGCGGCGGAAATGCCAGCCAGGCTGCCACCGAAGGCGCCTACGGCGGTACGACGGGCTGCTACGATCACCACATCCTGCATCTGAACGCTCCTGTTCTCTTGCGAGACTGTCTGAGTCAATTGGCTGCGACTATGGCCATGCCATCAAGCGGGCGAGGCGCAGTCCTGCTGAGGTGAGATGCCAGCATAAGGCAGTTTTGTGCGGTGCGGCAATCGTCAAACGGCATCTCCAGTGTCAGCCTTTAGCCATACGTATTGGTTGCCCAGACGGCACGACGCCAGCGCTCTGGCAGGCAGGGCTGGCGTCGTGTTGGAGCGCTCGCGGCAGGCTCGAGGCCTGAATCATCAGCCCTCCGGGCGTAGAGCAGCAGGCAGCAAGGCGTGCTCAGGCCATCTGGACCGGGATGGCATTGGCTGTATGGCTGACCTCGTTGCCTTCCATCAGGTAGACCATGGAGGGCTTGTGCGCGTCCAGTTCGCTCTCGGCATAGTTGGCGAAGGCGCAGATGATCACGCGGTCGCCGACGTCGGCCTGGTGGGCTGCGGCGCCGTTCACCGAAATGATTTTCGAGCCTTCTTCGCCGCGAATGGCGTAGGTGGTGAAGCGCTTGCCGTTGTCCACGTTATAGATCTGGATCTGTTCGTACTCACGAATGCCTGCCATGTCGAGCAGGTCGCCATCGATGGCGCAGGAGCCCTCGTAGTTGAGGACGGCGTGAGTCACGCGGGCCATGTGCAGCTTGGCCTTGAGCATGATGGCTTGCATCAGGATGTCTCCAGTTGAGCGCCGCCGGGCGCAGATCTAGGCCCTGGGGTCAGGGCCATGGCGCGCATGGCGTGGCGGACAGTGCCACGCCAAGGTGCAAGGCGGCGCAGTCTAATCAGGCATCAGGCCACCGGCAAGGCGACCTTCAGGTTATCGAGCAGGCGTGTACGGCCCAGGTGTGCGGCGACCAGAATCACCGCCTCGCGCGTGACATCCTCGACTGGCCCCAGGTCAACCGCGCGGCGCAGTTCGAGGTAGTCCGGCTTGAAGCCGCTCTCGCTGATGGCGGCCAGGGCCTCGCGTAGCGCCACATCGCGTGCCACGCCCTGCTCAAGACGAGCTTTCAGGGCATCGAGGCACTGCTTGAGACGCGGCGCGATGGCGCGCTCCTGCTCACTCAGGTAGCCGTTGCGTGATGACAGCGCCAGACCATCCTCTGCACGCACGATGGGCACACCGATGATCTCGATGCCGAAATGCAGGTCGCGGTTGAGTTTGCGGATCACTGCCAGCTGCTGGAAGTCCTTCTCGCCGAAACAGGCGACTTCAGGGCGTACCAGATTGAACAGGATGCTGACGACGGTGGCGACGCCATCGAAGTGCCCCGGACGGTTGCCGCCGCACAGGCCTTCGGAAACGCCCGGCACCTGCACGTTGCACAGTCCGTCGCGACCCGTGGGGTAGAGTTCCGCCGTCGAGGGGGCAAACAGCAGGTCACATCCTTCGGCGGCCAGCGCATTCTTGTCGGCCTCGAGAGTGCGCGGATAACTGTCGAGGTCTTCGCCGGGGCCGAACTGCAGTGGGTTGACGAAGATGCTCGCGACGACCATGTCGGCGTGGCGGCGCGCTTCACGGACCAGCGACAGGTGGCCGGCATGCAGGTTGCCCATGGTCGGCACCAGGGCGATACGCAGGCCATCGCGGCGTGCCTGGGCGAGTTGCTCGCACAGGGCGTTGATCTGGGAGACGGTTTTCATCAGAAGCCGTGCTCCGGCGCCGGGAAGCTGCGCGTCTTGACCGCCTGGTGGTAGGCGGCGAAGGCCTCCTGCACGCTGCCGGCATCGCTCATGAAATTCTTGACGAAGCGCGGCTTGCGCCCGGGTGTCAGGTCGAGCATGTCGTGCATGACCAGGATCTGGCCATCGACGTCCACGCCGGCACCGATGCCGATCACCGGCACCTCGACGGCATCACGAATGCGCGCGGCCAGCTCGGACGGCACGCATTCGAGCAGGATGATGGCAGCGCCTGCGGCTTCCAGCGTGCGGGCATCGGTGATGATCTGCTCGGCGCGGGCCTCGTCACGACCCTGTACCTTGTAGCCACCGAAGGCATGCACGTGCTGTGGCGTCAGGCCCATGTGCACGCAGACCGGTACACCACGCTGGACGAGCGCAGTGACGGCATCGGCCAGCCAGGCTTCGCCTTCCACCTTGACCATCTCGGCACCGGCACGCATCAGACGCGCCGCATGATCGAGCAGGATGTCGGTGCTGGCATTGCTCATGAAGGGCAGGTCGGCCATCAGCAGGCTGCCTTGCTTGCCACGTGCCACGGCGGCGGTGTGGTAGCAGATGTCATCGATGGTGACGGGCAGGGTGCTGGTATGGCCCTGCAGGACCATGCCGAGAGAGTCGCCGACCAGCAGCACTTCAATGCCGGCATCGCTGGCAAGATGAGCAAAGGTGGCATCGTAGGCGGTGAGGCAACTGAACGTCTCACCATCGGCCTTGAGGCGGCGCAGGGTGCTCAGGGTGACGTTTTTCATCGGGACGCATACTCGTTGCGGCGCGTATGACGCGGCTGCCCGTGGCGTCGAGCAGCCGCGATCGCGGGAAGGCCGCCGAGGGCGGACTGCGAGCGACACGGGCCGGTGTTACCAGAAAGTGTTACCGCACAGGCCAAAGTGGGCACGACGGTAACAAGATGGCGAAACTCTACTCCTGAGGTCCGAGGGGGAGCAAGTCATCGCCCTCAACTCGAGACGCCAGTGTTTCGAGATTCTCCTCGCCTAGCACGCTGAGGCACTGCGGGCCCAGCAGGTCAGCCAACGGACGCATCACGAAACCACGATTGAGCATTTCGCGATGGGGCACGACGAGACGCGGCGTCGAGATCCTGCTGTCATTGTAGAGCAGCAGGTCAAGATCCAGTGTGCGGGGGCCCCAGTGACGCAGTCGCACGCGACGATGCTGCTGTTCAAGGGCTTGCAGCTGATCAAGCAGGGCGAGGGGGGACAGGCGGGTCGATAGCTCGGCGACGGCGTTGACGAAGTCGGGCTGGTCCTGCGGGCCGACCGGCTTGCTGGCATACAGGCGAGAATGTCGCGTGCAGCGGATCAGCGGCAGCCGGTCGAGAGCCTCAAGCGCGCGCTCCAGTTGAGCGCGCGGATCGTCAAGATTGGCACCGAGGCCAATCAAGGCTGTCGAAATCATGCACAGTTCCTGCGTGGAGACGGCAGTGGCTCAGGCGAGCCACTGTTCAGCCCTGGCCGCGACCATTGCGCCGACGTTTGCCGCGACGCTTGGTGCCGGCCGGCTTGCTGCCGGCGGGGCCTTCATCGGAGACACCTTCGATCATCGTGACCTGGGTGCGAGCATCGACTTCCTGGAAGTCGGTCCACCACTTGCCCAGCCCCGGCTTCACTTCGCCGGCGAATTCGCGCAGCAGCAGGAAGTCGTAGGCGGCGCGGAAGCGCGGATGCTCGCGGGTCTGGAAGGCGCGTTTGCCACGGCGACGCGGCAACTTGGCCTGCATATCCCAGATCTCGCGCATCGGAATGCTGAAGCGCTTCGGGATCGAGGTGTGGTTGAGCTGGCGAGCGATCGCCTGCTGGGCCGCCTGGTGGGCTGCCGGAATGTCGGGCATGCCACTGGCGATCAGCTGATCGGTACGCGCCTTGACGCCCGGCCACAGCAGGGCGGCATACAGGAAGGCCGGCGTGACCGGCTTGTCTTCGCGGATGCGGTCGTCCGTGCTGGCCAGTGCCTTCTCGATCAGCGGCATGGACCAGTGATAATGCGCGAAACTCTCTTCCGTCTCGGGGAACAGCATCTGGAACAGCCCAAACTCACGCAGGAGATGGAAGGTTTCCAGTGCATAGCCGGACATGAACAGCTTGAGCACTTCCTCGAACATGCGCGCCGGCGGAATCTGCAGCAGCAGCGGGGCCAGTTCGTACATCGGTTCGGCCGTGGCCTCCTCGATGTCGAAGTCCAGTTTGCCGGCGAAGCGGACGGCACGCAGCATGCGCACCGGGTCTTCGCGATAGCGTGTTTCCGGATCTCCGATCAGGCGAATCATGCGCGCTTCGATATCGCGTACGCCATTGGCCCAGTCGTGGATCGTGAAATCGGACACGTCGTAATAGAGGGCATTGATCGTGAAGTCGCGGCGCAGCGCGTCCTCCTCGATGGAGCCGAAGACGTTGTCGCGCAACAACATGCCGTCTTCCGACTGCTGGGTATGCTGGCTGGGCGTGCTATCGGCCGGCTTGCCGCGGAAGGTGGTGACCTCGATCACCTCACGACCGAAGCGCACGTGCACGATACGGAAACGACGGCCGATGATGCGGGCATTGCGGAACAGCTCGCGGACCTGTTCCGGCGTGGCATTGGTGGCCACGTCGAAGTCCTTGGGGCGTTGTCCGAGCAGGGCATCACGGATACAGCCACCGACCAGATAGGCCTGATATCCACCGCTTTGCAGACGATAGAGTACCTTCAGCGCATTCTCGCTGAGCTGGCGGCGGGACACGGGATGCTCATCCCGCGGTATCACACGCAGGCTGGGCAATGGAGCCGCGGGCGCGTCAGTTGCATTGAAAAGCGTCTTCAAGCGGTCACCGGGGCGTTGTAGAAAGCGGGTAAATCCTTTGAGCATGCAGCGATTCGACTCGTGCGTGGCAGGCCGCCCAGTGTAGCCGAGGGCAGATACCTTGGCAAAGCGCCGGTCTGCCATCCAGGGGCCGACTCTGCACTTCAAGGCGTCTGACGAGGCAAGAATCACCTCTCAGACAAGGAAAAAGGGAGACCGATCACTCGGTCTCCCTTGCAGGTAGGGTACACGCATCCTTGAGCGGATGTTCTTTTTCGTGATGGCGCATCGCCCTGAATACGCACCACAGTCACAAATCAATGCAGACAGATCCTTCGTGTTGCAGATCATGTTGTTGTTGTCTGGCTGTCTGTTCGGTGACCATCTCGTATTCAAAACAATCTTCCATTCACCGACGGCTGAATAGCCTCCCCCCGCGAGTTGTTGTTGTTTCGGGGGTGATCCGGGGTCGAGCCTGTTGTTCTTGTTGGTGCTCGAGGCCGGATTCGTCGCGTCCTGGTCAGTAGATTCCGGACTGCCGATATCTTGTTGTTATTGGATCGGCGGATGATGAACTGCGGCCGTTTGTTCTTGTTTTGGCTCTTGCCTGCCACCACTCATGCAGTGAGGCATGCGGTTCATCATCAATGTCACGCGCTCGACGGGTATTGTTCTTGTTGATGTCGAGGGTTTTCGAAGCGTTGCGCGTTCTTGTTGTTGTTGGGCGCGCTTCGTATTTCCGGTTGTTCTTTTTCTTGACCGTGATGTTGCATCGGATGTGCCACAGCTTAAAAAAAACCAGTAATTCAGTCATTTAGACATAGGTCGCTGAGACATGAGGTGTAGAGAAGCGCGAGGTGTTACCTGACGTGGCCATTGGTGCGCTGGATGGGGTCATGATTTGGGGTCGATGGTAACAATTGGTGCGAAGGTCTAACGAAGTGGCTTGCAAGCTAATGATTGAGCTGGTTTTTTTGCGAGCCTTTCGACACTAAAGTCTAGCGATGCCCTCGATGATGCGGGGATCTATGGCAGGCAAGGCGCCGCCGCAGGCGGGTTGCCTGCCCGGGAGGGCACCTGCATGGTGCAGTGACTTCAGCGCAGTGACTTCAGTGCGCCAGCTTCAGTGCGCCGACGTCAGTTTGCGGGAGAGCTGCGGCGTCCCTTGCGGCGTGGAATGCCCAGGCGCTGACGCCGCTCCCAGAGGTTCTTGCGACTGATGCCGAGGCGGCGCGCGAGCTCGGTTTCGCTCATGTGGTCCTGATGCTCGAGCACGAAGTGCTGGAAGTAGTCCTCCAGCGAGAGGTCTTCCTCCTCACCGGCATCGCCGACCACCGAGAGGCCGCTGCGTGGAGGGGCCGCAGGCGATGGCAGGCCCGTGCCCTGCTGGCCGGCCGCGGGCTGACCTGTGGCAGGCGCGGAAGTCGTTTCGGGACTTGAGCCACTGGCGGCGCCTTTCACTGCACCTTTCGCCGCTCCTTTGCTCGCTGTCTTGGGCACCTGAACACTGGAGGGCACCGAGTCGGCTGTTGCGGCGGCGGGCGCTGCTTGAAGCGGCTGCCCTGAGGGCGTGCGCAGGCCGAGGTCCTCAGGGGCGATGATGCGACGCTCCGCCAGAATGACGCCCCGCTCGAGGGCGTTTTCCAGCTCACGGACATTGCCGGGCCAGGCGTAGTGATGGATTTCCTGGCGCGCCCGCTGGGAGAGTCGCATGCCATCGCGTCCATGCTTGCGGGCGATGCCGGCCAGCAGATGCTCGGCCAGTTCCAGCACGTCATCTCCACGCTCACGCAGGGGCGGCAGGTCGATCTCCATCACGTTCAAGCGGTAATAGAGGTCGAGGCGGAACTCACCGCTGGCCGAGAGCTGATGCAGGTTGCGGTGGGTCGCGGCGATGAGGCGAATGTCCACGTAGCGGGTCTCGATGGCCCCCACGCGGCGAATCTCGCCCTCCTGCAGCACCCGCAGCAGGCGTGCCTGGGCATCCAGCGGCAGTTCACCGATCTCATCCAGAAACAGTGTGCCGCCATCGGCGGCTTCGATCAGGCCTGTGCGCGAGCTGGTGGCGCCGGTGAAGGCACCTTTTTCATGGCCGAACAACTCGGACTCGATCAACGTCTCGGGAATGGCGGCGCAGTTGACGCAGATCAGCGGCGCCTGATGGCGTTCGCTCTGGCGGTGAATGGCGCGCGCGACCAGCTCCTTGCCGGTGCCGGACTCACCCAGTACCAGCACGGTGACATCGGCGGGCGCTACCTTGCGAATGCGGGTATAGACCTGTTGCATGGCGCGACAATGACCAATCATCTCCACCGGCTTGTTGGTCGTGCCAGCATGCGCCTGGGGCGGAGGCGGCGCAGCACTCGGCGCCCCCAGGCGTGGCAGAGACAGCGCATCTCGCACGCTGCGCGCGAAGGCCTGCTGGTCAAACGGCTTGGGAAGATAGTCGGCTGCCCCCGCCTTCAGGCAGCCGATGGCGGCATGCAGGCTGGGGTCGTCGGCCAGCAGCAGCACGGGAGTTGGCCGGCTGGCACGCAGGATCGGGACGGCATGGTCTCCGGCCAGTTCGCTGTCGCAGATCACCAGCGCGAAGTCGGCGGGGTGCTGCAGACGGGCATCCTCCAGGCCGCTGGCCTGCACCACGTCGTGACCCTCGCGCTCCAGCAGATGCTGCAGCGTGTTGCGCGAAGCACCTTCCTTTTCGACGATCAGAATCCGGGCCATGGGGTGATGTCGCTCGCCTGAGGGTGTGCATGAGGGGATGGCTGTCGCTCGAGTCTGTCCTGTTCCCACAGGGGTGGCAATCCGACAATCGTGGCTGTTGTCAGGCGTTCCGACTGTATGGCGTATCTGGTCTCGGCTGCCCTCAGCTGCCTTCATCAGTCCTTGTCATTGGAACAGTGGCTGCACTGAGTGACGGCGCGGTGCCGACCGCCGCAAGTGACCAGCGAGGAGTGGCGTGGGCGAGTTGCTCAGCGGGGCTGGCGGTCGCCAGTTCGGGCGGCGGCGCCTGACCGAGCAGTGTCAGGGTATGGTGCAGCAGCGTTCGAATCGCGCTGGCGTCTTCCGGCAGGGCCGGCGCCAGGTTCTGCTTGGAGAGCTTCTGGCCATTGTCGGCCGTGATCAGCGGCAGGTGCGTCAGGCGTGGCATCGGCAGGTCGAGCGCGGACTGCAGCAGACGTTGCCAGGGGCTGTTGTCGAGCAGATCGAGCCCGCGCACGACATCGGTGATGCCCTGCTCGGCATCATCCACCACCACGGCCAGCTGATAGGCCCACAGGCCATCACGTCGCTTGAGCACCACGTCGCCTAGCGTGACAAGATCCAGCTGGACCGCGCCCTGCAGGCGGTCCTGCCAGCCAGCGATGGCCCGGGAGCCGCCGAAGCGCTCTGCCGCGCGCACGTCCAGCCGCCAGGCATGCTCGCCCTCGGGCGGTTCGGTCCGCTCACGGCACCAACCGGGGTAGATGGTGTGCTCGCGCCACTGCTTGCGCGAGCAGTCACACGGGTAGGCGATGCCACTGGCCTTCAGTTGTTCCAGTGCATCGGCGTAGGCGGCGTGACGCTGGCTCTGATAGCGGAGCTCACCATCCCGCTGAAGACCGAAGGCATCCAGCTGGCGCAGGATGGTATCGGCGCTCCCGGCGGGGCAGCGCGGTGGGTCGATATCCTCGATACGCACCAGCCACTCGCCGCCGTGATGGCGGGCATCGAGATAGCTGGCGACGGCAGCCAGAAGTGAGCCCGCGTGCAGCGGACCGGAAGGGGTGGGGGCAAAGCGGCCACGGTAGGCGGTAGGCATGTGGGCTCCGTCATCCTTCGTGGTAGGGGATTCGCAGGCAGCAGGGCCTGAACGCATACGGGCACCGCTCCGAGGAGGGTGCCCGTATGGGGGATGAGGGCGACGGCCTGACGTCGCTTCATCGACAGCAGGGCTTAGCGGCCCAGCTGCTTTTCTTTCAGCTCGGCCAGTGTCTTGCAGTCGACACACTGGGTAGCGGTCGGACGTGCTTCCAGACGGCGAATACCGATCTCGATGCCACAGGACTCGCAGAAGCCGTAGTCGTCCTCATCGATGTTCTCGATGGTCTCGTTGATCTTCTTCAGCAGCTTGCGTTCGCGATCACGTGTTCTCAGCTCGAGGCTGAAGCCTTCTTCCTGAGTGGCACGGTCTGCAGGGTCCGCGTAATTGTTGGCATCTTCCTGCAGGTGACGCACGGTGCGATCGACCTCTTCCATCAGCTCCTGTTTCCACTCCATCAGGATCTGGCGGAAGTGCGCTAGCTGCTTCTCGTTCATGTACTCTTCACCCGCTGCCGGCTCATACGGGGTGAATTTCTTAAGCGCTTCCGGCTTGGTTTCAGCTAATGGCATGGGACCGCCTCATTCCGCAAGTGACTTGGGCCGTCGACAGTCTGTTGCACTGCCTCCTTGGCCACGGCGAGGGGGCTGTCCTGACTGCTGCCCTCGCGAGAAGATCAGCTTATTTAGCGTAAAAATGACAAGTTTGCAACCGATCTCCGACGATAGTTTGTAGCGGGCAATGGTCAAGTGCGTGCCGGCAAACACCAATTTTCCTGCACGAAGGGGCTGGGAATGGGCCTTGGCAGGCGCCTAGAATGAAGCTCCCACCCTGAGGAGTGTTGTCATGTCGTTTGCCCGCCGTCTTGAATCCGTTGCCGCCTTTCGCGTGATGACGCTGCTGGAAGCCGCCCAGGCGCGCGAGGCCGCGGGCCATGACGTCATCCATCTGGAAGTGGGCGAGCCCGACTTCCCGACCCCCGCTCCGGTGATCGCCGCCGGGCAGGCAGCACTGGCGGCCGGTCAGACGCGCTACACCCCTGCCTGCGGCCTGCCGGCCCTGCGCGAGGCCATCGCAGCAGACTATCAGCGCCGTCACGGCGTCACGGTCTCCCCCTCCCGTATCATCATCACGCCCGGCGCCTCCGGTGCCCTGCTGCTGGCCACACTGTTGTGCGCCGAGCGTGGCGATAGCGTATTGATGGCTGACCCGACCTACCCCTGCAATCGTCACTTCATGGGCCTGGTGGATGCCCAGCTGGACGTGGTGCCCGTCAGTGCCGCGAGTGACTGGCAGCTGACCGCCGAACTTGCTGATGATTTCTGGCGCGAGAACACGCGGGCCGTGATGGTGGCATCGCCCTCCAACCCCACCGGACACGTGCTGTCGCCCGAGGAATTGAAGGCGCTGGGCGAGCTGTGCCAGTCGCGAGATGCCCACCTGCTGGTGGATGAGATCTATCAGGGGCTGACCTATGGCGTGCCTGCGCACACCGCACTGGCGGAATGCCCGGATGCCTTCGTCATCAACAGCTTCTCGAAATACTTCGGCATGACGGGCTGGCGGCTGGGCTGGCTGGTGGCGCCGGAAGCCGCGGTCGAGCCATTGTCACGCCTGGCGCAGAATGTCTTCCTGGCTGCCTCGACACCTGCCCAGCATGCGGCACTGGCGGCCTTCACGCCGGAATGTGAAGCAGAGCTCGAGCGTCGTCGGCAGGTACTCGAAGCCCGTCGTGGCGTGCTGCTGGCCGGGCTAGAGCGCCTGGGGCTGGCGCCGTCGGTACCGCCGCAGGGTGCCTTCTATGTCTGGCTGGATGTCTCGCATCTGACTGATGACAGCGAGGCCTTCTGCCGCGCACTGCTGGAAGAAGAGGATGTCGCCATCACGCCGGGTACGGACTTTGCGCTGGCCGAAGGACGTCGCCATGTGCGTATTGCCTTCACCGCCGATGAGGCGCGTCTGTGCGAGGCCCTGGCCCGCATGGAGCGTTTCCTTGAGCGGCGTGTCACCCGGGCAGGAGTGTCGGCTTGATGGTGCTTGAGGGGCTGTATCGTGGTCGCCTGATCCGCCGCTACAAGCGCTTCTTCGCCGAGGTGGAGATGCTTGAGGGTGAGCGGGCGGGTGAGGTGGTGACGGCGCATTGCCCGAATACCGGCTCAATGCGCGCGGTGTGCGTCGAAGGTTGTGAGGTATGGCTGTCACCGTCCGACAATCCCAGGCGCAAGCTCGCCTGGACCTGGGAGCTGATTCGCCTGCCCATGGCCCCACCCGGCGCTGACGGCCGGCGCGAGGCCTTGGTGGCGGTGCATACCGGACGTGCCAATGCCCATGTCGAGGCCGCACTGCAGCAGGCCAGCGTCAGCGCGCTGCACGACATGAGGCTCGCCGACTTTGCGCGCCTCAAGCGCGAGTCACGTGTCGAGGTCCTGCTGCCGGGAAATGACACGCCGGAGCGCTCACGGCTCGATTTCCAGATGTGGCCAAAGGAGGAGGGCGCGGCCTCGATCTATCTGGAGGTCAAGCAACTGACACTGCGCGAAGCTGACGGTCACGGCTATTTCCCGGACTCGGTGAGTACGCGTGCCCAGCGTCATCTGGCCAGCCTCGCGGCGCTGGTCGCAGCAGGTCACCGTTGCGTGCTGGTGTTCTGCGTCGCCCATGACGGGATCGAGGATGTCGCACCGGCGGCGCATCTCGACCCGGCCTATGCGCAGGCCTTTGCCCGGGCGCAGGCCGCCGGTGTCGAGGTAGTGGCGCTGGGCATGCAGATCACCCTCGAAGAGTATTTCTCGGATGCGAGCCAGCCACTGTGGCGAGCAAGACTGGGCCTTGCGCGCGCGCTGCCACTGCATGACGTGCGCTTTACTGGCTGATCAGGTCGCTGGCGCTCAGCCTGTCAGTCAGCGCTCATGTCTCTTTCCTTCATTTCTCCCTCGTGTCTCCACCGCTGCCTGCGGCCTCCCACAGCAGCAACAGGGCTGGCGAGGCCTCGCTGTGCACCAGCTCAACGTCTAGCGCCGTCAAGCGTTGGCCGAGGCA
This sequence comes from Cobetia sp. PDI-23MA, assembly GCF_059507735.1. Lineage (NCBI taxonomy): Bacteria > Pseudomonadati > Pseudomonadota > Gammaproteobacteria > Oceanospirillales > Halomonadaceae > Cobetia > Cobetia sp. PDI-23MA. The sequence continues at coordinate 179,477 of NZ_CM183352.1, forward strand.
GGGGCCGCTGATGCAAGTGCCGTGATGCGGTTCGAAACAGGCCTGATGGCGGTGGCAGAGTATCAAGCCGCCGGTCGCGTCCATGTAGGGATCGTCAGTCTCGTCCTCGGTCAGCATTCGGCTGCCCTGGTGTGGGCAGTAGTCGAGGAAGGCGCGCGGGCCATCGGGCTGCATCACCAGCAGGGCCGGGCGGCCATCATCGAGTGTCAATGGCATGCTGCGGCCGACGGACAGTGATGGCAGCGGCAGTCTCAAGCACAGCCTGGATGAAGGCCCTTGGGGGAGTGTTGGTGGCCTTTCGGACATGAGGGGGCTCGCATCGGGTATCATGGCAGCGTTGGCACGCTCTCTTGTGGTCTTTTACCGTGTCTTGCCGCTTCCTTCCATGCCGAGTCATCTTCATGTCGCTATTTCGCCGCTCGATCACTTCCAGCTTCCGCTCCAGCAACGACTCCGGGACACCTGAACACACGGCCGGGGTGAGCCGTCGCCAGTTGCTGGCCGGCATGGCCGTTTCGGCGGGCGGGCTTAGCGTGCTGGGCTCGGCACTGGGCAGCCCGCTCGTACAGGCCGCTCTGCCGGCCAGCGGGCCGTTGCCCCCGCTGCCGGCCTGGCATGATCCCGAGGCGTCCCACCCGTTGCTGGGCAGCATTCTGGTCGCGGAGGGCAATCGTCGTCTATCGCCAGCGGCGCTGGTCGATTGGAGCCAGGCGCACTCGATGGTGCTGCTGGGCGAGCATCACGACAATCCGGATCATCACCAGCTGGAACGCTGGTTGATCGATGCGCTGGCCGTGCGGCGACAGTTGGGTGGTGTGGCGCTGGAGATGCTGGATACGACCCAGGATGCCGCCTTGTCGCTGGCCAATCGCACCTCGCTTGCTGTCGCGGGATTGCCGGATGATGAGCTCCAGCAGTTGCTGGCCTGGAATGCGCGCTGGCCCTTCACCGACTACGCCCCCCTGCTGCGCGGAGCGCTGGACAGTGGTGCGCCACTGGCGTCTGCTAGCCTGTCGGCGGCACAGCTGGAGGCCAGCATGGCACCGGGGCAGTCGCCGTTGGCACTGCCGGAAGCGGTCCTGCGCCTGCAGCGTGAGGCACTGGATGAAGGCCATTGCGGCCTGCTGGGTGCAGAGCGCCTGGACGCGATGCTGCGTGCGCAGTTGGCGCGGGATCAGCAGATGGCAGAACGCCTTGAGGGCCTGTCGGCCGACGGTGCCACCAGCTTGCTGGTGTGTGGCTCCGGCCATGCCCGTCGCGATATCGGCGTGCCGCGCTGGCTGGATGGCAGCACGCTGTCCGTAGCGCTGATGCCGGTCGCCTGGGATGACGCGGGCCAGCCGCTGACGCATCTCACCGATTATCTGCCGGAAAGCGCCGGTGCGGCGCCGGCCTATGATCTGGTGTGGTTCACGCCGGCGACGGCGCCCGTCGTCGACGCCTGTGAAGGACTGAGCGAAACGCTGCAGGCGACCGTCAGCTAGAGGCCAGCCAGGTCTCGGGCCTCTGCAATCCATGAGCCGTCTGAATCCTCGGCATGAAAAAAGGCACCTCTTGGAGGTGCCTTTTTCGTTGGTGCGACGTGGGTGACGCGACCTGAAGAGCGACGCGATCAGGCGTTCTTGAGATCCGGTACGCTGTCAGCACGACGGCGCGCTGCCTTCTGCGGCGTCTCGTCATGCTGGGCGTCGCCACGTGCGTTCTCACCACTGTCATTGCTGCCGGCCTGCTCACGGAAGCGGTCTTCGATATAGGTGATGCGCGTGCGGCCGTGGGGCACGGGCTTGAAGTCGGCATCGACACTGACCAGCACGATGCGGTCGATGGTCAGAATGCGCTCGCGGGTGATCTTGTTGCGGATCTCGACGCACAGCGAGATCGAGGTGCGACCGAAGGCGCTGGCGGTGATGCCCAGTTCGATGATGTCGCCCTGACGCGCGCTGGAGACGAAGTTGATCTCCGACATGAACTTGGTGACCACGCGCGAGGTGCCCAGCTGGACGATGGCGTAGATGGCCGCTTCCTCATCGATCCAGGCCAGCAGACGTCCACCGAACAGGGTGCCGTTGGGGTTGAGGTCTTCGGGCTTGACCCACTTGCGGGTATGGAAGTTCATGCACTCTCTCCTCGGGATGCCGGCGCACCTCACCGGAAGTGCGTGCCGTGATCCTCAGCTGCGTTTACCCCGAAAGTATATAGACTTTAGTTGCGACTGTCTGTGCATGGCTCGGATAGCGCAGCGCTATCGTGGCGCGGAAGAATTGCTGGCGTCATGACGCGAAACGGCCGACAGGAGTGTCCTGTCGGCCGTTTCCTTGCGGGGCCTGGCGCTTGGTCCAAGGAGATTGCTGTAGGGCGCCTGAACTCAGCGCTGGTCGGGCGGGCAGTTGTCGCGGCAGACGCGGAAGATGGCCACTTCCCCGAACAGATTCGGCCACCAGGTCGCCGCCGGGTGCGGCTCGTGATCGCCGTTGCCGACCGCGCGGTCGATGATCTTGAGACCCTGGGCGCGACACAGGCGCTCGAAGTCCGCGAAGGTCGACAGGTGGATGTTCGGCGTGTCGTACCAGGCGTGAGGCAGCGACTTGGAGACCGGCATGCGGCCCTTCATGCCCAGGTGCAGGCGGTGACGCCAGTAGGCGAAGTTGGGGAAGGTGATGATGGCCTCACGCGAGACGCGCATCATCTCCTCCAGCGCACGGTCCGGGCGACGCAGTACCTGCAATGCCTGGGACATCACCACGCGATCGAAGGTGTCATCGGCGAAGTTGGCCAGGCCGTCATCGACATTCTGCTCAATGACGTTCACGCCACGGGCGACACAGGCGCTGATGTTGTCGGGGTCGATCTCCAAGCCATAGCCGAAGACCTGCTTGGTCTCCTTGAGGGAGGCCAGCAGGGTGCCGTCACCGCAGGCGAGGTCCAGCACGCGCGCGCCTTCGGGAATCCAGTCATGAATCTGGGCGAGGTCGTTACGCATGGCTGGTCTCCCTGGTGCTCGGCTTTTGCGTGGCTTTGGCGCCACAGGCGTGGTCGTAAGCGCGAGTCAGGAAGTTGCCCAGCACCGTCTGGTAGCGTTCGCCCGGCAGCAGGAAGGCATCATGGCCGTGCGGCGAGTCGATGTTGGCGTAGCTGACCGACTTGCCGGCATGGATCATGGCGTTGACCAGCTCGCGAGAGCGTGACGGCGCGAAGCGCCAGTCGGTGGTGAAGCTGACCACCAGTACCGGGCAGCTGATCGGCGCCATGGCCGCGGACAGGTCATCGCCTGCCGTGGCGGCAGGGTCGAAGTAGTCGAGCGCCTTGGTCATCAGCAGGTAGGTATTGGCATCGAAGGCGGTGGAGAAGGTATCGCCCTGGTGGCGCAGATAGCTCTCGACCTGGAAGTCGACGTCGTAACCGAAGTTGAGGCGGTCCTGACGCAGGTCACGCCCGAACTTGGTACCCATCGAATGCTCGGAAAGATAGGTGATATGACCGACCATGCGCGCCAGCTTGAGGCCACGCTTGGGCACGGCATCGACACGCGAGTACCAGCCGTCATGGAATTCCGGGTCAGAGCGAATCGCCTGACGCGCGACTTCATTGAAGGCGATGTTCTGCGCCGAGAGTTTCGGCGTGCAGGCGATGATGGCGACATGACCGACGCGATCAGGGTGGTCCATCACCCACTGCAGCGCCTGCATGCCACCCAGCGAGCCACCGACCACTGCCGCGAAGCGGGTGATGCCGAGAGACTCTGCGAGGCGCTTCTGGCTCTCGACCCAGTCCGGCACGGTCACCAATGGGAAGTCAGGCCCCCATTGCTCGCCCGTTTCTGGGTTGATCGAGGTCGGGCCGGTACTGCCGTGGCAGCCGCCGATGTTGTTCAGCGCGATCACGAAGAAGCGCGAGGTATCAATGGGCTTGCCGGGGCCGATGTAGTCGTCCCACCAGCCAGGCTTGCGGTCGCTCATGGCGTGATAGCCAGCCGCATGATGGTGGCCGGTGAGGGCGTGACAGATCAGGATGGCGTTGCTGGCGTCCGCGTTCAGCTCGCCGTAGGTCTCGTAGACCAGCGAGTACTGCTCGAGGCGTCTGCCGCAGGCCAGCTCCAGCGGGGTATCGAAGTGGGCAGTCTGAGGCGTGACGAGACCGACCGAATCCGGGGGCAGGGAATCAGGCATCGTGGTGAAGGTTTCCAGCATCATGTCCAGCAGAGTGTTCGGGGCAGGGCCCGTGTCCAGGGCGCGAAACCGCGGTGATGCGCCTTGTGGGCGTCTCGTGCACCGTGGTTCTGGCTTCGGCCGAGGGCTCACTCTAGCACAGCGTACGCACGCGTGATCCAGTGACATGTGATGCTAAAGCGCCCGCCACGGGAGTCCGTGGCGGGCGCTGATGTCGATGTCGTGCACCCCGGGCGAGTGGTGGCCACCCTGTCCCGGTGGTGCGCTTAGCCGAAGACGCTGCGCAGCATGCCCAATGACGGCAATGTCTGGTTGATCAGGCTGCCGATCAGGTTGAGCGCGATGAACACGAAGATCGGCGACAGGTCGAGCATGCCGATCGACGGGATCACCTTGCGTACCGGCTTCATGATCGGGTCCACCAGCTGGTGGACCAGGATGGCGCCCGGGTGGTTGGCCTGCGGAGCGACCCACGACAGGATGATCATCGCGATCAGGGCGAAGAAGTAGATGTTGATGATGCTGTCGAGAATGGTGCCCAGTGCCGTCAGCGCGATGAAGCCGACCGGCAGCATGCCGCCACCGAACAGGGCGCCGATCGCGACCAGCACCAGGCTGACGACGATGAAGGCGGCGGCCAGGGTGGCGATGTCGAAGCGACCCAGCGGGCGCAGAATGCCCTGCAACGGGGCCACCAGCGGGTTGGTCGCCTTGACCACTGACTGGGTGACCGGGTTGTAGAAGTCCGCTCGGGATAGCTGCAGCAGGAAGCGCAGCATCAGGATGTAGACAAATAGTTGCAGCAGGATGGTGACCAGCTGAAGTCCGATATTACCCATAGCACCCATGGGGCTTTCCTTAAGACGGTGAGAAGTGGGCGCGCGATAGTGCACGCGTCATGCTGCTAGCATGCCAACAACAGATGAACAGCGCATGATGGCCTGTTGTGGCCCGGGCTGCCAGCGGCCTGCAGGAGTTGTCAGTGGAGCAGAGGCTGTCAGCGATCCAGCTCGCGGGCAAGCTCGGCGGCGCGCACGCTGGAGGCCTTGGCGGCGCGCTCGACGATATCGCGCAGCCCATCCTCCTCGAAGCTGTTGATGGCGCGCTCCGTGGTGCCATTCGGCGAGCACACGCGACGGCGTAGCTCGGCGGGCTCATGCTCGCTGGAGAAGGCCATCTCGGCGGCACCGCGAGCGGTCTGGATCGCCAGGCGGCGCGCGGTCTTGGCGTTCAGCCCCAGCTCGATGCCTGCCGCTTCAAGCGACTCGATGAACAGGAAGAAATAGGCCGGGCCGGAGCCGGAAATGCCGGTGACGGCTTCCAGCAGACCTTCTTCCTCGACCCACTCGACGATACCGACTGCGGTCAGCATCTCATCCATCAAGCCGCGTTGCTCCTCCGTCACCTGGGCGGTGGCATAGAGGCCGCTGGCACCGATACCGACCAGCGACGGCGTGTTGGGCATGCAGCGGATGATGGCGAGGTCGCCACCCAGCCAGCGTTCGAGGCTGTCGCAGGTGATGCCGGCCGCGACCGAGACGATCAGCGGCTTGCGGTTCTGCACCGCAGGGGTCAGCGCCTGGCAGACGTCATGCATCATCTGCGGCTTGACGCCCAGCACCACCACATCGGCTTGCGAGACGGCGTAGGCGTTGTCCTGGGTCGTGCTTACGCCGTAGCGCTGCTCGAGGGCATCGAGTGTCTCGCGCGAGCGAGCCGTGGCGATGATACGGTCTGCGGGATAGCCGGAATCGACCATGCCGCCGAAGATGGCGCTGGCCATGTTGCCGGCGCCGATGAACGCGATAGTGCGCGGTGTAGCGGTGCTCTGGTGCGTCATGCGGTGCTCCTGATCATTCAGTGGGAGGGCTGGCGGCAAGCTCGAGAGCCTTGCGTGAGTGTTGGATTTTCCTCAGCGAGCGTTGGGCTCAATGGACCTGGGAATAGTCACGTGCGCCGAAGATGGCAGTGCCGAGGCGTACCAGTGTCGCGCCTTCGGCGACGGCGGCCTCAAGGTCCGCGCTCATGCCCATTGAGAGAGTATCGAGCCGGGCCTGCGGGTAGCTGGCGGCGGGGAAGCGCGTCTGCAGTCGCTCCAGTAGTTCGCGCAGCTGGCGGAAGGGCGCGCGGCGCTCAGCCTCACTGGCACCGGCGGCGCAGGGGGCCGGAATCGCCATCAGGCCGCGCAGGCGCAGCCCGGGCAGTGCGATCACAGTCTCGGCCAGCGCCAGCAGTTCCTGGGGTGCCACTCCAGCCTTGGAGGCTTCGCCGGAGATATTGACCTGCAGGCAGACATCGAGCGCGCCAAGCTCACGGGGGCGCTGCTCGCTCAGGCGGCGTGCGATCTTCTCGCGTTCCACGGTATGCACCCAGGCGAAGTGCTCAGCGATGGCGCGCGTCTTGTTGGACTGGATGGGACCGATGAAATGCCATTCGATATCGGTGAGGTCCGACAGCGCCTGCTGCTTGTCCAGCGCTTCCTGCAGATAGTTCTCGCCGAAGGCCCGCTGGCCGGATTGCCAGGCTGCGCGCATCAGCGTGGCGGGTTTGGTCTTGCTGACGGCCAGCACTTGCGCCGAATCAGCGTTGCGTTTACTTGCCTGCAATGCCTTTTCCAGCCGCGCACGGGCCTCTAGGATACACTGGGTAACACAAGCTTCGTCGTCGGGGACTGCGGTCATGCGGCTCGGCTCCAGAATTTGCGGAACAACCTGGCGATGGCTGGCACGGTGTCAGGCATGTCATCAATGGCATGAGCGTGACAGGCCTGGTGACATGGTGCCCATCGCACTATCTACTGAAGAGCCACTTCACACTTTCACCAGAGTACACAAGACTCGTTGGTACAAGAGCTTCGGTCTTCGCGAGGGAACTGCATGGATATTACCGAACTGCTGGCTTTTTCGGCAAAACAGAACGCGTCGGATCTTCACCTGTCCGCAGGTTTGCCACCGATGATTCGTGTCGACGGTGATGTGCGGCGCATCAATGTGCCGTCAATGGATGACAAGCAGGTGCGCGCGCTGATCTACGAGATCATGAACGACAAGCAGCGCCGTGACTTCGAGGAATTCCTCGAGACCGATTTCTCCTTCGAGGTGCCGGGGGTCTCGCGTTTCCGTGTCAACGCCTTCCATCAGGGGCGCGGCGCGGGGGCCGTCTTCCGTACCATCCCCTCGGAAGTGCTGACGATGGAGGATCTGGGGCTCGGTGAAGCCTTCCGCAAGATGTGCATGCTGCCGCGCGGCCTGATTCTTGTCACTGGGCCGACCGGTTCCGGTAAATCCACCACGCTGGCGGCGATGATCGATTACATCAATGAGAACAAGTACGACCACATTCTCACCATCGAGGACCCGGTGGAATTCGTGCACCAGTCCAAGCGGTGTCTGGTCAACCAGCGTGAAGTGCATCGTGATACCCACGGCTTCGCGCCCGCGCTGCGTTCGGCACTGCGTGAAGACCCGGATGTCATTCTGGTCGGGGAGCTGCGAGATCTCGAGACCATCCGTCTGGCACTGACCGCGGCCGAGACGGGTCACCTGGTATTCGGCACCCTGCACACTACCTCTGCGACCAAGACTGTCGACCGTATCATTGACGTCTTCCCCGGCGAGGAGAAGGCAATGGTGCGCTCGATGCTGTCCGAGTCCCTGCAGGGTGTCATCGCCCAGACACTGCTCAAGAAGATTGGCGGTGGCCGGGTGGCGGCTCACGAGATCATGATCGCGACGCCTGCGATTCGTAACCTGATCCGCGAGGACAAGGTGGCGCAGATGTACTCCTCCATCCAGACCGGTGGTGCCCTGGGCATGCAGACATTGGATGCAGCGCTGACGCGTCTGTTGGCGGAAGGGCTGGTGACCAATGAAGATGCTCAGGCGAAAGCCAAGGGCTTGTTGAGCTGAATTCGCCAGGAGGGCCGACAATCACGTTGCAGGTAGGTGGGGCAGGGGCCGGAACACGTCAACTTTTCAGGTTCATGGGACGGCATTTCAGCGCGAGGCCTTGGGCGCGACTCTCAAGGCGCATATCGGGATACAACTCATGACTCCTCATGAATGGCTGCATGAACTTCTGCAGTTGATGGTCAGCAAGGGCAGCTCGGATCTGTTCATCTCCACCGGCACACCGCCGCAGATGAAGGTCAATGGCCGCATGGTGGCGCTGGGCGACAGGAAACTGAGTGTCGATCAGGTCAGGGAGCTGGTGCTCGCGCCGATGAGTGACATGCAGCGGGAGCGCTTCGAGGAAGAGCGCGAGGCCAACTTCGCATACAGCTTGCCGGGTGTCGGGCGCTTCAGGATCAGCGCCTTCTACCAGCGCAGCCAGATGGGCATGGTGATTCGCCGCATCCAGCTGTCGATTCCCAGCCTGGAAGAGTTGCGGCTGCCGGAAATCATCAAGGGACTCTCGGAGACCAAGCGGGGGCTGGTGATCTTCGTCGGGGGCACCGGCGCCGGCAAGTCGACCTCACTGGCGGCAATGATCCAGCATCGCAATCAGACCTCCAGCGGGCACATCATCTGCATCGAGGACCCGATCGAGTACATCCACCCTCATCAGCGTTCCATCGTGACGCAGCGTGAAGTGGGAATCGATACCGAGTCCTTCGAGGTGGCACTGCGCAATACGCTGCGTCAGGCGCCGGACGTGATCATGATCGGCGAGATCCGCTCGCGTGAGACCATGGAGCACGCGCTGACCTTCGCCGAGACAGGCCACCTGTGTCTTGCGACGTTGCATGCCAACAATGCCAACCAGGCCCTGGACCGCATCATCCACTTCTTCCCGGAGGAGCGTCATGAGCAGGTATGGATGGATCTGTCGCTGAACCTCAAGGGCATCGTGGCCCAGCAGCTGTTGCCTCACAGGAGTGGCAATACCACCCAGCGCGTGCCGGCCATTGAGGTGATGCTGCGTTCGCCGCTGATCGTCGACCTGATCCGCAAGGGCGCGGTGGTCGAGATCAAGGACGTCATGAAGCGCTCGCAGCAGCAGGGCATGATGACCTTCGACCAATCGCTTTACGCCTTGCATCAGCAGGGCTTGATCACCGAGGAAGTGGCATTGGCGCATGCCGATTCCGCCAATGACCTGCGCCTGATGATCAAGTTCGGTGATTCCGATAGTGCCCAGGAAGCCCAGCAGGATGTCATGAGTGCCGCCAGTCGCTTCTCGCTGCAAGGGGATGACGACTGAGGCGTGTCGGTCATGCCAGCTGTCGGTGATGTCAGCATGGTGATTGTCCCAATCAAAAGCCGCCCTCCTCATCACGAGAAGGGCGGCTTTTTCGTATCCGATGAGGGTCAGCGAGCGTAGAGGCCGCCCAGCACTCTCGGGCCGCTCGCGCCGGTCACGCTGGGCAGGTTGCCGGGGCGCTCCAGGACTCTGCGCGCCGCGAGCCAGGCGAATGCGCTGGCTTCGAGCAGGTCTGCGTTCCAGCCCATGTCAGCGCAGGGCACAAGGGGCGTCGCTTGCTCGCCTTGCGCCAGGCGCTGCTCCAGCTGAGTGAGCAGGGCGCCATTGCGTGCCCCGCCACCGCAGGGAGTCAGCGCGGCCAGTGATACGCCGGTCTGCTCCAATGCCCGCACGATGCTTTCGACGGTCAGACTCAGGAGCGTGGCCTGCACGTCGGCCGGTGACTCGTCGCCGGTCAGGTGCTGTGCCAACCAGTCGAGATGGAAATCTTCGCGGCCGGTGCTCTTGGGAAGTGGTCGGCGGAAGTAATCGGCCGACAGCAATCTCTCGAGCAAGTCAGGGATTACCTTGCCGCTGGCGGCCCACTGACCGTCCTGATCCACTGTGGTACCACGATGACGTGAATGCCAGGCATCCAGCAGGCAGTTGGCGGGGCCGGTGTCGAAGCCGATGACGTCAGCTGTGGAGCCCTGAGGGGGGAGTAGTGTTAGATTGGCGATGCCGCCCAGGTTGAGCAGCCCATGCCATTGGTCTGGCTGACTGAAAAGAGCAGCGTGGAAGGCGGGCGCCAGCGGGGCCGCCTGACCGCCGGCGGCCAGATCGCGGCGCCGGAAGTCAGCAACGACAGGGATGCCGCACAGCTCGGCCAGCAGGCTGGGGTTGTCGAGCTGCAGGGTGTAGGGCGTGTGGCATGGCTGATCGCTGAAGCCGTAGGGGCGATGCTCGATGGTTTGGCCATGGCTGCCAATCGCCGCGACATCCTCTGCACTCAGCTGCTGGCGGGTCAGCAAGCGCGTCACCGCGCTGGCGGCCAGTTCAGCCAACGCCTTTTCGGCGGCGGCGAGATCCGCGAAGCATGCCTCATCGCAATGCATCAGCTGCCAGAGGCGAGTTCGCAGTGTCTCGGGCAGCGGCAGGTCGAGCCCATCAATGAAGCGAATCCGTTCGTGGTCTGGCGAGGAGGGTGCGATATCGAGCAAGGCGATATCGAGTCCGTCCAGGCTGGTGCCGGTCATCAGGCCGAGGTAAAGCGCCATTGGGATCTCCCGATCATTGGGGGCGTGCAACAGGGAGTGGGAAGCTCGTGAGCACGCCGCTCTGCGGCAGGGGGTGCATGCCATGCTCGTCATGCTAACATTCTCGGCCAACATGCCCCGTTACGAGGGGAGCAGCAACGGTCAGAGAGGGCAGGATGAGCGACAAGTCAGTAGTGGAAGCGCTGGAGATCATCAAGCGCGGTACCGATGAGGTGCTGGTCGAGGAAGAGCTGATCAAGAAGCTCGAGTCCGGGCGCAAGCTCAAGATCAAGGCAGGCTTTGATCCGACGGCGCCGGACCTGCACCTCGGTCATACGGTGCTGATCAACAAGCTGCGCCAGCTGCAGGACCTCGGTCACGAGATCATCTTCCTGATCGGTGATTTCACCGGCCGCATCGGCGATCCCACCGGCAAGAGCGTGACGCGCAAGCCGCTGACCGAAGAGGATGTGAAGGCCAACGCCCTGACGTATCAGGAGCAGGTCTTCAAGATTCTCGACAAGAAGAAGACGCGCATCGCCTTCAACTCCGAATGGATCAGCAAGCTCTCCGCGGCTGACATGATCGAGCTGGCGGCCTCCAGCACGGTCGCTCGCATGCTCGAGCGTGACGATTTCGACAAGCGCTATAGCGGCAATCAGCCGATCTCCATCCACGAGTTCCTCTACCCGCTGATCCAGGGGTATGACTCCGTGGCGCTGGAAGCGGATATCGAGCTTGGCGGCACCGATCAGAAGTTCAATCTGCTGATGGGACGTGAGCTTCAGCGCCAGCGTGGCCAGGAGCCGCAGGTGGTGATCACCATGCCGATCCTCGAGGGCCTGGATGGCGTGCAGAAGATGTCCAAGTCGCTGGGCAACTACATCGGCATCAACGACCGACCCGGCGAGATGTTCAACAAGATCGTCTCCATGCCGGATTCGCTGATGTGGCGTTACTTCGAGCTGCTGTCGCTGCGTCCCCTCGATGAAGTGAAGGCGCTGATGGCCAGCATCGACGACGGTGCCAACCCGCGTGATATCAAGATGGAGCTGGCGCGCGAGCTGGTGGCACGTTTCCACGATGAAGAAGCGGCGGTGACGGCGCACCTTTCCAGCGGCAATCAGCTGGCCGACGGCGAGTTGCCGGCGGACATGCCGGATGTCACCGTCAGCCTGGAGGGCGCCGAGGTGGCGCCGATCGCGGCGGTCATCAATCGTGCGGGTCTGGCCAACAACAGTGCCCAGGCCAAGGACATGCTCAAGAATGGCCGCGTGAAAGTGGATGGCGAAGTGGTCGAGCCTTCCTATATGGCACCTTTCGATACTGCCATCGTCATCCAGGCGGGCAAGAAGCGCTACGCACGAGTGACCGTGACGCGCTGAGGTACTCAGATGTACTGATACTGAGAAGTCGCTGTCGTAAGTCACCTCCCGCTCGGCCTCACCAGACATGGTGGGGCCGAGCGCGTTCTGAACTCCTGGCATCATCGTGGCGAGATTCTTTCAAGAAAGCCCTTGCCCTCACGACGGTTCGTGCGTAAAGTACGCATCCGCTGCCGGGGACGCATGGCGTTACCAGCGGTGAAAGAGGTTTGCAGGTGATTGTTTTACTTGATGTTTTTGAAGTCTGCTTCGAATTCATCGATTGACAATCGCGGGCGATTCGCTAGAATACGCCGCACTCCTTACGGAGCAGGTGATCGAGCAACGCTCCTCACCGCTTGATGATGATTAGAGGCAGTCGACTGACTCATCATCAAGTGCTTGACTTCTCAAGCGTTCCGGGTAGAATATGCCTCCTCGCTTCACAGCGACGCTCTTTAAAAATTTGATCAGGTAATTCGTGTGAGCGCTTGCCGATGAGTGGTGACAAGGTCACCAGATATCGGAGCAAGCCTCTCACGAGAAGTTTGACTCTGAACCAAGTTTGGTCTGCTTAACAGACTATCAAGCTTTCAACTGAAGAGTTTGATCATGGCTCAGATTGAACGCTGGCGGCAGGCTTAACACATGCAAGTCGAGCGGAAACGATCCTAGCTTGCTAGGAGGCGTCGAGCGGCGGACGGGTGAGTAATGCATGGGAATCTGCCCGATAGTGGGGGACAACCTGGGGAAACTCAGGCTAATACCGCATACGTCCTACGGGAGAAAGCAGGGGATCTTCGGACCTTGCGCTATCGGATGAGCCCATGTCGGATTAGCTTGTTGGTGAGGTAACGGCTCACCAAGGCGACGATCCGTAGCTGGTCTGAGAGGATGATCAGCCACACTGGGACTGAGACACGGCCCAGACTCCTACGGGAGGCAGCAGTGGGGAATATTGGACAATGGGCGAAAGCCTGATCCAGCCATGCCGCGTGTGTGAAGAAGGCCTTCGGGTTGTAAAGCACTTTCAGCGAGGAAGAACGCTTGTGGGTTAATACCCCGCAAGAAAGACATCACTCGCAGAAGAAGCACCGGCTAACTCCGTGCCAGCAGCCGCGGTAATACGGAGGGTGCAAGCGTTAATCGGAATTACTGGGCGTAAAGCGCGCGTAGGTGGCTAAGTCAGCCAGGTGTGAAAGCCCCGGGCTCAACCTGGGAACGGCATCTGGAACTGCTTGGCTAGAGTGCAGGAGAGGAAGGTAGAATTCCCGGTGTAGCGGTGAAATGCGTAGAGATCGGGAGGAATACCAGTGGCGAAGGCGGCCTTCTGGACTGACACTGACACTGAGGTGCGAAAGCGTGGGTAGCAAACAGGATTAGATACCCTGGTAGTCCACGCCGTAAACGATGTCAACTAGCCGTTGGGTCCCTTGAGGACTTAGTGGCGCAGCTAACGCAATAAGTTGACCGCCTGGGGAGTACGGCCGCAAGGTTAAAACTCAAATGAATTGACGGGGGCCCGCACAAGCGGTGGAGCATGTGGTTTAATTCGATGCAACGCGAAGAACCTTACCTACCCTTGACATCCAGAGGACTTTCCAGAGATGGATTGGTGCCTTCGGGAACTCTGAGACAGGTGCTGCATGGCTGTCGTCAGCTCGTGTTGTGAAATGTTGGGTTAAGTCCCGTAACGAGCGCAACCCCTATCCTTATTTGCCAGCGAGTCATGTCGGGAACTCTAAGGAGACTGCCGGTGACAAACCGGAGGAAGGTGGGGACGACGTCAAGTCATCATGGCCCTTACGGGTAGGGCTACACACGTGCTACAATGGCAAGTACAAAGGGTTGCAATACGGCGACGTGGAGCCAATCCCATAAAGCTTGCCTCAGTCCGGATTGGAGTCTGCAACTCGACTCCATGAAGTCGGAATCGCTAGTAATCGTGGATCAGAATGCCACGGTGAATACGTTCCCGGGCCTTGTACACACCGCCCGTCACACCATGGGAGTGGACTGCACCAGAAGTGGTTAGCCTAACCTTCGGGAGGGCGATCACCACGGTGTGGTTCATGACTGGGGTGAAGTCGTAACAAGGTAGCCCTAGGGGAACCTGGGGCTGGATCACCTCCTTATCGACACTGTCTACTGCTCGCGGCAAGTGCTCACAACGAATTACCTGATCTTATTGCTGGCTTAGCCGGCAGTGGCAAGCGTGCTCATCAGAGCGCGCTTCTCACTGTTCTCTGAACAGCCGCTCTTTAACAATGTGAATCATGCTGACGATAGATGTGTGCGCCAAGCGCATGTCTATCAAACGATATGTCGGAGAGGTCCGACAGAGTCGTAATCCTTGACAGACCCCTTGGGGTTATATGGTCAAGCGATTAAGCGCATACGGTGGATGCCTTGGCAGCCAGAGGCGATGAAGGACGTGATAGCCTGCGATAAGCGTTGGCGAGGTGGCAAATACCCTGCGACCCAACGATTTCCGAATGGGGAAACCCACTCACTATCAGGTGAGTATCTATAGGCCAATACATAACCTATAGAGGCAAACCCGGGGAACTGAAACATCTAAGTACCCGGAGGAAAAGAAATCAACCGAGATTCCCCAAGTAGCGGCGAGCGAACGGGGACCAGCCCTTAAGCGTGACAACCGACAGGCGAACAAGCTGGGAAGCTTGACGATACAGGGTGATAGTCCCGTAGTCGAAGTCTAAGTCACGTGAAATCGAGTAGGTCGGGGCACGAGAAACCCTGACTGAACATGGGGGGACCATCCTCCAAGGCTAAATACTCCTGGCTGACCGATAGTGAACCAGTACCGTGAGGGAAAGGCGAAAAGAACCCCGGCGAGGGGAGTGAAATAGATCCTGAAACCGTATGCGTACAAGCAGTGGGAGCACCTTCGTGGTGTGACCGCGTACCTTTTGTATAATGGGTCAGCGACTTATATTCTGTGGCGAGCTTAACCGTATAGGGGAGGCGTAGGGAAACCGAGTCTTAACTGGGCGACCAGTCGCAGGGTATAGACCCGAAACCGGGCGATCTATCCATGGCCAGGGTGAAGATTGAGTAACATCAATTGGAGGCCCGAACCCAAGTATGTTGAAAAATGCTGGGATGAGCTGTGGATCGGAGTGAAAGGCTAATCAAGCCCGGAGATAGCTGGTTCTCCTCGAAAGCTATTTAGGTAGCGCCTCACGTATCACCGCTGGGGGTAGAGCACTGTTTCGGCTAGGGGGTCATCCCGACTTACCAACCCGAGGCAAACTCCGAATACCAGTGAGTGCAGCGTGGGAGACACACAGCGGGTGCTAACGTCCGTTGTGAAAAGGGAAACAACCCAGACCGTCAGCTAAGGTCCCAAAATCCTGATTAAGTGGGAAACGATGTGGGAAGGCTCAGACAGCTAGGAGGTTGGCTTAGAAGCAGCCACCCTTTAAAGAAAGCGTAATAGCTCACTAGTCGAGTCGGCCTGCGCGGAAGATATAACGGGGCTAAATCAGGTACCGAAGCTACGGGTTCATCCTCTGGATGAGCGGTAGAGGAGCGTCGTGTAAGCCAATGAAGGTGGATTGAGAAGTCTGCTGGAGGTATCACGAGTGCGAATGCTGACATGAGTAACGATAAGGGGAGTGAAAAACTCCCCCGCCGGAAGACCAAGGTTTTCTGTTCTACGTTAATCGGAGCAGAGTGAGTCGGCCCCTAAGGCGAGGCGGAAACGCGTAGTCGATGGGAAACGGGTTAATATTCCCGTACCGGATGTGGTTGCGATGGGGGGACGAAGAAGGCTAGGTGAGCCAGGCGTTGGTTGTCCTGGTGAAAGCATGTAGGCCGAGGAATCAGGCAAATCCGGTTCCTCTGAGGTCGAGATGCGAGACGAACTGACCACGGTCAGGAAGTCATCGATGCCACGCTTCCAGGAAAAGCCTCTAAGCTTCAGATCACATGCGACCGTACCCCAAACCGACACAGGTGGTCAGGTAGAGAATACCAAGGCGCTTGAGAGAACTCGGGTGAAGGAACTAGGCAAAATGGCACCGTAACTTCGGGAGAAGGTGCACCGGTTCGAGTGAAGGACTTGCTCCGTAAGCTCCTACCGGTCGAAGATACCAGGTGGCTGCAACTGTTTATTAAAAACACAGCACTCTGCAAACGCGCAAGCGGACGTATAGGGTGTGACGCCTGCCCGGTGCCGGAAGGTTAATTGATGGGGTTAGGATTCGTCCGAAGCTCTTGATCGAAGCCCCGGTAAACGGCGGCCGTAACTATAACGGTCCTAAGGTAGCGAAATTCCTTGTCGGGTAAGTTCCGACCTGCACGAATGGCGTAATGATGGCCACGCTGTCTCCACCCGAGACTCAGTGAAATTGAAATCGCAGTGAAGATGCTGTGTACCCGCGGCTAGACGGAAAGACCCCGTGAACCTTTACTATAGCTTTACACTGGATGCTGATGTTGTCTGTGTAGGATAGCTGGGAGGCTTTGAAACCACATCGCCAGATGCGGTGGAGCCAACCTTGAAATACCAGCCTGACATCATTGGCGTTCTAACTCAGGTCCGTCATCCGGATCGAGGACAGTGTATGGTGGGTAGTTTGACTGGGGCGGTCTCCTCCCAAAGAGTAACGGAGGAGCACGAAGGTACCCTCAGCACGGTTGGAAATCGTGCATTGAGTGCAAGAGCATAAGGGTGCTTGACTGCGAGACAGACACGTCGAGCAGGTACGAAAGTAGGTTCTAGTGATCCGGTGGTTCTGTATGGAAGGGCCATCGCTCAACGGATAAAAGGTACTCCGGGGATAACAGGCTGATACCGCCCAAGAGTTCACATCGACGGCGGTGTTTGGCACCTCGATGTCGGCTCATCACATCCTGGGGCTGAAGTCGGTCCCAAGGGTATGGCTGTTCGCCATTTAAAGTGGTACGCGAGCTGGGTTTAGAACGTCGTGAGACAGTTCGGTCCCTATCTGCCGTGGGCGTCGGAAGTTTGAGAAGAGCTGCTCCTAGTACGAGAGGACCGGAGTGGACGAACCTCTGGTGTTCGGGTTGTCATGCCAATGGCATTGCCCGGTAGCTACGTTCGGACGGGATAACCGCTGAAGGCATCTAAGCGGGAAGCCCCCTTCAAGATGAGACTTCCCTGAGGCCTTGCGCCTCCTGAAGGGCCCTTGAAGACGACAAGGTTGATAGGCTGGATGTGGAAGCACAGCAATGTGTTGAGCTAACCAGTACTAATTGCCCGTGAGGCTTGACCATATAACACCCAAGGGGTTTGCGCAGGCAAACCGCCGGGATTGCGACAGGATCGACGACATATCGGTCAGCATGATTCATATTGCGAGTCGCGAGGCCACAAGCCTCGGGACTCAGGCATCGCAAGATGCCACCGTTTCGCCTGACGACCATAGCGAGCGTGAACCACCCGATCCCATGCCGAACTCGGAAGTGAAACCGCTTAGCGCCGATGGTAGTGTGGAGTTTCTCCATGTGAGAGTAGGTCATCGTCAGGCACTTATCCCGAACCGCCCCTGTAGCCTTGCTGCAGGGGCGGTTCTCTTTGTACACGGAAAAAATGTGCGCAGGAAAAGTTGTGCAGAGAGTCCTGCATGCGAATTAGCTGTGGGCGAGAGAAAAGCTTTGCCCAAGCAACGTGCACATGACACAAGAAGGCCCCTGTCGAGATATCGACAGGGGCCTTTTGTCTTCAGGGCCAGTGAAGTTTCAGTGCACCATCACATCAGGGCGAGATTTCGTAGAGCTCGATGGGCGTACCGTCAGGGTCTGACAGGAAGGTGAAGCGGGCGCCGGTGTATTCATCGACACGTATCGGCTCTGGCGTGGCGCCACGGGCGATCAGCAGCTCGACACAGGTATCGATGTCTTCTGTCGCCAGCGCCAGGTGACGAAGCCCACAGGCTTCCGGATAGCTGGGGCGCTCAGGCGGAGAGGGGAAGGAGAACAGCTCCAGCTGGATACCGCCCGGCAGGAGCAGGTCGAGCTTGTAGCTGTCGCGGGCCTCGCGATAGGCCTCGTTGATCACCTGCGCATCCATGACCTCGAGATAGAAGCGCTTGGCGCGTGGGTAATCAGCGGTGATGAGCGCCACGTGATGCACTTGCGTCAGAGGCAGGCGGGGGGGCGAGGGTGAGTCCGAAGCCATGGTGAGACTGTCCGTTGTCATGTTGTGCTCCTGAAGCGTGTTAGGCGCGATGAATGATGCGGTGAACTGTGCAATGAGCCGGGCGGTGAGCTTGTGAGAGACATTCTGATCAAAGAAGGCGCCCACAGGGCGCCTTCTTTGATTGGTGCAATCACAGGCCGGGCCGTGCGCTATCTCAGCGACACAGGGTTTCCAGGGCTTCGATCAGGCTGTCCATCTCGGCATCGGTACCGATGCTGATACGCAGATAGTCACGTAGTGTGTCGGTGTTGAAGTGGCGCACCAGGATGCCCTGTTCGCGCAGGCCGATGAACAGCTTGCCGGCATCGTGGGTCGGGTGAGTCGCCAGTACGAAGTTGGTCTGCGAGGGCAAAATCTTGAATCCCAGCGCGGCCATGCGATCGCGCGTCTGCTCGCGGGTGGTGATGACTCGCGTGCGGCACTCATCGAAATAAGCGGGATCACTGAGCGCGGCGACGCCGACCTGTTCGGCCAGGCGATCGATGGGGTAGGAGTTGAAGGAGTCCTTCACGCGCTCCAAACCCTCGATCAGCTCACGCGAGGCCACGGCATAGCCAAGACGAATGCCCGCCAGGCTGCGCGATTTCGAGAAAGTGCCCGACACGACCAGGTTCGGATACTGATGAATCAGCGGGATGGCGCTTTCGCCGCCGAAGTCCACGTAGGCCTCGTCGACCAGTACCACGCTCTGCGGATTGCGCTCCAGCAGCGCGGCAATCGCCTTGCGGCCATGGCCATGCCCTGTCGGGGCGTTGGGGTTGGCGAAGATGATGCCGCCATTGTCGTTGCCGAAGGCTTCCAGGTCGACTTCCCAGTTGTCGGTCAGCGCGATGCTGCGCGACTCGATGCCATACATGCGGCAGTAGACCGGGTAGAAGCTGTAGCTGATGGACGGCAGCAGCAGCGGCTTGTCCTGACGGAAGAATGCCTGGAAGGCCAGCGCCAGCACCTCATCGGAGCCATTGCCGACGAAGACTTCCTCGGCGGCCACATGGAAGGTATCAGCCAGGGCGGTGCGCAGTGAGCTGGAGCTCGGGTCCGGGTAGCGGCGCAGATCAGAGGCATTGAACTCGCGCAGCGTCTGCTCCACGGCGGGCGCCGGCGGGTAGGGGTTCTCGTTGGTGTTCAGCTTGATCAGCTGCTCACGCGGTTGTTCGCCGGGGACGTAGGGGGTCAGGTCGTGGACCTGGGGGCTCCAGTACTTGCTCATGATTTCTCGCCGCTGGTGACAGTGCATGACCCGTGTCATGGATGCTTTTCATGTTGCCCGCTGGATCGTCGCGGTACAAGCTCCGGCAGGCTCTCGGCCTGAGCCTGAAGCGTGCCGACTGGTGCAGCTTTGCACATTGTTGCCATGCCAGCATTATTCTCGTGCGATGCGCGTGCTTGAAGCAGCGCGTGGTGTACCGCATGTCATAGGCATGCTTGCCCAGCTTGCGCGACTTAGTGCGATGAGGACGCTGGGCGAAGACCTGCAATTCAAGGAGCCCCGATGACTGCCAACACCAATGCCCCGTACGCCGATACCCTGCTCGATCCGGTCAAGCTCGGTGATCTGACCCTCCCCAACCGCATCCTGATGGCACCGCTGACACGAGCTCGTACCCCCGACAGCGTGCCTGGTGAGCTGCAGCAGGCCTATTACGGTCAGCGTGCCGGTGCCGGCTTGATCATCAGCGAGGCGACCAACATCTCGCCCACCGCACGTGGCTATGTCTACACGCCGGGTATCTGGACCGATGAGCAGGAGGCGGGCTGGAAGGGCGTCGTCCAAGCGGTGCACGCCAAGGGCGGCCGCATGGCGCTGCAACTGTGGCATGTCGGGCGCGTCTCGCATGAGATGGTGCAGCCGGACGGCCAGCAGCCGGTCGCGCCGAGCGCCCTGCGGGGTGAAGGCGCCCAGTGCTTCGTCGAGTTCGAGGACGGCACCAGCGGACGTCATCCCACCAGTACGCCGCGCGCCCTGGAGACGGACGAGATTCCCCAGCTGATCGAGGACTATCGCCAGGCCGCCGTGCGTGCCAAGCGCGCCGGTTTCGACATGATCGAGGTGCATGCCGCCAATGCCTATCTGCTCAACCAGTTCATGGCCACCGGCACCAATCAGCGTACTGACCAGTACGGTGGCTCGGTCGAGAACCGTGCGCGCCTGACGCTGGAAGTCGTCGATGCCGTCGCCGAAGTCTTCGGCCCTGAGCGTACCGGCATCCGCCTGACGCCTTTCATCGAGATCTTCGGTCTGACCGATGACGAGCCGGAAGAGATGGCCTTCTACATGGCCGAGCAGCTCTCCAGACGTGGCATCGCCTATGTGCACGTCAACGAGCCGGACTGGGCCGGTGGCGACATCAAGTTCAGCGATGACTTCCGTCGTGCTCTGCGCGAGCGCGTCACGGGCGCGCTGATCTTCTGCGGCCATTACGACGGTGAGAGCGCGGCTCGCATCATCGATGAGGGTATCGCGGATGCCGTCGCCATCGGGCGCCCGTATATCGCCAACCCGGACCTGGTCGAGCGCATTCGCCTCGGCGCTGAGCTCAACGAGCAGGACCCGGATACCTTCTACGGTGGTGGTGCCAAGGGTTATACCGACTATCCGTTTCTCGACAATGGCCATGATCGCCGCGGCTGAGGCCGACACGATTTAGCGAATGGTGTTCGATAAACGCCATCGGGGCTGGCCTCCCGGGGCGGATACCCGCTATTCTTGAGCGTGGAAGCTTGTGAGCGGTCTGCCTGCCAAAGCGGGCAGACCGCTCGCCGTCGATAGCGCTGACGCTGCTATCGAGTCATCGCCTTAAGGAGGATTCAATGCAGATCAGGACTCTGATGGTGGGAGCCGCGCTGATGGTCGGTCTCGCCGGGTGCGCATCAACGGCCCAGACCAATGACGGTGCCGCTGACAACAGCGCTACCGAGACAGCCAGCGAGCAGGTTGCCGTCTACAAGGGCACCCTGCCGTGTCGTCGTTGCACGGGCATTGACCTCGATGTACGCCTCAAGGGTGCCGAAGAGGCAGCCCAGGATGAGCGTACCTTCAGTCTCGATGCCACCTATCGTGATCATCCGCAGCAGCCGGATCCAGAGCATTACGAAGGCCAGTGGGACGTGCTGTCCGGCACCGTGACGGACCCGAACGCGACCGTCTATGAGCTGACGCCGGACGGCGAAGGCCAGACCTACTACTTCCTGCGTCTGGATGCCCAGACCCTGGAGCTGGTCGACCCGCAGAAGCGTCGCTTCCAGAACGGTGAGACATTGCGCCTCAAGCGCCAGTAAGCGTGCCGTGCGCCACAAGGCGATCGTGAGCACAAGGAAGGCGGCGCAAGCCGCCTTCCTTGTGTCTGGCCGTTGGAAATCCGCGGCTGACGACACTTCATCATGACGCCGAGAATCACTTCTTCCCGACAGGATTGTCTGATGGCGAAAGCAAAGAGCGCCTTCGTATGTACCGAATGCGGTAGCGAATTCTCGAAGTGGCAGGGCCAGTGCAGCGGCTGCCGCGAGTGGAACACCCTGCAGGAAATCCGCGTCGGCGCCACGGTATTGCCCGGCGCCGCCCCCGCTGCGGGGGCCGTCGCCGGTGGTGCCGCGCGTAGCGCCAGCAATGGGCGGGGCGGCTACGCCGGCACGCTCAGCGACAATGTGACCGATCTTTCCAATGTCTCGCTGGCCGAAGTGCCGCGCTTCTCCTCGACCTTCGGCGAGTTCGACCGCGTGCTGGGCGGCGGGCTGGTGCCGGGTTCCGCCGTGCTGCTCGGTGGCCACCCGGGGGCCGGCAAGTCGACGCTGCTGCTGCAGACCGCCTGCAAGCTCGCCCAGCAGAAGCGCTCACTCTACGTCACCGGTGAGGAATCGCTGTCGCAGGTGGCGATGCGCGCCCATCGTCTGCAGCTGCCGACCCAGGGTCTCAAGATGCTGGCCGAGACCAGCGTCGAGACGATTCTGGCCACCGCCGAGCGCGAGAAGCCCGAGGTGCTGATCATCGACTCCATTCAGACCATGCATCTGGAGGATCTGTCATCCGCGCCGGGCGGTGTCTCGCAGGTGCGTGAGTCCGCCGCCGCGCTGACCCGCTTCGCCAAGCGAACCAATACCGTGCTGCTGCTGGTCGGCCACGTGACCAAGGACGGCTCGCTGGCCGGGCCCAAGGTGCTGGAGCACATGATCGACGCCTCCCTGCTGCTGGAGGGCGATGGCGATTCGCGCTTCCGCACGCTGCGTGGCCAGAAGAACCGCTTCGGTGCGGTCAACGAGCTGGGCGTGTTCGCCATGGTCGAGCTGGGCCTGAAGGAGGTGAAGAACCCCAGCGCGATCTTCCTGTCGCGCAGCGAGGAGCAGTCCTCCGGCAGTCTGGTGATGGTGGTGTGGGAGGGCACGCGACCGATCCTGATCGAAGTGCAGGCCTTGCTGGATGACTCGCCGCTGGGCAATCCCCGCCGTGTCGCCGTCGGTCTGGACGGCAATCGTCTGTCGATGCTGCTGGCAGTGCTCAACAAGCATGGTGGCCTGTTCACCGGCGATCAGGATGTCTTCCTGAACGTGGTCGGCGGGGTCAAGGTGCTCGAGACCAGCGCCGACCTCGCGGTGCTGTGTGCGGTGGTCTCCAGCCTGCAGAACCGCCCGCTGCCGCGTGAGCTGGTGGTGTTCGGCGAGGTGGGGCTGTCCGGCGAGATCCGTCCGGTGCCGAGTGGCCAGGAGCGCATTGTCGAGGCCGCCAAACACGGCTTTACGCGCGCCATCGTGCCCAAGGGCAATGCCCCCAGGAACCCGCCCAAGGGCATGACCATCGTGGCGGTCGACAAGCTGTCCCAGGCACTGGAAGCCCTGTGACATCTGCGCCTGGCGCGTGAGTCTGCCGCACGGGGACATCGTGGTGTGATGCTGCATACAACGAACAAGGCCAGCCTCTCGGCTGGCCTTGTTCGTATGGGGTTTTCTCCGAGCACGAAGCTCAGTCCTGCTTGTCAGTCCTGCTTGTCAGTCCTGTTTGTCAGCCTGGCGGGCGGCGTGAGCACAGGCCTTGAGGCGTGAGACCAGAAGCTCGACACCGCGCTCGCGCATCAGCGCCTCATTGCGCCCTGGCACTTCTTCGACATCGCCTGCGTAGGCATTGATGGCGGCTTCGACCGAGCTTTCGCGCAGCAGGTGCAGCATCGGGTAGGGCGAGCGGTTGGTGTAGTTGGCCGCGTCGTCTTCCTCGGTGTCCTCGAACACGTATTCCGGGTGGAAGCTGGCCAGCTGATAGATGCCCTCGTAGCCCTGCATCTCGAGCAGCGCCTCGGCATAGTCGAGCAGCTCGAGGTAGGTATCGAAGTCGCGGAAGCCGTCCTTGAAGATCACCAGCGTCGTCTCGGCATCGCGATTGGCGTCCAGGTTCAGCAGCTCGTCGCCGAGTGCCTGCAGGCTGCGCTCGAGTCCTGCACCGGGCACCACGGCATACTGGATGCTGTTGCGTGCCATCTCGCGCGCGGCAAACGGGCACAGATTGTCGGCGATGATGTGCGTCTCGACCCACTGGCGCGTGGCGTCGATGGCCTCGGCTTCGCTGGCATCCAGCGGCGGGGTATAGCCACCCGCCGTCTCGGGAGTCGTGGTATCGGTCGGCGTAGCGTCGGTGGTCATGGCGTCAGGGTCCGCAGCGGTGTCAGGAGCGGGTATTGTCACTGCTCGGGCGCGGCATGGCCAGCGCCGTGTCTTCTCGCCTCTCTTCGTTTCTCGTTATCGGGCTTCTTCAACCTGAAGTTGTCGCAGGGCCGCAGGTGGTCGCCGAGCATGTGGCGGCCCTGTTTCATCAGTGATTTCAGCGATAGACTTATCACCGCTGGTTTCAAGCCTGCCCCGAGTACGCTCAGGGACATCGCGGCTGCCGGCTGACGATTTCTTTCCTGCCTCGCCACGGAGATACTTCTTGTCCGCTGATACTCCGCCTCCTCCCTCGCCGCCCTCCGAATCTCCCGAATCTACCGAGAGGGCAGAGGGGCCCGAGCACACCAGTGCCGCGGCCTATCGTCTGTCGCGGCTGCTGCCCTTTCTCGGCTGGATGCGTCAGCTGTCGCCCGCGGATGCGCGTTCTGACCTGATCGCGGGCCTCAGCGGCGCGGTGCTGGTGCTGCCCCAGGGGGTGGCCTATGCGTTGATCGCCGGCCTGCCACCGGCGCATGGGCTGTATGCCGCCATCGTGGTGGCGATCATCGCCGGCCTGTTCGGCAGTTCGCGGCATATGGTCAGTGGCCCGGCCGCGGCGATCTCGATGGTGGTGTTCGGCACCGTCTCGACCCTGGCCGCGCCGGGCAGTCCCGAATACCTGCCGCTGGTGCTGGCGCTGACCTGCATGGTCGGCATCATCCAGCTGTCGTTGGGGCTGATGCGCATGGGGGCGCTGGTCAATCTCATCTCGCATACGGTGGTGATCGGCTTTACCGCCGGTGCCGGGGTCTTGATCGCGACCAGTCAGCTCAAGCACCTGTTCGGTATCGCGCTTGGCGATGCCTCGAGCTTTCTCGGCACCTGGTGGGCGCTGCTCAGGCATCTGGACGATACCTCGTGGGCAACACTGATTACGGGACTCAGTACCTTGCTTGCGGCCGTGCTGGTCCGGCGGCTGAATCGCAAGCTGCCATGGATGCTGGTGGCGATGGCCGTCGGCTGCGGTGTCGCGGCATTGCTCGGCGGCAGCGCGGCAGGTATCCCGATGGTCGGCGCTCTGTCCGGCAGTCTGCCGCCGTTTTCCCTGCCGCCGCTGGGCTTTGACACCCTGCGCTCGCTGGGTGGGGCGGCCTTCGCGCTGGCGGTGCTCGGCTTGATCGAGGCGGTTTCCATCGCGCGCGCCATCGGCGTGCGCTCGCATCAGCGTATCGATGGCAACCAGGAGTTCATCGGCCAGGGTCTGTCGAATCTGGCGGGCAGTTTCTTCTCGTGCTTCGCCGGTTCCGGCTCCTTCACGCGCTCCGGCGCCAACTATGATGCCGGTGCCCGCACCCCGCTGTCGGTGGTGGTGGCGGCGCTGATCGTGCTGGCGGTGCTGTTGCTGGTGCCTGACGTGACCGCCTGGCTGCCGTTGCCTGCGATGGCGGGCCTGATCATGGTGATCGCCGCCAACCTGATCGAAGTCGGTCATATCCGCCAGATTCTGGCCGTCAGCCGCGAAGAGGCGGTGGTGCTGGTGATCACCTTCCTCGCCACTCTGCTGTTGCCGCTGGAGTTTGCCATCTTCGCCGGGGTGCTGGTCTCGCTGGTGCTGTATCTGAACCGCACCTCACGGCCACGGCTGGTCGAGATGGCGCCAGACCCGGAACATCCGGAGCTTGGGGTGCGCAATGCCGAGCGTTATCAGCTGGCTCAATGCCGAGAGGTGGTGATTCTGCGCGTGGATGGCTCGCTGTTCTTCGGGGCGGTCGACCACGTCCAGCGCAAGCTGGCGCGCTATACCGGCAAGCACGTCATCCTGCTGGGCACCGGCTGCAACTTCATCGATATCGCGGGTGCCGAGATGCTCGAGATCGAGCAGCGTCGCCTGCGCGATGCTGGCGGCAGTCTCAGCATGTGCGGCTTTCGCATGTACGCGCTGGAAGTGATGGAGCGCGGTGGCTTCCTCGAGCGCATGGGGCGTGAGAACTACTTCCATACCGCCGAGGCGGCGATCGCCTCGCTACGTGACTCGGTCGCCGAAGCGCATCGCGCCCACGGTGATCAACCCGCTGCCTGCCCCGACTGTCAGTTGTTCGGCCCGGCCGGGATCGGGCCGGGGCAGGGGATGCGCCTGACGCCACCGTTGGCGTGAAAGCACAAGGCTGGGGGCGGCTGCACGCTTGCGATAGAATATGGCCCCTTGATGGTGCGGCCAGCCAGCTAGTCGCCGCCCATTGCCTCAATCCTGTTCTGTCTGCCGAGAGATGCCCATGAGTTTGCCCACCGTGGCGGCCAGCTGCGACCTGATTCGCGACGGCCGTCCGTTGATCGATGTGCGCGCGCCGGTCGAGTTCGCCGCTGGTGCCTTGCCGGGTGCCGTCAATCTGCCACTGATGGATGATGAGGAGCGTCATCGCGTCGGGCTGCAGTACAAGCAGGTCGGCCCGGAATCGGCGGTACATCTTGGCCATCAACTGGTCAGCGGCGGGATCAAGCGTGCGCGTATCCGCGCCTGGGTCGAGCACATCGAGCGGCACCCTGACGCGATTCTCTACTGCTTCCGCGGCGGCATGCGCTCCCAGCTCAGTCAGCAGTGGTTGCAGGAAGCAGGGATCGAGCGCCCACGCATCGAGGGCGGTTGGAAGGCCATGCGTCAGCAGCTCTGTCAGCATATCGATGAGCGTGCCGAGCAGGCCCCGATGCTGTTGATCGGCGGGCTGACCGGCTGTGCCAAGACTGAGCTGATCCATGCGCTGGACAATGGCATCGACCTGGAAGGCTGTGCGCGCCACAAGGGTTCGGCCTTCGGCCGTCACCCCTTCCCGGCGCCGAGCCAGATCGACTTCGAGCACCGCATCGCCGCCGAGATGCTCACGCTTGAGGATGAAGCGCCGACCATCATGGAAGACGAGTCGCGCTTCATCGGCAGCGTCAACATTCCGCTCGCCACCTGGCGCGCGATGGAGCAGGCGCCGCTGATCCGCGTCGAGATGCCGCTGGATTGGCGAATCGTGCAGATTCAGAAGGACTATATCGAGGGGCTATGGTCCACCTACAGTCGTCACTATGGTGACTTCCTCGGCTGGACCCTGATGCAGCGCCAGCTGCGTCAGGCACTGCTGCGTCTTCGCAAGCGCCTGGGCAGTGCGCGTCTTGCTCGTCTGGTGCGCATGCAGGACATCGCCTTCCAGGAGCACAAGCGCGGCAATCCAATGGCCCATGAAGGCTGGCTGGCACCGCTGCTCAGCGAGTATTACGACCCGATGTACCGCTATCAGCTCGAGAAGCACGAGCGCACCTTCCTGCACGTCGGCGACTGGGACAACAGCCTCGCCTTCGCGCGTGAGTGGAGCGCCAATCACCGCTGGCAGCGCTGACCTCCCTCATGGGCGCGGTCAGTACTCACGCATTCAGCCAGTCCACCAGCAGGCGGTCCAGCAGGGCCGCCTGACGATCAAAGCGCTTCGGATCCTCCAGCAACGCCTCGCGTGATTGCACGCCAATGCCCTCCATGGGCGCGGGATGGTGGGCCAGGCGGTCCTGCGTGGCCAGGGCTCCCATGTGCGGATGGAAGTTGAGCGCCACCACGCGGCCCTCATCCCAGCTGAAGCCGGCCACTGGCGTGTGCTCGCCGCTGGCCAGCAGCTCGCAGTCTTCCGGCAGGCCGCAGATCTCCTCATGCCACATCAAGGCCGCGAACTCGGCGGGTAGTCCCAGCGGGCACTCGTTGCTGCGCGTCAGCGTGGCCCAGCGACGCTGCGGCACCACGGCGGACGAGACGATCGCCCCCATCTGCTCGGCGATCAGTCGCGCCCCCAGGCCAATCCCCAACAGTGGGCGATTGCTGTTCAGCGTGCGCCGAATCAACTTGCGCTGCAGGCGCAGCGACTGCTGTTCGGCGGGCGAGGCTGTCTTTGCGGCGCTCGACAGGCGTTGCGGACCATCCAGCACCACCAGCGCATGAAAGTCATCGATGCCCGGCAAGGCTTCGCCTGCCAGCGGGAAGCTGGTGTTGAAGCTGTGCCCCATGCCGGAAAGCCAGTCCTTGAGGCGTAGCGGACTCTGCCAGTCATGCGCTAGCGTTGCGGTATCGGCGGCTGAATCTGGTTCAGCGTCAGGGAGTTGCCCCTGA
The DNA here is from genome assembly GCF_059507735.1 of Cobetia sp. PDI-23MA. Taxonomy (NCBI): domain Bacteria; kingdom Pseudomonadati; phylum Pseudomonadota; class Gammaproteobacteria; order Oceanospirillales; family Halomonadaceae; genus Cobetia; species Cobetia sp. PDI-23MA. The sequence goes on from NZ_CM183352.1 coordinate 207,397, forward strand.
TGTATGAAGTAAAGATGCATGGCTTCATCATGCGTGAGTGCCATGTCAGCGTAAAGGCCCCAGTGTCGGCGTCCCAGTACCTGCATCTCAGCACCTGCACAGGGCGAACCAGCCGCGTCACGACAAGGAGAGAACCGCATGCGAGCCGAACTGCTCAAACAGATCTACACCGTGGTGGCGCAGATTCCTGAAGGCCGCATCACCACCTACGGGCGTATCGCCAAGATGACCGATGGCGCCACTGCCCGCATGGTCGGTTCGGCGATGCGTCACCTGCCGGATGGCCATCAGTTGCCGTGGCATCGCGTGATCAATGCCTCGCTCAAGGTCACCGAGCACGGCGGAGCGGTGCGCCAGCGGGAAAAGTTGCGCAGCGAAGGCATCCTGTTCGATGGTGCCGGTCGCGTGCCGACAGAGTGCCTGTGGCCCTAAGGTATGCAACAGCATGGCAGCGCTCGAGCAGGGTCGCGTTCATCCGGCCACGCGCGGGCGCTACCCTTTCGCCTATCCTATCGCATACCCTATAGCGACCTTCGGTGACATCGTGGCTGGCACAGGCAAGACGCCAGCGCGGACGCCGCATATTGAATAGTGAAGTGAGAATAGAGCCGTCATGACTCAGCCTGTATCCGGTTTCCGTGCGCGCCTTGATGCGCTGGCCCCCGTGCGCCGTACTGCCTTCATGGCGGCGCTGACCGAGCGACTCCTGCCCAATGCCGGCTTCTACGCCGAAGCCAACGGCACGGCCAGCGCGCTGGACACCACGCGTGAGCTGCGCAAGCTGCTGGACCTCGTCTGGGAGCAGTTGCGCGTGCGCGATGCCAAGATCGATTTCTCGCTGCAGGCCGAGAAGGTCACCGCCTTCGAGCCCGCCGAGGAAGATGACAGCTTTGGCGCGCGCCGCGCCCTGGAAGCCGTGATGGCGCTGACCGCCTGCATCGATGTGCTGATCAGCGAAGAGCCGGAAGCCGCGCTCAAGATCAGCCGTCTGTCCGCCGATGGCGTGCGCGCGCTGATCGACCTGCAGGCCGGTGAGGGCATCGAGCAGGAAGCGCTGGAAGCCATGATTCGCGAGCATCCGTTGATGATCGATGAGCGTGATTTCCAGGACGCCGTGCTCGAGAGCGTCGAAGCCCCGCAGCTGTCCCGCGATGACTGGCGTGCGCTCAAGCAATTGGGCCGCAATGAAGATGTCAGCAATCTCGGGCTATCCTTGCAGGACTGAGCGGCCCGATTCGGGCCATCCTGGTGCCAGTGATGACTGGCCAGCCGTTATTGGAGAGACAGATGAGCGACACCCGTCAGCAGGATTCTTCTCCGATGAACGCAGCGCTGAATGGCGTGATTCAGGCGCGTCTGGACGCCATGCGTGAGCGTCTCGCGCAGCCGACGCTGGGCGCGGCGGATGTACATGCGCTGCGTGTCGACTGCAAGCAGCTGCGCGGCTGGTGGCAACTGCGGCGTGAGTCACTGGGCAAGTCGGCGGTGAGTGAGCATCAGGCGCGTCCGCGCGCCGTCGCCAAGGCATTGGCCGGGCCGCGCGAGGCGCACATGCTGCGCAAGACCCATGGTCGCGCCTACGCTTGGGTGGATGAGCGCAGTCAGCGCCTGCTGGATGCGCTGCGTCCGGGGCTGACCAGTGCCTCGCTCAGCGAGCCCGAAGGCGAGCTGGATCACGCGCCCCTCGAGACGCTGCTGAGCGAGGAGCGGGCGGCCTGGCAGGCGGTACCGCTGACGGTGGAGGAGCTCGACATCGGGCTGGAGTTCAGTCGTCATCGCATCAGCAAGCTTGCGGCGCAGGTGGTCAGCAAGCGTGAGATCGAGACGTCTCACCGGCTGCGCAAGTGGGTCAAGTACCGCATGTTCCAGTTGGCACTGGCGCACGAGGCGCTGGGTGAGGCAGCCGCGCGGAAGCTCGAGTCACCGAGTCACGGACGGCGCCGCGAGCCGGAACTGCTCGACAAGGCGGCCGCGCGGCTGGGCAATCAGCATGACCTGGCGGAGCTGGCGCTGTGGGTCGGGGAGCGCGTGATGCTGCCCGCCGCCGAGAAGCACCTGGTCGCGGACATCATGACGCTTGCCGACCAGCGACTCGCGCAGGCGCTCAAGCCGCTGAAGAAGCTGGGCTACGTCTGAGCACTGTTCTCGCCTGAGCCGAAGTTGCGTCTCTGCAGACAAGAACGCCGCCATTCCCTGAGGAAATGGCGGCGTTCGCGTTTCTGCCTGAACTACCCTGCGGCTGCGCTTACAGGCGCATCTCGATACCACGTTCGGCCATGTAGGCCTTGGCTTCGGGGATGGTGTACTCGGCGAAGTGGAAGATGCTGGCGGCCAGCACCGCATCCGCACCGCCTTCAAGCACGCCATCCACCAGATGGTCGAGGGTGCCGACACCGCCGGAGGCGATCACCGGCACGCTGACGGCGTCGGAGATGGCGCGTGTCACACCGAGATCGAAACCGGCCTTGGTGCCATCGCGGTCCATGCTGGTCAGCAGCAGTTCACCGGCGCCCAGCTCGACCATCTTCTTCGCCCACTCGACGGCGTCGAGTCCGGTCGGCTTGCGGCCACCGTGGGTGAAGATCTCCCAGCGCGGTGTCTCGCCGTCCTGGCTGACGCGCTTGGCGTCGATGGCGACCACGATGCACTGGCTGCCGAAGCGTTCCGCGGCTTCGCGCACGAAGTCCGGATTGAACACGGCCGCGGTGTTGATCGAGACCTTGTCCGCGCCGGCATTCAGCATGGTGCGAATGTCTTCACAGGTGCGGATGCCGCCACCCACCGTCAGCGGGATGAATACCTCACCGGCGATGCGCGACACCATGTCGACCGTGGTGCCACGGTTGTCGACGCTGGCGGTGATGTCGAGGAAGGTGATCTCGTCGGCGCCTTGCTCGTTGTAGCGCTTGGCGACCTCGACCGGGTCACCGGCATCGCGGATACCGACGAAGTTGACGCCCTTCACGACACGACCGGCGTCGACGTCCAGACACGGGATGATGCGTTTGGCGAGTGCCATGATCGCTCCCCTCAGGCCTTGCGGCCGGTGATGGCGTCGGACAGCGCCTGCGCTTCGGCGATGTCCAGGCTGCCTTCATAGATGGCGCGGCCGGTGATGGCACCGAGGATGCCCTGATCGGCCACTTCGGCCAGGCCACGGATGTCATCCAGGTTGGTCACGCCGCCGGACGCGATCACCGGGATACCGCCCTCGCGGGCCAGTGCCACGGTGGCTTCGATGTTGACGCCCTGCATCATGCCGTCGCGGGCGATGTCGGTATAGACGATGGAGGACACGCCGTCGTTGGCGAAGCGCTTGGCCAGTTCGGTGGCCTTGATGGTGGAGACTTCAGCCCAGCCATCGGTGGCCACGAAGCCGTCACGCGCATCGAGACCGACGATGATGCGGCCCGGGAAGGCGCGGCACATCTCGGCGACGAAGGCCGGTTCCTTCACGGCCTTGGTGCCGATGATGACCTGACCGACACCGGCTTCCAGGTAGTGCTCGATGGTCGCGGCATCACGGATGCCACCACCGATCTGGATCGGCAGCTCCGGGTAGGCGCGGGCGATGCGTGTCACGGCGTCGCCATTGACCGGCTTGCCTTCGAAGGCACCGTTGAGGTCGACCAGATGCAGACGGCGGCCACCGGCCTCGACCCAGCGCGCGGTCATGGCCAGCGGGTCATCGCCGTAGTTGGTGGAGTCTTCCATGCGGCCTTGCTTCAGGCGTACGCACTGACCGTCCTTGAGATCGATCGCGGGGATTACCAGCATGTCGGGTGTCCTCTCGGCGTGTCTTGTCACGCCTGTATTGTCGTCGGTATATCGAAGGCGGATGTATCGGCGTCCGTCACGCGAGACAGACGCCGAGGGTCACGCGGGCGAGCCTTCAGGGCTGCCAGCGGACGAAGTTCTCGAGCAGCTTGAGGCCGGCGGCCGCGCTCTTCTCCGGGTGGAACTGCACCGCGAACAGGCTGCCCTCACCGATGGCGACGTGCGCCTCGGCACCGGCGTAGTGCGTGGCGCCGTAGACCTTGGAGCGCTCGCTGGCCGATACATAGAAGCTGTGCACGAAGTAGAAGCGCGAGTTGTCCTCGATACCTTCCCACAGCGCGTGGCCCTGGGTGTGCGCGACATGGTTCCAGCCCATGTGCGGCACCTTGAGGCGCTGGCCATGTTCGTCCAGCTGCTGGTCATCGAAGCGTTTCACGTCGCCCTTGAAGTAGGCGAGGCAATCGATGCCACCGTTCTCTTCGCTGCGCTCCATCAGCATCTGCTGACCGACGCATACGCCCAGCAGTGGCTTGCTGTGGTTGCTCAACAGCTCGCCGACCAGACCGCGCAGCTCGGCGCGTTCAAGCTCGCCCATGCAGTCACGGATGGCGCCCTGGCCGGGCAGCACCACGCGGGTGGCACCGCGGATGGCACGCGGGTCGCTGGTGATCACGACATTCTCGTCGGCCACGTGCTCAAGCGCCTTGGCGACGGAGTGCAGGTTGCCCATGCCATAGTCGATGACGGCAATCGTCATGTCTTTCTCCCGAAGGCCGGAGGCAGGCTCCGGCGCTGGATGTCAGGCGTCTGGCGCCCGGATCATTCGTTTACAGCGAGCCCTGTTTACAATGAGCCCTTGGTGGAGGCGATACGGCCCCCCATGCGCTCGTCCTCTTCCACCGCCATGCGCACGGCACGACCGAAGGCCTTGAAGATGGTCTCGGCCTGGTGGTGGGCATTGAAACCCTTGAGGTTATCGATATGCAGGGTGGCGCCAGCGTGATTGACGAAGCCCTGGAAGAATTCCCAGAACAGCTGGGTATCGAAGCGACCGATGTTGCCGCGGGTGAACTCGCACTGCATGAACAGCCCCGGACGACCGGAGAAATCGATCACCACGCGCGACAGGGCTTCATCCAGCGGTACGTAGGCATGGCCGTAGCGGCGGATGCCGGCCTTGTTGCCCAGTGCCTGCGCGAAGGCCTGTCCCAGGGTGATGCCGATGTCCTCGACGGTGTGGTGGTCATCGATATGCAGGTCGCCATCGCAGTCGACCTCGATGTCGATCACGCCGTGACGGGCGATCTGGTCCATCATGTGTTCGAGGAAGGGCACGCCAGTGTTGGCGCTCAGCTTGCCTTCACCGTCCAGATTGATGCGGACCCGGATCTTGGTTTCCGAGGTGTTGCGATGAACTTCGGCGATACGCTCTACCATGATGTCTCTCCAGCGGTCGGTGACGCCATCAGCGGCTTCGAGGCCGATGGGGTCTGGGCGCAGTCTGGGGCCTTTGGTATGAGAGGCGTGTGTCCAGTCCGGCCGGGAAGTGCGCATCATGTGGTTATTGTCATGTGATGTCGCAATCGAAATCGTGATCAGGGCATTGACGACGGCAGAGAGCCGTCGGCGGGGCGCCTGATCGGCGGCAGGCGCGGCGTCTGCGTGCCTGCCCGACCCATCATTATAGAGAAAGGACAATGGCATCCGCTACAATGGCGGGCATTCATGTCGCGGGCGAGGAATTCACCATGCCGGTCACTCTTCAGATGATCGACCACGCGCGCTGGCAGACCGATGAGCAAGTCCGCATCGACCTGTCGCGTATCTATCACGAAGCTCCCGGTGAGCGTCTTCCGCTTGCCCCGGACGACTTCATTCAAGCCAATCTCGCCGCGGGACATCGCTTCTGCAGCGCCTTCTTCAACGATCGTCATATCGGCGCGCTGCTCTGCGAGGATGAAGGCGATGCCTGGAAGATCAGCCATTGCTGCGTGCGCAAGAGCACGCGTCGACGCGGTGTCGGTACGCGTCTGATGGCCCTGCTGTCGCTGGAAGCGGCCAGTGCCCAGCGTCTGCTGGTCGTGCCGAGTCAGGGATTGACCCTGGCCGACGAGCTGCTGGTATCACGTCTCGGCTATGTGCGAGACCCCGCCCGCGACGGCTTCGTGCTGGCGCAGGAGTGAACCCGGTCGTTGCCGGATGCGGAACTGACGTCAACGCGACCTGTCCACCGCCTGTGTCATCATCGAGGTCGCATTGAGGCTTTTTGCCGAGCAAGAGGACGATGCACGGCATGCGTGCTCGATGATGAGCGGCAGAAAGGGCATCACCTGATGCCGCAAGCCCACAGCGCCATCTCAAATGCTGCCCTCTGGAATGAGGCGCCGCAGCAATTCTCATCGTGTCAAAGGGAGGACGCAGATGAAAGCACTGTTCAGAGCCTTGCTGGCCATCGTCGGGGTACTGGCGTTGGTGGTCGTGGCGGGGGTGATCTATGTCACCACCTTCCTCGATCCGAATGATCTCAAGCCACGACTGGTCAAGGCGGTCAAGGACCAGGCGGGGCTGGAACTGGCCCTGAACGGCCCGCTGGACTGGTCCTTCTATCCGCGTCTCGGCGTCAGTGTCGAGGATGCCGAAGCCTGGCTGCCGGAGCAGGAGCGTGATCAGTCACCGTTTGCCTCCTTTGACCGCGCGGAAGTCGGCGTGTCCTTCACGCCACTGCTGAGCGGTGAGGTCGAAGTCGAAGGCGTCTTCCTCGACGGCCTCAAGCTGGCGCTCGAGCGTGATGCACAGGGGCGTGGCAACTGGGAAAGCCTGCTTGAGCATGCGGCGACGGCTGCCGACAGTGGCGCGGCGGATGAAGCGCTGCCGCCGGCCAAGAGCGCCGGTGTGGCGCTGGCGGATGACACGACGCCGTCGGTGCAGAATGGCGCCGGCAGCATGGCGGTCAATCTCGATATCGCCTCGGTGCAGGTCACCAATGGTCAGATCGCCTATCAGGACGCGGCCAGCGGGCTCGACATGACGCTCAACGACGTGGCGTTGACCTCCTCCAACGTCAGCCCCGACAAGGCCTTCCCGGTCGAGCTGTCGTTCGTGGCCGATGGGCGTGAGCCGGAACTTCAGAGCACCGTCAGCCTCGATGGCAAGGTGGCGCTGGACCTGCAGGGCGGCCGTCATGTGCTGACCGGCGTGAGCCTGGATACCACCACGCGCATGCCGTCGCTGGGTGACAAGGACCAGAGCGTGGCGCTGGATATCGACACCTTGACGCTGGATACCGACAAGCAGCTGTATCTGGCCGATGGCGCCGAGCTGGACGCGACGCTCCATCAGGCCGCGCTGGGTGACAAGGCCCTGCCGCTGAAAGCCACCTTCGGTGCCGAAGCCGACCTGGCGGCGGGCACGGCAAATCTTGAGAACCTGCTGCTGACCTCCGGCAGTGACCTGCGCCTCAGCGGGGCGCTCAAGGCCAAGGACATCACCGGCGATGCGCTCAGCTATAGCGGCCAGTTCAAGCTGGCACCGCTGTCGCCCAAGGCGTGGATGACGCGTGTCGGCATGGACGCGCCGCAGACCGCCAAGAGCAGCGCGCTGACCTCGCTGGCCTTCTCCAGCCCGTTCAAGGGCGACATGTCGCAGGTGCAGCTGACCAACCTGGTGATGGCGCTGGATGACACCACCCTCAATGGGCGCCTCGGCTCGTCCTTCGATGCCTCGCAGATCACCTTCGATCTGGATGTCGACGCGCTCAATCTCGATGACTACCTGGCACCGGCGGGCGCAGACGAGAAGACGGCAAGCCTGGGAGAAGCGCTCACGGCGGGCGTGATCGCGCCGGTCTATGCGGCCGATGGTGACGCGGAGCTGCTGCCGGTGGCATTGCTCAAGACGCTGGGCCTTCAGGGCCAGCTGGATATCGGCACGCTGATCGCTTCGGGTCTCGAGATGAACAAGGTGAGCGCCAAGCTGTCCGGTCAGCCGGGTGTACAGCAGCTCGATAGCCTGACGGCCAGCCTCTACGGCGGCTCGCTGGCGGCCAATGCGCGCATCGACAGCCGCAAGACACCGCTGAGCATGAGTTTCGGCGAGAAGCTGACCAATCTGGATATCGCGCCATTCCTCAAGGCGCTGGCGCCGGAGCAGAAGGGCATCCTGCGTGGTCGCCTGACGCTCAATGGTGACTACACCACCAGCACCAATCAGATCGACAGCATCAAACGCAATCTGAACGGCAAGGGCAACTTCGAGATTCGCAATGGCGAGGTGCTCGACGTCAATATCTCCAGGGAGATGTGCACTGCCGTGGCGACGCTGAGTGGCAAGACCTCCTCACGTGAATGGAAGGCCAATACGCCGCTGGAGCGCGCGCAGGGCAGCTTCACGGTCACCAATGGCGTGATCAGCAATCAGGATCTCGCCCTGGCGATTCCGGGCATCGCGCTGGACGGCAAGGGCCAGCTCAACCTGCCGACCGAGGCCTTCGACTACAACGTGGCGGCGCGCTTCATCGAGGGCGCGGATGACGCGGCCTGTGCGGTCAATCCGCGTCTGATCAAGCTGCGCTTCCCGGTGCAGTGCCAAGGCAACCTGAGCGGTGAGCCGGGTGAGTGGTGTGGCTTCGATCAGAAAGGCTTCCAGAGTGCCGCAGCGGAACTGGCCAAGGAAGAAGCCAAGCGCAAGGCGGGCGAGAAGGTCAGCGAGAAGCTGGATGAGAAGCTCGACGAAGATACCCGCAAGAAGATCGACGAAAAGCTGGGCGAAGGCGCCAGCGACAAGCTGAAGGGCGCGATTCAGGGGCTGTTCAACTGATCACGCGCTCCCTTCGCAGCAAGACCGGCACGCCAGCTCCTCGGGGCTGGCGTGCTGCCGTTTGAGCCCAGGCCATGGCGTCGACCATGGCACGAGCAGAGGAAGTTTTGATGGCGCGACCTGACACTGCTGCCACGCCAGACGTGACAGCTCCCGAGAGCCACGCCACGCCCGGCTTCGAAGACATCGCCCTCAGTCCCGAGGCGTTTCAGGCGCGCGTGTTCGACTGGTTCGATGAGCATGGCCGCAAGCACCTGCCTTGGCAGGAGAACACCACACCGTATCGCGTCTGGGTCTCGGAGATCATGCTCCAGCAGACCCAGGTCGCGACGGTGCTGCCGTACTACGCCCGCTTCATGGAGCGCTTCCCGGATGTCGCGGTGCTGGCGGCGGCGGATATCGATGACGTGCTGCACCTGTGGACGGGCCTTGGCTACTACGCGCGGGCGCGCAATCTGCACAAGGCCGCTCAGCAGGTCGTGAATGAGCACGACGGTGCCTTCCCGGTCGAGAGTGTCGAGGCATTGTCGGCCTTGCCGGGCATCGGCCGTTCGACCGCCGGGGCGATCATCAGCATCAGCACCGGACAGCGGGCGCCGATTCTCGATGGCAACGTCAAGCGCGTGCTGGCACGTCTGCATGCCGTGGAGGGCTGGCCGGGCCGTCCGGCGGTGGAGCGCAAGCTGTGGACGCTTGCGGAGCGCTACACGCCGCAGGTGCGGCTGGCGGACTGGACCCAGGCGATGATGGATCTCGGGGCCACCCTGTGCACGCGCGGCAGCAAGCCCGATTGCGCGCGTTGCCCCTTCGAGGAAGTCTGCGTGGCGCATGCGCGTGGCGAAGAGAAGCGCTTCCCCGAGAGCAAGCCCAAGAAGACCATACCGACGCGTCAGACACTGATGTTGCTGGTCAGTGACGAGGCGGGGAGGGTCCTGCTGGAACGCCGTCCGCCGACGGGCATCTGGGGCGGCCTATGGGCGCCGCCACTGGTCGAGGACCGCGAGGCCGCGCGGGAATGGGTCGCCCGCGAAGCCCGCGGCGCCCATCTGGAGGCGCCACTGGCGAGTTTCGAGCATGTCTTCAGCCACTTCCGGCTGACCATCACGCCGCAGCCGATACAGCTGGGCGAGGCAGGGCTTGCGCCAGCTCAAGCAGCCGGGAGCGTCAGCGAGTCGGCCGCCGACCGTCGCTTCGTCGACCCCGCCGCGCCAGACGCCGTGGGCCTGCCGGCGCCGGTCAAGGCGCTGCTGGCGCGCTGCACGGATGATCTGTTCGGCCTGTGAGGCCTTGTCGGTGTCGGCATCGGCCGTACGTCTGGGGCAAAGCGGCCCAGGCGTGCGAGAATGAGGAACAGTTAAGGCGTCTGGCGAAGGCTCGGCGCTCATCCGCACTGACATCCAGTCCTCTTACGGAGTTACCCATGCGCACCGTACATTGCCGCAAGTATGACCAGGACCTGCCGGGTCTCGATTTTCCGCCGCTGCCGGGCGAGAAGGGCCAGGACATCTGGTCCAACGTCTCCAGGCAGGCATGGGAAGAGTGGCAGGCGCTGCAGACGCGTCTGATCAACGAGAAGCACCTCAACATGATGGATGCCGACAGCCGTCGCTATCTGATGGAGCAGATGGATCGCTTCTTCAACAACCAGGAGACGGACCAGGCCGAAGGTTTCGTGCCGACGGACGCCGCCGCCAAGGGCGAATCGCAGGGCGGACAGGGCTACGAAGTCTGAGTGGCCGGCGAGGACGGCGGAAGGCGAATTACGACGCCAAATTCTTGATAAGCAAGGGTTGACGTCGGGAAAGGTTTTCTATTTAATACGTCCTCGTTGGCAAGGGCCAGATAGCTCAGTTGGTAGAGCAGGGGATTGAAAATCCCCGTGTCGGCGGTTCGATTCCGTCTCTGGCCACCAAGTGTTGGGGTATAGCCAAGTGGTAAGGCACCGGTTTTTGGTATCGGCATTCCCAGGTTCGAGTCCTGGTACCCCAGCCAGCTGACATGCAGTAACGTAGTAAGAAGACTCATATCATGAGTTCTTTGTGCCGGCTTAGCTCAGTTGGTAGAGCAACTGACTTGTAATCAGTAGGTCGAGGGTTCGACTCCTTTAGCCGGCACCATCTTCAGGCTTCTGTCGATGAGCGAAGAACACACGATATAGAGGTCGCCTTGGCGGCTTTTTTTGTGTCTTCAGGTTGGCCAGATAGCTCAGTTGGTAGAGCAGGGGATTGAAAATCCCCGTGTCGGCGGTTCGATTCCGTCTCTGGCCACCAAATTGGGGTATAGCCAAGTGGTAAGGCACCGGTTTTTGGTATCGGCATTCCCAGGTTCGAGTCCTGGTACCCCAGCCAATTCTGGCTAGCTGATGCAGTCGCAGGATGAATTCGGCAGCCAACAGAAAAGCCACCCTTCGGGGTGGCTTTTCTGCGTCTGGAGCAAAGGTCTGGAAGGCGACAGGGCATGCCGTGGTCCGGCGCTCACCTCAGTGCGAGGTGGGCTCTTCCGGGTGCATTGCCAGCCAGCTCAGGCGCTTGCGATAGATGGTGGAGGGCGCGATCTCCAGTATCGCCGCAGCGCGGGGGATGCTGCCATCACAGGCGCTGATGGCGCTCTCGATCGCCTCGCGTTCGACCATCCATAGCGGGCGCAATGTGGTCTCGTTGCCCTCAGACACATTGTGGCTGACCGGCGTGCGATGCGCCGTGCTGGAGGGCAAATCCAGCATGTCGGCCGTCAACACCTCACCATCATTGAGGATGATGGCGCGCCGCAGCGTGTTTTCCAGCTCCCGCACGTTGCCGGGCCAGTCATGGGCCAGCAGCTGACGCTCGGCACATACACTGAGTCGTGTGAAGCGCTTGCCCTCGTGGCCTGCCATGCGCCCCAGCAGCCCGGTGGCGATCTCCAGGATATCCTGACCGCGCTCGCGCAGTGGCGGCACCTTGAGTGGAATGACGTGCAGACGATAGAAGAGGTCTTCCCGGAAGCGGTGAGTATCGACCAGTACCCGCGGGTTCTGATGCGTGGCGCACACGATGCGGCAATTGACCTCTACCGTGCGCGTGGCGCCCACCGGCATTACCTGCCCCGTCTGCAGGAAGCGCAGCAGCTTGCTCTGCAAGGGCAGCGGCAGCTCCGCGATCTCATCGAGAAACAGCGTCCCCCCATCTGCCGCCACGGCGAGTCCCTGCTGGGTGCTCACGGCCCCCGTGAAAGCCCCGCGCACATGTCCGAACAATTGCGACTCCAGCAGCTCTGCCGGAATGGCGGCACAATTGACGGCGATGAATGGGCCGTCACGTACCGGGCTATGGCGGTGAATGGCAGTGGCACACAATTCCTTGCCGCTGCCGCTTTCGCCGGTGATGAAGATGGGAGCGTCCGAGTGGGCGACCTGGATGAGAGTGCGATAGAGCGTCTGCATGGCCGATGAGTCTCCGATAAACTCCCCAAAACCGCGAGGTCGCTTTACCGGTAGTTCCCTTACCCGCGAGGTAGTGGAGATATCGTCAGCCAGATTCAATGCGGTAGCCGATGATGCAGCCTGATGAGCTTTCAGTGCGGTCATGAGTGTTGTTCCCTTGCTGCTGGTCTTTCTGCATTGCCTGCGCTTTGTGTGAGCGGGCTGCGAAAGAATCATTGTCGGGCTGCTTCTGGTGACAGCCTCACCGGAGAGTCTGGATTCTCCAGCGTTGAGTGTTCGTCTTGGGGGTTTATCGAGTACCCATATAGAGGTTAATGACTTGTGCGAGATGATCATGGCGGCTTTTAGTGCGTTTTTTCCGCTCCCCCTGAGTGGCAGACTTCTCAGTCTCGACGCTCAGCCTGGCTGACCAACTCTCTACTCACGCTGAAAGGGTGAGCCCTGGTATCTGATGGTCTGTCTTGCCGCTGATGACTGTCCCGGGCAGTGCATCACTGGGCGTCTTCCTCTTCATCTCCGTTGTTGTGGGTAATGGTGAAGTCAGTCGATGATGTCTGAGAGCTACCATCCGCGGATTGATCCGCCGTGCCATCGATGGTGCCGGTGGAACCATCACTCAGCGTCTGTTCGATCTGTTGCCAGTTGCCGATCGAGGTGCTGCTGCCGGTATTGAGAGTGTATTCCCCGATATTGGTATCGGACCCTTCCCCCAGGCTGCCGGCCTTCTTGCTCTCGTAGAGGATCAGGGCGGATTCTGCGCTACGAGCCGGAAAGTCGTAAGGGAAGGGCCCCATCAGCGAGTTGGCGCTGGCAGTCGTGGCCAGCAGGCATCCCGCGCTGACGACCCCCAGGCTGAGACGTGTAAAGGCATTCATGTCTTGCTCCTTTCGCTCTGTGAAAGATGCAGTGTCTGATGCGTGAGACTTCTGATGTCGGCAGGTACTGAAACACACGCGGGTCGCCCCGCGTGTGTTGGTTGCCTGTTGAGGATTTACGGAGTAACGGGGCCGACGCTGATGGACATGTTGTTGCCCACAGAGGTGGCCGCGTTGTTGATGACCGGGCCCTCGAAGCTGCCTGCCGGCGGCAGATCCAGTGTGATGTTGCTGACCTTGGCAGTCGAGCTGATGTTGGCGAAGCTCATCTGGGTATTGTCGGCAATCAGGGCGCTATCGATATCTGTGCTATCCAGAGTGACCGACATATTGTTGCCCACGGAGGTCGCGGCATTGTCCACGCTCAGGTTGAGAATGTTGTCGACCTTGGCCAAGGACTCGACTTCAGCAGTGCCCGGGTAGAAGAAATAGCCACCAGAACCCGCCAAGAACTGCTCATTGTGCAGGTTGACCATGGCATCACTATCCACCGAGACATTGTTGCCCACCGAAGTGGCGGCATTCTCCAGGGACTCGAGCTTGGTGATGTCAGGATTGGGGGTCGAACCCTCATAGGTCACGTAGACATCGACGCTGGCCTCTGCCGCTGCTGCTGCCGCGGCGGAAGCGCTGGAGCCATGCTTGCTTGAGTGGGCACCTGAAATCGCGAAGGAGCTGGAGCTCGTACTGTCGAGCAGGTCGATGCTCGGCGTTCCTGCTTCTGCAGCGCCGTAGCTGACATCACTGACGATGGCTTCGGAGCTGACATCACCGATCTGCTTCTGCAGACTTTCGACCATCACCAGGCCACCTGGATCTTTGATTTGCGGGTCAATATAGACGTCAATGTCGACATCGGTATTCACCTGTCCATCCCAATCCCAGTCCACGTTATCGAAGGCCTGCGCCTGGCTTGTCATCATCATGCCGCTTACGAGACCGATGGCGACTGCGAGCTTGTTATAGGTAGTCATTGTCATGTTCCTCATGAATGTTGACTTATTGTGCTGCGCTGGATGCTGCCGGTACTGCTGATGCGGGTGTTGCCTGCAACGGTGTTGCGACTGCTTCATTTACTTCATTGCCACTTGATAGATTGCTGCTGGTATTGGCTGCGGCCACTTGCTGCGTGTTGCTATCGTCGTCTGCAACATGCTGTCCCGGGTGAAGCTCGCATTCCTGTCCCGCAGGTACAGGAAGCCCCAGGCCTTCAGTCAGAAGCTGGTACGCGCCCATCTCCACGACTGATCTCACGCCCAGCTGCAGTGGTTCATTGCGCACTGCGCCGGAATCAAACTCGACCAACTGATTGCCGAAGAAGCGGTAGATACCGGCTTCGACTTCGTAACCCACCACCTGCTTCTGCAGGCTGGTGACATAGACGGTGCGGAAGGTGCGGATATCGACCATGCGCAGGTCCAGGCCGACATTGATGACTGCAGTGCGCAGTCCGGCCCCGATTCCGCTGACAAACAGGCGGGCACCGCCGCTTGAAATGTTGTAATTGAGCTCTGTAAGAGCACCGAGAACCACGAAATGCGAAGGGAGAACTGCCAGTTTGCGCGGCGAGTAGGCCATTGCCTTGTTCTCGAAAAGCTGCTGCTCAGCCAGCGGGACTCGCACATCGAGGCGTTCGGTAAGATGCACCTTGCGAGTCTTGTAGAGGGCACTTATCAGCATCTCGGATACGCCCTGGGTCACGGCAGCACTCTCTGTCACGGTGGAGTAACTGCGTTGACCGGTCTTGTCCGTCACCTGACCCACTGCAATCACAGGCAGGTTGGTGGCTCCCTGAATTCGACTGAGTGATACGAGGCATTCGCTATATGGCGTATTGTTGGAGGTGACTGGTGGCCCTACGACCGGTTCGACATTGTCGAATTTCGGTTCGACAGCGGCGCAGCCCCCCAGCACTGTGGCCATGCAAGCGGCCATGCATATCCGTGGCTTAAACATGCTGGAAGTTCCCCTGGTGTGACGCATGATCCTGCGCCGTTATTTTTCTCTGATATGTCTCTATCAGTTGTTCTGCCGTGCTTTCCTAGGGGCACGAAGCGTGCCAAATAATTTCACAATATTTCACAGACACTTACGCATTAATGCGCGATGTTGCGCGCGATGCATTTTGCAAATGGCGAAGCGAAGTGAGGGGAAATACCACGGGCATGGTGCCAGTGGTGAGCCGTTGATTAAGCCGGTTATCTCACGGAAGATGAGATTCAGTGCCAACAGGATGAGCCAGAACTGGCGAGAGGGGATGACTGAAGGATTTTGTCATTCGCGAGGCACAGACGGCCTCATGTTTTCTTGAGAAGGGTGATGGCGGGAGTGGTGTGAGATTGGATGGTCTTTTAACGATCTTGCGGATCAGATCTCTATGCTTTTTTCATGAATCTTGGGGTTGAAGTCTGTTGTATGGCCCATAGGTGGGACACTGCGGGCAAGCCGCATGCTAGAACGCCAGATTCCACTTTCCTCAATGCAAGACACTGATGCCTTAAGGAGAGCACGATGACAGCTTCACGCCATATGACTTCGTACAACGCCACTTCCGCTCTCTCGTCCAAGCAACGTCAACACGAGCAGATCGATGGTGGCAACGGCAGCGCCGCTGCAGAAACCTCCAAGCAGCAGCTGGACGCCCGGCAGACCAATGCCGACAGTGATCAGGCGCCGGAAGCCTATCTCGACAAGTCGGGCAGCGACCGTGGCTCCGATCACTCACGAGATGCCTATCCGACGCGTCTGAGCCAGCCGCCGCAGCACCTGTGGCAGAAGCGTCGCGAGCCCGTCGTGAACTCGCGTGCCGATGAGGGGCCGCTGGGCGCCGAGCAGCTCAAGCGCTTCGAGCGCGATGGCTTCCTGTTCGAGCCGGAATTCCTGGCACCGGAGGAAGTCGAGGCGCTGAAGGCCGAGCTGGCAGCGCTGCTCGACAACGAAGAGTGGCAGGGACGTGATTTCACCATCACCGAGCCCAAGAGCCGCCAGATTCGCTCCATCTTCGCCGTGCATTTCCTGTCCGAGCGTTTCCGTCAGCTCGCCGAGGACCCGCGCCTGGTCGATCGCGCGCGTCAGATCCTGGGGGGCGATGTCTATGTCCACCAGTCGCGCATCAACTACAAGCCGGGCTTCGAGGGCAAGGGCTTCAACTGGCACTCGGACTTCGAGACCTGGCACGCCGAGGATGGCATGCCGGAGATGCGCGCGGTCAGCGCCTCGATCATCCTGACCGACAATCATCACTTCAATGGTCCGCTGATGCTGATTCCCGGCTCGCATGAAGTCTTCGTGCATTGCCTGGGCGAGACACCGGAAGACAACCACAAGTCGTCCCTGCAGGCGCAGGAAGTCGGGGTTCCCTCGCGCGAAGCGCTGAGCGAGCTGATCGCCGAACGTGGTATCGAAGCACCGACCGGTGCCGCTGGTGGTCTGTTGATGTTCGACTGCAATACGCTGCATGGCTCCAATGCCAACATGTCGCCGGACCCGCGCAGCAACGCCTTCTTCGTCTACAACCGTGTCGACAACGCGATGCAGGCACCCTTTGCCGCCGCGCGTCCGCGCCCGGAATTTCTTGCGCACCGTCTCGATGGTGGCTGGGACGAACTTGAAGACTGAGCTGGAAAACTGAACTTGAAGACCTGGCTTGAAGGCCGAAGTGGACTGAACTGCACAACGCCGGGTTGCGCTCAGGCGGCGAAATCTCGGACGTTGGTGTGGTAGTGGCAGGCTGTCGGGGCGACGTATCATTGCGATATCTCTCATTGATCGTCTTTCATTGACCCTCCATCACGCCCCGACAGGAGTTCTGCATGCCGCTTGCTCAGCGTTTCACCCCGCGTTTCAGCGATGGTCGCGTCTTCGCTCATGACCTCGGCAAGGTGGTCTGTGTCGGCCGCAATTACGCAGCCCACGCCGCGGAGCTCGGCAATGAAGTGCCCAGCGAGCCGCTGTTGTTCATCAAGCCCGCCACCAGCGTGACGCCGATGGACAAGCCATTGGCGATCTCTCGGCGGCGCGGTCAGTACCATTACGAGGCCGAGCTGGCGCTGCTGATCGGCAAACCGCTGTGTGAAGCCAGCGAATCAGAGGCGCTGGAAGCACTGGCCGGCATGGGCCTGGCGCTGGACCTGACCCTGCGTGAGCGCCAGAGCAAGCTCAAGGCCAAGGGCCAGCCGTGGGAGCTGGCCAAGGCCTTTGATGGCAGCTGTCCGCTGTCTTCCTTCGTGGCGTTGGAAGGGCCACGTTGGCGCGATGCCGATGGCGAGCTGCACGACGTGGATTTCCAGGCGCTTCACTATCGTTTCGCCATCGACGGCGAGCAGCGCCAGCAGGCGGATACCAGCCTGATGCTGTTCCCCGTCGCGCGGCTGCTCAGTGAAATCAGCCACAGCTTCACCCTGCTTCCCGGTGATGTGGTGCTGACCGGCACGCCGGAAGGCGTCGGCGAGCTGAATCCGGATCAGGCACTGGCACTGGCACTGGCGCTGGATGCCCCGGATGGCAGCGGCGAGCTGTTGCGCATCGAGACGCGCACTCGCGGCGTGGCATGACGTCTGGGGCTGTTCCAGCCTGCCCCCGAACTTGAGCTGGCTCAGGACAGCCTTCAGCGTGTTGACAGCAGCCCTGAGCGAGTAAGTAGTAGCCCTGAGGGAGTTGAAAGCAGCCCCGAGCGGGTTAAAAAAGAAAAGCCCCTGCCGGGTCACCGGCAGGGGCTTTTGCTGTCTGGGCTTCTGTCTCAGCTCTCCAGGTAGGTGTAGCCGTCGAGACCGGCCTTCAGGTCTTCGAGCAGATCGGCCTGCTCCAGCGCATTCAGGTTGGATGACTTGAGCTGACGCGCGAGGCGTGCGGCCAGCTGCTCCGGGTCGAAGTTCACGTAGCGCAGCACCTGCGCCACGCTATCACCTTGAATCGCATGGGAAAGCTGCCACTGACCATCGTCGTCGAGGCTGGCATCCACGGAATCGGTATCGCCGAACAGGTTGTGCAGATCGCCGAGGATTTCCTGATAGGCGCCGACCATGAAGAAGCCGAGCAGCTTCTCTTCATCGGCATGCCATTCCGGCAGCGGCAGGGTGGCGTCCAGGCCCTGGTCATCCACATAGGTGTCGATGCGGCCATCGCTGTCACAGGTGATGTCCTGAATCACGCCACGTCGTGTCGGCGCGCGGTCGAGACCGGTCAGCGGCAGGATCGGGAAGATCTGCTCGATGCCCCAGATGTCCGGCAGTGACTGGAACAGCGAGAAGTTGACGAACAGCTTGTCGGCCAGCTTCTCGTTGAGCTCATCGAGCACCGCACGGTGCGAGCGCTGGCGCGCATCGAGACGCCCGGCCAGGCTGCGACACACGTTGGTGTAGATGGCCTCGGCCTCGGCGCGGATGGCGATGCTCGCCAGCCCCATCACGAAGCGTTCCTGCACCTGATGCTGGGCATGCACCACGGCGTGGTAGATCTCCACCAGCTCACGCGGCTCCAGCTGACCCTCCAGTCGTGCAGCCTGGGCCCACAGCGCAGCGATCTGGGCATCGTCCTCGCGGCGTGCGGGCAGCGGCAGGTTCACGCGCTCCTCGCCGATCACATCCGTCACCAGCACCGCGTGATGGGCGGTCAGGGCGCGGCCGGATTCGGAAATGATGTGCGGATGCGGCAGGTCATGGGCATCACAGACGGCGTGGAAGGCACCGACCACATAGTCGGCATATTCGCGCATCGAGTAGTTGAGCGAGCAGGCGCTTTCCGAGCGCGTGCCTTCATAGTCCACGCCCAGGCCGCCACCGACATCGACGATCTCCACGCCGGCGCCAGCTTCGTGCAGGCCCTGATAGAAGCGCGCGCACTCGGCCAGACCGCGCTGGATATCGCTGATGTCCGCGATCTGGGAGCCAAGATGGAAGTGGACCAGCTTGAGGCAATCCAGCGCATCCACTTCGCGCAGACGTTCGACCAGCGCGACGATCTGGCTGGCAGTCAGGCCGAACTTGGACTTCTCGCCGCCGGTGTTCTGCCAGTTGCCCTTGCCGATGGTGGCCAGGCGCGCGCGTAGGCCGATGCGCGGGCGCACGCCCAGACGCCTGGCCTCTTCCAGCACCAGTTCCAGCTCACTGGCCTTCTCGACCACCAGATGCACGCGGTGGCCGAGCTTCTCGCCCATCAGCGCCAGACGCACGTATTCGCGGTCCTTGTAGCCATTGCAGACAATCACCGACGGGCCGTTGTCCGACAGCGCCAGCACCGCGAGCAGTTCCGGCTTGCTGCCGGCTTCCAGTCCGACGCGCCCGCGTGAGCGCTCGCTGGTCGCCAGCAGCTCCTCGACCACGCGACGTTGCTGATTGACCTTGATCGGGTAGACGGCGGTGTAGCTGGCACCATAGCCGCGCGCGCTGATGGCGGCATCGAAGGCAGCGCACAGCTGCTCGACGCGGTCATGCAGGATATCGGCGAAGCGAACCAGCAACGGCAGGCGCAGGCCCTGGGCGCGGGCCTTGTCGATCAGCGAGATCAGCGACAGCGCAGGCGTGCCCGGCTCGCCATGCGGGCGCACCAGTGTCAGGCCATCCTGGCCCACGTCGAAATAGCCGCTGCCCCACTGGTCGATGTTGTAGGTGCGGCGGGCTTCGGCGGCAAAGGAAGTCATCGCGGTCTCCGGAGGTGGACGGCGTGAAGACAAGTCCGGTGGCGCGCCGCGAGCCGGGCAGCACCGGAGAAGACAATGACGCCCGCACGGATGCGGGCGCTCAGAGGGCGCATTATGCCTGCTGGGGGCCAGCAGGCAATTGCTTTGACGACTCGGTCAGTACGCAAGGTGCCGATCAGGCCGGTTGCGTGGCCTCGGGCAGCGGCAGAGCGCCTTCCTCGATGCGCCGACCCAGCAGCTGGCGGTATTGCGCCGGGTCCTTCGGCGTCAGGTTGTGGGCGGGCGGGTCCACGTAGACCACCAGCAGGCGTGACAGCCAATAGCGCAGCGCGGTCATGCGCAGCATGCTCGGCCACAGGCGGCGTTCGTCGGCATTCATCGGGCGCTCGGCGAGATAGGCGCTGAGCAGGGCGTCATAACGCGCCGGGTCCAGGCGGCCATCATCATTGGAGCACCAGTCATTGACCAGAATCGACAGATCGAAGATCAGGTCGCCGGTGCAGCCGTTGTAGAAGTCGATGATGCCGCCGAGACGGTCGCCGTCGAACAGGGTGTTGTCGCGGAACAGGTCACCGTGCAGCGCGCCCTGTGGCAGCTCGACACCGCTGAAGACGTCCTCGCAGACATCGATCTCGTCGGCCATCAGCGCCTGGTCTTCGGGGCTCAGATACGCCAGCACCTTGTGGTGCATCGGCTTGATCCAATGCAGGTCACGGGTGTTGGGGCGGTGGCCGGTGAAGTGCTGCGAGACGGCATGCATGCGCCCCAGCGCCGCGCCGATCTCGCGGCACTGGGCCACGTTGGGCGAGACCGGCCAGCTGCCCGGCATACGCGGGAACAGCAGCGCCGGCTTGCCTGCCAGCACCTTGAGCGCCTGGCCGTCGCGGTCGTGCAGCGGGCCCGGCACCGGCAGCTGGTGGCTGGCGAGGAAGTCGAGCAGCTCGACGAAGAAGGGCAGTTCCGCATGCTCGCCCTGCTCGAACAGGGTCAGCACCATCTCGCGGCGATCGGTGGTGACGAAGAAGGTCGAGTTCTCGGTGCCGTGCGCGACATCCTCAAGCGATGTCAGCGTGCCTGCGTCGTACTCTGCCAGAAATTCTGCGACCTGAGCGTCGCTCAGGGGGGTAAAGACTGCCATGGGTGACTCTTCTCGCCGAAATGTGTCCGCCCCATCAGTGGCGCGCCGCCGGAGCGAAGCGGCGGCAATGCGCTGACAGGAGTTGTTGTAGGTATGCAGGAAGGATGCCGTCACGCCCGGGGGCAAGCGATATGCCGCGGGCGTGATGCCTGTCGCTGCTGGCTCAGCTCTCGCGTGAACCCGATGCCGAGCTTATCACTTTTTCAGTGCCCAGCCGGGTACCTTGAGCTGGCTGGCACTGGTGACGCTGGACTTGATGAAGTTGCCGTTGCCGTCACTGTCGAGCAGGAAGAAGGGCGCGCCGCCCTTGGGGATGATCTCGATGGCATACAGATGGCCATTGACGCGGTATTCGCGCAGCTGGCGGTCATCCTGCTGACGGCTGGTGATCTGCGGCTTCGGGGCCTCGCTCTCGGCGACGGCCAGCGGCGCACTCAGGGCGGTGACGGCCAGCAGCAGCCCGGTGGCCAGCAGCGTGGGCAGGCGCAGCAGGGAATGCGGAGCAATGGAAGCAGTCGAGCGCATGAGAAATCTCCTGGACGCAAGGTACGGTGCGCGGAAGTCCTGAAGGCGGGCGATGCGGCGTGATACCCGATGCCTGCCTGATGGGCGCAGTTTACGACTCTTGCCGGCAGTGTGCACGACTTCCCGCCATCAATGCCGGGCGCAGAAGACACACGCGCCGAGGGTGGCGACTGTGCCTCGCCGCAGCCCTTGCGTATCATGACAGCCATAGCTGCCGAGAGGTTTTCGGCCCCGACTCTGCTTGCCCCAAGCTCACCCTTCAGCCTACGGATGCGACTGCTCATGGCCGCCACGCCGATCGTTCTCGTCGATGGATCTTCCTATCTCTATCGTGCCTTTCATGCTCTGCCGCCGCTGACCACCTCCAAGGGCCTGCCCACCGGCGCGGTGAAGGGCGTGATCAACATGCTCAAGAGCCTGATCCGCCAGTATCCGGACAGCCCCATGGCGGTGGTCTTCGATGCCAAGGGCAAGACCTTCCGCGACGACATGTACCCCGAGTACAAGGCCCAGCGTCCGCCGATGCCGGATGACCTGCGCCTGCAGGTCGAGCCGCTGCATGCCTGCGTGCGTGCCCTCGGTCTGCCGCTGCTGTGCGTGGAAGGCGTCGAGGCCGATGACGTCATCGGCACCCTGGCGCGCATGGCGACCGAAGCCGGGCGTGATGCCGTCATCTCTACCGGCGACAAGGACATGGCCCAGCTGGTGAACGAGCACATCACCCTGGTCAACACCATGAAGAACGAGACGCTGGACGTGGACGGCGTCACCGAGAAGTTCGGCATTCCGCCGAACCTGATCATCGACTTCCTCGCGCTGATGGGCGACAAGGTCGACAACATTCCCGGCGTGCCGGGCGTGGGTGAGAAGACCGCGCTGGGCCTGCTGCAGGGCATGGAAGGCGGCCTCGATACCATCTACGGCGATCTCGAGCGCATCAAGACGCTCAGCTTCCGTGGCGCCAAGACGCTGGCCAAGAAGATGGAAGCGCATCGCGAGGACGCCTATCTCTCCTATCGTCTCGCCACCATCAAGCTGGACTGCGAGTTGGAGTATGGCCTGGATGACCTCGCCATCGCCGCGCCGGACACCGCAGCGCTGGTCGAGCTCTACCGCGAGATGGAGTTCAAGGCCTGGCTGAAGGAGCTGCTGGAAGGCGGCGACATGGCGGCCACGCCGCATGCCGACGAGAAGGGCAGCGGGGTCGCCGGCAATGACCTGCTCGGCGACAGCATCGCGCCGGTCGCGGACAAGGCCGCCGGCAAGGGCAAGGCCGCCGCTGCGCCAACCCCTGAGCTGGAAGCGGCGGAAGAGGACGACGAGATGCCCGATGCGCTGCCGCCGCGTGAGGAGCGCAACTATCGCGCCATCACCGAGCAGGCCGAGCTGGATGCGTGGCTCGAGCGCGTGCGCAACGCCACCTCGCTGTGCTTCGATCTCGAGACCACCAGCCTCAACTACATGGAAGCCGAGATCGTCGGTATCGGCATGGCGCTGGAAGTCGGCGAGGCCGTCTACATTCCTGTCGCCCACAGCTATCTGGATGCCCCCGCGCAGCTGGATCGCCAGGCCGTGCTGGAGGCGCTGACGCCGATTCTCGCCGACACCGCCATCACCAAGATCGGCCAGAACCTCAAGTACGACATCGAGGTGCTGGCGCGCTATGACATCGCGGTGGCCGGCCCGCTGGCCGACACCATGCTGATGTCCTACGTGCTCAATTCCACCGCGACCCGTCACGACATGGACTCGCTGGCGCTCAAGTATCTGGGCGAGAGCACCATCAGCTTCACCGACATCGCCGGCAAGGGCGCCAAGCAGCTGACGTTCGATCAGATCGCGCTGGAAGAGGCGATGCCGTATGCCTGTGAGGATGTCGACATCACCCTGCGCCTCGCCGCGCTGCTGATGCCGCGCATCGAGAAGCTGGGCCGTCTGGGCGAGGTGCTGCGTGATTACGAATATCCGCTGATTCCGGTGCTGGCGCGCATCGAGCGCAACGGCGTCGCGATCGACCCTGAGCGCCTGCACGCTCAGACGCGTGAGCTGACCGAGCAGATCCACGACATCGAGAAGCAGGCCTTTGAGCTGGCGGGCCGCGAGTTCAATCTCTCTTCCCCCAAGCAGCTGGGCGAGATCCTCTTCGAGGAGCAGAAGCTGCCGGTCAAGAAGAAGACCCCCAAGGGCGCGCCGTCCACCGCCGAAGCGGTGCTCGAGGAGCTGGCGCTGGACTACCCGCTGCCCAAGCTGATCATGCGCCATCGCGGCATGACCAAGCTCAAGAGCACCTACACCGACAAGCTGCCGCAGCTGGTCAACCCGACCACGCGTCGCCTGCACACCAGCTACCATCAGGCCGTCACCGCTACCGGGCGTCTGTCGTCGTCTGATCCGAACCTGCAGAACATTCCGGTGCGCAGTGACGAGGGGCGTCGCATTCGTCAGGCCTTCATCGCACGCACCGGCTATCGCATCGTCGCGGCGGATTACTCGCAGATCGAGCTACGCATCATGGCGCACCTCTCCGGTGACAAGGGCCTGCTCTCGGCCTTCGCCGAGAATCGCGATGTGCACGCTGCCACCGCCGCGGAAGTCTTCGGCACCGAGGAAGCGAAGGTCAGCAGTGATCAGCGTCGCAGTGCCAAGGCCATCAACTTCGGGCTGATCTACGGCATGTCCGCCTGGGGCCTCTCGCGTCAGCTGGATATCGAACCCGGCCAGGCCAAGACTTACATCGAGCGCTACTTCGAGCGTTATCCGGGCGTCGCCACCTACATGGAAGACACGCGCCACCTCGCCGCCGAGCAGGGCTACGTCGAGACCATCTTCGGTCGTCGTCTTTACCTGCCGGAAATCGGCTCGCGCAATCATGCGCGCCGTGCTGCCGCCGAGCGCACCGCCATCAACGCCCCGATGCAGGGCAGCGCCGCCGACATCATCAAGCGCGCCATGATCGACGTGGACGCCTGGCTGGCGGGCAGCGACGGTGCCGACAGATACGACGCCATGATGGTCATGCAGGTACACGATGAACTCGTCTTCGAAGTCGCCGAAGCGCAGGTCGAAGACTTCATGAAAGACGTCGCGCAGCGCATGCAGAACGCCGCCTCCCTCGACGTCCCGCTGCTCGTCGAAGTCGAGCAAGGCGACAACTGGGAAGAAGCGCATTGACTTGTCAAGATTGCATTTTAGTTGGGGTGCTTTCTTGAAAGACAGTAATTCAGTGTAATGCTTGGAGTCATAATGCCCCATGAGTTTCGTGTGGGGCATTATGAGATCAAGATTTTATTGTTCTGTGGTTTTCTTGAGGTTTCTATTTTATAGCTGTTTGGCTAGATATCAGCTTAACTAGTTATACCGCTAAATTTGTCTTGATAGTTATTATGAAATCTCTATAGGCGATTCTGTAGTCGTTGATTAACTCGCGCATTTTAATTAGGGCGTCTTGGTATTTTACGTCATCCTCTTCGTTTCCAAAAAAACCATCGCGATCACAATTCCAATATGGATGCAGACATAGGTAGTTGTCATTAAGACCATTTCTAAGCTGTTGAAAATTATTTAACAAGAAAGCGTCAAGTTCTTCTGCTTTATTAAGGAGAATATTAGAAGATTGGTTCAGGCTGTCATTCGCAAATAAGTTGCTAGGGCGCCTCAAGGCGTCAATATAACTCTCCATTGGTTTATAGTTGTTAATATAATAAGCATGATTGGTTTCAAGACATTCTAAGTTGATCTCCAAAGCTTCATCACTCATGATTTCGTCAAGATGCTGGAAGATTCTGATATCATGTTCTATCTGTTTGGTATTGTCGATAGCTAATCTTGTTGAAACTTCAATTTTGGTTTTTTCTCGCTGTAATATAATATTGTAAGCTAATCCTAGGATTACAAGAGAAATGCCAATTAATTCATCGCTGTTACTAGAAATATCTATATCTAAGCTGCTCTTGAATATAGCTTCTAGGATTCTCTCAAATAGAGATGTAGATGTTAAGAGAAGGCCTGCTACAATGACAGTCCATGTCACCTTGTTGGAGAACTCAGGTATAAATATTCTTAAGATTTTTTCAGCTTTGTCCCAATGACTTGCCATATCAAACTCCTTTTTAAGTGTTTTTATCCTGATTCCTTGTATTCTTAAATTGTTCTGTTAGCAATTAGCTCTTAGATTATAATATTAATTTAAGCATCTGTGTGAATAAAATGATTCAGTTCCAATGATCACAGAGAGCTCCCTACGACCACTGGCTACGTTGATCCTTGGCGGCGGTAGGCCGATGCTGTGGGTGGTGTCCGGTTTTCCGGACGCTGGCTGCGTGATGGCGCAGCCCATAACAATCAGATCCGGCGGGTGTGGTGGCAGAGGGATACGGCTGCCCACGATGACCGGACACGCCAAGGGAGAGCGGTGATGGCTCAGCAGATGCCTGTGTCAGGCGCGGTGGGTGGGGAGAAGATGACTGCCCCGCTGCGTGATGATCTACCTGCCACCTCGATTCATCTGGAGCGGGCGCGCCGCGAGTTGCTGCGTGCCGCGATGGATGCGGTGGAGGAGTGGGTCGTGGTGGTGGATGCCCAGGGCGGTATCCAGTTTCTGAATGCGCCCTATGCCGAGTTTCTCGGCGTCGAGGCCAGCGAGGTGCTGGGGCGCGATGTCAGCGAGGTGATCGAGAACACCCGCATGCACGAGGTGCTGGAGAGTGGACGCGCGGAGCTTGCCCAGCTGCAGCTGATTCGTGGCCACCACATGATTGCCCACCGTTATCCCATCTACCGCGATGGCGAACTGATCGGCGCCATCGGTTCGGTGCTCTACCACGACACCTGGGAATGGCGGCAGGTGAATGCTCAGGTTCAGGCGCTGGAAGCGGAGGTGGACTACTACCGTCAGGCGCTGGAATCCCCCAACGGCGCCCGCTGGCAGCTGAGTGACATCATCGGCGATTCGCCCGCGATGCGGGAGTTGGCCTGCAAGGTGCGCAAGATCGCCCCCGGCGGCGCCTCGGTGTTGATCCGTGGCGAGTCCGGCACCGGCAAGGAGCTGTATGCCCATGCGCTGCACCGCAGCTCGGCGCGTGCCAAGGGCCCCTTCATCAAGCTCAACTGTGCAGCGATTCCCGAAGCGCTGCTGGAGGCGGAGCTGTTCGGCTATGAAGAAGGCGCCTTCACCGGCGCCAAGCGTGGCGGCAAGCCCGGCAAGTTCCAGCTCGCGGATGGCGGCACGCTGTTTCTCGATGAGGTCGGCGACATGCCGCTGGCGATGCAGGCCAAGTTGCTGCGCGTGCTGCAGGACCGCGAGGTCGAGGCGGTCGGCGCGACCCGTCTGGTCAGCGTCGATGTGCGTGTCATCGCCGCGACTCACCGTCCGCTGGAAGCTCTGGTCGAGAGCGGCGAATTCCGCGAAGACCTCTTCTATCGCATCAATGTGGTGCCCTTGAAGGTGCCGCCGCTGCGCGAGCGCCGCGACGACCTGCCGACCCTGGCCACGCACCTGCTGTCACGCCTGGCGCGCCGCAGTGGCCGCCGCCCGCCGATGCTCTCCGACGCCGCCCTCGAGCGCCTGTGTGCCCATCACTGGCCCGGAAATGTACGCGAGCTGGAAAACGTGCTCGAAGCCGCCTTCTATCTTGGCGGCAGCCATATCCAACCGACCGATCTCCCGGATGCCATCGGTGCCCGGCATGGCGATGCCCGGCATGGCGTTACCCATCAAAGCGACTTGTCCACACCCGCTTCAGCGCCCGAGTCGTCCACAACCACCCGGGAACCACACACCACACCGGCTACACTGCGTGAGGCGATGGCCCAGGCGGAGCGCCAGTTGATCGAGGATGCGCTGCGCGCTGCCGAGGGCAATCGCACCCGTGCCGCCCGTCAGCTCGGCATCGCCAAGTCCTCGCTCTACGAGAAGCTCAACCGGCATGGGCTATTGGCCGAAGCGCCCTGATCGACAGACATTCCACCTTTCCGCCACCAACGAGTGGCCAGAGCGTCCGGAAATTCGGTCGGTGACCGGAATTCCGGACGCTTTACGTTCCCCGTCACCTCATGGCCTGCACACCCGCGTGGGGTCTGCATTCCTCTATCGGCATATTCGACTGGAGTCGTAGACAGAATGCATGACAGCGCGCGACCTTGGTCGCAGCCTTGGCGGCCGGAGGGTCCGGCTTTCCGGACGCTGTCGTGAGCCGATACTGCCGCCCAGCGCGCGGTGGGTCGGTTCTCGCGGGCCTTGTTCTCGTAGCTCTCTGAAATCATTGACGTTGTTGTGGCGTGGTCAGCCGCTTGCGTTGTCTTCGGGCAAGTTGACGTAAGCGTCATCTTGCAACGTGGTTCATGTCCAGCAAGCCACAAGCCGTACGACCAGCGAGCACAACAACAAATCAGGGAGCCGCACCATGTCGCAACACGCCACGCCACATACTTCAGCGTCACACCTGTCGACGCCGACCCGCCGCCTGCGCCTCGCAGCTGCCATTGCGGCGGCCGTGGCCACCACTACCTTGATGGCCGCCGCGCCAGCTCAGGCGGAAGGGCCGAAACAGCTCGACGTCGCCAGTACCTTCTCGACCAAGAACTTCCTCGGTGCCGGTGCCGTGCGCCTGTCAGAGGAACTCAAGAGCGCGACCGGCGGCGAGGTCGGCCTGCGCGTGCACGAACCGGGCGATCTCGTTCCGGCCTTCGAAGTCTTCAACTCCGTCTCCTCCGGTGCGGTACAGGCCGGTTGGGACTGGATGGGCTACTGGGCCGGCACGGTGCCGATCACCAACCTCTACGGCGCACTGCCGTTCGGCCCGAGCCCGGAAGCCTTCATGTCCTGGATGTGGGCCGGTGAGGGTACCGAGCTTGTGCAGGCCGCCTACGACCCCTACGGCGTGAAGGTGCTGCCATGCTTCATCTCGCCGCAGGAAACCGGCGGCTGGTACAACAAGGAAATCAACTCGCCGGAGGACTTCAAGGGCCTGTCGATGCGCATCTCCGGCCTCGGCGCCAAGGTGCTCAACAAGCTGGGCGCTTCCACCCAGCTGGTGCCGGGCAGCGAGATCTATCTTGCGCTGGAGCGTGGCCGTGTCGATGCCACCGAGTTCTCGGTGCCGCAGGTCGATCAGGCGATGGGCTTCAATGAAGTCGCCAAGTACTACTACTTCCCGGGTTGGCACCAGAGCGCCAGCTGGTTCTCGCTGCTGATCAACCAGCAGGTGTGGGACAGCTACAGCGATGAGCGCAAGGCGCAGTTCCAGACTGCCTGCCGCGCGACCCTGCAGTGGGCAATGGCCGAAGCGCCGCCGGCTCAGGTGCGTGCGATCCATGAGCTCGAGGAAAAGGGTGTCGAGGTCAAGCGCTTCCCGGAGCCGGTGATGACCGCGCTGCAGGAAGCCTGGGGTGAAGTGCTGGCCGAAGAGAAGCAGACCAATCCTGACTTCGCCAAGGCCTACGATTCGCTGATGAAGCACGCCGCTCTGATCGACGAATGGTACGAGCTGCAGGCCATGCCGCAGCCGATGGCCATGAAGCAGGCAGACAACGCTGACGAGGGTAGCGCCCAATGACCGACCCCCGCCTTGCGCCCTGGCGGGCACAGGGCGGGGCGGTGTGTGACGCCCTGGGCCGACCGCTGGTCGGCCTGGGGCTGTGGGTGGGTCGCCTGACCAGCTGGTTGGGTCTGGCGATCATCCTGGCCGTGCTCACCACCGTCACGCTCAACGCCCTGGGCATCAATGAAATCGCCAACTGGGGGTCGCCCGACGTGCTGCTGTTCGGCACCGCGATCACCATCAATTCCGTCACCGAGTTGCAGTGGCACCTGTTCGGTCTGCTGACGCTATTTGGTGGCACCTACGCCCTGCACAGCGATACGCATGTGCGGGTCGATCTGCTCTATCAGCGTCTCTCGCCGCGCGGACGCGCCGTGGTCGATATCCTCGGCCACCTCATCATGCTGATTCCCTTCTGCCTGCTGATCGCCTGGCTGTCCAAGCACTTCGTCACCATGTCCTACATGTCCGGCGAGAAGTCCAACTATGGCGGTCTGGTGGACCGTTACCTGATCAAGGCGATGCTGCCGACGGGGCTGGTGTTCCTCGCCCTCGGCGCGCTGGGGCAGATCTTCGAGAATCTGGCCTGCCTGTTGGACCCGGCGCGCACCCCCGAGCGCCTGAAAGACCACGAGATTGCCAGTCTGGCCGGCCTTGCGGATCAGCAGAATGCTGCGCAAGCGACCACCGACGCCACGGCACCCCAGAATCATGCAGACGGGAGCCATGACAATGCTCGCTGAATACGCCTTGCCCATCGCCATGGTGGTGGCACTTCTGATCGGTATCTTCTCCGGCTACCCGGTGGCCTTTCTGCTCGGCGGGCTGGGCATCCTGTTCGCCTTCATCGGCGACATTCCGTTGCCGTTTCTCGGCACCGTCGGCTCGCGCATCTTCGGTGGTGTGATCGAGAACTGGCTGCTGATCGCGATTCCGCTTTTCGTGTTCATGGGGCTGATGCTGGAAAGCTCCGGCGTGGCGCGCAATCTGCTGATGACGCTGCAGCGGCTGTTCGGCCGCGTGCATGGCGGTCTGGCCGTCTCGGTGGCGCTGCTGGGCGTGGTGATGGCCGCCAGTACCGGCATCATCGGTGCCTCGGTGGTCATGCTGGGCCTGCTGGCGCTGCCGGTGATGCTGGGGCAGGGCTACAAGGCCGAGATGGCCTGCGGGGTCATCGCGGCCTCCGGTACCCTAGGCATCCTGATTCCACCCTCGATCATGCTGGTGCTGATGGGCTCCATCCTGCAGATCTCGGTGGGGGCGCTGTTCAAGGCGGCGCTGATTCCGGGGCTGATGCTCGGTGCGCTCTACGTCGCCTATCTGCTGATCACCGCCAAGCTGCGCCCGGACTGGGCTCCGCTGCCGGACCAGTCGCTGCTCGGCAGCGACAAGACGCCGCTGCCGCTGGCACTGCTGCGTGACCTGCTCGGCCCGATGGTGCTGATCGTCGCGGTGCTGGGGTCGATCATGACCGGTATCGCCACGCCCACCGAGGCCGCGGCCATCGGCGCGGGCGGCAGTCTGCTGCTGGCGCTGGTAATGGGCGGGCTGTCCTTCGACACCCTGCGCAATACGCTCAGGGATACCTCGCGGACCAGCGCGATGATCCTGTTCGTCGTCATCGGCGCGACCTGCTTCTCGGTGGTCTTCAAGCGCCTCGGCGGTGACTACCTGATCGAGGATGTCATCACCGGCACCGGCCTTGGCCCCTACGGCCTGCTGTTGCTGCTGATGGGGCTGATCTTCGTGCTCGGCTTCTTCCTCGAGTGGATCGAGATCAGCTTCGTGGTGCTGCCGCTGGTGGCGCCGGTGGTCGAGGCGCTGGACTTCGGGCTCGGGCTTTCCGGCCAGGGACTGCTGGTGTGGTTCGCGATTCTGGTCGCCATCAACCTGCAGACGAGTTTCCTGACGCCACCCTTCGGCTATGCGTTGTTCTATCTCAAGGGCATCACCGCCGGGCAGGTGTCCATCGGCACCATCTATCGCTCGATTCTGCCCTTCGTCGGCCTGCAGCTGGCGGGTCTGATCCTGTGCATGCTGTTCCCGGCGCTGGTGCTGTGGCTGCCGGGGCTGATGCCCTGACCCACGCGACTCCGGGCATCACAGGGAGGTGATGTCTGGGTGAGAAGAGCGGCACAGTACGGCGTGAGGCACGCCGGGGCGACCCGGCGGGAGTTCTATCAGGGAGAATGAGATGCTGCCACGACGCAGGGTATTGATCGCGGGGCAGGGGGAGTGGCTGGAGGCCATGGCGCGCACCTTCCTGGAAGATGGCGCCATCATCGCCCTGATGAGCACCGCGCCGGCGGACCTCGAACGGGTGCTGGATGCTTTGGGCGGCGAACAGTCGGACCGCTTCGGCCAGGTGGTCGGCGAGGGCTGTTTCGAGACACTGGTGGCGCGTCTCGGGCGCCTCGATGTGCTGGTCTGCATGCCACCTCAGACCATGGCCGGGCAGTCGCTGGAGGCGTGCCTGGTTGCGCAGGTCGCCGGCCCCGGCGCCTTGCTCAAGGCGGCCTGTGCGCGCATGTTGCGCCACGGCGGGCGCCTGCTGGCCGTGGCACCACCGCTGCCCTCGCAGCCGTCCTCGTCGCCGTCCTCGCAGCTGTCCTCTCGGGACCATCACGGCACTGCCATGGCACAGGCGGCGCTGAGTGAGCTGATCCAGCGGCTGGCATCACGCGCGCCGGACAGGGTGCGCGCCAATCTGCTGTGCCCCGAGGGCAGCCGACCGGACGCCGTGGCGGAATGCGCGCGCTTTCTGGCCGGGGGCGCCGGGCGCTCCCTCAATGGTCAGGTGCTGCACCTGACGGATTGAGCGCTGCTGATCTCAGCTGTTCTTGCAATATCCGCTGCCTCCGCAGTTTCTGTTGACCCCAGGACGCCCGGTGCCTTGCACGGGCGTCTTGCCTGTCGGAGGTGCTGCCGGACGTGTAGCTCGCTCGTCTATATCGGGTATTCAGATCGGGAAACGCCAGACAGAGCGACTTTGTTGAGGGGCGAGCTTGTTGAGGAGCGAGCGGCATGGGCATGATGACAGGACAACAATCATGACGTTCGAGCAATGGAAGGAAGCCCCGATGAATGAGCAGGATCTGGCGACGCTGACCGCGTTCCGTCATGAGTTGCACCGTCACCCAGAGCTTTCGTGTCAGGAGCAGCAGACCGCCCGGCGGGTGGCCGCCATGCTGCGCGAGGTCGGAGTGGATGAATTGCATGAGGGGATCGGCGGGCATGGTCTGGTCGCCATCATCTACGGCGAGGAGCCCGGCATCGGCGTGGCGCTGCGTGCCGACATGGATGCCTTGCCGCTTCAGGAAAACGCCGGTAATACGCATGGCTCGCAGCATGCCAATGTCATGCATGCCTGTGGTCATGATGGCCATGCCGCGATGCTGGTCGGGGCAGCGATGGAGCTGGTGCAGCAGCGTCCGCCCAGGGGCCATGTGGTGCTGGTGGTGCAGCCGGCGGAAGAGGCGGGCACCGGCGCGCCCGACATGTTGGCCGACGGTTTGTTCGAGCGCTTTCCCGTCAAGGCCATCTTCGGCATGCACAACTGGCCGGGGGTCAAGACGGGCCATTTCGTGGTGCATGACGTACCGCACATGGCGGCCAGCGACGAATTCAGCGTGACGTTTCATTCCCGAGGCGGGCACGGCGCCATGCCGCATCTCACTCGCGATCCGATTCTGGCCACGGGACTGTTCATCACCGGCGTCCACCAGATCGTCGGCCGCAACATCAGCCCGAGCGATACCGCCGTCATCAGCGTCGGCAGTGTGCATGGCGGGGATGCCAGCAACATCATTCCAGCAACGTCCAGGGTGAAGGGCGATGTGCGCAGCTTCACGCCGCAGGTACGCGAGCTGCTGGAGCAGCGGATTCGCGAGGTGGCTCAGGGAGCCGCACTCACGGCGGGCTGCGAGGTCGCGCTCGAATACACCCCTTCCACGCCGGCGGTAGCCAATGACCTGGCTTGCGCGGCGCTGTGTCGTGAGGTCATCACGGCAGAGTGGGGCAGTGAGCGTCTCGTCGAGCACCCCATAAGCCTGAGCTCGGAAGACATGGGCGTCTTCCTGGAGGCGGTGCCGGGAGCGTACTGCTGGATCGGCAACGGTGATCAGCCCGGCAGTCCCAATCTCCACCAGCCTGACTACGACTTCAATGATGCGTCGCTGGCGCCGGGCAGCCACTTTCTGGCGTGCGTGGCTCGCAGGTTCCTCATGACTGACTCGTGAGATCCAGTGGCCCTGTTCAGCTTCCCGTCGGATCAATTGTCAGTGTGATCAATAGCCAATGTGATGATGGCCAGCGTAACGATGGCCAATTTGATCAATTATGCGTCCAATTTCATCAATCTGCTCTGGCTGAAGTGATTAAGGTAAAGGGAGATTCAGCGTCGCACCAGCATCCGCGAGCAGGCACCTGCCCGGTAAGACAACAGTGCCGCTCCCTCAGCCGTGGAGATCATCGAGTGCCCAGCAGCCCGCATTCCGTCAGCCTGAAAGACCCTGGACAACAACTGCATCTGAGCCACGCCGAGGGCGATCTGACCCTCGAGGCGCTCTGGTTGCGAGAGCGGAGTCCCGATGAAACGACGCTCGACTCCCTCACCGGTCAGCGCCTGATCGAGGCGGCGGACCTGCCGCTGGACCTGAGCCTGACCCAGGCGCAGCTGGATGGCGATACGCTGTCGCTGGCCTTCAGTGACGGCCATGCGGCGAGCTTCTCGCTGGCGGCACTGCTGGCGGAGTGTCAGCCGTGTGAGGCCTATCAGGGCATGACCTTCTGGCAGGGGGATCTGGCCCGGCTGCCCGAGGCCGACTTCGCCGCGGCGCTGGAGGATGACGCGGCCTTGCTGGACATGCTCGAGCAGTTGCAGCGCTTCGGCTTCGTGCGGGTCAGTGGCGTGCCGGACACGGAGGACGGCATGCAGGGGCTGATTCACCGTATCGGGCCGCTGCGACGCACCAACTGGGGCGGTATCGCCGATGTGAAATCCGTCGCCAATGCCTATGACCTCACGATGACCCAGCGCGGGCTGGAACCCCACACCGACAATCCCTACCGCGACCCGATTCCGGGTTATATCTGGCTGCACTGCCTGCGCAACGCGGCCCAGGGCGGCGACAGCATGCTGGTGGATGGCTTCAGCGCGGCGGAGCACCTGCGTCGCGTCGACCCCGAGGCCTTCACCTGCCTGACCGAGGTCACCCCCGACTTTCGCTATCACGATGCCACCACGCGGCTGGAAAGTGCCGGCCCGCTGATCGAGCTGGACAGCCGTGGCCAGGTTGCCCGAGTACGTTTCTCCAACCGCACCGAGCGGGTACCGGCGCTGCCCGGCGCGACCCTGCGTCGCTACTATGCTGCCCGCCAGGCGTTCTATCGGCTGATCTCCGGTGACGACTTCACGCTGCACCTCAAGCTGGCACCGGGCCAGATGCTGATCATGGACAACTACCGGCTGTTCCATGGTCGCAGCGCCTTCCAGCTGGAGGGCGGCATCCGCCATATGCGCCAGGGCTACGTGGACCGCGACTCTACCGCCAGCCGCCGTCTGCTGCTGGCCGATCAGCTCGCCGGTCAGCTCGATGGACAGCGCGACGGTCAGTTCGCCAATGAGGAGGCCAGCGCATGAGCGAGCAGGCCCGCTTCCGCAGTTTCGAGGAAAGCACCCATGCCGAGTGGGCGCTGATCGATGCGCGCTTCCGGGAATATCAGTCCGATGCCTGCCGGCGCGTGCTGGAACATCTTGGGCGGCTCAAGGGCGATCACCACGGCTATCCGGTCGATCGCTACGAACATTGCCTGCAGACCGCTACCCGCGCGTTGCGTGATGGTGCCGATGAGGAGATGGTGGTCTGCGCGCTGCTGCATGACATCGGCGATGATCTGGCACCGGCCAATCATGCCGAGATCGCCGCCGGTATCCTCGAGCCCTTCATCGACCCGCTGAACACCTGGATGATTCGTCATCACGAGCTGTTCCAGGGCTATCACTACCGCGAATTCTTCGGTCAGGACCGCCACGCCCGCGAGGCACATGCCGGGCATCCCGCCTATGAGCGCACCGTGCGCTTCTGTGACGAGTGGGACCAGACCAGCTTCGACCCTGAATACGACACCCTGCCGCTGGAGCATTTCGTCCCGATGCTGGAGCGCGTGATGGGACGCGCGCCCTTCGGCGGCTTGCCGGATCTGGTGCCGGAGCCAGCACTTGAGACAGCACTTGAGACAGCACTTGAACCAGCGCCGGGCAGGCGGGCCAGTGCTCGCTGAAGGCGCACTCCGCCGGAGGATAACTCTCTTGAATCAATCTCTTGCGACGCAGCCAGCGGGGCGGCAGGGCGGAGGAGACACAAGCACCCGACCATGACAGCGCCGCGAGCGATGGACACGCACGACGACCGCCATTCACGAAACCTTTCAGCCCCGACAACAACAAGGCCCGGCGCGACCGGAACCGACAAGGACAGACACGATGACCACCACCCCGTACCCCCTGACATGTACGACGAAGCACGGCGCCCGCCGTGGCCTGCTTGCCCTCGCGACCCTGTTGCTCAGTACGGCAAGCCTGGCAGCCCCCGCCCAGGACAAGGATGATGAGCTGACGCTGATCGTGCCGCCGTGGCCCGGCGTCACCGTCAAGAGTGAGATCGTCGCCCGGATTCTCGCTCCGCTGGGTTACGACGTGGAGCGACAGGAGGTCAGCTCCACCGTCGGCTACAACACCCTGACCACCGGCGACAGTGATGCTTTCCTCGCTGGCTGGCTGCCTGCTCAGAAAGACAGTTATGACGCGGCCATGGCCGCCGGCGCGATCACCGATCTCGGCAACAACGTCACCGGCGCCCGCATGGGCTTCGCGGTGCCGGGCTATGTCTACGAGGCCGGCATCCACAGCGCCGCGGACCTTGCCGCCCACGCCGAGCGATTCGACGAGACCGTCTACTCCATCGAAAGCGGCTCCACCGTCAGCGACATGCTCAATGGGGCAATCGACGATGATGTCTATGGCCTGGGCGGCTGGGATGCGATGGAATCCTCGACGCCCGGCATGCTCAGCGAGGTGCGTGCCGCTCAGCGCGAGCAACGCTGGATCGCCTTCTACGGCTGGACACCGCACTGGATGGTGCCGGAATTCGACACCCACATCCTGGAAGATCCGGAGTCGGTGTTCGGCCCCGACAATGGCGCCAGTGACGTCAAGACCGTGGTGCGCACCGCCTACGCCGAAGCCAATCCCAACCTCACTCGCTTCCTCGATCAGCTGGTCTTCAGCTCCGAAGAGCAGAGTGCCTTCATCCTCGACTACAGCCTCAAGGAGCGTGACCTCGATGAGGTGGCGCACGACTGGCTGGCCGCCAATCCAGACCGGCTGGCGGAGTTTCTCGCTGGCGTGACTACACGCGATGGCGAGGATGCCCTGGCTGCCGTGAAGGCCAGCCTGCAAGGCTGACGTAGCCGTGCTGCCGCCTTGACGGCCTGGGCGGGCGCCGAGGGATGGCTCCCGCCCAGGCCTCGTATTGTCTAAGCCTCGTCGCGTCCAAGGCGTGCAATCCGTGAACCACGACCCTGCTTGCCGTGCCCCTGGCGTGGAAAGTCGCAATGTGGAACGTCTCTTGCTATACAAGTGTATCAATAGTCGTTCGCTCGATTGCAGCTCGATCGCCGGTTGCGCAGCCCACCGTGGCCCGTGGCGGCAAGACAGGCGTCACCCGCGCATCATCTGCCAGGCCCGGCAGCATCACTCTGCACCAACAGGGTGCGTCGCGCCGCTATCGGCTGCACGATCGCTCATTTCACGCCAGCCACAGCCACCCACTTGTGAGTCGCTCATGACTATCTCGCCCTCGAACGTATCTCCCATGACCCGCTCGATGAATGCAGACAGTGACGGCATCTCCGAGCCTCAGCAGGCGCGCCCGGACGGCCCGGCAAGACCCGCGCGTGCTGCCTCGAATCGGGTCGTCGTCGAAGCCAGCAACATCGTCAAGCACTACGGTGATCTGGCGGTGCTGCACGACGTGTCATTGCGCGTGAAGGAAGGCACCGTCACCACCATCATCGGCGCCAGTGGCTCCGGCAAGAGCACCTTGCTGCGTTGCATGAACCTGCTCGAGCGCCCCGATCGGGGCGAGCTGTCGATCGCCGGTGAGCATGTGCGCTTCGACCGTGACAGCTGCGGCGGCCTCATCGGGCTGGATCGTCGTCAGATCCAGCGCCTGCGCTCCAAGGTCACCATGGTCTTCCAGCAGTTCAATCTGTGGCCGCACCTGACCGTGCTCGGCAATGTCACCGAGGCGCCGATGCGCGTGAAGGGCATGTCACGCCGCGAGGCGACACACATCGCGGAGCACTATCTGGAGCGTGTCGGCATGCTGGAACGCGCCGACAGCTATCCGGCCTTTCTCTCCGGCGGCCAGCAGCAGCGGGTCGCGATCGCACGTGCGCTGGCGATGGAGCCGCGCGTGCTGCTTTTCGATGAGCCGACCTCGGCACTGGACCCGGAGCGGGTCAGTGAAGTGCTCGGCGTCATCCGCAGCCTCGCCGATGAGGGTCGCACCATGCTGATGGTGACCCACGAGATGGCCTTCGCCAGAGAAGTCTCCGATCAGATCGTGTTTCTCGATGAGGGCAGGGTCGGCGTGGCCGGAAGCCCCGAGGAGGTCTTCGAGCAGACCGAGCACGAGCGCTGCCGCCGCTTCATCGCACCGGCGGCCTGAGCCCGCCTGCAACACCCCGTCATGGACCTCCCCGCCATGACGTAGATGGACCCACAACAACAGCCAGGAGATGGCCTGATGACCTTGATGAACGACGCTGGATTTGCTGCCAATATCCCTTCACTGACCGCACGCGGGACGCGTTCTGACTCTGTTTCCACTTCTGCTTCCACCTCTGCGCTGCGCAAGCTGGCCGGTGCATTGATGATGGGGGGACTGACGCTGGGTGGACTGACGCTGGGCGCCGCTCAGGTGCATGCCGCATACACCCTCAAGATCGGTATCTCCGCGGAGCCTTATCCGCCCTTTACCTACACCTCTGCCAGCGGTGAGTGGACCGGCTTCGAGGTCGAGCTGGCCGAGGCGATCTGTGACGCCATGCAGCGTGAGTGCGAGATCACCCCGACCGGCTGGAGCGGTATCATTCCCTCGCTGAAGGCCGGTCGCATCGACATGATCATGAATTCGATGACCATCACCAAGGCCCGCGAGAAGGTCATCGACTTCAGCATCCCCTATTACAACTCGCCGGGTGCCTACGTGGCCGCCAAGGATCTCGAGCTCGAGATTCCGGATGGCCTCGACGGCAAGATTCTCGGTACCCAGGCGGCGACCACCCATGCCAACTTCGCCCGTAGAGCGCTGCGCAACACCGGCGTCGATGTACGTCTCTATGATCAGCAGGAGCAGGTCAACAGTGACCTGCTGTCCGGGCGCGTGGACGTGATTCTGGCCGACGAGATCGCCATGAGCGCACTGGTCAAGCGTGACGAGGCCGAAAACTTCGAGATCAAGGCGACCACGCCGCAGCACGAGGCCTATGGCATCGGGGCCGGCATCGGGGTGCGCAAGGAAGATGGCGCGCTGAAAGAGGCACTCGATGGCGCCATCCACCAGGTCTACGCGGACGGAACCTGCACGGCGCTCTCGAACAAGTACTTCGATACCGACGTCTGCCTGGGCTGAGCCTGCGCGTGCTGGCCGGGCGGCCGAGGTCGTCCGGTCAGCACGCCTCGCGTATCGCATCCGCCATTTCCTACTGATACGAGAAGGACGCTGATCATGTCCCAGTTCGCCCAGGAAGGGCTCGCCGATTGGACAGCCCCGATACTCGCCGGCGCCGTCACCACTCTGCAGATCGCCTTCGCCGCTTACGCCATCGGCTTGCTGCTCGGGCTGGTGGGGGCGGCATCACGACTCAGCCCGTGGGCGCCGTTGCGCGCGCTTGCCACCAGCTATTCGACGGCCGTGCGCGCGGTGCCGGAACTGCTGTTGATCATTCTGCTGTACTACGGCGGCTCCCAGGCGCTCACTGCGCTGATGAACGCGCTGGGGGTCGAGGGCCAGGTGGAGATCAGCGGCTTCGTCACTGCCGTCGGCGTGCTGGCCTTCGTGCAGGGCGCCTACATGACCGAAGTCTTCCGCGGCGCCATCCTGGCCATCCCCAGGGGCCAGCTGGAAGCGGCCGATGCCTATGGCTTCTCGCCCATGGCGCGCTTTCGCTACATCACGCTGCCGGGCATGTTGCCCAATGCACTGCCGGGCATGTCCAACCTGTGGCTGATCCTGATCAAGGACACCGCCCTGATCAGCGTCATCGGCTTCAGCGAGCTGTTCTTCACCGTGCAGCAGGCGGCCGCCAGCTCGCGCGCCTATTTCCTGTTCTACAGCGTGGCGGGGCTGCTCTATCTGCTGATGACCCTGACCTCGAGCGCCGTGTTCAGTCGTCTGGAACGCTACGTGCGCCGCGGCGAGCCCGATATTTCAGCCCAGGAGGCGTGACATGGATTTCAGCTGGTTATCGGACCCCTACTATCAGGAGTCGCTGTGGACGGGGCTGATCAACACCTTGGTGCTGCTGGTGGTCTCCGCCGTGCTCGGCTTCACGCTGGCGGTCGGCATGGCGATGGCGCGCATCAAGGGCCCCAGGCCGCTCGCCTGGCTGGCCAGCGGCGTCTCCATCGTGATGCGTGGTACGCCGCTGCTGGTGCAGCTGTTCTTCTTCTATTACGGCATCGGCCGGCTGCTGGAAGGCATTCCCGGCATTCGCGAGAGCATGTTCTGGGGCATCCTGCGTGATCCGTTCTTCTACGCCACCCTGACCTTCACGCTTTCGGTGGGCGCCTACACCGGCGAGGTGCTGCGTGGGGCGCTGCTCAGCGTGCCGCCGGGCGAGCGGGAAGCGGGGCGCGCCTTCGGTATGGGGCCGTTCCAGGTCTTCAGTCGCCTGTGGCTGCCGCGCGCCATCCAGCTGTGCCTGCCGACCCTGACCGGCGAGATCATCCTGCTGCTCAAGTCGGTGCCGCTAGTCTCGACGATCGCCATGATGGACCTGCTGCAGGTCGCCAACATCATCCGCGACGAGAACTTCCTCACCTACGAGCCGCTGCTGTTCATCGGCGCCATCTACCTCGTGCTGACCATCCTGCTGACCCTGTGTCTGCGCCAGGTCGAACTCAACTTCCCCGGCGTACGCGCCCAGGCCCGCAACGGAGGGTGGTTGGCGCGCCTGCGCCAGCCCAGACCCGCCTGAGGTCACTCGCCTGGCGGCCATCGCTGGTTTCCTGCAGAAAGCACACAAAGACGCCGAGTCAGTCGACTCGGCGTCTTTGTGTCGGTGGGCTGGTGATCAGGCTCCGAACCCGGCCAGCTTTCTAACTGGCACCGAAACCTGCCAGAAAGACGCGCACGCAGCGTCTGACATGTGGGCGGAGTTGTTCGGGGCTTGCGGTGTCGGGTGGGCAGCCGAGCAGGGCGTCGACATGCAACGGATTGAGCAGCATGCCGGTGAGCAGGTTGGCGGCGGCCAGCGGTTCCTGGCCGAGGCCGGTGGGCGGCAGGTGGCCCTGGGCGACCTGACGCGACAGGTAGCCTGCCAGGCGTTGTCGGGTCAGCTTGGGGCCGTTGTCGAGGAACAGCTTGCCTAGCTGCGGATTGCGGCCGCTCTCGAAGGCGAGGCCACGGAACAGCCGGATCAGCTCGGGCGCGAGGGCCAGCGCCAGCATCGCCATGCCGAAGTCTTCCAGCGCTTCCTCGACACTGCGTGTCTCGTTGGCTTCGTGGTCCATCACCGACCACACCGTCTGCGCCTCCTGCTGCATCACGGCCAGAAACAGGCCGTCCTTGTTGCCGAAATTACGATACAGCGTTGCCAGTGATCCGCCGGCCTGCCGGGCGATCTCATTGATGCTGGTCGCGGCGAAGCCGTGTTCGAGGAAATGTTCGCGGGCGACTTCCAGCTGGCGTTTGCGGCGTGCTTCCCCGCGCGGTGAGGCGCGAGTCGTGGTGCTTACCGAGTCAGGGCCGGTCTCTGATGAGGGCGAATCAGTCATGTGAGTGTCCTGTCTGTGATCCGGAAACCGCCTGAAACAGGCAAGGTTGCGATATTGCGAACGAGAGACGCTGTCTGTCGAAACTGTCTGGAGTGCCTCAATGAAGTGTAGTATTTATTACACTTTGTGGCGATGCAAGATGACAGCCGTGGCCTGAGCGCTCGCAAGCGCCGTGGCCGCCTCATCCGCAGCGTCGGACAGATTACACGCCTGTCACCGACAGGCAGCAAGAGAGAGTCACCGAATGAACAAGGCTGGCAAGGGTGTCGTGGCACTCATCGTGGTGGCGGGCGTGATCGCTGGCGGAGTGATGGGGGGCGAATGGTGGCAGGTCGGGCGCTTCATGCAGGAGACCGACAACGCCTATGTGCGCACCGACAGCGTCGCGGTGCGCTCCGAGATCACCGCGCGGGTGACGCGCATGCTGGTGCATGACAACCAGCCGGTGAAGAAGGGGCAGCTGCTGGTGCAGCTGGATGACGAAGATGCCAGGGCCAATCTGGACCAGGCCAGTGCCGCGCTGGACAACGCCCGCACCGGGGAAGTCCAGGCCGAGCGACAGCTGGACCTGCAGGGCGCGAAGATCGACGAGGCCAAGGCTGCGCTGGCCTCGGCCAAGGCCGAACGCGATCAGGCTGCGTTGCATCTCAAGCGCTCAAGAAGCTTGGAGAGCCGCAGCTACGCCTCGCGTCAGACCTATGAGGATGATCAGGTCACCCTGCGCACCGCCGAGGCCAAGGT
Source organism: Cobetia sp. PDI-23MA (assembly GCF_059507735.1). Classification (NCBI taxonomy): domain Bacteria; kingdom Pseudomonadati; phylum Pseudomonadota; class Gammaproteobacteria; order Oceanospirillales; family Halomonadaceae; genus Cobetia; species Cobetia sp. PDI-23MA. The sequence goes on from NZ_CM183352.1 coordinate 248,928, forward strand.
GGCGCAGCAGAACGCTGCACTGGCGTCCGCGCGTCAGCAGCTGGAGGTCTACAAGGCGCAGCTGGAGTCGGCGCGTGCCAAGGTGGTGTCGGCGGCGGCGGATCTCGCCTACGCGCGCCACCAGCTGGAGAAGACCTCGATCTACGCGCCGCAGGATGGTGTGGTCGGCAATCGCAGTGTCGAGGTGGGCACCATGGCCAGCGCCTCGCTGACCCTGATGCAGCTGGTGCCGGTGAAGAGCGCCTATGTGGTGGCCAACTACAAGGAAACCCAGACCGAGCGCATGCGCGTCGGTCAGCCGGTCAGTCTCGAGGTGGATGCCTACCCGGATATCGAGTTTGAGGGCGTGGTGGATAGCCTGGCGCCGGCGACCGGCACCGAGTTCAGCCTGCTGCCCACGGACAATGCCACCGGCAACTTCAACAAGATCGTCCAGCGTGTGCCGGTGCGCATTCGCCTGACCGGCCCAGCGGATGCGCTGCCGCGTCTGCGTGCTGGCCTGTCGGTCATCCCCAGTGTCGATACGCGTGAACTGCCGGACACCGGCACCTATGCCGCCGATAGCCTCTCCAGGGACGTCATCGCGCCCGATGCCGCGCAGGTCGCCAGCGCTGATCGCGGAGCGCAGTAAGCATGACCGAGACGACTCAGTCCTCGGCCCAGCCCCCGAGACAGCCCCCGGCGGGCACCGTTAGTGACATGCCGACGCGCCGCCAGCAGATCGGCTTCGTGGCCGCGGTGTTCGGCATGTTCATGGCGATTCTGGATATCCAGATCGTGTCCAGCTCGCTCAACGAGCTGCAGGCGGGCCTGGCCGCCAGTCAGGACCAGATCTCCTGGGTGCAGACCAGCTATCTGATCGCCGAGATCGTGATGATTCCGCTCTCCGGCATGCTGGCGCGCATCTTCTCGACGCGGCTGGTGCTGACCGTCTCGGCGCTGGGTTTCACGCTGGCGAGTCTGGGCTGTGCGCTCTCGACCTCGCTGGAAGCCCTGATCGTGCTGCGCGCGGTCCAGGGCTTCATGGGCGGTGCGATGATTCCGCTGACCCAGGCAGCCAGTTTCTCGATCTTCCCGCGCCGCATGATGGGCAGCATCCAGGCGGTGATCGGCCTGGTGGCGACCATGGCGCCCTCCATCGGGCCGTCCGTCGGCGGCTACATCACCGAATACATGAGCTGGCATTGGCTGTTTCTGGTCAATCTGGTGCCGGGCGTCATCGTGGCGGCGCTGGTGTGGCGCAATCTGGAAATCGACAGCGGTGATCGCAGCCTGCTCAGCCGTCTGGATACGCTGGGGCTGGCGCTGATGGCGGTCTTTCTCGGCAGCCTCGAATTCGTGCTCGAGGAGGGGCCCGGCGATGACTGGTTCGCCAGTTCACTGATCCTGTTCTGGAGTGTGGTGTGCGCGGTGGCGGCGGTCGGCTTCTTCTGGCGCGTGCTGACGACCCGCAATCCCATCGTCGACCTGCGGGTGTTCAGGGACCGCAACTTCGCGCTGGGCGCGATCATCGGCTTCTGGATCGGCGTGGTGCTCTATGGGCTGGTCTATATGGTGCCGCTGTTTCTCGGCTCGATTTCCGGCTTCTCCAGCGTGCAGATCGGGCAGGTGATGTTCGTCAGCGGCGTGGTGATGTTCCTGATGGCGCCGGTGGCGGGCAAGCTTTCCGACCGCATCGACTTGCGCCTGATGCTGTGCATCGGCCTGGTGCTGACCGGCCTCGGCACCGGCATGAACGTGCACCTGACCTCGGACTCGGGCTTCGATGACTTCTTCTGGCCGCAGGTGATCCGCGGCGCGGGCCAGATCATGGTGCTGCTGTCGGTCTCCCGGCTGGCGATGGGGCGTCTGGCGCCCCACGAGATAGGCAACGGCAGTGGCCTGTTCAACGTGATGCGCAACCTGGGCGGCGCGGTGGGGCTGGCGCTGATCGATACCCTCCGCGAGCTGCGTGAGGACTATCACTGGAACCAGATGATCGGGGCCATCGACCAGAGCCGCCAGGTGGTGATCGACCAGCTGGCAAGCTATCAGTCGACCTTCACGGGGCTGGCTGATCCGTGGCAGGCCGGTGTGCAGATGATCGCCCAGCGCATCAGCCTCCAGGCCGAGGTGCTGGCCTTCGACAATATCTTCCTGTGGCTGGGCGCGGTCTATGTAGTCGGCAGCGTGGCGGCCTTCCTGTTCCGTCGTCCGGAAAACCCTGCCAGCAAGGCGGATGCCAGCGAAAGTGGCGAACAGAGCCCAGCGCACTGATGGCGCCTTGAAGGCTCCTTGATCGTAGTTTGAGAAAACGCCGCAAGTCGCTGAAAGACCAAGACCCGCCAATCGGCGGGTCTTGGTCTTTCAAGCCTTGGTGTGTCAGGCCATGAGCCTCTGTCAGTCAGCCAGCATTCAGCCAGCAGGGCGTCACCAGCCCCAGAACATCAGATACCAGATGCCCAGCGCGGGCAGGCAGGCCAGCGCGACACTCGCGGTGCCGATCAGCCGTGCAGTGTTGCCTGCGAGCAGGCCGCCGTTGCGCTGTTCACCATTGCGCTGCTCACCGGTAATGCGCCAGGCCAGCCGCAGGCCCCACAGGCAGGCCAGTGCCAGCAGGGTGGCGCGCAGATCATTGGCCCAGCTGAGGTTGATGCCGTCGCCGCGCAGCAGCGTCATGGTGGTGGCGGAGAGGCCGAGAAACACGCCCAGCCCGCCCAGCGGAATCAGGCTCAGCGAGAGATGCCACAGGCGTGACAGCGTCGCCTTGCCACCCATCAGCCAGTTGCCCAGCAGCAGCGGCAGGCTGGTGAGCGCGCCCAGCAGTCCGCCACCAACCACGATCCACAGCGTGATCAGGCTGCCATCGAGCAGGTTGAAGACATCGTTGTGCTCGGGGTAGTTGGTCAGAATCCAGGTGGGCAGGGTGGTGGTCAGCGGCCACATCAGATCGTGCTCGATCAGCCAGACCGCCAGTTGCTGCTTGAGGGCGACGAACCACGGGCTGGCGCTCCAGCTGAAGGCACCGATGGCGATGCCGAGCAGGCCGAACACCAGCACCGAGTAGTGGGTGAAGCGCACCGGCTGCGGCGGCTCGACCAGCTCTACCCCCGGCGCACGCCACTCCAGCTGCATCGCGTCCTTGTAGCCGCTGCAGCGTCCGCAGACATGGCAGTCACCGGCACTGTCGAGCTGCTTGAGCGGAATCAGCGGCGCGCAGTCAGGGGCGTACATGCGCACGGCGTTGCCCTGACGGACAGCCTGATTGTGAGCGTTCCAGCGCGCCTGGTCGGTGCGGAAGTGGGTCGGCGAGAGGCGCGCCAGCAGATTGAAGACGCCATTCACCGGACACAGCTGCCGACACCAGACGCGGGTGCCCTTGCCGTAGATCAGCCCGACGGTGATCGCGGCCACCGTCGAGCCGCCCAGCACCACCAGTGCGCCCAGCGGGTACTGATAGACGCTGGCCAGCTGGCCATAGAGCGTGGTGCCGAGGAAGGCCACGAAGGGCCAGCCGCCCCAGCGCATCCAGCCGGGAATCGGGCGACCGAGGCCGATGCGGCTGGCGGCTTCGGTCAGGGTGCCTTCGGGGCAGAAGACACCGCACCACACGCGGCCCATCAGCACCATGCTGATCAGCACGAAGGGCCACCACAGCCCCCAGAACACGAACTCGGCGAACACCGTCAGGTTGGTGAGGATATGCGCCTGGTAATCCGGCAGTGGCAACAGGGCCGGCACCACCAGCAGAAAGGCATAGATGCCGACCACCAGCCATTGCACCAGCTGGATCAGGTCACGTCGCTGCTGCATCGCCTGTCCGAAGCGCGCGATACGCGTGGCCTGACGGCCCGGCGAGGTGCCGCCATCACTGGCGATGAGGTTGCTGATGTCACCGTGGGGGCTGGAGCCGCAATTGGCCATGACTATCGTTTCTCCTGACTGGCAGATCGCGTGAACAGGACTCAGCTGCGCGCGCGGGCAGTGAGCTGGCGGCGCTGGTCGACGCGCTCCCTCTTGCGCTGACGCTTCATGAGGCCTATGACGATGACCCAGTAGCCGAGATAGCCGACCACCATCGTCGTGGCAGGCCAGGCGCGATAGCCGGCGAAGGTCGCCAGCAGTCCGCCGAGGCCGCTGCCATCATCGAGCAGCCAGCTGGAATCCCACAGCGGGTCGAGGCCCGCCGGCAGATAGCCGAGGCCGATCAGCTGCTCGAGGCCCGACATCAAAAGTGACGCCGCCAGCAGCAACAGCAGGATTTCGGTCACGCGGAAGAACAGCTTCCACGAGAACAGGCGTGAACCGAGCTGCAGCGCCATGAAGGTGGCTACCGCGAGGGCGAAGCCGAGGCCTGCGGCCAGCGCGAAGCTGGCGATGCCACCGGACTGCAGGCTGGCGGCGCCCATGCCGTAGAGGAAGACGACGGTTTCCGCGCCTTCACGTGCCACGGCGATGGCGACCAGCGTCGCCACGCCCCAGTAGCTGCCGGAGGAGACAGCGCTGGCCAGGCCGCTCTCGAGTTCTGCCTTGAGCGTGCGCCCCTTGGTGCGCATCCACAGCACCATCTGGGTGATCAACAGGCAGGCGGTCAATACCAGTACGGCCTGGAAGACCTCCTGCGCGATGCCGGTCAGCCAGGTGTTGGCGCCCATCAGCGCTGCCCCCATCAGGCCGGCCAGCACCAGGCCGGCGACGACCCCGCCCCACAGGTAGCGCAGGCCCGCGCGGGTACCGGACTGCACCAGCCAGGCGTGCATGATGCCGATGACGAGAATGGCTTCGACGCTTTCACGCCAGACGATAAACAGGATCTGATCAAACATGCGGACTCTCTTCTACTGACGATCGGTGCGCGCCATCGATGACGAAAAAGACGTCATTGGCACAGGGTGGCCGAGCTTATTCGGCGACGACCTTGCCACGCGCGTCCGGCAGGTGGAAATCATCGAAGAAGTCATAGCTGCCCGCGCGCAGCGGATGGATGACGACGAACGACTTCACGCCCGGTGCCAGCACCTTCTCCTTGCGCAAGGAGTTGCTCTCGAATTCGGCCGGCGTATTGCCCGCGTTGTGCAGCTGGATGACGAATTTCTCGCCGGCCTTCACCTCAAGGACCTCAGGAGTGAGCCTGCCGTTGTCGAGGGTCAGGTCGTAGGACGGCATGTCGCTGGCGGCCGCCGGCCTAGGCAGCAGGGCCACGAGCAGCAGGACAGCTACTAGCAACAGGGCGAGCGCGGGCAGCTGGGCGCTTGCTCGACGGGGCAGGCGAGAAGGCAAGTGAGAGGATAGGCGAGAGGGCAAGAGGGAGGGCAGGAAAGCGGTCAGGCGCATGGGACACTCCGGACGATGAGGAAAAGCGCACACTGACACCAGTACAAGGCGCTGGCGGTAGAGCGACCAATGGCCGCGAGTGCAGGTCAGCACAGGCGGCCATCGAAGGAGCAAGCGGCAAAGGCCGCCTCACGGAATGCAGACATTCAGGGGCATGCAGTAAGGGCAGAGCGGCGCTCAGTAGCCGCCTTTCTTGCCGACGCCGGCATAGACGAAGTCATAGTCGGTGGTGATGGTCTGCGGCCACTCGGCGACGCCGGTTTCCTTGTCGATATGACGCGGCATGTCCGGATGCTGGATCTCGAAGGTCAGGTGGTACTTGCCCGGGCCATCCAGCTTGACGTTCTTGCCGTAGTGGGTGCCGTCATTGGCGATCATCGGCACCAGCTCGCCTTCGATCGGCGCCTCGCCACCCTGCCTGGTCAGGGTGTAGTGAATGCCGAGGTAGGGAATCCAGTCGCCCGGCGCGAAGCCATTGTCGTTTTCCATCAGCGCGTGGATATCGGCTTCCAGGTGGATATCGGCCTGATTGGCCGGCAGCTTGCCGGCCGGGGCCATCACCACCGGCTGCAGGTAGACGGCAGCGATTTCCATGCCGCCTTCCTTGACCGGCGTGCCGATCGGGTATTCCAGTGCCGAGGCCTGACCCGCCACGAACGTTGCCGCCAGGCTCAGGGCGAGCAGGCAAGGCTTGAGCGCGCGGGGCAGAGCAGTGGTAAGGGAGTGACGCTGTGGCATCGGGGGGACTCGCAATGATGGGAAGTGGAGCTTCATTATCCCGATAAGCCTAAATATAACTATTCTCATCCCTGCGCCGCTTGCGTTGCTCATCTTGCAACGGGGCGTTGTTTTAATATGAGCTTGTTCTCAAGTAAGCACGAGCTTCTTCTCAAGTAACAGGGGCGAATGACAGGCCGGGCGGCAGCGCCGGGCAGATCGCGGCTTTCTTGCAACGGCCTCACGATTGCTACACGGCTGCCTCGCGACTTTCTCGCGCCATCTGGTCTGGCGCGCTGCCATGCGGCATGCTGCGCGACATGACGACTCCTCCTTCAGATTCTCCTTCTCGCATTGACCTGCCCGCTCTCGAGGCGTGGTGCCGAGTGCTGCATCAACATCTGCTCGCGCGGCGTCAGCGTGCCTGCCTGTGGATCAGTGGCGATGACCCCTCCGGCGCCGCGCAGGCAATCTGCGAGCTATGGCCAGCGCGTGAGACTGCCCCGTTGTGGCTGGGCACAGGTGAAGCCTTGTCGACAGCGGGCGCGAAGCCCATGCGTGCGCTGGCGATGGCCAAGGCCGCCACCCAGCTGGGTGGTGAGCAGTCACTGGTCATCTTCGATGCGGCGCAGCCGGCGACGGGCTTCGACCCCGATGCCTTCGGCGCCGTTACCGGCGCCCTGAAGACGGGTGGCCTGCTGGTACTGATGACGCCTGCTGCCTGGGCCGCGGCAGACCCTGCGCCAGTGCCGGATGGCGATCATGCGCGTCTGGCCCACTGGCCCTTCGCGCGGGAGCAGCTGACGGCGCGCTATCTGGCGCGATTGGCACGCCGCCTCTCAGCGCACGCCAGTGTGCTGCACTGGCCACAGGGCGGACACCTGCCTGCGCTATCGCTGGATAGCGGTAATCAGGCGGCGCGATCAGACGCCATCGCCGACAGCGACTGCCTGACGCCGGACCAGGCCGCCAGCGTGGCTGCGCTGGAGGCATTGGCGCCTGCGCGACCCGTGGTGATCAGCGCCGATCGCGGGCGTGGCAAGAGTGGCGCGCTGGGCATCGCGGCGGCGCGCTGTCTGGCAGCGGGACAGGATGTCTGGCTGACGGCACCGCGCCCTGCGGCGGTCAGCGCGATCTTCGAACGCCTGGCGGCCCTGCTGCCCCGGGGGCAGCGCGAGGGCAATGTCTTTCGCTTGCCGGCTGGGCAGGCGGATGACGACACGGCTTCCGGCGGTGAGCTGCGTTTTCTGGCGCCGGATGCCATCGAGGCGGCTCGCCTTGCCTGTCACGATGAGCTGCTGCCGCGGCTGTTCGTCGATGAAGCCGCCGCCATCCCCACGCCACTGCTGAAAGGCTATCTGGCGCATTTTCCGCGCATCGCCTTCGCCACCACCGTGCATGGCTATGAAGGCACCGGGCGCGGCTTCCAGCTGCGGTTTCGTCATCATCTCGAGCGCCAATGTCCCGGCTGGCAGGCGCTGGAGATGACGACGCCCGTGCGCTGGGCGCCCGGCGACCCTCTGGAAGCATTGACCGATGACCTGCTGCTGCTCTCGGCGCAGCCGCCTGAGCTGCCTGAGCTGCCTGAGCTGCCTGAGTCATGCGCGAAGAATGCTCAGCAGTGGCTGGAGGGCTGCGACATTGTCGTACTGGAGCGTGATGCATTGGCACGTGATGAGGCGGCGTTGCGGCAGCTGTTCGGCCTGCTGGTACAGGCGCATTACCGCACCACACCGGCGGACCTGCGCCAGCTGCTCGACACGCCGGGGCTCACGCTGATGGCGATTCGTCAGCGCGATGACACGACTGGGCGTGATGCCTGGCTGGGGGTGGTGGCCGCCGTCGAGGAGGGCGGCTTCCCGACGCCCTTAGCGCATGACATCTGGTGCGGCAAGCGGCGTCCGCGTGGGCACCTGCTGGCACAGTCGCTGGCGGCGCATGCAGGCCATCAGGGCGCCGCCGAAGCCCGCTGGTGGCGGGTGCTGCGTATCGCGGTGCATCCCGCATTGTGGCGGCGTGGTCAGGGCGCGCGCCTGCTCCAGGCGCTGGAACAGCAGGCACTGGCGGCAGGTGTCACGCGACTCGGCACCAGCTTCGGGGCCGAGGCCGATCTGGTCGCCTTCTGGCAGGCGCAGGGTTTCGTGCCGCTGCGCATGGGCCTCAAGCGCGATGCCGCCAGTGGCGAGCACGCGGTGATGATGGGCAAGGCCATCGGCGAAAGCGGGAGTGGAAAATCTGCACCGCGCGGGCAGTTGGCGCAGGATGCCTTGCTGGGCGCGCTGCAGCAGGACTTCCAGCGCCTGCTGCCCAGCCTGCTGAAGCATGAGCTGCACGGCTTGCCGCCCGCCTTGGCCGACAGACTGTGGCAGCGAGGAAGTGAGAATGACCTGGCCACGCTGACGCCAGCCGCATGCGCGCAGCGACTGGACTGGTATCGGCGTGGTGGCGGGGGGCTGGCGCTGGTGCGGCCGTGGCTCGAGACAGCGCTCGAGGCCTGTGAGCCTTCACGACTCGATGAGGCGTCACGTCACGGCCTGGTGCTGGCGCTGGGCGGACAGGATGCACCTGCCTTCATCAGCTGGGCCCAGGGGCTGGGCATCGTGGGCCGCAAGGCGCGGGATCGCTGGTGCCGAGCGGCCGCCGGGCGCCTGATCGAAAAGCGCGAATGACAGGGCCGTCTGACAAGCTCATCTGACATGAGCATCGGTAAGCCTGTCTGACAAGAGCAAAACGGCCGGGCGTGGCTCAGAGGCCCGGAATGCCGATCGGGCCGGGCATGTCAGGAATCGGCGAGCAGCCACTCAGCATCAGCAGGCCGGCAGTGGCGGAGATGGCGGTCAGCAGCAGTAGTCGACGAGGCATAGAGGCTCCGATGAAGGTGGGGAATGGCATGCAGCTGTCAGCAGGATCGTGATTGTCATCCTTGCATATTCGAAGTCACTGATCGACAGGTGTCGACAACCCCTAGCCACGCCCGTCCGCTGTTCCGTATGCTCATTGATGACAAGAACAGGAATCTTCGCCATGAATGAGCATATCGATACGTTGGACCCCGCCATCCTCTGGCGTCATTTCCGCACTCTGTGCAATATCCCGCGCCCGTCCGGGCATGAAGCCGCGCTGGTGGCCTATCTGATCGACTGGGCCGAAGCGCATGGTCTCGCCCATGATCGCGATGCTTTCGGCAACCTGCGTCTGCGCAAGCCCGCCACGCCCGGCCACGAGAGCGCAGCGGGCATCGTGCTGCAGGGCCATCTCGACATGGTCGCCCAGGCGGCCAGCGACAGTGATCACGACTTCACTCGTGATTCCCTCGATACCTATCTGGAAGACGGCTGGCTCAAGGCGCGCGGCACCACTCTGGGGGCCGACAACGGTCTCGGCGTCGCGGCGGCGCTGGCCGTTCTCGAAGATGACAGCCTCATGCACGGTCCGCTGGAAGCGCTGTTCACCCTTGAGGAGGAAACCTCGATGGGCGGCGCGCTGAATCTGGCCGAGAACTGGCTGGAAGGGCGCTACCTGCTCAACCTGGATTCGGAGGACCGCGGCCAGGTCTATATCGGCTGTGCCGGTGGCGCGGACATCAATGTTGATCACGAGTTTGCCACCTCGTCTCTCAAGGATTCCGAAGCGGAGCTGGAGCTGACCATCGGTGGCCTGGTCGGCGGCCATTCCGGGCTCGATATCCATCGTGGGCGCGGCAATGCCAATCGCCTGATGTCACGCGCGCTGGTCGCGCTGGCCGAGTTCAAGCCGCGTCTGGTCAGCTGGTCTGGCGGTACGCTGCGCAACGCCTTGCCGCGTGAGGCCACGGTCGGCGTGGTGATCTATGACGAGCGCGTCGCCGCCGCGCGCCAGCGCCTCGCGGACTTCGAGGCCCAGATTCGCGACGAGCTGCGCGAGACGGACCCGGATGTCGCGCTCAGCGTGACCCGTGGCAACGCCGAGAATGCTCTGTCCGTCGAGGACACCCAGCGGCTGGTCGCGGCGCTGGATGCCGCGCCCTACGGGGTCGAGCGCATGAGCGCGGCGGTGGAAGGCGTGGTGGAAACCTCCAACAACCTCGGCGTGGTGCAGCTGCGCGAGGGGCGCTTCCATCTCTGCGCGCTGGTGCGCTCGCTGCGTGATGATGCCGTGACCATGATGGAGCAACGCATCCGTGGGCTCTTTGCGCTGATCGGCGCGACCACCGCGGCCGAGAATGCCTATCCGGGCTGGCAGCCGGTGCCGGATGCGCAGCTGCTGGCGCGCTTCTGCAGCCTGCACGAGAGCGTCACTGGCCGTGCGCCGGAGATCAAGGTCATCCATGCCGGGCTCGAGTGCGGCATCCTCGGGGCCAAGTATCCCCAGCTCGAGATGATCTCCTTCGGGCCGCTGATCCGCGGCGCTCACTCGCCCAGCGAGCGGGTCGAGGTCGAGTCGGTCGGTGAATTCTGGCAGGTGCTCAAGGGCCTGATCACGGAACTGGCCGAGCCTGCCAGGGCCGCTTGAGCAACTCACAGGTAAGAGGCGTCATGTAGACGAACGACGCCCCCGCAGGTCAGCCTGCGGGGGCGTCGTCATCTCTGGGCGTCGTCATGTCTGGACATCAGGCGCTGGCCTGGCCTGATGAGAGTGCGCGGCTTCAGTTGATATTGATGCGGATCGCCGGAATGCCGATGCTCACGCCGTTATGGTAGCGGCGGATAGCATGCCGACCGGAGTCATGGTTCCGGTAGTAGTACGGGCGGTAGCGGTCGTGTTCAATACGCCCATGCTGATAGTAGCGGCGCTTGGGGACATGGCGGCGGATGTCATGATGGGAATGCTGGCGCGAGTGATGGCGCTCCACGCGCGGCTCGTCGAACATCCTGAGGTGGCGGCGCTTGATCGCCTCGTGGCGACTCTGCGGCGTGCTGTGGCGCTCGCCGTGCTGGCCCTGTGCGCGATGGCGATCATCCGCGGCGACCAGCGTCGGCGTGGCGAATATCAGCGTCAGTCCCAGCAGCAGGGAGGGCAGCAGAGATGCAAGGGCTGTGGTCAAGGTCGAGATATGCATGGGGCGGTCTCCCGTATGGTCGGTCAGTCACCCAAGAGGATCCTTGTCGTCAGAATATCGTGTCGCAGCGTCTTTTACGAAAGGCGTTCGCTAATGTCTCCGTGCGTCGCTCGGTGTGTAGTCGTGGTACTGAGTTGTCCAGATTGCGTTGCCTGTAGCGTAAGTGGTTGCTCGCAATAGGGTTCTGAGATGCATGGCTACAGAGTGGCCAACGAACCTCGGAGGTGAGTGGTTCAGCCAGTGCTGCGAGGACACTTCACTTCTGCCACCAAGGCACCGGATTGCGTCCTTGAGACAACGAAAACGCCCCTGCCGAAGTGGCAGGGGCGTCTGTCTGTTCAAGCCTAAGAGCATGCGGCTCTCTAGCTTGCGGATCTCTATCTTGCAGATCTCTGGCTTGCGACCTCAGGCGTGCTGATGCTGGTGCTTGCCTTCGGCCAGTTCCTCGAGCAGCTTGGCGTTGAACGCATCGAGATCTGCTGGCTTGCGGCTGGTGACCAGCGCGCTGTCACACACCACTTCGCTGTCCTGCCACTCGGCACCGGCGTTTTTCAGGTCCTGTGCGACGGAGGGGAAGGAGGTCATCTGACGGCCTTCGACGACACCGGCATCGATCAGGATCCACGGCGCGTGACAGATGGCGGCGACCGGCTTGTGGGCCTGGAAGAAGCTGCGCACGAAGCTCAGTGCGCTCTCGTCCTGACGCAGAGTATCTGGATTGAACAGGCCACCCGGCAGCACCAGGCCGTGATAGTCGTGTTCGCTGGCATCGCTGAGCAGGGTGTCGACCTGATATTTCTCGCCCCAGTCGGTTTCGGCCCAGGCGCGAATGCCGTCTTTCTCCGGCGAGACGATGTCTACCTCGACGCCCGCCTCCTGCAGTGCGGCGCGCGGCACCGCGAGCTCGGATTCCTCGAAGCCATGGGTCGCGAGAATGGCCACGCGCTTACCTTGCAGTTGTTGACGTGTCTGCTGATCGGTCTGCTGTGTCATGCGAATCTCCTTTCCGTGCTTCGGCTCTTGCGAGCGTGCTGGGCAGAGAAGGGGAGAATTCTGCTCTTGGCGTGCGCCACTCACCGCAGTGAGCGCCGCTCGATGATGGCAGGCAATCCCCATCCTTCCGTGCCCTGACACTCAAGACATGGATGCGCGATACTGACTTTCAAGGGGGTAACCCCGCTGCGTTTTCACAGGCCATGGAGTGCCCGATGTCGCTGCTTTCTGAATCCTCCGCCGTGATGTGGTTGCTGGTCGGCGTGCTGTTGATGCTGTCGTTGATGCTGGGGCTGGGCTGGCGGCGAACCCGCGAGCAGCTCCTTGCGCTGCAGGAGAGCAGTGAGGAGGAGCAGCAATCGATGCAGCAGACGTGGCAGGCCTCGCTGGACGAGTCGCGTGAGCGTCAGCAACAGGCCGAGCAGCAGGCGGCCCTGGTCGAGCAACGTGCCGCGCTGGATGGGCAGCAGGCGGAGCAGCAGCAACGCTATCTGAGCCAGTCGCTGGAGGAGGCGCGCCAGGCACGCGATGCCCTGACGGAGCAACTCGCCACGCTGCGCGAATCGCTGCAGGGGCGCCTGGATGAACAGTCACGCGCCTTGAGTGAGCAGCAGACGCTGGCACGCAGCCTGACCCGCCAGCAGGAAGTGCTGGAGGCGCAGCTGCTGGAGCGCGAGGAGCGTCTCGAGACACTGACCGAGCGCTACGCCGAGCTGCGCGAGACCCATGCCTCGCTGGTGACGCGTCAGCGTCAGGAGGCCAGCCATCACGAGCAGCAGTTGGCGTTGCTCAACGAGTCGCGCGAGCGCCTGAGTCAGGAGTTCGAGCAGCTGGCGGGCAAGGTGTTCGAGGAGCGCCAGCAGCGCTTCACCGCCGCCAGTGGCGCCCAGCTCGAGCAGTTGCTCAAGCCGTTTCGTGAGCAGGTCGGCGACTTCCGTCAGCGCCTCGAGCAGCTGCATGGCGAGGAGGTGCGCGAGCGCACCAGCCTCAAGAGTCAGCTCGACCAGCTGGCGGGGCTCAACCGCCAGATCACCGAGGAAGCGGCCAACCTGTCGCGGGCGCTCAAGGGCGACAGCAAGATGCAGGGCAACTGGGGCGAGATGATTCTTGAGACCGTGCTGGAGCGCTCCGGTCTGCGTGATGGCATCGAGTTCAAGCGCGAGGTGTCATTCACCGGCGAGGGCGGTCGCCAGCGTCCGGATGCCATCGTCTACCTGCCGGACAACAAGCATCTCATCATCGATGCCAAGGTCTCCTTGACCGCCTATACCGAGTACGTCAACGCCGAGGATGACGTGACGCGAGCACGCGCACTGCGCGCGCATCTGACCTCGGTGCGCGGCCATGTCACCGGGCTTGCGCGGCGCAACTATCCCGCCATCGAGGGGCTGGGCTCGCCGGACTTCGTGTTCCTGTTCCTGCCGATGGAGCCGGCCTTCGCGTTGGCCTTCGAACACGATGACAGCCTGTTCCAGGACGCCTTCACCCAGGGGGTGGTGATGGTGACGCCGACCACCTTGCTGGCCAGCCTGCGCACCGTGGCGAGTCTGTGGAGTCTGGAGCGCCAGAACGACAATGCGCGTGTGATCGGCGAGCGCGCCGGAGCACTGCTCGACAAGTTCCGTGGCCTCGCCGAATCCCTCGAGGAACTCGGCACACAGCTGGGGCGCACGCGTGAGGCGCATGATACCGCCATGAAGCGGCTGGCCAGCGGGCGCGGCAACCTGATCAACCGTGCCGAGGAGCTGCTGGAACTCGGCGCGCGCATGAAGAAGCCGCTGCCGGAGACGCTGGTGCGCCAGTCGCGTGACACCCTGCATCAACCCGAGCAGTCACTGGATCAGCCATCGACATCCGCGCCGCCGGCGCTTGATCGCCAGCCCGCGCCCGAGCCGCTTGCCAGCGAAGAAGCGGCAGCCAGTGAAGGCCGGGGTGTCACCGGAACGCCGGACGCCGGAGCGCCGGACGCCGGACGCAGGGTCGCCGGGTCGCCGGGCGCCGAAGCCTCGGGTGCCGAAGCACTGGATGCCGAGGCAGGCCAGGCGCCTGCGTCGCTCTCGCGCTGGGAGCTCATGGAGCGCAAGTGGCAGGGCGATAGCTGATCGCCTTCATCGGCGACAGCTCGGCAGACAGCCGTTATGTCAGCCCCTCAGACAGCAGATGACAGTCAACGCCAGCGGCCCCTGCATGGGGCCGCTGGCGTTTTTGCATGGCGAGGTCAACGCAAGCGCGGGGTATCGTCTCCACATGCGGTGAGGGGAGTGCGGTCAGCGCGATATTGTCGAGTCGCGGCAATAATTTCGATCTTTTCTGCATCCATCTTCTCAAGCCCCCCGTAAGTTGGATTGAGCCCGCAGCGCAGGGGCGAAAGTGATAGATAAATAACGTTTGGCTCATTAAAGAGCATTTTCTCAGGAGATGTGCCCATGTCTGCCAAGACAAACAAGTCCGCCAAGACCGCTTTTGCCCTGGCTTCCGCGCTCGGAACCGCTGTCGCTCTGTCTACCGCTGTCGTTTCCCTCCCGGCCCACGCGGCGGGCATGGAAAAGTGCTACGGCGTGTCGCTGGCCGGTGAGAATGACTGCGCCGCAGGCCCGGGCACTTCGTGTGCCGGGACCTCGACCGTCGATTATCAGGGCAATGCCTGGAAGCTGGTGCCGGAAGGCACCTGCACCTCCATCGAGACGCCCAACGGCACCGGCAGCCTGGAAGAGATCAAGTAAGCATCACGCGTCGGGGTTGGCTCGGGCTTTCCCGGGCATCCCCCGAACTTGACGTCCGGTGGCCTGGCGCCACGCCGCCACCGGACGTCCGCCGCCTCGAGAGGTCTTCATGCACCAGCCACCCCCTTCCTCCGGCAGTCCGGATTTCGGTACGGCCTATCCGTCCCTCGACGAGATGGCCGTCGGTATCAGCCTCAAGGCGCAGCATGTGCGTGAGCTGATGTCGTCGCGTCCGGCGCTGGGGTTTCTCGAGATTCATGCCGAGAACTACATGGGCGCCGGCGGGGCACCTCATGCCCGGCTGGATGCGCTGCAGGAGTATCCGCTCTCGATTCATGGTGTCGGCCTGTCGCTGGCATCGGAGCGCCCGCTGGATGCCACGCATCTGGCGCGCCTCAGAACGCTCTGCGAGCGTCACCCGCCCACCAGCGTGTCAGAACACCTGGCCTGGGCCGGCCATAGCGGCCACTTCTACAACGACCTGCTGCCGGTACCGCTGACGGACGCGATGCTGGCACGGGTCAGCGATAACCTGATGCAGTTGCAGGACACCCTGGGCCGTCAGGTATTGATCGAGAATCCCGCCCATTATCTGCGTTTCGATGCGCGCGAGCTGGGGGCGGAACTGATTCCCGAGACGCATTTCCTTACTCGCCTGGTCGAGCGCAGTGGCTGCGGTCTGTTGATCGACGTCAACAATGTCTTCGTCTCGGCGCACAACATCGGTATCGATCCCGCGGCCTGGCTGGAGTCCATTCCGGCCCGCGCCGTCGGGGAGATCCATCTGGCGGGGCATGGCGAAGATACGCGTGAGGGTCTGCTGATCGACAATCATGGTGCACCGGTCTGTGATGAGGTCTGGGAGCTATATGCCGACTTCATCAATCGCATCGGGCCGCGTCCGACGCTGATTGAATGGGATACCCAGGTGCCGGCGCTGGAGGTATTGCTGGGGCAGACCACGCGCGCTCAGGCGTTGCTGCACAGCACACGGGCGCAGCAGCTGACGCGCTCCGGCATGGAGGGCGACCGATGACCTCTCTCGAGCGGCATGCCAGCGCTGGTCACCAGCCCGACTGGCAGCGCGCCTTCATCGAGGCTCTCACCCAGCCCGATGCTGCGCTTCTGGGTATCGAGGCAGGCCATCAGCAGCGCCTCGATGTCTATCGCAACAATGTCTGGGCCAGCCTGATCAGTGCGCTGGAAGAGGCCTATCCGGTGACCCGACAGGTGGTGGGCGAGCGCTTCTTTGCGGCCCTGGCCCATGATCATTCCCGCCAACATCTGCCGCGCTCACCGCTGATGATGGAGTACGGGGCCGGGCTTGCCGAGACCCTGCACGTGACCCTGACCACATTGGTCGAGACGCGTCAGGTGTCGGCCGCTCAGCTGCCGTTCTATGCGGTGGACCTGGCACGCTTCGAGGCCGCTCGTCTGGTGGCCTATCACGCGGCGGACGCCGAGGCCCTGGTGCCGACACAGCTGGCGGGATTGCCGCCTGAGGCAGTGATGGAACTCAGGTTCTCGGCGCACCCCGCGGCATGCCTGCTGCGCCTGGAACATGCGGTGCTCGAGATCTGGCAGCGCCATCAGCATGCCGGCGCGACGCTTGAAGGGCTGGATATCGCACGACCGGAGCAGGTGTTGATCACGCGCCCGGCGCTGGAGGTGCAGGTCACGGTGCTGTGCGAGGCCGCTGCCTTGCTGCTCGAACTGCTGCTGGCGGGGCAGACGCTGGCGGATTCGGCAGCGCGGCTCGCGGACGCGCACCCCGAGCAGGAGCTGGGGCCGCTGCTGGCCCCCCTGCTGGCAAGTGGTGCCTTTCGCGCGCCGACCTGATCCTGCTCGGCGGCTTCTTGCTCTGTTCCATCCTGCACGGGTCTTTTCTGCCCGACCCTTCGCGCCCTGGCGCACTCTTGAGGAGTTCTCATCATGAGCCTTGAATCATCAACGACGCCTGCGGTTCGCAACGGTGTGGCGGGGCAGGTCCTGAAAGTGTTCGTCTGGCTGGAAAACCTGCGCATGGATGCGGTACTGATCCTGATGCGTATCGTGGTCGGTGCCGTGTTCTTCATGTCGGCGCAGACCAAGGTCGACGGCTTCTCGATCAAGGACAGCACCTTCTTCCTGTTCGAGCATGAATACGCCTTGCCGCTGGTCTCGCCGATACTGGCCGCCTGGCTTGCGACCATCGCCGAGCACCTCTTCCCGCTGATGCTGTGGCTGGGGCTGGGGACGCGCTTCGCGGCGCTGGGGCTGGCCCTCATGACGCTGACCATCCAGCTGTTCGTCTATCCCCATGCTTGGGTGACCCACGGGCTGTGGCTCTCCAGCCTGCTGGTGCTGGTGCTGCAAGGCCCGGGACGCCTGTCGCTCGATCGGCTGATTCGCTCACGCATCGCCTGAGGCCGTCATTCGGCAGAGTCGTTCGGTGAGGCTCATATCAGTCGCGCACAACGCAAGACGGAGACCCTGGGGTCTCCGTCTTGCGTTGTAGAGCCGCGATAGTACCGCGATAGTGCCGCTATCTATCCGCTGACTAGCGAGGCGCTCAGGCCGGCTCGTCGGCGAGTTGGTGCTCGATCTCGGCACGTACCATCTCGACGCTGGCGGCATCGATGTAGCCGTTGGCATGCGCATGGTGCGCCATGTCGAGGCTATCGGTGCTCAGCAGCATCACGCAGCCGAGAGCGGCCAGCTCCTCACCGAGTTGGTCCAGCTCGGCCTTGCGCGAGTCCGAATCGCCTATCTGGCGAATGTAGATGGCGCAGATGCGACCGGGATAGCGGCGCACGACCTCGGCGTAGACCTCCGGGTCATGCTGGCCGCTGTCGCCGATGAGCAGAAACTGCATCTCGTTATACAGGCCGAGCATCTTCTCGATCAGCGCCTGCTTGTGGTCTTCGGAGCGTCTGGGCAGCGGGCGTTGCAGGGTCAGCCCCCACTCGCGCAGGAACAGGATCGGGCCGACCGGGATGCGATTGTGCTGGAAGAAGACTTCCAGCATCTCGTAGATGCTCCACGGACCACGCGACACATAGAGCAGCGGGCGCTGCTGCTGGCCGTCATCACCCTCATGGAGCGCCTGGTAGAGCGCGGCCACACCGGGGAAGGCGGTACGCCGCTCGGCGGATTCGATGAACAGGCGATAAAGCATCTTGAGCTTGTTGGCGACACCGGTGTACATCACGGTGTCGTCGATATCGCTGATTACCCCGAGGCGTGTGCTGATGGGCGGCAGATAGACCTGCGCCTCGCCCTCCACCGGGGGCTGCTTTGGCGGACATGCCGTGATGCGGGCGGTATGCCATTGGCCCTGGTGCTCCAGCGGCGCATCGAGCGGCAGATGCACGCTGAAGTAGCCATCGCGGTCGGTAATGGCGGTGGTTCGGTTGTCCCCCAGCGCGACCTCTACTTCGACGCCGCTCTTGCCCCAGCGCAGCATGCGACGACCGACATCCATCAGGTCGCGCCCGGCACCGGGGGCCAGCTGGCTGCGTGAGCCTGGCTGGCGGAAGATGCGCCCCATCAGAAAGGCTTCGCTGTGCGAGCCATAGCCGCGGTAGGCGTGAATGACGTAGCCATCCTTGCCCTGGGCGTGGCGCATGGGCTTGGCAGCCACATGCAGCAGCTTGCGTAGCAGATGTGTCAGCGGCAGTGACATGCAACCCTCCTGGTCGGTATCTGGCGGGCCTTCATGGCCACATGACAACGCCGCCTTCCGAGTCCCGCGTGAGCAGGGTCGAAAGGCGGCGTTCACACTGCGCGAATGCCTCGCGGCCCAGTGTCAGTCAAGTACAGTGTCAGTCAAGTACAGCGTCAGGCAGGAGCCGCATCAGAGATCCGCGCTGTCATGTCCTGGCGCTGCATCGACTGGAGCACTTACTCGCCCAGGTAGGCGGACAGCATCCACACGGTCTTTTCCTGCTCGCGGATGTAGTCGCCGACCAGTGAAGCGGTGCCTTCATCATCGGCGTCAGACGCGACGGACATGATCTCGCGCTGCAGTTCGATCAGGGACTTGTAACCGGTCAGCAGGCCCTTGATGCAAGCCGTGCCGTCGCTGACATGGGTGTCTTCCTTGATGGTGGCGACACGTGCGTAGTCACTGTAGGCGTGCAGCGGCTCGTGACCCAGGGTCAGGATACGCTCGGCGATCTCGTCGACCTTGGTCAGCAGGTCGGTGTAGGTTTCCTCGAACTTAACGTGCAGCTCGAAGAACTGGTTGCCCTTCACGTTCCAGTGGTAGCCACGGGCATTCATGTAGAAGGTCTGGTAGTTGGCCAGCAGGATGTTGAGGTGCTCGGCCAGCTGAGTGGCGCTGGCAGTGTGCAGGCCGATGGCATTGGTATCGTTGGACATGAAGACTCTCCTGAAAAATGTGAAGTGAACGGCATTGTGGGGAAAGTGGAGATGCAGGTGGCGAGCCGTGCTGCCAGTATGCCACCAGTGTAGAGGCTGGTCGGGATGCAGGGTAACGAATTCACTGTATCGCCCTCATCGGCCACCCCTATCGCGCGCCGGCGCGCCACCCTCAAGCCGTAGATGAATGCTTGGAAAGACATGTGGTGCGCGCACGCGGTTTTCAAGGTCGCACACGGATATTGCAGTCAATGCCGTCGGCCAGGACATTCTGATTTCGGCCTCATACGCAAAGGCCCCGCACGGGGCGGGGCCTTTGCGACAGCCATGTCATCAGCTGTCATCACCTCTGCAACGCTCAGGCGTCAGTTGCGCGCCATGTGCAGGAAGTGCATGTGCTTCTCGTACTGGTCCAGCACATCGCCGATCACCTGCTCCTTGGTGTAACCCATGACGTCATAGGTCTGGCCACCTTCACGCAGGAAGACTTCGGCGCGGTATTGGCGTTCCACGTCGCTGGTGCCCTTGCGCTTGACGTTGCGCAGCGCGAAGGCCGGTGCTGCGTATTCACGCACCCGCACACCGTAGACGAAGTCGACTTCCTCGCCGTGGCTGACCTGCAGATAGCTGCGGTCTTCCTCGTCATTGACGCGGGTATCCAGGCCCTGGGCCTCGAATTCCTTGGCGACATCCGCCAGCGCCGGTGTCACCACATCCACGACGAACTGTTCCACATTCTTCTGGCGCGGCGTCTCGACCAGGGTCTGGACGCGCTTCTGCCAGCTACGTGCACCGGCGGCGGTGTGGCCCGGCGTGTTGCTCAGATGCTGCATGGAGCGCTGCTTGACGCCCTCCAGACGCAGCGCCTTGAGCAGGCCATAGCAGACGAACATCAGGATGATCGCGAAGGGCAGGGCAGAGGCCAGTGAGGCGGTCTGCAGAGCCCCCAGGCCACCGGCCATCAGCAGAGCTACTGCGACGAAGCCTTCGGAGAAGGCCCAGAACACACGCTGCCAGACCGGTGATTCGTCACCTTCCTTGGAGGTCAGCATGTCGATGACCAGCGAGCCGGAGTCCGAGGAGGTGACGAAGAAGGTCACCACCAGCAGGGTGGCCAGCAGGGAAGTCACGCTACCGAACGGGAACAGCTCCAGGAACTTGAACAGAGCCACTGAGGCATCGGCGGAGACCGCTTCCGCCAGGTTGCCTGCGGTATCGGTCAGCAGCATGTGCAGGGCGCTGTCGCCGAAGAAGGTCAGCCACAGGAAGGTGAAGCCCATCGGCACGAACAACACGCCGTAGACGAACTCGCGGATGGTGCGGCCACGCGAGACACGCGCGATGAACATGCCCACGAACGGGGACCACGCGATCCACCAGCCCCAGTAGAACAGGGTCCAGCCACCCAGCCACTTGGACGGACCCTCTTCCGGGATATAGGCGAACATGTTGAAGGTCTTGTCGACCACTTCACTGAGATAGCCACCGATGTTCTGGATCAGCGTCTGCAGCAGGAAGATGGTCGGGCCCACGCACAGCACGAACAGCATCAGCGCCAGCGCTAGGCCAAGGTTCAGTTCGGAGAGACGACGGATGCCGCCGTCCAGACCCATGACCACGGAGATGGTCGCCAGGCCGGTGATGATGGCGATCAGAATGATCTGGGTCGTCAGGCTGTTGTCGATGTCGAACAGATAATGCAGACCGGAGCTGACCTGCAGCACGCCCAGACCCAGCGAGGTCGCGACCCCGAACATGGTGCCGAAGACGGCGAAGATATCGACGGCATGACCGATCGAGCCATGGATGCGCTTGCCGATCAGCGGATACAGCGCCGAGCTGATGCGCAGCGGCAGGTTGTGGCGGAAGCTGAAGTAGGCCAGCGCCAGCGCCACCACGGCGTAGACGCCCCAGGCATGGATGCCCCAGTGGAAGAAGGTGGTCTTCATGGCCTCACGAGCGGCTTCCACGGTGCCGGCGTCGCCCACGGGCGGTGAAGTGAAGTGGAAGACCGGCTCGGCGACGCCATAGAACATCAGGCCGATGCCCATGCCCGCCGAGAACAGCATCGCGAACCAGGAGCTGTAGCTGAAATCAGGCTCGGAATGGTCCGGCCCCAGTTTGATGTCGCCATAGCGTGAGAAGGCGAGCCCCAGCGTGAAGATCACGAACACGCCCATGGCCAGCAGGTAGAACCAGCCGACGGTGTCGATGATCCAGGACTGGACGTGACCGAAGATGGTCTGGGCGGTCTCCGGCATGGCCACCGTGAAGATCACGAAGGCCAGAATCACCCCGGCGGAGCCGAAGAAGACTGGCGGATTGATCTTCGCGACCGTGGGCTGGTCGGCATTTTCTGACATAAATTTAACTCCCTGATTGCCTGTTCGTCGATAATGGTAACTTATTGAACCTGTAGCGTCGTGAATTGTCCGCGCGATATCGTTTCCATATGTAACCGGTGTTGCACAGGCTGATGGGCGATTCGCGCACCGGGTGAGCCGCCCTGAAAGGACAGACGACTCGCGAGTCTCGGGCAAGTTGGCAATGGCGGTGCGGCCTCATCGCGCCTTGTCGGGTGCTGGATACGGTAGGCGCTGGCATGGCTGGGCGCTAAGATGAGGCTTCCTGCATCCAGGGTATTCAGGTGTCTCGATACCATTATTGTGCAGAAATCCTACAAGACCTATGTGTCAGTCTAGTGCCTGTGGCGCGATTCATGGTGTGAAAATCATGATGATGTGTTCGCTCATGTGGCTGACCGGAGACGTTCGCATGCTCCATCGACTTCCCGATTATCCCGCACGCCCAAGCGTGGCTGACACATCAGCGCGCTCGCGACTGCCGCGCATGACATTGCTCGCAGTGGGGCTGATGCTGCTGAGCGGCTGCTCGGCCCTGTCCGGCAAGGACCCGCTGGCCGCGAATGACAGCGCTGGCCTGCCAGAGGCCTGCATCTTCCCGCGTGAGGGCGATGCCAATCAGTGGTTGCGTGCCGCGGCGCAGGTCGTCGAGGCTCGTGGCTACAAGATTCGCGAGAGCGAGCAGTCGCTGGGCTTGGTGACAGGTGAGCGCAAGGTGGACCAGCCGGGGCTGGGCGCGATCGATGGGCCCTTCGGCTCGCGCATCGGCTTCTCGGTGGGCTATGGCGTCGCGGCGGGCAATGATTTCGGCGTGGGCGTCGGCAATGACACCTTTCGCGATGACCCGATCAGCTTCGAGCGCATCTCGCTGGTCGCGCCGGACGAGCGCGTACGCGTGATTCGCGATGAGCAGGTCATCAATCAGGGCGGCTACGTCATCGATGCCCGCCCTCACAATGACAGCGACAGCTGCCGCCAGATCGAGCGTCAGCTGCAGGCCGCCCTGGCGGGTCGTGATCCACGGGAGGTTCGCTGATGGTCATGTGCAAGGTATCTCCACGCTCGCTGTGGCAACGTCTGGGGCTTGCGACGCTGCTCGCCGGCCTGCTGGTGCTGGGTGGCTGCATGAATCAGCCGACCCATGCACCTGACTCGCGCACCGCGGTGATCGCCCCCAACAGCGGCACCCTGAGCTCCCGGCAGGTCTTCGTCACTTTGCTGACGACGCTGGCGGAGCGTGGCTTCATCATCGAGCGCGCCGACCCGGACCTCGAGCGCCTCGATGCCAGCTACGCTGCCCGGCCGCCGCTGGCGCTGGAAGCCTGGGTGAGCGAGGTCAACGGCCAGATTCGTCTCAGCGTGAGCGGTGACAGCAATGGTGCCGATATCGCGCCGGGCCGCCTCGACAACCTGCTGGTGGAGGTCGCCGTGGCCCTGGATGCGCGCACCGTGCCGGTGATCGGCGCACCGTGACCGCCCCGCGCATGGCAACCCCACGCATGGTAACCCCACGAGGCGGCCCTCGGCGCCGCCTCTCTGGCCTTGTCCACCACTTTGCCGGCGGGCAGTGCCGGAGCCCGGGCGAGCCCGCGCTCGCGCGGTGTGATGGCCCATGACGCTGAGTGCGCTGCGCCGTCGGCGTCTGGCCTGGCTGGCCCTCACGGCCAGCCTGCTGGCCGGTCTGATGGCCTTGTTTGCCCTCTGGCACTGGGAGCTGGCGCGCGGCGAGCGTGATGCCCGCCAGCACGCCGCGACTCGCCTGAATTTCTATGCCAGCACACTGAATGCCGAACTGTCGCGCTTCCAATGGCTGCCGGAATTGCTGGCGCGCCAGGCCCGTGTGCGCATCGCCCTCGGCGAGCCGGGCGCCTCGCCCGCGGCAACTGCGCCTGTTATCCCCTCATATCAGCCCGATGCCGCCAGTGCCGCCGCTCCCCTCGGTTCGAGTAGTGACCTCAATCAGCACCTGCGCCGAGTCGCGCGAGCCTCCGGTGCGGCGGCCATCTTCCTGACTGATCGCGACGGCATGACCGTGGCCGCGAGCAACTTTGATGAGCCAGACAGCTTCGTCGGCTATCGCTACGACTACCGCCCTTATTTCATCGATGCCCTGGCGCGCGGGCGCGGCGAGTTCTTCGCCGTCGGCAATACCACCGGGCGGCCCGGCTATTTCGTCTCGGCGCCGGTACTGGGGGACGAGGGCCAGCCGTTGGGCGTCATGGTGGTCAAGGTCTCGCTGGAAGCGCTGGAGGATACCTGGCGCCAGGCGGGGGAGACGGTGCTGCTCGCCGATGCCAATCGCATCGTGCTGCTGGCCTCGCGGCGCAACTGGAAGTATCGAGCGCTGGAGGCGATCGAGCCGCAGGCGCTGGACAGCATTCGGGCGCAGCAGCAGTTTCGCGGTGCGCCGCTGACACCGCTGTCGCGGGAGTTGGAGGACGGCAGCCTGGTGCTGGGTGACAATCACGAGCTGGCGGCGTCGAAGATCGTGCCGCTGCCGACGGCGGCGATGGGCCAACGCTATCTGGATGAGTCACTGGCCAGCGGGCCGCTGGGCTGGCAGCTGCACTTTCTGATGCCGCTGCGGCCACTCTATATCCAGGCGCGCAATGTGGTGCTGGTCGGGCTCGCCGTGATTCTGGGACTGGCGATGATGGCGCTGTGGATGCGCGAGCGTCAGGCGCGCCTGGGGCTGATTCGGCGTGAAGCGGTGATGATGCGCGAGATCAACGAGCGCCTCGAGGAGCGGGTTGCCCAGCGTTCGCGCGAACTCGAGGCAACGCGTGACGAGCTGGTGCAGGCCGGCAAGCTGGCCGCGCTGGGCACCATGGCGGCCGGTATCGCCCATGAGCTCAATCAGCCGCTGGTCGGCATTCGCACCTACGCCGCCAGCGGCGGCAAACTGCTGGCGCGGGGCATCGCTTCCGCCGCAACGCGCCCCGAGCTGACCGCACGTGCCGCCGAATCCGCCGCCAGAAACTTCACGCGCATCAGTGAGCTGTCCGAGCGCCTGGCGGACATGATTCGCCAGTTGCGGGTCTTCGTGCGTCCGGCCAGTCAGCAGGCACCCGTTGCCCTGGCGCTGGCGCCGCGCATCGACTTCGCACTGGAACTGCTCGTCGAGCGAGTCACCGCCCTCGATCTGACGGTGGAGCGGGAGGCGCTGCCCCGGGACGTCATCGTGATGGGCGAACAGGTGCGTCTCGAGCAGGTGCTGACCAACCTGATCCGCAATGCGCTCGATGCGCTGGAAGGGGAGCAGAAAGCGCAGCAGACCGATCAGCAGAGCGACGAGGCTGACGATGGCCGCGCGGCCCCGAGATTGCGTCTCAGTTGGCAGGCCTGGCCGTCAGTGGCCAGTCTTGAGGGGCAGCCGGGCGGATGTCTGCGTATCGAGGACAATGGCCCCGGCATCGACCCTGCGCTGCGTGCCACGCTGTTCGATCCCTTCACCACCACACGCGAGGTCGGCGAAGGCATGGGGATGGGGCTGTTTCTGAGTTATGGCCTGGCGCGCGACCTCGGTGGCCAGCTGCGTCTGGCCGATGGCGCTTCAGTGTCTGAGCCGACTGAGGGCTCCTCGCTGGCTGAGGGCTCTGCGCTGGGCGGCGCCTGCTTCGAATTGTGGCTACGCACTCCGGCGTCGGAGGCAACGCATGCAGCCGACGGCACGGATCGTGAAAGCACCGAACAACAAGGCAGCGGGCAGCAGTCCGTGACATGACGGGGTATTCGCACGAATGACAGGCTATACGCACGACAGCGCTGGCTTCGAGGGCGCAGAGGAGTTTGCCGCCACGGGCCCGGACCCGGCAGAGCTGCGCCTGCAGCAGGACAGCGATCTGACCCGTGAGGCCCCGGTATGGCTGGTGGATGACGACCCGGCAGTGCGCGAATCTCTTGCCCAGTGGCTGGAGCTTGCCGAGATTCACCTGCGCTGCTTCTCGCGCGCCGAGGCGCTGCTGGAAGCCCTGGCCGCCGCCGAGCCGGTCAGCGTGGTGATCAGCGATATCCGCATGCCGGGCATGGATGGCCTGACACTGTTGGCGCGGCTTGCGCTGCAGGCACCGGAGCTGCCGGTGCTGATGATGACCGGCCACGGCGATGTCGCCACGGCCGTTGCCGCGATGCAGGGCGGTGCGCGCGACTTCATCGAGAAACCGTTTGACCCCGAAGCGCTGGAGCTCAAGCTGCGTCAGGCGCTGGCGGGACGGCGTCTGAGTGATGAAAACCAACGTCTGCGCCGCCGCTTGAGCGTGCGCGGCCTCAGTGGTCTGCTGCGTGGCGAGAGCCGTCAGATTCGCCAGTTGCGTGAGCGATTGCTTGAATTGCGCGGGCACCCGGCGCGTGTCTGGATCAGCGGCGAGGCGGGCAGCGGGCGCAGCACTCTGGCGCTGGCGCTGGCCGAGCATGCGCCGCCTGCTGAGGCGTCGCCCTCATCTAACGCCATGCCGACGGCGGCGACGGCCTTGCTGGCGCGAGTGGAATGCGCCCCCCTGTCGCAAGCGAGGGCAGAGGGCGCGGAGGCACTGGCGAGCGCGATCGAGGATGCACTCGCGGCATGTCCTGCAGCCAATACCTTGCTGCTGCATGAGGTGGACCACCTGAGTGGCGCGCAATGGCAGTGGCTGGACGGCTGGATCGCCACGCGTGAGAACGGCGCCCGTCAAGCGCCGCGGCTGGTGTGCAGCGCGCTGTGCAGCGTGGGTGACGTGATGGCAAGCGGGCCTCTGACTCGCACCCTGGGGCATGCGCTGGCCGAGATCGAACTGACGACACCCGCCCTGCGCGAGCGGCGCGAGGACATCCCGTTGCTGATGGCGCACTTCAGCCGTCAGGCCGCCGAGGTGCACGAGGTGGAGGCGCAACCCTTCGGCCGCGGTGAGCTGGCTGCATTGATGGCGGCAGACTGGCCGGGCAATCTCTGGCAGCTGCGCCAGGCCGCCAGTCGCCGTGTGGTGCTGGGGGAATTGTTCACGACGCGACAGCCATCCGCGCCGGGCAATGCCTCAGCAAAGGAGAATGCAGACGAGGCCGGCAACGGGGCGAGCGACGAGGCGCTGGCGAGCAGTGAGGACCAGGGGTTGGCGGCACAGGTGGCGATGTTCGAGTCGACCTTGATTCGCGCCGCCCTGACTCGCGCACGCGGCAACATCGCTCAGGTGCTGGAGGAGCTGGCACTGCCGCGGCGTACCCTCAATCTCAAGATGCACAAGTACGGACTGCGCCGAGAAGACTTTCGTCATGGTCATGATGATTCGGTGAACTGACCGCCATCAAAGCCTGTCGAAAATGTCCTCGGACTGCGTCGGGATGTCGCCAATTTTGTTATGAAGTAACATCCTGCCAAACCTTTCCTGTCGTCCCCGTGACGTTCTGCCGGAGTTTCTCGATGTCTGTTGCTGTTCATCGCCTGGTGGCGGCGCTGTCGTCCGCGCTGGCGCGTTTCCCGTCTCGTCACGGCCTGCGCCCCGCAGCCTGGCTGACGCCGTTGCTGATGCTGGGCACCCTGGTGGCCAGTCAGCCTGCCGCCGCCCACCCGCACGGCTGGGTCGACCTGCGGGTGACGCTGCGCCTCGATGACCAGGGGCGGGCCGTCGCGATGCGTCAGTATTGGCTTCTCGACCCCTTCTACAGCTTGACGCTGCGTCAGGAACTGGCCGCGCTCGAGGACGATACCAGCATGGAGCAGCGCCTCGATGTGCTGGGCAGCGAGATTCTGGCCAATCTGTCGCAGTTCGATTACTACACCCATGTCACCCTGGACGGCGAGCCCGTGACGCTTGGCAAGGCGACGCGCCAGACCACCTGGCTCAAGGGCGAGCGTGTCGCCTTCCAGATGGAGCTGCCGCTGGCCGAGCCGGTCGCGATGGCTGGCCACACCCTCAGTTATCGCATCTACGACCCCACCTATTACATCGAGATACTGCATGACCCGGACGCCATCGCCGTGCAGCAAGGGCTGGTGGTGAGCAGACTGGAAGGGCAGGACTCGGCGCTCGACTGCACGCCGGGCATCACGCCGGCCGATCCGGACCCATCCAAGGTCGCCGAGGCCTCGATGCTGGATATCAACGCCACCGCACCGATGGATCTCGGCCAGTACTTCGCCGAAGTCGGCAGTGTCAGTTGTGAGGTGACTGATGAGCAGTGAGCCGAAGGACACCAGTGGACTTGGCGATATCAAGAGCCTCAAGGGCATGCGTGATGGCCTGCTGAAGCCGGCCTCGTCGCGGGGGCGCCGCCTGGCTGGTTGGCTGGCGGTCGGCTGCGGGCTGCTCGTGCTGGGCATGGCGTTCTGGCCAGGCCTGGTGCAGGGCTGGGGCGAGGCGCTGGGGTGGGTCTTCGCCGAGCAATCGCGTTTCCAGCGCTCGCTGGGGCGCGCCATGAATGAGCTTGCCGCGCACCCCGGCACGCCCTGGGCGCTGATCGGGCTGTCCTTCGCCTATGGCGTGCTGCATGCCGCGGGTCCCGGCCATGGCAAGGTCGTCATCAGTACGCTGCTGGTCAGTCAGCCCATCGTTCGGCGCCGTGCGCTGTGGTTGTCACTGCTGGCGGCCTTGCTGCAGGGCGTCAGTGCGCTGGTGCTGGTCGGTCTCGGGGCGGGGCTGCTCGACTGGGCGGGGCGCGATGTGCTCGGGCAGGTCGAGAAGGTCACCCTGCTCAGTCATCTCGGGGTGTTGGTGCTGGGGGGGCTGTTGCTGTGGCGCGCCGCGCGTTCCTTGTGGCGCGCGCTCAGCGCCCGGGCTGTCTCAAGCCCGCTTTCAGGCACGACCAAGTCGGAGGCGCCAGCGATGCAGGGGCTGGCGTTCGAGCCGTCGCCTGGCCACGACCACGCACACTCTCATGGCCACGCTCATTCACATGGGCACGTTCATGCACATGGGCATGACTGTGGTTGCGGCCATGCGCATGGCGTGACGGCGGAGCAGGCCAGTGGCGACTGGCGCACCATGGGCATGGCGGTGCTGGCGATCGGCCTGCGGCCGTGTTCCGGCGCGATTCTGGTCTTGCTGGCCGCGCTGGCGCTGAACATGGTCGGCAGCGGGGTGCTGGCGGTGCTGGCAATGTCATTGGGCACCGCGCTGACGGTGGGCAGCGTGGCGATGGCCACCTTGATCATGAAGGCCAGCGGATGCCTGGCGGCGGCCGGTGCGCGCCTGGGTGGGTCGCACTCAAACGGCCGTATGCGTCGTCAGTGGCCGTGGGCGGCGCTGGTCGGTCTGCTCGGCGGCATCATCATCACTGTCTTTGGTGCTCTGCTGGTCGCCAGCAGTCTCAAGGCGCTGGACTCTCCCACCGGTCGCGGTGCTTCGCCGTTCGATCGCTCGGCATCGGGCACCTCCCTGCAGAGCCCTCTGGGCCCGAGATCCTCAGGGCAGACCTCAGGCGGCGAGTGAGACCAGCGTCGCCAAGGCAGGCGTGCCGCTTGCTACCTGCAAGTTACGAAAACGGGGCCCATCGGGCCCCGTTTTCGTAGATGTGAGAGCGTGGATGACAGTGTCTGCAAGAGCGTAGATGTCAGTGAAAACGCAGGTAATGGCGTCAGTAGGAATAGCTCGGCAGCTCGGCGATCTTCATGCGCAGAGTGTCGATCAGCACCGTCAGCGCCTCGCTGTCGTGGGGCTCGGCCGTGCCGACGCCCCACACCGGCCCCGGCCAGGCTGCATCATCGCTGCGACGGGCGATCACGTGCATGTGCAGCTGCGGCACCATGTTGCCCAGTGCGCCGATATTGAGCTTCTCGCCGCCGCTCACCGTCATCAGCAGCTCGCCCAGCTGGGTGGTTTCCTGCCACAGCTGCTGCTGGGCGCTGCTGTCCAGCTCGTAGATCTCGCGGATGGCATCGCGGCGCGGAATCAGTATCAGCCACGGATAGCGCGCATCGTTCATCAGGCGCACGGTGCACAGCGGCAGATCGGCCACGAAGTGAGTGTCGGCATCCAGCTGCGGGTGAAGGCTGAAGGGGGTCATCGTCTCTCCTTGATCGGGTGGAGCAGGGCGGGCGTGTGTCGAGGGCAAAGGGTAACCCGAATCGTGGCGGACGCCCTGGCTTGAACGCCCGCGAATGCCTTCAGTGTGACCAGATCGGCAGAATCCTGCCACTTTGCGGATTGCCCGTGCGCGCTCTGGAGGCTGCGCAATGCCCCCATCGCCAAATACCGCGCCGCGCGGACAGTTGCTAACCTTCTTCCTACGCTGAAGCAGAGGCTCGCAACGAACGCCCCACGCAAAAGAGGGCTACCTTGCGCATTGTCGGTCGCGACATGGCCAGCACCGTCCAGGGCCAGAGCCTGCTCAGCCGCAATGTCCGTCTGCCTACCCACATTACAAGAATGCTCAACCTGCGCCCTGCAGGTTCGCCAAGGAGTCACTCCATGCAAAAGCGCCAGTTCCTCAAGGCCGGTCTCGGTCTCGCCATCGCAGCCTCTCTTGGTCTCAGTGCCGTGGCTCAGGCGGACAGCAAGTACATCATGGGTACCGCCACCACCGGTGGCACCTTCTACCCGGTCGGCGTGGCACTCTCCACGCTGATCAAGGTCAAGCTCGAGCCGACCGCCGGCATCTCCGTGTCCGCGATCTCCTCTGCCGGCTCCGGCGAGAACCTCAAGCTGATGGAAGAGGACCAGGCCCAGTTCGGCATCATCCAGGGCCTCTACGGCGCCTGGGCATGGAATGGCACTCCGCCGGTCAACAAGGCGCACAAGAACCTGCGCAGCGTCTCGATGCTGTGGCAGAACGTCGAGCACTTCGTGGCCCGCAACGATGAGGTCAAGTCCGGCACCATCGAGGACATGACCAACTTCTACGGCAAGAGCTTCTCCATCGGCAAGAAGAATTCCGGTACCGAAGGTTCGGGTCGCTTCATCCTCGAGCAGCTGGGCATCGATGCCGACAAGATGGATCTGGCCTACATGGGCTATGGCCCGAGCGCCGACGCGATGCAGAACGGCAACATCGACGGCATGAACATCCCGGCCGGCGCACCGGCCTCCGCCGTGACCCGCGCCTACGCCAACCTGGGCGGTGAGATCACCACGCTGGACTTCACCGAAGAGCAGCTGGCCAAGGTCAACTCCCAGTTCGAGCTGTGGACCCCGTATGAAATCGCCGCTGGCACCTACCCGGGCCAGGACAAGGCGATCAACACCATCGCTCAGCCGAACATCCTGGTGGTGCGTGACGATGTCTCCGAAGAAGACGTCTATCAGATCACCAAGACCATGTACGAGAACCTGCCGTTCCTGAACAACATTCACCCGGCCACCAAGGCCATGGCCCTCGACAAGGCCATCGCGGGCCTGCCGCTGCCGCTGCACCCGGGGGCTGCACGTTACTTCAAGGAGCAGGGCATCGAGATTCCGGCGCGCCTGATCGTCGAGTGATCCACACCTGATGTTCCCGCTGCCCTCATCGCTCGCCTCTGGCGGCGGTGAGGGCAGCGCAGTTTCCCAGACCAATAAACCACTGCCGGTCCGGCGCCATGTCATTGCCCCGCGCGGACAAAGTGAGGCGCAGGACCAGAGCGGTGCCCACGAATGATTGTTGTAGAAGCCCGTCTTCTCCTCGCAAGCCCGGGCGCATGGTGACGCAAGTCGCCGCTGCGCCATCGCTGTCTGATCCCGTCTTGAGGCAACGCCATGCATGATTCCCGCTCGCCAGAGCCCTCTCGTCCCACTGATAGCGAAGCGCAGGAGCCGGATCTCTCCGGTGTGCGCGACGAATCCGCCGAAGCTGCGCCGTGGCGCATGGAGCTGCCCTGGTTGGGGCGTGCCGTCTTCGTGATTTCCATCGTCATCTGTCTGGCGCACCTGTACTTCAACACCGTCTCGACCCTGTCGGAGTTGTGGGTGAGCGCCTTGCACTACGGCCTGTTCGGTCTGCTGTGCGCGCTGACCATTCCGATGCTGACGCCGGCCAGTGATGGCGCCAAGCGCTGGGTGCTGGGCGTGGATGTCCTGCTGGGGCTGGCGGCACTGGGTTGCGGCCTCTATCTGATCGGCTTCGAGGATGCGCTCTATGACCGCGGCGTGGTGTTCTCCACCGCGGACTGGGTGGTCTCCATCGTCGCGGTTGGCCTGATCCTCGAATTCGCGCGTCGCACCACCGGCTGGTTCATCCCGGTGCTGTGTCTGATCGCGCTGACCTACGTGGCCTGGTGGGGCAAGTATGTGGGCGGCGTGTTCAACTTCCCGGGCCTGACCTGGGAGACGGTGCTGTTCAGAAGCTTCATCGGCGGCGAGGGGATGCTGGGCTCCATCGCGCGCATCTCCTGGTCCTACGTGTTCATGTTCATCCTGTTCGGGGCCTTCCTGGTCAAGTCCGGCGCGGGCGACTTCATCATCGATCTGGCGCGCTGCGCGGCGGGTCGCTTCAAGGGCGGTCCGGGCTTCGTGGCCGTGTTTGCCTCCGGACTGATGGGCTCGGTGTCCGGTTCCAGCGTTGCCAACACCGTCTCCACTGGCGTGATCACGATTCCGCTGATGCGACGGGCCGGCTTCCCGGCACGCTTCGCGGCAGGCGTCGAGGCCGCCGCCTCGACCGGTGGCCAGCTGATGCCGCCGGTGATGGGCGCGGGTGCCTTCATCATGGCGTCCTACACCCAGGTGCCGTACCTGACCATCGTCGGCGTGGCCGCCTTGCCGGCGCTGCTCTACTTCCTGTCCGTCGCCATGTTCGTGCGCATCGAGGCCAAGCGCTCCGACGCCACCGCGCTGGATGATCCGGAAGGTCCGCGTCTCAAGGACGTGCTCAAGGAGGGTTGGCACTATCTGGCACCGCTGTTCGTGCTGGTCGGCGCACTGATCTACGGCTTCACGCCCACCTACGCCGCCGGCATCGCGATCCTGTCCGTCATCGCGGCCTCGTGGCTGTCGAAGAACCCGATGAAGCTCGGTGACATCCTCGAGGCGATGCTGGCCGGGGTGCGCAACATGACCACCACGGCGATCCTGCTGATCACCGTCGGCCTGATCGTCAACGTCGTCTCCACCACCGGTATCGGCAACACCTTCTCGCTGATGATCACCGACTGGGCGGGCGGCAGCCTGCTGATCACCATCATCCTGGTCGCGCTGGCCTCGTTGATTCTGGGCATGGGCCTGCCGGTGACGGCGTCCTATATCGTGCTAGGCACGCTGTCCGCTCCAGCGCTCTACAACCTGATCGCCCATTCCCAGCTGGTGGACCTGCTGGCGGCGGGAAACCTGCCGGAGCAGGCCAAGGCCATCTTCATGCTGGCCGCCCCGGACAAGCTGGACCTGCTGAGCGCGCCGATGAGCATGGACGCCGCGCGCGAACTGCTGGCGCTGGTGCCGGATACCTTCCAGAGCCAGCTGTATGAGCAGGCGCTGTCGCCGCACGTGCTGACCATGGCACTGGTAAGTGCCCACATGATCATCTTCTGGCTGTCCCAGGATTCCAACGTCACGCCGCCGGTCTGTCTGACCGCCTTCGCGGCAGCCGCGATCGCCCGCACACCGCCGATGAAGACCGGCCTGATGGCCTGGAAGGTCGCCAAGGGTCTCTACATCGTGCCCCTGCTGTTCGCCTGGAGCCCGTTGATCTCCGGTGACATCGGCGAGATGCTGACGGTGTTCGTGTTCGCGCTGTTCGGGATCTACGCCATCGTCGCGGGCCTGGAAGGCTATCTGGAGCACGAGTTGCCCTGGTGGCTGCGTCTGGCGATGTTCCCGCTGGGGGCGCTGATGCTGTGGCCGCATGGTCAGCTGACCTACGACCTCGCGGGTCTGGTCATCTTCCTGGGCGTGCTGGCCTACAGCGTGCGCCAGAGTGGCCGCCAGCAAGCGCTGGCGCACTGAGTCAGGCGTGTCGGATGAGCGCCAGACGCGTCAGCTGATGTGGCTGAAGCAGGCGTGACGCGACGCGATATGCTATGAACGATGCCCGGCATCACTTTCCCCCGCTCAGTCACGCGAGGGTGGTGTGTCGGGCATCGCGCGCTCTGGGGCCTGTCCGCCTCAAGCGTCTTCACTCAATGGGATGGCGGGACAAGGAATGTCGGCATGATATCGGATGTTGCAGGGCTGACCAGCGGCCTTGATCTGATCAGCGTAGTGGCGCTGATCGCACTGGGTGGCGTGGCCGGTTTCATCAATGTGCTGTCGGCGGGTGGCTCGATGCTGACGCTGCCACTGCTGATGTTTCTCGGTCTGCCGCCAGCCCAGGCCAATGCCACCAACCGCGTGGCGATCGCGCTGCAGAGTGCGACCGCGACCAGCACCTTCCTCAAGGCGGGCGCGCACAACATGGGGGTGGCCTGGCGGCTGGCCGTACCCGCCGTGGCAGGCGCCATGCTGGGGGCCTGGCTGGCGACCCGTATCAGTGCCGAGGCCTTCGAGAGCGTTCTGATCGTGGTGATGGTGGTGTGTTCGATCATGATGCTGCTGCCGACGCCACGCATCGACACCCGTGAACTGACGCCGGAGCGCATCACGCCCGTGGTGGTGATGGCGATGTTCGGCATCGGCATTTATGGTGGCTTCATCCAGGTCGGTGTCGGCGTGCTGTTCATCGTGGTGCTCTACCGGCTGCTCAAGATCGACCTGACCCAGGTCAACGTCTTCAAGGTCTTCATCGTGTTGATGTATACCCTGCCGGCGCTGGCGGTGTTCGTGTTCGATGGTCAGGTGCGCTGGGCCTATGGTCTGGTGCTGGCGGTCGGCAACATGAGCGGCGCCTTTCTCGGCGCGCGGGTCAACATGAGTCCCGCGGGTGCGCGGTGGGTCAAGTGGCTGACGGTCGCGGTCATCTTCATCATCGTGCTCAAGCTGGCACTGACCTGATGCTGGCCTGATGCTGGCCTTATGCTGACCTTATGTTAGACACGGAGTAAGCTCGAGGTAGTCTTAACGGAACGCCGGCCTGTCCTGTCGACACACCGGTATACCGCTCACCTCTTATTCATGATGGCGCCGAGCCCGGCTATGGCGTCTCTTCCTTCATCGTTCAGGAGTCTTTCCTCATGCAAGCCATGGTCATCGAGCAGTACGGCGGTCCCGAAGTGTTCGTCGAGCGCGAACTGGAGACCCCGACACCGGCGCGGGGGCAGGTGCGTATCAAGGTGACGGCTTCCAGCATCAATCCCATCGAGACCAAGCTGCGCAGCGGGCTGGTCAAGTCGCACCCGGAATTCCCGGCCATTCTCAATGGCGATGTCTCCGGGGTGATCGATGCCGTCGGCGAAGGCGTGACGGACTTCTCCGTCGGGGATGAAGTGCTGGGCTGTGCCGGTGGTGTCAAGGGCTGGCAGGGCGCTCTGGCGGACTACATGATCGCCGACACCCGGGTGATCGTGAAGCGCCCGAGCCTGGCGGCGCTGACGCTGGAAGAGTGCGCGGCCTTGCCGCTGGTATTCCTGACGGCCTGGACGGCGCTGGTCTCGCGCGGTCAGATCAAGGAAGGCGAGCACGTGCTGATCCACGCCGGCACCGGCGGCGTCGGCCATGTCGCGGTACAGATCGCCAAGTATCTCGGCGCGCATGTCACCACCACCGTGTCCAGCGAAGCCAAGGCGGACCTCGCACGCCAGCTGGGGGCGGACGAGATCATCAACTACCGCGAGGAAGCGGTCGCGGACTACGTGACTCGCCTGACCTCCGGGCGTGGCTTCGATCTGGTCTTCGACACCGTCGGTGGCGACAACCTGGATCGCTCCATCGAGGCCACCGCGACCTCCGGTCGTCTGTGCTCCATCAATACCCGCTCGACCCACGACCTGACCCAGCTGCACTCCAAGAACCTGTCGCTGCACGTCATCTTCCGCTCGGTACCGCTGCTGACAGGTATTGGTATGGACGACCAGCCGGAGCTGCTCAACGCCCTGAGCGAGATGCTGGAGGCCGGCGCGGTACGTCCGCTGCTCGACGAGCACCAGTTCAGCTTCCGTGACGTCGCCAAGGCGCATGAGTTGCTGGAATCCGGCGAGGCGCTGGGCAAGATTCTGCTGGTAAATCGTTGAGTATTGGCACCTTCGGCCAGTGAGAGTGTCTTACCTTCGTTGGCCGTTGATCAGGAAGAGAAGTGATGAGAATGACGCGTTTGATGGTGGCTGCCCTGTTGGTGGCCAGTGTGAGTCTGGCCGGCTGCAATACCGTGGCCGGTTTCGGCAAGGACCTGGAGCATCTGGGCGGTTCGATCGACAACGCCGCCAGCTGATTGCCCAAGAGAGGAATGCCCATGCGACGATTCATGATGATGACTGGCACCGCGCTGCTGTTCGGCCTGCTGTTGGGTGGCTGCAATACCGTGGAAGGTTTCGGGGAAGATCTCGAACACCAAGGGGGTTCCATCGAGGAATCGGCCAGTTGATGGCACTGTCCATGACATGGGCGGCGAGTGAACAAAACATGAATCTCACCCCTTGAAAGCCCATGAGGTGGCCCAAGGTATGAGGGTAGAGGCGCAGGAACTGGCGTCTTTACGAGATTCCTCGATATTCACTACCGCAAGGAGCATGACCATGTCCCGCACCATTGCACTCATCTTCGCCTCTTTCTTCACTCTGGCAGCGCTTTCCGGCTGCAACACCGTTGACGGTGCCGGCCAGGATGTCGAGCATGCTGGCGAAGCTGTCCAGGACGCCGCGCAATAAGCGACGCTCCGGATAGTGGTGATATCCAACGCCCGGCCATCGCGCCGGGCGTTTTCGTGTCTGACCCGCTGGCCATTGCCTGTCATCATGCCAGCCTTCCTTCAGCAAGAATCAAGGCCCCGACATGGATCATCGACAGTTGAGTTTTCTGGTCGCGCTGGCAAGCGAGCGCCATTTCGGTCGTGCGGCGCGAGTCTGCCATGTCACTCAGCCGACGCTATCGGCGCGCCTCAAGCAACTCGAGGAAGAGCTGGGTACGGCGTTGATCGTGCGCGGTCATCGCTTCGAGGGCTTCACGCCGGAAGGCGAGCGCGTGCTGACGCATGCTCGGCGCATTCTCGCTGAGCTGGATGAGCTGAAGGGAGACCTGTCACCGGACGCGGTGCTGACCGGGCGCCTGTCGCTGGGCGTGGTGCCATCGGCGCTGGCAGCGGTCGGCGAGTTCCTGCCGCGACTGCGCGAGGCCTTTCCGCAGCTCTCGCTGCGCCTGCGCGAGCTGTCGACCTCGTCGCTGGCCCAGGGGCTCGAGGATGGCGAGCTGGATCTCGCGGTCGGCTACCCCGCGGCGCCGGCCATGAGCGGCTTCGCCTGTCGTCCGCTCTATCAGGAGCATTCGGCGCTGATCGCCAGTCAGACGCATTTCCGCCTGCCCGACGCGCCGCAGTGGGAGTGCCTGCGTGACTATCCGCTGGTGTTGCTGACGCCGGAGATGCAGCAGCGGCGACGCCTCAATCAGCAGTTCGAGCTGCTGGGGCTGCAGCCTTCGCCCTTGCTGGAGGCCAATTCGGTTTCCGGCCTCGGCGCGATGCTGGAGGCTGGCCTGGGGGTCAGCGTGCTGGCGGAGAACCTGGCCGATTCGCGGCTTGGTGAAAAGCTGATCGCGCGCCGACTGCCCGGGGAGGGCGAGACGGTCGGGCTGTTGTGGCGCAGTGGACAGCAACGTAGCCGACGGCTGGACGCCGTGCTTGAGCTGCTGCGTTCGCTGCCTCACTCGGCGGGTGTGGCCGATTGAGGGAGCCTGCAATGCAGAACACCCCGTCGAGACGGGGTGTTCGGGTAGCGAAAGCGGTGTTGGCTGCTATCAGCGCTTCTTGCTGGGCTTCTCGCTGGCCTTCAGCGCGGCACGGCGGGCGGCTTCACGCTGCTGCTGCTTGGCATCCCGGCGTGCCTGCATCTGGGCGACGGCGTCCATGCCCAGATGGGCTTCGCCACGTTCTCTGGCGAGGCGAATCTGGTTCTCGCGTTCGGCGAAGCGCGCCTTCTGGGCGTCGCTCAGCTTGTCGTAGCAACGTGGGCAGCTGACGCCTTTCTGGTAGCGCTCGCTCTGCTTGTCTTCCTCGGTGATCGGCAGGCGGCAGGCATGGCACTGATCGTACTGGCCGGGACGCAGCTGGTGGTCGACGGTGACGCGCTCATCGAACACGAAGCACTCGCCCTGCCACAGGGTCTCTTCCTCGGGCACCTCTTCCAGATACTTCAGGATACCGCCCTTGAGGTGATAGACCTCATCGAAGCCCTGCTCCTTGAGATAGGCCGTGGACTTCTCGCAGCGAATGCCGCCGGTGCAGAACATCGCCACCTTGCGGTGCTGTGTCGGGTCCAGCTCACGCGAGACATAGTCCGGGAAATCACGGAAGGCAGTGGTGTTCGGGTTGACGGCACCGGCGAAGGTCCCCACTTCCACTTCGTAGTCATTGCGCGTGTCGATCAGCAGTACTTCAGGATCGGAGATCAGCGCATTCCAGTCCTTCGGCTCCACATAGGTCCCGACGGTGTGACGCGGGTCGATGCCCTCGACGCCCATGGTGACGATCTCGCGCTTGAGCTTGACCTTGGCGCGCAGGAAGGGCGCCTGTTCGGCCAGCGACTGCTTGGTGTCGAGCTCGGCCAGGCGCGGGTCCGATGTCAGCCAGGCGAGCAGCGCATCGATGCCGGCGCGTGAGCCGGACACGGTACCGTTGATGCCTTCGCGGGCCAGCAGCAGGGTGCCGCGGATGGCGTGCTCGTTCATCACTGTCAGCAGCGGGTCGCGCAACGCCTCGAAGTCCTCGAGGGTGACGAACTTGTAAAGTGCGCAGACCACATGCTGCGGCGCCAGCGGGCTGGGGCGGGCGGAGGCAGTCGTGCTGCTGGTCAGCTGCGGGGTGCTGGCCTGATCAGGCGTGGCAGTCAGGTCGGGAGTGTCGGTCATGCGAAGGTCCTCATGCGGGCCGGAACGTAAATCCGGAGCAGGATGATCGAGAGATGAGAGCGGCCGGCGGACGGGGGATAGCGCGACAGCAGGCGCACCCTCAAGGGGCGGCGACGCATTTTACGCGACTCGCGCGCGAATTTCTCGCCCGCCGCGATGCCCCGCCTGCCCGGCATCGACCGGACGCCATCTTCATTGTCGGTGTCTATCAATTGGCGGCTCGGCTCAATTGGTCGCCCTCATGGCATGGCGGTAGGATATTCCCATATTGCGCAGAGGTCGGGTGAGGGTTGCGCGCACCGTTCTCGCCACGCATCTGCGCCACGGAGAGCCGTAATGAAAGATTCGCTCTATCAACAAGCGCCAGGCGCTGCAGGCTACACGGATGCCTGCGAGGTGCCGCTGCGCGAGCTGGATGGCCCATCGGAGCTGCCGGTGAGCCTGGCGCTCAATGACACTGCGATGGGCACCTTGCTGGCCAGCCCAGAGGCCCTTGAGCCGCTGGCGCTGGGGCATGCCTTCACCGCGGGCTGGATCACGCGGCGTGACGAGGTCTCGGCGATCCATCTCTCGCGGCTGCGCCATGGGCTGGCGGTGCGTCTCGAGGTCAGTGACTCGCTGGTGCGCAAGGCTGAGCGTCACCAGCGGCGTGAGAGCAGTGTCTCGAGCTGCGGCGCCTGTGGCGTGCAGGACGAAGCGGAGCTGATGGCGGGACTCATGCGTCTGCCGCCACGGGCAGCGCTGGCGCCCGATGCACTGATGCGCGGGCTGAAACGTCTGGAGCGCGCCACGCGCCGCGGCATGCATCTGGCGCTGGGGCTGGACAGCGAAGGCGGTCTGATCTCGCAGGGCGCCGATATCGGTCGCCACAATGCGCTGGACCGCGTGATCGGCATGAGCCTCGACAGTGGTGTGTGGCCCGAGGCGTTGCTGGTGTCGAGCCGCTGCAGCCTGGAGCTGGTGCAGAAGACCATCCGTGCGCGCATTTCGACCCTGATCACCCTCGCGGTACCCTCGCGCCTCGCCGTCGAGACCGCCCGCGCCTGCGACCTCAATCTGATCTGTGCCCACCGCGGGCGTCGACTCGAACTGCTCAGCGGTCACGCTGATCGCCCTCGTTCATCCTAGCTCCTGTTCCTTCTAGCCACTGGATCCTGACATGACCGACATTGCTGCCCCCGAGATCGAGACGCCTGCGTCTGCCAGCCTGCCCCGTGAGGATGCGCAACAGACGCGTCATCCGCGCATTGCCGCCTATTCCGGGCCGGCAGGTGGCTGGGGTGCGCTCAAGAGCGTCGGTCAGCATGTCAGTCACTCCAGGGCGCCGTGGAAGAGCGTGCGCTCCCTGCTCAAGGCCAATCAGGACAAGGGCTTCGACTGCCCGGGTTGTGCCTGGGGGGACCCGGAACACGGCTCCTCCTTCGAATTCTGCGAGAACGGTGCCAAGGCGGTGGCCTGGGAAGTGACCGCCAAGCGTGTCACACCGCGCTTCTTCGCTCAGCATACCGTCACGGAGCTGCTGGGCTGGGACGACTTCATGCTCGAGGATCAGGGCCGCCTGACCGAACCGATGCGCTACGACGCGGCCAGCGATCGCTATATGCCGATCAGCTGGGACGCGGCCTTCGCGCTTGTCGCCGAGCACCTCAGCGCGCTGACGTCGCCGGATGAGGCGCTGTTCTACACCTCGGGGCGTGCCAGCAACGAGGCGGCCTATCTCTATCAGCTGTTCGTGCGTCTGTTCGGCACCAACAACTTCCCCGACTGCTCCAACATGTGCCACGAGGCCAGCGGTGTCGGCATGAAGACGAGCCTCGGCGTCGGCAAGGGCACGGTGCTGCTGGAGGACTTCGAGCATGCCGATGCCATCTTCGTGTTCGGTCAGAACCCCGGCACCAATCACCCGCGCATGCTGGGCGATCTGCGGCGTGCCTCACGGCGTGGCGCGCGCATCGTCAGCTTCAACCCGCTGCGTGAGCGGGGGCTGGAGCGCTTTGCCGACCCGCAGTCGCCGCTGGAGATGATGACCCTCTCCAGCCAGCCCATCAGCCATCGCTATTACCAGCCGCGCATGGGCGGCGACATGGCGGCGGTGCGTGGCATGGCCAAGGCGCTGTTCGCGATGGAGGCGCGGGGCGAATTTACGCGCGCCGCCAGCTTCATCGAGGCGCATACCCATGGCGTCGAGGCCTGGCAGGCGCTGGTCGAGGCGACCGAGTGGGCAACCCTCGAGGACCAGTCCGGCCTGACGCGCGCTCAGCTCGAGGAGGCGGCCGCCATCTTCGCGGGTGCCGGCAACGTCATCTGCACTTGGGCAATGGGCATCACCCAGCATCTGCATGCCGTCGAGAGTGTGCGCGAGATCGTCAATCTGCTGTTGCTCGGCGGGCACTTCGGCCGCCCCGGTGCCGGGGCCTGTCCGGTGCGTGGCCATTCCAACGTCCAGGGCGATCGCACCATGGGCATCGACGAGAAGGCGCCCACTTGGCTGATCGATGCGCTGGAAGCGCGCTACGGCGTCAGCATGCCGCGTGCGCCGGGCTACAACACCGTGGAGAGCCTGGCGGCGCTGGAGCAGGGCAAGGCGAAGACCTTCATCGCGCTGGGCGGCAACTTCACGCGTGCCACGCCGGACAGCGAGCGAACCGAGGCCGCGATGCGCAACCTCGAGCTCAACGTCCAGATCAGCACCAAGCTCAACCGCAGTCATCTGGTGATGGGCAAGCAGACCGATGCGCTGATTCTGCCGTGTCTCGGTCGCAGCGAGATCGATCGCTCCTCACAGGTGGCTTCCCAGCACATCAGCGTCGAGGACTCGATGTCGATGGTGCATTCAAGCGCCGGCATCAAGGCGCCAGCCAGCCCGGCATTGCGCTCCGAGCCCGCCATCATCGCGGCGATCGCGCGTGCGACCCTTGCCAGCGTACTGCCTGCGCGCGGCGTGAATGACCCGGTGGACTGGGAGGCGCTGAGCGAGAACTATGATCTGATCCGTGACGAGATCGCGGCGGTCATCCCCGGTTTCGCCGACTTCAATGCGCGTCTGGCTCACAAGCGTGGCTTCCACCTCGTCAACCCGGTACGCGAACTGCGCTTCGCCACCGCCAGTGGTCAGGCCGAGTTCTCGGCCGCCGCATTGCCGGAGTCCGTTCTGCATCAGCAGCTGGCGCGGCGTGACGGCTGGCTGACGCTGCAGACCATGCGCAGTCACGATCAGTACAACACCACCGTCTATGGCTACAACGACCGCTATCGTGGCGTGTCGGGTCAGCGGCGGGTGATCTTCATCAATGGTGAAGACCTGGCGCGGCTGGGGCTGGCCGACGGTGATTGGGTCGACATGCTCGGCGAGCCGCGTCCGGACGGCAGCGAGCGACGTGCGCCGCAGTTCCGTCTGGTCGAGTACGACATCCCGGCCGGTTGCATCGGGGCCTACTATCCGGAAACCAACGTGCTGGTCGCGTTGGAAAGTCACGGCGCTGATACCGGCACGCCATCCTCCAAGGCGGTGCCCGTACGCCTGGAGCGCAGTTCACGCATCGCCTGATGGCGCGAGATGCCAGCCGCAGGGTGCATGCATCGCCACACTGCCGTGCCGCGAGGAGACTCGTCGCGCGGCAGTCGCGTGTCTAGAATATCCCGTGCGCCGAGCCAGCTGCGCTCGGCCACGCCTTTTCCATCCTCAGTGCTGCCTCAGCCACCGTTCAAGAGAGTGATCCATGCAATATCTGCACACCATGCTGCGTATCCGTGATGTCGACGCTTCACTGCATTTCTTCCGTGACCTGCTCGGCATGGTCGAGATCTCGCGCAAGGATTCCGAGAAGGGCCGCTTCACGCTGATCTTCCTGGCAGCCCCGCAGGATGCCGAACGCGCCCGTGAGATGAAGGCGCCGATGCTGGAGCTGACCCATAACTGGGACCCGGAGGAATATGAAGGTGGGCGCAACTTCGGCCATCTGGCCTATCGCGTCGAGGATATCTACGCTACCTGTCAGCATCTGATGGACAACGGCGTGACCATCAACCGCCCGCCGCGTGACGGCCACATGGCGTTCGTGAAAAGCCCGGATGGGATTTCGCTGGAGCTGCTGCAGGCCGGTGACGCCCTTGAGCCGCAGGAACCCTGGGCCTCCATGAGCAATACTGGCAGCTGGTAAGCAAGGTCGCATATTGACGTGCGCGTAAGCGTCGCATCCAGGCAACGCAATAGCCGAATTACGACTGGTGCATCGCCCATCAGGGCTTATGATGTAATGAAGCTCATAAGCCCCGTAGCATGATGCGTGACATATCGTGCTCGGCCTTAGTGGAGTGTCATCGCGGCAGGCAGGTATACCTTCTTCCTTTTTCCTGCTGCCCGCCTGCCGCGATGTTGCACCTCCTTGAGTCGCGTGAGGGACCGCCACGCGGACACTGCCTAGCTGGCAAGGACTGCCTGATGCCGAGAGTCATAAGAGCCTGGCTACGTCATGAACCACGATTGCTCGCCGTGGAGCATCGTCGTTTCTACCATGCCTATCTTTGGGTCTATCTGATGCTGATGGGCCTCTTCGTGGTGTGGGTTCCCTTCTTCACTCTCTTCAACGAGCCGCGGCTGGCATTCGTCAGCGGCATCATGGCGCTCGTGTCCGTGCTGGGCGTGATGATGCATCGGGCGCATCAGCTGACGCTGGGCCTGGCCCTGATGATGAGCGCCTTGACGCTGATGGCCTGGCTCTCGGTTTTCTGCTTCGGGCTCTCGGCGGGCTATGAGTACTATTTCTTCATCGTGATGGCCGGGATTCATCTGGCACCGCTGGCGCCGCGCATTCGTGTGGTGACGACACTGATGCTGTTCATGGCAGCTGTCTCGGCATTGATGGTCTCGCCAGTCCTGTATGAGGGAGACCTCTTGCCGACCTGGATGCTGCAGTCTGCCAACCTGTTCGCGGTCTTCCTGATGATGGTCACCTTCCTGTGGCGCATGCTGGCGCTTACCGAACACTTCGAGCGCCAGTATCTGAAGGATGCCAGTCGTGATGAGTTGACCGAATTGCTCAATCGCCGCCAGATATTCCGCCACGCCGAGGACTGGTGGGGTGACGGAGTGCCCTGTGCGGTCTTGATGCTGGATGCCGACAACTTCAAGCGCGTCAATGACCTGCATGGTCATGCCGTCGGTGATGAAGTGCTGCGCCATCTGGGCCGCCTGCTGACGGCCACACTGCGTCAGGGCGATCGCGCCGGGCGTGTCGGGGGGGGAGGAGTTCCTGGTGCTGCTGCCGCGTATCGGGCGTAGCGAGGCCATCTCCGTGGCGGGACGCATGCGCTCCCTGCTGGCCAAGTCTCCTCCGGTCTTCGCCGGCAAGTCGGTGCCGGTCACGGTTTCCATCGGCGTTGCCATCAGTCATGAGGTCGATTCGCTGGATGAGCTGATGCAGCTGGCCGACAGGCGGCTGTATCGCGCCAAGCACAATGGGCGTGATCAGGTGGTGGCCGGTGGGGAACATGAGATGACAGGCTTTGCCACGGCCGATGTCAGCCCTCCACCTCCCGGCAATGACGGCGGCGGACTTGGCAAGGCAGAGGCCATGGAGGAGGGCACTCGCGACAAGGAGGATGACCGCCAGGAAAAGCAGCATCACAAGGACTCCAGCCCTTTCTCGCGGAAGCCCCTCGTTGGCTGACATGCGCTCGTTTCCGCTTTTACTCCTGCCATTTCACGAGTGCAGCTCTTGATCAGGAGCGCTGCTTCAATCGGGCCAGCGCGTTCTCCATGCCACGGGCAACGGTGGCCGCCAGTGGTGTGCACAGCACCCAGGGCAACGCGATCAGTGCAATGCTGAGCGAGCCCAGATAGACATCGCTGAACCAGTGAGCGCCGACCATGATCCGCGGAGCGCTCAGGAGTACCACGAACGCCAGACTGAACAGCGCGATGCGGTGCGGTGCGAAGGCCAGCATGAAACTCGCGAATACCATCAGCATCAGGCCGTGATCCCCCGGGAAGCTGTTCGACGCCGAATCCTTGGTCTTGAAGGACACCAGCTCGGAGAGATGCTGTGCGTGGCTGAAGACGCGCGTCGGGCTGGCATGGCCATAGCTGATGGCGCGCAGCACGAACAGCGAGAGCAGGCCCGCCGTCAGCAGCATGGTGATGCCGATGCTGGTCCAGCGGCGGTAGCGGGCAGGCTGTTGATCATTGAGCATCGCCCAGCAGAACAATACTCCCATCATGGCGAAGGCCACGGCGTCGAAGGCGCGCGTGTTCAGAATGCCGAGCAGCGCGTCCCAGCGTGGATTGAGCGGTGTGATGAACTGGTTGAAGCCCCAGAAGACATCGCTGTCGAGGGGGGGCCAGAAATCCAGCGCCGGTATCCACCAGCACGCCAGCAGCGCCACTCCCAGCGCATTCAGGAGCACCAGTCGTCGCGGGTTGAATCCTGTCTGCGCCCTGCGCGGGCGAGGCGGGGGCGAGGGTTGCACGTACGGGGCCTGCTGCGAACCACTGGTTCGCTGTGAAGACGCAGTATCAGCGG
Organism: Cobetia sp. PDI-23MA; assembly: GCF_059507735.1. Classification (NCBI taxonomy): domain Bacteria; kingdom Pseudomonadati; phylum Pseudomonadota; class Gammaproteobacteria; order Oceanospirillales; family Halomonadaceae; genus Cobetia; species Cobetia sp. PDI-23MA. The sequence goes on from NZ_CM183352.1 coordinate 293,763, forward strand.
CGTGCATGGAAGGACTGTCGGGGGCGGCGGGAGTCATGTCGTGTCAGCTCTGCAGGGCTTATGTCGGGATAGGCGCACTCAGGCCGGTAGCTCGCTGGCTTGGTGGCCAGATGGCTCGAGACAGGCGACGTTGAGTGGCGATCTGGTCGAAATTCTAGAGCAGGCTCCGCTTTGGAAACACTGTTTTCAAATTTTGCGAGGTGGACAGATGGTTGCGTCCATCGCGCTGGTGGCAAGCTGGCGGCAGCCTGACAGGTGACACTCAGACGTATGGCGTGAAGGCTTGTCGTTCATGACAGCCGTGCGCATGATCGCTACCCTTGCTGTCATGTCCGTCCCTTACCCACCGTTCTTTCCGCCTGCCGGGTGACTGCCGTTGCCGGCAATGCCACTGGCGGGCGCCACAGGAGTCATCCATGTCCGTTACCGTGCGTCGTCTCTCGCGTTGTACCTCCGTGGGGTTCGCTATTTCCTTGCTGGCTGGCTGCGCGGCCATGACGCAGCCTCCGCAGGGCAGTGCCTCCTCGGGTGCCGCTGTTCCTGCCCTGGTGGGCACCCAATGGAGTTTCTCTGCCACGGATGCCAGCGAAGAGGCCCCCAATTTCCTGTTGCAGGCCCCGACCCCCGAGCAGCTGGCAGACGAGGAGGATGACCGCCTGCGCCTGGTGGGCAGCAATGGTTGCAACCGCCTGATGGGGCCGGTGGTGCTGGATGAGTCTCGTCAGACGCTGGATATCGGTCCGCTGGCCTCGACCATGAAGATGTGTCCCAATCCTGAGCAGTCCAATGCTTTCAACCGCATGCTGGAAGAGGTGGCCAGCTATCAGGTCGTCGGCAGTGGCGAGACTGCTCGGCTGCGCGTGATGGATGATACTGGCTATCTGCTGGCCACCTTCCTGCCGTTGGAAGACGTCGCCGAGTAACGCGTTCGATGTGCTGGTAGAGGTGATCCGCTAGCGGACTGCCAGAAACGAGAAAGCCCCCTGCACCGTTCGGTGCAGGGGGCTTTTGCTTGCGTACAGAGCGAGCGCGACTTACAGCGCTTCGATCTTGACGCGCTGGCTTTCCAGCAGCGCAAGTTCCGCCTGGGCATCGGCCAGCTTGGCGCGCTCCTTCTCGACCACATCGGCCGGTGCACGACCGACGAACTTCTCGTTGCCGAGCTTGTTCTCGAGGCCGGTGATGACCTTCTGCTGCTTCTCGTGCTCCTTGTCGATGCGCTTGAGCTCGGCTTCCTTGTCGATCAGGCCTGCCATCGGCACCAGCACTTCCAGCTCACCGACGCGCTGGATGGCGGACATCGGGGCTTCGTCGCCTGCCGCCAGGAAGGTGATGCTTTCCAGACGTGCCAGCTTGGAGAGGAACAGGCGGTTGGCTTCCAGGCGCTCGGCATCGCCAGCTGCGCCGTTCTGCAGGAAGACTTCCAGCGGCTTGGCCGGGGACAGGTTGAGCTCGCCGCGCACGTTGCGGATGGCGATGATGATGCCTTTCAGCCACTCGATATCGCGGATGGCCTGCTCATCGATCCGGTCGGCTTCGGCCTGCGGCCACGCCTGGCTCATGATGCTCTCGCCTTCCACCGGCTTGCCGGCGTGCGGTGCGATACGTTGCCAGATCTCCTCGGAGATGAACGGCATCATCGGGTGGATCAGGCGCAGGATGGTCTCGAGAGCGCGCACCAGGGTGCGACGTGTGCCGCGCTTGGCTTCGATGCTGGCGTTGTCGTCCCACAGCACCGGCTTGGACAGCTCCAGATACCAGTCGCAGTACTCGTTCCAGATGAACTCGTAGAGCGCCTGGGAGGCGTGGTCGAAGCGGAACTCTTCCAGCGCGCGGGTGACCTGCTGCTCGGTCTGCTGCAGGCGCGCGATGATCCAGCGATCGGCCAGCGACAGCTCGACGGCTTCGTCGTTGACGCCGCAATCCTGGTCTTCGGCATTCATCAGCACGTAGCGCGCCGCATTCCACAGCTTGTTGCAGAAGTTGCGATAGCCATCGAGACGGCCCATGTCGAACTTCACGTCACGCCCGGTGGAGGCGAGTGACAGCAGGGTGTAGCGCAGCGCATCGGTGCCGTGAGGCTCGATGCCCTCCGGGAATTCGTTGCGGGTGGCCTTGGCGATCGCCTTGGCCTTCTTGGGCTGCATCATGTTGCCGGTACGCTTCTCGACCAGCTCCTCGATGCCGATGCCGTCGATCAGGTCGATGGGGTCGAGCACGTTGCCCTTGGACTTGGACATCTTCTGACCGAGGCTGTCGCGCACCAGACCATGCACGTAGACCTTGCGGAACGGCACTTCACCCTTGAACTTCAGGGTGAACATGATCATCCGCGCCACCCAGAAGAAGATGATGTCGAAGCCGGTGACCAGCACGTCGGTGGAGTGGAAGGTCTTGAGCTCCTCCGTGTCCGCCGGCCAGCCGAGGGTGCCGAAGGTCCACAGCGCAGAGCTGAACCAGGTGTCGAGGACGTCTTCGTCCTGACGCAGTTCGACGTCGGCACCCAGGTGGTTCTCGGCGCGGACTTCTTCTTCATTGCGGCCGACATAGACGTTGCCGTCGTTGTCATACCAGGCCGGAATGCGGTGGCCCCACCACAGCTGGCGCGAGATGCACCAGTCCTGCAGGTCACGCATCCACGCGAAGTACATGTTCTCGTAGTTCTTGGGCACGAACTCGATGTCGCCGTTCTCGACCGCTTCGATGGCCGGGCGTGCCAGCTCCTCGACGGCCACGAACCACTGGTCCGTCAGCAGCGGCTCGATGACATCGCCGGAGCGGTCACCGTGCGGCAGGGTATTGTTGACGGCCTCGACCTGCTCCAGCAGGCCCAGCGCGTCCATGTCGGCGACCAGCTTCTCGCGGGCGACGAAGCGATCCAGACCGGCGTAGGCCCCCGGCAGGCTGGCGTCTTCCAGGGGCTGCGGACGGCCCTGGAGGTCATAGATCTCGGCGCGCTCCAGGATGGTGGCATCCTGGCTCATCACGTTGATCAGCAGATGGCCCTGACGCTTGCCGACTTCGTAGTCATTGAAGTCGTGGGCCGGGGTGATCTTGACGCAACCGGAGCCCTTTTCCATGTCGGCGTGTTCATCGGCGACGATGGGGATGCGGCGGCCGACCAGCGGCAGTTCGATGAACTTGCCGACCAGGCTCGCGTAGCGCTCATCCTTGGGATTGACGGCCACGCCGGTGTCACCCAGCAGGGTTTCCGGGCGTGTGGTGGCGACGATGACGTAGTCCTTGCCATCGGCGGTCTTGACGCCATCGGCCAGCGGGTAGCGGAAGTGCCAGAAGCTGCCTTGCTGCTCGCGGTTCTCGACCTCGAGATCGGAAATCGCGGTGTGCAGGGTCGGGTCCCAGTTGACCAGACGCTTGCCACGGTAGATCAGGTCTTCCTTGTGCAGACGCACGAAGACTTCCTGCACCGCCTTGTAGAAGCCGTCATCCATGGTGAAGCGTTCGCGGCTCCAGTCGATGCTGGTGCCCATGCGACGCAGCTGGCGGGTGATGTTGCCGCCGGACTCTTCCTTCCACTCCCAGATCTTGTCGGTGAAGGCTTCGCGGCCGAGATCATGGCGGGTCTTGCCTTCTTCGGCGGCGACCTTGCGCTCGACCAGCATCTGGGTGGCGATACCGGCGTGGTCGGTGCCTACCTGCCACAGGGTGTTGCGACCCTGCATGCGGCGCCAGCGGACCAGGGTGTCCATGATGGAATCCTGGAAGGCATGGCCCATGTGCAGGGAGCCGGTAACGTTGGGCGGCGGGATGACCAATGAGAAGCTCTCGCCCTGGCCTGATGGCGCAAAGCGGTTGTCGGATTCCCAGCGCTCGTACCAGCGCGTCTCGATGGCGTTCGGTTGGTAGGTCTTGTCCATGGGTCTGCATTGATCCGGTTGGGCGGGGCGTCCCGCGCCGGCTCAAGGAGCGGTCAGCGCAGGCAGAAAATGGGCTCGATTATAGCGCCGCTGATGTCGGGCGTCATTCGGTCTTGGCGGGCAGGCTCTCGTGGCGTCCGGCAGACGCAGCTTTCATAAAGCAGGCAACATCCACGCACTGATGCCGTATCCTGTTGCGATCTCATCAGGCCGAGGCTTGCCGCCTCGCACACTTCCCATTTTCTCACGCTCGCGGAGCCGCAATGCCCAAGCCTCGCCCCACGGACGGTGCCCCTCGTCCGACTCGTCGTTGGGTCTGGCATGAACTGCTGCGTCATGCGCTGGTGCCATTGCTGGTGCTCGAGGTGGCGCTGCTGGGCTGCTATCTGGTGCTGCACTGGCTGGTCTCCGGGCAGCAGGACTCCACGCGCAGTGAGCGGGTGAATACCCAGCTCGAGCAGCTGACCCATTACGAGGCAGAGCATATCAGCCTGCTGGCGGATGACTGGCGCAGCGATGTCCGCCAGCTGGCGCGCAGTGCTCTGCGTCACATGGATACCCCCGTGACGGCCCGCCAGCGCGAGCAGGAGCTGAAGCGCCACATGAGCGCGGGCGACGGCACCCTGTACGTCGCCAAGAATGATGGTGGCGCCGGCTCCTACTACTCCTCGCTGGTGCCCAGCTATCTGCAGGACCACGACAAGGTGGTGCGTCTCTCGGCAATGGACGCTCAGGTGTCGGACATGCTCGCCACGCAACCCGAGCTGCGCCAGATCTGGTTCTCCGGCTACGATGGCTATTTCCGCATGTTGCCGTGGACCGATATCCGCAACATCTTCACGCCCGGCGTCGACCTCACCAGCTACGGCTTCTACTACCTGGCGGATGACCGCAACAACCCGAGTCGTGGCGCCGTCCTCACGCCGCCTTACCAGGACCCGGTCGGCAGCGGGTGGCTGGTCTCGACGCTGATGCCGGTCCATCGCGGCGACTTCCTCGAAGGCGTGGTCGGGATCGATGTCACCCTCGATTCTCTGGTCGAGCGGCTCGAGAATGCCGAGCTGCCCTGGGGCGCCTATCTGATTCTGGTGAGTGGCGATGTCGTCATGGCCATGCCGCGTGTCGGCGAGCAGGATTTCGGTCCCCAGCCCGATCCCGAAGTGGTGCCGATGCCGCTGCTGCACGATCGCTTCCTCGATACGGCGCATGATGTCGAGAACTCCCCGGCCATGGCGCACCTGCTGCGCAGCATCTCGGATGAGGCGCAGGGCGTGCGCAGCGTTTCCTTGCTCGCAGGTGAGCGGCTGGTCGGTTGGCAATCGGTGCCGGGCACCGACTGGCGGTTGCTGGCGGTGGTGGATGCGCAGCAGGTCAACAGCGGCATCGATATCTGGAATGAGCGTTTCAACCAGCTGGGCTACGTGATGCTGGTGGGACTGATTCTGTTCTTCTTCGCCCTGCTGGTGGTGATGCGCTGGCGGGCCGAGACCATGGCGGCCACCCTGTCCGAATCACTGGCACGCCTCAGCGACATGGCACTGCGCATCGGTCGCGGCCAGCCCGTAGTCCGCGAGCGCTTCCAGCTGCAGGAGCTGGACCAGGCCGGCGAGGCATTGCGCGAAGCGGCCCAGCGGCGCGATCAGATCGAGCTTGAGCGCGCCGAAGGGGCGCGGCACGTCGAGATGGTGATGGCGGCCTCCGGCGATGCCACCTGGCGCTACGACTTCGAACAGGACGATCTCTACCTGCACGAGAATTTCTTCCTGATGCTGGGGCTGCCGGTCCGCGCCAGCATGCACCTGGCGGACCTTGATGCCATGACGCACCCGGAAGACCTCGTCGGTCTGCTCGAGGCGCGCTGGCGAGTCATGCACGGTGAGAGCTGGGCCGAGGCACGTGACGTGCGCTATCGGCATGCGCGTGGTCACTGGGTCTGGGTGCAGATTCGCGGCCAGATCACCCGGCGTGATCATGAGGGCCGGCCACAGCGCGCGACCGGGCTTGCGCTGGACATCCAGCGTCACAAGCAGTCGCTCAAGCTGCTGGAGGCGGCCCGCGACAGTGCCACCGAGGCCAGTCAGTCCAAGTCGCGTTTCTTCTCGAGTTTCAGTCACGAGATTCGCACCCCGCTCAATGCCATCATGGGCTTCACGGACCTGCTCTGTGAGGAAGCCGACCTGACCCGCGAGCAGCGCCGCTACGTGGATGAGGCCAGTCATGCGGCGGCACAGCTGTCGGCGCTGATCGAGGACGTGCTGCAGATGTCGAGTCTGGAGGCTGGTGATCTGCCGCTGGATTGCCAACCCCTCTCGGTGGGCCAGAAGCTGATACGGCTGGCGGGGCAATATCAGCCGCGCCTGGAGAGTGCCAATCTGACGCTATCGCTGGCACTGGAAGGCGAGTCATTGTGGCTGAATGCCGACCAGCGTCGCCTGGATCAGATTCTCGGTAACCTGATGGGCAACGCCATCAAGTACAACCGCGAGGGGGGCTGGATCCGTCTGGCTATCGGCCAGGAGCGCAATGCCAGCGGGGTGGAGATGGGCTGGGTGGAAATCACCGATGGCGGCTTTGGCTTTGATTCCGCGCAGGCGGTCCAGCTGTTTCAGCCGTTCTCGCGTCTGGGGCGTGAAGACTCAGGGATCGAGGGTACCGGGCTCGGGCTGGCGCTGTCGCGGGAGCTTGCCCGCCGCATGGGCGGTGACATCACGGCACGGGGCGAGCTGGGCGAGGGCGCCAGCTTCCGGGTCTGGTTGCCGCTGGCGGATGTCAGTGCCCATGAGCGCGTCGTCCAGGCGGCGTGGTCGGCGGAGAAGGGATTGCCGGTACCCTGTCGCTGGCTGGTGATCAGCACGCGGGCGCAGGACCGTCTGCGCCTCGAGGTGATCGGCAGTCACGTCGCCAATCTGGAGATCATCATCGCCAGCAGTGCGGCCCAGGCGTTGCGCCTGGTGCGAGATGTCTGCCCGTGTCTGGTCATCTTCGGCGATGTGCCGGACATGAACGTGGCGGCGCTGTTCGCCGAGATCCAGCGTATGCCACGTGAGCTGCCGTTGTGGGCTGTGCGAATCGGGGAGCGTGACGCCAGCGAGGCTGCAGGCGGTCTGCCCGAGGCCTTCTTCGACAGCGGTGAAAGTCCGCCCGACATGGACGATATCGAGCGCTGGATGACACATCTGATGGTCAGCTTCCAGCGTGCCTGCGATACGGACCGCTGACGCATGGCGTGTCGTTCAGCTGACGCCCTTGAGCTGATGTGAGCGCACGGCATAACCGCGTGACTTGTAGGTGCGCCAGCATTCGCGCTTGGTTACCAGCACATCCTGATGCTGATTGATGATCTCGGCGACGCGCTCGAAGCGTGAGAACCATTCGGGGATCTTGGGGTGCAGGTTGAGCAGCGCCTCGATACCCGGCGCCGGGGCGTCCTGCCAGCCGATGGTGACCGGCGGGCGCGGCACGTCATCGGCGTGTTCGGCCTCGCGGGCGGCCATGTCGAGATCGATATCCAGCGCATGGGGCACGAAGCTTTCCGGGCGGAATTGCCACAGATGCTCATCGAACTGACGTGCCATCGCCTCGTCCTCGACATGCACATGCAGGCGAAAGCCCTTGGCGTGGATGGTCTCGGCCAGCCGGCAGGCGAATTCCAGCCGGGCTTCCAGCGTGGTGTCGGGCAGGATGTAGAAGTCGATCTGGGTCATGGGCACCGCTCGGGCAAGGAATTCTCGAGCGCTCAGGATACCGCACTCGCCGCGTGGCTTCGATGCAGCCTGCCTCCCGTGACATCTTTCCGCAGTCAGATATCCGCGCCCCAGAAACTCCAAGGCCCGCCTCTATGCGAGGCGGGCCTTGGAGTTTCGGTCATCCTTCAAGCCACATGGGCAGGCTCGAGGGCGTGTTTCAGAGCACTTGTGTCAGAGTGCTTATGTCCAAGCACTCATGTAAAAACTCATGTCAGTGCACTTATGCCAGACGCGTCATCCAGCCACGCGTGTCTTCGGCGCGACCGTATTGCAGGTCCAGCAGCTGGCTGCGCAGACGCATGGCGACATCGCCGGCATTGGCGGTCAGGTCGAGGCGACCGTCTTCGCTGACCAGCTCGCCCACCGGGGTGATGACCGCCGCGGTGCCACAGGCGAACACCTCGGTGATCTCGCCGGAGGCGATACCTTCACGCCACTCGTCGATGCTGATCGGGCGCTCTTCCGGCGTCAGCCCCAGATCGGTCGCCATGGTCAGGATGGAGTCACGGGTGACACCTTCCAGAATGGTGCCGGTCAGGCGCGGCGTGACCAGACGGCCGTCCTTGAAGACGAAGAACAGGTTCATGCCGCCCAGTTCCTCGACCCACTTGTTCTCGGCGGCGTCCAGGAACACGACCTGGTCACAGCCATTGGCGGAGGCTTCGCTCTGCGCGGCCAGTGAACCCGCGTAGTTGCCGCCGCACTTGGCGAAACCGGTACCGCCGGCGGCCGCACGGTTGTAGTGCGAGGACAGCCAGATGGAGACCGGCTTGATGCCGCCCTTGAAGTAGGCCGCCACCGGTGAGGCGATCACGTAGTAATCGACCTCACGCGACGGACGCACGCCGAGGAAGGCTTCGCTGGCGATCATGAACGGACGCAGATAGAGGCTGCATTCGTCACTGACGCTGGCCGGAGTCGGTACCCAGGCGCTGTCCTGCGCGAGCAGGGCCTTGAGTGAGCCGACGAAGTCCTCGTCGGACAGCTCCGGCAGTGCCAGACGGCGGGCGGAGTTGCGGAAACGTGCGGCGTTCTTCTCGGGGCGGAAGGTCCACACCGAGCCGTCTTCATGACGGTAGGCCTTGATGCCTTCGAAGATTTCCTGGGCGTAGTGCAGTACCGAGGCGGCCGGGTCGAGGCTCAGCGGGCCGTAGGGGCGGACTTCATGGCCGTGCCAGCCGCCGTCGGCGGTCCAGCGTACATGGGCCATGTGATCGCTGAAGTGACGGCCGAAGCCGGGATTGGCCAGAATGGTGTCGCGAACGGCAGCATCCGCCGGTTGCGTGGACGCGCGGACGTCGAAGCCTTTGGTCACGTGGGTGTCTCCGTAGCAGCGAGACCCCCGGCGTGGAACGCCGGGGGTCGAATCATTTTTATAGGACCTCTCGGGTCAGCGATGCCGGGTGGCGAGCCGACTCGCGTGTCTCAACGCTAGCACGCCATCGAGAGCATGCGAAGCCTCAGGCGGTCTCTTCCAGCGGGGCGCTGAGTTCCGCTTCGCGATCCAGCAGGTATTGGGTCAGCAGGCCCACCGGGCGGCCGCTGGCGCCTTTCTGCTTGCCGGACATCCAGGCGGTGCCGGCGATGTCCAGATGCGCCCACGGGAAGGTGTCCGCGAAGCGGGACAGGAAGCAACCTGCGGTGATCATGCCGGCTTCGCGACCGCCGATGTTGGCGATGTCGGCGAAGTTGGAATCCAGCTGCGTCTGATACTCGTCCCACAGCGGCATGTGCCAGGCACGGTCCCAGGCTTCTTCGCCGGCGTCGAGCAGGTCGAGCGCCAGATCATCATCGTTGGAGATCAGACCGGTGGCATGATTGCCCAGCGCGATGACGCAGGCGCCGGTCAGGGTGGCGATGTCGATGACGCTGGCCGGCTCGAAGCGCTCGGCGTAGGTCAGCGCATCGCACAGCACCAGACGGCCTTCGGCGTCGGTGTTGAGGACTTCGACGGTCAGACCCTTCAGGGTCTTGATGATGTCGCCCGGCTTGGTGGCGCGGCCGTCCGGCATGTTCTCGGCGCTGGCCACGATGGCCACCACGTTGAGCTTCGGCTTGAGTTCCAGCACGGTGCGCATGGTGCCGAACACGCTGGCCGCGCCGCCCATGTCGTACTTCATCTCGTCCATGCCGGCACCCGGCTTGAGCGAGATGCCGCCGGTATCGAAGGTGATGCCCTTGCCGACCAGCACGTGCGGAGCTTCGTTCTCGTCTTCCGCGCCGCGGTATTCCATCACGATCAGGCGGCTCGGCTCTTCACTGCCGCGGCCGACCGACAGCAGGGACAGGGCGCCCAGCTCCTCGAGCTCTTCCTCGCCGAGCACGGTCACTTTCAGGGCGCCATCCGAGGCGGCACCCAGTTGCTCGGCACGCTCGCCCAGGTAGCGCGGCGTGCAGATGTTACCCGGCAGATTGCCCAGCGTGCGCGCTTCATTGACGCCCATGCCGATGGCGGCACCGACGCGCAGGCCGGCTTCCAGTTCGGGCTGACGCTGCTTGTCGGCACTCACCACGCTCAGGCGGGTCAGAGAGACGGGCTCGCCCGGCTTGCTCTTCATCTCGGTGAAGCGATAGGCAGTACGCAGTGCGCTCTCGGCGATCATGCGCGCCATCCAGTCAGCCTCACGCAGCTCGAGATTCAGCTCGAGGCCAGCGAAGGCCGCGTCTTCGACGGGCAGCTTGAGCAGGGCAGTCATGGCGGCATCGAGGCCACGCTTGTAACGGCTTTCGTCGAGCTTTTCCTCGCTGCCGAAACCGGCCAGCAGCAGGCGCTGAGCGCCGAGGCCCGGAGCGAAGGGCACCAGCAGGGTATTGCCGAGCTCGGGCTTGAAGTCGCCGCGCTCGATCAGCTGGGAAATCAGCTTCTCGCTGGCATCGTCGAGTCGTGCCGCAGCACCGGTGAGGTCGCCCTCGATGACAGGTACCACGATGCAGGCGGTTTCAAGCTGGGCCGGATTGGCAGTGACTACAGGAAATTCCATGGCAACTCCACGCGCGCGAGTGAGGGTACGAAGATGAACAATACAAGGATGAAGGATGTCGTCAGGCCAGGCGTGCCCGGCTCGCGGCGACATCGGGGGCATGATCTGGATGGGGGCGCAGACCGCTCATGACAAGCTGAGCTGGCATGCACGAGTGAGGGCAGTCCATCATGTCAGGCTGTCCACGTGCAATGCCTGGAGCCGCGACAAGGCAGCATCCTTTCTGGATAATGCTGCTGCATGAGGGGGATCCGCTCCCGTCCAGTCTTCAGACCCGTGCCGCCAGTGTACGCAAAGGCTGCGCACCATGCATGAGGGGGATGATGTCTTCATGTGATCACGACCATTCCTCCACCGGCTATCATCGATCTGGTCAACACGCTCGCTTGCGAGCGGGAAACAGGAGTTCCACTTGATCATCTTCCGCTACCTGACACGCGAGATACTCACCACCATGGCCGCCGTGGCCGGGGTGCTGATGCTTGTCATCATGGGCAGCCGATTCATCCGCTATTTCAGTGATGCGGCGGAGGGGGATTTCCCGGCGTCGATTCTCGGCAGCCTGATGCTCTATCACCTGCCGGGGTTCTTCGAGCTGCTGCTGCCGCTGTCCTTCTTCCTTGCCGTGTTGCTGGCCTTCGGTCAGCTGTACATGAACAGCGAGATCACCGTGCTGGTCGCTTGTGGCGTCGGCCCGGAACGCCTGCTGCGTGTCACCCTGCTGCCGGCGCTGTTGATCACGGCGCTGGTCGCGGCCTGCAGCCTCTATCTGACGCCTGCCGGCGCGCTCAAGAATGAGCTGTTGCTCGAGCAGCAGAAGCAGAAGACCGACTTCTCGATACTCGGCGCGGGACGCTTCCAGGAGATCGGCAATCGCACCGTCTATGCCGAGAGCATGAGCGATGACAACAGCGAGCTGGAAAACGTCTTCATCGCCGAGGCAGGTGACAGCAATGCCGCCAGCACGCCCGACAGCGAACCGAGCCAATCGGTGGTGCGCGCCGAGCGTGCCTTCCAGGAAGTCAGCCCCGAGACGGGCAGCCGCTATCTGGTATTGAGCGACGGCACGCGCTACGGGGTGGAGCCGGGCAAGGCGATCGCCCAGCGACTGGGCTTTGATCGCTATGGCGTGCGCATCACCGAGGGTCAGGACGCCGCAGCCCTCAAGGATGACATCGAGCTTGCCAGCACGGCACAGCTCTGGACATCCGATTCGGCAGAGGCCACTGCGCAGCTGCAGTGGCGCATCTCGCTGCCGTTGATGGTGCCGATCCTGATGCTGATCGGCCTGCCGCTGGCTCGCGTCAATCCGCGTCAGGGGCGTTTCGCGCGCCTGCTGCCGGCCATCTTCGTGCACATCACCTATCTCAGTCTGTTGATCGCGGCGCAGAATGCCGTCGCGTCCGAGAAGTACCCGGCCGCCATCGGCCTGTGGCCCATTCACGGCGTCTATCTGGCGCTCGGCATCTGGCTGAGCTGGCGCGACAACCGCGGAGGTGGCCGCTGATGCTGCTTGATCGCCTCGACCGTTACATCGCCCGCAATGTGCTGGTGGCCATGCTGGTGGTGCAGGTACTGATTCTCGGGCTCGACCTGATGATCACCTACATCAATGATCTGGGGGACGTGAAAGGCGACTACGGCGCCTTCGAAGTGCTCCTCTATCTGCTGATGCGTCTGCCGTCGCGCTTCTATGAATTCGTGCCGGTCGGCGTACTGCTGGGCGCCCTGATCGGGCTGGGCAGCATGGCCTCGAGCAATGAGCTGACCATCATGCGCGCCGCCGGTCGTTCACTGACGCGCATTCTGTGGGGCGTGATGAAGCCGCTGGGGCTGGTCATCGCCATCACCATGGCGGTAGGTGAATACGTCGCCCCCGTCACCGAACTGCAGGCCGACGCCTGGCGCGCCGAGAAGCAGCAGGGCGCAGGCGCCGTCTATGCCGAGGGTGGCGGCTGGCAGCGCGAGGGCAACGACTACTACCGATTCGGCTCGATTCGCAGCGATGATGTGGTGCTCAACGTGACCCGCTATCGCTTCGATGACGAGCGCCATCTGACCCAGGCGCTCTACGCCAGGCGCGCCGTCTGGCAGGACGATGGCTGGACGCTGGAGGCAGTGCAGACCACCACCTTCGAGTCCCAGGATGGCGAGCCGAGCGCCACCACGGTGGCTCAGCAGGAGACTCGCGAGTGGGACACCCAGCTGACGCCGGACCTGCTCAAGCTGGTCATCAGCGACCCCAAGCAGCAGTCAGCCTCCGACCTGTGGCGCTACTCCCGCTACCTGCAGGACCAGGAGCTGTCGGCCAACCAGCCGCTGCTCTACTTCTGGCAGAAGATTCTGCAGCCGCTGACACTGGCGGCTCTGGTGCTGGTGGCCGCCTCCTTCGTGTTCGGGCCATTGCGCACGGTGGCGGCGGGCACACGGGTCTTCTACGGCATCGTGGTCGGCCTGCTGTTCAAGTATTTGCAGGACCTGCTCGCCCCGGCCTCGGTGGTGTTCGGCTTCGCGCCCATCTGGGCGGTGCTGGCGCCGATGCTGGTCTGTTACGTGATCGGCCTGCTGCTGATCCGGCGCAGTGGCTAGGGGCGCCCCGTACTCTCGCCGCCGTCTCGACCCGCAGGGAGTGCGCCCTGCGGGCCTGATGCGGCGTCTGGGCGGCGTGGTCTATGACGCCTTCCTCGTGATGGCGTTGTTGATCGTGCTGGGCTTCATCGGTGTCGCCGTCAATGGCGGTGAGGCCAATCAGTCGCCGCTGTTCCGCAGTCTGTTGCTGGTGGCGATGTTCGCCTTCTTCGGCGGCTGCTGGAGCCGTAGCGGCATGACGCTGGGCATGCAGGCCTGGCGACTGCGCATCGAGACGCCGCAGGGCCATGTCCCGACGCTGCTGCAGTGCCTGATACGCTTCGTGGTTGCCGGGCTGTCATTGGGCGCCTGCGGGCTGGGGTACGTCTGGCAGCTGTGGGACCCTGAGCAGCGCAGCTGGCAGGACATCGCCTCCGGTACTCGCGTGGTGGTGCTGCCCAAGCCGCGGCGCGAGTGAAGCGCCTCTGGCGCGTGCGCCGTGCAGGAAAGCAGTGAGCTCATCCAGAAGTTATCTCAGCCAGACGTGAGCTCAGCCAGACAAGAAAACGCCCCGCCAGTCATCGACTGGCGGGGCGTTGTGTTTTCCGCGAGTGCAGGGCGTGATCAGACGCCCAGCAGGCCATCCAGTCGCGTGATGATGCGCTCCACGCTGGCGCGTGACACCACCAGGCTGTCTTCCTGCGTCGTCGTCTCGGGCAGCTCGCGCGGCAGGTCGATCACCGCGGTGCCCATGCCCTCCAGGCGTACGCCTTCACGGTAGCGCACGAAGGACAGCTGTCCGATCGGACGCTGGCCACCGTGGTCGAGGCGCGCCAGACGCGTGAAGGCGCTGACGGTATCGAGCACCGGCGCGCTGGTCAGCGGCAGGTGTGTCAGGCGCCATGCCAACCAGCCGTCGATGTCGACGGCTTCGTCGCGCAGGGTGGCAAACCAATGGCGTGCCTGATCCAGGCGGTAGCGAGCACGGCCCTGCTTGTCGAGCCACAGCACGTCGGCGCTGGCCTGGCGCGGGCTTTCCAGCTCGCCCGGCAGGTACAGCCAGGATTCGGTCAGGCGCTGCAGGGCACCCGGCAGCGGCTCATCCAGGGTGCGCTCGCTCAGAGAGTCCAGCGCCGCGCTCAGGTCGCCCTGTTCCGCGCTCTCGCCGGTGTTGGAGTAACCGACGTTGTAGCGCCAGACACGGTCGGATATTTCCTGGGTGACCACGTGGTCATGGGGCAGAGCGATATGGCTCATCAGCTCACGCGCGTTGCAATGCTCATCCACCAGGCCTTCACGGCGGGCTTCACGATAGAGATTGCGCAGCAGCGGGGTCAGCGGCAGGCGGTGGTGGTCACCGAAGCAGCTGCCGGCGTCGCGGACGGCGTCCAGATCAAGTGGTAGGTGGGACGTGGCGTGATGATCGGCGGTGGCGAGTTGTACTGACATGACATCGGGCTCCTTGCGGATTGGCGTTCGGAAATCGGCAGATAGGGCAACAGCAGACGGATTCAGGCCGGTCACGGCTTCAGCATGGCGCCCATCATCGGCATGCCGATGCGGCTCATGGCCATGAGGAGGTGAAGCGACGGAATCTCTTGCAGTGTCCTGTTCATGTTCTTTCCTGATTGCCTGGCGGGGCGTGGCAGTCATTTGCCTTCCTCGTGACGCGGCGCTTTCCGTGAGCGAGGAGCTGGGCTGCGTTCGAGTGACCCGCCTGAGTGATCGACTAGCGATGACTCATTATGTTTTGGTGTGATTGTTTTTCGAATTGCATAAAAAATCGTTATACATACTAGCGGCCTCGTGTGAAATCGCAACCCTACCTTTCTGTCAGCCACGAGCCATCATTCTTTATACGGCGCTGACTTTGCCCACGGCAATCGCTTTGTGAGGCTGATGTGGCCTGCTTATGACATCGTGTGTTCCGCAACCGTAAACCGACCCGAAATCGCCTCGCTAAGTATTTGATATAACTTGTGAATGAGAATTTTTTGCAGTCAGGTGTTGCGCATGTTTCTGCGAATCATTTACATTTGTCTCACTTGAAGTGAGCGAGGTGAGCCATGTACGTCTGTCTGTGCAAAGGTGTGTCAGACCACAAGATCCGCGAAGTCGTGGAACAGGGAGCGCGCAGCTTCCGCGAAGTCCGTGAGCAGACCGGATGCGCGACCCAGTGCGGCAAATGTGCCTGCATGGCCAAGACCATCACTCGCGAAGCGGTCGCGCGTGAAATGATGCCGACAGAGGATCTTGCCTACGCGGTGTGACGCAGGCTTGAGCCGAGGCTCGCTTGCCGGCGACTGACACCTCAGTCACCACGCTGGCCACTACTGCGTGATCCGTTCTCGTCGAGTCCCGGCAAGGACTCGCGTCCCTGACGCCCGCCATCTGGTCTCAAGACCGGGTGGCGGGCGTTTTCGCATGGGCGCCAGGCAAGCCGGTATCGGCCGCCACATGACAACGCGGATACCAATCTTTCCCATTTGCGCCTAAAAGTCGATAACTTGTTGCCATGTCTCGAAAAAATCATGTTTTTGCGCCATACTTGCTACACCTGACCGAGAGGGCGCGCCTGATGTGCCCGCGCTGCGGCTGATGCATGCCGTCATCAGGCGCAGTAGAGAACCTGACGCAGCAGCAACCCTGACAAGAGAGGAATGGCGACATGAAAGGCGATCCCAAGATCATCGAGCATCTCAACACCATACTGGCCAACGAACTGGTCGCCATCAATCAGTACTTCCTGCATGCACGCATGTACAAGGACTGGGGCCTCAAGCGCCTGGCCAAGTGGGAATACGACGAGTCCATCGAAGAGATGCGTCACGCCGATACCCTGATCGAGCGCATCCTGTTCCTGGAAGGTCTGCCCAACCTGCAGGACCTCGGCAAGCTGCGCATCGGCGAGAACACCAAGGAAATGCTCGAGTGCGATCTGGCGCTGGAGCACCAGGCACATGGCGATCTGAAGGAAGCGATCGCCTACGCCGAACAGATTCGCGATTACACCTCGCGTGATCTGTTCCGCAAGATCCTCGACGACGAGGAAGAGCATATCGATCATCTGGAGACCGAGCTGGGTCTGATCGAGAAGGTCGGCATCGAACTCTACCTGCAGAAGCAGATCCACCACGAGATCGACTGATTCCGTGGCGGCTCGCTGAGTCGTGGCGAAACGAAAACGCCCCCGCTGCCGATGGCAGCGGGGGCGTCTTGTCTTGGGCTGTGCAAATCTTCAGTGGTGCAGAACCGGCTTACTTGCCCAGTTCATTGACCAGCAGCGCTTCGGCAGCCGCGAGGCGTGCGTCGAGGCTCTCCTTGTCGCCAGCCAGCACCGTGATGTGGCCGATCTTGCGTCCCGCGCGCGGTGCCTTGCCGTAGTCGTGCAGGCGCGCGCCGGGGATGGCGAGCACGGCGTCACGTTCCGGCATGCGGCCGATGATATTGAGCATCGCGCAGGGCGTGAGCAGTGCGGTCTCGCCCAGCGGCATGCCGGCGACGGCACGCAGGTGATTCTCGAACTGGCTGGTGACGGCGCCTTCGATGCTCCAGTGACCCGAGTTGTGCACACGCGGGGCGATCTCGTTGGCCAGCAGGCGCTCGCTGCCATCGGCGTTCTTGACGACGAAGAACTCGAAGGCCATCACGCCGACGTAGTCGAGTTCGTGCATCACCTTGAAGGCCGCCGCCTCGGCTTCGGCCTGCATGCCGTGGGAGTCGAGCGGCGTGGAGCAGTGCAGGATGCCGCTGCGATGTTCATTGCGCGACAGCGGCCAGGCGCGTGTCTCGCCATCACGACCACGTACCGCGATCACCGAGACTTCGTGATCGAAGGCGATGAAGCCTTCCAGGATCAGCGGCACGCTGCCGAGTTCAGCGAAGGTGTCGGCGACGTCTGCCATCTCGCGCAGTACCTTCTGGCCCTTGCCGTCATAGCCCAGCGTGCGTGTCTTGAGCACGGCGGGCAGACCGATGGTCGCGACGCCCGCTTCAAGATCCGCCTGGCTGTCGACCAGCGCCAGCGGCGGCACCTCGATGCCCAGACGCATGAACAGCGACTTCTCGCTCCAGCGGTCACGCGCGGTATCCAGGGCGCCAGCCGGCGGGAAGGTCGGGCGCTCGGCCGCCAGACGCGCGACGGAGTCCGCCGGCACGTTCTCGAACTCGAAGGTGACGGCGTCAGACGCCGCTACCAGCTGCGTCAGGGCAGCATCATCCTGCCAATCGGCGCAGAGGTGATGGCCGTGGACGCGACCGCAGGGCGAATCCGAAGGATCAAGGAAGGTGAAGCGGGCATTCAGGGCGGCGCCGGCCTGAGCCAACATGCGGCCCAGCTGACCGCCGCCGACGATACCGAAGCGGAACGGCTGGCTCATGGCTTACTCGCCTCCGTGGGACAGGCTGGGTGCGTCGGGGCGCGGGTCCGGATTGTCGAGCACACGGTCGGTCTGCTCGGCACGGAAGTTGATCAGTGCGGTGCGGATGGCCGGGTACTTGTTGGCCAGCTGGCTGGCGGCCAGCAGCGCGGCATTCACGGCACCGGCGCGGCCGATGGCCAGTGTGCCGGTGGGGATGCCGGCGGGCATCTGCACGATGGAGAGCAGGGAATCGACACCTGACAGCATGCTGGACTGCACCGGCACGCCCAGCACCGGCAGCCAGGTCTTGGCGGCACACATGCCCGGCAGATGCGCCGCGCCGCCGGCACCGGCGATGATGACCTCAAGGCCACGCTCGGCAGCGGTATCGGCATAGTCGAACAGCAGGTCGGGCGTGCGATGGGCAGAGACGACCTTGACCTCGTGTTCGATCCCCAGCGCTTCCAGGGTTTCGACCGTATGGCACATGGTCGCCCAATCCGATTTTGATCCCATGATGACACCAACCAGTGCGCTCATGCTTCCTCCGCTCTTGACGTGGTATGAACCAGCTCACAGTGCCTGCCAGAAGTGCCGGGCAATGCGCTGTGTGGGCGTGGCCGAGCCGTGTGGGCAGATCATGCCCGCAAGCGGCTCAATGCGTATGTCTGGAAAAACAAGCGGCGCAGTATAGCACCGCGACCGACAGGCGGCATGTACCTGTCTGGACGGTCAGGATGTGGGTGCGCCCGTGGATCAGCAGGACCACGCCGAGACCAGCGCGAAGCGTGGCACCGGCTCGCCCTGGATCTCGACGTTCTCCATGAACATGCTCAGCGGGCGCACCCACAGCCCGCATTCACCATACAAGGCACGATAGACCACCAGCAGCTCTTCGGTCTCGCTGTGGCGACTGGTGCCGATAACTTCGTACTGCGCGCCCTTGTAGTGGCGGTAGAGACCCGGCACGGGACGATTTTCCGGCAGCGGCGGCATGGCGGGCAGGTCAGTCATGGCGATTTCCTTGAGGGTGAAGCAAGAAGCAAGAAGCAAGAAGCAAGAAGCAGTGAAGCCAACAGCGAGAAGCAGGCGTATCAGTCGGCAGCATTCGGCGCCTGGGCGTCATCAGCCACAGAGGTGTCATCGGCGGCAGGCGTGGCCTTGGCACCGCGGCGTGCGATGCGCGCCAGCGCGCGGGCAGCGGCGGTGAAGCCGAAGCTGCCGGTGACGAAGGTGGCCGCACCGAAGCCGCCGGCGCAATCCAGGCGTGTGGCGCTGTCGCCGGGCTTGGTGGCACACACCTCGCCGTCGGCGCCGGGGTAGGTCAGCTGCTCGTCGGAATAGACGCACTCGACATCGAATCGGCGCTTCAGGTTGCGGCTGAAATTGTAGTCGCGACGCAGCAGTGAGCGAACGCGTGCCAGCAGCGGGTCCTGCTCGGTGCGGGCAAGATCACCGATCTGGATGCGCGTCGGGTCGAGCTGGCCACCGGCGCCGCCCGTCACGGTCAGGCCCAGCTTGCGCCGCTTGCACCAGGCGATCAGCGCCGTCTTGGCAGGCACGCTGTCGATGGCGTCGATGACGTGATCGAGGTCGTCGTGGATCAGCTCGGCGAGATTGTCCGGCGTGACGAAGGCTGAGATGGCGTGGATCTTCATCTGCGGCGCGATCAGCTGGCAGCGCTCGGCCAGCACCTCGACCTTGGGACGGCCGATCTGGCCATCCAGCGCATGCAGCTGACGATTGACGTTGGAGACGCAGACATCATCGAGATCGATCAGCGTCATCTCGCCGATGCCGGAGCGAGCCAGTGCCTCGGCGCTCCAGCTGCCGACGCCGCCGACACCGATCACCGCGACATGCGCGTGGCGGAAGTGGGCGAAGGCGCTGGCACCGTAGAGGCGACGGATGCCGCCGAAGCGGAAGTCGTAGTCGTCTTCTGCAGGGGCCTGGCTGGCAGCGCCGGCCGCAAAGAAGCTCTCCAGCATCCGTTCGCTGGCGGAGGGCGTGCTGTCGTGGGTCGACGGCTCGCCTGAGGGCTTGCGGTCAGGGCTCTGTTCTTCAGAGCTTTTGTTTTCAGAGCTTTTGTTTTCAGAACTTTTGCTTTCAGAGCTCTGCTGTTCTGGGCTCATGTCGGTCGAGTCCGGGGTGTCGGAAGAGGTGGTCATGCGCAGCTCGCGAATCTCGGGGGAACGGGTGGCAATCGGCAGGGGCACGCTCAGTCAGCCAGGACGCCGTCGGTCGCATCGAGCCAATGTCTGCTCGGGCGCTCTGCCAGGTGTTCAGCGTAGCGTTCGGGCAGATGGCCCAGCCAGCCGAAGCGCTCCATCACTGCCGCGTAGGCACCTTCTGGCGGGCACGACAGGCTCAGCCAGCCGCCCTCGGGATGGGGAAGCTCGAGCCCGACAGCTGCCAGCAGCAGGCGCGGGCATTCCAGTGTCGTGGCGAAGTAGCGATTGTAATTGCCCTTGCCATGCTTGGCATCGCCGATGATCGGGTAGCCACGGCGTGACAGGTGACGGCGAATCTGATGGCGGCGGCCGGTCAGCGGACGGGCCTCGACCAGCGAGAAGCGCGACTGCGGATAGCGATCGATGGCGATGGGCAGCTCGACCTGTGCTAGGCGGCGCGTGTCGGTGATGGCTTCCTGCTCTGGCATCTCGGCCTTGGGCAGCTTGCCGTCTTCCTTGCGCAGACCGTAATCGAGGCGTTGTTGCTCGGGCGCGACGCCGCGCACGATCGCCAGATAGCGCTTGCTGACCTGCTGCTCCTCGAAGGCGGTGCTCAGCTTGCGCGCCGCCTGGGGCGAGAGGCCGAACACCATCAGCCCTGATGTCGGACGATCGAGGCGATGCACGGGGAAGACATGCTGGCCGATCTGGTCGCGCAGGCGCTGAAGCAGAAACTCGGTCTCGTGCTTGTCGATGGGGCTGCGGTGCACCAGCAGGCCCGATGGCTTGTGAGCCACCACCAGCACCTCATCCTGGAACAGGATGTCGAGTGGCTTGGCGGATTCAGTCAGCTCAACAGGCTCGGTCATCTCAGCAGACTCGGCCTCGAGAGGCGTGGGCGTGGCGTCCGTCATCGGCGCAGGTGTCTGAGGCGCCGTCGGCGCGTCGGAGTACGGAGCATCAGGAGAAGAGGACATGGGCATCACGGCAGCAGGAAGACGAAAGCCGACCATCACAATGAGGGTCGGCGTGTATTGTCCGGCTTTCGTCGCTGGCTGTCATGTCCGGCGTGGCGTCGGGCGCGCGGTTGCCTATGTCAGGGCCTGATCAGCAAACCGTCGGCGAGCCACTGCACCAGCAGGTTGATCGCCACGCCCGGGGCTTGTTCTGCCCCCACCTGCGGCGTCAGCAGCTCACCGAGCCGGCCGAAGCTCAGGCCCTTGTCTCCGGCTGCGAGGATGGTGCCGAGAGCCAGGTCTTCCAGTGCATCGAGAGAGCGATAGTGCACCTCGGGCGCGCCAGCGGTGGGTTGGCGCCAGACGATCCAGGGCGTAGGCGTGTCGGACTCGACCGGCGCGCGAGGCGGCTCATCGTTGTCGATGGCCTTCCAGATGGCCGGCGTATCGAAATGGAACATGAAGCGCTGCAGTGACGGATGCGCTGCCAGGGTCAGCTCCGGCCACTCCTCGGGGGCCAGTGTCTGCAGGGCCTCTGCACTCAGCGGAGTGCTGTCCACCACATCCAGTGCCAGCCCCAATGCCCATTCAAAGGCGGCCATCTCGGTGACCAGAGAGCGCTCGGGTTCGCGCGCCGCGACGAAGGCCGGGAAATGCTGGCCTGCCCAGCGAATCGAATAATGACTCGGCGGGTGGGCCGCGAGGTAGTCACGACACAGCAGCCCGAAGGCGTCATCGCCGATCAGGGTGTGAACGGCCTCGAAATCTCCGCCGAAGACCTCGAAGAGCCGCAGTCGATAGGCCATCGCGTAGATGTCGAGGCGCTCCTCGGCACTGGCAAGCTGATCACTGATGACGGACTCGGCCGCCGCGCTGCGGGTGTCAGGGCTAGGTGTCGCGAGGTAGGCGCCCGTGGTCTCCTGCAGCTGCGCCAAGGCGCTGCGATCAGCACCGCCTGCGGGGCTCGCTTGCGTCATGCGCGCAGCCCTCCGTGGTCTGCCGTCTGGTCCTTGTGCGCGGCATCCGCCAGCGGACGACCACTGCGGCGGCGCAACTCGGCATACTCCTGCATCAATTCCGACCACGGCGGGAAGTTGTCGTCGCGCTCGATCATGGTGGCGACATCGCCGAAGCGCTTCCGCGCGGCGTCATACAGCGTCCACACGGCGTCCGGGACGGGCTGGTCATGGGTGTCGATGCACAGCTCGCCGCCCGAGACTTCCTGCCGGATATGCCCGGCCAGATGATGCTGCCAGACACGCTCTGCCGGCATGGCGTCCAGATAGGTCAGCGGGTCGAAGCCATGATTGTGGCTCGAGACGATGACGTTGTTCAGGTCAAGCAGGATCAGGCAGTCGGCACGGCGGCTGACCTCGGCCAGAAACTCCCATTCGCTCATCTCGTCAGGGCGCCAGGTCAGGTAGCTGGAGACGTTTTCCAGCAATAACTGACGGCCGAGCGCGTTCTGGACCTGATCGATGCGTTCGGCCAGATGATCGATGGTGGCATCGGTATAGGGCAGCGGCAGCAGGTCATGGAACTGATGCGCGCCGGTACGCGTCCAGCACAGGTGGTCGGAGACCCACAGCGGTTCGATCCGCTCGCAGAGTGCACGCAGCTCGCGCAGGTAGCGGCTATCGATGGGATGGCTGCCGCCGATGGATAGCGAGACGCCATGCAAGGCGATGGGGTAGTGTTCGCGGACTCGCTCGAGATGATGAAGTGGCTTGCCACCGGCGCTCAATCCGCCTCCCCTCACGCCACCGGATTCGCTTGTGCCGAAGCCCATGTAGTTCTCGCTGATGGCCTCGAACCAGTCAATATCCGGCAGCGTCGTCAGAATCTCGTGGTAGTACTCGGGGCGCAGACCCAGCCCTTGCCCGATACCGGCGCTGGCGGGGGTAGGCAGGCGAGCGGTGACAGCTGTCGTCATGCGGGAATCCTCTTCTCGACGGGGCGGATCGCGAAGCAGTTGGGCTGAATGGCTTCGGCGCGAGCCTGAAGTCACAACCGGAAACGGGAGAACGGTGTGCCGTCCTCCCGTCGGGAATTCGCCACAGGCGCCTGCCAGGGCAGACGCCTGTGCGTGCCTGAGGATCAGCCCTCGATGACAGTACCCCCTTCGCCGACACAGGATTCAGCGCTGGCAGTGTACGACCAGCCTTGGCCCTTGCAGGCGTTGTGACCCTTGCAGGCGCTGTTGGCAGTCGCGCATTCGGAGGTGCCCTTGCAGGAGTTGATGCCGGAGCACTTCACGGCATTGTCACCGGCGTGCACCGGCAGTGAGGTCAGAGCGGCAGTGGAGAACAGCGCGGCGGCAGCGGCAGCGAAGGTAGCGGCAGTAACGGTCTTCTTCATGGTCATGATGGCTTCCTATCGGGCAGGGCCCGTATTTTTTGAATTATGGATCAGGAACATCGTGGTACCCGCTAGCGTCAGACAGCTCGTTCAGGCGGGTCATGACGTCATACGCCGTCAAAACAAGGTTGGATGCGCAGGCGCCAGAAAAAATCTGACATCATTGTTCACTATGCTTGGAAAGGCAGTCCTGGCGAGTTCGTGAGCCTGCTTATGGTACGCTTTCGCTATCATCTGCCTGATTGCCGATATCCCTTTCTCTTGCTGGAGTTCCCCATGCCGGACCTACTTCGACGCCTGTGGCGCATACCGCGCTGGCGCTGGAGCATCGTGCTCGTTCTACTGTTGGGGGGCTGCAGTGCCGTCGCGATTCATCAGCTCGATGAGCGTTTCGGCCCCGCGTCACCGCGTGAGCGGGTGGTGTCGCGGGACACTGTTGCCGGACGTCAGTGGGAGGATGAGGTCAAGCCGGTGATCGAGACGCGCTGCGTGGTCTGTCATGGCTGCTACGACGCTCCCTGTCAGCTCAAGATGTCATCGGCGGCCGGGATCGATCGCGGCATGAATCCGGCGCCGGTCTACGATGGCACGCGCCTGCTGGCGGCCAATCTGACCCGGATGTTCGAAGATGCGGACACCACCGAGCAGTGGCGCAGCATGGACTTCTCGCCGGTGCTCAATGAGCGCTTCGACTCTCCGGCCGCCAATCTGGAGGGCAGTGTGCTGTTCCGTGCGCTCAGCCAGAAGCGCAAGGCGCCGCTGCCGGTGACGGAAGATGGCCTGCTGCCGGAAGACCGCTTCGACCTGTCGCTCAATCGCAGTCAGGTGTGTGCCCCCGTCGAGGGATACGACAAGTTCGCCGAAGACCATCCTGACTGGGGCATGCCCTACGCCCTGCCACAGGTCAGCGATGAAGAGCACCGCACGCTGGTGAACTGGCTGGCCAAGGGTGGCGCGATGACGGGCCCGGCACCGCTGCCCCAGGCGCTGATGCCGCACATCGAGCAGGCCGAGCGCTTCTTCAATGGCGACAGCCTCAAGCAACGCCTGATGAATCGCTATATCTACGAGCATCTCTTCCTGAGCCATGTGTATTTCCCGGGCATCAAGGGCGCGGACGGACGGCCGATCTTCTTCAAGCTGGTGCGTTCCAGCACCCCGCCGGGCGAGCCGATCAAGCGCATCTCCACGCGCCGTCCCTACGACCCACCCTACGCCGCCTACACCGCCGATGAGCGCGCGAGCATGCCCCACGATGACGCCGGGCGTCCGCGGGTCTATTACCGTCTGTGGCAGGAGCGCGCGACGATCCTGGCCAAGAATCATCTGCCCTATGCGCTGAATGATGCGCGCTTCAAGCGCTGGCAGGCGCTGTTCCTGACCCCGGATTACCCGGTGGATGACCTGCCGGATTACGACCTCAAGACGGCCTCGAATCCTTTCCTGACCTTCGAGGCCATCCCGGCCGAATCACGCTATCGCTTCATGCTGGATGAGTCGCAGAACACCATCATGGGCTTCATCAAGGGGCCGGTCTGTCGCGGGCAGGTCGCGGTGGATGTGATCAATGATCACTTCTGGGTCGGCTTCACGGACCCGAAGATGTTCAGTCACCCGGAAGTGGAGCGCACCCTGGCCGAGGAAGGGGAGAATCTCAGTCTGCCCGCCGAGCAGAGCAGCAATGCGTTGCCGATCAGCTCCTGGGTCAAGTTCGAAAGCAAGCAGGCCGCCTACCTCAAGGCCAAGCAGCGTCTGATGTCACAAGCCTATCTGGATGGCGACCTGCGCCTGGATACGCGGGTGATGTGGGACGGCAGCGGCTGGGACGAGGGCCCCGGCCAGGGGCGCAACCCCAACGCGGCGCTGACCATCTATCGCCACTTCGACAATGCTGCGGTGATGAAGGGGCTGGTCGGCGGTGTGCCCAAGACCGGCTGGATCATCGACTACCCGATGCTGGAACGTATCCACTATCTGTTGGTCGCTGGCTTCGATGTCTACGGCAACCTGGGACATCAGCTGATCACGCGGCTGTATATGGACTTCCTGCGCATGGAAGGCGAGAACAATCTGTTGGCACTGTTGCCGGCGGGGGAGCGCCAGGCGGTACATGACAGCTGGTATCGTGATGTCGACCCGGGGCTTGGGGGGCTGCTGTTCAAGAAGCCGCCGCAGTTCGATGCCCCCAGTGACATTGTCTGGACACCGCAGGAGCTCTCGTCGCCGGAGCAGGCCCGCCTTGGCCTGATGCGGCGCATGCAGGAGCGCCTCGCGCCGGAACTCGGTCATGAGCGCAGTCTGAACAATGTCGTGGATGAGCACGTGCGACATGAGTTGCAGGCCCTCGCTGCGGTGCAGGGAGTCTCGGCCAGCCTGATGCCGGAGGTGACGATCGTCGCGCTGGAGGATGGCACTGATGACTCGCCGCGCCTTTACAGCGTGCTGCGCAATTCCGCCCACGCCAACATCACCAGCCTCTTCGATGAGGAGGAAAATCGCCGTCCTGAGGAAGACACTCTCGATGTCTTGCGGGGCGTGGCGGGCGATTACCCGAATGCCTTCTGGCGATTGACGCCTGACACTCTGACGGGGCTGGCAGAGCGGGTGGCGGCACTCGAGAGCGAAGAGGACTACCGCGCCCTGCAGGCCGATATCGGGGTGCGCCGGACTGACCCGCGCTTCTGGGAGTTCTCCGACAGCGTGCTGCGCACCAACTATGCTGATCGCCCTGTCGAAGCGGGTCTGCTGGACTATAACCGCCTCGAGAACCGCTGATTGCCAGCGGGGCTTGAGCGGCCGAAGCACGCTCTGTCGTCAGGACTGTCTGGGTTGTCGGACTGTTTCGATGACTGACGACTGGCCTGACGGAAAGCAGAAGCCCGCCACGCAAATTGCGTGGCGGGCTTCTGACTTGTGTGGTGCCGACATGGCGTCCTGCGGTAGATCAGCGCAGTGTCGCACCGCGTGATGTGCTGTCAGCAGGCGTCATCAGCGACCGCCCTGACACTCGCCCTCGGCCAGCTCGATCAGGCCATCCAGATGCAGGATATGCACCTCGCGGGCACGAATGTCGACCAGCCCCTGGGTCTGGAAGCGGGTCAGGATGCGGCTGATGGTTTCGACGGCCAGTCCCAGATAGTTGCCGATATCGGCGCGCGCCATCGAGAGGCGGAAGCTGTATGGCGAATAGCCTCGGCGACGGAAGCGCTGTGACAGGTTGACCAGGAAGCTCGCCAGCCGCTCATCGGCTGTCTTGCGCGACAGCAGCATCATCATGCGGCGATCTTCGTGCAATTCCTTGCTCAGGCTCTTGAACAGCTGGGTTCTCAGCTCAGGCATCTGCTCCGAGAGCGCATTGAGTCGGTCGAAGGGAATCTCGCAGACGGTGGTGGTCTCCAGAGCCACCGCGGTGCCGGGATAGCAATTGCTGTCGATGGCATCGAGTCCGGCCAGCTCGCTGGGCAGGTAGAAGCCGGTCAGCTGCTCCATACCGCTGTTTTCATTGGTGACCTGCTTGAGACTTCCGGAGCGCACCGTGAAGACGCAATCGAAGGCATCGCCCTGGGTGAAGAGGACTTCCCCTTTTCTGAGTGGCGCGCGACGGCGGATGATGGCGTCAAACTGGTCGATATCTTCCATGTTCAGTGCCAGTGGCAGGCACAGTGAACTCAGCGAACAGGTCTGGCAGCGGGCTTCATGGGCGCGCAAGCGGTGTGATGCCTGTGCATTGGCCGTCATGGTGACTCTCCTGAGGAATGTCACCGCTACCCCTGGGGCAGGGCAGCGGGAGGGGTCTTTCGGGCGCAACGAATGGTGGGGCGGGGCCTTGTCGCCCGCCGCTGCCCTGCTGAGCCGCAGTGTATCGAGCGGCCAGGGTCTGAGCGCTCATCGGCCGAGGCAGCGCAATTCCGTGACGCCATAATATTAGATTTTATTAATTCATTATCCTGCCCAACCCATGGGCGTTGCAAGGTGTGTGAACTTTAGGCCTGGTTGGCCCCGTGTGACCATACCGCGACGACCTGCCTCAGCTGAAGGTGTGAGTCAGTATGCAGTGGCCAGCGCTCAGTCATCAGTCGCTGGTCATCAGTCGCTGGCCATCTGGGCTCAGCCAGCTGCGCCGAGCAGCAGGATCAGCGCGGCAGCCAGCGTCGCCAGTGCCAGAATGCCCCAGGCACGTGGCGCTGGTGTGTCAGGCTGACGTACGCCGTTGATGCGATGTTCCTGCATGGGGCCATCGCCTTCGCGCTCGTTGCTGTCAGCGCGCGAAAGACTGCCCAGTGCCAGCATGGCGAACAACACCAGGCTGCCCAGCGTGAGGGCCAGCACCCAGAGATTCCAGAACAGGGGGAGGCCAGTTGTCTCCAGCAGATTCATGTCGTGTCTCCTGAGGGGGCTGTCATGGGCCACGGCTGGCGGTGTCCCTCGCAGGGGCGGCCTGCTGCAGGTAGGCGAGCAGAGCCGTGATTTCGGCAGTGCCACGCACGTCATTGGGGGCGGCAAGAATCTCGTCTTCCGCGTAGGGTACGCCCAGGCCTTGCAGGGCTCGCATGCGTGCCGCGATACCTTCGCCGCTCAACGCCCGCTCGAACAGCCACGGGTAGGCAGGCATCGCTGAGTCCGGCACCTGACTGCGCGGGTCATGCAGATGCAGGCGCTGCCAGGCATCGTCATGCTGCGCAGGCAGCTGGCTCAAATCCGTCCCCCAGCGCTCGACGCCCCACAGCGAAGGGCGGTCGTAGAAGCGTGCCCGGGTGGTCGTCGCATCGCCGTGGCGCGCCGTGTCGCCCGGTAGATCGCGCACCATGCGTGTGTGGCACTGCTGACAGCCCTCGCGTTGATAGATGCGCTGCCCCTCCAGTGCCAGGGCGCTCAGCGGTTTGAGGTCTTCGGGCGCGCTGGAGAGGCTGGGGTGAGCTCCAAGCGGCACCAGCTGGGCGAGGGCGCCGAGGCTCATGGTGAGCAGGCATAGTGCCGTCATCAGGCCGGCGTGACGTTCGAGCAGGACATGTCTCATGCGTAGTGCCCTCCCGAGGATGTGGCAGGGGGCGTGGCCGAGGGGGATGCAGGAGGCATGGCAGGCTGTGATGATGTCTTCCGCGAGCCGAAATTCGGGAGCTGGCGCTCATGAGCGGCTTGCCGTTCGCTCTTGTGGACAGCCAGGGTGTGCATCACGTTGAGGAGCATCAGCAGCATGCCGAGCGCCCAGCAGACGAGCCCGCCCAACGAAATCATCATCGGCATGCGGGCCGCTGCCAGCACCTCGCTCAGGGTGTATAGCGGTCTGCCGTCATCTGCCAGCACATGCCACATGCTGCCTTGAAGCAGCGTGGTGGCCCAGCTGGCGGCAATGCACAGCAGGGTGCCGATGATGGCCAGCAGGGCATGGGTCTTGAGCAGCGCGAGGGAGCGCATCGGGGGCAGCAGGTGATAGGCCATCACGATGGCGACTGTCGCGACCACCCCCAGGCTTGCTGCCGGCGACAGGCTGTTGGCGGCACTGAAGGTCAGGGCATTGAGGGTCGGCAATGACAGCAGGCTGTATTCAAGAACCGCAAGGGCGAAGCTGATCAGAGCTGCCGCCAGCAGGCAGATCAGCGGATCCCGGCGCACTGAGTGCCAATCCTCCTTGAGTGTCATCAGGCCATTGAGGCTGAGTGCCAGCCCCGGCGCCAGTAGCAGGAGGCCCATCGCCATGCCCAGCGTCTGGCTCCAGGCCGGCAGGGCGCTCGCGAACAGCAGCGGAGCACCTCCCCATGTCACCAGCAGCACCAGCATCCAGAAGCTGGTGGTTGCCAGCCGATGCGAGTGGAGCGGCCGCCGCGAGCGGCTCATCACCATGTGATGGAGCAAGGCAATGAGGCCGAATGCGAACATGCCGCCGGGGAGTGGCCCGGCCTGCCAGCGCTGAATCAGTGCCTCGAGGCTGCCCGTGAAGAGCGGTATCGATTCCAGCAGACCGATCGGCACGCTGAGGGAGATCAGAACATGCTGCATCAACACCAGCATCAGGCCGGCGATGAAGTACCAGCAGGCCACCGGCAGGCGGCGCAGCGTGCGCTGTTCCAATACCGTGAAGAAGACCCACGCCACGGCCAACCAGACGAGGGTCATCAGCAGATCGACGAGCCAGGGGGCTTCGGCCATGTACTGGCCCGAGGAGTAGCCTGCGACAATCGCCAGTGCGCCGAGCGCGACCACGGCCTGCCAGCCGAGGAAGGTGAACTGCATCAGCTTGAGCGTGAAAGGGGGCAGTGCGATATCCGGTATCGCCGTCTCGGCGTCCGTGCGTGATTCGCGTTGCAGGACGCTGTGCATGGCGATGGAGTAACCACCGGCGATCACTGCCGAGCCGCCCAGACCGTAGAGCAGCAGGTGGTGCTGCAAGGGGGCGAGGCGGCCGTAGCTCAGCCAGGCCACTTCCGGCCCCAGCGAGGGCCATAGCCAGATGAGGTTGAGCCATACGGCCAGACAGAGGCTGAGCAGGCCCCAGATGACGGCCATGCGAGCGAAATCATGGCTTGCGTGATGATGATGGTTCACGCGGGATTGGCAGGCCGAAGCCTCAAGAGCTGTACGCATATCACGACCTCGTCGGCAGTGGGCGAAAGCGCAGTGCTGGTGGTGACGGTGCTGGAAGCGGCGCTGCGGGAGCGGCCATATCACCGACGCCACTGTTCAGGGCGGCAGAGCTGGCGCTGAGCGATATCACGCGCGACCATGACCGACTGACAGGCCATCCCTCGCGCTGGAATGCAGCGTTTACCCCTCATCGGTTCCAGCGTTGTCTGGCGCGAGCCGTACGAGATCAACAGGAGAATTTCGCTTGCCCGCCGTCACTTCATCATCGGACGAAGATGCCAATGCGTCCAATACGGCTGAGGTCCCCAGCCCCTACGCCGAGGAAGGCTTTCGTGTCGCCAGCCTGGCCGACGTCGCCTCGGAGCTTGCTGCTCGCCAGACCATGTCCCACGACGCGCTGACAGCGCGAGGGCCGTGGCGAGGCTGGTTGGCGGAACTGGGCCCGCTTGAGATCCATGGGCGTCCTGAGCGTGCCCTGCTGTTGCATGCCCATGGTGCCGGTGCCGGGCGTGAGATCGACTTCCATCAACGGTTCGCTGCTGCCTGCCTGGCGCATGACATGGCATGGCTGGCATTCGATTTCAGCTATCTCGTCAGGATGCGCTGCGAAAGCCGCCGCCGACCGCCACCCCGGCTGCCCAGGCTGATCGAGGAGATGGCGCGCTGGTGTCAGGCGCTGATGGCGTGTGTGGCAGACGTCGACTCCTTGCGATCTCTGCCCTGGCTGGTCGGCGGCAAGTCGATGGGCAGTCGTGTGGCCTCCCATCTGTTGGTGGAATTGGCCCATATGGCGCATGCGCCGTTGCCGGTCGGGTGGTACGCGCTGGGCTATCCCTTCCATCCCACGGGCAAGCCCGACAAGTTGCGCATCGACCATCTGCCGGCTATCCCGATGGCGGGTGTGATCTGTCAGGGCAGCCGCGATCCCTTCGGCACTCGAGAGGAAGTGACGGCATATCCGTTGCCGGAAAGCCTCACCTTGCATTGGCTGAATGATGGCGAACATGATTTCAAACCACGAAAAGTGAGTGGCGAGACGCGTGAAGGACTGATTTCGCGTGCAGCACAGGCCTTGGCCCATCACCCGGCATTGGGCGGAAAGCGGCAGTGAATCATCATTATTTGCGGGGCATTACCCAGGCCTTCGATGGCGACAGCGGCATGTCAGAATGATGACGCAACGCTGATGTTTACTGGCCTGCAGGCGAGATGCAGCGGGAAAGTCCTGTCTTATCAATACTCTGTCGCGGACGATTGCTGAAATTGCGCGTAAAAAAAGTATTGACTCATGGGCCGGATTCCGTAGAATGCAGCGCCAACGAGACAGGGGTGGTTAGCTCAGTTGGTAGAGCACCAGCCTTACAAGCTGGGGGTCACTGGTTCGAACCCAGTACCACCCACCATTTGAAAAAAGTCATTGCTTTTCAAAGCGTTACTTGATTAAATGGCCTGGTTCGTTAGCAGAAGCAAGCGTTTGTCGTGGACCGGTAGTTCAGTTGGTTAGAATGCCGGCCTGTCACGCCGGAGGTCGCGGGTTCGAGTCCCGTCCGGTCCGCCATTCTCGTTTGTCATGCGCCCGATGTTGAGTTGTTCTGAAGTGGACCGGTAGTTCAGTTGGTTAGAATGCCGGCCTGTCACGCCGGAGGTCGCGGGTTCGAGTCCCGTCCGGTCCGCCATCAGAATCGCGAGATATCACCGCTGCTTGC
Organism: Cobetia sp. PDI-23MA; assembly: GCF_059507735.1. Classification (NCBI taxonomy): domain Bacteria; kingdom Pseudomonadati; phylum Pseudomonadota; class Gammaproteobacteria; order Oceanospirillales; family Halomonadaceae; genus Cobetia; species Cobetia sp. PDI-23MA. Next base: position 325,070 of record NZ_CM183352.1, read on the forward strand.
AGCAAAGATCGTTTGTGTTGGGTGATTAGCTCAGTTGGTTAGAGCACAAGCTTCACATGCTTGGGGTCACTGGTTCGAATCCAGTATCACCCACCAATGCGGACCGGTAGTTCAGTTGGTTAGAATGCCGGCCTGTCACGCCGGAGGTCGCGGGTTCGAGTCCCGTCCGGTCCGCCATTCGATCTACAAGAATTCGTGAAACCCGAGCTTTCGAGCTCGGGTTTTTGCGTTTCTGGCTGTCGGAAAGTCTTCAGTACTGATCCAGCCTCGCTTGTCTCCCGTTCTTGTCTCCCGTTCTTACCTCTCTACGTCTCGACCTGGCCCTGTCCCGGCTTGTCGGCCTTCTCGGTGCACATCGCGACGCTCCCCTTTCCCCGTTGACGGGTATCCTGCACGGTTTTCCTCTCGCTGCCGTCATTACTGGTCTCATTCGCGATGTGGCCTTTGGGAGTATTGAGCCCATGGCGCGATGCTCTACACTAGGATCACTCGTTTCATACGATCGTTTGCCATCTATCCTCAGCCGTTGATGTCCTGACAGCCTCCTGCTGATGACCATGATTCATGAGTGTTGCTGATGAGAATGGCGGCGGCGCGATACAACAATGATTGTCCGAGGTGCTCGAGACAGCCAAGGAGAGACCGCAATGACTGCCTATCCGAATATCTTCCGTCCGCTGACGTTGGGCCATATCACGCTCAAGAACCGTGTGCTGATGGGCTCGATGCACACGGGGCTTGAGGAGACTCCCAATGGCTTCGCGCGCCTGGCGGCGTTCTATCGTGAGCGTGCACGCCACGGTGTGGCGCTGATCGTCACGGGCGGTATCGCGCCGAACGCGGAAGGGGCTGTCATGCAGGGGGCCGCGAAGCTGACCACCCCGGAGGAGGCGGAGCACCATCGCGAGGTCACCGAGGCGGTGCACGCCGAGGATGGGCGCATCTGTCTGCAGATCCTTCATGCGGGGCGTTATGCTTACTCACCGGATCAGGTCGCGCCCTCGGCGATTCAGGCGCCGATCAACCCCTTCACGCCACGCGCGCTGAGCACCTCAGAGGTCAAGGAGCAGATCGCCGACTACGTGCGCTGCGCCAGCCTGGCACGCGAGGCCGGCTATGACGGCGTCGAGGTGATGGGCTCAGAAGGCTATTTCATCAACCAGTTCATCTGTCGGCGCACCAATCAGCGCGAGGATGAGTACGGTGGCAGCTTCGAGAATCGCATCCGCCTGGCGGTGGAGATCGTCGCCGGTATTCGTGCCGCGCTGGGTGAGGACTTCCTGATCATCTATCGCCTCTCGATGCTGGATCTGGTCGACGAGGGCAGCACCTGGGAGGAAGTGGTCGCGCTCGGCAAGGCCATCGAGGCGGCGGGGGCGAGCCTGATCAATACCGGCATCGGCTGGCATGAGGCGCGTGTGCCGACCATCGTCACCAGCGTGCCGCGCGCTGTCTTCACCGGGCTGACCCAGCGCATGAAGCAGGAACTCAGTCTGCCGCTGATCACCACCAATCGCATCAACATGCCCGAGGTTGCCGAGTCGGTGCTGGCCGAGGGCCATGCCGACATGGTGTCGATGGCGCGGCCGTTCCTGGCGGATCCTCAATGGGTCAGCAAGGCCATGGCGGACGATGCTGCCATCATCAATACCTGCATCGCCTGCAATCAGGCGTGTCTCGATCACACCTTCCAGATGAAGCTGACCTCTTGCCTGGTCAATCCGCGCGCCTGTCATGAAACCGAGATGGTGATCGAACCCGCGCGACATGAGCGCCGTGTAGCAGTGGTGGGCGCAGGGCCTGCCGGCTTGTCTGCCGCCGTGACGGCGGCCGAGCGTGGCCACGAGGTGGTGCTGTTCGAGGCGCAGTCCGAGGTGGGGGGGCAGTTCAATTTCGCACGCCGCATTCCCGGCAAGGAAGAGTTCGACGAGACACTGCGTTACTTCAACGAGAAGCTGGTGCGTTGTGGGGTCGAGGTGCGTCTCAATACCCGCGCCACCGCCGAGATGCTGGCGGAATTCGATGCCGTGATTCTGGCCTCGGGCGTGAAGGCGAGGACGCCGGATATCGAGGGTGTCGAAGCCGGTATCGAGCGGGGGCAGGTGCTCAGCTATGCCGAGGCGATCAGCGCACCGGAGCGGGTCGGGCGTCGCGTGGCGTTGATCGGGGCTGGCGGGATCGGCTTCGATGTCGCGGAGCTGATGACCCACGTCGAGCCGTCGCCCTCGCTGGATGGTGAGCTTTGGTGCGAGGAGTGGGGGGTAGATCTCTCGGTCAGCACGCCTGGCGGCCTCAAGGCGCCCGTGATACCGCAGGCGCCACGTGAGGTGTGGCTGCTGCAGCGCAAGACCTCCAAGCCCGGCAAGGGGTTGGGCAAGACCACTGGCTGGGTGCATCGCGCGACCCTCAAGCAGCGTGGCGTCAAGATGGTCGCCGGCTGTGAGTATCGCTCGATCGACAGCGAAGGCCTGACCGTCAGCCTCAATGGCGAAGAGCAGCATCTGGCGCTGGATAGCATCGTGCTGTGCGCCGGGCAGGATTCGGTGCTGGAGCTCAAGGCGCCTCTGGAGGCGGCGGGGGTGGAGCTGCATATCGTCGGTGGCGCCGACAGGGCGGCAGAGCTGGATGCCAAGCGCGCGATCGCGCAGGGCACCATGGCGGCCGCAGCCCTTTGAGTTGACCGCGATCACGCATGGGGATATTCAGCGTTGAGCTGAGCCTGACCACTGCCTAGACTGATGGAAGCCATCGCGGACGCCGTGCCTTTGTTGCATGTGCCTCCGTGGTGGCTTTGTCGTCTTCAGAGTTTGCCTCAGGCGCCGCGCCAGCGGCTCGATGCGCTCTGATTACTGCCTTGCCGCCACGATGGGATCTGCTCATGTCACCGCACGCCACCGCCTCACGCCATGCCACCGCTGAGGCTCTGATGCCGGACGCCGAGGACAGCCCTTTGTCGTCGCAGAGGGAGGGCGCTCGGGCTTCATCATTGCTGGCCGCCTCCCCGCCGGTAGCCGAGACACTGGACAGCCTGCTGGATCTGTTCACGCCGCCAGCGGTCGAGCGCCTGGCGTGGCCGCTGGCCGATGAGGCCGGTGTGATCGTCGAGTGCCTGCGCGCTGACACGCTGGATAGCGAGATTTCCGGTAACAAGGCCTGGAAGTTGCGCCTGCCGCTGGCCAGGGCGTTGAGCGAGAAGCGGGGCATCATCAGCTGTGGAGGGGGGTGGTCGAACCATCTGCATGCATTGGCGGCGGCGGGTGCCAGATTGGGTATCGAGACGCATGGCCTGGTGCGCGGGCACCCCGAAGCGCCGCTGACGCCCACGCTCGCCGATGCACGTGACAATGGCATGCGCTTGAGTTTCGTCTCGCGAGCCGAGTACCGGCAGCGCGACCAGCCTGATTTTGCCAGGCGCCATGGCGAGGGAGTATGGATTCCCGAGGGTGGCGGTTGCGTGGAGGGTGTCGCCGGGCTGGCACCGTTGGCCCAGGCGTTGGCCGAGCCGGTGCCCGGCGAGTCTGCGCCGCAGCTGGTACTGCTGGCCTGTGGCAGCGGCACGACGCTTGCCGGGGTGCTGAGCGCGCTGGGCGAGCGCGATGGGCTGCGGGTCATCGGGGTGCCGACCATGAATCATGGCGATCAGCTCTACCATCGTGTGCGTCGCCTGCTGGCGGAGAGTGGCGGCAGCCAGCAGAAGACGCCGGAGTGGGGGCTGTGGCTGGGCGCGCAGGCCGGCGGCTTTGCCAAGGCGCCTGACTGGTTGATCCAGTTCATTCAGCGCTTCGAGGCTGAGACCGGCGTTGCGGTGGAGCCGGTCTACACCGCCAAACTGTTTGCGGCGCTGGCGCACCATCTGGCCAATGGTCTGATCGCACGCGGTACGCGCATTCGCGTGCTGCACAGCGGGGGCTTGCAGGGGCGACGAGGCTATCCGGCGTTGCAGGCCATCTGAGGGTGCTGCCGGGGTGAGTGTCATCTGGCTCGTCCCCTCCTGTGAGGCACCATCCGGTGGCTTGCGTGCAGCCTTCACCTGCCACTGGCGGCGACGTGCAGCGCTGTTATGATGGAGTTTCTGCAGCGGCTCCTGCCATCCGGGAGCCGTGTCTGTTTCACCGGACAGGGTGATCCCCTGTCCCGCTCTGGAAATTCCCATGACGACTGACGCCATTGCCCCGACCCCCGCTGCGACCTCTGCTGCCGATGAAGCGTGCACTTCACGCTTTCTGGCCAGTGACAACACGTCCGGTATCTGTCCCGAGGCGATGGCGTACATGATGCAGGCCAATCGTGATGACGATCTCGCCTACGGCAATGACCGCTGGACGCAGCAGGTCACCGACAGCTTCCGTCAGCTGTTCGAGACCGAGTGCGAGGTGTTCTTCGTCTTCAATGGCACCGCCGCCAACTCCCTGTCGCTGGCCCATCTGTGCCAGTCCTACCACAGTGTCATCTGCCACGAACTGGCCCATATCGAGACCGATGAATGCGGTGGGCCGGAGTTCTTCTCCAACGGTTCCAAGTTGCTCAACGCGCCGGGCCCCAACGGCAAGCTGACGCCGGAAGGCATCGAGCAGCTGGTCACCAAGCGCAGCGATATCCACTATCCGCGTCCGCGGGTGATCTCCCTGACCCAGTGCACCGAGGTCGGCACCGTCTACAGCCTGGAAGAGCTGCAGGCAATTCGTGAAGTGGCGGACCGTCATGACCTTCAGATCCATATGGATGGCGCCCGTTTCGCCAATGCCTGCGCCGCGCTGAATGTCTCGCCCGCTGAGCTGACCTGGAAGGCGGGCGTGGACGTGCTGTGCTTCTCCGGCACCAAGAATGGTCTGGCCATGGGAGAGGCGGTGATCTTCTTCGATCGCAAGCTGGCACGCGATTTCGATTATCGCTGCAAGCAGGCCGGTCAGCTGGCCTCCAAGATGCGCTTCATCGCGGCGCCCTGGATGGGGCTGCTGGAAAATGATGTCTGGCTGAACAACGCCCGTCATGCAAACGGCATGGCGCAGTATCTGGCCGAGCGACTCGAGGCGCTGGAGGGCATCGAGCTGCTGTTCCCCAGCGAGGCCAACAGCGTGTTCGCCAGCTTCCCCGAGCATGTGCTGGTAGCACTGCGTGAGCGTGGCTGGACCTTCTATACCTTCATCGGTGCGGGCGGCGCGCGCTTCGTCTGCTCCTGGAACACCACCACCGAGTTGCTCGACGCCTTGCTCAAGGATATTCGCGACGTGCTGTGAGTCTCTTGACTCAGGCAGTCCCCAAGGCGTGAGCGCCTCCCTCGAGATCCCCATCGCCCCGGCGATGGGGATTTTTTTGTGGCTTGTTGTCCGGTCTGGTCAACGTCATGCGTGACTGAGGCAATAGTCTGATCAGGTTGGTAGCCACTTCGTCGCCAGTCGTTGTCTTCATGGTCTTTGCGACGAAGCAGGAGGCTGTGTGAAGAGCGGCGGGGGTGGTCGGGTGAGAGGTGTGGACGCGATCATTCTTGCTCGACTGGCTGGTATGCAGTGTCGTCTGGGCGTGCGAGTGACTGGCGTCAACCGTCATTCTCTTCCTATGCTCAGGGTGTGCTGCGGTGCAACATGAGGTGGAGGGAGTACCCGCGGCAGCAGAGACATTGGTCGTGTTCCTGCTTCTTTCTTCAACGTGTTGTCAGGGGGATTCAGGCGCAATCGTAGTGTCTGCTGACCCTCTGGTTGCCGTAGATCCTGTGATGGCTGGCAGAACTGGCTGCGCTGGCGGAAAGTTCGTTGAATGCTTTCATTCACTGTATTGGACACCGGCACCCTATATCGACCTATGCTGATAAACACGCCGAGGCAGTCGTCCTGCGAACGCCATCCAGGCTTTGCAGGCGTAAGATTCCGCTGTCATGCATGAGTAGGCTCGGCGATGGTCCCAGCGACTGATGTCGCGACAAGGAGGCTTCCATGAGTATCTTCGATCACGTGCAGAGCCGCTACGAGCGGATTCAGCAAGAAGAGATGAGTCTCCAGGAGTACCTGGAGTTGTGCCGGCAGGACGCTACTGCCTACGCCAGCGCTGCCGAGCGTATGCTGGCGGCCATCGGTGAACCGGAGGTCATCGATACCGCCAAGGACCCCAGTCTTTCCCGTATCTTTTCCAACAAGCTGATCCGCCGCTATCCAAGCTTTGCCGAGTTCTATGGCATGGAAGAGGCGATCGAGCAGATCGTTTCCTACTTCCGGCATGCGGCGCAGGGACTGGAGGAGCGCAAGCAGATCCTGTATCTGCTCGGCCCGGTGGGCGGCGGCAAGTCGTCTCTGGCGGAGCGCCTCAAGCTGCTGATGGAGCAGATCCCCTTCTATGCCATCAAGGGCTCGCCGGTATTCGAGTCTCCGCTGGGGCTGTTCTCGCCGGAGGAAGATGGTGAGCTGATCGAGAAGGAGTACGGCATTCCTCGGCGCTGCATGCGCAGTGCAATGTCGCCGTGGGCCGCCAAGCGGCTCAAGGAATATGGCGGAGATATCAGCAAATTTCGCGTGGTCAAGCTCTACCCCTCGCGCCTCAATCAGATCGGTATCTCCAAGACCGAGCCGGGTGATGACAACAACCAGGACATCTCTGCGCTGGTCGGCAAGGTCGATATCCGTCAGCTGGAGCTCTATGCCCAGGACGACCCGGATGCCTACAGCTTCTCCGGCGGGCTGTGCAAGGCCAACCAGGGGCTGATGGAATTCGTCGAGATGTTCAAGGCGCCGATCAAGGTGCTGCACCCGCTGCTGACCGCGACCCAGGAGGGCAATTACAACCCGACGGAAGGCATGGGCGCGATTCCCTTCGATGGCGTGGTGCTGGCGCACTCCAACGAGAGCGAGTGGCAGGCATTTCGCAACAACCGCAACAACGAGGCCTTCCTTGATCGCGTCTATATCGTCAAGGTGCCTTACTGCCTGCGCGCCTCCGAGGAGGTCAAGATCTACGCCAAGCTGCTGGAGCATTCGTCGCTGAATCAGGCGCCCTGTGCCCCGGATACGCTGCGCATGCTGTCCCAGTTCATCGTGCTGTCGCGTCTGCGTGAGCCGGAGAATTCCAGCGTCTACTCGAAGATGCGCATCTATGACGGCGAGAACCTCAAGGATACCGATCCGCGCGCCAAATCGATCCAGGAATACCGCGACAGCGCCGGTGTTGACGAGGGGATGGATGGGCTCTCGACACGCTTTGCCTTCAAGATTCTCTCCAAGGTCTTCAACTTCGATGCCAGTGAGGTCGCGGCCAATCCGGTCCATCTGCTCTACGTGCTGGAGCAGCGCCTCGATCAGGAGCAGCTGCCCAAGGAAACCCATGAGCGCTACCTGCGCTATATCAAGGAATACCTGGCACCCCGCTACGTCGACTTCATCGGCAAGGAGATCCAGACCGCCTATCTCGAGTCCTATTCCGAGTATGGGCAGAACATCTTCGATCGCTATGTGACCTATGCCGACTTCTGGATCCAGGAGCAGGAGTATCGCGATCCCGAGACCGGTGAACTGCTGGACCGTCAGTCACTCAACGAGGAACTGGAGAAGATCGAGAAGCCCGCGGGCATCTCCAACCCGAAGGATTTCCGTCACGAGGTGGTCAACTTCGTGCTGCGCGCACGGGCGCAGAACAACGGTACCAACCCGAGCTGGCAGTCCTACGAGAAGCTGCGTGCGGTGATCGAGAAGAAGATGTTCGCCAATACCGAGGAGCTGCTGCCGGTCATCTCCTTCAATGCCAAGGCCTCGGCATCCGACCAGCGCAAGCACGAGGACTTCGTGGCGCGCATGGTGGATCGCGGCTACACCGAGAAGCAGGTGCGCCTGTTGTCCGAATGGTACCTGCGCGTACGCAAGTCGCAGTAAGCCCTGCCGACTGACGACAGGCCTGCCGGCGGGCACGATTGCCGCCGGCACTTGCCATCCGGCCATCCGCTGAGGGCGGGGCCGGCAAGGAGGGCGAATGAGTTATTTCATTGATCGACGCAGCAATGCACGCAACAAGAGTGCAGTGAATCGACAGCGCTTCATTCGGCGCTATCGCAGTCATATCAAGCGGGCGGTGGAGGATGCCGTCAATCGGCGCTCCATCACCGACATGGAGCGCGGTGAGGAAGTCTCCATCCCGACGCGTGACATTTCCGAGCCGGTCTTCCAGCACGGGCAGGGCGGCAAGCGGCGTGTGATCAATCCCGGCAACAAGGAATTTGTCGAAGGGGACCGCATGCGCCGGCCCGGCGGTGGTGGTGGGGGAGGTGGCAGTGGCGAAGGCCAGGCCTCCAATCAGGGCGAAGGGGAAGACGACTTTGCCTTCACCCTGTCGCGTGAGGAATTTCTCGAGTTCGTCTTCGACGGACTGGAACTGCCGCATCTGGAGCGCAAGCAGATCGCGGACATGGAAGAGGTGCGCCCAGTGCGCGCGGGGATTGCGCGTGACGGCACACCGGCACGTATCAACATCGTTCGCTCGATGCGCTCGGCACAGGCGCGGCGCATCGCGATGCGTTCCCCGATCAAGCGAGCGCTGAAGGAGGCTGTCGAAGCGCTGGAGCAGGAGGAGCGCAAGGACCCGGTGCTGCGCAACAAGGTGCGCATCAGTGAGCTCAAGGCGGAAATCGAGCGGCTCGAGGCGCGCCTCAAGGCGGTGCCGTTCCTCGATACCTATGATCTGCGCTACAACCACCTCATCAATCAGCCGATGCCGTCCAACAAGGCGGTGATGTTCTGCGTGATGGATGTCTCGGGGTCGATGACCCAGGCGCACAAGGACATCGGCAAGCGTTTCTTCCTGTTGCTGTATCTGTTCCTGGAGCGCAACTACGAGAAGGTCGAGCTGGTCTTCATCCGTCATCACACCGCTGCCAAGGAAGTCGATGAGGAGGAGTTCTTCTACTCCCGCGAGACCGGCGGCACCATCGTGTCCAGTGCCCTCACGCTGCTCGATGAGGTGATCGAATCGCGCTACCCGGCCGGCGAGTGGAATCTCTACGTGGCGCAAGCCTCGGATGGCGACAACTGGGACGACGATTCCACCAATTGTCGCGAACTGATGATCAAGAAGCTGATGCCGCGCCTGCAGTATTACGCCTATGTGGAGATCACGCCGCATGCCCATCAGGCGCTATGGGAGGAATACGAGCGGGTCGAGGCGGAATTTCCGGAACGTTTTGCCATGCAGCAGATTGTCGAGGCAGGCGACATCTACCCGGTATTCCGCGAGCTGTTCAAGCGCCGCATCAGCGCCTGATCACATCATGCGACGTGCCCGGCAGTCACGCCGGGTCAGGAGGCCTCATGAGTCATGGTCTTGATGGCGGTCTTGATGACCGAATGGGCAAGCACATCGATAGCCGGCTGGAAGATACCCAACCGGCCAGCGGGTCGGATTGGACCTTCGAATTGCTCGAGCATTTCGAAAGCGAGATCGCGCGCATCGCCGCGCAGTACAAGCTGGATATCTACCCCAACCAGATCGAGGTGATCACGTCCGAGCAGATGATGGATGCCTACGCCAGCATCGGCATGCCGGTCGGCTACCATCACTGGTCGTTCGGCAAGCAGTTCCTGTCGGTGGAGCAGGCGTATCGGCGAGGGCAGATGGGGCTGGCCTATGAGCTGGTGATCAACTCCGACCCGTGCATCGCCTATCTGATGGAAGAGAACACCCTGATGATGCAGATTCTGGTCATGGCGCATGCCTGCTATGGCCACAACAGCTTCTTCAAGGGCAATTATCTGTTCCGCACCTGGACGGATGCCTCGGCGATCATCGACTACCTCGTCTTCGCGCGGAAATACGTGTCCGAGTGCGAGGAGCGTCATGGCGTGGACGCCGTCGAGCAGCTGCTCGATGCCTGCCATGCGCTGCAGAACTATGGCGTGGATCGCTACAAGCGTCCTTCAGCCATCTCGCCGGAAGAGGAGGTCCAGCGTCAGCAGGAGCGAGAGGCCTACCTGCAGGCCCAGGTGAATGCGCTTTGGACCACGATTCCCCAGGCGGGCGAAGAGGATGAGGTGGTCGATGAGGTCAATGATCCTCTCGGTCTGCATCGCCGCGGACACTATCCGCCGGAACCGCAGGAGAACCTGCTCTATTTCATCGAGAAGAATGCCCCGTTGCTGGAGCCCTGGCAGCGCGAGCTGGTGCGTATCGTGCGCAAGCTGGCGCAGTACTTCTATCCGCAGCGCCAGACGCAGGTGATGAACGAGGGATGGGCATGTTTCTGGCACTACACCATCATGAATCAGCTCTACGATGAGGGGGTGATCGGCGAGGGCGTGATTCTCGAGTTCCTGCAGTCGCATACCTCGGTGGTGCAGCAGCCCGGCTTCGATCACCCGCATTACAACGGCATCAATCCCTATGCGCTGGGCTTCGCGATGTTCACCGATATCAAGCGTATCTGTGAGCACCCCGACGATGAGGATCGTGAGTGGTTCCCGGATATCGCCGGCAGCGACTGGCTGGAAACGGTGCACTTCGCGATGCGCAACTTCAAGGATGAGTCCTTCATCCAGCAATTCCTGTCGCCCAAGGTGATCCGGGATCTCAAGCTGTTCTCGCTGGTCGATGATGACAGCGATGAGCATCTCGTCATTGACGCCATTCACGACAGTCGTGGTTACAAGCGCATTCGTGAGGCGCTGTGCGTGCAGTACGCGCTGAGCCATCGTGAGCCGAATATCCAGGTGTGGGCCGCCAATATTCGCGGTGATCGCTCGCTGACCCTACGCCATGTGCAGGATGATCGCCGCCCGCTGGCGCGCAGCGTCTACCCCGTGATGCGCTATCTGCACCAGCTTTGGGGTTTCCCCGTTCATCTGGAGTCGATGGAGAGCGATGAGGTGGCAAGGCGCTACCAGTGGCCGCTGCCGGAGGATGCCAATCTCGGCTGACAGGGCTTCAGGGGGAGTTCATGGCGGCTCAAGGCGGTATCGAGGGGGGGGCTGACCTGACCGGCGCGCAATCGGCATGAGACAGGCATGAAAAAACCGCCGTGAGGACATCCTCGCGGCGGTTTTCTTGTTTCAGTGGGCTCTCGTGCTTTCAGCCAGAGAGCTTCGATTGAGCGCCTCAGGCCGGACGCTTGGTCCAGGACTGACACCAGCCCTTCGGCTCGACGCTATGGCTGGGAAAAAGCTGGCAGCCCTCGTTCTCGGGCTTGTAGAACATGCAGTTGGCGCAGTCCGAACCCGGCTTGAAGGCGGGATGATCCTCGGCCTCACTGGCGACCTCCACATAGTTGAGCGCCTTTGCCTGTGGGTTGGAGGTGTCCAGGCGCGGCAGGCCGGCGGCAAGGGCGCGTGGCGAGAGTATGGCGGCGCCCAGTGGCAGGGCTGCGAGCCCCAGCAGGCTATTGCGCATGAAGTTACGGCGGCTCTGATTGGCCATGGTCGGATTCCTTCTCATCAATGGAGCACAACCGTCGGGATGTGCTGCGGTCACGGCTCGCCTGTCAGGAGGCGCTTGCATGTCAGTCGTTGCAGTGTCGCGGGTGCCACTGGCACCTTGATGGGCACTCTGTGTGGCATTGCTGACCGCTTGCTGGCATTCATGGATGCAGGTGGCATGCCAGATGCTGAACATGTGGTCAGGTTCTGCGCCATCAGTGTTCGGGCAGATTTGTCAGGAGGTCTCTGCTCGCCGATGGTGCATCAAGCGGGTGCTACCTGTTTATTGTGGCTTGAGTTGGGGCAACCGTCAGCCTCGCTGGCATAACTCTGGCATGATGGAATCGACGCAGTAGCGTGAATGACATCGCTGTGGCCCGCGAGCCATGGCGAAATGATGAATGCATGCCTTGCCGAGGTAATTGCAACGACAAGAAGGAAATGGCGGGATGCTGGATGTGATGGATGATATTCGCTCGGCCGGCCGTAAGCTGTGGCGAGGCTTCGGGGTCAGCGTGGTGTTTGCACTGGTAGGGGGTGGGCTCTGGTGGTGGCAGGAGCGCGACTACCAGCAATTCTACGTCTGGCAGGGCGTGCCGCAGGCGCGTGCGCTGGACTGGAAGACGCTGGCGCGTGGCTTGCGCAGCGATGCCTATCTGGTGGGGTGGTCTGATCTGCGTGCCAACCCGTTGTGGGTGACATGGCGGCTCGAGAATACTCAAGGGTCGCGGCTGGGGGAGCGTCCTGACAAGTTCGAGCGCGACTGGCGCTCACTGTGGCCCGTCACGCCGGATAGCTATCGCAACAGTGGCTACGATCGTGGGCACCTGGCGCCCAACTACGCCATCGGCAAGATCTACGGCGTCAAGGCGCAGCATCAGACCTTCCGCATGACGAATATCTCGCCACAGACACCGGCGCTCAATCGCAAGCTTTGGCAACGGCTGGAAGCCGCCATCATGGACAGCATCCTGCCGCGTGAAGGTACGCTGTGGATCACGGCAGGACCGGTCTTCAGCGGCAGTATCGAGCGGCTGCCCAATCTGATCGAGATTCCCGATGCCTTCTACAAGATCATCATCTCGCCCGGTTCGGGCCGGCAGGCACCGCGTGCGTTGGCATTTCTCTTTCCGCAGCAGGTGAGGGGAGATGAGCCGCTGGATCGCTTTCTGGTCAGCATCGACCGCATCGAGTCACTGACAGGGCTGGACTTCTTCCATGAGCTTCCCGATGACGTCGAGCAGCGCCTCGAGGCACAAGTCGTGCGCGATGGCTGGCAGGTGGACAGTTTCAGTCGTACGCCATCACGTTATTGAGCGCACAGGGAGAGGCGGGTGACATAGGAGCCTAATCAGCGCCAAGCCAAGGTCCGACTGACAGGAACGTACTGAAGGAGTTCGGCGGACGGGTGCCGACTGAAGGGGTGTAGCTGAAAAGAGTTATCCACAATGTCTGGCGTGGCAATGGGTGTGGACAAGTTGCGTATGAGGAGGGCGGTATTTTCTTCGAAGCATGCGAAAGGCAACGCAGGGCAGGGCGCTGTGGGTCTAGGCAAAACAAGAGGGTGAGTCAGTCAGGATATTGCAAGGGGGGAGTATCGCGATGTGAGCAGCAGGTGCTGCGAGGATGCATCGGATATCAACTTGATGGTGCCCAGAAGAGGACTTGAACCTCCACGTCCATAAGGACACTAGCACCTGAAGCTAGCGCGTCTACCAATTCCGCCATCTGGGCATCAAGTTGTGTGCTGAAGCCTCAAGAGCTGAGTCTTGCAGCTGAACGAGCATGAGATCCTTGGTAGTGGATACCATGTTCCCTGTTCGAGTGCGCATCGTGGTGCCCAGAAGAGGACTTGAACCTCCACGTCCATAAGGACACTAGCACCTGAAGCTAGCGCGTCTACCAATTCCGCCATCTGGGCGAAGCGCGATACAGGGGTCGTTCGTTGTGAGTCTGACGTCCGTGGTGCCCAGGAGAGGACTTGAACCTCCACGTCCATAAGGACACTAGCACCTGAAGCTAGCGCGTCTACCAATTCCGCCACCTGGGCAGACATCAGAACTCGTTTCGGCCCGTAGACCCGGATCAGCAATCAAGTTATTGAAACTTAAATGCTTTACCCGCTTTCTGGTATCCATCTTAACGTGTGTCACGCCAACATGAAACCCGAAATTGGTGCCCAGAAGAGGACTTGAACCTCCACGTCCATACGGACACTAGCACCTGAAGCTAGCGCGTCTACCAATTCCGCCATCTGGGCAAGTGGTGCCGAATAATACGGATGTACTGCGGGAATGCAAGCTTTTTCTTTCATGCCTTGTTGAGCGGGCCGCAGAAAGCCTCTCTCGCTTCATGAGGATAGACAGAGGCCAGAGAGAGGACAGACAGATGAAGCTCATCGATTGGCGAGCTTTCAGACTTGAGAGTCTGGCCTCGGGCCGCCATTGAGAGCACTGAATGGCCCCTCCGCCGTGATGAGTGGCGGGGAATGGTTGGGTCGGCCCAAGGGTAGAGGCTATAATGCGCGGATGAGAGACAATCTGTCATTCCGTGCCGCGATCGCTGCCCGTCTCGAATTCATCGTCAAGGAATCCTGATTAATGACCCAATGGACGCTCAGCGACGACCCGCACGCGGAACGCGAAGCCCATAAGTACGACAAGCCCATCCCCAGCCGAGAGTTCTTGCTCGACAAGCTGGAAGAGTATGGCAAGCCCATTACCCACGAGAACATGAGCCGCATGCTCGGTTTCGAGGACGAGGAGCAGCAGGAAGCTGTGCGTCGTCGTCTCAATGCCATGGAGCGTGACGGTCAGGTGCTGCGCAATCGTCGCGGCGCCTATGCCCTGATCGACAAGCTGGACCTGATCCGTGGCCGCATCGTCGGTCACCGTGACGGCTTCGGCTTCCTGGCGCGCGAAGATGGCGTCAAGCCGGACCTCGCCGTGCCGCCGCGCCAGATGCGTCGTGTCTTCCATGGCGATCAGGTGCTGGCGCGCATCAGCGGCCGTGACCGTCGTGGCCGTGACGAGATCACCATCGTCGAGGTATTGGCGCGCAACACCCAGACCCTGGTCGGCATCTATCGTCAGTCCGAGCCGGACTTCGGTGTACTGATTCCCGAGAACTCGCGCATCGCGCAGGAAGTCATCATCCCCAACCGCGTGGCCAATGGAGCCAAGGACGGTCAGGTGGTGTCCGTGCGCATCACTCAGCAGCCCGCTACACGCGTTCAGCCAGTGGGTGAAGTGGTCGAGGTGCTCGGTGAGCGCATGGACCCGGGCATGGAAATCGATATCGCGATCCGCTCCCACGATATCCCCAGTGAATTCCCGCCGGAAGTCGAAGACCAGATCTCGACCATCTCCGCCGAGGTGCTGGAAGAAGACAAGAAGGGGCGCATCGACCTGCGCGAGACACCGCTGGTCACCATCGATGGCGAAGACGCGAAGGACTTCGATGACGCCGTCTGTGCCTGGCAGGACGACAGCGGCAACTGGAAACTGCTGGTCGCCATCGCCGATGTCTCCCACTACGTGCGTGGCGGCAGTCCGCTGGATCAGGAAGCCTACGTGCGCGGCAACTCGGTGTATTTCCCAGGGCAGGTCGTGCCGATGCTGCCGGAACTGCTCTCCAATGGACTGTGCTCGCTCAATCCGCACGTCGACCGTCTGACCATGGTCTGCGAGCTGACCATCTCCGCCCGGGATGGTGAGATGCTCGATTATCGCTTCTTCGAGGCCGTGATCCGTTCCCATGCCCGCCTGACCTACAACAAGGTCGGTACCATGCTGGAAGATCCGGACAGCGAAGAGGGTCAGGCACTGTGCCAGCAGTACAGCGAGCTGTTGCCGTCACTGCACAACCTGCATGCCCTGTACGGCGTGCTGCGCAAGGCGCGTGACAAGCGCGGTGCCATCGACTTCGAGACCACCGAGACCCAGATCCTGTTCAACGATGAGCGCAAGATCGAGCAGATCGTGCCGCGTACTCGCAATGACGCGCACAAGCTGATCGAGGAATGCATGCTGGCGGCCAACGTCGCGACGGCGCGTTTCCTGGATGAACATGATCTGCCTGCACTCTATCGTGTCCACAAGCAGCCGGCGCCGGAGCGCCTGAGTAATCTGCGCGCCTTCCTGGGCGAGCTGGGGCTGACGCTGGAAGGTGGTGACGAGCCAGCACCCAAGGACTTCCAGGCACTGCGTGCCTCGATCGCCGAGCGTCCGGACCTCGACATCATCCAGACCGTGATGCTGCGCAGCATGACCCAGGCGGTCTACTCGCCGCAGAACGAAGGTCACTTCGGGCTGGCCTATGATGCCTATGCGCACTTCACCTCACCGATCCGTCGTTATCCGGATCTGCTGGTGCACCGTGCGATTCGCTCCGTCATCCGTGGCCCGCGCAAGACCGACACCGTGCTGCGCGCTGAAGATGCCGTGACCGAGCGCCCGACCAAGTGGTGTCCGTACACCTTCGAGCAGATGCTCGAGCTGGGTGAGCACTGCTCTATGACCGAGCGCCGCGCCGATGAGGCGACGCGTGACGTCAACGACTGGCTCAAGTGCGAGTTCATGAAGGACAAGGTCGGCGAAGTGCTGGAAGGCACCGTCGCGGCGGTCACCCAGTTCGGCCTGTTCGTACGCCTGGATGCCTACTACGTCGAGGGCCTGCTGCACATCTCCTCGCTGCCGTCCGACTACTATCACTACGAGGCCGAGAAGCACCGCCTCAAGGGTGAGCGTGCCGGCGTCAGCTATGGTCTCGGCGATGGCGTCACCGTCCAGGTGGCACGTGTCGACATGGATGAACGCAAGATCGACTTCATGCTCAGCGATCCGACACCGCGCCCCAAGCGCAAGCCGCGCAAGTCGCGCAGCAGCGAGCGAGAGGGTGGCAAGTCATCTGCGGCCAAGAGCAGCTCACCTTCCGGCAAGGAGTCCTCTTCCAAGGGGCGCCCCGGCAAGCGTGAACGCGAGCGTCTCAAGTCCCTGACTGAAGAAGTCAGCCAGGAAGGCAATGGCAGCGCGGCGGCGGCCGAAAAATCGGCAGGTGAGCGTCCGCCGCGCAAGCCGCGCGGTGAGCGCAATGACCGCTCAGGCCGTGGAGAGCGCAAGGCGTCTGCTGGCAATGAGCGTGAGTCTGCGCCTGAAGCGCCGGCAGCAGCGCGTCCGGCCGTGCCGAGTGGCCCGGAAGCCGCCGACAGCCCATTCGCGCCGGTGGCACCGATGGGGGCTGCAGGCAAGGACGATCCGTCGCGCAAGCGCGGTTCGCGCTCGCGCGGGCGTCGCGGTAACGGCCGTAGCTGATTTCGGCTCGGCTCCTCGCGCGTCATTGCAATTGCATCAGCCCCGGCTCCGGTCGGGGCTGATGCGTTGGGCAGTTCAGGCTGCACGATTTCAAGGCTGTCGCGTCGGCGGCAGCGCAGTTTCCGTCAATGTGACAGGGCCCGTCGGGTCATCAGTCAGGAAGGCACAATGAGTCAGGACAAGGGGCGCAAGCCCGGCCGCGGCAAGCCCGCCGGCGAGCGTGCTAGCCACGCCAGAAGTGAGCATTCCCGAGGCGAGCGCAGTGGCGCTCAGCGCCATGAGCGAGGCGGGGCACGCAAGGGTGGCGCTCGCGCCGCTGCGCCGAAGATTCCCTGTGGGCTGGAAGCCGTCTATGGCGTGCATGCCGTGGAAGCCTTGCTGGCACGAGATCGTGCGCCCAGCGAGCTATGGGTGCAAGCGGGCGAGGCCGAGCTGCGCCTGAGCGAGATCATCGAGCAGGCGCGTGCCGCCGGCTCGCGCGTCACCCTCAAGGGGCGCGGGGAGCTGGATGCACTGGCCGTCGGCGGTGGTGCCCATCAGGGGCTGGTCGCGCTGTGCGCGCCACTGGCCACCGAGAACGAGACCGGCCTCAAGCTGCGCCTTGATGGCTGGTCTCACGAAGAAGCTCCGCTGTTTCTGGTGCTGGACTCCGTCACGGATCCGCACAACCTCGGCGCCTGCCTGCGCAGTGCCGATGCCGCGGGCGCCCATGGCGTCATCGTGCCCAAGGACAAGTCGGCTTCCCTGAACGCGACCGTGCGCAAGGTGGCCTGTGGGGCTGCGGAAGTGGTGCCGGTCTATCAGGTCACCAATCTGGCCCGCACGCTGGACGCCATGAAGGAAGCCGGTGTCTGGGTGCTGGGCACGGCGGGCGAAGCCGAATCCATGGCCTTCGAAGCCGACTTCACCGGCCCGGTCGCCATCGTGATGGGTGCCGAGGGCAAGGGCATGCGTCGCCTGACCCGCGAGCATTGCGACAGCCTGATCAAGCTGCCGATGGCGGGTAGCGTCTCCAGCCTCAATGTCTCGGTTGCCGCGGGCATCTGTCTGTTCGAGGCCGTGCGTCAGCGCCGCGGCTGAGGCAATTGTCGGCAGGGGATAGTCAGGAAGGCAGGGCAGAGACAAGCAAGAGAGAGGCGGCCGGCGGAACGGGGCTGGCTGTCTTTCACGGGCCGCTTGCCAAGCCCTTGACTCCTCTCTACAATACTGCGGTTCTGTGAAGTGCAGTCTGCAGTGAATGCGCGGCATGGGGGCACCTGTCCTCGCCCGCGCGCGTCATTCGTGGCCTTCGGGTCTGAATGGTACAACCGTAGTAATCACTCCACTCCTTGCTTCCCGGCCCGAGACGCGCCGTGGGGGCTGTCAAACCGAAAGGAGCCAAGCCATGCGTCACTACGAGATCGTGTTCATGGTCCACCCGGACCAGAGCGAACAGGTTCCGGCCATGATCGAGCGTTACACCTCCATCGTGACCGAAGCCGGCGGTACTGTGCATCGTCTGGAAGATTGGGGTCGCCGTCACCTGGCCTACCCGATCAACAAGATCCACAAGGCCCACTACGTGCTGATGAACGTCGAAACTACCGGTGAGGTGGTTGAAGAACTCGAAACCATCTTCCGTTTCAACGACGCCGTCATCCGTAACCTGGTTGTGCGTTCAAAGGAAGCGGTCATCGAGCCGTCTCCGATGATGAAGCCGGCTGAAGAGAAGCGTCCGCGTCGCGAAGACAAGCGTGACGAATCCGAAGCTCAAGACGCTAACTGATACCGCACCCCCAGGAGGTCATTGCAATGGCACGTTTTTTCCGTCGTCGCAAGTTCTGCCGCTTCACCGCTGAAGGCGTGAAGCAGATCGACTACAAGGACATCGAAGTCCTGAAGTCTTACATCACCGAGACCGGCAAGATCGTCCCGAGCCGTATCACTGGCACCAAGGCACGCTACCAGCGTCAGCTGGCGACTGCCATCAAGCGTGCTCGCTACCTGGCTCTGCTGCCGTACAGCGATAGCCACCAGTAAGGCGACACCATGATGCTGGCACTGGCACGCTGGGCCATGCGCGGCCCCCTGCAATGCATTGCGATTGTATTGCTGACGGGAATCGTGCCCTGGTTCTTCTGGTTCAGTGCCGCCATCAGTGCGCTGGTCACGCTTCGGCGTGGCCTTGCGCCTGCCGCACCCGTAGTCATCGCCGCCGCCGTTCCGGCCGGTTGGTGGTGGGTACAAGGCGATCCGGTGCCTTTGGCAACCGTATTGCTGGTCACCCTGATGGCAACCCTGTTGCGCGCTCGCGTGCGATGGGGGGAGGCGCTGATAGGCGCCAGCCTGACGGCGGCACTGATGGTGCAGTCCGGGATATTCCTGCCACCAGGCGGAGCCGGTCCACTGCTTGAGAGCATTCGCAAGAATGCCCCTGAGCTTGACGCACGCTTGAACGACTTTGCCGCTCAAGGTGTGCCGACTGAACAGCTCGCAGGGCTGGTCATCGGTGGTATTACCGGGTTGGTGGTCCTGCTGGCCGCCACGGGCTGTCTGGCCCTGGCGCGCAGTTGGCAGTCCGGGCTCTACAATCCGGGTGGGTTTCGCCGCGAATTCCATGCCTTTCGGCTGAGTTTGCCCGAAATCCTGATACTGGCAGCCTGCGGGATCATTGGCGTACTGCTCAATGTGCCTGCAGTGCTCCTGCTGATCTGGATACCGCTGCTGGTGGCGGGCATTGCCCTGGTACATGGTTACATCGGGTTAAAGGGGATGAGCGGGTTATGGCTCGTCGGCGTCTATTTCATGATGCTGACCACCTGGCCCACGATTCTGATTTTGCTGCTGTTGGCGCTTGTGGACGTCTTTGCGGATTTTCGCGCACGTCTCGCCGGCAGTCATCGATAAGAGGTTTACGAGATGCAAGTCATTCTGCTCGACAAGATTGGCAAGCTGGGTAACCTGGGTGACCAGGTTTCCGTCAAGGCTGGCTTCGGTCGCAACTACCTGCTGCCGTACGGCCTGGCAGTTCCGGCCACTGCTGAAAACCAGGCAGCTTTCGAAGCTCAGCGCGCTGAGCTGGAAGCACAGGTTGCAGAGCGCAAGGCCGAAGCTGAAGCGCGTGCCGCTCAGCTGAACGAAATCGAACTGTCCCTGGTCGCCAAGGCTGGCGATGAAGGCAAGCTGTTCGGTTCCATCGGTCCGCGTGATCTGGCCGAAGCTATCGCCCAGTCTGGCATCGACGTCGCCAAGAGCGAAGTCCGCATGCCGGAAGGCCCGCTGCGCAACACTGGCGAATACGACATCGTGCTGCAGCTGCACGCTGAAGTGACTGCCACTGTCCGTGTGGTCGTGGTCGGCGAGTAATCGCTGATCTGCAGTGGCTGGCCGGTGATCCGGCGTAGCGACTGCTGCGGTACCCAAGCCGCCTTTGCATCCTTGATGCGAAGGCGGTTTTTTCATGGGCGTGATTTGTCGTCGTCGAGGCGATGACGCACAAAATCCGGTAGAATGCCTGCCCCCGTCAGGAAGAGGCTTCGGCGTGGGCGCGACGGTTGGCAGGCTTGCGTCAATGCGTGAAACTAGAAGCCCCCGCGGGCATGTCAGTCATCAGCAGGAGTCAGTCAGGCATGAGCGAGATTCAGGATCAGGATCGCGAGACGGCAGCGCTCAAGGTGCCGCCCAATTCGCTGGAGGCCGAGCAGTCGGTGCTTGGCGGCTTGATGCTGGACAACAGCGCCTGGGATACGGTCTCCGAGCGGCTGGTGGCCGACGACTTCTACCGTTATGAGCATCGTCTCATCTACAACGCCATGTCTCAGCTGGTCGGCGGCAGCCGCCCGCTGGATGTGGTGACGTTGTCCGAGCTGCTGGAAAGTCGTGACCAGCTCGAGTCGGTCGGCGGGCTGGCGACCCTGGCCGAGCTGGCGCGCAATACGCCCTCGGCCAGCAACATCAAGGCCTATGCTGACATCGTTCGCGAGCGCGCCACGCTGCGCAAGCTCATCCAGGCGGCCAACCAGATTGCCGAGAGCTCCTTCAGCCCGCAGGGGCGTGATGCCGATGAGCTGGTCAACGAGGCCGAGCGCCTGGTGTTCCAGATCAGCGAATCGCGGCCCAAGAGCGGTGGCCCCCAGGGCATGAGTCAGCTGCTGACCGGCGCGGTGGACCGCATCGATGAGCTGTTCAACCTCAAGGGCCAGATGACGGGCCTGTCGACCGGCTTCCGCGATCTCGATGACATGACCTCCGGCCTGCAGCCGTCGGATCTGGTGATCATTGCCGGGCGTCCCTCGATGGGCAAGACCACCTTTGCCATGAATCTGGTCGAGCATGCCGTGGTCTCCGGCGACAAGCCGGTCGCCGTCTTCTCGATGGAGATGCCCGCCGAGTCGCTGATGTTGCGCATGATCTCCTCATTGGGCCGCATCGATCAGACCAAGGTGCGTACTGGCCAGCTGGAAGACGAGGATTGGCCGCGTCTGACTTCGGCGGTCAACCTGCTCAAGGACAAGCAGCTGTTCGTCGATGACACCGCGGCGCTGTCGCCCAACGAGATGCGCTCGCGCTGTCGACGCATGGCGCGTGAACACGGCGGCATCGGTCTGATCATGATCGATTACCTTCAGCTGATGCAGGTGCCGGGGCTTTCCGAGAACCGGACCGCGGAGATCTCCGAGATCTCGCGCTCGCTGAAGGGCCTGGCCAAGGAATTCGACTGCCCGGTGGTGGCGCTCTCGCAGCTGAACCGCTCGCTTGAGCAGCGCCCCAACAAGCGCCCGGTGATGTCGGATCTGCGTGAATCCGGCGCTATCGAGCAGGATGCCGATGTCATCGCCTTCGTCTACCGTGATGAGGTCTACAACAAGGACAACCCCGACAACAAGGGACTGGCCGAGCTGATCATCGGCAAGCAGCGTAACGGCCCCATCGGTACCGTTCACATGGCCTTCATCGGCAAGTACACCCGTTTCGAGGACCTGGCGCCCGACAGTTATGGCCAGGCCTTCGCTGAATAACGTGATGCGTACGCGCGTCAATCATGTACCCGGGCGGCGGCATCGCCGTTGCCTCGCAAGACCCGCACTGACGGGGAGGAGATAGCATGGCAGGTGGATTTGGGCGCGGACGCGCACGTACCCCCAAGCTGCAAGGCCGCGGCACGCTGGAGAGTCTGGAGCGTGAAGGACCCTTCAAGGAATGGCTGGGCATGCCGGACCTCTACCGCTTCACGCTGGTCGTGGAAGGTGAGAGCTACAGCTACCAGACCGAAGACAGCGAAGTGCCGGTAGAGGCTGGCGACATGGTCGTCTTCCGTTACAAGGAGACCAAGGCGGGCAAGTGGATCGACCGCAACTCCCTCGGCAAGGCCATCGACCCCAACTCGCTGTAGGCGTCACTCCAGTGCATGAGGATCACGCCATGCCGGCTGCCAGGCCGGCATGGCGTGATCCGTGTTCATCGAGATGGTCGGTACGTCGAGATGGTCGGTATAACGTCCCCCGGGCAGGATGCCGATCAGGGCTGTGGTATTTCCTCTGCCGGATGAGGCGCCTCATGCGCCGCGTGCAATCTTTGTCATCCCTTTGTCATGTCAGCATGTTCAGATTCTGACATGCTCCCTTCCCCGCCCCTGCAAGCCGCCCATGGCCAGCCTGTCGTCGAATCCTGTCATGCACTGGAGGCGTTGCTGCGTCAGCGCCAGGTGAGCATGCATTTCCAGCCCATCGTGTCGTCCAACGGGCGTGAGGTGTTCGCCTATGAGGCGCTGGCGCGCGGGAATGCCGCGGGGCCACTGGCCTCACCACTGGCGATGTTCTCGGCGGCGCGCGAACACGGCCGGCTGGTGGAACTCGACAGCCTGTGTCGCGAGCGTGCGCTCGAGCAATGGTCGACGCTGGGCCTGACGGAGCGGCTGTTCATCAACGTGTCTCCCGATGTGCTGCTGGATGGCACCCACTCGCCCGGTCTGACGCGACGCCTGCTGCGGCGCTTCGGCCTGCGTCCGCACCAGGTGGTGATCGAGCTGACCGAGCAGACGCCCGGGCTGGATTCGGCGCTGATGCGGGAAGCCGTCAGCCATTATCAATCGATGGGCTTCGCCATCGCGCTGGATGATCTCGGCGAGGGCTATGCCAGCCTCAAGCTGTGGTCGTCGGTGCAGCCGGACTTCGTCAAGATCGACCGTCACTTCATCAGTGGTATCCATGCCGACCCGCTCAAGCGGCGCTTCGTGCGCTCGATCATCGATATCGCCCACGGTAGTGGCAGTCAGGTGATCGCCGAGGGCGTCGAGCGTGAGGCGGAAATGGAGTGCGTGCGACAGCTGGGGGCCGACTACCTGCAAGGCTGGTTGTTCGCGCCGGCCGAGGCCGATCCGCTTGGCCAGCGCGCCGCGCTCGACCGGCATCTGCGCCAGCTGAGTCGCAGGCTGCAGCAGCGCCCGCCGCCTGGCCGCAGCATCGGCAGTCTGGCGCGCGCCGTGACGCCTGTGCAGCAGGATGTCACCGTCAATGAGGTCGCCCAGCGGCTGCATGCCGAGCAGGAGGTGATGTCACTGGCCGTGGTGGACGAACAGCAGCGACCAGTGGGCATGATCATCCGCCATCGCCTGCTGGGGCTGCTGAGTCAGCGCTTCGGGCCGGAACTGTATGCGCGACGCTTGATTCACGAGGTCATGCAGAGCAGTCCGCTGCGCGTCGAGGCGGATGAGACGCTGGAGCGCGTCTCGGCCAAGGTGACCGGCCGCGAAGGCAGTGATCGGGATGAGGACTTCATCATCACGCGCGGCGGGCGCTATCAGGGACTGGGGCGCACTCTGGACTTGCTGCGCATCATCACGGAGCTACAGGTCGCGAGTGCCGAGGAGGCCAATCCATTGACGCGCCTGCCGGGCAACGGACCGATTGAGCGCCAGTTGCTCGGCTGCGTGGCTGGCGCGGGCCTGGGCAAGGGAGAGGGCTTGCGAGAGGACGGCAACGCGCACAGTGCCGAATGGGTGGTGATCTATCTGGATCTCGACAATTTCAAGCCCTTCAATGACCGCTTCGGCCACGCGCTGGGCGACCGCATGTTGCTGGCGCTGGCGACGGTATTGCGCGATGCGCTGCAGGAGGGTGACTTTCTCGGCCATGTCGGCGGCGATGATTTCGTGATGACGCTGTGCATGGCCGAATCCCACCGAGCACTGCGCCTGACAGCGCTCGAGCAACGTCTTGCCGGACTGCAATCGGCATTCCAGCATGCGGTCTCCAGCCTGTATCCGGCCGATGTACTGGCAGCGGGAGGCTTTCAGGGCCACGACCGCTTCGGCACCACGCGCTTCTTCCCGCTGACGCGACTGTCACTGGTGGCGCTGCATGATCTTGCCGGGTGCGAGATGACCCACATCGCCGCGCGCTGGAGCGAGCTCAAGAGCGAAGCCAAGACGCGAGACTCCGGGCGTGTCATCGAGGCATGTACCTCACCAGTGCAGTGATCTCCGCCTGCGAGTCACTCAATCGTCATCCGCCTGCCCCATGACTGTCATCGCTGGCCATCAGTCTGGCGTGAAGCCTTGAAGTACATCCTGAAGCGTCGGGCTGCTGGGGTCAGGATTCGCCCAGCACCTGTTTTCACGGGCTATCCTTGTACCACGTCGTCGTCTTGCGGCCTTGCCATGCGCAGCCCCCTGGATGCGCAGGAGTCTTTACATGTCCAGAACCACCAGCATCTTTACGCCGTCCGCCATCTTTACCAGCAATCTGCAGGCGCTGATGGCCGAATACCCTGCACTGGAGGCGCGCGTGATCAGTCATGCCGCCAGTCGTTTCTATCAGGTTCAGCTGGTGCTGGAAGCCGCCGGCGAGGAAGGGGAGGAGCGCAGCGAGCTGCTGATGAAGCGCGGCAAGCCGATGCTGTTCCGCTCGCTGGAGGATGTCTACAGCGAGCTCAAGCGGGGCGGGATGTCACGGGCGTGGCTGGTCTCGCAGGTCGCCAATGATGAGATGATCGGCCGCCCGCCGCAGTACCACCAGCCCTTGAGCTCGCGTATCCCGCTGAGCTTCTGAGCCCGCGCCTGGTGGCTCAGATGTGCTTTTGAGGCACCCAGTGGCCAATGCGCTCGCGATGGCGGGCGAAGAAGCGGTAACTCAAGTCCATCAGCGGGCGCAGGCCCGGCAGCAGCGACAGGCGCACCAGGCGCCGATAGCCGAGTACCGCATAGAGTGCTCGGCTGGCATCCATGCCGACATACCATTCCCCGCGTGCGTCCTGCACATGCAGACGTCCCATCATCGTCTCGAAGCTCAAGCCCAGCGCCTGAGGCGAGAAATCTGGTGCACGGATGTCCACCGTTATGACTCGCTCCCGCCTCGGATGCCTGGCCAGCCAGGCGACCTCGCGCTGGCACAGGGGACACTTGCCATCGTGATAGAGCGTGACCGGTGAGCTGGCTTGCCAGATGCGGCTCATGAGGATTCCCTGTCGGTGATGAGACTGGAAGGCGCGGCGTAGTAACCGGCGCGATGGGCATCACTGCCATAGTCCGCGGCGCTGTCGAGGCGAGCCAGGAAGGCGTCGGCCTGTTGCAGCAGAGCTTCGCGCTTGTCGTCCTTCATGCGTCGCCAGCTGCCGTAGACCAGTGACATGCGCGGATTGCGCGACAATGCTTCGCGATGGCGCTCGATGAAGTGCCAGTAGAGGCTGTTGAACGGGCAGGCATGCGTGCCGGTGACCTGCTTCGGCGAGTACTGGCACCTGTCGCAGTGATTGGACATGCGGTCGATGTACTTGCCAGAGGCGCAATAAGGCTTGGAGCCCATCAGGCCGCCATCGGCATGCAGCACCATGCCCAGCGTATTGGGCAGCTCGACCCACTCACAGGCGTCCACATAGACCGCCAGATACCAGTCGCATAGCGCCTCGGGCTTCACGCCGCACAGCAGCGCGAAGTTGCCCGTGACCATCAGGCGACGAATATGGTGGGCGTAGGCATGCTCGCGGGTGCTGGCGATGGCCTGATCCAGACAGCGCATGCCGCTGTCTCCCGTCCAGAAGAATTCCGGCAGGTTGCGGCTGGCTTCCAGCCGGTTCTCGCGCTTGTAGCCGGGCATGCGTGTCCAGTAGATGCCGCGAACATATTCGCGCCAGCCGAGTATCTGGCGAATGAACCCTTCCGCCGAATTGATCGGTACATCGCCGCGCCGCCAGGCAGCGTCCACGGCGTTGCAGACCTCCTGCGGGCTCAAGAGCCCGATATTGAGCGCAGCGGACAGGCGTGAATGGAACAGGAAGGGGTCGCTGTCCTCGATGGCATCCTGATAGCGCCCGAAGTCTGCCAGGCAGTGATCGAGAAAATGCGTGAGGTCAGAGCGGGCCTGGGCGCGGGTGACGGCCCAGTTGAAGTTCTCGAGGCTGCCGAAGTGGCGATCCTTGCCACTGGCCTGTTCCCCGAAGCGCGCCGCGACCAGCGCCAGCACCTCGCGAGTGGTCGCATCTTCGTGATGGGCATGCACCGGTGGTGGCGGGGCATGGAAGTCGTCTGGAATCGGTTCGCGGTTGTCGTGGTCGTGATTGAACTTGCCGCCGGCGGGTTCGTTGCCTTCCATCAGCAGGTCGGTGTCACGGCGTTGTTCGCGATAGAAGTATTCCATGCGCAGTTGCTTGCGGCCCTCGGCCCAGCCGGCGAATGCTGCCGGCGTGGTGAAGAAGCGCGTGTCCTCGAGGACTTCCCAGCGCACGCTGCCGGCTTCGCGTCGCGCCATGAAGTCGTCCAGCAGACGCCACTCGCCGGGGCGGGTCACCAGCACGCCATCACACTGATACAGGGCGGCCAGACGTTCTGCCTCGCTGGTTAGACGTTGGAGGTTGTCCGGGTCCTCCAGTCGGCTTTCATGTACCTGCCAGCCACATTCCCTGAGTTCCTGGGCGTGATGGCGCATCGCGGCAAGCATCATCGCGATCTTGTGCGGGTGGTGCGGCACGTAGCGGCCTTCCTCCTCGACCTCGCAGAAGGCGATCACGCTGTCTGCGGGTGCCTGCTTGAGACTTGCCAGGTCATGGCTGAGCTGGTCGCCGAGAACCAGCACCAGTGGCCGCGCAAAGTGATGACGCGTCGCCAGATGCAGAATAGCGGGGGTGGGATCGGGCACGAGGCCTCCGGAGGGGTTGTGACAATAATTGTCTTAAAGCTATACAAATCGTGATGATAGTATAACTTCATCCCTCACGCACAGGGCGAGCTGGTAATATGGATGCGCTGTCGGTGAAGCTGGCTGCGCTGTCGGTGAAGCTGGCTGCGCTGTCGGTGAAGCTGGCTGCGCTGTCGGTGAAGCTGGCTGCGCTGTCGGTGTCAGTGGATGCGCTGCCGCTTTACCTCTCTTCTTGCCCCTAGTCAGGAGTCCATCATCCATGAGTACCCCGCGTTTTGGCGTCATGCTGGTCAATCTCGGCACCCCCGATGCCCCGACCCCCAAGGCGGTGCGCCGTTACCTCGCGGAGTTTCTCGGTGATGTGCGCGTGATCGACCTGCCGCGTCTGCTCTGGCTGCCGATTCTGCATGGCCTGGTGTTGACGACGCGTCCCAAGAAGGTGGCCGAGGCCTACGCCTCGGTGTGGACGGAAGACGGCTCGCCATTGATGGCGATCGGCAAGCGTCAGCGCGCCGCGCTGGAAGCACGCCTGGCCGAGTCACTGGGCGAGGACATTCCCGTCGAGCTGGCGATGACCTACGGCAAGCCGACCATGGAAGAGGTGGGGCGCAAGCTCGCCAGCCGCGGTGCCGACCGCATGCTGATCCTGCCGCTCTATCCGCAGTTCTCGCGCACGACCACCGCCGCGGTCTTCGATCGCCTGGCGCGTGCGCTCAAGCCGTGCCCGCATCTGCCGGAGCTGCGTTTCGTGCGCGACTATCACGATCATCCGGATTACATCGCGGCGCTGGCCGCCAGCGTGCGGGAGCATTGGGAGAAGGAAGGTCGGCGCGGCAAGCGCCTGCTGATGAGCTATCACGGCATTCCCAAGCGCTATGCCACCGCAGGTGACCCCTACCCGACGCAATGCGAGCGAACCAGCCAGTTGCTGGCCGAGGCGCTGGGGCTTGGTGACGATGAATGGGCGATGACCTATCAGTCACGTTTCGGCAAGGCCGAGTGGCTCAAACCGTACACCGATGAAACGCTCAAGGCGTGGGGTGGCGAAGGGCTGGAAAGCGTCGATGTCATCTCGCCGGCCTTCGCGGCTGACTGTCTCGAGACGCTGGAAGAGCTGGAGGAAGAGAACCGCGGCTACTTCACCGAATCCGGTGGTGGCGACTTCCGCTACATTCCGGCGCTCAATGATCGCAGTGATCATATCGATCTGCTCGAGGCGCTGTGTCGTCAGCATACCCAGGGCTGGTAACCAGCAGGCCCGTCAGACTTCTTCCATAGCCTGAGAAATGAAAACGCCCCACCAGTCATCACTGGTGGGGCGTTTTCATGTTGCTTGTCTGTTGTTCGTGAATCCGCTCCTGCGAATCAGCGCTCGTGGCTCAGAGTCAGGAGGGTGAGAGCCTGTCTGGCGAGAGCCGAGAGCCGAGAGCCGAGAGCCGATCACGGCAGGCGGGATTCGCTGGCCTCGGCGTTGACCTCGTCCGGCTCCTCGGCGACTTCAAGTCGCTCCGGCACGTTGCGTGTGCGCTTGTCCGCCACCAGCTTCTGGTGCAGCGCCGCCTTGGATAGCAGATGAGCAGTCACGGGGGCGGTGATGAACAGGAAGATGGACACCAGCATTTCCTGGAAGCTGAAGTGGCCGGTGGTGGCGCGGAAATAGATCATCGACGCCATCAGCACGCAGCCGACCCCCAGCGTGGTGGTCTTGCTGGGGCCGTGCAGGCGCATGTAGAAGTCCTTCAGGTGCGTCAGTCCCAGGGAGCCGATCAAGGCAAACAGGCCGCCGGCAACCAGGAAGAAGGCGATCACGCCTTCGAGGACAGGATAGAACCAGGTGGGCATGGGGAATCTCCGCTCAGGTCATTCGATGATGTCGCCGCGCAGCAGGTACTTGCAGACTGCCACGGTGCTGACGAAACCGAGCATGGCGATCAACAGCGCCGCCTCGAAGTAGGACTTGCTGTTGAGCTGGATGCCGAACAGCACGATAAGGGCGATGGAGTTCACGTACATGGTGTCCACCGCCAGAATGCGGTCCGGCAGGTCCGGCCCGATGGCGAGCCGGAAGACGTTGAGCACCAGCGAGGCGGCGAACAGCGCGATGCTGATCCACAGGGCGATGTCTAGCATTCGAAGATCTCCTTGAGCGGACGCTCGTAGCGCTGGCGGATCTCGTCGATCAACTCCTGCTCATCCTCGACATCCAGTGCGTGGATGATCAGATGGCGACCGTCCAGCGTCAGATAGGCCGAGACCGTGCCCGGCGTCAGCGTGATGGTGCTCGACAGCACGGTGATCGGGAACTTCTCCTCAAGCTCCAGCGGATAGCGCACGAAGGCTGGACGGAACTTGGCGCGCGGATTGAGGATCAGGTAGGACACCTGCAGGTTGGCGATGATGATGTCCATGATCACGCGCAGGAAATAGCTGATCAGCCGCCAGGGCTTCTGGAGGTCGGGCTGCGGCTCCCAGAAGCGGTAGGTCAGGATGGGAATCGCGATGGCCAGCACTGCCCCGAGCAGAATCTGACCGGGCGCGACGCTGTTCTGCAGCATCAGCCAGACAATCAGCAGCAGCACCGACAGCATCGGCGTGGGCAAGAGACGGGAACGAGGCTTGATCATGAGACATCTCCCTTCAACGGCGGTGCGGTTTCGGGTGCCGCGTCCTTGCCGAGCAAGGATTCAAGATAGGGGGCCGGGTTGGACAGCTGCTCGGCGGTGGCCTTGGTCCAGTTCGCCAGCGGCCCCGCGAAGATGACCAGCATCAGCGCGGCCGAGATCAGCCCGCCAGTGGCGATGCCGCGGGCCGCGCCGACCCGCTCGCCGCTGGGTTCGGCCTTGCTGGTGCGCCAGAACACGCTGGAGCCAGCGCGTGAGCAGGCGACCAGCGAGCACAGACCGGCCAGCAGCAGCAGCGGCCACAGCCAGATCTGTTGCTCCGGCGTCGCCGAGGCGAGAATCAGCGCCTTGCCGATGGCGCCCGAGAACGGCGGCAGCCCGACGGCGGCTGCGGTGCCGATCAGGAAGAGGCCGCCCAGCAGGCCTGCCTGCAGCAGCGGGCGCGAGCGCACGATGCGTGCCCCGGCCTTGCCGCGCTGAGCGGCGACCACGTCGACCAGCAGGAAGAGCCCGCCGGTGACCAGCGTCGAGTGGATCAGGTAGAACAGCAGGGCGCTGTCTGCCTCGATCGTGTTCATGCCCAGCGCCGTCAGCAGCGTGCCCACCGACACCATCACCAGATAGGCCACCAGGGTGCGCAGATCACGCGCCGAGAGCACGCCCAGCATCGCCACCACCAGGGTGGCGAGCCCCGCCCACCACAGCCAGTCACGACCGAGGTCCGCCAGTGGGCCAGCATTGTCGGTGAAGATCAGCGAGTAGACGCGCAGGATGGAGTAGATGCCGACCTTGGTCATGATCGCGAACAGCGCCGCCACAGGTGCCGAGGCCGCGGCATAGGCGCGTGGCAGCCAGAAGTACAGCGGCAGCATTGCCGCCTTGAGGCCGAACACCACCAGCAACAGCAGGCCACCGGCTTCCATCAGACCGGCCCGGCCCGGGTCCAGCGTGGTGACGATGACTGCCATATCGGCCATGTTCAGGGTGCCGGTCACGCCGTACAGGATACCCAGCGCGATCAGGAAGAACGCCGAGCCCATCAGGTTCAGTACCACATAGTGCAGTGCCGACAGCGTGCGTGCCTTGCTGCCGCCATGCAGCAGCAGGGCGTAGGAGGCGATCAACAGCACCTCGAAGAACACGAACAGGTTGAACAGGTCGCCGGTCAGGAAGGCGCCGTTGATGCCCATCAGCTGCAGCAGGAACAGACCATGGAAATTGGAGCCGGTCTCATCGATGCCCGCCGTGGCGTACAGACAGGCCAGCAGTCCCAGCAGCGAGCTGAGCAGCACCATGGTCGCCGACAGGCGGTCCAGCACCAGCACGATTCCGAACGGCGGCTGCCAGTCGCCCAGTGCGTAGTAGCGGATGGTGCCATCACCGGCCTGCACCACCAGCGCGATGGCGATGGCCACCATCATTGCCTGGGCCACCAGGCTGACCGTGCGGCGCAGGGCTGGTGAAGTGGCACGACTCAGCAGCAGGCCCGCCCCCACCAGCAGCGGCAGGACAATCGGAAGGACAATCAGGTGTTGCAGCATCACTTGGTGTCCTCTTTCTCTTTCGAATCATCCAGGCGATTGCCGTTGACATGGTCACTGCCCAGATCGCCGCGCGCGCGCATCGCCAGAATGACCACGAAGGCCGTCATGGCGAAGCCGATCACGATGGCGGTCAGCACCAGCGCCTGGGGCAGGGGGTCTGCCGTGGGCGAGCCTGAGCCAACCACGGCTGGTGTGCCATGCATGGCCAGGCCGCCCATGGAGAACAGGAACAGGTTGACGGCGTAGGACAGCAGCGTCAGACCGACCACGACGGGGAAGGTGCGGCCGCGCAGGGTGAGGTAGACACCGCAGGCGGCCAGTAGACCGGTGGTAGTGGCGTAGAGGGCTTCCATCACATCTTCTCCTTGGTCGGGCGATGCGGAGTCGTCAGCTTGCCCAGATTGGCGAGAATCATCAGGGTCGCGCCGACTACGGTCAGGTAGACGCCGAGGTCGAACAGCAGCGCGGTAGCCAGCTCGATTTCCCCGATCACGGGCAGGGTGAAGTGGCCGAAGGAGGATGTCAGGAACGGATAGCCGAACACCCAGCTGCCGGCACCGGTCAGGCCGGCGATCAACACCCCGGCCGCCGCGACGGGCTGATAGGGGAAGCGCAGCCAGCGCTGCGTCCAGTCCACACCACGCGCGATGTAGAGCAGGATGATGGCGACTGCCGTCACCAGACCGGCGATGAAGCCGCCGCCCGGCGCGTTGTGGCCACGCAGGAAGATGTAGACCGAGACCAGCAGTGCCAGCGGCAGCAGCGTCTGGGATACGGTGGCCAGGATCATCGGATGGCGATCCGGCGACCAGCCACGGCCATCCAGGTCACTGGACGGCATGAACAGGCGCAGGCGGTTGAGCAGCTTGAAGATCGCCAGACCCGCAATACCGAGAACGGTGATTTCACCCAGCGTATCGAAGCCACGGAAGTCGACCAGAATCACGTTGACCACGTTATGGCCACCGCCACCGGAGACCGCATTGGCCATGAAGAAGTCGGAGATCGACTCCACCGGGCGGGTCAGGATGGCGAAGTTGAGGCTTGCCACCACCACGCCGAAGGCACTCGCCAGCAGCACGTCGCGCATGATGCGGCGTGCACTGGATTCCTTTGGCGTGCGCTGGGGCAGGAAGAACAGCGCCAGCATCAGCAGGATCATCGTCACCACCTCGACCGCCAGCTGAGTCAGTGCCAGGTCCGGCGCGGCGAAGCGCGCGAAGGCCAGCGAGGTCATCAGGCCGACCACGGACAGCATCAGCAACGAGATCAGCCGCTTGCGGTGGGTGATCGCGGTGCCGAGACCGGCCAGACCGGTGATGATGGCGCCGGTCAGCAGCATGCCATCGAAGGGTTGCTGCTCAAGCTCCCCGCTCAGTTGCGGCACGGCCAGCAGGCCGATGCCGACGAACAGCAGCGCGGTCAGCAGCAGCCACAGCATGTAGCGCTGCAGCGAGCCATTCTCGAAGCTGTCCATGCTGCGCTCGGAAAGCTTGACGAGGCGTTGCACGTTGGCCTCGAACACCAGCAGGGCGTTGCGCGCGCGGAACTGACGCTGGAAGGAATAGAGATGGTGGCGCAGGGCATAGACGGCGACGCCGCCCGCCAGCGCGATGGCACTCATCAGCAGTGGCAGATTGAAGCCGTGCCAGATGGCGAGACTGAAGTCCGGTACCGGTCCGGCCAGCACGCTGGCGGAGGCACTGACCAGCAGGTCCTTGATCACCAGCGACGGCAGGATACCGACCAGCAGACAGATCAGCACCAGCACCTCGATGGGCAGCTTCATGTAGCGCGGCGGCTCATGCGGGGTCTTGGGCAGGTCCTTCGGCTCGCCATTGAAGAAGACGTCGTGGATGAAGCGCAGCGAGTAGGCCACCGACAGGATGCCGCCAAGGGTCGCCAGCGCCGGAATCAGCCACGACAGGCCGCCCAGCAGCTGGGCATCGAGACTCTCGGCGAAGAACATCTCCTTGGACAAAAAGCCGTTGAGCAGCGGCACACCGGCCATCGAGGCCGAGGCGACCATCGCCAGCACCGTGGTATGCGGCATGTAGCGATACAGGCCGTTGAGCTTGCGGATGTCACGCGTGCCGCACTCGTGATCGACGATGCCGGCAGCCATGAACAGCGAGGCCTTGAAGGTGGCGTGGTTGATGATGTGCAGCAGGCCCGCGACGGCGGCCATCTGGCTGTTGAAGCCGAACAGCAACGTGATCAGGCCCAGGTGACTGATAGTCGAGAAGGCCAGTACGCCCTTGAGGTCCTGCTTCATCAGCGCGAACCAGGCGCCATACAGCAGGGTGGCCAGGCCGGTCAGGCTGACGATGTAGAACCACAGGTCTGTCCCTGCGAGCACCGGGTGCATGCGCGCCAGCAGGAAGACACCGGCCTTGACCATGGTGGCGGAGTGCAGGAAGGCGGACACTGGCGTCGGTGCCGACATCGCATGGGGCAGCCAGAACTGGAACGGGAACTGGGCCGACTTGGTGAAGGCGCCCAGCAGCACCAGCACCAGCGCGACCGGATAGAGCTCGTGGGAGCGGATCTGGTCCGCCGCGGCCAGCACGTCATCGAACTGGTAGCTGCCGACGATATGTCCGATGACCAGGATACCGGCCAGCAGTGCCAGGCCCCCGGCGCCGGTGACGGTCAGGGCCATGCGGGCGCCCTTGCGCGCCTCGCTCAGCTGGTACCAGTAACCGATCAGCAGGAAGGAGCTCAGGCTGGTCAGCTCCCAGAACACCCACATCAGCAGCAGGTTGTCTGCCATCACGATGCCGAGCATCGCGGTCATGAACAGCATCAGGAAGCTGTAGAGGCGTGCCAGCGAATCCTCGCCCGACAGGTAATAGCGGGAATAGAGAATGATCAGCAGGCCAATGCCGAGAATCAGCAGCACGAACAGCCCCGACAGGCCATCGAAGCGCAGCGACAGGTGGAGTCCCAGCTCCGCGATCCAGGGCAGATGGAACTGGGGCACCATGCCCGAGAAGACGTCCCCAAGGTGGAAGACGGCGATACCGAGTGCCAGGGCAGGTGCCACCGCGGTCAGCCAGGCAAGGCGTGCACGGGGCAGGTTTCTGGCCATCAAGGGCACCAGAGCACCGAGTAACGGCAATAGCACGATCAACAGCAGGGTCATGGAAGACTCGCTCCAGTCGTTGTTGTAGTACGTAGTCCGTCATTCGTGGGCAGCGCAGACACAGGCTCAGGGCCGGACTGCCAGCTTCGAGATCGGGAGGCGGAGTTTCGGCCACTGGGTGCCGACAGAATAGGCGAGCACACTGCAGGTTGCCGCGATGAAGTGCCGGTCACACGAGACTCTGTCAGGCAGGCGTTCTCGTGGGGCCATGCGAGACACGACATGCGTCACGCGGCAACAAGGGGTGGCAGTGGCTAGCTCAGGCTGCACGGAGGATCTGGCGCGAGTTCAGCGCGTCAATCGCTCCGGGCATGACGTTACCGTCGCAAGGGGCGGATCCGTCAGGAAGGGGAGTCGCACGGCACGAGGTGCCAGCATCCAGGATGGGATGAGGTCCGCAGCGCGTCCCCGACTGCCCGCAACGGACAGACGGCGAATATGCCGGGTTGGTGCGGTCATGTCATGTCTTGCGAGCATGGCCGTATTCCTCCTGAAGCCCCTGGATGACAAGTGTGTGTTCGAGTGGAGACACTTGCGCGATCTTGTTGAAAACATTGATGGAACATGACCTAACCTCTCGAATGTATCACGCACTTGCACCCCTCGCCAGCGCATGCCCGACCCGGCGGAACGCGACATGTACCCTGTGAAGCGTTGTACAATATGTCGATTTTCTTGTACAAATATTGCACGCCATATGTTCCACGGAGTCATCATGCACGAGGTCGCCAGCATGAATACGGGCAACGCACCGGAAACCTCTCTGGTGTGGCTGCGTCACGACCTGCGGCTGGAAGACAACCCACTGTTTGCGCTGCCCCTGTCACGTCGCCCGTATCAGATGCTGGTGATGTATGTCTTCGACCGTCGCTGGCTGACACCGAGCGACGGCTTGCCACGCCTGGGGCCAGCGCGTCTGCGTCTGCTGTGGCAGAGTCTGATGAACCTGCGTGGCATGCTGCTGCGTCGTGGCAGTGACCTGCTGGTGCGCGTCGGGGACCCCGTCGAGGAAGTGCTGACGCAGGTTGTCCAGCATGATGTCCAGTGTCTGGAGGTCAGCCTCACCGCCGCGCCGGAAGACAGCCGCGCCCTTCAGCAGCTCTCACGGCGTCTACCGGCCTCGACCCGCCTCCACTGTCACCCCCCTGACCAGATCGCCTTCGACAGCCAGCTGCTGGATGGCCCAGTGCTTGATCGCCAGCTGCCGGGCAGACTCCCCCGCGAAGAGACGGCTCGCCTGCGCATGGCGCATGAAGCGTCCCGCGTTGTCGACGAGCGTGCGGCTCCCTCCAGTGATCTCACTCTGCGTGACACGGTCTCTACTGATACAGGCGCCTCAGGTGATCTTGACGCCCTGACGACCTGCGCCGCGCTTGCCTCGCAGGTGCTGCACGCCAGTGGTGGTGTTGATTCTGGCGTCGCCGACCTGATGCTGCCGCCTTCCGCTGTGCTCACGCCGGTACCCGGTGCCTTGCAGGCCCGCCTTCAGCGCGAGGCTCTGTCTCAGCGCGAGGCTTTGCCGACGGGGCTGAACGATGAGCAGTGGCGCGCGCTGTGCGAGGCGCAGTCACCCTTGCAGGGGCTGCCCTATTCCCTGCCGCCGTGGCCCGATTCTGCCTCGCGTGGCCTCCCG
Source organism: Cobetia sp. PDI-23MA (assembly GCF_059507735.1). NCBI lineage: Bacteria > Pseudomonadati > Pseudomonadota > Gammaproteobacteria > Oceanospirillales > Halomonadaceae > Cobetia > Cobetia sp. PDI-23MA. The sequence continues at coordinate 360,812 of NZ_CM183352.1, forward strand.
CCGCTGGATGCCATCTGTGGCTCGGCGCAAGCCTGGCAGCCGGCGACTGCCAGGCTTGCGGAGCTGCAGGGCGGCGAGGAGCCCGCCCGCGCATACCTGTCGACCTTGCTATGGGGCAAGGCCTGGGCGAAGGGAGATGCCGGCAACGGCGATGAGGACTCGATCGAAGGGGCGTCCTATCAGCGATCGCACTCTGTCGATGGCGAAGGCCCTGGTGTGCCGGTGGGGCTGGCACCCCAGCGGGAGGCGGGGAAGACGCTGGACGCTATGCAATTGATGGCGCGCCCGGCGGATGCATGGCCACTGGCAGCCTGGCTGGCGCTGGGCTGCATCAGTCCGCGCCGCATCCTGCAGGTGCTGGATGCCCGCCGCCGCGAGGCGGGTGATGAGGCGATCAATCGGCAGCTACTGGCTATCGTGCTGCAGCGTGAATGCTGGCAGCGCATGCTGCGTGACAAGAATGAGGAGGCTCGCGCGGCCTGGTATGGCGCTGCGTTGCGGGAAGATGCCGCAAATGACGCCGCCTTTGCGCGCTGGAGCGAAGGGCGAACCGGCGATGCCCGGGCCGACAAGGCCATGCAGGTGCTGGTACGCGAAGGCTGGTTGCCGTGGTCAGAGCGCAAGTATCTGGCCGGCGTCTGGCTGGACGGCGGCGGCGACTGGCGGTTGGGTGCGCGCTGGTTCGAGCGTTGTCTGCTCGATTACGACGCCGCCACCCATTGGGGAGAATGGCGGCATCTGGCGGGCTTCGATGTGTAAGGAGGTGTCGATATCGCGCGAGTCGTGCGAGCAGAGCCAGGCCCGGGCGGATCTTCTTTACAACCTGTCGCTCTTCAGCCCAGGCGCGCCAATAGCGCCGTCACGGCTGTCTCGACGCGCAGGATGCGCTCGCCCAGATGCACCCCTTCAAAGCCTGCCGCCATGAATTTCTCGACCTCATAGTCCACGAAGCCGCCTTCCGGGCCGATGGCCAGAACCACCGGCTCGCCTACGGCGCGTGGGCACTCATCCGGCATGCCCGGATGGGCGATGATGCCACGCGGAGTCGTGCCTGATGATGGCATCATCAGTGCCGGCAGGCGGTCTTCCACGAAGGGTTTGAACCGTTTCTCGTGGGTCACCGTGGGCATGATGGTGTCACGCGCCTGCTCCAGTCCCAGCACCAGATGCTGGCGAATCTTGCCTTCCTTGAGCTCCGGCGATTGCCAATAACTCTTCTCGACCCGCCGCGTATGCAGCAGGGTGATGTGCTTCACCCCCAATGCCGTGACGTGTTCCAGCGAGCGTGCCAGCATGCGCGGGCGCGGCAGCGCCAGCAGCAGATGCACGTCGAGTGGCGCCGGCGGCTGACGGTCCAGCGTCAGGCTGAATTCGGCGCTGTCCGCGTCCAGCCGCTCCAGGCGGCCCCGACCGATCAGCCCTCCCTCCACGCCGAGCGTCATCTCGTCGCCGACAGCGGCGCGGTGTACCTCGCGCAGATGGCGCAGGCGGCGTGGGTCCGTGACACGTGCATGGTCCTGAGCGGTCAGGTCGTCAGCGCCGAGCAAAATCAGATTCATGGCAATACCGGGGCAGTGAAGGGCGGGATGCATCGCTTACAGACAGCGGCAAGCGGGCGTTATTCTAGCATGTCGTGTCTGCTGACCCGACGAGGACAGCGTTGTCATGGCGTCAATGGCTGACGCGTGGAGACGCCTTTTCTTGCAGTCCCCCCCCTTGAGTGCACAATGAAGAAAAATCGACAGGAGCCTGACACGTGCGAGTGATCCGCAAATATGCCAATCGGCGCCTATACGATACCGAGCAGAGCCGCTACGTCACCCTGGAAGACCTGCGCAGCCTGGTGCTGGCGGAAGAAGTCTTCAAGGTCGAGGACGCCAAGAGCGGTGAGGACCTCACGCGCACCATCCTGCTGACCATCATCATCGAGCAGGAGCAGGGCGAGGGCGAAGCCGAGGTCTTCTCCAACGAGCTGCTGGAGCAGTTCATCCGCATCTACGCGATGGCCAAGCCGTTGCCGCTGGCCGGTTATCTGGAGCAGGGCACGCGTCTGATGATGGAACAGCAGCAGCGCATGCAGGAGCAGTGGTCCCAGGCCATGCGTCACTCGCCGATGGAGATGATGCGCGAGGTCGCCGAGGAGAATCTGCGCTTCTGGCAGCAGGCCATGGGCGGCGGCATGGGCGCTGGCAAGAGCGCCTCACGCTCACGGCCGAGCGATGCGGATGTGGCGCCTGATGAGTCGGATACACCGCCGGACGATGAGCGGCGCTGAGTGTGACATCGTGTCAGATCCAGCTTTCACATGAATTCATCGTGATGTGAAATGGGCGCCCCGAGCAGGGCCCCTTTCTGCCATAATGCGCAGCCTGATATTTCCTCGGTAGCTCGCGCCCTGCGGGTCGCCCTGATCCTCACTGGCTCATGAAGGTTGAAAAGATGAAGGTCCTGATCATCGGCGGCGGTGGCCGCGAACATGCGCTGGCCTGGAAGGCCGCCCAGTCATCCCGTGTCGAGGAGGTCTTCGTGGCGCCCGGCAATGCGGGGACGGCGCGCGAGTCCAAGCTGACCAATCTGGCGATTGCCGCTGACGATCTCGATGCGCTGGTCGCCTTCGCGCGTGACAATGCCATCGAGCTGACCATCGTCGGCCCGGAAGCGCCGCTGGTGATCGGCGTGGTCGATCGCTTCCGCGAAGCGGGTCTCAAGTGCTTCGGCCCGACGGCCGGTGCCGCCCAGCTGGAAGGCTCCAAGGCCTTCACCAAGGACTTCCTGGCGCGTCATGCCATCCCGACCGGCGACTACGCGACCTTCGCGGAGGTCGATGCGGCGCTTGAGTACCTGGCGGCACATCCGGCACCCATCGTCATCAAGGCCGATGGCCTGGCGGCGGGCAAGGGGGTCGTGGTCGCGATGAGCGACGAGGAAGCTCGCGCCGCCGTGCGTGACATGCTCGAGGACAACGCCTTCGGCGATGCCGGCGCACGCGTGGTGATCGAGGAATTCCTCGACGGCGAGGAAGCCAGCTTCATCGTGATGGTCGACGGCGAGAACGTGCTGCCGATGGCCACCAGTCAGGATCACAAGCGCGTCGGCGAAGGCGATACCGGCCCCAACACCGGCGGCATGGGGGCCTACTCTCCGGCTCCGGTGGTGACGGCTGACGTTCACCAGCGCGTGATGGATGAGATCATCCTGCCTACCGTGCGTGGCATGGCAGCCGAAGGCCACCCCTATACCGGCTTCCTGTATGCCGGTCTGATGATCGATGCCCAGGGCGCGCCGAAGATCATCGAATACAACTGCCGTTTCGGTGACCCGGAAACCCAGCCGATCATGGTGCGTCTGAAGTCCGATCTGGTCGCGCTGTGTCTGGCTGCCGAAGACGGGCGTCTCGACACCCAGACCTGCGAGTGGGATTCCCGCGCGGCGGTCGGCGTGGTGCTGGCAGCTGGCGGCTATCCGGCCAGCTACCGCAAGGGCGATGTCATCAGCGGCTTCGATGCTGCCGAAGCGACCGGTTGCAAGGTCTTCCATGCCGGCACCGCCGAGCAGGACGGCCAGGTCGTCACCAGCGGCGGTCGCGTGCTGTGCGTCACCGCACTGGGCGACAGCGTCGCGGCGGCCACCGAGCGTGCCTATGAAGGCGTCGATGCTATCAGTTGGCAGGACATGCTGGTGCGTCGCGACATCGCCTGGCGTGCCATCGCTCGCGAGCGCGGCGATAGCTGAAAGCGCTGACTCGTACGCGCCATCACCCCGCGGCATGCCTGCTTCACGACAAGACCCGGCCTCAGGCCGGGTCTTGTCGTTGGGGTGACTCTCGACGCCCTGAGCGCCTACGACCATCGTGTGGGGGTCTGGTCATGGCGGTGCCGGGCATGCGATAACCCTAGTCATCCTCTATTCCTTCTTGAGGCTGACCGGCGTCGAAAGATGGCGTCGCCGTCCGCCCCGAACCTTTTTCCTGTCTCGCCGACAAGGAGTCTGCATGGACCGCATCCGGCTTGAATTTCCGGTTTCCCGCCTGTTACATCGCCACCCGATGACGATTCGGGTCAGCGACATCAACTATGGCCAGCACCTGGGCCACGACAGCGTGGTCAGCCTGGCGCACGAGGCGCGGGGCCAAGCCTGGCAGGCGCTGGGCTTCCCCGAATGGAACATCGATGGGCTGATGAGCATCGTCGCGGATCTCGCCGTGCAGTATCAGGGCGAGGGTCGGCTGGGTGACGCCCTCGTGGTGGAAACGGCCATCGACAGCGTGTCCGGCAAGGGGCTTGGTGTCCATCACCGTCTGCTGCGTGTCAGCGATGACGCGGTACTGGCGACGCTGCGCGTCGGGCTGGTGTTCGCTGGCGAGCAGGGGCTGGCGGAACCGAGCGCGCGCGCCAGTGCCGCCATCGAGCAGGCCGTCTCTGCCATGTCGTCCCGAGAAGCCAACTGATGTCGCGGGAATATCCGATCATCGCCGTGACGGGGTCTTCCGGCGCGGGCACCACCACTGTCATGCGAACCTTCGAGCGCATGTTCTCGCGTGAGGCGATTCATGCCGCCTACGTGGACGGGGATGCCTTTCACCGTTATACCCGTGACGAGCTGGTGCGCATGTTTCAGGAGGCGCCGGAGCGCAAGCGCGAGCTGTCCCACTTCGCGGTCGAGGCCAACCAGCTGGATCGTCTGGAAGCGCTGTTCGTCGAATATGGCGAGCAGGGCTCCGGCACGCATCGTCATTACATCCATGCCGAAGACAAGCGCATGATCGAGGCCGGCTACAAGGTCGGCACCTTCACCGAATGGCAGTCGCTGCCGGATTGTACGGACCTGCTGTTCTACGAGGGGCTGCATGGTGGGCTGGTGACGCCGGAGCATGACATCGCGCGTCATGTCGATCTGCTGATCGGGGTGGCACCGACCATGAATCTGGAGTGGATCCAGAAGATCGATCGCGACACCAAGCTGCGCGGACATTCCCAGGAAGCGGTGGTAGACACCATCCTGAGCCGCATGGATGACTACGTGCGCTACATCCAGCCGCAGTTCTCACGCACGCACATCAACTTCCAGCGCGTGCCGACGGTGGATACTTCCAACCCCTTCGAGCCGCAGGATATCCCGACGGACGCCGAGTCGATGGTCGTGATCCACTTCCGTGATCCCGGCAGTGTCGACTTCCCGTTCCTGCTCGCGATGATCCAGGGCTCGTTCATGTCGCGCCCGCATACGCTGGTGGTACCCGGCGCGTTGATGGCACTGGCCATCGAATTGATCATCACACCATTGGTCAAGAGCCTGCTGGCACAGCGGCGGTTCCGCTAGCGGGAGACATGAAGGGGGCTGGGCTCGGGGTGGCTCAGTGCCTGCGGCCCTTGAGGCGTGGCAGGATGCCTTTCTTCCAGATGCGCAGGGTGCGATTCAGGCGGCCGCTGCGGATCAGCAGGCGTGCCTCGCGGGTGCTCAGCGGCAGGCCGAAGGTGCGTTGCTTGAGCTTCAGCGAGTGACGCAGATCGAAGCGGCGCATCATGCGCGCGAGGCTGGCTGTGCCCGGCAGGTGTGGCAGGCGCACGGCAGAGGTGAAGTCGATCAGGACCGGCACGCCATCGCGCAGCACGACGTTGGAGCCACGGATGTCGTTGTGGGCCATCTGGCGCTGATGGAGTTGCTGCACGATGAGAATCAGCTGCTGACTGAGGCGGGCATCCGTCACGTCATCCAGGGCGGCATCACTCAGCAGCGGACCGGGGATGTACTCCATCGCCAGCGACAGCGGTGACAGGCGTGCCACGGCGCGAGGGGCGTGTGCCCAGTCGCCCAGACGCTCTAGCATCTTCAGTTCGTGGCGTACCAGCCAGCGTGCCACCAATGCCGCCGGCGTGCCGGCATAGCGGCGATAATCCTTGCAGACCACCGGCCGGCCATTGAGGTGCGTGATATAGACCTCGGCCTTGAGAAAGCCCTTGGCACGCTGCAGGAACTCGCCCGGGGCCTGCTCGCCGTCAACACGCGTGACCCTGGGCGCGGCACGCAGCGCCGCCCGCGCCTTCTCGGCGCGCGTGGGGGCTGCGCGTTCAGTGGCGGGGGCGCCGACAGTGGCCGGTCGTGTCTCGCCCTGAGCGCCAAGGCCGGCCTCCAGTTCGTGGTTGGCCTTGCGCAGGGAAGAATCTTGGCGAGTGAACACGGACATGACGGGCGACTTCTCGTTAGCGGGATAACAATAATTATCCTACTGTTTTCCTCATTCGCCCACTGGCAGCGGTGAATCAGTCTGTTTCCTTGAAGGCGACATTGTCCTGTCCGCAAGCTGGCCCGCATATTCCTGTCTCTGCCCTTGGCCTGTTGCCCGGCTGGCGCTACGCTGGCAGGCCACGCTGCCGTGGGCAGCCCCACTTCAAGGGAGAAGGTGTCATGGACTGTCTGTTCTGCAAGATCATCAACCGCGAGATTCCCGCCGATATCGTCTATGAAGATGATGAGGTGCTGGCCTTCAATGACATCAATCCGCAGGCCCCGACCCATGTGTTGATCATCCCCAAGCAGCACATCGCCACGCTCAACGATATCGAGGAGCATCAGCTGGCCACGGTAGGGCGCCTGCAGTACACCGCCGCCAGACTGGCGAAGGACTACGGTTTTGCCGAGGGCGGTTATCGCGTGGTGATGAACTGCAATGAAGATGGCGGCCAGACGGTCTATCATATTCATATGCACCTGATGGGTGGTCGCCGCTTCACATGGCCGGCTGGCTGAGCCGGCATAGAGCAGGCGCCTGTACCGGCGGTTCGCGGGCAGGTAGCGGCTAGCGATAACAAGCGCGCGGCACACAGGCGCATACCGGCAATGTCGTGAAAACGGCGTTGCCGGTTTTCGTTGGGGAGGGTACAGCGCAAGAGGGCCGGGCAGGCCTCGCCCGGCGACACTCTGCCCCTTACCGTCGCGGGCTGGCTTGCGTAAGATGGCCTCATTGCTCACGCCGTGCAGGAGTCTTCCCATGCCGCATTCCGATGCCATTTCGGCGCAACGTCATCACAGCCGCGCCGATCAGTTGATCCATCAGTTCGACACCGTACTGCGTACCCTGGTACCACATGCCGCCCAGCCGTCGCGCCCTTCTCCGGCGGGCGACATCCATGACGAAGCGATCAGCGATGAAGAGCGCCAGCACGCCGCTGGCCTGATGCGCATCAATCACACCGGCGAGGTGTGTGCCCAGGCGCTCTATCAGGGGCAGGGGTTCACGGCGCGTCTGCCCGAAACGCGCACACAGATGGAGCTGGCCGCCCAGGAAGAGATCGACCACCTGGCCTGGTGCGATGCACGACTCGTCGAGCTGGATGCCAATACCAGCCTGCTCAATCCGTTGTTCTACATGACGAGCTTCGCCCTCGGGGCAGCAGCGGGTGCCATCAACGACAAGGTCAGCCTCGGGTTCGTGGCCGCGACCGAAGAGCTGGTCGGCGAGCACCTGTCGAAGCACCAACAGACGCTGCCCGAGGGCGATCAGCGCTCACGCGCCGTATTGCGCCAGATGGAAATCGACGAAGCCCATCATGAGCAGTGGGCGCTGGAAGCCGGTGGCCATCGCTTCCCGGGGCCGCTGAAGAGCGCCATGCGCCTGATGTCCAAGGTGATGACGGCCAGCGTCTATCGGGTGTGATGATCAGATGCCTGAGTCTGCCTTGGCAGCTTCAGGACGCTGCAACGCAAAAGGCCGCCCCATGGGGCGGCCTTTGTGTTCTTGGCGAACGTCGTGATGATCAATTCGAGACAATCATGGCGAGACGGCCAGTGCGAGACGTTCAGCGGTCTCTGGCGTCAGGGCTTATTCCTTGACCTGGTATTCACCGTCCAGCGTCTCGGTGCTGCTGCCGTCTTCACGCGTGGCATCACGCGAGTAGTTCTGGCGGCCATTGGCCTTGTCCTGAGCCTCCTGCATGCGCTGTTGCATCTCGCTCATGCGCTTTTTCATGCGACGGCGGATGAAGGGCAGCATGATGATGCCGAGTACCATCATCACCAGCGCTGCGAACAGGCTGAAGATCATGACCACACCACCGATCAGCCAGGCGGCGACCAGCTTGAGGCCGGACAGGCCATTGGAGGGGCGTTGGTTGCCTGCATTGGCCTGCCATTGGCGAGCCTGATTCCACAGTGTGTTGTGCTGTTGGCCTTGCATGTGTCTTCTCCACGATAGAGCCGGGCCGTCAGGCCGGGCGAGGATGACCCGATAGGTAAAAGTGGGTGGTCGGGGATATCGGGTCAGGAAACAGGGGTATTGCCCTCCCGGCGCAATTGTCATTCGTGCTCTGGGCCGGGGGATGGGGAAATGGGACTCGATGCGACGCACTTTTGCATGAGGCGTTTGATGGCATCGGGCGGCCGGTTGACTCGTTCAGCATCGAAGTTGGCATCGTTGCCGTCAAGCGGCTTCGGCGTTGATCCAGCGCTGGGAGTCGGTTCAACCCTTGAACCACTTCAAGGCACGGCGGCTGGTCAATCGGGTCGAGCAGTTCACGGCCGATAATCCGGATTCATGGACACGCTGGCGGCGAGGTTGAAAGCGTTGCCCGGCAGCGGCATGTTCAGTGTCATCCGTTGCGGCCTGCCTTGCGCATCGCGCCCGTGAATCTGGATGGCGTGCGCAGCGACTTCGACGCTCCGTACACTCTTGATGCCGTCGACAGCAGCAAAATTCAAGGTCTGGCGCATGCTGTCGCCATCGATGGCCTTGTCGCCGGGCACCGAATCACTCTGGCGCAGCGCTTCGCTGATGAATTCTCCATCGGCGAGATTGATGGCCAGTTCCATCTGCCATCCATTATGCCCCCAGCCCGTGAACTGAACATGATCGTCGCGGATATCCATCGTGCTGAATTCCATCATGCCCTTGCGACTGGCGTGGATCATCATCTGCATGAGCAGCTCTGGCGCGAGCCCTTGAGTAGTTGCGGCGTCAGAGATATCCGTCGCAGGCTTACCGGCTGCGCGGGTGGCGGCCGTGTCCAGCGCGCTATCCTCCGCATCATCGCCGGGCGTGGCGTGCGCCTTGCCGTCATCTGAGTGATCGCTGGTCGAGGGCCCATTTGCAGAGAGCCCTGCGGTCGAGAGTTCTGCCGCCGACAGCTGATGGCGCACCGGCAGGTCCTCGATGCCGTTGGCATAGGCGGGAGCCGAACCCAGCATCAGGCCGAGTGCGCTGACGCCCAGGCCGTGTCGCCAGTGCTGGACTGCGCGGCTGGCGAGCCAGAAGCGTGACGGGGCGGTGCCTGTGGCCGAGGATGGCGGCTGCCGGGATGCGGAGTCTGATTCACGAACGGGAGCAATACGGGACGCGGCTGATGGGGACATGACACCCTCCTCAAGGATGGCTGGGCATGGCGTTCACTGTGGGCCAGGCGACCTTGCGCGACGCTGAGACGTGAATTCATCTGAGGTTCATTGCCTCCTGTCAGTCTCTGCATCACAGGGGCAGTGGTTGCTATCGCGTTGGTCCGCGTTGTTCCAACGCAGGTTTGATTGCACATTCCGTTGCTAGATTGAGCGCCACGCGCAAGCGCCCGCCTTGGGCGCACACCAGCCCCACCGGCATTCACGAGGTTCCCCTTCATGCAGACTCCCCACAAGGCTCAGCCAGACGCCCTTGCAGCGCGTGGCAGTCAATGGCGGCAATGCTATGTCTGGCTGTGCCTCGGGCTCGGGAGCCTGCTGGTCGGTGCGCTGGCACTGCCGCCGCATGCGCTGTGTGACAGCGAGCGCTGGCGCAGCCTGCACGATGAAGTCGCCGCCGGACATGTCATCTCGTTGTCCGAGCTGCTCGATAGCCTCGAGCGTGACTGGCTGGGGCAGGTAGTCGAGGTGGAGCTCGAAGAGACGCATGGCGAGCTGATCTATGAGGTCGAGATGCTCGGGCCGCAGGGCCAGATGGCCAGATTCACCGTGCGTGCCTCGGATGGCAGTCTGCGTGAGGTGCGCGGCGTCAATCTCGATGCCATGCGTCGCGCTGGCAGCGGTTCCTTGTTCGCGCCCTTGTCCGAGACGGACGACACGCCGCTCGTGACTGACGGCGGCAATGCCGAGGCCGAGCGTCAGTAGGACGCGGCAGGCAGGGGCCAGGCCAGGCAGTGCCAGCGCAGGCCGTGATAGGGTGCCGAGGGTGCCTGGCGGCCCTGAGGAACGGTATGCTAATGCCATTGTCCATTGCGCCACCGGTAGAACACCGCTTGCGTCAGGAGCCCGAGAATCGATGAAGATATTGCTGGTTGAAGATGACATGCCGTTGGCCGAAGCACTGATGGCGCGCCTGGAGGAAGCCGATGTACTGGTCGAGCATGCCACCACCGGGGGAGACGCCGACTTTTTGATCCAGACCGAGAGCTACGATGCCGTGGTGCTGGATCTCGGTCTGCCGGACGGCGACGGCACCCGCTGGCTGTCCCAGTGGCGGGAAGCCGGCATCGAGGTGCCGGTGCTGGTGCTGACCGCGCGGGAGCGCTGGTCTGACAAGGCCGCCGGCTTCTCTGCCGGCGCCGATGATTACGTCACCAAGCCCTTCGAGACCGCCGAGGTCATCTTCCGTCTGCGGGCGCTGGTGCGTCGATCACGCGGCCATGCCCACCCCGTGCTCAAGCTGGGCGATCTGGCCTGTGACACCCACGGCGGTACCGTCAGTCTGGCGGGGCGCCCCGTGTCGCTGACCGCCCAGGAAACGCGTCTGCTGATGCACCTGATGCACGCCGTGCCCGGTGTGGTCAGCCGTTCTGAACTGGTCGAGCATGTCTATGACCGCGACCATGAACCCGATTCCAACGTCATCGACGTGCAGATCAGCCGTCTGCGTCGCAAGCTGGGTGCCGAGCGCATCGAGACGCTGCGCGGGCGTGGCTATCGTCTGCGTGATCCGGATGCCGAGACACAGGCGCCGACGGATGGCCCCGACGCATGAAGCCACTGTCCGTCGGCCGCCGCTTGCTGGGCGGCTCGCTGGTCATTGCCTTGATCGTCATGCCGCTGACCGGACTCGGTCTGGCCTGGAGCTTCCGTGACGCCGTGACCACCGCCTTCGACCAGCGCCTGCTGTCGCTGTCCAAGGTGCTGATCGCCGCCATCCAGTTCGACCGCGAGAAGGGCCGCCCCGGCCTGACACGCTCGCTGGGCGACCCACGCTTCGACCAGGCCTATTCGGGCTGGTACTGGCAGATTTCCGATCGCAACGGCAATGTGCTGACGTCGCGCTCGCTGTGGGACCAGCGCCTGCCGCCGCTGGAAGACATGGACAAGGGCGTCATCATCAGCCGTGACCTCAAGGGCCCGCGCCATCAGGTGCTGCGCTCCCTCGAGCGTGATATTCGTCTGCCCGGCCGCAACCAGCCACTGCACGTGATGGTGGCGGCCAGTCGTAGTGAGGTCGACGCCGAGGTCGCGCGCTTCGAGTGGCTGCTGGCGGGCGCGCTGGTGGCCTTGGCATCGCTTTTGGTGTGCGGCTCTGCCGCGCAGATCAGCTGGGGGCTGGCGCCACTGCGGCGCCTGCGGGCTCGCCTCAAGAAGGTCGCCGATGGCGAGGCGGAACGGCTGGAAGAGACCCGCCTGCCGCCGGAGCTGACCGAGCTGACCCGCGCCATCAATGCCGTGCTCGAGCGTGATCAGCGCTTGATCGAGCGCGGTCGTGCGGCGGCCGGCAATCTGGCGCATGCCCTCAAGACGCCGGTCAGCGTGCTCAAGGCGCAGTCCGAGCGCTTTGACGGCGAGGACCGCGCGCGGATCGACGCCGAGCTCAAGCGCATCGATGAAGCCGTGCGCCACCACCTGGCGCGTGCCAGTGCCGCGGGTGGCGCGCATCTCAGCGGGCGCATCAGCCTGCGTGAGGCGGCGGGGCCGGTCTTCGAGGGGCTCGGGCGCTTGGCGAGTCGGCGTGGCATCACGCTCAGTCTGGCGCTGGAGGACGACGCCAGCGTGCGGGTCGACCCGCAGGATTTGCAGGAAATGGTCGGCAACCTGCTCGAGAACGCCTTGCAATGGGCTCGCCAGCAGGTCCGCGTCAGCAGCGAGACCCGCGATGGCGGCGTGCTGTTGATCATCGAGGACGATGGCCCCGGCATGAATGAAGAAGAGGGCGCCGCCGCGCTGGGGCGTGGGGCACGTCTTGATGAAGGGCGCTCAGGTTCCGGTCTGGGGCTGGCGATCGTCGATGATCTGATGGCGCTCTACGGGGGCGAGCTGGCACTGGAGCGCTCCAGCCTGGGCGGGCTGGCGGCACGCGTCTGGTTGCCGAGCTCCCCGCTGGTCGGGGCGCAGCCGACGGAGTGACAGGGCGTCGGTTCGTTTATCGGCGCTCTTGTCTTGATAGTCAAGGCCTATCACAGCCATCCCGAGAGATGATTGGGCACGGCCAGGGCGACACCGTATTCTGACGATGTCCGGCTGGCAGCTGGACGGGCTTCGTTTCTGAGTCTCGTCTGCCGCGCCCTGCGGTGATGACGAACTGGCGCTCCTTCGGGAGCGCTTTTTTTTGCCTGTCATTCGCCACGTCGTGCCTGATCGGTGAGGCTCAAGGTGCCGATTGAACGCTGGTGGGGCTAACGGTCACGCTCAGGATCGCATAGGCTGTCAGAGAGTCAGCATCCGTTGCCGGGCGTCAGGAGGTGGTGATGAAGGACATGACAATGTGTGCTCAGCATGGCGATCTGGAGGGCCTGGCACAGGCATTGGCCGCTCCCGATGCGCACGAGCGCGTCAATGACGTGGATTATCGCGGGCGCACGCCATTGCTGGTCGCGGTGCAGGCCAATCAGCCGGAGGCGGTGGAGGCCCTGCTGGCCGCTGGCGCCGATTGCGAGCAGACCGATGCCCTGCACGATACCCCCCTGCTGGCCGCCGCTGCGCTCGGCTATGGCCGTTGTCTGAGCCGGCTGCTGGCGCATGGTGCCTCGGCGACGGTGCTCAATCGCTTCTCTTCCACTGCACTGATGTCGGCCAGTGAGCGTGGTCATGCCGATATCTGCCGTCAGCTGCTCGAGGAGACCGATGTCGACGTCGATCACCAGAATACGCTCGGCTGGACGGCGCTGATCGAGGCCGTGTTGCTGGGGGATGGCGGCGTTGACTATCAGCAGGTCGTCGAGCAGCTTCTGGCCCACGGTGCCGACGTCAATCTGGCGGACGCCGAAGGTGTCACGCCACTGGCGCATGCGCGCTGGCGTCAGTTCGATGCGCTAAGCGCGAGGCTGGAAGCGGCCGGCGGACACGAGCAGGGCGTTGCCCATGATGTGAGCGACCACGTCCAGGCCCGCACCTCGGCACCGCGTCGTGCATGATGGCACCGACCACAAGGAGGCATCGCATGGCGTTGACCTGGGGATTGATCATCATCGGCATCGCCTTGCTGCTGCTCGGCGGCTATCGCTGGCAGCAGGCGCAGTCCTTCTCCCGCAACAGCGCACAGGTGATGGGCGAGGTCATCAACCACGACCGCACGCTGCACGTCGAAGGGCGTGGCCCGATCCATCTGCCCAAGGGCGGCAGGCTCAGCGAGGATGAGGCCCTGGCGATGGCGGGGCTGCCGCCGGGCGGGCGCTTCAATATCGAGTCGATCCAGTATGCGCCCGTGGTGCGTTATCAGGATCAGCGTGATGGCTGGCACGAGATCATCTCGCCGCTGGCGGTGCCCTCGCCGACACCCGCCGTGGGGGAGAACGTGGCGCTGGTCTATCGCCTCGATGCCCCACATGAGGCCAGCCTGCCGGGGACGCGCGGTTGGTTGATCGGGGTGCCGTTGGTTCTCGGCTTCGCACTGTGCGCCGTCGGTTTGCGCCTGCTGTTGCGGGGTGGTGGTGGATGAGTGATTCAGGGGGCGGCGCGACCCGCCGTTATGGTGTCGGCATGCTGGTGGTGTGCTGGGCGCTGATTCTCGCCATGCTGGTGTGGTGGTTTCAGGGCCAGCTTGATGAGCGCACCCGGCCCAATGCCTCGCTGGCTGGCCAGTCGCTGTCATCTGGAGAGCCACTGGCGCTGTCGCGCAATCGCTCTGGGCACTTCGTGGCCCCCGGCACGATCAATGGTGAGCCGGTGACCTTCCTGCTCGATACCGGCGCCACCTATGTCTCGGTGTCCGAAGCGCTGGCCGAGCGCCTGCAGTTGCCACGCGGGCGGGATGCGCGCTTCACCACCGCCAATGGCGTCAGTCACGGCGCATTGACCACACTGGATACCGTCAGCCTGGCGGGGCTCAGCCAGCGCGAGGTGCGCGGGGCCATCGTGCCGGGCATGCACGATGAGGTGATGCTGCTGGGAATGAGTTTCCTGGGGGAGTTCGATATCAACATGCGCGGTCAACAGATGACGTTGACGCCGGTGGATGGCGATGACCGATAACGCCAGTGGCTGCTATAGATGGCTGACAGGGCTGACAGGGCTGACAGGGCTGACAGGGCTGACAGGGCTGGCAGAAAGGGCGGCTGACACTCCACCGCCCTGGCAGCAGGCCCCGCAAACGACAACGCCCCGCTCATGATCTCCATGAGCGGGGCGTTTCACGTCTGGCGTGTCAGAGCAGGCGCTCAGTCCTTCTTGGGCGGCTCGACATGACCGCCGAACCCGAAGCGCATCGCCGACAGCAGGCGGTTGGCATAGGTGTTCTCCTTGCGCGAGCTGAAGCGCGAGAACAGCGCATTGGCCAGCACTGGCACGGCGACACCCTGTTCGACGGCGGCATCGACGGTCCAGCGGCCTTCGCCACTGTCGGAGACGGCACCGCTGTAGTGGTCCAGACGCGCATCCCCGGCCAGTGCCTGGGCGGTCAGGTCGAGCAGCCAGGAAGACACCACGCTGCCACGACGCCACACCTCGGCGATATCGGCCAGATTGAGGTCGAAGCGCTGATCTTCCGGCAGGTCCTCGGAGCCCTTGCTCTGCATCAGCTCGAAGCCCTCGGCGTAGGCCTGCATCAGGCCGTACTCGATGCCGTTGTGGACCATCTTCACGTAGTGACCGGCACCGACCGGGCCTGCGTGGATATAGCCGCGCTCGGCGCGCTCGTCCGGGGCGTTGCGGCCCTTGGTGCGCTCGAGATCGCCATAGCCCGGGGCGAGGGTATCGAACAGCGGCTCGAGATGCTCGAACACGGCCTTCTCGGCGCCGATCATCATGCAGTAGCCGCGCTCCAGGCCCCATACGCCGCCGGAAGTGCCCACATCGACGTAGTTCAGGCCCTTCAGCTTGAGGGCCGTAGCACGGCGGATGTCGTCCTTGTAGAAGGTGTTGCCGCCATCGATGATGGTGTCGCCGGCTTCCATCAGCTCGGCCAGCGTGGCGATGGTCTGCTCGGTGATCTCGCCAGCCGGCAGCATGACCCAGACGGCGCGCGGGGCCTCGAGCTGCTTAACCAGCTCCACGAGGCTATCGACGTGCGTCGCACCGTCGGCGACCAGTGACTGGGCGATTGCCGCGTCACGATCATGGGCGACCACTTCGTGGCCATTGCGCATCAAGCGACGAGCGATATTGCCGCCCATGCGGCCGAGTCCGATGATACCGAGTTGCATGTTCGTTCCTTTCACGTGAAGCCGGGGAGAGTCGGGACGGCGCGAAGCCTACCCTGTGCGGACGCTGGACGCAAAACGGGCCATATCAATGACATGGCCCGCTTCAGTGCTCATCAGGGACAGGCGTCAGTCGCGTGCCTGTCTCCGGGAGAGGGAGTGATCAGCGATCAATCCCAGCTCAGGGCACCGCCGACCTGATATTCGGTGACGCGCGTCTCGAAGAAGTTCTTCTCCTTGCGCAGGTCGATGATCTCGGACATCCACGGGAACGGGTTCTTGGCGCCCGGGAACTGCTCCTTGAGGCCCAGCTGCGCGAGGCGACGGTTGCAGATGAAGTGGAGGTATTCCTCCATGATGGCCGCGTTCATGCCCAGCACGCCGCGCGGCATGGTATCACGCGCGTATTCGATCTCGAGCTGGGTGCCTTCCAGGATCATCTGGGTGACTTCGTCCTGGAATTCGGTGGTCCACAGGTGCGGGTTCTCGACCTTGATCTGGTTGATCACGTCGATGCCGAAGTTCAGGTGCATGGACTCGTCACGCAGGATGTACTGGAACTGCTCGGCGACGCCGGTCATCTTGTTGCGACGACCCATGGACAGGATCTGGGAGAAGCCGCAGTAGAAGAAGATGCCTTCGGTGACGGCGTAGAAGCCGATCAGGTTGCGCAGGAATTCCTGGTCCGCTTCCGGTGTACCGGTGTGGAAGTCGGCACGCGCCAGCGCCTGGGTGTGCTTGAGGCTCCAGGCGGACTTGCGCGCCACGGAGTCCACTTCACGGTACATGTTGAAGACTTCGCCTTCGTCCATGCCCAGTGATTCGATGCAGTACTGGTAGGCGTGGGTGTGGATCGCCTCTTCGAAGGCCTGACGCAGCAGGTACTGGCGGCACTCCGGGTTGGTGATGTTCTTGTAGACGGCCAGCACCAGATTGTTGGCGACCAGCGAGTCGGCAGTGGAGAAGTAACCCAGTGAGCGCATCACGATCAGACGCTCGTCCTCGGTCAGGCCGTCCTGGCTCTTCCAGAGCGCGATGTCCGCATTCATGTTCACTTCCTGCGGCATCCAGTGGTTCGCGGAGCCGTCGAGGTACTTCTGCCATGCCCAGTCGTACTTGAAGGGCACCAGCTGGTTGACGTCGGCGCGGGCATTGATCATGCGCTTCTCGTCGACCTGAATGCGCTGGGCACCCATTTCCAGTTCTTCCAGACCCTTGGCCACGTCGAGATCGTCCAGCGCCTGCTGGGCGCGGGCGATGCGCTCGGCTTCGCTGACCGTATAGCCTTCGCTGTTCTCGCTCGCGACGACAGCGTCAGCCGCCGGGGCAGCAGCGGGAGCTTCGGGCTGCGGTGCCGGTTTGGCAGCGGCCGGCTTCTCGGCAGCGGGGGCTTCGTCCTCGTGGAAATCGTCCCAGTTCAACATGTTGCGTTCCTCGTGTTCGGTGATGGTCACGCGGGCAGTCAGCGTGACGAAAAGGCAGGGGCGGTGCGTTCTACGACGCGAGCGCCATCGAGTGGCGTGGCTCCCGGAAGGGAGTCAGGCCCGGGCTTGTTTCGAGGGAATGTCAGGAGGCAGTGATTGTTGGTGGCGGCACAAGACCGAGCCAGGCTCGGTCTTGTGGATTTGCCGCAGTCCGCCTGCAAAGCATGTCTTGCAGGCGGTGAGTCAGCGTCAACGGACTCGGATCTGGCGCAATCGCTTACTGACAGGCCTCACAGCCCAATTCATCGATGTTGCTGGCGGAGGGGGCGCGCTGGCCGCTCTTGCCCTGCAGGAAGTCTTCGATGCCGCGCGGTTCCGGCTTGGCTTCCGGTGCCGGTGTCGGCGCGGGAGCCGGTGTTGGAGTCGGCGCGTTGCCGACGGCGTTGTGCTTGCTGCGATCTACGGTGGATTTCTCCACGGCGGTCGCGCCCAGAGCACGGAGGTAATAGGTGGTCTTGAGGCCACGGAACCATGCCATGCGGTAGGTCACGTCCAGCTTCTTGCCGGACACGCCCTGGATGTACAGGTTCAGGGACTGGGCCTGGTCGATCCACTTCTGACGACGCGAGGCGGCTTCGACGATCCACTTCGGCTCGACTTCGAAGGCATTGGCGTACAGCGCCTTGAGGTCTTCCGGGATGCGCTCGATCGGCTGCACGCTGCCGTCGTAGTACTTGAGGTCGTTGATCATGACCTCGTCCCACAGGCCGCGCGCCTTGAGGTCATTGACCATGTAGGCGTTGACCACGGTGAACTCGCCAGACAGGTTCGATTTGACGAACAGGTTCTGGTAGGTCGGCTCGATGGACTGCGAGACGCCACAGATGTTGGAGATCGTCGCGGTTGGCGCGATCGCCATCACGTTGGAGTTGCGCATGCCCTGGGTACGGACCTTCTCGCGGATGTAGTCCCAGTCCTGAGTCTGGCTTTCATCCATCTCGATGTAGTCGGCGCCACGCTCGGTCTTGAGCTTCTCGATGGAATCGATCGGCAGGATGCCCTGACTCCACAGCGAGCCGTCGAAGCTTTCGTAACGACCACGCTCGGCGGCCAGATCACTGGAAGCTTCGATGGCGTGATAGCTGACGAGTTCCATGGATTCGTCGGCGAAGGTCACGGCCTCTTCGGAGGCATAGGCGATGGACTGCGCGTAGAGCGCGTCCTGGAAGCCCATGATGCCGAGGCCGACCGGGCGGTGACGCATGTTGGAGCGACGCGCCTGCGGGACGGCGTAGTAGTTGATGTCGATGACGTTGTCGAGCATGCGCACGGCGGTACGCACCGACTTCTTGAGCTTGTCGCCGTCCAGCTTGCCGTCGACGATGTGCTGCGCCAGGTTGATCGAGCCCAGGTTGCAGACCGCGATCTCGTCCTCGGAGGTGTTGAGGGTGATCTCGGTGCACAGGTTGGACGAGTGCACGACACCGGCGTGCTGCTGCGGGCTGCGCAGGTTGCACGGGTCCTTGAAGGTGATCCACGGGTGGCCGGTCTCGAACAGCATGGAGAGCATCTTGCGCCACAGATCACGCGCCTTGACGCGCTTGTAAAGCTTCAGCTGGCCCTGACGTGTCATCTCCTCGTACTGCTCGTAACGCGCCTGGAAGGCCGCGCCGTACAGGTCGTGGAGGTCCGGGCAGTCGGACGGCGAGAACAGGGTCCACTCGGTGTCATCGAAGACACGCTTCATGAACAGGTCCGGCACCCAGTTGGCGGTGTTCATGTCGTGGGTACGGCGACGGTCATCACCGGTGTTCTTGCGCAGGTCGAGGAATTCCTCGACGTCCATGTGCCAAGTTTCCAGATAGGCACAGACGGCACCCTTGCGCTTGCCACCCTGGTTGACGGCAACGGCGGTGTCGTTGACGACCTTCAGGAAGGGCACGACGCCCTGGGACTTGCCGTTGGTGCCCTTGATGTAGGACCCCAGCGCACGCACCGGCGTCCAGTCATTGCCGAGACCACCCGCCCACTTGGAGAGCATGGCGTTGTCACGGATGGCGCCGTAGATGCCATCGAGGGCGTCCGGCACGGTGGTCAGGTAGCAGCTGGACAGCTGGCTGCGACGGGTACCGGCGTTGAACAGCGTCGGCGTGGAAGCCATGTAGTCGAAGCTGGAGAGCAGCTCGTAGAACTCGATGGCACGACCTTCGCGGTCTTCCTCGTTCAGGGACAGGCCCATGGCGACACGCATGAACATGACCTGCGGCAGCTCGTAGCGCACGTCGTTCTGGTGCAGGAAGTAGCGGTCATACAGGGTCTGCAGGCCGAGGTAGGTGAACTGGTTGTCACGCGTGTGATCGATGGCCGCGCCGAGACGCTCCAGATCGAAGGTGGCCAGTTGCTCGTCCAGCTGCTCGAAGGCGATACCGCTTTCGATGTAGGCCTTGAAGGCGACCGGGTAGTGGTCCTTCATCTCGCCGAAGGTGGCCTCGTCAGCGACCTTGAGGAAGCTCAAGGCTTCGCGGCGCAGGTTGTCCTGCAGCAGGCGGGCGGTGACGTAGGTGTAGTTCGGGTCCTTCTCGACCAGCGTACGCGCAGTCATCATCAGCGCGGTGGACACGCCATCGACCGGCACGCCGTCGTACAGATTCTTCAGGGAGTCATCGACGATCTTCTGGGCATCGACGTTGGAGAGCTCGGCGCAGGCATCGAAGACGAGGGTCTCGATACGGCCCAGATCCAGCGGACGCACGCTGCCGTCGAGGTGCGTGACGTTGATGGTCGGGTGCGGCTTGGCGATACCGTCGCTCTGGGCGCTGCGGGCGCGAGCGTGTTCATCGCGGTACAGGACATAGGCGCGGGCCACCTTGTGCTCGCCGGAACGCATCAATGCCAGCTCGACCTGATCCTGGATGTCTTCGATGTGCAGGGTGCCACCGTCAGGCATGCGACGCTGGAAGGCATCGGTGATCTGGCTGGTCAGCTGCTGGACCAGATCGCGGATACGCGAGCTGGACTCGACCTGGTCGCCTTCCACGGCGATGAACGCCTTGGACAGTGCGACGGAGATCTTGCTGGCATCGAAGGGCGCGACATCGCCAGTGCGCTTGATGACGCGCAGGCGCTGAGGTGCGGTCACGTCGACTGTCGCCTGATCGGTGCTGAAAGTGGAATCCATGACGCCTTCCTGAATCGTCTGAAGGTGAATCGTTGCCCGTTAGGGCTCGAGGGCAATTCGTGTCGGGGCGCAGGCTGGAAATTCCTGCCTGCGCCCCGGGGGCATTCTGTCGTCGTCAGCTTTGTCGTCGAGACACTCGATCAGGCTCAGGCGGGGCAATCATCACCCGGACTGAGCCTGATAGCGTTCATGAGACACGGATTCGGCAGCCTTGCGTGACTGCCGTCCCATACGCTGATTCATGCTTTCGGGGCTTGACAATCGTCGCCATGATCTATGGGCGTCGACGTCGCCAAAACCCTACATATGGGGTGTAAGCTGATTTTGGACACAAGATAGTGTTGTTTGATGGGGCGTGCAAGTGGATAACTTGTGGGTAAGGTGTGGTTGAAAATCCGGCCTTGCCGCTGGGGGATGTCAAGCGTTCAGGTGTTAAATTTTCTGCGCTGCGTCAATGCAGATGGTGCCTGCGCTGCTGGCGCGTAAACGCCTAAATTGGCGTATCATTCGTGACAAATCACCCTGAAAAGGTTACGACGTGGCACAGGAAAGTAACTGCTTGTGAGCTGCTGGCCACGTTGACCCAACGATGCGGATGGAATGCCCTTGGATACCAATGCGCAAGAACATGTATTGATTGTTGAGGATGACGAGCGCCTGGCGACACTGACGCGCGAATACCTCGAAGCCAACAACTTCCGCGTGAGCGTCGAGAATGACGGCGCGCGGGCGGTGGACCTGATCATCAGTCTGCGCCCCGACATCGTGATTCTGGACCTGATGCTGCCGGGCGAGGATGGCCTGTCCATCTGTCGTCGCGCGCGGCCTCAGTTCGCCGGGCCGATCCTGATGCTGACGGCACGTACCGATGACATGGATCAGGTGCTGGGTCTGGAGATGGGCGCCGACGATTACGTGCCCAAGCCGGTGCAGCCGCGTGTCCTGCTGGCACGCATGCGGGCCTTGCTGCGTCGCGCCGATGGCCCCGAGGTGCCCGCCGGTGAGACGCGCCTGGTGTTCAATGATCTCGAGATCGACAACGCCACCCGTGAGGCATGGTTGGCGCGCGAACGTATCGAACTGACCAGTGCCGAGTTCGACCTGCTGTGGCTGCTGTCCTCGAATGCGGGCCGCGTGCTGACGCGTGAGGAGATCTTCTCTGCGCTGCGCGGCATCAAGTACGACGGCCAGGACCGCTCCATCGACGTGCGTGTCTCGCGCATCCGCCCCAAGATTGGCGATGACCCCAATCATCCTGAGCGGATCAAGACGGTGCGCAGCAAGGGATACCTGTTCGTCAAGGACCTCTAGACGATGCGCCGGGCTCTCTCCGACAGCATCTTCCTGCGTGTCTATATCGCCTTGCTGGTGGCATTGGTGCTCACGCTGGGCATCGCGCTGGGCGGCTTTCAGCTGACCAACATGGTCCGGTTGGAGGCCTACCAGACACGTCTGGGGGCGGCGCCGATGCGCCTGCTGGTGAGCCAGATCGCGGCCACACCGGAAGCTGAGCGCGGGGACTTCCTCAATCGGACCGCCCGGCTGCTGGATGGGCGGTTGTTGCTGGCACCGGCGGCGGTCTTTGATCTCAGCTGGTGGGAGCAGCGCCGCCTTGAGGCTGGGCGGCCGCTGGTGCGGCCCCATGATGATGCCGGCTGGCAGCTGCTGATGGCGGTGCCGGGCGAAGAGAGAGTGCTGGAATTCCGTCTGTTGCATCTCGCGGAGCGGCAGTTGCGCGGGTTGATGGTGTCGCTGCATGACACCCTGCAGCCCATGAGTGCCGAGCAGCGCAGCGACTTGCTGGCCCAACTGCAGCAGGCCTCCGGTCTGTCCTTCGCGCTGCTGCCGGACATTCCGCAGAATCTCGATGCGCAGCAGGCTAGTCGCCTGGAGGCCGGTCGGGTGGTGCTCAACGTGGCCAGTCACGGTCAGGCGATGGCGCTCTATACTCGTCTGGGTGACCGCGCCATGCTCAAGGTCGGGCCCATCCGCGGCTTCGAGACGACACCGCCAGCCTTGATCATCGCCATGATACTGGCGGTCATCAGTCTGCTGGGCGGCGTCATCTATCTGGTGGTGCGTTCACTCGAGGCGCGCCTGACACGTCTGGAAAAGGCCGCGACCCGAATCGCGGGCGGCTATCTCGATACGCGGGTGCGCATCGAGTCCAATGACTTTCTCGGGCGTCTCGGCATGGCCTTCAATGGCATGGCCGAGCGGGTGCAAGGGTTGCTGGGCGCGCAGCAGGACATGATTCGGGCGGTCTCGCATGAATTGCGTACGCCGGTGGCGCGTATCCGCTTCGCGCTGCAGATGATCGAGGACATGGTCGAGGATGATTTCGTCCAGCGTCAGATAAAGGGCGCAGACGGCGACATCGAGGAACTCGACAAGCTGATCGACGAGATCCTGACCTACGCGCGCCTCAACAATGCCGCCGGTATCCAGCTGGACCTCGGCATGGTGGATTGCCGCGAGATCGCGGAGCAGGTCTGCGAGACGCTGGCGCCGCTGCATCCTGAGTTGCTGCTGAGCATCGAAGGCGAGGGGTTGGAAGTTGAGGCCGAGGCACGCTATCTGCAGCGGGCGCTGCAGAATCTGGTCTCCAATGCCTGCCGGCACGCGGATTCCCGTGTGCTGGTGCGTATCACCAGTGACCCGCAGGTGGTCAGGCTCGATGTCGAAGACGATGGCCCCGGCATCAATGAGGAAGATCGCAAGAAGGTCTTCAAGCCCTTCGCGCGCCTGGATGATTCGCGTACGCGTGCGTCCGGCGGCTACGGGCTGGGGCTCTCCATCGTGCAGAAGATCCTGCATTCCCACGGTGGCAGCGTGGTGGTGGACAAGGGTCGGTCGCTCAAGGGCGCACGCTTCAGCCTGTTGCTGCCACTGACCTCCAGCCAGTTGGAGCGCAAGGCGCCTGTGCCCTTGCCGCCGGTCAAGCCGCCGTCACCCCGGGACGAGCACGCCACCTGATCACGACCGTTTGAGGAATTGGCCATGCGGCAATCTTCCTTGTCACTGCATCCTGACTTGATCGGCGCATGGCGGCTCGAGCGTTTCTGGTATGCCTGGCCGGATGGACGCGAGCTGGAGCCGCTGGGCGAGTGCAAGGGTCAGCTGCATTACATGGCCAATGGCTATATGAGCGTGCAGCTGGTGTCCTGTGAGCGTCAGCCTCTGGGGATGGCGCCGACGGATGATCAGCTGGTCGCCGCCTTTCGTGAGGGCTTTGCCTACTGTGGGCGCTGGCAGTGGAACAGTGAGCGGGAAGAGGTCTGCCATCATCTGTCGTTGGCCACGATCGCCGATTGGGATGAGGTGACGCTTGTGCGGCGCGTCATGCTCGAGGGAGACCGCCTGCTGCTGGGGACCGATGCGCCGAATCTGCAGCTGCCGGAAGGGGGATTTCTGACATGGCTGGAGTGGCATCGATTGACGACCGTGTGAGGTGATTGTCGAAAAGGCTTGACGTGGTCATGGGTTAGCGTGCAATGTAGCTCTTGTTGGATAGCAAGACGCACCACTCAGTCGCCTGTGCTGCTCGGCAAATCGCCTTGAGCGCCCCGAGAAGCCTCGCTGATTTGATGCATGGTTTTGCTTTGCCCACGCTCCTCGGGTAATGCCCGTTATTTCAAACATGCTGATCAGAGAGGAATTTCTCATGGCTACAGGTACAGTTAAGTGGTTCAACGACGCTAAAGGTTTCGGTTTCATCGCTCCGGCTGACGGTGGTGACGATCTGTTCGTTCACTTCTCCGAAGTCCAAGCTGAAGGCTTCAAGACCCTGCAGGACGGCCAGCAGGTCTCCTTCGACGTGACCCAGGGCCAGAAAGGCCTGCAGGCAGCCAACGTCAAGGCTCTCGACTGATCATCATTCTCTGCGGAATGCCTTTCCGCTTGAGATGATAGATGTCAAGAACCGCCCCAGCTCATGCTGGGGCGGTTCTGTTTGTGCTGAAGAAAAGGTCTTGGGCGCAAGCTGTAGTGATATGACGCGAACAAGCATTGAACAGTACTGACAAGAAGCCCCATCACTCGGCAGGCCGCAAGGCATCGAGTGGTGGGGCTTTCGTGTATCCATTCCGCGTAGGCGCTGAGATCCGGGTATCAGGCAGGCTTCACGCCACTCAACACCTCGAATGATGTCTCACGAGCGGTACGCAGGAAGTCGTCCATCCACGGCGTGCCGAGCAGGTCTTCTCTGACGGCGGCGTAGAGTGTCGCCCAGACACCGTCGCCCAACGACAGGCCGCGCACGTAATCGCGCGTCAGATACTCGGCCAGCGCCCAGTTGGGGAGCGCCGTGACGCCGCGACCGCTGGCGACCAGCTGCATCATCATCACCGTCATCTCGGCGCTGCGGATCTCGCGCGGGCTCACGTTGGCCGGTTCGAGGAACTGGGTGAACACGTCCAGGCGATCATGCTCGACCGGATAGATGATCAAGGTCTCATCGCACAGGTCCTGCGGCTCCACATGGCCCTTGATGGCCAATGCATGCTGGCGTGCCACGGCCAGCATGACCTCATAGCGGAACAGCGGAATGTACTGGATGCCGGTCATCTCCACCGGATTGGCGGTGATGACCAGGTCCAGCTGCTCGCGGCCCAATGCCTGCAGGGGGGCGAAGCTTTGGCCCGAGGGGATATCGACTTCAATTTCCGGCCAGTGATCGCGGAAGCGATCCACCGTCGGCATCAGCCACTGAAAGCAGCTATGGCACTCGATGGCCATGTGCAACCGGCCCTGTTCGCTTCCCGCCATGCGGGCAATGTCGCGCTCAGCCATGCGGAATTGCGGCAGTACCTGCTCTGCCAGCGACAACAGGCGCTGTCCGGCGCGGGTAAACTCCACGGGGCGCGTCTTGCGGATGAACAGTGGCGCGCCCAGGCGCTCCTCGAGGTCCTTCAGCTGATGGGAGAGGGCGGATTGGGTGAGGTGGACACGCTCCGCGGCTTCGACCAGCGAGCCTGCATCACGCAGGGCCAGCAGGGTACGCAGATGGCGCAATTCAAGCATGATGAATGGTGCTCATGTTGAGAGGTTGAAAAGGTACGTCGTGGAAGGTCACCATCATGACGTGCGGCTGCCAGAGGGCGCTCATGACACTGTCTCATATTCATGGCGATTGGCGTATCACTTGGGGTGGTGGAAAACGAAGGATGCCAGAGTCAGCCTTGCAGAGGGTGTCATGCAAGGCTGGCAGGGCGCGCGCCTTGTACCCTCAGTGTATTCCCATCCCCACAAGCCTCACTGCGCTTGATAGACTTTGGCAGGGTGCGCCAGGAAGGCCGCCGTCTCCGCCTTGAAGTCCAGCCATGCCGCAGTGTCTCATCGCGAGAGTGCTGCGCTGCCTCTTGTCGTCCGACATGCCCAGGGAGGGTTCATCATGTCACGTCATTGCTGTCGCCTTTTTGTCATTTTTCATGCGTTGCCCCATAGGTGGGCCGCGAGTCTCACGCCAGGGATGATCGCTGCCGGTCGAGCGGGCTTGCGCCTGTCGCCTCTGGCGGTGCCCATGCTGCTGGCCGGATGTACCTCTCTGCCGTGGAGTCAGGACGCCACGACAGGGGCGGATGCTGGCCAGCATCCGCTCAAGGTGCCGGCCCCCGCACAGGACCCGGGTCCCGTGGTGCATGAGGTGGTGAAGAAGCCTGCGCCGCCCAGTGCGGAATCGCTGGGCAAGGCTGCTGCCGTGACTTTGCCCGCCAGCTTTCTGCCACCGCCCCGGGCGAGTGAGTATCAGGTGTGGCGCTGTACTCCGGCGCAGGATCTGCTGATGGCCTTCAGCGAAGGCGACGCCGAGGCATCGCATGACTGGTTGCGACTGTGGTCGCGGCGGCATGCCTATACCCTGGAGCGGGTCGTCAGTGCCTCGGGCGAGCGCTATCAGGCCAATGCCGGTGCATCGCCGGCCGAGCAGGCGTCTGGTGATGTGAAGGCGTTGCCCGGTGAAGAGGGACTGGAGGTGTGGTTCAAGGGGGCCGAGGCGATGCTGCAGAATGCCCGCGGCAATCTGGAATGTGTGCAGGATGATCGGCGCGTGATTCATCCGACGACGCAGAAGCCGCTATTGGTGGCGCAGGGCAATGAGCCGGGCTGGCAGGTTAGTCTCGACAGCCAGCACAACCTGCTGACGCTGACGGCCATGCAGGGCTTGCTCGAGTCGCCGCACGAGGCGCAGGCATCCGAGCGCTCTGCGGAGGCTGGCGCGCGCTCGTCAGGTGTCCAGGTGGTGAAGCTGCCTTATCGAGTCGTCCGTGAGGCAAACGATAGCCGTGTGCTCAAGGCGGAGCTCCCGGCTGACGGCAAGCTGTTGCAGCTGGTGGTCGCGCCGGGCGCCTGCTTCGATTCCATGCAGGGTGCGCCCTATCCGTTGACGGCGACCTTGACGATTGCGGGGCAGGAATTGAGGGGCTGCGGCGAGGCGTTCCGTTATCCGTCGGCAGTCGAATAAGGCTGATGACTGACTAATCGTTCGCTTTTTTCGAATGATATGGGCGATTTAAGTCGCTTTTCGTGTGCAATGGTTCATTTATCATGCTGTGCATGCGGATCGGGTCGAACACCGTCGACAGGATCGCGCCTCACTTTCATGGAGACCCTCCACATGTCTAAAGACTCACTCAATGTCCTGCTGGTGTCTGCTTCCCTGTTTGCCGACAAGAGTAATTCACGTGCGCTGGCCTCATCCTTTGTCAGTGCGCTCGAGGCCTCCGGACAGCCATTTCAGCTGACGCATCATGATCTGGTCGAGCGCGATCTCCCTCACCTTGATAGTGCGGAAATGCAGGCCTGGATGACGCCGGCGGATGAGCGCAGCGCCGAGCAACGCAAGCTCGCCGCACTGTCCGATGAATTTCTGGCCGAGCTGAAAGCGGCCGATCTGCTGGTCGTAGCGGCACCGCTCTACAATCTGGGCCTGCCAACACAGATGAAGGCGTGGTTCGATCGAGTGCTGCGTGCCGGCGAGAGCTTCCGTTACACCGAGAAGGGGCCGGTAGGTCTGCTGGAAGGCAAGCAGGCACTGGTATTGGCAGCACGTGGCGGGATATATGCGGGCACTGAAATGGATTCCCAGACACCGCACCTGAAATCCATGCTCGGGCTGATGGGGATCACGGATCAGCACTTCGTGTATGCCGAAGGCCTCAACATGGGCGATGAGTCCAGGGCCGCCTCACTGGCCGAGGCCAAGGCTGCCATCGCCAATCAGGTGCAAGCTCTGCAGTTCCGCTGAGAGAAGTGAAAACACGAACGCCATCGCCGCCCCTTGTCCGGGCGGTGATGGCGTTCGTGTTTGTGCACAGCCAAAGGGAATCGCTGGCGCCGGTCAGTCGCTGGTGCAGGTCAGTCGCGGGAGTCGAGCACTTCCAGCGCTCCCTTGAGACGCGCATGCAGTTCTTCCAGCGGCGGCTGGGCGCTACCTTGCGGCCAGCCCGCCGTCAACACTACGCCATCAGCACCATAGTCGCTGGCATCCACTGGCACATCGTAGCCATTCAACCAGTGGCGAACATCGGCTTCATGGGCGAAGCCGACCTTCAGGCGCCTGGGCGTGCGCGGCGTGAAGGTCGTGGTGGGCAGGTGCTCAAGCGCCTCGAGCACCGCGCGGCTGTATGCCCGCGCCAGGCCGCCGGTGCCCAGCTTGATGCCGCCGAAGTAGCGAATCACCACGCAGGCCACCTGGCCGACGCCACTGCCTTCGAGCACCTGATACATCGGCCTGCCAGCAGTGCCGCCCGGCTCGCCATCATCGGAGAAGCCGATGGCATTCTGCTCATCGGGTGCCCCGGCGATGAACGCCGTGCAGTGGTGGCGCGCGTTGGGATGGGCGAGATGCGCCTGCGCCAGCAGCCGCGTCATGCCGTCTGGCGTCGGGGCATGGGCCAGCCAGGCGATGAAGCGGCTCTTCTCGATCTCGATGCTGTGTTCATGGTGCGCCTCGGGCGCCAGTGCCGGTATCTGATAGGTCATGGCACCATCTTATCAAAGCGTCGCTCTCAGTGAGTGACGGCGTTGCCGCGCACCACGCCCATTACCATGCCCAGCACTTCGATATCGGCATTCTTGAGATAGATGGGGGCCATGCTGTCGTTGGCCGGTTGCAGGCGCACGCCGGTCTTCTCGATATACAGTTTCTTCAGCGTCACTTCCTGCTGGTTGATCATCACCACGGCAGTCTCGCCGTTCTCGGCGCTTTCGCTGCGTTCGATGATGATGATGTCGCCATCATGGATGTTGCAGTTGATCATCGAATGGCCGCGCACGCGCAGGGCGTAGGTATTGCGGCGCACCATGCGCGTCGGCACGGCAACCGTACCGCAGTCGGCGATGGCTTCGATGGGCATACCGGCGGTGATGTTGCCGAGCAGCGGGATATCCATCATGTCGCTGGCGGTGATTTCCTGCCAGGCCTGGTCATTGAGCGGCAGGTTGTGAAGACGCTGAAGGTAGTGCGGAGCGTGAAGACGTGACATGAGCAATCCCCTGATGCCGTGCGGTCGGCGCGGAAGGTGCGTCGGCCTGCGATGCAGCGTGGAGGGTCGTCAGGCTGAGTTCATCTGTCGCCTGCTAGGCTCCGCGAACATGCTGACAACGCGTTGAGCCGACCCGATCAGTCTGTGCCTGCACTCGGCAGGCGTGTGATGAAGGTACTGTATGGATACTGTTTTTGTATACAGTGCCTGCATCATAGCAAGCTCTCGCGAAGTGGCAAGAGGTCAGCGGATCGACCGGCGCCACTCCAGCGAAAGTGTGTCGTATGAATGTGCACCACATGTCGCTGATATATTTCTCGAGTGCTTGACTGCCCGTCATGGTGGGGCTGCGAGACCAGGCGATCGGCTGCTCGGTGGTCAGTGTCGACCTCAGCTCGTAGAATGGCTCGCAGTGACCCTTGGGTCTGCCTTTGATGTCGCACTCCGCGACGGCTCAGCCGCGAGAATCCGGGATGCCCAGCCAGCCTGCCAGCGATGAAGTCAGTAGCGCGCCGCCTCTGTTGGCGGTCGTGGCGCTCGGCTGTGAGCGTGATGAGCGCTGGCTGTTCGAGGGGCTGGATCTTTCGCTGCATGCGGGAGAGATCCTGCAGGTCGAGGGCCCCAATGGCAGTGGCAAGACGACCCTGCTCAAGATTCTGTCCGGTCAGTTCCATGACTACGAGGGCGAGGTGCTCTGGCGCGGCCAGCCTTCCTCGCGGGTGCGTGACGACTTTCTGGGTTCACTGCTCTATCTGGGTCACCAGCCCGGCATCAAGGGCACCCTGACCGCCTTGGAAAACCTTGCCTGGTATCAGGCGCTTGGCGGTCAGCCGCAGGTGAAGTCAGAGGCCTGCAGCGAGATCGCCTGGGCGGCGCTGGATGCCGTAGGGCTGGCCGGTTTCGAGGATGTGCCTGCCCAGCAGCTTTCCGCCGGTCAGCAGCGACGTATCGCGCTGGCGCGGCTGTATCTGACGCCACGCCGGCTGTGGGTGCTCGATGAGCCCTTCACCGCCATCGATCGCGACGGCGTTCAGGCGCTGGAAGCATTGCTGCTGGCTCACGCCCAGCGTGGGGGCGGTGTGGTGATGACGACTCATCATCGCTTCTCGCAGGCCTCGCGCTTGCGCCGCTTGTGCCTGGGCGCTAAGGAAGGGGTGAAGGCCGAGCAGGGGCTAGAGCAGGGTTCAGAGCAGGGTGTGGGCGGGAAAGACACAGCCTCGACACAAGGCGCCTCGGCATGAACCATGAGCTACTGACGGCATTGCCCGAGGCCCCGCCCACCGGTTCGCTGGCCGGGGCCTTCAAGGCGACCCTCGCGCGCGACCTGCGTCAGGCGCTGCGCCGACGCAGTGAGCTGATCAATCCGCTGGTGTTCTTCGCCCTGGTGATCACGCTGTTTCCGTTGGGCATCTCCCCGGACAAGGCGCTGCTGGCGACGCTGGCGCCGGGCCTGTTGTGGGTGGCGGCGTTGCTGGCGACGCTGCTGTCACTGGATGGTCTGTTTCGACAGGATCTGGAGGACGGCAGTCTCGAGCAACTGCTGCTGACGCCGCAGCCATTGCCGTTGCTGGTACTGGCCAAGGTGGTAGGCCACTGGTTGCTGACCGGCCTGCCGTTGGCGCTGATGGCACCCTTGCTGGGCGTGATGCTGGGACTGCCGAGCGGCGCCTTTGGCGTGTTGATCTCCTCGCTGGCGCTGGGCAGCATGAGCCTGTCATTGATCGGCGCGATCGGTGCGGCACTCACGGTGGGGCTGCGGCGTGGCGGAGTACTGCTCTCGCTGATCATCCTGCCGCTGTACATTCCGGTGCTGATCTTCGGCGCCGGTGCCGTACAGAGCGCCGTCAACGGCATGCCCAGCCTGGCCCATCTGGCCATTCTGGGCGCGATGCTGGCGCTGGCCCTGCTGATGGCGCCACTCGCCATCGCCGCCGGACTCAGGCTGAGCATCAATGGCTAGCCCGATCAAGAACTGCATGACGCTGCCCGAGCATGCTCGGGCATTCGCAAGGCTCTTCATTACCCCTGACAAGAGGCCCGTGTGACCGCCGACTCCGACTCTCCTCAAGCGCCTGCCCGCAAGGTTCGTCCCCGCAAGGGCGGGCTATGGCCGTGGCTGCATCGCATGGGTGCACCGGCGACCTTCTTCGCGGCCAGTCAGCGCTGGCTGCCGTGGCTATGGGCGCTGGCGATCATCTCGCTGGTGGCCGGCAGTGTCTGGGGACTGGCCTTCGCGCCCGCCGACTACCAGCAGGGCAACAGCTTCCGCATCATCTATGTGCATGTGCCGGCGGCGATTCTCGCCCAGTCGTGCTTCATGCTGCTGGCGGTGTGCGCGCTGCTCTTCCTGGTGTGGAAGATCAAGCTGGCGGACATGGTGGCCACGGCCGCCGCGCCCGTCGGTGCCCTGATGACAGCTCTGGCACTGTTTTCCGGCTCGGTGTGGGGCATTCCCACCTGGGGCACCTGGTGGATCTGGGATGCCCGGCTGACCTCGATGCTGATTCAGCTGTTCCTGTATCTGGGCGTGATCGTGCTGCGTGGCTCCTTCGCCAGCCGTGACAGCGGTTCGCGCGCGGCCTCGATCCTGGCGCTGGTCGGCATGGTCAACATCCCGATCATCAAGTATTCGGTGGACTGGTGGAGCACACTGCATCAACCGGCCACCTTCACGCTCAGCGAAGCGCCGCCGATGCCGGCCAGCATGTGGATTCCACTGCTGCTGATGGTGATCGGCTTCTACGCCCTGTTCGGCGCGCTGGTGCTGATGCGCACGCGGCTCGAGGTGCTGAGACGCGAGAGTCGCAAGCAGTGGGTGCGTGATCTGCTGAGTCCGTCTGCGCGTGCGCGCCCCGATGCTGCGGTGGTCGCGGCAGAAGGGGATAAATCATGAACCTGCCGGGCATCGCCTTCTCGAGTGTCAGCGAGTTCTTCGCCATGGGCGGCCATGCGCTGTATGTGTGGTCGGCCTGGGGGCTGACGGCGGCGTGTCTGATGGGGCTGGTGATCGCCACGCGGCTGTCGCGTCGCGCGCTGGAGGCGGATATCCGTCGCCGGCTGCGCCGTGACGCTTCCCGTCATTCTTCGCACCCTGCTTCACGCCACGCTGCGCATCGTTCGTCACCTCAGGCTTCGCGCCACACCTCTCGTGATTGAACCTGTTTTCTCCCTCCCGCGGCTGTTGTCCCGCTGATCGCGAGAGGCTTGACCGTCCCTTGCCCTGACCGAGCCCTGACCATGACTCCCAAACGCAAGCAGCGCCTGTATATCGTCACGGCCATCGTGCTGCTGGCCGCCCTCGCGGTGGGTCTGACCCTCTATGCCCTGCGCGCCAACATCAACGCCTTCTATACCCCGACCCAGATCGCCAGTGGCGAAGCGCCCCAGGGGCGGCAGATCCGTGCGGGTGGCATGGTGCGTGAGGGCAGTGTCAGGCGTGACAACGAGACGCTGGATGCCATCTTCACCGTCACGGATTTCGATCATGACGTGACGGTGCATTATCAGGGCATCCTGCCGGACCTGTTCCGTGAAGGGCAGGGCGTGGTGGTGATGGGCACCTTCGATGGTGAGCATCTCGAGGCCAGCGAGGTGCTGGCCAAGCATGACGAGAAGTACATGCCGCCGGAGGTGTCGGAGGCGCTGAAGGCCTCCGGGCGCGATATCTCTGGTAACAGGACGGGCAACGAGACCGGCAATGCGGCTGACAACAAGACCAGCGACAGCAGCGCAGCCAAGGCCGCGCTCGATCCGCAGGAGACCCCGTGATGGTGACGCAACTGTTACCGGAAATCGGCCACTTCGCGCTGATTCTGGGCGCCTGTCTGGCCTGTGTGCAGGCGGTCGTACCGCTGGCGGGGGCCAGTACGCGCCGTCCGCTGTGGATGAGCTTCGCCCAGCCGATGGCCTGGGGGCAGTTCCTGTTCGTGCTGATCGCCTATGCCTGCCTGACCGCGAGCTTCCTGCTGGATGATTTCAGCGTCGCCTACATCGCCAACAACTCCAACAGCCAGCTGCCGTGGTACTTCAAGTTCAGCGCCGTGTGGGGCAGCCATGAAGGCTCGGTGCTGCTGTGGAGTCTGATACTGGCTGGCTGGGGCTTTGCCGTCTCGCTGGGCGCGCGCCATCTGCCGCGCGACATGCTGGCACGGGTGCTGGGCATCATGGGGCTGATCTCCACCGGCTTCATGGCCTTCGTGCTGCTGACCTCCAATCCCTTCGCGCGCCTGCTGCCGGACATGCCGGCTGACGGCGCGGACCTCAATCCGCTGCTGCAGGATATCGGGCTGATCATCCACCCACCGATGCTCTACATGGGCTATGTCGGCTTCTCGGTGGCGTTCGCGTTCGCGATGGCGGCACTGATGGGCGGGCGTCTCGATGCCGCCTGGGCACGCTGGGCGCGCCCCTGGACCAACATCGCCTGGGCCTTCCTGACCGTCGGCATCGCGCTGGGCAGCTGGTGGGCCTACTACGAGCTCGGCTGGGGCGGCTGGTGGTTCTGGGACCCGGTGGAGAACGCCTCCTTGATGCCGTGGCTGGCCGGTACCGCCCTGATCCATTCGCTGGCGGTCACCGAGAAGCGCGGCGCCTTCAAGAGCTGGACGGTACTGCTGTCGATCTTCGCCTTCTCGCTGTCACTGCTGGGCACCTTCCTGGTGCGCTCCGGGGTGCTGACCTCGGTGCACGCCTTCGCCAGTGACCCCGACCGCGGGCTGTTCATTCTCGTGCTGCTCGGCATCACCGTCGGTGGCTCGCTGCTGCTGTTCGCGTTGCGCGCACCGCGCGTGCGTTCGACGCTGGGCTTTCACTGGTTGTCGCGGGATGCCTTCCTGTTGGTCAACAATCTCGTGTTGCTGGTGATGATGGTCACCGTGCTGCTGGGCACTCTCTATCCGCTGGTGCTGGATTCGCTGGGACTGGGCAAGATCTCGGTGGGCCCGCCGTACTTCAATGCGCTGTTCGTGCCGCTGACCACGCTGCTGTGTGCCTTCATGGGCCTCGGGCCGGCCTCGCGCTGGAAGCAGATGCCGGGTCGCGAGCTTACGCGCCGTCTTGCGCTGGCCGGCAGCGCGGCACTCCTCATCGGTGGCCTGCTGCCACTGACGCTGGATATCGAGTGGAGTTTCCCGGTGGCACTCGGGCTGGTCATCGCGCTGTGGGTGGTGCTGCCGCTGCTGCGCGATTTGTGGGACAAGAGTGCCTCGAAGGCGGGGCGCTGGGCGGGGCTCAAGCGCCTCACGCCCAGCTACTGGGGCATGCAACTGGCGCATCTTGGCCTGGCAGTGACCATCGTCGGCGTGACGCTGGTCTCCAATACCGAGGTCGCCGAGAACGTACGCATGGTGCAGGGCAAGGAGGTCAGCGTGGGCGGCTATCAGTTCCGCATGACCGAGCTTGGCGAATATCGCGGCCCCAACTACCTGTCGGACCGCGCCACGGTGGAAGTCAGTCGCGATGGTGACCCCGTGACGACACTGCATCCCGAGAAGCGTCTGTTCCTGGCCAGCGGCATGCCAATGACCGAGACCGCGCTCGATGCCGGCTTCACGCGTGACCTCTACGTCGCCATGGGCGAGAAGCTGGATGACGATAGCTGGGCGGTACGCATCCAGGTCAAACCCTTCGTGCGCTGGCTGTGGCTGGGCGCCTTGCTGATGGGGGCGGGCGGTGTGATCGCCGTGCTGGATCGCCGTTATCGCCGCCGTGTCGAGGCCAGCACGGCGTCTAACACCCGCTCTAACGCCACACAGGAGGCCCGCCCATGAATCTTCATCGTCTGGTGCTGTTCGTGCCGCTGGTGGTCGTGGTGGGGCTGGGTGCCTTCCTCTACCAGCGCCTCGATGATGACCCCTACGCACGGGACTCCGCGCTGCTGTCGCGGCCCTTCCCCGAATTCTCGCTCAGCACATTGAGTGAGCCGCAGGCGCGCCTCGATGCCTCGCTGCTCAAGGGGCAGGTCAGCCTCGTCAACGTCTGGGGCGAGTGGTGCCCGACCTGCAAGCACGAGATGCCGCAACTGCTGGATCTTGCCAGCCGCGGCGTGCACATGGTCGGCGTCGACTACAAGGACACCCGCGCCAAGGGCCGCCAGTTCCTGGAGGAATTCGGCAACCCGTTCAGCATCAATCTGTTCGACCCCGACGGCACCCTGAGCTTTGATCTTGGCGTCTATGGGGCACCGGAAACCTTCCTGGTCGATGCCGAGGGCGTGATCCGCTATCACCACACCGGCTACATCCGCCCCGAAGATGTCCGCGACGTCATCCTGCCGACGCTTGAACGCATTGCAGAGCCCGCGCCTGACGCCGCCAGCACGCCCGATGAGGAGGCCAGCTCGTGAAGTCCGTACTCAGGAGTGTCGCCATCCCGCTGGTGCAGGCGCTGGTGGTACTGATGTTTCTTGCCTGGCTGTCTGCCGGCAAGGCGCATGCCGCCATCGAGATGCATCAGTTCGACAATCCGGTGCTGCAGAAGCGCTACGACAGCCTGACTGCCGCGTTGCGCTGCCCCAAGTGCCAGAACCAGGCGATCGGTGACTCGGACTCCCCCATCGCCGGTGACATGCGCCAGAACGTGGCGGACCTGCTCAAGGACGGCCGCAGCGACAGCGAGATCCAGAATTTCATGGTCGCGCGCTTCGGCGAGTACGTGCTCTACAATCCGCGTCTCGATGGGCGCACCTGGCTGCTGTGGGGCGGTCCGGCAGCGCTGATCCTGATCGGCCTGGGGATCGTGACGCTGATCGTGCGTGCCCGACGGCGCGCACGTGTGCGTGCGTTGGATGCTGACGAGCAGGCACGCCTGTCGGCGCTGCTCGCCGCGCACCGTGATGCACCGCAAGATGCAAAGGAGCGCTCATGATTCTGCTATGGCTGGCGATCGCCGTGCTGTTGATTCCCGCCGGCTGGCTGCTGTTGCTGCCGTTGCGGCGGGCGCGTCGCGTGCATGCCGATCAGCAGGCGTTCGAGGACAACGACAGCCTCGGCGCCGAGAACGTGCGTGTCTATCGGCGTCGACTGGCCTCGCTGGAGCGCGGCCATGCGCGTGGTGAGCTGGATGACACGGCTCTGGCGGAAGGGCGGGTCGAGCTGGAACGCAGCCTGCTCGAAGATGCTGAATCCCTCAAGCGCTCTCCGCTCAAGGCGGCCAGCAGCGGCCGTGTGCTGGTGCCCGTGTTGCTGGTGGCGATGGTGGCGGGCTCGCTCTACTGGTATCAGCGCGAGGGCGCGAGCGGGGACCTGGCGCTGGCGCAGGCGATTGCCGCCACGCCGATCCACGACGCCGCCAGCTTCGAAGCTCGCATCGCCCGGCTGCGCGCCGAGGCCGAAGCCCAGCCCGACAACGCCAAGGTATGGATGGCGCTGTTCCCGCTCTACCGCGATGCCGGACGCCTCGATGAGGCCATGCAGTCGCTCGAGGCGTTGATCGCGCTCGAAGGCCGCGTGCCCGCATTGATCGCGCAGCTGGCGCAGCTCAAGTTCTTCGCCGCCCAGCGTACCTTGACCGATGAGGTCCAGGCGCTGGTCGATGAAGTGCTGGCGGACGATCCGCGTCAGCCGACGGTACTCGGCCTGCTCGGGATCGAGGCCTTCGATCATGCCCGCTATCCCGAGGCCATCGATTACTGGCGCAAGGCGATTGCCGGCTTCGAGAATCCCGATGCCGCCAAGGCGCTGCGCGAAGGCATCAAGGCCGCGCGTCAGCGCATGGCCAGTGCCGGTGATGTCGATGCGTCGGTCGCCCTGGCTCCCTCGGCAGCGAGAGATAAAGACGCCGCGGATGCGCAGGGAGCGAGGGCTGATCAGGACACCAGAGAGGGCGCTGCACGTCTGACGCTCAAGGTGTCACTGGACCCGGCGCTCGAGGCGCAGCTGGCGGCGCTGCCGGTCAGTGCCGAAGCGGCAACCCTGTTCATCGTGGCACGCGATGGTGAAGGCAAGCTGCCGCCGCTGGCAGTTGTGCGCACCACCGCGGACAAGCTGCCGCTGACGCTCACTCTGTCGGACGACAACGCCATGGCCCCGATGGCACGGCTCTCGATGGCGGAGCGCGTCGATCTCGTGGCGCGTATCTCCGCTTCCGGCCAGCCGACGGCCCAGCCGGGGGATCTCGAAGGCACGCTCGAGAATGTCATCGTTACTCGCAGCACCGATGCTGATGTCGGCCATGAGGCTGCGGACGCGCCGCTGATGCTGCGTATCGACCACCGTGTCACTCAGTAAGCCGCGATTGGTCCCTGCCCTGCGCGATGACGGCTTCGTTTGTCATTGCGCCGGTTGGGGCCATCGCCGCTTTTGGGTAGACTGCGCGCTGGTTTTCGAAAACCCCCTCGATGACCGGCTGTCTCGTCGTAAGGACATGTTTACCCTGCGGTGGTGCGGGATCTCCCCACGGAGGTCTGCAAGGCCGGAGCGTGTCAGGTTTTCTGCACCAGCCACTCTTCTCCCAGACTCAAGGACGCGCCAGGCGCAATGCGGCTCAAATCGATCAAGCTGGTCGGCTTCAAATCCTTCGTCGATCCGGTCACCGTACCCTTCGACAGCAACATGACGGCGATTCTCGGCCCCAACGGCTGCGGGAAATCCAACGTCATCGATGCTGTGCGCTGGGTGATGGGCGAGTCCAGCGCCAAGAACCTGCGTGGCGAGTCGATGACGGACGTCATCTTCAATGGCTCCACCGGGCGCAAGCCGGTGGGGCAGGCCTCCATCGAGCTGACCTTCGACAATGCCGACGGTAGCCTCGGTGGCGCCTGGTCCGAGTATGCCGAGATAGCGGTCAAGCGTCTTGTGACGCGTGATGGCCAGTCCGGCTACTTCCTCAATGGCCAGAAATGTCGCCGGCGTGATATCGCTGACGTCTTCCTCGGCACAGGCCTCGGGCCGCGCTCCTACTCCATCATCGGTCAGGGCATGATCTCGCAGCTGATCGAGGCGCGCCCGGATGACCTGCGCAGCACCCTCGAGGAAGCCGCGGGCATCTCCAAGTACAAGGAGCGCCGCCGCGAGACCGAGAACCGCATGAAGCGCACCCAGGAGAACATGGAGCGCCTGGATGACCTGCGTGAGGAGCTCGACAAGCAGCTCGAGCGCCTCAAGCGTCAGGCCGAGGCCGCCAAGCGCTATCAGACCCTCAAACAGGACGAATACCGCCTCAAGGGCGAGCTGGCCGTGCTGCGTCGGCGGGGCCTGCGTGCCCAGCAGCGCGAGCAGCAGTCACGCGTCGCGGAGCTGGAAACCGGCGTCGAGCGCGAGATTCTCGGTCAGCGTCAGTGCGAGAGCCAGCTGGAAGAGCAGCGCTATCAGCACGACGAGCTGGCGGGAGAGCTGGAAACCCATCAGGCCGCCTTCTATGAGACCGGTGCCCAGATCGCGCGCCTCGAGCAGAGCCTCGAGCACGCCCGCACCCGGGAACAGCAGCTGGCGACGGACCTCGAGATGGCCAGGCGCGAGCTGAGCGACATCCAGCGCGTCGAGGGCGAGGACGGCGAGCGCCTCGAGATGATCGATGCACGCCTGGAAGACATCGCCCCGGAACTCGAGCTGGCCCGCGAGACCCTCGAAGGGCTCGAGCTGTCACTGGAAGAGGCCGAAGAGCGCCGCCAGGACAGCCAGAGCGAGTGGGAGCGCTTCAGTCAGGCCGACAACGAATCCCAGCGTGGCGCCGAGCGGGCCCAGAGCGAGATCCAGCAGCTCGAGAATGCCATTGCCGACGCCGAGCGCCAGCGCGAGCGCCGTCGTCAGCAGCTGGCGGAGCTGCCGGATGTCGCCGAGCTGCGTGAAGCCCGCGAGGAGCTGCGCGAGCAACTCGATGAATTGTCGCTGGGCGGCGAATCACTGGAGTCGCGCCGCGAGCAGGCCAGTGAAGCCCGTGAGCAGGCTCAGGCCGATCGTCTGGCGCTGGATGGTGAGCGCGATCAGTTGCGCCAGCGTCGCAATGTTTTGCAGGGCGAGAAGGCCTCGCTTGAGGCACTGATCGACGCGGCGCTGCGTGATGACGATGACAGCCTGGCGAGCCACCTGGAGCAGCACGGGCTCGCCGAGACCCCGGCGCTGGCCGAGGGGCTCGAGGTCGCCGAGGGCTGGGAATCGGCCAGTGCCTGGGTACTGGGCCCCTTCCTCAAGGCGCGTCTGGCGGCGGGCGAGCCGTCGCGGCTGGCCACGCTGATGGATGAGCTGCCCGGCGGCGAGCTGTTGCTGATCGATGGCACGCCGGCGTCCAGCGCGGCAGCCCGCCCAGAAGGCACACTGGCGGCGCAGTTGAGCGGCGCGGATGCCCTGACCGGTTGGCTGGCCAGCATCCACTGTGTCGAGTCGCAAGCAGCCGCCTGGGCCAGGCGTGGCTCGCTGGCCGCGCACGAGAGCGTGCTGACGCCGGATGGCCTGTGGCTGGGGCAGGGCTGGAGTCGCCGTCAGGTGGCTGGTGAGCGTGCCGATAGCGTCATCGCCCAGCGGGCGCGCCTCGAGCAGGTCGTGCTGGAGCTCGAGTCACTGGATGAGCGTCTCGAGGAGATCGAGACGCGCCTGGCCGCGGCCGCGGAACAGATTGCCGGCGCCGAGCAGCAGCTCGAGCATCTGCGCGTCGAAGAGCGCGAGCTGGGCGAGCGCCAGCGTGAACTCAGTCTCAAGGAAGCCGGCATCGCCAGCCGTCTGGAGCATGTCGATGGTCGCGCTCGTGAGCTGGATGAGGAGCTCGAGCAGCTGGCGGAAACGCGCGAGACTCAGGCCCTGACGCTGGAGGAGGCGCGCGAGCGCTGGCAGCAGGCACTGGAGGCGGTCGAGAACAACGCCCAGTCACGTGAGTCGCTGGAGCGTTCACGGCGCGAACATCAGGAAGCGCTGGCCGGGCTGCGTGCCCAGCTGGCGCCAGCGCGTGAGCAGGTCAACCGTCTCGACATGGAGCGTCAGCGCCTGACCACCGAACGTGACGGCATGCAGGGCCAGCGCATGCGAGCCGTCGAGCAGCGCGAGAAGCTCGCCGAGCGCATCGAGATGCTCGAGGCCAGCCGTGAAGAAGCCTCGCTGCCGCAGGAAGAAGAGCGCGAGAAGCTCGAGATGCTGCTCGAGACGCGTCTGTATCAGGAAACCAAGCTCAACGCCTGTCGTGACAAGACTCATGAATTGGTCGAACAGATGCGTCAGGCGGAGCAGGCGCGTCAGACTCATGAGCGCAATCTCGAGGGGATTCGCCAGCGCCTCGAGGAAGGCCGCATGCAGGTGCAGGCGCTGACCCTCAAGGGCGATGCGCAGGACGAGCAACTGGTGGAACTGGGCTATGACGAGGCGGCGATCGCGCAGCTCGAGGACGAGCTGGACCCCAATGCCACTGAATCGGCCTGGAGTCACAACCTCGAGCAGATCGGCGAGCGCATCAAGCGGCTGGGGGCCATCAACCTGGCAGCCATCGAGGAATACGACCAGCAGGCCGAGCGTCGCAACTACCTTGAAGCCCAGCATGCCGAGCTGAGCGAAGCGCTGGAGACTCTCGAGCGCGCCATCCGCAAGATTGACCAGGAAACACGGGTGCGCTTCAAGGACACCTTCGACAAGGTCAATGCCGGAATCCAGGCGCTTTTCCCCAAGATCTTCGGGGGCGGAACTGCATGGTTGACGCTGACGGGTGATGATTTGCTGGAGACGGGAGTCGCGATCATGGCGCGGCCACCGGGCAAGAAAAACTCCACCATCCACCTGCTGTCAGGCGGCGAGAAGGCACTGACGGCACTGGCGCTGGTCTTCGCCATCTTCCAGCTCAATCCCGCGCCGTTCTGCATGCTCGATGAGGTGGATGCGCCGCTGGATGATGCCAACGTCGGACGCTATGCAAGGCTGGTGAAGGAGATGTCGGAAAGCGTACAGTTCATCTATATCACCCATAACAAGATCGCCATGGAAGCGGCAGATCGGCTGATGGGCGTCACCATGCAGGAACCCGGCGTCTCGCGCCTTGTCTCTGTAGGGATAGAAGAAGCTGCCGTGCTTGCCGAAGCGTGAGGGAAAAGCCGTTCAGGAGGGCAAGGTCATCCTCCGGCGCGGTAGCCAGTGGCCGCCTTGGCGGCCTGGTTGGCAAGATCGTGTTGCATCTAGACATCGAAAGCACTACGAGTTTGCGTCATAGTGTCAGTCAGGGATAATTGAAGGGCGATTGCGCAGGTCACCACCACAGGATTGACATTCGAAAAAATGTCCCCTTTTTCTGCAATCGCGCTATGCTGTTCACGTGCATGGTGCCCAAGCAAATAGGCTAATGACCCATGGAATTGAGAGAGTGGCTCATCTTGTTGGGGTTGGTGCTGGTCGCAATCATCGTCGTTGACGGTGTGCGCAGGCTCCAACGTCAACGTCGAGTACCCCGACTGGATCGAGCGGGTACAGAGGATTCCACCGACGATGCGGGCAATCCCGCGGTGGAAGAAGAGGAAGAACGTGACAACTGGGAGCTGCCGAACGGCGGCTACCGGGTGGTTGGCGATTCCGGGACGCATGCCGAGGCCGAGGAAGATGTCGTGCTCGACAATGCGCACGGCATCAAGGCCTCGCGGGTGACTCAACCGAGTCGTCCGGTGCAGCCCATGGAGCGTCGTGAAGCAACGGAGCGCAAGGGCTTCGGCGAGCGTGCGGCTGCCTTCGGTGCGCGTGCCAGCCAGTCGATGCGCGACGTGACGGCCAGTCTGGGCGCACGGCGTGATGACGAGCATGAGCACGACGATGCGCATCGTGAGCCTGTGCTCGGCAGCGCCTCCAGTGAGCAGGCCGAGACGGCGCGCGAAGACGACTTCCATGAGAAGCCGTTGATCACCGCCGAGGACGACAGCATCAGTGTCTCCTCCACCCAGGCCGATGATCTCGAGCCGATGGCCGAGATCGAGGAAGGTCAGGATGCCAAGGCTGAGGCGTCGTCCGTTGGCAAGCCGGCCGATGGCGCCAGCAGTACTTCCCAGCGCCAGGAACCTTCACTGGAAGCGGCCGCCGCGCCTGCTGCCGATGCCACAGCCCCCGAGGACGATCGTCATCCGCTGGTGCTGCGTGCCGAACGCAATCAGGTCGATGACCAGCTCGCACGTGACACCCTGGCCGATGCCAGTGAAGTCATCATCATCTCGGTGATGGCGCGGGGCGACGAAGGTTTCAGTGGTGAAGACGTGCTGGGCATCTCGCTGGCCTGTGGTCTGCGTCATTCCGAGATGGGGCTGTTCCTGCGTCACGAGGAAGATGACGACGACAGCCCGCTGCAGTTCGCGATGGCCAACGTGGTCAAGCCGGGCATCTTCAAGCCGGCCGAGATGGTGGAAAGCCAGCTCGACGGCGTCACCTTCCTGATGCCGCTGCCGGGCGCGGACGACACCTCCGCCGCCTTCGAGACCATGGTCGAGATCGCCATGCTGCTGGTGCGGCGTCTGGGCGGTGAGCTGAAAGACGAGAACCACAGCGTGATGACGGCCCAGACTATCGAGTTCAAGCGCCAGCAGGTGCACGAGTTCGAGCGTCGCAACCGTCTGCATCGCTACCAGGCCAACTGATCGACTCCCCAGCCATTCTCTGAGTCGACCATTCATGCCATAACGCCAACGGCGACCTTCGGGTCGCCGTTGGCGTTCGTGTCTGCTGATCGCTGCGCCAAGCGGCTTGAAGGTTCGGACTTGCGGTCGCATTGAGTACAATGGCCGCATCACGGCGTCTCTCCGGGCTTGATCCAGCGCGGAGCATTCGTCGCCATCCGCTTTCCGGTCGACCAGTGCTGCTCATGGGCAGTGCTGGCGAGCCATTGTCTCGAGTGAGTGTCATGTCAGCCCAGGATGATCTGTTTTCGGCGCCCGCCGATGAACCCAACGCCTCGAGCGCTTCTCGCTCCGCTGCACCGGCCGCGGTGGAAGGCGTGCCTGCCAAGGTGATGGAGGAGGTCGCGCAGCTGCACCGCGAGCTGCTCGAGGCCAGTCACCGCTATTACGTGCTGGATGATCCGACGCTGACCGATGCCGACTACGACACGCGCCTGCGTCGTCTCGAGGCGCTGGAAGCCGACTATCCCCAGCTGATCAGCTCGGAATCGCCCACCCAGCGTGTCGGAGCCGCGCCGGCCAGCGGCTTCGAGGAAGTGCAGCATGCAGTACCGATGCTGTCGCTCAACAACGCCTTCGATGACGATGAGTTGCGTGCCTTCGTGCAACGTGCGGCGAAAACGCTGGAGCTGGGAGATGCCCAGGATGCGGGTGACGAGCTGAGCTTCTGCTGCGAGCCCAAGCTGGATGGCCTGGCCGTGTCGCTCATCTACGAGAATGGCGTGCTGGTGCAAGGCGTGACGCGCGGCGATGGCCGCACTGGCGAAGGTATCACCACCAATCTGCGCACCATCCGCTCGATCCCGCTCAAGCTGCGGGGGGATGATCTGCCGGAGCTGCTGGAAGTGCGCGGCGAGGTCTACATGAGTCACGCTGGCTTCGAGGCGCTGAACGCGCGCGGCCGCGACGAGGATGGCAAGGTGTTCGCCAACCCGCGCAATGCCGCCGCCGGCAGCCTGCGCCAGCTGGATTCCAATATCGCCGCCTCGCGTCCGCTGGAATTCTGCGCCTATCAGGTCGCGCGGGTGGATGATGCGCTGCTCGCCAGCGAGGCCGGCCAGAATCATTCCGGTCTGATGGCGCTGCTCAACGACTATGGCTTCCGTACCAGCCCGCAGCTTGAGGTGGTGCGCGGTGCTCAGGGCATCATCGACTACACCCGTCGTCTCGGCGAGCAGCGTGATGGACTCGACCACGATATCGATGGCGCGGTCATCAAGCTCGATGCGCTGCGTCTGCAGCGTGAACTGGGCTTCGTGGCGCGCGCACCGCGCTGGGCCATCGCCTACAAGTATCCGGCGCAGGAGCAGGAAACCACCCTGGAAGGCGTCGATTTCCAGGTCGGACGTACTGGCGCGCTGACGCCGGT
This sequence comes from Cobetia sp. PDI-23MA, assembly GCF_059507735.1. NCBI lineage: Bacteria > Pseudomonadati > Pseudomonadota > Gammaproteobacteria > Oceanospirillales > Halomonadaceae > Cobetia > Cobetia sp. PDI-23MA. Next base: position 404,357 of record NZ_CM183352.1, read on the forward strand.
CGCCCGGCTGGCGCCGGTGCAGGTCGCCGGAGTGGTGGTCTCCAACGCCACACTGCACAACATGGACGAGGTGGAACGTCTCGGCGTGCAGATCGGTGACAGCGTCATCATCCGCCGCGCCGGCGACGTCATCCCGCAGGTGGTGCGGGTCGCCAGTGAAGGTGCCAGCCGTGAAGCCATCGTGCTGCCGGACGGCTGCCCGGTGTGTGGCTCCGAGATCGAGCGCCTCGAAGGCGAGGTGGTGGCACGCTGCGCGGGCGGACTGATCTGCGCCGCGCAGCGCAAGGAAGCCCTCAAGCACTTCTCCAGCCGCAAGGCGCTGGATGTGGATGGCCTCGGCGAGAAGCTGATCGAGCAGCTGATCGAGCGTGAGCTGGTCAAGACGCCGGCGGACCTGTTCCATCTGGAAGCTGCCACGCTCGCTGAGCTGCCGCGCATGGGCGAGAAGTCCGCCGCCAATCTGGTCGCCTCGCTGGACAAGAGCCGCAACACCACCCTGGCACGCTTCATCTACGCCCTCGGCATCCGGGAAGTCGGTGAAGCCACTGCCGCGAATCTGGCCACGCACTTCGGCACGCTTGAAGCGCTGCGCGCAGCCGATCAAGCCGCGCTGGAAGCAGTGGAGGACGTCGGCCCCATCGTCGCCGCACATATCCATACCTTCTTCCAGCAGCCGACCAACAACGAGACGCTGGAAGCGTTGCTCGCCTGTGGTCTGAGCTGGGAAGAGGTCGAGATCGGTGAGCGCCCCCAGCCGCTGGCAGGCCAGACCTGGGTGCTGACCGGCAGCCTCGATAGCATGACGCGTGATGAAGGCAAGGCGCGTCTGCAGGCGCTGGGCGCCAAGGTGGCGGGCAGTGTCTCGAAGAAGACCGCCGGGGTGGTCGCCGGCGAGGCTGCGGGCAGCAAGCTCGAGAAAGCCATGCAGCTGGGCCTCACGGTGCTGGACGAAGAGACCTTCGTGAAGCGCCTGGCCGAATGGGAATCCGGTGCTGATGCACAGCAGGACAATCCGCAAGACAGTGCGCAAGACAGCGCGGGAGAGGGTGCATGAGTACGGATACGTTGAACGATGCACCGCAGGCGTCGTCACGCCACCCCGATGATGGACAGGAGCTACCCATGAGCCAGATGCCACTTGATCAGATGGACCCGCGGGACCGCTTCATCGAGGTACCGCAGACCATGCTGCCCGCCGATACACGGCGCGCCCTGCTGGAAGCCTTCGTCACTCGTCAGGGCTATGACACAACCGATGTCGGTGAAGGCATGGCCGGCTGGGTCGCGGAGCTGGAAGGCCAGCTGTCACGCGGCAAGCTGCTGATTGTCCATGATATCGGCACCGAATCCACCGAGGTGATGACGCTGGAACAGTGGCAGTCCTTCGGTCGCCAGCTGGCAGATGATGAGGAAGAGGGCGACTGAGTCCTCCCGTGACAGGCTTTCAGCAGCCCTTTTGGCAGCTGAGAAATAAAAATGCCCTTGGCGAGTGCCAAGGGCATTTTTCATTGGCAAAGCTGGTTCACCTGATCAGCGCGTGTCTTTCACTCCAGGACTTGCCAGCTCAGCGCCGCTGGACGATATCGCGGATCAGGCGGCGCCCCGGGTGCAGGTGCTCGGCCAGTTCGCGTTCCAGCGGCAGCGGCTCGCCACACAGTTGCGAGGCGATCAGTTCGGCGCACAGCGGGGCGGTGGTGAAGCCGCGTGAGCCGTGTGCGGTGGAGAGCCACAGGCCGGGCAGGTGGGCGCCGCTCGTCTGCGGTACGCGCTTTTTCGCATCGAAGGCCATGGCGGCGTAATCCTCACGCCATTGCGCGGCGTCCGGTGCCGGGCCGGCCAGCGGGCTCTTGTCGGGGCTCGCGGCGCGCCAGGCGACACGTCCCTGCCAGGCATCGTCTTCCAGTCTGACACCCCGCGCCTGCTCCCAGGCGGCGGTGAAGGCGGGCAGGGCACTGCGCAGCTCCGCGACATTGGCGGCGTGGTCCGCCTCGCGGACCGCCTCATCCTCATCGCGCGGGGCGAAGGTCGCGCCGAAGCTGAGGGTCACGCTGCCATCGGCGTGGCGCTGATAGGGCGAGACATAGCCACCGGCACAGACCACGCTGTCGAGCGCGGGCAGGTGCGCGGCGTGTTCCGGCGCTACCGTGATCTCGCTGACCTGGCCGCGAATCGGCTGTAGCGGCAGATGCGCGAGCGGCTCGGGCAGGTGAGTCTGCTCCCCCAGCGCGACGATCATCTGATCCACTTCCAGATAGCTGCCGTCGTTGACCTGCAACTGCCAGCGTGGCGCGCCGTTGCGAGTCTCTTTGCCTTCCTCGGCCCCCAGCGACTGAATGGCCTCGATACGCGCCTGTAGAAAGCGGATGCCCGGCGTGGCAGCGAGGTGCTGGCAGAGCGCGCTGGGGCGCACCCAGCCCGCGACCGGATAGAAGATGCCGTCGAAGGCGATCTCGCTGCCGGCGATTCGACTGGCCTCACTGGCGCTGACAGGCGTGAGCAGCGCCTCGGGCAGCGGATGATTGTCGAGAAAACGCTGCTGGCGCTTGCGCTCACGCTCGCTGGTGGCCAGCTGCAGCACGCCGCTGGCGGACCACAGGGTCTGTTCGGGGTCGAGGTTTGCCAGCCAGCGCCGGCTGTACTGCAGCGCGGCCAGCTGGAAGCGACTGGCGGGATTGGTCTCGGCGGCCAGCTTGACGTAGAGCGCGCCCTGGCGATTGCCGGAGGCACGCGCGCCGAGAGCTTCGGCATCGATCAGCGTGACCTTCACACCGCGCCGCGCCAGCGCCTCGGCGCAGCTGGTACCGGCGATACCGGCACCGAGTACCGCGACATGTGTCTCGCGACTGACCGGCGCGGGCTGCGGGGGCTGAGTCCAGGGCTGCTCACGACGCAGCGGATGCAGGGCACCACGCACCGCGTGCGCCCTCATGGGGGCATGGCCGGACGCGGATGAGGCATCAAGCCCCATCAGTTCGGCGCGCGCGGCGGCGGTCGGTTCGTCCAGCTCGCCGCAGATCATCTCGCGTTTCATGCCGTGCCCCGGCACCTTGCGCCACACGAAGCCTGCCGCGCGCAGGCCACGTCGTACGAAGCCCGCGGCGGTGAAGGTGGCGAAGGTCGCCGTGGGGCGCGAGACTCCCGCCATGGCAGCGAACAGCTCGGGTGACCACATTTTCGGATTCTTCGATGGTGAGAAGCCATCGAGGAACCAGGCATCGACGCCCCCCTCCAGGCGCGACAGACGCTCCACCGCATCGCCGAAGTGCAGGTCCAGGGTGATGCGCTCATCCAGCCACAGGCGGTGCACGCCGAGGACGGCAGCGGGCCATTGAGCGACCAGCGGCTTCGCCAGCGAGGCGAGGTCCGGCCAGGCGGACAGCGCCCGCTCGAGATCCGCGGCGCGCATCGGGTGCTTTTCCACCGAGATGACATGCAGGCGCGCCTCGGCGGGTGCCGTGGCCAGAAAGCGCTGTGCGGCGCACAGGATGTTGAGGCCGGTGCCGAAGCCGGTCTCGCCGATCACGAAGGGGCGCGCCTCTTGCCAGTCACGAAAACGCTCGCTCAGACGATTGCTGTCGAGGAAGACGTGCACAGTCTCGGCACGGCCATCGTGGATCGAGAAGTACACATCACCGTAATCGGTGGCCTGTGGCGCGGTGTCGTCCCACTCGAGCTGCGCCTCCTCCAGTGCCGCCAGTGGCGCCAGTGGCACGTCCGGCACCACGCCGGGCGCCGTGACCGGCTCGATCGCGCTCGGTGGCGTCGTGGCAGGCTTGCGTGCCGCAGTGCCCGAGGCGTCCTTGAGTGACGTCTTGCTGGCTGACGGATCGGGAGCGGGCTTGCGGGGAGAGGAAGGGCGATCGTTCACGGGCATTCCTGGCAGGAGGTCGAGCGGGAGAGCGGCACAATGAGTCGGTATCAGAGCGAGTCAGCATCAGAGAGAGGCCTGCAACGCAGACGACGGACAGCCAGGCTGTCCGTCGTCTGCGAGAAACCGCCGGTCAGATGACCGGTCGGGTGCCGGGCTAGGGCAGGGTCTGCTTGAAGGGCTTCACTTCAGCGCTTGCATAGACACCGGCGATGACGAAGGGGTCGGCATCGGCCCACTTCTGGGCGTCTTCGAGGGAATCGAACTCGGCGATGATGACGCTGCCGCTGAAGCCGGCTTCGCCCGGTGCTTCGCTGTCGATGGCCGGGTTGGGGCCGGCGATGACCAGACGACCGGCGGCGTGCAGTGCCTCCAGACGTGCCAGATGCGGCGGGCGCGCCGCCATGCGTGCTTCGAGGCTACCTTCGACGTCCTGACAGACAATGGAGTAGAGCATCACGAATCATCCTTATGAGAATTGGTCGAGGAGGCGTTCTCTTCCTGAGGGGCCTGCACCATGTGACGGGACAGGTAGACGCCCTGAACGATGACGAACAGCAGTGTCAGACCGAGCATGCCGAACAGCTTGAAGTCGACCCAGATGTCTTCCGAGTAGTAACTGAAGACATAGATATTCAAGCCGCCCATGGCGAGGAAGAATACCACCCAGGCCAGGTTGAGGCGGTGCCAGATGGGGCGTGGCAGCTGAATCGCCTTTTCCATCATGCGCTCCACCAGCGGCTTGCCGCCGAACAGCGGCGACAGCAGGAAGGCGACGGCGAACAGCCAGTTGACCACGGTGGGCTTCCACTGGATGAAGGAGCTGTTGCCGAACAGCACGGTCGCGCCACCCAGCACGACGACCAGCGCCAGGGTGACCAGCTGCATCTTCTCGACGCGCTTGTGGCGCCAGTAGATGTACAGCACCTGCGCGAGGGTCGCGGGAATCAACACGGCGGTAGCCATGATCATGTCGCCAGTCATCTTGTAGACGGCGAAGAAGATCACGATCGGCAGAAAGTCGAGCAACATCTTCATGGGTAATGCGCACTCCTGAACACGACGACGTAGCCGTCGGGAAGGCAAGGGTCTGTGCGAGTGGTATCCTGTCTGACACCAGCGGCGCGCCCCTGCCTGCATGTGCTCATTCTGCCGCCATTGCTGCCTGCTGACAAAGCCCCTGTGTGTCCGGGCGCGCATCGCAGCCAATACTGCCCGACGTCTGGCCCGCTGGATCGCCTGCATCTCAGGCATCGCGTGACACAGACGTTCATCCCGAGAGGTTCCCCGTGTCCGACGTCCCGTCCGACTCTTCGCCGATTTCCGCCCGCAAGCCGATCGAGTTTCGCCCGCTGCCCCAGCGCTTCGATTCCGATATCGAGGTGCCGGACATCGATCTGCACATGCACTCCACCGCCTCCGACGGCGGCATGGCACCGAAAGAACTGGTGGCGCTGGCCGCACGGCGTGGCCTGTCACGCATGTCACTGACCGATCACGACAGCATGGAAGGCATCTTCGAGGCCCAGCAGGCCGCCCGCGCCGAGGGGATCTCGTTGCTGCCCGGCTGTGAGCTGTCGGTCCGCTGGCGCAACCAGACGATTCATATCGTGGCGTTGATGCCCGAGGGAGCCGGCGATGCGCTGAGTGCCGGCCTCAGACAGCAGCATGAGGCGCGTGAGCGTCGCAGCCACGAGATCGCCACGCGCATGGAAAAGCTCGGGCTCGAGAATGCCTACGAGCGCGCCCGTGAGCAGGCCACGCTGAGTGGCGCGGGCGACCGTCCGCTGTCACGCCCGGATTTCGCCCGCGCGCTGGTTAAGGCCGGGATTGCACGCAACCTGCAGGAGGCCTTCAAGCGGCACCTGGGCGCAGGCCAGAAAGGTGACGTCAAGGCGCACTGGCCGGAGATGGAAGAGGCGGTGGGCTGGGTGCGTGCCGATGGCGGCATCGCCGTGATGGCGCACCCGATGCGCTACAAGCTGACGCGCACCAAGCGTGGTGAGCTGCTGCGTGACTTCATTGCCGCCGGTGGCGAAGGCGCGGAGCTGGTCAGCGGCTTCCAGAATATCGATCGCGCGCGTGACCTGGCGCGTCAGTTCGATGAGCTGGGCCTCTACGCCTCCGTCGGCAGTGACTTCCACTTCCCCGGCGGCCCGCTGGCCCCCGGCAGCATGAGCCCGCCGCCCCGCACCAAGGTGCCGCCCGTGTGGTGTCATCCACGCATCGCGCCCTTTTTTGCGGCCGATGCTGCCTCCATGTGATATCAAGAGATCATCGTGACGCCAGATCGCCTGCCGGGTTGGCGCCCAGACGCAAGGAGCACCGCATGGGACAGTTCTTCCAGATTCATCCCGAAAATCCCCAGAAACGCCTCATCGATCAGGCCGTCGCCATCATCCAGCAGGGTGGCGTGATTGCCTATCCGACCGACTCCGGCTACGCGCTGGGCTGTCATCTGGGCGAGAAGAAGGCCATCGAGCGCATCAAGCGCCTGCGTCAGCTGGACGACAAGCACAACTTCACCCTGGTGTGTTCTGACCTGTCGGAAATCGGCACCTACGCCAAGGTCGACAACGCCATCTTCCGCCTGCTCAAGAGTCACACGCCGGGCGCCTACACCTTCATCCTGCAGGCGACTTCCGAAGTGCCGCGCCTTCTGCTGCACCCCAAGCGTCGCTCCATCGGCGTGCGCGTGCCGGACCACGCCATCACCCACGCCCTGCTGGAAACCCATCGCGAACCGCTGATGAGCGTGACGCTGATTCCGCCGGGCGAGGAGCTGCCGATGACGGATGCCGAAGAGATTCGCGAGCGCTTCGGACACGCGCTGGATCTGGTTATCGACGGCGGCGCCTGCAGCTTCGAGGCCACCAGTGTGGTTGACCTGCGCGAGCTGCCGCCGGTGATCGTGCGCGAAGGGCGCGGCGATATCTCGAGCTTCACGGAGTGATCGCGACAGCGTAGTGCTTCACGGCGCTGACATCGCTTATCCATGACAACGCCCCCGGACCTTGCGGTCGCGGGGGCGTTGTCATTTCTGAGGCGTTGTCATTTCCGAGCAATTGTCGTGTGCTGAGCGACTCTCGGCTTCGTCAGCTGCGGTCGCGGTCGGAAGGCCCGCTATCGGGAGGCCCGCTATCGGGAGGTTCTGGCTGATCGTCCGATGGCGTCTCTGCGTCAGGCGCAGATTCGGGATCCGGCTCTGTCTCAGGTTCCGGCTCAGTCTCCGGTTCTGGTTCTGGTTCCGGCTCGCGCGGGTCGCGGGTGTCCTCGTCCAGCCAGGTGCCGCAGAACTTGCAGTACTTGGCGTTGCGATCATGGCCTTCGCGACCACAGCCCGGGCAGGCTTCGTCGCTGGTCTGCTGCATGCGCAGGCCGTTGAGAACCTCGGCCGAGAACACCCCGGTGGGCACGGCAAGGATCGAGTAGCCGAGAATCATCATCAGTGCCGAGATGAACTGCCCCAGCGGCGTGATGGGCGCGATATCGCCATAACCCACCGTCGTCAGCGTCACCACGCCCCAGTAGAGCGCCTTGGGGATGGAGGTGAAGCCGGCCTCGGGTGGCTCGATCAGATAGATCAGGGCGCCGAAGACCGTGACCAGGCTGAGCACGGTGATGAAGAACAGCAGGATCTTGCGCCGGCTGCGCGTCATGGCCTCGACCAGCATGCGGCCCTCGCCGACGAAGGCCATCAGACGCAGCACGCGGAACAGGCGCAGCACACGCAGCACGCGCACCACCAGCAAGGCCTGGGCACCCGGAATCAGCAGCGACAGCCAGGTGGGCGCGATCGACAGCAGATCGAGCACGCCGTAGAAGCCCTTGGCCCAAGTGCCGGGATGCTTCAGGCAGTAGAGGCGGACGGCGTATTCCAGCGTGAAGATGATCGTGAAGCCCCACTCCATGATGCGGAACAGCTCGCCGTATTGCGCATTCAGCGAGGGCACGCTGTCGAGCATCACCACGGCGACACTGGCGAAGATCATCAGGATCAGACCGATATCGAAGGCCTTGGCCGCCTTGGTGTCGGATTCGAAGATCCAGTGAAACAGCCGCGCGCGCAGACGGCCCGTGGCGGGCTCGTAGTCGCTGGGGTGCGAGGGTGACGCTGGGGGGCTTTGCGGCGTGCTGCCATATTCATTGGCAGGGCCCTGGCGTTCAGGCATGCAGGCTTCCTTGACGGGCGTGATGACGCCGGATGAATGTCAGGGCGTATCGGGGATGTCTCAGTGTGTGACCTTCAGTGACTGCCCGGCCGTTGTCCATCAGCCAGTGGTCTAGCGCCTGGTGGCTGGGCAGTCAGTGTCGTGCCGAGATTCAGCCGCGCAGCGTCGCGAGCAGTGACAGGCTGTGCTGGCCGAAGTCGCGAGTCGCCCAGTCCTGTGAGGCGTCGCCGTCGCTGCTTTCCAGCGCCTCGACCAGCGCCACCGCGTGGATATGGCCGGGATGCTGACAGGCGGCCAGCCGTGATGCGAGGGCCGACAGGGCGGCCAGCGCATGCGCGTGCCACTTGAGGTCGTCTTTCGCCTGTCGGTCGGCGTGGGCATCGAGTGCATCAATGGCGGCGGACAGCAGCGCGCCGGGGTCAGTGGTATCCAGCGTCTTCTCATGCCATTCGCCATCACGCAGCGCCGCGCCGCGCTTGGCCTTGCTGGCATCCGCCGGACGCAGTGCCAGGTGGCTGGCCAGCGAATCCGCCAGCTGCCAGAGCACGGCTTCTCTCACCTCTGGGGCGAGGTCTTCGCCGCCGGTCAGCTCGAGCTCGATTTCCTGGATGGTCACTTCGCGACCACTTGCCTTCACCGCGCCAAGGTCCAGCGCCATCTCGACACCGACGATGACCTGCTCGTCGCTCAGATTCTCGTCGCTGCATGTCGCCTTGACGTCGAGCTGCCAGGCATGACGCTCGAAATCGGTGCTGAAGCTGGGCGCGAGCGCACTCAGCAGCTGCTCGCGGGCGCCGTCTTCCAGCGCCTGCAAGGGCGGCAGGCCACGCAGGCCGTCGAGGTCGAGGCCGGTCTGGCCCTCGGGCAGCTCCCATTCCCATTCGCCGCGAGAATGCAGTCCGCCATGACTCTCGCCGCTGGTCTTGAGCGTCTGGCGCAGGGCCCCCGTGCTGTCGGCATTCTTACCACTCTGGCGCAGACGCAGCGCCATGCGCGCACGCTCCAGCGCATGCTCGGGGGTGTCGAAATAGGTGTTGGCCAGCCAGCGCCGCCTGGGGGTGACCGTTGCCAGCTCTGCAATGCCCGTCAGTGTCTCCAGAATGGCATCGCGATCAATGACGGGGTGAGACAGTGCCAGTTTGAGTTCGATTTCCTGCGCCATGATGGGCACTCCCTGTACGGATGAAAGAAGACGGATGCTGACGGATGATGGTGACAGCGGCGCCAGGACCGCAGAGCCTCCGGCAAGCATGGTGCATGGTGATCGAGGCTCATGCCTCTCATGCTCGCGCCTGGCCCGCGGCAAGGCAAGCACAGGAGGGGGGAGGCCATGCGGGTATCGGCTGTCGGCACAATCACATTTATATGACAGAATGATGACATTGAGGTGACAGCAATTGCCTGTCGTCACGTCCTTGGTTATATTACGAACAGTGGATAAAGCCAGCGACCACGGGTCCTGCCGCTACATGACAATCTCTCCTCTGGAATCCTTCGTGTTCCCCCGCACTGCCGCTGTTGTTACGTAAATGACAACAGCAAGGCGGTATCATGACGTTACGATGAAAGTTATGTGATCGTCACAAAGGCTTTGCTACACTCCGCGCGTCAATCCTTAACGCCGACGGCCACTATGGTAACGACCAACCCTTTCTCTTCGATGTTCGGGCGCTCGCCTTTCAAGGCGCTGCACACCCACATCATCAAGACCGACGAGTGCGCCCAGCACTTGCTGACCTTCTTCGACGCCTGCGAGCAGGGTGATTGGGAGCAGGCAGCCAGCATTCGCAAGACCATCAGTGGTCTGGAGCGTGAAGCGGACGAGTTGAAGACGCAGCTGCGCCTCAACCTGCCCAACTCGCTGTTCCTGCCGGTCTCGCGCTCCGACCTTCTCGAGCTGATCCATGTCCAGGATTCCATCGCGAATGTCACCAAGGACATCGCCGGGATCATGCTGGGTCGTCATATGCAGATACCCACCGCACTGGTGCCCGCCATGGGTGAGTATCTCAAGACTGCGGTCGAATCGGTCTGCCAGGCGCGTCGTGCGTTGGGTGAACTGGAAGACCTCGTCGAGTCCGGTTTCGGGCGCAACATGAGCGAGCTGGTCGACAAGCTGATCAACGAGCTGCATGAGCTCGAGAAGCAGTCCGACGAACAGCAGATCGCCATCCGCCAGACCCTGTTCTCGCTGGAAGCCAGTCTCCCGCCCGTCGATGTGATCTTCCTGTACAAGATCATTGATTGGGTCGGCGATGTGGCTGACCAAGCGGAAAAGGTCGGTACCCGACTGCAGATCCTGATGGCGCGCTGAGCGCCGTCAGGACGTCCTGCCATCTGTCCAAGAGTCTTCTATGTCCATCATTGCTCAATACGGCGATGTGCTCGTCATTCTTGCCTGTCTGTTCGGTTTCTTCATGGCATGGGGTGTGGGTGCGAATGACGTCGCCAATGCCATGGGAACCTCGGTAGGTTCCAAGGCGATCACCATCAAACAGGCGATCATCATCGCCGTGATCTTCGAATTCCTCGGTGCCTGGCTTGCCGGTGGTGAGGTGACTGACACCATCCGCAAGGGCATCATCGACCCGTCACTGCTGATCGAGAATCCGCAGTTCCTGGTCTACGGCATGCTGGCCTCGCTGCTGGCCGCCGGTATCTGGCTGCTGATCGCTTCCATGAAGGGCTGGCCGGTCTCGACCACCCACTCCATCGTCGGCGCCATCGTCGGCTTCTCCGCTGCGGGTCTCGGCGTGGACGCCGTCGAATGGGCCAAGGTCGGTCAGATCGCGGCCTCCTGGCTGGTCTCGCCGCTGCTGGCGGGCTCCATCGCCTTCGTGCTGTTCAAGTCCGTGCAGACGCTGATCTTCGACAACGAAGACCCGTTCGCGGCCGCCAAGCGCTACGTGCCGATGTACATGTTCCTGGTCGGCTTCATCATCTCGATGGTGACCATGGTCAAGGGCCTTAAGCATGTCGGCCTGCATCTGAGCTTCGAATCCAGCCTGCTGCTGTCCGTCGTCGTCGGTGCCATCGTGATGGGTATCGGCGTGCTGATGGAGCGCAAGGTCGCGCGTTCACGCCTCAAGGAGAAGAATCGCGCCACCGGTGACGACTTCGACTTCAGCGGTGTCGAGAAGGTCTTCGGCCTGCTGATGATGTTCACCGCCTGTGCGATGGCCTTCGCCCACGGCTCCAACGACGTGGCCAATGCGGTCGGCCCGCTGGCGGCCATCATCAGTGTCGTCGACTCCGCCGGTCAGATCGGTGCCAAGGCGAGCATGCCGTGGTGGGTCCTCGTGCTGGGTGGCGGCGGTATCGTCGTCGGCCTGGTTACCTATGGTCGTCGCGTCATCGCCACCGTCGGCACCGGCATTACCGAGTTGACGCCATCTCGCGGCTTCGCGGCCACGCTGGCCGCCGCCTCGACCGTCGTGCTGGCCTCCGGCACCGGTCTGCCGATCTCCACCACCCACACCCTGGTCGGTGCGGTGCTGGGGGTAGGTCTGGCACGCGGCATGGCAGCGCTCAACCTGCGCGTGATCGGCACCATCGTGATGTCCTGGCTGATCACTCTGCCGGCCGGCGCGATCCTGTCGATCCTGTTCTTCTTCATGTTCAAGGGCATGTTCGGCTAAGCCGGCGCATGGTTCTGAGCCTGAGCCTTGGCTCGAGCTGACGCCTTGCATGAGATGAACTGGTAAAACGTATTGGTAAAACGAGAAAGGCGACCTTCGGGTCGCCTTTCTCGTATCTGACACATGGATGTCAGGGGGCAGCGCTCGCCGTGCAGGCTGCGGCGCTGATATGATGATTCATGGGCATGCCTGACATGCCATTTTCCCTCTCTCCTGCCCGGAGCTGGCTCTTGAACACGCGTTTCCCCTTCGCGGACTGGTTTCGCAACTCCTCTCCCTATATCAATGCCCATCGTGGCCGCACCTTCGTCATTCTGATCGAGGGCGATGCCCTGTCCTCGTCACGACGAACGCAGTTGATACAGGATCTGGCGTTGCTGCATACCCTCGGCGTGAAGCTGGTGGTGGTGTTTGGGGTGCGCCCGCAGGTGGCAGAGGCGTTGCAGGCTGCCGGTATCGAGGCGGACCGCCATCAGGGCCGCTGGGTGGTGACGCGTGAGATTCTCGGCCATCTGGAGCAGCAGGTCGCCACGCTGCGTCTGCGCCTAGAGGCCAGTCTGTCCCAGGGGCTGCCCAATACGCCGCTGCATGGCGTGGAGCTCTCCGCCGTCTCCGGCAATCTGGTGATGGCCAAGCCGCTGGGCGTGCGTCATGGCATCGACTTCCAGCATGGTGGCGAGGTGCGCCGCGTGCGCAGCGAGGCGATCCAGGGGCTGCTCTCGCAGCAGGCCATCGTCGTGCTGCCGCCGCTGGGCTATTCCAGCACAGGTGAGGTGTTCGATCTGGACGCTGCCGAGGTCGCCGAACACGCCGCCGTGGCGCTGGCCGCTGACAAGCTGATCCTGCTTGGCGAAGGGGAGGGCCTGTTCGGCGAAGACGGTGAGCTGCTGCGTCAGCTCAATCCTGAAGAAGCCGCGCTGATGGCGCCGCCTCGCGATGACGACAGCGAACTGTCGCGCCACCTGGCCGCGGCCTGCGGCGCCGCACGTCGTGGCGTCGGGCGCACCCACCTGTTGAGCTGGCGCGACCGTGACGCCCTGCTGGGCGAGTTGTTCACCCGTGACGGTATCGGCACCATGATCACGCGCCAGGGCTACGAGCAGCTGCGCAAGGCGCGCCTTGAGGATGTCGGTGGCCTGCTGGCGCTGCTGGGGCCGCTGGAGCAGCGCGGCATTCTGGTGGCCCGCTCGCGGGAGCGTCTCGAACATGAGATCGACGACTATGTGGTGCTGGAGCGCGATGGCATGGTCATCGGGTGTGCGGCACTGCATCTCAGCCTCGACGCCGCCATGGGCGAGCTGGCCTGCGTAGCCGTGCATGATGACTATCGTCGCGGACAGCGCGGCGAGCAGCTGCTGGCCGAGATCGAGCAGCGCGCGCGTCGCGCCGGCGTCGAGCGTCTGTATGCGCTGACGACCCATACCGTCCACTGGTTCATCGAGCACGGTTTCGTGTCGGCCGGCCTGCAAGACCTGCCGCCCATGCGTCGCGAGGCCTACAACTCGGCGCGCAACTCCAAGGTATTGCTCAAGTCGCTCTAGTCACACCTCACTTGCCTGCCAGTGTGAATCGCCCAGAGAACACCCGCTGATGACCCCCTCGATGAGGGCAGATCAGCGGGTGTTCTTGCGTAGGTGTCGCAGTTTCCCCCCACCCCTTGCGGGATTGTCTTGCAAAAGAGACGCTTCAACATATTGATTATAAAAGGAAAAATGTAGTGTCCTATATATATGTTGGCAAATCGCGACGAATCGGCCAGTAAAACACGACTCTGTGTGCCGTCCTGGGCAACATGGGCATGCCTGTCGCCGCGATGACAATTTCAAGTCATTGTTTTGTAATGTGTTTTCGGGTTTTTGGCACGCCTTTGGCAATAGGTATCGTGAGCAAGAGATATGAGGTGCATCACCGGCCCTTTCTCTGGCCTTCCAGCGATGACGGTACTCACTGCCCTGTGCGCTCCGTGATCGCTGACAGGCCAAGCGTCTGCTCCACGCGATGTGTGACTTCAGGTTGCGATGAGACAGGTACGGCCCTGGTGGGCATGGACAGTATCTTGAGGGCAAGGACGCCCGGGCAAGGATGCCCGAAACCGATGCGGTAGCCGGAGAGATTGGCTGCCGTCATCCCCGAATTGATGATCGAGGCGGGCAAGTCGGCAAGCCATCCGACTCGATCACCCACATTGCGATGTGTTGCCCCCTGCTTCACATCCGATAGGGAGCGCGGACGCTGTCCGGCGTGAACGTCAACTGATCTGGAACGACCACCAGGTGACGTTCTTTTCTCCCGGGACTGACAGGCAGACCACCTGTCAGACCCGCCAATCACGTGGTGCCTATGGTCTCCAGGTGCCAGAGTCACCACGTGATGACTGACCCTTCAGTTCCCTGCGTACTTGGGGCCGGCTATGCCGGCCCTCTTTTTTGTGCGTCCAGCGCTGAGTGGCTACTAATTTCATGCGAAACGTTGCCAATGGGACGGTTTGTCTCGTGGCGACCTTATGATTTGAATAAGCGTCATATTTATTTACGAACTGGCAACCGCGATGGACGCCGGTGAACTCTGGTACTCTAGGAAGACGTGATTCGATGATGACCATCCCTTTCCTGCATAGAGTTCTTTCCATGGCCTCCACAGTGTCACGACGCTGGCGTCCCCGCTCGTTGCCTCAGCTGGTTCTGATGGCATTTCTGGTGGTGATGCTGCCGATTGCCGTGCTCATGTTTCAAGCAGGGCAGGCGCTATCGGAATTGTCGGAACTGGCGGATGTCAGTGCCCGCCAGGCGGTCGACCAGACTCGCCGCGCCCGCACGCTGACCAATCTCACCGTCGAGATGGAGCGTAGCGCCCGCCAGTACGCCGTGCTGGAAAATCCTGATCTGATGAAGATCTACGCCGACAAGGCCAAAAGCTTCCGTGCCTTGCTGGATGAGCAGGCGCGGCTGTTGGGTGAGGGGGACCCTCGCGTCAGCGAGTTGAAGGCGACGCTGTCTCAGCTCGAGCGCATGCCCGAGATGAGCGTCGAGCAGGTCAGCCGCCACCTGGAAGACTTCGGTCCCTTCTCCATCCAGGCCAGTGGCCTGCTCAACTCCACGCGTGAGCTCGTCGATGCGCGTATCGAAGGCATCCGCGCCCGTGCCTCCCAGGTCAAGAATCAGCTGTGGTGGCAGACCGCGGCGCTGGTCTCCATCAGTCTGCTGTTGATGCTGTTCTTCACCTGGCTGATCATCCGGCCCATCCGGCAGCTGGAGCGCCGCATCAATGGCCTGGGCAGTGGCATCGATAGCGAGCGACCCATCGTCATCAAGGGGCCGGCGGAGCTGGTGCAGCTGGGCGAGCGCCTCAACTGGCTGTCGACGCGCCTGGATGAGCTCGAGGAGCAGAAGCAGCAGTTCCTGCGTCACATGTCGCATGAGCTCAAGACCCCGCTGGCCAGCATTCGTGAAGGCACCGGCCTGCTGATCGACGAGGTCGCCGGGCCGCTGAGTCCGCACCAGACCGAGATTCTTGGCCTGCTGGATGATTCCAGCAAGGAATTGCAGAAGCTGATCGAGCAACTCCTCGACTACAATCTGCTGCAGCACAATCAAGGCCTCGAACAGAGCCGCTTCGATGTGCATGAAGTGTTCAAGGAAGTGCTGGCAAAACATCGTCTGGCACTGGAAAAGAAGGGCATGCGCGTGCATCTTCCGCCTGCCAGCCTCAGTTGGGAGGCGGACAGGCCGCGTACCGGGCGTATTCTCGACAACCTGATCTCCAATGCCATCGCCTATGGTGAAGACAGTGGTGACCTGTGGTTGAGAGCCCGCAAGGAGCGTCGCAAGCTGATCATCGAGGTCGCCAACAGCGGCGAGCCCATCGCAACCCAGGACCGTGACCACCTGTTCAAGCCCTTCTATCAGGGCGAGGTCAAGCGCAAGGGGCCGCTCAAGGGCTCGGGCATCGGCCTCTCGGTCGCCGCTGACAGCGCCCGCGCCCAATTTGGTCAATTGGCGCTGGTGGATGACCCCAGGGCGGATGTCTGCTTCCGGCTGACATTGCCGACACCGAGTCGCTCGCTGACGTCAGGGGAAGGCAGTGAGCATGAGCTGCAGGCAGACAGGGATGCCGCCGGAGCGGATCAGCAGTCCACACCACATGAAATGGCGTCACTGAACGCCATCAAGCACGCAAGGAACTGAAGTGATGAAGGGGCAACGACTACTGATGCGCTTGGCCGCAGGCGTATTGCTCAGTACGCTTAGCGCCTGTGGCGCCCTGACCAATATCACCATGCCGGGCAGCGAGCCGGAAGTGGTCAGCCAGAGTGTGCGGGAGAGCTGCTACGGCATCGGCGACCTGCCGGACTTCACCGGCGAGGACTGCCTGCTGGATGAATGGGTCGCCTTCGCGCTGCAGGCCCAGCGTGGCAACAGCGGCTGGCGTGAAAGCACCCTTTTGCAGCTGGAAGGCAACCGCCATGACCGTCGCCTCGCGCGTGCCATCGTGCTCAGCTGGGGCGATGAATCGGACTGGGAGCTGGCCTCTGACCTCTACAAGGCGGACCTGCCTACCGCCCCGAGCCGCCTGCAGCCGCTGCTTCGCCAGTGGCTCAATGGCCTCGAGGAGCGTCGCGGTCTGATCGCCGAGCGTGACAAGAATGACGGTGCCCGTCGCAAGCTCAGCGCCGAGAATGCCCAGCTGACCAAGAAGCTGGAAGCCTTGACGGCCATCGAAGAATCGATCAATTCGCGCCGCCAGAGCACGCCCTGAACCCTCAGCGGCAGACTCTGGCCACGACCCTGTCACTCAATCCCCGCGATTGCATGACGCAAGACTGTGCGGCCCCGACGTCGATGTCCCAGGCCCTCGGGTGTCGCAAGGAGAGTTAGTGTGAAATACGCACAAGCGCATATTCTGCTCGTCGATGATGATGCGAGCCTGCTCAAGCTGCTCGGCATGCGTCTCGAAAGCCGTGGCTTCAAGGTCACGACGGCCAGCAGTGGCCGCGAGGCGCTCAGCCGTCTCGAAGCCGCACGTCCAGACCTGGTCCTGTCCGACCTGCGCATGGATGAAATGGATGGCATGGCCCTGTTCGGTGAGCTGCAGAAGCGTCAGCCGGGCATGCCCGTCATCCTGCTGACCGCACACGGCTCCATCCCTGATGCCGTCAGTGCCACCCGTCAGGGCGTGTTCAGCTTCCTGACCAAGCCGGTCGACAAGGACGAGCTGTTCGCCGCCATCGATGAGGCGCTGGCCCAGGCGCCGCCCGTAAAGGAGGGTGACGATGCCTGGCGTGCTGGCATCATCACTCGCTCCCCGCAGATGGAGCAGATTCTCGAGCAGGCGCGCATGGTAGCGGCCTCCGATGTCAGCGTGCTGGTCACCGGTCCGTCCGGTTCGGGCAAGGAGCTGATGGCCAAGGCCATCCACAACGCCAGCCCGCGTGCCTCGCGTCCCTTCGTCGCCATCAATTGTGGCGCGCTGCCGGAGCAGCTGCTGGAAAGCGAACTGTTCGGTCACGCCAAGGGCTCGTTCACCGGCGCGGTCAGTGCCCACCAGGGCCTGTTCCAGGCGGCAGACGGCGGCACCCTGTTCCTCGATGAGATCGGCGACATGCCGCTGGCGCTGCAGGTCAAGCTGCTGCGTGCACTGCAGGAGCGTCAGATTCGCCCGCTGGGCTCCACCACCTCGGTGCCCATCGACGTGCGCATCATCTCCGCCACGCACCGCAATCTCGACAAGGCGATGCATGACGGCGACTTCCGCGAAGACCTCTACTACCGACTCAACGTGGTCAATCTGAAGCTGCCCGCCCTGCGCGAGCGTGCCGAGGATGTGCCGCTGCTGGCCAAGTATCTGATCAGTCAGGCCGCCGCGCGCCACAAGCCGTTCGTGAAGGGCTTCTCGCCGGAAGCGCTCAACCTGCTGGCTTCCAGTGCCTGGCCGGGCAACGTGCGTCAGCTGGTCAACGTGGTCGAGCAGTGTGTCGCGCTCACCAGCTCCTCGATGATTCCGGAAGCGCTGGTCTCCCAGGCGCTGGCCGCGGAGGAAAACGCCTTGCCGTCCTTCTCTGAGGCGCGTGCCGGCTTCGAGCGCAGCTACCTGATCAAGGTGTTGAAGATCACCGAAGGCAACGTGACCCAGGCGGCGCGTATCGCCGGGCGTAACCGCACCGATTTCTACAAGCTGCTGGGACGTCATGATCTGGAGCCGGGTGTGTTCAAGCCGGGCGCCGAGCAGGGTCCGCCTGACTTCTAGGTTTATCGCGTCCGAGGCCACGCGAAAGGCGCAAGGTCAAAAGCGGCCCGGTGCGTCGGACGTGAAGCGCCCGTGAAAAAGCCCCGTTACCGGTTCCGGTAGCGGGGCTTTTTTCGGTCTGGCAGCGTGACAGCGTCGATCAGGGCTTTGGTCTGTAGCGACGTTTGACCTCGACGGCCAGGCGGCCTTCGCCGAGGCGGATCGAGAGCATCTCACCGGGCTGGGTCTGGTGGGCGGCGCGGATGACCTTGCTGTCGCCATGTGCTGGTGTCGAGTGACTGCCGACGCGTTCGACGATGGCGTAGCCGCGGTTGAGTACATTGAGCGGACTGACCGCATTCAGCGCACGCATCGCGCCTTCCAGTCTCTCACGATCAGCGGCCAGACGGCGGGGCAGGGCGTTGTTGAGGCGCGGGGTCAACATCGCCAGTTGCTGACGGTGACGCTGGATATCGCGCGCGGGGCTGGCCTGCTGCAGGCGGCGGGTCAGCTGGTCGGCCTTCTGCTGCTCACTGGTCATGCGCATGCGCACTGCAGTGTGCAGGCGGCGTTCCAGCTCGCGGGCACGCTGGCGCTGGGTTTCCAGCTCACGGGCCGGATGACGCAGGCGCGAGCGGGCATGATCCAGCCGCTGCGCGGCCTGATCGAGGCGGGCACGCTGCGCGCGCCACAGGCGCTGCTTGAGGGCGGTCAGCTGCTGCACCTGGGCGAGCTGATCAGGATACAGCGCCTCGGCAGCGGCGGAGGGCGTCGGCGCGCGCAGGTCGGCGGCCAGCTCCGCCAGGGTGGTGTCGGTCTCGTGGCCGATGGCCGCCACCACCGGCAGGCGCGAGTGGAAGATGGCGCGCGCCAGATGCTGGTCATTGAAGGCCCACAGGTCTTCCAGGCTGCCGCCGCCACGTGTGATCAGCAGTGCATCACAGTCGCTGTCGCGATTGGCCATCGCCACCGCGCGAATCAGCTGCGGCACCGCCTGCGGCCCTTGCACGGCGACCGGCAACACGCTCAGATGCGCCTGCGGCCAGCGCTTGCGCGTCACCGCGATCACATCCTGCAGCGCCGCACCGGTAGCGGAGGTGATCACGCCCAGATGGCGCGGCGGATGGGGCAGGGTGCGCTGATTGGCGAACACGCCCTCGGCCGCCAGTTGCTCCTTGAGGCGCGCCAGTCGCGCCAGCCACTCCCCCAGCCCCGCCTGCTGCAATGCCTCGACGATCAACTGATAGTCGCCGCGCGCCTCGAACAGTGACACCTTGGCGCGCACCCGCACCCGATCTCCGTCCTTGGGCTTCTCGCGCAGAAACTGGGCACGGCTCTTGAACAGCGCACAGCGCACCTGGGCGTTGTCGTCCTTGAGCGTGAAGTAGCAGTGGCCGGAGCGCGGCTGCGAGAAACCCGAGATTTCCCCCTCGATCCAGAGCTCCCCCAGGCCTCGCTCCAGCAGGCCCTTGGCCTCGCGGTTGAGCTGGGTCACGCTGATAGCATTGGCGGCAGACGAGATTTCGAACACGCGACATTCCTTGTGCTGGAGCTGACGGGGAGCTTGAGTGAGGGCGACTATTGAAGCTTGTGAAGAACTGAAGCTTGGAAGCACTGAAGCTTGTGAAGAGCACAAGACAATGATGCCACAGGCGAGAAGCGAGAGACGATCCAAGGCGACCCATCGGGATGCGCTGACCAGTGCCCAGCGAGGCGCGGCTCTGGCAAGGTGACTTGCCGCCCGCCAGCCCGCAGGCCGCGTCATCCGTGGCTTTAGTTGACCAGATGGTCAATGCCGCTGGGACAAGATGTCGCGAGATTGATAGCCTGCGACGTTTGTCTCGAGTGGGGCGAATGGGTTATCATGGGTGATTACCTCGCAGCAATCGCAAGAACCGTAGTCATGGCGCCTGTCCCACGGGCCCTGCACTGCGGCTTTCGCGCATCCCTCATAAACTGCTACTGGGCGTTCGACATGCTACGTATAGCGCAAGAAGCTCTGACGTTTGATGACGTTCTTCTCGTCCCCGGCTACTCCGAGGTCCTCCCCAAGGACGTCAGCCTGAGATCACGTCTCACACGCGACATCAGCGTCAATATCCCGCTCATCTCCTCTGCGATGGACACCGTCACCGAAGCTCGCCTGGCCATCGCCATGGCGCAGGAAGGTGGTGTCGGCATCATCCACAAGAGCATGAGCATCGCCCAGCAGGCCGCGGAAGTCCGCAAGGTCAAGAAGCACGAGAGCGTCATCGTGCGTGACCCGGTCACTGTCAGCCCGAAGGCCAAGATCCAGGATCTGCTGGCAATGTCCGAGGAGCATGGCTACTCCGGCTTCCCGGTGGTCGAGGGTGAATACCTGGTCGGCATCGTGACCGGTCGCGACATGCGTTTCCAGCCTGACTTCAGCGATACCGTCGCCGGCATCATGACCGGTCGCGACAAGCTGGTCACCGTACTGGAAGGCACGCCGCTGGATCAGATCAAGGCCAAGCTGCAGGAAAGCCGCATCGAGAAGATGCCGATCGTCGATGACGAATTCCGCCTGCGCGGCCTCGTCACCGTTCGCGACATCGAGAAGGTCAAGACCTACCCGAACGCGGCGAAGGACAGCAATGGCAGCCTGCTGGTGGGTGCTGCTGTCGGCACCGGCCCGGAAACGCCGGACCGCATCGCGGCACTGGCCGAAGCCGGCGTTGACGTCATCGTCGTCGACACCGCGCACGGTCACTCCAAGGGCGTGATCGACCGCGTCGCCTGGGTCAAGGAGCACCACCCGAAGATTCAGGTCATCGGTGGCAACATCGCGACCGCCGAAGCCGCCATCGCCTTGGCGGAAGCCGGCGCAGACGGCGTCAAGGTCGGCATCGGCCCGGGTTCCATCTGCACCACGCGTATCGTCGCCGGTGTCGGTGTGCCGCAGATCAGTGCTGTCGCCAATGTCGCGGCCGCCATGGCCAAGTACGACGTGCCGGTCATCGCCGATGGCGGTATCCGCTTCTCCGGTGACATCGCCAAGGCCATCGCCGCAGGCGCCAGCATCGTCATGATCGGCGGCCTGCTCGCCGGTACCGAGGAAGCGCCGGGCGAAGTCGAGCTGTTCCAGGGCCGTACCTACAAGGCGTATCGCGGCATGGGTTCCATGGGCGCCATGTCCCAGACCCAGGGCTCCAGCGACCGTTACTTCCAGGACAAGAATGCCGGCGTCGAGAAGCTGGTGCCGGAAGGCATCGAAGGCCGCGTGCCCTACAAGGGCATGATGAGCGCCATCGTGCACCAGTTGATGGGTGGCCTGCGTGCCTCCATGGGCTACACCGGTAGCCAGACCATCGAAGAGATGCGCACCGTGCCGCAATTCGTGCAGATCACCGGTGCCGGCTTCGCCGAATCCCACGTCCACGACGTGCAGATCACCAAGGAAGCGCCCAACTATCGGCGCGACTGAGACATAGCGAAGCGCGACGCAAAGCGGGAGCCCTACACGGGTTCCCGCTTTGCTTAGGTCGAGAAAACTTCTCCCCCGGCGGTTTCGGGGGCCGGAAGGAGACGACGCCGCGCTCCCTCGCAGCTCCGAAGCGGGTCACATGACTCCCCAATGAGAGACTGAAGATGCAAGACATCCATTCCCACAAGATCCTGATCCTCGATTTCGGTTCCCAGTACACACAGCTGATCGCGCGTCGCGTGCGTGAGCTGGGCGTGTTCTCCGAGGTGCGTGCCTTCGACATCACCGAAGAAGAGATCCGCGAGTACAACCCCAACGGCATCATCCTGGCCGGTGGCCCGGAATCCGTCACCGAGCTGGACTCGCCGCGTGCGCCTGAGTGCGTGTTCGAGATGGGTCTGCCGGTGTTCGGCATCTGTTACGGCATGCAGACCATGGCCGAGCAGCTCGGCGGCAAGGTCGAAGGCTCCAACGTGCGCGAATTCGGCTATGCCCAGATTCGTGTCGACGGTGAGTCCGCGCTGTTCAAGGACATCAAGGACCACCTGGACGACGAAGGCCGCCCGCTGCTCGACGTCTGGATGAGCCACGGTGACAAGGTCGCGAAGATCCCGGAGACCTTCACCGTCACTGCCTCCACCCCGAGCTGCCCGATCGCCGCCATGGCGTGGGAAGAGAAGCAGTTCTACGGCGTGCAGTTCCACCCGGAAGTCACCCACACCCTGCAGGGCCAGCGCATCCTCGAGCACTTCGTGATCGAGATCTGCCAGTCCGAGCGTCTGTGGACTCCGGCCAAGATCATCGAAGACCTCACCGATCGCGTTCGTGCTCAGGTCGGTGACCGCAAGGTGCTGCTCGGCCTGTCCGGCGGTGTCGACTCCTCCGTGGTCGCGGCGCTGCTGCACAAGGCCATCGGCGACCAGCTGACCTGCGTCTTCGTCGACAACGGCCTGCTGCGCAAGAACGAAGGCGACCAGGTCATGGAAACCTTCTCTCGCCACATGGGCGTCAAGGTCATCCGTGTTGACGCTGAAGACCTCTTCCTCAGCAAGCTGGCTGGCGTCAGTGACCCGGAAGCCAAGCGCAAGGCCATCGGCAACACCTTCATCGAAGTGTTCGATGCCGAAGCCGCCAAGCTGACCGAAGTCGACTTCCTCGCCCAGGGCACCATCTACCCGGACGTGATCGAATCCGCCGCCAGCAAGACCGGCAAGTCCCACGTCATCAAGTCTCACCACAATGTCGGCGGCCTGCCGGACGACATGAAGATGGAACTGGTCGAGCCGCTGCGCGAGCTGTTCAAGGACGAAGTCCGCAAGGTCGGCCTCGAACTCGGCCTGCCGTATGACATGGTCTACCGTCACCCCTTCCCGGGGCCGGGTCTGGGCGTGCGCATCCTCGGGGAAGTGAAGAAGGAATACGCGGACATCCTGCGTGAAGCCGACGCCATCTTCATCGAAGAACTGCACAACTTCGACTGGTACCACAAGACCAGCCAGGCGTTCGCCGTCTTCCTGCCGGTCAAGTCCGTCGGCGTCGTCGGCGATGGCCGTCGTTACGAGTGGGTCATCGGTATCCGTGCCGTCGAGACCGTCGACTTCATGACGGCCCGCTGGGCGCACCTGCCGTATGAGCTGCTGGAGAAGGTCTCCAACCGCATCATCAACGAGCTGGAGCACGTCTCGCGCGTCACCTATGACGTCAGCAGCAAGCCGCCGGCCACCATCGAGTGGGAATGATCGCCTGACGATCCCCCTCGCTGAGCTGACGCAGCGTTCTGTCGAGACGGTCTCTTGAGCTGATCGAGACGACAACGCAGCAAGCAGAAAGCCCTTCCGGCCATTGGCCGGAAGGGCTTTTTTGTGGGCGCGATTCAGGAAACGCTTATTGCCTTGCTTACTCCAGGTCGTCTCATTCCTGCTCGGCTGGCGTCTGCCTCGCCTTGTGTAGGTCGAGCCTTACGCCGTGGGCAGAGTGGAAGAAGTCGAAGTCGGCCAGTGGGCGGGTGTGGCCGTCGGAAGTTTGCCAGTAGACATCGGCGCGGTGGTTGCGGACTTCGTGCATCACGGCGTCGTATTTCAGCAGCAGGGAGTCCGGTTCTGCCTTGTCGGTCTTCACGTTCCACTCTGTGATGACCAGCACGTAGTCGCCGAGTTGTGGCTGATAGGTGGATGCGAGGCGCGCTCCCACCAGTTGCAGCGTCAGTGGTGTGTGACTCGCTGACAAGGCGAGATGGTGACTGAGGTAGTTGCCGAGTTGATCCACCAGCGGCTGCGGCAGGGGCTGGCCTGGTGCCTGCTCACCAAGGGCTGCCAGTTCCGGCGCGGCGATCAGCAGATCCTCGCGCGGGAACTGGAGCGTGAGGTGCAGCGTGTGCTGCGGTTGCTGCTCGAATGTCAGCACGCTGCCGGGCAGGGCGTGGGCGTGAGCCGTCTCGATGAGGCCGCCTCCCGCCCCGCTGACCCCGTGGCCGAAAGAGATCATGACAAGGGCGAGCAGGGCGGTGCGCCAGGAAACGCGCCGGCTCATTCGGCCTGGCCGCCGTAGTCGTCGGTGCGATCCCGCCATACCGAGTGCGGGTGATTGCCGACCTTGTCGGTGGACTTGTTCGACTGCAACGAGAATTCGATCCACAGTGAGGGGCCGTGGATGCGCACGTAGTCGTTCTCGGCGCTCACCTGCGGCGTGCCAGAGAAGCCGAGATAGGTCTCGGGAAGCTCGGAGGTGTACTTCTCCATGTAGGCGGCGGCTTCAGGGGCGGAGATGTCGTCCACGTAGGTCTCGATGGCCGTCAGCAACAGAGCCTGCTGGTCGTCATCCAGCTCGGAGACAGGGATGCCCTCGTAGCTGTCGGGGATGGCGTCGTCAGCCTGCGGGCCAGCGAGGATGTCACGGTAGGTGCCTTCCAGCGTGGCCTCGGCCTGTTGATCCTCGGAGAGCGAGCTGAGCAGGGTGGCGAAGGCATCGCGTTCCTGGGTCAGCGGCTCGTTCACGCGACCGTTCATCTCGAAATAGGGGAAGGGTTCCACGCCACGGAAGGAGGGCGTGGCACCGGCCAGCTTGCCGTCGGTATAGGTGTTGGCGAAGGCCATGTGGTGACCGCCGTAGTACAGCTCCCATGTGCCGCTCTCACCCGGTGTGCCGAGGAAGGCGAACTTGGTGTTGTAGGAGGAGTAACCGGCCTTGTAGTCGGTGCTGACGGTATTGATGTAGTCATCGGCGTTGAGCGTCTGGAGCATCTCGTCGAAGCCTTCATCGGGCGCGTGGCCGGTGGCTTCCAGCATGATGGCCTTTACAAGGCCGCGCTGCTTGATGTTCAGCTCGCCCAGCAGCACGCCGGGGCGTTTCGGGAAGGCACCGGCTGGCAGGTTGCTCCAGTTCTCGGCCTCTGCGAGGGAGTAGTCATGCTGCAGGTTCTCGAGAAGGTCATCGGAGACATCAGCCTTGAGCAGATCGATCAGGCACAGCATGCGTTCGTAACCGGGCGTATCACCGCATTCGGCTGCGCTCTCGGGGATGGGCACGCTCTGCATCTGGGTGCTGGTGTCACCCATGCGCGCGCGCAAGGCCTCGCTCAGCGCCTGGTCTTCCGCGGGCATCGGCGGTGGCCCGTCGTGGCCGGGCGGCGGCCCGTCGTGCCCTTGTTGTGCGAGGACGGGGAGGGACAGGAGCGCGGCCAGCGCGGCTCCTCCGGTCACTGCGAGACGTCGGGACATCGATGGGCCTATTTTCCGGGGATGAAGGAAAACCTTAGCCCGCCTGACGTCGAGCAGGAAGCTTTCGTCAGATGATTTCTTTGTGCACGTGCCGTGGCCTGTGCGTCGGTAGGCGATGACAGCCACGGGCCATGCCACGGCTCACGCCAGTGTCAGGTCACCGTCGTATTCGAAGCGTCTTTCCTCGCCGGTGACGGGGTCAATGAACTCGAATCCCTTGGAGAGCAGCTGCAAGGGGCGCGCGTAGTCATCCGGCGAGAGCGGTTGCAGCTCGGGGTAGTAGCGGTCATTCAGGATCGGCCAGCCCAGTGTCTGCATGTGTACCCGCAGCTGATGGCGTCGTCCGGTGATGGGGTGCAGCTCGAACAATGCCCGGCTGCCACGCTGGTCGATGCAGCGGATCACGGAGTGGCTGTTGGGCTCGCCCTGCCTTACCACGGTGCGAAAGCGCTGCTCGCCCTGTTCCAGACGATTCTTCACCTCCCACTGCTGGCCTGTCAGCGGTGCCTCGCTGTGTGTCTCGGCGATGGCCTGATAGGTCTTGTGGATATCTCGTGATTTGAACAACTGATGATAGAGAGGACGCGTCTCGGGATTGAGAGAGCACAGCACCAGCCCCGCCGTCACCCTGTCCAGGCGATGCACCGCCTGCAGCGCCTCTATCCCGGTACGCTTGCGCAGTCGCTGCTGCAGGCACTCGTTCACATACAGGCCACCGGGCGTCACCGGCAGAAAGTGCGGCTTGTAGGCCACCAGGATGTGCTCATCCTGATGGAGAACCTGCTCCGCGAAGGGAATGCTCGGCTCGCTTTCCACCTCGCGGTAATAGAACACGCGCAGATGTGGCTGGTAGAGCGACTCAGGCGTAATCCGCGAGCCATCATCGCGATGCACCTTGCCCTCGGCCATGCGCTCGCGCCAGCGCGACTCGGCAATCGCCGGAAACTTGAGCAGCAGATACTCCAGCACCGTCGTCACACCGGGATTGACCTGAGGCAGGCTCAGCTTGGAAGGGCGCGCGGAAATGGACATGGAAGGCCTGAGGTTGAGAGGAGCGGCTTGAGGGAGCCATTGTACAGGGAATGGTGGGGAGCGACGTTGTCAGTATTTTTGCCGCTGTTTCAGGTAGGGGGGCTGGGGCCAGAGGTCTGTTCAAGGCGCTGATATAAAACATCAAAAAAGCCCTCCCGGCATCGCCGGGAGGGCTTTTTCATGCGTCTTGCGGACTACGTTCACCGACGGGTCGATCTGCGGGGTTCTACTGAGATCAAACCATTACATCGGGTGTTGCTCTTCTTCGTAGAGCTCGGCCTTGGCGTCGCGTAGGACATCTTCGCAGGCGCTGTGGTTGGCCAGTTGCAGCATCAGGTTCTGGCTGAGGGCGAAGCCCTTGCCCAGGCAGGTGTCGACCTCTTCGCGGGTGAGCGCCGGGGTGACATTGCAGTCAATCTTCATCGTACGACTACCGCCATCAAAGCGGTCGGCGAGGGCGCGCAGGCGCCAGGCAAGCCGTGTTTTCCAGCGGGCGGTGGGGTCGGGGCCTTCCGTCACGTCGAGCGTGCAACGCCATTCAGGTTTGTAGACCTTCATGTGAACCTCCTCGGCTGGTCGTTTTCAATGATCGATCGTGATGTTCTGCTCCGCGTGCTGTGCTTGATGTCGTGCCTTGTTGCGCGTACCAGAAATGCGTTCCAGTCGTGCATATGACAGTCGTGCTCGAGGCTCGCGCGTCATCTTGATCGACGACAGGCCGAGCCTCTCTCTCACCATACGAGTTTTGGCGCCGAGATACATCAGCCTGAGTGCAAACGTTGCTTATCCTGATGTATCTGCAACAGCTGCTCCAGCGCCAGATGCAGCCAGTCGAAAGTATCAAGTGGCCTCACGACCCGCGCTGGCGCGCCACTTTGTGCAGCGGTGGCGGGGCTGTCAGGCGGAGTGTGCTCACCCAGCAGCTCCGCCAGGCTCTCGACCTGGATGCCTTCGCGTAAGGCGAATGTCTCAAGCTCGCCACTGGCCAGCCAGATCTCCTGAATCACCGTCGGTACCGCACTCATGGCACAGGCGTCGTCGAGAATCTCGCCACGCTCGCGTTGTGCTGCAATGCGCGCGGCATGCGCCAGCAGTTGGGCGCTCAAGGCCGGAAAGCGCGCCTTTGCAATGCGTGGCGGTAGGCCGGACCAGGGGCAAGGGAAAAGGGGCAAGGGGCCAGGATCAGGGCGGGTAAGTCGGCGTTTTTACAGAAGCAGTGACTGCTGATATTGCGCCCAACAATGGCAGCTTAAGGTCGCTAGACCCTCCAGTGCGGCAGGCGTTTGCGCCAAGGGGACGCGAGGCGGGATTGCGCTGCCAAGTGGTTAATCTTGTGAGAAAAATCATCAATCGATGCAACCAGGCGGCCACTTGGTGCGTACACAGCAGCACGTGCGCGCTGCCTTGCAGCGCCGGACCCTTCCCCCTGGAGAGAATTGACATGACGAAGTACGCCGATCGAATCCGCATTTCCCTGTTGCTGCTGCGCCTCGGGGTCTTCCTCGTGATCTTGATGTGGACACTCGACAAGTTCTTCCATCCCGGCCATGCCGCGGCCATCTTCGAGAAGTTCTACGCCATCGGCGGCCTGGGCGAGGGCATCGTCATCGCGATCGCCGTCGTCGAGATGGTGCTGTTGCTGATGTTCGTCGCGGGCGTGAAGAAGACGCTGACCTATGGCCTGGTGCTGTTGCTGCACGCCGGGTCTACCTTCTCTGCCTTCAAGCAGTATCTGGACCCGTTCGATCACCTGCTGTTCTTCGCTGCCTGGCCGATGCTGGCCGCCTGTGTCGCGCTGTTCATGCTGCGCGAGATCGACACCTGCTTCACCCTTGGTGGCAAGCAGGCGCGTCTTGAGGAAGAAGCGGCACGCTAAGTGGCCGTGGCCGAGCTGGCTGCAAGCTCGGCCCTTTTCCTTGATGAGATGACACACAAAAGCGCCGCTCGGGCCATGCTCGGGCGGCGCTTTTGTGTGGGGAGGTATCGCCATCGTGCGTCTTCGTGTGACCTTTCTCGCTTGCGCCGGGGAGAGTGGGGCTCCAGCGTCATTATGTGTTGTTTCTTGTCATGTTTATCAAAAAGGTAATCAGTTAGCTTGTGTGAAGGTAGTAAAACCCATAATTGTGTCTTCTGTTCTCCATAGCCGGCATTACGTAATCATCTGATGACAAGGCCCACAGGCAGCACTGTGTTTGCTCAGGTCACGTCATGCCGTGCATTGCGGCAATGAAGCTGCAGGATTCACGTCAATGGTGTTTCCAAGGTGTTGCCAGCTCTGTGTCTCGGCGACCTGTGTCTTGCGCCGGGCTTGATGACCGGTTTCGTACTGGCTGTCAGTACGCCTGCAATGATCCGATTCGGGAGCTCCCGAGATCGAAAACGCCTGTGCGGCACAGACAGTATTTTTCTATCTGCAAGTCATTGATATTCATGACATCGATTCAGATTTAGTCTCTGGGCGCGCAGCGGCATCACTGATGAGAGCTGGCATTCCTCATATCCAGCATGGGGGCATCTCGGTATGCACCAATCCTGGTATGTCATTGGCATTGATAGTCGGAGGCAGATAACAAGAACGTCGCGATGACTATTCCGTCATGAGTAGCGACGTCATTTGTGTGAATACGCTGCATGAATCAAGGATCGGGAAATATCAGGCAATCTGATAGGCGTTTCCGTGTCATGGCATGCCAGCTGACAATTGGCCATTCTGTTTAATTAACGATAATTGATAAATGATATTTGGCGGGAATCGAATCCTGTCGTGACGAAAATCATGCTTGAGTTGAGTCACGTTCTAGCTGGCTCATACGGTGTGCTGAGAGATGATTCTGGCGGGCAAGGGAGGGCGTTGCTCCAAAAGGCTATCTCGCCTGGGGAGCCGGTATCAGGGGCTGGCATTCGTGGCAGGCGCTATCCGCAGCAGGCGTCGGTGGCCACGCTCTGCTATGCTCTGCGCCCGCGCGTAAGCCCGTTCGGCTCGTGCCTGTTCATCGATTGAAGGAATGTCCTCGTGACTGACGCCACCGCCACCCCTGCCTTTGCCTCTCTGGCGCTGGCGCCCGAGCTGCTCGACAACCTCGCCACGCTCGACTACCACACCATGACGCCGATTCAGGCGCAGAGCCTGCCGCCGATGCTGCAAGGCCGCGATGTCATCGCCCAGGGGCAGACCGGCTCCGGCAAGACTGCTGCCTTTGGCCTGGGCCTGCTGTCGCGCCTCAAGGTCTCGCGCTTCCGGGTGCAATCACTGGTGCTGTGCCCGACGCGTGAGCTGGCTGATCAGGTCGCCGGCGAGATCCGTCGTCTGGCGCGCGGTCTGCACAACGTCAAGGTGCTGACATTGTGTGGTGGTGCACCCTTCGGCCCCCAGCTGGGTTCGCTGGAACACGGCGCGCACATCATCGTCGGCACGCCGGGGCGCGTGGATGAGCACCTGCGCAAGGGCAGCCTCAGCCTTGAGGAGCTCAATACCCTGGTGCTGGATGAAGCCGACCGCATGCTCGACATGGGCTTCGCCGAGGTGCTGGATGCCATCGTCGCCGAGACCCCGGAGGAGCGTCAGACGCTGCTGTTCAGCGCGACCTTCGCCGATGGCGTGCGTCCGATCGCCGAGCGCATGCTGCGTGACCCGGTCAGCATCGAGGTGGCCTCCACCCACGATGACAGCAGCATCCGTCAGCTGTTCCACCGTGTCGCCGATGACGAGGCGCGCTTCGAGGCGCTGCGTATCCTGCTGCTTAAGTACCGTCCGGAATCCAGCGTGGTGTTCTGCAACACCAAGCGTCAGGCGCAGGAAGTCAGCGATGCCCTCAATGAGCACGGCTTCAGTGCCATGGCGCTGCACGGTGACCTCGAACAGCGCGAGCGTGACCAGACGCTGGTGATGTTCGCCAACAAGAGCACCTCGATTCTGGTGGCCACCGATGTCGCGGCGCGCGGGCTGGATATCGATGCGCTGGATGCGGTGTTCAACTACGAGATCGCGCGTGATCTCGACGCCCACGTGCACCGTGTCGGGCGTACCGGCCGCGCGGGCAGCTCCGGCATCGCCTGTACGCTTTACACCGAGAAGGAAGACTATCGCCTGACCAGGCTGGGTGAATTCCTCGAGCAGACCCTGGAAGCCGAGCCGCTGCCCTCGAAGAGCATGCTGACCCGCGAGCCCTTCCATGCGCGCATGGCGACGCTGCAGATCGATGGCGGCAAGAAGGACAAGCTGCGTCCCGGCGATATCCTCGGCGCGCTGACCGGTGACGGCGGCCTGGAAGGCAGCAAGATCGGCAAGATCAAGGTACTGGCGCGGACCACCTTCCTCGCCGTGGAGCGTGATGTCGCCAAGTCGGCACTCACCCAGCTGATGAATGGCAAGCTCAAGGGCCGCTCCTTCCGCGCGCGTCGTCTCAAGAGCTGAGGCGGGCAGCGTTGGCGACGTGTCTGACTGCTGGCGGCGAGATGCCTGAGAGGGGCTGAACCAGGCACTTCATCTGTCATGCGACCTTGATATCACCCCAGGCGATGCCCGCCACCACGGCGGGCATCGTGCTTTTTGAGCAGCAGATTGACGCTCGCAGCCGCTGCGGGCGGTGGCTACGCTTGAGGTAACGTCCCTGATCATCAGGGCGCTGATCCGGTACCTCGTGATGACTGCCAACGCCGTCGATAACCTTCGCATTCGTGAAGAGCGTCTCATTGATCATGAGCGCATCTACCGCATTCATGAATCCGTCTTTGCCGGCCATCGTGAAGCGCGCCTGGGTGACAGGTTGCGTCGAGGCAATCTGGCGCAGATCTCGCTGGTGGCCGAGCGTGTCACCGACCCGGAGACCGGCCGCCACCTCAGTGAAGGCGAGGGCGGTCTGCTGGGGCATGTGATGGTGTCGCGCGTGGAGCTTTCCGGCTACCCGGACCGCGTGCTGATGGCGTTGGCGCCGCTGGCGGTGCTGCCCCAGCATCAGCGTCACGGCATCGGCAAGCGACTGGTGATCTCGGCGGTCAAGCGCTGTCGACTGCTGGGGGCGGGGGCCGTGGTGGCGGCCGGTCATGCGGATTTCTATACCCACCTGGGCTTTCATCCGGCGTGTCATTACGGGCTCTACTGCCATCATGACGACGTGCCGGGTTCCTTCGTCGCCTTCGAGCTGCTGCCGGACTATCTGGAGGGGCTGGGCGGTGAAGTGCAGTTTCCCGATACCTTCTCTGAGCTGGGTATCTGATCAGCCCTGCGCGGTTGAGCTGAGCAGCCCTGAGCGATTGGTTTTGATCAGCCACAGGCAACTCGGCGTTGCGTGACCCTTGAAACGGCAAGGCTCCTGCTCCATGTCATGGGTAGCACCACGTGGCAGCCTGCGGGTGATGGCAGCTGTCGCGTCATTCCGACCGATGATTCAAGGAGAGACATCATGAAGCTCAAGACTCTGGGTAGTTCGCTGATGATTGCCATGCTCGGTCTCGGTGGCCTGTCGCTCGCCGGTTGCGAGGACGAAGGCCCGATGGAGAAGGCCGGTGAGAAGATGGACAACGCCGTCGAGGAAGCCGGTGATAGCGTCGAGAACGCCACCGATAGCTGAGGCTCGGCTGTCAGCGCCGCGATGAGTCGCCGCTGACCTGAGCTGTCATCAGACACAAGAAGGCCCCGCCTCCCAGAGGCGGGGCCTTCTTGTGTCTGGCTCGGGGAGAAGGAAATCCGCTTATGCCGAGGCGGGCTGCTGCTCGCTCTGCTGCTTGCGGTCCGCGATGGCGGCGTCGTAGGCGCGGCTTTCCTCGGCTTCGGTGGCGGCGCTGAAGCGCACCAGCAGCGCGAACAGCGAGATCACGATCACGCCCATGCCCAGGTACATCAGGCCTTCCTGGTAGGTCAGCTCCTCGCTGCGGAACAGGAAGCCCGCGGCGACCGCGCCTGCGTTGCCGCCGGCACCGACGATACCGGCGACCGCGCCGAGCGCCTTGCGATTGACGAAGGGCACGATACCGAAGGTCGCGCCCTCCGCCATCTGCACGAAGAGGCTGAAGACCAGCATGATGCCGATGGCCACCGCGAGGGTTTCCATCTGCGCGAAGCCGACCAGCGCGACGCCTTCACACAGCAGCGCGATGAACAGCCAGCGCACGCGGCCCTTGAGGCCGGCCTGGCGGGCGAAGAGATCGGAGAAGACGCCGCCCAGGGTGCGGGCGAACAGGTTCATCAGGCCGAACAGGCCAGCGATGAGACCGGCGGTGGCGAGATCGAGATCGAAGTGGTCGAAGAAGTAGATGGCGGCGACGTTGTGGATGGTCAGCTCGACCCCGAAGCAGGCGCCATAGACGAGGAACAGGGCCCAGACACGGATGTCGCGTGCCGCCGCGCCGAAGGTGGCGCGCATGCTGTATTCCTTCTCGGCCTTGGGCAGCTCACCACGCTCACGCAGCTCGCTGAAGTTGCCGTCCGGCGCATCCTGGGTGAAGAAGTAGTAGGCGATACCGGTGAGGAACAGCACGATGCCCGGCACGACCATCGCCAGACGCCAGCCCAAGGTCTGCTCGACGCCCAGCATCAGCAGGCCGGCCATCACCAGCGGCATCAGCATCTGGGTAGTGCCGCCGCCCAGGTTGCCCCAGCCTGCGGTGGTGGCGTTGGCGGTACCGACCACATTGGGGCCGAACATCACGGAAGTATGGTACTGGGTGATGACGAAGGAAGCGCCGATGGCACCGATGGCCAGGCGGGCCAGGAAGAAGGATTCGAAGCTGTCGGCGAAACCGATGCACATCACCGGCAGCGAGCCGAGGCACAAGAGCCAGGTATAGGCCTTGCGTGGCCCGATGCGATCACACAGCACGCCGATGGCGAGACGCACGATCACCGTGATGGCGACGGAGGCGATGATGGTGTTGCCGATCTGGGTCTTGGTCAGGCCGAGGTCGTCACGTACCACGGCCATCAGCGGCGCGATGCCGAACCAGCCGAAGAAGCAGACGTGGAAGGCGAACCATGACATGTGGAAGGCGCGCATCTGCGGAGTGTTGAAGCTGAACAGCCGGATGCGGCTGGCCTTGTTGCGGATATCCATGAGTGGGCTCCTGATTCAGCGTCGGTGCCGGGCACGAGGTCAGGTGTGCTCGGCGAGTGGTCGAACGGCTGTGAATGAACGACAGCAAGGGCGCCTCGTCATTGAGGGGCCTGGTTCGACGCACTCGTACTCCGAAGAGCCTGGTCCACGTCATGGATAGCGATGGCAGCAGTCGGTGATGCCATGGTTGCCGGCAGCAGAGTGTCCGTGCGGCAAGTGACAGGAACAAAGCAAGTAGCGCGCCAGTTGCGGGGGTGTGAGAGGGACAAGTCCCAGAAGATCAATGGCTTGGCAAGGACAGTAGGGTGGCACGTGCAGGCGGTGTCTCGGGCTGGATGCGCGCTGGCGGTGCGTCAGCAAGGCGCGGGGTACCAGTCTGGCGCACGCGAATGGTGCTGGGAGGGTCGGCAAGGCGCATGCCTCATTGCAGTGCAGCGACGC
This sequence comes from Cobetia sp. PDI-23MA, assembly GCF_059507735.1. Lineage (NCBI taxonomy): Bacteria > Pseudomonadati > Pseudomonadota > Gammaproteobacteria > Oceanospirillales > Halomonadaceae > Cobetia > Cobetia sp. PDI-23MA. Next base: position 437,940 of record NZ_CM183352.1, read on the forward strand.
TTTCGGCTCGACCGCTCTGAAGGCCTTTGGCCGCAAGGTTGCACCAGATTGCGGCACGGATCCTGCTTGGGTGTACGGCAAGTCTCATGCCCGACCCAAGGAAACCTGACATGCCCGTGACCGTGCTGATCGTCGATGTCCGCAGTGAGCGCTCCGCCGCGCTGGAGCAGGCGCTATTGAGCGCCGGCTTCGAGGTGGCGCTGCGCGTTGACGAGCACGAGGACCTGCACGCGCTGGTCGAGCAGCATCAGCCCGATGCGGTGATCATCGACGCCGACCTGCCCAGCCGCGACACCCTGGAGCATCTCGGCCAGCTGGGGCGACGCTATCCCAAGCCGATGATCATGCTGGCCAGTGAAGATGCGCCGGACCTCGTGCGTGAGGCGGCCGGCGCCGGTGTCTCGGCCTATGTGGTGGACCACGTCATGCCAGCGATGGTGCGCAGCATGGTCGAGGTCGCCATCACCAGCTTCGAGGCGCACCGTGCACTCAAGGGGGAGCTCAACCGTACCCAGACCACATTGGTGCAGCGGCGCAGCGTCGATCGCGCCAAGGCCGTGGTGATGGAGACGCGCGGGCTCAGTGAAGATGCCGCCTATCAATACCTGCGCAAGACCGCCATGAACCGGCGCCTGGCTCTGCATGAGCTGGCCGATGAGCTGCTCAAGGCCGCGCGTCGGCGCTGAGCCGGTCGCCGTACTGTCCTTCTCTCTCGATCGTTCAAGAGGTATGCGTGATGCCCACAGATGTACCCCTGAATGGCCATCAGCTGACGCTGGGCCTGATGCCACTCAATGATGCCGCGCCCTTCGTGGTCGCTGAGCAGTTGGGGCTTTTCCGCGAGGAGGGGCTGGCGGTGACACTCAAGTGGCAACCCTCGTGGGCAGCGTTGCGTGATGACCTGCAGACCGGCGTGTTGCAGGGCGCGCAGATGCTGGCGCTGATGCCGCTGACCTCGACCCTGGGCCTGGATGGCCGCGCCACACCGGTGATCAGCGCCATGACGCTCAATCTGGGCGGCAACTCCATCACCCTGTCGCGCGCACTGATGGCGACGCTTGGCGAGAATGGTCACGCGCTTTCCAGCCCGCTGCAGGTCTCCGAGGCGCTGGCGGCGCATGTGCGCGAGCGCAAGCAGCGCGGCGAGCCCCTGCTCAAGCTGGCCAGCGTGCATCCGTTCTCCTCGCATCGTTATCTGTTGCGCTACTGGCTGGCGGCCGGCGGCATCAATCCGGACCGCGACGTCGAGATGCGTGCCGTGGCACCGCCGCTGATGGCGGCGCAACTGGCTAGCGGTGCGCTGGATGGCTTCTGTGTCGGTGAGCCCTGGAACAGCCTGGCGGCGGCACAGGGCATGGGGCAGGTGGTGGCGGGCAGTCATGATATCTGGCGCTTCGGGCAGGAAAAGGTGCTGGGCGTGCGCGAGGACTGGGCGGAGCAGCATCCGCTGGCGCATCAGGCGCTGATTCGCGCGCTGCTCAAGGCCTGCGCCTGGCTGGACCGCCCCGGCAATCGGGCCAGGGCGGCCGAGTGGCTGCATGATGAGGGCATGCCGGAGGTGCCGATGAGCGTGGTGACGCGCGGACTGGAAGACGTGGATGTCGAGCAGTCGGTGGAGGAGTTTCAGCAGCAAAATCCCGGCTGGACCATCTTCCATCGCTACGCGGCCAACTTCCCGTGGCGTTCCCAGACACGCTGGTACATCGCCCAGATGCAGCGCTGGGGCCATCTGCAGGGCTTCAGTGACGAGGATCTCGAGGCGACGCTGGCGCGGTGCGTCCGGCCGGACCTCTACCGCACGGCGGCCCGCAAGCTGGGCATGGTGGTGCCGGTGGTGGATGAGCGCAGCGAAGGCACGCATCCGTCGCCCTGGTGGCTGAGCGGTGAGGCGGGCCAGGTGCCGATGCCGGCGGATGGCTTCATCGATGGTGCGGTCTTCGAGTGATGTCGCAGGCGCGGTGCTTGCCGATCCGCGCTGGCGCGGGATTGCACAGCACTTGCAGAGTCGCCATCTCCCTTGCCGGATGGCAGGGGGGAACCTGACGGCTCAGACATGTTGGCAGTGCGGTTGTGATATTCTCATCGCACTGCCAGCACCGCGTCAGGGGATCGCATGACCACTCGCAAGTCTCAGATTCGCAAGGATAATGTCGGCCGCATCCTGCTCGCCGCCGAAAAGATCTTCGCTCTCAAGGGCTATGTCGGCGCCAGCATGGTCGATATTGCCGCCGAGGTAGAGCTGCCCAAGTCCAATCTGCATTATTACTTCAGCACCAAGGAAGCGCTGTATCGCGCGGTGCTCGATGGCCTGCTGGCGCTGTGGAAGGAAGATGCGCTGTGCTTCGAGGCCTACGATGACCCGCAGCTGGTGCTCTCCACCTACATTCGCGCCAAGATGATGCACTCGCGCCAGCGCCCCTATGGCTCCAAGGTGTGGGCCAGCGAGATCATGCAGGGCGCGCCGGTGCTGGGCGAGGAGCTGACGGTGTGGCTCGACGAGTGGGCCGAGATGAAGAAGTCACGTCTGCGTCAGTGGATCGGCGAGGGCCGCATCGACAACGTCGATGCCTCCGCCTACCTGTACATGATCTGGGCCAGCACTCAGCACTACGCCGACTTCGATCATCAGATCGCGGTGCTCAATCAGGGCAAGGCGCTGAGTGATCGCGAATTCGAGCAGGCGGTGCAGAATGTGACGCGAGTGCTGCTGAAGGGCGTCGGGCTGTCCGCCTGAGCCAGCAGGTGATTTCATGATTTCATTATCTTTAGGCTAATCATGGTCATCATTGGTGGGTCATCAAGCCAATGAAAAAGGGGCTGCCATTGCTGGCGGTCCCTTTTTTGATTCTCATCTATTGCTGGCTGTTCACCGCCGCCGCATATTTCCCCAGCGTCTTCCTGACCACGCCGCCCCAGCCGGCCTCGAAGGCGCGTACCACGTTGTAGGCCCTGTCGGTGAGTGGGGCGTTTGCCAGCCAGAAGGGGGTGGGTGCACGGATGTCCGCGCCGGTCACTTCCGAGTGTCTGGGCACTGCCAGGGCGTTCAGTTCGCCGCTCTGATGCAGCATCTTGATGAATTCGGTGACCGCCATCAGGGCGCTGATGAAAATTGTCAGTGCAATGACAGACGAGCTGCCGATTGGCAGCCCGTCTGTCGTTCGTCAGCTTCTTCATTCAACCGCCCATCGACTCATCCGCTCATCAATTTGGCAACTCATCCGCAGCGGCGCGTCATTCGCCAAGGCTGGGGATACCATCTTCGAAGCGCTCGACCATGAAGTCGACGAACTGGCGCACCTTGGGTGAGAGATGGCGGTGGCGAGGATAGACGATCCACACCCCGGTATCGCGCACCTGGTACTCATCCAGCACCGAGATCAGCTTGCCGCTGGCCAGATGGGGCGCGACGTAATAGTCGGGAATCTGGGCAAGGCCGAGGCCCTTGAGCGTGGCGTCCAGCAGCGCCGGGCCGGAGTTGGCCTGCCAGCTGCCGGTGATGCGCACCTCGCGGCGCTGGCCCTCGACCTCGAACAGCCACTCGCGCTTGGAGCCGGCCAGACAGCGGTGGCTGGAGAGCTCGGCCAGGGTGTGCGGGCGCGGCGCCTGCTGGAAGTAGTCATGCGAGGCGACGACGAATTCGCGGCGGTCCACCAGTCGCCTTGCGATCAGCGAGGAGTCCTTGAGTACGCCCATGCGGATGGCGACGTCGAAGCCCTCGTCGATCAATTCCACCGGACGGTTGGTGAAGTGCATCTGCACTTCCAGTTGCGGGTGCAGCAGCTGGAAGTCGTTGACCAGCGGCGCGACGTAGCGCTCGCCGAAGGTGGTGGCGCTGGTCAGCTTGAGCACGCCGCTGGGGCGGGCGTGGAAGTCACCGATGGCCTGTTCGGCGGCGCGGAAGCCATCGAAGAGATGATGGCAGTGCTCGAAATACACCTGACCGGCATCGGTGAGGCGCGTCTGCCGGGTGGTGCGGTAGAGCAATTGGGTATCGAGTTGGGCTTCCAGCTGGCTGATCAGACGGCTGACATGTGAGCTGGACACCCCGAGATGACGGGCGGCACCGGAAAATGAGCCGATTCTGACGACTTCCACGAAGGCTTCGATACGGTCCCAGCGCTGCATGCTGGCTCCTCTTTCATTGTTGTTGAGTGGCAATAATCATCTGAGTGCCGACGGCTTAATCCCACCCGCATGACTGCGTAGACTGTGCTCCATGCCGAGCCCGCAAGGATGAACCGCAAGGACGAGCCCAGTGCCTGTCGCGTTGGGAGTCCCTCGGGCGACTCATCCATGCAACCTGTCAGGTGCTGCTACCTTTCAGGATGGCCTCCGTGGTGATCGTCACCACACCAGGGGGCATGAGATTGGCAGCCAGTTTACCGCTATTGATGCTCACTAGGAGAGATTCATGAAATCACGTGCTGCGATTGCGCTGGAAGCCGGCAAGCCGCTGGAACTGGTCGAGATCGATGTCGAAGGGCCGAAGGCCGGTGAGGTGCTGGTACGCATCGTCAATACCGCCGTCTGTCACACCGATGCGTTCACCCTGTCCGGCGCAGACCCGGAAGGTCTGTTCCCGTCCGTGCTGGGCCACGAAGGCGCCGGTATCGTCGAGGAAGTGGGCGAGGGCGTGACGGGCCTGGTACCGGGCGACCACGTCATTCCGCTCTATACAGCCGAATGCGGCAAGTGCAAGTTCTGCCTCTCCGGCAAGACCAACCTGTGCAGCGCCGTGCGTGCCACCCAGGGTCGCGGCCTGATGCCGGACGGCACCTCGCGCTTCTCTCTCGATGGCAAGATGCTGCACCACTACATGGGCACCTCTACCTTCTCCGAATACACCGTGGTGCCGGAAGTCTCGCTGGCCAAGGTGTCCAAGGAAGCGCCGCTGGACAAGATCTGCCTGCTGGGCTGTGGCGTCACCACCGGTATCGGCGCGGTGATGAACACCGCCAAGGTCGAGCCGGGCTCTACCGTCGCCATCTTCGGCCTCGGTGCCATCGGTCTGGCCGCCATCCAGGGTGCGGTGATGGCCAAGGCGTCGCGCATCATCGCCATCGACATCAATGAAGACAAGTTCGACCTGGCCCGCAAGTTCGGCGCCACCGACTTCGTCAACCCGAGCAAGCTGTCCGTGCCGGTCCAGGAAGCCATCGTCGACATGACCGACGGCGGCGTCGACTACTCCTTCGAGTGCATCGGCAACGTTAATGTCATGCGTGCAGCGCTCGAGTGCGCGCATAAGGGCTGGGGCGAATCCATCGTCATCGGCGTCGCCGGTGCCGGTGAAGAGATCTCCACCCGTCCGTTCCAGCTGGTGACCGGGCGCGTCTGGAAAGGCTCCGCCTTCGGTGGCGTCAAGGGCCGTACCGAACTGCCGGGCTACGTCGAGCGTTACATGGATGGCGCGATCAATCTGGACGACTTCATCACTCACCAGATGCCGTTCGAGAAGATCAACGAATCATTCGATCTGCTGCACGAAGGCAAGTCGATCCGTACCGTGCTGAGCTTCTGATCCGAGGCTGAACTGCCGCCGGGCAACAGGGAAACACCTGTTGCCCGGTGAGGTCTGGAACGCGAAACGGCGTCGGCTTGCCGACGCCGTTTTCATGGGCGATATCACAAGGGAGAACATGATGACCGCGACCGAACAACTCGAGCTGGTCAGCGCCAACAAGGTGCATGGCGGCTGGCTCAAGCGTTACCGTCACCGCAGCGGCAGCCTGGATTGCGACATGGTGTTCGCCATCTATCTGCCGCCCCAGGCCGAACAGGGCTCGGTGCCGATGCTGTGGTGGCTGTCGGGGCTGACCTGTACCGACGAGAACTTCATGCAGAAGGCCGGCGCGCAGAAGAAGGCGGCGGAGCTGGGCATCGCCCTGATCTGCCCGGACACCAGCCCGCGCGGTGTCAATCTGGACGGCGAAGACGACAGCTACGACTTCGGCAGTGGCGCAGGCTTCTACGTCAATGCCACCCGCGAGCCTTGGGCGCGTCATTACCGCATGTATGACTACGTCACCGAGGAGCTGCCGGCGCTCGTCAAGCGTCACTTCCCGGTAGACGGCGAGCGTGAATCCATCTCCGGTCACTCCATGGGCGGCCATGGCGCGCTGATCTGTGCGCTGAAGAACCCGGGACGCTATCGCTCGATCTCCGCCTTCGCGCCGATCGTCAATCCGATGGCCTGCCCGTGGGGCGAAAAAGCCTTCAGCGGCTATCTCGGCGATGACCGCACCCAGTGGGCGCAATGGGATGCCTGCGAACTGGTTAAGCAGGTTCACGCCAGCGGCGCCGAACGCCAGGAGCTGTTCGTCGAGCAGGGCGAAAGCGACCAGTTCCTCGAGGAGCAGCTCAAGCCGGAGCGTCTGGAGGAAGTCTGCGCCGGACTCGATCATCCGCTCGTCCTGCGTCGCCAGCCCGGCTACGACCACAGCTACTTCTTCATGGCCAGCTTCATCGATGAGCATCTTGCCTACCATGCGAAACACCTCCTCTGAGAGGTGTGGGTGTGGTAGCCGGTAGAAATGAAAAGGCACGCGAAACACCTCTGAGTTGAGTCTCAAGCCTCGGTGTTGAGGTGTGAAAGTCCCAATCGCAGATGATCGCTCGCCGAGCAGAGACACTGCGTGAAAGACAGAAACGACAGCCCCGCTATCGATTGATGGATAGCGGGGCTGTCGTTTTTTCGTCATGAGAAGCGGGTTCTTTCAGAATCTCAAGGCATGAAAGCCCGTTTTGGTGGCATTTGCTTATGCTGCGTCAGTGGCAGTCAATCCAGACGTTATCCTGTGCCGTACGGCAACGATGATTTGCTGCACAGCGGCGATAAAGTCACTGCGCCAGGCAGGCGCGATGGTTTACTGTCGAGACGTGGACAACGCACGACGTCCAGGCAGTGAATCACGACATCCCTGACGTTATCGGAATTGCAGAGGTCGCTTGTTGACCTCCCCCTGATGGGGCCGATTGCCGATGTCGTCGCTGCTGGAGCTGACCCTCCGGGTTCGCTCCCTGCTGAGACCCAATAACGATAATACTGCAGACCCCCGCCGGCCTCATCAGGCCACGGGAGAGGGCGCCACGAGGCCCCGGTCTGTCACTCAGGCAGATATGAAGAAGGACCCCTCTCATGGCATTGACCAGTGGCCGTTTCGCCCGCCCGTACGAAGCTCACTCATCCGCTGCAGGAATGGCCGGCGAGACGCGCCAGCCGCAGACCATCGGCTTCCTGCTGCTCGACAGCTTCACGCTCATCTCGCTGGCCTCGGCGGTGGAACCGCTGCGCATGGCCAATCAGCTGGCCGGACGCGAGCTATACCGCTGGTATACCGTGACGCTGGAAGGCACCCCCGTGCGCGCCAGCGATGGCCTGCAGGTCACGCCCGACACCTCCACCGAGGCCTGCCCGCCGCTGGATATCGTCATCGTGTGTGGTGGCGTCGGCATCCAGCGCTCCGTGCATCGTCCGCATGTCAGCTGGCTGCAGGCGCAGGCGCGTGCCGGCCGCAAGCTGGGTGCCGTCTGTACCGGCAGCTGGGCGCTGGCTCAGGCGGGGCTGCTCGAAGGCCATGAGACCAGCATCCACTGGGAGTGTCTGGCCGCGATGCAGGAAGCCTTCCCGCGCGTGCCGCTGACCACACGACTGTTCTCCATCGATCAGGACCGCGCCACGGCCTCCGGCGGTACCGCGCCGATGGACATGATGCTGACTATGATCGGTCGCGAGCATGGCCGCGAGCTGGCGGCGGGCATCTCCGAGATGTTCATCTGCGATCGCGTGCGTGGCGAGCAGGACCAGCAGCGCGTGCCGCTCAAGCATGTGCTGGGCACCACCCAGCCGAAGCTGCTGGAAATCGTCGCGCTGATGGAGGCCAATCTGGAAGAGCCCATCGGCCTGGACGAGCTGGCGCACTATGTCGATGTCTCGCGCCGTCAGCTGGAGCGGCTGTTCCAGCGCTATCTGCATTGCTCTCCGTCGCGCTACTACCTCAAGCTGCGCCTGACCCGCGCACGTCAGCTGCTCAAGCAGACGGCGCTGTCGATCATCGAGGTGGCCTCGGCCTGTGGCTTCGTGTCCACGCCGCACTTCTCCAAGTGCTACCGCGAGTACTTCGGGATGCCACCGCGTGATGAGCGCATCGGAGGTGAGCGCAGTGTCAGCGTGCTCGAGGTGCCGTGTCGCGCCGATGGTGATCATCAGCTGACCGGTGTCGCCAGTCTGGAAGGGCTTCTGCATCAGTCGATCGGCCAGAGCATGGTCGGCAATGCGCCCCTGCAACCGGTGAGCGAGTCCCCCGTCTCCTCGGCGATTCTGGCACTGGCCAATGCGCGCGGTGAGCCGACCTACGCCAGCGTGCGTCTGCAGGGCTGACACCTGCCGACTGACAGTAGCTTCCCGCAACGTCCAACGCCTCTGCCTCTGTGGCAGGGGCGTTGTCGTTTTCACGGGAGCCACCGGCACGCTCTGGTACACTCGAAGGCGCTATGCAGCAGTAGCTGACACGACAATGGCTCGGCGGCGGAATGACGCGCCACGACAAGCACGACAGGGGACGGCAAGGGATGGCACGAGGACAGCAACGCAGGCAGGAAGGCACGGAGCGTGTGGCGGGTGTGCGGCGCGGGGCGACACGCCGCCCGGCGCCGCGTACCGGCATGCGCCCGATGGAGCGTCTGCGCTGGCTGGCGGTGTGGGCATTCAAGGTCGTTGCCTGCTGGATGGTGGCCTGTATCGGCCTGGTGGTGTTGCTGCGCTTCGTGCCGCTGCCGGTGTCGATGGTGATGCTGGAGAAGTGGGGCCATGGCCTGGTCACCGGCGAGCCGATGGCGCTTAAGCATGACTGGGTGCCGATGGAGCAGATTTCCAGCAATGCCCGCCTGGCGGTGATCGCCTCGGAAGACCAGAAATTTCCCGATCACTACGGCTTCGATGTCGATCAGATCGTCAAGGCCATCGATGCGCGGCTGGCCGGTGAGCGCCTGCGTGGCGCCAGTACCATCAGCCAGCAGACCGCCAAGAATGTCTTCCTGTGGAACGGGCGCAGCTGGGTGCGCAAGGGGCTGGAGGTCTGGTTCACCATCCTGATCGAGATCATCTGGCCCAAGGAGCGTATTCTCGAGGTCTACCTGAACGTCGCCGAATGGGGGCCGGGCATCTTCGGTGTCGAGGCTGCGGCCGAGCATCACTTCAATACCGATGCCGCCAGCCTTTCCGCCTATCAGGCCAGTCTGCTGGCGGCGGTACTGCCCAATCCGATCCGCTTCAATGCCGGCAAGCCCTCGGCCTATATCCAGCGCCGCGCCAGCTGGACACGTCGCCAGATGAACAACCTCGGCATGGGCTACCTGAAGCGTCTGGAACAGCCGCGTGGCTGGCTGAGCTGGGACCTGCTGCCTTCGCTCAAGGAGCTGTCCCCCGCGCATTGAGCGGCGTGACGCTACACCCTCGGCTGTCTCGCGACGCCCCGGCTCTCTCGAGTCGGGGCGTCGGCGTTTCAGAAACGACAGCTCTGACGCGATTCGATAGCCACGGGTCGCATCTGGCGTCAGAGGGGCAAGAGGGCAGGACTATGCTGGCACAGCCTGCTGGAGATCGTGCTCCGACAGGCCCTGTCCGCCGGGTACGGGCAGTGACCTGACTCCCTCGAGCCGCCTGCCCAGCGCCGGAGCGACATGATGTCCGAATTTACCTCCTCCTTCGGTGGGGCCGATGCGGCCCGCGCCCTGCACGATGACAGCATCGTCATCGATGGTCTGGTGATCGCCAAGTGGCAGCGCGAGCTGTTCGAGGACATGCGCAAGGGCGGTCTGACCGCTGCCAACTGCACTGTCTCGGTCTGGGAAGGCTTCCAGGCGACCGTCAACAACATCGTCAAGAGCAATCAGCTGATCGCCGAGAGCAGTGACCTGGTCTGCGTGGCGCGCACCGCCGCCGACATCCGCGCCGCCAAGGCCGCCGGCAAGACCGGCATCATCTACGGCTTCCAGAATGCCAACGCCTATGAAGACCAGATCGGCTATGTCGATGTCTTCAAGCAGCTCGGCGTGGGCATCGTGCAGATGTGCTACAACACCCAGAATCTGGTCGGCACCGGCTGCTACGAGCGCGATGGCGGCCTGTCCGGCTTCGGCCGCGAGATGGTCGCCGAGATGAACCGCGTCGGCGTGATGTGTGATCTCTCCCACGTCGGCTCGAAGACCTCCGAGGAAGTCATCCTCGAATCGAAGGTGCCTGTCTGCTATTCCCACTGCGCGCCGGCCGGTCTCAAGGACCACCCGCGCAACAAGTCCGATGCCGAGCTGCGCTTCATCGCCGAACACGGCGGCTTCGTCGGCGTCACCATGTTTACCCCCTTCCTCAAGGCCGGCGTCAACGCCACCGTCGACGACTACGTCGAGGCCATCGAATACGTGATGAACCTGGTCGGCGAGGATGCCATCGGCATCGGCACCGATTTCACCCAGGGCCACGGCCAGGACTTCTTCGAGTGGCTGACCCACGACAAGGGCTACGCCCGTCGTCTCACCAACTTCGGCAAGATCGTCAATCCGGAAGGCATCCGCACCATCGGCGAGTTCCCCAATCTGACCGAGGCGCTGCTGCGTCGCGGCATGAGTGAGCATCAGGTGCGCAAGATCATGGGCGAGAACTGGCTGCGCACGCTGGAAAATGTCTGGGGCGGCTGAGTCTGGCTGCCTGTGCCCTTTATTGATCGCTCTTACTTGATCTCTCTTTCCTGATCTCTTTTTTGCAATTCCCTTAAGCCCCCTTTGGAGGACACCGACATGAGCAAGATGGCCCCTGAACTGCCGATCGAAGTGGATAGCGAGACCGGCGTCTGGACGTCCGATGCGCTGCCGATGCTGTACGTGCCGCGTCATTTCTTCATCAACAATCATGTCGCGGTGGAAGAGGCGCTGGGCGTGGAGAAATACGCCGAGATTCTCTATCACGCCGGCTACAAGAGCGCCTGGCACTGGTGCGAGAAGGAAGCCGAGCTGCATGGCCTAGTCGGCGTGGAAGTCTTCGAGCACTACATGAAGCGCCTGTCGCAGCGTGGCTGGGGTCTGTTCATCACCGAGGAGATCGATCTGGAGCGCGGTACCTGCAAGGTGCGCCTGGAACACTCTTGCTTCGTCTATCAGCAGGGCAAGACCGGCACCAAACTTGAATACATGTTCACCGGCTGGTTCGCCGGCGCGATGGACCAGATTCTGGCCGCGCGTGGCAGCGAGCTGCGCACCGTCGCCGTCCAGACCCAGAGCGGGGGTGAGGAAGGCTGTGACGTGGGGTATTTCGAGGTCGCTCCCGGAACAGTGTGACGTTTTCGGATCCGCCACTCTCTATTCCATGGTTCGGGCCCAGACCCGGCCCAGGCAACAGGCAACAGCACACGCTGGCCGCCCGATCATCTCTCTGTCACGACACTCACCACACGACACTCATCACCCACAACAACGACAACGCAACGCCTGAGCGCCGACTCTCCTGACATGCAAGACACCTGACGCCAACCCCGTCGCCACGACTCGTGGCGGCGGGCAGGCCAGGCCAGCGTGACGAGGCGGCGCTCTCCCCGGCGAGGAGCTCTCACCATGGCATTCGACGCACTCTTCCAGCCGATCGAGATCGGCAAGCTGACCATCCGCAACCGCGTCGTCAGTACCGCCCACGCCGAGGTGTATGCCACCGATGGCGGCATGACCACCGAGCGCTACGTGCGCTACTACGAAGAGAAGGCCAAGGGCGGGTGTGGCCTGTGCATCTGTGGTGGCTCCTCGGTGGTCTCCATCGACAGCCCGCAGGGCTGGTGGAGCTCCGTCAATCTGTCGACCGACCGCATCATTCCGCATTTCCAGAATCTGGCCGATGCCGTGCACAAGCATGGCGGCAAGATCATGATCCAGATTACCCACATGGGCCGTCGCTCGCGCTGGGACGGCTTCGACTGGACCTCGCTGATGTCGCCGTCCGGCATCCGTGAGCCGGTGCACCGCTCCACCTGCAAGACCATCGAGGTGGAGGAGATCCAGCGCATCATCGCCGATTTCGCCCAGGCGGCGCGGCGTGCCAAGGAAGGCGGCCTGGACGGCGTCGAGCTGTCCGCCGTGCACCAGCACCTGATCGACCAGTTCTGGAGCCCGCGCGTCAACAAGCGCACTGATGAATGGGGCGGCAGCTTCGAGGGCCGCATGAAGTTCGGTCTCGAGGTGCTCAAGGCGGTTCGCGCCGAGGTCGGCGACGACTTCGTGGTCGGCATGCGCATCTGTGGCGATGAATTCCATCCTGATGGCCTGTCCCACGACGACATGAAGCAGATCGCGGCCTATTACGACGCCACCGGCCTGCTCGACTTCTTCGGTGTGATCGGCTCCGGTTGTGATACCCACAACAGCCTCGCCAACGTCATTCCCAACATGTCCTACCCGCCGGAACCCTTCCTGCACCTGGCCTCCGGCATCAAGGAAGTCGTCTCGATTCCGGTGATCCACGCCCAGAACATCAAGGACCCCAACCAGGCCGAGCGCATCCTGGAAGGCGGCTATGTCGACATGGTCGGCATGACCCGCGCCCACATCGCCGACCCGCACATCATCGCCAAGATCAAGATGGGCCAGCTCGACCAGATCAAGCAGTGCGTCGGTGCCAACTACTGCATCGACCGCCAGTATCAGGGCCTCGACGTGCTGTGCATCCAGAATGCCGCGACGTCACGCGAATACATGGGCCTGCCGCATCAGATCGAGAAGACCAGCGGCCCGCTGCGCAAGGTCGTCATCGTCGGCGGTGGTCCGGCCGGCATGGAGGCAGCCCGCGTGTGCGCCGAACGCGGCCACGACGTGACGCTGTTCGAGGCCCGTGACGAGCTTGGCGGCCAGATCACCATCGCCGCCAAGGCACCGCAGCGTGACCAGATCGCCGGCATCACGCGCTGGTATCAGCTGGAACTGGCACGCCTGAAGGTCGACCTGCGCCTGGGCACGCGGGCCGATGAGGCCACCATTCGTGACCTGCGCGCCGACGTGGTGATCCTCGCGGTGGGTGGCCGTCCGTTCATGGAGCAGTTCGAATCCTGGGGCTACGACGAAGACCCGGCCAAGAGCCTGATCGCCTCTTCATGGGACGTGCTGGACGGGCGCGTCGCACCGGGCAGCAACGTGCTGATCTACGACAGCATCTGCGAGTTCTCCGGGGTCTCGGTGGCCGACTATCTGGCCGACAAGGGCGCGCGGGTCGAGATCGTCACCGATGACATCAAGCCCGGCGCGGCGGTCGGTGGAACCACCTTCCCGACCTATTACCGCAGCCTGTATGCCAAGGAAGTCGTGATGACCTCCGACATGGTGCTGCATGAGGTCTACCGCGAAGGCGAAGGCCTGGTGGCGGTGCTCGAGAACGAATACACCGGCACCCTCGAAGAGCGCGTCGTCGACCAGATCGTGGTCGAGAACGGCGTACGCCCGGATGAGGCGCTCTACTACGCCTTCAAGGACGGCTCGCTCAACAAGGGCCAGATCGACGTCGAGTCGCTCTACGCCATCAAGCCGCAGCCGTGCCTGAGCCAGGCCACCGAAGGCAATGATTACCTGCTGTTCCGCCTCGGTGACTGCAACGCACCGCGCAACACCCACGCCGCCATCTATGACGCCCTGCGTCTGTGCAAGGACTTCTGATGACGTGATCTGCCGAGCCGGCCGCACCTATGCCGCCGGCTCGGCAGTCGTCCGGTCGACAGCGGGCTTGAAGAAAGAGGGTGAGCAGCATGAATGACACGATCTTGTCGGTATTGATCTTCACCGCGCTGGCGCTGGCTGCCATCGGCGCGGTCAAGCGCATCGGCCTGTGGCGCCAGGGGCGGGCGGATGCCACGTCCATGAGTGTGGGAGAGCTGATCGCGAGCCTTGCCAAGGTACCGCGCCGCTACGGGGTGGACCTGCACCACGTGGTCGCGCGGGACCGCTACATGGCCAACACCCACGTCGCCACCGGGGGCGGCTTCGTGGCCGCGGCGCTGCTGATGGTGGTGGTCTACGGCTTCGGCATCGACTCCGCCTGGCTGGGCGTCTTGCTGCTGCTGGCCAGTGGCGCGATGTTCGGTGGCGCGCTGTTCGTGCGTCGTCGTCGCCTCGCCCCGCCGGCACGTCTGTCGCGTGGCCCGTGGATGCGTCTGCCCAAGAGCCTGCTGGTGTTCTCCGCCAGCCTGTTCGTGATGAGTCTGTCACTGGTGCTGCCGGAAGGCGTCGGCGGCATGATCTCCGGCGGTATCCTCGGGCTGGTGCTGGTAGTGGGCATCGGCTGGGGGCTGCTCGAGATGATCGTCGGCATGACCGGCGGCGGCTCGCGCATCACCGGGCCGATGAAGCATGCCTTCGCCGGTGCGCTGCATCTGGCCTTCCATCGGCGTCCGGCACGTTTCAGCACCCGCGATAGCGCGGGCATCCGCGACAGCGCATTGCTGCCGCTGGACCTGACCAACCCCGAGGCACCGCTGGGCGTCGGCAAGCCGTCCGATTTCAACTGGCGTCAGCTGCTGGGCTTCGATGCCTGCGTGCAGTGCGGGCGCTGTGAAGCGGTGTGTCCGGCGTTCGCGGCCGGTCAGCCGCTCAATCCCAAGAAACTGATCCAGGACATGGTGGTCGGCATGGCCGGTGGCAGCGATGCCGCCTACGCCGGTTCGCCCTATCCGGGCGATGAGCCCAGGCGCGCGCCCGGCCAGCATGGCGGCGGCCCGCAGCAGACCATCGTCGGGGCCTCTCCGCATGCTCGCCCGGCAGCTCAGGCAGCGTCATCCGGGCCGATCCAGATCAAGGCGGCACCGGGCGCTGCGGGTGAGGCGACAGATGGCGACAAGCTGATCCACGAGTTCAAGGTACTGGTCGAGCCGGAAACCCTGTGGGCCTGCACCACCTGTCGCGCCTGCGTCGAGGAGTGCCCGATGATGATCGAGCACGTCGATGCCATCGTCGACATGCGCCGTCACATGACGCTGGAGCAGGGCGCGACGCCGGGCAAGGGCGTCGAGGTGCTCGACAACCTGATCGCCACCGACAACCCGGGCGGCTTCGCGCTCGAGGCGCGCCTGCATTGGGCGGCGGACCTCGACCTGCCGCGCATCGCCGAGCTGCAGGCTGCCCGCGAGGCGGCGCGTGATCCGCGTCCGGTGGAAGCGCTGCTGTGGCTGGGCGATGGCGCCTTCGACATGCGCAACCAGCGCACGCTGCGCGCCTTCGTGCAGGTACTGCGCGCCGCCCGGGTGGATTTCGCCATCCTCGGTGCGGAAGAACGTGACAGTGGTGATGTGGCGCGCCGTCTGGGGGATGAGGCGACCTTCCAGTCGCTGGCCACCCGCAATATCGCCACCCTGTCGAAGTATCGCTTCGCGCGCATCATCACCTGCGATCCGCACAGCTTCCATGTGCTGGGACGTGAATATGCCGCCTTCGGTGGCGACTACCTCGTCAACCACCACACCAGCTACATGAACGAGCTGCTGGCGGCCGGTCGCCTGAGCCTCGATGCCACCCGACTGGCGACGCTCGGCGCGGTCACCTGGCACGACCCCTGCTATCTGGGGCGCTACAACGGTGAATTCGAGGCGCCGCGTAGCTTGCTGGCGGCGCTGGGGCTGGAAGTGCGCGAGATGCAGCGCTCCGGTTTCCGCTCACGCTGCTGTGGCGGCGGTGGTGGCGCGCCGGTGACGGACATCCCCGGCAAGCAGCGTATCCCCGACATGCGCATGGGCGATGTGCGCGAGACCGGCGCCGAAGTCGTGGCGGTCGGCTGCCCGCAGTGCACCGCGATGCTGGAAGGCGTGGTGGCACCGGCCGGTGAAGCCGAACCCCAGGTGCTGGATCTGGCGGAACTGATGGCGCGGGCGCTGGTAACGGATGCGTCCACGCAGGGCTCGTCCACACAGGGCATGGCGACGTCGACCACGCAGCCCACTGACGCGGAGGTGGCGGCATGACGATTTCCGGCGACCCAAAAGCAACCGAGCATCCACACCCATCAGGGCATCCATACCCATCCGAGCGCGAGCTACTGCCACGCCGTGACCCGCGCCTGGAGCAGCAGGCACGCAATCGGCTGCACCCTGAGCATCTAATCGCGCTGCAGGCGCTGGGCCGTGGCGCGGCAGCACCTCAGGAACGCTGGATGGGCCCGAAGGGTGTGATGCGCCGCAATCCGCATGTCGGGCACTTCATCGCCGCCAATGGCCGCAAACGCATCGATCGCAGTGGCCGCTCCGGGCCTGCCGCGGTGGGTACTGGCCAGCCCGCTGTCGCGGCCAAGGCGCGCGTGCTGCCGCTGGTCGAGATCGCATCACCCGCCTTCCTGGTCGCGGTGGTGCCGGACATGACTGGTGGGCGACTGTCGAGTCATGACCGTGATGTGCTGGGGCTGGCCCGTCAGATCGCCGATGCCGACCCCGCCCATCAGGGCGCGGTGCTGGCCGTCACCTTCGGCACCTTGCGTGAGGATGGTGACGCCGCCGACAGTGTCGGGCTCGGCGCGGCGGGGGCCGACCGTTGGCTGCACTTTGCCGATACTCTCCACGATGGCTATGCGCCGCTGGCCCAGCTGGCGGAGCTTGAGGTCATCGATGGCAAGCTGGCACCACGGCTGTGGTTGCTGCCGGAATCCCGCACTGGCGGTGGTGAACGCGGCCGACGTCTCGGTGCGCGCCTGCTGTGTCAGGGCGATGCGCTGGCGCGGCCCAGCGGCAATGCCTATCAGCTCGACGGCGAGCTTGCCGCCATCGGGCGTGGCGAGCTTGCCGAGGTCAACGTCACCGGGCGCAGCGGCAATGGTCAGCAGGACCTGACCCGCCCGCTGACCCGTATCGTGCTGTGCGAGGCGGAATGCGCCGAGCCGGTGGAAGATGTGCGCCACGCCGCGCTGCCGCTCGAGTGGGAGGCGGCCAGCGCCGCGCACGCCGTGCCAGACGTGATCGAAGACCTTGGCCCGGTGGCCGTCGATCCCTCCGCGATCGCGCTGGGCGAGGCCGAATTCATTCTCTCGGCGGGCAACGGCATCCGCGATTGGGATGGCTTCCACCGCGCCGCCAGCCTGCTGGGCGCCACCGAAGGCGCCTCGCGGGTGGCGGTGGATGACGGCTTCATGCCGCGTGCCCGCCAGGTCGGTGCTACCGGGACCTGGGTGACGGCGCGGGTCTATGTCGCGGTGGGCATCTCGGGGGCCATTCAGCATCTGCAGGGCATCCAGCGCTGCGACAAGGTGGTGGCCATCAACACCGATGGCGGCTGTGACATGGTCAAGCGTGCTGATCTTGCGGTGATCGGTGACGCCGGGGCGATTCTTGCCAGTCTCTGTCAGCAGCTCGAGGCCGAACGCAGTGTCGGCGGTGATGCCTCGGCGGTGGGACAGTCGCCTGCCGTGCCCTCGACATCATCCAGCACGTCATCCGCCACGCTTGCCGCCGACGCGGCCTGAACTCGCGCCTGCGACAGGGGAAAGGAGAAGGACATGAAGGCAGATCGTTCATCCGTTGCGCAGCAGGCCTCGGCACCGCTTGAGGTCGTGAGTCTGGTATCGCTGGGTCAGCACCCGGTTTCGGGGCGTCTGCGGCGTGCCGAGCAGGACGCCCGCGCGCTGGAGCTGTGTCTGGCGCTGGAGCGTCAGTCGGCACCCGGTGCCGTAAGCCTCAGTGCCTGGCACGCCAGTGGCAGCGAGATCGCGCCCGGCAGCGAGCAGGATCAGGCGCTGCGCGGCTATCTGGGCATGGGGCTGGAGTCGTTGACGCTGGTGACGCCGGATTCTCCTGGCGCTGGCCCGCTCAAGGCTGCTGATCCGCTCATGGCTGACGATTCGTCGCTCACGGCTGCTGATCAACCGGTCATCGATGTCTGGCCGCTGCTGGTCACGCTCCTCAAGCAGGCGGCACCGCAGCTGGTGGTGTGTGGTGGCCAGGGCGAGACCGGTGAGGGCAGTGGCCTGCTGCCGCATCTGCTGGCGGAGAGTCTTGGCTGGCCGTTGGTGGAGGGTATCGTCGCGATCGAGAGCTGCGATGGCGCACATCTAATCGCCTTGCAGGCGCTGCCGCGTGGCCAGCGGCGACGGTTGCGCGTGAAGCTGCCGGCGCTTGTCAGCGTCGACTCCGCGGCGCCGGCGGCGCGTCAGTCGGCCTTCGCGCAGGCGCGGCGTGGTGAGCTTGCGTCACAGCCCAGCGGCGAGCTTGTCCATGATGCGCAGGCCGAGGCCTTCGGCGTGGCCCCGGCTCGCAAGCGTCCCAAGCGCTTGAAGCACATCAAGGCGACCAGCGCGCGGGACCGCTTCAAGGCCGCGGCCGCCAAGGCCGAAGGGGGCGGTGGCAAGCGGCTGGAAGGCGTGAGCGCCGAGGAGGGCGCGGCGGAAATCCTCAAGCTGCTGCGTGAGGAAGGCGTGCTGCGCTGAAGCCGCGCAGAGGGTAAAAAGCCCCTGTCAGCCGAGCTGACAGGGGCTTTTTCATGCATCACGGAAGATCGCTCTTCACCGAAAGTCGCTCTTCACAATAGGTCACCCTTACAGAAGATCACTCCTCCCACTGCCAGTCCTCATCGCTCAAGGGTTCGGGCGAGGTGTGCTCGTCGGTGCCCTGGGGGGCCTTGCGCGCTGCCTGACTGGCTTCGCGCTGGCGCATCGGCATGTTGTCGATCACCTGATAGATCTGGTCGGGGGCGACGAAGCCTTCCTGCTGCATCTTCTTGCCGCCGTCCTTGCCCATCAGGATGACGGTGAAGGGCGCGCCCTCGCGCAATTGCATGGCATCGCGCAGGGCACGCACCTCCTCGAAGCTCATCGGCACGCCATCGTGGATGCCGCGCGTGCCCATCAGCGTATAGAGCGTCATGTCGCGTTGCTGCATCTCGCCACGCGTGGCGCGTAGTTCCTCGCGCTGACGCTCGAGATCCCGGTCCTGCTCATCCGGCGCGATCAGCACCAGCGAGCGTCGGTTCCAGGTCTCGCCCAGCAGCGGGTTGGCGGCGGGGTCGACATTGGCGGCGGTCATGGTGGTCTCCGCGGTGTCCGGTGAGGTCGGGGGTGGCGGTGCGCCCGAGGATGTCTCGGAGGGTGCGTTCAGGTCGGCATCCGAATCCAGCAGGCTGATGGCATGCACCGGCGAGCTCAACAGCAGAGCCGGCAGCAGGGCCAGCAACAAGAGGCTCATCAGGCTCGACGTCAGTCTGTGATGCGAGAACAGTCGAGGCAGCGCGGACAGTCTCTGCGCGGATGGTATGTACGTGGACATGGCAGTCCTCCGGCGGCAATGATATGAGCTGGGCCAGCCAGCCTGGGCTGTAGAAACAGGTTGCAGGGAAGAATGGCACACCCTGTATGACAGCCTCTCCTTCAAGATTAAGACAGTCACCGAGAGTTTGCTGCCCGTTGGCGCGCGATTTATGTGGTACTTCATGACATGCCGCCCTCATTCAGCCTGTGGAGAGACCCATGGCGACATGCCGCTAGCGGTGGCAACAGGCGACGTGGCCTCCTTGTGTAAAGCGCATGCCGCGTACGTGGTGTGCAGACTTCACGCAGCATGCTGCAGATATTTCCACAATCGTGGCACAAGCTGTATGCGCGTCCAGCCGTCATGGCGCCCGCCATGCGTAGCCCCGAGGCTTCTACGTTGCTGATCTGCGACTCATGTAACTGTGTCGATACACAATATTTTCAAAGAGTTGCATGAAAAAATGAACGTCCTGTCTTCAGGCTCGTCTGAGTTAGGGCAAACACTTATTGATCACTGCTGGAGGCTGCAATGAAACGGATGACTGCATACATGACGGCTGCCCTGATTTCCGCGGGCATGATGTCGGCACCGGCGTTCGCTGCTGATGCACCGGCCCAAGGTCAGTCTACTGCCCAGGCGGCACAGGCTCAGGCTGGCGATTTCACCGACGCTCAGCTGCAACAGTTCGCTGCGGCCTCTCAGGACATCGCACGCATCTCACAGGAATTCGCCGGCAAGCTGCAGAAGGCTGACGACGAGACTGCCAAGCAGAGCGTGCGTCAGGAAGCCAACGACGAGATGGTCAGCGCTGTCGAGGACTCCGGTCTGGAAGTCGCCACCTTCAACTCCATCGGTCAAGCGGTCCAGAACGACCCGGACCTGATGAAGAAGGTACAGAAGCTGGCTCAGGAAAACTCCTGATCTCGCCTGGATGACGTTCGGGTCATCCAATGACAACGCCGCCCCCGGTTGCCGGGGGCGGCGTTTTTTTGTGCCCATGTCCTGCGGCCTGTCAGTCAGTACCGCCTTGGTCAGTACCGCTTTGGTCAGTAAAGCTTTGGTCATTAAAGCTCTGGTCAGCACCGCATGTCAGGCACCGGCAGCCGGACGAATGAGCATGTCCTGTGCCTTCTTTTCCTGCATCAGGCCACGGAACAGGGAATAGCACATCACCAGCAGCACCAGCGTGAACGGCAGCCCCGTGGCGATGGCGCCCGCCTGCAGCGAGCCCAGCGCAGCGCTCCCCCCGCCATAGAGCAGGGCGCCGGCGATCAAACCTTCCATCGCTGCCCAGAACATGCGCTGGCTGACCGGGGCGTCGATCTTGCCACCGGCAGTGATCGAGTCGATCACCAGCGAGCCCGAGTCGGAGGAGGTCACGAAGAACACCAGCACCAGCACGATGGCGATGAAGGACGCCACGCCGGACAGCGGCAGGTTGTCGAGCATCTGGAACATGGCCAGCGACACGGAGTCGATGCCATTGGCCAGCGCGCCCACGCCATTGATGGCCTGTTCCAGAGCGGTGCCACCGAAGACGGACATCCACACGATGGTGACCAGGGTCGGCACCAGCAGCACGGCGGTGACGAATTCGCGTACGGTGCGGCCGCGCGAGACACGCGCGATGAACATGCCGACGAACGGTGACCAGGAAATCCACCAAGCCCAGTAGAAGACGGTCCAGCCGTGGAACCAGCTTTCATCGGGGCGGCCGATCCAGTTGGACAGCGGCAGCAGATATTCCCCATAGCTGAGGGTAGTGGTGCCCAGGCCCATGAGAATGGTGAGAGTCGGCCCGAAGATGAGGATGAAGATGATCAGCACGGCGGCGATGATCATGTTGATGTTGGAAAGCAGCTTCACGCCGCCATCCAGACCACGACTGACCGAGTAGATGGCCACCAGCGTCACCAGAATGATGATCGCGATCTGGGTCGGCAGGCCATCGCCGACGCCGAACAGGTAGTCCAGACCCGATGCTGCCTGAGCGGAACCCAGCCCCAGCGACGTCGCCAGACCGAAGATGGTCGCCAGCACGGCGAGGATATCGACGATATGCCCCATCCAGCCCCAGGTGCGCTCACCGAGTATCGGGTAGAACGCTGAGCGGATGGTCAGCGGCAGGCCCTTGTTGTAGGTGAAGAAGGCCAGCGACAGCCCGACCACGGCGTAGATGGCCCAGGGATGCAGGCCCCAGTGGTACATGGTGGCACCCAGCGCGGCGCGTGCCCCTTCCGGCGTACCGGCAGGCGCGTTCAGTGGCGTGCCGTACCAGTCGGTGTAATAGGCCACCGGCTCGGCGACGCTCCAGAACATCAGGCCGATGCCCATGCCGGCGGCGAACAGCATCGCGAACCAGGAGCGTGTCGAGAACTCCGGCTTCGCCTTCTGGCCGCCCAGGCGCAGCTTGCCCACCGGATGCACGATCAGCAGCAGGCAGAACAGCACGAAGAGGTTGCCGGCCAGCATGAACAGCCAATCGCCATGTGCGATGGACCAGGCCTTGGCACCGCCCAGGGCACTTTCCGCGCCCGCAGGGAAGACGATGGCAAACAGGATGAAGCTGACGATCAGCACGGCGCTGATCGCGAAGACGGGGTTGTGAACATCGAGACCCATGACCTGGACATTGTCCTGGCCGATCTCGTAGTCCGTGTCATACGGATTCGATGACATGTGATGACCTCATGTTGTTATTGGTGTCGCCAGCCGGACAGGGCGGCTGGCGCGAAGCGAGGTGTTGTCGTGGGTGTCTCCCGGGTCTGCGATGTGGGAAGTGGGGGGAATGGCAATCCAGAGCGCGGTGGCAATCCAGAACGTAATGACGAGCTGACTGCGGGGCAGGTCGCCGCCGGACCCTGGTGATTGTGTGAGGGCGGGACGAGGGCGAGTTAGCTGGATACGACGCCGACATGTGCGTGGCTGACACGCGAGTCGATTCGATGGGGGAGGCGGTTGTCGCGGCTCTGCCCGCTTTGTAGATTGCGATCTACAGTGAAGGAACCTGCTTGGCTTGTCGGGCTTGCCTGACTTCGGACACCTTTAGATGGTCGCGTCCACGGCCCAGCCAGACCGTTGTCTCGACAGAACGATCCGCCAGTTCATAACGATAACAATGTGGTGCCGCCATGACGCCTGAGACCCTGACCGAGCCGACACCTGTCGCTCGCCGCCGTTCGCGCAGCCAGTTGCGCGGTCGTCCGCTGGATGCCGAGGCCTGGGCCGAGGTACAGCGCCTGCTGGGCGATGCCCCGGCGCAGCGTGACCTTCTGCTCGAATATCTGCATGTGCTCAATGATGAGGTCGGCTACCTGATGCTGGCCCACCTGCGTGCGCTGGCCGAGTGGATGCGCCTGCCGATGGCCGAGGTCTACGAGACGGCCACCTTCTATGCCCACTTCACCTTGGTCCGCGATGGCGAGACGCCGCCCGCGGCGCTGACCGTGCGCGTCTGTGATTCGCTGTCCTGTCAGCTGGCCGGCTCCGAGGCCTTGCGCGCCGGCCTCGCCGCGGGGCTGGACCCCGAACAGGTGCGCGTGCTGCGTGCGCCCTGCATGGGGCGCTGTGACAGTGCGCCGGTGGCGGAGGTCGGGCATTGCCATCTGGTCCACGCCAGCGTGGAAGGCGTCACGGCGGCGATTGCCGAAGGCCATGTGCATGCCGCGCCGGCTGCGAGTCTTGCCTATCCGCGGCTGGCACAATATCGCGCCAGTGGCGGCTATGGGCTGCTTGCCGCGCTGGAGGGCGGTGAGGTCAGCATCGAGGACCTGGCGCAGATGATCGAGCAGGCCGGTCTGCGTGGCCTGGGCGGGGCGGGCTTCCCGACGTTTCGCAAGTGGGGCTTCGTGCGCGCCGAGGCCGGGCCGCGCTACTGCGTGATCAATGCCGATGAAGGCGAGCCTGGCACCTTCAAGGACCGCTGCTATCTGGAGCGTGAGCCGCACACCTTCCTCGAGGGCGCGCTGGCCAGTGCGCATGCCATCGAGGCCGAGGCGCTCTACATTTATCTGCGCGACGAATACCCGACCCTGAATGAGGTGCTGCGTGAGTGCATCGCGGAGCTGGAAGCCGCAGGCCTCGTCGCGCCGGGTTATATCCAGCTGCGGCGTGGCGCCGGCGCCTATATCTGTGGCGAGGAATCGGCGCTGATCGAGTCGCTGGAAGGCAAGCCCGGCAAGCCGCGTCAGCGTCCGCCCTTCGTGGCCCAGTGCGGTCTGTTCGGTCGCCCGACCCTAGTCAACAACGTCGAGACGGTCTACTGGATCGCGCGGCTCCATCGCGAAGGCCATGACCACTACGTCGCGGCCGGGCGTCAGGGACGGCAGGGGCTGCGCAGCTTCTCGCTCTCCGGGCGCGTCAGACGCCCGGGCATGTATCTGGCACCGGCCGGCATCACGCTCAATGAGCTGGTCGAGGAATACGGCGGCGGCATGGCCGACGGCCATCGTCTGCGTGCCTATCTGCCCGGCGGTGCCTCCGGCGGCATCCTGCCGGCCAGCAAGGCTGACCTGCCGCTGGATTTCGACACCCTGCAGGCCCACGGCTGCTTCATCGGGTCGGCCGCGGTGGTGGTGCTGTCGGATAAGGACGATCTGGCGGTGGTGGCGCGCAATCTGATGAGCTTCTTCATGGACGAGTCCTGCGGCCAGTGCACGCCGTGTCGTGTCGGCACGCGCCAGATGCTGGCGGCGCTTAGCGGCGATGAGTGGGATGAGACGCTGCTGAAGCGCTTGTCGCAGGTGATGATGGACGCCTCGATCTGCGGGCTCGGTCAGGCCGCGCCCAATCCGGTGCTCGGCCTGCTCAAGGATTTCCGCCAGACCCTCGCGGATGGTGGGGTGCGCCTGATCGCCACGAGCGATACGACCGACGCCACGAGCCATGCGGCTGACGCCACGGGAGGTGAGGCATGAATGCGCTGACAGGGTTGGGCAACTCATCCTCGGATGATCAGCCGCTGCGCGAGGATGGTTTCACCATCACGCTGGATGGCGCCGAGGTGACGGCCTATCCCGGCGAGACGCTGTGGAAGATCGCCAAGCGTGCCGGCGAGACGATTCCCCATCTCTGCTACAGCGAAGCGCCGGATTATCGCGGCGATGGCAACTGTCGCGCCTGCATGGTCGAGATCGATGGCGAGCGCACCCTTGCTGCCAGCTGTATCCGCGAGGCGCGGGCGGGCATGGTGGTGCGCAGTGCCAGTTCACGGCGTGCCGGCGAGGCGCGCGCGATGGTGGTGGAGCTGCTCGCCGCCGACATGCCCGCCGAGGCGCACAACCCCGATGTCAGCAGCCACTTCATGGCGATGGCCGAGCTGCTGGCGGTGGATGTCGGGCACGCGCGCGAGACCCTGGGCGGCGCACGCGAGACGGTCCGCGAGTGGCTGGGGGAGACCGTGGAGGAGTGGTTGCCGACGCAGGCCAGCGCGCTTGATCACTCCCACACCGCGATGGCGGTCAATCATGACGCCTGCATCAGCTGTGGCCTGTGCGTGCGCGCCTGTCGCGAGGTGCAGGTCAATGACGTGATCGGGCTGGCGGGGCGCGGCAGCAATACGCGCATCGTGTTCGATCTCGAGGACCCGATGGGCGACAGCACCTGCGTCGCCTGCGGCGAGTGCGTGCAGGCCTGCCCGACCGGCGCCCTGATGCCCGCCGCCCAGGTGGATGAGCAGGGCCATGGCGACAGCGCCGCCGTCGATGAGCGCGTCGCCTCCATCTGTCCGTACTGCGGCGTGGGCTGTCAGCTGGAGTATCAGGTCAGTCGTGGCAGCGGCGAGGCATTGAGTGTCGAGGGCCAGCCGGTTGCGACCCTGGCGGATGCCCAGCAGGGCATGGCGGACGGCGACTCCCTCAAGACTGACAAGCGCTGGCAGCGCGTCGCGGATACGCGGCTGGACAACATCATTGCGGTCAGTGGCCGCGATGGGCCCTCCAACCACGGCCGGCTGTGCGTGAAGGGGCGCTTCGGCTTCGATTATCCGCGCCATCCGGAGCGCCTGATCCGCCCCCTGATCCGCCGTGACGGTGTGGCCAAGGGGCTGGATGCGAACTTTGACCCCGCACACCCGCTGACCCACTTCCGTGAGGCCAGCTGGGACGAGGCCCTCGAGGTCGCGGCCGAGGGGCTCATGCGCCTCAAGCGCGCGCATGGCCCCGACAGCCTGGCGGGCTTCGGCAGCGCCAAGTGCACCAACGAAGAGGCGTGGCTGTTCCAGAAGCTGGTGCGCACCGGTTTCGGCTCCAACCATGTCGATCACTGCACGCGCCTGTGTCATGCAAGCTCGGTGGCGGCGCTGATGGAAGGCGTCGGCTCGGGCGGCGTGAGCGCCTCCTTCATGCAGGCCGAGCAGTCCGACCTGATCGTGCTGACCGGCTGCAACCCGGGCGTCAATCATCCGGTGGCGGCGACCTTCTTCAAGCGCGCCGCCAAGCGTGGCACGCGCATCGTCGTGATCGACCCGCGTGCGCTGGCGCTGCGTCGTCAGGCGCATCGCTCGATCCAGTTCACGCCGGGGGCGGACGTGGCGCTGTTCAATGCCATGCTCAATGTCATCATCAGCGAGGGTCTGGCCAATCAGGCCTATATCGAGGCGCATACCGAGGACTTCGCCGCGCTGGCGGAGCATGTCGCGGCGCTGACGCCGGAGGCGATGTCGCCGCTGTGTGGCGTGGCGGCAGAAGAGATTCGCGCCGTGGCCCGCGAGTACGCGACCGCCAGGCGCGCGATGATCTTCTGGGGCATGGGCATCTCGCAGCACACCCACGGCACCGACAACGCGCGCTGTCTGATCGCGCTGGCGCTGGTGTGTGGTCATGTCGGGCGTGAAGGCACCGGCCTGCACCCGCTGCGCGGGCAGAACAACGTCCAGGGTGCCTCGGATGCCGGGATGATTCCGATGGTGTTCCCCGACTATCAGCCGGTGGGCGACACGGCGGCGCGCGAGCGACTGGAAGCGTTGTGGCAGACCCCGCTCTCGGCGACGCCGGGCCTGACGGTAGTGGAGATCATGCACGCCATCCACGCCGATCAGATCCGCGGCATGTACATTCTCGGCGAGAATCCGGCGATGTCGGACCCGGATCTCGAACATGCGCGCAGCGCGCTGGCGCGTCTGGAACACCTGGTGGTGCAGGACATCTTCGTCACCGAGACGGCACAGTTCGCCGATGTGGTGCTGCCCTCGTACGCCTGGCCGGAGAAGGACGGCAGCGTCACCAATACCAACCGGCAGGTGCAGCGCGGGCGGGCGGCACTGCGCGCCCCGGGCGAGGCGAAGCCGGACTGGTGGATCACCCAGCAGCTGGCGCGGCGCATGGGGCTTGACTGGGATTACGCCGGGCCGGAGGAGATCTACGCCGAGATGCAAAAGGGCATGGATTCCCTCGACAACATCGACTGGGCGCGGCTCTCCGAGGAGAACTCGGTGACCTATCCGTGCCTGACGCCGGGAGGCGAGGGCGAGGATGTGGTGTTCGGCGAGGGCTTCCCGCGCGCCAGCGGCCGTGCCCGCTTCGTGCCGACCTGGCCCACGCCGCCGGATGAGACGCTGGATGACGACTATCCGACGGTGTTGACCACCGGTCGTCAGCTGGAGCACTGGCATACCGGCTCGATGACGCGCCGCGCGGCGGTACTCGACAATCTCGAGCCGGCCGCCGTGGCCACGCTCAATCCGGTGGAGCTGGAGCGCCTGGGCATCACGCCGGGCGAGCCGCTCTCGATCACCACGCGACGTGGCCAGATCACCCTCGCTACCCGCGCCGATCCGCTGACACCGGCCGGCATGGTCTTCGTGCCCTTCTGCTACGCCGAGGCCGCCGCCAACCTGTTGACCAATCCGGCGCTCGACCCGGTGGGCAAGATTCCCGAGTTCAAGTACGCCGCCTGTCGTCTGGCCAAGGCCGAACCCGCCTCGGCGGGTGTGGAGAGCTGAAGCGGACATGTGAGGTGGACATGGCAAGCGGGCTGGACCGAGCGGACAGATCGAGGCAATAGACCGCAACCGAGCCAGACGCGCCTGACGCAAATGCCTACGCCAGTGGCGTGGGCAGGCACGCAGAGGGCGCCCCGGTCTGACCAGAATGTCGGAGACAGCCCGTCGTGCATTTCGGCTATCCTCACAAGGGCGATGCTCAGAACAGAGTGGGTCAATACCAATGACAATGCCCGCCGTCAGCGAGCAAGGAGAATGACGATGATGATCGTGGAGCTGATTGATCACGAAGACTTTCGTGAGCGGCTGGTGGCGCTTGGCGTGCAGATTTCCGAGCATGCCTGCGCGGACACCTGCGCACGCATGGCACTCAGAAAGCATGCCGAGGTGGGTGTGCCGGGCTTGCAGGAACTGGTGCGCGAGCTGGTGATGCACTCCGATATCCTGCTGCCGTCGGTGCGCCAGGCGCTGGACAAGTATCTGCTGCCCGGGCTTCGCTAGGCGCGCGCCGGGAAGATTGCGCGCCACGCACTGACACCGTTTACCTGATGTACACAAGGGCCTGTCGACTGACAGGCCCTTTTGCGTATGGGAGGCTCATCATCGAAAAGGGCGGAGTAAATGTCTCTGCACCTGCGTCCGTTACTCGGGGCGCTCCAGGCTGAACAGGCTATCCGTGCGTGCATAGTCACTGCCGGCCATGCGCCCGATGGCACGCAGTACCGAATTGTCGACATGCCGTCCATCCCAGACCGCTTCATCGGCATGCACCACCACTACCTCGGCCAGCACCAGTGAACCGGCCAGCGGTTGATCACCGAACGAGATGATGTCGCGCAGTCGGCAGCCGAAGGCGATCGGGGCGCCCTCCACGCGCGGAACCGCAAGCGGCGGCATGGCCACCTTGTTCAGGCCGGCATGGGTGAACTCATCCTCGTCGGCCGCGAGGCTGGCGCTGGTGAGGTTGAGCGCCTCGCTCATCGCCTCGCCACCGATGTGAATGACGCACTCCGCCACCTGCCCGAGGTTGTTGAGGGTGTCCTTGGTCTTGCCTTCGCCATTGCGCAGCGGGCTGAAGGCGAGCACCGGCGGATTGATGCTGGCGATGGTGAAGAACGAGAAGGGCGCGAGATTGGTGTTGCCTGCCGCATCGATGGTCGATACCCAGGCGATCGGTCGAGGTGCGATGCTGCCCGATAACAGGCGATAGAGGGTGCCCGCGGGAAGCTGGTCGGCGGCGATGAGGGGATGCGTGGTCGAGGAGGCAGTCATGGTGAGGGTCTCGTTGCAGGGCTCTGGTGGTAGGGCCGATGTCATAGAGCTGTCATTGCGGAGTTGTTGTTATGGAGCTGTCATGGCAGAGCCTGCGTCGCAGGGCATGGCGCTCGACCCGCTCAGGCAGCATCTCGCACGGCGACTGACATTCGAGAGAGTGAGAGCCTGGCAGGTCAGGTGACTGCCGGACCAAGAGCTCGCGAATCTGGCCGCCTCGGCTAGCGAGGGCCGTGAATCATCGTTGATGCGGAACGAGAATCGCGCCTGGCCATAGGCCGGTGGTGCTGGTGAAGAGTGGCCTGTCTGGCCGCCGGGCGTGGAAAAGGTCTCGGGAAATTCTCCCAGATCATTGTCCCTATTTTTGGTGTGGTCAATTGTCGCAGGTCTTGACCTTTTTTGAGGGTGTTGTTCCTGACGTCTCGGTCGAGTTCATTCCTTGTCTGACTCAAGTCACACAATGGGGGCGAGAAATCGGATTTTTGTGCAATTTTGGTAACCATTGAGTTTCTGTAATGTGTTTATTTGTGTATTTTTTATGATGTCGGGCCGGGTGTCATCTGGCAGAAAGGTGGTGAGTCAGCGGAAATGAATGACGGAAAATGACAGCCATCAAGCCATTTGGTTCGGCATTGATCATGAGAATGGCATGCCAAGGTTGCGAAAAAGCGTCCCCTGTTGATCGAGGGTGTCAGTATCATGCGAGACGCATCATGGTGCATTTACCTGTCAGATCATGATCGATAATGCTGCATGTTTCTCGCCAATGAATGCCGACGTCACTTGAGTATCATGTCGGGAAAATGCCTCTCGCGCCCTGGTTGGGAGAGTACTTCAGTCACTTTTGAAAGGCTAAAGAGCAGTTTTTTTGGTATTTAGTGTCGATATTTGGTTATTTTTTGGTTTTTAATTGCGCAACATCGTATGACGGCAGTGATTGCTTCGATATCGCGTGATGCGCCGATGTTCAGGACATCTGCGGTGATGCACTGAATTATGGCGCGACAAGGTCGTGATTCTCTCGGGCATCATCAGGCACGGCAGGGGGGGCTGGCATTGTGGAGAAGGCTGGCGATTGAGGTTCTGTCTGTTCCTGCAGGGCATGCACTGTCGCGACATCATCGCGGTGTGTGTCGGCTTTGCCACCCGATCCCGCTGCCTGCCCCCCCCTGGAGCGTGAGAGAACTCATGCCGCTCAAGGCATGATTGGCGCGCGCCGGATGGCCGAAGTCATCCGCATGTGGCCCCTGGTGCGTCATCGTGCCCCGTAGTCAGCCCCCCTGTCTTTTCTCTATCCTGTGCCCGCCTGCGGGAAATCTTCTGATTTCGTTCGAACGATCGACGGCTTCCTGTTGGTCATTTCTTCGAACGCTGTGTTCCACATGTGGGCTCGTCATGACGTCATGGCGTGTTCCAACGAGGTCGTGAGATGAGAAAAAGCCTAATGCGGGGGGCTCTGCGGGGACTCCCTATCCTCGCGGGATTATTGATGCTGTCCGGCTGTGACGCCGTACTCTTCGATCCCAAGGGGCCTATCGGTGAATCCGAAAAGTCGCTGATCCTGACTGCTACCTATCTGATGCTCGTGGTCGTTATCCCGGTCATCTTCATGACGCTGTGGTTCGCCTGGCGCTATCGCGATACCAAGCAGAGCAAGGCGACCTACACGCCCAACTGGGCGCATTCCACCAAGATCGAGATCGTGGTCTGGGGTATTCCCTGCATGATCATCCTCGCGCTTGGCATCCTGACCTGGAAGAGCACGCATGAGCTGGACCCGCGTGCCGAGATCGTCGACGGCGGTGAGCCGGTCGAGGTGCAGGTCGTGTCCATGGACTGGAAGTGGTTGTTCATCTATCCGGAGCAAGGCATCGCGACGGTCAATGAACTGGCCATGCCCGTGGATCGTCAGGTTCGCTTCCACATCACATCCGACACGGTGATGAACTCGTTCTTCGTCCCGCAGCTCGGTAGCCAGATCTACGCAATGGCGGGGATGGAAAACCGTCTGCACCTGATCGGCAATGAAGTGGGCACCTACGACGGTATCTCTGCCAGCTATAGCGGCGCCGGCTTCGCGGACATGCACTTCAAGGCGCATGTCATGAGCGAAGGCGACTTCGACGCCTGGATCGAGAAGGCACGCGGCAGCAGCAAGGTACTGGATGATGCTGGCTTCGCCGCTCTCCAGGAGCCGAGCGAAGACGTCGCCCCGACCTTCTATGGTCAGGTCAAGCCGAACCTGTATGAGCAGATCATGGCGCCCTACATGGACGGCATGGAGCTGGGCATGAGCGATGATCAGATGCGCCACATGAAGAAGGGTGGCATGCATCACGACAGCGCCGATCACGGCATGTCCGGTCATGACGCTTCTGGTCACGCCGAACCTGCGATGGCAACCGAGGAATAAGCAATGCTTGGAAAACTCACATTAGAGGCGATTCCGTATCACGACCCGATCATTGTGGTCGTGCTCGCGGCGGTAATCCTCGGTGGTGCAGCCCTGTTCGGGTTCATCACGGTAAAGAAAAAGTGGGCCTACCTGTGGAATGAGTGGTTCACCTCTGTCGATCACAAGAAGATCGGCATGATGTACATCATCGTCGCATTGGTGATGCTGATTCGTGGTTTCTCCGATGCGATCATGATGCGTTCCCAGCAGATGCTGGCCTCCTCCGGCGGGCACGGCTATCTGCCCCCGGATCACTACGACCAGATCTTCACTGCCCACGGCGTGATCATGATCTTCTTCGTGGCGATGCCGCTGGTCATCGGCCTGATCAACGTTGTCGTGCCGCTGCAGATCGGCGCACGTGACGTGGCCTTCCCGTTTTTGAACTCGCTCAGCTTCTGGCTGTTCGTGGTCGGCGCGCTGCTGGTCAACATCTCTCTGGGTCTGGGTGAGTTCGCCAAGACCGGCTGGCTGGCCTATCCGCCGTTGTCGGGGGCCAATTACAGTCCTGGGGTCGGGGTGGATTACTGGATCTGGTCATTGCAGATCTCCGGTGTCGGTACCCTGCTGACAGGTGTCAACTTCATCGCCACCATCCTCAAGATGCGTGCGCCGGGCATGTCCCTGATGAAAATGCCGGTCTTCACCTGGACCGCACTGTGCGCCAACATCCTGATCGTCGCGGCCTTCCCGATTCTGACCGCTACCATCGCGATGCTGACGCTCGATCGCTACCTCGACTTCCACTTCTTCACCAATGACCTTGGTGGAAACATGATGATGTACGTCAACCTCATCTGGGCCTGGGGCCATCCTGAGGTGTACATCCTGGTGCTGCCGGTCTTCGGTGTGTTCTCCGAAGTCATCTCCACCTTCTCCAAGAAGAAGCTGTTCGGTTACACCTCGCTGGTGTGGGCGACTCTCGTCATCACCATCCTGTCGTTCATCGTCTGGCTGCACCACTTCTTCACCATGGGGGCCGGCGCTGACGTGAACGCCTTCTTCGGTATCGCGACGATGATCATCTCGATCCCGACAGGTGTGAAGATCTTCAACTGGCTGTTCACCATGTACCGCGGTCGCGTCGAAATGACCTCTCCGGTGCTGTGGACCCTGGGCTTCATCGTCACCTTCACCATCGGTGGCATGACCGGCGTTCTGCTGGCCGTTCCGGGCGCCAACTACGTACTGCACAACTCGCTGTTCCTGATCGCCCACTTCCACAACGTCATCATCGGCGGCGTGGTCTTCGGTGCGATGGCCGGTATCACCTACTGGTTCCCGAAAGCGACCGGCTTCATGCTGTGCGAGAAGTGGGGCAAGCGTTCCTTCTGGTTCTGGATCACTGGCTTCTACCTCGCCTTCATGCCGCTGTACATCCTCGGCTTCATGGGCATGACCCGTCGTCTGCAGCACGTCGACAACCCGCTGTGGGTACCGTACCTGGTCGTCGCCTTCATCGGTGCTGTCCTGATCCTGATCGGTATCGCCTGCACCGTGATCCAGATCGCGGTCAGCATCAAGAACCGCAAGCAGCTGCAGGACACCACTGGTGATATCTGGGGCGGCCGTACCCTGGAGTGGAGCACCACTTCACCGGCACCGTTCTACAACTTCGCTCACGAGCCGCAGGTCTCCGAACTCGACGAGTTCTGGGAAATGAAGGAACGTGGTATCGAGCAGGAGGCCAAGAAGCCTTATGCGCCGATCCACATGCCGCGCAACGCCGCTGCTGGCGTCATCATCTCCGCCTTCAGCCTGGTGTTCGGTTTTGCTCTGGTCTGGCACATCTGGTGGATGGCCGTGGTCGGTCTGGTCGGCATGATCGCCACCTTCATCGTGCGTTCCTTCAACTACGACATCGACTACTACGTGTCCGTCGAGGAAGTGGAGCGTGTAGAGCGTGAGGGTCGCGAGCGTCGCGCCCTGCCCAGCGCCCGCACACCTAACGACACAGTGGTTCAGGGGTAATCATGGCGAATAATGCAATGACATCTCACGATGGGGCGCATGACGCCCATGACGATCACGAGCATCACGATACCAACGGCCTGAAGGTCTTCGGTTTCTGGCTCTATCTGCTGAGCGACTGCATCCTGTTCGCGATGCTGTTCGCGGGCTACGTGGTACTGAGCCAGGCGTATGCCGGTGGCCCGACGGGCGCCGAGATCTTCGAGCTGGACTTCGTGCTGGTCGAGACCGCGCTGCTGCTGGCCTCGAGCTTCACCTACGGCATGGCGATGCTGGGCATGAACCGCGGGGACAGCTCCGCGGTGATCAAGTGGCTGATGATCACCTTCGCCTTTGGCGCAGGTTTCATCGCGATGGAAATCTATGAGTTCCACCACCTGATCGTGAATGGCCATGGCCCGGACAAGTCCGCGTTCCTGTCTGCCTTCTTCACTCTGGTCGGCACCCACGGTCTGCACGTGACCGTCGGTCTGATCTGGATGGCGCTGCTGATCTTCCAGGTCAAGCAGAAAGGTCTGACGGAAGTGCATCGCGGTCGTCTGATGATGCTCAGCCTGTTCTGGCACTTCCTGGACGTCATCTGGATCTGTGTCTTCACCGTCGTCTATCTCACAGGAGTGATGCTATGAGCCATTCCAACAACGACCACAACGACAATCACGGCAGCGTCAAGCAGTACGTGACCGGTCTGATTCTCTCCATCATCCTGACCATCATCCCGTTCGGGATGGTGATGATGATGGACGATCCGGGTGTCGGCGTTATCTGGGCCATCTACGGCTTCGCCATCGCTCAGGTCTTCGTGCAGCTGTACTTCTTCCTGCACCTGGACGGCTCCAAGGAGCAGAGCTGGAATGTCATGGCCATGCTGTTCACCCTGGTGATCGTGGCAATCGTCGTTGGTGGTTCCATGTGGATCATGATCGAGCTGAATCAGAACATGATGCCCATCTGATAGCGTGAGCCTGATGATCAAGGACTACCTGCGTACCACCAAGCCGGGCATTATCTTCGGCAACCTGATCACCGTCAGCGGCGGCTTCTTTCTCGCTTCCGGTGGTGAGGTGGATTGGGCGCTGTTCATCGCCACCCTGGTCGGGGTGGCGTTGATCGTGGCCTCAGGCTGTGTGTTCAACAACTGCATCGATCGCGATATCGACCGCCACATGGCGCGTACCCAGGGCCGTGCCCTGGTGCAGGGCGATATCTCGCTGAAGGGGGCTTTCGTCTTCGGCAGCGTACTGGGTCTTGCAGGCTTCTGGCTTCTGGCCATGATGACCAACCTCATGGCGATGATCGCCGTGGGATTGGGCTTCGTGATCTACGTCGGGGCCTACAGCATGTGGCTTAAGCGTGGCTCGGTGTATGGCACCCTCATCGGCTCGCTGTCCGGTGCTGCGCCGCCAGTGGTCGGCTACCTGGCCGTCACCGGTCAGGCGGACATGGGGGCGCTGCTGCTGTTGATCATCTTCAGCATGTGGCAGATGCCGCATTCCTATGCGATTGCCATGTTTCGTGTCGATGACTATCGGGCCGCCAATATTCCGGTACTCCCGGTAGCGCGAGGCATGGAGCATGCCAAGCGTGTAGTGACGGGGTACATTGCCGGTTTCATCCCGGTGTCGCTGTTGCTGACACTCTGGGGCTATACCGGCATCTGGTATCTGGTAGTCGCGACCGTCACGGGCGGCTGGTGGCTGTATCTGGCCGCCTGGCGCCTCAAGGATCAGCCTGATGCCTCCTGGGCACGCAAGCTGTTCGGCTTCTCCATCATCATCGTCATGGCGCTCAGCCTGATGATGAGCCTGGACACGCAGCTGTAATCCAGCCGTAGTACCTCCCGGGTGACCCGCCTTCGGCGTGTTGCCCGGGGGAAAGCCAAAAAACCCGCCACCGGCTTGCCGGTAGCGGGTTTTTTCTTGCCTGTCTTTCAGAGACTCAGGTTTCGAGGACTCAAGGGCTCAAGCCCTCAGGCCAGCTGCAGATGCGGCTCCGGCTGTTCCTTGAGGGCGTCCTGAAGGCGCTCGGCATACCAGTCGACGAAGTCGACGACGCCGAACTCGAAGGTCGCCGAGTAGGGGCCGGGCTGGTAGGCGCTGGAGTTGACACCGCGCTGGTTCTCTTCCACCAGCTGACGGTCCTGATCATTGGTGGCGTCCCACACCTTGCGCAGCTTCTCGATGTCGTAGTCGACGCCTTCCACCGCGTCCTTGTGCACCAGCCACTTGGTGGTCACGCGGGTCTGGAGGGGGCCGATCGGGTCGACCTGGAAGACCACGGCGTGATCGCCCATGAAGTGGTTCCAGGAGTTGGGCAGGTTGAGGATGCGCAGCGAGCCCATGTCGGGGCTTTGCAGGCGACCCAACAGCTTCTTGCATGCTGGAGTGCCGTCCGTGGTCATCGAGACGGTGCCTTCCAGCAGCGGCGTGCGCGTCATGCGATTGCGACGACCGAAGCGCACCAGCTGATAGGGCACCTTCTCGGCATCCCAGTCGGCCTGCTTCTTCGCGACCAGCGCCTTGTAGGCTTCGGTGGCACGGGGGTCATCGGTGTCATCGAATTCCTGCAGGGTGTTGAGCAGCTCCGGGTGGGAGCCATCGCAGTGATAGCACTCGCGATTGTTCTCGATCACCAGCTTCCAGTTGCCTTCCTCGATGATGGAGGAGCTGGCCGCGACCTTGACGTTCTCCATGTCGTAGGGCTTGAGGTAGAACTCCAGCGTCTTGAAGAACGGCTCACAGTTCTCGGGCTGCTCGGCGAGGTTGATGAACAGCATGCCACCGGCTGAGCGCACGTGGACGGGGTGCAGGCCGTACTCACTGGTATCGAAGGTGGTGCCCATGTCGGAACCGGCGAACAGCAGACGGCCATCCAGCTCATAGGTCCACTTGTGATAGCCGCACACCAGCTTGGCGACCTTGCCACGCTCGGTGCTGCACAGGCGGGACCCGCGATGACGACAGACATTATGGAAGGCATGGATGGCCCCGTTGTCACCGCGCACGATGATGATCGGACTGTTGCCCACGTCCATGGTCATGAAGTTGCCCTTGAGCGGAATCTCGCTGCTGAGACCGGCAAACAGCCACTCGCGCTCGAAGATCTCCTTCATGTCGAGATCGAACAGGCGCTGATCATTGTAGAAGGGCTGGGGCAGGGTGTAGCCGGGACTGCGGGCCTGTAGAAGCCGCGCGGCGGCCTCGCGTACCGCCTGACGCTGCTGATCCTGAGCGTGTTCCAGTAAGTCGCTCATCGCGGTGTCCTCGCACGGTCGGTAGGCGCCGGGAGCAGGGTCGCCTTGGGTTGAGTGAGTGTGCTGATCATTGTTGTTGTGAAGCCGGGACAGAGAGAACGAGTGAACAGACCATTGCCGGGCAGCACCGCGAGTCGACATCAGTGCACCTATGAGTGAGTGCCGATGCATCGCGCGGTGCGTCGTCCCGTCCTGGTCGGTTCGGGTGTCGAGGGCGGCGCATGCCAGGAGGCCGCTCGCTCAACAGGATGGTCAGCGTGGAAGTTCAGGCGGCCCGCATGAGGTCTGAATGGCATTGCCACGCATGGAGCGCAGTGTGGCTGAGCTCAAGTCGCGACCTATGTCTGATGGCGACGCTCAATGATGTATTTCCGACGTCGGTTGGCTGCGCAGGACCTTCGAGGCACAGGCAGGCGCAGCGGTGAGGCGTGGGCAGGGGACTGCGGGGCGTGATTGGAGGGATCGGGCATGTTTCTGTCGTGCACGGATAAATGTCTGCCGGGCGCTGACTCGACAATCCTGAGCATGTCCCACCGTTGGCCGCGCACGCAGCGCAGGGTGGCCTGACACTGTCTCTTCACGAACATGTCTCCAAGAACAACATGCCCAGCGAGGCCTTCATGAGCACCACTCTCAGCAACTTCAATCCGGTTACGACGCAGACCTGGACCAACGGTCGACATAGCGTGCGCTGCGTGAAGGTCATTCAGGAAACCTGGGACGTGCGCACCTTCTGTTTCATGGCCGAACAGCCGGTGATGTTCTTCTTCAAGCCGGGACAGTTCGTGACCCTGGAGCTCGAGATCGATGCCCAGCAGATCATGCGCTCCTACACCATCTCCAGCTCACCGTCGGTGCCCTACAGCTTCTCGATCACCGTCAAGCGCGTGCCGGGCGGGCTGGTCTCCAACTGGCTGCACGACAACCTCAATGAAGGCGATGTGCTGGCGGTGCATGGCCCGGTGGGCAACTTCAACTGCATCGACTACCCGGCGGAACGCATTCTGATGCTGTCCGGTGGCGTGGGTATCACGCCCTTGATGTCGATGGCGCGCTGGTACTTCGATACCAACGCCAACGTGGACATCTCCTTCGTGCACAGTGCGCGCAGCCCGCGCGACATCATCTTCTGGCGTCAGCTCGAGTTCATGGATTCCCGCGTGCCGGAGTTCAACCTGCACGTCATCTGCGAGCGCTTCGAGACCGGCCAGACCTGGTCCGGCTATCGTGGCTATCTCACCGATGCGATGCTCGAGATGATCGCGCCGGACTTCATGGAACGCGAGATCTTCTGCTGTGGCCCGACGCCCTACATGAATGCGATCAAGCACCTGCTGCGCAGCCACGGCTTCGACATGAGCCGCTACCACGAGGAATCCTTCGGCGCCACGCCGGTCGAGGTCGAGGAAGAAGCCATCGAGCAGGCCGAACAGGCCGAGGTGCTGGCCGATGAACTGGACCGCTCCGATCTCATGCGGGTCGAGTTCTCCGCCACCGGCAAGTCGGTGCAGATCGCCCCGGGCGAAACCGTCCACGCCGCTGCCGCCAAGCTGGGTCTGCATATTCCCAAGGCCTGCGGCATGGGTATCTGCGGTACCTGCCGGGTACAGAAGGTCTCCGGCGAGGTCGCGATGGAACACAACGGTGGCATCACCGACGAAGACGTCGCCGAAGGCTTCATCCTGTCCTGCTGCAGTGTGCCCAATGGCGATGTGGTGATCGATTACTGATCCACAACCTGGCCTCCCGCCCTGCTGGCTTTCGCGAGCGATATTCACGGGCGGGCGCAGGCGCTGGATAAATACGCTGGCTAAATGAGAGGACATGTCGCATTCGCGCGGCTGGATGACGCAGTCAGTCAGCCTCGACTTCCCGGGTCCCATTAGCGTTGGGGGTACAAAAAGTACAACCAACTAATGGAGCAAGACATGACTCGGGACGTGAAGACCCCGCTACGGCCATCGCTCAAGATGGCCTGCCTGCCTATCGTGGCCACCCTGGCCGTTCTTGCGTTGCAACTGTTCGTGTTCGGCGAATTCACCCCGCATGTGCCGCTGGTATGCGGTGTCGCCATCACGGCGCTGATCGGCTGGAGGCTGGGCCATGGCTGGTCGGCGATGGAAGAGGGCATGATGCGCATCGTGCGTGTCGGCCTGCCCTCCATCGCGATCCTGATTCTGGTCGGCATGACGGTCGGGGTGTGGATCGCCTCCGGCAGTGTACCGATGATCATCTACTACGGGCTCAAGCTGGTCTCGCCGGAATACTTCCTGGCAGCGGCCATGCTGCTGTGCGCGGTGGTCTCGGTGGCGCTGGGTACCAGCTGGGGCACCGTGGGCACGGTGGGGCTTGCGCTGATGGGTATCGGGGCCGGCTTCGGCATTCCGCCGTGGTGGACCGCCGGCGCGGTGGTGTCCGGCGCCTTCTTCGGTGACAAGGTCTCGCCGCTGTCGGATACCACCAATCTGGCGCCGGCGGTGACGGGCGTGAATCTGTTCGCGCACATTCGCAACATGATGCCGACCACCATTCCCGCCATGCTGATCGCGCTGGTGGTCTATCTGGTCGCCGGCAACCTGCTCGCCGCCGGTCAGGTGCTGGATCTCGAGCGCATCACCGCCATCACCGAAGGGCTTTCCGGACACTTCACCTTCAATCTGTGGGTGCTGATGCCGCCGCTGCTGGTGATGACGCTGGCCGTTGCGCGCATGCCGGCACTGCCGGCGCTGTTCGTCGGGGTACTGGCCGGGGCGGTCGTGGCATTCGGCGTACAGGGCGAGGCGGTCAAGGCGCTGTTCGGCTATATGCAGGGCGGCTACGCCTTGAGCACCGGCGTGAGCGAGATCGACAGCCTGCTCAATCGCGGCGGCATCATGTCGATGGCCTGGGTCATCCTGCTGGTGATGATCGCACTGGCCTTCGGGGGATTGCTGGAAATCATCGGCTGTCTGCAGGCGCTGTGTGCCGCGGTGCTGGTCAAGGTGCGCGGTATCTTCGGTCTGCAGGTCGCGGCCAGTTCCACGGCGGCGCTGACCAATGTCATCGCGGGCGCCCCCTACCTCTCCATCGCTCTGCCGGGTCGCATGTACGCGCCGATCTATCGGGGTGAGGGATATTCGACGCTCAACCTGTCGCGCTCACTGGAAGAGGGCGGCACGCTGATCTCGCCGCTGATTCCCTGGAATGCCGGTGGTGCGGTGGTGGTCAGTTCGCTGGGGCTGATGGCCGGTGGCGCGGGCATGGAGGGGCTGCTTTACATTCCGCTGGCCTTCGCCTGCTGGCTGTCACCGTTGCTGGGGCTGCTCTACACCCTGCTTGGACGCTTCATCATTCGGGCCGATGATGATGAGCGCGCCGAATGGCAGGCCAAGGGGCATGCCGTGACAACGCTGGCCCAGCTGCGTCAGCAGCAGGCCGAGGGCCTGGCGGGACTGCAAGCCGCCGCGGCCGAGGTGCGCTGACAGCCTGCTCGGCATGAGTGCTCTAAGACTTAATGCTCAGGTTCATGAGCAAGTCGACTCGCGCAGGAAGACGGCACAAACCATCTGGAGGTGCAGACGACTTCGGGGCTACCCTTCAGATGTTGCCACGTGAATGAGCGCATGCAGTGCAGGGGGCTCTGCGGGAAGTCCCGCCAGGCCATGCCAGGGTTCGCCCTGGTGCCATAAGCACAAGGCCCCGTTGGGCTGCATGCCCTCTTCAGCTGCGGGTCGAGAGCGGAGAGCGTTCACGTCAGGTCCACGACTGCCACTCCAGTCAAGGGTTTGGTCAAAAGGGCAATGATGACACAGGGGAACGGTGCGCCACCTCCAGGCCGGGAGCGGGTGCCAGCAGGACTACAAGGCTGATCGTCGCAACAGGAAGCGCCGTGCTGCTCAATATCGGGATGGTGCAATACCGTCTTCTTCACAGCACGGCAGTTTCCGCAGGAAGGTGTCACACGACCACGCAAGCTCAGGCTCGCGTGGTTTTTTTGTGCCTGTCATTCACTGCGGGAAAGCTTGGGCGGCTTCCGTCGGGTCAGCCCAGTGTCGCCCCCATCGCCGCCAGCAGCATGGGCAGATAGAGGAAGGCGGCGAGCGTCGAGCAGAACACCAGCGTGGCCACGTACTCCGGCTCACGCCCGGCCTTCTGGGCGAACATGTAGTTGTAGACCGCCACCGGCATGGCCATCTGCATGGTCAACACGTGCAGTGCCAGCGGGGGCAGGTCCAGCAGGGTGCCGATCCCCCAGGCACACAGGGCGGCAAAGGGAATGCGCAGGACACTGAAGCCCACGCCCGCCGCCAGATTCTTGACACGAATGCTGGCCAGCGACACGCCCAGGGTGATCAGCATCAGTGGCACGGTGAAGCCGGAGATCAGCTCCAGGCTGTTGGCGACAAAGCGTGGCATGTGCACATCACAGAGCAACATGATGGTGGCGACGATGCTGGACCAGATGGTCGGCGAGCGCACCACGCTGCGCAGCGGGTTGCCGCTGGTGCTGGCAAGCCAGGCGCCGAGGGTGAACTGCAGCAGCGACATGGTGACCATGATGGTGATGGCGTAGGCGAAGCCGGCCTGGCCGAAGGCGTAGAGCGAGACGGGCAGGCCCATGTTGCCGACGTTGGAGAACAGCAGCGGGGCCACCGCCACCTTCCAGGGCTTGCCGATCAAGCGCGCGAAGGGCCAGCTCAGCGCCAGCAGCAGGGCCATCACGGACAGCGTCGCCAGGCCCGTACGCAGGAAGCTCGAGTTGTCGATCTCGGCGCTGCCCAGCGCATTGAGGATCAGCGCCGGTGTGCCGATGTAGAGCACCAGTCGGGTGACGAAGGCCATCGGGTAGTCATTGCCAAGCCTGACCCAGAAGAAGCCGATGGCGGCGCCACACAGTACCGGTGCCATCACCGCCAGCAATTCCATCAGCATATTCTCAACTCCCCTCCCCAGGCGCGCACTTGCATGGATCAGTCGTCATCCGGCGCCTGATCGCACGATATCGGTGTCTAGCATACCTGCCCGCAGGGGCTTCGGTGTAGCGCCAGTGGCGGGCAGCCACCATTCGCAGCAGCTCTGTTCGGGCCGACGGTATGTCGTTTTTGCCTGCCGATGTCGCATTCGCGCTGCGGTGTGACGCTGACAAGCAGTTTGCCGCAGGGGGGCAGGGCTAGTATCGGGTCAAGACAGCCACTCAAGGCCTTGGCGCCGGCTGACTCGACAGGATTTGAGCGAACAGACGATCACTGATCACCCTTCATCGAACCACTCCAACAACAACGATCCGCTTACCGGAGGCGCGCAATGTCTCAGCAACATGGCTACACCCGTGATGACCGACTGGCCAGACTCGACCCTGCACTGGCCGAGGCCATCCTCGAAGAGACAGCGCGTCAGGAAGCGCATATCGAGCTGATCGCCTCCGAGAACTATGCAAGCCCGCTGGTGATGGAGGCTCAGGGCAGCCAGCTGACCAACAAGTACGCCGAAGGCTATCCGGGCAAGCGCTACTACGGCGGCTGCGAATTCGTCGACAAGGTCGAGACACTGGCCATCGAGCGCGCCTGTGCGCTGTTCGGCTGTGACTACGCCAACGTGCAGCCGCACTCCGGCGCCCAGGCCAACGCGGCCGTGTTCATGGCACTCGTCTCGCCGGGCGACACCATCCTCGGCATGAGCCTGGCGCATGGCGGTCACCTGACCCACGGCGCGGCGCCCAACTTCTCCGGCAAGCACTACAACGCCATCCAGTACGGCCTGACCGAAAGCGGCGAGCTGGACTACGAGGAGATGGAGCGTCTGGCGCGTGAGCACAAGCCGAAGATGATCATCGCCGGCTTCTCCGCCTACTCGCGCCTGGTCAACTGGCGTCGCTTCCGCGATATCGCCGACGAGATCGGTGCCTGGCTGATGGTCGACATGGCCCATGTGGCCGGTCTGGTCGCGGCGGGTCACTACCCGAGCCCGCTGCCCTACGCCCATGTCGTCACCACTACCACCCACAAGACGCTGCGCGGCCCGCGCGGTGGCCTGATCCTCTCCGCCACCGGTGATGAAGCGCTGCACAAGAAGCTCAATGGCGCCGTCTTCCCCGGTCAGCAGGGCGGCCCGCTGATGCACGTCATCGCCGCCAAGGCCGCGGCCTTCAAGGAAGCGATGAGCCAGGACTTCGTCAGCTATCAGGCCCGCGTGATCGCCAATGCCCGCGTGATGGCCGAGGTCTTCATGTCGCGCGGCTATGACGTGGTCTCCGGCGGCACCGATGACCATCTGTTCCTCGTCTCGCTGATCCGCCAGGGCGTGACCGGCAAGGACGCGGATGCCTCACTGGGCCGCGCCCACATCACCGTCAACAAGAACAGCGTGCCGAATGACCCGCAGAGCCCCTTCGTGACCTCCGGGCTGCGCATCGGCACCCCGGCCGCCACCACGCGCGGTTTCGGCGAGGCGGAATGCGAGGCACTGGCCGGCTGGATCTGTGATCTGCTCGACGCGCTGTCCACCGGCGAGAGCGCCAAGGTGGAAGCCGAGGTGCGCGGCAAGGTCGAGGAAGTCTGTGCACGCTTCCCGGTCTACGCATCCAACAGCGTGACCGACCCCACCGCACTTGCCTGAACAAGGCGCTGGCGAGAGACAACGATAACAACGACACATGCCGCAAGCGCAGAGACATCACTCGGGTGACAAGAACAGATATCACTCGGGCGAGAGCACCGGACAGCGCTTGCGGTGGCAAAGATGTGAGGAGGGTGGCAAATGCAGCGTTACTCGGGATTCGGGCTGGTCAAGCATGCGCTCAGCCACCATGAGAACTGGCAGAAGGTCTGGCGTAGCCCAGAACCCAAGAAGGAATACGACGTCGTCATCGTCGGCGGCGGCGGGCATGGTCTGGCCACGGCCTACTACCTGGCCAAGGAGCACGGCATCACCAATGTCGCGGTGATCGAGAAGGGCTGGCTGGGCGGCGGCAACACCGCGCGCAACACCACCCTGGTGCGCTCCAACTATCTGTGGGACGAGGCGGCGGCGCTCTACGAGCATTCCATGAAGCTGTGGGAAGGCCTGTCTCAGGACCTGAACTACAACGTGATGTTCTCCCAGCGTGGCGTGCTCAACCTGGGCCACACCCTGCAGGACATGCGCGACATCCAGCGCCGCGTGAATGCCAACCGTCTGCAGGGTATCGACGGTGAGGTACTGGACACTCAGCAGGTGCAGGAATTGGTACCTGCACTGGACTGCTCGAGCCGGGCACGCTATCCGGTCCTCGGTGCCTCCTGGCAGCCGCGCGGCGGCGTGGCGCGTCACGACGCCGTGGCATGGGGCTTCGCGCGCGGTGCCGACAGCCTGGGTGTCGATCTGATCCAGCAGACCGAGGTCACCGGCTTCCGCAAGCAGGATGGCGCCATCGTCGGGGTGGAAACCTCGCGCGGCTTCATCGGTGCCAAGCGTGTCGGCGTGGTCACCGCCGGCAACTCCGGCGTGATGGCCGAGAAGGCCGGCTTCCGCCTGCCGCTGGAATCCCACCCGCTGCAGGCGCTGGTCTCCGAGCCGCTCAAGCCGATTCTCGACACTGTGGTGATGTCCAATCACGTCCACGGCTACATCAGCCAATCCGACAAGGGCGACCTGGTCATCGGTGCCGGCATTGATGGTTATGTGGGCTATGGCCAGCGTGGCAGCTACCCGACCATCGAGCACACCCTGCAGGCCATCGTCGAGATGTTCCCGGTCTTCTCACGGGTGCGCATGAACCGTCAGTGGGGCGGCATCGTCGATACCTGTCCGGACGCCTGCCCGATCATTTCCAAGACGCCCGTGAAGGGGCTCTATTTCAACTGCGGTTGGGGCACCGGTGGCTTCAAGGCCACGCCGGGGTCCGGCAACGTCTTTGCCTGGACACTGGCCAAGGGGCGCACCCATCCGCTGGCGGAACCCTTCTCCTATGACCGTTTCAACACGGGCAAGCTGATCGACGAACACGGCGCCGCTGGCGTCGCGCACTGAACCTGCCGTCAGGAGACGACCGACCATGATGCATATCTTCTGTCCCTACTGCGGCGAGCTGCGCGAGGAAGAGGAATTCCACGTCAAGGGCCAGGCGCATATCGAGCGCCCGAAGGACCCCGAAGCCTGCTCCGATGCCGAGTGGGGGGATTATCTGTTCTTCCGCAACAACCCGCGTGGCGTTCACCACGAGCTGTGGATTCACGCCGTGGGCTGTCGCAAGTATTTCAACATCACCCGCCATACCGTGACCTACGAGATTCTCGAGACCTATCGCATGGGCGAGCAGCCCAGCATCACCGGTGAGACGAAAGCCGATCCGACCACGCAAGCCAAGGGGGTGAGCGCATGAACCAGCAAGACCACCAGACCGCCGCTGCCCCGCGCCGTCTCGCCTCGGGTGGACGCATCGACCGCGCCACGCCGCTGACCTTCACCTTCAATGGCAAGCGCTATCAGGGCCTGG
Organism: Cobetia sp. PDI-23MA; assembly: GCF_059507735.1. Lineage (NCBI taxonomy): Bacteria > Pseudomonadati > Pseudomonadota > Gammaproteobacteria > Oceanospirillales > Halomonadaceae > Cobetia > Cobetia sp. PDI-23MA. The sequence continues at coordinate 482,526 of NZ_CM183352.1, forward strand.
CAGGCGATACCCTCGCCTCGGCACTGATGGCCAACGGCCTCGACGTGCTCAACGCCAGCTTCAAGTATGCGCGTCCGCGCGGCCTGGTCGCCGCCGGTGCTGAAGAGCCCAACGCCATCCTGCAGCTGGGCAGCACCGAAGCGGGTCAGGTGCCCAACGTGCGGGCCACCCAGCAGGCGCTCTATGAAGGCCTGGAAGCCCACGCCGTCAGCGGCTGGGTCAAGGCCCAGAAGGACCTGATGAGCCGCTTCTTGCCGCAGGTCGGCAAGCTGGGCGGCAAGTTCATGCCGCCGGGCTTCTACTACAAGACCTTCATGGCGCCGGCCTCGCTGTGGATGACGTATGAAAAGTACATCCGCAAGGCCGCCGGTCTCGGGCGTTCTCCGCTCGAGGACGATCCGGACATCTACGATCACCTGCATCAGCACACCGATGTGCTGGTGATCGGCTCCGGCCCGGCGGGCCTGATGGCGGCGCTGGTTGCGGCCCGCAGTGGCGCGCGCGTCATCCTGTGTGATGAGCAGGAAGAGCTGGGTGGCTCGCTGCTCTCCATGTCGGCGGACTGTCTCGATCAGACCCTGGACGGCAAGCCGGCCATCGAATGGCGTGATGCCGTGCTGGCGGAACTCGAAGCCTGCGAGGATGTGCAGCTGCTGCCACGCACCACTGCCAACGGCTACCACGATCACAACTTCGTGACCCTGCACGAGCGCCGTACCGAACATCAGGCCGATCTCGCGCCCTTGAATGCCCGTGGCGCGCGTCAGGCACGTTCACGCCTGCACCGCGTGCGTGCCCATCGCGTCATCATGGCCACCGGCGCCCACGAGCGGCCGCTGGTCTACAGCCACAACGATGTGCCGGGCAACCTGCTGGCCGGTGCCGTCACCACCTATCTGACCCGTTACGGCGTCGCCGCCGGTGACAAACTGGTGCTGTCGGTCAACAACGACCACGCCTATCGCGCGGCGCTGGCCTGGAAGGCGGCCGGTCGTGAAGTGGTCGCGATCGCCGATGCGCGCCCGGCCCCTTCCGGCGTGATGGTCGAGGCGGCGCGTGCCGCGGGCATCCGCATCATCGCCGGTGCCGCCGTGATCGAGGCCAAGGGCGAGCGTCGCGTGACAGGCGCGCGCATCGCGGCCATCGATATCGATGCCTTCAGTGTGACGGGGGCGGTGGAAGAGCTCGCCTGCGACACCATCGCAAGCTCCGGCGGCTACAGCCCGGTGGTTCACCTGGCAGCGCACACCGGCGCACGTCCGGTATGGAGCGACGAGATCCACGGCTTCCTGCCGGCGCTGGGCGCCCCGATGCTCAAGGGCTTCGATGCCTGCGGCGCCGCCAATGGCAGCTTCGCGCTGGAAGACGTGCTGGTCGCGGCCTACGCCAGCGGTGTCGCCGCGGTGGAAGCCTGCGAGTTCGAGGTCGCGGCGTGCGAGGTGCCGGCAGTCTCCGAGCTGGCAGAAGCCCCGCTGCTGCCGCTCTACCAGGTGCCGCACGACAAGCCCACCGCTCGCGCCCCCAAGCAGTTCGTCGATCTGCAGAACGACGTGACCGCCGCCGGGATCGAGCTGGCCACCCGCGAGGGCTTCGAGTCCATCGAGCACGTCAAGCGCTACACCGCGATGGGCTTCGGCACCGATCAGGGCAAGCTGGGCAACATCAACGGCATGGCCATCGCCGCGCGCTGTCTGGGGCAGACCATCCCCGACACCGGCACCACCGTCTTCCGCCCCAACTACACCCCGGTGACCTTCGGTGCCATCGTCGGTCGTCACTGCAACGAGCTGTTCGATCCGATCCGCTACACCGCGATGCACGAATGGCACCTGGCGCAGGGAGCGAAATTCGAGGATGTCGGCCAGTGGAAGCGCCCGTGGTATTACCCGCAGGGCAGTGAAGACATGCACGCCGCGGTGGAGCGCGAGTGTCTGGCGGTGCGCGAGAAGGTCGGCGTGCTGGACGCCTCGACCCTGGGCAAGATCGACATCACCGGTCGCGATGCGCGCGAGTTCCTCAACCGTATCTACACCAACGCCTGGGCCAAGCTGGGCGTCGGCAAGGCGCGCTACGGCCTGATGTGTCATGACGACGGCATGGTGATGGACGATGGTGTCACCACCTGTCTGGCCGAAGACCACTTCCTGATGACCACCACCACCGGTGGCGCGGCCGCGATCCTGGAATGGCTGGAGCTGTGGCATCAGACCGAATGGCCGGAACTGGACGTGCAGATGACCAGCGTCACCGATCACTGGGCGACCCTGACCGTCACCGGCCCCGAGGCGCGTGCATTGGTCGGCGAGCTGACCGATATCGACCTCGACCGCGACAGCTTCAAGTTCATGGAAGTGCGCGAAGGGCTGATCGCCGACATTCCCGGGCGCATCTTCCGCATCTCCTTCACCGGTGAGCTGTCCTACGAGCTCAACGTGCCGGCCAACTACGGGCTGCATGTCTGGAAGCGTCTGTTCGAGTGCGGCCAGAAGTACGGCCTCACGCCCTACGGCACCGAGACCATGCACGTGCTGCGCGCCGAGAAGGGCTTCATCATCGTCGGTCAGGACACCGATGGCTCGATCACCCCGGAAGACCTCGGCATGCAGTGGTGCGTCGGCTACAACAAGCCGTATTCCTGGATCGGCAAGCGTGCGCTGTCGCGTCCGGATACCCGCCGCGACGACCGCAAGCAGATGGTCGGCCTGATTCCGACGCGCAAGAAGGCCGGCGATGAGCGCATCGTGCTGCCGGAAGGCTCGCAGATCGTCTTCGACCCCGAGCACGCCATCCCGATGCCGATGGTCGGCCATGTGACCTCCAGCTACTACAGCCCGACGTTGGGGCATGGCTTCGCGCTGGCGGTGGTCAAGGGCGGTGCCAAGCGCATCGGCGAGACGGTGTTCCTGCCCCAGGCCGATGGTACGACGCTGGAAGCCGAAATCACCTCACCGGTGTTCTACGACAAGAAAGGGGAGCGCCAGCATGTCTGATGCCACCACACTCGACCCGCAAGCGGGTGTCGCCGTCGAGGCGCAGCCGCAGGACATGACAAGTTCCCGGACATCGGTGATCGATCAGCGCCCGATGCCCGAGGTTCACGCTCAGTGCGCCCGTTCGCCGCTGGCGCATCTGTTCACGGCCCGCGATGACGGCGATGCCGGCGTTGTGCTTGAGGAGAAGGCGTTTCTCGGTCACCTGACGCTGCGCGGTGACCCCGCGCAGCCGGGCTTCGCCGAGGGTGTCGAGGCGGCGCTGGGTCTGGCGCTGCCGTTGACGCCGGCGACTCTCCATCAGAATGAGGGGGGGCGCTCGATTCAGTGGCTGTCACCGGATGAGTGGCTGATCCTGGTGCCCGGCGAGGAAGCCTTCACTGTCGAGAAGGCGCTGCATGAGGCGTTGGCCGGTCGCTATCAGGTGGTCAACGTCAGCGGTGGTCAGACCGTCATCTCGCTGAGCGGTGACCAGGCGCGGCAGGTGTTGATGAAGTCGACGCCTACCGATGTGCATCCGCGTGCCTTCCCGGTCGGGCGCGGCGTGCCGGCGGTGTTCGCCAAGGCGACACTGGTGCTGCGCCGCGTCAGCGAGAGCGAATTCGAGCTGGTGGTGCGCAGGAGCTTCGCCGACTATCTCGGCCGCTGGCTGCTGGATGCCAGCGAGGAATTCGGGGTCTGTATCAAGGCCTGAGGTCTGTATCTGGAAAGGTCTGTGTCTGGAGAGAGCTCTGTCGCAGGCGCACGCCACGACCTGAATCAACCGCCAGGGGCCTCGCCCGGGCCAGGAGGCGGGCTTCAGAAATACTGAAGCCCGCCTCAATAATATTGGTTTGTCGCGCAGGGCCTCGAATGCAACCCTGACGTTGCTGCTTCCAACAATAGATAATCCTTACATGACAGGCACCTACGTATGCGTGATACCTGGATTCTGACCGCCCAATGTCCCAGCCGCATCGGCACGGTGGACGTCGTGACACGCTACCTGCGCGAGCAGGGCTGCTATATCACCGAGCTCAATTCCTTCGATGACCGCCTGTCGGGGCGCTTCTTCATCCGGGCCGAATTTCGTCCGCAGACCGAGGCCGGTGCCCTCGATGACGGCTTCGATGCCGCGAGTTTCGAGCAGGGCCTGGGCACGCGTGCCGCCGACTTCGAGATGGACGTCAGCCTGAGTGCGCCGGATGAGCGCATGAAGGTGGTCATCATGGTCTCGCGCTCGGACCATTGCTTGAATGACCTGCTCTATCGGCATCGCATCGGCCAGCTGCCGATGGATATCACCGCCGTCATCTCCAACCATCCGGACATGGCACCGCTGGCCGAGTGGCATGGCCTGCCGTATCACCACCTGCCGATCACCGCCGAGACCAAGGCCGAGCAGGAAGCGCAGGTGTGGCAGATCGTGCAGGACACCGGCGCCGAGCTGGTGATTCTGGCGCGTTACATGCAGGTGCTGTCGAGCGACATGTGCGAGAAGCTCTCGGGGCGGGCGATCAACATCCATCACTCGCTGCTGCCGGGCTTCAAGGGCGCACGCCCCTACCACCAGGCCTACGAGAAGGGCGTCAAGCTGGTCGGAGCCACCGCGCACTACATCAATGATGATCTCGATGAAGGGCCGATCATCACCCAGGGCGTCGAGACGGTGGATCATGCCCACTATCCCGAAGACCTGATCGCCAAGGGCCGTGATATCGAGTGCCTGACCCTGTCGCGAGGCGTGCGTTATCACCTCGAGCGCCGCGTCTTCCTGCATGACAGGCGCACGGTGGTGTTCGGCAACTGAGTGCAGATTGCCAAACGAGAAACGCTGAAACACGAAGCCCGCGATCAGAGATCGCGGGCTTCGTGTCTTCTGGTCTCGTGTTTTCTGGCTGCGTGTCGTCTGGCTTGAGGCCTCTCATCGAGGGAACATCAGCTCGACTTGCGCAGACTCCACAGGAAGTAGCTGCCGCCGATCAGCGAGGCCATTAGGCCGGCGGGGATCTCGTAGGGCGACAGCAGCTGGCGGCCCAGCCAGTCGGCGAGCACCATCAGCAGAGCGCCGCACAACACCGCGCCGAGCATGTGCTCGCGAGCGCGGCTCAGCCCCAGCAGGCGTGCCAGATGCGGTGCCAGCAGGCCGACGAAGGACAGCGGACCAACGATCAGGGTTGCCAGCGCGGTCAGCACCGCCACCGCGCCCAGCAGCACCAGGCGGGCGCGGGTCACGCCGATGCCCAGCGCACTGGCGCTCGCCATGCCCAGCGGCAGGATATCCAGCCAGCGCGCCAGCGGACGCACCAGCAGCACCGCGATGATCGCCAGCGCGAGCACGCCGACCGCCGCGGAGAGGCCCACGTAATAGGTGGAGCCGGACAGCCAGGCCAGAATCTGCTGACCGCGCGGGTCGCCATCGGCAAGGATGATGCCGCGCACCGCATCGTAGAGCGCCGTGATCGCCACCCCGCACAGCAGCACGCGTTCGGGAATGAAGCCACTGCGAAGATTGAGCACTACCAGCAGCGCCAGACAGGCCAGCGCCCCGCAGATGCCTGCGCCCAGCAGGGTCAGTTGCCCCGGCGACGGGACCAGCAGCAGCGTCAGCATCAGGGCGATGGCGGTGCCGCCGCTGATGCCGAGAATCTCGGGGCTGGCCATCGGGTTGCTGGTCAGGCGCTGCAACAGGGTGCCGGCCAGGGCCAGCAGCACGCCGGCGCCTGCCGCCGCCAGTACCCTTGGCAGGCGGAAGTCCAGCACGCTGGTCTGGCCGGCCAGCAACTGCTGGAGCATGTCACCGCCCAAAGTCCAGCCATCGTCGCCATTGCCGACCAGCAGGGCCAGCATCAGGGCCACGCAGACCCCGGCCAGCAGCCAGCCGAGCAGGCGGTCGGGGCGGGGGTGACGATGCGTCAGGGACATGCCGTGATGACTGGCGGGGCCAGCCCCCTGGGCCATCTTGAGGCGCGGAATCAGCCACAGCAGCAGCGGCGCGCCGAGGGCCGCCGTCATCGCGCCGGTGGGAATCAGGTTGGGCAGCAGGCCATCGAGACTGGCGACCACCTGGTCCGTCACCGCCAGCAGCAGTGCCCCGAACAAGGGTGCCCACAGCAGGCGCTGCCCCAGGCGGCGCGCGCCCATCAGACGTACACATGCCGGTGCGGCCAGGCCGATGAAACCGATGATGCCCAGCACGCTGACCACGCAGGCACTCAGGAATACCGCCAGCCCCAGGCTCATCAGACGCAGCTTGCGCAGCGAGACGCCCAGGCTTCGGGCATTGGCCTCGTCGAGATCCAGCACTGCCAGCGGACGCATCAGCACCATCGCCAGCAACATGCCCGGCAGCAGGCGGGTGAGCAGCGTGATCACGCCATCCCAGCTGTTCTGGGCCAGCGAGCCTGCGCCCCATACCAGGGTGCCGTGCAGGGCTTCCTGATTGAACAGCAACAGCACCATGCCCAGCGCGCCGATGTAGAGATTGACCACCAGTCCGGCCAGCACCACTACGGTCGGCGACATGCCACGCGCCCAGGCCAGCGCAAATACAAGCCCCATGGCGGCAAGACCGCCGGCCAGCGCGACCCATTCACGGCCCAGCTGGAATCCATCACCTCCAAGGCCAGTACCGGCCATCAGCGCCGGGGCGAACAGCGTCGCCAGCATCATCGCCAGACTCGCGCCACTGGCGACGCCGAGGATGGTGGGCGCAGCCAGTGGATTGCGCAGTACCTGCTGCATCAGCACGCCCGCCATGCCCAGCGCGCCCCCGGCCAGCAGCGCGCAGACCAGTCGCGGCCACCAGCTGACATGTGCCACCAGCTGGGCGGAGAGCAGTGCGCTGTCTGACTGGCCGAGACTGGCCGCATCACTGAAGTCGGGCGATACCCACAGTGCGGTCAGGCCCTGCATCAGACTCAGGCCTTCACGATTGAGCGCGAGGCTGCCCAGTACCACAAGGGCCAGGGCCAACAGGCTGCAGGCCCGGCCCGGCGTGAGGTGCAGCGGGTGTCGGTTTGATGCGGGGCGAGTGCTCATGGCCTGCTCAGTGGTTGCCATCGGTGGTCTCCCCCTCAGGTGCCGTCTCGCCGTCAATCAGATGGCTGGCGAGCAGTTCGGCGAAACGGTTGGCCGAGGGCAGGGCGCCGAAGCTCCAGACCGGGGGCAGGAACAGCGGTGCCGAGGCCTGACTGTTCTCGCGCACGCCGGGCATGGCCTGCCACAGGCCATTGCGTGCCAGGGCTTCGCGTCCGCCCGGCGGCAGCGGTTCCACCACCACCATGCGGCCCTCCAGCGTCACCAGCTTCTCGAGACTGACGGTGGCGAAGCCCCAGGCGTTGGTGTCGCCTTGCCAGGCATTGTCGATGCCCATGCGTTCGATCACGGCCTGGAACAGGCTGTTGTCACCGAAGATGCGCACATGGCGGTCATCCATGAATTGCACCATCAACAGCGGCAGCGGCGTCTTGCCATCGTGTGCCGACTGCTGGCGCAGTGCGGCGTTGTAACCGGCCAGGCGAGCGGTGCTCAGGCGAATCAGCTGTTCGGCCTGTGGCTCGCGCTGCGTCAGCTTGCCCAGCTGGCGCGTCGCGGTGACCAGTGTCTGCCAGGTGTCGGCATCCGGGGTATAGATGGCAATGCTGGTGACCGGCGCGATGGCCGACAGGCGCGGTGCGAGGCTTGCCAGCATCGGGCTGATCAGGATGTCGTCCGGGGCGAGGGCGGCCAGCTGCTCCAGGTTCGGCTGGGTGCGCAGGCCAAGATCCCGCGTGCCCTGCGGCAGCGCCGGTTGATCCACCCAGCTTGCGTAGGTTTCCACCTGCCCCACGCCCATGGCGCGGACTCCGATACCGGTCAGGGTCTCGGCCAGCGTCCAGTCCAGCGCCACGACGGGACGATCGACGAAGCCCACTGGTGCCTCGTGGTCGTCAACCGTCGTGGCAGCGCAGGCGGGACCCACCGCCAGCAGACTCAGACTGATCAGTGCCGACAGCCACTTCATAGCGGCACCGCGATCTGCTGCCGGCTCTGCGGCGGGGTGATCACCTGCATCTCGACGCCATAGATGTCCTTGAGCGTGGACGGGGTCATCATCTCGTCGGGCGCGCCCTCGGCCAGTACCTTGCCGCCGTGCAGCGCCACCAGGCGATCGCAGTAACGCGCTGCCAGATTGATGTCGTGCAGCACGATGATGATGCCCAGCCCCAGGGTATGACTCAGATGCGAGACCAGCTCCATCACCTCGATCTGATGGGCGATATCCAACGCCGCCAGCGGCTCGTCCAGCAGCAGATAGCGACTGCCCTGGGCCAGCAGCATGGCCAGCCATACACGCTGACGTTCGCCACCGGAGAGGGTATCGACCTGCTGGTTGGCGAAGGCTTCGGTGTGGGTCAGCGCAATGGCGCGCTCGATGGCTTCTTCATCCTTGGGTCCGGGACGCCCGAGCAGGCCGTGCCACGGATAACGGCCGAAGGCGACCAGTTCGCGGCCGGTCAGCGCTTCGGCCGCCGGCAGATGCTGCGGCAGGTAGGCCACAGCGCGCGCGAATTCCCGACTGCCGAACTGCGAGAGCGGGCGATCATCCAGCGCCAGCTTGCCACTGGTCGGCGTGTTCTGGCGCGCCAGCAACTTGAGCAGTGTCGACTTGCCGGAGCCATTGTGGCCAATCAGGCCATGCACCTGGCCGGGGGCGAAATCGAGAGACTGCGTCTTGAGCAGACAGCGCTCGCCGAGGTCAAAGCGCAGGTGATCGAGAGTGAACATGAAGGCATCGTCATCCGTGGTCAGGGCGTCAGGCTAAGGGCGATTCATTCTGGGCGACATGACGCGGAGACGTTCGCCCATCCGTGCTCCGCGGGGCCATCAGTGCTGATCGGCTCTTGCTATCGGGACGTCATCACGCCGGCGTCGTCGTCGCGCCTTGCTGGGCGGCGCGGCTGACATGCCCTGCGCGGCTGGCGGCGAGTCCGCGTCGCCCTGTTGGCAGGCGGCGCAGTCGTGGCTGACTTCATTGCGATAACAGCTCGCCGCGGCCAAACGCTTTTCGCAGTGTTGCTGCGCCTGGGTGACGTAGCGACCCGCCATGCGCTCGGACACGCCGAGACGCTCGCCGATCTCGCGCTTGGTCAGCCCTTCGAGGCGATACCAGGTCAGGGCGAGGCGAAAATGGCCTGCCAGCTCGGAGAGTGCCGCATCGACGACCTGCAGCTTCTGGCGGCGCGCCAGGCTCCTCTCCGGGTCCAGATGGGCGGCCGCCACGCGCTCATCACCCTCGGACACCGATTCGAAATCCGGTGCGCGGGACTGGTGGCGGTGATGATCGATGATCAGGTTGCGTGCGATGCGAAACAGCCAGGCGCGCGGGTTGGCGGGCCACTCTCCGGTCAGGCGCAGGCGCAGATAGACCTCATGACTGATGTCTTCCGCCAGCTCATGCGAGCCCAGCTGGCGCACCAGAAAGCCGGTCAGTTCGTGACGATTCTCGGCAAACAGCTGGTCCAGCGAGTGGCGGTATTGCTGTGCAGCACAAGCCTGCAGCTCAGCGGGCGTTTCAGCTTCTGGCCCGCGTGTGTCAGGCGTTCGATCATCCGTGTCGCGATGAGTCCGAACTGGGGGCTTGGCGTGAGAGGGCATCCACGGCTCGCAATGAGATATGTCGTGATGGAAAGCCAATGGTATTGTTGTTACGAATCATTATCAATACTTGCTTGTCAGGCACCCCAAGGACCGCCCCTGTGCATGACGAGGGCGGTCCCGGTGCTGCTTGATATCACCCGGCAGTGACAGGGCGTTTCAGGTGTACGGCCCGAGACGCTGGGTCACTGCCTGGCGTGCTGACACTGCCTGGCTCGCCGTCAGCGCTCAGCGGCGGGCGAAGGCCGCGATGGGGTTGTCCAGCTCGCCCTTGAGCTGCAGGGCGCCGGACGGATCGGTGAGATCGACCATCTGCTGGTTATTGCGCAGCTGCAGGCGGTTGAGGCATGACAGCGTGAAGCGCGGTGCGAACAGGTCATGGCGCGCGAACTTGTCGGCCATCTCCGGATGGGCATCCTGGTAGTCGTGGATGCAAGCCGCGACGCGAGACCAGAAGGCCTCCTCCGTCATCACCTGCTCGCGCACCAGCAGCGGCACCGCGAAGCGGAAGATGCAGTCGAAGACGTCGGTGAGCAGTGACAGGATGCGGATCGGTTCCGGCACCTCGACCACCAGCCGCTCGACCCCTGCCGGCAATTCGAGTGCACGGGTCTCATCGGTGGCGAACAGCGCCGCTTCCTCGGCGATGTCCTTCATCAGTGCACCACACGGCACGCCATCGCGCAGACGCATGATCAGGTTCTCGCCATGCGGCATGAACACCAGGTCGTGCTTGAAATAGCAGTGCAGCAGCGGCGTCATGTAGGCCGTCAGCCATTTGTCGATCCATGCTTCGGCGCCGATGCCGGAACGCTCGATCAGCGCCGGCAGCAAGGCCTTCTCGTCATTGTCGACGTGCAGCAGCGCCGCCATGGTCATCAGGCGCTCGCCTTCATCCTTGACGTCTTCCGGGCTCTCGCGCCACAGGCTGGCCAGCATCTTGCGATAGCCGACAGCCGCCGGGTCGGCGTCTTCCAGCACATCATCGCGATAGCCGATGGCTGCGACTTCACGCAGCAGGCGGAAGCCCCACTGTTCGAAGGACGGGTCCGAATCGATCAGGCCCTTAAGCCATTGATTGATGACCGGAGTGGCGCGCATGTAATAGGGCGACAAACCGCGCATGAAGCCCATGTTGAGGATCGATAGCGCCACCTTTACATAGCGGCGGTTCGGCTGATTGCGGTTGTAGAGCGTGCGGATCGACTGCTGGGCCTGATAGCGGTCCTCCCCTAGCCCCAGACAGACGATGCGCTGGCTTGAGATCTCGGCGGCGAAGGTGATCGCCAGCTTGTGATTCCACTGCCATGGGTGCACCGGCATCATCAGATAATCGGCGGCATCGAGGCCCTTGGCCGTCAGTTGATCCTCCAGGCGGGCCAGTTCGGCCTGACCCAGTTCCTCTTCCAGCAGACGGCGCGGATCGAGACCATCCACGGCGGAGTAGTGCGCGTTGTCGCGATGCACGGCGATCCACACCAGCGCGAAGGGCTGAGCGGCTTCCGGCGCGTAGGCGCGATAGTCCAGCGCATCGAAGCCCATGCGGCCATTGTTGGCGACGAAGCACGGATGGCCTTCGCTCATTGCCGATTCCAGGGTCTGGAAGGAGGCACCGGCCAGCACGCGGGCGGACTGGTTCTCGCGCACGGCGCGCTGCATCTTCCAGGCGCTGGAGGCAAGCGTGGCGCTGACCTCCTCGAGATAGACCGGCAGCAGACGCGGCGGAATCTCCAGCACATCGTTGAGTTCCAGAATCAGCTCACGCGCGTCCAGTGGCAGGGAGTTGCCGTCGGCATCCAGACGCTGGATGGAGGCGGCATCGATCAGCCAGTGATCGAGCTGGAAACGTCGCGCCACGAAGCGATATTCCACCGCTCGGCGGCTGACGGGCGCCTTGTCACTTGCGGACTCGGCCAGCGGCAGGCGGAAGTGATGCCAGTTGTCATGACTCTGGCAGGCGGTGCGGGTGCCACAGTCATCGGCGCATCGCGGGTGGATAAGACGCTCGTGACTGAATTCGGCTAGCGCCTTGCGCACCAGCAGGCGATTGGCCTGCTGCCAGTCCGGCCCGGTGAGATGCTGGCTGGCCGCGGCCGGGTTGGCGGTCACGCCGCTGCCCAAGCGCGGGCTGCGGGTGGCCAGAGCGGCGCGGAAGTCCTGCGGGGTGCAGAAGCACAGGCGGGCCGGCTTGCCGTCGAGATCCAGCGGGCCATGATCGACGAAGCCCACCGCGGCATTCAGTGGATGAATGGCGCGATTGCGGCTGTCCGGCTCCACCACCACGCGGGACACGGGACGTACTGCCTCTTGCCCTTCATCTTTTTTCCCTTCAGCGGCATGCTCGTCACGGAACTGGCCGGCGAAGACCATCGCCATGATCGTCTCGATCACCGCACGCGAGAAGCCGCTGATGGGGGCCTGGTCCTCGCTGCGCGGCGCGACGAGGAAGTGCATGCCGAAGTCGCCGGGCTGCACACTGTAATGCTTGCCGAGCGGGTCGTGTGCCGGGTCATAGAGTTCGACCAGAAACGCTGGCTGGTCGTTGTAGAGACCGACCCAGCCCTGGGCATGCTGGCTGTCTTCCAGGCCCTGATAGAAGTCGTACTTGGTGGTGATGAGGTCATCACTCATGCCCCAGAAGCTGGCGCGTTCGCCGCTGGTCCACTCATCCACCAGCGCCATGTCGGCGGCGAGATCCAGCGGGCGCAGCGCGAATTCGGCGCGCTCGCTGGCGCTGTCATCCTGGGGCTTGCGCAGGCGCGCCTGGGCTTGCTCCAGCTCCACCGCGCGGCGGGTGAAGCGCGTTCCCGGTGCCGGGCTGAGCAGATCGAGCGGTGCCGGCGCGGCGAGCGATGTCGTTCCGAACACCTGCTGTGACGGTGTCGCTGCACTGTGAGAACTTGCCGCGCTGCTGGACTGTTCGGCGCTTGCGGCGCTGGTGATGTCGACTGGCATGTTCATGCGGTGGTCTCCCGGTGTTGCGGTGCAGCGGTGTGAGTCGTGTCGGTGGTGGCGGTAGCGGACGTACCGGTGGCGGACGTGCCGGTGGCGGACGTGCCGGCATGGATATCCGTCTCGCCGTAGGGCAGGTGTGCGGCGGGCAGCGGTGTGAAGCCATTGCCACAGCCCTTTTCAGAGCCGGGCGCGCCGAAGCTCTGGAAGGCGATGCGGCGCTCGATGGTATAGACCTCACGCCCGGTGATGGCGCGCAGGATGCAGCTGTTGCGATAGCAGGCCATGCCCAGGTCCGGCGCGGCCAGCGAGTGGGTATGCAGCTCGGCGTTCTGGACGAAGATCTCGCCGGCGAACGGCGATTGATCGCCCTCGTTGCCGTCGGTATCGGCGGTGCTCTGCGTGTCGACAGCGTAGAAGCGACCGACGGCGTAGCGGCCTTCCTCGTCACGACGAATGCGCGACTCGATGCTGCGCAGGAAGGGTGGCGCCACGTACTGATAGCCCGTGGCCAGTACCACGGCGCTGGTGTCATGACGCCAGGCCTGCTGCTGTTCGCGCTGATAGAGCCCCAGCGTGAAGTCGCCGTCGGCTCCTTCCTTGTTCAGCGAGGTCAGTTCGGTATTGGTCATCAGGGTGGTGGGCACCACGCCTTGCAGCTGCTTGGCGTAGAGGGTGTCGTAGATCTCGTCGATCAGCTCGAGATTGATGCCCTTGTAGAGACCCTTCTGGGTCGCCAGCAGGGTGTTGCGCTGTTCACGCGGCAGGGCGTGGAAGTAATCGATGTAATCCGGCGAGGTCATCTCAAGCGTCAGCTTGCCGTACTCCAGCGGGAAGAAGCGCGGCGAGCGCGTGATCCAGTTGAGCTGGTAGCTGTGCTGATCGATCTCGCGCAGCAGGTCGAGATAGATCTCGGCGGCGCTCTGGCCGGAGCCGATGATGGTGATGGCCGGCTGGGAGGTGAGCTCGTCCTTGCGCGCCAGATAGTGGGCGTTGTGACACACGCGGCTGCCCGCGACCGGCACGACGTCACGCACGGCATCGGCGGCTTGCGGCAGGTAGGGCTGGGTGCCGGTGCCCAGTACCAGCTTGCGTGCGCGATAGGCGAAGGCTTCGCCGGTGCTGGGGCGAGTGCCGCGCACGACATAGATGTCGCCGACATGCTGGATGTCCTGGACGTCGTGATCGAAGCGCAGGCTGGTCAGCTCGCGCGCCGCCCACTGGCAGTACTGGTTGTATTCGCGGCGCAGCAGGAAGAAGTCTTCGCGGATGTAGAAGTTGTAGAGCTTGTCATGCAGCTTCAGATAGTTGAGGAAGCTGAAGTGGCTGGTCGGGTCGGCCAGCGAGACCATGTCCGCCATGAAGGGCGTCTGCATGCTGGCATCTTCCAGCAACATGCCCGGGTGCCAGTCGAACTCTGCCTTGCGCTCCAGGAAGACGCCGTTCACGTCTTCCAGCGGCTCGCTCAGACAGGCAAGGCTGAGGTTGAAGGGGCCGATGCCGATGGCGACGAAGTCGAGCACCTCATTGCGCGTTTCAGCGGTATCGGTGACGTGAGGAGTCGAGGTGTCATGCATGACGGCTTTCCTTGGCTTCTGTGGTGTGGCTGCGACGTTTGGCGGCCGGGGTATCGACCAGGGCATCGGCCAGTGCTGCGGCGTGGCTTGCCTGGGCCGTGGTGCTGGCAGCCAGATGATGCGCCTTGACCAGCGCCTGGCCGTGCTGGCGGATCAGTTCGACCACCGCGGCGATGTCATCGCGGGTGGTTTCCGGATTGAGCAGGGTGAACTTCAGATACTGACGGCCGGACACCTTGGTGGCGGCGACGATGGCCTCACCGCTTCGCGACAGGCGCTTGCGGATCTCACGGTTCAAGGCATCCCACTGCTCGGCGCTGAGGGTCTCTTCATTGGCATCATGGAAGCGGAACACCAGGGTGCTGAGTTCCGGCGCCTGGGCGACATCGATGTCCGGTGCCGCCTCGAGCAGCTGATAGCCCTCGCGGGTGAGATCGATTACGCAATCGAGCATGTCGCCCAGCGCATCGGCGCCCATCAGACGCAGGGTCATCCACAGTTTCAGGGCGTCAAAACGACGCGTGGTCTGCAGGCTCTTGTTGACCTGATCCGGCGTGCCTTCACGGGCCTGAAGTTCCGGGTTGAGGTAGTCGGCGTGATAGGTGACGTGGCGCAGCTGGGTGCGGTCACGCACCACGCAGGCGCTGCAGCTGACCGGCTGAAAGAAGGTCTTGTGGTAATCGATGGTGACGGAGTCCGCCATCTCGGTGCCCTTGAGCCAGTGTCCGTGACGACGCGAGGTGATCAGGCCGCCGCCGTAGGCGCCATCGACATGGAACCAGATGCCACGTGCATGGCATTCGCGGCCGATGGCCTCCAGCGGGTCGATGCTGCCGAAGTCGGTGGTGCCTGCGGTGGCGACGACGGCCATCGGGATCAGGCCTTCGGCGCGGGCCTTGTCCAGCGCTTCCCGCAGTGCATCGGGGTCCATGCGGCGACGCTCATCCACGGCGACCGGGACGACGGCGTTGTGGCCGAGACCGAGCAGGGCACAGGCCTTCTGCAGACTGAAATGGCTGATGCCGGAGGCGAAGACGCGCAGGCGCCCGGCTTCCGGCGGCAGGCCGTGGGTCTGGTTGCCGGGGTGGTTGGGCAGCTTCTCGCAGACCGCATCACGGGCCAGCAGCAGCGCCATCAGGTTGGATTGGGTGCCGCCGCTGGTGAAGATGCCATCGGCAGTCGGACCCAGCCCCAGGCGCTCGGTGGTCCAGTCGATCAGGCGCTGCTCGATCAGGGTGCCGCCAGCGCTCTGGTCCCAGGTGTCGAGGGAGGAGTTGATCGCACCCAGCAGACTCTCGGCCCACACGCCGGGCAGCACGACCGGGCAGTTGAGGTGTGCGATGTAGCGGGGATGATGGAAGTAGACGGCATCCTTCAGGTAGAGCGACTTGAGCTCCTCCAGGCCGGCTTCGAGGTTCTCGAGGGGCGTCTCGAGATCGAGGTCGGCGAAGGCCGGACGCAGAGCTTCCGGAGTGATGCCGCTGAATGGCTGCTGGACACTGTCGAGCTGTTCAGCCACCAGGGTGCTGATGCGCTGCATGCCGGTCTGCCAGGCATCCATGTTGGCAGGCGAGAACAGGGCGGCGCTGGGCGAGCGGGACAGAGCGCCCGCACAGACGTCGGTCTGGGTGTCAGACGCGGAGGATCCTGCGGCAGCGCCGTAGGTGGCGGCGGAATCTTGAAGGCTGTGCATTACATAACCTTATGCGAATGTTCGCAGATAAAGACTTGGAAGAGACTCGCAGCCAGCTGGGACAGATGGCTCAGGTGCGAGGACCAGTCAGGACATTCATCAAGTGCCGCGTTTGCGGTCGTTGTTGTTGGTGGTGGTGGAATTGTTGGCGATGTAGTCGTCACGTCAATCACGCGAGCCGTGGGCATCGGTATCACGTGATTCGACATCGTAAGCGCAGAGTGCGAGTGCGATGTCAGAGGTGCCTGCATGCCAGATGTGTCAGACGATGAGTGGTTCAGGGCGATGGTGCCGGCGACATCCTTGCCGCCGGCGGGTCTTGCGGATCGATTCAGAATCGACGGACTGCGGAGGTGTCGGGATCAGAAATCATAGGTCAGGGTCGCGGTCATGCTGCGCTCGGCACCGTAGTAGCAGAAGCTGGTGTTGTAGCAGGACGCGATGTATTCCTTGTCGAACAGGTTGCTGACGTTGAGCTGTACGCTGGTGCCGCTCCAGCCGATCTGGCTCAGGTCGTAGCCGACCAGGGCATCGACCAGTGCGTAGTTCGGCACCTTCTCGGTGTTCTCGGAATCCGCCCACATGTCGGCGTAGTAGCGCACGCCGAGGCCGGCATTCAGGCCCGTGAGCGGGCCTTCATTGAAGGCGTAGTCACCCCAGACGCTGATCTGGTGCTTGGGCACCTGGTTGGCATCGTTGCCTTCGGTGCCATCTTTCGCCTTGGCATAGGTCACGTCGGTGTAGCTGTAACCGGCCTGCAGCGCGAAGTCGCGGGTCACCTGGGTACGGGCTTCCAGCTCCAGGCCCTGGGACTCGATCTCGCCGTAGGAGGTGTAGTAGCTGTCTTCCGGGTCCTTGGAGGCGACGTTTTCCTGATTGATGCGGAACAGCGAGACGCTGTACTGATCACGCGTGCCGTTGGGCTGGTACTTCATGCCGACTTCGACCTGCTTGCCGGTGGTCGGGTCGAGCAGGTCGCCGTCTTCATCGGTGTAGGAGTTCGGCGAGAAGGACGTGGAGTAGCTGACATAGGGCGAGATGCCGTTGTCGAAGCCGTAGATCAGGCCGATGCGGCCGCTCATCTCGTTGTCGTTCAGCTCGCTGGTGGTGTTGTAGTCACGATCGGTGTTCTTGATGTTGACCCAGTCCTGACGCAGGCCGGCGGCCAGGTTCCAGCGACCCCAGCTGATCTGGTCCTGCAGGTAGACACCGGTCTGGTCCAGCTCACGCTTCTGGTTCTCGGTGGCATAAATGGAGACATCGGCATCGCTGCTGCCGGAGACATCCAGCGTGCTGGCGGTGCCGTATTCCCAGTCCACGTCATTGGTGCGGGTCTGATAGTCGGCGCCGAACAGCAGGGTGTGATCGAAGGCGCCGGTGGAGAAGCGGCTTTCCAGCTGGTTGTCGACGGTCCAGGCGCGCAGGCTTTCCTCGCCGCCGGAGTAGTAGCGGGTCAGCTCGGTGTCCGAGGCCCAGCCATAGGCGTAGACCTGCTCGAGGTCCACATCGGAACGCAGATAGCGGAATTTCTGGCGTGCGGTGACAGCGTCATTGAAGCGGTGCTCGAAGTCGTAACCGAGCATGCGTTCGGTGCGATCGAATTCCTCGTAGTCTTCGTCACCTTCGTAGAAGTCGTTGCCGAGCTTGGTGCCGTTGTAGCTGACCACTGTGCCTTCATAGGGCAGGCCTGAGTGGTAACCGCCTTCCGGGTCCTTCTGGAAGTAGCCCATCAGGGTGACGGTGGTGTCGTCGGTGACATCCATGGTGATCTGCGGCGAGAAGGCGTATCGCTCTTCCTCGACGGAGTCGACCTGGGTGTCCTCGGCGCTGGCGAGGCCGGTCAGGCGGTAGGCGATACGCTGCTCGTCATCCAGCGGGCCGGTGAGGTCGAAGGCTGCGCTGCGTTCGTTGTCATCGCCGACGGTGAAGCGGACCTGGCCGGAGTCCTGGAACTCGGGGCGCTTGGACTGCATCGCGACCAGGCCACCCGGCGAGGAGCGTCCGTAGAGGACGGAGGACGGCCCTTTCACCACCTCGATGCTGTCGAGGAAGTAGGGGTCGATGGTCATCGAGCTGTAGGAGCCCGAGTCACCCATCAGCTTCAGGCCATCCAGGAAGGTGTTGCTGACACTGCCATCGGAGAAGCCACGAAGTACCAGATAGTCATAGCGGTTGGAGGCACCGATCTGGTTGGTGAAGACGCCCGGCGTGTAATCCGCGGCACGCTGTACCGTTTCGACGGCGCGCTTGTCGATATCGTCGCGCGTGATGGTGGAGACGGCCTGGGGGGTTTCCAGATAGCCGGTGTCGGTCTTGGTAGCCGCTGTGGTGGTCACCGTCATGGTGTCGAGGGTCTCGTCCTGAGACTCACGGTGGTCGGCCGCCATGGCCTGACCGGCAAAGGGCAGGCCAAGGCCAATCGCCAGTGCCAGAGGGTGCCTGGGCAGGGTCATCAGCAGGGAGCGAGTGGCTTTATGTGTGGCGGAGTCTTTCATGAGCGCGGTGTTCCATCCGGAATGATTTATATAGGAATGATTCTTGTTCGTCGTTTTATCCTCTGGGTAGACGTTCAGATGACAGCTTTCTGAACCATGAATGAGAATTATTTTTATCATTATCTTATGTCGTGGCGTCATGAGGGCTGACCATCGCCGTCAGGTGTGCCCTCGTTGGCTGACGCAGGCCGTCATCCTCGGCGGCTACCGGCACAAAAAAACCGCCCCGTGGGGCGGTTCTGGTGACGCGCTGTGCGGAAAGTTACTGGTCGACCATCTCGCCCTGCAGCGTGACGGGAATGTCGCCTACCAGCTTGCCGTAGCCCAGCAGGTTGAGCAGCGTGCTGCCGATCTGATTTCTGGCGACTTCTGCACTGTCCAGAGAGATTGGGTCGGCGTTGATGAAGGTCAGGTGGGTGGCATCCTGACGGGTGACCTTCAGCGGCAGGATCTCGCGGTGGGTACGGTTGCCATCGGTGGCCGAGAAGGGCACCTGCATGCGCGTCGTCTGGCCGGGCTCCAGCGCCGCGATGGCCAGCGGGTCAAGATTCAGGGTCAGCGTGGCCAGGCGCATCTGGCTGACGCCGGACAGCCACGGCGGCAGCTCGCCGACCTTGTCGAGCAGATCGGTCTGTCCGACGCTCAAGGGAATGCTCATCTTGCCATCATCTCCCACGGTGCCGCTCAGGCCATTGAGGTGATGCACGTGCTCCACGTTGCCCTGGCTGCCCTGCGCGGTCAGCGTCGCGGTGGCGCCGCTGCTGTCGGGTACCAGCTGCCAGGCGGCCTGGGTCGGCAGGCTGACACCGATACCACTCATGGCGAAGGCCAGTGCAGCGGCCTTGATCGGGGCGCTGAAGCGGCCTCCGTTGGTCGTGCCGGTGAGTCGGCTGGCGGGTTGGCCGGTCGAGCGGCGCGCAAGCGTGCGGCTCAGGGCGCGGGTCCAGCGAGAGAAAGGCAATGACATGTCATGACTCCTGATGGCCAGGGGCTTGATCGGGCGAGGCCCGCCATGAGCGCCTGGAAAAGATTCGATGCTGCAATGGCACCTTGGACAGACGGCGGCGCCAAGGGTTCGCGGCACTCGTCGCAGACAACAAGGCTGATGGGGGAGGACCAACGCACATCTCGCGTCGCAACCGGGAGTGGGAAATCGCTATGTTGTTGAGTTTTCGGGCTTTCCCGAGGCTCATGCTTTCGCTATCATATGCGCGCTGCATGGGCCCATAGCTCAGTTGGTTAGAGCACTCGACTCATAATCGATTGGTCGCAGGTTCAAGTCCTGCTGGGCCCACCATGCATGCCTTCCAGTGGGGTTTCATTCAGCTGATGCTCGAAAGCTCCAGTGCCCCGACAAGTCGCCAATGGCGGCTTTTTTTGCCTGCCATTCCGGCTTCTCTGGCTGTTCTTTCTCTTCTTTCTTTCTCTTCTTTCCCTTCTTCCCCCATCAGTGCATCAATGGCGTGATTTCTCGTGGTCCTGAACCACGAAAGCCCCATGCCGTGGGGCATGAGGCGTTTTCCTCTGCATTGATGCGGATCATCCGATTCAGGTGATCTCTTGCAGGGTCGCTATCACTGAGTCTCTTCTTCCATTTTCTGCTCAGTGTCATTGGCGGCACCGCTGATGGCGTTGCCGGCGGTGGTCAGCGCATTGGCAGTCGCCTGACGAGTGTCCTGCCATGCGCTGGCAGCAGTGTTCTTGGTTTCATCCCAGGCCGCTGCGGCGCTCTTGCGCGTGTCCTGCCACCAGTCAGTGGTGTAGTTCGGCTGCTGCTCGAACTCGCTCATATCCATGTCGAGGTGGATGCGGTATTCCAGGGCGTCCGGATCATCGCCCTGCTCGGTCTCGAGGGTGAACTTGCCCGTTTCCACGACGTACTGGTTCTCGTCCAGCCCCATGGAGTCATCGCTTTCGATGACCAGAGCGGCAACCTGCATGTTGTCGTCAAGCAGGATGTCCTCGACTTCACCGACCGCATTGCTGTCATCGTTGTGAAGGTAGACATCGGCATCCATCAATTCATCTGCGGAGTAGAGCCCCTGCGGACTGGCCATGGCCATGCTGGTAGTGGACAGCAGCGTGGTCGCGGTGATCGCACCCAGAATCTGTTTACGGTTCAGCTTGCTCATGCAGTACTCCTTGCGTGTTGAATCGGTACTTCTGGTCTGGTCCATCGAGCGCTTCCTTCTCGCTCGTGGCGCAAATGATTCGCCAGAACCATGACCTTACCCACTGAGATCCTGACGAGACCGACAAGTTTCAAGGGGGTGAAAGAAAAACTTGTACGAGAATTTCTCTGTCTGTCACATGCAAGGTGTAATGGAGCCCTGTACCTGTCACGAATAGGGCGCCCGCACACTGTCAGCAGGGGCCTGATGAAGGGGGCGAGTGGAGGATGCGAGCAGAGAGGTGAGGTGCTGAAGGGGGGGGGGCAAGGTCCGCTCTGTACGATGCAAAAAGTCGAAAAAGACATCTGTTTGTGCCGAAATCAGTGCGTTTTCGAGGCTTTTCTGCTCGCTGGCTGGCTTCCTGAAGAGTGGAGCAAGATGTTTTACACGTCAGATGAGGCTTTTTGTAGCGAAGTGTTACACAGTTTCTGTGGGGCGCTATCATGCCACAGCGGGCACATGGTGAGAGGTAAACGCTTGATCAGCGCACACGTAAATGCCTGCCAATTCCTCTACGCTAGCTGTACAGTTACGTTTTGATACGCGTTAAAACTTGTACAAATACTTGTAAGTGTCTAACTTTGTATTTGTCGAAGCACGGCGGGGTAGGCGGGAGATTTCCTGATACGACATTGATGGAGCTGCAGAGCCGCTTTTTCAATCCCCTGTCAGGTTGCCGCAAATTTTCACATCGTCATGCCGCCCGCTCCACCGGTTTCGAGCACATGTTTTTCATCATGGATCCAATGGAGGGCATCGAGATGAACACAGTACGCAAGGTTCCCATGGAGTGTTCACGCTGTGGCAGCAACCGGGTTCACCTCGAAGATTCCCCGGCAGATGATGACATCGTCAGTTGTGCCGAATGTGATGAGTTTCTGGGTGTCTGGTTCATGTTGCGTGATCGCCTTGAAGTCAGTGCACGCAAGCGAGCTGCGATTGACCCGGCTCTTATGGCGCAGAAGGTGGTCCAGCAGTTGGACGCCCCGACCTGAAGCAAGTGCCTGCAAGGCCAGTGTTCGCCAGTGTTCGTGAGGGCGCACAAGAGTTTTTTACCCCAGTGTCAGCAGTTTGTCGTTCTGTCTCGGTCAATCGAGACTTGACGTCTGGCACTGTAGGTTGAGTAGAGATTTCCGTGATACCGCTGACGACTGTTCAGCGTCCTGGTTGACCTGCGACGAGCCGCGTTGCTTCCGCGATAGGTCGTGTTCTGCCTGAGAGTGTTTTCCCGGCCTTTGGTCGGGATTTTTTTGGGCTCAAGCCCATCAATACCCGTCTTACGCCCGTCCGAAGAGTGGTGTGGCAGACATTCCTTGATCTGGTATGCGTTTGATCTGCGTCATTCGCGAGGTGTTATCAGACTGTAAGATAGTGCTGTCAGACTCTTGCCGGTCGCGCGGCCATGAAGAGTGTTTCGCGCTCTGTGCGATAGCTTTCGCAGCCGTGAGCGAAGAGGCTGACCAGCGATAAATTGTGGCATCTAACCAAAAGTGCAATGGAGCCTGTTGCTATCTGTCTCCATCATGCGCACGCAAAATGAGCCACGTCTTGATGTTTCCTGTACTGAGAACCTGGTCATGACATCGTCATCTTTTGCGTCGAAAAGGAGTTCGCGCATGTTTACCCCATCAGTCCCGACCCGTAATGGGCCTCAGTGTCCCGAATGCAACGAAGCGCTGGATTGGCCTGCCCGTGATCTGCCGGATGATCACATCCTCAAGTGCCCCAACGGCCATGCGTTGTGTTCGATGGGCGATTTTCGCCTGGCGGCACGTGAGATGGCGCTGCAGGAAGAGTTCCGCCTGACGCGTGATGGCGCCAGGTCACACGGCCAGCATCGTGTGCCGGAGCGCCCCGTCGCGCGCATGTCCAACACCGCAAGTCACGGCACCAGCCATGAGTCGCTTGCCGGCAGCATCAGCGCCGCGTGACATCTGTCTGTTCGCGCCTGCCCCTCAAGCCCCGGGCACCGTGTCGGGGCTTTGCGTCTGAGCGCAGTGCCTGGGCGCGGTAGCTCGGTGAGCTAGCTCGAGCCGAATGGCGAGCGACTCCTGGCCAGCGGGGTTGCATGCCGTGTGAGTGGCCCCATGTCTTGGGGAGCCGCCAATCGATCAGCTTCAAGGTGAGCGGCCCAGACACCGAACAGGAGAATGCTTCATGTCAGATCTTTCCGAGGAACTGCGTATTCCCAAGCCGTGCCCGGACTGTGGTAGCCAGCGAGTCCGCGTCTCGCAGGTCCATAATCCCGACGACAAGGTGTTCTGTGCATCCTGCGGTACCTACATCTGTCTGTATGCCGATGTGGCCAAGATGCGTGAGGAGGGCACGAGCAGCGAAACGGAAGAGCTGCTGGAGCAGGCCTCCAACAAGGGCATCAAGAAGTGACCTGATCCCCGGCTGAGACACCGACAAACGAAAAGGCCCCCACCGTATGGTGAGGGGCCTTTTCGTTTGTCGTGCGTGTTTCCTGTCAGGCGCAGACCCTGTGCTTGAGGGCCCGCGCCTGGGTTCGCGTCTAGCTCTCGTCACCCTGACTCGGGGTGGAGGCCTTGGCGATGGCGCCAGTGTTGTCGGCGGCTTCCAGCTTGGCCAGCATGTTCTCTGACTGACGCTTGAAGTTGGCGAGCGCCTTGCCGGACAGAGACTTGTTGTTCGGCAGCTGAACGCGCATGGGATCGACCTGGCGGTTGTTGACCATCACCTCATAGTGCAGGTGCGGGCCGGTGGAGCGGCCGGTGTTGCCTGACAGGGCGATCTTCTCACCCATGGTCACGCGCTCGCCTTTCTTGACCAGCGGACGTGACAGGTGCAGATAACGGGTCTTGTAGCCGTTGTCCATGCGCAGCACCAGATAGCGACCGGCCAGCGGGTGGTTGCCGACCAGCTCGACGACGCCATCCGCGGTGGAAAGCACCGGCGTGCCGGTACGCACCGCGAAGTCAGTGCCCTTGTGCGGGCTGATGCGTCCGGTCACAGGGTGGCGACGGCTCAGGTTGAACGGCGAGCTGATGCGCGCCTTGTGCGCCAGCGGGTAGCGATTGAAGGCCGGGTCGAGGCCCTTGCCATCAGGGGTGTAGTAGCGGCCATCGCTGCTGTTGCGCACCACGGTCAGTGACTTGCGAGAACCTTCGTAGCGTGCGGCGAGGATGCGGGAATCCATGCTGGTACCGTCGATCATGTCGGACTCGACCAGTACCTGGAACTTGTCACCCTTGCGCGTATCGCGTCGGAAATCGATCTTCTTGCCCAGCACCTGGGTCAGCTGGCTGACTTCCGCGACGCCCAGGCCAGTGGATTCCGCTGACAGGGAGAAGCTGCCACTGACCGTACCGGCGAACATGCGCTGAGTGGCCTGGGTCGCCTTCTCTATCTTGGCGACATTGAAGCTTTCACCGCCGGTCTCACGCTTGACCATGAAGCCGCGACGCGCGTCCTTCATGATGCGCAGCGCCAGCAGGTTGCCGTCTTCATCCAGCTTGTAATCGAAGCTGTCGCCGATGCGCCAATGCGTCAGCACGCGCTTGTCAGGCAGCGCCTTGAGGATGCGCGTGGTTTCGCTGTAGCCAAGGCCCAGCGAGCGCTCCGCCATCACGGCGAAGGTATCACCGGCCTGCACGGTATAGGTCTGCCACTCGGGCACATAGACTTCCTCGACCGCCAGCTCGGTCTGCAGCGTCGGGCTTTCGCCGAGCTCGACCGGGTCGACGGAGAGGTCGTCATAGGAGGTGCCGCCGGCCTGTTCGTCGGTCGCGGTGCCGATGACGGCTTCCGCGGTCTTCACTGCCGCCGGCGCCAGTGCCACGATCGGGGCTGCCGTCTGGCTGTCAGGGTGATAGTTGGCATCCGTCAGCAGTGTCGGCATGTCGAAATCGATGGCGACGATCTCGCTGGGCGTCAGCGCTGCCAGCGGAATGTCACCGGAGGCCGAGCTGGCCGCTGTCTGATTGGCGAGCTGCGCCGGGCTCAGAGGAGACTGAGTGTCGTCGGCGGCAGCAATTGCCAGCGGCAGCTTGGCCGGGGTGCTGGAATTTGCACTGGCCAGATCGATGGCGATGGACTGTGATGTCTTGGAGACATCAGGAGCATCGAATGTTTCGAGAAGCTTGTGAGCACCCAGCACGGTAACCATGGTGGCAACAGGTAAAAGAAGATACTTGTGCGCGCGAGGGAGCGAATGAAGAATTCGCAGCATATGTGACCGATAAAGTTATGTGAAATGAAAAGATGGCAACAATGAGGCATTCGAACCTTAACCAAGGTTCCCATCGTTCGATAGGCTGGACGCATATCCAGTATGAGTAATTCAACCCTGTTTAGATCATTGACGACGCAGTTGGCGGTACCGGCAACATGAGGTCTGGCGAAAATAGCGCCATTTTTGCTTAGGAAACGCTGTTCAGGCAGTAAATCCTGCTTGGTGTTAAATTTTGTAAAGTTAAGCAAAATAGCGTATTTGTCCTCCTGCATTTCAGAGGATGCCGTCCTGATGTCCGAGGATTGCGACCAGATGTCGGGAGTCTGACAGCACAGAATGCTCTTTTGCTTCCGTCGGGTTGCAGTATCAGGTGTCTGGTTTTTTGCGTCTGGCATGTCAGGATTGCCCCGTGCATTCCCGTACGTTCTGCAAGAGGAATCCCGATGTCGTCACGCGTGACACTGGCTCAGTGGCAGATGCTGGCCGCCGTGGTGGACCACGGCAGCTTCGCGCGTGCGGCGGCCGCGATCCACAAGAGTCCCTCGACCCTGAATCACGCCGTGCATCGTCTCGAGACCTTGCTGGGCGTGCAGGTGCTGGAGCCGGTCGGGCGCAATGTCCGGCTGACCGAGGCGGGTGAATTGCTGCTGCGCCGGGCGCGTCAGCTGATCGAGAATGCGCGGGCACTCGAGGATGTGGCCGATGCGTTGTCGGCAGGCATGGAGAGCGAGATCGCCATCGCGGTGGATCAGCTGTTTCCGTCGGATGTGCTGGCACGGGCGCTGGAAGCCTTCTCGACGGCCTACCCTCAGGTGCGTGTCCAGCTGCACGAGACGACGCTGACCGGCGGGCGCGAGCTGTTCGAGGAGAAGGAAGCGGACCTGTTGATCAGCGGCCTGATGCTGGATGACCATCTCGGCACCCCGTTGCTGCGTGAAACCTTCATCGCCGTAGCGGCGCCGGGGCACCCGCTGCATGCCCTCGGGCGTCCGCTGGATCTGCGTGACCTCGTGCAGCATCGCCAGCTGGTGGTACGCGACAGCAGCCGTTCCAGCGGCATGGATGCCGGCTGGCTCAAGGCCGAGGCGCGCTGGACGGTGAGCCACTTGGCCACGTCAGTCGATCTTGCCGAACGCGGACTGGGCTTCGCCTGGTTGCCCCGCACCCGCATGAGCGAGGCTCTGGCTCGGGGGCGGCTGTTGCCACTGCCGCTGGCCAATGGCGGCGAGCGCGAAGTGTCGCTGATGCTCTATCTGTCGGACGATGATCGCGCGGGCCCTGCCGTCCGGGCGATGAAGGCGCAGCTGCACGCTGCCGTCGAGCGGGATGCCAGCGAGCGGCGTTCCTGAACGGCGTGAGGGCTTGAGAAAAGCGCGTGACGTGATCGTTCGAGACACTCGATCGTTGCCACGCAGTGAATTCGCTTGCGCTGTCGCGCTTGGCTCTTAGGCTGGGGGCATCCCCTCAAGCCATACAAGGAGCGTGCAAGATGGGCTTACTGGTCGACGGCAAGTGGCAGGATCGCTGGTATGACACCGACAGCACCGGCGGTGAATTCAAGCGCGAGAGCGCGCGGCTCAGGGATTGGGTCGTGGCGCCCGATGCCACGCTCGAGGGGCCGCAGGGACAAGCGGCCGTGCCCGCCAGCGCAGACCGTTTCCATCTTTACGTCTCGTTGGCCTGCCCCTGGGCGCATCGCGCGCTGATCATGCGCTCTCTCAAGGGGCTCAAGCCGCTGATCGGCATGTCCTGCACCAGCCCATTGATGCTTGAACATGGCTGGAGCTACCTCGAGGAAGAAGGCTCCAGCGGTGATCCGATCAATGGCGTGCGCTATCACCACCAGCTCTACACCCTGACCGACCCGCACTACACCGGCCGTGTCACCGTGCCGGCACTGTGGGACAAGCAGACCGGTCGCATCGTCAACAACGAGTCGGCGGAGCTGGTGCGCATCTTCAATGACGCCTTCGATTCGCTGACCGGCAATGATCTGGATTTCTATCCAGAGGACCTGCGCGGCGAGATCGATGCCATCAATGCCGAGGTCTATGACAAGGTCAACAATGGTGTCTACAAGACCGGATTCGCCACGCGGCAGGAGGTCTACGAGCGTCACTTCACGGCGCTGTTCGAGTGCCTGGATTTACTGGAGCGTCGGCTGGCCGACTCGCGCTACCTCACCGGTGAGTGGCTGACCGAAGCGGACATCCGGCTCTTCACTAGCCTGGTGCGCTTCGACGTCGTCTATCACGGTCACTTCAAGTGCAACCAGCGCCGCATCAGCGACTATCTCAATCTCGCCAACTACCTGCGTGAACTCTACCAGTGGCCGGGTATCGCCGAGACCTGCCACTTCGATCACATCAAGACCCACTACTACGGCAGCCAGCTGGCCGTGAATCCGACCGGCATCGTGCCCATCGGCCCGGCGCTGGACCTTGAGGCGCCCCATGATCGTGAGCGCCTGACGGGACAGGGCATCCGCCGTCACGCCTGACGAAAGTCTCCCGGATTCCTGCCGTTGCCTCCGGCGCGGGTCAGGCGCCCGGTCTCGGACGTCTGGCCTTCGCCAGCCAGCGATCCAGAGCGTTGCCGAAGTCGCGCTGCTCGCGCTGGCCATAGGCGGACGGGCCGCCGGTATGCTCACCGCTGGAGCGCATGCTTTCCATGAAATCGCGCATCTGGACCTTGGCGCGGATATTGTTGGCATCCAGCGTCTCGCCACGGCTGGTCATCACCAGCGCGCCTTTCTCGATCGCTTCCAGCGCCAGTGGCAGGTCGGAGGTGATCACCATGTCGCCGCGACGTGCACGCTCGACGATCAACTGATCCGCCGCATCCGCGCCGGCCGGCACCGACAGTGCCTTGACGTGCGCGGAGCGGGGCAGGGGAACCTGGTGATTGGCCACGAACCAGGTGGGCGTCGCGGTGCGTTCCGCGGCGCGCACCAGGATGTCGCGCGCGGCGCGCGGACAGGCGTCGGCGTCGACCCACAGCGTGGCGAGGGGCTCGCTCGAGTCAGTGCTGGCGGGGGCTTGCGTATCAGTCATGCCGTCTCCTGTCAGAGAATGATGGGCGAGGGCGCGCCGCGCCGATGAGCGTCAGGCTTGCGACCAAGGTCAAAAGAAAGGATGCAGAATGCGCGAGGGACTGCTAGAATGCCAGCTCCTCGCATGTAGTGACCCACCATCCTGAGTAGCCGAGCCCGACGTGATCGCCGTTTCTTGTGGCCATCAGCCGGTATTTCGCGCCTCCCGGACCGCGTGGCGTAGCTTGCCCCAGCCATCCGTGACCCCTCGATTCGATCGATGTCCGGCCGCCGCGATGCAAGACCCGTCCCTGTCCACAGTGTGCATGATGGAGCGCCCCGAGACTCTGAGTAGAAGAGCCTCTGGTTGCTGTACGGTCGCCGCAGCGTTGTGCCTGAAAGTGGAAATGCGTCCATCTTCAGAGCAACCCGGGCCCGTCCATGCCAAGACGTCCAGCACTCGTACGTTTTTTCTGATGATGCCAGCGCCTCGTGCCTGATCGCATCGCCAGACGGAGCCCTTACGCTTCGTGTCGGTTCAACCCGACCCATTCTTCAGCTGCAAGCTTCACTTGCAGCCATTTAGGTGTGAGATATACATGACCACGACTTCCGTCGTCGATCGCTTCAGCGATCTTGCCCTGCTGCCTGCCGTCCTGACCTCTCTCGAGAAGCTGGGCTACGAAACGCCGTCCCCCATCCAGGGCCAGACCATCCCGAGCCTGCTCGAAGGCCGTGACATGATCGGCCAGGCCCAGACCGGCACCGGCAAGACTGCGGCCTTCGCTCTGCCGCTGCTGACCCGCCTGGACCTCGACCGCCGTGAACCGCAGGTTCTCGTGCTGGCTCCGACCCGTGAGCTGGCCCAGCAGGTCGCCGTCAACTTCACTCGCTACGGTCAGTTCATGCGTGGCCTGGAAGTGGCCACTCTCTGCGGTGGTCAGGACTACCGCGAGCAGATGCGTAGCCTCAAGAGCGGCGCCCAGATCGTCGTCGGTACTCCGGGTCGTGTCATCGACCACCTGGACCGCAAGAGCCTGAAGCTTGACGGCCTGTCCGCACTGGTGCTGGACGAAGCCGACGAGATGCTGCGCATGGGCTTCATCGATGACGTCAAGCGCGTCGTCGCCGATACCCCGAAGGAAGCGCAGCGTGTCTTCTTCTCCGCGACCCTGCCGGCCGAGATCGAGCGTATCGTCAACCGTTACCTGGTTGATCCGGTCAAGGTGACCATCAAGTCCGAGTCCAAGACTGCTTCCACCATCGAGCAGATGATGGTGCGTGTCGAAGGCGGCGCGAAGCTGGAAGCCCTTTCCCGTCTGCTGGAAGTCGAGACCGTCGATGCGGCCATCGTCTTCGTGCGCACTCGTGCGGCCTGTACCACTGTCGTCGAGCAGCTGATCGCTCGCGGTATCTCCGCGGCGGCACTGTCCGGTGATCTGGACCAGTCCCTGCGTGAGCGCACCGTGACTCGCCTGAAGCGTGGCAAGGTCGACGTGCTGGTCGCCACCGACGTCGCTGCTCGTGGTCTGGACGTGGCGCGCATCACCCACGTCATCAACTACGACCTGCCGGGTGACAGCGAAGCCTTCGTTCACCGTACCGGTCGTACCGGCCGTGCCGGTCGTGAAGGTCGTGCCATCACCTTCGTCAGCGGTCGCGAGATGCGCAAGGTCCGCTGGATGGAGCAGGCCCTTGGTCAGCGCATCACCGAACGCCAGCTGCCGAGCGAAGACGAGATCCGTGCTCACCGTGACGCGGCCTTCCGCGCTCGCGTCGTCGAGGCCCTGGGCAGCAGCTCCAACGGTCATCGCGCGCTGGTCCAGAGCCTGATCGAGGAAGGTCACGATCCGGTCGAGCTGGCCGCTGTCTTCGTCAAGATGGCGCGTGCCGGAGAGACGCCGATCCAGTCCCTGCCGAAGCCGGGCGCGCGTCGCAACGAGCGTTCCGAGCGTGGTGAGCGTCCGGAGCGTGGTGAGCGTCGCAACTCTGCCCCGGTCGCCCGGGAAGGCATGAAACTGTACCGCGTGGCCGTCGGTCACCGCGACGGGGTCAAGCCGGGCCAGCTGGTTGGCGCCCTGGCCAACGAAGGTGGCATCGAAGGTTCACGCATCGGTCGCATCGACATCCGCAACACGCACAGTGTCGTGGAACTGCCGAGCGGTCTGCCGACCAGCATCGTGTCCAAGATGGCGCGTGCTCGCGTCGCCGGTCGCCCGCTGGAGCTGTCTGAAGATGGCGGCCGCCCGCAGCGTCGTGAAGGTGGCAACGACGATCGTCGTCGCGCCTGATCAGGCCTGAGTCGGGCCAGCACTGATCGCAGTGTTGGCCACGGCTCCTGAAAAGACCGGTACCTCTCACGAGGTGCCGGTTTTTTTGTGCCTGGACGAAAGGCATCCCCGGTGCTGGTATCCTGTCGTGACATGGCGGTGGCGCCTTCACCGTCGATCATTTTCCGAGGATGCCCACATGATCTCTTCACTCGATGCCTTGCGCCGTGGCCTGCCCGCCACGCCTGCCCGCCAGCTGATGCTGTGTACTCTGCTGGCGACACCCTGGTTGCCACTCAGTGCGGCCCACGCCGAGTCCGACATGCCCGTCAGTAGCGCCACGCCGGAGATTCGCATCCCGCTGGTCTCGCTGGAGGCCCTGCGTCTGGCACCGGTGGTGTCACCGCAGGGCGAGACGCTGGGCAAGGTCGAGGATGTGCTCAGTGATACGCGTGGCCAGATCCATCGCCTGCTGATTCGCCCTGACGCCGGTGACAAGGCGGCCAGCATCGACTTCTCGCGCTTCACCCGTGAGGCGGTCAGTGACCCGCTGGCAGCCGCGGCGCCCGGCGACATCCGCTACCGACTGGTGCTCGACATGACGCCGGAGCAGCTGACGGCCCGCGCGGACCAACCGCTGTCCAATCGCCTGTCGCGTCAGCTGGAACGCAGCATGGGGGAGGTCGGCAACGGGCTGGACAGCTTCCGCAATCAGGCGGCGGAGGTGCTGCGTTCACTGGGCAAGCAGCTTGAAGGCGAGGGCGATCGATAGCATCTGAGGGAAAGAGACTCGCAACCGCCGAGAGGGAATGCATGAGTGAGTGGATGGCAGCACTGCACGATTGGAATCTCGACCCTGCCGCCGCCGTTGCCAAGCAACGCGAAATGGCCACTCGACTGACGCTGACACCGCCCTGGGGATCAAGTCCCGACGCGTGGCCAGCGACCATCACCGGGGTTGATATCGGCTTCGAGGATGGGGGCGAGGTGACACGCGCGGCGGTGGTGACGCTGGATCTGGCGACGCTGGAGCCCCTCGAGCAGCAGCTGGTCCGTCAGCCGACCCGCATGCCCTATATTCCGGGTCTGCTGTCGTTTCGCGAGCTGCCCGCCGCCATCGCCGCCCTCGAATCGCTGGAGCGTCCGCCCGAATGCCTGATGGTGGACGGCCACGGCATCGCACACCCGCGCCGCCTGGGCGTGGCGGCGCATCTCGGCCTGTGGTGTGACCTGCCATCCTTCGGCGTGGCCAAGAAGCGCCTGTGCGGCAAGTATGGCGAACCGGGCGATGCGCGCGGTGACTGGGTCGCGCTGACGGATTGCGTGCGTGAAGCGGATGGCAAGCTCGGCATCATCGAGAATACTGAGCTGCCCAAACGCGAACAGCGCAGCCAGCTGGGCGCCGTGCTGCGCTCACGCGCGAAGGTCAAGCCGGTATTCGTCTCGCCGGGCCAGCGCATGAATCTGGACACGGCGCTGGCGATGACCCTGCACTGTCTGGGCAAGACCAAGCTGCCCGAGCCGACCCGACTGGCGGACCAGCTCGCCAGCCGCCGCCTCAAGCGGCTTCGTGATGCCTAGCTGCCTCAAGCGGCTACGCTGAACCTGGCTTCGTGACGCCTGACCGCCGCTAGCCTTCGATCTCCAGTCGGCTCTGGCCGTTGCCCGAGGGGCGCACCGCGATACGCACCGGAATGCGTTCATGCATCTCGGCCACGTGCGAGATGACCCCGACGCGACGGCCGCTGGCCTGCAGGCCATCCAACGCCTCCATCGCCAGGGCCAGCGAATCCGGGTCGAGGCTGCCGAAGCCTTCGTCGATGAACAGCGATTCGATGCGCAGCTCACCGGAGGCCATGCCCGCCAGGCCCAGCGCCAGCGCCAGCGAGACCAGAAAAGTCTCGCCGCCGGACAGCGAGTGCACGCTGCGCAGCTCGTCGCCCATCTCGGTGTCCACCACCACCAGTCCGAGCGGGCTGGCGCCGCGCGCCAGACGATAGCGGCGCACCAGATTGGCCAGATGCAGATTGGCATGCTCGATCAGACGCTCGAGGTTGAAGGCCTGGGCGATGGTGCGGAATTTGGCACCGCTGGCACTGCCGATCAGCTCCGACAGCGCGCCCCAGCGTTCATGGACTGCGCGGGCGCGGGCCAGCTGCTCGCCAAGTTCGGCGCTGCCGCTGCGGCGCTGATCATCATTGAGTATCGCCGCCTGCGCCGATTGATGGGCCTCGCGCACGGCAGTGAGCGGTGTCTTGAGCGCCGCGATCAGGCCGGCCAACGCCTCGCCAAGCGCGTGGGTATCTTCCGCGGGCCGTGGCTGCGCATCCTCCGGCGCACCAGCGTCTTCTTGCGGGAGCTGCACATGAGCCTGCAAGCGAGCATGCAGCGCCAGTGCCTGCCGGGCCTGGGCGCGAATGACGCCCGTCTCTTCAGTCCCCGCCGCGCCGTCTCCCGCCACACCTTCTCCAGCGATACCTGCTCCTGACGTCTCCTCGGCGGGCGCTGCCAGCTGCTCGAGTACCGTCTGCCAGTTGGAGGTTCGAGCGGCCTGCCAGTGTTTGAACTGACGCGCATTGCGCTCCTCACGCAGGGCATCCGCGCGTGCGACGCGCTCGTGGGCGCTGCGCAGTTGCTGGCGCAGTGCCTGCAGCTCGTGATCCTCGACGGCCAGCAACTCCGCGATGCGCGCATCATCCAGAGCAGGGTTCGCTGCCTGCCAATGCGAGCGTTCGCTATCGAGCGAGTCCTGCTCCTCGCGCAGCTCCGTCTGGCGTTGCTGCAGGTTGGTCTGTTGCTGCGTCAGCTGCTGTTGCTGATCGTTCAGCTCCTGCAGTGCCTGACGCGCATCCTCTTGTTCGTTGCGCATCCGGGTGGTCAGCGACTCGATCCAGTCGGACCAGTCGCTCACGCTGGCATGCTGCCGCTTGGGGTCCGCGCTCAGCTGCTGGGCAAGCGTGCCGCTGAGCTGCTCGATCTCGCGCGCCAGCGCAGTGATCTGCGTCTCGCACTGTTGAAGCTGAGCCTCGCCATGCTGGCATTGCGTCGTCAGCGTGGCGTGGCGTGTTGCCAGTGCCTGGCGTTGCTCACGCAGTGGCGTCAGTTGACGCAGTGTCGTCACCAGCGTGTTCTGGCGGGCGTCCAGCTCCCCAAGGCGCTGCTCGATCAGTTGCAGTGCGTGGGCAGCCGGCAATGTCGGCAAGGGTTCAAGCTGGGGGTGCTCTGACAGCGAGTGCCGGGCCAGAAGTTCGGTCAGCTTCGTCTGGCAGCTCTGCGCCTGCTGCTGCAGGCGTTGCAGCTCCGAGTGCAGCTGGGTCTGTTCCTGCTGCAGATAGCCGAGCTGCTGCTCGAGGCGGGCGTGCTCGTGACTGGCCGTCTCCATGGCTTGCTGTGCGGTGGCCGTGGCCTGGCGACGCTGGTCAAGGCGCTCGCGGGCCTGCTGTTCCAGCTGAGCGATCAGCGCCTCGGCCGGTGCGGCCTGGCCGGCGGCGGGGTGCTCGTGGCTGCCGCACACCGGGCACTCCTCGCCCTGAACCAGCCCGCGGCGCAGCGCCAGCACATTGTCGCTGCGTGCCAGACGCTCCTGCTCCTGCTGGCGGCGTTCGGCGTCTTCCTCGTGGCGCGCCTGGTCGCGGGCCTGCAATGCCTGCACCTGCCGGGCAGCCACATCGCGCAACGCCTGTTGCTGTCGGGGCAGCTGCTGCTCCAGCTCGACAAGACGCTGCTGCACTTCATCACGGCGGGCCAGACCAGTGATCTGCTCGCTGAGTACGGGCTTGAGCTCCAGTAGTGCATCGCGCTGACGTTGCAGCTGGTCACGATACTCTTCGGCATCGCGCAGCGGCTGGCCGGACTCGTCGACCAGCGTTGCCTGCAGCTGCTGGAGTTGCTGCTCCAGCTGCTGACGCTGGCGATCCTGCGCCTCGAGCTCCTGCTGATGTTGGCCGAGCGTGTCACGCAGGCGTTGCTGTTCACTCAGCTGGCTGGCGTGTGCTTCGCGTTGTTGCGCCAGTCGCGAGGCCAGCTGACGTGCCTCTTCAAGCTTCGGCAGCTGCTCGCCGCGCCAGGTCTCGCAGCGCTGCATGCGTTCATCGGCAGCCTGCCTGGCGGCTCGGGCCTGCTCAACCCTGGGTGACAGGGTCTCTAGCTGCTGCTCCAGCTGGGCCAGTTGCGTGACCAGCTGCGCATGCTGCGGCGCGATCGCCTTGAGGCGCAGCAGGGCAGGGCGAATCGGCGCGAGGGCTTCCAGGGCGCTGAGTTTCTCGCGCTGACGGGAAAGATCATCACCGACGGCGTGGGCCTCGGTCTGTTCCTGCTGCGCCTGACGCAGGGCCTGTTCGAGTTCGCCCGCCGTGGTGGTCCACTGGTGATAGGCCGTCATCGCATCATGCTGTGCGCTGAGTCGAGTCATGGCCGTCTGGCGCAGATGGACCTCCTCCTCGAGCGCCTGACGCTCCTGCGGGCTGGCCGGCAGCTGGCCTTCCAGCTTGCGTTCCAGTTCAGCGACGGCCTCGCGGGCGGCGCGCTCGCGCTCATGGGCGGCCATCGAGATCTCGGAGTAATGGCCGGTATCGGTCAGTTTCTCCAGCAACTCCGAGCGTTCATTGTCTTTGGCGCGCAGGAAGGCGCTGAACTCGCTCTGCGCCAGCAGCACGGCGCGGGTGAACTGCGCGAAATTCAGCCCCAGCCTGTCGATGATCAACGCCTTGGCGTCATTGTTGGTGGTGTTGAGGGTCTGAGCCGGCTGGGTGTCATCGCCGGTGGCCAGCAGCTGGAGATGTTGCCTGGCATTCTGCAGGCGGCCGCCGGGCTTGCCGCGTGCGCGGCTGACCGTCCAGCTGGCGCGATAGCGCAGCCCATCGCGGCCGATGAAATCCACCTCGGCCTTGCCTTCGCCGCAGCCACGCCGGAGCAGGCTGCGCGGGTCCTTGAGCGTCAGCTGATGCTCTCCGATGTCGGTCAGTTTACCGTCGCCCGGAGTCTGATCTAGGCGCGGCGTGGTGCCATAGAGCGCCAGACACAGGGCATCGAGCAGCGTGCTCTTGCCGGCCCCGGTGGGGCCGGTGATGGCGAACAGGCCGGCATCGGACAGCGGCGCCTTCTCGAAGTCGACCTCATGCGTGCCGGCAAGCGATGCCAGGTTGTCGAGACGCAGGGCGAGAATCTTCATGCCTGACCTCCCTTGGCCTTGTCTGTCGAGGCTGTCTTGTCTATCGAAGCCGCCTTGCCGGCCTTGCGAGCGGGCCGGGTGGCTGGCTCGCCTTCGAGGCGCGTCTCGCGCGCGGCCTCGACCTCCTCGAGCAGCTGGGCGAAATCCTCGATCAGCGTCGGGTCCGGCTCACTGTCATAGGTGGCGAGATAGTGACGCTCGAACAGCCCCATCGGCCCCAGCTCATCGAGCTTCACGCCCTTCGGCGCGCGATGCTCGGCACTGGGCGCCGGGTAGCGGGTGGCCAGCTTGATCAGACGCAGCGGCGCGCCTTCCAGCAGTGCCTCGATACGGGCGCGCAGGTCGATCAGCGGGGCTTCCAGTTGCACGGTCACTTCCAGCCACGGCCAGCGTGTCGGCTCGAGATCCTCTTGCGCCTCGGCGACCAGCGCCGTGAGTTGAGTGGTGATCTCGGCCAGTGGCGCAGGCCCGACGCGCGTGAGAGCGACATGGCAGGGCACGCGATGCTCCTCGACCTTCTCCAGGCTGTCATTGTTGAGCGTGACATCGAGAATGCGGTGACCGTAGTCGACCTCGGAGAAGTCCATCGCCAGCGGCGTGCCGCAATAGCGGATGCGCTCCTCGCCGCCCACGCGTTGCGGGCGATGCAGGTGGCCCAGCGCCACATAGGCGATGTCGTCGGGGAACAGGCTGGTCGAGAGCGCCTCTTCGCCGCCCATCAGGATCGGGCGCTCGCTGTTCTCGGACACCTCGCCGTCACGCATGTGGGCATGACCCATGGCGATCAGCGCCTCGCCGGGTTGGCGGGCGGCACGCGCAGCACTGACCAGCTGCTGGTGCACGCGGGCCACGCCGTCGCGGTAGGCCTCGCTGCGGGTGCGTTCGCCCTTGCCTGCTTCCCCTTCCTGCTCGGCTGGCTCGCCGCTGCTCAGGCCGGTGACCTCGGCCGGGCGCAGGAAGGGCACCGCCAGACACAGGGCGCGGCACTTGCCGTCACGATCGTGCAGAGGCACCAGCAGATGCTGGCAGTCGAGACTGTGGGCATCGTCGCCGTCGGTGGAGTCATCCACCCAGCGCACGCGCCCCAGCGCATGGGTCTTGAGGCGGGCCAGCAGCGCGGCCGGCAGCTCGATGCGCGAGCCGGAATCGTGATTGCCGGCGATCATCACGATCTCCAGCGCCGCGTCCTGCTCGTGGGCGCGCACGATGAAGTCGTAGAGCAGCTCCTGGGCGGCCAGGCTCGGGTTGACCACATCGAACAGGTCTCCGGCGATCAGCAGCGCATCCGGCGCCAGAGTCTTGAGCTGCCCGAGCAGCCAGTCGAGAAAGGCAGCATGCTCGACGTGACGGCTCTGGCCGTGAAAGCTCTGGCCGAGATGCCAGTCGGAAGTGTGCAGGAAGCGGAAGCTCACGATGGGGTCCTTGCGAAGTCGTCTGGCCGGCGGCTGGGGCTGGAGCTGCGGATGGGGCAAAGCCGGGCCGGGTGAAATGCTGCCCAGTGTACGGTCTGGCTTCGCTGGGGCGGAAGAGGGCACGGCCTCAAGCCGCTCAAGGTGCGGCGCATTATCAGGCAGATGATCTGGATCAAGGCCTTCCACGGGCAAAATCGACAAAAGTCGCTACGCTGAAAGTCGAGGCCCTTGTCATTCACCGACAAGCCCGTGCGATGGCAGCGTGTGGGAGTTGCCTCAGCGAATCACATCAGCGGAGCAGCCCGCACGGGGCTTTCTTGCGCGCAGTCTTCTCAAGGACTTCGCAATGTCTTCAAGCTGACTTGGATAACAATCAGGCTGGTGACAGAGGATGCTGTTACCGACGCCCAGAGATGACAGGAAGGATTCGAAATGCGCCAAGGTCTTTTTGCTTCACCTCGTCCCGACAATCTCGGCCTGCATGATGGCATGCTGGCTCCGGCCCCCAGCACCCCCAACGGGGTCAGTTCCCAGGCCACTGACAGCAAGCACTATGTCGCGCCACTCCCGATGCCGCAGGATTGCTGCGTCAGTGCGATGGAGAAGGTGCACAGCATCATAGAGTCCATGGGCCATGCTGAAATCATCAGCGAAGATGGCGGCTATCTGCACGCCGAGTTCCACACCCCCGTGCTGGGCTTCGTCGATGATGTGGAAATCGTCTGCAATGAAGAGGAGGGGGTCTGTCATGTGCGCAGCGTCTCACGCAGAGGGCATTCCGATCTCGGCAAGAACCGTCAGCGGGTCGAGGACATTCGCCAACGCCTGGAAGGCTGGGGCTACTGCAGCTGACGCTTGTCGATGAACCTGAGCTTGAATCCAGGACTCGTGCGTCGCCCGGCAGGGGAGGGAAGGTGACCCACTGCAGGACGCCCATCACATTCCCTCCCTCATTGCTTGAACTAGACAGAAAGACTTCCCCCCCCACCCCGGTTCGCCTTGTCGAGGCACCGGGGTCTTTCATGCCAACTCCTTGCAAGGCCGGCGTGATTTCCCGCAAGCCCCCTGCCAAACAGTGAGCGAACGCTACCCAGCCAAGGTCGCCTTTGCTACTCTGGGCGCGATACATGAAACGCATGACTGCATCGACCTGTATTGTGTTTTGTGCAATGCAGTGATGCGTCGTACGCTGGCAGGATTCCGCATGATCGCCACGCCTCCGGGGCAACCCCGGTGCTTTCAGTCATCATCAGCACGACTTCCGCTCCGTGATCGATGATGTCTCTCGACCGGATGATGTCTCTCCGACTGAAAGCCTCCAAGACAAGATGCGCGACGCGTGAATCACCCTTGACCATCGCTGGACACCAGCCCCCGCTAAACAGAGATCCATGAACGATTCCGTCCCCGCAGCGGGCTCCGCCTCCGCTGCTCACGTTTTGCCCAACGAAAATTCGCTCAAGCGTGGTGACATCAAGGTGCTCGGTCTGTCCGCTCTCGGCGGCGCCCTCGAGTTCTATGACTTCGTCATCTTCGTATTCTTCGCCACCGTCGTCGGCCAGCTGTTCTTCCCGCCCGACATTCCCGAGTGGCTG
Source organism: Cobetia sp. PDI-23MA (assembly GCF_059507735.1). Taxonomy (NCBI): domain Bacteria; kingdom Pseudomonadati; phylum Pseudomonadota; class Gammaproteobacteria; order Oceanospirillales; family Halomonadaceae; genus Cobetia; species Cobetia sp. PDI-23MA. The sequence goes on from NZ_CM183352.1 coordinate 520,695, forward strand.
CGTCAGGTGCAGACCTTCGGCATCTTCGCCGCCGGTTATCTGGCGCGCCCGCTGGGTGGCATCATCATGGCTCACTTCGGCGATACGCTGGGCCGCAAGAAGATGTTCACGCTGTCCATCTTCATGATGTCGCTGCCGACCCTGCTGATGGGCATGCTGCCGACCTATGCCGTCATCGGCATGTGGGCGCCGCTGCTGCTGATCATCCTGCGTCTGTTCCAGGGCGCCGCGGTCGGCGGTGAGGTGCCGGGTGCCTGGGTGTTCGTCAGCGAGCACGTCGCACCGCGTCACAATGGCCTGGCCTGCGGCACGCTCTCGATGGGGCTGGTGGGGGGCATCCTGCTCGGCTCGCTGATGGCCAGCGCCATCAACAGTGTCTACACCCCGCAAGAGGTCAGTGATTTCGCCTGGCGGATTCCGTTCATCATCGGCGGCGTGTTCGGGCTGTTCTCGGTCTATCTGCGTCGCTGGTTGCACGAGACGCCGGTATTCGCCGAGATGCAGCAGAAGAAGGCGCTGGCCGCCGAGCTGCCCTTGAAGATGATCCTGCGGGAACAGCGTTCGGCGATTGCCGTGGCGATGGCGGTCACCTGGATTCTGACCGCTGCCATCGTGGTCGTGATCCTGATGACGCCGAGCCTGATCGCAGGCCTCGAGGGCCTGAGCCGCGCCGCGGCCTTCTCCGCCAACAGTCTGGCGATCGTGGCGGTATGCATCGGTTGCATCGCCTCCGGTTACATGGTCGATCGCATCGGCGCCGGCGTCACCCTGGTGCTGTGGAGCGCCTTGCTGGGCATCACCTACTGGGTCTTCCTCGCCACCATGCACTCAGACCCCAGCCTGCTGGTGCCGCTCTACTGCCTGACCGGCTTCAGCGTCGGCATCGTCGGCGCGGTGCCGAGCATCGCGATCCGCGGCTTCCCGCCGGCGGTGCGCTTCACTGGCCTGTCGTTCTCCTACAATGTCGCCTACGCCATCTTCGGTGGCTTCACGCCGATTCTGGTCTCGCTGATGATGACCGTCTCGCCGCTGTCGCCGACCTGGTACGTGGCGGCGCTGTCGCTGATGGGCGTGGTGCTCGGCCTGTGGCTGGCGATCAGCCCGCGCGGCCGCGAACTGATGCGCATCGTCTGATCAGCGTGTCTGCTATCGCAGGATGAGAGGCAGGCCCTTGTGGCCTGCCTCTGCCTGAAAACGCGCATCACCCTCCGGGTGGTGCGCGTTTTTCGTTTGGGCCGGCGCCACGGCGACGCTAGGATAGAACCATTCATTGTCTCTTCCGCGCAGCGGCTTGCCACGGCCACGATGGCCGGGTTGTCACTCCCAGCAGGATGCCCGCATGTTTACCGTTCTTCACGCCAATCACCTCGAGGACCTTCGCGATCTGGCCCTCAAGGTGATCAAGGCCGCGCCTCAGCCTCCGCTGGTGCCGGAAACCTTCCTCGTCCAGTCCAACGGCATGGCCCAGTGGCTGAGATTGTCATTGGCCGAGGCCGATGGCATTGCCGCCTCGGTGGATTTCCCACTGCCCTCGAGCTTCGTGTGGCGTGCCTATCGCGGGGTGTTGGGCAGCGTGCTGGGCGACGAGATTCCGGAGCTGTCGCCCTTCGACAAGGGCCCGCTTGCCTGGCGTCTGCTGCGCCTGCTGCCGGGGCTGCTGGCCGATGAATCCCGGGCCGAATGCTATGCGCCGCTCAGGGATTACCTGTGTCGCGACGAGCGTGGCCAGTTGATCGAGGCGGTCGGTGAGGATGCACTGCCAGCGCTGCCCGAAGGCCCGGAGGCTGAGCGTCAGCAGTGGCAGCTGGCCTGCCAGCTGGCGGACCTGTTCGATCAGTACCTCAACTATCGCCCCGAGTGGGTGCGCAGTTGGGAGAGCGGGCTCGAAGACGACAACTTCCGGGATGCCTTCGCGCGCCAGCAGGCCGCAAGCGAGCTGCCGGCCAATCTGCTGCCCGACAACCTGCCGGACAGCCAGCAGTGGCAGCCGGCATTGTGGCGCGCGGTGCTGGCCGATGCGCCCTCCAGCAGCCGCCAGCATCACCGCGCCGCCCTGCATGGTCGCTTCGTCGCGGCGGCGCGCGCGCTGGAGACACTGCCCTCGACCCGTCGTCATCCGCTGCCGCCACGCCTGTTCGTGTTCGGAATCTCGGCGTTGCCGGGCCAGACACTGGATGCGCTGCATGCGCTGTCCGGGGTGATGGACATCTACCTGATGATCACCAATCCCTGCCGCCATTACTGGGGTGATATCGTCTCCGACCGCGAAGCCGTGCGGCGCAGTTCGCGAGCAGACAGCCAGCGCATGGACAGCGAGCGCCTCGCGCAACAGCGTGCCCGTCACCCCGAGGCGCCGGCGCTGATCGGGCTGGCGGAGGAGGAGTTGCACCTCAAGGCCAACCCGCTGCTGGCAGGGCTTGGCGCACAGGGGCGTGACTTCATCGTCAGCCTGTATGAATTCGAGAGTGCGCTGTCGGGGCGCGACAGCGGCTTCGATCTCGAGCTGGACGTCTTCGTGCCGCGCATCAGCGAGGACACGCCACCCGAGCAGGCACCGCTGCTGCTGCAGATCCAGGACGAGATCCTCGAGCTGGTCCATCCCGGCGAGCGTGCGCTGGCCGAGGGCAGTCCGCGGGCACTTGCGGCCGATGACGATTCCATCAGCCTGGTCAGCGCCCACTCGGCGCTGCGCGAGGTCGAGATTCTCCACGACCGTCTGCTGGCGGCCTTCGAGCGGGCCCATGACGCCGAGAAACGTGGCGAGGGCGAGCCGCTGCGGCCGCGCGACATCCTGGTGATGGTGCCGGATATCGACCGATATGCTCCCTATATCGAGGCGGTGTTCGGTCAGCTGCCGCCGGGCAATCCGCGCCATATTCCCTTCACCATCGCCGACCGTGTGGCCAGTCAGGCCAATCCGCTGCTCGGGCTGGTGCTGATGCTGCTGGAACTGCCGGAGCGCCGCCTCGGGGTCAGCGAGGTACTCGATGCGCTGGATGTCGCCGCCTTCCGACGTCGTTTCGCCATCGAGGAGGGTGAGCTCGAGCGTCTGCGGCGCTGGCTGGCCGACAGCGGCGTGCGCTGGGGGCTCTCCGGTGAGCATCGGGAGCAGCTCGGCTTCATGCCCCTCGATGAGAACAGCTGGCGCTTCGGGCTCGAGCGCATGCTGCTGGGCTACGCCACCGGGGCCCCGGCGGCCGGATCCCCGGCGGCCGGCGATCCGGCGCAGGGGGGACTTGGGGATGGGCAGAATGGCGTTCCGATTGACGACATGATGGACGGCCTTGTCGACATGAACGGCCTGAGTTTCGATGGCGTGGTGCCCTTCGATGAAGTGGCCGGTCTCGAGGCCGAGCTGGCAGGCAAGGTCGGCGAGCTGATCGAGAGTCTGGATCGCTGGCGCCGCTGGCTGGATACCTCGCGCACGCCAGCGGATTGGGCCACCACGCTGCAGCGGCTGTGGGAGGAGAGCCTCAGCCCGGACAGCGCCGAGGAATTCGACATTCTGGCGCGCCTGCAGGCGGCGCTGTCACGCCTCGACAAGGGCTGGCAGCAGGCCGGTTTCGAGGGCTGCCTGTCGCTCAAGGTGGTACGCGAGGCACTGCGCGGCGAGCTGGACAGCGGCGGTCTCGCTCAGCGCTTCCTCGCCGGGCGCGTCAACTTCGCCACCCTGATGCCGATGCGTGCGATTCCCTTCCGCGAAGTGCACCTGCTGGGCATGAACGATGGCGACTACCCGCGGGTGCGCATGCCGCAGGATTTCGACCTGATGGCCAGCCGCCCGCAGGCGGGGGACCGCTCGCGGCGCGACGATGATCGCTACCTGTTCCTTGAGGCGCTGCTGGCGGCGCGGGATCGCCTGTCGATCTCGTGGGTCGGCCGCGACCAGCGCGACAATGGCGAGCGGCCGCCCTCGGTGCTGGTCGGCGAATTGCTCGACTACATCGAACTGGGCTGGGAGCCCGAGCAGCTGCACTCCGCCAAGCGCTCGCGGGAGGCGGCACTGCGTGAACGCCTGATCACCGAACACCCGCTGCAGCCGTTCTCGCGGCGCTATTTCCATGCCTGCCAGGCGGCGGTCGTCGATCTGTTCAGCTATGACGCCAGCTGGTCGAGCCTGTATCGCGCGACAGATCAGGCTCAAGTGACTGAAAAAGATCCGGAAAAGCCAAGCGAGGCCAAGGCGGGTTCGGCGACAACGACTGCCTTGAAGCAGCTGGTGGAGCAGGCGCCGGAGTCCCACCTGCGCCTCGGTGCCGATTCGCTGGCGCGCTTCCTGCGCCGCCCCTGGCAGCTGGGGCTGGACCGCGTCGGCGTGCGCTTCCGCGATGCCGAGGTGCCGGATGAAGACAACGAACCTTTCGCCCCCGACGGTCTGGAGAACTTCACCCTGACCCGCGAGTTGCTGGACGCCGCGCTTGCCGGGCAGTCATTGCCGCTGGCCGCCGAACGTCTGCGCCGGGCCGGGCGGCTGCCGGCGCTGGGCTTTGCCGATGCCTTGATCGAACCGCGTCTCAAGCGCCTCGATCAGCAGTTGGCCAGCTGGCGTGACCAGCTCAGCGATGCCATCTCGCTGCCGCCGCGCACCCTCGAGGTACCGCTGATCATGCAGGATGAGGGCGGCGAGATGCTGCGCGTGACCCTCACCACGCGTCTGATCAGCCGTCAGCAGCTGCGCGATGACGCCGAGGGCGAGAGCCGCCTGCTGGCCACGCTGGAGGCGACCCACTTCGGCACCCTTAAGCCCGGCAAGGAAGGGCGCTACAAGAAGCTTGGCAAGCCGCATCGTCTGCTGGCCGGCTACCTCGAGTGGCTGATGGCCAATGCGCGCCCCGGCCTCGGGGAGCTGGCGGGTAATCAGGGCGCAAGCCGTGAAGGCTATCAGTGGCTTGCGGTGTTCGAGGACCGCTGGCTGCTGTTCCCCGCGCTGCGCATCGAGCAGGCCGAGGCCGCGCTGCGCCATCTCGTCAAGGCCTATGCCCAGGGCTGGCAGGCGCCGCTGGCGGCCGCCCTGGAACTGGCGACCACCCTCTGGGAGGTGGTCGGCGAGGAGGATCGCAATGCCCTGTTCGGTGCGCTCAAGGCGCAGGCCGCTGACGGCAGCGCAAATCTTGAGACGGCGCTGGCCGCCATTCACAAGTCCTGGCTTGCCGACAGTCTGATGCGCGCCATGGAAACCCGCTTCAGCGAAGACATCTTCAAGGGCCCCCAGGCGCTCAGGCGTCAGGAAGGTGCACTGGGCGAGCTGTGGCCGGAGTTCGAGGCCTTTGCACAGGCCGGCGGCGTGCTCAACAGCGTGCAGCTCTACCAGCCACTGATCGAGAGCATGATCGGCGTGCGGCAGGGCATACTCGGCGAACGCGCGGTGGAGCTTGCCACCGGGAAGGCGGCGTCATGAGCGATACCAGAGTGGAAGGCATGCGCGGTGTGCAGAGCGTCATGGCTCGGGACAAGGAAGCGGCAATGTGTGACGAGATGGATCAGAGCCAGCAGGGTCAGGCCCTCGATATTCCGACGCTGCCCCTGCTCGGTCAGCATCTGATCGAGGCGAGTGCCGGCACCGGCAAGACCTTCACCCTCGCCGCGCTCTACGTGCGGCTGGTGCTCGGGCCCTTGCCCGGCCAGGACGCGGGCGTCTGCTATCCGCGCCCGCTGACGCCGCCAGAGATTCTGGTGGTGACCTTCACTGAAGCCGCCACCGCCGAGCTTAGAGACCGCATTCGGGCGCGCCTCAAGCAGGCACGAGAGGCGCTGCTGGAGCGTGCCAGTCCTGATCCGGTGCTGGCCGAGTTGCTCGCGCCGCTGCTGACATCCTCATCTGCCGAGGACGCATCGCGTCTCAAGGCCGCGGCGGCACGGCGCCTCGATCAGGCCGCGCGCCTGATGGATGACGCCGCCATCTTTACCATCCATGGCTTCTGCCAGCGCATGCTCAGCCGGCATGCCTTCGATGCCGGTGGACGCTTCGGCGCCGAGCTATTGCAGGACGGCCAGTCGCTGCTGGCGCGCTGCGTCGAGGATTACTGGCGCTGCGAGTTCTATCCGCTGGCCCGCGAGTGGCAGGCCTTGATCCGTGGCCGCTGGGCCGGCCCCGACGCCTTGGGAGAGGAGCTGCGCGGCCTGCTGCGGGATGGCACGCCACGCCCGCTGTACCGCGACGGCGAATGTCTTGAGGCCCCGCATGACCTGAGCGAGCTGCTCGGCAATGCCGAACAGTGGCGTCAGCAGCAGGAGGCCGCCCGTCGCGCCGTCGAGGAAAGCTTCGATGAGCCGGCCATCCGCGCGGTAATGGGCGAGGCCTTCGCCAGCAAGGCGCTCAACGGCAACAGCTACAAGGAGGCCGAACTCGAGCCCCGTCTGGCGGCGACGGCCGCCTGGCTGGCCAGCGGCGAGCACGACTTCGCCGCCGACATGCTCGACAGCAAGAAGCTGTGCTGGCTGAGTCAGGCCAAGCTCGAGAAGGGCACCAAGAAGAACTGCCAGACGCCGCGTCATCCCTTCTTCGCGGCGCTGGACATGCTGGCCGAGGTGCCCGCCCCGGACGCCGTACTGTTGGATCAGGTCGCCGTGCATGCGCGTGACAGCGTCGCCCGTGCCCTGATCTGCGAGAAGCGCCGCCTCGGGCTGTGGGAATTCTCGGACCTGCTCAATGATCTCGATCACGCGCTGGACCCGTCGCTCAATGGCGAGGCCAGCCAGCGTCTGGCGCGCCAGATCCGTCAGGAACTGCCGGTGGCGATGATCGATGAATTCCAGGACACCGACCCGGTCCAGTACCGCATCTTCCGGCGCATCTATCCGCAGACGGCGGGCGATGGCCCGACCGACAACGATGCCTTCAGCAGTGATGTCGGCAACGATGCTGGCGAGGCGTCCAGCACGCTGTTGATGATCGGTGACCCCAAGCAGGCCATCTATGCCTTCCGCGGCGCCGATATCGACACCTATCTGGCGGCGCGCAAGGTCACCCCCTCGCGCTTCACCCTGCCGCGCAACTTCCGCTCCAGCGCCGCGATGGTGTCCGCGGTGAATGCCCTGTTCGCCCAGCATCCCGCGCCCTTCGGCAGTGAGGACATTCCCTTCCAGCCGGTCGAGGCCCAGGGCACGCGCACCCGGCTGGTACTGCGTCATCCGGATGGCCGCGAAAAGGCCGCCTGCGCGCTGAACCTGTGGTGGGCCAGCGGTGAGCGTCTGAGCGCCGATGACCACCGCCGCGCCATGAGTGAGGCCTGTCGCGCCCAGATCCAGGCCCTGCTGGAAGGACAGCAGCGTCTGGCGGCGGGCAAGCCGGGGCTGGTGTTCATGGATGCAGGGGATGCGACGCCACGTGGCGTAGCTGCCAGCGATATCGCCGTGCTGGTGCGCAACGGTCGCGAGGCAGCCGCGGTGCGTGGGGCGCTTGCCGAAGGCGGCATCCGCAGCGTCTATCTGAGCGAGAAGAGCTCGGTGTTCGATACACCGGAGGCCTTCGAGCTGCTGCAGTTGTTCGAGGCCGTGGCCCATCCGCGGGATGACCGTCGCCTGCGCGCGGCGCTGGCGACGCGGCTGCTGGCAGAGGATCTCTCGCTGGTCGAACGCCTCGCGGTGGATGAGCTGGCCTGGGAGCGTGAAGTCGAGCGCTTCGATGGCTATCACCGCGACTGGCAGCGGCGCGGCGTGCTGCCGATGCTGCGCGGCGTGATGCGCGACTTCCGGGTCGGTGAGCGGTTGGCGGCGCGCGCCGGGGGCGAGCGCGCCCTGACGGACGTGCTGCACCTTGGCGAACTGGCCCAGAATGCTGCCCAGCGCCTCGATGGCGAGCAGGCGTTGCTGCGCTGGTGGCATCAGGCGCTGGAATCGGGCCATGAAGCGCTGGACAGCGACAGCCTCAGCCAGCGGCTGGAAAGTGATGAGGGGCTGGTGCGCGTCGTCACCATCCACAAGTCCAAGGGGCTTGAGTATCCCATCGTGCTGCTGCCGTTCATGGCCAGCTTCCGCGCGGCCGAGCCGGACAAGACCTTTGGTCTGCTGAATCTCAAGCAGCGCTGGCTGGCTTCGGCTGACGGGGGAGGCGAGGACCAGGAAGGTGATGACCAAGGAGGTGATGACGAGGAAGTCTCTGCTCGGAGAGCCGATCAGGAGGATGACGCTCTCGATGACAGCATCCTGGTCAAGAAGCCCTCGAAGGAGGCCATCGCGGCGGCCGATCATGCGCGCCTGATGGAAGACGTGCGTCTGCTCTATGTGGCGCTGACGCGTCCCAAGTACGCCTGCTGGCTGGGACTGGCGCCGATCGGCAAGGGCGGTTTCAGCAAGCAGCTGAGTCTGCCGGCGACGGCCATCGGCTATCTGCTCGGCCTGAGCGAAGACCCGAACGTCGAGGCCAGTGGCGTCGAGGCCGCGTTGCACGGCTGGTGTGATCAGCAGCCGAGTGGGCTTGCCAGTGTCGCCGGTCTGCCGGGGATTCCCGGCCACGAGTATCAGCCACCGGCGGAGCGTGACCAGCACTTCCACGGCGCGCGCCACTTCGCGGGCGGCATCGAGGATGACTGGTGGATCGCCTCCTACACCGCCTTGCTCACCGATGCCCGTCAGGTGACGGCGGCGCTGGAAGACACCGCCGATGCCGCGGATGACCGCGTGCCCGAGGGCGCCACCGAGATCGCGCTGGAAGAAGGCGAGCAGGGGCTGACGCGTCCGGACCGCGAGGTGACGGGCCAGTCAGGCCCGCTGCTGGCCGGCGGCCTGCCGATGACGGTGGGCGAGATCCATCTGCATGACTTCCCGCGCGGACCGCGCCCGGGGACCTTCCTGCATGGTCTGCTGGAAGCGGTGGATCTTGATCGCCTCGGCGCGGATGACTATCGCGGCGAGCTTGAGCGGCTGGTGGGCTCGCGGCTGCATTTCGGTGGCTTCGATGCCAGCTGGCAGCCGCGCCTCACCGACTGGCTGGAGCAGGCGCTGACCCGCCCGCTGCAGGGCTTCGAGGGCGAGCCGATTCTGCTCAATCGACTCGAGGCCTGGCAGCCGGAGCTGGAATTCTGGCTGCCCGCTGTCCATGCACGCAGTCTGCCGCTGGATGCCGTGGTCACCGCGCTGGAGCCGTTGCCGCGCTCGCGGCCCAGACTCGCGCCACGCCGCATGCACGGCATGCTCAAGGGCTTCATCGATCTGACCTTCCAGTCCGGCGGACGCTGGTACGTGCTGGACTGGAAATCCAACTATCTGGGCGAGCGCCCCGAGGATTATCTTGGCGAGTCGCTGGCGCGTGCGATGGTCGAGCACCGCTACGACCTGCAATACGTGCTCTACACCCTCGCGCTGCATCGTCTGCTCAAGGCGCGTCTCGGCGACGACTACGATTACGAACGCTGCATGGGCGGGGTGCTGTATGTCTTCCTGCGCGGCCTGGATGCCGGCGGTGATTCACCCGCGCTTGCGGTGGACGCCCAAGGGGAGACGCCCGGCCTGCCCTTTGAAAGGACAGCGACGCCCGGCGTCTTCCAGCGCCGGCCATCACAGGCGCTGATCGAGGCGCTGGATCTCTGGCTGGGTGGCGACAGCTCCGCCCTGGACAGCCTGCTCCTCAACACCACCGACACCACGCCACTCACGCAAAGCGGCCAGCAGGGGGCCTTCGATGTCTGACGTCATGCCCGTGGAAACCCGGCGAAGCGCTGCTTCCTCCGATCAATTGCTCGCCACGCTCGGCCTGTGGGTCGAGCTGGGCTGGCTCAGGCGCGTCGATGCCCATCTGGTGCGCTTCATGGCACGTCATGTGCCGGAGGCCCCGGCCAGCGTGCTGCTGGCGGCTGCGCTGGCCAGCCACCAGCTGGGGCGCGGACATGTGTGCCTGTCGCTGTCGCGGGCGCTGGCCGAACCACGCGCGACCCTGTCGCTGCCACCGCTGGAGCAGTCCGAGGCGCACCTGGCCGAGGTCAGCGTGGCTCTGCCGGAGGCCTTTCTGGCGGATCTCGATGCCACTCGCTGGGCCGAACAGCTGGCGTCATCACGGCTGGTCAGCGTGCTGGCCCAGGCCGATGCCCCGGCGGGCCATCTGTCGCTGCGCCCGCTGGTGCTGGTGGGCGATCGTCTCTATCTGCGCCGGTACTGGCAGGCCGAGCGGGAAGTCGCCGCGGGACTGCGTGCGCGGATGGGCCCGAGCGAGGAGGGAGAGACGCGGGTCAGCGATGCGCTGGGTGAGCGCCTGCGCGAGTTGTTCGCCGGCAATCAGCCGGACCCCCACGGCGAGCCGGACTGGCAGAAGCTGGCCTGCGCCCTGGCGCTGCGTCAGCGCCTGACGGTGATCTCCGGCGGCCCCGGTACCGGCAAGACCACCACCGTCACGCGCCTGTTGGCGCTGTTGCAGGCACAGGCGCTGGCGGGTGGCGCTGACGGTGGCGAGGGCGAGGGCGAGGGCGAGGGCGAGACGCAAGGCGCTGAGACAGGCCATCCCCACGAGCGGCGAGCGCTGGATATCCGCCTGGTCGCCCCGACCGGCAAGGCGGCGGCGCGGCTGTCGGAGTCGATCCGCGGCGCGGTGGCGAAGCTCGAGGTGCCGGACGCGGTTCGCGCCGCCATCCCGCGCGAGGCAAGCACCGTGCACCGCCTGCTGGGCGCGCGTCCGGATTCTCGCCACTTCCGTCATCACGCCGGCAACCCGCTGGCGCTGGATCTGCTGGTGGTGGATGAAGCCTCGATGGTCGATCTCGACCTGATGGCGGCGCTGCTTGGCGCGCTGCCCGCTCACGCCCGCCTGATCCTGCTCGGCGACAAGGACCAGCTGGCCTCGGTGGAGGCCGGCGCCGTGCTGGGCGATCTCTGCGAGCACGCGCTGCCGCCGCGTTACTCACCGGCGCTGTGTGATGACCTCGCCCGTCTGACCGGCGAAACGCTGGAGCAGGCCATCGCCGTGCCTGATGACCAGGACCCGGAGGAGACCTCAGCGACACGCGGCCGACTCGCCGATCACGTGGTGGTGCTGCAGAAGAGCTATCGCTTCTCCGCCGACAGTGGCATCGGCGCCCTGGCACGTGCCAGCAACGCCGGGGATCGTCAGGCGCTGCGCACCGCCTGGAAGACAGGCTACAGCGATATCGCCTGGCTCAAGCTCAGTGGACCGGAAGACCGCGATCTGGAAAGGCTGGTGATCAATGGCTATCGCCCGGCGCTGGAGGCCGTGCGTGAGCGGCGCCCGGCGCGTGAGGTGATCGACCTGCTGCTCGAGTTCCAGCTGCTGTGCGCGCTGCGCCGTGGCCCCTACGGCGTCGATGGCCTCAACCAGCGCGTGGCGCGGGTGCTGATGCGACGTGGACTGATCATTGAGGAGCGCGGCTGGTACGCCGGGCGTCCGGTGATGGTGACGCGCAACGACCGCGCGCTGGGGCTCTACAACGGCGATGTCGGCATCACCCTGCCGGACCCCGCCGCCGGGGGGCGTTTGCGCGTGTTCTTTCCGGTCGAGGAGGAGGCGACGCCAGACACCGAGCGTGATGGGCAGGACACCGACATCCAGCGCTTCCACCGTGGCGTACGCGCGGTATTGCCGTCACGCCTCGAGGCGGTGGAGACGGTCTTCGCGATGACGGTCCACAAGTCGCAGGGTTCCGAGTTCCGCCATGTGGTATTCGTGTTGCCTGAAGGCGCCAACCCGATTCTGACCCGCGAGCTGGTCTACACCGGCATCACGCGGGCCAAATCGCGGGTCACGCTGGCGGGCACCCGCCGTGAGACGCTGGAAGGTGCCATTGAACGACGCGTGGTGAGAGCCAGCGGGCTGGTGCTCTAGGCCGGACGCCGACGGATGATCGTCATCTCCGGCTCCGCCACGCTCGACGGGAGGAGGGGACATGACGGATGTCAGCAGTCACGTGAAGGAAAGGGCGCAGCCACAGAGCGAGATGCATGCCGTGCCGCTGGCCACGGCGGCCAGCCAGCTCAAGGACCCACTGGCCGCGGTGGCTGAGCTTGCCCGAACGTTTGATCTGGCGCTGGGAAGTCGTGAGCGGCTCGGCGGGGTGCTGTTCTTCTGCTCGGCGGATTATCCGCTGGCGGCACTCGGTCAGGCGTTGGCCGCCACCTTCGGCGAGGTACCGGTCAGCGGTTGTACCACCGCCGGCGAGATCACGCCCGAGGGCTATGCGCGCGGCTCCATTACCGCCATCGGCCTGGCGCGCAGTGACTTCGCGCTGGCACAGGTGCTGATCGATGACCTGGACGGCTTCGATCTTCCGCGTGCCCAGGCGCTGAGTGATGGCCTGCTGGCGCGCTGTCGCGAGCAGGCCGTGGCACCGGTGATGGGCAACAGCTTCGCGCTGACGCTGCTCGATGGCCTGTCGAGCAGCGAGGAGCAGGTCCTGGCGACGCTGGATGCGGCGCTGGGCAGCATTCCCGCCTTCGGAGGTTCCGCCGGGGATGACAATCGCCTGTCACATACCTATGTCTACGCCGAGGGCGTCTTCCATGATCAGGCGGCGGTCGTGGTGGTGGTCAACACGCGGCTGCCCTTCGAGGTCATCAGCACCCATCACCTCACGCCGCTGGCCGACAAGCTGGTAGTGACGGCGGTGGAGCGTGATTCACGCCGCGTGTTGGAGCTGAATGCCGTACCCGCCGCCGAGGAGTACGCCCGGCTGGCCGGCGTCGCGCCCGAGGCGCTGGATGAGGTGGTCTTCGCGCGTTGTCCGCTGGCGGTGCGCATCGGCGAGGCGCATTACGTGCGCTCCATCCAGCGCGTGAATGATGATGCCAGCCTGAGTTTCTACTGTGCGGTGGAGATCGGCATCGTGCTCACCGCCATGCAGGCCACGCCGATTCTCGAGCAGCTCGAGCAGTGCCTGAGCGCGGTGGAGTCACGTCTGGGGGCGCCTGCGCTGACCATTGGCTGCGACTGCTTCCTGCGACGCATGGAGATCGAGGCACTGGGGCTGGAGGATGAGGCCTCACGGATGCTCAGGCGGCATCGGGTGATCGGCTTCAATACCTACGGTGAGCAGCACCGCGGCATGCACATCAACCAGACCTTCACCGGCGTGGTGATCGGCCAGCGCCGCTTGGTTGTCGACGGCATGGGAGGAGAGGATGGCGCCTGATACGCCGCTGACAGATTCCCGAAAGGACGCCCTGAGCGCCGAACTCGCCGCCCTCAAGGCGCGCAATCGCCAGCTGGAGAAGATCAATGCCGCACTGATCGAGCGGGTCGAATCCAGCAGTCCTTCACCGAGCGCGCCCTACGCCGCCTTCGAGCATGCGGTACTGCTGGCGGATCAGGTGCGCGAGCGCACCGATGCCCTGCATCGCACCCTCGATGAGCTGGGAGCGCTCAATCGACGCCTCACCGCCGCCAAGGCCGCCGCCGAGGCGGCCAATCACTCCAAGACCCGCTTTCTCGCCGCCATCAGCCATGATCTGCTGCAACCCCTGAATGCCGCCCGGTTGTTCACAAGCACCCTGGAAGAGCAACTGGTGAGGCTGGAGATGAACCAATCCCTGCAGAGCGATGCCACTTCGGGTGACGCTTCGCCCGGCGAGCTGGTGGCGCGGCTGGGGCGCTCGCTGTCAGATGTTGAGAGTCTGCTGGGCACGCTGGTCGATATCTCGCGGCTGGATGCCGGCGTGCTGACGGCGGATGTCGCCGTCTTCCCGGTGCGTGAGCTTCTGGATGTGCTCGCCGAGGAATATCGCCAGCTGGGTGCCGCCCGTGGGCTCAAGCTGCATTACGTGGCCAGTCATCTGAGTATCGAGTCGGACCTGCAATTGCTGGCGCGAGTGGTGCGCAACTTCCTGAGCAATGCGCTGCGCCATGTGCCGGATGGCCGGGCACGCGGGCGGGTGCTGCTGGGGTGTCGGCGTCGCGATGACTGGCTGGAGATCACCGTGGCCGACAACGGCCCCGGCATCGCCGAGCATCAGCGCGAGGTGGTCTTCCAGGAATTCCGACGTCTGGCGCCGCGCCGGGACAACGAGCAGCGCGGCCTCGGGCTGGGGCTGGCGATCGTCAAGCGCATCACCGGCCTGCTGGAGCACCCCCTGTCGCTGACCAGCACGCCGGGGCGCGGCGCCGCCTTCGCGGTGCGCGTGCCGATTCGTCAGCCTGCCAGTGTGGAGGGCTCGGCGGCTGACGCCTCTTCTCCCGGCCAGCCTTGCGCGTCACCGCTCGCGCAGCCGCTACTCGATACCGTTATCTGGGTGGTCGAGGATGATCGAGAGGTATGCGCCGGCATGCAGTCATTGCTCGGGGGCTGGGGCGCGAGTGTTTACTGCGCCGAGGATGCCGAGGTGCTGTTGCAGCAGGCCGTGGCCGCGCCGCAGGTCTTGATCGTCGATCATCAGCTCGGCGAAGGGCAGCCCGATGGCCTCAAGCAGGCGCAACGTCTGCGACAACGCTGGCCGGGCTTGCCGGTGGTGGTGATCAGCGCGGATCACTCGGCACCGCTCAAGGCCAGGGCGCGTGCGCTCGGTTTCGGTTTTCTGCTCAAGCCGGTCAAGCCGCTGCGTCTGCGCCAGTTGCTGGTCAATTGTCGCTAGCCGCTCACGGAAGTGCTGTAAGAAGCGCTGCAAGAGATGCTGTAAAGGGGAAGGGAAGAGAGCGCTGGAAAGAAATTGAGGGGGCACAAGAAGGGGCTGGAAGGGAGCGCTGAGAAAGGCAATGGCAAATAAACGTCCGTCACAGGGCGATTGAAAGTGCCTATCGGATATCACGCTTGTTTTTAATGAGAATCAATGGCGTTTGGGGTGTATGCTTGTCACATAGCCTCCCGCATATTTCCTTATCTGTTCGCGGGTCATTGATCTGGCAGGTTTTCCCCCCATGCTGAATGTCATGTCCGATAAATCCGTACGTCATGCCGCAAGCGTGTCACTGGGCAGCGATGGCGACGCCTCTGCTGCCGGTGGTGCGCGCACAGCTCCCCCTGTCCGTGTCGCTGGCCGCCTGCGCCGCGCCTTGCCATTCCTCGGCCCGGCGATGATCGCTGCCGTCGCCTATATCGACCCGGGCAACTTCGCGACCAATCTCGAGGCCGGTTCCCGTTATGGCTACGCCCTGTTGTGGGTGGTGCTGTGGGCCAATCTGATGGCGATGTTGATCCAGACCCTGTCGGCGCGGCTGGGGCTGGCGACCGGCAAGAATCTGGCCGAGGTCATCCGTGAACGCTTCCCGCGTCCGGTGGTATGGGCCTTCTGGGTGCAGGCGGAGATCGTCGCCATCGCGACCGATCTGGCTGAATTCCTGGGGGCGGCGCTGGCCTTCAATCTGCTGTTCGGGCTCAGCATGCTGGAAGGGGCGCTGCTGACCGGCGCCATCACCTATGCGGTACTGGTGATGCAGCGTTTCGGCTTCCGCATGATGGAAATGATCATCGGCGCGATGATACTGGCGGTCTCGGCGGGCTTCCTGCTCGAGATCATCCTCAGCCGACCGCCGGTGGAGCCGATCATCCATGGCCTGTTGTCCCCGGACTTTCCGGATAGCCACGCCATCTTCCTGGCGGCCGGCATTCTCGGTGCCACCGTGATGCCCCATGTCATCTACCTGCATTCCGCGCTGTCCCAGAATCGCATCCGGGTGCGTGACAGCGGGCAGCGTCGTCGCGTGATGGGCTACTACCGTCTGGATGTCATCCTCGGCATGGCGCTGGCGGGGCTGATCAACATGGCGATGCTGGTGCTGGCCGCCAAGGTCTTCCATGGCAACGGCGAGACCGGCGTGGCCTCCATCACCGAAAGCTACAAGCTGCTGTCACCGCTGATGGGGCAGGATGCGGCGAGTCTCATCTTCGGATTCACGCTGCTGCTGGCGGGGCTGTCCTCCTCCATCGTCGGCACCCTGTCCGGTCAGGTGGTGATGCAGGGCTTCGTCAACTTCCGCATACCGATGTGGCTGCGCCGCGTGATCACCATGGCGCCGGCCATCGCCATCATCCTGATGGAGTTGCCGGAGCAGCAGGTGCTGGTCGCAAGCCAGGTGGTACTCAGCTTCGGGATTCCCTTCGCGCTGGTGCCGCTGTTGATGTTCACCGCCAATCGCCGCCTGATGGGAGACCTGGTCAACCGTCACTGGGTGACGGCCATCGGGGTGCTGGTCGCGGCGATCATCATCCTGCTCAATGGCTATGTGCTGGTCGGCGAGCTGATGTAGGGCCTATGTTCCAGGCTCTATGTCCCAAGCCCTATTTCCCAGTGTCTGTGCCCCTGTGAGAGACAAGAGTCCTGTGGGTAGCAGGCCCATGAAACGCCCCGCGGTGCGCCTCACTCATGAGCGCCTCGGCGGGGCGTTGCGCGTTTCGGCAAGGCCGGGGACGCATCCGTGTCAGACATGGCAGCCAGGGCGTGGCTGGCCAGCAGGATTGCCTGCACCCGGCTGGTGACCTCCAGCTTGTGCAGGATGGCGGACACGTGCGACTTCACCGTGGTTTCCGCCACGCCCAGCTGCCAGGCGATCATCTTGTTGGATTCGCCCAGCACCATGCGCTCCAGCACGCCACGTTGCTTGGTGGTGAGGGTCTGCCAGCGCCGCGCGAATTCCGGCTCGCTGAGGCTCGGCACCAGTTGAGGCGCCGGCGGTGGCAGCGATGTCGATGATGCTGCCGATGTTGATGCTGATGCCGACGGTGCCGAGAGCGAGGCTGGACGTGGCGCAGCGCGCATCAACTGGGCAGGCACGTAGACTTCCCCTGCCAGCATGCGCGCGAGCGCCTCGCGCAATACCTCCGCCGAGCTCGACTTGGAGAGGTAGCCCACCGCGCCGAGTGACAAGGCCTCCAGCACCGTCTCGCGTGCCTCGTGGGCGGAGAGAATCGCCACCGGCAGCCAGTCTGCCTCCTGGCGCAATCGCCTCAGGCCTTCCAGGCCATGGCTGTCGGGCAGGTCGAGATCCAGCAGCAGCAGGTCGAGGCTATCGGCGTGCACATCGATGAGGCTGAGCGTTTCGGCGAGACTGGCGGCCTGCAGCAGCTCGTAGGGCGCCGCCGAGGCGTCAGCGACGCTCAGACTCAGGGTACGACTGATGGCGTCACGGAACAGCGGATGGTCATCCGCGATCAACAGACGGTACATGGAGGCTCCTGGCCGGTAACGGGCGATATCTTGAGCATAACGTCATGGCGTGGTGTCGTGCCTTGCGGCCTTCGCGGTATGGCGGCCTTCGCGGTATGGCGGCGTTCGTGTCTCCTCGCTTTTCTCCTCCCAAGGGATGAGACGGTCTCCACCCATGGGGGCATGTCGGGATCGGCGTGAGTGAACAAGACTGTGAAAGTCGTCTGATCAAGTAGTCATTGATGCAGTCATTGACGGTCAGGTGATGGACAGGAGCGCCACCTCCTGTTCAGGACATCGACAACAACAGGCCGTCGATCACGAGCGCCACTCGTGAATCCGGCCAACAGGAGTTCGCCATGATCTACGCCTCCCCGGGCAGCGCCGATGCGCTGGTCACGTTCAAGGATATCTACGGCAACTATATCGGCGGTCGCTTCGTCGAGCCGGTGAAGGGTGAGTACTTCGACAATGTCAGTCCGGTGACGGGCGAGGCCTTCTGCCGTATTCCGCGCTCCAGCGCGGAGGATATCGATCTCGCGCTGGACGCCGCTCACAAGGCAGCGCCTGCCTGGGGCAAGACCTCGGTGCAGGAGCGCTCCAACATCCTGCTCAGGATCGCCGATCGCATCGAGCAGAACCTCGAGATGCTGGCCGTCGCCGAGACCTGGGACAACGGCAAGGCGGTGCGCGAGACGCTGAACGCCGATATCCCGCTGGCGGCGGACCACTTCCGCTACTTCGCCGGTTGTCTGCGCTCCCAGGAAGGCACCGCGGCGGATATCGATGCCAATACCGTCTCCTATCATTTCCATGAGCCGCTGGGCGTGGTCGGGCAGATCATCCCGTGGAACTTCCCGATCCTGATGGCGGCCTGGAAGCTCGGCCCGGCGCTGGCGGCCGGCAACTGCGTGGTGCTCAAGCCGGCGGAGCAGACCCCGGCCTCGATTCTGGTGCTCGCGGAGCTGGTCGGTGACCTGCTGCCGGCGGGCGTGCTCAACATCGTCAACGGCTACGGGGCCGAGGCCGGCCAGGCGCTGGCCACCAGCAAGCGCATTGCCAAGATCGCCTTCACCGGCTCCACTCCCGTGGGCTCGCACATTCTCAAGTGCGCCGCCGACAGCATCATCCCCTCCACGGTGGAGCTGGGCGGCAAGTCGCCCAACATCTACTTCGCCGACATCATGAATGCCGAACCCGAGTTCATCGACAAGGCCGCCGAAGGCCTGGTACTGGCGTTCTTCAATCAGGGCGAGGTGTGTACCTGCCCGTCACGTGCGCTGATCCAGGAAAGCATCTACGACGACTTCATGGCTCGGGTGATGGAGCGCGTGAAGACCATCAAGCGCGGCAACCCGTTGGACACCGACGTGCAGGTCGGCGCCCAGGCCTCCCGCGAGCAGTTCGACAAGATCATGTCCTACATGGATGTCGCCCGCGAGGAAGGTGCCGAGGTGCTCACCGGTGGCAGCAGCGAGCAGCTGGAGAACGAGCTGGCCAACGGCTATTACATCCAGCCGACCCTGCTCAAGGGCAACAACTCGATGCGTGTCTTCCAGGAGGAGATCTTCGGGCCGGTGGTGGCCGTCACCACCTTCCGTGACGAGGCCGAGGCGTTGGCCATCGCCAATGACACCGAATTCGGTCTCGGCGCCGGCGTCTGGAGTCGCGACATGAACGTCGCCTTCCGCATGGGGCGTGGCATCCAGGCCGGCCGCGTATGGACCAACTGCTACCACCAGTATCCCGCCCATGCCGCCTTCGGTGGCTACAAGAAATCCGGTGTCGGTCGCGAGACCCACAAGATGGCACTGGAGCACTACCAGCAGACCAAGAACCTGCTGGTCAGCTACGACATCAATCCGCTCGGTTTCTTCTAGACTCCAGGTTCCAAGTTCCGGGTTCCAGGCTCGAATGCCAGACACGACAACGCCAGCCCTCGGGCTGGCGTTGTCGTGTCTGGCGTGTGCGTGACGGGGCAAGCGGGCGTTTTACCGAAATCGGCTCTTGCTCACAGCGTGCCGAATTTCTCGTTCTCGCCCATGTCCGGGGTGTGGTCCTTGTCGAGGTTGGCGCGGGCGATCTCGTAGAGTTGGTAGGCCTTGCTTTCCTTGGCCTTCCAGTACTCGCCGGACTGTACCTTGACCTCCAGCAGGGTGACATCGGGGTCATCCTTGCCTTCCGGGAACCAGGCGGCCACGAACGGGTTCCAGAACTTGTCGATCAGGTCCTGATCACGCTTGAGGTTGGCATGGCCGTTGAGCGAGACGTAGACGCCATCATCCTGATCGGAAAAGCTCAGGCAGACCTCGCTGTCCTTGCTGGCCTCGAAGACCTTCTCGGCGCTGGCACGGGTGAAGAACCACAGGGTGCCGTCGTAGTCATCCTGCACCAGATGCATCGGGCGGGCATGGGGCAGGCCGTCGCCCTGCGTCACCAACATGCCGACCTTCACGTCCTTGATCAGCTTCCAGATCTTCTGCTTGTGCTCCGGGCTCGACATCGTCTGTCACTCCTTTGCGTCATGCGAATGAAAATCCGGCTGGCTAGCCGTTGCACAAGACCTTGGAGCGACACCCCACAACTTCAAGGGATGATGGTGAAGCTTTCGCTTGATGAGTCAGCACTTGATCAATCGGCGCTTGATTCAGGCGTCGAGGTGACTCACTGCGCTGCCGGTGCCTGCCAGGCGTCGCTGCCCCATAGCGGCACGCTGCTCAACGCGTGCTTGAAGCTGCCACTGGTTTCCTTGGTGCTGTAGGCGATGTAGAGCAGGCTCTGTGAGTCGCGGTCCAGGATACGGCGAATCTTGAGGCTCTTGAGCAGCACGCTCTTGGACTTGCGATAGACCTCCTCGCCACTCTTGGAGGTGTCGATGTCGGCGATCATCGCCGGGGTGATCGGGCCGGTCTGACGGCAGGCGATGCTCATGTCGGAAGGGTCGGAGAAGTCGAGGTCCGCCTCGATGTTGCTCAGGTGGCAGGTCACGCCTGGCACCTTGGGGTCGATCAGGCTCTCGATCTTGATGTCCTTGGTGGTGAACAGGCCCAGCGAGACATCGCCGACCTCGTTGTCATCACAGCCGGCCAGCAGCAGGCCCGAGGCGATCACTCCGAGCAGGGCAGTACGCGAGGTAAAGCGACGCAGTCGTGTCATGGGGTCATCCTTGAGTCAGTGGGTAAGGCGAAGGGACAAGGCAAAGAGGCAAGGCGATGGTAGCGTGTCAGGCCCGCCGCGGGCATCAAGCAACGTCGTGGCATTGCTGCGTCGTGCGGTCTCACTGGCTGGTGAAGGCGGCGAGATTCAGCGCATGCGAGTTGCCCAGCCACATCACGCCCTGGGTGTGATCGAAGAGGTCATCGTCGGTGCCGACGTGCACGAAGATGTCCAGCGAACCACGGTTGAGTGCCAGCCACGGGATGATGCGGCCGAATTCTTCCGGGGCAAATGACAGCTGACAGCTCCATAGCGGATGCGGGCCTACCGGCTGCTGGTGAAAGCGGCCGACGCGCAGCGGGAACTGCTGCTCGGCGCGTGCCGCCAGCTCGCGAGCGGCGGCCAGGCCCTGCTCATCGGTGTAGTAGAGATGTGCATGGTAGTAGCTGATGCGGCTTGTCATGGAGTCGCTCATGGCGTTGTCTCGATCGTTCTCATGGGGCATTCCGGTACTCGGCCTCAAGGGCCGTACCGGGAGTTTTCAAAGGCTGGCGGCAATGGTCGTCAGGGCGTGATGGGCCTTGCGGCCCTCAGCCCCAGGCCCTGTAGATCAGCTGCACGCCCACCAGCGCCATCGCGATGATGATCAGGCGGAAGAACAGCGTCTCGTTGACGCGGGATTGCAGCCACAGGCCGCTTCTGACGCCCGCCCAGGCCACCGGTACCAGCAGCAGCGAGGTGGAGAGGCTGGTGAGGTTGATCTCGCCCAGCGCCACGTAGGGGCCCAGTTTCATCAGGTTCATGCCAGCGAAGATGATCACCGTGGTGGCGATGAAGGTTTCCTTGGGATGCTGGCGCGGAATCATGTACAGGTTGTAAGGCGGCGCGCCGGCGTGGGCGAAGAAGCTGGTGAAGCCCGCCGTCGCACCTGCAGGCACCGCCAGCCAGCGCGGCAGCGGTTTCCTGGCAGTGGGCTTGAACAGCATATAGGCGGCGAACAGCAGCGAGATGACACCCAGCAGGCCGCGAATCATGTTCTCGTCCAGCTCGTCGAACAGCACCACGCCCACCGCGATGCCGATGGCGGCGCTGGGCAGGATGATGCGCACCTCCGACCACAGCTGCTTGCCCCACCAGGCGCGGGAGCTCAGGAAGTCCATCACCAGCAACAGCGGCAGCAGGATGCCGGCGGCTTCCAGCGGCCCGATGGCCAGCGCCATCAGCGGCACCGAGAGCGAGCCGAAGCCACCGGCGAAGCCGCCCTTGGAGATACCGGTCAGGTAGGTCGAGAAGATGATCGCGCTCCAGGCCAGCGCAGAGTAATCGGGCAGTGTCAGCAGGGCATCGAGAGAATCGGTCACGGGCATCTCATGTCGAGAGGGCGGGCAAGGTGAGTCGTGAAGGCCCATTGTTGAACAATTCTGCCCGCGCTTCATCCCGATACGCTGCAATGAAGTCTTTCCCTTGGCGCACCAATGCGCTAAAAGGCGCATGTCGCACAGTGTTTTCTTTCGAGACACTGAGCGAATAGCCTGATCTGTCGGGCATGTCGCAATGCCTGTCGCTCGTTGGTCGAACAATCTCTGAGGTGGCGATGTCACGCGCTCCATTTGAAATCAGCGGTACCCGCATCGCGCCGGGAACGCGGGCCCAGGTCGATGTGCCTGTCGCCAAGCTCTACACCCATGCGCCGCTGCACATCCCCGTCGAGGTGGTGCATGGTCGCCAGTCCGGCCCGGTGTTGCTGGTATGTGGTGCCATCCACGGTGACGAGATCAACGGCGTCGAGATCGTGCGGCGGCTGCTCAAGAGTTCCAGCCTTGCACGGCTGCGCGGCACCCTGATCGCGGTACCCATCGTCAACGTCTTCGGTTTCGTGCAGCACACGCGCTACCTGCCGGACCGCCGCGACCTCAACCGCTGCTTCCCGGGCAGCGAGAGCGGCTCGCTGGGCTCGCGGGTGGCGGCGCTGTTCCGTGAGGAGATCGCCGATCAGGCTACCCACATCATCGACCTGCACACCGGCGCGATCCACCGCACCAACCTGCCGCAGATCCGCGCCACCATGACGGGCAGTGATGCCACGCGTCAGATGGCGGATGCCTTCGGCGCACCGGTGCTGCTGAATGCCGAGCTGCGCGAGGGCAGTCTGCGTGCCTATGCCAGCGAGCGCGGCGTGCCGGTCATCACCTATGAGGCCGGTGAGGCACTGCGCTTCGATGAGTGGGCGATTCGCCCGGGCGTCAGCGGCGTGAAGCGCGTGATGCGCTCCATCGGCATGCTGGCCAAGGACCGCGACCGCAAGCCCAGCTCGCGTGCGGTGGAGATGTCCAACGGCTCCAGCTGGGCGCGGGCCTCCATCGATGGCATCGTCCAGAGCCGCGTGGGCCTGGGGGACCGCGTCGAGAAGCATCAGGTGCTGGGCATCGTCGCCGACCCCTTCGGAAACAGCGAAAGCGAGGTGCTATCACCCGCCGACGGCATCATCATCGGCATGGCCAATCTACCGCTGGCCAACGAGGGCGAGGCGCTCTATCACGTGGCGCGCTTCCATGCGATCGACGATGCCGAGAGCGCCGTCGACAACTTCCAGCAGCTGTTCGTGCCGGACTCCATCTAGGCGTCTCGTTTCACTTCAGGCCCCCTCATGGTCCTGGTTGCCGGCAGTGACAACGCAAACGCCCCGCTCGATGAGCGGGGCGTTTGCGTTGCAGCAGTCTGTGATGTCGTCGCAGCAAGATGACGACGAGTACGAGATCAGCCGTGACTGCTCTGGGTCTCGAACGGGCCGTCATGACGCGCTTCCGCGCCGTGCATCCAGTCCACCAGCTTGCCGGCGAATACCAGCAACAGCAGGCCGCCGAGTACGCCGGTGATGGCGATGCCGCCGAACACGCTCATGGCACCGGCTTCGCCGACCAGCGAGCCGATCATTCCGGCCAGGTAGTTGGCCAGTGCCACGAAGGCGAACCAGGCGCCCATCATCAGCGCACCCATGCGCACCGGTGACAGCTTGGTGACCATCGACAGCCCCACCGGCGACAGGCACAGCTCGCCGAGGGTGTGGAAGAAGAAGGCGCCGACCAGCCAGATCATCGAGGCGCTGCCTGCGGCTTTCTGCTCCAGCACCGCGCCGATCATGCACACGAAGCCGATGCCGAGGGCGATCAGGCCGAAGGCGAACTTGACCGGCGAGCTGGGCTCGCGGTTGTCCATGCGGGTCCACAGACCCGCCAGCAGCGGCGAGAGCAGGATGATGAACAGCGGGTTGAGCGACTGGAACCAGGCCGCCGGCACTTCAAAGCCCATCAGCATGCGGTCGGTGTAGTCCTGCGCATACAGCGCCATCAGGCCGCCGCCCTGTTCGAAACCGGCCCAGAACAGGATGGTGAACAGGCCCAGCACCAGAATGACCTTGATGCGGTCACGCTCTTCGCGGCTCAGCGGCGTCTTGCGCTCGTGGCTCTTGTTCAGGCGTGCCTCGCGGCGGGCGCTGGGCTCCATCCCGAGATCCCCCAGATGGCGCGGCGCGAAGATGAGCTGGATGACGACTGCCAGCAGCATGCCGATACCGGCCACCAAGAAGCCGGCATTCCAGCCATAGCCTTCGGCCATGGAGCCCGCGACGATACCCGACAGCAGCGCACCGATGTTGATGCCCATATAGAAGATGGTGAAGGCACCATCACGGCGGTGATCGCCCTGCTGGTAGAGGTCGCCGACCATCGTGGAGATGTTGGGCTTGAACAGGCCGTTGCCGATGATCAGCAGGCCAAGGCCGACATACAGCAGCATCTCGGCATCGAGCCCGCTCATGGCCGGCGGCACGGCGAGCACGAACTGTCCGACCGCCATGATCAGCCCGCCGATCAGGATCGCACGGCGTGCGCCCAGCCAGTTGTCGGCCAGGGCGCCGCCGAACATCGGCGTGATGTACACCAGGCCCGTGAAGATGCCATACAGCTGCAGGGCATCGCCCTGACTCCAGCCCAGACCGCCACTGGTGACGGCATCGGTGAGATAGAGCACCAGCAGGGCGCGCATGGCGTAATAGGAGAAGCGTTCCCACAGTTCGGTGGAGAACAGCAGATAGAGTCCGGCCGGATGCCCGAACAGCTCACGGCCGTTGGCTCCGGAGGAGGAGGATGTGGACATGGAACCTCGAAGGAAGTGTCAGCAGAAGCAGCGCAGCCCGGAGGACGGGACTGCATGGACCGGCCCACAGGTCGCAGAGGAGGACTGTGGAGGAATCGCCGATGACGGAGCAGTTGTGTGGCTGACGTCACTCGCGCAGGGCGTAACGATGTCGAGACCTGTTGTTGTCCGTATGGTCAATCATTTTGCGTGAGATGTCTTTGTCAGACAATCAAACGAAAGTCATGTATGTCATTGGTATTCAAAGAGTTATTAGCTTAGATGGCGACGCAGGGTTGCGTCGGATGTCACGTCTGCCCGTGCCGCGTCGCCACTTCCTGACTGCCAAGACGACGACACCCGGCGTGAGGGCCAGGTGTCGGGGACTGACTTTTGACAGCGCTGCTCTCAAGAGAGGGCAGAAGAGAGAGCAAGAAAGGACAGAAGAGAGCAGAAGCGGCGCGAACAGGCCAGCTCGATCAGGCTTGCTCGACCTGCGCCTCGGGCCGCTGTTCCGGTACGCGCGCCATGGCGTCATCGATGACCTCGATGCCCGCGCCCGGCTTGTGGGCGTTCTCGGAGACATGGCGGCGGAACTGGCGACCGCCCGGTTGGCCCTGGAACAGTCCCAGCAGATGGCGGCTGATGTGGTTGAGACGCACGCCCTCGGCGAGGCGCTTCTCGATATAGGGGCGGAAGGCACGCAGCGCATCGTGGCGGCTGGTGTGCGGATTCTCGGCCTCACCGTACAGCTCGCTGTCCACCGTCGCCAGCAACCAGGGGTTGTGGTACGCCTCACGGCCGACCATCACGCTGTCGACGTGCTCCAGCTGCTCGTGCAGCTCATCCATCCGTTTCAGGCCGCCATTGATGCCGATATGCAAGGACGGGTGCGCCTGCTTGAGGCGGTGCACGCGGCCGTAGTTCAGCGGGGGAATATCGCGGTTCTCCTTCGGCGACAGGCCCTGCAGCCATGCCTTGCGCGCATGCACGCTGAAGGTGTCGCAGCCGGCGTCGGCCACGGTGGTGATGAAGCGCTCGAGATCGGCGTCCTCATCCTGATCATCGATCCCGATGCGGCACTTCACCGTCACCGGAATCTTCACCTGCGCCTGCATCGCCGCCACGCATTTTGCCACCAGCTCCGGATGGCCCATCAGACAGGCACCGATCATGTTGTTCTGCACGCGATCGCTCGGGCAGCCGACATTCAGGTTCACCTCGTCATAGCCCCAGCTCTCGGCGATCGCCGCACACTCGGCCAGCGCCTGCGGATCGCTGCCACCCAGCTGCAACGCCAGCGGATGCTCCGTCTCGTCATGGCCGAGGAAGCGCTCGCGGTCCGGATTGAACAGCAATGCCCCGGTGGTCACCATCTCCGTGTACAGCAGCGTACGACGGCTCAACACGCGCGCGAAGGCGCGGTAGTCACGGGTCGTCCATTCCATCATCGGCGCAACGGAGAAGGTGCGGTCAATCGGTGTCATCGGCATGGCAGTCATATCGGCTGGTGTGGGAGCAGGGATCGGAGCATCAGGCGCTGTCGAGACAAGCGGGCGGTGATTCTAGCAGCTTGTGAGGCGAAGCGCCGAGTCAGAGGGAGCCGCGAGCCAATGCGCCGCTCATGGCTCAATGCGTGTTGTTGACCTTCAGCGCTTCGATATCCTGGGCGATGTCTTCGGCGAGCTGGCGGACGGCGTCGCTTTCGCCTTCACGCTGGGCGTAGGCGCGCAGGCCCATGACTTCGGCCTGCAGGCGGCGGCCGAGGCGTTCCGGCTGGTGAGCGGGGCGCTCGGGGTCGATGAGTTCTCCGGCGTCGCGGGCGTCCGCGAAGGCCTGGCGGAAGCGGGCTTCCATGTTGGCGAGCAGCGTCTCGACCTTGTCGCGGGCGGCCTGTTCACGCTCGCCGAGTTCCAGCAGGCTCTTGGCCAGCATGCAGGCGCGGGACGGCACTTCGCAGTCACGTAGTCCGCCGAGCTTGCGGATATAGGTGGCGAGGGCGGTCAAGGGTGAGTCGTGACTGGCCATCAGGCTTTCCATCTCGCGCAGGCTGCGCGCGGAGTAGCAGTCCAGCGCTTCCTGGAAGAGGCCGTCCTTGCTGCCGAAGGTGGCGTAGATGCTGCCGGGGCGCATGTCGAGCGCGCGCTCGATGTCCTTCAGCGAAGTGGCATGAAAGCCCTTCTGCCAGAAGAGATTGAGCGCCCGTTCGAGGGAATCCTGGCGGTTGTGCAAGGTCGCGCGTGGCATGGCTGTCCTGACGATGGGGCTCGCGAGCGACGCCTGTCTTCGCGCGGCATGGCGAAGCGGGCGGTCTGCAAGGAGCAAGGTATTGAGTGAGTACTCAAGTTTAACTTGAATGATCGCTCAAATCCAGCTAGTGTGTTCCCCGACAACGCAGTGCAGCGGATGGTCAGGCTTTATTTTGAGCGTTTGCTCATATCTTGCCCTGCATCCTCAGGGGCGCCGCTGGAGGCTTCATGCCACTGACTGACAGCCCCTGAGGTTCCGCGCATCTCGCTCATCATTCCGAAGGAGTTCTCATGACTGATTTCACACTCTATACCGCCGACAATGCCCCGCAGGACAGCAAGCCGCTGCTTGGCAAGTCCGTCGAAGCCTTCGGCATGGTACCGGGCCTGCACGCCGTGATGGCGGAAGCACCGGGTCTGCTGGAAGGCTACCAGGTGTTGCACCAGCTGTTCCTCGATAGCAGCTTCGATGATGAAGAGACCACCGTCGTGTGGCAGACCATCAACGTCGAGCACAACTGCCACTACTGCGTGCCGGCGCATACCGGCATCGCCAAGTCGATGAAGGTGGATGACGCCATCACCGAAGCACTGCGCAACGAGACGCCTCTGCCGACCGAGCGTCTGGAAGCTCTGCGCACCTTCACGCTGGCCGTGGTACGTGAGCGTGGCTTCGTGGATGACGCTACCGTGCAGACCTTCCTCGATGCCGGTTATACCAAGCGCAATGTGCTGGAAGTGATTCTGGGCCTGTCCCAGAAGGTGATGAGCAACTACACCAATCACCTGGCCGAGACGCCGATCGACGAGCCGTTCAAGAAGTTCGAGTGGCACAAGCAGGGCTGAAGCTGAGGTGAGAGGCGGCGGCAAGTGCCTGACTCTCCAATACTAATGAAAATATTTCTCATTAGTATTGACGTCTGAGTCCGCGGGTCATATTCTGGGGTCATCGCTTCCCCGCCATGGGTAGCGGTGTCCCGGCCAGCGGAGTCAGGCCCCTGTCCGGGAGGCTTCTCATCAGACAGTTTTACGGTCCTTGCCAGCGGCTCATCCTACGGGGTGGGCCGCTTTTTTATGCGCAAAAAAAGACGCCTCCTTCGCTTGCACGAGGGAGGCGTCCGGAAGCGCTTCTCGAGTCATTCGCTTTCCGTCTGCCAATGACAGGGAGGAAGGCTTGCGAGTCGAGCGGTGCTTCGTGCTCACCAGATTTGGATGTCAGGTCCCTGGCAAGCGTCTCATCAGGCCAGTCACGACCTTGATATTCTGGCGCCATGATACGTCAGCCGGTGAGGGGAGGCCAGCGGCGCGTGAGATAAACGCTGACTCAATGTTAATGAAAATATTTCTCATTAGTATTGACGGCGTCAGCCGGAGAGCATAATCTGGATTCATCGCTTCCCGCCATGGAATGCGGTAGCCAGAACAGCGGAGTCAGGCCCCTGTTCGGGTTTCTCCTCATCAAGCTAGTCACGGTCTTAGGGCGACTCTCACGGGTCGCCTTTTTTCATGTCTGGCGCTTCTCCATTTCGTGTCTGGCACTTCTCTGGCGATTTACCTCGATCTTCCTTCCGTCGCTCTCCCGCTTGCCTCCTCATCTACGCTTGGTGCGCCCCGTCGCTCTGCCTCCGCTGGCGCGCCATCTCGTTTAGAATGACGACATCCTATTCCCACGCCGCCAAGGTGCCCGGGTTCCGCTGCCTTTTCAGAGGGTTGGCCATTGCGGTCAATCATTGTCATCAGTCAGAGCACGGGCGCGACCCGCGGGGCTTTCCGAGGAAGTCATCATGATCACACTCTATCGACTGCACGATGATGGGCGCCTGCGCGGTGAACATATCGTGTTGCCCGACCCGCAGCCCGGCCAGCCCGATACGCCGCCGCGCCTGGCGGATAGCGCTGAAGAGGCGGCAGCCCTGCATGCCGGGTTGCTGGCCGATGACGAGCTGGCGCCACCGATTCTGGTGCGTAGCGATGTGCTGTGGATCGATCTCTGTGAGCCGGATGAGCAGGAAAAGCGCTGGGTGAGCGAACAGTTCACGGTAGAGCTGCCTGATGTCGAGGAGCTGGAGGAGATCGAGTCGTCGTCGCGCTTCTATCTGGAAGGCGATGGCATCCACGTCGTCTCGCTGTTTCCGCATCGCAAGGGGCGCGAGCCACAGACGGCCAACGTCGCCTTCCATCTGCATGGGCGCCAGTTGATCAGCATGCGCCACGAGGATATCGGCCTGCTGCGGCTGTTCCGCAATCACCTGCGTCGCCAGCGACTGAGCCCGGAGGATGGCTGGGAAGTGCTGTTGGCGCTGCTGGCGATGAAGGTCGATTACCTGGCCGATGAGATCGAGGATATCTACCGGGCCCTGGAGGCGTTGGGCAAGCAGGCGGTGCACCCCGAGGCGCTGGAAGACACCCTGCACGGCATCCTGTTGCAGGAGCGCTACAACGACAAGGTGCGCCAGTCGCTGCTGGACAGCCAGCGCCTGCTGCGTCAGCTGACGCGCCATCTGCCCTCGGCGCCACGTCAGAAATCGCGACGTCAGGAGATTCGCGACATGTTGCGCGACATCGACTCGCTCAATCCGCACACCACCTTCATCTTCGACAAGGTCAACTTCCTGCTCGATGCCTCGATCGGTTTCACCAACCTCGATCAGAGCCGCATCATCAAGATCTTCTCGGTGGCGGCGGTAGTCTTCATGCCGCCGACCTTGATCGCCAGCATCTACGGCATGAACTTCCACTGGATGCCGGAGCTGGACGAGAACTGGGGCTATCCCTTCGCGCTGTGCCTGATGGGGGTATCGGCGCTCTCGACCTATCTGTTCTTCAAGTGGAAGAAGTGGCTGTAAGTTGCTGAAGACAGGCATAAAAAAGCGCCTGGCGTCGTGAGACGGCCAGGCGCACAAGAAACTTGCATTACAACACTGAAGATCGCCACCGAGGCCCAGGATGGGCCGACAGCGAAACCGCGCGTGGGGGCGTCGCCATGCAGACCAGTCACCGGGAATCGGTGGGATGAGCAGTGCAACTACCTGAGCGCGAACCTGGACGGTCGGGCTGCGCCACGCAGGCCCGGCCGTCTTCGGTCTAGTCCGGAAGCAGGCGGCCGATGCCGCGGCGCGCCTGCTCCCGCATGTTCGTGGCGCACAGTATAGGGTGCCGCGCTTTGGAGAATAAGCGCGTACAATTGAAAACTAGGGTTTCCAATATGGAAACCTGAGAGATTGATGGGGTGTCTGGCCGTGTCCGGAGGGCCATGGCGGTTGCAGAGCGAGGGAAAGGGAGACACATGGCGACACTTGATGCATTGCGCGTCTTCGTCGAAGTCGTGCGCGCGGCCAGTTTCACTGCGGCGGCGCGCCGACTGGGAATTTCCAAGTCGCTGGCGTCCAAGCGGGTGGCGGCACTGGAAGAGCAGCTGGGCGTCAGCCTGATCAATCGCTCGACCCGCAAGCTGCATCTCACCGAGGCGGGGCGCATCTACTACGAGCACGGCCTGCGCATCCGCGAGGAGCTGGAATCCGCCGAGGCCCGCGTACAGTCCGTGACCTCGCAGCCGATGGGCCAGCTCAAGGTCTCGGCACAGGTGTCGTTCGGCTTCATGTATCTGGCCGCGCCGACCACCGCCTTCATGCGTCGCTACCCGGATGTCAGCGTCGAGATTCTGCTCGAGGATCAGCGCTTCGAGCCCATCGATGAGTCGGTGGACCTGGCGATTCGCATGGGGCCGCTGCCGGATTCCTCGATGGTCTCGCGGCCGCTGTGCAAGGTGGTCTACGGCCTGTACGCCGCACCGGATTACCTGGCGCGCGTCAATTCACCGCCGGTGCAGCCCCAGGACATCCGCGCCTTCGATACCATCTTCTACGGCAATTACGACCTGGGGGCGCATTGGCGCTTCACGCTCAATGGTCAGCCCTTCGATGTGGAGCCGGAGTCGCGGCTGGTGATCAACAATCTGCTCGGCGTGGTGGAGGCGGCCAAGGCCGGCTTCGGTCTCGCCTACCTGCCGACCTTCTCGGCCCGCGCGGCAGTGGAAAGCGGTGAACTGGTGCCGCTGCTGCAGCCCTACTGGAACGAGCATGGCTCGATGGTGGTGCTGTTCCGTTCACGCAAGTACCTGCCTGACAAGACCCGCGCCTACCTCGACTTCATCACCGAGTGGTTTCAGGAGCATCTGCAGCTCTGAGTCGCCTCTACCGAGAGGGTTACCACTCGATGGCCTGGCCGGCCCAGTCGTAGAAGCCGCCGCTGGCGGTGGGCGAGAGTTCGCAGGCGACGCGCAGCAGACGGCGCGCCACGAAGCCCGTCGTGAATAACTTGCCCTCGGGCACGCGGGACTGGAAGGGAGTCGACAGGCCGGTGTCGGTGGTGCCGGGATGCAGCGCGACCAGCAGCGCCTCGGGATTGCGCCGTGCGATCTCGATGGCGGCGGTCTTGAGCAGCATGTTGTGGCTGGCCTTGCTGGCGCGATAGGCATACCAGCCGCCGCTGCGGTTGTCGGAGATCGAGCCGACCCGCGCCGACAGCGAGGCGAAGATCACTGGCGTGCGTCGGCGCAGACGTGGCGCCAGCATCCCCAGCAGCAGGGCCGGGGCGAAGGCATTGACCTGATGCAGACGCGTCAGGGCCGCCAGACTCAAGTCTTCCAGACGCTTCTCCGGCCATAGCTGCTCGCGCTCGTCATGCAGCAGGCCCAGCGCGTTGAGTATCAGCGCCGGTGGCTGCCCCGTCTCGCTCTCGCCATCCAGTTGCTGTGCCAGCCACTTCTCAAGGCGTGCGGTGCCTTGCTCGGTGGTCAGGTCGGCCTCCAGCGTCTCGAGCTCGGGATGCGTCGAAAGGCATGAGACATCGCGACTCACCGCCAGCACTTTTCCACAGTGCGGATGGGCGAGCAGCTCATCGATCAGCGCCCGCCCGATCCCGCCGCTGGCGCCGGTGACCAGTGCGCAGAAGCCCCGTGGCAGGCGCGCGAAGGTGTCCGCCGCCAATGGCTGATCTTCCAGTCTGCTGTCTACCATATATGTCTCCCTCTGTAGTGGCTGAACAGGATTATCGTCAGGCAGTGCGCTCCATCAGCCTGGCGAGGCGGGAATCGCGGCTCAGTGTGGTCGGGGTGGTGTCTTCCTGCAGTCGGCCCGCTTCCAGCAGCGCCAGACGCGCAAAGCGCTCCAGCCCCAGCGGCTGATGAGTGATCATGATCAGGCTGCGGCCCTCGCAGGCGGCGAGAATCGCGCTCATCACCTGCTCGGCGCTGGTGCGGTCCAGTCCTTCGCAGGGCTCATCGAGCAGCACGATCGGCGCCGGTGACAGCAGTGCGCGTGCCACGCCGAAGCGGCGCAGCTGGCCACCGGACAATGAACGTCCCCCTTCATCCGGGAAGCCGGCCAGTCCCTGTGGCTGGCGGGCCAGCCAGTCGCCGAGGCCAAGGCTTTCCAGCATGCGCGTCAGTGACTTATCGCTGGCCTCGGGAGCGGCCAGGCGCAGGTTGTCGGCGTAGCTGGCACAGAACAGGTGCGTGTCCTGCGGGCAGACCGCGAAGCTTGCACGCAGCGTGGCCTCGTCGAGCGAGTCCAGCGCCACGCCACCCAGCGTGATCTGTCCGGCACTGGGGGCATGGAAGCGACTGAGCACGTCCAGCAGGGTGCTCTTGCCGCTGCCGGACGGGCCGAGCAGTGCCAGATGCTCGCCTGCGGCCAGTGTCAGTGACAGCTCTTCAAGCACCGGCGTGTCGCCGTGGGTGACGCTCAGCTGCTCGATCTCCAAGGCGTGTCCCACCGGCGTGGCAGCCTCGGAGTCACTGGGGAACTGGGCCGCCGGCGTATTGGCCTGCACGCGGTTGAGGCGCGCGGCCGCCGACAGACAGCGACCGAGACCCTGCCAGGCCAGCGGCAGTGGCGCCAGTGCCTCGAAGGCGCCGAGTACCGCCAGCAGGAACAGCGCCAGCAGACGACCATCGAGCAGCTCGCCAGAATGCGTCGTGATGTCGTCGTTCGCATATGGCGCCATCTGCATGACGCCGAGCAGGGCGACCCCGGCCAGCGTCAGCCCCAGCAGACTGTGACTCAGCCAGCTGGCCAGTGCCTGACGGCGTGCCTGGGTGCGCTCGATGCGGTCCCGCTCGGCCTGTTGCTCGGCCAGGCGCTCAAGCTCTTCATTCCAGCGATCATAGATCACCAGCTCGCCCAGTCCCTGCAGGCGCTCCAGCAGGCGTGCGCGCAGGCGGCTGGCCGAGGATTGGTGACGCATGGCGTCACGGCTACCACGCCACCAGGCCAGCCACGGCACCAGTCCGCCGGTCAGCACCAGCCCGATCACTGCGACCAGCGCCAGTGTCGGCGCGAAGATGCCGATCAGCGTGCCGGCGGCGAGGATGGCGCAGACCGCCACCAGCGAGGGAATCAATACGCGCACGTAGAGGCTGTCGAGGGCGTCGACATCCGCGCCCAGGCGGGTCATCAGCTCGCCCTGGCCGGCATGCTGCAGGGCGGCGGGGGAGAGCGGCTCGATGGCCTCGAACAGGCGACGGCGCAGGCTCGCCAGCAGACGCAGCGTGCCTTCGTGGGTGGTGAGACGCTCGCCATAGCGTCCGGCGGTGCGCGCCAGTGCCAGACCGCGCACACCTGCCGCCGGGGTGAAGAAGTTGAAGGCCTGGGTGGCAGCGACGCTCAAGCCGGCCACGGCGGTGGCGGAGAGAAACCAGCCCGACAGTGCCAACAGGCCGGTGGCCGCCAGCAGAGTGATCAGCGCCAGCAGTGCGCCGATGCCCAGCCAGCCACGATGCTCGCGCATCAAGGCCAGATAGGGCGTCAGTTCGCGCAGACGTGGGCGCTGTTCGCTATACGCTTCACCTAGTGCTGGCTCGCTGGCTGTGACGGCCGCGGGCGTGTCAGGCGCGGACTTGCAGATGGCGCGGCTCATGCGTCACCTCGCGGCGTCGGGAGGGGGAGCGGGCGGTCCTGCACCAGCTGGCCATCGTCGAGGTGAATCAGGCGCTGGCACAGCGTCAGCAGCTCTGGTCGGTGGGTCAGCAACAGCAGGGTGCGGCCCTCGCCGAGACGCTTGAGCGCGGCGATCACGCGCGCTTCGCTGTCGGCGTCCAGGCTGGCGGTGGGTTCATCCAGCAGCACCAGTGGCGCGTCATGCAAGAATGCGCGGGCCAGTGACAGGCGGCGTGCCTGGCCGCCGGACAGCGCCTGACCGCCCTCGCCAAGGCGCGTCTCGAGCCCTCGCGGCAGCTGCTGGTACCAGTCAAGCAGGTCGGCATTGTCCAGCGCCGCTTCGAGTTGGGTGTCGCTGGCGTGAGGCCTGGCCAGACGCAGGTTGTCGGCCAGCGTGCCGGACAGCACCACCGTCTCCTGACCGACCCAGGTCGCCATGCCCGGCGGCAGGCCGTGGCTCAGCGGATGGCCATTGAGATACAGCAGGCCGTCGCTGGCCTCGACGAAGCCGAGCAGCAGATTGAGCAGCGTCGACTTGCCGGAGCCGGAGGCACCGGTCAGCGCGACGCGTTCGCCCTGGGTGATCCGCAGGGTCAGCGGGCCGAGTGCCGGTGGAGTCAGCGTGCTGGTCTGGCGGGTCCATTGATTGGGATAGCGCACACAGACCTCTTCCAGCATCAGCGAGTGCAGCTTGCGGGTCTGAGGGCGCGCCGCGGGCAGGTCGCTGTTGGCATTGTGCGTCTGTGTGGCAGCCTCGCCATCCGCCTCCTGGGTGAAGGGGGCACTGCCGACGATGGGGGCGAGATCACTGGCGGCAGCCTCGGCCTCGGCCTTGGCGTGATAGTGCACGCCCAGCTCGCGCAGCGGCTGATAGAACTCGGGCGCCAGCACCAGAATGAAGAGTGCGGTCTGCAGGGTCAGCGGTGAGTCGCCCCAGGTGCCGAATTGCAGGTGGCCGAGGAAATGGAAGCCGAGGTAGACCGCCAGCAGCGCGATGGACACCGCGGTGAAGAATTCCAGCACCGTGGAGGACAGGAAGGCCAGGCGCAGTACGCGCATGGTGCGCTTGCGAAAGGCATGGCTGACCGCCTCGACCTGGGGGCCGCGCCTGGCGCTGCCGAATAGCTTGAGGGTCTTGAGACCGGTGAGCAGGTCCATGAAGTGACGGCCCATGCGGTCCATCTCCCGGAACTGCTCCTGCGAGCGCTTGCGCGCCGCGATGCCGACCAGAATCATGAAGATCGGCACCAGTGGTGCGGTGGTGGCGAGAATCAGGCCGGCCGCCCAGTTGAGCGGAAACACCACACACAGCAGCATCAGCGGAATCAGCCCCGCGAGGCGTGTCTGTGGGCGGAAGTCGGCGTAGTAGCCGTGCAGTGACTCGACCTGGTCCCAGGCGCGGTTGGCCAGGCTTGCGCGATGCTGGCGACGCACCCACAGCGGGCCGAGTTCGGCGAAGCGCTGCAGCAGGCGCTCGCGCAGGCGACGGCGGATCTGCTGGCTGGCGCGGGTGCCGGCATAGCCACGCAGGCCAGTGAGCGCGCCGCGCAGCGAGAGACTGGCGGCGAGTACCGCGATGGCCGGCCACAGTGTCGCCAGGCCTTCGCGGTCGATCGCGACGCCCTGGGCCAGGCGGGCGATGGCCCAGGCCTGGGCGAGCAGCACCAGTGTCGAGAGCAGGGCGCACAGGATGGCGAGCTGGGGCCAGTGGCCACCGGCACGTGCCAGTGTCTCCAGCCAGCGGCGTGGCACGAATTCTGCCGAGGCAGTGGCATCGGTGGGGGAGGGTGAAACATCGGGTGCAGCGGCAGTTCGGGGCATTCATGCTCCTGCCGGTGGTGGCAGAGATAGTTGCAGGGAAGCGCTGGCGTCACGTCTCAAGGCAGAGAATGACGCATCTGGCGCAAGCTTACCGCCGAGAGAGCGTTGGTACACGGCGACGCACTGTCGCACATCTTCACCTTGCGTATAATATGCCCCAGCACTCGCTGCTGAGACAGCAGCGTGATTTCACGCCCCGGCAGTCAGTCATTGCCGAGACGCTTGTTGCCCTCTCTTCTCGAACTACTGGACTCCACATGACCGTTCGTACGCGCATCGCACCGTCGCCGACTGGTGATCCCCACGTCGGCACCGCCTACATCGCCCTGTTCAACCAGTGCTTCGCTCGTCAGCACGGTGGCGAGTTCATTCTGCGCATCGAGGATACCGATCAGACGCGTTCCACCGGCGAATCCGAGCAGATGATCCTCGACTCGCTGCGCTGGCTGGGCATCGAATGGGCCGAAGGCCCGGATGTCGGCGGTCCGCACGGCCCGTACCGTCAGAGTGAGCGTGGCGACATCTATGCCACACACTGCCAGCAGCTGATCGATGCCGGCCACGCCTTCAAGTGCTATCGCACCAGTGAAGAGCTGGATGAGCTGCGCGAGTCGCGCAAGGCCGAAGGTCTGCACATGGCGCTCAAGCCGTCCGACCTCGCGCTGCCGGCAGAAGAAGTGGCGCGTCGTGAAGCGGCGGGCGCGCCCTTCGTCATCCGCATGAACGTGCCGGAAAGCGGCACCTGTGTGGTCAAGGACATGCTGCGTGGCGAGATCGAGGTCGACTGGGCCCAGGTCGATGCGCAGATCCTGCTCAAGTCCGACGGCATGCCGACCTACCACCTGGCCAACGTGGTGGATGATCACCTGATGGAGATCACCCACGTGATGCGTGGCGAGGAGTGGATCAACTCGGCGCCCAAGCATCAGCTGCTGTATGAATACTTCGGCTGGCAGATGCCGGAACTGTGCCACATGCCGCTGCTGCGCAATCCGGACAAGACCAAGCTGTCCAAGCGCAAGAACCCGACGTCGATCCTCTACTACCGTCGCATGGGTTACCTGCCGGCGGCGGTGATCAACTATCTCGGTCGTCTGGGCTGGTCCATGCCGGACGAGCGCGAGAAGTTCACCCTGAGCGAGATGCAGGAGCATTTCGATATCCAGCGTGTCTCGCTGGGTGGTCCGGTGTTCGATGTCGAGAAGCTCAGCTGGCTGAACGGTCTCTATATCCGCGATCTGTCCGAGGATGAGCTGCTGAGCGAGCTGCGTCAGTGGGCCTTCAACGAGTCCTACGTCAAGCAGATCCTGCCGGAAGTGAAGCCGCGCATCGAGACGCTGTCCGAGGCGATTCCGCTGGCGGGGCACTTCTTCTCGGGTCTGCCGGCCATCACGCCGGACGACTTCGCCAAGGCGAAGCTGGAAGGCGAAGACCTGGTGCGTCAGATGCAGTTCCTGACCTGGAAGCTTGAAGCCGTGAGCCGCTGGGACAAGGAGCATCTGCTGGCGGAAGTGAAGCTGCTCTCCGAGCACTTCGGGCTCAAGATGAAGGACTTCCTGGCGCCGGTATTCGTGGCGGTGACCGGCTCGGCGACCTCTACCTCGGTGATGGACGCGATGGTCATTCTGGGCTCCGACATGACGCGCGCGCGTCTGCGCCACGCCGTGGCCGTGCTGGGTGGCGTCTCCAAGAAGGCGGCCAAGCGTTTCGAGAAGGAATATCGTGACCTCTGAGCGCAGTCCGTGACCGCGCTCCCGACGGGCGCGTCGCGCTGATGATGGCCTCCATAATGAATGACGTCATGGGGGCCATGCGCCGAAAAGGCGCGAGAGGCGAATTGTGTGAAAAAGAAGTTGACGACCCCGAGGGTTATCAGTAAGATACGCCTCGTTCTTGAGAGACGGGGCCTTAGCTCAGCTGGGAGAGCGCAACACTGGCAGTGTTGAGGTCAGCGGTTCGATCCCGCTAGGCTCCACCAAGTTTCTCAAGCGACTGCGTCCCATTCGTCTAGTGGTCCAGGACACCGCCCTTTCACGGCGGTAACAGGGGTTCGAACCCCCTATGGGACGCCACTCTTTCGACATCTCGAGCCACCTTTCAGGTCTCGTGAAGTCAACAAAAAAGCACACCTTAAGGGGTGTGTTTTTTTTGTCCCTGATTCTGGCTTATGCACAGCCTGTGTGTCGGCAGAAAAGCATGTTATCCCCAAGTCGCCCTTGACAGACCTCGTGTCTTGTCCACTGTTCGCGCGCTGTCACATCTCCCCCTGCATCTCCTCCCAAAGTGCGGCCCCTGCGGCTGGCGCTTACGTCGTGCTACCAAAAATTTCTTTTATATCAATGGCTTATGTGCTGGTTAAATTTTGTGCAATCTGTTGGTAAGCCCGCTGTCATGCTGGTTCGCTGCGCTTGTCTAGGGGTTATCAACGAGGTTATCCACAGATAGTGTGGAAAAGCATGCCGAGCGCCGCTGCTGTCTGGGATGTTGCGCTGCGGCACGAAAAAACGCCTCATTCCCGCGTCCATATGGCGTTGGAATGAGGCGTTTTCAGTGCGAGGCCGTGTGATGCGGTTCGGCTCACTCGCTTGAGTTCAAGGCCGCTTCATCTGGAGAGGCGCTTGAGCAGCGAGGAGGTGTCCCAGCGATTGCCGCCCATGGCCTGCACGTCGGCATAGAACTGATCGACCAGCGCCGTCACCGGCAGGCTGGCATCGATGCGGCGTGCTTCCGCCAGACAGATGTCGAGGTCCTTGCGCATCCAGTCGACGGCAAAGCCGTGATCGTACTCGTCCTTGATCATGGTGGAGTGACGATTTTCCATCTGCCACGAGCCAGCGGCGCCCTTGGAGATCACCTCGATCACCGCCTCGCGATCCAGTCCTGCCTGCTCGGCGAAGTGCAGGCCCTCGGAAAGTGCCTGCACCAGCCCGGCAATGCAGATCTGGTTGACCATCTTGGTGGTC
The DNA here is from genome assembly GCF_059507735.1 of Cobetia sp. PDI-23MA. NCBI lineage: Bacteria > Pseudomonadati > Pseudomonadota > Gammaproteobacteria > Oceanospirillales > Halomonadaceae > Cobetia > Cobetia sp. PDI-23MA. The sequence continues at coordinate 558,969 of NZ_CM183352.1, forward strand.
TGGCCGGCACCGGTCTCGCCGATGCGCTTCACCATGCGACCGTAGTGCGTCAGCACCGGCTCGGCACGTGCGTAATCCGCCTCGCTGCCGCCACACATGATGGTCAGCACGCCATTCACGGCGCCTTGCTGGCCGCCGGAGACCGGTGCGTCGACGAATCCGATGCCGGCCTCGCCCGCGGCGGCGGCCAGCTCGCGTGCCAGGTCGGCACTGGCGGTAGTGTGGTCCACCAGCAGGCTGCCGCTCGCCATGCCGGCCAGCACGCCGTCGTCGCCGTAGGTGACGCTGCGCACGTCATCATCATTGCCCACGCACATCAGCACGATATCGGCGCCCTCGGCGGCTTCTCGCGGGGTGGCGTGATGGCTGCCGCCGTACTCCTCGCTCCACTGCTCGGCGCGTGCACCTGTGCGGTTGTAGACCCGCACCTCAAGGCCTGCGCGTTTCAGATGGCCGGCCATGGGGTGACCCATGACCCCGAGTCCGATGAAGGCGGCGGTACGTGGCGTGGTGTGTGTCTCTGACATGCTGGAAGGCTCCTTGCCATCGATCAGGTGTGAGGTTGCGCCGCTCGCGGTGGGGCGCATGGCGTGCCGGTGCTTGCAGGGCGTGACGAAGCCGGTACATCAGCACGCTAGCACGTTCGGGGCGGGGCGGGGCGGCTTTGTGACTTGCATCTCGACAGGGGGGGCGCATGAGAGGCGACAGGCCAAAAAAAACCGCCTCCGAAGAGGCGGTCTGTCCTGCAGGTCGATGACCCGATATTGCCTGGTTGCCAGGCAACTGGTTACTTGGTCGGGTAGTCGCGCTGCGGGTGGCCGGTGTAGAGCTGGCGCGGACGGCCGATACGGTGGCCGCCGGCGATCATCTCGTTCCAGTGGGAAATCCAGCCGATGGTGCGCGACATGGCGAAGATGACCGTGAACATGTTGGTCGGAATGCCGATCGCCTTGAGGATGATGCCGGAGTAGAAGTCGACATTCGGGTACAGCTTGCGCTCGATGAAGTACTCGTCTTCCAGGGCGATCTGCTCCAGACGCTTGGCGATCTTGAGCTGCGGATCGTCGGCCATGCCCAGCTGCTCCAGCACTTCGTCACAGGTCTCTTTCATGACCTTGGCGCGCGGATCGAAGTTGCGATAGACGCGGTGACCGAAGCCCATCAGCTTGAACGGGTCATCCTTGTCCTTGGCCTTGTCGATGAAGCGCTGGATGTTCTCTTCGGAATCCTCGCCGATTTCATCGAGCATGTTGAGTACGGCTTCGTTGGCACCGCCGTGTGCCGGGCCCCACAGTGCCGCGATGCCGGCGCTGATGCAGGCGAACGGGTTGGCACCGGTGGAGCCGGCCAGGCGCACTGTGGAAGTCGAGGCGTTCTGCTCGTGGTCGGCGTGCAGCATGAAGATGGTGTCCATCGCCTTGGCGAACACCGGGTTGATCTTGTACTCCTCACACGGATTGCCGAACATCATGTACAGGAAGTTCTCGCCGTAGGAGAGGTCATTGCGCGGGTACATGAAGGGCTGGCCGATGTTGTACTTGTGGCACATGGCCGCAAGGGTCGGCATCTTGGCGATCAGGCGCACCGCACTGACATAGCGTTCCTTCTCGTTGTTGATGTTCAGGTTGTCGTGGTAGAAGGCGGCCAGGCCACCGACGACACCGCACAGGATCGCCATCGGGTGGGCATCGCGACGGAAGCCCTTGAAGAAGTTGACGATCTGCTCATGCACCATGGTGTGGTTGCTGATCAGCTGGGCGAACTTGTCGTATTCCTCGTCGCTCGGCAGTTCTCCGAACAGCAGCAGATAGCATAGCTCGATGTAGTTGGAGCTCTTGGCCAGCTGGTCGATGGGGTAGCCGCGATGCAGTAGCACGCCTTTCTGGCCATCGATGAAGGTGATGGATGATTCGCAGGCGGCAGTGGAGACGAAGCCCGGGTCATACGTGAACATGCCTTCGGCGGTCAGGCCGCGAACGTCGATGACGTCCTGTCCGAGCGTGCCGGAATAGACCGGGAACTCGATGCTCTTGTCGATACCGTCTACTGTCAATGTCGCTTTCTTGTCAGTCATGCCGACCTCCTCATTATTCGCGTAACTCTTTGACTTGCTTGCCATGCCGGGCTTGCATCAATCCCGCCCACTATAGAAGCCCGCCAAGGATTGTCAATTCGCCACACGGCGTAGAGACGCGCGCCATGCTGTTGTGCGTGAGTTCCCCGACGTTTGCCTATCCCGTGGTGTCAGGTCGCGTCCTGTTCACTGCATTTTGTGCAATCTGTGGTTGCGGCCCTGCGACGTCATGTCATTTGTCATGCCAATGGCCAACCCCTATAATCCCCCGTCGCGCGACTGGCGGGAAATTCGGCTCGGTACCGTGGATGGCCTGCGCCCGAGACCCTTCCTCAAACCACCGCCCCTGCGGGCTTGCGTCCGTGTTGGGCCAAGAGAGTGTGTAAGAGCCGTGAATAGCAAACGACCCGTAAATCTCGATCTGACGACGATAAAGTTCCCTCTCCCTGCGCTGACTTCAATCACCCACCGTATTACCGGCGTGATTCTGTTCGTGGGCCTGGTATTTGCGCTGTGGGCACTCGATGCCTCGCTGTCCTCCCCGGAAGGGTTCGAGGCGGTGCGTGATGCTCTGGCAACCAATTTCCTGGCCAAGCTCGTGGCCTGGGGCCTGCTGTCTGCCCTCGGTTTCCACTTCGTGGCTGGTATCAAGCACCTGTTGATGGACATGGATATTGGTGTCGAACTGGAAAGTGCTAATCGCAAGGCGCAGGTCACTGTCGTGATCAGTGCTGTTCTCGTAGTCCTGGCGGGAGTCTGGGTATGGTAAACAACATCACCAATTTCAGCCGCAGCGGTCTGTCCGACTGGGTACTGCAGCGTGTTTCTGCCGTGATTCTGGCAGCCTATTCCGTGTTCATGGTCGGCTATCTGCTGCTCCATCCGAACCTCGACTACACCACCTGGAGTGGTCTGTTCGAGAACACGGCAATGCGCATCTTCTCTCTGATGGCATTCATCTCGATTGCCGCACACGCCTGGATCGGTCTGTGGACCGTGGCGACCGATTACATGAAGCCGACCGCAGTGCGCTTCGGTTTCCAGGTCTTCGTCATCCTTGCGTTGTTCATCTTCTTGGTCTGGGGCGTTCAAGTCCTGTGGGGAGCCTGATACATGTCCACCATGCGTAGCCTGACATTCGACGCGATCATCATCGGCGGTGGCGGCTCTGGCCTGCGTGCCGGCCTCGAGCTGTCCCAGTCCGGCAAGAAGACCGCCGTGCTGTCCAAGGTCTTCCCGACCCGTTCGCACACTGTCTCTGCCCAGGGCGGTATCACCTGTGCCATCGCTTCTGCTGATCCGAATGATGATTGGCGCTGGCACATGTATGACACCGTCAAGGGCGGCGACTACATCGCCGACCAGGACGCCGCCGAATACATGTGTACCGAAGGCCCGAAGGCGGTCTTCGAACTCGAGCACATGGGTCTGCCGTTCTCTCGCTTCGACAACGGTCGCATCTATCAGCGTCCGTTCGGTGGTCAGTCCAAGGACTTCGGCAAGGGCGGCCAGGCGGCACGCACCTGCGCCGCGGCTGACCGTACCGGTCACGCTCTGCTGCACACCCTCTATCAGGCCAACCTGAAGAATGGCACCGTCTTCCTCGACGAGTGGTACGCCATCGACCTGGTCAAGAATGCCAACGGCGATATCGTCGGCGTGATTGCCCTGTGCATCGAGACCGGCGAGACCGTGGTCGTGAAGTCCAAGGCGACCGTTCTGGCTACCGGCGGTGCCGGCCGCATCTACGCCTCCACCACCAATGCCCTGATCAACACCGGCGACGGTATCGGCATGGCGCTGCGCGCCGGCCTGCCGGTCCAGGACATGGAAATGTGGCAGTTCCACCCGACCGGCATCCACGGTGCAGGCGTGCTGGTCACCGAAGGCTGCCGTGGTGAAGGTGGCTACCTGGTCAACAAGGACGGCGAGCGCTTCATGGAGCGTTATGCGCCGAACGCCAAGGACCTCGCGGGCCGTGACGTCGTCGCGCGCTCCATGGTCATGGAAATCCTCGAAGGCCGTGGCTGTGGCGAGAATGGCGACCACGTCTTCCTGAAGCTGGACCACCTGGGCGAGGAAGTGCTCAACAAGCGCCTGCCGGGTATCTCCGAGCTGTCCAAGACCTTCGCGCACGTCGATCCGGTCAATGCACCGATCCCGGTCGTGCCGACCTGTCACTACATGATGGGCGGCATCGCCACCAACGTGCACGGTCAGGCCATCGCACAGAACGAAGACGGCAGCGATCGCATCGTCAACGGCCTCTATGCCGTGGGTGAAGTGGCCTGCGTGTCCGTGCACGGTGCCAACCGTCTGGGCGGCAACTCGCTGCTGGATCTGGTCGTCTTCGGCCGTGCCGCGGGCAAGTACATCGAGAGCGCGCTCAATGAAGGTGTCGAGTACCTCGAGCCGACCCAGAGCGACATCGATGCTGCCCTGGTGCGCCTGAACCGCTGGAACGAGTCCGAGAGCGGTGAGTCCGTGCCGGAACTCAAGCGTGAACTGCAGCAGATCATGCAGAACTCCTTCGGCGTCTTCCGTCAGGAAGACAAGATGGAAGAGGGCGTCAAGCAACTGGCCGAGCTGCGTGAGCGTATCGCCAAGGCGGGTCTGGCCGACAAGTCCCAGGTCTTCAATACCGCACGTATCGAAGCCCTTGAGCTGGACAACCTGATGGAAGTGGCGGAAGCCACTGCCATCGCGGCCCTGACCCGCAAGGAAAGCCGTGGTGCCCACTCCCGTTACGACTTCCCGGATCGTGATGACGAGAACTGGCTCAAGCATTCCCTGTTCTTCCCGAACGAGAAGCGTGTCGGCAAGCGCGACGTGAACTTCGCGCCGAAGACCGTCGAGCGTTTCGAGCCGAAGATTCGTACCTACTGAGTCTGGACCTGACACGTGCGTCCCGCTTCGAGGGGCGCACGTTTCTCCAGACCAAGTTCGCACTCGCTCGAGTTCACGCTCGCTTGAGTTCGCCGTGATCGAGGTGCGTGCAGGTCACCGCACGCACCTGACCCGTTTGCCCGGAGGGGAAACCATGCTTCAGGTATCCATATACCGCTACAACCCTGAAACCGATACTGCGCCGTACATGCAGGAGTTTCAGGTCGACACCCAGGGTCGTGACCTGATGGTGTTGAACGTGATGGAAATGCTCAAGGAACAGGACAGCTCGCTGGCCTATCGTCGCAGCTGCCGTGAAGGTGTCTGTGGTTCGGACGGCATGAACATGAACGGCAAGAACGGCCTGACCTGCGTCACTGCACTGTCCGAAGTCGTCAAGGACAACAAACTGGTGCTGCGTCCGCTGCCGGGCCTGCCGGTCGTGCGTGACCTGGTCGTCGACATGAGCCTGTTCTACAAGCAGTACGAGCGCATCCAGCCGTACCTGCTCAACGACACGCCGGCGCCGGCCATCGAGCGTCTGCAGTCGCCGGAAGACCGTGACAAGCTCGACGGTCTCTACGAGTGCATCCTGTGTGCCTGCTGTTCCACGGCCTGCCCGTCCTTCTGGTGGAACCCGGACAAGTTCGTCGGTCCGAGCGGTCTGTTGCAGGCCTATCGCTTCCTGGCGGACTCGCGTGACACCGCCACCAAGGAGCGTCTGAGCGAGCTGGACGATCCGTTTGCCGTATTCCGTTGTCGCGGAATCATGAATTGTGTCGCGGTTTGCCCCAAGGGTCTGAACCCGACACGTGCCATCGGCAAGATTCGTGAGCTTTTGCTGGCAAACGCCACTTAAAAGCCGCGCCTTAGCTTGCTATGATGCACGTCAGCTGCGGCAGGGTGTCACACCTTGCCGCAGCGCACAGCTTGCTGAAGCCGGTGCCTTGTGCACCGGCTTTTGACGATAAAAGAAGACTCAGATGGTGAAGGCCTCCATGGTTTCGCCATACAGGGCATAATCGAGTGACGCCGACAGCGCTTGTCAGGCGCCTACCCCACCCCATCAGTCAGGGTGACCGAGAGATGCAAGAAGGCACAATGGAGTTGATGTGGCGCACTTCCCATATGAGCGGGGGGAATGTCCACTACGTAGAAGATCTCTACGAGCGTTATCTTGTCGACCCGAATGAGGTTCCCGACGAGTGGCGCAACTACTTTGATACTCTGCCGCGTCATGACGGCAGCCCCTCCCAGGATGTTCCGCTAGCGCCGATCCGTGATCAGTTCTACGAGATGGGTCGCAACAGTCGCCGCCCGGTGGCTGTCTCTGCGGGCGAAAGCAGCGAGAACAAGAAGCAGGTTCGTGTTCTCCAGCTGATCAACGCCTACCGCTTCCGTGGCCACCAGAAGGCGGATATCGACCCCCTCGGTCTGCGCAAGCCGGCACCGGTACCGGACCTCGAGCTGTCCTTCCATCAGCTGTCCGCCGCTGACATGGACGTCGAGTTCCAGACCGGCTCGCTGTTCCTCGGCAAGGATGTTGCACCGCTCAAGGAAATCCACGCCGCGCTGGAGCAGACCTACTGCCGCAGCATCGGCGCCGAGTTCATGCACATCGTCAACACGGAAGAGAAGCGCTGGCTGCAACAGCGTTTCGAGTCCGTGCGTTCCAAGCCGAACTTCTCACGCGATGTCCGTCATCACGTGCTGGAACGTCTGACCGCCGCCGAAGGCCTCGAGAGCTATCTCGCCAGCAAGTACCCGGGCACCAAGCGCTTTGGTCTGGAAGGCGGTGAATCCTTCATTCCGATGATGGATGAGCTGATCCAGCGCAGCGGCAAGTACGGTACCAAGGAAGTCGTGATCGGCATGGCCCACCGTGGCCGTCTCAACCTGCTGGTCAACCTGCTGGGCAAGAGCCCGTCCGAGCTGATCGATGAATTCGACGGCAAGAAGCAGATCGCCAAGGGTTCCGGCGACGTGAAGTACCACCAGGGCTTCAGCTCGAATGTCATGACCCCAGGCGGCGAAGTCCACCTGGCGCTGGCGTTCAACCCGTCGCACCTGGAGATCGTCTCTCCGGTGGTGGAAGGCTCCGTGCGTGCCCGTCAGGATCGTCGTGAAGACGCCGAGGGTGACAGCGTACTGCCGATTTCCATCCACGGTGACGCGGCCTTCGCCGGTCAGGGCGTGGTCATGGAAACCTTCCAGATGTCGCAGACCCGTGCCTACAAGACGGGCGGTACCGTGCATGTCGTCATCAACAACCAGGTGGGCTTCACCACCTCGCGTGCCGATGACGCTCGCTCGACCGAATACTGCACCGACATCGCCAAGATGGTTCAGGCGCCGATCATCCACGTCAATGGCGATGATCCGGACGCCGTGCTGCACGCCGCCCAGGTGGCCATCGACTATCGCCAGCAGTTCAAGCGTGATGTGGTGATCGACCTCGTGTGTTACCGCAAGCGCGGTCACAACGAAGCCGACGAGCCGTCCGGTACCCAGCCGCTGATGTACGCCAAGATCAAGTCCCAGAAGACCGCTCGCGAGAAGTATGCGCAACGTCTGGTCGAGGAAGGTGTGCTCAGCGAGGAAGAGACCAAGCAGCTGGTCGACCAGTACCGTTCGGATCTCGATGCCGGCAATCACGTGGCCAACGCCCTGGTGAAACAGCCGAATACCGGCCTGTTCGTCGACTGGACGCCGTACCTGGGTCATGAGTGGACCGGCGTTGCCGATACCTCGATGGACATGAAGCAGCTGCAAGCGCTCGCCAACAAGATGTGCGAAGTGCCGGACGGTGTCTCGGTCCAGCGTCAGGTCAACAAGATCTATGAAGACCGTCGCAAGATGGCCGCTGGTGGCATGCCGCTGAACTGGGGCTTCGCCGAGACACTGGCCTACGCCACCCTGGTCGGTGCCGACCATCCGGTGCGTATCACCGGTCAGGACGTAGGTCGCGGCACCTTCTCCCACCGTCACGCGGTGGTGCATAACCAGAAGGATGGCAATACCTACGTGCCGCTGCAGCACATCAAGGATGGTCAGGCGACCTTCACCATCCATGATTCCTACCTCTCCGAGGAAGCCGTGCTGGCCTTCGAATATGGCTACGCCACCACCATGCCGAATGCGCTGGTGGTGTGGGAAGCCCAGTTCGGTGACTTCGCCAACGGTGCCCAGGTGGTGATGGACCAGTTCATCTCTTCCGGCGAGAGCAAGTGGGGCCGCCTGTGTGGTCTGACCATGCTGCTGCCGCACGGCTACGAGGGCCAGGGACCGGAGCACAGCTCCGCACGCCTCGAGCGTTACCTTCAGCTGTGTGCCGAGCACAACATGCAGGTCTGCATGCCGACCACGCCGGCGCAGATCTATCATCTGCTGCGTCGTCAGGTCATCCGCTCGCTGCGCAAGCCGCTGGTCGTGCTGTCACCCAAGTCTCTGCTGCGTCACAAGGAAGCGACTTCCACCCTCGACGAGCTGGCCGATGGCCGCTTCGAGATGGTGCTGTCCGACAAGGGCAACCTGGAAGCTTCCAAGGTCAAGCGCGTCGTGCTGTGTGCGGGCAAGGTCTACTATGACCTGGCCGCCTATCGCGCCGAGCAGGGCCGTGAAGATGTTGCCATCATCCGTGTCGAGCAGCTCTATCCCTTCCCGAAGGAAGAGCTCCAGGCTGCCATCGCCGACTACGAGAATCTCGAGCAGGTGATGTGGTGCCAGGAAGAGCCGCTCAACCAGGGTGCCTGGTATCAGAGTCAGCACCATATGCGTCAGGTCGCTGAGCAGCACCGTCAGGGGCTTGGCATGAGCCTGGACTTCGCCGGACGCCCGGCCTCTGCGGCACCTGCCGCGGGCTACATGTCCGTTCATAACGAGCAGCAGCGCCAGCTGGTCGACGACGCCTTCAACAAGTAAAGGCTCGCGACCCGCAAGGGCACCGAGAGAGAATTGAGTTAAGGAACTCCAATGGCTATCGATATCAAAGCGCCGTCTTTTCCGGAATCCGTCGCCGAAGGCACCGTGGCGACCTGGCACAAGCAGCCCGGCGACAGCGTCGAGCGTGACGAGCTGATCGTCGAGATCGAGACCGACAAGGTCGTGCTGGAAGTCGTCGCCCCGCAGGACGGCACCCTGGGCGAGATCAAGGTTCAGGAAGGTGACACCTGCGAGTCCGAGCAGGTGCTGGGCTCCATCGGTGAGGCAGGTGCTTCCGCCTCTGCTGACACCAAGGGTGACTCCGCTTCCGAAGAGAGCAAGTCCGACAGCAAGCCGGCCGCCGGTGGCGAAGGCAAGACGCTGGAAGTCAAGGCGCCGAGCTTCCCGGAATCCGTCGCCGAAGGCACCGTCGCCACCTGGCACAAGAAGGTCGGTGAAGCCTGCGAGCGCGACGAGCTGATCGTCGAGATCGAGACCGACAAGGTCGTGCTGGAAGTCGTGGCTCCGGCCGACGGCGCCCTGAGCGAGATCAAGGTCGAGGAAGGCGATACCTGCGAGACCGAAGCCGTATTGGCGCTGTTCAGCGCTGGTGCTACCGGTGGTGCCGCGCCGCCCGCTGAGGCAAGCGACGACAAGTCCGGCTCTGACGAAGGTCAGGACGAGAAGGTCGGCGACAAGATCCTCGCCCCGGCAGCGCGCAAGATGGTGGCCGAGCACGATCTGGACGTCAGCAAGCTGGTCGGTTCCGGCAAGGGCGGACGCGTGCTGAAGGAAGACGTGGCCAAGGCCGTCAAGGAAGGCACTGCGGCCAAGTCCGCTGCCAAGCCGGCTGCCGCACCCAAGGCTGCTGCACCGAAGGCCGCTCCGGCCTTCGAGGGTGAGCGTCCCGAGAAGCGCGTGCCGATGAGCCGCATGCGTCAGACCATCGCCAAGCGTCTGGTCAATGCCCAGCAGACTGCCGCCATGCTCACCACTTACAACGAAGTGGACATGAGTGCGGTGATGGAGCTGCGCAAGCAGTACAAGGACACCTTCCAGAAGGTGCACGACACCAAGCTCGGCTTCATGGGCTTCTTCGTCAAGGCGGCCACCGAAGCGCTCAAGCGCTTCCCGGACGTCAATGCCTCCATCGACGGCACCGACATCGTCTACCACGGTTACCAGGACATCGGTGTGGCCGTGTCTTCCGATCGCGGTCTGGTCGTGCCGGTGCTGCGTGATACCGATAGCATGAAGCTCGCCGATGTCGAAAAGACCATCGTCGACTTCGGCCAGCGTGCCCGCGCCGGCAAGCTGGGCATCGATGAGATGCAGGGCGGTACCTTCACGATCACCAACGGCGGCATCTTCGGTTCCCTGATGTCCACCCCGATCCTGAATCCGCCGCAGACCGCCATTCTGGGCATGCACAAGATCCAGGAGCGTCCGATGGCCGTGAACGGTCAGGTCGTCATCCGTCCGATGATGTATCTGGCACTGTCCTACGATCACCGCATGATCGATGGCAAGGATGCAGTCCAGTTCCTCGTCGCCATCAAGGACCTGCTGGAAGATCCGGCTCGTTTCCTGCTCGACGTCTGAGACCGCAATGTCTCACGGCCTTGAGGATCTCGAGGCCGTGAGCGGCCCCGGCGAGTGGCACTGACACTCGCCGGGTTGCCAACCCGAATCGAACTGCACCAACAGGAAGAGACATGGCCGATAAATTTGATGTGATCGTCATTGGCGCTGGCCCTGGTGGCTATGTCGCCGCCATCCGCGCTGCTCAGCTGGGTCTGAAGACCGCCTGCGTCGAGAAGTGGGTCAACAAGGAAGGCAAGGTCGTTCACGGCGGTACCTGCCTGAACGTCGGCTGCATTCCGTCCAAGGCATTGCTGGAAACCTCGCACAAGTACGTCGAAGCGCGTGATGAGTTTGCCGAACTGGGCATCAAGGCCGACGGCGTCGAGATCGACGTGGCCAAGATGATCGAGCGCAAGGCGCAGATCGTGAAGAACCTGACCGGCGGTATCTCCGGTCTGTTCAAGGCCAACGGTGTCACCGCGCTGGAAGGTACCGGCAAGGTGCTTCCCAACAAGCAGGTCGAAGTGACCGATCACGACGGTGGCAAGACCACCTACGAAGCCGAGAACATCGTCATCGCGTCCGGTTCCGTGCCGGTCGAGATTCCGCCGACGCCGCTGACCGAAGGTCTGATCGTCGATTCCACCGGCGCGCTCGAGTTCGAGGAAGCGCCGAAGCGTCTGGGTGTCATCGGTGCCGGTGTCATCGGTCTCGAGCTCGGCAGTGTCTGGAGCCGTTGCGGTTCTGAAGTCACCGTGCTGGAAGCCGTCGACAGCTTCCTGCCGATGGTCGATGCGGCCGTCGCCAAGGAAGCCCAGAAGCTGCTCAAGAAGCAGGGTCTGGACATCAAGCTCGGCGCCCGTGTGACCGGTTCCGACATCAAGGACAGCGAAGTCGTCGTCAAGTACACCGACGCCAACGGCGAACAGGAACAGACCTTCGACAAGGTCATCGTCGCGGTTGGCCGTCGTCCTTACACCCAGAGCCTGCTCGACAGCGATGTGGGTATCAATCTGGACGAGCGTGGCTTCATCCACGTCGACGACCAGTGCGCGACCAGCGTGCCGGGCGTCTACGCCATCGGCGACGTGGTGCGTGGCCCGATGCTGGCGCACAAGGCCTCCGAAGAGGGCGTGATGGTTGCCGACATCATCGCCGGCCACAAGGCCGAGATGAACTACGACGCCATCCCGAGCATCATCTACACCTTCCCGGAAGTGGCGTGGGTCGGCAAGACCGAACAGCAAGCCAAGTCCGAAGGCATCGAAGTCAAGACCGGCAGCTTCCCGTTCGCGGCAAGCGGTCGTGCCATGGCCAACAATGCCACTGAAGGTCTGGCCAAGATCATTGCCGACGCTGAGACTGATCGCGTCCTGGGCGTTCACATCATCGGCCAGCATGCCGGTGAGCTGATCGCACAGGGTGTGACTGCCCTCGAGTTCGGCGCAAGCGCCGAAGACCTCGCACTGATCTGCACGGCTCACCCGACCCTGTCGGAAGCCGTGCACGAAGCCGCGCTGGCCGTTGACGGGCATGCGATTCACATCGCAAACCGCAAGAAGCGCAAGTAAGCGTCCTTCCGAACAAGAGGCGCGTCGCCCCGGCCAGGCCGGGGCGAACGGTGGCAGTGGCATCTTGCGACTGCCGTTCGAGTCTAATGCAACCAATGGCATGACACGATGAACCTTCACGAATATCAGGCAAAACAACTTTTTGCCGACTATGGCCTGCCGGTGTCCAAGGGCTTTGCCGTTGACACCCCGGAAGACGCTGCTGAAGCGTGCAAGAAGATTGGCGGCGACAAGTGGGTCGTCAAGGCACAGGTCCACGCTGGTGGCCGCGGCAAGGCTGGCGGCGTCAAGCTGGTCGACAGCGCACAGGCCGCTTCCGACTTCGCGACCCAGTGGCTGGGCAAGAATCTGGTGACCTACCAGACTGACGAAAACGGTCAGCCGGTCACCAAGATTCTCGTCGAGAACTGCACCGACATCGCCGAAGAGCTGTACCTGGGCGCCGTCGTTGACCGCACCACTCGTCGCATCGTCTTCATGGCTTCCACCGAAGGCGGCGTGGAAATCGAGAAGGTTGCTGAAGAGACGCCGGAAAAGATCCTGAAAGCCGAGATCGATCCGCTGGTCGGCGCACAGCCGTACCAGGCGCGCGAACTGGCCTTCAAGCTGGGTCTGAACCCGACCCAGATCAAGCAGTTCACCAAGATCTTCCTGGGTCTGGCGAAGATGTTCGCCGACAAGGATTTCGCGCTGCTGGAAATCAACCCGCTGGTCATCACCGACGAAGGCAACCTCCACTGTCTCGACGGCAAGATCAACATCGACGCCAACGCCGTCTACCGTCACCCGGACCTGCAGGCGATGCACGATCCGTCCCAGGAAGACGAGCGTGAAGCGCATGCTGCCCAGTTCGAACTGAACTACGTTGCCCTCGACGGCAACATCGGCTGCATGGTCAACGGCGCAGGCCTGGCGATGGGCACCATGGACATCGTCAACCTGTCTGGCGGCAAGCCGGCCAACTTCCTCGACGTGGGTGGCGGTGCTACCAAGGAACGCGTTGCAGAAGCCTTCAAGATCATCCTGTCCGACGACAACGTCAAAGCTGTTCTGGTGAACATCTTCGGCGGCATCGTGCGTTGTGACATGATCGCCGAAGGCATCATCGGCGCCGTCGAGCAGGTCGGTGTCAACGTGCCGGTCGTGGTGCGTCTGGAAGGTAACAACGCTGAACTCGGCGCCAAGAAGCTGGCCGAAAGCGGTCTGAACATCATCGCTGCTACCAGCCTGACTGACGCGGCGCAGCAGGTTGTCAAAGCTGCGGAGGGCAAGTAATGAGCATTTTGATCGACAAGAACACCAAGGTGATCTGCCAGGGCTTCACTGGCGGCCAGGGTACCTTCCACTCTGAACAGGCCATCGCCTACGGCACCAAGATGGTCGGTGGCGTGACGCCGGGCAAGGGTGGTCAGACTCACCTGGGCCTGCCGGTGTTCAACACCGTTGCCGAAGCCGTTGCCGAGACTGGCGCTGAAGCGTCCGTCATCTACGTGCCGGCACCGTTCTGCAAGGATTCCATCCTTGAAGCGGCCAATGCAGGCATCAAGCTGATCGTCTGCATCACCGAAGGCGTGCCGACTCTCGACATGCTGGAAGTCAAGGTCAAGTGCGACGAGCTGGGCGCGCGCGTCATCGGTCCGAACTGCCCGGGTGTCATCACTCCGGGTGAGTGCAAGATCGGTATCATGCCGGGTCACATCCACCAGCCGGGCAAGGTCGGTATCGTGTCTCGTTCTGGCACCCTGACCTACGAAGCCGTCAAGCAGACCACTGACCACGGTTTCGGTCAGTCCAGCTGTGTCGGTATCGGCGGCGACCCGATCCCGGGTTCCAACTTCATCGACATCCTCGAGATGTTCGAGAAGGACCCGAAGACCGAAGCCATCGTCATGATCGGCGAGATCGGCGGCTCTGCTGAAGAAGAAGCGGCTGCCTACATCAAGGCGAACGTCACCAAGCCGGTCGTCTCCTACATCGCTGGTGTGACTGCGCCTCCGGGCAAGCGCATGGGCCATGCAGGCGCCATCATCTCCGGCGGCAAGGGTACTGCCGACGAGAAGTTCGCGGCTCTGGAAGCGGCTGGCGTCAAGACTGTGCGTTCCCTCGCGCAGATCGGCGATGCCATCAAGGAAGTCACTGGCTGGTAAGCCATTGATCTCCTGACACGATCGGCGTCAAGCGGATCGCATGTCACCGAAAGGGCAGGCCCACAGGGCCTGCCCTTTTTTTGTTTCTGGCCCCCAATAGTGGCTCCCGAATGCATGTCAGTGGGTCTACCAGCGGCCTGTGACGTAGGGCGAGGGGCGAGGTGTTTCGGCTGATGCAGGCGGGGCAGGTGCGTTCATATCAAGCAATTGATAGTCTGATGACTGTTCATTGGCACCTGACCAAGCGACACGTGCAGATGCCCCACGGCGTAACACGACTCACTGATAAGGATGTTCCATGCTCAAGTCATTCCCAGCCCTCACGCGTTCCGCGCGCCTGCTGGCGCTGCTGTCCCTGCCGTTGGCTGCTGGCGTGCCGCTGGCTGCCAGTGCAGATTCCGGCGCGGCGGCAGCCTCCGCCCCTGAAGCTTCAGCGAGCATGCAGGTACCTGCCAAGGGCATCGAGTCGGTGACCAGTCGTGATGATGTCGCCTCCGTCCAGGCGCGTCTCGAGACGGCTCTCGAGGCCAAGGGGCTGACGCTGTTCAGCGTCATCGATCATGAAGCGGGAGCCAAGAAGGTGGGCATGGAGCTGCCCGCGACGCATACCGTCATCTTCGGCAATCCCAAGGTGGGCACCCTGTTGATGCAGTGCAACGGGGCGGCCGCCCTGGACTTGCCGCAGAAGATGCTGATTCGCGCCGTGGAGGGCGGCAGCGTGATCGAGTGGAATGATCCCCAGTACATGGCCAATCGTCATGATCTGGGCGACTGCAAGCTGCCGCTGGACAAGATCGCCGGGCTGCTCAAGGGGTTGGCCGCCGAAGCGGCGGGTCAATGAAGGCAGCGCTTATCACGTGCCGATGCTGATATCGTGCACTGACAACGGGGACTGACGATCGATCGCTGCCAATCAAGCAGGACGAGAAACAAGCAGGACGAGAAAGCCGGACTCCTCACGGAGTCCGGCTTTTTGATGTTCCTCTGCCAAGGACTGCCTGTCTTGAAGGGCTGCTTACAGAGCCTCACCGTGCTGCTTCAGCCACTGTACGGCGCGGTCCGGGTAGTCCGTGAAGATACCATCGACCCTGGCGTCGACGAAGAAGGCGCGCAGCATGTCGTCGTAATCGCTGGCCCAGTCCGGAATGCGCCCTTCATCGAGCCGGAAGGTGTAGGGCATCACGATCAGCCCCTGCGCATGGGCTTCCTCGACCAGCGGCGTGACCTTGATGTCGTCCCGGGTCGAGCTGTCTTCGATCACCATCGGCTTCCATGGCCCGATGCCATCGGCGTAGGTGGCGATGCGCTGCATGCCGCCTTCCTGATACATCCAGTCATAGTCGTAGGGCTCAAGCTTGCCATCCGCATCCGGCTGGAAGGTCATGTCCCAGCTGGTCTCGCCCATCAGCTGTACCAGGCGCAGGTCCATCTCCAGCTCAGGCTGCAGCGTGTCGTGGATGCGCTTGAGGCCATTGGGGTCGAAGACCTGCACGACGGCATTGTCATCGTGCGCGATGTAGCCGTACTGCTTGAGGGTCTCGAGCATGGCTCGGGAGACCTGCTTGCCTTCCGACTGGTGGAACCAGGGTGCCTTGATCTCCACGTACAGGCCGACATCGCGTCCGGTTGAGTGATTCAGGCCCTGGATCATCTCGATTTCTTCACTCAGGGTATGCAGGCCGAAGTGCGACTTGCCCAGCGGGAAGCGTTCAGGGTAGTCGGCGACGGGCTCGCCATCCTTGACGGTGAAGCCCTCGCTGAACGACAGCTTGCGCAGCTCATCCAGCGTGAAGTCGATGGCGTAGTAGCGGCCATCGTCGCGCGCACGCTCGGGGAAGACCTCGGCGACATTGGTCACGCGATCCAGGAAGCGGTCGTGCAGCACCACCAGCTGGTCGTCCTTGCTCATCACCACGTCCTGCTCGAGGAAGTCGGCGCCCTGGGCGTAGGCCATCGCCTTGGCGGCGAGTGTGTGCTCGGGCAGGTAGCCCGAGGCCCCCCGGTGGGCGACCACGACCTTGTCGGTGCCATGGCCGGGGTCGATGCTGCGCAGAGGCCTGTCATCAGCGAGTGCCGCTGAGGTCGAGGTGGCCAGCAGAGAGCCGACCACGCCCATCATGGCCAGCGGACGACGAATACGGGGGTAAGTCGGGTGACGCTGGGAAGGATGCGGCATGTGAGATCACCTTGAGCTGTGGTTATTGTATGACCGTTCAATAAAGTCGTCTGCCAACATAACAAAGTCTTATTCATAAGGCGATCATCAAGTGTTTTTCATGATGAGTAAGAGCCGCTGCTCGGTCGTCCGGTCATGTGGTCGCCGAGCGACGCTTGAGCAAGCTTCCCAGCATGCTGCGTCCCGCCATCACGAAGAACACAGGAGCGCCGGCGATCAGGTAGAAATAGAAGGTCACCGCTCGCCAGATCACCACGGCCGCCGCGGCACTGGCGGCGCCGATTATCGGGCTGAGCAGGGCAGTGGAGGACAGCTCCGCGCCTCCAGCACCGCCGGGCAGCAGCGTCAGCTGGCCCGCTGCCAGCGAGAGCATCTGCACGATGAAGGTCCAGCTCCAGTCGATGTCCTGCCCCAGCCCGGACACGGCCAGATAGAGGATCGAGTAGCGCAGCAGCCAATGCGCACAGCAGAGCAGGAAGATCAGGCTCAGTGTCAGGCGCGGCAGGGCGAGCGTCTCGACCAGCGCATGGCGAAAGTGGATCAGACCCCTCGCCAGCTTGACGCGTGAGCGATGACGTACCTTGAGCCAGCGCAGCAGGCGTCCGCTGGTTTTGAGCAGGCGCCGATGATGCTTGCCCAGCGCGGCCAGCAGGCCAAAGCCGATGATCAGCAACAGCGCCGGCACGGCCAGCATCCACCCCAGGCGCAGGTCGATGGTATGCGAGAGGGCGTAGAGGCCGATGCTGGCCAGTGCCGAGAGGAAGAACAGCATGTCGGTGATCTGATCGACCGCGAAGACCGCCGTGGCCTGCGCCGGGCGCACCCCCTGACGTGACAGCAGCCCCATCAGGGTAAGCGGACCGCCACTGCCGCCGGGGGTGGCGCTGATGGCGAACTCGGTCGCCATCACCATGCCGACGGCGCGCCGTTGCCCCAGGTGACCGCCACGCCCGGCCAGCAGCAGACGCAGCCGGCCGGCGTTCAGGTTCCAACACATGACGATCATGCCGAGCATCAAGAGGAAGGTGTCGAGGGGGAACTGGCGCAACTGGCCGCCAAGTCCGCTGCCACCCAGCACCAGCGGTATCGCGATGACCATCACAAGGCCAGCACCCAGTAACCAGAGGGCACGATTCATGGCAGATTCCCGCAGCGGGTTGTCACAAGGCCCATACGACGGGACTCATACAGTGGGTGGGTCTCAGGCAGCACTGTGCGCCGCCTGGTACGAATTCAGTTGCGTCGTATCAGGCGTGGCGGAGGGGAGCAGTCCCTGCTGCGTCAGCCAGCCGATCTTGGTCATCGGCAGGCGTCCCTCATCGAGCAGGCGCTCGACCAGCGTCAGCCAATACTGGCGTGAGCGTGCATGACGCATATCGACCGGATGCAGGCCCAGACGCAACACCGGCGCCTGTTGCTCGCGGCTCAGCTTGCGCTGCGTCACCCACTGCGACATCAGGCGGCGTGGCGCGGAGCGTGCGCTCCATACGAGCCCTGGCGCATCGATGACCGTGAAGTCAGGTAGTCGATAGAGATGTTGGGGGTCGCTGGTGTAGCGGAAGTCGAGAGACTTCAGGGCTTGACGAGTGCCGTCACTCATCAGCCAGGCGGGAGCCACGAAGCCCTCCAGCGGCCAACCAAGACGCTTGAAGAGTGCGGCGCCTTTGAGCAGGCGTCGTCTGGCTTCGGCCTCATCGAGGGGGTAGAACTCGCCCTCCCAGGTCAGTACGCGGCGCATCAGGTAATCGCGCGGGGTGCGGGGGGCCGGAGCGTCATCGCAGTGATAAAAGCCATGCAGGGCAAGCTCGTCTCCCTGTTGGCGGCGAGAGTCCAGCAGGGTGATGAATTCGGGAGCGTCTTCCAGGGCGCTGCGATGATGGAAGTCAGGCACCACCAGCCAGGTGATCGGACAGGGGTGGTTCAGGCGCGCCTGGCAGAGGGCATCCACCTCGGCGACGAAGTCCCGGTAGTCGGACCAGGTCTCGGGCGCGACATCATGCAGGACCAGCAGAAAGTGCTGTTTGGCAGCTGGCGACTCAGCCATGGGTCACCTCCTCGAGCACCGGTTGCATGCGAGTCCCGGTGACCGCGTGATAATGCCCGAGCAAGCCATCCACGACACGGTCCCAGGCATGGTGCTTCTCGACATGACGCCGCGCCAGGCGACCCAGTGCGGCGGGGTCATTGGCGAAGACTTCCTGCACGGCACGCGCCATGGCATGCGGCGAGTGCGGGTTGCAGAGCTGACCGCAGCCCAGTGGCACATTCTCGGCCAGGGCGCCTGCGCGTGCCGCCACCACCGGCGTGCCGCAGGCCATGGCTTCCAGTACCACCAGACCGAAGGTTTCCTGGGTGCCGGCATGCAGCAGCACATCCACCGAGGCCACCAGGCGTGCCACTTCGGTGCTACTGCAGAAATGCCCGGTCACGCTGACATTATCGGGTAGATGCCGTGGCATGCCCGAGCCGATCAACAGTAGATGGTAGTCGGGGCCGAGCAGACGGGCGGCTTCCAGCAGCTCATCAAGATTCTTCTCGCGTGAGCCGCGCCCGGCGAAGGCCAGCAGGCGCACGTGGTCTTCCAGGCCAAGCTCGCGGCGCAGGTCCTCATCGCGGCAGTCAGGGTGGAAGGTGGAAAGATCGACACCGAGTGGCTGGATATGGACATTGTCGACACCGAGCCGGTCGAGTCGGTCGGCCATCACCTGGCTGGGAGCCAGTACGCGGTCGAAGTGGCGATAGAGGCGTTTGACGTAGCGATCGACGTTTGCCCCTGACCACTCGCCCAAGCGATTGGTGATCAGGCGCGGCAGGTCCGAGTGATAGAAAGCCAGCACCGGGACATCGAGCTTGCGACCGGCATCGAGTGCCGCCCACGCCGTGATGTAAGGGTCGCCGGCCTCGATGACATCGGGTTGCAGTGCCAGCAGCGTGCTGACCCAGCCGCCTCGGCGCAGTGGGAAGCGATAGCCGTTGCCGAAGGGAATGGGCGGTGCCGACACGCTATAGAGGTCATCACTGACGCTGGTGGTCTCACCGGGGACCAGCAGGCTGTGACGAACATCGGGCCGCGTCCGCAGACGTCGTCGCTTGGCTTCCAGGTAGGTTCTGACGCCGCCACTGGAGGGGGCGTGGAACATGGTCATGTCAGCGATATGCACACGGACTCCTCAAGACCGCTTTACCGGTCGTGCGCGATGAAGATGAATCCCAGCGTCACTGCCCGCCATGGCTGTCTTGTCGTGCTTCCGGGTGCTTGAGACAGACGCAAACGAGCACGCAGATTCCAGCAGGCCAGTGGCATTGACGAACGAGCCTCTGGTCAAGTCATGGGGGGAACCCGACGTGAAACCAAGGGCACGCGGCATGACATGCGGTGTCGCGCGTGACGAGACGCCTCGCCACGCGATGTTCCACACTGCGGCCGGCAATGACGTTACATCAGGAGATGGCTGGTCTGTGTGACAACAGGGAACAATGTTGGTGCGATGCGCTCCCGCGCTCGGATATTCGTCATCAAGCTCTTGGCATCAAGCTCTTGGCATCAGGCAATTGGCACAGGCTACTGGCATCAGGCAATTGGCACAGGCTACTGGTATCAGGTTCACTGCCAGGGGAAGAAAGGCGTTTCGCCATGCTGGCGTGCTTCAGCAGGGCGTGCGGCAGTTGGCCTCTGGTCAGTGCTGCGCAAGAGAAGCCATACGACAGGCAAAAAAAGACCCTGTCCGGAGCCACCGGACAGGGCAAGTGCGTGCACTACAGGAATACAGGGGGCGACAGGGGGAGGGTCGTCGAAGCGGGCATTGCAGGGTCTAGCAGTGGATCGACTCAGTCATGTCTGGCATCCGAGCCTGGTGTTGCATGGGGTCCTGGCATCGTTATCTGTCCTGAAGGATGGAGATCGGGCGTCATCACGCCAGTTCCTGCTGGGACAGGTGCAGGGCGCTGGGCATGGCCTGGCCGAGTTCCTGTGAGAAGGCGGCTTCCGGCACGGCTGGGCGCTGACTGGCGAGCAGCACAAGGCTCAGCAGCAGACCGGCGGCCAGCAGCAGGCGGTTTCGGGTGCGGCGACGATCACGTTCCAGCAGCATCGCGACATGCTCCATTGCTTCACGTTGGATCTCACGCTGGCGTTCCGGAGTGGTGGCGGTGTCGTTCGAGACGGGGTCTGTGTCGGAGTCGATACGGGCATAGTTCATGACTGGATGACGAACGATGGCGGCATGTTCGGCCAGGTGACGCAGTGAGGTAGCTGCAGTGGAGCGATGAGTTTTCATTTCGAGTCCTCGCATGGACGAACTTCATCAGGGGCAGGCATCAGTCATTCGCGCTTGGGTCAATCCAGTGATGCTGCAGCAGTGAAAGCAGGTGTCGTGTATTGATGCAAAGAGCTTAGCGTGAGCTCCTGTTTCACAAAATTACAATTTTTCACGCTTGGCACACGATACGTATACGTCATGCACAGGAACGAAAAACGCCCCGGGCGCAGAGCGCTCCGGGGCGTAGATGGCCGTGGAATTTGCCCGTGATGACAAGGCAGTTACATACGGCAGTGGTGGGTCGCGGCTTATTCGGCCGGGCGACCTACCAGTGAACGACGCTCTTCACGGGCTTCGGTCAAGGAGACCTTGATGATGTCGCCCAATGAGTAACGCAGCTCGTCTTCGATGCGCACGCGGCCTTCCTTGTCATCGATCGCGACCTTCTTGCGATCGCTGTAGATCAGCGGTGCCGGAATGAAGACGCTGGCGCCATTCTCTTCCAGACGCACGCGCATGCCGCCACGACGGATGTCGATGATCTCGCCAGTGAAGACCTGCTGTTCTTCGGCGGCCTTGGTCAGGTAGCGCACGTAGAGCCAGTCCTTCACATCACGCTCGGCCATGCGGTTGAGGCGACGACGTTCGCTGAGGTGCTCGGTCAGCTGCTCGGTGGCTTCCGCCGGCACGTCCTGGCCGAGAATCACGCGCTTGATCAAGCGGTGGTTGACCATGTCGCCGTACTTGCGGATCGGCGAGGTCCAGGTCGCGTAGGCCTCCAGACCCAGGCCGAAGTGCGGTCCCGGCTGAGCGGACATCACGGTGTAACCCTGGAAGCGACGCATGCGCACGTCCAGCCAGGTGTCTTCGCGGCTGTCCAGCTCCTGACGGATCAAGCGGTAGCCTTCCAGGCTGCTCAGCTGTTCCGGCGTGGCGGTGATGTTCTGGCCAGCCAGGAACTCGATGGTGTCGTCGTACTTCTCCGGTGCGAAGCCCTGGTGCACGTTGAAGATACCGTGACCGATATGCTTGGAGAGCAGACGTGCGCAGCTCAGGTTCGCGGTGATCATGGATTCTTCGATCATGCGATTGCTGATGCGGCGGTGGTCGGCACGTACGTTGAGCACGTTGCCTTCCTCATCCAGCTCGAACTCGAAGTCCGGGCGCTCGCGGAAGACCTGGGAATTGCGTGCACGCCAGGCGATACGCGCCTGGGTGAAGGCTTCCAGCTGACGCAGACCTTCGGCCAGCTCTTCGGTTTCCGGCTTCCAGCTGCCTTCCTGGCCTTCGATCCAGTCGGAGACATTGTCGTAGGTCAGGCGGTGGTGGGAGCGCATGGTGGCCGCGAAGAACTTCGGCTCACCGATCACGCCATCGGTATCGATGTCGACGATGCACATCAGCGTCGGACGATCTTCACCTTCCTTCAGCGAGCACAGGTCGTCGGCCAGGATTTCCGGCAGCATGGTGACGTTCTGGCTCGGCAGGTAGACGGTGAAGGAGCGCGTGCGCGCCTCTTCGTCGACACGGCTGCCTTCCGGCACGTAGGCGGTCGGGTCGGCGATGGCGATGCTCAGGGTCCAGCCGCCTTCCGGGCGCTCGACGATGTGCAGGGCATCATCCATGTCACGGGTCTTCTCACCATCGATGGTGAAGAAGGGCACGTGGGTCATGTCTTCACGTGTCAGGCCCTCATCCAGCAGCGGCCAGTCATTGCCGCCCTCCGGAGAAGCCTGTTCCAGCGCGTGACGCGCCAGGGTGACACGCCACGGCACGCGCGGGTTGTCCACCTCGGCGATGACTTCCTCGATCTGGGCGAAGAAGCTGCGGTCATCCTTGCGCATCGGGTGACGCAGCAGGCGTGCCACGACCCAGTCGCCATCATTGAGCTTTTCCTCATTGATGCCGCGCTTCACGCGCGCTTTCATGCGCGTGTTGATGGAGGGGTGATCCGGCATCACGTTCAGGCGGCCATCACGCTTGCCGACACGAGCGACGAAGCGATCGACACCCGTCTCGATCAGCACTTCCGGCTGTACGGATTTCTTCTCGCCTTCGACCTTGACGGTCGCTTCGACGCTGTCACCGTGCAGCACCTGCTTCATGGCGGGCGGCGGCACGAAATAGGATTCGCCGTCCTCGCACTCGAGGAAGCCGAAGCCCTTGTCGGTGCCTTTGATCACCCCCGTGACACGGGGAATTTCCTGGCGGATTTGATCTTTCAGCTGCGCCAGCAGCGAATTGTTCTGCAGCATTTCGGAAGTTCTGTTGGCGGGGTCAGTGGCTCACTATACGGACATGGGGCATGGGGGGAAAGCTACCTGATGGCTCAACGCCCGCGCGGGCTGCGCGCAGGCGTGGATGAGCGGTGGGACAACCGCGGGAAACCCAGATGAAAGCGGCCTGCCTGTGCACTTTGTCACGGGCTCGGGCGCGCTCAGTCGGCGGTCGTCGTGGCGTTCAGCAGACCCGAAACCGGCGTATCACCGTCGAACAGGGTGAAGATGGGCGCCTTGCGCTGGCGGCCACCGATCTCGCGGGCCTTGATCAAGCCGAGCAGGAACTCGGCGACATTGGCGCGCGAGACCTGCATCTCGTCGGAGTCATCGACATTCTGGGTCAGCTTGCCGCTGCCGCTGTCGTTGGTGAGACGGCCGGGCTTGACGATGACATGGCGCAGGCCGCTCTCGGCGAGGCACAGGTCGGCCGCCTTCTTGGCCGCGAAGTAGGGGCGCATCGCTGCCGGGCCGGCCAGTGGTGTCTCGGAGCGGATCGAGCTGACCTGGATCACGCGCGACAGCCCGAATTCGGCGGCCAGCTCCGCGGTGCGCATCGCACCATGCAGGTCGATGGTCAGCGTCTTGTCCGGGCCGGTATTCGGGCCGGAGCCCGCGACGAACACCGCCTGATCGCAGCCATAGAAGGCCTGGCGCATCTCGCCTTCCAGATCGCCCAGAACCGTCGGGATGCTGCGTTCATGGAACCAGCTCTGCTGCTCGGTCGAGCGGATCATCGCCACGATGGGTTCGCCGGCGGCCTGAGCCTTCTCGCAGAGTTGACGACCGATCTTGCCGTTGGCACCGATGATGAGCGTCTTGCGCATGCTGTCTGCTCCTTCGCGAATCAAATGGCGAGGTGGCTTGCGAGTGGTATTCCCACTCACTGCCATGCCTCTCCTTGTAGAGCAAGGTCTGCGGGCTGAGCCACATGACTTCAAGGGGACTGCTGTTCGATGGCGGGCATTACGCGGCGACTCGCTCACGGGATGAAGTCTGCGATGGTCAAGTATCAAAGGCGGCTGTCATCTCTGTCTGTGGCACGGGAGCCTTGCTAGGATGGCGCTGCCAGGTACGACTCCCCAAAGATTGCGCCAACGACAAGGATGCCCGATGAGCCGCATAGCCCACCCCGATAATGATGAGCACAGCGACACCGCCGCATGGCACGGCGCCGCCTTCCCCTCCGAGAGCGCGATCCGGGTCGGGCTGATCGGTTATGGCATGGCGGTACGCACCTTCCACGCGCCCTTGATCGAGGCCACGGACGGGCTGGCTCTGGTGGCACTGTCCACCTCGCGGCCCGAGATCGTCAGGGCCGAGCGTCCGCAGCTTGAGGTGGAGGCCACCCCGGAGGCCTTGCTTGCGCGTGACGACATCGACCTGATCATCATCGCGACGCCCAACGAGACCCACGCCCCGCTGGCCTCTGCGGCGCTGGCGGCAGGCAAGCATGTGGTCGTCGACAAGCCCTTCACGGTGACGCTTGAAGAAGGTGAGGCCCTGACCCGCCAGGCCGAGCAGGCCGGACGGGTGCTGGCGGTATTTCACAATCGGCGCTTCGATGCCGACTTCCTGACGCTGGCGGAATTGATCAACGACGGCACGCTGGGCCGTATCGCGCATCTGGAATCCCACTTCGACCGCTTCCGTCCGACGGTGCCGAACCGCTGGCGTGAACAGGCACTGCCCGGCAGCGGCCTGTGGTATGACCTCGGTCCGCATCTGCTGGATCAGGCGCTGTGCCTGTTCGGCGAGCCGAGCACCATCCAGCTCACGCGTCGCACCCAGCGCGAGGGCGCGGTGACCGATGATTTCTTCCACGCCGTGCTCGATTACGCCCACCATCCAGGGCACCCCGGTCTGGTGGTGGAGCTGCACGCCAGTGCTCTGACGGCGGCGTCGACGGCACGCTTCGCCGCGCACGGCACCCGTGGCAGCTTCGTGGTGTTCGGGCTCGACCCTCAGGAGGATTGCCTCAAGGCTGGTGACTGGCCCTCGCGTGACCCGCTGGAGCGTCAGGCGCGCCAGTGGGGGCGGGATGCGCGTCCCGGGATGCTGACCGTGCTGGAGGCCGACCCGGATGGCGCCGAAGGCGAGCAGGTGCTGGTGGGCGGCACCCATCAGGGCCGCGATGGCGACTATCCGGCCTGGTATGCGGGGCTGCGCGACTGCATTCGTGGCCAGGGCGGCAATCCGACCTCACCCCATGAGGCGCTGCGCGTGATGAAGTGGCTGGAGGCCGGCATCGCCAGCGAAGGCTGAAACCAGCGAAGGCTGAAACCATCGAAGGTGAGATGACTCACGAAAGACGCGCGCCCTGAAGGCCGAATGGCCAGCAATCAGAGGCGCGCGTCTTGCTTTCGAGGTAGTGGCAGGGGAGGTCGCGGCCTGCTCAGCTTGGGTCGTCCTCGCCCTTGTCGGCCTTGCGCATGCGCGAGAACAGCTCCGCGCGCAGCTCACCGATGCGCGGCACCTCCTCTGCATGGAAGGGGATGGGGCGCAGCAGGCGCATGGCTCGCAGGCCGAGACGTGCGTTCATCAGGCCACTGCCCAATCCCTGACCGGCCTTGGTGGAGAGGCGGCCGGCCAGATTCATCGACAGCAGGTCCATGCTGGCCTCGGCGGCCAGTTCGCTGGCACCGGCGAAGGCCATCGAGGCCAGCACCTCCTTGAACAGCCGCAGGCGGCTGGCATAGCCCAGCTCCAGGCCGTAGAGGCGCGACAGGCGCTCCATCATGCGCAGCCCGCGCCAGGCCACCAGGCTCATGTCGACCCAGGTCAGCGGCGAGACCGCCACCATCACCGCCGTCTCGCCACTCATGCGCGAGATCAGACGCCGCGCCTCACGGTCCCGCGGCCCCAGCACGTGGAAGGCGAACAGCTCGCGGCGCTCCGACGGGGAGTGATGCGCTTCACAGGCGGCGCGCCAGGCGCGTACGCCAGCGTCATCATCGCCGAGCTTCATTTGACGACGCAGCTGTTCGAGCAGGTCTTCCTGCGGGCTGTCGGCCTTGCCGCCTGTCTTGCCGCCGGTCTTGGCTGAGTCCTCGTCAGGCGTGGACAGCGCATCACCGCGCTGACCAAAGCCCTTTTGGCCAAAGCTTTTCTGGCCAAAGTCATCCTGCTGATGTTCTTCCAGCTCGGCGCGCAGCGCGACGTGCCTGCGCAGGTGACGCAGCCTGAAGAGCTCCTTGCCCAGCGCGCGGGCGCCAAGCCCGATGGCGCCAAGGCCCAGCAGACCCCAGGCACCGGCGATCAGATCCCCGCCCATGGCCGCCTGATACAGCGCATGACCGGCTTCGACACCCCCGAGTGTCAGGGTGCCGAGCAGCAGCCATTTGAGGCCGCGATGACGTGGCCGGGCGCTCAGCGTCGCATCGAGCCCCGGCGTGGCGGGTTCCGGTTCGGCCGCCGCCAGCGGCTGGCTTTCCATCTCCGGCGAGAAGTGACGCGCGCCGCGCAGGGCCTCTGCCGCGCTCTTCGATGCGCTCTCGGTGGGGCGCTCTGCATAGGAGGTCGAGGCGGCATCGGCCTTTGTCGAACCGGGGCTCGTGAAGCGTTTGCCCGGGCGCGGATGGCGGGATTCGGTAGTCATTTCAGGTGGTCTCCCAGCAGCCAGTCGAGCACGGCGTCCATGCGAATGTGAGGTGGCGCATTGCCGTCGATCTTCGGCGGAGCGAAGTGGGGGAAGTCGAAGCGACTTTCGGCCCAGAAATTCGGGTCGGGCAGCCGTGAAGGCACCTCGCCCGGGAACAGCAGAACGGACTCGCGGCCAGCGCCTTGCGTGTCCAAGTCACTCGCCCCCTCGTGCTCGCCGAGCAGTTGTCCCGCCAGTGCCGGATGACGTTGGCCATTCTCTACCACCTCACGCGCCTCGCTGGCGCGGATGGCGGCGATGGTGAAGGCCTTGAGTGGTACATCGCGATAGCGCAGGCGCTTGAGCGGGTCCGCCAGCAGCTGCTCGAGCAGGTCGCGCATCGCGCCATGCTGCTCCGGCGTGACGTGGTCGGCCTTGGTGGCGGCGATGGCCAGGCGGTCGATGCGGCGGTCGATCAGGCGCGCCAGCAGGTGGCGGCGGCCATAGGCGAAGCTGTCGAACAGCTTGTCCAGCGCACGGCTCAGGTCGCGGAAGGGCGCCGGGCCGGCATTCAGCGCGCCCAGCACGTCGATAAGCACGATCTGGCGATCAAAGCGCCGGAAGTGGTCGTGATAGAAAGGGCGCACCACGCGGCGGCGATAGTGATCGAAGCGCCGCGCCAGGGTGCGATACAGGCTGGCTTCCGGCAGGGCGGCCAACGCGTCGGGTGTCCAGTCACCGAGCCCCGGCAGCGGGAAGAACTGCAGTACCGGCGCCTCGTCCAGCTCGCCAGGCAGCAGGAAGCGGCCCGGTGTCAGGTCGACGAAGCCACCCTTGCGGCGCGCGGCGTGCAGATAGTCGGTATAGAGGCTCGCGATCTCGGCGAGGCGGTCTTCATCCACTTCGCTGTCCGGTGTCAGGCCCTCGATGGCCGCCATCCAGTCCTGCGCCCAGTCGCCACGACCGTCGGCCAGCCGGGTCTCGCACTCACTGCTCCAGCCGCTGAAGTCCTGCTCCAGCATCGGCAGGTCCAGCAGCCATTCGCCGGGATAGTCGATCAGGTCCAGCGTCAGGGTGGCGCGCTGGCTGTCGAGCATGCGCGCGGCGCGCGAGGTGGGGCGAAAGCCTATCTTGAGGCGCAGTTCGCTGATGCTGCGGGTCGGCGTCGGCCATTCGGGGCCGTGGTGCGCCTGCTGGCCGGACAGCGAGCGCAAGCCGGCCTCCAGCGGGAAGCGCGGGATGGAGAGGTCCGGCTGGCTGACGCGTTCCGCGCCGAGCAGGCGGCCATCGCGTGCGGCGGGCAGCAGTTCCAGGCGCGCACCGAGTCCGGCATGGCGCAGCTGTTCGATCAGCGAGACGAGGAACGCCGTCTTGCCGGCGCCGGACAGGCCCGTGACGGCGAGGCGCAGCTGGCGGTCGAGGCCGCGCTCCAGCAGGTCATGTGCTTCGCGGCCCACATCGCGGGCAAGCTGGCGGGCGTTGCGGGTCATGGTGTTGAACATCAGGCATTCCCTGTCAGTGGGGGCGAGGCGGCGGCGCGACGTGCAGACGTCCTGGCAGGTGAAGGTGAGCTGGGTGATGGTCGGGACTTTTCAGCGTGCGCCGCTCGGCTCGCCATCATCCCTCTATCTGCGGGCGATCGGCGCGCAAGGCAAGCTGACGCCACGCCAGCAGGGCGATGGGCAGCAGGCAGGCGGGGATCAGCAGCAGGTTGAGCAGCGCCCAGCCCAGCGTGCTGACCAGGGGGCCGGCCAGCAGCGCCGTCACCGCCCCGGTGGTGAAGACGAGGAACTCGTTGGCAGCCTGGGTGCGGGCCTTCTCGTTGGGTCGATGGCAGTGGGTCAGCAGCGTGGTGGCGGGCAGGAAGGTGAAGTTCCAGCCGATGCCGAGCAGGATGAGACCGAGGAAGAACCCCTGGGTTCCCGTCAGGTAGTCGACGGCCAGCAGCTGCGCGGTGGCAAGACTTGCCAGCAGAAAGCCACAGCCTGCCACGATCATGGTGCCCGATCCGAAGCGGGCGACCAGCCGCCCGGTGAAGAAGGACGGCAGGAACATGGCGACCACATGCCATTGGATGATGGTGGCGACGTGACCGAAGCCGTGTCCGGCATGGGCCATCGCCAGCGGTGTGGCCGTCATCGCCAGATTCATCACTCCATAGCCGACCATCGCGCTGAGCACGGCCAGCAGGAAGGTCGGCTGACGCAGGATCACGCCCAGAGGGCGTGCAGGTTCCACTGCATCATCGTCGGCTGACCGGGCATTGCTCTCGCTGGGCAGGCGGATGAAGGCCAGCAAGAGAAGCGCCAGCAGATAGAGCGCCCCCAGCCCGATGAAGCTGCCCAGGAAGGGCGTGTCGGCCAGCGCATGACTGGTGCGGGCAAGCCAGGGTCCGAAGAAGGCCGCCAGCACGCCACCTCCCATTACCAGCCCGATGGCGCGTTCGCGCTGCTCCTCCGGGGCGACCTCCATCGCGGCGAAGCGATACAGCTGACCGAAGCCGATGCCGATGCCCACCAGCCAGGTGGCGAGCAGGAACAGCCCGAAATGCTGCAGATGCAGCGCCAGCACGGCCAGCCCCGCGCCAGCCAGCCCGCACAGATTGCCGAGCACGAAGCCACGTCGCCGCCCGAGGCGGGCGGTGATCAGCGAGGCGGGAATGGTGGCACACATCAGTCCCAGCCACTGGGTGGCGACCGGCGCGGTCGACCAGCTGCTCGAGGCCAGCTGGGCACCGATCAGTGGTGAGACCGCGATCAGCAGGATGTTGCCGCTGACCAGCAAGGCCTGACACAGCGACAGCAGCGTGACGGCCAAGGGCAGGCGTGCCCGGTCGGCAGCGGGAGAAGATAGTGGCATGAAGGCGCAGCTCCGTCGGATGTCGGCGCCCGGCGCGCCTGACCTGATTATGCCTGTACTCCGTCCAGGCGTTCCAACTCCGTGCCCAGGATTGCGCTCACGGCGCGCCTAGTCTCCCGCCCATTCCCGCAGGCTGCCCTGGCGCACACGGTGAATGGCGTGTGACAGCTCGCCCTGCTCGGCAAGGCGCTGGATGACTGCGGGCAGCGCAGCGCGGACCTGTGTAGCTGACATGCCGGGAGAGAGTTCCGAGGCATACAGCATCTTGAGCAGCACGTAATCCAGCGGGCTCAGCCAGGTATCCACCGTGACGTCACTGAAGACGGAGGGAAAGACGTTATCCGAATCATTGGGCAGCCCCATCAGCTGGGCGCTCTCCTCGACGACGCAGTCCACCAGACGCGCCTTCTGGCGGGCATAGTCCGCGGGGATCAGGATCAGGCCGCTGGTGATGGCGTGATCTGGCCCGGTCTTGAACAGCGTCAGGCATACGCCTTCCCGCAGAGCCTTGCGCATGCCCGGGGTGGCGGCCTGCTGCTTGCCGACATAGGCGGTGGCCTCGCGCGTCATGTGGTCCCGGGGTATGAAGGCGATGCGCAGATTGGCCTCCATGGCGGAAGACACGAAACTCAGCGGATGACCGGTGATGGTGGATAGATGACGGAACTGGATCTCGCTCATCTGTCGCTGCAGAGATGAGTCGCCCAGTTGCGAGTCGACCCAGACCGTGATCGGTTCCTGCCAGCGCACCAGCGAGGCGCTGCTGCCGGGTAGGTATTCACGCTTGAGCGCCACTTCCATGAAGCTGTCCGTCAGCACATCGGCCCGCTGCCAGCGCTCGGCGGCCTGACTGAGCGGTGTTGACATCAGTGAGGCGAGCAGGGACAAGCACAGTGCCAGCATCTTGAGACGCGGACGACAGCAACGACGGCGGTAGCGGGACATGTAAGACCTCGGTGGTGAGCGACTCATCCAGCATGCCTGAAATGCACACGCCCCGCGTGTCCGGGAGGACATCACGGGGCGTGATACACGATTGATGACGATTTGGCGCCGGGGCAAGCTCGTCGGCAGGCGTCAGATGAAGGCCAGATAGATGGCGATCACCAGCACGACCAGCAGCAGTGCACAGACCTTGGCACCTTTCCAGGGCGTCATGTCGATGGCGCCGACATCCTGCTGGATCCACGGCT
Organism: Cobetia sp. PDI-23MA; assembly: GCF_059507735.1. Lineage (NCBI taxonomy): Bacteria > Pseudomonadati > Pseudomonadota > Gammaproteobacteria > Oceanospirillales > Halomonadaceae > Cobetia > Cobetia sp. PDI-23MA. Next base: position 589,495 of record NZ_CM183352.1, read on the forward strand.
CGTCACGCGGCGCCAGCTTGCCGATGATCAGCATCATCGCGATCAGCAGCACGAATACCAGGCCGACGAAGTGGAACTCGTGGATCACGTCAAGCACGCCGGAGAAGGCCGGCACGAAGTAGACCACCCCGATCACGCTGCAACCGATCAGCAGCGCCAGGTTGGCGGCGATGGTCGGCACGCGACGCGTCAGCAGCCCCATCAGCACCACGGCGAAGATCGGGATGAAGTAGATGGCATTCATCTTCTGCAGGTAACCGAACAGGCTCTCTTGACCGGCCAGCAGCGGCGCGAGGGTCATGGAGGCGATCGCCAGCACCCAGCCGAAGCCCTTGGAGACCTTGACCACTTCCTCGTCGCTGGCATCACGACGCAGATGCGCCTTGTAGATACCGGTGGAGAACAGCGTGGTGGTGGCGTTCAGCGCCGAGTTGAAGGACGACAGGATCGCCCCGACCATCGCCGCGGCGAAGAAGCCGGTCAGCGGTGCGGGCAGCACATCGAAGACCAGCTGGCCGTAGGCGCTGTCGGCCTTGACGCCGGAAGAGGCATAGAGGTGATACGCGATGATGCCGGGAATCACCAGATACAGCGGGCCCAGCAGCTTGAGGGCACCGGTCAGCAGTACGCCTTTCTGGCCCTCGGCGAGGGTCTTGGCGGCGAAGGTGCGCTGGATGATCTGCTGGTTGGTACACCAGTAGAAGAAGTTGATGATCATCACGCCGGTGAACAGGGTCGAGAAGGGCACCGACTGGCCTTCACCACCCATGGAGTTGAATTTCTCCGGGTTGGCGGCGGTCAGCGTGTCCCAGCCGGCCATCACGCCCTGACCATCACTCACCGCATCGAGGCCGAAATAGACGATCAGCATGCCGCCGATCAACAGGCCCACGCCGTTCAAGGTGTCGGAGATGGCGATGGAGCGCATGCCGCCGAACAGGGCATAGATGGCGCCGATGATGCCGACCACCCAGATGGTCATCCACAGCAGCGCATTGGGCGAGCTGATGCCGGTCAGCGAGGGCAGATCCAGCATGCCCTGCAGGCCGATGGCACCGGAGTAGAGGATGATCGGCAGCAGGATCACCGCGTAGGCGAACAGGAAGATCAGGTTGGTGATCAGCTCGGTGCTGCGTCCGAAGCGCAAGGCCAGCAGCTCGGGCAGGGTGGTGATGCCACTCTTGAGGAAGCGTGGCAGGAAGAACATCGCCATCACCACCATGGCCAGTACCGCCATGACTTCCCAGGCCATCACCGACAGGCCATCGGTGAAGGCGGCGCCATTCAGGCCGACCATCTGTTCGGTGGACAGGTTGGTCATCAACAGCGAGCCCGCGATCAGCGGGAAGGTCAGACTGCGTCCGGCGAGGAAATAGCCGGTGGAATGCGAGGTGTCATCGCGATGTGTCCACCACCAGGTCAAGGCGGCGACCAGGCCGGTAAAGAACACGAAAGAAACAAGGGTAAGGGCATGCATGGGGAGATTCCTGTGGGCCTGCGGCGGCGAATCTTCGGGAAATGGGCAGGTTGCCCGGGGAGAGATTCGCTGCCGACAAGGCCGTGGCGATGCAATGCACACAGCAGGCTGTGTCATCGTCCGTGATGAGACTTACCGATAACATTCAGGGCAAGGCTGGCGATAGTGTAGGTATCTCCCGATATCTCGCTATCCGCCATTTGTAGAACATACGTTGGTTTTGTGGCGGGCTCGGCGTCGATTGAGCGTTGAGGATGGGCAGGTGGGCATCCCTTCTCAGTTTCTGGCATCAGTCGCTGAGCGCAGGATCTTGAAAAGATGCATGTCGCGGCGCTTGCCGCGCATTGCGGGGCATCCTTGATGCCCGACTAGATACGCCGGCGCCCCGCCATCGGCGAGGATGGCGGGGCGCCGGCGTGGTCATTTCCTGTGGTCCTCTCTTTCGGTCATGCCGTACTGTCATGTCGAGAACGTGTGTCGTGCAGTCGCCCTGGCGAGTGGAGCGATCAGCCGGCGAAGGCCAGATAGATCACCATCACCAGTACCAGCAGAACGATGCTGGCGATACGCGTGCCGGCCCAGGGCGTCATGTCGATGGCGCCGACATCCTGCTGGACCCAGGGTTCGGCACGCGGTGACAGCTTGCCGATCACCAGCATCAGAGCGATCAATACCACCAGCACGATGGCGATGAAGTGGAAGTTGTGCACCTGGTCGACCAGCTCGGAGAGCGTCGGCACGAAGTAGAACAGGCCGATGACCGCGCAGCCGAGTACCAGCGCCAGATTGGCGGCGATGGCGGGTACGCGCTCGGAGGCCAGACCTACCACGATCACCGCCAGCAACGGGATGTAGTAGATCGAGTTCACCTTCTGGATGTAAACGAACAGGCTTTCCTGGGTCGCCAGCAGCGGCGCGATGGCCATCGCGGCGGCGGCCATGATCCAGCCGGCCCACTTGGAGGCAGTGACCACTTCCTCATCGCTGGCACCGGGCTTGAGGCGTGCCTTGTAGACATCGAGGCTGAACAGGGTGGCGGTGGAGTTGAGCGCCGAGTTGAAGGACGACAGGATCGCGCCGACCATCGCCGCAGCGAAGAAGCCGGTCAGCGGAGCAGGCAATACATCGAAGACCAGCCGGCCATAGGCGGCATCGGCCTTGATGCCGTCACCGGCGTACAGTTGATAGGCGATGATGCCCGGCAGCACCAGGTACAGCGGGCCCAGCAGCTTGAGGGCACCGGTCAGCAGTACGCCCTTCTGGCCCTCGGCCAGAGTCTTGGCGGCAAAGGTGCGTTGGATGATCTGCTGATTGGTACACCAGTAGAACATGTTGAGCAGCAGCACCCCGGTGAATAGGGTCGAGACCGGCACTGACTGGTCATCCCCGCCCAGCGAATTGAGCTTCTCCGGGTGGGTCTCCTTGAGCGTCTCCCAGCCGGCGAGAATGCCATTGCCGTCACCGACACGGTCCAGCCCGTAGTAGACGATGATCATGCCGCCGATCAGCAGGCCGATGCCGTTCAAGGTATCGGAGATGGCGATGGAGCGCAGGCCACCGAAGAGGGCATAGATGGCACCGGCGATGCCGACGGCGATCACGGTGCCGGTCAGCAGCACCATCTGCGAGTCGATGCCGGTCAGGGCGTGCAGGTCGAGCACGCCCATCAGGCCGAGGGCGCCGGAGTAGAGAATGCTGGGCAGCAGGATGATGGCGTAGGCCAGCATGAAGATCAGGTTGGCCAGCAGTTGGGTGGTGCGATCGAAGCGCAGTGCCAGCAGTTCCGGCAGGGTGGTGATGCCGCTCTTGAGGAAGCGTGGCAGGAAGAACATGGCCATCGCGACCAGCGAGACCACGGCCACCACTTCCCAGGCCATCACGGAGAGGCCGTCGGTGAAGGCGGCGCCGTTGAGGCCCACCATCTGCTCGGTGGAGAGATTGGTCATCAGCAGGGAGCCTGCGATGATCGGGAAGGTCAGACTGCGCCCGGCGAGGAAATAGCCGGTGGAATGTTGATGATCGTCACGACGGGTCAGCCACCAGGTGATCACGGCGACCAGCCCCGTGAAGAACACGAAGGAGCTCAGGGTGAGGGCGTTCATGGCGTTATCCTTGTTGAACAACAGGGCTCGGAGGCCTGCTTGCTCAGCTGCCCATCGTCTGCAGAACATGCCTCACCGTTGGCGCGCGGTACCACGAGACACGCTGTCAGCGACCGACATCTAGCGTGCCGGTCAGTGTCAAAGAAATGCAGAACCCTCACCATTGACAATTTGTCTGACATTTTTCTGTAATTGTCTGATTCATGCAGACATAGCCCGCCAGCGGCTGTCGACCTGTCGCCATGACCAGAACGCCCCGCCTCTTGCGTGTCGATCGACGGCAGGAGGCGGGGCGTTGTCGTTGTCAGAACCTGGTATCGCAAGCCGCCAGTCAGCCGCGAGTGCCAGAAGCGGGTGGCGGAACAGAAACCGCTGTCAGGCGCTGGCGGCGGGAGTCAGCACCTGCTGATAGAGCGAGGCGCCATGGATGTCCTTGAGCGTGACGGTCAGCGCCTCACTTTCCGGATCAAGATCCACCTGGCCGAAGAACTGGAATCCTTCACTGGGTGACATATTGGCGCGCCCTTGCGGCGGGGCCTTCACGAACTCCAGTTTTGGCCCGAAGGTATTGTCCAGCTCGCCCGGCCCGTAGGTGCCGGCGTGGATCGGACCGCTGACGAATTCCCAGAACGGCGTGAAGTCCTTGAAGACGGCGCGCTCGGGCGAATAGTGATGTGCGGCGGTGTAATGCACGTCGGCAGTCAGCCAGACCAGATTCTGGATGTCGTGATCGCGCACGAACTTGAGCAGTTCGGCAATCTCCTGCTCGCGTCCCAGCGCCTCGCCATCGCCATTGGCGCCGTTCTCGAAGTTGTCGCCATCACGCACCAGCAGCCCGATGGGCATGTCGGAGGCGATGATCTTCCAGGTGGCGGTGCTGGCCTTGAGCGACTGCTTGAGCCAGGCAAGCTGATCACGGCCCAGGAAGTCGGTCTCGGGGCCACGCTCGGACTGGCGGTTGGCGGAATTGGCGCCGCGGAAGCTGCGCATGTCGAGCATGAACATCTCGAGCCCCGGCCCGAAGCTGAAGTTGCGGTGGATGCGCTCCGGCGCCTCTGGGCCGGTGCGCAGCGGCATGTTCTCGAGGAAGGCACGCCGCGCATTGGCGGACAGCACATCGAGATTCTTCTCGGTGTAGCGACTGTCCTCGAGAATCTCGCCCGGGTACCAGTTGTTGGTGGTCTCGTGGTCATCCCACTGGGCGAACATCGGCACTTCGGCATTGAAACGGCGCAGGTTCTCGTCCATCAGGTTGTAGGCGTACTGGCCACGATACTCGTCCAGCGTTTCTGCCACCTTGGACTTGGCCGGTGTGACGATGTTGCGCCACAGGCTGCCGTCATGCTGGGTGACGCTCTCCTCGAGCGGGCCATCGGCATAGATGGTGTCACCGGAGTGGAGGAAGAAGTCCGGCTGGACCTGACGCATGGTCTCGTAGAGACGCAGGCCGCCGAAGTCCGGATTGATGCCCCAGCCCTGGCCGACGGTGTCGCCGGACCACACGAAGCGCAAGGCGCGCGGTCGCTGGGCGCTCGGCGGCAGAACCAGGCGACCGGCGGTGGCCTCGCTGATGGCGCGGTGGTCATCCAGCGCTGCGTAACGTACCCGGTAGAAGACCTCGCCGCTGGCGTTGGCGCGAGTATTGATACGGGTCAGGTCCAGCTTGCTGGTCAGGCCATCCGTCGGCAGGGCCACCGGGCCACGCATCTGGAAGGCGCCGCGCATCTCGGGATTGTCGGCCAGCTCGATCAGCATGCGTGCCGGCTTGTCGCTCTGACTCCACAGCATGGCGCGGCTGGCGGTCACGTCGCCGCTCATCACGCCAGAGGGCATGCGTGGTCGCCGCCCCTCAGCCATCACGATGGCGGGAGCGCCGAGCAGGCCCGTGGTCGCCAGCAGCCCGACCCCAGCACCCTGCAGGCCACGCCCCAGCAGCTGGCGGCGGTCCATCCGTGACGGGGCGCCGGCGGGGGTGACTGTCGCAGCGTCATTGCCGGCTGGCGCAGCGCTTGGCGAAGAGGGGGATATGGGGGTGGTTTGAGCGGCGTGGGACTTGCGAGAGGAGCGCAAAGGCAGCAGATCAGACAGACGGCGGGACATGACGGGCTTCCTTGTAAGGGTCTGGCGTCAGGTTGGGGTAGAGAGTGGCAACATAAGTGACATCAAGGCACCAGCCAGCGCGGGACAGGCCGCAAAGGCTGACAGCACTGATGGGAGAGGCTACTTTCCACGCTCAAGATGAAGATCCGGTGTCAGAACCATGATCACCACGCGCTGCTCAGGACCGGCACTCGCAGTGCAAGGTGGTGCGCTCCGTCAGGCCTGTCTCGCGGCTTTCTTCCCGACTCCACGCAAGGACACCTTCGATGCCCCCCTCCATGCCCCCCTCAAGCCCCTCGGAATCCCCGCAACCTGACGCCGCCAGGCTGATCGCGGACAGCCATCCCCAGGCACGGCAGGTACTCGATTACTGGTTCACTCAGCTGACGCCCAAGGACTGGTTTCGCAAGAGCGATGCCCTCGATGCTCAGCTGCGCGAACGATTCGCGGAGCTACTCGAGCAGGCGCAGGCCTGTGAACTGTGGGAGTGGCGCACCACTCCCGGTGGGCGGCTGGCGGAAATCCTGCTGCTGGACCAGTTTGCGCGCAATATCCATCGCGATACGCCGCGCGCCTTCAGTGGCGACAACCTGGCACTCGCGCTCTCCCAGCAGGCCGTCATGCTGGGCGATCTGGAGCACTTGCCGATCGCGTGGCAGCCCTTCGCGATCATGCCGTGGATGCACAGCGAATCGTTGCGCATCCATGAATACGCCGAACAATTGTTCGCACGCCCCGGTCTCGAGCACACCTTGCGCTACGAGCATCTGCATGCGGACATCGTGCGTAGATTCGGCCGTTACCCGCATCGCAATGCGATTCTCGGTCGCGAGTCCACGCCTGACGAGGTCGCCTTCCTGGGCCAGCCAGGCTCATCCTTCTGACAAATGAAAGATCGCCCCCTTTTAATTGTATGGCGTCGTCTCCAAGACTTTTACAGCGGCGCCAAGCGCCCGTACATCAGTAAGGAAGGAGACAGCAGATGGGTATCATTCTCGGATTGATCATCGGTGGTCTGGCCGGCTGGATCGCAGGCAACATCATGCGCGGCGGCAGCTTCGGCATTCTTGGCAACATCGTCGTCGGTGTCGTCGGCGGCCTGCTGGGCAGCGTCATCTTCAAGCTGCTGGGGCTCGCCACCACCGGCATCATCGGCTCGCTGGTCGTCTCGGTCGTGGGGGCGGTGGTGTTGCTGTGGATCGTCTCGAAGGTCAAGTCCAAAGCCTGACGGCGCGCTGTCGAGCCCCGTCAGGCGCGAATTAGCAAGCGCAAGCAGCAAGTACAGTCGTCAACAGCAAGTGAAGTCCCTTGCGGGTGTCTGGATGGATTCGATGTAGCCACCCGCCGCAGCAACGCCTCTTGTCACCCGGGGTACCTGAATGCCCGGTGATCTGTCACGGCGCCTAGAGGCGCCTTGTCGAGGTGTGTACCTGGACAGGAAGTACCTGGACAAGAAGTACGCCGGCAAGAGGCGGCAAGGCCGAATCATCCTCCAGCGCCACAGTAGTGGCGCGTTGCGGATCTAGCGAAAACAGGAGCGTTTGAGCATGGCGAGCAATGAGCACGATTCTGCACCTTCTTCCCCGTCGAATGCCGACAGTGCGAAGTGCCCCTATCATGAGGGCCAGAATCGCTCGGCAGAGGGAGAGAACCCCTATACCCATCCCAACCGCAATGGGCCGCACGACACCAGGCCCAATGCCGGTGATGGCCATGCCAAGGACGAGGCGTTGGAGACCTATCGCACCGACGCCGAAGGGCATGATCTGCGTACCAACCAGGGGCTGCGCATCGCGGACAACCACAACTCGCTGAAGGCGGGAGAGCGCGGTCCGACCCTGATGGAAGATTTCATCTTCCGCGAGAAGATGAACCACTTCGACAATGAACGTATTCCTGAGCGTATCGTTCACGCGCGCGGCGCGGCCGCGCACGGGTATTTTCAGGCCTACGACAATGCCGCCAGATATTCCAAGGCTGGTGTGTTCAGCGACCCGTCCAGGAAGACGCCGGTATTCGTGCGCTTCTCGACCGTGCAGGGCTCGCGTGGCTCCAACGACACCGTGCGCGACGTGCGCGGCTTCGCGACCAAGTTCTATACCGATGACGGCAACTGGGACCTGGTCGGCAATGACATCCCGGTCTTCTTCATCCAGGACGCGATGAAGTTTCCCGACTTCGTGCACGCGGTGAAGCCGGAACCGCACAACGAGATTCCCCAGGGGCAGTCGGCCCACGATACCTTCTGGGACTTCGTGTCACTGATGCCGGAAACCACTCACACCGTGCTGTGGACCATGTCGGACCGCGCCTTCCCGCGTCATTACCGCAACATGGAAGGCTTCGGTGTGCATACCTTCCGTCTGATTGACAGCGAAGGCGTGTCGCGCTTCGTCAAGTTCCACTGGAAGCCGGTGGCCGGTACCTGCTCGCTGATCTGGGATGAAGCCCAGAAGCTGTGGGGGCGTGACCCGGACTTCAACCGTCGCATGATGTGGGATGACATCAAGAGCGGTGCACCGCTGGAGTGGGAGCTGGGCATTCAGGTGGTCGAGGAGAAGGACGAGCACAGCTTCGACTTCGACATTCTCGACCCCACCAAGCTGATCCCCGAATCGCTGGTACCGGTGGTGCCGATCGGCAAGATGGTGCTGGACCGCAATCCGGACAACTACTTCGCCGAGACCGAGCAGGTCGCCTTCAATCCGGCCAACATCGTGCCGGGGATCGACTTCTCCAATGACCCGCTGCTGCAGGGGCGTCTGTTCTCCTATCTGGATACCCAGATGCTGCGCCTTGGTGGGCCGAACTTCCACGAGATTCCCATCAACCAGCCGGTGTGCCCGTTCCACAACAACCAGCGCGATGCCCAGCATCGACAGACCATCAACACGGGGCAGGCGTCCTACGAGCCGAACTCCATCGATGGTGGCTGGCCGGCCGAGACACCGCCGTCCAACGATGCCCATGGCGGCTTCGAGCCGCATCATGAGCGCATCGAGGCGCACAAGGTACGTGCGCGCAGTGCCTCCTTCGGGGATCACTATTCCCAGGCCACCCTGTTCTGGAACAGTCAGACTGACGTGGAGAAGGAGCACATCATCGCGGCCTACACCTTCGAGCTTTCCAAGGTCGAGCGTCCGTGGATCCGAGAGCGGGTGATCACCGAGATCCTGCCCAACATCGATCTGGAGCTGGCACGTCGCGTCGGTGAGAATCACGGCATCGAGACACCGACCAGCAAGCCCGCGCCGGACGGTGAACTGGGCACCCGCCAGGTCGACAGCGACCCGGCGCTGAGCCTGATGGCGCGCCTGCCGGACTCGATCGCCACCCGCAAGGTCGCGATTCTGGCCGCCGATGGCGTCGCCATGGAAGATGTTCGCTCGACCAAGGAACAGCTGGCCGCCGAGGGTGCCGAAGGGGTGTTGATCGCCCCGAGCATGGCGCCGATCAAGGCCGGAGACGGCACCATGCTGTCGCCGGATGCGATGCTCAATGGCCTGCCGTCCGTGGCGGTGGATGCCGTCGTCGTCGCTGGCGGTGTGGGTAGCGTCGAGACGCTGAGCGGCTCGGGCCTCGGGCTCTATTATGTCCAGGAAGCCTACAAGCACCTGAAGCCCATCGTGGCCATCGGCGAAGGCAAGGAGCTGCTGGCCGCCGCACGCGTGTCGGTCGAGGAGGGCGTCATCCTGGTGGATGATGTACTCGCCGCCAGCCTGCCGCTGCGTGATGCCCTGATGGCTCACCGGGTGTGGTCGCGCGATGCGCGTGCCAATCAGATGCCAGCATGAGGCGCTGACGCCCCACAAGGTATGGTATGACTCACCAAGCCCCCTGACCTGCGAAGGTCAGGGGGCTTTTTCATGGTCATGATGTGGTCATCTGTGAACGTGAAGATGGGGTGGCGGTGATAAGGTGTAAACAGGGTTGATGATGTCGTCGGGTTGAGTGCCGTCCTGCGGTTCACGCCGCTGAGAGGGGTTGATAGGCTCGGTGATAGGGGCTGATTATCGAAGGCATGCTGGTAATTGATTATCGCTGGATTCATCAGATGCGTAAGGTAAATAGGCATCAAGGGGTCACAAGCCAGCACATGCCGGGCAGGCATCGGCCCCGACCCGATCCGACAATGGGCTGCAGGCCTTCACATCAAGCAGCGCATGAAAATGTGACATCAGCAGTATCTGGCCTTGCCAGTCGAGTTTGATAGCGCTTTTTTCTACCTGACAGGAGAACGTCTACATGTCCCAGACTCCACGCTATACCACAGGTAACGGCGCCCCGGTGCCTCACGATGACATCAGCCAGACAGCGGGCCCGAATGGTTCACTGACCTTCGACAACTGGCGTCTGTTCGAGAAGCTGGCGCACTTCAACCGTGAGCGCATTCCGGAGCGTGTCGTCCACGCCCGCGGCGTTGCCGCCTACGGCACCTTCACCCTGACCCGTGACCTGTCTGATCTGACCATCGCCCGCTTCCTGCAGGGTGTCGGCAAGCAGACCCCGTTGCTGGCGCGTTTCTCCACCGTGGCCGGTGGCCAGGACAGCGGCGACAATACCCGTGACGTGCGTGGCTTCTCCTTGAAGTTCTATACCGAGGAAGGCAACTGGGACATGGTCGGCAACAACACGCCGGTGTTCTTCATCCGCGAACCGTCCAAGTTTCCTGACTTCATTCACACCCAGAAGAAAGACCCGCGCACCAACATGGTCGACTGGCAGAACCGCTGGGAATTCTGGGCCAACCATCCGCAGGCGCTGCATCAGGTCACCATCCTGATGTCCGACCGCGGCATCCCGAAGTCGTTGACCACCATGAACGGCTACAGCTCGCACACGCTGAGCCTGTGGAACGACAAGGGCGAGCGCGTCTGGGTCAAGTGGCACTTCAAGACCGATCAGGGCCACGAGACACTGACCGATGACGAAGCGGCACAGGTCGCACCGGACTTCCACCAGCACGACATGTTCACCCGCCTCGAGCGTGGCGAGCGTCCGAGCTGGACCGTCAACATCCAGGTGATGACCGAGCAGCAGGCACGTGATTACCACATCAACCCGTTCGATCTGACCAAGGTGTGGCCGCATGGTGACTTCCCGCTGATCGAGATCGGCAAGATGGAGCTCAACCGCAACCCGGAGAACTACTTCGCGGAAGTCGAGCAGTCCGTCTTCTCGCCGTCCAACTTCGTGCCGGGTATCGGCGCCTCGCCGGACCGTGTGCTGCAGTCTCGTCTGTGGGCCTACGCCGATGCACACCGCTATCGTGTCGGTGCCAACGCCGAGCAGCTGCCGGTCAATCGTCCGATCTGCCCGGTCAACCACTACCAGCGTGATGGCGTGATGGCGGGCATGTGCCCGGTCACCGGCCACGGTGGCGGCCCGCTGGGCGGCCAGGCCGGTCAGGGCGTGCCGGGAGAGACGAAGGAAGGTGGCCAGTACTCACGCACCAACTTCTATCCCAACGAGCGTGCTGACCAGGGCGCCCCGGTGCCGGACGCTACCGTCGCCGAGCCGCCGATGCCGCTGGAGCAGAACGCCTGGATGGGCTATCACGACAACAGCGATGAGGATAACTACAGCCAGGCCGGCAACCTCTATCGTCTGTTCGACGAAGGCCAGAAGACGCGCATCACCGACGTCATCGCCGGCACCATGGTTGGCGTCAGCCACGTGGTCCAGGACAAGATGATCGCGCACTTCCGTCAGGCGGATGCCGATTATGGTGATCGTATCGCCACCAAGCTGGCCAAGCTCGATCCGCGCTGAGTCAGTCATGCTGCACCCTTCGTCAGGTCAGTAGTGCTACCTTGAGCTGACGAGAAACTCAAGGCCCCCGCCGGGTAACCGGCGGGGGCCTTGTCGTATGCGGCTTTCGGGGTGCTATCCGACAGTCACAGCGCTGTGCGAAAGACACGCAAGCACAGGCACCTCAGTCGTTGTCGCGCGTGGCCTCATTGCCGTCAGCTTTCTCGCACACGCCCAGCGCCCACAGCAGGAAGGCGTCCTGGCGCGCATTGTCATGCCACGCCTTGAAGCGACCCGAGGCGCCGCCATGTCCGGCGCTCATGTCGGTGCGCAACAGCACCGGATGCGGCGTGCAGTCCATCTGGCGCAGACGCGCATACAGCTTGGCCGGCTCCCAGTAGGGCACGCGGGTGTCATGCCAGCTGCCCTGCAGGAACAGCGGCGGATAGGGCGCGGCGCTCAGGTTGTCCAGCGGCGAATAGGCGCGGATGCGACGCCGCGCCTCGTTCTCGTGCGGGTTGCCCCACTCGGTGTATTCCGCGGTGGTCAGCGGCAGCTCCGGGTTTTCCATGGTGCGCAGCACATCGACGAAGGGCACATCGAGCACCGCGGCGCAGAAGGCCTCTGGGCGCTTGTTGAGGCTGGCGCCGACCAGCAGACCACCGGCGCTGGCACCGTAGGCGGCAATGCGATCCGCGGCCCCGACGCCGTGCTCGACCAGCGCATCACGCGCGGCGAGGAAGTCGTTGAAGCTGTTTTCCTTGTGTTCCAGCTTGCCGGCCAGATACCAGGGCTCGCCACGGTCTCCGCCCCCCCGCACGTGGGCGACCGCGAAGGCGACACCGCGCGTCAGCAGTTCCAGACGGGCGATCGAGAACCACGGGTCCAGCGTCTCGCCGTAGGCCCCATAGCCGTAGAGCAACACCGGCAGCGGGGCGTGGGGACGGCCCGTGTCATCACACAGGTCGCGACGCATCACCACCGAGACCGGCACCTGCTCGCCATCGTTGGACGTCGCCCACAGGCGGCGGCTGATCAACTGTTCGGGCGCGAGATCGCCATGCACGGTCTGGCGCTTGAGCAGTCGGCGCGCACCCGTGTCGAGGTCCAGCTCGATCCAGCTCGGCGGGGTGGTGAAGCTTTCCTCGCGGATGCGCAGGCGGCGAGCGTCGAAATGCGGGCAGTCGCCCAGCCCCTGACTCAGAGGTTGTTCCGGCATGGCCAGGCGTTCGTCGCGACTGATCGCCTGTGTCTGTGCCGTGCCCTCGAATTCGATCACGCGCAGCCATGCCTGGGCCTGACGGTGATCGCGTTCATCGACCATCAGCCCCCAGCTGAAGGCTTCGACGCCTTCCAGCGTCACCTCATCGCGGGTGGCGATCAGCGGCTGCCAGTCGCCGGGCGCATGCTCGGAGGCGATATCGAGCTGGAAGTGCGGCGCTTGCCTGTTGTGCAGCACATAGAAGTGGCCGGGGCGGTGGTCGACACCGTACTCGACACCGGTCTCGCGGGCGCGCACCAGGCGCATCTCATCCAGCGGGGCATCGGCCTTGAGCAACCAGGTCTCGCTGGTGTCCTTGGAGGCGGTTTCCAGAATCAGCCAGGCGCGTGAGCGGGTCTTGCCCATGCCGACCCAGAATTCGCTGTCTTCCTCGCGGTAGAGCAGCGTCTCGGCGCGGCTCGTGACATTCAGACACCAGATCTCGAAGGGGCGCTGGGTGCTGTCATAGCGCGTGAACAGCAGATGCTGGCCGTCCTCGGCCCACACCAGGTCCGGCCCGATATCCTCCAGCAGGCACTCGTCATCGTGGCCGGCGTTGCGTGAGTCGCCATCCGTCGCGTTCAGTGTTGCAAGACGCAGGCTGAACACCTCGTCGCCGCTGGTGTCCAGAGTCCATGCCAGTTGCTGTTCATCCGGGGAGATGGCCATCTCGCCCAGTTCGACGAAGTCGTGATGGCGCGACAGGCTCTGCAGGTCCAGCAGGCATTCGTGCTGGCGGGTATCGGCGGGGTCGGCGCCGATCGCATGGCGCCACCAGACCGGATAGTCGGCGTCTGCCGCGGTCTCGCTCCAATAGACGTAGTGATCCAGTGCCTCGGCCAGGCTTGAGACGGCCAGTTCGCGGCGCGCAAGATGGCCGTGATAGAGGGCGTCGCTCAGCGGCGCGAGCGGTGCGAACCAGCGATCACTCTCGGCGTTGACCGCCGTGAGAAAGGTGGTGACCTCTGGCGTGTCGCGTTCTTCAAGCCAGTGCCATTCGGGGTCATCGGCACGATAATGGCGCTGGACGGGGCTATCGGGCATGGCTACCTCGTGAAAGTGGGGTGCTCGAGTGTGTCGGGCGGGCATGGAGTGTAACATTGAGCCTGTCCCACAGCGTGCGCAAGCCCTTGCCTCATGGGAGGCATCGCCGCCGTGAGAGATGAATGCGCAGCCTCTGGTGCCACGCAACGTGTGGCTCCCGATGATGGGATGACTCGATGGCTGAACTGAGGTGTCGGGTGCTTCTGCACAGGACAGGCACCCCTCTGAATGTCAGTCTCGACAGGATGTTATGACAGGAGTGAAGGGCATGATGATTTCCGATTCGTTGCCGCAGATGTGGCTGATCTATTTTGGCCTGGCAGCGGTAGTGCTGTTTACCGGCTATATGGCGGTGCGAATACTGCCGCGTTTCCTGCGCTGGATCCTCGTCGGCGGCATCGCCGGCATGATCGCCGTGCCGACCAGTTTTCACGTCACGGCCAGCGTCGCGGAAGATGCCTACACCGGCCTTGCGCCAGCCATCGTGGCCTTTGCCGTCAGCGTGATACAGAAGGATGGTGGTGGCATGGCCTCGGCCTTCGGCATGCTGGTGCTGGGCATCGGGGCCGGTGTGGTGCTGGGTCTGGTGATCTGGTGGCTGGGACGCGGGCGTGAACAGCGTCGCCGCGCCGCCCAGCAGCGCCGCCAGCCTCATGCCCATGAGCAGGAGGATGAGGAAGTGCGCGAGGGCCACGCCGCTGGCGCCAGCTTGCGCAGCGAGAAACGTGGCACCTCGGCCCGTGCGGCGGCGCGTACCCGCGCAGGCCGCGACCGTCAGGAACCGTCGCTCTGATCGAGCGTCGTTCGATCAGCGCCAGCCGTGCATTGTCCGAGCGTGGACTAAGGATCTGTCATGCCCCGTGATGTAGCTGTCACTTCGTCTCTTGAGCCAGTCCGTTCACCAGGGCATGTATCCGGCTCTTCATTCGGCCCTGTCGCCAAGGTTGCGGGGGCGCGCTGGCTGGCGGCCCTGATGCTGGCGGGCATCAGCCTCGCGTCGCCCTCGGCCTTCGCCGAGCAGGCGTCGTCAGCGGCCAACGCTTCGGCAAGTGAGCCGATGAGCGAGCCGGTAAGTGGGCCGGTAGATGAGTCGGCCAGCGAACAGGCTGAGCAGATGCCGTTCGTGGCCCGGGATGTCGCGAGTGACGCGAACGCAGCCAGTGGCTCGGCGCGCGACATTGCGCCTGACCTGCGCATGGCGATCGATGTCTCCGGCAGCATGAAGCACAACGATCCGACCAATCTGCGCGCCAGTGCGCTGGACCTGCTGGTCACCTTGCTGCCGGAGCGCTCGCGTGCGGGGCTGTGGGGCTTCGGTGAGCAGGTACAGCCCTTGCTGGCGCTGGGCGCGGTCGATGCGGGCTGGAAACAGGCGGCCCGCGGGCTGGAAGGGCGGTTGGACGATTACGAGCAGTACACTGACCTCGAGGCGGGCCTGCGTGCCGCCGCCGAAGGCGCCGATGTGAGCATCGATGGCCAGGGGCCGCGTCAGATCATTCTACTCTCCGATGGCATGGTCGACCTGCGTGAGCCGAGCAGCGAGAAGGCCGCCTCGGACAGCGCCTCGCGCCAGCGCATCACCGATGAGCTGACGCCGACGCTTGCCGCGCACAACATCACGGTGCATACCGTCGCGCTGTCGCGCAATGCCGATATCGATCTGCTGCAGCAGGTCGCCGATGGCACCGGCGGGCTGGCGACGGTCGCCGAGACCCCGGAAGACCTGCTGCGTGCCTTCCTCGGGGCGCTCGACCGTATCGTGCCCGGCGAGCTGGTGCCGCTCGAGGACAAGCGCTTCACCATCGATGGCAGCGTCGAGGAATTCACGGCGCTGGTCTTCCACGGCCCCGATGACAGCGCGCCGATATTGATCGCACCGGATGGTCAGCGCTATTCGCTGGCCGACAAGGCATCGTTGCCCGAGGGCGTGCGCTGGGAACATCAGCCGCGCTATGACCTGATCACCGTGACCGACCCCGAGGCCGGGCAGTGGCGTATCGAAGGGCAGGTGGGCGTCGACAGCCGCATCACCGTGGTGTCAGACCTGGCGCTGGTGTCGCGCCCGCTGCCGGCCACGCTGTATCGCGGCTTTGGCTATTCCCTCTCAGCCTCGCTGGTCGACGGCGCACGTGATGTCGCTGAGCAGGACTTCCTGGCGACGCTGGACGGCAATGCGCGTCTGGTGCCGGAAGACGAGGGTGGCATGTCAGCAGAAACGGCAGCCGTGACCAGCGCCCAGCAGCGCGGTCTTGAGCGTGACGGCGCGCAGTTCAGCGTCAACATGCCGCCACCGCAGCAACCGGGTGGTGCTCGCCTGACGCTGACCATCGAGGGCCAGCGCGATGGCGCGCCCTTTGCACGTCAGTTGAGTCAGCGCACCAGCGTGGTCGACCCGCTGCTGGTCGAGCCGATCGGTGGCAATGCGCAGAACTCGACGCCGCCGAGCGCGCTGGAGGTCAGCGCGCGTCATCCGCTGCTCAACACCGCCAATACCCAGCTGGATGCGACGCTGCAGGGTGAGCCGTTGAGCGTGGCGGAAGCGGGCGAGAGTCGCTGGCGTATCGAACTGCCGCCGCTGGAGCGTGACGTCAGTGCCGATGTGCAGATCAGTGCGCGCATCGCACTGGGCGGGAGCTCACGGGTGATCGACCTGGCGCCCTATACCCTCAACGAGAATGCGGCGCGGCGTGCCGCCAATCTGGACCGCTCGCCCATCGAGGGCGAGTCCTTCGGTGAGATTCAGGGCCTGGATCAGGCGGTAGAGGAGAAGGAAGACCTCAATGACCTGCTGGTGAAGGGCCGCCTGCCCATCGACAAGGTGCCTGCGTTGATCAGTCAGTGGTTCGAAGGAGCTTCGGACTTTGCCAAACGTGAGGCAGAATCACCGCAAAGCCGCATGATCGCTTACGCCGTTGCCGGTGTGATCGGCCTGCTGGTAGTGATCATGTTGGTGCGTCGCATGACGCGCAAGCCGACTCAGCGGGAGGAACCCCATGTGTGAACTGCTCGGCATGAGTGCCAATGTGCCGACCGATATCTGCTTCAGCTTCGCCGGTTTTCTGCAGCGAGGCGGTGGTACTGGTCCGCACCGCGATGGTTGGGGAATCGCCTTCTACGAAGAGGGCGGTTATCGCGAATTCCGTGACCCGCATCCGTCGGTGGATTCGCCCATCGCGCGCATGATTCTCGACTATCCGATCAAGTCGCAGATGGTCATCAGCCATATTCGCCAGGCCAATGTCGGCCAGGTGACGCTGGCCAATACCCACCCGTTCACGCGCGAGCTGTGGGGTCGGCAGTGGTGCTATGCCCACAACGGTCAGCTGGCGGACTGGCAGGCACTGCCCCTGCCGTACTACCGCCCGGTGGGCAGTACGGACAGCGAGCACGCTGCCTGCTTCCTGCTCGGCGAGATCCGGCGCGCCTTCCCGAATCCGCCGGCCCGGTGCGAAGACCTGTGGCGGCATCTGCACGCCCAGTGCGAGCGTCTGCGCGGGCTTGGCGTCTTCAATCTGCTGCTCTCCGATGGCGTGCATCTCTACGCCTACTGCTCCACCAGGCTGGCGCACATCACGCGCCGCGCGCCCTTCGGGCAGGCGAGTCTCACCGACTTCGAGATGAGCGTCGACTTCCAGCAGCACACCACCGATGCCGATGTGGTCTCGGTGATCGCCACCGATCCGCTCACCGACAACGAGCAGTGGCAGCGCCTGCTTCCGGGTCAGCTGGTGGTGTTCCGCGAAGGCGAGCTGGTCGCCAGTCTTGGTGGCGAGTTGCCGCTGAGCCAGGAAGAGCCAGGGCAGGAGCAGGCCGAGAACGGAGCGGTCGATCGCACCGCGACCGCGCGCCTCAAGCCGGATTGGCTGGCGTCTGACTTGAGCTGCTGACGTTTGGTTGAGTCGCTGACGTTTGGCTGAGTCGCTGACGCTGAGCGACGCAGAAAGAAATTGAACGCCAGACACACGAAGGGCCGCGATTGCGGCCCTTCGTGTTTGCGGCTTTTGCCTGGTCAATGCGTGAGGCTCAGCCTTCGACGTCGTCGAACATGCCGGCGAACATCGGCGAGGACAGGTAGCGCTCGCCGCTGTCCGGCAGGATGACGACGATGGACTTGTCGGCGTAGGCCGGGTCTTCCGCCAGGCGCAGCGCCGCGGTCATCGCCGCACCGCAGGAGATGCCGCACATGATGCCTTCTTCCTGCATGATGCGACGCGCCATGGCCATGGCGTCTTCACTGGCGACCGGCTCGACGCGGTCGATCAGCGTCAGGTCCAGGTTGTCGGGAATGAAGTTGGCACCGATGCCCTGGATCTTGTGCGGGGCCGGCGTGATCGACTCGCCCTGCATGCGCTGGGTGATGATGGTGGATTCTGCCGGCTCCACCGCCACGGCCTCGAGTGACAGGCCGCGCACCGTCTTGAAGTAGCGGGCGATGCCGCTGATGGTTCCGCCGGTACCGACGCCCGCCACCAGCACATCCATTTCGCCGTCCAGCGCGTCCCACAGCTCCGGGCCAGTGGTCTCTTCGTGGATGCGCGGGTTGGCCGGGTTGGAGAACTGCTGCGGCAGGAAGTAGCGTTCCGGCTCGGCCTTCTGCAGCTCGCAGGCCTTGTCGATGGCACCCTGCATGCCCTTGGCCGGATCGGTCAGCACCAGGTTGGCGCCGAGGGACTTCAGCACCTTGCGGCGCTCCATGCTCATCGAGGAAGGCATGGTCAGGGTGACGGGGTAGCCACGCGCCGCGCCGACGAAGGCCAGCGCGATACCGGTGTTGCCGGAAGTCGGCTCGATGATCTCCATGCCCGGCTTGAGCACGCCGCGTTCTTCGGCGTCCCACACCATGCTGGCACCGATACGGCACTTGACCGAGAACGCCGGGTTGCGGGCTTCCACCTTGGCGTACAGGCGTGGATGGCTGCTGAGGCGGTTGATCTTGACCAGCGGCGTATTGCCGATGGCTTGCGAGTTGTCCTGATAGATCCTGGCCATGCGAGGTCCTCTGGGTATCTGGCGGCTAGACAGCGAGCATGCCCGCTGCTTGAGTGAAGTGATGACGCTCAGCAGCGGCTGTCGCGACTGTATGAGCATAAGGTTAAGGGCTAGCCGAGCGCGACTCAAAGGCCTGAAGCGCATAACGACATGGCTAGGTTGGCAGTCGAGGCTAGCCTCTGACCAAGGTCGTACAAGAGTAGTGATCTGATTCAACAAGACTTTTTCTGATGTGAACGATGGTTTCAATCGGTCGTTTTACATCATTGGCGTGACTGGTTAAGGTGAAGCTCGGCGGCCCTGAAGGTTCCTGCCGGGGTGTCGCCGGTGCGTTGCCGGCACCTGCGCGCGCGTTGTCGCGCCGACCTTTTCCCATCACGCCGTCATTCATGTCATTGTTCACATGTGGGCGTGACGCCCTGATAACAACAAGTGCTGAATTCTCGCCTGTGGCTGCCAGTGAAAGACGCCGCGCCCGGCCACGATCCAGCAGACGAATGCAGTCATGGAGCCCAAGCCATGCATGATGCCAATCCTGCCAACGCCTCGGCAGACCCGGAAGCCGACAAGGCGTCTGATCCCGCTGGCCCCGTGACCGGGGACGCCAACCTGATTCTCAGCGGTGAGCCGTTGTCCGGTCTCGAGGATTACCCCTCGATTCTCGAGGTCTTCGAGGCCAGCTGCGCCAACTATGCCAGCCGTCCGGCCTTCAGCTGCATGGACAAGACGCTCAGCTACGCCGATGTGGACCGCCTGTCGCGCAATTTCGCCGCCTGGCTGGAACACGAGACCGGCCTTGAGCCCGGTGATCGCATTGCCATCCAGCTGCCGAACCTGCTGCAGTTCCCGGTGGCGGTATTCGGCGCGCTGCGCGCCGGTCTGGTGGTGGTCAACACCAACTCGCTCTACACCGAGCGCGAGATGCAGCATCAGTTCCATGATTCCGGTGCACGTGCCATCGTGATTCTGGCCAACATGGCGGACAAGCTCGAGAAGGTGCTCAAGCGTACCGACATCGAGGAGGTCATCATCACCGAGATAGGTGACCTGCATGACTTTCCCAAGCGTCCGCTGATCAACCTGGCGGTGCGCTACGTCAAGAAGATGGTGCCGAAGTACCACCTGCCCGAGGCACACGGCCTGCGTGAGGTGCTCAAGCGCGGCGCGGGGCTCTCGCACACGCGTGTCACGCGAAAGCCCGAGGACATCGCCGCGCTGCAGTACACCGGCGGCACCACCGGGGTTGCCAAGGGCACCATGCTGACCCACCGCAATCTGGTCGCCAACATGCTGCAGGCGCGCGGCGTGATCAGTGACGTGCTCAATGAAGGCCAGGAGGTGCTGATCGCGCCGCTGCCGGTCTATCACATCTATACCTTCACGGTGAATTGCCTCTACAGCATGGAGAGCGGCAATCACAGCGTGCTGATCACCAATCCGCGCGATATCGATGGCTTCATCAAGACACTGGGCAGGACACCGTTCACTGCCTTCGTCGGCCTCAACACGCTGTTCTCGGCGCTATGCCAGCGTGATGACTTCAAGGCGCTGGACTTCTCGAGTCTCAAGCTGACCATCTCCGGCGGCATGGCGCTGACGCGCAGCGCGGCCGAGCGCTGGGAAGCCGTCACCGGCTGCCCGATCGCCGAGGGCTACGGCATGACCGAGACCTCGCCCATCGTCAGCTTCAATCCGCCGCGTGAGCTGCAGCTGGGCACCATCGGCAAGCCGGTGCCGGGTACCGAGCTCAAGGTGGTGGACGCCGATGGTGTGACGCTGGGGCGTGATGCGCCGGGCGAGCTGTGCGTGCGCGGCCCCCAGGTGATGAAGGGCTACTGGCAGCGTGACGATGCCACGCGTGAGGCGATGGATGAAGAGGGCTTCATCCGCACCGGCGATATCGCGGTCATCCAACAGGATGGCTTCGTGCGCATCGTCGATCGCAAGAAGGACATGATCATCGTCTCCGGCTTCAATGTGTTCCCCAACGAGATCGAGGACGTGGTCAGCGGCCATCCGGATATCGTCGAGGCGGCGGCAGTGGGCGTGCCGGACGAGCAGAGCGGAGAGGCGATCAAGCTGTTCGTGGTCTCCAGCAACCCGGATCTGGATCGCGACAGCCTGCGCAGCTGGTGCAAGGAGCAGCTGACCGGCTACAAGGTGCCGCGCTTCGTCGAATTCCGCGATGAACTGCCCAAGACCAACGTCGGCAAGGTGCTGCGTCGTGAGCTGCGCGACAGCGAAGAGAGCGGTGGCAATACGCCGCTACGCGAGCACTGAGGACAGTACTGAGGACAGCGCTGAATCGGCGGCGGGGCAGGGGACAAGCGCCGCCAAGGTTGGGCGCGGCTACGCGCAGGGCTACAATGGACGGCCCGTCACTTGTTGACGGGCCGTTTTGTCATTCAGGTGTCATGGCTTGCTGCCTCGTGCAGGCGAGCGTGAGGCTGAATTCCCGAGAGTTTCCGGCTGCGCGCGTGGCGTGTGGTCGCTGGTTGAGAAGAGGCAGTCCTTGAGCGACACCGCTACCGCACCGTCCGAACATGCGCGTCTTGAAGCCCTCGCGGCTCGCCTTGAACGCGCCCTGAGCCGTGATCAGCGCGAGCTGGGCAAGCGCCTGGCTGGCCTGCGGCGGCGTCTCAAGGAAGGCAAGCCGGTCGATCGTGCCATCAACGACATCGAGAGCCGCCTTGAGGCGAGCATCGCCCAGCGCGCCGCGCGCGAGACGGCACTGGCCCGCTGGCAGACCCCCGCCGCGCTCAACTATCCGCCGGAGCTGCCGGTGGTGGAGCGTCGCGAAGACATCCTCGCCGCGCTTGCCGAGCATCAGGTGGTGGTCGTTGCCGGTGAGACCGGCTCGGGCAAGACCACCCAGCTGCCCAAGCTCTGTCTGGAGATGGGGCTGGGGCGCAATGGCCTGATCGGCCACACCCAGCCACGTCGTCTGGCGGCGCGCTCGGTGGCGGCGCGTCTGGCCGAGGAGCTCGAGACGACGCTCGGCGAGACGGTCGGCTATCAGGTGCGCTTCAACGACACCACCGGCCCGTCGACGCTGGTCAAGCTGATGACCGACGGTATCCTCCTGGCGGAAACCCAGCATGATCCGGACCTGAGCCGCTACGAGGCGATCATCATCGATGAGGCCCACGAGCGCAGTCTGAACATCGACTTCCTGCTCGGTTATCTCAAGCGTCTCACTGCGCGCCGCCCGGACCTCAAGATCATCATCACCTCGGCGACCATCGACGTGGAGCGCTTCAGTCAGCACTTCGCGGCCCAGGATGGCACGCCGGCGCCCATCGTCTCGGTCAGCGGGCGCAATTTCCCGGTCGAGACCCGGTACCTGCCACTGGTGCGCGACGCCGAGGATGAGGAAGACCTCAGCCTGCAGGAAGGTATCCTGCGCGCGGTGGAAGAGCTGTCGTTGATCGAGCGCGAGAAGGGCTGGATGCGGGGCCCGCGTGACGTGCTGATCTTCCTGCCCGGCGAGCGCGAGATCCGCGCCACCGCGGACACCCTGCGTCGCGCCCAGCTGCGTGATACCGAGGTGCTGCCACTGTACGCGCGCCTCTCCAACGAAGAGCAGAACCGCGTCTTCCAGCCGCATCGTGGCCGCCGCATCGTGCTGGCCACCAATGTCGCCGAGACCTCGCTGACCGTGCCGGGCATCCGCTATGTGATCGACCCGGGCCTGGTGCGCATCAGCCGCTACAGCTATCGCTCCAAGATCCAGCGTCTGCCGGTGGAACCGATCAGCCAGGCCAGCGCCAACCAGCGCAAGGGCCGCTGCGGGCGTATCGCCGAAGGCCTGTGCATCCGCCTTTACAGCGAGGAGGACTTCCTCGCGCGCCCGGAATACACCGAGCCGGAAATCCAGCGCACCAACCTGGCCTCGGTGATTCTGTCGATGCTGTCGCTCAAGCTGGGTGACATCGAGAAGTTCCCCTTCGTCGATGCGCCGGATTCGCGCTTCGTCACCGATGGCTTCCGCCTGCTGCGCGAACTGGGCGCGGTGGATGAACACAACCGTCTGAGCCGTGATGGCCGCACCTTGGCGCGTCTGCCCATCGACCCGCGTCTGGCGCGCATGGTGCTTGAGGGCGCCTCGCGCGGTTGCCTGCGCGAAGTGCTGATCATCGTCAGCGCGCTGTCGATCCAGGACCCGCGCGAGCGCCCCGCCGACAAGCGCCAGCAGGCCGATCAGATCCACCACGAGTGGGATGACGACAACTCCGACTTCGTCAGCTGGCTGAATCTGTGGGAAGGCTTCGAACTGGCGCGTGATGCCTTGGGGGCCAACCCGCTGCGCCGCTGGTGCAAGGCGCGTTTCCTCAACTATCTGCGCCTGCGCGAGTGGCATGACACCTTCCGTCAGCTCAAGCAGCTGACGCGTGACCTGGGGCTGGAGATGACCAGCGCCCAGCAAGAGCGCGACGCCGAGGCGCAGGCCGAGGTCACCGCGCGGGTACTGGCCTCGCCGGGGCAGGGCCGCCGCCCGTCGGTGGCCATCGATCACGAATCACTGCATCGCGCGCTGCTGACCGGGCTGC
Source organism: Cobetia sp. PDI-23MA (assembly GCF_059507735.1). Taxonomy (NCBI): domain Bacteria; kingdom Pseudomonadati; phylum Pseudomonadota; class Gammaproteobacteria; order Oceanospirillales; family Halomonadaceae; genus Cobetia; species Cobetia sp. PDI-23MA. Next base: position 612,769 of record NZ_CM183352.1, read on the forward strand.
TCTCCAATCTCGGCCTCAAGCAGGAAAATCGCGAGTATCTCGGCGCGCGCAACCGACGCTTCTTCGTCCACCCGGGTTCCGGTGTGGCCAAGAAGTCGCCCAAGTGGGTGATGGCGGCCGAGATGGTCGAGACCACCAAGCTCTACGCGCGTCAGGTCGCGGCGATCAAGCCCGAGTGGGTCGAGCCGCTGGCCGAGCATCTGGTCAAGCGCAGCTACAGCGAGCCGCACTGGGAGATGAAGCGCGCCCAGGTGGTCGCCAGTGAGCAGGTGACCCTGTTCGGGCTGCCCATCGTCACCGCGCGCAAGGTGCATTACGGCCCGCTGGCGCCACAGGAGTCCCGCGAGCTGTTCATTCGCCGTGCGCTGGTCGAGGGCGAATTCCAGACCCGTGCGCCGTTCTTCGCCCACAATCGCGGCCTGATGGATGAGGTTGGTGAGCTTGAGGACCGCGCGCGCAAGCGAGACATCCTCGTCGACGAAGAGACGCTGTTCGCCTTCTATGCCGAGCGGATTCCGGAAGGCATCTACAACGGGCGCAGCTTCGACAGGTGGCGCAAGGAGGCCGAGCGCAACAATCCCGATGTCCTGCATCTGAATCTCGACGACCTGATGGCGCGCGACGCCGAGGAAGTCACCGTCGCGCGCTACCCCGAGCAGCTGCACCACAACAGCGTCGCCTACCCGCTGAGCTATCACTTCGCGCCCGGTGCGGTGGATGACGGCGTGACGATGATCGTGCCGGCGGCGATGCTCTCGCAGCTGCCACGCTATCGCATCGAATGGCTGGTGCCGGGGCTTCTGCGTGACAAGGCCATCGCGCTGATGAAATCGCTGCCCAAGCAGTACCGCAAGCAGGTAGTGCCGATTCCCAACTGGGTCGATGCCGCACTTGAGGCGCTGACCCCGGACGACGTGCCGCTGACCGATGCGCTGGCCGAGTTCATGCGCGTCAAGACTGGCCTGCGCCTGCCGCAGGATGCCTGGGCGCCCGAAACGCTGGAACCGCACCTGAAGATGAACCTGCGTATCGTCGATCAGGACGGCAAGGTGCTGGGCGAAGGGCGTGATCTCGAAGCGCTGGAAGCTCGCTTCAAGGACTCGGCCGCGGCCGCCGCGCGGGCGATGGCCAACCGCAGCCGTGAAGCCGACAGCGAAGTGCTGGAAGATCTGCCGGAGACGCCGATCGCCACCTCGCACAGCACCACCCAGGCAGGCATCCGCGTCGAGGCTTATCCGGCGCTGGTGGTGAAGGCGGCGGCGCCTGCCGACGGCGGCATGAGTGCCAAGCAGCGCAAGCTGGCGCGCAAGACCGGCAAGAACAGCGCGCCGTCCAGCCATGCGCCTGCCAGCGCGACGGCTCAGGTCGAGCAGAATCTGAGCGTGGAGCTGTTCGATCATCCGGCCAAGGCCGCCGCCGCGCACCGTGATGGCATCACGCGTCTGGCGATGGCACGCCTGCCGGACCAGGTGCGCTATCTGGACCGTGATCTCAAGGCGCTGGAGCGCTGTGCGTTGCTGTTCGCCAAGGTCGGCACGCGTCGCCAGCTGGCGGATGACTTCATCTACGGCGTCTTCGAGCAGGTGATGGCCGTCGAGCCGCTGCCGCGTTCGCGCAGCGAGCTGCAGGCGCGTCTCGATGACAAGCGGGCCGAGCTGGTGCCGCACGCCGAGGCGCTGCTCAAGCCATTGGAAGCCGCGCTCAAGCAGCATCTGGAGCTTTCCAAGCGTCTCAAGGGCAAGATCGACTTCTCGATGGCGTTGGTGGTGGCTGATCTCAAGGCCCAGCAGGCGCGCCTGATCACGCCGGGCTTCATCCAGGCCTCCGGTGAATGGCTGCATCAGCTGCCGCGTTATGTGGAGGCGATGCTGATCCGTCTCGACAAGGCACCGCGTGAGCGCATGCGCGACCAGCGTGACATGGAAGAGGTCAAGGGCTTCGAATCCCGCCTTGATGCCCGCCTGAGCAAGGCGCGCGAGCAGGGGCTGCCGGATGCGGAGCTGGAAGAGTTCGGCTGGTGGCTGCAGGAACTGCGCGTCTCGCTGTTTGCCCAGCAGCTCGGCACCCTGGAGACTGTCTCCGCCAAGCGCCTCGAGAAGCGCTGGCAGGAGCTGATGGCGCGCCGCTGATGTCCTGGGACTGGGCTTTGTCTTGGCTGAGCTTTGTCTTGGCTGAAGTTCTGCCTTGGCTGAGGCTCGGCCTTGGCTGGGGCAGCGCCAGGACGTTGTGTGTGGCATCAGAGTCTTGCGTGACCGGTACGTGGAGGCGTGCCGAGGCGGGATGGCCCAAGCTGCATACAGGAAATGCTGTTTAAGCATTCACTGTGGTCGCTCGACAAATGCTGACTCGGGCGTCTGGAATTGCCGAGACAGCGTACACTGAACATGGGGCATGACGACGCGGTACCGGATCGTGCCCCGCTCAATTCTGGTGATATCCCGCGGGATAGCACTGTCAGGAGTGGATGCATGCCAAACAATGACAATGTTCACGCTGCCGATACGCAACACGCCAACGCCGGTCAGTCCATGAGCGCCAGCGGCAATCATCGGGTACTGATCACCGGCAGCGGGCTCTACACGCCGCCCAATGCCATCAGCAACGAGGCACTGGTGGCGTCCTTCAATGCCTGGGTGGCGGCGGACAATGCCGCCAATGCCGACGCCATCGCGCGTGGTGAGCGTGAGGCGCGTACCGAGTCCAGCGGCGAATTCATCGTCAAGGCCTCGGGTATCCACAGCCGCTACGTGCTGGATGCCGAGGGCATTCTCGACCCGGAGCGCATGCGCCCACGCCTGCCGGCGCGCGCCAATGACCAGCCCTCGGTGCAGTGCGAGATGGGCGTGGCGGCCGCGCGTGAAGCACTGGCAGCGGCGGGCGTCAATGCCGCGGACCTGGATCTGGTCATCGTGGCCTGTTCCAACCTCGAGCGCCCCTATCCGGCGGTGGCGGTGGAACTGCAGGCCGCGCTTGAGGCCGGTGGCTATGCCTTCGACATGAACGTGGCGTGCAGCTCCGCCACCTTCGGCATCGAGACCGCCGCCAACGCGATTCGCAGCGGCAGTGCCAAGCGTGTGCTGATGGTCAATCCGGAGATCTGCAGTGCGCATCTCAACTTCCGCGACCGAGACAGCCATTTCATCTTCGGGGATGCTTGCACGGCCGTGGTGCTGGAAGCCGCGGATGTCGCCACGCGCACCGATGGCTTCGAGGTGCTCGGCACGCGTCTGGTGACGCGCTTCTCCAACGCGATACGCAACAATTTCGGCTTCCTCAATCGCACGGCGGTGCTTGAGGACGACGTGGCATCCGCGATGACACTCGACAGCGCAAGCCATCGTGTAAAGGCCGATGACAAGTTGTTCATCCAGGAAGGTCGGCGCGTCTTCCGCGAGGTCTGCCCGATGGTGGCCGAGCTGATCACCACCCATCTGGGCGAGATCGAGGCAGACGGCGGTGATCTTGATCGCATGTGGCTGCACCAGGCCAACCGCCACATGAACGACATGATCGCGCGGCGTGTGCTGGGGCGTGACCCGTCGAGCGAGGAAGCGCCGATCATTCTCGATCGCTACGCCAATACCAGCTCCGCGGGCTCGGTGATCGCCTTCCACCTCCATCATGCGGATCTGGCGCCGGGGAGCCTTGGGGTATTGTGTTCTTTCGGGGCAGGCTACAGTGCCGGCAGCGTGCTGCTGAAACGCTGCGGTTGAAGCAGGACATTGCGCGAATCCACGTGGCCTGTGCTGGCTCTTGGCGGGCGCGGAACGTATAAAGAAGGTCGGACCTGACAGCCAGGGATGTGGCAAGGACCGCTGCAGGAATCCAATAGACTTACAGGTGACGAGATGCACACGATCAAGACTTCCCTGCCGGCACTGCTGGCCATGTCCCTGCTGGCGGGTTGCGCCAGCACCGGAGACAGCGAGCCGAATCCTCAGGACCCCTGGGAGGGCTTCAACCGTAACGTCTATACCTTCAATGACACCCTGGACCGCTATGCCCTCAAGCCGGTCGCGCAGGGCTATGACTATGTGACGCCGGAGCTTGTGCAGGATGGCGTGGGCAACTTCTTCTCGAACCTGGGAGAGGTCCGCACCATGTTCAACTCGGTGCTGCAGTGGAAGTGGGCCAATGCCGGAGTCTCCACCGGCCGTCTGTTGCTCAACTCCACCGTCGGCATCGGCGGCCTGTTCGATCCGGCCAGCGAACTGGGCTGGACGGTCGACGAAGAGGACTTCGGTCAGACGCTCGCCGTGTGGGGAGTCGGTCAGGGGCCGTACCTCGTGCTGCCGCTGTTCGGCCCGAGCACCGTGCGTGACACCGCGGGCATGCCGGTCGACTACTTCAATGATCCGGTCAATTACATCGAGAATGACAAGGTACGTTACGGCCTGAAGGCGCTGGATCTGGTCGACACCCGTGCCGGTCTGCTCGAGCAGGAGAAGCTGATCCAGGGGGATCGCTACAGCTTCATTCGTGATGCCTACCTGCAGCGCCGCAACTTCGAGATCAACGATGGCAAGCTGGGCGATGATCCCTTCGCCAGCGACAGCTTCGATGATGCCGATCTCGATGGTGCCTTCGCACCGGAAGACGACAGCCAGTAATGCGTCACCCGCAGCAGGCGGCCGGTACCGTGAATGGTCAGTGGTGCCGGTCGCGAGGGCAAGCAGCATCAAGACTGCGAGTGGATGGCAGCAAGGACGGGAATGAGGGGTTGGCATGGCGGATGAGCAAGGCAAGCGTCTGTTGATCGGTCTGATTGATCTTCCCGGCTCGCGGCGTGATGCGCTGGCGAAGCTGTTGACGGATGAACGCTGTGCGGTGGCGGCCTGTGGTGGCATCGCGACACTGCCCAGCGGAGTGGCGGTGGTGGTCGCGCATGTCGAGGCCGTTTCCAGTCATGAGTGGTCGCGTCTGGCCGAGCGCCTGCCGACGGTGGTGGTGGCCGAGAGTCGTGGGGATGAATGCCTGTTGCCGGCGGTGGAGGCCGGGCTGGTCGATTACCTCATCGCGCCGCGCGAGCATGGCTCGGTACTGCGCAGTCTGCTCAAACGGGCGGCGGAGCATCACCAGCTGGCCCATGAGCACGCCAAGGCACGCGCGCGCCTCGAGGAGCTCAACGAGCATCTGGAGACGCATCTGGCGCTGCTGCGTCAGGACCAGCAGGCCGGTGGCCAGATCCAGCAGCGTCTGCTGCCCCAGAGCGGACAGCACATCAATGGCGTCAGTTATGAGTACTGCCTGTCGCCGTCGCTGTATCTGTCGGGTGACTTCCTCGAGTATCAGGCGATCGACGAACGCTTCAGCCTGTTCTACTTTGCGGATGTCTCCGGTCATGGCGCCTCGTCGGCCTTCGTGACCGTGCTGCTCAAGCTGTTGTTCGCACGCGCGATCCGCCACTGGGAGGAACATACGCCGGAAACCTTCGGCCCCGAGTGGCTGGCACTGCTCAACCGTGAACTGATCGACAGTGGTATCGGCAAGCATGCCACGGTGATGTGTGGTGTGATGGACCGTGATACGCGCACGCTGCATTACACCCTGGGCGCCCAGCTGCCGATGCCGGTACTGGTCACGCCCGACGGCGAGCTGCGTGAGCTGGAGGGCAGCGGTCGGCCGGTGGGGCTCTTCCCAGACACCCGCTATCCAGCGTATCGTGTGGCGCTTCCTGAGCGCTTCCGCCTGTGGCTGGCCAGTGATGGTGTGCTGGAATGCCTGCCGGGCGAGGCGCTGGAGGACAGGACTCGAGCACTGCATCAACGGATTCTGAGCAGTGAGGATGTGCAAGGATTGCGTCGTGGACTGGCGCTGGATGGCGAGCTGCCGGATGACCTTACCTTGATGACGCTGACAGGATTCCATGATGGATGAAGGACGTATCCAGGCCGTGTTCGAAGACGGCCTGTTCGTGCTCAAGCTATCCGGTGATGTACGCCTGACGCTGTGTGCCACGCTGGATCAGCAGGTACAGCGCGTGGCTGCGGTTGAGGGACTGGAAAGCGTGATCATCGATCTGCGCGAAGCGACCAATGTCGATTCCACCGCACTGGGCTTTCTGGCCAAGCTGGCGCTGGCGGTCCGCGATCGGCTGGTGATGCCGGCGCAGGTGGTGGCTGCCCATCCCGACGTGCTGACCATGCTCAAGGTGATGGGGTTCGACGAGGTGGCCAGTGTCGTGGATGCCGGCAGCCTGCCGGAGGCGGACCAGGCCGATCTGGACGGAGCCTCCTGCTGCAACGCGCCAGCGCTGAACGAGTCTCAGGATGACGTCGATGCCTCGCCCCAGCAGGAACAGGAGCTGCGCGGGCGCATTCTCGAGGCTCACCGGCTGTTGATGTGCCTGAATGGTCACAATCGCCTGGAGTTCCAGCCGCTGATCGAGCTGCTGGAAAGCGAGGAGCATCGCCAGCCGCACTGAAGGCGCCGGGGCATTGAGCCTGACAGCTCGTTTCTAAAAGCACGAATCTGGCAGCGCGAATCAGACAGCACGTTTCTGAAAGCACGTTTCTAAAAGCATAAAGAAAGCGCCTGCCGTGAAACACGGCAGGCGCTTTTTGTTGCCTTGGCCGTTCAATGAGCTCTTGCTTAACAAGAGTTCATCATCGGCGCTATGCTCTGTTGGCTCAGTGGCTGCGCAGTTCGGCCAGCAGGGTCTCAAGCTTGCGCTGATCGGCCATGAACTTGCGGATACCTTCGCCCATCTTCTCGGTGGCCATGGCATCTTCGTTCATGTCCCAGCGGAAGTTGGACTCGGTCAGCACTTCCGGCACGTTCTGCTCGGCATCGCCGGCCAGCAGGCGACGTTCCAGCGTGCCGGTGCTCTCGGCCAGCTCACCCAGCAGTGCCGGCGAGATGGTCAGGCGATCACAGCCGGCCAGCGCTTCGATCTCGCCGGTGTTGCGGAAGCTGGCGCCCATCACGATGGTCTTGTAGCCGTGTCCCTTGTAGTGCTCGTAGATGGCCTTGACCGACTTCACGCCCGGGTCGTTGTCACCGCTGAAGTCGGCGTCCGGCTGATTGGCCTTGTGCCAGTCGAGGATACGGCCGACGAAGGGCGAGATCAGCGTCACGCCGGCATCGGCACACGCCTGGGCCTGGGCGAAGCTGAACAGCAGCGTCAGGTTGGTGCGGATGCCTTCGCGCTCGAGCTTCTCGGCGGCGCGGATGCCTTCCCAGGTGGAGGCGGTCTTGATCAGGATGCGTTCCTGACCGACGCCATTGGCGGCGTAGCGCTCGATGATGCGATGCGCGCGACGGATGGTCTCGTCGGCATCGAAGGACAGACGGGCACTGACCTCGGTGGAGACATAGCCCGGTACCAGGCCGGCGATCTCGGTGCCGATATCCACGGCCACGGCGTCGACGGCATCATCGATGTCGGTGGCCTTGCGCGCGACTTCGGTCAGGCGCTCGCGACGTGACGGGTCCTGAGCGGCCTGCAGGATCAGTGACGGGTTGGTGGTAGCATCAGTGGGCGCGAAGCGACGAATGGCCTCGAGGTCACCGGTGTCGGCGACGACGGTGGTCATTTCCTTGAGTTGGGAGAGCTTGTCCTGTGCCATGCAAGAGTTTCCTGTACTGAGCGTGAGCCACCCGAAGGGATGAGTGGCCCTCATGAATAAGGCAAGAGGTGAAGGGCAGGGGCCGCCGGAGCGAGCGCTGCCACCGAGTGTGCACCCACGCCTGCCGGCTGTGAAGACACCTCGGGTCGATCGCCCCAAGTGGATGATCCGCGGGGATTTCATCAGCGTGATGTGACATTCGTCACCTGTGTAGGTCAACTGTATCAATTGTGCGGCGGCGCGCCCACTGTCGTCATCTGACGGCAAGGGCGTGGCGTTTTCGGCACCTGGGCATACCATCGACAAACGATTGCAGGAGGGGATGTGGACAAGCGTCAAACCCGTCAGCTGGCCTTGCTGGTCGCGGCCAATACAGCCCTGGCTCCATTGGCCATCGATGCCTATCTGCCGGCATTGCCGGCCATGGCGGAAGACCTGGCGACCACGGTGCACCATACGGAGCTGTCGCTGTCGATCTTCCTGCTCGGCTTCTCGCTGGGGCAGTTGATCTTCGGCCCGCTGTCAGACCGTATCGGGCGCAAGCCGGTCCTGCTGTCAGGCATCTTCGTCTTCCTGCTGGCGAGTCTGGCCATCACCCGGGTCGAGAGCCTCGAGGGGCTCTATGCGCTGCGCTTCCTGCAGGCGCTGGGCGGCGGCGCCTCGGTGGTCAATTCCTCGGCGATCGTGCGCGATTGCTTCAGTGGCCGCGAGGCGGCCAAGGTGCTGTCCACCGTCGCGGTGATCATGATGCTGGCGCCCTTGATCGCGCCTGCCATCGGCAGCCTTTTGCTGGGCATGGCGGGCTGGTGGCTGATCTTCGCCTTCCTCGCCGCCTATGCCGCCTTCCTGCTGGTGGTACTGCCGCTGCGCTTGCCCGAGACCCGACGCAAGCGCGAGGCGGATGAGCCGCCGGCCAGCCTCCTGCAGGTCGCGCGTGACTATGCCAGCGTGCTTCGCCACGGGCCGGCGATGGGCTATGCGCTGACGCAGGCGATGGGCTTCGGTGGCATGTTCGCCTTCATCACCGCGTCGCCCTACGTCTATATTCAGCATTTCGGAGTGACGGCGGCCTGGTACCCGGTGCTGTTCGGCGCCAACATCCTGTTCATGTTCACCGCCAACCGTCTCAACGTGCGCCTGCTGTCACGCCTGTCGCCGCCGCGCCTGCTGCGCATCGGCATCGGTATCCAGCTGTGTGCCGCCATCCTGCTGGTATCGGCGCTGGTACTGGGGCTGGATCTGCTCTACGTCCTCGCGCCGCTGTTGATGGTGTTCGTCGGGGCCAACGGCATGGTGGCGCCCAATGCGATCTCCTCGGCGCTGGAGTATTTTCCGCGCATCAGCGCCACGGCCAATGCGTTGATCGGCAGCATGCAGTTTGCCAGTGGCGCCATGATCGGCATGCTGATCGCAGGCCTGGCGATGGACAGCCTGTGGCCGATGATCCTCGGCATGCTGGGCACGGCGCTGATCAGCAATATTCTGCTGCGGGTGCTGGCAGGGCGCAGTGCCCTGGCGCGCCACGCGACGCCGTCCGACTGAGAAAGGCGTGAGTCGGCGACTGTCACACAGTTGTCATGAATGCTTGGCAAGGTACTCCCTGTAGACAAGAAGCCACCTCACTGGCTCATTCCTATCGCAAGGAGTTTCAGGCATGAAGGCGTTCCTCAAGTCCGGTCTCGCAGCGGCTGTCATCGCTGCATCAGTGGGTGCAGCAGAAGCCCGTGAACAGCTGCGCATCGTGGGGTCTTCCACGGTCTATCCGTTCTCCAGCTACGTTGCTGAAGAGCTGGGTGCCACCAGCGATTTCCCGACTCCGGTCATCGAATCCACCGGTTCCGGCGGCGGCATGAAGCTGTTCTGTGAAGGTGTCGGTGACAGCACTCCGGACATCACCAACGCCTCTCGTCGCATGAAGACGTCTGAATTCGAGCGCTGTGAAGAGAACGGCGTGACCGATATCACCGAAGCCATGATCGGCTTCGACGGTATCGCCTTCGCCCAGTCTGTCCGCGATGGCAGCATCAACCTGACCCGTGAGCAGATCACCCTGGCGGTCGCCGCTCAGGTGCCGGTCGACGGCAAGTTGGTCGACAACCCCTACACCAAGTGGTCCGAGATCGATTCCTCCCTGCCGGACCGCAAGATCACCGTCTACGGGCCGCCTTCCACTTCCGGTACCCGTGACGCCTTCGAAGAGCTGGTGATGGAAGTCTCCACCGAAGAGATGGAAGGCTACGGCGGTGAGGGTTACACCAACATCCGTCAGGACGGTCACTACATCGCTGCTGGCGAGAATGACAACCTGATCATCCAGAAGCTGGTCGAGAACACCGAAGCCTTCGGTATCTTCGGCTACTCCTTCCTCGAAGAGAACGCTGACAAGGTCGTCGGTGCTTCCATCGATGGCGTGCAGCCGGAAGCCGATGCCATCTCCTCTGGCGAGTATCCGGTCTCCCGCTCCCTGTTCTACTACGTGAAGAACCAGCACAAGGATGACGTGCCGGCTCAGCAGGCCTACAACGACCTGTTCATGAGCGAGAAGATGATCGGTGAGCTGGGCTACCTGAAGGGCATCGGTCTGATCCCGCTGCCGAAGGAAGAGCGCGCCAAGCTTCGCGAGCAGGTCACTGAGCGCACCAAGCTGACTCTGGCCGATCTCCAGAAGTAAGCAACGCAGCTGACCCTCTGACGCGGCCGGTTGCCTTTGGCAGCCGGCCCGTTTGCTTGACTGGTCGCAGGGTTTCGCAAGGCATGAAGCCTTCCCCCTGTGAACAACGCGACTCCGGGACCCGAAAGATGCAGACTCAGCAGATCTTTCTCTTCTTCATAGGCATCGTGGCGCTGGCTGGCCTGGTAGCCTTCTTCAGCGGCCGCAGCAAGGCACAGCGTGTACGTGCCAGCGGTGCTGAAATGTACGCTCAGCCGGATCAGTACGGCTGGTTCACGGCAATTTCCAGCGCAGGGCCTGCTCTGCTGGTCGGTCTGGCAGCCGTCGTTGCGATTGCCACCGCAGGTATCGATATCGAAGGCATGCAGCTGCTGATCGCCAGTCTGGTCGTCGCAGCCGCCGGTCTGGTCATCGGCCTCGCGCTGGTGAAGCCTGATTTCCATGCGCGCAATGCCATCGAGACTCTCATTCGCTATGTGTTGATCGGCGCGGCGATGATTTCCATCGTCACGACGTTCGGCATTCTGGTCTCCATCATCTTCGAGGCCATCCGCTTCTTCCAGATGGAAAGCTTCTGGACCTTCATCACCGGGACCACCTGGGATCCGGGCAACAGCTTCCAGATGGCCGCCGGTCGTGGTGAAGGCGTCGAGAGCACCGCCAACTTCGGTGCCGTACCGCTGTTCGCCGGTACCTTCATGATCACCCTGATCGCGATGCTGGTGGCCATTCCCATCGGTCTGCTCGCCGCGGTCTACATGGCGGAGTTCGCCCCCGAGAGAGTGCGTACCGTCGCCAAGCCGGTGCTGGAAGTGCTCGCCGGTATCCCGACCGTGGTCTACGGCTTCTTCGCCGCCATCACCGTCGCGCCGCTGGTCGTCGATATCTTCTCTCCGCTGGGCATCGAGGCGTCCTACAACAACGCGTTGGCACCGGGTTTGGTCATGGGCATCATGATCATTCCGTTCATCTCCTCACTGTCCGATGACGTCATCACCTCCGTGCCGGACACCATGCGCCAGGGCTCTCTGGCGCTGGGCATGACCCACGGCGAGACCATTCGCAACGTCATCCTGCCCGCCGCGCTGCCGGGCATCGTGTCCGCTTCGCTGCTGGCGATGTCACGCGCGCTTGGCGAGACCATGATCGTGGTGATGGCGGCGGGCATGCGTCCGAACCTGACCGCCAACCCGCTGGAAGACATGACCACCGTCACGGTGCGCATCGTCGCCGCCTTGACCGGTGACCAGGAGTTCGCGAGTGCCGAGACATTGTCGGCCTTCGCGCTGGGTCTGGTGCTGTTCGTTGTCACTCTGCTGCTGAACATGGTCTCGGTGGTTCTGATCCGCCGCTTCCGTGAGAAGTACAGCGCCAACAACCTCTGAGGCCGAGACTAGACATGAGCCAATCATTCGACGATATCTCGGCCCAGCTGAAGGGCCGTCATCGCCGCACCAAGCGCCTGAAATTCATGTCCATGGGCGCACTCGCCCTGGCTGCCACCTTCCTGGTGGTCTTCATCGGCGACATGATCATGCGCGGCTATCCGGCCTTCCAGCAGGCAGAACTGCACGTGCCGGTTACCTACAGCGAGCAGTCGCAGGAAATCCCGCTGGCAGCGGTGGAAGAAGACGTGCGTGATCTGGTCAGCCGCGGCTGGCTGCGTCAGCTGCCGCGCGACATGGCCGCTGACGCCAGCCTGATGGGTCAAACGATCGAGCGCTGGGTGATCGCCGATGACCAGGTCGATCAGTATCTCAAGGGCCACAAGTCACATCTGAAGCCCAGGCAGACCGCCGTGCTGGACCGCATGGTCGAGAACGGCACGGCCGAGCTCAAGTTCAACGTCAACTTCTTCACCACCGGCGACTCCAAGCTTCCGGAGTACGCTGGTATCTGGTCGGCGGCGATGGGGACGATCCTGACGTTGCTGGTCACGCTGGCCTTCGCCTTCCCTGTCGGCGTGCTGACGGCGGTCTACCTGGAGGAGTTCGCGCCGGACAACCGCTTCACCCAGGCGATCGAGGTCAACATCAACAACCTGGCGGCGGTGCCGTCGATCCTGTTCGGTCTGCTGGGTCTGGCGATCTTCATCAACTTCTTCGGCATGCCGCGTTCCTCCCCGCTGGTCGGTGGTCTGACACTGGGTCTGATGACCTTGCCGGTGATCATCATCACCACGCGCTCGGCGCTGCGCAGCGTACCGGACACCATTCGTCAGGCCGCCTTCGGCGTCGGCTGCTCCCGCTGGCAGGTGGTGCGTGACCACGTACTGCCGCTGTCACTGCCGGGGATCCTGACCGGTTCCATCATCGGTCTGGCACAGGCGATGGGTGAGACCGCGCCGTTGATCATCGTCGGCATGGTGGCCTTCATTCCGGATGCGCCGACTGCCATCACCCAGGCTGCCACCGTGCTGCCGGCCCAGATTTTCACCTGGGCGGGCGAGCCTGAGCAGGCCTATGTTGAGCGTACTGCAGCGGGCATTCTGGTGCTGCTGTCAGTGCTGATCTTCCTCAATGCCGCAGCCGTGATGCTGCGCAAGAAATTCGAGCGTCGCTGGTAGGCAGCTGCGAGGCGGCCCGTCGATTGGCCGGTCGCCTCACACCTAAAGCCCTGGCCCACGACTCATAAAGGAATACGAGACATGAACAGCACCGTCGCCACTCCCGCCAAGCCTGCCGCGGCCACTCGTCCCGGTAGCCCGGTCGTCACGAACGAAGATGCCAACCACGAGCTGGCCATTCGTGTGGAAGATCTCAACCTGTGGTACGGCGAGAAGCAGGCGTTGAAGAACATCAACATTGATGTCTTCCAGAAAAATGTCACCGCTCTGATCGGCCCTTCCGGTTGTGGCAAGTCGACCTTCCTGCGCTGCCTTAACCGCATGAATGACCTGATCCGCAGCGTGCGCATCGAAGGTCTGGTCGAGATGGATGGCCGTGACGTCAACGCGCGCGACATGGATGAAGTGGCATTGCGTCGTCGCGTCGGCATGGTGTTCCAGAAGCCGAACCCGTTCCCCAAGTCCATCTACGACAACATCGCCTACGCGCCGACCATGCACGACCTGGTCAGCCGCCGCGCCGACAAGGATGATCTGGTCGAGAGCGCGCTGCGTGATGCGGGTCTGTGGGAAGAGGTGAAGGACATTCTTGACCAGCCGGGCACCTCGCTGTCCGGTGGCCAGCAGCAGCGTCTTTGCATCGCGCGTGCCATCGCGGTCAAGCCTGACGTCATCCTGATGGATGAGCCGACCTCGGCGCTCGATCCGATCTCCACCGCGACCATCGAAGACCTGATGGACAAGTTGAAGACCCAGTTCTCCATCGTCACCGTGACGCACAACATGCAGCAGGCGGCACGTGTCGCTGATTACACCGCCTTCTTCCATATGGGCGAGCTGGTGGAGTACAACGACACCAAGACGATGTTCTCCAATCCGAATACCAAGAAGGCCGAGGACTACATCACTGGTCGCTATGGCTAAGCGGCGCCAGCGTCAGGGCTCGGAAGGCTGAGCCCTTGATAGCTGTCTGAGAGCATTTCAGGCCGCACGACGACACGAGGCCCGGATCCATGATCCGGGCCTCGTGTCGTTGCAGCATCAGGTCGAGTCAGTGTCGAGTAGGATGTCAGTCTTCCAGCTCGACGGCGATCGCGGTGGCTTCGCCGCCGCCGATACACAGCGCCGCGATGCCACGTTTCTTGCCACGGCGCTCCAGCGCGTTGATCAGAGTGACGATGATGCGTGAGCCGGTGGAGCCGACCGGATGCCCCTGGGCGCAGGCCCCTCCGAAGACATTGACCTTCTCATGCGGGATATCGTGGGCATCCATCGCCAGCAGGGTGACCACCGCGAAGGCCTCGTTGATCTCGAACAGGTCGACGTCGTCCGTGGTCCACTCCAGGCGCTTCATCAGCGAGTCGATGGCGCCGATGGGCGCCAGTGTGAATTCGCTGGGGTGCTGGGAGTGGGTGCTGTGCCCGAGGATACGCGCCTTGACGGCCAGCCCGCGTCGTTCGGCTTCATCACGGCGCGTCAGCACCAGCGCCGAGGCGCCGTCGGAGATGGAGCTGGCATTGGCGGCGGTGATGGTGCCGTCCTTGGCGAAGGCCGGACGCAGGGCGGGAATCTTGTCAAGATTGGCCTGGAAGGGCTGCTCGTCCTGCTCGACCACGCTCTCGCCCTTGCGGCTCTTGACCGTGACGGCGGCGATTTCCGGCGCGATGTCGCCCGACTCGGTGGCCGTCATGGCACGCCTGAGCGATTCGATGGCGAAGTCATCCATGCGCTGGCGATCGTAGCCGCGGGCATCGGCCACTTCCTGGGCGAACACGCCCATCAGCTTGCCGGTCTCGGCATCTTCCAGCCCATCGAAGAACATGTGGTCCTTCAGCTCGCCATGGCCGAGGCGATAGCCGCCACGTGCCTGGGTGAGCAGATGCGGAGCGTTGGACATCGATTCCATCCCGCCGGCCAGCATGATGCGGTTGGTGCCTGCGCGTATCAGGTCATGCGCCAACATGGTGGCCTTCATGCCGGAACCACATAGCTTGTTGATGGTGGTGGCGCCGATGCTGTCCGGCACGCCGGCCTGGCGCATGGCCTGACGCGCCGGACCCTGCTTGACGCCAGCGGGCAGCACGCAGCCGAAGATGCCCTCGTCGACATCGGCAGGCGTGAGGCCTGCGCGTTCGATGGCCGCCTTGATGGCCACGGCGGCGAGCTGTGGCGCGCTCAGCGTCGAGAGTGAGCCCTTGAGGCCACCCATCGGCGTGCGGGCGCCGGCGAGAATCACGATGTCATCGGCGCTGGCGGAAGGGCTTGGCGTAGTGCGGGAAGCGGTCGTCATGACGGTCTCCTGTGTCTTGTTATTGGAAGATCGAGTCGTGCAGTCGGCGTTGTGATCACTGCGTGGCTATGCTTTGATCCATTCAATCCCATAAACCAAGCAAGCGCTAGTTATACGATGAATGTAGCCACCGCCTCACCCCGTCGCAAGGAGCTGGTCCGCATCGCCGCCCGCCTGTTCGTCGAGGAGGGTTTCGATCGCACCACCGTCCGCATGCTGGCCCAGGAAATGGGCATCAAGTCCGGCAGCCTCTTCCATCACTTCGCCGACAAGCAGGAAATCCTGTGCGCCGTGATCGAGGAGGGCATGTTCAGTGCGCTGGCCATCGCCCGTGAGCATCTGGCGCGCTGCGAGCCGTGCCAGGCAAGCGAAGTGACCGCCTCGGCGGCATCGCAGCAGCAGGCGCGTGAGCGACTGCTGGCCCTGGCGCGCGCACATCTGGACACGCTGCTCACCGATCGCAATGCCCATGTGGTCGCGCTCTATGAGTGGCGGCGGCTGGAGGGCCCGGCGCGCGAGCATCTCGTCCAGCTGCGTGATGACTACGAAGACCTGTGGCGTGACGCCATCGCCTCTGCCGTCGCTGCAGGGCTGCTCAAGGGCGACGCCACACTGCTGCGCCAGTTCATGCTCGGCGCGCTCAACTGGACGGTACGCTGGTATCGCCCCGAGGGAGAGCGCTTCCCCGATGAGCTGGCTGAGGCACTGGTCGACAGCCTGTGTCGTCTGCCCTGAACGAGCGTGCGGTACACGGCGTCTGCTACGCAGCGTCTGCAACTTTTGGCCAGTCGAGCATCACAATGCTTGCCGCCCGACAGGCTTGTCGCTAACTTGACGTTTACGTTAACTGTAGATGGCTGGCGCCCAGTCATCTCACTTCGCCCCGGAGCACCACTCAGGAGCCAGTCACGCCATGACGCCAAGCGATACAACAACAAACCGCACGTCACGCGCCCCCTCTGCTGAATCTGCGAATTCATACGCCATGCAACCCGCCGCCAGCCAGACGCTGAGCGATTATCTGGCCGCCTTCGATATCCAGGCACTGCGCGATGAATTGTTCACCACGCCGCTCGACACCAATGACGAGGGCGAGCTCGGCAATGCCTATGAGGCGTGTGTCGGGCGTCATCTGCGCGCCGGGCAGGGCGAACGTATCGCGCTGGTCCACGAAGACGAACAGGGCCGGGTACGTGAGCTGAGTTACGCACAGCTCGACGAGCAGAGCGCGCGGCTGGCGGCTGCCTTGAAGGCACAGGGCGTGATGGCGGGGCAGCGGGTCGCCTGCATGCTGTCGCGTACGCCGGAGCTGATGATCGCGCTGGCTGCGACCTGGCGGCTGGGCGCCGTCTATCAGCCGCTGTTCACCGCCTTCGGCACCGATGCGCTCGACTATCGCCTGTCGCGCGCCGAGACGCAGATCGTGATCACCGAGACGAGCCAGCGCAGCAAGTTCACAGAGCTCGCCCGCCATCCCGTGATCATCTGCGTGCGCGATGAGGAAGATGCGCTGGAGGCGGGTGATCTCGACTGGCAGACATTGATGCAGAGCGAGCCACTGACCGAGCCGCCAGTGTGGCTTCCGGCGGAGGCGCCCTTCCTGCAGATGTTCACCTCCGGCACGGTCGGCAAGCCCAAGGGCGTGGCGGTGGCGCTGAATGCGCTGCCGGCCTTCTGGCTCTATCAACGCCTGGCGGTGGACCTGCGCCCCGGCGAGCGCTTCTGGAACATGGCCGACCCCGGCTGGGCTTACGGGCTCTATTACGCCATCACCGGCCCGCTGTTGCTGGGGGCCACCACCTACTTCATGCAGGCGCCGTTCAGTGCAGAAGGCGGGCTGGCCTTCCTGGAGCGTCACCGCATCGACAATTTCGCGGCCGCGCCCACGGCCTATCGCATGCTCAAGGCCTCCGGGCTCGGCGAAGGCGCCTTCGAGCGCCTGAACCTGCGGGTCGCAAGCTCCGCTGGCGAGCCCCTCAACACCGAGGTAGTGGGCTGGGTCGCGCGGGAGCTGGGCTGTGCGGTGATGGACCATTACGGCCAGACGGAGACCGGCATGACTTGCTGCAATCATCACGCGCTGGCCCATGAGGTCGTGGTCGGCAGTGTCGGCTTCCCGCTGCCCGGCTACCGACTTGCCGTGCTCGACGCCGAGTATCGTGAGCTGCCGCCGGGCGAGCCGGGTGTGCTGGCGGTGGATATCGCCCGCTCTCCCGCGCACTTCTTCGCCGGCTACACCTGGCAGGAGAAGCAACCCTGCGTCGAGGGCTATTACCTGACCGGAGACGTGGTGGTGGCAGAGCCCGATGGGCGCTTCACCTTTGCCGGGCGTGATGACGACATCATCACCACCGCGGGCTATCGCGTCGGCCCGGCGGATGTCGAGAACGCTGTGCTGGTGCATCCGGCGGTGGCGGAATCGGCGGCGGTCGGCAAGCCGGATGCGCTGCGCGGCGAGATCATCAAGGCCTATGTGGTGTTGCGCGATGGCCATGTCGGCAGTGACGAACTGGCGGAGGAAATTCGCGCCAGCGTGCGCCAGCGACTCTCGGCGCACAGCTATCCGCGTGAGATCGACTTCGTCGACAGCCTGCCCAAGACGCCGTCGGGCAAGATCCAGCGTTTCCTGCTGCGGGCACAGGCGCGCGAAAGCTGAACGCCGCCATCTACGGGACTTTTCTGTCATCGCCTGCCTCTCATCACCTTTCCTGCCATCACCTTTCGGGAGACTCGTTTCATGAAGATCGCCGACCACTGCTTTTTTATCACCGGCGCAGCATCCGGCCTCGGGGCCGCCACGGCGTCACGTATCGTCGCGGCCGGCGGCCAGGTGGTGCTGGCGGATCTCTCGGAGAGTGCACGTGAACAGGCCGATGCGCTGGGGGAGGCGGCATGCTTCTGTCATTGCGACATCACCGACAGCGCCAGTGTCGAGGCCGCGCTGGATGTCGCGGAGCAGACCTTCGGTGCCATTCATGGGGTGATCCATTGTGCGGGGATGGTGAGCGTCGCCAAGCTGGTGGATCGTGATGGCGAGCCTGCTCCGCTGGAGGGCTTCGAGAAGACACTGGCGATCAACCTGAGCGGTACCTTCAACGTGGCGCGCCTGACGGCGGCACGCATGGCGCGCAATGCCGCCGAGGGCGAGGACGGCGAGCGGGGCATCATTCTCAATACCGCCTCGGTCGCGGCCTTCGATGGCCAGGTGGGGCAGTGTGCCTATAGCGCCTCCAAGGCCGGGGTCGCCGGCATGACGCTGCCGATGGCGCGTGAGCTGGCACGCCATGGCATTCGCGTGATGGCGATTGCGCCCGGCGTGTTCGAGACACCGATGATGGCCGGCATCCCGGAGCCTGCCCGTGAAGCGCTGTGCGAGGCGGTGCCGTTTCCCAAGCGACTGGGCAAGCCCGATGAGTTCGCGCGTCTGGCCGAGCACATCATCACCAACAGCATGCTCAATGGGGAGGTGATCCGCCTCGATGGCAGCATTCGCATGGCCTGAGGCTGGCGGGCAAGGCCTTTAACATTTGGATCGGCTCTCTGGATCGGCATCTCTGGATAGGATCTCTGGAGAGAGCACGGGACACAAGGAATCTTGCAGGACAGGTTATCTCTGGGGGAGATATTGCTCGATCGCGGCTGCGGTCGGGCTTTTTTGCGTCTGTTTCTCGTGTCATCTCTTGTTTCTGCCATGCGCGCGGGGGCGGCCTGAAGACAGGACTTGCCACCGATGAGACAGGGCTTGCCACCAATGTCGCAGACCAGAAATCAAACGACCGCTTGACGACCAACTGGAGGAGGCGCTAATTTCAAACGCATGTTTGATGGTGTGTGGGAGTCGTCTTTTCGCCTCTTTCATGAGTCTTGAGCAACAACGACAGCAAGCCCATCACCATTCCTTTTGATTCAGCGCCGCCGTGCCGCGACGGCTCAAGGAGTAAAGCATGCCGGACTATCAGGCGCCGTTGCGCGACATCCGCTTCGTGATGAATGAGCTGCTCGACTATCCCGCTCACTATGCCAGCCTGCCGGGTGGCGATGAGGCCAGCGACGATATCGTGACCGCCATCCTGGAGGAGGGCGCACGCTTCGCGCACGAGGTGCTGACGCCGCTGAACCAGTCGGGCGACCGCGAGGGTTGTACCTTCGAGGGCGGCGAGGTCAAGGCGCCGAGCGGCTTCAAGGCTGCCTATCAGCAGTATGTCGAGGGCGGATGGCCGAGTCTGGCTGCCTCACCGGAACATGGCGGTCAGGGGCTGCCACCGTCACTGGCGATGGTGCTCTCGGAAATGGTCGCCTCCGCCAACCTGTCGTGGGGCATGTATCCGGGCCTCTCGCATGGCGCGATGAATGCACTCGAGCATCACGGCAGCGAGGCGCTCAAGCAGACCTATCTGATTAAGCTGGTCGAAGGCAGCTGGACCGGTACCATGTGCCTGACCGAGCCGCATTGCGGCACGGACCTGGGCCTGATCAAGACACGTGCCGTGCCGCTGGATGACAGCGATGACAGCAAGGGCTACCGCATCAGCGGCACCAAGATCTTCATCTCGGCCGGTGAGCACGATCTTTCCGAGAACATCGTGCACCTGGTGCTGGCCAAGCTGCCGGATGCCCCGGAAGGCTCGCGTGGCATATCGCTGTTCGTGGTGCCCAAGTTCCTGCCCGACGCCAATGGCGAGGCTGGTGAGCGCAATGGCGTCAGCTGTGGCTCCATCGAGCACAAGATGGGCATTCACGGCAACGCGACCTGCGTGATGAACTTCGATTCCGCCACAGGCTTCCTGGTCGGCCCGCCGCACAAGGGACTGGCCTGCATGTTCACCATGATGAATGCCGCGCGTCTCGGGGTGGGGATCCAGGGCGTGGCGCTGGCCGAGGCCAGCTTCCAGAATGCGCTGAGCTATGCGCGTGACCGTCTGCAAATGCGTGCCCTGTCCGGTGCCAAGGCGCCGGAGAAGGCGGCCGACCCGATCATCGTGCATCCGGACGTGCGCCGCATGCTGCTGACCCAGAAGGCCATCGCCGAGGGTGGGCGCATGCTGGTGATGTATGCCGCCCAGTTCAATGACATCGTCGAGAATGCCCCGGACAGCGAAGACAAAACACGTGCCGATACCTTGCTCGGCCTGCTGACGCCCATCGTCAAGGCCTTCCTGACCGAGACCGGCTTCGAGGCGACCAATCACGGCGTTCAGGTCTATGGCGGCCACGGCTTCATTCAGGAATGGGGCATGGAGCAGTTCGTGCGCGATGCGCGCATCACTCTGCTTTATGAAGGCACCACCGGTATCCAGGCGCTGGACCTGCTGGGCCGCAAGATCCTGATGAGCCAGGGCGAATCGCTCAAGGTCTTCACCAAGGAGATCCACAAGTTCTGCCAGGCCAGCGAAGGCAGCGAGTTTGCCAATCCGCTCGCCGAGCTCAACCGCGAATGGGGCGAGCTGACCATGGCGGTGGGCATGGGCGCGATGCAGGACCGCGAAGCGGTCGGCGCCGCCAGTGTCGATTACCTGATGTACGCCGGTTACGTCGCGCTGGGCTACCTGTGGGCTCGTGCCGGCGAGACGGCCAGGGCGGCGCTGGCGGCCGGCGAAGGGGATACTGCCTTCTATCAGGCCAAGCTGGATACCGCGCGCTTCTACTTCCAGCGCATCCTGCCGCGCACGCAAGGCCATGCCGCGATGATTCGCGCCGGTGGCGAGACGCTGATGGCGCCGACGGTGGAAGGCTTCGGCAGCGGCTTCGAGATCTGATGACGGTTTCAAGCCTGAGAGCAGTTTCAAGCCTTAGCGAAGTTTCAAGACTCAGCAGTTCGATGTATCGGCAACAGTCGTGTCTTATGCCTCCAGTCAGTGCGCTCTGACTCGGTACCCTTGGGGAGACTTCGGTCTCCCCATTTTTTGTGCGCTTGGTGTCAGGCAGGAGTTTTTCCCGGCACGAGCAATCAATCTCGTTTCAGTCTTGGCTTGTGACAGGCATGCGCCCAAGATAGGCGCATCGATGGCTGTCCCGATGAACCCGCGGGGCAGCGACGCGCATGTGCTGATGGCAAGTACTTATGGCATGTACTGATGGCAAGCATTGACAGGATAGGTGGCGCAGGATGCACGCGAACGATACGCCTGAGGAAAGATCGCGGCACGAGGAAGTGCCGCCCGAGGCGCAGATGGCCGATGCGCAAGCGCCTGACGATAGCGTTGGCGAGCCACGCAGTGTCAGTGAGGGCACTTCCATCGAGGAGGCCGTGACACGCATGCAGGTGCCACGCGACGAGCGTCAGCAGGAGGCGCTCGAACGCTCCGGGCGTTCTCGCCACGCGCCCAACGTGCGCCGCGCGCTGGAGATTCACCCCCTGCTGGTCGGCATGGCCGCAGTGGTCATCATCATCGGCGGCCTCAAGCTGGCGGCGGACCTGGTGGTGCCGCTGCTGCTGGCGGTGTTCGTCGCTGCGGTCTGCGATGCGCCGGTGCGCTGGCTGGCCCGTCACGGCATCGGGCAACGCTTCGGGGTGCCCATCGTCATCCTGACGGTCTGCGTGCTGTTCTCGTCGCTGACGGCGCTGCTGGTCTCGCGCTTTACCCTGTTCAGCGATGAGATGCCCAAGCTTGAGGAGAGCCTGCGCGAACAGTATCAGAGCATGCTGGAATGGCTGGCAGACAGCGGCGTATCCATCGCGCCGGCCCGCTTCAGCGAGTTGGTCGACCCGGCCTCGTTGACCCAGTGGGTGCCGAATCTACTGACCGGGCTCGGGGGCCTGCTGTCCTCGAGCGTCATCATCGTGCTGACGGCCACCTTCCTGCTCTACGAGGCATTGTCACTGCGCGACAAGCTGGTCAGCACGCTGCGCAGCCCGCATGTCAGTCTGCGGCGCTTCACGCTGTTCTCGCTGACGCTGCGCCGCTATCTGGCGGTCAAGACCTTGATCAGCCTCGTGACCGGGGGGCTGGTCGCGATCAGCTGTCTGGTGCTCGATGTGGAGTTTGCCTTCCTGTGGGCCACGCTGGCCTTCTGCCTCAACTACATCCCCAACATCGGCTCGGCACTGGCCGCGGTGCCTGCGGTGTTGCTGACGCTGGTGATGCCGGAGGGTGGCGCAGTCAAGGCGCTGATGCTGGGCGGCTGTTACCTGGCGATCAACTTCATTCTCGGCAACTTGATCGAGCCGCGCGTGATGGGGCGCACCCTGGGGCTGTCGACGCTGGCCGCCTTCCTGTCGCTGGTGGTGTGGGGCTGGGTGTTCGGGCCGGTGGGCATGCTGTTGTCAGTGCCGATCACCATGACGCTCAAGATCGCCTTCGACTCGCACCCGGGCACGCGCTGGGCGGCGCGTCTGCTGGGCCCCTCCGTGCGCCGGATTCGCCGTCGTCGTCGCCTGGCGGAGGAGTGACCTACGGGCCAGCTCTGCGTGGATGACCCGCTGCCTGAATGCCAAAGGCCCCGTCACGCTGTGCGTGACGGGGCCTTTGATTATCGAATCAGTGCGCGGTGGCTGGTGGGCCAGTCACCTGTCAGCAAGTCGACTCAGAGGTTCTGCTCGATGAACTGGCTCAGTTGACCCTTGGACTGGGCACCGACCAGAGAGGCGACCTTGGCGCCGGACTTGAACAGGATCACTGTCGGCACGCCACGCACGCCTTGCTCGGCAGCGATTTCCGGTGCGTCATCGACATTCACGTTGACGATTTTCAGGCCTTCGCCTTTCTCGTTGGCGACTTCTTCGACGACCGGCGCCATCATCTTGCACGGACCACACCACGGGGCCCAGAACTTCAGCAGGACCGGGGCTTCAGCGTTGAGAACTTCCTGTTCGAAGTTGGCGCCGGTGACATCGACGTGATTGGACATCTTGTTTCTCCAGGGGATTCGTTTCGCTGTCTGCGGCATTGCCGGACATGCAGGCTGCGTCCGATGGTAGCGCCACTTTGCATCACTGACAAATGAGCATTGCCCATCGGCTCAATAGCACGGGGTTATGATCGCTAGTGTTTTTATAGCTGTTTTATTGGTTTGAGGGAATAGCAACGGGGCAGGCAATGTGGATTGCCTGCCCCGACTTTGGTATTGCCTGTGCGAAGGCCCTTCAGCAAGGAGAGCTCAGAAGAAGGCGTAACGGATACCCAGTCCCAGCAGCAGTGTCGTCAGCAGGCCCTGCAGCAGGCCGCTGGGCATGTGGCGCGTCAGGCGTGCACCAAGGTTGATGGCAGGCAGTGAGCCGACCAGCAATGCGCCGAGCAGCAGGAAATCGACGTTGCCCAGCCATAGATGTCCCAATCCCGCGACCAGCGTCAGCGGTACGGCGTGAGCGATATCGGTGCCCACGATGCGCGCGGTGCTCAACAGCGGGAACAGCATGATCAGCACGGCAGCGCCGAAGGCACCGGCACCCACGGAGGACAGGGTGACGCACACGCCGAGCACGATGCCGGCCAGAATGGTCAGCGGTGCCGCGTGGCGTACGATGAAGCTTTCCGGGCTGATCAGCCCCAGCAGGCGTTTCTTGAACAGCAGCACGCCGGCGGTGAGGATCAACATTACACCGAGCATGCCCTTGATCAGGCCCGCGTAGGCGGTGGGGTCAGTAAAGAAGGTATGCAGGACCGCAATCGTCAACAGCGCCGCCGGCAGCGAGCCGATGGCCAGGCGCCGGGCGATGGTCCAGTCCACATGGCCCTGGCGATGGTGCGCGAAGGCGCCGCCCGCCTTGGTAATGGCGGCATAGAGCAGGTCGGTGCCCACGGCGATGTGCGGCGGGAAGCCGAACATCAACAGCAGAGGCGTCATCAGCGAGCCGCCGCCCACGCCAGTGACACCGACCGCGAAACCCACTCCGGCGCCTGCCAGCACGTATAGCAGCAGTTGTGTGACTTCCATCCCTACCTACCCCCTTGTCAGGTTACTGTCGCCAATCTACTCTTGAGCGTATATTCCCGAAAGGAATCATTATTCATGATTTTATCGCCCGATCATCTTAGCAAGGTGACCGGCCATGTCCGGGCCACTGTCACGCCGCGTCGCGTCGATGGTGCTTCTCAGGAGAGTGAAGCCGCATGAAACTCCAGCAGTTGCGTTATATCTGGGAAGTCACCCGCCACAACCTGAACGTGTCCGCCACCGCGCAAAGTCTGTATACCTCCCAGCCGGGCATTTCCAAGCAGATTCGTCTGTTGGAAGATGAGCTTGGCGTCGAAATTTTCGCGCGCAGTGGCAAGCACCTGACGCGGGTGACCCCGGCCGGCGAGTCCATCGTCGAGCTGGCAAGCCAGGTGCTGCGCACGGTGGAGAACATCAAGCACGTCGCCCAGGAGCACAGTGATGACCGTCGTGGCAGCCTGTCGATCGCCACCACACACACCCAGGCGCGTTATGCCTTGCCGCCGGTGATCGCCGATTTCACGCGCAAGTACCCGGATGTCGCGCTGCACATGCAGCAGGGTACGCCGAAGCAGATCGCCAACATGGTCAGTGAGGGGCAGGCCGACTTCGCCATCTGCACCGAGTCGCTGGAGCTATTCAACGACCTCATCCTGCTGCCGTGCTATCGCTGGAATCGCTGCGTGCTGGTGCCCAAGGATCATCCGCTGGCCAATGGTGAGGAACTGACCCTCGAGTCGCTGGCCAGCTATGCGCTGGTTACCTATACCTACGGCTTCACCGGCCGCAGCCAGCTGGACGATGCCTTCAAGTCCCACGGCCTGGCGCCCAACGTGGTGCTGACCGCCTCGGACGCCGATGTCATCAAGACCTATGTGCGGCTCGGCATGGGTATCGGCATCGTCGCGCACATGGCAGTGGATGAGGTGGCCGACGAAGACCTGGTCGCGCTGGACGCCACGCATCTGTTCGAGAGCTCCACGACCAAGATCGGCATCCGCCGCGGCACCTTCATGCGCAGCTACATGTTCGAATTCGTCGAGCGCTTCGCGCCGCACCTGACGCGGGAGCGTGTCGAAGCGGCACTGGCCGCCGGCCCGCGCCACGAGCATGAGATCTTCCACGACATCGAGCTGCCGGTGCGCTGAGTGCCGGTGGACTGAGTGTCGGTGGACTGAGCCTCGCTCGCCTGATCTGCCACAGCGCAGATGAAAAAGCCCGCCTCCTGAGAGGCGGGCTTTTTGCTGGCTGGGCGATTCGAGCGCACAGCGTCAACCACAGGGCTCAGTGTGCCAGGTGCAGGCCACACTCGCGGTTGTCTTCCGCCTTGGTCGGGTCGACGTAGTCGAACTCGTTGGGCAGGTCATGGGCGACCAGGTACTCGTGCATCTGCTTGGACGACCAGTGGAGCACCGGGGCGACCTTGATCAGGCCATCGCCATTCAGCGAGACCGGCTGCATGCCGGCACGGAAGGCGGTGTCACTGGCGCGCACGGCGGTGAACCACATCTCGGGGTTCAGTTCGCGCAGCGCACGCTCGAACGGTTCGAGCTTCACTTCACGGGTGAAGGCTTCGTGGCGCGGGTCATCGATATGCGGAGTGAGGCCATCGACGGCTTCACGGTGCGCACGCGTACGCTGCGGCAGATAGATGATGCGGTTCAGGTTCAGCTTGCGCGTCACCTCATCGGCGAAGCGATAGGTGGCATCGGTATTGTAGCCGTTGTCCATCCACACGATCGGGATGTCAGGACGGAAGCGCGTCACCATGTGCAGGATCACCGCCTCGAAGGGACGGAAGTTGGTGGTGCAGATGGCGTGCTTGTCCAGCGACAGGGCCCAGCGGGTCAAGGCTTCCGGGTCGTTGCCGAATTCGGCGTTGATGCGAGAGAGATCGAAGGTATCGGACATGAGGAGTCTCCAGAACGAGGGCACGTCCGATGGAGCGGGGCGCAGGGCTGATCAATGGCCAGGAAAGACCATCAGCAGAGGCGGGGAGCGCTCAAGGAGACGTGCAGGAATGCGCCTACCCTATCAAAGGCAGGCACCGCTTCCCCAATACGAATTCGTTCGATCGTTATATGTCATCGAGTTATGGCACTCATGATGCCTTATAACATCGCCTGTCAGCCAAGCGCTTCCATCAGGCGCTGGATCTTGGCCAGGCTCTCGCGGTATTCGGCCTCTTCCTCGGAATCGGCGACCAGGCCGCCGCCGCCCCACAGATGCACCTGGCCCTCGGCGATCACCGCCGTGCGGATCGCGATGGAGGTATCCATGTGGCCGCGGATATCCAGATAGCCGAGGCTGCCGCAATAGGCGCTGCGGCGTACCGGCTCCAGCTCCTCGATGATCTGCATGGCACGGATCTTGGGCGCGCCGGTGATGGAGCCGCCGGGGAAGGCGGCGCCGAGCAGGTCCAGCGCATCGCGCCCTTCATCCAGGGTGCTGGTGATGGTACTGACGGAGTGGTGCACGTTGGCGTAGCTCTCCAGCGCGCACAGCGATGGCACCTTGACGCTGCCGGGCGCGGAGACGCGGCCCAGGTCATTGCGCAGCAGGTCGACGATCATCACGTTCTCGGCGCGGTCCTTGGGGCTTTCCAGCAGCTCGGCGGCCAGCCGGGCGTCCTCTTCCGGCGTCGCGCCACGTGCGCGGGTGCCCTTGATCGGCTTGGTCTCGACCGCGCGGTGATTGACCTCGACGAAGCGCTCCGGCGAGACGGAGACGATCGCCATCTCCTCGCCCTTGGCGTCCTGCCAGCTCAGATAGCCGGCGTAAGGTGTCGGCGTGGCCTGGCGCAGACGCAGGTAGGCGTGCCAGCTATCACCGCTGCACTCGGCGGAGAAGCGCTGGGTCAGGTTGATCTGGTAGCAGTCACCGGCATGCAGATACTCCATCACCTGGCGGAAGCGCTCTCCATAGCCTGCGCGATCCAGCAGCGGCGAGAAGGGGGTGTCGAGGGCGAAGTCAGCGCTGCGCGGCGCGGGTTGCTCCAGCCATTCCAATACCTGCCTGCGCCGTTGGGGCGAGGCGATCAGCCAGCTCTGCTGGCGCTGATGGTCACTGATCAATGCCCAGTCATAGAGACCAAGACGCGCCCAGGGCAGCGCGATGTCGTCCTCGGTCGTGGCGGGCAGGTCTTCCAGCGCGCGCCCGAAGTCGTAGCTCCAGTAGCCCAGCAGGCCGGCGATGAACGGCAGGTCCTCGGCTGTCAGGTCATGCCGGGCGAGCTCTTCGCCTGCCAGCGTCTGCGGCAGCAGGGTCAGCAGCTGACGCTGGGCCTCGATCACCGGCAGACGGGCGAGGCGCTCCAGCGCTTCACTGAACTGGCTCAGATCCCGCATCGTTTCCGGCAGCGGGCCGGTGAGCTTGCCACCCTGTGGGCCTTGCTCCAGTACGGCCAGCGGGTCGCTGCTGATGATGTCGAAGCGACCGCCGGCCAGCGACGGCTGGCCGCTGTCGAGCAGCACGGCGTCGGGTCGCGTACGCAGGCGTGCGAAGCGCGACAGCGTGGAGGCTTCATCCTCGGCGGTGAGGGCGTAGGGTAGGGCGTTGATTTCGAGCGAGATGGTCATGACAGCTTCCGTTGGCGGACAGGGCATTCTAGGCATCCGGAGGCGTTTTGTCCGCCCATGCGTGCGGATTCCGGTGAGGGGCGGCCCTTGTTGGCTTGCCGTTCTCCTGCGTGCTGATTAAGGTGCCTGCCTCTGAATGCCCTGCGTTGTCATCGATGACGGCGTTGGCGCACGTGCAGACATTCGCCCAGCCCTATTGCCTAGCCCTATTGCCCAGTCTCTTGCCCAGCCCCTGGCACCCCACCGGAGCCCTTGCATGCATCCCGAGTTCGAACATGGCCAACATCTGCTGTCACGTCCCGATCAGAACATCTTCTGGCAGCGTCTCAAGCGGCATGACGCCCAGGGCGGGCGTCGTCTGCTGATGCTGCACGGCGCGGGGGTGGCCGGTACGCTGACCTGGGCACCGCTGGTCGGGCATCTCACGGCCCATGATGAACTGATCATCCCCGACTTGCGTGGCATGGGGCAGACGCTGGCGCCGCAGGGTGGCGAGCCTCCTTTCACTCTCGAGCAGGTGGTCGAGGACGTGATGGCGTTGATCGAGACCCAGCGCATCACGCATTTCGACCTGATCGGCTACAGCTTCGGCGGGCTGGTCGCCATGCGTCTCGTCCAGCGCCTGCGCGCCGAGCGCCCGGAGGTGAAGGTCGGCGACATCAGCCTGCTGGAGCCGGCGCTGCTGGAGCGCGAATGCCACGCCACCATGGTCAAGGTGCGTGACGGCTACGCCGCGGCGGCGCGTGCCATGCGCGAAGCCCCAAGCCCCGAGGCGGGCATCACCGCCTTTCTCGACCTCATCTCGCCGCATCGTACGCGCAACCCGCGCGCCGAGCGCATGATGGTGGCACGTCTGGCGCATCGCCATCTGGGGTTTGCCAATGCGCTGGACTGTGTCACCCATGCCGTGCGCGAGATCGACCGCGAGGCACTGCTGGCCGACGTGCTGGCCTCAGGCAGCGAGGTGCGCAGCCTGGTCGGTGGCAAGAGCCCGCAGACCCTGCGCGACTATCACAGCCTGCTGGCCGAGCGTCATGTAGGTTGGCAATCGCTGGAAATTCCCGGCACCGATCACTCGCTGCCTTTCCAGAAACCCCGCCGCATCGGCGCGGAGCTCAGCTTCACATAAATCGCATGATTGTCGACAAGCCGGCCGATGAGCGGTCTGGCCTTGAGACGAAAGACGCCCCGTCAGCCTGTGCTGACGGGGCGTCTTTCGTCTCGGCCTCTGCCAGCTGGAATGCCTCTGTCCTGTCGGTGTGTGAAGGCTGAAATGGCGGCTTCTCAGGCGGTTCGTCCTTGTTCTTGCAGCCGTTTATCCAACGCATGCCAACTCTCTTACGCCAAAGGTGTAGAGGATTTGGCGGATTGTGTCTTGACCCACTCAGGCTCGCTGGCTAGTCTGGCAGTCATTGAATGATTGTCGACAATGGTGCTGAAAGTCCCTCATCGCCATTGTCCTGTCTCAGCCCCTTGTCCAGCCGGATCGCCTGACCACCATGACCACCGATGCCTTTCACAATGCCACCACCGCTCGAAGCCTCGCGCGCGGCGCCACTGCCGAGCAGGCAGGCCACACCGCCTCCGCCAGTGCTCCGGCGCCTGAGGTGCGCACCCTGGCCGAGCGCGTCTTCCACCAGCTGCAGGACGCCATCGTGCGCGGTGAGCTGGCACCTGGCAGCAAGATCACCGAGCCGGGGCTGGCGCAGGCCTATGGCATCTCGCGCGGCCCATTGCGTGAGGCGATGCGTCGTCTCGAGGTCCATCGCCTGATCGAGCGCGTGCCCCACGTCGGCGCGCGGGTGGTCAAGCTCTCGATGACCGAGCTGCTGGAGCTGTTCGACGTGCGTGAGGCGCTGGAGAGCATGGCTGCGCGTCTGGCGGCGCGGCACATGACGCAGGAGGAGGTCACGCGGCTGCGCAGCGTGCTCAAGACCCACGAGCAGCAGTCGGACCTCAAGACCGGCACCGCCTACTTCCAGAAGGAAGGCGATCTCGACTTCCACTATCAGATCGTCCTCGGCAGCCACAACCACATGCTGATGACGATTCTCTGCGACGACCTCTACTACCTGGTGCGCATGTATCGCACCCAGTTCAGCGCCAGTGGCTCGCGTCCGCAGAAGGCCTTCGTCGAGCACCACCGTATCGTCGATGCCATCGAGGCCGGCGACGAGGAGCTGGCGGAGCTTCTGATGCGGCGCCACGTCAGCGCCTCTCGGGAGAACGTCGCTCGTCGCTATGCCGCCACGCTCAAGGAGGAGCAGGGCGAGGAGTGAACTGCCACACCGCTTGCGACCGGATCACCCCCAACAATTCCAACCCCGTCATGGGCCCAGCCCGGGAGATGTCATGTCACGCCATCTGAGTTCCACCGCCTTGCCAAGCCCCGGCGCCCGCTTCCGCGCGGCGCTGGAAGCCAATCGTCCGCTGCCCATCGTCGGCACCATCAATGCCTATACCGCCATCATGGCCGAGCGCGTCGGGCATCAGGCGATCTACCTGTCCGGTGGCGGCGTGGCCAACGCCTCCTACGGTCTGCCGGACCTGGGCATGACCAGCATGAATGACGTGCTGGAAGATGCGCGTCGCATCACCGCTGCCAGCGAGCTTCCGCTGCTGGTGGACATCGACACCGGCTGGGGTGGCGCCTTCAACATCGCGCGCACCATTCAGGAGATGGAGCGTGCCGGTGTGGCGGCCGTGCATCTGGAAGATCAGGTCGCCCAGAAGCGCTGCGGTCATCGTCCCAACAAGGCGATCGTCTCCAGCCAGGAGATGGTCGACCGCATCAAGGCCGCTGCCGATGCCCGCCGTGATGATGACTTCTACCTGATCGCGCGTACCGATGCCTTCCAGAAGGAAGGGCTCGAGGCCGCCGTGGCGCGTGCCAACGCCTGTGTCGAAGCCGGAGCGGACGCGATCTTCGCCGAGGCGGTGCATACCCTCGAGGACTACCGTGCCTTCTGCGAGGGCGTCGACGCGCCGATACTGGCCAACATCACCGAATTCGGTGCCACGCCGCTGTTCAATCAGCGCGAGCTGGGCGACGTCGGCTGCCGGATGGTGCTCTATCCGCTGTCCGCCTTCCGCGCCATGAACGCCGCCGCCCTCAAGGTCTACCAGAACATCCACGACAAGGGTGATCAGAAGGACGTGGTCGACGACATGCAGACCCGCATGGAGCTCTACGACTTCCTCGATTACCACACCTTCGAGCAGAAGCTGGACACCCTGTTCGAGGTCGAAAGCCGCAAGGATTGATGCCAGACGCTCGAGGCGGATGCCATGTTTCGTCTCAGGAGGCCATTGGCTTCACGGGCCGGCACTTTCGGCCCGATCGTTTCACCCTCGCTGGCAGACGCCTGGCCGGCGAGGGGCTTGACGCTTTATGCCCTACAAGAAAAAGAACAACTCAATGACGTCACTGCCAAGGAGATCACGCCATGTCAGATACCACCGCTACCCCGAGCCCTAGGGCCTCCAGCGGCCTGCGCGGCCAGAGTGCCGGCGAGACCGCCTTGTGCACCGTCGGCCAGACCGGCTCCGGCCTGCGCTATCGCGGCTACGATCTGGAGGATCTCGCCGCCCACGCAAGCTTTGAAGAAGTCGCCTATCTGCTGCTCAAGGGCAAGCTGCCCAATCGTTCGGAGCTGGATGCCTACATCACGCGCCTCAAGGGGTTGCGTGGTCTGCCGGATGCCCTGAAGGCGGTACTGGAGCAGATTCCGGCCAGCGCCCATCCGATGGACGTGATGCGCACCGGTTGCTCGATGCTCGGCAATCTGGAGACCGAAGAGAGCTTCGCTGAGCAGTCCGATCAGGCCGACCGCATGCTGGCGGTGTTCCCGTCGATCATCAATTACTGGTATCGCTTCAGCCATGACGGCGTGCGCATCGACACCGAGACCGATGACGACTCCATCGGCGCGCACTTCCTGCACCTTTTGCACGGCGAGGCCCCCAGCGAGCTGCATGCCGCGGTGATGAACACCTCGCTGATCCTCTATGCCGAGCACGAATTCAATGCCTCGACCTTCACCGCGCGTGTCTGCGCCTCGACGCTCTCCGATCTGCATTCCTGCGTGACCGGGGCCATCGGCTCGCTGCGCGGTCCGTTGCATGGCGGTGCCAACGAGGCGGCGATGGCGATGATCGAGCACTGGCGCTCACCGGAGGAAGCCGAGCGCGAGATTCTCGGCATGCTGGAACGCCGCGAGAAGATCATGGGCTTCGGCCACGCCATCTATCGTGAACGTGACCCGCGCAACGCCATCATCAAGGAGTGGTCACGCAAGCTGTCCGAGGATGTGGGCGACACTCAGCTCTACGCCGTTTCCGAGCGCGTCGAAGCCGTGATGTGGCGCGAGAAGAAGCTGTTCTGCAATGCCGACTTCTTCCACGCCAGCGCCTATCACTTCATGGGCATCCCCACCAAGTTGTTCACGCCGATCTTCGTCTGTTCACGCCTGACCGGCTGGGCGGCGCATGTCTTCGAGCAACGCGCCAACAATCGCATCATCCGCCCGAGCGCCGATTACACCGGCCCGGAGCATTGCGACTGGCTGCCCATCGAGCAGCGCGACTGACCCTTCCCTCGGCCAGTCCGCGTGCTGGCCGATTGTTTTCTTGACCGCCTGATGAGTCCGGATGCCCATGAATACCGAGTATCGCAAACCCCTGCCTAGCACGGCGTCACCGGGTACCCCGGTCGACTACTTCGATGCGCGTGCCGCCGTGGAAGACATCGCCCCCGGCGCCTATGCCGGTCTGCCCTATACCTCACGCGTACTGGCCGAGAACCTGGTGCGTCGCTGCCCGCCGGACCAGCTGCGCGACAGTCTCGTGCAATTGATCGAGCGTCGGCGTGATCTCGATTTCCCCTGGTATCCCGCGCGCGTCGTGTGTCATGACATCCTCGGTCAGACCGCGCTGGTCGACCTGGCCGGTCTGCGCGATGCCATCGCCGAGCGCGGCGGAGACCCGGCCAAGGTCAATCCGGTGGTGCCGACCCAGTTGATCGTCGACCACTCGCTGGCGGTGGAACACGCCGGCTTCGACAAGGACGCCTTCGCCAAGAACCGCGCCATCGAGGAGCGGCGCAACGAGGACCGCTTCCACTTCATCGACTGGACCCGTCAGGCCTTCGAGAACATCGACGTGATTCCGCCGGGCAACGGCATCATGCACCAGATCAATCTGGAGCGGATGTCGCCGGTGATCGAGTCGCGCGCCGATGTGAAGGGCCATCAGGTCGCCTTCCCGGATACCCTGGTGGGTACCGACAGCCACACGCCGCATGTCGATGCGCTGGGCGTGATCGCCGTCGGCGTCGGTGGGCTCGAGGCCGAGAGCGTGATGCTGGGGCGCGCCTCCTACATGCGCCTGCCGGACATCATCGGCGTGCGCCTCACCGGGCGTCCGCAGCCGGGCATCACCGCCACCGACATCGTGCTGGCGCTGACCGAATTCCTGCGCGCCGAGAAGGTCGTCTCCTCCTATCTGGAATTCTTCGGCGAAGGCGCGGCCAGCCTGACCCTGGGCGATCGTGCCACCATCTCCAACATGACGCCGGAGTACGGCGCCACGGCGGCGATGTTCTACATCGATCAGCAGACGCTGGACTACCTGACCCTTACGGGGCGTGAGCCGGAGAACATCGCGCTGGTCGAGCGCTACGCGCGTGAGACCGGGCTGTGGGCCGATGAGAGCGGCCATATCGAAGGCGCGGTGAAATATGAGCGCGAGCTGACCTTCGATCTGTCCTCGGTGGTGCGCACCCTGGCGGGCCCCTCCAACCCGCACAGTCGCGTGCCGACCAGCGAGCTTGCCGCGCGTGGCATCTCTGGGGTGATCGAGCATGAGCAGGATGAGGATGGGCGCGACCTGATGCCGGATGGCGCGGTGATCATCGCCGCCATCACCAGTTGCACCAATACCTCGAATCCGCGCAATGTCATCGCCGCCGGCCTGCTGGCCAGACGCGCCAATGCGCTGGGGCTGACGCGCAAGCCGTGGGTCAAGACCTCGCTGGCGCCGGGCTCCAAGGCCGTGCAGCTGTATCTGGAAGAGGCGGAACTGCTGCCGGAACTCGAGCAGCTCGGCTTCGGTATCGTCGGCTTCGCCTGCACCACCTGCAATGGCATGAGCGGTGCGCTGGACCCGGCGATCCAGCAGGAAATCGTCGAGCGTGATCTCTACTCCACCGCAGTGCTGTCCGGCAATCGCAACTTCGATGGCCGTATCCACCCCTACGCCAAGCAGGCCTTCCTGGCCTCGCCGCCGCTGGTGGTCGCCTACGCCATCGCAGGCACCATCCGCTTCGACATCGAGAAGGATGTTCTCGGGCATGCGCCGGACGGCTCGCCGATCATGCTCAAGGACCTGTGGCCGAGCGACGAGGAAATCGACGCCATCGTCGGTGCCAGCGTCAAGCCGGACCACTTCCGTCAGGTCTACATCCCGATGTTCGAGACCCGTCAGGGTCGCGACGACACGACCAGTCCGCTCTACGACTGGCGCGAGATGAGCACCTACATCCGTCGTCCGCCGTACTGGGAAGGTGGCCTGGCCAGCGCGCCGACGCTCAAGGGCATGCGGGCACTGGCGGTGCTGGGGGACAACATCACCACCGATCACCTGTCACCCTCCAATGCCATCATGGCCAGCAGTGCGGCAGGCGAGTACCTGGCCGCGATGGGCCTGCCGGAGGAGGACTTCAATTCCTACGCCACCCACCGTGGCGATCACCTCACCGCGCAGCGGGCCACCTTCGCCAATCCCAAGCTGATCAACGAGATGGCCGTGGTGGAAGGGGCGGACGGCAAGCGCGAGGTCAAGCAGGGCTCGCTCACGCGTCTGGAGCCGGAAGGCAAGGTGGTACGCATGTGGGAGGCCATCGAGGCCTATATGCAGCGCAAGCAGCCGTTGATCATCATCGCGGGCGCGGATTACGGCCAGGGCTCGTCGCGTGACTGGGCGGCCAAGGGCGTGCGGCTGGCGGGCGTCGAGGCCATCGTCGCGGAAGGTTTCGAGCGTATCCACCGCACCAATCTGGTCGGCATGGGCGTGATGCCGCTGCAGTTCGCCGCCGGGACCACGCGCAAGACGCTGGCGCTGGATGGCAGCGAGATCTACGCCGTCGAGGGCGAGCCGGCGCCGGGGGCAGAACTCACGCTGGTGATCGAGCGCACCGCCGGTGACAAGGCAGGCAAGCTCGAGCGCGTGCCGGTCACCTGCCGTCTCGATACCCGTGAGGAGGTCTCCATCTACTCGGCGGGTGGAGTGCTGCAACGCTTCGCCGAGGACTTCCTGAACTCGCAGGCGCCGGGCGAGACGGCGGCGGAGGTATCGGCATGAGCCAGCAGGCACAGCTCAGGATTCCCGCCACCTACCTGCGTGGCGGCACCAGCAAGGGCGTGTTCTTCCTGCGCGATGAACTGCCGGAAGCGGCGCAGGTGCCGGGCCCGGCGCGCGATGCCCTGCTGCTGCGCGTGATCGGCAGCCCCGACTCCTATGCCAAGCAGATCGACGGCATGGGGGGCGCGACCTCCAGCACCAGCAAGACGGTGATCATCAGTCGTAGCGAACAGCCGGACCACGACGTCGACTATCTGTTTGGCCAGGTCTCCATCGACTCGCCCTTCGTCGACTGGAGCGGCAACTGCGGCAATCTCTCGGCGGCGGTGGGGCCCTTCGCCATCGAGAAGGGCCTGGTGCCGGCCGAGCGCCTGCCGCGTGACGGTATCGCCGAGGTGCGTATCTGGCAGGCCAACATCGGCAAGACCATCATCGCGCGGGTACCGATGTGCGAAGGGCGCGTCCAGGAAACCGGCGACTTCGCCCTGGATGGCGTGACCTTCCCGGCCGCCGAAGTGGCGGTCGCCTTCCGCGACCCTGCCGCCGGCGAAGGCAGCATGTTCCCCACCGGCAATGTGGTCGATACGCTGGAAGTGCCGGAATCGGTGGTCGCGGGCGGGAGAATCCGGGCGACCCTGATCAATGCCGGCATCCCGACCATCTTCGTCGCTGCCCGTGATCTCGGCTATCAGGGCACCGAGCTTCAGGAGGCGATCAACTCGGACGCCGAGGCCCTCGCGCGCCTCGAGACATTGCGCGCCCACGGCGCACTGCGCATGGGACTGATCCAGGAGTTGGGCGAGGCCGCCACGCGCCAACACACCCCCAAGGTCGCCTTCGTGGCGCCGCCGGTGGATCACGTTGTCTCCAGTGGTCGCGAGATCAAGGCCGACGAGATCGATGTGCTGATCCGCGCCGTGTCGATGGGCAAGCTGCACCACGCCATGATGGGCACCGCGGCCGTCGCCATCGCCGCGGCGGCTGCGGTACCGGGCACGCTGGTCAATCTTGCCGCCGCTGGCGGAGCCGATGCTGAGTCTGGGGCTGGGCAGACTGACGCGGCGCGTGACTCGGTGTGCTTCGGGCATCCCTCCGGCACACTCAGGGTCGGCGCGAGTGCCCATCGGCAGACAGAGGCAGGCCAAGGCAGTGATGGCCAGCAAGGCGAGGGCGAGTGGACCGTCAGTGAAGCGGTGATGAGTCGCAGCGCGCGTATCCTGATGGAAGGCTGGGTGCGGGTGCCGGCGAAGACCTTGATGCGCTAGCGCCGGCATAGGCAGGTGAGGGTCGGTTGTCATGTTCGACAGTCAAAGCCCCTTCTGCGGCACCCCGATGAAAGCCGGCCTGGCATGCATGTGCAGAGGGCCGGCTTTCGCGTGTCTGTGGTGTGTACACAGGTATTTCGGAGGGTGTGCCGGTGTCGCGGGAGCCGCACATGGGCAAAGACGATCCACGACAGGAGGTCATGTATGAGCACGCCATCCTCTGATCAGAAAGGCGAAAGCCGTCTCAGCGCCACTCAAGCCAGTACAAGTCAGGCCAGCGCCAATCAGCGCCCGGACTATGACCCGGAGCTGCAGCAGATCGCCGACTATGTGCTGGGGTATTGCGATGGACCGCATATCGCGGATGCGGATGCTAATGTGGATGACCGGGCTGGCAAGAGCGAGCGCTCAGGTCCCTCGGCGGAGGCGATGGACACTGCTCGCCTGTGTCTGATGGATACCCTCGGCTGCGGCATCCTGGCGCTGCGCTTCCCGGAATGCACCAAGCATCTCGGGCCGCTGGTGGCCGAGACCGTGGTGCCGCATGGTGCGCGGGTGCCCGGCACCGCCTTCAGTCTCGATCCCGTCAAGGCTGCGTGGGATATCGGCTGCACCATCCGCTGGCTGGATTACAACGATACCTGGCTGGCGGCGGAGTGGGGGCATCCCTCGGATAATCTCGGCGGCATTCTGGCGGTGGCGGATCACCTCTCGCGCCAGCGTGTCGCGCAGGGCAAGCCGCCTCTGGTGATGCGTGATGTGTTGGAGAGCATGGTGATGGCCCACGAGATCCAGGGTGTGCTGGCGCTGGACAACAGCTTCAATCGCGTCGGGCTCGACCATGTCATGCTGGTCAAGGTGGCGACCACTGCCGTGACGGCGCGCTTGATGGGGGCGAATCGCGAGCAGTTGCTGTCGGCGCTGTCGCACGCGTTCGTCGATGGCCAGAGTCTGCGTACCTATCGTCATGCGCCCAATG
Organism: Cobetia sp. PDI-23MA; assembly: GCF_059507735.1. Taxonomy (NCBI): domain Bacteria; kingdom Pseudomonadati; phylum Pseudomonadota; class Gammaproteobacteria; order Oceanospirillales; family Halomonadaceae; genus Cobetia; species Cobetia sp. PDI-23MA. The sequence continues at coordinate 649,919 of NZ_CM183352.1, forward strand.
CCGGCTCGCGCAAGAGCTGGGCGGCGGGGGACGCCACCTCACGCGGCGTGCGGCTGGCGGATATCGCCCTGCGTGGCGAGATGGGCATCCCCGGCGCTCTCAGTGCGCCGCAGTGGGGCTTCAATGATGTTTCCTTCAGTCACGGCAACAGCGATCTCGCCCTCAAGCCTGAAAACGAACGGCACCTGACGCTGGCGCGCCCTCTGGGTAGCTATGTGATGGAGAACGTGCTCTTCAAGGTCTCCTTTCCGGCCGAATTCCATGCCCAGACCGCCGCCGAGGCGGCCGTCCAGCTCCATCCCGAGGTTCGCGACCGGCTCGAGGAGATCGAGCGCATCGAGATCACCACCCACGAATCCGCGATCCGCATCATCTCCAAGCAGGGTGCACTCGCCAATGCGGCGGACCGCGATCACTGCCTTCAATACATGGTCGCGGTGCCGCTGATCTTCGGCGAGTTGAACGCGGATCACTATGAAGATGGCTTCCATGCCGCTCACCCGGAGATCGACCGGCTGCGTGGCAGGATGGTCGTCAAGGAAGAGGCGCGCTTCACCCGCGAGTATCTGGAAGCCGACAAGCGCTCGATCGCCAATTCCCTGCGGGTGGTCTTTTGCGATGGCAGTGCCACTGAGCAGGTGACGGTGGAATACCCGCTGGGACATCGCCGGCGGCGTGAAGAGTCGCTCGCCCCGCTCGAGGACAAGTGTCGGGCCAATCTGGCCACCTGCTTCCCGCCTTCGCGTTGCGACACCCTGATGGCGTTGCTGGGTGATCGCGAGCGACTCGAAGCACTGTCGGTGCACGAGTTCATGGCGCATTGGGTGCCGTGAGGTTGCCGGCCGCATGATGCCCCGTTGGCAATCAGTCATCCAATTGACTGGTGCCGTCATCCGGTATGGGTAAACTGGAAGCGGATTGCACAGGGCGATCGCCAGGAGTGCTTGCAAAGACTCGCCGGAGAGCGGGGCAACGCCTGCCGAGCCTTCATTGCAAAGGCATCATGGCAAAGGCTTCATCACAAGGGACTCATCATGAAAACATTTCTGCTGCTGGGCGCCATCGCGCTGATCGTCATCTACGTGATCTCGATCTACAACAAGCTGGTCAGCCTCAAGGCGCGCTTCGAGAATGCCTTCGCGCAGATAGAGGTGCAGCTCAAGCGGCGCTACGACCTGATTCCCAATCTGGTCGAGACGGCCAAGGGCTATCTGAGTCATGAGCGTGGCACCTTGGAAGAAGTGATCAATGCCCGCAACAAGGCGATGGCTGCCTTGAATGCCGCAGCGGCGCACCCCGGCAGCATGGACAAGCTGGCCAGCCTGGCCGGTGCCGAGCAGGGGCTGGCGGCGAGTCTGGGCAAGCTGGATGTGGTGGTCGAGGCCTATCCGGAGCTCAAGGCGGACCAGACCATGAGCGACCTGATGGAAGAGCTGACCGCCACCGAGAACCGCGTCGCCTTCGCGCGTCAGGCCTACAATGATGCCGTCACCGACTACAACGTCTATCGCCAGAGCTTCCCGCAGGTGATGTTCGCGCCGACCTTCGGTCATCGCAGTGATGCAGGTCTGCTGGCCTTCGATGACAGCGTGAAGATCCGCCAGGCCCCGGATGTCAGTTTCTCCTGAGTCGACCGGCTGATGCTTCTCTCGCAGCGGTCTTGCGCTGTGATCCTGACTGGGTAGATGGCGAGCGCGAATGAATTTCTATCATGAGCAGGACAGTGCGCGGCGTCGTACGCGGCTATTGCTGGTGGCCTTCACGGTCATGTCGCTGGTGGTGTCTCTTGCCGCCGGCGCCGTGGTGCATGTCGCGATCAGCAGTTTCCTGGGGCGCCCGGCCACCACGACGTTTGAATATGTCTGGCCAGTGGCGAGCATCATCTTCCTGTGCAATGCATTGGTCGCAGCGCGTGAGCTGCGGCGTCTGCAGCAGGGCGGCGCGGTCGTGGCCGCACGCCTGGGTGGCAAGCTGGTGGATGTCGAGACCCAGGACTCGCGCGAGCGGCGGGCACTGAATGTGGTGGAAGAGATGGCGATCGCCGCCAATCTGCCCACGCCGCAGCTGTTCCTGCTTCCGCATGAGGCGATGATCAATGCCTTCGCGGCGGGCTATCGGCCACATGATGCGGTGATCGCGCTGAGTCGCGGGGCGTTGGAGCAGCTGGATCGCAACGAGCTGCAGGGCGTGGTCGCTCACGAGTTCGCCCATATCGCCAATGGCGATATTCGCCTCAACCTGCGTCTGGCGAGTGCGGTCCATGGCCTGGTGTTTCTCTCCGAGGCGGGACGCTTCCTGATGGGGACGGGGCGCATCGGCTTCGTGCTGGGCAGGGCGCGCTCCTCCGGCTCCGACAGGAAAGGCGGCATGCCACAGCTGATGCTGGTCGGTGTGGCGCTGTGGTTGCTCGGCAGTCTCGGCGGGCTGGGCGGCAGGCTGCTGCAACGCGGGGTCGCGCGCTCACGCGAATATCTCGCCGATGCCAGTGCGGTGCGTCTGACGCGCTTTCCGGATGGCATCGCCTCGGCCCTCAAGCGTATCGGCGGCATGGGTTGGCAGGGGCGCATCCAGCATCCGCGCGCCATGACCTACAACCATCTCTTCTTCGTCGAAGCGCGTCCGCCATGGCTGACGGGCTGGTTCGACTCGCATCCGCCGCTGGATGAACGCATCAAGCGCCTGGAACCCCGTTGGGACAGGCAATATCTGAGCGCGCGTCAGCAACCGGTGCATACCTTCGAGCAGCAGGGGCCCATCGGGGCAGAAGTGCTTGGCGGGGTCATGGCGGGTATCGCCGGCGCGGCTGTCCTGGGCGAGCTGTCGCGTTCCCGGGGGGAACTCGAGAACCTGACGCTGTCACGTTTTCTCTGCCCGCAGCTGGTGGTGGCGATGATCGCGCCCTCGGAACTCACCCGGCGTGGGGTCTGGCTCACCGAGCTTGAACGTCAGCATGACTGGCTGGATGGCAAGCGCGTGCGCGAGGCGCGGCGCAAGCTCGAGTCCTTGCCGCGAGTCGAGTGGATCCCCTTGCTCAACCGGCTGATACCGCGCTGGCGGGAAGCGGATGAGCGCGCTCATCGCATGCTCAAGGCGCAGACACCTCCGCAGGACATGTTCATCTGGTGTCTGTGGCAGTTGTTGCTGGAGTCACTGGACCCGCGAATCGATCGCAAGAGTGACTCGTTGGCCTTGCAGCAATGTCAGCCGGCCTGTCAGCACTGGCTCATGCTGATGGTCGGACTCATCGACGATGAAGCGATGCGCGAGGCCATCTTCCTGGACGCCAGTGCGGAACTTGGTCTGGCGCTTGCGTATCCGCAGTCGCAGCCGGATGGAGATAACCCTGCGCTGCGCTGTCGTCATCTCACGCAGCTGGCTCACCTGCGCCCGATGGACAAGCAGCGCTGGTTCACGGCGCTTGCCCAGGTGGTGCATGCTGACCAGACACTGGCCGATGAGGAAGTGGCCCTGCTGACATTGCTGGCCCGCGTCATGCAGCTGCCGGAGGCACGCCTGGAAGCGGCGCTTGAGACACAGTCCCATTCGCGTGGCGGCTGGCAGGCGCGCCCAGTATCACGGCCTGCGGATGGCAGGGCGGTCTGAGTATCGATCAGGCGAGCAGCTATTTTCTGCGTCAAAGCTCTTGCCATCAAACCGATTCCTGCGTAAAGTACGCATCCGCTGCCGGGGACGCATGGCGTCACCAGCGGTGAAAGAGGTTTGCAGGTGATTGTTTTGCTTGATGTTTTTGAAGTCCGCTTCGAAACCATCGATTGACAATTCCGGGCGATTCGCTAGAATGCGCCGCAATCCTTACGGAACAGGTGATCGAGCAACGCTCCTCACCGCTTGATGATGCTTAGAGGCAGTCGACTGACTCATCATCAAGTGCTTGACTTCTCAAGCGTTCCGGGTAGAATATGCCTCCTCGCTTCACAGCGACGCTCTTTAAAAATTTGATCAGGTAATTCGTGTGAGCGCTTGCCGATGAGTGGTGACAAGGTCACCAAATATCGGAGCAAGCCTCTCACGAGAAGTTTGACTCTGAACCAAGTTTGGTCTGCTTAACAGACTATCAAGCTTTCAACTGAAGAGTTTGATCATGGCTCAGATTGAACGCTGGCGGCAGGCTTAACACATGCAAGTCGAGCGGAAACGATCCTAGCTTGCTAGGAGGCGTCGAGCGGCGGACGGGTGAGTAATGCATGGGAATCTGCCCGATAGTGGGGGACAACCTGGGGAAACTCAGGCTAATACCGCATACGTCCTACGGGAGAAAGCAGGGGATCTTCGGACCTTGCGCTATCGGATGAGCCCATGTCGGATTAGCTTGTTGGTGAGGTAATGGCTCACCAAGGCGACGATCCGTAGCTGGTCTGAGAGGATGATCAGCCACACTGGGACTGAGACACGGCCCAGACTCCTACGGGAGGCAGCAGTGGGGAATATTGGACAATGGGCGAAAGCCTGATCCAGCCATGTCGCGTGTGTGAAGAAGGCCTTCGGGTTGTAAAGCACTTTCAGCGAGGAAGAACGCTTGTGGGTTAATACCCCGCAAGAAAGACATCACTCGCAGAAGAAGCACCGGCTAACTCCGTGCCAGCAGCCGCGGTAATACGGAGGGTGCAAGCGTTAATCGGAATTACTGGGCGTAAAGCGCGCGTAGGTGGCTAAGTCAGCCAGGTGTGAAAGCCCCGGGCTCAACCTGGGAACGGCATCTGGAACTGCTTGGCTAGAGTGCAGGAGAGGAAGGTAGAATTCCCGGTGTAGCGGTGAAATGCGTAGAGATCGGGAGGAATACCAGTGGCGAAGGCGGCCTTCTGGACTGACACTGACACTGAGGTGCGAAAGCGTGGGTAGCAAACAGGATTAGATACCCTGGTAGTCCACGCCGTAAACGATGTCAACTAGCCGTTGGGTCCCTTGAGGACTTAGTGGCGCAGCTAACGCAATAAGTTGACCGCCTGGGGAGTACGGCCGCAAGGTTAAAACTCAAATGAATTGACGGGGGCCCGCACAAGCGGTGGAGCATGTGGTTTAATTCGATGCAACGCGAAGAACCTTACCTACCCTTGACATCCAGAGGACTTTCCAGAGATGGATTGGTGCCTTCGGGAACTCTGAGACAGGTGCTGCATGGCTGTCGTCAGCTCGTGTTGTGAAATGTTGGGTTAAGTCCCGTAACGAGCGCAACCCCTATCCTTATTTGCCAGCGAGTCATGTCGGGAACTCTAAGGAGACTGCCGGTGACAAACCGGAGGAAGGTGGGGACGACGTCAAGTCATCATGGCCCTTACGGGTAGGGCTACACACGTGCTACAATGGCAAGTACAAAGGGTTGCAATACGGCGACGTGGAGCCAATCCCATAAAGCTTGCCTCAGTCCGGATTGGAGTCTGCAACTCGACTCCATGAAGTCGGAATCGCTAGTAATCGTGGATCAGAATGCCACGGTGAATACGTTCCCGGGCCTTGTACACACCGCCCGTCACACCATGGGAGTGGACTGCACCAGAAGTGGTTAGCCTAACCTTCGGGAGGGCGATCACCACGGTGTGGTTCATGACTGGGGTGAAGTCGTAACAAGGTAGCCCTAGGGGAACCTGGGGCTGGATCACCTCCTTATCGACACTGTCTACTGCTCGCGGCAAGTGCTCACAACGAATTACCTGATCAAGTTAGTTTATCGAGTAGTAGTGTCGGGTCTGTAGCTCAGTTGGTTAGAGCGCACCCCTGATAAGGGTGAGGTCGGCAGTTCAAATCTGCCCAGACCCACCAAAAGCTTCGTGCTTTTGTCGACACGGTTTTGCCGACTTTTGGGGCCATAGCTCAGCTGGGAGAGCGCCTGCCTTGCACGCAGGAGGTCAGCGGTTCGATCCCGCTTGGCTCCACCATCAAGTTCCGGTTCAAGCTGCTACTACCTGATAACGCTGCACAGTCCACAGTGACAAGCATATCGCCTTCCTCGAGAAGGTTGTGTGACTTCTCACTGTTCTCTGAACAGCCGCTCTTTAACAATGTGAATCATGCTGACGATGGAGTGTGCGCCAAGCACATCTCCATCAAACGATATGTCGGAGAGGTCCGACAGAGTCGTAATCCTTGACAGACCCCTTGGGGTTATATGGTCAAGCGATTAAGCGCATACGGTGGATGCCTTGGCAGCCAGAGGCGATGAAGGACGTGATAGCCTGCGATAAGCGTTGGCGAGGTGGCAAATACCCTGCGACCCAACGATTTCCGAATGGGGAAACCCACTCACCATCAGGTGAGTATCTATAGGCCAATACATAACCTATAGAGGCAAACCCGGGGAACTGAAACATCTAAGTACCCGGAGGAAAAGAAATCAACCGAGATTCCCCAAGTAGCGGCGAGCGAACGGGGACCAGCCCTTAAGCGTGACAACCGACAGGCGAACAAGCTGGGAAGCTTGACGATACAGGGTGATAGTCCCGTAGTCGAAGTCCGAGTCACGTGAAATCGAGTAGGTCGGGGCACGAGAAACCCTGACTGAACATGGGGGGACCATCCTCCAAGGCTAAATACTCCTGGCTGACCGATAGTGAACCAGTACCGTGAGGGAAAGGCGAAAAGAACCCCGGCGAGGGGAGTGAAATAGATCCTGAAACCGTATGCGTACAAGCAGTGGGAGCACCTTCGTGGTGTGACCGCGTACCTTTTGTATAATGGGTCAGCGACTTATATTCTGTGGCGAGCTTAACCGTATAGGGGAGGCGTAGGGAAACCGAGTCTTAACTGGGCGACCAGTCGCAGGGTATAGACCCGAAACCGGGCGATCTATCCATGGCCAGGGTGAAGATTGAGTAACATCAATTGGAGGCCCGAACCCAAGTATGTTGAAAAATGCTGGGATGAGCTGTGGATCGGAGTGAAAGGCTAATCAAGCCCGGAGATAGCTGGTTCTCCTCGAAAGCTATTTAGGTAGCGCCTCACGTATCACCGCTGGGGGTAGAGCACTGTTTCGGCTAGGGGGTCATCCCGACTTACCAACCCGAGGCAAACTCCGAATACCAGTGAGTGCAGCGTGGGAGACACACAGCGGGTGCTAACGTCCGTTGTGAAAAGGGAAACAACCCAGACCGTCAGCTAAGGTCCCAAAATCCTGATTAAGTGGGAAACGATGTGGGAAGGCTCAGACAGCTAGGAGGTTGGCTTAGAAGCAGCCACCCTTTAAAGAAAGCGTAATAGCTCACTAGTCGAGTCGGCCTGCGCGGAAGATATAACGGGGCTAAATCAGGTACCGAAGCTACGGGTTCATCCTCTGGATGAGCGGTAGAGGAGCGTCGTGTAAGCCAATGAAGGTGGATTGAGAAGTCTGCTGGAGGTATCACGAGTGCGAATGCTGACATGAGTAACGATAAGGGGAGTGAAAAACTCCCCCGCCGGAAGACCAAGGTTTTCTGTTCTACGTTAATCGGAGCAGAGTGAGTCGGCCCCTAAGGCGAGGCGGAAACGCGTAGTCGATGGGAAACGGGTTAATATTCCCGTACCGGATGTGGTTGCGATGGGGGGACGAAGAAGGCTAGGTGAGCCAGGCGTTGGTTGTCCTGGTGAAAGCATGTAGGCCGAGGAATCAGGCAAATCCGGTTCCTCTGAGGTCGAGATGCGAGACGAACTGACCACGGTCAGGAAGTCATCGATGCCACGCTTCCAGGAAAAGCCTCTAAGCTTCAGATCACATGCGACCGTACCCCAAACCGACACAGGTGGTCAGGTAGAGAATACCAAGGCGCTTGAGAGAACTCGGGTGAAGGAACTAGGCAAAATGGCACCGTAACTTCGGGAGAAGGTGCACCGGTTCGAGTGAAGGACTTGCTCCGTAAGCTCCTACCGGTCGAAGATACCAGGTGGCTGCAACTGTTTATTAAAAACACAGCACTCTGCAAACGCGCAAGCGGACGTATAGGGTGTGACGCCTGCCCGGTGCCGGAAGGTTAATTGATGGGGTTAGGATTCGTCCGAAGCTCTTGATCGAAGCCCCGGTAAACGGCGGCCGTAACTATAACGGTCCTAAGGTAGCGAAATTCCTTGTCGGGTAAGTTCCGACCTGCACGAATGGCGTAATGATGGCCACGCTGTCTCCACCCGAGACTCAGTGAAATTGAAATCGCAGTGAAGATGCTGTGTACCCGCGGCTAGACGGAAAGACCCCGTGAACCTTTACTATAGCTTTACACTGGATGCTGATGTTGTCTGTGTAGGATAGCTGGGAGGCTTTGAAACCACATCGCCAGATGCGGTGGAGCCAACCTTGAAATACCAGCCTGACATCATTGGCGTTCTAACTCAGGTCCGTCATCCGGATCGAGGACAGTGTATGGTGGGTAGTTTGACTGGGGCGGTCTCCTCCCAAAGAGTAACGGAGGAGCACGAAGGTACCCTCAGCACGGTTGGAAATCGTGCATTGAGTGCAAGAGCATAAGGGTGCTTGACTGCGAGACAGACACGTCGAGCAGGTACGAAAGTAGGTTCTAGTGATCCGGTGGTTCTGTATGGAAGGGCCATCGCTCAACGGATAAAAGGTACTCCGGGGATAACAGGCTGATACCGCCCAAGAGTTCACATCGACGGCGGTGTTTGGCACCTCGATGTCGGCTCATCACATCCTGGGGCTGAAGTCGGTCCCAAGGGTATGGCTGTTCGCCATTTAAAGTGGTACGCGAGCTGGGTTTAGAACGTCGTGAGACAGTTCGGTCCCTATCTGCCGTGGGCGTCGGAAGTTTGAGAAGAGCTGCTCCTAGTACGAGAGGACCGGAGTGGACGAACCTCTGGTGTTCGGGTTGTCATGCCAATGGCATTGCCCGGTAGCTACGTTCGGACGGGATAACCGCTGAAGGCATCTAAGCGGGAAGCCCCCTTCAAGATGAGACTTCCCTGAGGCCTTGCGCCTCCTGAAGGGCCCTTGAAGACGACAAGGTTGATAGGCTGGGTGTGGAAGCACAGCAATGTGTTGAGCTAACCAGTACTAATTGCCCGTGAGGCTTGACCATATAACACCCAAGGGGTTTGCCCAGGCAAACCGCCGGGATTGCGACAGGATCGACGACATATCGGTCAGCATGATTCATATTGCGAGTCGCGAGGTCACAAGCCTCGAGACTCAGGCATCGCAAGGTGCCACCGTTTCGCCTGACGACCATAGCGAGCGTGAACCACCCGATCCCATGCCGAACTCGGAAGTGAAACCGCTTAGCGCCGATGGTAGTGTGGAGTTTCTCCATGTGAGAGTAGGTCATCGTCAGGCACTTATCCCGAACCGCCCCTGTAGCCTTGCTGCAGGGGCGGTTCTCTTTGTGGTGAGAAAAGTTGCGCACAGCAAAGCAAGAGGCTTACGCGCTTCGTGAGGTGCCTGTCGCGCCCATGAACGGCCTGAGCGTTGTCACAGCCCCCATCACGTACATGCACGCTTGTAGAAGGCAGCGGCGAGGGGCTAGACTCCCCAGCCTTCTGTATTGGAGATGATGATGCAACCTCAAGAACTGTTGCTGTATTGCCGCCCTGGCTTCGAGGCCGACCTGGCCGCAGAAGTCAGTGAGAAAGCGGCGTATATCGGCACGCCGGGTTATCCGATTGCGGCACGCGACAGTGGCTTCGTGCGTTATGTGGTGACGGGTGAGGAGCCCGCCAACGCCCTGCATCGTGACATGCCGCTACAGGCGTTGGTCTTCGCTCGTCAGACCCTGGTGGCACTGGAGCCGCTGGTCGGCATGTCGCGGGAGAATCGTGTCTCGCCGATTCTGCAGCAGGTGGTCGACGCCGGCTGGAGCTTCGAGGAGATCCGCCACGAGATGCCGGATACCAATGATGGCAAGGCGCTGTCGGGGCTGGGCAAGGCCGTCGGTCGCCCGCTGGAATCCGCGCTCAAGAAGCGGGGTGCCCTGCGCCGCAAGGCCGGTGGTCGGGCGTTGCATGTCTTCTGGACGGATGGCGATGAAGTCCAGCTGGGCATGAGCTTCCCGGGCAACCGCAGCGAGTATGCCAATGGCATTCGTCACCTGCGTTCGCCGAGCCGTGCGCCCAGCCGCTCCACGCTCAAGCTGGAAGAGGCGTGGCACGAATTCGTGCCGCGCGATCAGTGGGAGCGTCGCATCGCCACTGGCATGCAGGCAGCGGATCTTGGTGCCGCCCCGGGTGGCTGGACCTTCCAGCTGGTCGAGAAGGGCATGTTCGTGTTCGCGATCGACAATGGTCCGATGAACCAGGACCTGATGGCGACAGGTCAGGTCGAGCATCTCAAGGAAGATGGTTTCACCTGGGAGCCGCCGCTGCGCCTGGATTGGCTGGTCTGCGATATCGTCGACAAGCCGATTCGTGTGACCGAGATGGTCGAGCGCTGGCTGAAGAAGCGCTGGTGCAACGAGGCCGTCTTCAATCTCAAGCTGCCGATGAAGCAGCGCTGGAAGGAAGTCTCTCGCTGCCTCGACTATCTGGCCGCCAGTCTCGAGCGCTCCAATGTCGGTGCCGAGATTCGCTGTCGTCATCTGTATCACGATCGTGAAGAGGTCACTGTGCACGTGCGTATCACGCACTGATTGGCTATAGGCTCGATCAGCACGCACGGGCGACATGCCCCATACAAGAACCCCACGGCCTGTACTGGCCGTGGGGTTCTTGTATGGGGAAGGAGGCGCCTGCTGCCTTCGCTCGCCGGAGAGGCGCGTTCAGGTATGCTCCAGCAGGATTATCCGCTCCGGTTGGGATAGCATGGGCGCCAGGCGCGCCATCATGTGATTTCTGGCCGGGCTGACCGACCATTCCTGCCACGCTCGCGCATCGCGCCATGAGGTGATCAGGATGCGGTGGCCCGCGCGGCCGGTTTCCATCAGGTTCTCGCCCGAGATGAAGCCCGGGACATGCGTGGCCTCGCGTACGACTTCACGCGAGGCCTGTTCGTAATCCTGTTCCAGTCCCGGCATGATATGCCGTTCGATCAGAACCTTGATCATGCCTGTCTCCCCTTTTTTGTACGTGCCGCCAGCCAGGGCGGCAGGATTGTCAGGAGTCTTCGATGACCGATATCACATTGCCCGAGGCCGATGCCGAACTGGAAACCAGTGGCCTGTATTGCCCGGAGCCTATCATGATGCTGCACAACAAGGTGCGTGAGCTTGCCTCGGGTGACCTGTTGCGGGTGGTGGCGACCGACCCTGCCACCACCCGTGATGTGCCCAAGTTCTGCGCCTTTCTTGGCCACACCCTGGAACTGAGCCACGAGACACCGGAACAGTTCCTGTATTACATCCGCATCAGTTGAGGCCTGTCCGCACCGCTGAGTCGTGGGTCATGACTGGCCCTCAGGCTTCGCGGTCATGGACCTCGACGCAGACCTGGTCGCTCTCGCCGGTCATCATCAGCGCGAGAGCCTCCAGCGTCGCCGGGTCCTGCTCGCGAATCTGATTGGCGATGGCGCGCTGGAAGAAATAGACCACATCATGCCGACTGCGCCCCGGGTACAGGCAGTCGTCGCCGGCCAGCACCGGTGTCTGGGTGACGCGAGTTTCATCGACCAGCAAGGCCTCGATGTTGCCATCGCTGTAGAGACGCCAACCGAAGACCTGCTTGAGCTGCCACTGTGACTCGCCGTTGGTCATGCACAGCGCATGGGTACCCAGCGTGTCCGGCAGTTGCTGCAGCAGCGTCGTCCTGTCCGAGACTTCATAGTCGTAATAGGCCGCTGCATGTTCGAGCTCGAACACCTTGTGGTCAGGCGCCAGCATGAAGACTTCGTCGGTTTCCGGGTCGCGATAGCCGACGAAATGCCCCTGCTGCGGGTCTTCCAGCTCGTGACAGGGCATCAGGCCCTCCATCCACGGCACCATGCCGACGACTTCACCATCCTCGCGCAGCCCCCAGGCCAGTACCGGAATGCTGTAATAGCTGTCCGGGTCGCTGTCGAGCTGATAGAGCATTTCCAATCCGTCGTGTTCCGGCGCCAGCCGGAGAATACGACGTCGTGCACGCATCCTGTCACGCATGACACTCAGGTCGATGACCTTGGCGGAGCGGGGGGAAGAAACTGGTACGCCCATGACGAACCCTCCTCAGCAGCTTGTCGATCGTCCTCGGCGTGTGCTGGTGCGTTCTCTCGCTTCTGCCATGTGTGTCGTCAGCGAGAGAGCACTGCCTTGAATAACCATTAGCACAGCCAGCGCCTTGACGGTAACCCCTCCTTGGACGAAATGACCGTCTATCGGCTTTGTCGTGTTTAAACGCAAAAGCCCCGCGTCACCCTGTCGGGTGTCGCGGGGCTTTCTCATCAAGGCGTTTCAGGTGGCTGTCAGACCAGCCTCCTGGCTGATATGCGCACGTTATTTGTCAGGCGTCACTGGCTCGCCAATACCTCGTCACGTACGCCACGGCGCGCGATGATCCACAGGCGCCAGCCCAGCAGCAGCGCTGCCACGGTCAGGCCTGCCACCATGCCGATCCAGTAGCCATAGACGCCCATCTGCTCGATGGGCCAGGGCGAGATCGGGAAGGCCTCACTGCCGACACCCAGCAGGTGTCCGCCTCCCAGCCCTACCACCCAGTAGGCGAACATGGTGATCAGCATGATGATGCGTGTGTCCTTGAAGCCGCGCAGTGCGCCTGCCATGGCGACCTGCAGGGAGTCCGAGACCTGATAGAGCATCGCCAGGGTGATCAGCGACATGGCCAGGGCCTGGACCTTGAGGTTGCTGGTATAGAGTGCCACGGCCGGCTCGGCCAGTACCCAGATCACGATGTCATTCACCAGCGCCACCACCAACGAGAAGGCCACGCCATTCCAGGCCACAAAACGTGCTTCACGCATGTCACCACGGCCGATGGTGTGGCCGACGCGCACGGTCAGGGCCATCGCCATCGACAGCGGCAGCATGAACAGCAGCGAGGTGAAGTTGAGCGCGACCTGGTGAGCCGCAACCTTGATCTCGCCGAAGCTGGCCACGAACAGGGCGATGACCGTGAACAGCGTGACCTCGAAGAAGATCGCGATACCGATCGGCAGGCCAACCTTGAGCAGTTCGCCCATCTGCTTGAAATGGGGGGCGCTGGGCTGGCACCACAACGCCACGGCGTGATACGCGCTGCTGTAACGCGTGTAGGCGAACATGCTCAGGCACATGATCCACATCGCAAGGCCGGTGGCGATACCGCAGCCGGCGGCGCCCATGGCCGGAATGTCGCCCAGCAGTCCCGGCAGGGTGATTCCCAGCAGGTCATCCACGCCCGCAGACCCGTAGATCAGCACGTAATTGAGCGGGACGTTCGATATCAGGCCGATCAGACTGATGATCAGTGCCGGGCGGGTATGGTTCATGCCGTCCGAGTAGGCGCGCAGAACCTGATAGAAGGCTGCGCCCGGCATGCCCCAGGCAATGGCCATCAGGTAGAGAGTCGCCTGCTCTGCCACGGCCTCAGGCACTTCCATCAGCGTGAAGATCGGCGCGGCCAGATACCACAGCGCAAGCCCGGACAGGCTGCCGAGCACCAGCGAGATCCACAGCGATTGATGCACGTTGCCACGTACCTCACCGCTGCGATTGCCTCCCATCAATTGCGCGACTACCGGTGTCAGGCCCATCAGGGTGCCCGCCATCAGCAGCAGCAGGGGCACCCACAGGCCGGAGCCCACCGACACGGCTGCCAGGTCCGTGGCCGAGGAACGCCCTGTCATCAGTACGTCCACGGCACTCATGCCTGCCTGAGCCAGCTGCGCGCCACAGATCGGCAGCGCCAGAGTGACCAGGCGTGAGGTTTCCGCTCTGATGCGGGGAATCAGTGGCGGAGGCGGAGAACCGGGGGCCGTCTGAGGCATGGAGGAGGGGGATGGGTCGGCGGGGGGCACGGCAGGCTCCTGCTAGTAATCGAGAATCATTCTTGCTTGGCGCGCCATCCTAGCAGATAAGCAGGTTTCATGAACGCAAGCTGATGAATTATCACGGCTATGAGTGACACTGTCAGCTGAAATGACGCGCTATAGGCTTGCCACGTACAATGAGCCATCCGGCAGAGCAGGTTTTCCTGCCGCCATCGAATGCTCCCACACTGCCAGCGCTTGCCGAGAATTGCCGTGTCGTCCCATGAGTCCCTAACTGCCGTCCATTCCTCTGATTCCGCCTGCGGGAGCCCTCGTCGTGCGCATGACCTCGCCACCTTGATGGCGTTGTTCGACGGCCTGTTCGGTGGCACCTTCAATACCTTGCTGCGTTGTGATCCCGAAGAGCCGCTCTATCTTCCGGCCGGCATGCAGGGAGAAGGCAGGCGAGTCCCGGAATCAGAGCTTGGCTATCACCGTGTCTATCTGGCACGTGGCTTCTTTTCCAGCGCACTGCATGAGATCAGCCATTGGTGCATCGCAGGCGCCAGACGGCGGCTCGAGGAAGATTACGGCTACTGGTATGCCCCGGATGGCCGCGACGCCGAGCAGCAGCGCGCCTTCGAGAGTGTCGAGGTTGCCCCCCAGGCGCTGGAGCTACTTTTCCACCGGGCGGTGGGCAAGCCGTTTCATGTCAGCGTCGACAATCTTGAGCTGGAGGTGGATCGAGACGCCTTCGCGCAACGTGTGATGCGGCGTGCCGCCGATATCGAGCAGCGCGCCCTGCCCGCACGTGCCGCTGCCTTCCGCCACGCGCTCGCCGGTGTCTGGCAGCAGGGGATGCCGCTTGAGCAGGCCATCGCCCATGCCATGCCCCTGTTGCCTACAGTGGGCGAGGACGGCCGACTGGCGTGATGCCTTCCTGCGCATGGCAGGCGGCAGTGTCGTCGCTGGCTGGGCTTGCCTCCCGGAACCCGCCTCCCGAAGCGGGATTGCATTATCTGCAAATCAGCGTTGCACTCACGTTGCAGGCGTCAGGGCTTTGTGATTAGAATGATTCGCATTGACACAATGGTTCCGCTTCTACTGGCCTGCAGGTCTGCCCATGGCAGTCCTCGTCAGGACAGGACACCTTGAACAGGGGTATTCGATGACTGCTGTATCCATGATTTCTGCATCCTCCGCTCGCAAGCTGTTGTTGAGTGCGCTGGTCGGCGTGACGGCTGTCACGGCCATGCCGGCGCAAGCCCAGGAAGAGGTGAACGTCTACTCCTATCGCCAGGCCTATCTGATCGAGCCGTTTCTCAAGGAGTTCACCGAGGAGACCGGCGTCAAGGTCAACGTGGTATTCGCCAAGCAAGGTCTGGCCGAGCGTCTCAAGCGTGAAGGCCGCAACACGCCGGCTGACGTCCTGCTGACGGTGGATATCGGTCGCCTGCAGGAATTGGTCGACGAAGAGCTGGTCAAGAGCGTCAATGACGACGTCATCGAAGCCAACCTGCCTGAGCAGTATCACGGCCCTGACAACCAGTGGTTCGGTATCACCACCCGTGCACGCGTACTCTACACCAGTGTCGATCGCCTCGAGGCCGGTCAGGTTGCAAGCTATGACGACCTGGCGGATCCGAGCCTCAAGGGCCGTGTCTGTTCACGAGCCGGTGATCACCCCTACAACGTGGCATTGATCGCCTCGCGTATCGCTCACAACGGCGAGGAAGCGACCCGCGAATGGCTGGAAGGTTTCAAGGACAACTTGGCGCGCAAGCCGCAGGGCGGGGACCGCGATCAGATCAAGGCGATTCGTGACAACGTCTGTGACGTGGCCATCGGCAACAGCTACTACTACGGCAAGATGCTCGACAATGACGAGCAGCGCCCGTGGGCCGAGAAGGCACGCATCGAATTCCCGGATCAGAACGGTGTCGGTACGCACATGAACATCTCCGGCATGGCGATGACCAAGTACGCGCCGCACGAAGAGAATGCGCTCAAGCTGATGCGCTTCTTGACCGAGAAGACCGCCCAGCACATGTATGCCGAGATCAATTTCGAGTATCCGGCCAACCCGGCTGCCGAAAGCTCGGAGCTGCTGACGTCCTGGGGCGAGTTCAAGCAGGATGACCTCTCGCTGACCGAGGTCGCCAAATATCGCAAGCGTGCTGCTCAGATGGTCAATGAAGTCGGCTTCAACCAGTAACGGCACTCACCGCTGGCATGAGCCATCGGGCGGGATGTCATGAACGAAGAGGGGCTGTCGCGATGCGACAGCCCCTCTTCGTTTGAGTGAACAATGTAAAATAGACGCAATTGCAGTTGGCAGGTCAGTGAGGAAGAACAGATGACGCAAGGCAAGCGGCTGTTGGCAAAGCGAGGTGCGAGTCTTGAAGAGGAAGCCTGCACGGCAACCAGCGCGACGGAGCTCGCCCTGGAGCACGTGACTCACGGCACGTCAGTCAGCGAAGATGCGGCGATAAGACGCCGTCAGCGGCGCCTGGGCACGCACATGGGATGGTTCGCGACGGCCTGGGGGGTCGCCGCGTTGGTGGTGATGCCGGTGCTGGCCGTCATCTGGCTGGCGTTGTTCGGCGATGATGGCAGTGACCAGGCCGGTGACGGCATCTGGCCGCACCTCGTCTCCACCGTGCTGCCTGACTATGTCATGACGAGTCTGGCGCTGGTGGCCGGCGTGGCGGTCCTCAGCGGCAGCATGGGCGTGGTCTCGGCGTGGCTGACCACCATGTATCAGTTCCCGCTGCGGCGTACCTTCGAGTGGTCGTTGCTGCTGCCGTTCGCGATTCCTGCCAACGTCATCGCCTACATCTACACCGATGTCTTCGAGTATGCCGGGCCCTTCCAGGGCGCGCTGCGTGCGCTGTTCGGCTGGGACTCGCCGCAGGATTACTACTTCCCCGAGATACGCAGTCTGGGCGGCGCCATCCTGATGCTGTCGCTGGTGCTGTTTCCGTATGTCTTCATGCTGGCGCGCTCGGCGTTTCTCGATCAATCACCTTCACTGCGCGATGCCAGCCGCACCCTGGGCTGCAATGGCTGGCAGAGCTTCTGGCGCGTGGCGCTGCCCAGTGCACGCCCGGCGATCGCCGTCGGTCTGGCGCTGGCGATGATGGAGGCGCTCAATGACTTCGGCACCGTCGATTACTTCGCGGTGCGTTCGCTGACTGCCGGCATCTTCAATGTGTGGCTCAACATGGGCAGCCTGCGCGGCGCGGCCCAGATCGCGCTGTGTCTGATGATCTTCGTGGTCACGCTGATCTGGCTGGAGCGACATGCCCGGCGCCGGCAGCGTCAGTTCGGCAAGGGCGATCGTTATCGTCGCTATCGTCGCCCGACATTGCATGGCTGGCGCGCCGGACTGGCGACGCTGGCCTGCCTGCTGCCGTTGCTCTTCGGCTTCCTGTTGCCGGTGGGCCTGTTGACGCGGCATGCCATTCGCTATTTCGAGGAGTCGTGGACGCCGGACTTTGCCGGTTACGCGCTCAATAGTCTGATGCTGTCGGTCAGTGCTGCCGTGTTGACGCTGATCATCGGGGTGCTGCTGGCCTACGCCAAGCGGCTGGATCGCACCGCCAGCGTACAGCAGGCGCTCAAGCTCTCGAGTCTCGGTTATGCCATGCCGGGCGCCGTGCTGGGGCTGGGCGTGCTGGTGCCGCTGTCCGGGTTCGACAATGCGCTGGACAGCTTCCTGCGCGCCAACTTCGGGTTCTCCAGCGGTCTGCTGCTGACGGGGACGATGGGCGCGATCATCATCGCCTATGTGGTGCGTTTCCTCGCCATCGCCGCGGGCTCCATCGAATCGAGTCTCGACAAGGTCACGCCCTCGATGGACATGGCGGCGCGCTCGCTGGGCGAGAACACCTTCTCGACACTGCGCCGGGTGCACCTGCCCTTGATCCGTCCCGGCTTGCTGACCGCGGCGCTGGTGGTCTTCGTTGATGCGATGAAGGAGCTGCCGGCCACCTTGCTGCTGCGGCCCTTCAACTTCGACACGCTCGCCACCCACGTCTATCAGTACGCCTCGGATGAAATGCTCGAGCAGGCGGCGTTGCCGGCGCTGGTGATCGTGGTGGTCGGCATCCTGCCGGTGATCGTGATCTCGCGCACCATCGTGGCCTCGCGCAGCGAGTCATGATGGCGACAGCGTCGTCATCAGCTTATTGCCAAACGGGAGTTGTTCCTTGTGTGGAGATCGCCTAGGGTGCAGCGCTCGACACTGACAGGACAATGCCGGAGATGGTTCGCACGATGCTCAAGCCTTACGTAGCCAAGATGCGGGGTGGTCCCCTGAAGCGGGGCAGGCCGCATGTTGCCGATGCCCTGTGGTCATGGCTCGGAGCCTTTCTGGGCATGGCGCTGATCGGCTGGCTGTCCTCGCACTATCTGGCGGTCAGCTCGCTGTTGCTGGTGGGGTCCTTCGGCGCGACCTCGGTGCTGCTCTACGGCGCGCCGCACAGCCCGCTGGCCCAGCCGCGCAATGTGCTGGGCGGCAACATGCTGTCGGCACTGGTCGGTGTCGCCTGCTATCACTGGCTGGGTGATGGCTGGCTGGCAGCGGCCATGGCGGTCTCGGTGTCACTGCTGGTCATGCAGCTGACGCACACCCTGCACCCGCCGGGCGGCGCCACCGCCCTGATCGCGGTGATCGGCGGTCAGCCGCTGCATGAGCTGGGCTACTGGTACGCCCTGTTGCCGGTGGGGCTGGGCTGCTTGGCGATGCTGGTGCTGGCGGTGTTGATCAACAATCTGGCGCGTCATCGCCGCTATCCGCTGCACTGGCATTGAGCCCATCGGATGCGCGCTTCTGCAGGCGATGGCGGAAGATGGTAGACTGGGCTATCGCCTGACGCGAGCGACTGGCAGCAGCCGGATGAGGTTCCTCTGACCGACTCCTTCTTCTCTGCGCCTGATACGCCTCGCTCCCTCTCCCGGCACGTGCCCGGCCAGGCGCCATTCCTTAATGATCGACCAGCACGTGGCCGGTCAGCCGAAGAGATATTGATGACTGAGACTACTGCCAATTCCGTCCCGGCGTTTGCCTCCCTGGGGCTGTCCGCTCCTGTCCTGAAAGCGATCGCCGAGATGGGCTATTCCACGCCGTCTCCCGTCCAGGCAGGTGCGATTCCTGCCGTGCTGGAAGGCCGCGATGTGATGGCTGCTGCGCGCACCGGTACCGGCAAGACCGCCGGTTTCGCTCTGCCGCTGGTCGAGCGCCTCGCGCAGAGCGCTCCCGCGGGTGCCCGCAGGATCAAGGCCCTGATCGTCACGCCTACGCGTGAGCTGGCCGCGCAGATCGACGAGAACGTTACCGCCTATTCCCGTCACCTGAAGCTGCGCAATGCCGTGGTATTCGGTGGCGTGAAGATCAACCCGCAGATCAGCCGCCTGGCCTCTGGCGTCGAGATCCTGACCGCCACGCCGGGCCGCCTGCTGGACCTGCACTCCCAGAAGGCCATCGACTTTTCCGATCTCGAGACGCTGGTGCTGGATGAAGCGGACCGCATGCTGGACATGGGCTTCATCCATGACATCCGTCGTCTGCTCAAGCTGCTGCCGACCAAGCGTCAGACGCTGCTGTTCTCCGCGACCTTCTCCGATGAGATCCGCAGCATGGCCAACAAGCTGCTGAATGACCCGGTGGCGGTGGAAGCCAGCCCGCGCAACACCACGGCCGAGAAGGTCGAGCAGCATATCCACACCGTAGAGAAGAGCCACAAGCCTTCGCTGCTCAAGCACCTGATCATCAAGGAAAACTGGCACCAGGTGCTGGTGTTCACCCGTACCAAGCACGGTGCCAACCGTCTGGCGACCAAGCTCGAGAAGTCCGGCATCAGTGCTGCGGCGATTCACGGCAACAAGAGCCAGAATGCGCGTACCAAGGCACTGGCCGGCTTCAAGAACGGCGAAGTACGAGTGCTGGTCGCGACGGACATCGCGGCGCGTGGTCTGGATATCGAGCAGCTGCCGCAGGTCGTGAACTACGAACTGCCCAACGTGCCGGAAGACTACGTGCACCGTATCGGGCGTACCGGCCGTGCTGGTGCCAGCGGGCGTGCCATCTCGCTGGTTTCCAGCGATGAGCGCAAGGAACTGGGCGGGATTGAGCGTCTGCTCAAGGGCAAGCTCAAGCGTGTCGAAGTGGAAGGTTTCGTGCCGGAAGTCGACGTCGAGCCGGAACGTGAACCGCGTCAGCCGCGTGGCGGCCAGCGCTCTGGCGACAAGCCGGCTGGTAAAGGACGCGGCAATGGCGGCCAGCGCTCTGGCGACAAGCCGGCTGGTAAAGGACGCGGCAATGGCGGCCAGCGCTCTGGCGACAAGTCGGCTGGTAAAGGACGTGGCAATGGCGGCCAGCGCTCTGGCGGTCAGCGCTCTGGCGGTCAGCGTCAGCAGGCCGCACGTGTCGATGATGACAACCGCGGCAACCGCGCACCGGTGCAGCGTGACGTGGATGGTAATCGTCTCGTGCCGCAACCGGAAGTGAACGGCAATCGCGCGCCGAATGCCGAGCGCCCGCGTCGTCGTTCCCGCGGCGGTCGCAATCGCTCAGGCGGCGGCAACGGTGGTAATCGCTCCAACGGTTGAGCCTTGACTGACAGTTTGAGTGTCTGAAGACGTTTGAGTGCGTAAAGAAAGAACGCCCCGACAACTTGCCGTTGTCGGGGCGTTTGCGTGTCGGGCCCTTGTCCGTCCGTCGCGAGACCGGGCGTGTGATCAGACGTCTTCTTGCCAGTCGATCTCGTAATCCGGCCCGGTGCCTTGAATGTCCTCCTCGCCTCGCACCCCGTCGCCGCGCAGGCGGGTATGGATGGCGAGCATCACCAGTACCTCGTTGTCGGGGCGGAACGGCTGCAGGCCCTGTTCGAACAGCATGTTGTTGCGCTCGCGCGCCCAGTCGCCCGGGGCAAGCTCGGGGTAGAGGCTCTCCGCCGGCGCGAACTCGATGAAAGGGTCCATGTTGTAGGCGTCGAACAGGCGGGCCAGTGCCTGCTCGTCATCCATGACGCCGGTGGTATAGAGCGTGGTCTGGTAGTAGTCCTGCTCCAGTTCCTTGAGCACATCGAGGGGGCTGACGCCGAAGCTGCGCAGGTCATCCAGGCTGTAGTCGCCCAGCTCCAGCATCTCGCCATCCAGCCATTCGTCATCCGGTTGAATCAGCACATGCTTCATCTGGCCATCGGGCAGCGCCCAGGCGATGGCCAGCGGCAGACTGGAGTCCTCGCCGGTCTCGACGGCGATGAAGGCGGGGAAGTCCCCTGTTTCGGGTTCATATTCGTGCATGGTGATGTCCAGAGCAGGGATGCGTGCAGGGAAAGTCGTGTATGCCGATTACAGGCGGAAGAAGCGGGTGGCAGTGACGGTGGTGGCCTGTGCGAGTTCTTCCATGTCGATACCGCGCAGCGCCGCGACCTCCGCCATGATCCACACCAGCAGCGAGGGTTCATGACGCCGTCCCTTGAGCTTGGCGGGCAGATTGCGCGGTACCAGATAGGGGCAATCGGTTTCCAGCATCAGGCGTTCGAGGGGAATCTCGCGGCACAGGCTGCGCAGGTGTTCGCCTCGGCGCTCATCACACAGCCAGCCGGTCAGACCGATGTGCAGGTCGAGATCCAGGTAGCCGTAGAGCGTCTCGCGCTCGCCGGTGAAGCAGTGCACGACGGCGTGACTGATATCGTCGCGCCAGTGCTTGAGCATCTCGAGCATCTGGCGACCGGCGTCGCGTTCATGCAGAAACAGCGGCAGGCCCGTCTCGGCGGCCAGCGTCAGCTGCGCTTCGAACGCTCGGGCCTGTTCGGCGGGCGTCGAGAAGTTGCGATTGAAGTCGAGGCCACATTCCCCCACCGCGACGACCTCCGGCTGCGCCAGTAGCTCCCGGATGCCGCGTTCGACGCCGTCGTTCCACTGGCTGGCATCATGCGGATGCACGCCGGCGGTGGCAGAAAGGCCGCGATAGCGTGCCGCCAGTGCCTGGGCCTCACGCGAGCCATCCAGGCTGGTGCCGGTCAGGATCTGCTGGCTGACGCCCGCCGCGCGTGCTCGCAGCAAGGTACCCTCGATGTCGCGCGCGTAGCTCTCATGCGTCAGGTTGACGCCGATGTCGACCAGCGCAGAGGGGCTGGCGAAGCGCAGCTCCGGTGCCAGCAGCGTCAGCGCGGCCGCGATTTCGGCCTCGCCGAGTTCAAGGTCGTCACACAAGGCGGCAAGCGTCTCGTCGGACAGCCGCTCGCTATCATAATAGGGCAGGGAGGCAGGATCGGCATGCGGGGGAAGCGCGGACATCGGACACCCTTGGGATCGCGGGGAGGGAGGAGACACGTGACAGTGCAAGGCCTGACAACAGCCCGTCGGCCTGGCACTAGATAGCGCTGCATGACAGGCGGGCCTTGGTAGCGCACGGCACGTGACGTGATTTCAAGCGGTCGGCCATTCTACCCAAGGCGCCGGCGTCTTTCAGCCCTTGCGGCGTCTTCCATCGCCTGCACGCTGCGCCTCGGGTAGAATGGCAGCATTCTCCAGCGCGCGTCGCTGGCGGCGGCCTGTCCGCCTGACTCCCACTTCCTCCGTGGCCTTCCCGGCCGTGGACCCGTCACGAGTTGCTGCTGCACATGGCATTGTTACGACTGGAAAATCTTCAGCTGGCCTACGGCCATCACGTCCTGCTCAACGGGGCGGATCTTGTCGTCGAGCGCGGCGAGCGTCTGGCGCTCGTCGGCCGCAACGGCACCGGCAAGTCGACCCTGCTCAAGCTGATCACCGGCGAATTCCAGGCAGATGCCGGTGAGCTGTGGAAGGCGCCGGGCCTCAAGATCGGCGTGCTCTCGCAGGACCTGCCGGCCGCCGAAGGTCGCACCATCTTCGATATCGTCGCTGAAGGCCTGCCGAAGGCGGGCGCGCTGCTGGCGGAGTACCATCATCTGATCAGCGACCCGGAGCCGGACCTCAAACGTCTCGAGCACGTGCAGGTCGCGCTGGAGAGCGTCGATGGCTGGCAGTTCCAGCAGCGTATCGATACCGTGCTGACCCGTCTGGGTCTGCCGGAAGACACCATGATGGAAGACCTGTCCGGCGGCTGGCGTCGTCGTGTCGCGCTGGCGCGTGCGCTGGTGTCCGACCCGGACCTGCTGCTGCTCGATGAGCCGACCAACCATCTGGATCTCGATACCATCGCCTGGCTGGAAGAGCAGGTCGCGGCCTTCTCTGGCGCCGTACTGTT
Source organism: Cobetia sp. PDI-23MA (assembly GCF_059507735.1). Classification (NCBI taxonomy): domain Bacteria; kingdom Pseudomonadati; phylum Pseudomonadota; class Gammaproteobacteria; order Oceanospirillales; family Halomonadaceae; genus Cobetia; species Cobetia sp. PDI-23MA. Next base: position 672,964 of record NZ_CM183352.1, read on the forward strand.
CATCACCCACGACAGGGCTTTCCTGAAGCGCCTCGCGACCCAGATTCTGGAGCTGGACCGTGGCCGTCTCGGGCGTTACCCGGGCGATTACGCGGCCTACCAGGCTCAGAAGCAGCATGAGATGGATGTCGAGGCCAAGGAAAACGCCGAATTCGACAAGAAATTGGCTCAGGAAGAGACCTGGATCCGTCAGGGTATCAAGGCGCGCCGTACTCGTAACGAAGGCCGTGTGCGCGCACTGGAGAAGATGCGCCATGAGCGCGGTCAGCGGCGTGAGGTACAGGGGCGTGCGCGTATCGCCGTCGACTCCGCCGAGCGCAGCGGCAAGCGGGTCGTGGAGCTGGAAAACGTCAGCTATCGCTACGATGAGGCGCAGGAGCAGTGGGTCATCCGTGACCTGAGTGTCGAGATCCAGCGTGGCGACAAGGTCGGCCTGCTGGGCCGCAACGGCGCGGGCAAGACCACGCTGCTGCACATTCTGCTCGGTCAGCTGGAAGCCAGCGAAGGCAAGCGCATCGAAGGCACCAAGCTGCAGATCGCCTACTTCGATCAGCTGCGCAAGGGCCTGGACATGGAAGCCACCGTCTACGACAACGTGGCGCGCGGCAGCGATCGTGTCACCGTCGGTGGACGTGACATGCATGTGATGAGCTATCTGCAGAACTTCCTGTTCACGCCGGACCGCGCGCGTCAGCCGGTTCGCTCGCTGTCAGGGGGCGAGTCCAACCGCCTGCTGCTGGCACGTCTGTTCACCATGCCGGCCAACGTGCTGGTGCTCGATGAGCCGACCAACGACCTGGATGTCGAGACGTTGGAGCTGCTCGAGGAACTGTTGCTCGACTTCGACGGCACCGTGCTGCTGGTTTCCCACGACCGTGCCTTCATGGACAACGTGGTCACCAACATCCTCGCCTTCGAGGGCGACGGGGTCGTCAAGCCGTATGTCGGAGGCTACAGCGACTGGATACGTCAGGGCGGGCATCTGCCGCCGGCACCCTGGGAAGTCGAGCGCGAGCGCGAGGAAAAGCACCGTCGTGATGCCCAGGCAGAAGACGAGCGTCGCAAGCGTGAGGCCGCTCAGGCACAGCAGGCACCGAAGAAGGTCAAGCTGCCCTACAAGTTGCAGCGCGAGCTGGACCTGATTCCGACGACCATCGAGAAGCTGGAAGCGGAGGTCGCGACACTGGAAGCCGAGATCGCGGCGCCGGAGTTCTACACCGGGGATGCCAAGTTGGTGAAGAACACGTTGGAGAAGCTCAGCCACAAGCAGCAGGTGCTGGAAGAGACGATGGAACGCTGGATGGAGCTTGAGGCCATGCAGGAAGGCTGAAGCCGCAGGTGACGGTCATGCACGCGTACGGTCATGAACTACAGTCATGAACTACAGTCATGAGTGACGATGCTTGATGACCGTGCCGTGCAGAAAGCCCGTCAGCTGAACACACAAGAGGGCTGCCCATGGGCAGCCCTCTTGTCGTCCCTCACATGTCGTCGACGTGAGGTGTCGTCTAGCCGGCCACCATCATTCCTCGCTGTCATCCGCGCCGACGCGCACCGCCAGCACGTCGCACTGGGCGCCGTGCAGGACACCCGTGGAGGTGGAACCCAGCAGCAGCGCAAAGCCATGACGACCATGCGAGCCGACCACGATCAGGTCCACGTCGTGTTCGGCCGCGAAGCGATGAATCTCGCTATCCGGCATGCCGACCACCACGTACTGGTCTTCGGCGGCGATATCATGAGGCGTGGCGATCTCGCTGAGTCGTTCACGGGCGTGGGAATCCAGCTGGTCCTGGATGCTGGTCAGGTCCATCGGGATATCACCGCCATAGGCAAAGCCCAGCGGTTCCAGCGTATGGATGATGGAAATCTTGGCGCCGTTGCGCTTGGCGATCGGCAGGGCCCGCTCCAGCACCAGATGGGAATCCTTGGTCAGGTCGACAGCGACCAGTACATGCTTGTATTCGTTGCTCATCCTGAGATCCTCCCGCAGAGGTTGGCCATTCGAGTGGCGTCGTGCACCTGCTTCCATGCTAGGCTTGCCGCCCCCTTGAACACAATGACTTACATCAACGTAATGGCAGTGCGTGATACGCAACACTGCGGGGTTGCATAGCCTATCCTGCGCTTTCACGCCACGTCCCGCTTGATGAAACCCTTGAATAGACAACCGATGGATAGACGATGACGACTGCGCTGATCATCATTTTTGTCGTGCTGGCGATGCTGTCGCCGCTGACCTGGCTACGCCCCAGCAAACGAGAGACGCGCACGTCACTGGTCCGCAAGGCGGTGATCGCCGATGGCATGCGGGTGGATCTCAAGGCGCCGCCTCTTTCTGACGCGCCCAAGGGCATCGTCGGTTACCGCCGCCCTTGGCCGACCGAACGCGATGTCACGCCCTTCATCCTCGTGCAGGATGAATGGGCCAGTGATGCCCTGCGTGAGGCGGTGCCGGGCTATCGCTGGCGCGAAGAGAGTCGCCTGGCGGACGATCCTGATGTCGCCGCGGCGCTGCAGCGCTTCACGCGCACGCTGCCGGAGGATGCCCTGATGCTGGAGTCGTCGCTCTCCGGTCTGACGCTGTGGTGGGGCGAGAGTCTGGATGTGGAGAGCTGCCACGACTGGCGGCGCGAATTCGAGGCCTTGCATGCGTTGTTGATCGACAAGGCGCCTATCTCGCACAAGCGTCGCCCGCTGGTGGGCACCGAGCCGAAGATGCCGGATGCCTGACACGGGCAGCCCTCCCGCCTGCAGAAAAAAGCCCCCATCGAGTGACTCGATGGGGGCTTTTTCATGTCCCGCTTGCGCTCATGTCATGCTGGCGCGGCCGGCCATTTTCGGTCGGCGTCTAGGCTCAGGCGCTCTCCGGCACCTTCTCGGAGATTTCCAGGCCATTGCGCTCCATGACACGCAGGCATTCGCAGAATTGATCGACCTGCGCTTCACTCAGACCGTTGAGCATCTCGATGCGAGTCTGCTCGGCGATGGCATCGATCTTCTCGATCAATGGCAGCGCCTTGCGGGTCAGGAAGATGCGCTTGGTGCGGCGGTCTTCCTCACAGGCACGGCGCTCGACCAGGCCCTGTTCGGTCAGTTGGTCCAGGGTGCGAACCAGCGACGGGGCTTCGATACCGATGGAGCGAGCCAGATCACATTGGGGCTGACCATCGCCCATGCGCCACAGGTGTACCAGCGTCATCCAGCGAGTCTGGGTCAGCCCTAGTGGGGACAGTCGCTGGTCCAGAATGGCGCGCCACAGGCGCGGCAGGCGGGAAAGCTTGAGTCCGATATCTTCATGCATGGATAGGTCGTCCGCTGAGTGCAAAGGTGAAGGGGCTTTTGTCATTGGCGCGCGTCCAGCATCACTCAAAAGTGAATGAGACTGATTCCTTATCTGCGCCGCCCTTCACATCAGCATGCTAGGCAGTCTGGATAATTACAAGCCTGCGAACGAATTTTACGTCCATGGTCGAGTAACTCAGCGTTCCTGCTTGCGGAGTGACTCGTGGTGGCGACTGTCACAAACCCGGAATCAGGTTGGTGATACGCCAGCCTGGGATGCCGGGGGGCTGGCTGATGGTGCTGTCGGCCAGGGTCGCCAGCTGCGGATCATCGCTGACCACGAAGCGCAGACTGCCGATGCGCTGTCCGTTCATCGTCTCGACATCGATGCGCCACTCGCCCTCGCTGCCCTGCGGGAAGGCCGTCTTGTGGGTCCAGGCGCGGTAGCCTTCGCTGCGCCCGCCGTTGATGTTCAGGGCGATGCGATCGACGACTTCGCCATCATGACGCCAGACGTGATAGACCTTCTCCGACAGGCCGCGCGGCGCACGGATGGCCGTGAAGGCGTAGAGGCCACGGGCGGAGAGTTGCGCAGGCGTCAGCTGCATCTCGCCACGCGGTGCGCGCGCCGCGGTATCGAAGTCCGGCGACAGGCTGCTGGCATTGATCCACAGCGTGGCGGGCGGAATCCAGGCGCGTGCCCCCCATGCGCCTACCCCGAGCATTACGCTGATGCCGATCATCGCCAGACCGCCGACCACCCCACGCGCGATGCGCAGGTTGGCGACGCTGGGCAGCGCGAACAGGCTCATGGCGGCACAGGCGGCCAGCAGGCTCTCACCTGTGGTCAGTTCCAGCAGCAGGGGCAGGGTGACCAGCACCACGACGAACACGCACAGGGCGTGGAAGCCGAAGTACAGCCAGCGATGACGCTCGGCCAGCCGGTAGTAGAAGGGGTCGAGAATCGACAGCAGGGTCGCGCCGCACAGCAGCAGCGTAAAGCCTGCCTGGCCGCTGGCCCAGTCGGTGGTCGCCAGGAAGAACGGCAGTGTGAAACACAGTGTCTCCTGCTGGATCAGCTGGGCCACGAAGGTCGCCAGCTTGCGGGGCAGGGCATTCTGACCGCGATGGCGGCGCAGGCGGCTCCACAGGCCTTCGGCGATCAGGATCAACCAGGCCAGCATCATGCCCAGCGCCAGCAGGCCGCCCAGCCATTGTTGACGGTTGACGAGAAAGAAACTGCAGATGCCGGCGGCGAAGCCGATCGGCGGCCATAGCCAGTGCCAGCGCTTGGTGCGTTCGACAAGGCCGGTCAGGCGTAGATACAGGGCGGTGAGAGTGCTACTCATGAAAGCATGATATCGATGAGGCCTTTGAAAGCCTGCTGGCGCGCGAGGAGGTGTCGCGGTCAGCCTGCGGGTTGGGAAAGCGTTCAGGGTAACGCGGCTGCCTTGTGCGGTGTAGCGTCGATCTTTGCCTACATCGGCTGTCGATAGCGTGCGCCAGTCAGCTCAGGCCAGTATACAGACGCCCTGTGACCTCCGACCTTTCGCTAATGTCCGCAGGCTTGATCTTTGTCCGTCACTGGCCCAAGCTGGCTATATTCAAACGCTTGTATGAAGCGCTGTGATGAGAGATGACTCTCACGCGGTGCCTCAGCCAGCGGCGAGTCCGGCGAGGCCGGTTGCCAGCGCCTTCATGGCCAACGCCCAAATGGCAGTGACCCTCGAGCGCCCGGCAGCCCCTTCACCTCTTTCTCTTGTGGAGATCCGTGGATGATCTATTCAGGCAAAACGCTAACCGTCGAGGCCAATCAGGACGCCATCGCCCTGTTGACCCTCGACCTTGAAGGCGAATCGGTCAACAAGCTGGCCAGCTACGTACTCAAGGAGCTGGGAGAGGCAGTCGAGGCCATCAAGGCGACGGCCGATCTCAAGGGGCTGGTCATCCGCTCCGCCAAGGAAGCGTTCGTGGTCGGTGCCGACATCACCGAGTTCCACCAGATGTTCGAGAAGGATGAAGCCTTCCTCATCGACATGAACATGAACATCCATGGCATCTTCAACGCCATCGAAGACCTGCCGTTCCCCACCGTCACTGCCATCAATGGACTGGCGCTGGGCGGTGGCTGCGAGATTACCCTGACCACCGATTTCCGGGTCATGGCCGACAGCGCCAAGATCGGCCTGCCGGAGACCAAGCTCGGCATCATCCCGGGCTGGGCGGGCTGTGTGCGTCTGCCGCGTCTGATCGGGGCTGACAACGCCATCGAGTGGATCTGTGGTGGCACCGAGAACCGTGCCGACAAGGCGCTGGCAGTGGGCGCCGTCGATGCCGTCCTGCCGGTGGCCGAGCTGGACGCGGCGGCACTCGATATTCTGGCGCGTGCCAATGCAGGCGAGCTGGACTATCAGGCGCGTCGTCTCGAGAAGACCTCGCCGCTCAAGCTCAATGCCATCGAGCAGATGATGGCCTTCGAGACCGCCAAGGGCTTCGTGGCCGGCAAGGCCGGTCCGCACTATCCGGCACCGGTGGAGGCCATCAAGGTCATCCAGAAGGGCGCGGGGGAATCGCGTGAGCGTGCCCAGGCCATCGAGGCCAAGACCTTCGCCAGGATGGCGCTGACCGACGTGGCCTTCAATCTGGTCGGCCTGTTCATGAACGATCAGGTGGTCAAGAAGAAGGCCAAGGGCTACGAGAAGCAGGCCAGTGAGATCAAGCAGGCCGCCGTGCTGGGTGCCGGCATCATGGGTGGCGGCATCGCCTATCAGAGCGCCAGCAAGGGCACGCCGATCCTGATGAAGGACATCAATGGCGAGGCCATCGAACTGGGTCTGAAGGAAGCACGCAAGCTGTTCGGCAAGGGCGTCGAGCGCGGCAAGCTGACCACCGAGAAGATGGCGCAGGGCCTGTCCAACATTCGCCCGACGTTGTCCTACGGTGACTTCGGCAATGTGGACCTGGTCGTCGAGGCGGTGGTCGAGAATCCCAAGGTCAAGGCCTCTGTGCTGGCCGAGCTCGAGGACAACGTCGCCGAAGACGCCATTCTGACCTCCAACACCTCGACCATCTCCATCACGCGACTGGCCGAATCGCTCAAGCGTCCCGAGAACTTCTGCGGCATGCACTTCTTCAACCCGGTGCACCGCATGCCGCTGGTCGAGGTCATCCGTGGCGAGAAGTCCAGCGATGCGGCCATTGCCGCGACCGTCGCCTATGCCCGCCAGATGGGCAAGACGCCGATCGTCGTCAACGACTGCCCGGGCTTTCTGGTCAACCGCGTGCTGTTCCCCTACTTCGGTGGCTTCAGCCTGCTGGTCGAGAAGGGCGCCGACTATCAGCGCGTCGACAAGGTGATGGAAAAGTTCGGCTGGCCGATGGGCCCGGCCTACCTGCTGGATGTGGTCGGCATGGATACCGCGGTGCACGCCAATGCGGTGATGGCGGAAGGCTTCCCGGACCGCATGGCGCGTGACGGCAAGACCGCCATCCAGGTGATGTATGACAACAAGCGCCTCGGCCAGAAGAACGCTCTGGGCTTCTACCGCTACGAGGAAGATCGCAAGGGCAAGCCGAAGAAGCTGGCGGATGATGAGGCTCAGGCGCTGGTGGCACAGGTCGTCAGCGAGACGCGCGAGTTCTCCGATGACGACATCATCGCGCGCATGATGGTGCCGCTGTGCATGGAAACCATCCGCTGCCTGGAAGACGACATCGTCGGCAGCCCGGCCGAGGCCGACATGGCCCTGATCTACGGCATCGGTTTCCCGCCATTCCGTGGTGGCGCACTGCGCTATGTCGATGCCATGGGCGTGGCCGAGTTCGTCGCGCTGGCCGATAGTCTGGCCGAAGAGCTGGGCCCGCTGTATCGCCCGACCGAGGCGCTACGCGAGCGCGCCAAGCGTGGCGACGCCTTCTACTCCTGAGCCTTTGATGGCTGAGCGCCCGAGTGGCCGCCAGCACTATCCGACCAGAATTTTCGGCCCTCGCGACAGCGAGGGCCATGAGGGAGCCAGACAATGAATCTGAATCCGAGAGATGTGGTAATCGTCGATGGCGTGCGTACCGCCATGGCCAAGGCCAAGAATGGCGCCTTCCGACACGTGCGTGCCGAGAACCTGTCCGCCGCGGTAATGCAGGCGCTGTTCGATCGCAATCCCGGCCTGGTGCCGGCCGAGGTCGACGACATCATCTGGGGCTGCGTCAACCAGACCCTGGAGCAGTCAATGAACATCGCGCGCAATGCCGCCATCATGACCGGCATTCCGCGCACCGTACCGGCGCAGACGGTCAACCGCCTGTGTGGTTCCTCGATGAGCGCCCTGCATATCGCCACCGCCAACATCAAGGCCGGCATGGGGGACTTCTATCTCATCGGCGGCGTCGAGCACATGGAGCACGTGCCGATGGCGCATGGGGTCGACGTCAATCCGGCGGCCAGCAAGCATGCGGCCAAGGCGGCAATGATGATGGGCCTGACCGCGGAACTGCTCGGCAAGATGCATGGCGTGAGTCGTGAGCAGCAGGATGAGTTCGGTGTGCGCTCCCACCAGCGAGCCCAGGCTGCCGCCGATGAAGGTCGCTTCGACAATGAGATCATCGGTGTCGAGGGCCATGATGCCGAGGGTCGGCGTGTCCTGGTGACCCGCGATGAGGTCATCCGTGGCGATGCCAGCATGGAGTCCATGGGCAATCTCAAGCCGGTCTTCGATCCCAAGGGCGGTACCGTGACAGCGGGCACCTCTTCCGCGCTGTCGGTGGGCGCCTCGGGCATGGCGGTGATGAGCGCCGAGCGAGCCGAAGCGCTGGGCCTCAAGCCCATCGCGCGAGTGCTGTCCACTGGCGTGGCAGGCTGTGACGCCTCCATCATGGGCTACGGGCCGGTGCCGGCCTCCAAACAGGCGCTCAAGGCAGCAGGCCTGACCATCGAGGACATCCAGACCGTCGAATTGAATGAGGCCTTCGCGGCGCAGTCGATTCCGGTGCTCAAGGACCTTGGCCTGCTGGAGCGCGTCGACACGGCGGTCAACCTCAACGGTGGCGCCATCGCACTGGGTCACCCGCTGGGCTGTTCCGGTTCGCGTATCTGCACCACGCTGCTCAACGTCATGAAGCAGCAGAACACTCGCCTGGGTCTGGCGACCATGTGCATCGGCATGGGCCAGGGCGTCGCGACCGTCTTCGAGCGACTCGACTGAACGTCAGCACCTTCGGTCAGCGTCTTCGATAAGCGATCAGGCCACGCCTGATACCAAAAGCGGCATGTCTTCGGACATGCCGCTTTTTCGTCGGCAGGCTTTTGTCTGGAAACGAGAGGGGCGGCGCAGTATCGTGGCAGTGGGCGATCGAGCGTCACGTCGCCCCGGGCTTGATGATTGAGGTTACGCGAGGGAGTCGCATCGATGGACTGGAATCATGTCGAGCAGGATCTGCCGCGCGCCACGCCGCCCAGACCCTTGCCACACCCCCTGACCTTCCGGTTGCCGGCGGGCAGTATTGATTGTCACCTTCACCTGTTTGGTGACCCGGTGCGTTACCCATTGGCGGCGGACAGAACCTATGACCCGGCGCCTGTGGGGCTCAGTGAAGCACTCGAGATGCATCATGCATTGGGCGCCAGCCACGGCGTGCTGATACAGCCCAGTGTCTATGGCTATGACAATCGCCTGCTGTGCGACAGCCTGCAGAGCTGTCGCGAGCGTGGGCTGGACTATCGTGGCGTGGCGGTTGTCACGCCCGACATCAGTGATGCCGAGCTTGAGCGACTCTCCGAGCTGGGAGTGTGTGGCGTTCGCCTCAACCTGATCTTCGCCGGCGGGTTGCGCTGGCGTGATGTGGTGCTGCTGGCGGACCGCCTGGCACGCTTCAAGTGGCACCTGGAATGTCTGATCGACGTCTCGACCTTCCGTGACATGGAAGCGCGCCTAGGCAGCTTGCCGGTGCCGGTGGTAATCGACCACATGGGCCATCTGGCGGCCACGCGTGGCCCGGAGTGCCCCGGCTTTGCCGCGCTGTGTCGACTGCTCAAGCAAGGGCGCACCTGGGTCAAGCTGTCGGCGCCTTACCGGCTGACCACGCGTGGTCGCTTGCCTTACTCCGATGTCACGGCGCTGGTGCGGGCGCTGGTGGCGGCCAATCCGGAGCGCGTCGTGTGGGGCAGTGACTGGCCGCATCCCTATATCGGCGTCGAGATGCCGGAAGAGGACACCCTGGCCGAGCTGATGCAGCGCTGGTTGCCGGAGCGCGAGATGCGCGAGAGGATATTCCGCGACAATCCGCGCAAGCTCTACGGCTACAAGGCATTCGTGAAGTCCAGGGCGGATACGGCGCACTGAGCGCAGATCGAATGTTCGCTTGAGACCCGCAGGCATGCCCCAATGGCAATGGCCCCCGTCAGTGAACTGGCGGGGGCTTGCGCATGGGATGATAGATGACTACAGCGTCTGGAAGGCCACGCGCGTGCCATGGGCCAGCAGGCTGGCATTGTCGGTCGGCGTCGTGGGCAGGCCGATCATCTCATCTTGCACTTCCGCCCAGGTCTGCACGCCGTGGGTCAGCCCCAGCGGCAACAGCAGGCGGCTGATCCACTGTGTGCCGGTGAAGCGCAGGGACTGGCCGTTGTCATCGACCAGGCGACTGATGCCAGCGGCGTGATGCAGGCGGACCACATGAAGCCCTTGATCCAGCGTCTGCACTTCCACTGTCAGGGTATTGCCTGCGGCGAGCCACCGTCGCAGAGTCTCGATATCGACGGCTTCGTCAAGTGTGCTGAAGGAAGTCTGCATGCGTTCTCCCTGGGGTCTGAATCACACCACCTTGTAGGCATGAGGTAGTTCGGCCAGTGGGCCGCGTCCGCCGGCGAGTGTCAGGGCGAGATCGACCATCCCGTCCCAGATGGGCAGCGTCATCCCGCCCTTGATCGCCATGTCGAGTCGCTGCGAGAACAGCAGCAGCTTGTGCAGGCGCTTGTGGGGCAGGCGGTTGAGTGCCTGTTGATAGAAGGGGCGACGCTTGTCGAAGATCATCGGCTTCTGCGCCTTGCAGGCATGCTCGAAGCTCTGGCCTTGATCGAGGTGCTGGCGCAGCGAGAGCAGGGTGCGCAGCTCGCGGGTCAGTGCCCACAGGATCACCGGCGGCTCGACGCCTTCTCCCCTGAGCCCGAGCACGATGCGGCCACTGCGCTCGACTTCCCCCTTCAGACACGCATCGGCCAGCGTGAAGACATCATAGCGGGCATTGTCCTCGACGCCCTGGACGATGGCATTGCCATCCAGGCGTGCGCCCGGCGGGTGCAGCAGCGCCAGCTTCTGAAGCTCCTGATCCGCGGCCAGCAGATTGCCCTCGATGCGCTCTGCCAGCAGGCGGGCGGCGTCCTGATTCAGCTCGAGGCCGTGACGACGGGCGCGATCGCGAATCCAGAAGCCGAGGCGGGAGTGGTCCACCGGCCAGACTGCGATGAAGACGCCGACCTTCTCCAATGCCTTGAACCACGCCGTCTGCTGCACCTTGCGATCGAGACGCGCTGCGGTGATCAGCAGGATGTCGCCATCCTTCTCGATGCGCTCGGCGTAGGCCTTGAGGACCTTGCTGCCTTCCTGGCCGGCACTCTGGGTGCCCAGGCGCAGCTCGATCAGCTTGCGCGAGGCGAACAGTGACATGCTGGCGGCAGACTCGGTCAAACGGCCCCACTGAAAGCCATTCTCGACATGCAGTACCTCGCGCTCCTCGACACCGGCGGCACGCGCCGCACGCCGGATGGCGTCGCAGCTTTCCTGATGAATCAGCGGCTCGTCACCGGCCACGATATAGACGGGAGACAGGCGCTTGTTGAGCTGCTCGTCGAGCTTGTCGGGATAGACCTTCATGAATGTCCTTCGATATTGCGCAGGCGAGGGCGGTGATGCCGGTGGACGATAGACGAACACGGCTCCGCGATGGTCGGTTGCCCGATGGCGCGGAGCCGTGCTGTCAGTACGCTCTGGCGTTGGACATCGCGCCGATCCAGAGGTGTCAGGGAGTGATCGAGCGCAGGCGCTCCAGCAGCTGACGGCTCAGGTCACGATTGACTTCCCCGGCCGCACGCTCGCGGAGGTCATCGGTGTTGAGCAGGTCATCATCGTTGGTATAGAAGAAGCTGCTGGCCTGCAGCTCCTGCTGGTTGGTCAGATAGGCCCCATCGGACTTGCGCTGCAGCGAGTAGGTCAGGCGATAGGTCAGTTCACGCTTGATGCTGCCGGCATCGCCGTAGGTGATCTGCTGCACGTTCTCACGGACCTTGCCCAGGTTGAGGGTCAGCGGGGCGCTGTCGCTCAACTGGACGTCGGCACGCTCGAGAGCGTCGCGCAGGGCGTCGTGGGTCTTGGTGATCGGTGCCTGGACGTCCAGCTCGGTGATGGCCATCGGCGCATCGTTCACGCCGCGCAGCTGGAAGCCGCAGCCGCTCAGTGTCAGCGCCAGGCCGACGCCGAGGGCGGCCAGCACACGACGGCGGCCGAGGCCGCGGGATGCACGCTCTGATGTGTCTGTTGAAACACTGGAAGACTTCGCTTGCGTCACCGTGACCTCCTGTCATGAACGGGTGTCATGAATATCTTGCGAGAGCGCTGCGTGGTGCCTGTCAGCATCACGCAGCGCACGGAATATGGCCGTCAGAGACCGACATTTTCTACTCGTCTGTCGGCCTCTGATGGGACCGGCGACTCGGGCCGCCGGTATCTTGCTCTGCCTGGTCGGGTTGCTATCAGTTGGCGACGATATTGACCAGCTTGCCCGGCACCACGATCACCTTGCGCACCGTCTTGCCATCGGTGTGCTTGGAGACATTGGCATCTGCCAGCGCAGCGGCTTCGATGGCGTCGCGATCGGCATCGGCGGCGAAGGACAGACGCGCACGCAGCTTGCCGTTGACCTGTACGACCAGCTCGATGCTGTCCTTCTTCATCGCATCAATATCAGCGACCGGCCAGCTGGCATCGATCACGGCTTCGTCGTGGCCCAGTGTCGCCCACAGCGAGTGGCTGGCATGCGGGATGATCGGTGACAGCAGCAGCACGCAGGCCTCGACGGCTTCACGGCTGACGGCCAGGCCCTGCTCGGAGGTGTCCTCGAAGCGGCTGATGGCGTTGACCAGCTCCATCACGGCCGCGATGGCGGTGTTGAAGGTGGTGCGGCGGCCGATGTCGTCGCTGCACTTGGCGATGGTCTCGTGTGTCTTGCGACGCAGCGCCTTCTGATCATCGTTCAGGGCAGTCACGTCCAGCGCGCCCGGAGTGCCGGCGGCGACATGCTCGTGAACCAGACGCCAGACGCGCTTGACGAAGCGGTGTGCGCCCTCGACACCGGAATCGGACCATTCCAGCGACTGCTCCGGCGGCGCGGCGAACATCATGAACAGGCGCACGGTGTCGGCACCGAAGCGGTCGATCATCGACTGCGGGTCCACGCCGTTGTTCTTGGACTTCGACATCTTCTCGGTGCCACCGATTTCCACCGGCAGACCATCGGACTTCAACACGGCCTTGACGGCGCGGCCCTTGCCGTCGGTCTCGACGTCCACGTCCAGCGGGTTGAACCAGTCGCGGCCGCCTTTCTCATTGATGCGGTAGTAGGTATCCGCGACCACCATGCCCTGGGTCAGCAGCTGCTTGAACGGTTCGTCGCTGTCGACCAGGCCGAAGTCACGCATCAGCTTGTGGAAGAAGCGCGAGTAGAGCAGGTGCAGGATGGCATGCTCGATGCCGCCGATGTAGTAGTCGACCGGCAGCCAGTAGTTGGCGCGTTCGTCCAGCATGGCATCGGCGTTGTCCGCACAGCAGAAGCGCGCGTAGTACCAGGAGGACTCCATGAAGGTGTCGAAGGTATCGGTCTCGCGCTGCCAGCCATCGCCCAGGTCACTGAAGGACGGCATCTTCTTGATCGGCGAGCCGCCGGAGGCGTCGAATTCGACTTCCAGCGGCAGAGCGACCGGCAGTTCGTCGTCGGTCAGCGGGATGGATTCTCCGTTGGGGCCATTCTTGACCGGGATCGGCGCGCCCCAGTAGCGCTGACGGGAAACACCCCAGTCGCGCAGGCGGAAGTTGGTCTTGACTTCACCACGGCCCTGTTCGACCAGGCGCGCTGCGATGGCATCGAAGGCACTCTCGAAGTCGAGGCCATCGAAGTCACCGGAGTTGATCAGCACGCCGTGATCGGTGAAGGCGGCGTCGCTGACGTCAGGCGCATTGCCGTCGGCATCGGCGATCACGGCTTCGATCGGCAGGTCGTACTTGGTGGCGAATTCGTGGTCACGCTCGTCGTGGGCCGGCACGGCCATCACGGCACCGGTGCCGTATTCCATCAGCACGAAGTTGGCGACGAAGACCGGCACTTCACGGCCGGTCAGCGGGTGGATGGCCTTGAAGCCGGTATCCATGCCGCGTTTTTCCATGGTCGCCATGTCGGCTTCGCTGGTGCCGCCACGCGCGCACTCGGCGTTGAACTCGGCAAGCTCCGCATTGTGCTCCGCCGCGGCCTTGGCCAGCGGGTGAGCGGCGGCGACGCCGACGTAGGTCACGCCCATCAGGGTGTCCGGACGGGTGGTGAAGACGGTCAGGGATTCCTGTACCTGGCTTGCCCTGGCGTCGAGGCCGAAGCTCAGCTCGACACCGCGCGACTTGCCGATCCAGTTGCGCTGCATGGTCTTGACCTGCTCCGGCCACTCGACCTTGTCGAGGTCGGCCAGCAACTCTTCGGCATAGTCGGTGATGCGCAGGAACCACTGCGGGATTTCCTTGCGCTCGATCAGCGCGCCGGAACGCCAGCCACGGCCGTCGATGACCTGCTCATTGGCGAGCACGGTCTGGTCCGCCGGGTCCCAGTTGACGATGGAACTCTTCTTGTAGACGACACCCTTCTCGACCAGCTTGGCGAAGAACCACTGCTCCCAGCGATAGTATTCCAGGTCGCAGGTGGCGAACTCACGGCTCCAGTCGTAGGCGAAGCCCAGTGCCTTGAGCTGATCGCGCATGTAGGCAATGTTCTCGTGGGTCCACTTGCCCGGCGCGACGTTGTTCTTCATCGCGGCGTTTTCCGCCGGCAGGCCGAAGGCGTCCCAGCCCATCGGCTGCATGACGTTCTTGCCCTGCATGCGCTGGAAGCGCGAGATCACGTCACCGATGGTGTAGTTGCGCACGTGCCCCATGTGCAGCTTGCCGCTGGGGTAGGGGAACATTGACAGGCAGTAGAACTTCTCGCGGTTGGCATCTTCCACCGCCTTGAAACACTGATTTTTCTCCCAGTACTGCTGGGCAGCCTGTTCGATCTGATCGGGAGCGTACTGTTGAGAAGTATCCTGTGAATCCATCGGGTCCGTCACTACCTTGGCATTGGCCGCTACCCGTCACCAGGGACAGGCAGGGCGTGAAGAGGTGGGCGGTCACATCGGGATGGGCCGCCACTGTCTGCGATGGGGTCAAGTCTACCCCAGACGCCAGGCCTCAGGTAGGGGAGGCGAGTGCCGTGGCGCCAGGCGTATGCGCTTCATGCTGCCAGTGCCACGCGCTTGATGCGTGTCAGGGAGTGGAAGCGTGTGGCTTGTGTCGCAACGCCAACACCACCATGCTGAAGGTAGAGCGCCATGCCCTCCCGCAGTACGGGAGAAGGTGAAGACACAAGGAGAGTCCATGAGCCAACCACGTGAACCCCGCGATCCCCATGAGCCGATCAGCGCCACGGAGCGTAATACGGCTGCCACGTCCTCGTACGACAGTGGCTTTGAAGATACGCCGATGCCCTCGCGCTCAGCCTCCAGTCAGTTGCAGGGCGAAGGTGAAGGACGTCTCGGCGATGCCTATGGGCGAATCCTTTCGCGTCTGGAAGACAGCAGTGGTGAGCTGTCGTGGGATGGCCTCAAGGCCGAGCTGGATGAGGCGGTCAAGTTCGAGGCCGAGGTCGAGGAATTCACGCTGGACGAGCTGGCGCTGCTGCGTGCCTGGGTCGAGCGTGACATGCGTGAATTCCGCCGCCACCTGGCGACCGGCGGAGAAGGGATCGCCAGCTGGCTGGGGATCGATCTCTCGGTGTTGTCGCGCAGTGTCAGTTCCGCGCTGATGTCGATCGCGGACCGCACCGTGGTGGACCGCGCCCACTTCGAGGAAGACCTCGAGGCCGCGCGCGCCGACTACACCAGCGGCGAGGTCATCGCGCCGGGGCTATTGCATTGCGTGCACTGTGAGTCGACCACCACGCTCACGCGCCCCAGCGTGCTGGAGCCCTGCCATGCCTGTGGACATCGTTTCTTCTCGCGTGGCGCGCCGCCCGTCACTCGTCAGCCCCCCACGACCGACGAGAGTGATCAGAGCTGATGGCGACACCGTCAGACTGGTTCGCCCCGGCGCATGCCACCTGGATCGCCGGTCAGCGCCACAAGGCATTGCAACAGCTGATCGAGCACTTCAACCAGCGCCCGCGCCCACGTGATGCGGGCCTCTTCAAGCAGATCTCCTATTACCTCTTTCTGCTTGCGGATTATCGCTCGGCCAGCCAGATTCTGGCCCAGGGGCATGTGGAGTGTCCGGCCGATGAAGAGATCGCGCTCAACCAGGTGGTGTGTCTGTCGCGTGCCAATGATGCCGCTGGCTCGCTGGCGGCCGGTGAGGCATTGGCCGCACGGGGCTGTCGCAATCCGGTGCTGTTCGACTCGCTGGCCAGCAGCGCGGCCAGGCTCAAGCGCCACGATGAGGCACGCGAGTATGGCAGTCGCGCCCTGGCGCTGAAGGATGAGCGGCATGGGAGCCTGCCGTTGGCGAAGGGCTGGCGACTGCCCGCTGACCCCCCCTCGGCAGTCGCGGCCGGCAAGACGCGAGTGCTGGCCTTCGGCCTCTGGGGCAAGGGGCCGCGCTACCTGAACGGCATGCTGCATAACCTGCTGTTGGCGCCGGTGCTGTATCCGGGGTGGCAGGTTCGGCTCTATCACGATGACAGCGTGCCCGATGACTTCCTGGCTCTGGCGCGGCAACTGGACGCCGAGCTGATCGAGCGTCCCGCCAGTGACACCCTGAGACAGCGGCTGTGTTGGCGCTTCGCGGTCGCCGATGACCCGACGGTGGGTTACTTCGTGGTCCGCGACTGCGACAGCGTCATCAGCCTGCGCGAAGTGCGCGCGGTGCAGATGTGGCTGACGTCCGGGCGCTTCTTCCATGTCATGCGTGACTGGTGGAGTCATACCGATCTGGTGCTGGCGGGGCTATGGGGCGGGGTGGCCGGAGTCCTGCCGCCACTCGAGACATTGTTGGCCCGGTGGCAGCCACAGCATGTCGAGACGCCGAATATCGATCAGTGGTTCATGAAGGAGTGCGTGTGGCGCTATCTGCGCGAAAGCCTGGTCAGCCACGACCGGTGTTACTCGCTGCAGATCAAGGGTCGTGACAGCCTGAAGTTCCCGGATGACTTGCTGGGAGAAGCGCCTGGCGGCACGGCGCATGTCGGCAGTGACGAGTGGACGCGCGATCGCGCCTTCCAGCGCCGCCAGCTGGGGCCATGGCTCAAGGAGGCCAGCTGGATGCGTGACAGCGACGACTGAGCGTAATCCTGCGATAAGCTCCCGATGAGCGGGTTATATAGACACACGAAGGGCTGCCCATGGGCAGCCCTTCGTGTGTCTTGCCAGCAGTCCTTCGCTTGCCTTGCCAGCAGTGCTGTCGGGTCTAGCGACCCACCAGCCAGCCGATCCATTCATGCAGTGCCCAACGTGACTGGGTCAGCGCGGAGCTGTTGGGGATCCAGGCATCGATGCCCAGTCCCGACACCGTGGTGTAGCCCACCGGCGCCGGGATGATGGTGCGGAAGCCCTGATTTTGGAAGTTGCGCATCGCGCGCGGCATGTGCCAGGCGCTGGTCACCAGCACGATCTTGTTGATGTCGTCCTGCTCGAGCATCTCGCGCGTGAAGAGCGCATTCTGCTGGGTGTTCTCGCTGCGGTTTTCCAGCCAGCGCGCCGGGTAGTCGAATTCATCGATCAGCGAGCGCTGCATCAGCTCGGCGAGGGTGCCGTCATCGGAAGACGATACCTTGCCACCGGTGAGCAGAATCGGCAGCTCCGCGTTGCGTGCCACGCGTACGCCTTCGTCCAGACGGCTGAGCGTCTCGCCATTGATGCGATCGCGACCCTGCAGCTCCGGGGCGTCGTAGTAGCGTCCGCCGGAAAGCACCACCACGGCCTGCGCCTGGATCCACTCTGCCGGTTCACTGGGTTGAATACGCTCCAGCCCTGACATCAGGCGCGTGGAGACGACCGGCGAGGACAGCAGCCACATGCCCAGAATGGCCACGACCATCATGGCGCGTGCCAGGCCCGGCCAGCGCTTGAGCACGAGCATGGCCAGAAACAGCAGCAGGAGAGGCCCGCCGGGCGGCAATACCAGGTCCTTGATGATGCCGAGTAACTCTGTGATGCCCATTGTGGTCTCGCTTGTGCAGAGGCAGTGCCGGGCATCGGCCCGGCAACGGGTAAGGTTGAGCGTTCAAGCGTCTGAGGCCCAGGGGGCGCAGGCGTTCTGGGGCTCAGGCATTATGGGTCTCAGGCGTCCTGCGGATGTTGACGGCGCGCCTTGAGGCATTCGTTGATGCCCAGCACGAGGCCCGGCGCCAGCAGCAGCCCGATCAGGATCCACACCGGCAGCAGGCCGTAGTGCATCCAGGGCGTCATGCCCAGTTGCAGGCGGATATCGCCAGTGACGGTGGCCTCCTCGAACTGGGGGCCTTGGGCGATGATCTCACCCTGCGGCGAGATGATCGCCGTGACGCCATTGCTGGTGGCTCGCAGCAGATAGCGGCCGTTTTCCAGCGCGCGCAGCTGGGCCATCTGCAGGTGCTGCAGCGGGCCGATGGAGTGACCGAACCAGGTGTCGTTGGAGACGGTCAGCAGCACGGTAGAGCTCAAGGCGCGCTGGCGGACCAGCTCCGGATAGACGATCTCGTAGCAGATCGCCACGCCGATACGCAGACCGCTGACCATCAGCGGCGGCTGCTGGCTGTCGCCTGACTGCATGCTCGACATCGGCAGGTCCAGGAAGCCGATGATGCCCCGCAACCAGCTTTCCAGCGGTACATACTCGCCGAAGGGCACCAGGTGCTCCTTGCGATACTGGGCCGAAGGGTCATCGATGGGAATCACGCTGTTGTAGAAGCGATTGTCGGCGTCACGCTCGACGATCCCGGTCATCAGACCGGTCTTGGGCGGCAGAGTGGCCTGGATGCGCTCGAGGAAGGGCTCGGCCTGGTCGCGCAGCATCGGCAGTGCCGTCTCCGGCCAGACGATCAGGTCGGCATCGTCCTGCACGGCGCGCGTCATCGCGGCGTAGGTATTGGCCGCACGGCGCTGACCTTCGGCGCTCCACTTGATCAACTGCGGCAGGTTGCCTTGCAGCAGAGCGACGCGCGCCGGCTGGCCGCCGGACTGTGTCCAGTCGGTCGGCAGCAGCAGCCCCGCGCTCCACAGCACGATCAGTGGCGCGATCGCCCACCAGCGGCGACGCAGGGCCAGATTCCACAGCAGCGCCCCGGACAGCGCGATGATCAGCGAGATACCGTAGACCCCAAGCACTGGCACCCAGCTGGCCAGCGGCGAGCCCACGGCACTGTTGCCCAGCAGCAGCCACGGGAAGCCGGTGAAGGCCCAGGTGCGGAACAGCTCGCTGAGCACGAACACCGCGGCGAATGACAGCACATCGAGCTTGCGTGAGCAGAAGCGCTGCCACAGACCCATCCACAGCATCGGGAACAGCGCCATGCAGGCCACGAACAGCATCGTCAGCAGCACCGCCAGCGGCATGCCGGTATAGCCATAATCATGAATCGAGACATAGACCCAGCTGGCCCCGCTGCCGAACAGGCCGACCCCGAACCACCAGGCGCGCAGGAAGCCACCACCTTCCATGCGCAGCGCCCCGTAGAGCAGGCCTGCGCCGATCGGGCCCAGCCACCACTGCTCGAAGGGGGCAAAGCTCAGGGTGACCAGTACCCCGGCAATGGTCGCCAGTACATTGGCCAGCAACGAGGCGCCCGGGAAGCTCCTCGCGCGGGGGGAATCTGACATGCCGCTCTCCTTGTAAAATGCCAGACACATCGGCGGATGTGTCTGGCATTGTCCTCTATCGGGTCAGCCTGTGGTCAGGCCATGAATCACTCGCCGCTGATGTGCGCACGATGCTCGGCCGAGGGCGGCGCGACACCGGTGGCATCTTCCAGACGGCATACCTGTACCTGACGAATGCGACGATTGTCCGCATTGAGCACCGTGAAACGCCAGCCGGCGAAATCGGTGGATTCCTGACGGCGCGGCATGTGGCCGAAGCGCTGGATCATCAGACCACCGATGGTGTCGAATTCCTCATCGGAGAAGTCGGTATCGAAGTGCTCGTTGAAGTCATCGATGGTGGTCAGCGCGCTGACGGCGAATTGACCATCGCCCAGCTCGCGAATGTCCTCATCCTCATCGGTGTCGTGCTCATCCTCGATATCCCCGACGATCTGCTCGAGGATATCCTCGATGGTGACAAGGCCTGCCGTGCCGCCGTACTCGTCGATGACCACCGCCATGTGGTTGCGGGTCTCGCGGAATTCCTTGAGCAGGCTGTTGAGGCGCTTGGATTCAGGGATGAACATCGCCGGACGGATCGCTTCGCGCAGATCGAAGCGCTTGCGCTCGCTGTCATTTTGCAGAATCAGCGGCAGCAGGTCCTTGGCCAGCAGGATGCCGAGCACCTCGTCGAGGTTCTCGTCGATGACGGGATAGCGGGAGTGAGCCGATTCGAGAATCAGCGGCAGGTACTCCTCCGGGCGCTGATCGACCTGAATGGCCTGCACCTGGGAGCGGGGGATCATCACCTCGCGCACCTGCTGGTCGCTGATTTCCAGCGCGCCTTCGATGATGGCGATGGCGTCCTGATCGAGGTTGAGGCGTGGGCCTACCTCAGCCAGAAACTGGAGCAGCTCGCTACGGGAGCTGGGTTCGTCGGTGTCGCTTGAGAAGGCGCCGAACAGCTTATCGAGCCAGGTTTTCGATTGGCTTCCCGATCGGTCTTCGCTCATGCGTTAGTTTCTCTTTTCCTCGGTGGCGATACCCCATCGTCGTGGCGGTATCGGGGCTGCCGGGTGACTCGGGGACAAGCCCCGAAGCACCCGGCGGCGGGTGCTGCCGATGCGCAGGGGCGCCGGCATCAGTGATTCTCTTCCCGGTAGGGGTCGGCGATGCCGAGCCCTGCCAGCACATGACGCTCGAGCGCTTCCATGCGTTCGGCTTCATCGTCCTCGATATGGTCATAGCCGAGCAAGTGCAAGGTGCCATGGACCAGCATGTGGGCGAAATGATGTTCCAGCGATTTGCCCTGTTCCCGCGCTTCGCGGGCGACGACATGCACGCTGATGATCAGGTCGCCCAGAAAGCGCTGCTCATCAGGGCTCTGCTCGTCAGCATCGCTCAACGTGTCTGACGCCAGCATGACATCGTCGATGTTGTGGCCGTCGAGATCTTCCTCTTCGCCAGCGTCCAGATCGCCCTCCGGCATGCTCGCAAGCGGCAGGCTGTCGTCCTCGACTTCCTCGGCGAAGCGCGCGGCCAGTTCCGGCGGCAGGGCGAAGTCGTCCAGATCCAGCGGCTCATGCGGGAAGGACAGCACATTGGTCGGGGAATCCTTGCCACGATAATCGCGATTGAGGCCCTGACTCTCGGCTTCTTCCACCAGTCGCACGGTCAGCTCGTACGGCGCCGCGGCGTCGCTGGCCTCGCGCTCGAGTGCGCCATCTTCCGCGGCGGCCAGCAGCGCAGCCGCCACCCAGGCTTCCAGCTGATGGCTGGCCGGCAGCGGCTGACCATCGAATTCACTCTCGCCGATGGCCAGTTGCAGGTCCACCATGACCGCAGGGGCTTCGCTCACTGGCTACCTCCCGGCGGGGTGCTGTCGGCGGGTGGTATGTTGCTCTGGGCATTGAGTGCTGCCATGCGGGCTTCACGCTCGGCTTGACGCTTCTCGCGACGCTCGCCTTCCTGCTGCTCCTCCGCGGCCTCGAAGGTGTCGTAGGCCTCGACGATGCGCTGCACCAGCGGGTGGCGCACGACGTCCTTGGCCAGGAAGCGCGTGATGCTGATCCCCGGGGTGTCCTTGAGCACTTCCAGCACATGGGCAAGGCCGGACTGAGTACCACGCGGCAGATCGACCTGCGAGACGTCACCAGTGATGACGGCGGTGGAGCCGAAACCGATGCGCGTCAAGAACATCTTCATCTGCTCACGCGTGGTGTTCTGGGACTCGTCGAGAATGATGTAGGCGTTGTTGAGCGTCCGGCCGCGCATGTAGGCCAGCGGCGCGATCTCGATGATCTGGCGCTCGATCATCTTGTTGACGTGTTCGAAGCCGAGCATCTCGTACAGGGCGTCGTAGAGCGGGCGCAGGTAGGGGTCGATCTTCTGGGCCAGGTCGCCGGGCAGGAAGCCGAGCTTCTCGCCGGCCTCGACCGCCGGACGCACCAGCAGGATACGTCGCACTTCGTTGTTGTTGAGCGCTTCCACGGCCGCCGCGACGGCAAGGTAGGTCTTGCCGGTACCGGCCGGGCCGATGCCGAAGTTGATGTCGTGATTGCGCATCTCGGTGACATAGCCCTGCTGATTGAAGCCGCGCGGGCGCACGACCACCTTTGGCGTGCGAATCACCACATCGCCGTAGGTGGCGCCCTGGTCTTCGGCGGCTTCGACCAGCGCCTCGACGCCGGATTCCTGCAGGAACAGATGCACGGTCTCGGCATCGACCTCACCGGCCCCTGTCTCGCGGTACAGGTGCTCGAGGACGTTGGCGGTCGCCTTGACGGCCGCGGCAGGACCCGCGATCTGGAAGTCGTTGCCGCGGTTGCGCAGGGTGACACCGAGCCGGGATTCGATCAGCTTGAGATGCTCGTCGCGCTGACCGGTCAGGCTGGCCAGACGCTGCGGGTCTGCCGGCTCAAGCGTCATGTTGAGAATGCGATTGGCTTGCTGTGACTGGTGGCTCAAGGCGTCGAATATCCTGATAGTGATGAGTGGCGAAGAGGCTTGGCGATGAGGGCCGCCACGGCGCATGACGGCGCCATTTCAGTGTCAATGGTGACGCGTTGCCGAAGTCTCAAGAGAGCTTAATGCGCGATGGCCGTACAGGGCAATTGTCCTGTACGGCCAGCGTGGCTATCTGCTTGATAGCGGGGGCTGATGGCGCCTCGTCAATGTCGGGAGTGACGAGCGATCAATAGCGGTAGGGCGAGCTGAGCTCACCGCGCAGCGAGTTGGGGTAGGCCTCGGTGATCTCGACATCCACCAGGTAGCCGATCAGCTCGGTCGGGTTGGCGGCGCGGAAGTTGACCACCCGATTGTTCTCGGTACGCCCTGACAGCAGGCCCGGGTCACGCGGCGAGAAGCCGGAGACCAGGATGCGCTGGGTGGTGCCGACCATCTTGCGACCGATCTGCATCGCCTGCTGGTTGATGCGGTCCTGCAGGATGAGCAGGCGCTCCTTCTTCACCTCTTCCGGGGTGTCGTCTTCCAGATTCGCCGCCGGAGTGCCCGGGCGTGCGGAGTAGATGAAGCTGAAGGAGTGATCGAAGCCGATCTGGCCGATCAGATCCATGGTATCCATGAAGTCCTGATCGGTCTCGCCCGGGAAGCCGACGATGAAGTCGGAGGAGAAGCTGATGTCCGGGCGCAGCGCGCGGATGCGTTCGAGCTTGTCGATGTAGAGGTCACGCTCATGGCCACGCTTCATCGCCGCCAGGATGCGGTTGGAACCCGACTGCACCGGCAGGTGCAGGTGACTGACCAGCTCCGGGATCTCACCGAAGGCCTCGATCAGCGAGTCCTTGAACTCCAGCGGATGCGAGGTGGTGAAGCGGATGCGGTCGATGCCCTCGACCTGCGCCACGCAGCTGATCAGTTCGGCGAGGTCGATCTCCTCACCCAGCTGATTGAGACCGGCGTAGGCGTTGACGTTCTGGCCCAGCAGGTTGATCTCGCGCACGCCCTGTTCGGCCAGGTGGATGACTTCATCCATCACCCTCTCGAAGGGGCGAGAGACTTCCTCGCCGCGGGTGTAGGGCACCACGCAGAAGGTGCAGTACTTGGAGCAGCCCTCCATCACCGAGACGAAGGCGCTGGCGCCGTCGCTCTTGGGCGCGGGCAGATTGTCGAACTTCTCGATCTCGGGGAAGGTCACATCGACGACGGAAATCTGCTTGAGGCTGTCGCGGCGGGTATCGAGCATCTTCGGCACGCGGTGCAGGGTCTGCGGGCCGAACACCATGTCCACATGCGGGGCACGCTTGCGCAGGTTGTCACCTTCCTGACTGGCCACGCAGCCGCCAACGCCGATCACCAGCTCCGGGTTCTTTTCCTTGAGCTTCTTCCAGCGTCCCAGCTGGTGGAACACCTTCTCCTGCGCCTTCTCGCGGATGGAGCAGGTGTTGAGCAGGATGACGTCTGCTTCGGATTCGTCGCTGGTGACTTCCATCTGATGCGATTCGCCGAGCAGATCCGCCATGCGCGCGGAGTCATACTCGTTCATCTGGCAGCCGTGAGTCTTGATGAAGAGTTTCTTCGCCATTGCCTTGTGTGAACGCTCTGAGCTGCGCACCCGGGCTTCGTGCGCCCGCGCCCGGGCACTTGGTGGCGGCGGGCAGCGTCAGCGGTCAGGAGAAGCGGGCGCGACTTGTAATGAATGAGCCCCGGCGCTGATGGCTGGCCGGGAATCGAGGGCACGACGATACCGTGCCAAGCGGCACGCTGATCGGATCGAGGCCAAAATCGGGACGGCACAGTATAGGAGTCTGCCGGCCATGCGGCCAGCCCTGTCGCATCGCTGTCAGCAATGAGGAGGATGCCTGCCAACCACCGGTTCAGCCTGATGGTGGCTGTGGTATCCTCATGAGAAAGCCCGCGCATGCCCTGACGCTACAACAGGGGCTTGGCATGTTTCATAGTTATCAGGCAGGTGTTGCGCGACGCACATCAGGCTGTCAATGGCTTGATTTGTTGAGGTTTTCATGCCGATAGCCCGGCTGCCTGAGCTGGTTAAAATTTGATCGATTTGTTGGCGGGGCAGGCAATTCGCCGTGCGCAGACCTGCCCCTTTGCGGTTGTCCCAAGACTTATCCACAGAAAGTGTGGATCTCTGAAGACACTGAAATGACAGTCTCGGATTTTTCTCGCGGCAATTTCGTTACCGTACGTCCTAGCGCGACAGCGATGCCAGGCAGGATGCCTTGCATTGCGCAACCTGGCAGACACCGCATGGGCAGACAGGGCGAGCCTTCCTTCGCCCAAAAGTGGTCGATCATGTTCGGCATGTGGGGACGCTGGATTCAGCACGTTTGCTCCTCGTGCCCACACGCCTGACACGGTCGGCTTACGCCCTTAGACAGCCATGAAGAACACGATATGACGCGATTCTCCATTACCAGCACCCCTTCATCTTTCGGTCTCCTGTCACCCCGATCGCCGTGTTCGACGCTTGCGCGCTCACTGCGCCGTGTGGTGCTGGGGGCTGGCGTCGCCGGAAGCCTGCTGCTGGGCGCTCCGCTGGCCAATGCAGCCACCGACCGCTGGGTCGCCGATGACCTCACCACCTTCGTGCGCAGTGGCCCTACGGATGGCTACCGCATCGTGGGCACGGTGGAAGCCGGCCAGCCCGTCGAGCTGCTCGAGGTCCAGAATGACTACAGCAAGATCCGCACTGCCAGCGGCGACGTGGTATGGATGCCCTCCGCTGACCTGCAGAACACCCAGAGCGTCAATGCCCGGGTGCCCGAGCTCAGCGCCAGGGTCAAGGAATTGACTGCCAAACTCGATGGCATCAATGAAGAGTGGGAAACCCGTGTCGAGGACATGAAGGCCGGCCTCGAGACGCGTCAGGCGCGTATCGAAGAGCTTGAGCAGGCCAACAACAGCCAGTCAGCCGAGCTTGCCCAGGCGCGCAGCAAGATGCAGGACATGGAAACCAAGCTCGATACCAAGAAGCAGGACCTGCTGATGCGCTACTTCATGTACGGCGGTGGCGTGGCGGGTGTCGGCCTGTTGGTTGGCCTGATCGTGCCGCACCTGCCGCGTCGCAAGAAGAAGCGTCACGGCTTCCTGTAAGGCATCCCGGTAACCGATAGCAGAGGGAGTGCGCCAGCTCATGTCGACACAAGACACGACGATGGACGCGACGCCGGCCAGTGACCCCTGGCTGGCGCGATGGCAGGAAGGGCGGATCGGCTTTCATCTGCCTGCCACACATTCGGCGCTGGAGCGCTGGTGGCCGCGGCTTGAGGTCGCGGCAGGCGCCAAGGTGCTGGTGCCGTTGTGTGGCAAGAGTCTCGACATGCGCTGGCTGGCGGCGCAGGGCTATCCGGTGCTGGGTATCGAGCTTGCCCGCCAGGCCTGCGAGCAGTTCGTCGCCGAAGGCGCTGGGGATGTCTCGCGCTATCGGCTGGAGCACTTCGAATGCTTCCGCCAGGGCATGGTCGAGTTGTGGTGCGGAGACTTCTTCCACTTCCATATCGATCATGTCGATCATCTGGACGCCTTCTATGATCGCGCCGCGCTGATCGCCTTGCCGCCGGCCACCCGGCAGCGCTATGCCTTCCATCTGGCGCAGCTGCTGCCCCCGGGCGCGCGTGGCCTGTTGATCAGTCTCGAGCGGCAGACGGAGCAGCATCAGGGCCCGCCATTCCATGTCGCCGAAGACGAGATTCGTCAGCTGTTGAGTGCCAACTTCACGCTTGAGGTGCTGGAGCGTCGCGCCCCGGATGAGCGCGGCCTGCGCGAGACGGTGTGGAGTCTGGTGCGCAAGGGACCGCGTCGCTGACGCCTCGGGGATGACCTTGTCAGTCAGGTACCGTCCTCTTGAAGGTTCAGTCCTCATGAAAAACGCCACCGCCGCCCAATGGGCGGCGGTGGCGTTTTCGTTGGTGACGAGCTGCTGATTGAGCTTACTGGTCGAGCTGGCGGATCAGCGTGGTGTCCTGGAAGGCGCGAGTCAGCGCATCCCCAATCACCTTTGAAACCATCTCGGTGTTCTTCTCCTGGCTCGGCTTGAGGGCATAGCCCTGGTCACGTGTCGCGGTGTAGCTGCCGGTATAGCGCTGCTTGCCGGACACGGCGACGGCCTTGATCACGCCATTGAGTGTCGCGGTATCGGTGATCAGGCCGCCACGCTTCACGCCATAGGCCAGCTCGGTCAGCGAGATGGTCAGCTCTGCTGCGCCCTGGTTGGCCTGCTCGGCGGATACCGGCACGAAGCCCATGCGGCGCAAGGCGCTGATGGTCTGGGCCTCAAGCTTGGGGGTCAGGTCGCCGGTCGGCACGACCAGATAGCTCGAGGCATTGGTGGCGCCATCGCGAGAACCGATGCGCTCTGACGGACGCTCATCGAGCACATCCACCACCACCTGCTGACCGTGGCCGACCACGCCCATCTCGCCGACCTGCGGATTGACGTACAGGCGCTGCGGGCTGGTGCCGCAAGCGCTGAGAAGTGCCGTCGTGGCGATCAGTGCCACGCTCATGCAGGTGGTGCGCAACTTGTGCATCATCATCGGGGTTCCTGGGCCTGAGGCCGGTTGTCATGGGAGTCATCTCGGCCATCCGTTGCCAATATCTCGCCTGCAGCGCGGGATGGCCGGAGCACAATGGCGCGAGTATAGGGCCAGAATGACGCCTGAGCGTAGTGGAAATTCAGGCTCACGGTTGTCACTTGATGGCGACATTCTCGAGAGTTCATGCGGGATCGACACGGCGCGCCAATGCCAGCAATCCCAGCAGGGGGCCTGGCAGGATGGCAAGCAGCAGCAGGCTGCCCTGTGAGGCGACCAGCGGAGTCAGCAGGGCGATCGAGACCAAAGACAGGCTGAAGCCGATGGCATTCATCACGGCCAATGCACTGGCTTGAAGCTCGACCGGCGTACCGCCTGCCGCGAGTGCCGAGAATTGCGGAGAATCGATCACGGCCATCAGGCTCCAGAGCGCCAGCAGGCCCAGCAGCAGACCATAGCTGGCGTCACCCTGCATGGCCGTGACGAAGAGCAGGGTGAGTATCACCGAGCCCGCCAGCCCCAGGCGAGCCACCCACAGACTACCGCGCGTGCGTGACAGCCAGCCTCCCACCACGCAGCCGGGCCCGCCCACCGCGATCACCAGGAAGCTATGCAGCGCCAGTTGCGTGGCCGATAGCGACAGATCATTGAGTCTGGCCATTGTCGTCAACAGCAGCGGTACCAGCGCCCATAGCGTATAGAGTTCCCACATGTGGCCGAAGTAGCCCAGGGCACCGCGCACGAAGCCGGGATGACGCCAGGCGGCCAGACCACGGGTGGCCCGCGCCAGCAAAGACGTCTTCGTCGAGGTCGTGACCCTTGCGGGAGGCGCGATGGCGGGCAGCAATGCGACCAGCCCGGCCCCTGCCACGGCCAGCAGTGATGCCATGCCGATGGCCGCTCCCCAGGGGAGCGAGAAGTGGCCACTGAGTTGCAGCGCGGCCAGGCCGTGCGGCAGTGCGGTTCCCAGTACCAGCATGCCCACCAGCCAGGCCAGTGCGGCACCGGCGCGGTCAGGCGCCGTGTGCACCATCAGCTTGAGGCCGATGGGGTAGATGCCGGCCAGGGCCAGTCCGGTCAGCACGCGCAGTCCGGAGGCGCTCAGCAGTCCCGGTGCGATCAGCAGAGCCAGATTGGTCAGCGCGCCCAGCACACAGGAGGCCATGAACAGATGGCGCGCCGCGAAGCGGTCTGCCAGTCCTGCCAGTCCCAGCGCCAGCGTACCGACGATGAAGCCGCCCTGTACCGAGGAGGTCAGTTGTCCGAGTGCCGCGGCGCTGTCGCTCGTGAAACTCCAGCTTTCCAGCATGGGGGCGAGTACGGCATTGGGGGTAAACCACAGGCTGGTGCCGAACAGCTGTGCCAGTGCGATCAAGGCGACCGGATAGCGGTTGGCCCATTGCCGCCAGCCAGAGATGGGGGGCGTGAGTGACTTGGTGGAGGACACGAGGGCACCTTGTAGGGCAGAGGGCATGATGGCGCAGCAAGACGCGAACGGGCGACACCGAAGTGTCGCCCGTCACAGATAGCCCGCCCCATCAATGGGGTCAAGGCGTCATTGATGGGGCAGCTCGGCAACGCGGTGCAGAGACTACCCCGTCGCAGCTATCGTCTACAGCCCCATGGCCGAAGAGGTGGAGCGGCGCGGGTCAGCACCGCCGTAGAAGGTGCCGTCGTCGATCATGATCGACTGGATGGCGCCCATGGCGTCCTTGGTCACCACCTTGTGGCCCATCGCCTCGAGCAGGCGGATGGTGTCCTTGCTGATGCCCGCCTCGATACGAATCTCGTCCGGCAGCCACTGGTGGTGGATGCGCGGTGCGCTGACCGCCGACTGGATGTTCATGCCGTGGTCGATCACGTTCATGATCACCTGCAGCGTAGTGGTGATGATGCGCGAGCCGCCGGGGCTACCGGTGACGAGGAAGTTCTTGCCATCCTTCATCACGATGGTCGGGCTCATGGAAGACAGCATGCGCTTGTTCGGCTCGATCTTGTTGGCGACGCCACCGATCAGGCCATAGGCGTTCGGTACGCCCGGCTTGGCGGAGAAGTCATCCATCTCGTTGTTGAGCAGGAAACCTGCGCCATCCACCACGATCCCGGAACCGTAGCTGAAGTTGATGGTGTAGGTGTTGGAAACGACCAGACCATTGCCATCGGCAATCGAGAAGTGGGTGGTCTGATTGGACTCATACGGCTGCGGCTTGCCGGGCTTGACCTCACTGGAGGGCGTTGCCTTGTTCATGTCGAACTGGGCGCGCAATTCCTTGGCGTAGTCCTTGGAGATGATGCCCGACAGCGGCACATCGACGAAGTCGGTGTCGCCAAGATACTCGGAGCGGTCGGCGTAGGCGCGGCGCATCGCCTCGGCCATCACGTGGAGGGTGGCGGCAGAGTTGAAGCCCATTGCCTGGATGTCGTCACCCTCGAGCATGTTGAGAATCTGAACGATGTGCGCGCCGCCGGAGGAGGGCGGGCTCATCGAGAAGATGTCATAGCCACGATAGGTGCCGTGGACCGGCTCGCGGATGGCCGGCTCGTAGGCCTTGAGGTCATCCAGCGTCATGATGCCGTCGTGGCGCTCCATCTCGGCGACGATCAGTCGGGCAGTCTCGCCCTCGTAGAACTCGCGCGCACCATTGGCGGCGATGCGCTTGAGGGTCGCGGCCAGTTCCGGCTGCTTGAACAGCTCACCCGCTTGATAGTTGCTGCCGTCAGGCTTGTAGAACACCTTGGCGGTGCTGTCCCACTTGGCCAGGCGGTCCTTGGCATCGCTCAAGCCCTTGGCGAAGCGCGTCGGAATCACGAAGCCGTCTTCGGCCAGCTTGATCGCCGGGGCGAGGGCCTGCTCGAGGCTCAGGGTGCCGTAGTCTTCCAGCGCCTTGGCAAGGCCTGCGACGGTGCCGGGCACGCCTGCCGCACGGTGGGTGAAGCGTGACCATTCGGAGACCGCCTCGCCATTCTCATCTTGGAACATCGTCTCGCTGGCCGCCGCCGGGGCCTTCTCGCGGTAGTCGATGGCCACCACTTCGCCGGTCTTCTCATCGGACACCAGCATGAAGCCGCCGCCACCGATATTGCCGGAACGCGGCTGGGTCACGGCCAGTGCGAAGCCTGCCACCACGGCAGCGTCGACGGCGTTGCCGCCATTGGCCAGCACATCGCGTGCGACCTGGGAGGCCAGATAGTGGCTGGTCGCGACCATGCCGTGCTTGCCTTCCTGGGGGTGGAAGCGCTCGCCTTCCAGAATCGCGGAAGATTCGGCGAAGGCAGCGGGAATCGCCGTCGGTAGCAGGCCGGCCAGCGGCAACAGTGTGGCGGCGGCGAGGGTCTTCAGCCGCTTGCGTGCGGCAAGGGAGGTGTCAAACATGAGTCGATTATTCCATTTATCGTTATTGGAGTTGCAGCATGGCAATGGTGTCGCGAGTGTCATGTGCTGTCGTGAGTCGTGTCGGCAAGTGTTGCCCTGACGAACTCTTTTACTATCAGTTGCTAATGCAGCAATTTCAACCACCTGATGGCAGGCCTGGTCTTGTCATGGCGAGTGCGAGCGACAGGGGGCTACCCCGAACGGTGTCACACAGCGCCTGTCTTTTGTGAGAGTGTGGCGTAAAATGCCCCTTCCACTTCTCGCTGGCGCCTGATGACATGTCTGAACTACTGCCGAATGACTTCAAGATTGCCCCGTCGATCCTGTCTGCCGACTTCGCCCGCCTGGGGCAGGAGGTCGAGGATGTGCTGGCCTCCGGGGCCGATATCGTCCACTTCGACGTGATGGACAATCATTACGTGCCCAACCTGACCATCGGGCCGATGGTGTGCAAGGCGCTGCGTGACTACGGCATCACCGCCGAGATCGACGCCCATCTGATGGTCACGCCGGTCGACCGCATGATCGGTGACTTCGCCGAGGCCGGTGCCAGCTACATCACCTTCCATCCGGAAGCCTCCGACCACGTCGACCGCTCGCTTCAGCTGATCCGTGATGCGGGCTGCAAGTCCGGTCTGGTATTCAATCCGGCCACGCCGCTGTCCTACCTCGACTACGTGATGGACAAGGTCGACATGATCCTGTTGATGAGCGTCAACCCGGGCTTCGGCGGCCAGTCGTTCATCCCCGGCACCCTCGACAAGCTGCGTGAAGCGCGTCGTCGCATCGATGCCTCCGGCTACAACATCCGTCTCGAGATCGATGGTGGCGTCAAGGTCGACAACATCGCCGAGATCGCGCGTGCCGGTGCCGACACCTTCGTGGCCGGTTCCGCCATCTTCAATGCGCGCAGTGACAGCGATGCCAACCGCTACGACAGCGTCTTGGCGAAGCTGCGTGCCGAGCTTGCCAGCGTCCGCGGCTGATTGCGTGGTGGGCAGGCGCGCCAGTGTCGATGATGCGTCGGCTGAGCAGACCGGCCACGACGCGCTGCCTGCTGTGGCTGTCGAGTGGTCGCTGTATGTGCTGGAGACGACCCAGGGGCGTCTCTATACCGGCATCAGTACCGATGTGGCGCGCCGCCTGGCCGAGCATGAGGGCGGCAAGCGCGGTGCACGAGCGCTGCGCGGCAAGGGGCCTTTGATGCTGTGTTATCAACAGGTGGTCGGCGATCGCTCGCGGGCGCTCAAGCTTGAGTATCGCGTCAAGCAGTTGAGTGTGGCGGCCAAGCGTCGCTTGATCGCCGGTGAGCTTGCGCTGGATAGCCTGCTCGACTGACGGCCTGCCTGATTGAATGCGTGAAACGAAAACGCCCCCAGCGGTCTCCGCTGGGGGCGTTTTGTTGACTGGCGACCCTGCCGGGCAGGCTGTCCCAGTCTCAGTGCAGTTTCATCTTCGGACGCAGGTAACGGTTCAGGCCATCGACCACCACTGTCATGCCGGTCTTGACCACGCCGTGGATCGCCATCTGGTGCATGCGATACAGCGAGGCGTAGAAGAACTTGGCCAGGCGACCTTCGATGAACAGTGAACGCGCCGAGGCACCGCGCATCAGCGAGCCGACGGCGTCGAAGTGCGCCAGCGAGATCAGCGAGCCGTGGTCCTTGAACACGAAGTCCTTGAGCGGCTTGTTGGCCATCGCGGCGCGCAGATTCTTGACCATCAGGCTGGCCTGCTGGTGAGCGGCCTGGGCACGCGGCGGGACGCGCTTGTCATCCGGCTGCGGGCAGCTGGCGCAGTCACCGAGCGCAAAGATGAACTCATCATCGATGCTCTGCATGGTCTGGTGCACCTTGACCTGGTTGTTGCGCTCGGTGGACAGGCCCAGCTCGGACAGGAAGGCGGGCGCCCGGATACCGGCGGCCCAGACGCTCAGGTCGGCTTCGATCAGGGTGCCATCGGCCGTGGTGATACCGCGTGAGTCGGCGCAGGTCACCCGGGTATCGACGTGGATATCGACGCCCAGCCTGGTCAGCTCCTTGGCAACCGGCTTGCCGATGCGTTCCGGCAGGGCGGGCAGGATGCGCGGTGCGGCCTCGATCAGGTGGACCTTGACCTGGCGGTCTTCCAGCGAGGAGAAGCCGTAGCTGTGCAGCATCTTGGAGGCATCAAACAGCTCGGCGGAGAGTTCGACCCCGGTGGCGCCGGCGCCGATGATGGCGACGTTGAGCTGCTGGCGCTCACATTCCTTGCCGTTGGCGCTGAAGCGCAGGAAGGTGTCGAGCATGTCGCGGCGGAATTTCTCGGCCTGCTGCGGGCTGTCCAGGAAGTGGCAATGCTCGGCGACGCCTTCGGTGCCGAAATCATTGGACACGCTGCCCAGTGACAGTACCAGATAGTCATAGCTGAGCTGGCGGGCAGGCAGCAGCACGTTGCCCTTGGCATCGTGGATGGCGGCCAGGGTCAGCTGCTTCTCTTCACGCTCCAGGCTTTCCAGGGTGCCGCGCTGGAACTTGTAGCCGTGGGCCTTGGAATGGCCCTGGTAGGAGACTTCATCGAGACCGGAATCCAGCACGCCGGTGGCCACTTCGTGCAGCAGCGGTTTCCAGATGTGCGTGGAATTGCGGTCGATCAGAATGATCTCGGCTTTCTTCTTGCGGCCCAGCTTGTGGCCCAGTTTGGTGACGAGTTCCAGACCGCCGGCGCCTCCGCCAACGACTACGATGCGGGGAATGGCCATTGAGTGCTCCTGAGAGTGACAAGGTCGAAAAGGACAAGCAGAAACTGGCTGTCGCCGGAGCGTCGGGTCGCGCATTTTTTCGTTGTCACTGGCGCCACACCCGGAGGGACGGTCGACGGAATGGCGCTATGGTAACGTGGCCACTGGCGTGCTAATAGTGGCAAGGTGAAGGAATGTAATTTTTTTACGGATTTTTCCAACAAAACAGATGAAACCATGCGTTGCGTGGATGAATGACGGACGATTCTCATCCCGTGACAGCCGGATTCAGCGGGTGGTCTCAGGAGGCCAGGTGAGCGAAAAGACGGTGATGCAGACTTTTGAAGAGGCGCCTGTCCAGATGGCGCCTCATTCAGCTTCCACACCTTGCGATACCGCGCATGGCGGGGGGGCTCTCGGGGCCCGGCCCGAGCAGGCACAGGGCCTCGATCACGGACTGGCACATCCGGCGTTGCGGGGCATCGAGATGGTGGCCTTCGATCTGGATGGCACCCTCATCGACTCGGTGCCGGACCTCGCCCATGCGATCGACTGCATGCTTGAGCAAGAGGGGCTGACGGCGCTGGGGGAGGCGCGGGTACGCGACTTTGTCGGCAATGGATCGCGGGTGCTGGTGGAGCGCGCCCTGGCAGCACATGGCCTGGCGACCGATGACCTGGCGCGGGTCGAGCAGGCGCATCAGAGCTTCCTGGCACATTACGCCGCCGACCCCAGCTCGCGTACGCGACTCTATCCCGGGGTGCGGGAATGCCTGGAGGGTCTGCGCCAGGCCGGGATCCCGCTGGTGCTGATCACCAACAAGCCGGAGGCCTTCATCGAACCGTTGCTTTCGCACTTCGCGCTGAGCGAGCACTTCGCGCTGGCGCTGGGCGGCGACAGTCTGCCGACGCGCAAGCCGGACCCTGCGCCCCTGCTGTTCGCCGCCGAGCGGCTGGGAGTGCCGCCGCGTCAGGCCTTGATGGTCGGAGACTCGCGCCACGATATCGCGGCAGGCCGCGCCGCCGGCTTCCGCACCCTGGCGGTACCTTACGGCTACAACCATGGCGAGCCGATCTCGCGCAGCCATCCGGATTACCTCGTCGACTCGCTTGCCGAGCTTGTCGTGGCTGACTGAGTCTGGCAGACAGCGCTGCCGCCAGCGACACGCAATGATAGACTGAGCCCCAGACAAGCCGGCCTCGTGCCGGCAACGCACCCTCCGTGGAAGGAACTGCAGGTCATGATGACCCCACAACACTTCGCTGAACTGGCCGAAGCCGGTTACAACCGCATTCCCGTCACCCGTGACGTGCTGGCGGATCTCGACACGCCACTGTCTACCTATCTCAAGCTGGCCGACATGCCGTGGACCTTCCTGCTGGAGTCCGTGCAGGGTGGCGAGAAATGGGGGCGTTATTCCATCATCGGCCTGCCGTGTCGTGAGCGCATCGAGGTGCGTGGCCAGGTGATCTCGCATCTGACCAATGGCGAGCAGACCGGCATGACCGAGGTCGAGGACCCCCTCGACTGGATCGAGCAGTTCCAGACCCGTTTCCGTGTGCCGGTCATCGACGGTGCGCCGCGCTTCAATGGCGGTCTGGTCGGCTACTTCGGCTATGACACCGTGCGCTATATCGAACCGCGCCTGCGGGGTGTCGAGAAGCCGGACCCGCTGGGCGTGCCGGACATCCTGCTGATGGTCGCCGATGAGCTGGTGATCTTCGACAACCTGTCCGGGCGTCTGACGCTGTTGACCCACGCCGACCCGGCAATGCCGAACGCCTACGAGGCCGCTTGCGAGCGTCTCGAACGTCTCGAGATCCAGCTGCGCAGCGCGACGCTGAATACCGTCAGTCCCGGCACCGGCGGCGAGCCGGTCAAGGAGACCGACTTCACCTCCGGCTTCACCGAGGAAGGCTTCAAGGGCGCAGTGGATAAGATCAAGGAATACGTGCTGGCCGGTGATGTCATGCAGTGCGTGCCGTCCCAGCGCATGTCGATTCCCTATCGCGCCGCGCCGCTGGATCTCTACCGTGCACTGCGCAGTCTGAATCCCTCGCCCTACATGTTCTTCTTCAACCTGGATGACCACCACGTCATCGGCTCGTCGCCGGAGATTCTCTCGCGTCTCGAGGATGGCGAGGTCGCTGTGCGTCCGATCGCCGGGACTCGCGTGCGCGGCGCCACCGAAGAGGAAGACTTGGCGCTGGAGAAGGACCTGCTGTCAGACCCCAAGGAAGTCGCCGAGCACCTCATGTTGATCGACCTGGGCCGCAATGATGCCGGCCGCATCAGTCAGACCGGCAGCGTCAAGGTGACGGACCAGATGGTGGTGGAGCGCTATTCCCACGTCATGCACATCGTCTCCAACGTCACCGGCAAGCTGAAGGAAGGCCTGGGGCCGATGGATGTGCTGCGGGCCACCTTCCCGGCCGGTACCCTGTCCGGTGCGCCGAAGATTCGCGCCATGGAAATCATCGACGAGGTGGAGCCGGTCAAGCGTGGCATCTATTCCGGCGCGGTAGGCTATCTCTCCTGGCATGGCAACATGGATACCGCCATCGCGATCCGCACCGCGGTGCTCAAGGATCAGGTGCTGCACGTTCAGGCCGGTGCCGGTGTGGTCGCGGATTCCGTTCCGCAGTCCGAGTGGGATGAGACGCTCAACAAGGGGCGTGCTCTCTTCCGTGCCGTGGCGATGGCGGAGCGCGGTCTGGACAATCTGGACTGATCGACGCGCCGTGCATTTCGGGAGTGACTCGCCAGTGTGGGCGGGTCGTTCCCTGCAACGGCGCATGTGATTGACACTCCTGACAGCTCAACGCACTATTGACCCATGACGCTACGTAACCCGCACGACCTCATCCAGCAGTGGTGGCGCTCCTGACAAGGGGGCGGCTTTCGCATGTCTGAAGTTCGAGGACGTACGACCAGAAGAATGCCGCCGACCAGGGCGGCATTTTTGTTGCTGGACGGCGGGAACGACACCACAGAAGAGCGGGCAGGCCACTGAGTCACGGCGCAGGACCCGCTCCCGAGAATGGACACTGACCATGCAGACATTCACTTCCCAGGATGCCAGCACGCCACGCGTGCTGATGATCGACAACTTTGACAGCTTCACCTACAACATCGTCCAGTATCTGAGTGAGCTGGGCGCGGAAGTGCTGACCGTGCGCAATGATGCCATCACCCTCGAGCAGATCGAGGCGCTCGGCGCTTCACATCTGGTGCTGGGTCCGGGGCCGTGTACGCCCAACGAGGCCGGCATCACGCTGGAAACCATTCATCACTTCGCCGGCAAGCTGCCGATTCTGGGCGTGTGTCTCGGTCACCAGGCCATCGGTCAGGTCTATGGCGGCAAGGTGGTACGTGCCCCTCAGGTGATGCACGGCAAGACCTCCTCCGTGCGTCACGACAACAGCGGTGTCTTCGCCGCGCTGGCCGAGCCGCTGGAAGTCACGCGCTATCACTCGCTGGTGGTCGATCGCGAGAGCCTGCCCGAGTGTCTGATCGTCACCAGCTGGACGGATGACGAGGATGTCACGCCTCAGTTGATCATGGGCCTGCGCCATCGCGAGCTGGATGTCGAAGGCGTCCAGTTCCACCCCGAGTCGATCCTGACATTGCAGGGTCATGAGCTTCTGGCTAATTTCCTGCGCCGTGGCGAGGCTGCGAAAGCTGCTTGAGCGGGCGTTGATCGCAAGAGCTACATCCTATTTTTTCATGCGTCAGCCGCCGAGGCTGGCGCCTGCGGAGACACAACATGCAGATGCGTGAGGCGATTGGCGCCGTGATGCGCCGCCAGCACCTGAGCTACGACGACACTCATGCGGTCATGACGGCCATCATGACCGGCGAGGCGACCCAGGCGCAGATCGGGGCCTTGCTGATGGCGCTGTCGATGAAGGGCGAGACCGTCGATGAGCTGGCCGCCGCTGCCCAGGTGATGCGTGAGCTGATGACGCGCGTCACGGTGCGTGCCACTGATGCGGTGGATATCGTCGGCACCGGCGGTGATGGCGCCAACCTGTTCAATGTTTCCACGGCGGCAAGTTTCGTGGTGGCGGCCGCCGGTGGTCATGTGGCCAAGCATGGCAATCGCAGTGTCTCGTCATCGTCCGGCAGTGCCGACCTGCTTGAATCGGCCGGCATCCATCTGGCGCTGGACGTCGAGCAGGTCGCACGCTGCATCGATGATATCGGGGTCGGCTTCATGTTCGCACCCAATCATCACGCCGCCATGAAGCACGTGATCGGCCCGCGCCGCGAGATGGGTGTGCGTACCATGTTCAACATTCTCGGCCCGTTGACCAATCCGGCCGGCGCCACCCGTCAGGTGCTGGGGGTCTATGATCCGGCGCTGGTACCGCTGATGGCCGAGGTGCTCAAGCGCCTCGGGGCCGAGCATGTGCTGGTGGTGCACAGCGATGACGGCCTGGACGAGATCTCGCTGGCGGCATCGACGCTGGTCAATGAACTCAAGGATGGTGAGATCCGCGAATACCGTATCGCGCCGGAAGACTTCGGTCTCGCGCGCCAGTCGCTGGAAAGTCTGGCGGTGGAGACCTCGGATGCCAGCCTCAAGCTGGTGCAGCAGGCGCTGCGCGGAGATGAGGGCCCGGCCAGCGACATCGTGGCGCTCAATGCCGGCGCGGCTCTTTACGTGGCGGGCATCGCGGACAGTCTCAAGGAGGGGGTCAGCATTGCCGAGGACGTGCAGGCCAGCAAGCTGCCGTTCGAGAAGATGAAGGAGTTGGCAGATTTCACCCGTGTCTACGCCCAGGTCAATGATGAAGGAGCGACCCGCTGATGAGCACCGAGCAGACGACTGACAAGGCATTGCCGACCATCCTGGCCAGGATTCTGGCGCGCAAGGAAGAAGAGATCGCCGAGCGCAGCGCCGCGGTGAGCGAGGCGGACCTGCAGGCTCTGATCGAGAAACAGAGCGCGCCGCGCGGCTTCATCGCGGCGCTGACGTCGCGCATCGACCGTGGCGAGCCGGCCATCATCGCCGAGGTGAAGAAGGCGTCACCCTCCAAGGGCGTGATCCGTGAAGACTTCGTGCCCGCCGAGATCGCCGTAGCCTATGAGCAGGCCGGCGCCGCCTGCCTGTCGGTGCTCACCGATGCCGACTTCTTCCAGGGACATGAGGACTTCATGATCGAGGCGCGCGACGCCGTCTCGATTCCGGTGATTCGCAAGGACTTCATCATCCACCCGTATCAGGTGCTGGAAGCGCGTGCCATCGGCGCCGACTGCATCCTGTTGATCGTCGCGGCGCTGGACGACGCACGCCTGAGCGCTCTGTATCGTCAGGCGCGCGAGCTGAGCATGGATGTGCTGGTCGAGGTGCACGACGGCGAAGAGCTCAAGCGTGCACTGGCGCTGGGCATGGAGCTGGTCGGCATCAACAACCGTGACCTGCGTACCTTCGAGACGTCGCTGGAGACGACGCTGGACCTGCTGACCGACATGCCGCAGGGCGTGCGTGTGGTCACCGAATCCGGCATCCATACCCGTGACGATGTGGCGAAGATGCGCGACGGTGGTGTCCATGGCTTCCTGGTGGGAGAAGCCTTCATGCGCTTTGATGATCCGGGTGAAGGTCTGCGGGGATTGTTCTTCGCGGATTGATAGCCGGTGGTTTGTGTTATTTGTTATCTTATGGATAACAAAACCCCGCATGGTGATGCCATGCGGGGTTTTTCATGCCTGTCTGCTGACTTCTGTATCAAAGCCTGTGGCCGTCATCCTGCTGGAGGTCTATACCCGCCATCAGTCACAGGGTCAGGCGTCTGTCTTGACGCTCTCGCCCCCCTTGCGTGCCGAGAGCAGAGCCTCGGCAATTTCTTCGACCCCGGCGCCATGACTGTGGCGTGTCACCCAGCTGGGCTCCCAGCCCAGTGCCGCGCGGTGCTGGATGATATTGGCCACGCCTACGGTGTGACGGAAGGTCGCGAACATCGGCGCATCATTGGGCGCATCGCCGACGTACATCACCTCCTGCTCCAGCTGCATGCGGTCCAGGCCGAAGGTCTCGGTGAGGACTCGCACCGCCATGCGCGCCTTGTCGAACTCGCCCTGCCACGCATTGATGTGGATTGAGCTGGCGCGCGCCTGAATGCCAGCGGCCGTGAAGCCGGCGATGATGGCACGAATCTCGCTCTGGGCCAGCGGGCCTACCGCCTGACAGTGGTCCACCGCGACATCGGCAAATCGGAAGGGCTGGTCCTGGGCCAGTGCTGCGCGCGGGTGATTGAGCAGCAGCTGGCGAGCGACGGTCATGACATGGCGTTGACGAGCGCGCAGGCGCTGCTCGTCTTCCCACCAGGTGGTGAGGATGCGCTGCCCCTGGCGGCGAAAGGCAAAGGCACCGTTCTCACCGATCACGCTGGCGATCGGCCAGGCGCGCGCGATGTGATCACACCAGCCCGCACAGCCGCCCGTGACGGGAATGACCTTGATGCCGGCGGCATCCAGGCGTTCCAGTGCCGCCAGCGTCGATGCCGCGAGACGCCCCTCATGGGTGAGGGTGTCATCGATATCGGTCAACAGATAGCGGATACCCGACAGGGTGCTGGCAGGACAGTGAGCGAAGGCTTGCATGGTGATTCCAGAAATCCTCAGAAGGTAAGCGGGAGCGCGGCTGTCATCCGTCGTGTGTCCCTTCAGTATCGTCGATGCGTGACGGCTTGCGCGACGCGCCTCGGTTCAGGCGGTGAAGCGCACCGACAGGCTCTGCTGGCTGGCAGCCTCCAGCGCGCTGCGATAATCGGGCTGATGGGGCAGCTCATCGGTGACCAGCAGGTCGATCTCCTCGAGCGGGGCGATGCGGCACATGGCGGCGCGCCCCCATTTGCTGGCGTCGGCGACCAGGATCCTGCGCTGGGCGTGGCCGATCAGTGTACGACTGACCGCGGCTTCCTCCGGGTCGAAATCGAGCAGCCCACCGGTATCGAGACCACCACAGCCGAGGACCGCGATATCGACCTGATGACGCGCGAAGAAGGCCACGGTGGCACTGCCGACCACATCGAGATCCTGTGGGCGCAATTGTCCTTCCGCCAACTGGACAGCGACATCCGGATGGGTCGAGAGCGCTTGGGCCACCTGCAGATTGTTGGTGATCACGCGCAGGCCGCGCCGGGCAAGCAAGGCTTCGGCGACCGCTACCACGCTGGTGCCGATGCCCAGCGCCAGGGTGGCGCCATCGGGAATCTCGGCGACCACGCTGGCGGCCATGGCCTGCTTGGCGGTTCGTGCCAGCATGATGCGCTGGGTATGACCCAGGTTGTAACCGCCCGGTGGGCGCTCGATGCCGCCGTGGCGTCGACGCGCCAGCCCGCGCTCACACAGCACGGCCAGGTCACGCCGGATGGTCTGGGGCGTGACGTCGAAGGTATGGGCCAGCGGGTCGACCGCCAGCTGGCCCTCGCGGGCCAGTCGCTCGAGAATCTGTTGCTGGCGCCTCGTCAGTGCGTCATTGCTCGCGTGTTCGACGCTGCGACTGTCGCGCTCGATGCCCGGGCTCATGTCCGGGATAGCCCTTGCGTAGGGGTGTCGTTCGGCAGAGTGGGCTCGCGATCCTCCTCGCTGAAGATGGCCGGGTCATCGCTGATGACGGCATCCACACCCCAGGCCCAGCGCGGTGCGAAGGCCGCCGCATCATTGGGCGTGTAGCAGAGCAGCTTGTGGCCTCGGCTGGTGACGGCACTGGCCGCGGCGCGAGTCAGGGCGCGCCAGTCGGCATGCACGGAGCTTGCGTTCAGCTCATCGGCCAGGCTCTGCCAGTCATCGGGGATGTCATCGAAGAGCAGGCCGATATGCACCTGTGGGTCGCGTTGACGCGTCAGGCGCAGCGCCTGGGGGTCAAACGACGAGATGATCAGGTGCGAGGGGGGGAGATGGGCGCTGGCCATCGGAATGGCGGCATCGACCAGCGCCTGGGCATCGTGGCCGGGACTGAGTTTGAGCTCCAGATTCAGACGCATGTCCAGGCGCGCGATCAGCTCCAGCGCCTGCTTGAGCGAGGCCATCCGCTCACCGGCAAAGCACGCATTGAACCAGCTGCCGACATCGAAGGTCTGCACGCTGCCCCAATCGAGATTCTTGAGCTTGCCACGCCCATCCGAGCAGCGATTCACGCCGGCATCGTGCCAGATGACCGGTGTGCCGTCGCCCAGCAACTGCACGTCCAGCTCCACCCATTGAAAGCCGGCCTCATGCGCCGCCTGAATGGCGGCCAGGGTGTTTTCCGGCGCATAGGCCGACAGACCGCGATGCGCGATCGCCAGGGGCAGGGACAGAGCGTTGTCGGTTGAGCGTGATGAGTCAGCTGAATGTGACGATGAAGCCATGGTGAATCCTCACAGAAAGAATGGCATGTCTGCCCGCTACGCAGCTGCGGCATCGATCAGTCGAGACGGGACACTGAGGCACAGGCGCGAGACTGATCAGGGCAGGTCCCAAGCATTACCATCCAATGATGACGTTATCAGGGCAAGGGGGTCAGTTGGCCCGCGACGGGATGGCCGCGCCTGCTTGATGACAGCGCTTCACGACGACAGCGGTCATTCGATGGCCGCTGTCG
This sequence comes from Cobetia sp. PDI-23MA, assembly GCF_059507735.1. NCBI lineage: Bacteria > Pseudomonadati > Pseudomonadota > Gammaproteobacteria > Oceanospirillales > Halomonadaceae > Cobetia > Cobetia sp. PDI-23MA. Next base: position 714,502 of record NZ_CM183352.1, read on the forward strand.
CCTGCTCGCGGGTTGCCAGCCGCTTGCCATCGGCGCCGAACAGGTGGGCGCGCGCCGGAAGGATGGCCAGGCGCAGCGTCTGTTCTTCCGTGACGGCGTGCTCGCCATCCAGTCTCACTACCAGCGGCTCGCTCTGGCCATGCAGTCGGCAGTACGCGAGGGTGTCGGCGCCCAGCGGTTCGACCAGCTCGATGTGCGCCTCAAGCTCCGCGGCCCCTGCGGGCAGGGCATCGCCTGTCTCCAGCATCTGCAGGTGCTCGGGGCGAACGCCGAGGGTCAGCTCATCCCCCATGGTCAGGCCTTCGCCCCGCAGGGCGATGGTTGCGCCACACGGCAGTACGAGGCCTGTCTGTACCTGGGTGGCGCTCAGGAAGTTCATCGCCGGGGAACCGATGAAGCCGGCGACGAACTGACTGGCGGGCTGATCATAGAGCGCCATCGGCGTGCCGAACTGCTCGACATGGCCGCCGTTCATCACCACCAGGCGGTCCGCCAGGGTCATGGCTTCGGTCTGATCATGGGTCACGTAGATGGAAGTGACCTTGAGGCGCTTCTGCAGGCGGCGGATCTCGAGACGCATCTGCACGCGCAGCTTGGCGTCCAGATTCGAGAGTGGCTCATCGAACAGGAAGACCTGCGGCTTGCGCACGATGGCGCGCCCCATGGCGACACGTTGACGCTGGCCGCCGGAGAGCTGCTTGGGGCGGCGGTCGAGCAGTGCGGTCAGGCCCAGCAGTTCGGCGGCCTCGCTGACGCGCTGCTGGATCTCGTCCTTGGGCGTGCGCCGATTCCTGAGGCCGTAGGCCATGTTGTCGAACACGCTCATGTGCGGGTAGAGAGCGTAGTTCTGGAACACCATCGCGATATCGCGCTCGGCGGGTTCCAGGTCATTGACGCGTTGGCCGTTGATCTCCAGATCGCCCTCGGAGATGTCTTCCAGGCCTGCCAGGGTGCGCAGCAGGGTCGACTTGCCACAGCCGGACGGGCCGACGATGACGATCAATTCGCCTTCGCCGAACGCCAGATCGATGCCATGCAGGGCCTTGTAACCATTGGGGTACTGCTTCTTGAGCTGCTTGAGCGCCAGTGTTGCCATGAGTCGTGTATCCAGAGCGGTGGCGTGACGGGCAAGTCTGCCCATCACGGCGTAACGGAATCAGGGGCGGGCGAGGTGTCGCAGGTCGGAGCGCGAGATCACTTCTCGCTGTCCACCAGGCCCTTGATGAAGTAGCGCTGCATGAACAGGATCACCAGCACCGGTGGGCCCATGGCCAGCAGCGTGGTGGCGGTGACGTCCTGCCACGGCACCAGACCATCACCGGTGGTCAGCATGCGCTTGAGGCTGACGACGATGGTCAGGTAATCGGCATCGGTCGTGATCAACAGCGGCCACAGATACTGATTCCAGCCGTAGATGAACATGATCACGAACAGCGCCGCGATGTTGGTCTTCGACAGCGGCAGCAGGATGTCCTTGAGAAAGCGCCACGGCCCGGCGCCATCGATGCGCGCGGCCTCGACCAGTTCCGCCGGAATGGTCAGGTAGAACTGACGCAGCAGGAAGGTCGCGGTGGCGCTGGCGATCAGCGGCAGGATCAGGCCGGCGTAGCTGTCCAGCATGTTGAGGTCGGCCACTACCTTGAAAGTCGGCAGGATGCGCACCTCCACCGGCAGCATCAGGGTGATGAAGATCAGCCAGAAGCACAGCTTGCGGAAGCGGAACTCGAAGAACACGATCGCGTAGGCGGCCAGCACCGAGATGATGATCTTGCCGATGGCGATGCCCAGTGCCATCAGCATCGAGTTGAACAGCAGAGTCATCACGTCGGCGCCAAGACTGCTGACCGGGTCTGCCAGCAGATGACGGTAGTTGTCCAGGCCAGCCTCGCCGATCCAGACGGGGGCGACATTGGAATAGAGGTCACCCATCTCGTGGGTGCTGGCGCTGAAGGCGATCCAGACCGGCAGGAAGAACACTGCGCAGCCGACGATCAGCAGGGCATGGCTTGCGATATCAAGCCCGGGACGGTTGTAGCGCATCAGTACTGCACCTTCTTCTCGACATATCTGAACTGGATCATCGTCAGCACGCCGACGATGACCATCAACAGCACGGATTGGGCAGCACTCGAACCCAGGTCCTGCCCGACGAAACCATCTTCATAGACCTTGTAGACCAGGGTGCGCGTCGAGCCGGCCGGGCCGCCCTGGGTGGTGGCATCGATGGTGCCGAACGTCTCGAAGAAGGCGTAGACCACGTTCATCACCAGCAGGAAGAAGCTGGTCGGCGAGAGCAGCGGGAAGGTGATGGTCCAGAAGCGCCGCCAGGGGCCGGCGCGATCCATCGCGGCCGCTTCCAGCAGACTCTTGGGAATCGCCTGGAGACCGGCGAGGAAGAACACGAAGTTGTAGCTCATCTGCTTCCAGATCGAGGCCAGCACCACCAGCAACATGGCCTGATCGCCATTGAGCTTGTGGTTCCAGTCGATGCCGATGGCGGACAGCAGCTCCGGCAGGATGCCCAGCGTCGGGTCGAACAGGAACAGCCACAACACCCCGGCAACGGCGGGTGCCACGGCGTAGGGCCAGATCAGCAGGGTCTTGTAGGCATGTGCGCCGCGCAGTACGCGGTCCGCCAGCACGGCCAGTCCCAGCGCCAGTGCCATGGCACCGAAGGCCACCGCAAAGGAGAAATAGGTGGTCGTCCATAGTGTCGTGAGGTATTCAGGCTCGCTCAGCACGCTGACGAAGTTGCTCAGGCCGGTGAATTCCCGCGAGAGACCGAAGGCATCCTCGACATAGAAGGCCTGTTCGATGGCCTGGTAGGCCGGCCAGAAGAAGAACACGCCAACGATCAGCAGCTGGGGGGCCAGCAGTATCCAGGGCGTGATGGGGTGTCGATTGAAATGGGCCATGCAGCAGGGGTCTCGCAAGCAAGGAGGGGCTGGGTGGTGCCGTCGGTAGCACGGAGTCGGCAAGTCTCGGCCGTTCCTGCACCATCACGCCGTGAGAGAAGGGAAAGGACACCGGATGTCGGATGCGCTTTCCGCTCTCTGGCGATAGAGAATGGCGGGAGGGCGAGCCCGGCATGGGCCCGCCCCCGGTGTGGCGATGATCAGCCGTTGGCGCGTTCGAACTTCTCGAGCAGCGAATCACCACGCTTGACGGCGTTGTCCAGGCCGTCCTGCACGCTTTCCTTGCCGGAGAAGATCTTCTCCAGCTCTTCATTGATCACGTCACGAATCTGCACCATGTTGCCCAAGCGCAGCCCCTTGGAGTTCTCGGTCGGCGTCGCGGAGGTCATCTGGGTGATGGCGACGTCGGTACCCGGGTTCTCGGCGTAGAAGCCCTGTTCGCGCGTCAGCTCTGCCGCGGCAGTGGTGATCGGCAGATAGCCGGTGAACTGGTGCCAGTCGGCCTGCACTTCAGGCTTTGAGAGGTACTGGAAGAACTTGGCGACACCCTGGTACTCCTCATCGCTGTGACCGGACAGTACCCACAGCGACGCGCCGCCGATGATGGAGTTCTGTGGCGTTTCGATCACGTCGCTGTCATAGGGCAGTGGTGCGACGCCGAACTCGAAGCCCTTGGCGCTTTCCTTGACGCCGGCATAGCTGGCGGAAGAGCCCATCATCATCGCGCACTCGCCGGAGTAGAACTTGGGCGCCGCATCATCGAAGCGACCGCCGAACACGAAGCGCTTGTCGGCCTGCCAGTCATCGAGACGCTGGATGTGATCGACCACGGCGGTCGTGTTGAATTCAAGGCGGGTATCAGTGCCGGCGAAGCCATTGGCCTGGCTGGCGAAGGGCACGTCGTTGCGCGCCGAGAAGTTCTCGAGCATCACCCAGGACGGCCAGGTGGTGGTCAGACCACAGCTGGCGGCGCCGGAATCGACGACCTTCTTGAGCGCAGCGCCCATTTCCTGCCAGGTCTGCGGGAGGGACTCGACGCCCGCCTCGGCCAGCACGTCCTTGTTGTAGTAGGTCACCGGCGTCGAGGAGTTGAACGGCATCGACAGCATCTTGCCGTCGGTATCGGTGTAATAGCCGGTGACGGCAGACAGGTAGGCGTTAGGGTCGAAGGCGGTGCCTTCCTGCGGCGCGAAGTCTGCCATCAGCTGATACACCGGGACGATCGCGCCCTTGGCGCTCATCATGGTGGCGGTGCCGACCTCGAAGATCTGCACGATGTCCGGGCCCTTGCCGGCGCGGAAGGCGGCGATGGCGGAGGTCATGGTCTCGGAGTAGTTGCCCTTGAAGACCGGCTTGACGACGTAGTCGTCCTGGCTTGCATTGAAGTCGGCCGCGATCTCGTCGACCTTCTTGCCGAGCCCGCCCCCCATGGCGTGCCACCATTCCACCTCGGTGGCGGCGAGGGCGCTGGCGGAGGCGGAGGCGAAACCGATGGCCAGCGCGAGGCTGGCGAGGCGACGAGTCGCGGTGGCAGTCGTGCGGGTGCTTGCATGATGAGTCGGGCGGCGCATGGTCAAACTCCTGAGAGGTTCCCCTGGCCAGCTTCCGCACAAAGAAGAAGGACGCTGGCCGCTGACGATCGATGGCGACGATCAAGTGAACATTTTCTTGTTCTTTTGATGATCGTCCGAAAAGCGTAGACGACTCTATAGCGCCCGCTTTACAACTTTGTGACAGGAAGATGTTCATTCGAGCGAGGCTGAACTTGTGACTGAGCAGCCGCCGTGTGGCGCCGCCAGCTCGGCTCGGGCTGGCAAGCGAGGCGCCGGGGGTAACTCAAGGCCGAAATAAGCGGCCGGCGAGCGAGTGTGCTAGTCTTGCGCGCTGAAAATGCCTGTGGCGGAGAACGCGATGAAAGTGGTTGAAGTGAGTGCCGGTGCCCGACGTGATGCCTGTCTGGCGATGCTGTGCGCCGAAGTCCATGGCCGCGAAGGGGGTCTGGATGCGCTGGTGAGTTACGCCGGCGTGCGTGGGGTGTGGTTCGAGAATGAGATGGCGCGCCTGTTCGCGCTGGTCGACGATGCCGAGCGCATCCACTCTGCCGCGCTGCTGGTACTCGACGAGAACGCACGTGGCCTGAATCTGGCGCTGTGGGCGACGCCGACGGTGCATCGCGGTCACGACCACGGCATCGCGCTGGTCTCCCAGCTGGCCGATCACGGTCGCCTGCAGGTACGCATCACCGACAGTTCACTGGTCAGTGTGCTGCGTCGCGCCGGCATCAACGACTGGCTGGAGGCTGAGGCCGAAGGCGATCAGCCGCGCGAGCTGGTCGGCATGAATCCGGCGGCGCGTGTCGGCAATCTGGCAGCCCTCGACGCGCCGCTGCGCCTGGATCGCGAGCGCATCAAGCGCTCCTTCAAGGCGCGCCCGAAGGACTTCGAGGCCTACAAGAACGCCTTCGTGCGTGACCTGGAGCACTTCGCGCGTCATATCTGAGGATGAGATGACGCACGCGAATGGCATGCTCTGCCAAGACAAAGGCCCCGCTCATTGAGCGGGGCCTTTGTGGTTCTGCGATCAGTGATCAGTTCGAGCGTCGATCACGTGGGCGTCGCCAGTAGTGATCAGGCGGCGTCCTGCTGCGGGTTGGAGGCGGTGCCGTCACTCGCCATCGGCTTGCGCACGAAGGCGTCGAATTCGAAGTGGTCGACGGTCAGCATGTCGAGCACCTCGGCTTCGAAGACGCGCATGAAGTCGCCATCCTCTGCTGACAGGATGCCTGCCTCGACCGCCGCTTCGATACGTGCTTCCGGTGACAGGGCATCGGCCGGAATCTCGCCTTTGTGGTAGGCCTTGGCCAGCGCCTTGTAGATCGGCTCGGCGCGCGGATAGTCCTTGAGCAGCGCGTTGTAGCGGGCGAGGGCGTTGTCCTGCTGGCCTTCGTCCTGGGCGTCCCAAGTGTTGTCGGTCAGCTTGGCACGCAGTGCAGTGTCGGTGGAAACGGCACGGGCGACCTCGCGGGTCAGGCTGTCCCTGGGCATGGCGAACTGACGGCCACGCGGCAGGGCGATCACGCGCAGGGCAGTGCCCAGCGCACGGTTGGGCAGGTTGGCGAACAGCTCATCCAGTGCCTTTTCCGCGCGGTGCAGCAGCCACTGCATGCTGTAGTGGAACAGCGCCTCTTCGTGTTCGCAGGCCTCGGATTCGTGCCACTGCTTGAGCGTCAGTGACGCCAGGTAGAGGTTGGAGAGCACGTCGCCCAGGCGTGCCGACAGCATCTCGCGCGCCTTGAGGCTGGAGCCGAGGCTTGCCATGGCTGCATCGGCGGACAGCGAGAAGGCGGCGCTGAAGCGGTTGATGTGGCTGGTGTAGGGCGTGGCGATGGCGTCGAAGCCGGTGGCCTTGCCGCCGATGCCGAAGCTCTGGGTGAAGGCGCGTGCCGCGTTGCCGAAGATCAGGCCTGCATGGCGGAAGAAGGCCTTGTCGAAGGCGTTCAGGTCATCGGCGTCCTTGGCGGCCAGCTCTTCCAGCACGTAAGGATGGCAGCGGATCGCGCCCTGACCGAAGATCATCAGGTTGCGGGTCATGATGTTGGCGCCTTCCACCGTGATCGAGACCGGAGTGCCAGCGTAGGCCACGCCGATGTAGTTGCGCGGGCCAAGCGTCACGCCGCGTCCGCCGTGGATATCCATGCCATCGGCCAGCAGCGAGCGAGCCATCTCGGTCAGCTGACTCTTGAGGATGGCGGAAGGCACCGCCGGCTTGTGGCCGTTGTCGATCATGTTGGCGGTGTGCAGCACGGACGCCTGGCTGATGTAGTTCATCGCGGCCATGCGCGCCAGGGGCTCCTGAACGCCTTCCATCTCGGCCACCGGCAGATTGAACTGACGGCGGATGCGCGCAAAGCCGGCACTCCAGCCCAGCGCGTAGCGCGAGATGCCCGCAGAGCCGGACGGCAGGGTGATGCAGCGACCCACCGACAGACACTCGACCAGCATCTTCCAGCCCTGGCCGGCCATCTGCTCGCCACCGATCAGGTAGCTGAGCGGAATGAAGACATCCTTGCCGAAGATCGGGCCATTCATGAACGGCGCGCCGATCGGGTGGTGACGACGACCGATGTCCATGCCGTCGGTGTCACGCGGAATCAGGGCACAGGTGATGCCGATGTCTTCCACGTCACCCAGCAGGTGCTCGGGGTCGAACATGCGGAAGGCCAGGCCGACCACGGTGGCGACCGGCGCCAGGGTGATCCAGCGCTTCTCGAAGTTCAGGCGAATACCGACGACTTCCTCGCCATCATGCATGCCGCGACACACGATGCCGGTGTCCGGGATGGAAGTCGCATCACTGCCGGCACGCGGGCCGGTCAGACCGAAACACGGGATCTCGCGGCCATCGGCCAGACGCGGCAGGTAATAGTTCTTCTGTTCTTCGCTGCCGTACTTGAGCAGCAGCTCGCCCGGGCCGAGGGAGTTGGGCACGCCGACGGTGACCATCAGTGTCTCGTTGACCGAGAGTTTCTGCAGTACCAGTGACTGGGCCTTGGCCGAGAAGCCCAGGCCGCCATATTCCTTGGGAATGATCATGCCGAAGAACTTCTCGCGCTTGAGAAACTCCCACAGCGCTTCGGGCAGATCGGCACGCTCACGCGCGATCTCCCAGCTGTTGGTCATGCCGCAGGCGACAGAGCATTGATCGTCGATGAAGGCCTGCTCTTCGCTGGAGATGCCGTCGTTGCGCTGTGCGGTCAGGGTGTTCCACTGCGGCTTGCCGGAAAAGAGCTCGGCGTCCCAGAACACGGTGCCGGCTTCCAACGCCACCTTCTCGGTGTCCGAGACCTTGGGGGAGACCTTCTTGAACATCGCGAACAGACGCGGGCTGAGCCACTTGCTGCGCAGGGCCGGCAGGCCACATACCGCGACCAGTGCCGCGCCGATCAGCAGCAGGCAACCCAGCACCGGCGCGTCGACCGCCAGGCCGACGATGCCGATGATGGCGAGAACGCCGATGGCCGCGAGGGCCCCGGCTTCGCGTGCCATGACGGCCAACAGACCGGCAATGGCGACAAGGATGAGGATGAGCTGCGTCATGGCAGGATCTCCGGGTGGCGAGGGATGGTGTCTTTGCATGGTGTTACTACAGCGTAGCAGCCATGCGTTTAGAACGGTTGTTTGAATTGTCTTCAGCCTATCCCATGTTGCTCGACCCTGCAGTACGTCCAAGGTCTAAGGTGTGCGGATTCGTTCTCGAAAAGGACAGCCGCCCGGGGCAGGCAGTCGGAGAGCGCAAGACCGGGATGAGTGGCTGCTTCTGACAGGCATGAAAAAGGCCCCGCAATGCGGGGCCTTGGACGATCGATAGCGCTTGCGTGCGTGAGGCCAGACTACCTGTCGCAGGCGTTGACTCGCACGGATTCTGGCGTTGATCAGTGCTTGGTCATCGACCTGAACTCAGTCATTGATCGGTGCTCAGTCATTGATCGGTGCTCAGTCATTGATCGGTGCTCAGTCATTGATCGGTGCTCAGTCATTGATCAATGCTCAGCCATTGATCGGCGCGGAATCGATCTGGCGCTTGGCGGGCTGTTTGGCCGGTGTGCCCGGCTCGACCACGAAGTAATCGGCGTCGGACGGCGGCAGCGGCGCGCGGCCACGAATCTTGTCGGCCATCTTCTCGGCCAGCATGATCGTCGGCGCGTTCAGGTTGCCGGTGGGGATGACCGGGAACAGCGAGGCATCGACGACGCGCAGGTTGTCTAGGCCATGTACGCGACCGGCACCATCGACCACGGAGGTCTCGTCACTGCCCATGCGGCAGCTGCCACACGGGTGGTAGGCAGTCTCGGCATGGTTGCGCACGTACTCGTCGAGCTGCTCGTCTGTCTGGACATCAGCACCCGGCGCCAGTTCGCGGCCACGGTAATCATCCAGTGCCGGCTGAGCGATGATCTCGCGAGTCAGGCGAATGGCGGCGCGGAACTCTTCCCAGTCCCGCTCCTCGGCCATGTAGTTGAAGAAGATCGAGGGCGCGGCCTTGGGGTCGAGAGAGGTCAGTCGGACACGACCCTTGCTCTGGGAGCGCATGGAACCGACGTGTGCCTGGAAGCCGTGGCCCTGCACCGCGCTCTTGCCGTTGTAGCTGATCGCGATCGGCAGGAAGTGATACTGCAGGTTCGGCCAGGCTTCGTTGTCATCGCTGCGAATGAAGCCGGCGGCCTCGAACTGGTTGCTGGCACCCACACCAGTCCCCTTGAGCATCCACTCCAGGCCGATGGGCGGCTGGTTGTACCACTTGAGGGACGGGTAGAGCGAGATCGGCTTGGTGCACTCGTACTGGATGTAGAGCTCGAGGTGATCCTGCAGGTTCTCGCCCACGCCCGGCAGGTGGTGCACCATCTTCACGCCCAGCGGCTCGAGATGTTCACGGTTGCCGACGCCTGAGCGCTGCAGGATCTGCGGCGAGGCGATGGCGCCGGCGCACAGCAGCACTTCCTTGCGCGCACGCACGCGGTGGTCCTTGCCCTTGCGCTCGTACTTCACACCGACCGCCGTCTTGCCTTCAAACAGGATGACGTCGGTGGTGGCGCGCGTCTCGATGGTCACGTTGGGGCGCTTCTTGGCGGTATCCAGATAGCCGCGCGCGGTGGAGGCACGACGGCCTTCCCTAGTCACGAAGCGGTCCATCGGGCCGAAGCCCTCCTGCTGGTAGCCGTTGACGTCTTCGGTGGCCGGGTAGCCCGCCTCGATGCCTGCCGCGATGAAGGCATGATAGAGCTCGTTGTTGCCCTGCTTGGGCGTGGTGACAGACACCGGGCCGTCGCCGCCATGGTAGTCATTCGGGCCGATATCGCGTGTCTCGCACTTGCGGAAGTAGGGCAGACACTCACGATAGTTCCAGTCGGCCAGAATGGGGTCCTTGGCCCAGTTGTCGTAATCCAGCGCATTGCCGCGGATGTAGCACATGCCATTGATCAACGAGGAGCCACCCAGACCCTTGCCGCGGCCACATTCCATGCGACGGTTGTTCATGTGCGGCTCGGGATCGGTCTTGAAATCCCAGTTGTAGCGCTGACCCTGCAGCGGGTAGGCCAGGGCGGCGGGCATCTGGGTACGGAAGTCGAAGCGGTGGTCGCGGCCACCGGCTTCCAGCAACAGCACGCTGACGTCGGAATCTTCGCTCAGGCGGGTGGCCAGCACGTTGCCGGCACTGCCGGCACCGATGATGACGTAGTCGTATTCACGCTCGAATTGGCTCATGAAATCTCCTTTCGTATCAGATGCCACATGCGGGCGCAGGACGCCCCGTCGACGACGAGGGGTGGCCACTGCCGGGCGGATGGATACGGTGATGTGTCTGTGAAGAGTCGTCGGGGCACCGCATGACAGCAAGCTGCCATCGGGGGCTCAACGACTCATCGGGATTCGGGCACTGCGCGCGGCGCTGGCGAGCGACGCGGCGTGCAGCCGGCATGGCGAGTGTTCGACATGCCGGCAGGTGGGGCATCTGGCGCTTGGCCCGGTCTTGAGTTCCGGTACTTCAGCCTCTGGCGCCAGAGGGTGCTGCTGTCATCAGGCCTTATGGCCAGTGCTGGCTCAGAAGGCGGACTCGAACGGGCCCATCTCGATCAGCACGGACTTGGTCTGGGTGTAATGAGACAGCGTCTCGACACCGTTCTCGCGACCGATACCGGACTGCTTGTAGCCGCCGACCGGCATTTCGGACGGCGACTCGCCCCAGGTGTTGACCCAGCAGATGCCGGCTTCGAGCTGATGAATCACGCGATGCGCACGGTTCAGGCTCTCGGTGAACAGGCCAGCCGCCAGGCCATAGGTGGTGTCGTTGGCGCGACGGATGACTTCCTCTTCGCTGTCGAAGGACAGGATGGACATCACCGGACCGAAGATCTCTTCCTGCACGATGCGCATGTCATCGCTGCAGTCGGTGTAGACGGTCGGTGCGACCCAGGCGCCCTTGGCGAAGTCGCCTTCGCTCATGCGCTCACCGCCGACCAGCAGACGTGCGCCGTCCTGCTTGGCGATTTCCAGATAGGAGACGACCTTGTCCAGGTGCTCGAAGCTGACCAGTGGGCCGAAGGTGGTGGCGCGGTCCTGCGGGTCGCCGGCCTTGATGCGCGCGACTCGCTCGACGATCTTCGCCTCGAATGCCTCCTTGACGCTGGCTTCGACGAACACGCGGGTGCCGTTGGTGCACACCTGACCGGAGCTGTAGAAGTTGGCCATCATGGCGCCGTCGGCGGCACGGTCGAGATCGGAATCGGCGAACACCAGCAGCGGGGACTTGCCGCCCAGCTCCATGGTGACTTCCTTGAGGCTGGAAGAGGCGGACGCGGACATGACCTTCTTGCCGGTGCCGGCTTCCCCGGTGAAGGAGATCTTGGCGATATCCGGGTGCTCGGTGAGCATAACGCCGACGCGGGCATCGCCCTGCACGACGTTGAACACGCCGTCGGGCAGGCCGGCTTCGGTGAAGATCTCGGCCAGCTTCAGTGCGCTCAGCGGCGTGACTTCGCTGGGCTTGAAGACCATGGCGTTGCCGGCGGCGAGAGCCGGGGCAGACTTCCAGCAGGCGATCTGGATCGGGTAGTTCCAGGCACCGATGGCGCCGATGACGCCCAGCGGCTCCTTGCGGGTATAGACGAAGGCTTCCTGACGCAGCGGCGCCTGGCTGCCTTCGATGGCCGGCGCGAGGCCCGCGTAGTACTCGAGTGCATCGGCACCGGTGACGATGTCGACCGCTTCGGTCTCGGACAGCGGCTTGCCGGTGTCCAGCGTCTCGAGTAGTGCCAGTTCGTCGTTGCGCTCGCGCAGCAGATCGACGGCGCGACGCAGGATGCGTGAACGCTCCATGCCGGTCATCGCGGCCCACACCTTCTGCCCCTGCAGGGCGCTTTCGACGGCGGTATCGACGTCGGCACCGCTGGCCTGCTGGATCTCGGCGATGACTTCGCCGGTGGCCGGGTTGACGGTCTCGAAGGTCTCGCCGGAGGTAGCCTCGACCCGACGGCCACCGATGTAGAGGGTCTGGGTCGGGAAGCTTGCGTTGCCGTTAGCCATGCGTGCGCTCCTTTCTGGGTTCAGGGGAAGTGGGGGAGTCTGTCGCGTTCAGGGATGCTGTCATGTGACGTGTCAGCTGGTAGTCAGCATATTCGTAGGCGAGGCGGCGTGCGCGCTCGACATCGAGGCCGGTCGGGTCCAGCGTACCGCGCAACCACAGGCCGTCGATCAAGGCGGCCAGTCCGGCCGCGGCATCACGTGCCTCGTTCAGCGGCATGCAGCGGCGGAACAGGGCACACAGATTGGAGATCAGCCGCCTGTCGTTGACCCGCTGCAGGCGTTCCAGCGGAATGCGGTGCATGCTGGAGGCCCAGAAGGCCAGCCAGGTCTTGGACACGCTCTGACTGACCTGGCTGCGATCAAAGTTGCCGTCGATCACCGCACGCAAATGGCTGCGGACGTCATCATCTGCCAGTGCGGCGCGACGCTCACTGACGGCGCTGCGCAGGTCAGTGAGAATCTGGCGCATGGTGGCTTCCATCAAGCCATCCTTGCCGCCGAAATAGTGGCTGATGATGCCGGTGGACACACCTGCGTGACGGGCGATACGGGCCACGGTCGCATCGGCGAGTCCTGCCTCATCGATGGCTTGCATGGTGGCCTGGATCAACTGGCGGCGGCGGATAGGTTCCATTCCCACTTTGGGCATCAACGGAGTCCTTTTCGTATATCGGGTCGGTGTGACACTGGGTGTGGCCATGGTACTGGATCATCACCGGTTTGCCGCGAGCGCTGCACCATGCTGTCGTGTGCAAAGTTTTTATTGAACGTTCAATTAACAAAAAGTGTAGAGGCTGGTTCTCGATGCGTCAAGTTGAGGTAGGGCGGGGCAGCCAGGGGGCTGTCAACAGGCAGTCCGGGAGGGCATCAAAGGGGAGGCGGGCGAGGAATCGAGGTCAGGTGGCGGTCAGCGGCAGGCGGGCGTGAAAGATAGTGGGTTGGCGAGGCCGGTTGGTAAAAGCGCTACAGTGCGGTAGAACATGGAGGGGCAGCATGTCGATCTCAATGTAGGTTGAACGTTGCGCCGATGGTCGAGAGTTGACTGACAACGAACAATAAAACAAGGGGTTAGCATGAAACGATCACCTGGTAAGGTGCTGTTGGCATTGGGCGTCATCGCCGTGCCGGTCATGGCGAATCAGGCCCAGGCCGCCGTGACGGAAGAATGTCGCACGGTACGTTTCGCCGAAGTCGGCTGGACGGACATCACGGCTACCACCGCCCTGACGCGTGCCGTGCTGGAAGGGCTGGGCTATGAGACGACCTCTGACACCATCTCGGTGCCGATCGCCTATGCCGGCATGAAAAATGATGACTTCGACGTCTTCCTGGGTAACTGGATGCCCTCGATGGCCTCCATCAGTGACCCCTACATCGACAAGGGGCAGGTCGATCGCCCGCGCGCCAATCTCCAGGGCGCGAAATACACCCTGGCGGTGCCGCAGTATGTGCTGGATGCCGGCGTGACCTCGGTGGCGGACCTTGCCGACAATCTCGAGAAGTTCGACGGTCGCATCTACGGGATAGAGGCGGGTAACGACGGCAACATGATCATTGCCGACATGATCGATGACGACGCCTTCGGCATGGGCGAGTTCGAGATGATCGACTCCTCGGAAGCTGGCATGCTGGCGGAAGTGAAGTCGAAGATTGCCGCCGAGGAGTGGGTCGTGTTCCTCGGCTGGGAACCGCACCCGATGAATACCCGCTTCGAGATGGGCTATCTGGAAGGGGCCGATGATTACTTCGGGCCGAATCTGGGCGGTGCGACGGTGTATACCAACACCCGCGCGGGCTACAGCGAAGCATGCACCAACGTCGGGGCCCTGCTTGCCAATCTCGAGTTCACTCTGGAGATGGAAAATCAGTTGATGGGTGACATCATGGATGGCGGCGAAGACCCGGATGACGCGGCGGCCAGTTGGCTCAAGCAGAACCCGCAGGTGCTGGAGGCCTGGCTCGAGGGAGTCGAGACCGTGGAGGGCCAGCCTGGCCTTGCCGCGGTGAAGACATCGCTGGGGATCTGATCGGCCCGTCGGGCTCGTCTGTTGAGCTTTTGATAAAAAGTGCTTGCAATTCAGCAGCCTGACCTGCAATATACGCCTCGTCGTGTGGCTACATAGCTCAGCTGGTTAGAGCACATCACTCATAATGATGGGGTCCCCTGTTCAAATCAGGGTGTAGCCACCAGTGATTCCAAGGCCTGCATCCGTGCGGGCCTTGTCACATCTGGATGTCGCTTAGTGCGCTTTCGGAGGTGGATCCGGCAGGAGGAATCCAGCGAGTTCTGCGGTGGTCTGAATGGCCGAAGGTGGTTGACGCCATTGAGTATTTCCGTATAATTCGTCGCGTGCTCAAGGTTGTTCCTCGATAGCTCAGTTGGTAGAGCAAATGACTGTTAATCATTGGGTCACAGGTTCGAGTCCTGTTCGAGGAGCCAATAGCACATGCAGCATGCTTGAAATGTCAGCCTGATAGCATCCATGATCATGTCACTGACAGATGAATTTCCGGTCGTTCCTCGATAGCTCAGTTGGTAGAGCAAATGACTGTTAATCATTGGGTCACAGGTTCGAGTCCTGTTCGAGGAGCCAATCCAAGGCTTCCTGCCAATGCCGGAAATGACGCTGATAGATGAGTTCCTCGTCGTCAGCTTCGATATCGCCCTGATATCGATCGATATTTTGTTGTTCCTCGATAGCTCAGTTGGTAGAGCAAATGACTGTTAATCATTGGGTCACAGGTTCGAGTCCTGTTCGAGGAGCCAATATCACTTCCCTGCTTCCCCTCGTGTTCTCTGCTGGTGGCATCATCGCTGCCTGAGCTTTGCTTGTTGCTTTGCGCTTGAGCTCTGTTCGTAATCCTGGCTTGTCAGCCCTGCTCATCAATCCGTTCCTGCTCCTCCACCTGTCAGGTGTCTCGTGCTTTCTGCCTCGAGCGTGCTCTCGCGTCGCCAGCCGTCTGCTGTCGTTCTCTGCGCGCCTCTGCCTGACGTTGTGATGCTGGCCATTGTGTTTCTGCTGCTGCGTTTTCTGTCCTGTCGTTGCTTCGTATGTGTTGCTGCCTGTGCGTTGTTGTGCGCGCGTTGCTGCCTCGAGTGACCATCATGCTGCGTGCCACAGACTGTCTTTGTGGCATGAAAAAAGCCCCTGCGCTCGGTTTTGCATGAGAGCAGGGGCCTTGGCGGTCGACCAGCTTCGTCAAACGCGGTTCATGGTGCGAGTCACGAAAGTCTAGCGATCACCGGTGAGGTGGGCGTAGTCGAGCAGGATCTCGGCACTTTCCTGAAGCTGGGCCTGATCGATCGGGTCCTTGGCTTGCTTGTCGCTGCTGCCTTCTTCGATATCGGCTTCCTGCTGCGGGTCGCTCTCGGGGGAAGAGATGTGGTCGCTGGCGGCATCGAGTTCGGCAAAGCTTGTCAGTGGCTCGAGGTTGAGGGCGCGACGGCGCTTGTTTTCCAGTGCCAGCTGCTCGGCTTCCTGGGCATCCATCTCGCGTTTGCGCTGCTCACGATTGAGGCTGATGCTGGTCTGCTGCGCGCGCAATGCCTTTGACAGCGCGACTTCGCTCTTCAGGTAACTGAAGTTGGGCTCTTGCTCGACTCGGCTCTGGTGGCGGGCGCGCAAAGCGGCCAGATAGCGTGCCGGATCACCGTAGCGGCGATACTTCACCGGGCGTACCTGGTCCCAGGGCAGCGCGTAGTCGAGGCTGGATTCGCCGATCTCCTGCGGGTCGATGACGCTGGGGAAGGCGATGTCCGGCTTGACGCCCTTGTTCTGGGTCGAGTCGCCGGAGATGCGATAGAACTTGGCGCGGGTCAGCTTGATCTCGCCTTCGCTCAGCGAGGAGATGGTCTGCACCGTGCCCTTGCCGAAGGTCTGGCTGCCGAGCACCAAGCCACGACCGTAATCCTGGATCGCGCCAGCGAAGATCTCGGATGCCGAGGCGGAGAGGCGGTTGACCAGTACGGTCAGCGGGCCGTCATAGTGGGTGCCGGCATCGGTATCGCCATAGAGGCTGATGCGGCCGCGAGCGTCACGCACCTGCACGGTGGGGCCGCGATCGATGAACAGTCCGATCATCGAATTGGCTTCCTGCAGTGCGCCGCCGCCGTTGTTGCGCAGGTCGAGAATGATACCTTCCACCTGCTTGGCCTTGAGTTCGTCGATCAGGCGCGCCACGTCGCGGGTGGTGCTGCGGTAGTCGTCTTCGCCGGCCTGCCAAGCATCGAAGTCGACATAGAAGGCGGGCACATGGATGACGCCGATGCGGTGGGTGCCATCATCGCGCTTGACGTCGACGACCTTGGCGTTGGCGGCCTGGTCCTCGAGCTTGACGGTATCGCGGGTGATGTCCAGTTCACGCGTCTTGGTGACATCCAGCGACTGTGCCGGAATCACTTCCAGGCGCACCACGGAGCCCTTGGGGCCACGGATCAGGTCCACGACATCATCCAGGCGCATGCCGACCACGTTGGTCCACTCGCTGTCGCCCTGACCCTGGCCGACGGCCACGATGCGGTCGGCCGGCTTGAGCTCGCCATCCTTCTCGGCAGGGCCGCCAGGCACGAGGCTCGAGACCTTGACGTATTCACCTTCGGATTGCAGCAGGGCGCCGATGCCATCCAGCGACAGCTTCATCTGGATATCGAAGGATTCGCCCTGGCGCGGCGAGAAGTATTCACTGTGCGGGTCGATGCTTCCGGTCACGGCATGCATCACCAGCGTCAGGATATCTTCATCGTTGGTCTGCTTGATGCGCTTGAGCTGGTTGGAATAACGCTCGTTGAGCGTCTTGGCGATCTCGTCATCGCTCTTGTCGGACAGCGACATCGACAGCCAGGCATTCTTGAGGCGCTTGCGCCACAGCTCGTCGAGCTCCTGCTCGCTATCGGCCCACGGGCTGTCCTTGCGGTCCAGCGCCAGGCGATCATCGTTGTCGAAATCGAAGCTCGGTTTGGCATCCAGTGTCTTCACCAGCCAGGTGAGGCGTGCGGTGAGGCGTTGCTGATAGCGATCGTAGAGTCCATAGAGGCGCTCGAGGTCACCATCGACCATGGCGTCGTCGAAATCATGACGCAGGTCGCTGAACTCGCTGATGTCCGCATCCAGCAGATAGGCTTTCTGAGGGTCGAGAGTCTTGAGGTATTGCGTGAAGGCGCGGTTGGCCCAGTGGTCATCCAGGGTCACATCTTCGTAATGCCCATAGCGCAAAGACTCGGCAACTTCGCGAGCAGCCTGTGCATCGGCGTCAGTAGGGGTGACCGCGGCACTGGCAGGGCCGGCCATGGCAAGACACAGGGCAACGAATGCCGTGCGCCGGACGTTTGCGAACAGGCTCATCAATGAAGCACTCCCGATTCATGTACACTCTGCTCCCTGAACGACCTCCCCGCAGGAGGTCGAGCGGGCATTGTAGCAGTCTCACGCACCATACACAGTTGTCTGGCGTTGATGCGTTGGGGTTGTGAAAACTCTGTCAGCGCAGGGCTTTGGCTGGCATGCCGCGCTTTTGGGCGCCCCGCTGAGCGGTGACTGGATGGCAGTCATGTCATCGAAGGGTCGTCACAGGTTTTCCCCATCATGTTTCTTCTTATACAGTGCCTTGCCTATATCTTCGAGGACCAGACGCCATCATGACTCATGCGATTGCGGATTCCCGCGTTCCTGCACTGCTCGACTTCCTGTCTTCTTCTCCCACACCGTGGCACGCGACGGCTTCCATGGCGCAGCGTCTTGAACAGGCGGGCTATCGTCGCCTCAGCGAGATGTCTTCCTGGCAGCTGGTGCCCGGTGAGCGTGCCTATGTCACGCGCAATGATTCCTCGTTGATCGCCTTTCAGCTCCCGAAGGATGATACGTCGCTGAGCTCACTTCGGATGATCGGTGCGCACACCGATTCGCCCTGTCTGCGCCTGAAGCCCAATCCGGCACAGGCCAGTCAGGGCTGGTTGACGTTGGGCGTCGAGACCTATGGCGGCGTGTTGCTGAGCACCTGGTTCGATCGCGATCTGGGGCTTGCAGGCCGTGTTCAGGTGCGGCATGCGGACGGTCGTCGCGAGACGCTGCTGCTGACGGTCATGCGTCCGTTCGCCTGCGTGCCGAGCCTGGCGATCCATTTGGATCGTGACGTCAACAGCGGGCGTGCCATCAATGCCCAGACCCAGATGTCAGCCGTGGTCATGCAGCTGGGGGACGAGGCCGGGACGCCCGCGGAGGCCTTCAATATGATGTTGATCGATCTGATCGAGGAGCAGCACGGCGTGCGGGTCGCGGATGTCGTTGACTTCGAGCTGGGGCTGCATGACCTGCAGCCGGCGGCGCAGTCGGGGCTGAAGGGTGAGTTGATCACCAGTGCCCGCCTCGACAATCTGCTGTCCTGCTACGTCGGTCTCGAGGCGCTGCTGGAGGCCGATGGCAGTCAGGGGGCGCTGTTCGTCACCACCGATCATGAAGAGGTCGGCAGTGCCAGCGCCTGTGGTGCCCAGGGGCCTTTCCTGGCCGATGTGCTCAAGCGCATCAATCACTATGTCGGCTTGGACAGCGAAGAAGGCTATCAGTGCCTCGTGCAGCGCTCCTTGATGATTTCTTGCGATAATGCTCACGCCGTGCACCCCAATTTTGCGGACAAGCATGATGCGGGGCATGGGCCGAAGTTGAATGCCGGGCCGGTCATCAAGGTCAATGCCAATCAGCGTTACGCCACCAGCAGCACCACGGCCGGGCTGTTCCGCGAGATGTGTCGTGAGCAGGATGTGCCGGTGCAGACCTTCGTCAGTCGTGCCGACATGGGCTGTGGCAGCACCATCGGGCCGATCACCGCCAGTGAGGTGGGGGTGCCGACCCTGGATGTGGGGCTGCCGCAGTGGGGCATGCACTCGATTCGTGAGACATCCGGCAGTGCCGATGTCGCCATGTTGATCAAGGTGCTGGTAGCCTTCTGCAATCGCGAGCAGGTGGACTGAGTCGAGCCGGAGTGTGCTGAGAGAGCAGGCGCGGAGTGTAAGAAGACAAGCTCGGAAAAAGGGCGGCCTGCGGGTCGCCCTTTTTGATGTCTGTGATCTGGCTCGAGGACAGCGGCGCAGGGTGCTGGATGCGCGAGCGGAGTGCGATCAAGGTCCGATCAAGTTTTGGCGCAGATCGCGCACAACGAAAAAGGCCTGACTGCAAGCAGTCAGGCCTTTCGAATCCTGGTTGGTGGCTACACCCTGATTTGAACAGGGGACCCCATCATTATGAGTGATGTGCTCTAACCAGCTGAGCTATGTAGCCGTCCAACGGAGGCGAATATTACGGATTGCTCGTGATGTTGTCAATGCATTAGCGCGAAAAAGTGGCAGGGAATTCATCGGGCTAGCGTCCAGGCCGCGCAGCGAGGGCATCAGATAGGCTGTCGGAGAAAGTGCCGGGGAGAGCCTCTCGCGAGATGGCGCGTGCGATGAGGTCGCCACTGGCGCAGGACAGCGTGAAGCCCAGACTGCCATGGCCGACGTTCAGCCACAGATTGTCAGGGCTGTTCGCTTGCCGGGGACGGCCGAGGATCGGCGGCCCCTTGGGCGTACTGGGGCGCAGTCCGGCCCAAGGAGTGGCCTGCGCGAAATCGCCGGCTTCGGGGAAGGTATCGCTGGCCAGCTTGCGCAGGGCGGCAATGCGCTGCTCATTCAGTTCGGGGTGAAAGCTGTCGCGTTCCCGCTGGCCGATATCCACCATCGCCGCGACGCGCAGCTGGCGTGATGCCGATGACTCCAGATCGGCGTAGACCACCTTGCGTGCCGAATCGGTGACGCTGATGCGTGGCGCGGCCGTCTCGGGGGTGTCAGCTGCCAGTGGCAGGGTGAGGCTATAGCCCTTGAGCGGCTGCAGGGCCAGGCGGATACCCAGGGGGTGTACCAGCTCGGCGGCATGATTGCCGGCCGCGATGACGACCTCTTCGACGGTATGGCGTTCTCGGCGGCCATCAAGGTGTCTGAGCTCGAGTTGCTCGATGCGGCCGTCGCGTGCGGTCAGCGGGGCGACGCGCGTATTGGCGATGCGCGTGTAGCGCCCGGAGGCCCGCAGCTTGCGTTCCAGCGCCTGGCAGAAGGCATGGCAATCCGCCGTCTCGTCCGAGGCGCTGAAGATGCCGCCCGACAGATGGGCTTGCTGGTGGGAAAGTGAGGGCTCCAGCGCGATGCATTGGCGTGCATCGAGTACCTGTTGGTCCTGCGGGGCGACGCGCGCGGCTGCCGCCTTGTCGAGCGCTTCGGGATCACGATGGATCACCAGCTTGCCGCGCTGCTGCCAGGCGAAGTCGCCGAGCGCATCATGAGTGCGCCACTCCGTCATCACCTGCTGGCTGTGCAGAGCCAGCGAGAGCATCTGCGCTGCACTGGCCTGATGCGTGCGGTGATTGCAGGCGGCCACAAATCGGGCCATCCAGCGCCATTGTGCGGGTTCCAGATTCGGGCGCAGTTTCAGCGGTGCCTCGTTGCCTGCCAGCAGCCACTTGATGGCCTGGCGGGGCACGCCGCTATCGGCCAGTGGTGCCACATAGCGATAGCTCAGCTGGCCGCCATTGGCGCGACTGGTCTCGCTGGCCACCTCGGCATGGGCATCGATCAGGGTCACACAGTGGCCGGCGCGCGCCAGAGCATGGGCACTGGCGAGGCCGATCACGCCGCCTCCGATGACAGTCACATGGCGTTGCATGCTGGGCTCCCGGGTCGTGAAGGTCGTGTTTCGTTGTGCTTGAGCTTGCCGGTCGCTTGCGTGAGTGACGAATGAAAAGGATGTGCCGCGTCATAACCCGAGGTTATGGGGTAACCTGATGCACAGGCGCTCAAGTGCGCCCTCAAGTTGGCCCTCTAGACAACCGGACAGGAAGATTGCGCATGCGGCTCAGGGACCTGGAGATCTTTCACGCCGTCCTGCAGGCGGGCAGCGTGACCGGCGCGGCGAGGTTGCTGCATATCTCCCAGCCGGCGGCGAGCAAGGCGCTGCAGCAGGTCGAGCGCCAATGGGGCATCACGCTGTTCACGCGTAGTGCAGGGCAGCTTCATCCCACCGAGGAGGCGCGCAAGCTGGAAGCGGCCAGCCAGGGAATGCTCGGTCAGCTGGACGATGTGAGGCGGCTGGTCGATGGCTTGCGTGAGGGCGAGGCACGCACGCTCAAGGTGGTGGCGACGCCTGCCATCGCCCAGCAATTGCTGCCGCAGGCGCTGGGGCAGTGGCGCCGGCGTCAGCCGCGAGTCAGCTGTGAGCTGGCGACCCAGCATACCCGCGAGATCGTCGATGCCCTGTTGCTGCATGAGGTCGATATCGCCTTTACGCTGAGTGCGCCGACGCATCCTGCACTGATGACGCGTCCGCTGGTGCGCATGCCGCTACTGGTGCTCGCGCCTGAAGGGTATTGGGCACAGGACTGTCAGCAGACGCCGATGACGGTGGCGGAGCTGGCCGGTCAGCGCCTGATCGCGCTGGGGGCGCACGATCCGCTGGCGCGGCGACTCGATGGTTTGCTGGCGAGCGTGGCGCAGGAAGCTTCAAGTACTTTGCCATCTTCGCCGCGTATCGTGACGCGGGTGCAGACCTATCCCCTGGCGGCGTCGCTGGTTCAGGCGGGGGAGGGGCTGGCGGTGGTCGATGCACTCACGGCGCATGCCGCCACCACGGAGCGCAGCTTGAGCGCACGTCAGCTGCCCCAGGCGGGTGAGCTGGTGCTGAGTGCCGTGTGGCGACGCGAGGCGGGGCGTTCGCGGTTGGCCCAGTCGCTGGCAGATCAGCTCGCCAGACAGGCCGCGCAGTGGCTGCAGGTGCCGCTGGCAGAGCCCTCTACGGTCTGAGCCCTTCGCTGGTTGAGCCCTCCGCTGGTTGATATCTTCACGCCTTGATCGGCGCCCCTGATTGAACAGTTTTCCGCACCACAACGCAGAACGGCCCTGACCTCGTGAGAGATCAGGGCCGTTCTGTCAGGACAGGCTGTCAGGGCGTCAGCTGGGCCCGGGCGTCGCCGGGCGCCGATGAGCCATCAGACATTGAAGCGGTAGTGCACCACGTCGCCATCCTTGAGGATGTAGTCCTTGCCTTCCAGGCGCCACTTGCCGGCATCCTTGGCGCCTTGCTCACCCTTGTAGGCGATGAAGTCGTCATAGGAGATGACTTCGGCTCGGATGAAGCCTTTCTGGAAGTCGGTGTGGATCACACCAGCGCCTTCCGGTGCAGTAGCGCCGATCTTGACGGTCCAGGCACGCACTTCCTTCACGCCAGCGGTGAAGTAGGTCTGCAGACCCAGCAGCTCGTAACCGGCGCGGATGACGCGGTCCAGGCCCGGCTCTTCCATGCCCAGTTCGTCGAGGAACATCTCGCGCTCTTCCTCGTCCAGCTCGGCGATCTCGGCTTCGATCTTGTTGCACACCGGCACGACGCTGGCGCCTTCGTTGGCGGCAATGCCGCGCACGATATCGAGGTAGGGATTGTTCTCGAAGCCTTCCTCGCTGACGTTGGCGATGTACATGGTCGGCTTGAGGGTCAGGAAGCCGAAGCCGCGCACGATCTTCAGGTCGTCATCGCTGAGGCCGAAGCTGCGCAGCGGCTGGCCTTCGGCCAGGTGCGGCTGGATGCGTTCCAGCACGGCCTTGGTGGCGATGGCTTCCTTGTCGCCGCCCTTGGCGACACGGGTCAGACGCTGGATGCTGCGCTCGACGCTGTCGAGATCGGCCAGGGCCAGCTCGATGTTGATGGTCTCGATGTCGGCGGCCGGGTCGACGTGGTTGGCGACGTGGATGACGTTGTCATCCTCGAAGCAACGCACCACGTGCGCGATGGCGTCGGTCTCACGGATGTTGGCCAGGAATTTGTTGCCCAGACCTTCGCCCTTGGAGGCACCCGCGACCAGACCCGCGATGTCGACGAATTCCATGGTGGTCGGAATCACCTTCTCCGGCTTGACGATCTCGGCCAGCGCGTTCAGGCGAGGGTCAGGCATCGGCACGATACCGGTGTTCGGCTCGATGGTGCAGAAGGGGAAGTTCTCGGCGTCAATGCCAGACTTGGTCAGTGCATTGAAGAGAGTGGACTTGCCGACGTTCGGCAGGCCGACGATGCCGCAATTGAAACCCATGGCGCTAGATCCTGGTGTGACGTATCGAATGGGGCGTGGCACTGGCAGTCGTCTCGACCAGCAGGCTCTGAGTGCACAGACACTGGGCATGCGGGGAAACGAGTGGGCAGGCACGGAATGAAGACAGGCGGGAAGTGTAAGGCCTCATGCAGCCGAGGTCATCCATTGGGCGCATGTCGCGCGACAAATGATGCCTTTTGCTGCTGATCGCGTGGCGAGACACGCATACGCAAGCGAGGTGATGCGCTGAGCGAATCACCGAAATTCGGAGAGGGGTGATACTGGATGATGCAGAGGTTCAGCTCTTGAAAGAATGCAGGCGATTCATGGCCCGTGCCCATTCGCCACTGATGGCGTCGGGGAGGGTCATCACCACTTCGTCGATGGCGTCGTCGATGGCCTGGCGTTCCGCCTTGCCGGGGCGTCCAAGCACGAAGTTGGTCACCAGCTTGGCATTGCCGGGGTGGCCGATGCCGATGCGGGCACGATGGAACGACTTGTCGTTGCCCAGTGCGCTGATGATGTCGCGCAATCCGTTGTGACCACCATGGCCGCCACCCTGCTTGTAACGAGCGGTGCCGGGGTCGATGTCGAGCTCATCGTGGGCGACGAGCAGTTCATCCGGGGCGAGCTTGTAGAAGTTGCACAATGCGGCCACGGCCTGACCGCTGCGATTCATGAACGTCGATGGGAACAGCAAATGCAGATCCTGACCGGCGAAGTGGACCTTCGCGTATTGGCCATGGAACTTGCGTTCCGGACGCAACGTGGTGTGACCGTGGCGCGCAAGAGCGTCAAGGAGCCAGACGCCGGCATTGTGACGGGTGTCTTCGTATTCGTTCCCCGGGTTACCGAGGCCGATGATCGCTTTCACTCGTGACATGCGCTGTCTGGCTCCTTGATCAGGCTGCGTTATTCTGCAGCAGGTGCTTCTTCGCCTTCAGCAGCATCTTCTGCGTCAGCAGAGATGTTCGGACGAGTGACGTTGACCACAGCGGTGTCGTGATCGGCACCGTGGGACAGGGCAACGGACTCGGCGCCTTCCGGCAGAGCGATGTCGGACAGGTGCAGGGTGTGGCCAACTTCCAGCTTGGACACGTCCAGCTCCAGGTATTCCGGCAGGGCTTCCGGCAGGCAGCTGATTTCGACGTCAGTCGCCAGGACGTGCAGGACGCCGTCCTGGTCCTTGACACCGACACAGGCTTCCTGACCAGTGATGTGCAGCGGCACGTTCATGGTCAGTTTGTGGGACGGATCGATGCGCAGGAAGTCGACGTGAGTCAGCAGCGGCTTGAACGGGTGACGCTGCAGGTCACGGATGACGACTTTCTCGGTCTTGCCCGCAACGTTCAGGGTGATGATGGAGGTGTAGAACGCCTCATCGTCAACCGCCTTGTACAGGCTCGGCTTGTCGATCATGACCGGAGTCGGAGCCTGGTCGGCACCGTAGATGATTCCCGGCACGAAGTCGTTCGTACGACGCAGGCGGCGGCTCGCACCTTTCCCCAGGTCTTCACGAACTTCAGCATTCAGTTTGAACTGTTTCATTTTTGCAGATACCTCAAGGGGCTAATGAGAATCCGGCAGCCCCCGCGACCAGAGCGCTACCGGATCCATGAGGCCGGCCCGGAGATTTCCGGGCCGGCCGCTTGTCGGCAGATGACGGATCATCTGCCGTTGTCAGTGCCTCTTCCCCGAGCAGCGGCGAGCGGTGCCCGCCGACAGGACTCAGTGGAACATGGCGCTGACGGATTCTTCATTGCTGACGCGACGGATCGCCTCGGCGATCAGGCCAGCGACTGTCAGCTGGCGGATCTTGCCGGAACGACGCGCGGCGTCGGACAGCGGGATGGTGTCGGCCACCACCACTTCGTCGAGGACGGAGTTGGTGATGTTGTCGACCGCCGGGCCAGACAGAATCGCGTGGGAGGCATAGGCCACGACGCGGTTGGCGCCATGATCCTTGAGTGCCTCGCCCGCCTTGCACAGGGTGCCGGCGGTATCGATCATGTCATCGACCAGCACGCAGGTGCGGTCCTTGATATCACCGATGATGTTCATCACCTGGGCCTGGTTGGCCTGGGGGCGACGCTTGTCGATGATGGCCAGCTCGCAGTTGAGCTGCTTGGCGATGGCACGGGCACGTACCACGCCGCCCACATCCGGGGAGACGACGATCAGGTTGTCATAGTTCTGACGTTCGATGTCGTCGAGCAGGATCGGTGAGCCATAGACGTTGTCCACCGGCACATCGAAGAAGCCCTGGATCTGATCGGCATGCAGGTCCATGGTCATGACGCGATTGACGCCAGCCTTGACCATCATGTCCGCGACCACCTTCGCCGAGATCGGCACGCGCGCAGAGCGCACGCGGCGGTCCTGACGGGCGTAACCGAAGTAGGGAACGACCGCAGTGATACGCGCCGCAGACGCACGACGCAACGCGTCCACCATCAGGATCAGCTCCATCAGGTTGTCGTTGGTCGGTGCGCAGGTGGACTGCATGATGAAGACGTCCTTGCCGCGGACGTTTTCGTTGATTTCTACCGCAATCTCGCCATCGCTGAACTGACCGACGGTTGCATGACCCAGGCGGGTATCGAGGGCTTCAGCTACCTTGCGGGCGAGAGCGGGATTGGCATTCCCCGCGAATACCATCAGTTTTGACACGCGCAGCCACCTTTGGAGTCTTGTGGGATCTCGGGAGTGGAGAATTCCGGGTTGACCGGGAACGGCCAGGATTGGCTGGGGTACCAGGATTCGAACCTGGGAATGTCGGTACCAGAAACCGGTGCCTTACCACTTGGCGATACCCCAGCAACGTTCACTTCAACCAGTTGCTGTGCTCAGGCCGATGCCAGAGCGGCATGTAGAGGGGAGATATTGCAACCGCGTGCCGAGAAGGCGTGCCACATCGGGCGCTCGAGTTCGAGTCGACCCAGCACCTCGCTGGCCTGTCGTGCGTCGTCAAACGCACAGAACACACAGGCGCCGGTGCCCGTCAGTCTGGCGGTGCCGAACTGGTCCAGCCAGTCCAGGGCGTCGGCGACTGCCGGGTACAAAGTGCGCACCACGACTTCACAGTCGTTGCGGCCCCCCTGCAGTGCGCGCGCCATACTAATCGCGAGGCTGGAACGTGTCAATTGTGGGTGGCCGAACACGGCCGGTGTCGCGACCTCGATACCGGGGTGGATCACCACGAACCATGGGGTGTCCAGCGGGGCTGGCACCAGGCGTTCGCCGATGCCTTCGGCCCAGGCGGCGAAGCCACGCACGAACACTGGCACATCCGCGCCAAGCGACAGCCCGAGCTCGGCAAGGGTATCTTCGCCAAGCTCCAGGCCCCAGAGTCTGTCCAGTGCCAGCAGGGTCGTGGCGGCATCGCTGCTGCCGCCACCCAGGCCGCCACCCATCGGCAGCACTTTCTCCAGCGTGATATCGACACCGGGCAATGCGGTGGGCGACGCGACCTTGCCCTGCGCGTGTGCGGCTTCTCGCAGCAGGCGCGCGGCGCGCACGATCAGATTGGCCTCTTCGGGCACACCTTCAATAGGCGGTGAGAGGCGGATTGCCTCATCGTCGCGCAGCGTGAAGCTGAGGCTGTCGCCGTGCTCGAGAAACTGGAACAGCGTCTGCAGCTCGTGATAGCCATCGGCACGCTGGCCCGTGATATGCAGCATGCGGTTGAGCTTGGCCGGGGCGGGCAGGGTGAGTGTCATGGTCGATGTGGATGTCGGAGTCGTCATGGCAGAAGGAGAAGGTGTCACGATCACAGCGCCTGCCACTGGTTGACGATGAGAGTGGCAGTGAGGTCGCCGTAATAGAGTTTCATCTTGCGCGGTAGCCACAGGCCTTCGGCGCGGGTCCAATCCTGATAGTCCACTTCCCAGCCGTCCTGGTAGAGGGTGGTCGGGAAGCCCAGTGCATCTGTCTCGAGGTCATGCTCGCCAGCGGCCGGTACGCCGCGCACCCAGTTGTCGAGGGCACCCAGCGGCAATGACCAGCCCAGTTGCGCCAGCATCAGGCTCTCGGCATCCGGGGCTTCGAAGTCACCCTCGGAGGAAGAGAGGCGCACGCCTTCGGCGTCGCGCACTAGAGTCGTGCGCCCCGCGCCCAGCGGGCCGGTGATCAGCATGTGGTAATCATCGCCGTCCTGCTGCCAGTCGAGGTTGGCGCTGTGGCCTTCCTCGGGGGTGCGAATGCCGACCTTGCCTGCCAGCTGCCAGTGGGTCAGGGCGGCAAGTTGCGTGTCCTGTTGCTGCCAGTCACCGTCACTGCGCGTCAGATCACCGGCATTGTCGCTGGCCATCTGGCTGGCGCAGCCGCTGAGTACCAGTGTCATGGCCAGCAGGGCTGGTCCGAGCAGGCGGCGTGCCTGGCTCAGCAGAGGAAGTGACAGGGAAAAAGTGATCATGACGCGAAAGCCTTCCGGATGGCGAGAAGATGAGGAGAGGTGAGTGAGGCTCCACTCACTGGCGGGTCAGGATAATGGACTCGCCAGTGGGCAGAAAGTGCCGGGTAGCGTGGCAGTGCTCTTCAGGGCGCGTCGACGACCGGGCGCAGTTCCGGAATGTGCTGGAACAGAGCTTCGAGCTCGCTGGCTTCTTCAAAGCGCTCGCTCAGCTCTACCGCCAGACCGCGGGCTTCATCCTCGCGGCCCAGCGCCCACAGCACCTCGATGAGATGGGCGCCGATCTCGGCATCCTGCTGCTGGGCCCAGGCGGCTTCCAGCGGTGCCAGCGCATTGTCGAGGTCGCCTGTCAGGTAGCGTCCCCAGCCGAGGCTGTCCAGGATGGCCGCGTCGTCGGGCGACAGCGCATGGGCGCGCTCGATCAGGGCCAACGCTTCCTCGAGGCGATCGGTCTCGACCAGCAGGGTGTAGCCGAGCGCGTTGTAGGCGCTGGCATTGTCGGGTTCCAGCGCGATGACTTCGCGCAGGTCTTTCTCCATGGCGTCCAGCTGATCATCTTCCAGGTGGCGAATGCCACGCAGGAACAGCAGGCTGCCCAGTTCGCTCTCCAGGTCGTTGCGCTTCTCGGCCTCCTGGGCGGCGATGGCTTGCGCAAGTGCCTTGCGACGCGTGGCAATGCTGCTGCTCAGCAGGGCCTCGGCCTCGGCATGCGCCCCCTGGGAGTCGAGCAGGTCGATCTCGAAGCTGAGCAGCGTCATGGCATGACGCGGATGACGCAGGCGTTCCACGGCCAGAAACTGACGGGCCTCGTCCGTGCGTTCATGTTCGACCAGCAACTGGGCGGCACGGGCGCGACTGGAGATGTAGCGCTCGCCGTCCGGCACCTGCCGGTAGTAGAGAATGGCGTTGTCGACATCGCCGCTGGACTCGGCGGCCAGCCCCAGCAGGGCGTAGGCGGCGTCCGGCACCGGGTCTTCATCGAGCAGCGGCAGCAGCAGGCGATGGGCGTCCTCGGGCGAATCGGCATCAAGATAGAGACTGGCCAGTGCCAGACGCAGACGTGGCGCGCTGGGATGGCGGGCAATGAGGCTATCGATGCGCTCGCGTGCCGCGTCCAGATCGCCGCTGGCCAGTTCGGTCTGCGCGGCGCTCAGGATCAGGCGGCTGTCATCGGGGGCAATCTCAAGGCCTCGGGACACCGCTCGCCGAGCTGCCTCAAGACGCCCCGCGCTGCGTTCGATCTCGCTGCGCGCCAGCCAGAGCTCTGCCAATGTGGCGTGAGCGCTTTCCAGGCGCACCAGGCGTGCACGCGCCGCGGTCTCATTGCCCAGCGCAGACTCGAACAGTGCCGCGGCAATCTCGGGCATCGGCTGCTCGGGATACTGGGCGATATGCGTCTCCAGCATCGCCAGCAGGGGTTCGAGCTCGGCGCCGGCATCGATCGCCTGCTCGGCCAGGGTCGCCAGATTGCCATTGCCGCCACTGGCGGTGAGTATCAGGCGCTGTTCGAGCGCGGCCTGCCAGTCGCCTCGCTCGACAGCCAGGCGGGCGCGGATGATGCCGGGCTCGCTGGCGGACTCATCGAGTTGCTGCCAGCGTTCGGCGGCGCGCTCCAGCAGGGCCGGGTTGTCGGCGAAACGAGCCGCGAGCACGGCGCGTCGCGCCAGTTCCGGGTCATCGAAGTGACGGCTGGCGGCCAGATAGCCATTGGCGGCGCGGGGATAGTCACCGCGCTGTCCGGCGAGTTCGGCGCTCAACAGCTGATTGAGGCTGTCTGCATCCAGGCCCTGCTGGATGGGCGGCGCCGTGGCCAGCGGGTCGGGCTGCGCCCTCAGGGGCGCGGAGTCGCTCATCGACTGACAGCCGGTCATGCCCAGCAGCAACCCGCCCACGACGCAGGACTTCCACCCGCCGCGCGGGCGACGAGGGGCATCAAGAGAGGCGAGAGTGTGCGGGGGGCTATGTTCAGCGGCAGTCGAAGCGTGCATGCAACCTCGCGTTTGTCAGTGTGGGCAGAATGGGGAACAGGGCGATCGAGCCGCAGGCCGGGTCATGTGCGTAGCATGGCGCTGACGAAGCCATCGTGTCTCGCAGCATAACGGCTGGCGGCGAAGGGGGATAGCGTTGCCGACGCAAGGAAGTGGCATGACCCACCGGACACCTCGTATGCCGACAGATACGTCGCGCGGGCTGATAGCGATAGCCTGCCAGCATCATGGAAAATCCTCATCGGCTGCGACATGCTGCGGGGTCGCGTGGTGCAGACGCTGTGATAGAATGAGCGCGCTAATATTACGATCTCAGCCGCTTCGGCAGCCCTGTGTGCCTTTATGTCAGCCGCCCTTGTCCCCATTTGTGTCGACAGGTGTAAAGGCACCGAGCCTGCGCGGATTACCTGCTGTCCTGGCCTTGGCCTCGCGGCAGGCCAGCACCGAGAGCCGCCTGACATTGACGCCGATTCCTGCCGGCCAGACCCTGACGACTGACTCCATGACCCTTCTTGCCCTTGGCATCAATCACCGCACCGCCGCCGTTGACGTGCGTGAGCGCGTTGCTTTCACGCCTGCGCAGCTCGATGCCGCGCTGGGCGAATTGAAGCGCCTGCCGGCGGTTTCCGAAGCGGCGGTGCTGTCGACCTGCAATCGTACCGAGCTGTACTGCGTGACCAGCGATGGCGCCAAGTCGGTGCTCGAGTGGCTGGGGCGTTTTCATCGCCTGCCGGTGGAGGAGCTGTCGCGTTGCAGCTATCAGCACCTGGGAGAGGAGGCGGTACGCCACCTGATCCGTGTCGCGGTGGGGCTGGACTCGATGGTGCTGGGCGAGCCGCAGATTCTGGGCCAACTCAAGGACGCCTATCAGTTCGCGCGCAACTCGGTGGGGCTGGGCGGTGAGCTCGAGCAGCTCTTCCAGCATATCTTCCAGGTCGCCAAGCAGGTACGTACCGAGACCGGTATCGGCGAGAACCCCGTCTCGGTGGCCTACGCCGCCGTCAGCATGGCCAGCCACATCTTCGATGACTTCTCGCGGGCCAATGCCTTGTTGATCGGCGCCGGCGAGACCATCGAACTCGTCGCGCGCCATCTCAAGGAAGCGGGCATCGCCAACCTGTGCATCGCCAACCGCACCGTGTCGCGCGCCGAGCGTCTGGCCGATGAGCTGGGCGGGACTGCCATCGGCCTGGAAGGTATTCCGCATGCCCTCGAGAATGCCGATATCGTGATAGCCTCCACCGCTTCCCAATTGCCGATTCTCGGCAAGGGCATGGTGGAACGCGCGCTCAAGAAGCGCCGCTACAAGCCGGTGTTCATGGTCGACATCGCCGTACCGCGCGATATCGAGCCGCAGGTCGGAGACCTCGACGACGTCTTCCTCTATACGGTCGATGACCTGCAGGAGGTGATCGACGAGAATCGTCGCCACCGTGAGTTGGCCGCTGCCCAGGCAGAAGAGTTGATTCGCCAGGGCGTCAACGCCTGGTCGCACCGCAAGCGGGTGCGCAGTGGCGGCGAAGTCATCAAGCGCTATCGCAGCCATGGCGAGCAACTGCGCGCCGAATGCGAGGCGCAGGCGCTGGCGGAGCTCGATCAGGGACGCGACCCCCAGGAAGTGGTCGCGCAGTTGGCGCGCCAGCTGGCCAATCGCTTCATGCATCACCCGACACTGGCACTGCGCCAGGCCTCGGGAGACGATCGCCAGGATATTCTTCAGACGGCCCAGACGCTTCTGCTCGCGCCGGCTGATTCATCACAGGACCCTTCATGAAAGACAGCCTCATCACCAAGCTCGACACCTTCCATGACCGCTTCGAGGAGATCTCCGCACTGTTGTCGGAGCCCGAAGTGATCGGGGACCAGGCCAGGTTCCGCGACCTGTCGCGGGAGTATGCCGAGCTTGAGCCATTGATCGAGGCATGGCGCCGTCATCGCGGCCTGAACGAAGATCGTGACGCCGCGCTGGAGATGGCGGAGGACAGTGACCCCGAGATGCGCGACATGGCGCGTGAGGAAGTCCGCGATGCCGATGCGGCGCTCGAGACGCTGGAAGCCGAGATTACCCAGCTGCTGATTCCGCGTGACCCGGATGACGGTGCCAACGTCTTCCTCGAGGTGCGCGCCGGCACGGGCGGTGACGAGGCGGCGCTGTTCGCCGGTGACCTGTTCAAGATGTACTCGCGCTACGCCGAGCTCAAGGGCTGGCAGGTCGAGACCGTCAGCGCCAGTCACGGCGAGCACGGCGGCTTCAAGGAAGTCATCGCCCGCGTGAAGGGCGAGGGCGTCTACTCGCGCCTCAAGTTCGAGTCCGGCGCGCACCGCGTGCAGCGCGTGCCCGCCACCGAATCCCAGGGGCGTATCCATACCTCGGCCTGCACCGTGGCGGTGATGCCCGAGGCCGATGAAGTCGGTGACGTCGACATCAATCCGGCCGACCTGCGCGTGGACACCTATCGCAGCTCCGGCGCCGGTGGTCAGCACGTCAACACCACCGATTCCGCGATTCGCATCACCCACCTGCCCACCGGTGTGGTGGTGGAGTGTCAGGATGAGCGCAGCCAGCACAAGAACCGTGCGCGCGCCATGTCACTGCTGGCGGCGCGCCTCAAGCAGGCCGCGGTGGACACCCAGGCACAGGCCACCTCCGATGCCCGTCGCAAGCTGGTCGGCTCCGGTGATCGCTCCGAGCGCATCCGTACCTACAACTTCCCGCAGGGGCGTCTGACTGACCACCGCATCAACCTGACGCTCTACAAGCTCAATGAAGTGATCGCCGGCCAGCTGGACGAAGTGATCGAGCCGCTGGTGGTGGAATACCAGGCCGATCAGCTGACCGCACTGCAGGAGCAATAAGGTGAGAATCGATGTCACCCTGGCAGCCGCGACTGCCCGTCTGAGCGAGGCGGGCAGCGATTCTCCGCGTCTGGATGCCGAGTTGCTGCTGGGCGAGGTAATGGGACGAGAGCGCACCTGGTTCTACACCTGGGGCGATCGGGATCTCGAGAGCGAGGCCGGTGCCGAGGGTGTGGCACGTTTCGAGGCGCTGTTGGCGCGCCGGGCCGAGGGCCATCCCGTGGCGCATCTGCTCGGGCGGCGTGAATTCTATGGCCTGACGCTGGCCTGTTCACCGGCCACGCTGATTCCGCGCCCGGACACCGAGGTGATGGTGGAGTGCGCGCTGGAACTGGCCGAGGCCACCAGCGGCAAGCTGCTGGATCTCGGTACCGGCACCGGTGCCATCGCGCTGGCCTTTGCGCGTCACCGCCCGCAGTGGCAGGTGTTGGGCGTCGATCTCATCGAGGAAGCCGTGCAGCTTGCACGTGGCAATGCCGAGCGTCTGGCGATCGCCAATGCCGAATTCCGCCAAAGTGACTGGTTCAGTGGCGTCACCGAGACCGGCTTTGCGCTGATTACCGCCAACCCCCCTTATCTGGCCGATGATGACCCGCATCTCGTGCTGGGCGATGTGCGCTTCGAGCCGCGCTCGGCGCTGGTCGCGGCCGAGGCAGGGCTGGCGGACTTTCTGCATCTGATCGCCACTGCGCCGCAGCACCTGGCCGCAGGCGGCCACCTGATGCTGGAGCATGGCCTCACCCAGGGCAATGAAGTGCGCGAGGCACTGCGTGCCGGCGGCTTCGTTGACGTCGAGACCCTGGAAGACCTGGGCGGGCGCGAACGCATCACGCTGGGCAAGCTGGCCTGATGCTCGCCGGGCACCGTCTAGCGGTGCCCGTGTAGTGGTGCCCGTGTAGTGGCGCCCGTGGGTGTTTCCCGCTGACACCCTCGGCGCCTGGCATCCCTGTAGTGCATTCCACCGTTTTCTGTGGAGTCTGCGTGGAATCCTCGTCACAGTACCGCCAGTGAAGGCGTATCCCCTGTTGGTCGGGTATGATAGTAATGATCCTGCATGATTGGCATGGTCGTCTGATAACTCCCTTGTTATCCGACGGCCTGACTGCACGGAAGCCAGGAGCACGGATGATCCTGCTGCAAGTCACCCTGCTGGGAAAACTATTACAATGAAAGCAAAATCACGCACTCTGGACCGCATCGACCTCAAGATTCTGCGTTGCCTGCAAGAGAATGCTCGCATCTCCTATGTCGACCTCGCCTCGGAAGTCGGCCTTTCCACCACGCCGTGCCTGGAGCGTGTCAAACGCCTCGAGCGTGCCGGCGTCATCCGCGGTTACAAGGCGGTGCTCGACCCCAAGGCGCTCAAGGCCAACCTGCTGGTCTTCGTCGAGATCAGTCTCGAGACACAGTCGCCGTCGGTGTTCGATGAATTCCGCCGCGCCGTCTCCAAGCTGCCGCAGATCCAGGAGTGTCATCTGGTCTCCGGTCAGTTCGACTACATCCTCAAGTGCCGGATTCCGGAAATGTCCGCCTATCGTCAGCTGCTCGGCGATGTGGTGCTGACGCTGCCCGGCGTCAAGGAATCCAAGAGTTATGTGGTGATGGAGGAGGTCAAGGAGCAGTTCTCGCTGCATGTGCCCGATATCGAGGAGCTGGACGCCAAGTAATGGCAAGTCACGTTGTTGCCAGACAGGGCTCGTGGCTTCTCACTTCATTTACCGACAGGCGGCTTTTCTCCCATGCAAGATTCGCAATTGCTGCGCTACTCGCGCCAGATCCTGCTCCCTCAGGTCGACATCGCCGGGCAGCAGCGCCTGTTGGCGGCGCGGGTGCTGGTGATCGGGGCGGGTGGTCTGGGCTGCCCGGCAGCGCTCTATCTGGCAGCTGCGGGCATCGGCACCTTGGTGGTGGCCGATGATGACCACGTCGAGCTGTCCAATCTGCAGCGTCAGATCGCCCATGGTGACGCCGACATCGATCAGCCCAAGGCGCAATCACTCGCCGCCTCGCTGTTGGCGATCAATCCCGATACCGAGGTGATCGCATTGTCAGAGCGCCTGCAGGAGGAAGCGCTGGCCGAGCAGGTGGCCGCCGCAGACGTGGTGCTCGATTGCACCGATCGCTTCAGCTCGCGCTTCCCGATCAACGCCGCCTGCGTGGCAGCGGGCACCCCGCTGGTGTCCGGCGCCGCGATAC
Organism: Cobetia sp. PDI-23MA; assembly: GCF_059507735.1. Classification (NCBI taxonomy): domain Bacteria; kingdom Pseudomonadati; phylum Pseudomonadota; class Gammaproteobacteria; order Oceanospirillales; family Halomonadaceae; genus Cobetia; species Cobetia sp. PDI-23MA. Next base: position 749,045 of record NZ_CM183352.1, read on the forward strand.
GCTTCTCCGGCCAGCTGGCGGTGTTTGATCGCCGTGAGCCACAGGCGCCGTGTTACGGCTGCCTGTATCCGCCGGATGAGCTGGGCGATGAAGAGTTGACCTGCGCTGAAAGTGGTGTCATCGCGCCGCTGGTCGGCATCATCGGCGCCTTCCAGGCGCTGGAAGCGCTCAAGCTGATCAGCGGTGCTGGCAGCGTGCATCGCGGCCTGGCCACCTTCGATGGCCTGAGCGGTGAATGGCGGCGCATGGGCCTCAAGCGCGACCCCGGCTGTCAGGTGTGTGGCGGTTCGTGAGCCTGCATGGGCGGCTGTTGATTGTCGTTCGATAGAGCATGAAAAAGCCCCCAGCGTCGTGATGACGGTGGGGGCTTTTTTCATTCAGCGGCTGATGGACAGGCTCAGCTGAGGCTATCCAGCTTGTCTTTCAGCACCTTGTTGACCTGTTGCGGATTGGCGGTGCCGCGCGAGGCCTTCATCACCTGACCGACGAAGAAGCCGATCATCTTGCCACGCTTGTCCGGCTCGGCTTCCTGATACTGTGTCACCTGGGCCAGGTTGTCGGCGATCACCTGATCGACCACGGCTTCGATGGCACCGGTGTCGGTGACCTGCTTGAGGCCGCGTGACTCGATGATCTCGTCGGCGTTTTCGCCTTCGCCATCCCACAGCGCGGCGAATACCTGCTTGGCGGCCTTGCCGTTGATGGTCTCGTCGACGATGCGCTTGATCAGGCCACCCAGCTGAGCCGCGGAGACCGGGCTGACGGCGATGTCGAGGTTTTCCTTGTTGAGACGACCGGTCAGCTCACCTTGCACCCAGTTGGCGGCCTGCTTGGCGTCGCCGCAGACATCCTTCACTTCCTCGAAGAAGTCGGCCATTTCGCGGCTGGCGGACAGCACGCCGGCGTCATAGGCGGACAGGCCCAGTTCGCTTTCGAAACGCGCGCGTTTCTCGGCCGGCAGTTCCGGCAGGGTCTGGCGCAGGTGTTCGATGTAGGCCTCGTCCACTTCCACCGGCAGCAGATCCGGGCACGGGAAGTAGCGGTAATCGTTGGCTTCTTCCTTGGTACGCATGCTGCGCGTCTCGTCGGCGTCCGGATCATACAGGCGGGTTTCCTGCACGACCTTGCCGCCGTCCTCGATCAGCTCGATCTGACGCTCCACCTCGAAGTGGATGGCGCGCTCGATGAAGCGGAAGGAGTTGACGTTCTTGATCTCCGCGCGGGTGCCGAAGGCTTCCTGCCCCTTGGGGCGCACCGAGACGTTGACGTCGCAACGCAGCGAGCCTTCGGCCATGTTGCCGTCAGAGATGCCGAGATACGTCACGATGGCGTGGATCGCTTTCACGTAGGCCACCGCTTCCTTGGCGGAACGCATGTCCGGCTCGGAGACGATTTCCAGCAGTGGTGTGCCGGCACGGTTGAGGTCGATGCCGGTCATGCCCTGGAAGTCTTCGTGCAGCGACTTGCCGGCGTCTTCCTCGAGGTGGGCATGGTGGATGCGGATCGACTTGCGCGTGCCATCTTCCAGAAGGATCTCGAGCTCACCCGGACCGACGATGGGCTGATCCATCTGGCTGGTCTGGTAGCCCTTGGGCAGATCCGGATAGAAGTAGTTCTTGCGTTCGAACACCGAACGGCCGGCCACGGCGGCATTGACGGCGAGGCCGAAGCGCACGGCCATGGCCACGGCCTGCTCGTTGAGCACCGGCAGGGTGCCCGGCAGGCCGAGGTCCACGGCGCTGGCCTGGGTGTTGGGCTCGGCACCGTAGGTGGTGGAAGAGCCGGAGAAGATCTTTGACTGGGTGGCGAGCTGAGCGTGAACCTCAAGCCCGATTACGACTTCCCATTGCATCAGGCTTGCTCCTGTCCGAATTCCGGGCGCTGGCGGTGCCAGTCGGTGATTTGCTGGAACTGGTGCGCGACGCCCAGCAGGGTCTGCTCACCGAAGTGCGGGCCGAGGATCTGCAGACCCACCGGACGCTTGCCTGCCAGGCCGGCCGGCACGCTGATGCCCGGAATGCCCGCCAGGTTGATGGCGATGGTGTAGAGATCCTGCAGGTACATGGACAGCGGGTCCTTGTGCGCGCCGAGATCGAACGCCGGGGTCGGTGCCGCCGGGCCCATCAGCACATCGACCTGATCGAAGGCATCGAGGAAGTCCTGGCGGATCAGGCGACGCACCTTCTGGGCCTTGATGTAGTAGGCATCGAAGAAGCCTTCTGAAAGGGTGTGCGTGCCGATGATGATGCGGCGCTTCACCTCGTCGCCGAAGCCTTCCTCGCGGGTGCGCTTGTAGAGGTCTTCCAGGTCTTGCGGGTCATTGCAGCGATGGCCGAAGCGCACGCCGTCATAACGCGACAGGTTGGAGGAGGCTTCGGCCGGCGCGATCACGTAGTAGGTCGGGATGGCCAGGTGGGTATGCGGCAGCGAGATTTCCTGCACGCTGGCACCGGCATCCTCGAAGACCTTGATCGCGGCACGCACGGAGGCTTCGACTTCCTCGGACAGGCCTTCGCCGAAGTATTCCTTCGGCAGGCCGATCTTCAGGCCCTTGAGGTTGTAGTCCAGTCCTTCGACGTAATCCGGCACGCCACGCACCACGCTGGTGGAGTCGCGCGGGTCGGCGCCGGCGATCACGTTCATCAGGCGCGCGCAGTCTTCGGCGGAGCGAGCCATCGGGCCGCCCTGATCGAGGCTGGAGGCGTAGGCGATCATGCCGTAACGCGAGACGCGGCCGTAGGTCGGCTTGAGGCCGGTGATGCCACAGAAGGCGGCCGGCTGGCGGATGGAACCGCCGGTGTCGGTGCCCAGCGCGGCCGGTGCGAGGCCTGCGGCGACGGCGGCGGCACTGCCGCCGGAGCTGCCACCCGGTACGGCGGACAGATCCCACGGGTTCCTGACGGCACCGTAGTGGCTGTTCTCGTTCGAGGAGCCCATCGCGAACTCATCGAGGTTGGTCTTGCCGAGAATCACCACGCCCTCGGCCTTGAGCTTCTCGATCACGGCGGCGTCGTAGGGCGAGACGAAGTTGTCGAGCATCTTCGAGCCGCAGCTGGTGCGCACACCTTCGGTGCAGAAGATGTCCTTGATGGCCATCGGGACGCCGGTCAGCGCGGCGGCATTGCCGGCGGCACGGCGTGCATCGGCGGCATCCGCATCACGCAGCGCTTCTTCGCGGCACAGGGTGATGTAGCTGTTGAGCTCGCCATCGAGGCGTTCGATGCGGGCCAGGAAGGCTTCCGTCAGCTCGCGACTGGTGTATTCGCCGGCCTCCAGGCCTTGCGCCAGCTCACTGAGCGTCTTGTCATGTAGTGCAATGGACGATGACATGTTCGATTCCATCAGTGCAGACGATGCGCTGGGCATCGTCCGCAGAAATTCCGGGGCGGACGGGGCGTGCCGCGTGACGTGGTATCCGATGGCAGCCGATCACGATGTGTGAGCGATCTGCCAGCGAGATCACTCGACGACGCGCGGAACCAGATACAGACCCTGCTCTGTGGCCGGGGCTACCTGCTGAAAACGCTCGCGCTGATTCGATTCGGTGACTTCGTCCGCGCGCAGGCGTTGCGTGGCTTCCAGCGGGTGTGCCAGCGGTGCGACGCCGTCGGTATCGACCTGTTGCAGCTGGTCGACCATGGCGAGAATCCGGTCGAGATCCTCGACGTAGGCTTCGGCATCCTGCGAGGCAAGACCCAGGCGTGCGAGGTGAGCGGCACGCAGCACATCTGAATGTTCAAGGGCCATTGAAGTTTCCCTGTCTTGGCTTCGAGAGGCTTGAGGTGACGGCAGGAGTCGGAGACGACCACGCGGAATCGGACTGGCGCCACGAGCGCGAAAGGCCGAATTCGAAAATCGTGGTGTCCCGGCAAACCCGATGCCCGTTACCCTGTAGAACAGCGCGCTTTGCAGCGATGGAGCAATCTGTCGCCGAATGCGCCGTCACAGTGTGATTCGGCGTGAAATGTACCACATCTGCGTCGCTCTGGCAGGCGTGTCAGCTTGCCGCCATGGGGTGGCAATGGTACCGTTCGCGTCTGCACAGGGTTCCGGTCTGGACTAGGTGATCAACTTCCATGTTTAAACGTTTACGTGGGCTGTTCTCGAGCGATCTGTCGATCGATCTGGGTACTGCCAACACGCTTATTTATGTGCGCGGTCGCGGTATCGTGCTCGACGAGCCCTCAGTCGTGGCCATTCGCCAGTCCGGGAATGCCCGCAGTGTGGCGGCCGTCGGTGCCGATGCCAAGCGCATGCTGGGGCGCACCCCCGGCAATATCACGGCCATCCGTCCGATGAAGGACGGCGTCATCGCCGACTTCACCGTTACCGAACAGATGCTCCAGCATTTCATCCGCAAGGTGCATCAGAGCACCTTCCTGACACCCAGCCCTCGTGTGCTGGTGTGCGTGCCGTGCATGTCGACCCAGGTCGAGCGTCGCGCCATCAAGGAATCGGCCGAAGGGGCCGGCGCGCGTGAGGTCTACCTGATCGAGGAGCCGATGGCTGCCGCGATCGGTGCGGGTCTGCCGGTGGAAGAGGCGATGGGCTCCATGGTGGTCGATATCGGTGGTGGTACCACTGAAATCGCCATCATCTCGCTCAACGGCGTGGTCTATTCCGAATCCGTGCGTATCGGCGGTGACCGCTTCGACGAAGCCATCACCTCCTATGTGCGTCGCCATTACGGCAGCTTGATCGGTGAGGCGACGGCCGAGCGCATCAAGGAAGAGATCGGTTGTGCCTACCCGGGTGGCGAGCTGCGCGAGATCGACGTGCGCGGCCGCAATCTGGCCGAGGGTATTCCGCGTTCCTTCACGCTCAACTCCCACGAGATTCTCGATGCGCTGCAGGAACCGCTGGCGGCCATCGTCTCGGTGGTCAAGAGCGCGCTTGAGCAGTCTCCGCCGGAACTGGCCTCCGACATCGCCGAGCGCGGCCTGGTACTGACCGGTGGTGGGGCGCTGCTGCGTGACATCGACAAGCTGATCGCGGAAGAGACGGGGCTGCCGGTGATCATCGCCGAAGACCCGCTGACCTGCGTGGCGCGTGGCGGTGGCAAGGCGCTGGAAATGATCGATCAGCACACCTTCGAGCTGCTGTCGAGCGATTGACCTCGTCCGGGGCCGGGCATGCTGTGTGCTGTACGGCTGGTCCCGGCCTGTCGGAGGAAGTGCTATCAAACCCCTGTTCACGCGTGGCCCCGTGCCCGGCTATCGCATGCTGTTGTGCGCGGTGCTGTCACTCACGCTGATGTTTGCCGAAGATCGCTTCAGCTGGATGGTCGATGTGCGCGCCAGCATGGCGACGCTGGTGTCGCCCGTGCAGTGGGTCGTCAGCTTGCCGACGGAAGGCATCAGCTGGGGCGCCCTGGTGTTTGCCGATCAGCAGGAGTTGGCCGACGAGAATCGCGCGCTGCGCGAACAGCTGCTCAACCTGTCCAGCCGTGTGCAACGCATGGCGAGCCTGACTTCCGAGAATACGCGTCTGCGCGAATTGCTCAATGCCGGACAGCGCAGCGATATCCCCTATATCACCTCCCAGTTGTTGACCCTCGATGCTGACCCGTTCTCCCACCGCATGGTGGTGGACCGCGGTGAGCAGGACGGCGTGCGCATCGGCCTGCCGGTACTCGATGCCTATGGTCTCGTCGGGCAGGTCATCTCCACCTCGGCCTACAACAGTCGCGTGCTGATGATCAGTGATGCCAGCCATGCGGTGCCGGTGGAGATCAATCGCAATGGCCTGCGCTTCATCGCCCAGGGCAGTGGCAAGATCGACCAGGTCGATGTGCTGCATGTGCCGGATACCGCCGACATTCGTGTCGGGGATCTGCTGGTGACTTCCGGACTGGCGCTGCGCTTTCCGCGCGGCTTGCCGGTGGCACGTGTCACCGAGGTCTACCATGATCCCGGCAAGCCGTTCGCCCGCGTGAGTGCCGAGCCCATCGCGCAGCTGGAGCGTTCGCGCAACTTCCTGATCCAGATGCCGCCGCCGGTGGACACCGACAACCTGTATGTCGATGACAGCCTCGATGAGTTGCCGCGCGACAACCTGGCGGCGCCCAGACCCGAGGGTGACGACGCCGCACAAGGCTCCGCCGAGGATGCGGCAGACGCACAGGCACCCACCGATGCTGCCGGGGAGAACAACTGATGGCCTTTCGTCCCCAGACCACCTTGCTGTGCTGGTTCTCGCTGCTGCTGGCGCTGTGTCTGCAGGTCATGCCATTGCCGGATGTATGGCTGATCTGGCGGCCCCAGTGGCTGGGTCTGATGCTGGTCTACTGGTGCATCGTCTCGCCGCAGAGTGTCGGAGTCTTCCACGGCTTCCTGTTCGGGCTGGCGCTGGATGTCCTGCAGGGCGCACCGCTGGGGCACAACGCCCTGGTACTGTCGCTGACGGCCTTCATGGGTGTGCTGCTCTATCAGCGTATTCGCGCCTACTCGCTGTTGCAGCAGGCGTTGCTGGTGATCGTGGTGCTGGGCATCGCGCAGTTGCTGGATCAATGGCTGCGCAGCCTGTTCGGTGCCGGCCCCGTCAGCCTGTCGTTCCTGCTCTCGGCGGTCATCGGCGGCGCGCTGTGGCCGTGGCTCTATACCCTGCTGCAGATGCTGCGTCGGCGGGTCGCGGCCTGAGTGCCACTGGCACGTCGATAGCGTTTCTTGTGAGCTTCCAAAAGCCGCCTACGGGCGGCTTTCTGGTACTTGTCAGCCATCAACGCCTGTCAGTCATGTTTCTCCGCGAGGTCTTCCATGTCATCCCGTTCAAGTTCATCCGCTTCCAGGCCATCCACACCTGATACCGACAGCCCCACTTCCTCACTCTTTGCAAACTCTGACGCCGCGGGGCAGCGCAACGTGATGTTTCAGGGCATTGCTCAACAGGGCATTGCTCAACAGGGTTCTGATCAACAGGACGCTGCTCATCCGGGATTGATTCTGGCCTCGGGGTCGCCGCGTCGTCGTGACCTGCTGGCCAGTATCGGCATCCAATGTGAGGTGGCGCCGGTGGATATCGATGAGACGCCGCAGGCCAATGAGTCGCCGGAGCATTACGTGCTGCGTCTGGCGCGAGAGAAGTCGCAGGCCGGTTTCGCGGCCCTGGCGCAGCGGACGGCAGGCCAGACGGCGGGGTGGCGAGTACTCGGCGCGGATACCGCGCTGGCACTGGATGGACGCACTCTCGGCAAGCCGCGCGACGAGTTGGACGCGCGCGAGATGCTGCTCAGCCTCTCGGGGCGCAGTCATCAGGTGCTCAGTGGTGTGGCGCTGTGTCATGGCGACGCCGGGCGCGACATCCGCTGCGCGAGCGAGCTGGTCGAGAGCCGCGTGACCTTCCGCACCATCACCCCAGAGGAGGCCGCGCGCTACTGGGCGACCGGTGAGCCCGCTGACAAGGCAGGTGGTTACGCCATCCAGGGGCTCGGCGCCGTCTTCGTCAGTCATCTTGAGGGCAGTTACAGCGCCGTGGTCGGGCTGCCGCTGCATGAGACTGCACAGCTCTTGAGCAAGGCGGGCGTTCAGCCGTGGCAACCGCTCTGACGGGCGATGTTCCACGCTGCATCCGTCGGGCGTCGAGTCAGCGCACCAGCGTTATCACGAAGAACCATGGCTTGCATGCGTGGCACAAAATACCCGTTGCAGGAAATCCTTAGTCGATAGATCACAGCCGGGGGCTCCCTAGCTATGTCATAATCGCAAGCAACGACTTTACAAGGACTTGCGCTATGAGCGGCGAGGTATTGATCAATCTGACACCGATGGAGACCCGCGTGGCGGTAGTCGAGAACGGTGTCCTGCAGGAAGCCTTCATCGAACGCAGCGGGCGACGCGGCATCGTCGGCAACATCTACCGTGGCAAGGTGGTGAGAGTATTGCCCGGCATGCAGGCGGCCTTCATCGATATCGGTCTCGAACGGGCGGCCTTCATCCATGCCCAGGAAGTCATGCCGGCGCATACGCCGCATGATGAGCAGCTTTCGATCCGCGAGCTGCTCAGCGAAGGCCAGCCACTGGTGGTGCAGGTCACCAAGGACCCCATCGGCACCAAGGGCGCCCGGCTGACCACGCATCTGTCGGTGCCGTCACGCTATCTGGTCTACATGCCGGACTCGCCGCATACCGGCGTGTCGCAGCGCATCGAGAGCGATGTCGAGCGTGACCGCCTCAAGGAGATGACCGAGCAGTGCCTGACGGAGCTTGATCCGGAGGCGCCCGGCGGCTTCATCCTGCGCACCGCCGCCGAGGGCATCAGCGAGGCGGAACTCAAACAGGACATGCATTTCCTGCTGCGCCTGTGGCGCAAGGTCAGTGAACGTCGCCTCACCGCTGCCGTGCCCAGCGTCATCTACGATGATCTGCCACTGTTCATGCGCACGCTGCGCGATGTGATGCGCGACGAGATCGAGCGCGTGCGCATCGATTCCCGCGAGAACTATCTGCGTCTCAAGGAATTCTCCAGCGAATTCATGCCGGACATGGAAGGGCGCATCGAGTATTACCCTGGCGAGCGACCGATCTTCGATCTGTTCAGTGTCGAGGATGAGCTGCACAAGGCGATGGGTCGCAAGGTGCAGCTCAAGAGTGGTGGCTATCTGGTGATCGACCAGACCGAGGCGATGACCACCATCGACGTCAACACCGGTGGTTTCGTCGGCCACCGCAACCTCGAAGAGACCATCTTCAAGACCAATCTCGAGGCGGCGACCGCCATCGCGCGCCAGCTGCGGCTGCGCAATCTCGGCGGCATCATCATCATTGACTTCATCGACATGGAAGAGGCCGAGCATCAGCGCCAGGTGCTGCGGGTGCTCGAGAAGTCGCTGGAGCGTGACCACGCCAAGAACAAGATGACCGGTGTGACCGAGCTGGGCCTGGTGCAGCTGACGCGCAAGCGCACGCGCGAGAGTCTGGAGCAGGTGCTGTGCGAGGCCTGCCCGACCTGTCAGGGGCGCGGCACCCTCAAGACGCCGGAGACGGTCTGCTACGAGATCTTCCGCGAGATCATGCGCGAAGAGCGCGCCTACAGCCCGGATACCTACATGGTGCTGGCCTCACAGAACGTGGTCGATCGCCTGCTGGACGAGGAATCCGCGGCCGTGGCGGACCTCGAGAGCTTCATCGGCAAGACCATCCGTTTCCAGGTCGAGGCGCATTACACCCAGGAGCAGTACGATATTGTGCTCATGTGATCTGTCAGCCACCGAGCCTGCGATGAAGCCGGGAGTCGCGTTATCCACATCGTGAGTCTGTCCTGTTCGGAGAACCATCAGTGACCCGTTCTACCTCACCAGAGGCGGCACGTTCCACCTCGCAAGAGGCGGTGCAGGAGGGCGTCGACGACACCCCGTCTTCGCCAGCTGCGGTGCCAGCGCCACCCTCGCGTGGGCGGCGCTGGGCGCGCGGGCTGCTGATGGCGCTCGCGGTACTGCTGGCGTTGCTGGCCATCCTGATCGGGGGCCTGCGCTGGTGGTTGACCACGCTGGATTCGCGCAGTGAGTTCATCAGTGACTTCATCGCCACCCAGACCCACTCCAATGTGGGGATGTCATCGCTTGAGGGCCGAATAGATCACCTTGATCCGGCCATCGAGCTGTCCGGTCTGAACCTCTTTCGTCCCGACGAGATGCAGGCGGCGCCGCTGTTGAGCGTGTCCCATCTGGAAACCCGTCTCGATGTGCTCTCCTCCCTGCGCCATCTGGCGCCTGTCTTTGATCGCGCCACTGCCACCGGCGTCATCGTGCACCTGTACCAGCGTGAAGATGGCAGCTGGGGCTGGCCGGGGCCGCCGCGTCCTCCCGAAGCGCTCGAACCCGAAGGGCAGGTGAGCCTTGCGCAGACGGAGCAGGGGCTGGCGCTGCTGGCGCGTCAACGAGTGCGGCTCGAGGATGTGCGTCTGGTGCTGCATGGTCGCAACGATACCCTCAACCTGAATGCCGCCGAACTGTTGCTGTCGGGAGAAGGCGATCGCGCGCATCTGGAAGGCCAGTTGCGGGTCGGGGAATCGCCTCAGGCCGGAGTCAGCGCCGTACTGGAAGTGCTGCCGGGAGATGACGGCCTCGCCGACTACTCGGCCCAGCTGCAGGTGGAGCTGGACGCCGGTGCGCTGGCGAGTGTCGGTCGCCTGATGAGCGAGCGCGACAGCCTGATGCTGCGCGACGCCGATGGCAACGCGACGCTGTGGGCGCGCTGGCGTGACGCACGACTGGAAGATGCTCGCCTGCGTCTCGATCTCAATCGCCTGACGCTGGATCACCATGGCGCCCAGCTGGCGCTCAAGGACATTCATGCGCGTGGCCAGTGGCTGCGCGACCTGGCGGGCAGTGATCGCTGGCAGGCTTGGCTCAATCAGATCTCGGTCGGCGCCACGCAACTCGATGACGCCCCGGCGGCCGGCGCTCCGGTGGCCGGCACTCCGGCGGCCGGCGCCCCGGTGGCAGGCAGTGACGGCCAGACGCCGCAAACGGCGTCATCGCCAGAAGCCTCCACGGCGCTTGCCAGCCTGCCCGAGCGTATATCGCTGTCGGGGGATCTCGCCGATGGCAGCGTGTCGCTGGTCACCAGCAGTTTCGATCTGGAAAAGGTGGCGCGCTGGCGCAATGTGCTGGCGCTCGGCGAACTTGGGGATGTGCTCGAGTCTCTCGATCCGCGAGGCACGGCCAACGGCCTCTCCCTGTCGCTGGCCGGGATCGGGCTCGATGCCCCGCTGACCATGACGCTGGCGCTGGGGCTCACCGGCGCCGAGGTGGAACCCTGGCAGGGCGCCCCGGGACTCGGCCCCCTGGCGGCCTGGGTCACCGCGCACAGTCTTGAGGAGGGCGGCATCGCGAGCCGGATCGCGTTTCGTGGTGACCCGGGGATGCGCTTCCACTTTCCCGAAGTCTTCGGCGACGGCTGGCAGCTCGAGGCCGCCGACGGAGTGGTCGAGGTCAAGGTCGATGACAGTGGCAGCAGCGTCACGGGGCATGACCTGCATATCCAGCGCGACGGCGCCGATGTGACGGGCGGCTTCGGCCTGCAGATTCCCGCTCAGGACCATGATCGCTTCCAGCTGGATCTCGAGATGCGCGATGTGAACGCCCGCAGTATACCGCTGGCCTCCTGGTTGCCGATGAAGGTGCTGGACCCGGCGCTGAGTGAGTGGTTGACGCGCGATGTCGCGGGGCAGGTCCCCGAGGGCAGCCTGCATCTCACCCAGGTGTGGGATGATGACAATGGCGAGGATGGCTATGGACCCGGCGATTCGCTGGACCTTGAGCTGGCCATCGAAGACGGGCGACTCGGTTACGCCGAGGGCTGGCCTGCGCTGGAGGGCGTGAAGGGCAACCTCGCGCTGCATGACAATGCGTTGAGTGCCACGGTCGCGGCGGCGCGCTCTCAGCCGGCCACGGCGCTGGGCGGTGCAGCACCTCTGTCGGTGCGTCAGGCCGATGTCGGCATGCAGGACAATACCTTGAGTATCCAGGGGGATGTGACCGGCAGCGTCGAGGCGCTGTTCGATCTGATCTCGCATGCGCCGCTCGAGGATACCGCTGCGTTGATCGCCGAGTGGCAGGGCAAGGGCTCGGTGGCTGCGTCCATGGATATCCGCGTGCCCCTGGAGGACGCCGAGCAGACGCGCATCACGGCGGCGGGCAAGGTGGGCGAGCGCCAGGCGGCGACGCTGGTCTTTCCGGGGCCGGGCATCGAGGTTGATGACATTCGCGGGCCGCTCGAGTTCGTGCATGACCCTTCCCGCCCCGAGGGGCGTCGTGAGCAGTTGACCGGCAACCTCTCCGGCAAGCTGTTCGGCGGTGCGGTCAAGGCGGCGCTCAACATCGGGCAGGAAGATTCAAGCAGCAAGGGCGCGATCACCTTCGATGGCAAGGCGCCATTGGCACCGGTGCTGGGCTGGCTGGGCACGCCCGAGCACCTGATCGGCGATGCCGCCGAGAACACTCGGGCCGCCTTGCAGGACGGCGAGACGCCGCGTGCGCTGGGCGGCGAGTTCAACTATCAGGCGCGCCTGATGCTGCCCGATGACGGCGCCACTCTGGCGCTCTCGAGTGACCTCAAGGGAGTCGCCATCAATCTGCCGGCACCCTTTGGCAAGACGCGAGAGGAGGCGGCCCCACTGGCGGTGGATATCGGTCTCGCGGAGGGTGGCGGTGATGTGCGTCTCGACAATCGCGCCCGGGCACGCTGGAAAGGCGGCAATACGCGTGATGATGGCAGCACGGTGCCGATGACGGGGCAGTTGTGGCTGGAGCGTTGGCCGAGCGACCCGCAGTGGCCTACCCAGACCGGCTGGGACATCGCCTGGCGCACACCGACCCTTGCCCCCGAGCTCTGGAAGCCGTGGGCGGGAGCGCTCTCCGGTGAGGGCAGCGCGAGTGATGAGGGCGGCGCGAGTGGTGAGAACAGCGCGAGTAGAGAGGGCAACGACACGGAGCAGAGCGACCCCCTGCGTGCCTTGTCACGCCTGCGCGTTGCCACCGATTGCCTGATGATCCAGTCCCGGTGTGCGGGGCCGATGACGCTGGAGGCCGCGCCACGCCAGAGCTCGCAGCAGCAAGGACTGGGGCTGGCCGCGACGCTGGATGGTCAGCTCGCCAGTGGTGAGCTGGTGTGGCAGTCAGGTGCCGCGCGACCGCTGATTCTGGACCTGGACACTCTGAATCTCGACGCCCTGTGGCCCGCGGATGCCGAGCAGGAGACGCAGACTGCCAGTGTGCCAGGCAACTTTACCGAGGCTATCGATGTCGGCATCGAGCCGACGCCGTATCCCGCCGAGCTTGCCGACCTGCCCGCGGGCAGTCTGCGTCTGGCACACCTCATCTGGCGCGATCAGCAGCTGGGGCCGATCAGTGCCGACTGGACCGCCGACAGCCAGCAGCTGGTGGTGTTGCCGCTCTCCATCACGCTGGGCAGAATCACCGCAGTGGGCAATATCACCTGGGAGGATGCCGGCGCCAACAGTCTGACGCGCGCTCGCCTGTCCGCCGATGGCAGTGACCTGGGCGGGCTGCTCGAGCGCCTCTCCCAACCGCGCGGCATCGAGGCGGACCGCGCCCGGGCCGAGGTCAAGCTGGCCTGGCCCGGTGCGCCGCAGGACTTTGCCCTGTCACGCTCCAATGGTCGCGTCGAGATCAAGCTGGATGACGGACGCTTCCTGAATCTGGGCTCGACCTCCGCCCGCCTGCTGGGGCTGGTCAATGTGGATAACCTGCTGCGCCGGCTGTCGCTGGACTTTTCTGATGTCACCGACAAGGGGACGGCCTTCGACAAGGTGCGCGGCGCAGCGACGCTCTTCGATGGGCGGCTGGAAAGCGATGGCCCCTTGCGTATCGAGGCGCCGTCCACCACCGTGACACTCAACGGTCAGGTCGATCTGCTTCGCGGTACCCTTGATCAACGCATGGCCATCACGGTGCCGGTCAGCCAGAACCTTCCGCTGGCCGCCGTGCTGGCAGGCGCGCCCGCCGTGGGCGGGGCGCTGTTCGTGGCCGACAAGATCTTCGGCCGCTTCATCGACAAGGTGACGCAAATTCACTATCGGGTATCAGGCCCCTGGGGCGACCCGAACATTACTCTGGAAAGTGCCGAATGACGCAAAATGCGAGTTCCGGTCGCGTGCTCGACGATGCCGCGGCCCTGTTGCTGACCCCGGGCGGGCTCAGCCTGGATGATCTGGATGCTGGCCTGGCACATGCCATGGGCCCGGGCACCGACTATGCCGACCTCTACTTCCAGCGTATCTGGCAGGAGAGCTGGGTGCTGGAAGACGGCGTCGTCAAGGACGCCAGCTATAACATCGATGGCGGCGTGGGCGTACGCTCACTGGCGGGGGAGAAGACCGGCTTCGCGTACTCCAATCAGATCGATGCCGCCGCGCTTGCCGATACCGGTCGTACTGCGGCGGGTATCTCGCGCAGCGGCAGCAGCGGTACGGTCGCAAGCTCGATCATCACCCAGGCGCCGTCCTTCTATGCAGGCATCGACCCGCTGAATGGCCTGAGCGCTGAGGACAAGGTCGCGATGCTCAAGGAGGCGGATCGCATCGCGCGCAGCCTCGACCCTTCCATCAGTCAGGTATCGGCCTCGCTGTCGGCGCTTTACGAGGTGGTGATGGTGCGTGCCAGTGATGGCACCTTGGCGGCCGACCTGCGCCCGCTGGTGCGTTTCAACATCAGCGTGATCGCGGTGCGCAATGGGCGTCGCGAGCGTGGCAGCGCCGGTGGTGGCGGTCGCTTCCCGCTGACTCGCCTGCGCGACGACAATGTCGCCGAGCGTTACGCGCGCGAAGCCGTGCGTCAGGCGCTGGTCAATCTCGAGGCCGTCGATGCGCCGGCCGGTCAGATGCCGGTGGTGCTGGGCAATGGCTGGCCGGGCGTGCTGCTGCACGAGGCCGTCGGTCATGGTCTGGAAGGTGATTTCAACCGCAAGGGCAGCTCTGCCTTCTCCGGTCGCATGGGCGAGCAGGTCGCGGCGCGTGGCGTCACCGTGGTCGACGATGCGACCCTGGCCGATCGCCGAGGCTCGCTGTCCGTCGATGATGAAGGCACCCCGGGCCAGTACACGCCGCTGATCGAGGACGGCATTCTCACCGGCTACATGCAGGACAAGCTGAATGCTCGCCTGATGGGCATGGCACCGACGGGCAACGCGCGTCGCGAGTCCTTCGCCCATCTGCCGATGCCGCGCATGACCAATACCTACATGCTGGGCGGCGAACGTGACCCGCAGGAGATCATCAAGAGCGTCAAGCGCGGGCTCTACGCGGTCAGCTTCGGCGGCGGTCAGGTGGATATCACCTCCGGGCGCTTCGTGTTCTCGGCCAGTGAGGCCTACCTGATCGAGGATGGCAAGGTGACCACGCCGGTCAAGGGTGCGACCCTGATCGGCAATGGCCCGGAATCCATGGGGCGCGTCTCGATGATCGGCAACGATCTCGAGCTGGATACCGGGGTCGGCGTGTGTGGCAAGGACGGCCAGTCCGTGCCGGTCGGCGTCGGCCAGCCGACCCTGAAGCTCGACGAATTGACGGTGGGAGGCACCCAGTCGTGAGCCGATGAGGCTGAACGACAGGGAGCAGACATGACGACGCCGCCGTGGCAGGGCCGCAGCGGCGTCGATGAAGCGGGAAATGCCAGAATCAGAGATCGAGTTCGGCACGCAGCAGCTTGAAGAGCTTCTTGGCGCTGTTGGGCTGCTTGCCGGCATCACGTTCGGCACGTGAGTTGCGGATCAGCTGACGCAGTGCCTGGCGGTCCACCTCGGGGTGGTCCTCGACGAAGATCACGAAGGCTTCGTCATCCTCGATCAGGCGGTCACGCCAGCGCTCCAGGCGCTGGAAGGAGGCATCACGACGGATGCTCTGCTGTTCCATGTTCTGGAAGACGGCATTGATGGCCTCGAGGTCTTCCTTGCGCATCAGCTTGCCGACGTACTGCATGTGACGACGCAGGCCCTCGTGACTGCGAATGCGACCGCATTCATCGATGGCGGCCAGCATGTCATCGGATAGCGGAAACTTGGCGCGCTGCCCGGCCGGCATGTCGATGATCTTCTTGCCCAGTGCCTGAAGTTCGATCATTTCACGCTTCATCTGGGATTTGCTGGGACGCTCGACGAGCTCCTCAGATCTTTCTTTACGCATGCCAATTCCAACGAGTCGGGGAAATTTGCGGCAGTATAGCATTGCCAGCGCCCCGTCTCCTCAGAAGGAGAACAACATGAGCCAGGCCTTTGATGCCGTTGCTCAGCAACAACTGCTCGAGCGTCGCGTCAGCGAAGCGCTCGAGCTGGCCCGCAGCCTGGGCGCCGATGCCTGTGAGGTCGGCGCCAGCGTCGATCAGGGCGTCAGCATCTCGGTGCGCGACGGTGAGGTGGAAACCGTCGAGCTGTCACGCGATCAGGGCATCGGCGTGACGGTCTATCTCGGCAACCGCAAGGGCAGTGCGACCTCGTCCGATGCCGGCAGCGACTCGATCCGCGCCGCGGTCGAGAAGGCGGTCTCCATCGCGCACTATACCGGCGAAGACAGCTTTGCCGGGCTGGCGCCGGCCGAACTGATGGCCACCGACTTCCCTGACCTCAAGGCGCATCATCCCTGGGCGATCAGCGTCGATGAAGCGACCGACCTGGCACTGGCCTGTGAGCGTGCCGGGCTGGAAGTGGAAGGCATCGCGCAGTCCGAAGGCGCCAGCTTCTCCAGTGGCGAAGGCGTGCAGGTCTATGGCAACAGCCATGGGTTCCTGGCCAGCCAGTGCGGCAGTCGTCACTCGATGTCATGCATGCTGATCGCCAAGGATGCACAGGGCATGCAGCGTGACTATGACTACACCAGCGTGCGCAATCCGGCAGACCTGCGTTCCCCCGAGTCGGTGGGGCGTGAAGCTGCTCGCCGCACGCTGGCGCGTCTGAATGCGCGCAAGGTGGCGACGGGTCGCATGCCGGTGATGTTCGACCCGCAAATGTCGGCCGGTCTGATCGGTCACTACCTGTCTGCCATCGCCGGCGGCTCGCTGTACCGTGAGTCCAGCTTCCTGTGCGATAGCCTGGGCCAGCCGCTGTTCCCCGACTGGTTCACGCTGGGCGAGAAGCCGCGGGAAGTCGGTGGCATGTCCAGCGCCGCCTTCGACAACGATGGCGTCGCGACGCGTGACAATGTCTACTTTGCCAACGGCAAGGTGCAGAGTTACATGCTGAGCGCCTACAGTGCCCGTCGCTTGAACATGCAGACCACCGGCAACGCTGGCGGCGCGCGCAACGTGCGCATCACCGCGCCGCTGACCTCGCTCGATGAGATGCTCAAGCAGATGGGGACCGGCGTGCTGGTGACCGAGCTGATGGGCCAGGGCGTCAACGGTGTCACTGGTGACTACTCGCGTGGCGCCTCCGGTTTCTGGGTCGAGAACGGCGAGATCCAGCATGCGGTCGAGGAATTCACCATTGCCGGCAATCTACGCGACATGGCGGCCAATCTGCTGGCGGTCGGTGATGATGTCGATACGCGTGGCAGCATCCACAGTGGTAGCTGGCTGATCGATGGCATGACCGTCGCGGGCATGTCCGAAGGAGAAGATGATGAGCTGGAAGGCTGATCGCTGACGCTTCTGTCTCGTGCGACAGGCGACAAACAACACGGCCGCTCCCTCGGGAGCGGCCGTGTTGTTTCTGGGGTAATCACTAATACCCGCACCCGTCGGGGATTACAGATAGAGCCAGGTCGCCAGCCCCAGGAAGGCCATGAAGCCGATCACGTCGGTCACGGTGGTCAATATCACGCTGCCGGAAAGGGCAGGGTCGATATTGAGCTTCTTGAGCAGTACCGGCAACAGTGTGCCCGTCACGGCGGCGATCAACAGGTTGATCATGATCGCGGCGCCGATGATTGCCCCCAGCTGGACATCCCCGAACCATACGATGGCGATGCCTGCCACCACCACGGCCCATAACAGGCCGTTGAGTCCCGCGACGATGACTTCGCGCTTGAGTAGCCAGCTGACATTGCCACTCTTGACGTGCCCCAGCGCGATACCACGGATCAGGACGGTGAGTGCCTGAGAGCCCGCGATGCCCCCCATGCTGGCGACAATGGGCATCAGCACGGCCAGCGCGGTGATCTTCTGGATGGTGCCTTCGAACATGCCGATCACGGCGGAGGCCATGAAGGCGGTCAGCAGGTTGATACCGAGCCAGACGGCGCGGCGCCACGAGGTCCGTATCACGGGAGAGAAGGTGTCTTCGTCCTCATCCATCCCCGCCATCGACATCACCTGGTGCTCGGCGTCGCCACGGATGACATCGACCACGTCATCGATGGTGATGCGACCCAGCAGGTTGCCATCGCCGCCGACCACGGGCGCCGAGATCAGATCGTGCTTCTCGAATAGCGAAGCGACTTCGTTCTCCGGCATCAGGGCCGGGATCACCACGCTGTCGGTGTCCATCACTTCGCGCACCGTGACGCCGGGGTCCGAGACCAGCAGGCGGTTGATGGGCAGCGCACCGATGAATTCATCGCGTCGTGAGACGACCAGCAGGGTATCGGTGGAGTCGGGCAGGCGCTCGTGGCGGCGAATGTAGCGCAGCACCACGTCCAGGGTGATGTCCGGACGAATGGTGATGGTGTCCGTGTTCATCAGGCCGCCGGCGGTATCCTCCGGGAAGGACAGTACCGTTTCGACGCGCAGACGCTCCTGCGCCTCCATGGAGTCGAGGACTTCGAGAATCACCGTATTCGGCAGGCGCTGCAGGATGTCGGCGACATCATCCGGTTCCAGGTTCTCGGTAGCGGCGAGAACGTCGACGGCGTCCATGTCCTTGAGGAAGTCGGTCTGGATGTCTTCGCCAAGGTATTGAAGGACATCGCCCTGTAGCTCGGCATCGACCAGCTCCCAGAGCAGATTACGCTCCTTGGGGGGCGAGGATTCGAGCAGGTGGGCCACGTCCACCGGCGCGAGGCCGCGATTGAGCATGCGTCTTGCCTGTTCCAGCTCGCCGCTTTCCAGCGCCTGTGACAGGCGATCAAGTCTTGGCTTGAGTTTTCGAGACGTCTTGCTCATCTGTCGGCTTCCCCTGTCGACATGAAGGACAGTGCTGATTCTACCATTGGCTCAGGGGGGCGCGTCGACAAAAGAGAACAGCGTTTCTTATCGAAAGGACAATCCGCGTTCCGGCCACTGGCGCAAAAGCAGCGTTGCATGGCTGTCAAGCGCAAGGATAGGTGCAGGGAAAGGGGGGAGGGTAGGTGAAAGGATAGGTGCAAGATCAGGTGCCAGGCATCCCACGCGAGCCGTTGATGGTGTCGCCAGGGGGGGCTGCCAGAGGGGGGGAGCTGGCCGATAAGCGAGCGGGCCGAAAAGATAGTTGACCAAGAAGCGAGCTGGCTGAGGAAGGAAGGCTGAGCGCATAGCGCAAATGTACAGCGCTGTCAGTGGCGGTTATTCGTCTTCCTCGAAACGCGCCTCGAACAGCGCCTCGATGGCCAGCATCGCCTCATCGGCCTGTTCGCCCTCGACATCGATCAACAGCTTGGTGCCGCAGGGTGCGGCAAGCATCAGCAACGCCATGACATTGGCTGCATTGGCGCGTCGCTCGCCATGGCTGACCATCACCGTCGCGCAATAGGGCGCACAGCAATTGACCAGCTTGGTGGCTGCGCGGGCGTGCAGCCCGCGACGGTTGGTCAGCGTCAGCTCACGAGAGGCCATCGCGACTCTCCTCGGTGCTGGTGTCTGAGTCGCTTTCGCCTGTGGTATCGACATGACTCAGTGCGGTATGAATACCCAGTTCACGATGGCGTAGACGCACCTCCGGCAGGCGCTCGGCGAAGTAGCTCGCCAGCTGCTCGCACAGGTAGACGCTGCGATGTTGGCCGCCGGTGCAGCCCACGGACACCGTCAGGTAGCTGCGATTGCTGTCCTGATAGGCGGGCAGCCAGCGTTCCAGCCAGCCGGCGATATCGTCATGCATCGCCTGGACGGTGGGGTAGCGCCGCAGGAATTCGGCCACGCTGTCATCGCGACCGGTATCGCCGCGCAGGTTGATGTCCCAGTACGGGTTGGGCAGGCAGCGGACATCGAACACCATGTCGGCGTCGGTCGGCACGCCATGCTTGAAGCCGAAGGATTCAAAGGTCAGCGTCAGGTGGCGAGAGCTGTGCTGGGCGACCTGCTCGGTGATCCGGGAGCGCAGATCGTGCACGCTCAGGTTGGTCGAGTCGATGACCAGATCGGCCTTCTGGCGAATGGGAGCGAGCGTCTTCTGCTCGATCTCGATGGCCTCGGCCAGGGTGTGGTCGTTGTCGCGCGTCAGAGGGTGACGACGACGGGTCGCCGAGTAGCGTTCCAGCAGCACGCGCGAATCGGTGGTCAGGTAGACGACCTGCACGTCCATGCCGCTCTGGCGGACGTTGTCGAGCAATTCGGGGAAGCGGGTCAAGGCTTCCGGCAGGTTGCGGGCATCGATGGAGACCGCGATACGTCGGCGTGCCGGACTGTCCTGTTCGAGCTGGTCGACCAGTGGCGCCAGCAGCATGCCGGGCAGATTGTCGATGGCATAGTAGCCAATGTCTTCCAGCGCCTGGAGAGCGATGGATTTCCCGGAGCCGGAGCGGCCGCTGATGATCACGATCTTCATGAAGTGCTCTCCAAGGGCGAGGTCAACGTCGAAAGAATGCAGGGGTGGGGCAGAAGGCTGCCCGCTATCAGTGCGCTGTACGTCGGCCGATGGGAGGCCAGCAAGACGAAAGCCCGGACGATGTCCGGGCCTGTGATTCAGCGCGCCGGTAATTCGGCGATGGCTTGGGTCAATGCCTCAAAGAGTGCACGCTGGCTGTCTGCCTGGCGCAGGGCCGAGCGATTGGTCGGGGAATTGAGCAATTCCGCGACCTGCCCGAGCAGCGTCAGATGGGTTTCATCCGCTTCCTCAGGCACCAGCAGCACGAACAGCAGATCGATGGGTTCTCCGTCGATGGCATCGAAGTCGATGGGTTCACCGAGCTTCAGAAACGCAGCGATTGGCGTCTTGCAATGCGGGCTACGTGCATGGGGCACGGCCACACCGTGGCCGATGCCGGTCGATCCCAGTCTCTCGCGCCCGATCAGGCGCGAGAAGACTTCCTGGCTATCCAGGCTGGGAATGTTCTGTGCGATGAAGGTGCTGAAGAATTCAAGCACCCGCTTCTTGCTCCCCCCGGGGACACCGTAAAGGGTGCGCTCGGGGGGGAGGATCTGATCAAGTGTCATGGCTGAAGGTCAACGGGTCCCGGTGCCCTGAGCACGAGCCTGGGACTTTTCCTTGTGTTTGACCAGCTGGCGATCCAGCTTGTCGGCGAGCGCGTCGATGGCAGCGTACATGTTGGGGTCTTCTGCCAGGGCGTGGAGGTCAGCGCCTGCTGCGTGCAAGGTGCAGGCAGCCTGCTGGCGCTCCTTCTCGATCGACAGTGTCACCTGAACATTGGTGATGTTGTCGTAATGCCGTTCGAGGCGGGCGAGCTTCTCGTTGACGTAATCGCGGAGAGGATCGGTAAGTTCCACATGATGCCCGGTAATATTCACTTGCATGGACACGCTCCTTTATCCAGCGGGTTGCCATTCAATTGTAACCCTTTTTGACTACGAGCAAACCCTGATCGGACGCTCTGCAACAGGCTTGACGGCCGCCGTCTGGCGATGTTTTCGCGCCCTTGCCAGCGGCGTCAGATGTCGTGAGCGTCTGTACCGACAATGCCCAAGCTTTGCGCAAAGATCAACGCTGCGCTGCATCGTGGCTCAGTGCTTGTCTTCAACTCAATGAAGGGTAGCGGAATGGACTTCAAGGTCACGCTTGAAGGGTGGTGCATGAAAGGCGCGCAAGAAGGCGGGTTTTCGTCGCCAATCCCTGCATGTACGCCGCCTTTCAGGCGCCTGGGTTGCGTGGAGCAAGCAGCGTGCCAGAAGGATCACCGAGTGTCATCCCGGTGCAATACGGCCAAAAGTGACTTTAAAAACATGCGATTGACGGTAAATGATGCTGCCGGAATGATGGATTTTTGCCAACATCCTGCGCGCCGTCATGGGCCATGATGGGTCATTGACGAGTGGTTGACGGCATGACAGGGCGCGCAACAGGCGCGCCGGTGTCAGTAATGTCAGAGGCTGGTGAGAGAGAAAACCAGCGTCTGAGGTTGGCGGCGGCTGCCATTGTGGAGGTGAAAGCAGGGCATGGCAGCTGCAGGTGATGCCTCAGGCCAGACGCTTGCGCTCGCTGGAGGATGGGATGCCCATCGCTTCGCGATACTTGGCCACGGTACGGCGTGCGACCTCGATGCCATCGCTGGCGAGCAGATCGACCAGGCGTGAGTCGGAGAGAGGCTTGCGAGCCGGTTCTTCCGCAATCAGCTTGCGGATGCGGGCACGAATGGCGGTGCTTGAGTGGGCGTCGCCACTGCCGCTGCCACCGACCTGGCTCGAGAAGAAGAACTTGAGCTCGAAGACGCCGCGCGGGGTGTGGATGTATTTCTGGGTCGTGACCCGCGAGATGGTCGATTCGTGCATCTCGACCACTTCGGCGATGTTGGCCAGAATCAGTGGCTTCATGCCTTCCTCGCCTTGCTCGAGGAAGTCGACCTGGCGCGCCATGATCTCGCGGCCGACCTTGAGCAGGGTGTCATTGCGTGATGACAGGCTTTTCATCAGCCAGCGCGCTTCCTGCAGGTTGTCCTTGAGGAAGGTGTTGTCGGCGGACTTGTCGGCACGCTTTATCAGTGCGGCGTATTCCGGCTGGATGCGCAGCCTGGGCAGCGCTTCCGGGTTGAGCTCGACCTGCCAGCCGTGGCGGGTATGACGCACCAGCAGATCAGGGATCACGTAATCGCTGGCGGGCTCGCCCCAGGCGGATGCCGGACGCGGATCGAGCGCGCGCACCAGGCGGATGACGTGGTCCAGCTCGTCATCGTCAAGGCTCAGTCGGCGCTTGAGCAGCTTGCGGTCATCGTTGCCCAGTGCCTCGAGGAATTGACGTACCAAGCGACGCGCCTGCGCCAGCAGCGGCAGATCATCCGGCAGCAGCGCCAGTTGCAGCAGCAGGCACTCGCGCAGGTCGCGGGCGAAGACGCCGGTCGGGTCGAACTGCTGCAGACGCAGCAGTACCTGCTCGAGCTCGGAAGCCTTGAGACCGGGCAGGCCCTGGCCGCGCAGACCATCGACCAGCTCATCGAGTGACAGGCTCAGGTAACCGGCACCGTCGACGGCATCGATCAGACTCTCCGCCATCTGGCGTTCACGGCTATCGAGGTCGGTCATCGCCAGCTGCCAGCGCAGGTGGTCCTGCAGGCTCTCGACGCTTGTATTGCGATCGAAGTCCGGCCCTTCTTCGCTCCCGCTGCCACTGCCGGAGCTGGTCAGGCTACCGGCGTGGTCCTGATAGAGGTCCGACCAGTCGCTGTCGAGGGGGTATTCCTCGGGAATCTCGCTCGAGGAGTCGGCAGTGGAGATCTCGCTCGTATCCTGTGTCTCGATGACATCCAGCGACTCGTAGTCCTCGTCGAGCTCCAACATGGGGTTGGACTCGAGGGCTTGCTGAATCTCCTGACGCAGATCGAGCGTCGACAGCTGCAGCAGCTGGATCGCTTGCTGAAGCTGCGGCGTCATGGTCAGCGAGGTGCCGAGGCGGAGTTGCAGGGTGGGTTTCATGGAGTCAGTCAATTCACGGCAAAGGAACGTGCTTACTACGCTATACCGTGACTCGGGCCACTGACAAGTGGTTGCCGTGAATATTAAAGCAACTTGCATGCCATGTTTCCACCAAGGTGGTATGGACGTCATGCATGCGTCTGATGTCAGACATGAAAAAGCCGCTACGCGATAAAATCACGCAGCGGCTTTTGAAGCTTTCGCCTCCGGTGGGCTCAGCGCAGCCGCTGACCCTAGAGCGTGAACTCGTGGCCGAGGTAGACGTCGCGCACCTGCTGGTTGGCCAGGATGGAGTCCGCGTCACCGTGGGCGATGATCTGGCCATCGCCGACGATATAGGCGGTGTCACAGATATCGAGTGTCTCGCGCACGTTGTGGTCGGTGATCAGCACGCCGATGCCACGATCGCGCAGTTGGCGCACGATGCTCTTGATCTCTCCCACCGAGATGGGGTCGACGCCGGCGAAGGGCTCATCGAGCAGCACGAAGTCCGGCTCGGTGGCCAGTGCGCGGGCGATCTCGACCCGTCGACGCTCGCCACCGGACAGGCTCATGCCGGCACTGGCACGAATATGCGTGATGCTGAATTCCTCGAGCAACTCTTCAAGGCGTGCCTTGCGGCCATTGCGATCCAGGTCCTTGCGGGTCTCCAGAATCGCCATGATGTTGTCGGCTACCGACAGCTTGCGGAAGATCGACGCCTCCTGAGGCAGATAGCCGATGCCGGCGCGTGCACGCTGATGCATGGCGGCAGCGGAGAGGTCCTTGTCGTCGATGGAGACGTTGCCGGCATCGGCGCGCACCAGCCCGACGATCATGTAGAACGAGGTCGTCTTGCCGGCGCCGTTGGGGCCCAGCAGGCCGACGATGTCACCCTGACGGATCTCAAGCGAGATGTCCTTGACCACCTTGCGGCCCTTGTAGGCCTTGGCCAGATGGCGAGCGCTCAACGTACGCGGAGTAGCAGCAGTCATCACTCAGTTTTCCTTGCTGGCATTGGCGCCGCGCGGCGTCAGAGTCATGTGCACGCGACCGCCTTCGGTCTGCTGTGCCGTCTTGCTGTTGTTGGCGTTCACCTGGCGCTTGTCGAGGAAGTACTCCACGTAGCCGCCTTCGAAGGTGTCATCGCCTTTCTCGAGGCGCGCATTGCCGACCAGCTCCACGCGGCGCTCCAGCGCATGGTAGCGGATGGTGTCGGCCCAGCCCTTGACCAGCTTCTCGTCGGGTGCGGGTTGCTGTTCCAGGTAGGCACGCTTGCCGGTGGCCTTGACCAGCGAGATCTCGCCGCTGCCGGCGCGGCTGATATCGACGCGGCTGGCATCGAGCTTCATGCTGCCCTGGCGCATCTCCACCTGGCCGGTATAGGTGGCGGTACCGGCCTTGTCATCGAGAGACAGGGCATCCGCGGCGATGTTGATCGGCTGGCTGGCATCGCTGTCCAGCGCCATGGCGGCCGGGGCGAAGGTAGACATGCCCAGTGCCAGGCAGAGCGCCATGACACCGCTGTTGAGGGTCTGGCGACAGGCCGTCAAGGGCTTGCGAGTCGTGGAAGTCATGGTGGCTCCTTGGCATGACGGGGTCGCCGCCCGAGCAATGATGCCATCGAGCGGCAGGGAAGAAGGTGTTGCGGCGCGGGTCATGGCGCGACGGCCAGCCCGGCGGGTTCATTCACCGCTGGCAGGCGCTGCCTCGAAGGTGCTGTTGACGCGCCCCTCATCGGTAGTGGTGCTCTCGGTGCCCGAGTCTATGCGCTCGGCTTCCTTGCTGGCCTCGCTCTGGCCCGCACCGGGTTGCAGGACGCTGCGGACGCGGCCCTGCAGCACGGCGGAATCCCGGGAGAGGTCGGCGCTGAAGCTGTCGCTTTCGACATGCTGGCCATTCTGGGTGATCACGACCGGCACGTCACTCCAGGCGCGATTCTGATCACGGCTGTAGTGCAGGACATCGGTATCGAGGGTCCAGCGGTCATCGGGCTGGCGCAGTCTGGCATTGCCCTCGAGAGTGAAGGTGTCGCCGCCGGCGCTCAACACGCCACTGTCACCCGTGGCATACCAGCGGCGGTCTTCACTGTCGTTGGTGCGAATCTTCGGGGTCTGCGCCCGGGTCACGTCATCGCCTGGCGTATGCTCGATATGCGGCGAGCTCATGGACTGGATCGCCACGCCGCGCGCATCGAAGCGTGTCATGTCTGCCCCGTCGAGATAGTAATCCGGCTCACTGCTGTCGACCTCGACATTGACGGTCGATTCCAGGCTGTTGCGCTGCTCGATCAGCGCCAGCACGCCACCGACGAGCAGCAACAGCAGCATCAGCCAGAGACGCGGAGAAGGGCGGGGCAGACGTAACATCAGGGACGCGACTCCTGCAGGTAGGTATCCAGCACCGAGGCCCAGTGGCCCTGTGCCTTGAGCAGCAGATCACAGAGCTCGCGCACGGCGCCATCGCCGCCCTGGCGCGAGGTGACCCAGTTGGCCTCGCTCATCACGTAGGCCATGGCGTTGGGCACGCTGACGCCGAGGCCGACACGCCGAATAGCTTCGCGGTCCGGCAGGTCATCGCCACAATAGGCGACGTCTTCCAGCTCGATCCCGTGCTCGCGGCACAGATCGGTCAATGCGACCAGCTTGTCTTCACGGCCCTGGATGACATCCTGAATACCCAGTTCCTTGGCGCGACGCTCGACCATCGGTGAGCTGCGGCCGGTGATCAGCGCGACGCGAACGCCACTGCGCAGCACCAGCTTGAGGCCATGACCGTCCTGGACGTGGAAGGACTTGGTCTCGACGCCGTTGGCATCGTAGTGCAGGCGGTTGTCGGTGAGCACGCCATCGACATCCAGCGCCAGCAGACGCACGCGGCGTGCGCGGTCGATGATGTCCTGCGGATATTCTTCGCTCAGGGAATTCGTGTCGCTCATGGTCTTTCTCCTCGCACTCCGTGCATGCTTGACGCTGTCCTGTGAACGGCGCTGATGGGCGTTGAGCGGTGGCGTCTTGCCGGGACGATCTGCCGTCGAACAGAGACAGCGAACGCCCGCGGGAGTTCAGATCACGCCGCTGGCCAGCAGGCCGTGCATATGGATGGCCCCGATGGGGTGCTCATCCTCGTCACAGACTACCAGAACGCTGATGCGGTTTTCTTCCATGATGCGCACCGCTTCGGCGGCCAGCATGCTGGCGCGCACGGTCTTGCCGCCGCGGGTCATGACATCATCGACCTTCAGCGCGCGCAGATCGCCGTGCTGGTCGAGGGTGCGGCGCAGGTCACCATCGGTATAGACGCCGACCAGATGGTCGTCATCATCGATTACACAGGTGAAGCCCATGCCCTGACGCGTGATCTCGAGCAGCGCATCGCGCAGCGGGCTGCCGAGTGCCACGCGCGGCAGGGCGTCGCCATGATGCATCACGTCCTGGACTCGCAGCAGCAGGCGGCGACCCAGGCTGCCGCCCGGATGGGAAAGCGCGAATTCCTCGGCAGTGAAGCCGCGCGCCTCAAGCAGTGCCACCGCCAGGGCGTCGCCCATCACCAGCGCAGCGGTGGTCGAGGCGGTGGGTGCCAGATTCAGCGGGCAGGCTTCCTGGGCAACGCTGGTGTCCAGATGCGCCTCGGCGTCACGCGCCAGGGTCGAGCCGGGTTTGCCGGTCATCGAGACCAGCGGGGTGCCCATGCGCTTCAAGAGCGGTAGCAGCGCTGTGACTTCGGCGGTCTCTCCGGAGTTGGACAGCGCAAGTACTACATCGGCCGGCGTGATCATGCCCAGGTCGCCATGGCTGGCTTCCCCGGGGTGGACGAAGAAGGCCGGGGTGCCGGTGCTGGCCAGGGTGGCGGCGATCTTGCTGGCGACATGGCCGGATTTGCCCATGCCGGTCACGATGACGCGGCCCTTGGTGGCGAGCATCAGCTGACAGGCGCGGTCGAAGTCGTCATCGAGATGGCTTTCAAGCGCGGCGATGGCCGCCTCTTCAATGGCGAAGGTGCGACGGGCGCTGGCGCGAAAATCCGCCTGGCTGGCCGGAGTCTCATCAGCGGCGGCGGACTGGCTGGATGCTGAGGCGCCAGGTGTGGTGGCGTGTGGAGTGCTGGAAGGCTCGGTCATGATCGAATTGTTGCCTGTGGTTGGCCAGGGCTCAGGCCGCGCGGAAAGGGCGTGTCATCCCGCGCGGCGGCGTGGCAAACGATGATGAAGACGCTGCCGTCAGCGAGTCAGGCTGATGGCAAGCCAGGCCGTGTAGGCCAGATAGCAGGCGAGCAGGATAACACCTGGGGCACGGCCGATGCGCCCACGGCGCTGCCAGATGAGCAACGCGGCCAGCAGCAGCGTCAGTCCCAGCATCACCGGATAGTCACGGCTGATGGCGCTGCCATCCACCGGTCCCGGCGCCAGCAGGCCCGGCACGGGCAGCACGGCGAGGATGTTGAACAGGTTGGAGCCGATGACGTTGCCGATGGCGATGTCGTGATGGCGCTTGAGGGCGCTGGCCACGCTGGCGGCCAGTTCCGGCAGGCTGGTGCCGATGGCGATCACGGTCAGGCCGATGATCAATTCCGGCACGCCGAGTGCCTGGGCGATGTCGGTCGCTCCCCACACCAGCGCCCGCGAGCTGGCGATCAGCACGGCCAGCCCGACCAGTAGCCAGAAGATGGCGCGCCCGGTACTCATCTCGGGCACGTCATCCTGGCTTTCCGCCTCACTCGGGGCATCGACCTTGAACAGCCACACCAGCGTGAAGACCAGCAGGGCCAGCAGCAGGATGCCATCGAGACGCTCGAGCCCGCTGTTGGACAGCGCATAACCGCCCAGCGCCGTAGCCGCCAGCAGCAGCGGCAGCTCGCGGCGCACCAGCCCGAAATGCACTGGAATCGGGGCGATCAACGCCGTGACGCCGAGCACCAGGCCGATATTGGCGATGTTTGAGCCCAGCGCATTGCCGGTCGCGATATCCGGAGTGCCATCAAGAGAGGCCATGATGGAGACGACGATCTCGGGGGCAGAGGTGCCGACGGAGACAATCGTCATCCCGATCAGCAGTTTGCTCATCCCGGCGCGCCACGCAGTGGCCGCGGCTCCTTCGACGAAGCGATCAGCACTCCAGACAAGACCAATCAGGCCGATGACGACTGCAAGGATGGGAAATAGCATCAGAACTCTCGGGTCAGGGGGCAGGGCGGTGGCGTATCGCCGGGAACCGCGCCATTAAACGCATCCCCCCAATCCATTGCAAGACGGCGGCCTTGTTCGCATTGCAGGCCGTGTTGCCGAGCGCATTGCTGCCCGCATCACCACCCGCGGCACGGCTCTGTTGCCTTGATGAGACTGGCGGCACAGGGGTGGGTTCGGATACGATGTTCGCTAACTAACTTGATCCTTGGATCCCATGACTCGGACATTCGTCCTGTTCACGAGCCGACTGCGTGTGGCTTGTCACGGCGAAGGTCCCTCACAGCGGATGCTTCTATGACTGATTTGCCCGGTCAGACCGCAACCCGGACGGGTGCGGACGGCCAGGATGCGCAGGCTTCTTCACGTGGCGCGGCAGGCGAGATCAATCTCGATGACGCCCTGATTCGTGTCGAAGGCCTGCGGTTCACCCGTGGAGAACGCGAGATATTCTCCGGCATCGACCTCAAGATCCCGCGCGGCAAGATAACCGCCATCATGGGGCCTTCCGGTACCGGCAAGACGACACTGCTCAAGTTGATCGGCGGCCAGTTGACACCTTCGGCAGGACGCGTCGAGATCGCCGGGTTGCACGTGCATGGCCTGTCGCGGCGCGAGCTGTTTCGCATGCGCCGTCGCATGGGCATGCTGTTTCAGAGCGGTGCCCTGTTCTCCGACCTGAGCGTGTTCGAGAACGTCGCCTTCCCGTTGCGCGTCCACACCGATCTCCCCGATGCGATGATTCGTGACATCGTGCTGATCAAGCTCGAATCCGTCGGGCTGCGCGGCGCGCGTGAACTGATGCCGGCCGAACTCTCCGGCGGCATGACGCGGCGTGTGGCGCTGGCGCGAGCCATCGCGCTGGACCCGGACCTCATCATGTACGACGAGCCGTTCGCCGGGCAGGACCCCATCTCGATGGGCGTGCTGGTCAATCTGATCCGGCGCCTCAATGATGCGCTGGGCATGACGGCGCTGGTGGTCTCGCACGACATCAAGGAAACGCTGACCATTGCCGATTACGTCTATGTGATCGCCGATGGCAAGGTGATGGCGCAGGGCACCCCCGAGGCGCTGAACGCCGAATCGGACCCGCGTGTGGCCCAGTTCATCCACGGCAAGCCGGATGGCCCGGTGCCCTTCCATTACCCCGCCCCGGACTTCGCCGGCGACATTCTCGATGGTCGCGAGTCGGCAACCCGCAGGAGAGAGTCATGAGTGGTCTGAATCGTGGCCCGCTCGGGGCCATCACGTCACTGGGCCGCAGCAGCATCGACGTGATCGCGGCCATCGGGCGCGCCGGCATGCTGCTGGTGCAGGCCGGTATCGGCATCCCGTCCCGTGAGGGCATTGGCCTGTGGGTGCGACAGATGCACTTCGTCGGTGTGCTGTCGCTGGCCATCGTGCTGGTCTCGGGGCTGTTCATCGGCATGGTGCTGGCGCTGCAGGGCTACACCATTCTGGTCGGTTTCGGCGCCGAGGAAGCGCTGGGACAGATGGTGTCGCTGTCACTGCTGCGCGAGCTGGCGCCTGTGGTCGCGGCCTTGCTGTTTGCCGGGCGCGCGGGGTCGGCGCTGACGGCGGAGATCGGCCTGATGAAGGCCACCGAGCAGTTGACCAGCATGGAGATGATCGGCGTCGATCCGCTCAAGCGCATCGTCGCGCCGCGCCTGTGGGCCGGGTTCGTCTCGCTGCCGCTGCTGACCATCGGCTTCAGTGTCGTGGGTATCTGGGGCGGCAAGCTGGTGGGGGTCGACTGGCTGGGCATCTACGAGGGCGCCTACTGGAGCAGCATGCAGTCGAACGTCGATTTCATCGGTGATGTCATGAATGGCGTCATCAAGTCACTGGTCTTCGGGCTGGTGGTCAGCTGGATCGCCGTCTTCCAGGGCTATGACCTGATCCCGACCTCGGAAGGCATTTCGCGCGCCACCACACGTACCGTGGTTTATTCATCTTTGGCGGTGCTGGGACTCGACTTTGTCCTCACGGCCGTCATGTTCGGAGAGATTTGATGAAACGTACCCGCATGCTCGAGTTCGGCGTGGGCCTGTTCATACTCGCTGGTTTCCTGGGAATGGTCTTCCTGGGGCTGCGTGTCAGCGGCGTCACGTTCCAGCAGGCTGATGACACCTTCGTGCTCAATGCCAACTTCTCAGGGATCGGAAGCCTCAAGGCGCGGTCAAAGGTCACGATGGCAGGTGTTGCCGTCGGCAGCGTCGAGAAGATCGAGCTGGACCCGAAGTGGTTTGACGCCCGTGTCACGATGAAGCTGGACAGCAGCCTGCGTGGCAAGCTGAGCAAGGACACCACCGCCGCCATCCTGACGTCCGGCCTGCTGGGCGAGCAGTACATCGGCCTGAGTACCGGGGGAGACCCGGACGTGCTGGAGGACGGCGACACCATTCGCGATACCCAGTCTGCACTGGTGCTGGAAGAGTTGATCCAGCAGTTCGTGTCCAATTTTTCGAAGAGCTGATTCTGGAAGCGCTGATTCTCGAAGCGCTGTTCATCGAAGTCCAGGCACCCGGCGCATGCGTGTGATGCGCCGAAAGACCTGACTCGGTGCCTGTGGTTTCACGTTCGAGCACGATGCACATTTTCAAGGAGCAACCCTGATGATTCCTAGCCTCAAGAAGCTGATCCGTCCGCTGAGCGTGCTGAGCCTGTCCGCCCTGATGGCGCTGAGCCCGCTGGCCATGGCCGCCCCGCAGGAGCCGGACGTGCTGCTGCGCGACACGGTCGAGGGCCTGACTACCAAGATCGATAGCCGCGAGAGCTACTACAAGGACAACGTCGACGAGCTGGAAAGCCTGGTGGATTCCGCGCTGAAGCCGGTGGTGGATTATCGCTACATCGCCGCCAGCGTGATGGGCAAGTACTTCAAGGGCGCCTCTCCTGAGCAGCGCACCGAATTCGCCAAGGTCTTCCATGACACCCTGATCGGCACCTATGCCAAGGGGCTGGTGAGCTTCGATTACGCCAGGCTGGACGTGAAGGACAGCGAAGGTGAGCGTCGCTATGAAGACCAGGACACCGTCTACATGGACGTGGTCGATACCAAGGGCAAGGTCTATCCGGTGGCCTATTCCATGCGTCTGCGCAACGACAAGTGGAAGGTGGTCAACGTGATCGTCAATGGCGTCAACCTGGGCCTGACCTTCCGCAACCAGTTCGACCAGGCCATGCGTGACAACGGCCGCGACATCGATGCCGTCATCAAGGGCTGGCAGCCGGATGTCGACCTCGAGAAGGGTGAGGGGGATCAGGGCAACAGCTGAGCCCTGTCGTCGCCATGACCATGAAAACTCTCTTCGATCGCGAGGGCGTCACGCTGGAAGCCGGTGACGCACGGTTGAGCCTGAGTGGCCAGCCGGATTTCGACAATGCCGCAGAGCTGGCGGATTCCGGCAGGAAATGGCTGGGGCGCCGCGAGGATGGGGTTTCCATCGATCTGTGCGGCGTGGATAGCGCCAGTACTGCCACCCTGAGCGTGCTGCTCGAGTGGCAGCGCCATCTGGCGGAGCATGGTGGGCACGTCGCTCATCTCGCGTTGTCTCCCGCGTTGAGCCGACTGGCGGCAGTCTCTGGACTGGAAAACCTGCTGCCGGGGCTGAATGTCGCTGAGATCAGCGCCGAGCCCCCGCTGTCACTCGAGACGTCCTGAGCCAGCAGTGTGGCCTGACTACCTGTCAGGCCACACTGCTCTGCTGGATGCTAGAGGCTTGTCCGTATCGCCATTCATGCGCGCGGCAACGTGGAGGCAGCGATTGACTGCCAATCGCGTTCCCGCGCGCTTTTGATTACCATGTGCGGTCATATCGCATCGATCGTCGCGCAAGGATTCCCTGCCACGATCCCGACATGTACCGCGAAGGAGTCATCGCCCGTCATGCAACCGAATGATGTCAAGGCCCTGCTCGAGGCTCGTATCGAGAACGTCGATTTTCATATCCAGGGTGAGGGCTGCAATTTCCAGGTCGTCGCCGTGGGGGATGTCTTTGCCGAGCTGAGCCGCGTCAAGGCCCAGCAGCTGGTCTACTCCGCACTCAATGATGAGATCCGCTCTGGCGCGCTGCATGCCATCAGCATTCGTACCTATACCCCGGCGCAGTTCGAAGCTGCCGCCGGCAACGCTCAGGGTTGACCGGAACATTTCATGGATAAGCTGATCATCACTGGCAACGGGCCGGTCAACGGGGAAGTCTGGGCCAGCGGCGCCAAGAATTCGGCACTGCCCATTCTGGCAGCCACGCTGCTGTCGGAAGGTCCCGTGACCATCAGCAACCTGCCGCATCTGCAGGACATCACGACCAGCCTCGAGCTGCTCGGGCGTATGGGCGTCGAGCCGGTGATGGGCGACAACATGACCGTGCAGCTGGATGGCTCCAAGGTCGAGCATTGTCACGCGCCCTATGACCTGGTCAAGAAGATGCGTGCCTCGATTCTGGTGCTGGGCCCGCTGCTGGCGCACTTCGGCAGTGCCGAAGTCTCGCTGCCGGGCGGCTGCGCCATCGGCTCGCGTCCGGTGGATCTGCACATCCGTGGCCTGGAGGCGATGGGGGCCGAGATCACGGTCGAGAATGGCTATATCCGCGCCAAGGCGCCGGGTGGCCGCCTGAAAGGCGCGCGCATCGTCTTTGATGTCGTGACCGTCACCGGCACCGAGAACCTGCTGATGGCCGCGACCCTGGCCGATGGCCGCACCGTGCTGGAAAACGCCGCGCGTGAGCCGGAAGTCGTCGATCTGGCCGAGTGCCTGATCGCGATGGGCGCGAAGATCACCGGCCAGGGCTCCGACACCATCGTCATCGACGGTGTCGAGAAGCTGCACGGCTGTGAATACTCCGTCATGCCGGACCGCATCGAGACCGGCACCTTCCTGGTCGCGGCGGCTGCCTCGCGCGGCAAGGTGCGTGTCACGCGTACGCGTGCCGACACCCTGGATGCCGTACTGGCCAAGCTGGAAGAAGCCGGCGCCACCATCACCACCGGTGATGACTGGATCGAGCTCGACATGCACGGCAAGCGCCCGAAGGCGGTCAATATCCGCACGGCGCCGTACCCGGCATTCCCCACCGACATGCAGGCCCAGTTCGTGGCGATGAATGCGGTCGCGGAAGGCACCAGCACCGTGATCGAGACCATCTTCGAGAACCGCTTCATGCACGTGCAGGAGCTCAACCGCATGGGCGCCCACATCGCGCTCGAGGGCAACACCGCGGTCGTGACCGGCACCGAGCGCCTGTCCGGCGCGCCGGTGATGGCGACGGACCTGCGTGCCTCTGCCTCGCTGGTGATCGCGGCGACCGTCGCCGACGGCGAGACCATGGTCGACCGCATCTATCACATCGACCGCGGTTACGAGTGCATCGAAGAGAAGCTCTCCGGGCTGAACGTGATCATCCGTCGCTCCGCCGGCTGATCAGTGGCCCACCTCGTGCTGCCGGCCTTGATTGACCGGCAGCGCGTGCCGAATTCCTACGTACAAGCACGGGCGAATACCCCATGAGCAAGCAACTGGTCGTCGCCCTCTCCAAGGGGCGTATCCTCAAGGAAACCCTGCCGCTGCTGGCTGACGCTGGCATCGAGCCGCTGGAAGATCTCGACAAGAGCCGCAAGCTGCTCTTCGATACCAATCTGCCGGACGTCAAGCTGGTCATCATCCGTGCCACCGACGTGCCGACCTACGTGCAGCTGGGCGCGGCCGATCTCGGCATCGCCGGCAAGGACGTGCTGCTCGAGCATGGTGCCGAAGGCCTGTACGAGCCGCTGGACCTGGAAATCGCCAAGTGCCGCCTGATGACCGCCGGTGTCGTCGGTCAGCAGCAGCAGGGCGCTCGCCGCCGCGTCGCGACCAAGTTCGTCGATGTCGCGCGTCGTTATTACGCCGAGCAGGGCATTCAGGCGGAAGTCATCAAGCTCTACGGTGCGATGGAACTGGCCCCGCTGATGAATCTGGCCGACGAGATCGTCGATATCGTCGACACCGGCAACACCCTGCGCGCCAACGGCATGGAGCCGCGCGAGCTGATCACCGACATCAGCACGCGTCTGGTGGTCAACAAGGCCGCCATGACCATGAAGCACGATCGTCTCAAGCCGCTGATCGATCGCCTGCGTCAGGCCGTGGAAGCCCGCCGCGAGGCGTGATGGCGGCGTGCTGTTGGCATCGACCCGATGGATACCCAAGGTCGCATAGATGACCGTGGCAGAAGATGACGCTCGAAACGCCAGCTGCCGCCCCTGCTCGTCACGATCCTTATCAAGATGATAGGGGTAGGCGCTGGACAGAGCCCGTCCGGTTCAGCCTTCTCTGCCAAGCAATGAGAAAAGAGGTTCGCATGGATACCTTGATCAACCGGCTTGATAGCCGTGATACCGATTTTATTGCCCGCCTGGATCGCTTGCTGTCATGGGAGGGCGTGTCCGATGCCGAGGTACAGCATCGTGTCACCGACATCCTCGCGCGCGTCAAGCAGGAAGGCGATGTGGCGCTGGTGGAGTTCTCCAACCGCTTCGACCGCCTGAATGTCTCGAGCATGGCCGAGCTGGTCATCGGTGCCGAGCGTCTGGCCCAGGCCTATGCCGACTTGCCGGCGGATCAGCGCGAGGCGCTGGCTGTGGCTGCCGAGCGCGTGCGTGTCTATCACGAGCATCAGAAGCCGGAAAGCTGGTCCTTCAAGGACGAGCACGGCAGCCTGCTGGGCCAGAAGGTCACGCCGCTGGACCGCGCCGGCATCTACGTGCCGGGCGGCAAGGCCGCCTACCCGTCATCCGTGCTGATGAACGCGATTCCGGCGCATGTCGCGGGCGTGCGCGAGATCATCATGGTCGTGCCGACGCCGGACGGCGTGGTCAATGAGCTGGTGCTGGCCGCGGCTCACCTGGCGGGTATCGATCGTGTCTTCACCATCGGTGGCGCCCAGGCCGTGGCGGCACTGGCCTACGGCACCGAGTCCGTGCCGCGCGTCGACAAGATCGTCGGACCGGGCAACATCTACGTGGCGACTGCCAAGCGTGCGGTGTTCGGTCAGGTCGGTATCGACATGATCGCCGGGCCGTCCGAGATCCTGGTGGTCAGTGATGGCGTGACCGATCCGGACTGGCTGGCGATGGACCTGTTCTCCCAGGCTGAGCACGATGAAGATGCCCAGGCGATCCTGATCGGATGGGATGACGAGCACCTGGCCGCCGTCGAGGCCTCCATCGCACGCCTGGCACCGACCATGGAGCGTGCCGAGATCATCCTGACCTCGCTGCGTGAGCGTGGCGCCCTGATCCGTGTCAGCGGGCCGGAGCAGGCGCTGGAGCTGACCAACCGCATCGCGCCGGAGCACCTGGAGCTCTCGGTGGCCAATCCCCAGGAGTGGGTCGAGGGCGTGCGCCACGCCGGCGCCATCTTCATGGGCTCGCATACCTCCGAGGCGCTGGGCGATTACTGCGCCGGGCCGAATCACGTGCTGCCGACCTCCGGCACCGCGCGCTTCTCCTCGCCGCTGGGCGTCTATGACTTCCAGAAGCGCTCCTCGCTGATCCAGTGCTCGCCAGCGGGCGCGTCAGTGCTCGGGCGTACCGCCTCGGTACTGGCACGTGGCGAGTCGCTGACGGCACATGCGCGCAGTGCCGAGAATCGCATTCTCGACTGATCTTGAGACTGAGCCTTGCCTGGTCAGTCGTCTGACAAGACAAGAAGCCCCGCGACGGACTCCGTCGCGGGGCTTCTTGTCATCATGGGGCGGGGGCTGCCCAAGGCGCTGCGCCGATATACCGGCTCAGCCCTTGTCCTGCAGGGACGGCTCGACGGCCGCCGGTGTATTGTCGGGAATCGGGCGCTCGCCGACCTTGACATCGATGTCCAACGTCTTGCCGTCACGCAGCAGGCGCAACTCCAGCGCATTGCCGGGCTTGACGGCGGCGATGTCGGCCATGGCCAGGCGAGCATCCAGCAGGCGCTTGCCGCCGATGGCGGTCAGGATATCGCCCGGGCGCAGGCCGGCGCGCGCGGCAGGGCCGTCACGCAGCACGGCGGCCACCACCACGCCTTGCGGGGCGCTCAGGCCGAAGGAGTGCGCCAGCGACGGCGTCAGCTCCTGGACTTCCAGGCCCAGCCAGCCACGAATCACGCGGCCGTGGTCGACCAGCGCTTCGAGGATGTCACGTGCCAGGTTGGCGGGGATGGCGAAGCCGATGCCCTGCGAGCCCCCGGAGCGCGAATAGATGGCGGTATTGATGCCGACCAGCGAGCCGTCGGTATTGATCAGCGCGCCGCCGGAGTTGCCGGGGTTGATCGCGGCATCGGTCTGGATGAAGTCTTCATAGGCGTTCAGGCCAAGATGATTGCGTCCGGTGGCCGAGATGATCCCCATGGTGACCGTCTGGCCGACTCCGAAGGGATTGCCGATCGCCAGCGAGACATCGCCGACGTGCACCTGGGTGGAATCGGCAATCGCCACGGTGGGCAGGTTGTCGAGGTCGATCTTGAGCGCCGCGAGGTCGGATTCCGGGTCCACGCCCACGACCTTGGCGAATGTCTCGCGGCCATCGCGCAGGGCGACCTGGATCTGGTCGGCACCCTGGATGACGTGATTGTTGGTCAGGATGTAGCCGTCGCTGGAGAGAATGACGCCGGAGCCCAAACTCGACAGCATGCGCTGGCTGCGCAGTGCGTCTTCGCCGTAGAACTGGTTGAAGAAGGGGTCGGACATCAGCGGATGCTTGCTGTCGTCCTTGATCTCGCGCGAGGAATAGATGTTGACCACCGCCGGAGCGGCGGCGTCCACCGCGGCCTGATAGCTGGCCGGGCCGCTGTTGCGCTGCAGCGGCGGTGCTTCACGCAGTACCGGGTCTGCCGACTCTTCGCGCTGCGCCGCTGACAGCGTCAGGCTCGGAGGCGGCAGCACCTGCTGATTGGCGGCAGAGTTCCGTGACGGGCTCGGATAGGGGGTGTTGCCTGCCTGCTCGCTCTGCTGCGGGGCGGGTTCGCCCAGACCCAGCGTCGGAAAGCGATCCAGCACGACGACGGCCAGCAGGACGCCGGTGACGACGGGCCACAGTAGCGGGAGCAGTGTGCTGCGAAGAGAACGGGGCATCGGATTACCTGATGAAAAGTCCGCGCACCGACGCGATGCTGCGGACATGAAGATGAATGGCCTGAAACTCCACGTGCCACGCGAAGGGATGGCCCCGGTCAAGGCGCGGCACGCTTACATGGCGCCGATGCGCCGTTACAATGCTCGCCAGTGTAACACTCGATGACTCTGACTGCTGGAGGCCCAATGGCTGATCGTGACACGCTGATGAAGGCGCTGGATGGCTGTCTGGAGGCGCAGGCCTTCAAGGACTATACCGTCAATGGCTTGCAGGTGGAGGGGCGCCGCGAGGTGCGCCGCGTGATGACTGGCGTGACGGCCAGTCAGGCGTTACTTGATGAGGCGCTCGCCTGGCAGGCCGACCTGGTGCTGGTGCACCACGGCTACTTCTGGAAGAACGAGCCGGCCCAGATCACCGGCATGAAGCGTCGGCGCCTCAAGACCTTGCTGGCCAATGACATCAATCTGGCAGCCTATCACCTGCCGTTGGATGCGCATCCGACCCTTGGCAACAATGCCCAGCTGGCCGAGCGTCTGGGGCTGGTCAGTGAAGGCTGTCTGGATGGCGTGCCCGGGCGTGGCCTGGTGCATGTCGGGCGTCTGGCTGCTGAGGTGGAAGAGCTGGACAGCACAGCGCTGGGGGCCGAGTTCAGTCGGCGTCTGGGACGTGAGGTGCTGGTCGTGGCCGGCCATGATCGTCCCATCAAGCGCATTGCCTGGTGCACCGGCGGCGCTCAGGACTATATCGGTCTGGCCATCGAGGCCGGCGCCGATGCCTTCCTCTCGGGCGAGATTTCCGAGCGCACCACCCATAGCGCCCGTGAAGAGGGAGTGACCTACTTCGCGGCGGGGCATCATGCGACCGAGCGTGACGGTGTGCGGGCCCTCGGCGAGTGGCTGGCCGCCGAGCATGGAGTAGAGCACCGCTTCGTGGATATCGACAATCCGGCGTGACATCTGGTGCCGGAAACGACAACGGCCACCTCTCGAGGTGGCCGTTGTCGTTTTCAGATGCCGTGAGAGGTTCACGACAGCAGGGCGATCAGATGCGCGGCGGGTTGGTGGCCGGAGTCTCGCCTTCACTCGGTTGCGGCTTGAGGCCGAAGTCCTCTGACAGAGTGCCACGGTTATCGGCGTAATCACGCGGCAGGTCGACCTTGTCGGTCTCGCTGTCGTCCGGCGTGGTGTCAGTGTCCAGCAGGCGGCGCTTGAGCTGGCTGTCATCGCACAGCGCGGTGGCGCCAGTGGCCAGATGCTGGCGCAGCTCATTGCCGGCGCGCTGGATCTGGTCGGTCAGGTCGCTGGCCTTGGAGAAGTGGTCGTTGAGGGCATCGCGGAACTGGGTCAGCTCCAGTTCGCGCTCAGCCAACTTCTGGCGGGTCTTCTGATTGCGGGCCACGTTGGCATTCAGCAGGTGGTAGCACAAGGCGCCGATACCGATGCCAGCCAGAAAACAGGCAATGGCCAGGATCCAGTCAATGTTGCTCTCGTTCACGTCGCTCTCCTTGTGTCACGACTGCGGTGATCGTCACCGCTGGGGCATGGTAGCGCTGAGATACGATGCCGGTCTTCAATGATGTTCCATCACGCCGATCTCGGGATCGGTCTGGTGTCCAGCAGGTCAGCGCCGCTTGCCGCTGTCCTTCTTGCCTTGGTCTTTCCTAGCTCAGTCTGTAGTGCCGCTTGCGTTTCAAAAGCGTCCACGCGCCATTATATCGGTGTGGTGCAGCGATGCGTCAATTCACTCGGCGCGCGACCTTGGTCGCCTGTCGGCGCATCCGGCGGGGTGTGGGCGGATGCCAGCTCACGCCTTGCGAGCAATGCGCGCGGCGACAGCCACCTCGCACCGCCGATTGCTGGCCGGTGAGTGGGTAAAGTGGCCATCAAGGCGTATAATGCCGCGCAATTTCGTTCTTGCCTGCCCGCCGTGTCGGGTCAGGCGTGTTCTTGTTCCTTTTCATGTCAGGCGTGTGCCAGTAGGTGGCGCCTGACCTGCAGCGGGTTTCTCAATGCCAGCACCGACGCCTCTCGAGAAGTACCAGGCAGACCTCAAGCGTGATGACTTTGCCTACGATGCCGCCCAGGAAGATGCGGTCCGTCATCTGCAGCGTCTCTACGATGACCTCGTGCGCAGGCCGCGCCAGACGCCCGACAAGGTGTCCGACGCGACGGGTGGCGGCGGGCTGGGCTCCAAGGTGCGTCGTCTGTTCGGCAAGCCGTCACGCACGGCACCTGTCGATGAAGTGCCCGAGATCATGGGTCTCTACTTCTGGGGCGGTGTGGGGCGCGGCAAGACCTATCTCGTCGATACCTTCTACGAGAGCCTGCCGTTTGCCGACAAGATGCGCACGCATTTCCACCGCTTCATGCAGCGTGTCCACAATGAACTCGGCCACTACAAGGGCGAGAAGAATCCGCTGACTCTGGTGGCGGCCAAGTTCGCCGTCGAGGCGCGCGTGATCTGCTTTGACGAATTCTTCGTCAAGGACATCACCGATGCGATGATTCTCGCCACCCTGTTCGAAGAGCTGTTCAAGCAGGGCGTGGTGCTGGTCGCGACCTCCAATATCGTGCCGGATGACCTCTACAAGGACGGCCTGCAGCGGGCGCGCTTCCTGCCGGCGATCGACCTGGTCAAGCGTCACTGCACGGTGGTCAACGTCGATTCCGGCATCGACTATCGCCTGCGCGCGCTGGAGCACGCCGAGCTCTTCCATAGCCCGCTGGGCGACGACAGTGCCGCGCGGCTGGCGCGGGAGTTCCGCTCCATCGCCGGTGCCGAAGGCCATGCTGATGAAGGCTTGAGCATCAATCACCGCGTGCTGCATGCTCTGCGTCGCCATGAAGACGTGGTGTGGTTCCACTTCGATGAGCTGTGTGATGGCCCGCGTAGCCAGAATGACTACATCGAGCTGGCGCGTGAGTTCCATACCGTGCTGGTGTCCGAGGTGCCGCAGATGGGGCGCGACAGTGACGACCAGGTGCGTCGTTTCATCAACATGGTCGATGAGTTCTATGACCGTGGCGTCAAGCTGCTGATGAGCGCCGCGACGCCCGTCGAGGATCTCTACACCGGTGGCAATCTGGATTTCGAATTCCAGCGCACGCTGTCACGCCTGCAGGAAATGCAATCACGCGAGTACCTCGCACTGCCTCACAAACCGTGATGTCCATGACAGGGCAAAATAGCCTTTGTGGTAGGCGGGTATGACATGTACAATGCGCGCTCGCTCGAACTGTTGACCGGTTCTCGAGCCATCCTGAGTCATTCACTCCTGATGGGCGAGGGCAGTCTGGAGATGAGAGGGCAGTGACTGCGCAAGCAGCATGCCGCTCGCTGCCAGACGTCGGGCAACCAAGAAAAATAGGGATTGGTCGCGCACACAGGTGCAAGACCCGACTATAGGTGATTCATCCATGAAGACGTTTACTGCTAAGCCGCAGTCCGTCCAGCGTGACTGGTTCGTCGTCGACGCAGCCGGCAAGACGCTGGGCCGTATGGCTACCGAAATTGCTCGTCGCCTGCGCGGCAAGCATAAAGCCGAGTACACTCCGCACGTTGACACTGGCGATTACATCGTCGTCATCAACGCCGAGAAAGTCGCTGTGACTGGTCGCAAGGCAGAAGCCAAGACCTACTACCGTCACACCGGTTACCCGGGTGGCCTGCGCTCCATGAACTTCAACCAGATGATCGACCACAAGCCTGAGCGCGTGATCGAACTGGCTGTCAAGGGCATGCTGCCGAAGGGTCCGCTGGGTCGTGCCATGCAGTCCAAGCTGAAAGTCTATGCTGGCTCCGAGCATCCGCACGCTGCGCAGCAGCCGCAAGAACTGAACATCTGAGGGAAGCATCGCCATGACACAGCAGCACTACGGTACCGGGCGCCGCAAGACTTCTACCGCGCGCGTCTTCCTGAAGCCGGGCACCGGCAAAATCACCGTCAACCAGCGTGACCTGAACGACTACTTCGGTCGTGTGACAGGGCGTATGGTTGTCCGTCAGCCGCTCGAGCTGACCGAAACTAGCGAACAGTTTGACGTCTACGTCACTGTTGCTGGTGGTGGTGGTTCTGCCCAGGCCGGCGCTATCCGTCACGGCATCACTCGTGCCCTGATGGCTTACAACGAAGACTTCCGTCCGACCCTCCGCGCCGCCGGTTACGTCACTCGTGACGCCCGTGAAGTCGAGCGTAAGAAAGTCGGTCTGCGCAAGGCCCGTCGTCGTCCGCAGTTCTCCAAGCGTTAAGAGAACTCGCGTCGACTACAAGAACGTCCAGTACCCGCAAGGGTGCTGGACGTTTTTTTTGCGGTCTCGCTGCACGATTGACGAAAGCGGCTTTGGTCAAGGTGGCTTTCTTGAGTTGTGAGTGCTCTGTTCTTGCCCTTTAATACAAGCAAGCATCAAGTGCTCGGCAAGTGGATGGCCCAGCATCAAGCGGTAGTGTTTGGGAGATAACAATAAAATGTCAGATCAAGTCGTGAACCGAGGGCGACGCCGCTTCCTCGTCAGCGCAACCACCGTGGTCGGGGCGGTAGGGGTGGTCGGTATCGCAACGCCCTTCCTGGCGTCCTGGCAGCCAAGTGCGCGTGCTCGCGCGGCAGGCGCGCCTGTCACGGCGGATAT
The DNA here is from genome assembly GCF_059507735.1 of Cobetia sp. PDI-23MA. NCBI lineage: Bacteria > Pseudomonadati > Pseudomonadota > Gammaproteobacteria > Oceanospirillales > Halomonadaceae > Cobetia > Cobetia sp. PDI-23MA. The sequence goes on from NZ_CM183352.1 coordinate 791,086, forward strand.
CTCGCGGCTGGCACCCGGCCAGCAGATGACCATCGAGTGGCGCGGCAAGCCGGTGTGGGTGGTGCGTCGCACCCCCGAGATGATCGCCGATATCCGCGCCATCCCCCCCGCAGAGTTGCAGGACCCCGAGTCACTGCGTCCCCAGCAGCCCCCTTATGTCGATGCCGTGCTGCGTTCCATCAAGCCGGAATATGTGGTGTTGGTGGGTATCTGCACGCACCTGGGCTGCTCGCCTGGCTATCGTCCCGAGATTGGTGCGGCGGATCTTGGCGCGGACTGGCCGGGCGGCTATCTGTGTGCCTGTCATGGGTCCAGGTTCGATCTCGCCGGGCGAGTCTTCACCGGAGTGCCGGCACCTTCGAATCTGGAGGTGCCGCCGCATCGCTACGAGAGCGAGCAGGTACTGGTGGTGGGTGTCGACGAGGAGGCTGCCTGATGGGGAATCCAAACCGTGCCAAGGCGCCACGCGGCATCATGCGCTGGATCGATGACCGCCTGCCGGCCACCCAGTTTCTGCAGGACCATCTGACCGGCTACTACGCGCCGAAGAACTTCAACTTCTTCTACTTCTTCGGCTCGCTGGCCTTGCTGGTGCTGGTCAATCAGATATTGACCGGCATCTGGCTGACGATGAGCTATACGCCGAGTGCCGAGGAGGCCTTTGCCTCCATCGAGTACATCATGCGCGATGTGGAGTACGGCTGGTTGATCCGCTACATGCATTCCACCGGCGCCTCGGCCTTCTTTGTTGTCATCTATCTGCACATGTTCCGTGGCCTGCTGTATGGCTCCTACCGTGCGCCTCGCGAGCTGGTCTGGATCTTCGGCATGTGCATCTATCTGGCGCTGATGGCCGAGGCCTTCATGGGCTATCTGCTGCCCTGGGGGCAGATGTCCTACTGGGGTGCGCAGGTGATCATCTCGCTGTTCACGGCGATTCCGGTCATCGGGGCAGACCTGGCGCAGATGATTCGTGGCGACTATCTGATCTCGGGAATCACCCTGAACCGCTTCTTTGCGCTGCATGTCATTGCCTTGCCGCTGGTGATCGTCGGGCTGGTGGTGCTGCATCTGGTGGCGCTGCATGAGGTGGGCTCGAACAACCCCGATGGCATCGAGATCAAGGACCGGAAGGATGAGGCGGGGCAGCCCCTGGATGGCATTCCGTTCCATCCCTATTACACGGTGAAGGACCTCGTCGGCGTCGGCGTATTCCTGTTCGTGTTCTGTGCAGTGATCTTCTATTTCCCCGAAGGCGGCGGCTACTTCCTGGAGACGCCGAACTTCGAACCGGCCAATTCGCTCAAGACGCCCGAGCACATCGCGCCGGTGTGGTACTTCACGCCGTTCTACGCCATGTTGCGCGCGGTCAATTACCCGCTGTTCGGCGTGGATGCCAAGTTCTGGGGCGTGGTGGTCATGGGGCTGGCGATCGCTATCCTGTTCGTGCTGCCGTGGCTGGATCGCTCGGCGGTGCGCTCGATCCGCTACAAGGGCTGGCTGTCGCGTGTCGCCATCGTCATCTTCGTGGTCAGTTTCGTGACGCTGGGCGTGCTGGGGGTGATGCCGCCCACGCATGAGCGCACGATCATCGCGCAGCTGGCGACCGTGGCATATTTCGCCTTCTTCATACTGATGCCGCTGTATACGCGCTTCGAGACGACGCGAGCGGTGCCTGACAGGGTGACGGGCCGATGAACGCGCTGATGAGTGGGGCAAGGGAGTGGCTCAAACGCGGGCTGGCAGCAGGGTTGCTGGCCGTAGTGAGCCTGATGGGGGCGGGTATGGTGAGCGCGGCCAGCAGCGCGGTGCCGCTGGAGACGATGGAGCCGGATCTGCATGATCAGCCCTCGCTGCAGCGAGGCATGCAGCTTTACACCAACTACTGCCTCGGCTGTCATAGCCTGCAGTATCAGCGTTACTCGCGTGCCGCGGAGGACCTGGGGATGCCCGAGGACCTGGTCGAGCAATACCTGATTCTCTCGCCAGCGCTCAAGATCAATGACACCATGCGTACGGGCATGCAGAAAGAAGACGCGGCCGGCTGGTTCGGCACGCCGCCACCGGATCTGTCGCTCGAGGCGCGTCTGCGCGGCACGGACTGGATCTACACCTATCTGAAGAGCTTCTATCGCGATGCGTCACGTCCGTGGGGCGTGAACAATGCGGTCTTCCCCCAGGTCGGCATGCCGCATGTGCTGGAATCGCTGCAGGGCGTGCAGGAAAAGGTCTGTGGACAGACTGATATGGCGGTAGCGGGGGCGGAGATCGATCCCGGCACGGGGCGTTATGCCTCCTGTGATATCCTAGAGATCACCCAGCCTGGCAGCATGACGGCAGGGGAATTCGATCAAGCGATGTGGGATCTGACCAATTTTCTGGCCTATGTCGGCGAGCCTTCGCGACTCAAGGCTGAGAGCATGGCCCCCAAGGTGTTAATATTCATTCTGATCTTTACCTTGCTGGCGTATCTTCTCAAGAAGGAATACTGGCGCGACATTCATTGATGGCCCCCGGGGCGGGGTCTCAGTGATAATGGCGAGCCGGCAGTGACGGGCGCGCGGCTGATCAGTCGCGCGCCCGCTTGCGTCGCCTCGAGGTGGCGCAGGCTGACCCTCTGGCAGGGCCCGTTGTGACAAGGGCAGGCCAGAGGAAACTTATCCCCGTTTGTCAGGCCAAAAGCTGACACGGGCATGTCTCGAACAGATGCGAGGACAGTTTCATGGGTGTTGTGGCCAAGCGTTCATCGATGACCTTCTACTCCGGTGGTGACGACCACTTCAGCCACCGTGTACGGATCGTGCTGGCCGAGAAGGGTGTGGCAGTCGATATCATTGATGTGGATGATGACAGCCGTCCGGCCGAACTGGCCGACCTGAACCCGTACAACAGTGTGCCGACGCTGCTGGATCGCGACCTGGTGCTCTACGAGTCCAAGGTCATGATGGAATATCTGGACGAGCGTTTCCCGCATCCGCCGCTGTTGCCGGTGTATCCGGTGGCGCGCGCCCAGAGCCGTCTGTGGATGCATCGCATCGAGCGCGAATGGGTGCCGATGATGGAAACCATCCAGACAGGCACCAAGAAGGAAGCCGACAAGGCGCGCAAGGAATTGCGTGAAAGCCTGATCGGCATTTCCCCGATCTTCGACGACATGCCGTTCTTCATGAGCGACGAGTTCTCGCTGGTGGACACCTGCATTGCCCCGATCCTGTGGCGCTTGCCGACACTGGGAATCGAGCTGCCGGAGAAGCAGGTCAAGCCGCTGCTGACCTACATGGAGCGGTTGTTCGGGCGTGATGCTTTCAAGGCGTCGCTGTCCGAGGCCGAGCGCGAGATGCGCATCTGATCCGTGCGTGATCCTTCGGTCACTGATCGATCGGTCACGCATTCGGGCTTTCGCCCTCGCTCATCAGTCTGAGGTCGATGGATGTGAGCGATGTGCGGGGCGTTGGCCCGTTGGCGGAATGGACTTCGGTCGTCGCTGACACTCATTGCAGTTCAAGAGGTTCTCCCATGCTTTCCAGTCGCCCTTATCTGGCACGCGCACTCTACGAGTGGCTGCTGGATAACGACAATACGCCGTACATCGTGGTGGACGCCGAGCAGGAAGGTGTCCAAGTGCCGCGTCAACACGTCCAGAACGGCCAGATCGTGCTCAATATCGCACCCGGTGCGGTGCGTGATCTGTTGATCGCCAATGAAGGGGTCAGCTTCAATGCCCGCTTCGGTGGTCAGCCGATGCACGTCAGCGTGCCGACGACGGCCCTGGTCGCGCTGTATTCGCGTGAAAACGGTGTCGGTATGGTCTTCGGTCATGAGCCGGTGATGCCGGGTGCCGATGAGATGACATTCGGTGAAGCCGCGCCAGATGCCGAGCCGGCCGCCACAGCGCGCCCGACGCTGGCCAGTGTCGGCAGTGCGCCCGCCGAAGAAGAGGCACCTGCCTCGGAATCAGTGGATGCGTCCGTCGAGCCAGGCGCTGATGCCGGAGTCGCCGCTGAAGAGCCGGCGTCGGACTCGGCCAGTGACGAGCAGGATGCTGATGACAATGGTCAGCCCAAGCCGCCGCGCAAGGGGCGTCCTTCGCTGCGTGTGATCAAGTAATCACGTCGGCAGGTGGGGGCGATGGATGAGGGCTGGCCATTGTCCGCCTGATGTCGCTCCTGTCATGAAAAATGCCCCGCAGGCTTCGGCCTGCGGGGCATTTTTCATTCTGGGTGCTGTTCATTCAGGGCGCCTTGCATGTCAGGCATGCAAGGCGCGCCACCTTGATCAGTCGAGGTACTCGAAGACCTTGGCGATACGCTGGATGCCGCCGACTTCAGAGACCTTGCTGACGATCTGGTCAGCTTCGGCGCGGGTCACGATGCCCATCAGGTAGACGCTGGCATTCTCGGTGAGTACCAAGATGCGACCGGAGTCGATATTGGCATCCGCCGCCAGTGTGGCCTTGACGCGCGTGGTCAGCCAGGTGTCCTGCACGCGCTGGCTGGCCGGGGCATTGGCGCTGATTTCCAGCGCATTGTGCACCTGACGCACACGACGCACATCCTTGGCGATGTCCGTGGCCTTCTGCTTCAGCTCGTCACTGGCGACCTGGCCGGTCAGCAGCACCATGCCGTTGTAGGAATTCACATTGACATGGGCATCGTTGAAGCGGGCGTCGGTCTTGCCGAGATTGACCTCGATCTTGGTCTCGATGCTCTCGTCTTCCACCTGGGCGCCCAGGGTGCGATCGCCATAGTCTTCGTCGATCGGGCCGCTGTTGGTCAGGTCGGCGACGGTGGTGCAGCCGGCTAGCGTCAGGAAGCCGGCGGTGGCTATGAGGGAAAGCAGGTTCTTGGGCGTCATGCCGTTTTCTCCTGGTGAATGCCGTGGGGCGCGCGGATTACTCGTTGCTGCCGAACAGCTGATGATCAATCAGGTCGCACAGGCAGTGGATGGCCAGTAGATGGACTTCCTGGATGCGTGCCGTAGAGGTGGCGGGGACACGAATCTCGCAGTCTTCACTGCCCAGTAGTGACGCCATGTCACCACCGTCACGGCCGGTCAAGGCCACGACGCGCATGTCGCGGTCGTGAGCCGCCTGGATGGCCTGCACCACGTTGGCGGAGTTGCCGCTGGTGGAGATGGCCAGCAGGATGTCGCCGGGCTGACCCAGGGCGCGGATCTGCTTGGAGAACACCTCGTTGTAGCTGTAGTCGTTGGCGATGGACGTCAGCGTGGAGGTGTCGGTGGTCAGCGCGATGGCCGGCAGGCTCGGGCGCTCACGCTCGAATCGGTTGAGCAGCTCGGAAGAGAAATGCTGGCTGTCGCCGGCGCTGCCGCCGTTGCCGCAGGCCAGGATCTTGCCGTCATTGACCAAGCTCTGGACCATCATCTGGCTGGCCGCTTCGATGAAGGGCGGCAGCACTTCGCTGGCGTAGGTCTTGGTGTCAATGCTGGCGTTGAAGTGGCCGAGAATACGCGATTGGAAATCCATGATGGCTCTTGGTCGTTGGCTTCAGAACGCTTCGAAGGCGTGGCGAATCCAGTGAATGGAACGAGGGGAGGTCCCCTCCACGCCTACCACGTCGAAGCGGCAGGAACATGATAGCCCGTGCTGGGCCAGATAAAAACGCGCGGCAGTGATCAGCCGGCGTTGCTTGGTATGGGTCACGCTTTCCAGTGCGCTGCCGAAGCGGGAGTTGGCCCGGTAGCGCACCTCGATGAAGACCAGGGTCTCGGCGTCACGCATGATCAGGTCGATCTCGCCGCCCTTGGCATGCTGGTTGCGCGTGACGGGTGTCAGGCCACGCGCTGCCAGCCATTGTTCTACCTCCGCCTCGATGACGGCGCCGCGCGCTCGGGCGCGACGCTGGGGAGGCGGGTGCGCTTTGCCAGAGGGCGAGTCGGCGCGTGTCATGTCAGGGCGTGTAGGCTTCGACGGTGCGGCTGTTGGCGCCTTTCAGTGGCGGACGCGGTACGCCACCTCTGAATTCAGCCCAGGGCAGCGTGCGCTCGATGCGTCCATCGTGGCGCGGGAAGAGGCTGCCGGTGGCGCCGAAGAGTTCGCCGCCCGCTCCGGCCAGCATCAGCGGTACGCGCTGGGCCAGACGATAGGCATCGACCCCCATGGCGTTGAGCTTGAGCATGCGTGGTGAAGCATCGGACAGGGCGCGATAGGTGTCGGCTTCCGGCAGGGATGCCTTGCCACCGGAGGAGGCCTCCGGCACTTCCCAGGGAATGTCCACGAAGTCGACGCCATTGAGGTCGCCGTCCTGATCGGGCTGCGGTGCGCCGTCATAGAGATGGGAAGTGCCGTAGATCGGCAGGTCGCCCGCGTAGTAGAAGTCCAGCATCGGCGGCACCTGACGCGCATAGCTCGGCAGCGCCAGCAGGAAGATCATGTCGATGTTGCCGGAGTGCGCGCGGCCGTATTTGCTGCCGGATTTCTTGGCGGACTTCATGCGCGCCTGGTCCTGGCTCGAGACCGACAGCAGGTCCTTGACGGCCGAGCTGACGGCGCCCTTGGGGTTGTAGCGCTCAACGGAGACGATGTCGCCACCTTCCTGCTCGAAGCGGTCGCGGAAGGCGCTGTAGACGCGTTGGCCCCAGGCATTGTTGGGCACCAGTGCGGCGGCGCCACGATGGCCGTCGAGAGCGGCTCGCAGGGCGACCTGGCGGGCTTCGTCCTCGGCGGAAAGGCCGTACTGGAACAGGTTGTCGGCACGGTTGCTGTCATGGGTGCCGTAGTTGAGGGCCAGTGTCGGCAGCGGCAGGCTGTTCTGAGTCTCGAGCCGACTGACCAGCTTCTTGTCCAGCGGGCCGAGCACGACCTGAGCGCCATCCATGGTGGCACGGGCATACAGGGTCTTGAGGTCCGCGCTCGAGGTGTCATAGAAACTCAGCTGCGGCGTGGCCTCGGCATTGTCGATGGCGCTGCGATGGCGTGCCTCGATGCCTTCACGGATGGCCTGGGCGATCCGCTTGAGCGAACCGGACTCGGGCAGGAAGACGGCAATCTTGCGCACTTCCTGGCCGGAGAGCTCGCGCAGATCGAGAATGCCCTGCGGCATCTGGCGCGCTGCGGGATGCTGCGGGTTGGCGTCCGACCAGTCGTTGATGGCGGAGAACATCTGGTCGATGTTGCCGCCGAAGCGACGCTGTAGGCGCAGCAGGTCCGTCCAGCCGCTGGCGGTCGGGCTAGCGCTGGCCAGCTCATTGAGCTGACTGGGCGAGAGGCGCGTGAGCTGCTCCCACAGGGTGTCGTTGATGCTCAGGTCATCGCTGTCGGCCTGCAGGGCGATCAGGGTCTGGGCGCTGGCCAGGGGTTCGCCGACCATGCCGAGTGCCAGGCCGCGACGCTTGCGCAGTGTGCGCTGGTCATCGCTGGACATCTGGATGTTGTCCTCGAGCACCGAGGTGGCCAGGATCGTGTTCCAGCCGTCCTGCTGCTCAAGCGCGATACGCGACAGCAGCAGGGCCCATTGCACGCGTTCCTGCGGCTCAAGGCTTGTCGGGTCGATGTCGGATGCGATGGTGATCGCCTGCGCGTTGTCGCCGCTGCGTGCTAGGATGTCCGCAGCTTGCAGGCGCGTACTGGCCGCTTGCTGACCCTGTTGCTGCTCGGCCTGAGCTAGCAGGGCATCGGCACCGGGGCCGCTGGAAAGCGGTGACTGTCCGGCACACCCTGCCAGCAGCAGGGCGGAGGCGGCGAGGCCCGCCAGCGTGCACAGGCCGGAACGTGAACGGCGCGCGGCCTCCTGCCGGATGGCTGACGAAGTGCCCAGCGTATTGGCTGATGCACGATTCCATGTCTGGCGCATGTACGACGGTCCCTTGGCTGATGGGCGATGTGGTCAGGACTGTGCATCGCCGCCTACTGTGATGAAGGGTGAAAGGCATCATGGCACTCGGTCGATCAGGGCCACGCATGCAGCGTCCTTCGGATGAAATGTCCCAAGGCAATCTGCCTGTGTCTGACGACCATTTCTACCATTGAGTTCAACGAGTCGAAGCATTGAATGTCCGAGTCTTCTGAAGGCGTATTGTACGTGGTCGCCACGCCGATTGGTAACCTCGATGATCTCAGTCCCCGCGCCGCGCGGGTGCTGGGAGAAGTGGACCTGATCGCAGCCGAGGATACCCGCCACAGCGCGCGGTTGCTGCGTCACCTGGGCCTGGAAGTGCCCATGATGTCCCTGCACGATCACAACGAGCGTGGCCGTGTCGACCAGCTGTGTCAGGCGCTGGAGGCAGGCCGACGCGTCGCGTTGGTCTCCGATGCCGGCACGCCGCTGATCTCTGATCCCGGCTTCATCGTCGTGCGCGCCCTGCGCGAGCGTGGCTTCAAGGTAGTGCCGCTGCCGGGGCCGTGCGCGTTGATCACCGCCCTCAGCGCTGCGGGCCTGCCGACGGATCGCTTCACCTTCGAAGGCTTTCTGGCCCACAAGGGCGGCCCGCGTCAGGCGCGCCTTGCCGCGCTGCGCGACGATAGCGCCACCCACGTGCTGTATGAATCTCCGCACCGTATCCAGGCGCTGCTCGGCGATATCCGCGAGGTGCTGGGCGAGCGTCGGGTCGTGCTGGCCCGTGAGCTGACCAAGACCTTCGAGACCTTCCTCGATGGCACGGCGGCCGAGCTGCTGGCGCAGATGGACGCTGACAGTGATCAGACACGCGGTGAGTTCGTGGTCATGATCGAAGGAGCGCCGGCACGTGACGGCGACGAGGCGGCCAGTGTCGAAGGCGACGCCCTGTTGCAGGTGCTGTTCGAGGAGGGCGTCGGCGTCAAGCAGATGGCCGCTATCGCCACACGTCTGGTGGGCGGGCGCAAGAAAGCCTGGTATGCCAAGGCGCAAGCCATGAAGGACGCGGCGGAGGAATAGGCAAACCTCTGTCACGCCAGACTTTTTTGCCGCTGCCATTGTTCGGCCTGCGCGGGCTTCGTCTTGTGAAAGGCCCATGACACTGGTAGTCTTGCGTGCTTGGGAGACGGCCAGACAGTCGCCGCCAGCGCAAGCTGGGGGAGGAAAGTCCGGGCTCCATAGGGCAAGGTGCCAGATAACGTCTGGGCGGCGCGAGCCGACGGCAAGTGCAGCAGAGAGAAGACCGCCTACGTCAGCTTCGGCTGACCGGTAAGGGTGAAAGGGTGCGGTAAGAGCGCACCGCGCGGCTGGTAACAGTTCGCGGCGAGGTAAACCCCACCTGGAGCAAGACCAAATAGGCCCCCTATGCTGCTGCCCGCAGTGGGGGCGGGTTGGTTGCTTGAGCCCTGAAGTGATTCAGGGCCTAGATGAATGACTGTCCACGACAAGACCCGGCTTATCGGTCATCTCCCGCCTTATAACGTCAGTGTGCTGCCATCCTTCGCGATGCGAGCGGTGGCAGCACACCTTGAATTCGCATGACCGGCGCCGTCCGCTGCGTGTTTCGTGAATGACCATTGCAGTTGGATGGCAACGAACACGCTGCCGTGACAGGCGCCGGTTGTCGGTTATGGCACTTGAATTCGTGTTTCAGCCGCTTGCCTGCTGCACGCAGGCGCTGTCTCCGCTCTTATGCTGTCGGTGTCCTTTGCCACCGGCTTTCACTGCTCGCATCGCGTGCCAAGGTCCAGAGTTTCGTCATGTCCAAGCCCAGTGCTCCTTCCGTTACCGAGTCTGTCGATACCGAGTCCGTCGAAGTGGCTGATCGCTTCGCGCATGTCAGTGTCATGCTCGATGGTGCGGTCGATGGTCTGATTCAGGACACTGCCGGCGTCTACTTCGACGGCACCTTCGGTCGCGGTGGCCATTCGCGTCTGATCCTGTCGCGTCTGGCGCCCGAGGGGCGTCTGATCGCCTGTGATCGTGACCCCCAGGCGCTGGCGGAAGCCGCGACCATCGATGATGAGCGTTTCAGTATCCATGCCGGTGAATTCGCGCGTCTTGGCGAGTATGCCGAGCATGAGGGCGTGCACGGTCAGCTGGATGGCATCCTGCTCGACATCGGCGTGTCATCCCCGCAGCTGGATGATGCCGAGCGTGGCTTCAGCTTCATGAATGATGGCCCGCTGGACATGCGCATGGACCCCACCAGTGGCGAGAGCGCCGCCGAGTGGCTGTCGCGTGCCAGTGCCGAGGATATGGCCTGGGTCTTCAAGACCTACGGTGAGGAGCGTTATGCCAAGCGCCTGGCGCGTGCCGTGGTGGAGCGTCGCGCCGAGCGACCCATCACGCGCACCGGCGACTTCGCCAGCCTGATCAAGGATGCCCACCCCAACTGGGAGAAGCACAAGCACCCGGCGACGCGTGTCTTCCAGGCGATCCGCATTCACATCAATGGTGAGCTGGATGAGCTGACCCGCGCGCTGGATGCCGGTCTCGAGGCGCTCAAGCCCGGCGGTCGTCTGGTCGTGATCAGCTTCCACTCGCTGGAAGACCGCATCGTCAAGCGCTTCATGCGTGACAAGGCGCGGGGGGATCAGGCGCCGCGTGGCATGCCGATCCGCGAAGACCAGCTCAACAAGCGTCTCAAGCTGGTGGGCAAGGCACAGAAGGCTTCGCAAAGCGAAGTCGATGCCAATGTCCGTTCGCGCAGTGCGGTGATGCGCATTGCCGAAAAGCTCAAATAGCCTCTGTGCACCCTCTGGGGAATCGTGCCTCTTTCTGCGCCTGCCTACCGGCAGGCGCGCGCGCAAGTGGGCTGTGGTGAAAGGGCGACACAAGTGTTGCCGTGCTGCAACTCTTAGCGGCTAACGCCACTTGCTGACATAATGCGCCGGGCGCTTCAAACAAGTGAGCGAACATCGCGCTTGCACGTTGACAGTCTGCAAGGATATTCGTGATGCGGGGCATCACGTTCAGAGTGATTAGGGAGTCGGCATGGCGGGACGGAGACAGGAGGGCTGGACGGGTAACTGGCCGATCAAGGTGCAGATGCGTTGGCGTCACCTGTGTTTCGCGGTGCTGATGCTCAGTCTGCTCGGCTCTGCCGCTGCCGTCGTCATCAGCTCGCACCTCTCGCGCGGCCAATATGCCCAGCTGCAGAAGCTGGAAGCGGCGCGCGATGATGCGCGTGCACGCTGGGGCCGCCTGCTGCTGGAAGAGAGCGCCTGGTCGGCACCGGCGCGTATCGAAAGCATCAGCATCGAGCGACTCGAGATGCGCGTCCCGGATGTCCACGATGTCGAGGTCATTCGCTGATGGCCACGCGTCGCCCGCCTTCGTCACGCCCGCGCAAAGCCGCCGGCGCTGAGACGCCCGCTCGTACCAAGGCCGCAAGCGGTGCCCGCAAGAGCGCACGCGCGGCCATGGGGCCTGCCCGCTATCGCATCATGCTCTTCATCGTGCTTGCCGGGCTTGTCGCTCTGGTCGGCCGCATCGGCTATCTCCAGCTCTTCGATCAGCAGTTCCTGCAGGATCAGGGCGATGCACGCACCCTGCGTGTCGACAGCATCAATGCACACCGCGGCATGATCACCGATCGCACCGGTGAGCCGCTGGCGATCTCCACGCCTGTCATCACCCTGTGGGCCGACCCGCGCAAGGTGCCTGATGACCCCGTGCGTCTGTCATTGCTGGCGCGCGCGCTGGGTCAGAAGCCGGATGACCTTATTGCTCGCGTCCGCCGCTATCGTGATGCCGGCAAGGGCTTCATGTACATCAAGCGCCAGATGACCCCGCCGCAGGCTCAGCCTGCCATTGACCTCGATATTCCGGGCGTCAGCCACAAGCAGGAATACAAGCGCTATTATCCCTCCGGAGAAGTCTCCGCCCAGTTGATCGGCGTGACCAACGTCGATGACAAGGGTCAGGAAGGGCTCGAGCTTGCCTACAATTCCTACCTTTCCGGCACGCCGGGCAAGCGACGTGTGCTCAAGGACCGCAAGGGGCGGCTGGTGCGTGACCTGCATCTGATCAGCGAAGCCAAGCCCGGTGGCGACCTGACGCTCTCCATCGACCTGCGTCTGCAATACATGGCCTACCGCGAACTCAAGGCGGCCGTGGCGGAGCACCGCGCCGATGGCGGCACCCTGGTGATGATGGATGCGCGCACCGGCGAGGTGCTGGCGATGGTCAATCAGAAGTCCTATAACCCGAACAACCGTGCCGGGCTTGATCCCGAGGGGCTTCGCAACCGCGCGATCACCGATGCCTTCGAGCCGGGCTCGGTGATGAAGCCGCTGGCGATGAGCGCTGGGCTTGCCACTGACCTGTATCAGCCGGATACGGTGATCGATACCACGCCGGGTTACATGCGGGTCGATCAGTTCACCATTCGTGACTTCCGCAACTACGGCAAGCTCGACATGGCCGGCATTCTCTACCATTCCTCGAATATCGGCATGAGCCGCATGGCGCTGAGTCTCGAGGATGATGCGGTATGGAATCGCTACTATGAGCTGGGCCTCGGCCAGGCACCGGGCACCGGCTTCCCGGGCGAGACGACCGGCGTGCTGCCGCCGCCGACCAACTGGTCGCGCAGCAAGCGGGCCTCCATCTCCTACGGCTACGGTATCAGCGTCTCGGCACTGCAGCTGGCCAGTGCCTTCACCGCGCTCGCCAACGACGGTCGTCGTGTGCCGCCGTCGCTGCTCAAGGTCAAGACGCCGCCGGTCGGTGACCAGGTGATCTCATCGGACAACGCGCACGCCTTGCTCGGCATGATGGAGAAGATCGTGCAGCCCAACGGGCCTGCCAAGCGGGCGGTGGTCGAAGGCTATCGCATCGCCGGCAAGACGGGCACCGTGCGCAAGGTGACGGCCGGTGGTTATCAGAAGACCGCCTATCGTTCGTTGTTCGCGGGTGTGGCACCGGTGTCTGATCCGCGTATCGTGACCGTGGTGATGATCGAGAACCCCAAAGGGCAAGAATATTACGGCGGTCTGGTGGCGGCGCCCGTGTTCGGGCGCGTGGTGGGCAAGGCATTGCGCCTGCTGGATGTGCCGCCGGACAGCAAGGTCGATGAGTAACGCATTCAATGTGGCATGGTCGTCGGCCCCGGGCGGGCGGCTGCGTCTTTTTTCTCATGTAGTGAATACGTTCCGGGACATCGGGAACAAGGAAGGTCTTCCGACATGACTTCACCGCACGATTCCAGGCGCCTGGGCGAGTTTCTGGCGCGCCCGTTGGCCACGGCGAGCGACATGCTCGCCGCCTTGCTGGCACTGTGGCCAGGCGCCCTCGATGATGATTGGCGCGCGCGGCTTGCCGCGCGCGATGACTGGCACCTGACGATCGACAGTCGCAGTGCCGCGCAGGGTTCGCTCTTCATCGCCATCCCCGGCATCGCCAGCGATGGCCGCGACTATATCGCCGCGGCGCTTGAGGGCGGTGCCGAGCTGGTGCTGGCCGAAAGACCCGCAGGCGGGGATGCACGTCTCGCGCTGCATTCAGACGATGCCAGAGTCGTCTGGCTCGAGAATCTGGGCGAGCAGCTCGGTGAGCTGGGTCGCCAGGCCTTCAGTGTGCCCGAGTCGCTGACGCTGGTCGGGGTCACGGGCACCAATGGCAAGTCTTCCGTCACCCATTACATCGCCGAGCTGGCCGAAGCGATGGGCACGCCCGCCGGCATGATCGGCACGCTCGGCATCGGGCGTCCCGGCGCGCTGGTCGCGGGCGAGCGCACCACGCCTGATGCCCTGGCCGTGCAGGCGGCGCTCAAGGGCCTGAGCCTTGCCGGTGCCGAGCTGATCGCGATGGAAGTCTCTTCCCATGCGCTGGATCAAGGGCGCGTCAATGGCTGTCGCTTCACCGTTGCGGGCTATACCAATCTTTCGCGAGACCACCTCGACTACCACGGCAGCATGGCGGCCTATGCGGCGGCCAAGGCGAAGCTGTTCAAGCGCCCCGAACTCAAGCTTGCGGTGCTCAATGCCGATGATGCGCTGGCGCGTCTGATGCTGGCCGGCATGCAGCGCGGCGTGCGCGTGCTGGCGATGGGGCGTGATGATGTCGCGACCCTGCGCGTGCTGGATGTCTTCCCCGAGCCGCTGGGCCAGGTTGCCGTGATCGCGACGCCGGATGGCGAGCGTGAGCTGGGCCTCAATCTGATGGGGCGCTTCAATCTCGACAACGCCTTGCTGGCAATGCTGATCCTGCATGGCCTCGACTATACGTTCGAGGGGCTGTTTGCCGCCGCGCCGCGTCTGACGCCGGTGCCGGGCCGCATGCAGCGCCTGAGCCGTGATGGCGCGCCGGTGGTGGTGGTCGACTACGCCCACACGCCGGAGGCCGTCGAGACGGCACTGACCGCGCTGCGTGCCCACCTGCCGGCGCGGGATGATGCGCGCCTGTGGTGTGTACTCGGCTGTGGCGGCGATCGCGATAGCGGCAAGCGCCCGCTGATGGCCACGGCCGCCGAGCAGGGCGCCGACCGTGTCGTGATCACCGATGACAACCCGCGTAGCGAGGATGCCGCCGCCATCCGTCAGCAGATGATGACCGGCATCCATTCCCGCGAGCGCGTGCTGGATATCGCCGAGCGTGGTGAGGCCATTGCCCAGGTCATCCGGGATGCCGGCGAGCATGATGTCATCCTGATCGCCGGCAAGGGGCACGAGGACTATCAGGAAATCGACGGTCAGCGACTGCCGTTTTCGGATGTGGCCCATGCGGTCGCGGCGCTGGAGCGTCGTGAGCTCTCGATGCTGGAAGGTCAGGAGCGTGACGCATGAGCGCGCCTGAACAGCCCGTCGCTCTGAGTACCTTCGAGGAACTGGCCGCGGTGCTCGGGGCGCAGTTGCCACCGGCATTGCGCGGTCAGTCGCTGGGCGTCATCGAGACGGACACCCGCAAGCTTGGCGAGCAGGCCGCGCCGCTTTTTGTGGCACTCAAGGGCGAGCGATTCGACGCCCATGACTTCCTCGCCCAGGCTCGCGCCAATGGCGCCGTCGCGGCGCTGGTCGAACGGGCAGTGGATGACCCGCTGCCGCAGATCGTCGTTGCGGATACCCGGCTGGCCTTCGGGCTGCTGGCGGCGGCGCGTCGCCGTGCCTGGGGGAAGCCGTTGATCGCGGTGACCGGCAACAGTGGCAAGACCAGTGTCAAGGGCCTGGTGCATGCCATCCTCGTGCGGGATGCCGCGCGTTTCGAGGCCCAAAGCCTCGCCAATCACGGCAACCTCAACAACGATTTCGGCCTGCCGATGACGTTGCTGCGCTTGAGCGATGCCCACCAGCACGGCGTGGTCGAACTGGGCGCCAATCACCTCGGCGAGATTGCCTGGACGACGGCCCTGGCGCGCCCGCAAGTGGCGGTGATCACCAATGTCACCGGCGCCCATGTCGGCGAATTCGGCGGCATGGGTCAGATCGCCCAGGCCAAGGGCGAGATTCTGGCGGGCCTCAGCCCGTTGGGAGGACGACGCCCGGTCGCGGTGCTCAACCGTGATGACGCCTACTTCTCGCTTTGGCAGGCGCTGGCCGCGACTGGTCAGGCGATCGATATCATCGACTTCAGCGTTGCGGATGACGCTGCGGATGGCAGCGTGGATAGCGTTGATTGCCCGGCACGCCTGCAGGCGCGTGAGCTAGGCGCGGATGAACTCGGGCGTTATGCTTTCGAACTGACGTTTGATGGCCGCTCGCTCGGCCGTGTTCAGCTGGCGTTGCTGGGGCGTCACAACGTGGCCAATGCGCTGGCGGCTGCCGCGGCGTGCCTGGCACTGGGCATCGACAGTGATCTGGTGATCGCCGGGCTCGAGAGTGCCGAGAGCGTGCCCGGCAGGTTGGGGGTCGTGGCGGGCATCAATGGTTCGCGTCTGCTGGATGACAGCTACAACGCCAACCCCGGTGCCATGCTGGCGGCGCTGGATCTGCTGGCGACACTGCCTGCGCCGCGCTGGTGCCTGATGGGCGCCATGGGCGAACTCGGAGCCGACGCCGAACGTCTGCATGCCGAGGTGGGCGATTACGCCCGCAAGCTGGGCATAGATTTCATTGCCACCTGCGGCGAGGGCGCTCAGGCGACTGCCGAGGCCTTCGGGGCCGGTGGCAAGCACTTTATCGAGCGGGTGGAGCTGGAAGCTTACGCCCGTAACCATCTACCCACCGGGGCCAGTGTTCTGGTCAAGGGGTCTCGCAGCGCTGGCATGGAGAATGTCGTTGCCGCGCTCAAGGTCGACGCATCAAGGTGAATGTGAGTCATGCTGCTGCTGCTTGCTGAGTTTCTGGCCCAATTCAATGGCGCCTTTACGGTTTTCAATTATCTGACCCTGCGCGTGGTATTGGCCACGTTGACGGCACTGTTGCTGTGTCTGTGGCTGGGTCCCTGGGTCATCCGCAAGCTCGTCGATGGCCAGATCGGCCAGGCCGTGCGCGACGATGGCCCCAAGTCTCACCTTTCCAAGGCCGGTACTCCGACCATGGGCGGCGTGATGATCCTGCTGTCGATGGCCGTCTCCACCCTGCTGTGGGGCGACCTGACCAACCTGTATGTCTGGGTGGTGCTGGTCGTGACGCTGGGCTTCGGCGCCGTCGGCTGGGTCGATGACTACCGCAAGGTGGTGGAGAAGAATCCGCGTGGCCTGCCGGCGCGCTGGAAGTACTTCTGGCAGTCGGTGGTGGGCATCGGCGCCGCCGTGGTGCTGTACCTGACGGCGAGCACGCCGGCCGAGACGGGCCTGCTGGTGCCATTCTTCAAGGACGTCGTCATCCCGCTGGGCGTGTTCTACGTGGTGCTGACCTACTTCGTGATCGTCGGCAGCTCCAATGCGGTCAACCTGACCGATGGCCTCGATGGTCTGGCGATCATGCCGACCGTGCTGGTCGCCATGGGCCTGGCCATTTTCGCCTATGCCTCGGGCAATCTGAAGTTCGCCGAGTATCTGCACATTCCGTTCATTGCCGGTTCCGGTGAGCTGGCCGTGTTCTGCGCCACCATCGCGGGTGCCGGCCTCGGTTTCCTGTGGTTCAACACCTACCCCGCCCAGGTCTTCATGGGCGATGTGGGCGCGCTGGCGCTCGGCGCGGCACTGGGGGTCGTGGCGGTCATCGTGCGTCAGGAAATCGTGCTGTTCATCATGGGCGGCGTCTTCGTGATGGAAACCGTCTCGGTGATCCTGCAGGTCGGCTCCTACAAGCTGACCGGGCGACGCATCTTCCGCATGGCGCCGCTGCATCACCACTTCGAGCTGAAAGGCTGGCCGGAGCCGCGCGTCATCGTGCGCTTCTGGATTATCACCGTCGTGCTGGTGCTGCTTGGCCTGGCCACACTCAAGGTTCGCTGAGGACGCATTCGCGATGACCCTCTCTGTCACCTCTCACACACCGGCCTCGCCGGTGCCTGCCAAAGGACCGACCCTGGTGGTCGGTCTTGGTGTCTCCGGACAGGCGATCGCTCGCCATCTGAGTGATCGCGGCATCGACTTTGCCGTCGCCGATACCCGCAGCGCACCGCCTGGCCTCGAGAGCCTGCGCGAGCATGCGCCGCAGGCCGAGGTACATCTTGGCCCACTGGAAGCGCTGGACCTGTCACGCTTCGGCGAGGTGGTACTCAGTCCGGGCATTGCCCCGCGTCAGGCGGTGTTCGATGGGGTCCGCGAGCGACTGGTCGGCGAGATCGCACTCTTCGTGCGCGCGCTGGATGAGCGCCAGGCTCGTGACGCGCAGGGCAAGCGGCCCACGCTGGTCGCGATCACTGGCTCGAACGCCAAGTCCACCGTGACCACGCTGATCGCGCAGATGGCCGCGCGTGCCGGTCGTGACGTGGCGGTCGGCGGCAATCTGGGCACCGCCGCGCTGAGCTTGTTGCGTGAGCAGCCCGATGCCGAGCTCTACGTGCTGGAGCTGTCTTCCTTCCAGCTCGAGACCACGCCTGAGCTCAAGGCCGATGTCGCCTGCTTCCTGAATCTCTCCGAAGATCATCTTGATCGCCACGACGGCATGCGCGGCTATCAGGCCGCCAAGCGCGGTATCTTCCGCGGCGCAGGCCTTGCGGTCATCAATGCCGATGACGCCTGGAGCTGGCCGGCCGAGAATGATGCGGTGGCGCGAGTCAGTTTCAGCGTGCAGCTCGGTGGGTCGGCCGATAAGTCGACCGATGAGGCTGCCAGGCAGGCGCAATGGTGCCTGGCGGAAGAGGGCGGCACGCTGTCGCTGTGTCATGCCGAGTCTGGCCAGCTGCGCAGCGTGATGCCTGCTGCGGACGTGCGTCTTGCAGGCCGCCACAATCAGGCCAATGCGCTGGCGGCACTCGCGATGGGCACCGCGATCGGCCTCGACGAGGCGGCGATGGTCGCCGAGCTAACCAGCTTCGCGGGCTTGCCGCATCGCGGCGAGCTGATCGCCGAGGTGGCGGGCGTGCGCTGGATCAATGATTCCAAGGGCACCAATGTCGGGGCGACGCTGGCGGCGATTGCCGGTCTCGGCCCGACGCTCGAGGGCAAGCTGATATTGCTGGCCGGTGGCCAGGGCAAGGGCGCAGATTTCACGCCGCTGGCGGCGCCACTGGCCCGTTATGCCCGTGAGGTGGTGGTGTTCGGACAGGATGCGCCGTTATTGATGCAAGCCCTGGCCGATGACGTCCCCGTGACGCCAGTCATGACGCTGGGCGATGCCATGCGTCATGCACGACAGATCGCTCAGGCGGGTGACTGCGTGCTGCTGTCACCGGCCTGCGCCAGTCTTGATCAGTTCCCCCATTACATGGCGCGCGGCGACGCCTTCCGTGACTGGGTCACGCAGTACATCATGTCTGGTGCTGACGGCAATTCTGGCCCTAGCAGCAGCGACAAGGAAGCCTGCGATGCGTAACAAGGCCCGGCGAGTCCATGACACCTTGACGGCAGAGCGTCAGCCCGTCGACGGCTGGCTGCTGTTCTGCGCGCTGGCGATTCTGTGTATCGGCTGGGTAATGGTGACCTCTGCCTCCAGCGAGATCTCGAGCGAGCGCTTCGATGGCAATGCCTTCTACTACAGCATGCGCCACGGCATCTTTATCGTGATCGGCCTGGTGGCCGCCTTCTGTACGCTGCGCGTGCCGATGTCCGCCTGGCAGCAGCGCAGCTTCGCGATGCTGATGCTGGGCTTCGTGCTGCTGGTGGTCGTGTTGGTGGTCGGGCGCGAGATCAACGGCGCCAAGCGCTGGATACCGCTGCCATTGGTCGGCGGGGTGCAGGCCTCCGAGATCGCCAAGCTGTGCCTGATGATCTGGCTGGCCGGCTATCTGGACCGCCGCCTCGACAAGGTGCGCGCCAGCGTCGTCAATGGCCTCATTCTGCCCTGTGTCCCCTTGTTGCTGATGATCGTGCTGTTGGCACTGGAGCCTGACTTTGGCTCCATCGTGGTCATGGGCGGTGCCGTGATGGGCATGCTGCTGATGGCGGGCGTCGCCTGGTGGGGGTTCATCGTCTTGCTGGGCCTGGCGGGCGGTGGTGGTTGGCTCTTGGCGATCGCCGAGCCCTATCGCTGGGAGCGCCTGACCACCTATACCGACCCGTGGGCCAACATGTATGACAGTGGCTACCAGCTGACCCAGGCATTGATCGCCTTCGGTCGTGGCCACCTGAGCGGCATGGGGCTGGGCAATAGCGTGCAGAAGCTGTTCTATCTGCCGGAAGCGCATACCGATTTCGTATTTGCCGTGCTGGCCGAGGAGCTGGGCTTGATCGGGGCGACGGCCGTGGTGGCGCTGTTCGGACTGCTGATCTACCGCGCCTTCAAGATCGGTCGCCGCGCTGAACTCGCCGGCTTGCCGTTCAGCGCCTACCTCGGCTACGGTATCGCCCTCGTGCTGGGGGCGCAGGCCTTCATCAACATCGGTGTGGCCAGCGGACTGCTGCCCACCAAGGGGCTGACCCTGCCCCTGATGAGTTATGGCGGCTCCAGCCTGATCGTCAGTTGCGTGCAGATCGCGATACTGCTGCGTATCGATGCCGAGACCCGCAAGCTGACCCGCACACCGACAGGAAATGCCGCCGCGCCCCGCCGCAAGACCAGGAAGCCGACCGAGACACCGCAAGGAGCACAGGCATGACGTCATCTTCTTCTACCATCGCTCCCCAGGGGGCGGTTGACTCGGTAGACGCTGCCTCCAGGGGCGTCGTGCTGATGATGGCCGGCGGGACGGGAGGACATGTGATTCCAGCGCTGTCGCTGGCGCGTGCCCTTGCGGCGGCCGGTCACGAGATTCATTGGCTGGGCAGCCCGCGTGGTATCGAGAACCGTCTGGTGCCCGACGCCGGCTACCCGCTGCATCGGGTCGAGGTCGCAGGCTTGCGCGGCAAGGGGCTGGCGGGCTATGCGGCGATCCCGTTTCGTCTCGCGCGCGCCGTCCTGCAGGCAAGGCGCGTGATTCGTGAGCTCAAGCCGGTGCTGGTGGTGGGCCTCGGTGGCTTCGCCAGTGGTCCGGGCGGGCTCGCGGCGCGCCTTGAAGGCATTCCGCTGATCATTCATGAGCAGAACGCCATCGCGGGGCTGACCAACAAGGTGCTGGCGCGGATGGCGACGCGTGTCTACGCCGCCTTCCCGGGCGCCTTCCCGCCGGCCCTCGGGGCTCAGGTGGTGGGCAATCCGGTACGTGATGAGATCGCCGACGTCGGCGCCGCCGGGCATATGTCCGAGTCTGCTGCCGAGGCGGCAGGCGAGTCGCGTGCCTTGCATCTGCTGGTGATGGGCGGCTCGCTGGGGGCTCAGGCGCTCAACGAGACGCTCGCGCCGGCGCTGGCCCTGCTGCCGGAAGCCTCGCGCCCCGTGGTGCGCCATCAGGCCGGACGTGACAAGCAGGAGGCGACCCTCGCCGCCTATCAGGCAGTCGGTGTCACGGCTGAGGTCAGCGAGTTCATCGGTGACATGGCCGAGGCCTATGCCTGGGCAGACCTCGTGGTCTGTCGCGCCGGCGCCCTGACCGTGGCCGAGCTGGCCGCGGCAGGTCGCCCTGCGGTGCTGGTGCCGTTCCCCCACGCCGTGGATGACCACCAGACCGTCAATGCCGCGGTATTGGTCAAGGCGGATGCCGCACGCCTGATTCCCCAGAATACGTTGACTGCCGAGCGTCTCGCCGAGACGCTGGCAGAATTGCTCGACCCCAAGATACTCACTGGCATGGCCGCTCGCGCCCGCAATAGTGCGGAACTCGATGCGGTAGCGACCATGCTGGCAGGCTGCATGGAGACTCGCCTTGAACGCTAGCAATTCTGATCGCGGTGCAGGTATGCGCCGCATCCGTCGTATCCATTTCGTCGGCATCGGCGGTGTGGGCATGTGTGGTATCGCCGAAGTACTGGGCAACATGGGCTATGAGGTCAGCGGTAGCGATCTCAAGGAATCCGCCGTCACGGCTCACCTGCGTGAGTGCGGCGTGCGTGTCGCCATCGGTCATGCGGCCATCAATGCTGAAGGCTCGGATGTGGTCGTGGTCTCGACCGCGGTGGACATCACCAACCCGGAAGTGGCTTGGGCGCGGGAGCATCGCATTCCCGTCGTGCGTCGCGCCGAGATGCTCGCCGAGCTGATGCGTTTCCGCCAGGGCATCGCGATTGCCGGTACCCACGGCAAGACCACCACCACCAGCCTGACCGCGACTCTGCTCGCGGAAGGCGGCATGGACCCGACCTTCGTCATCGGTGGCAAGCTGACCAGCGCAGGCACCAATGCCCGTCTGGGCGAGGGGGAGTATCTGGTCGCCGAGGCGGATGAGTCCGATGCCTCCTTCCTGCATCTTCAGCCGTTGATCTCGGTAGTGACCAATGTCGATGCCGATCACATGGCCACCTACGAGGGCGACTTCAATCGCCTCAAGGACACCTTCATCGAATTCCTGCACAACCTGCCGTTCTACGGTCTGGCGGTGCTGTGTATCGATGATGCCAACGTGCGTGAGCTGCTGCCGCGTGTTCAGCGTCAGTTCGTGACCTACGGCTTCAGTGACGATGCCGATTACCGCATCAGCGATTTCCGCCAGGGTGGCGGTCAGCTCAGTTTCACGGCGCTGCGTCCGGAAGGCCATGCACCGCTCGAGATCACCCTGGCGATGCCGGGTGAGCACAATGCGCTCAACGCCCTGGCGGCGATCGCCATCGCCACCGATGTCGGTGTCAGCGATGAAGCCATCGCTCGCGCGCTGGCAAGCTTTGCCGGTGTCGGTCGTCGCTTCCAGGTGCACGGAGAATTCGCGGCACCCAATGGCGAGCAGAGCGTGATGCTGGTGGACGATTATGGCCACCACCCGCGCGAAGTGGAGATGGTGATTCGCGCCGTGCGCGCCGGCTGGCCGCAGCGCCGTCTGGTGATGGCCTACCAGCCGCACCGTTATTCGCGCACCCATGATCTCTATGAAGATTTCGTGCGTGTGCTGTCCGAAGTCGACACCCTGTTGCTGCTGGATGTCTACAGTGCCGGGGAAGCGATGATTCCAGGCGCCGATGGCCGCTCGCTGGCGGGCTCGATCCGTCAGCGCGGCCAGGTGGACCCGCTGTTCGTCGAACACAAGCGTGCCTTGCCGGACCTGCTCAAGAACGTGCTGCGTCCGGACGATATCCTGATTACCCAGGGGGCGGGCGATGTCGGTGGCATTGCGCTGGCACTGGCGGGGGCCGACCTCAAGCTTGACGAGGTGACGCTATGACCGTCTCTTCTTCCTCGTCTGGAGTGACAGGCGTGAATCCTGAGCTGGCCACGCGCTATGGACGTGTCGTGGTGCTGTTCGGTGGCCTGAGCGCCGAGCGCGAGGTGTCGCTCAAGAGCGGTGCGGCGGTGCTGGCGGCCCTGCAGGGCGCAGGTGTCGATGTGCAGGGCTATGACATGGCGCATGGGCTGGCCGGTCTCGAGACATTGCGCCCCGACCGTGTCTTCATCGCCATGCACGGTCGGGGCGGCGAAGATGGCACCTTGCAGGGGGCGCTGGAATTGCTGGGCATTCCCTACACCGGCAGCGGAGTACTGGCCTCTGCACTGGGCATGGACAAGCTGCGCACCAAGAAGCTCTGGGATATCGAGGGCTTGCCGACGCCGCGTTCCTGTCGCCTGGCGGCGGATACGAACTGGCAGTCGGTGCTAGAGACGCTCGGTACCCCGGTAGTGGTCAAGCCGGTGCATGAGGGGTCGACTCTCGGCATTCATATCGTCGAGGACGCCCAGGCGCTCCATGATGCCTGGACGGATGCCAGCCGCTTCGATGCGGTAGTGATGGCCGAGCGTTTCATCAAGGGGCCGGAATATACGGTCTCGGTGCTGGACGGCGAGGTATTGCCAGCCATTCGCATCGAAGCCGATAGTGGCTTCTATGATTACGATGCCAAATACATCGCCAATACCACGCGCTATCTGCTGCCTTGTGGTCTGAGCGCTGCGCGTGAGGCGGAATTGGCCGAGATCTCACTCAAGGCATTCAACGTGCTGGGCTGCGAGGGTTGGGGCCGTGTCGATGTGATGGAAGATGCGGACGGCGCCTTCTGGCTGCTGGAAGTCAACACCTCGCCGGGCATGACTGATCACAGCCTGGTGCCGCAGTCCGCGGCGCATATCGGGCTCGATTTCGCCACCCTGGTGCTGCGTATTCTCGACACGACTCTCGCCGAGCGGGGCGCAAACGATGCGTCAGTCGCTCAGCAGAGTGGTCATTGATCGATGGCGGCGCGTAGCACAACCGGTGCAATCTTCGGCTTCGTTCTCGGCCTTGCGCTGCTGGTTGCGGGCGGACAGGCATTGTGGACCTGGCTTGACCGCCCCATTGAGCGAGTCACCATCAAGGGTGACTTCGATCATGTCAGTGCTGCCTACCTTCAGCGTCATATCGCGCCGTTGATTCGCGGCCAGAGCTGGCTCTCCGTCCCCTTGGGCGAGGTTCGGCGTCGCGCGTTGGCGATCGATTGGCTGAGTGAAGTCAGCATATCGCGTCGCTGGCCGGATACACTCGAATTCGAGCTGTTTGAACAGCAGCCGGTGGCCTACTGGAATGATGGCGAATTGCTCAATGTGCGCGGTGATGCCTTCCAGGCGGGCCCGGTCACGCAGCTGGGCAACCTGCCCAATCTGGCGGGGCCAAAGGGCAGTGGATCCGAAGTGCTGGCCGAGCTTGACGCGCTGCAGAGCCAGTTGGGCGGGCTGGGACTCAATGTCTCCCAGTTGCGATTGGAGCCACGTGGCGCCTGGCGCTTCCAGGTCAATGATTCAGTGTGGGTGATGCTGGGTCGCAACGATCGAGAGGCACGTCTGGCGCGTTTCATGGCAGCCTGGCAGCGGCGTCTGGGTGATGAGGCGTCGCAGATCCGCTACATTGATCTGCGTTACCCCAACGGAGTGGCAGTGGCGTGGCATGGGGAGACGATGGCACTCGAAGAAGGCAAGGATAGTTGAGGCAAATGGCGACACTCACTACATGCTTCATTTGCGTGTGAGCATTAGCAAAATGGCGATATCGCCAGTTTCATTTGTCGTCAATCCCGCCTATTCTAGCGGGGATTTGCGCCCCTCGGTATTTTAGGCTGGTATGCCCCAAGTGGCTGCTCCTATACTGGGAAGTCAAATCCCTCTGTACGGGTTAAACGGAACGTAAACCCGTTCTGGGTGGTGCGGCAGACATGGTGTCTGTCAAAGCGCGCAATTATTTTCATGATGAACCAGAATCAAGGAGCTGGCCCGACCTATGGCAGGACATTCCAAATCACAGGATATGGTGGTCGGGCTGGACATCGGAACCTCCAAGGTAGTCGCGATCGTGGGTCAGCCGACCGATGATGGCGGTATCGAAATCGCGGGAATTGGCTCCCACCCTTCACGTGGCATGAAGAAGGGCGTGGTGATCAACATCGAGTCGACCGTACAGTCGATTCAGCGCGCAGTGGAGGAGGCTGAGTTGATGGCCGGCTGCGATATCCACTCGGTATATGTGGGCATCGCCGGCAGTCATATCAGTTCGATGAATTCCGATGGTGTCGTGGCAATCAAGGATCGCGAAGTGACGCCGTCTGATATCGAACGCGTGATCGACTCGGCGCGCGCTCGAGCGATTTCTGAAGGTCAGCGCATTCTTCACGTGCTGCCGCAGGAATATGCCATTGACCGTCAGGAAGGTATTCGCGAGCCGTTGGGCATGTCCGGGGTGCGTCTTGAGGCGCGCGTTCACCTGGTCACTGCCGCACTGAATGCCGTGCAGAATATCGAGAAGTGCGTGCGTCGCTGCGGGCTCGAAGTCGACGACATCATTCTCGAGCAGCTCGCCTCGAGTCATGCGGTTCTGACCGAGGATGAGCGTGAATTGGGTGTGTGCATGGTGGATATCGGCGGTGGTACCACGGATATCGCCGTCTTCACCGAAGGTGCCATTCGTCATACGGCTGTGATCCCCATCGCGGGTGATCAGGTCACGAATGACATCGCCATGGCGCTGCGCACACCGACGCAATATGCAGAGGAAATCAAGGTCAAGTATGCCTGTGCTCTGACCCAGCTGGCCTCCAGCGACGAGACGATCAAGGTGCCGAGTGTCGGTGACCGACCGGCACGTGACCTGTCCCGTCAAGCGTTGGCAGAAGTGGTCGAGCCCAGGTATGAGGAACTGTTCACCCTGGTCCGCGATGAATTGCGTCGCAGTGGCTATGAAGATCTCGTGGCTGCGGGCGTGGTCCTGACGGGTGGAACGTCACGCATGGAAGGTGTCGTGGAGCTGGCGGAGGAGATCTTCCATATGCCGGTTCGCATCGCTTGCCCGCAAAATGTGCGTGGACTGGCGGATGTGGTCCGCAATCCGATTTATTCCACGGGTGTGGGTTTGCTACATTATGGGATGAAACAGGAGCGGCATACGCCATCCTCGACTGCGGTCGCGGTGCGCAGGGAGGAATCTGCCGCACGACGCGTTCACGGCCATGAGCACGACACCTCCACGCTGGAGCGGATCAAGGGCTGGTTCAAGGGAAATTTCTGACAGGGATTACAGAAAGACTGTGATCCAGGAGACAGGGCATATGTTCGAACTGGTAGATAACGCACCCTCCAGCAGCGCGGTCATCAAGGTGATCGGTGTTGGCGGCGGCGGTGGTAACGCCGTCAATCACATGGTCGAGAGCAACATAGAAGGCGTCGAGTTCATCTGCGCCAACACCGATGCTCAGGCGCTCAAGCGCGTAGCCGCCAAGACTGTCCTTCAGCTGGGCAGTGAAATCACCAAGGGGCTTGGCGCTGGCGCCAACCCGGAAGTGGGCCGCCAGGCGGCGATGGAAGATCGTGAGCGTATCGTCGAGCTGCTGCAAGGCGCCGACATGGTCTTCATCACCGCTGGTATGGGGGGAGGTACCGGTACCGGCGGTGCTCCTGTCGTGGCGCAGGTCGCCAAGGAACTGGGTATCCTGACCGTGGCCGTCGTCACGCGTCCGTTCCCGTTCGAAGGGCCGCGTCGTCAGAAGGCGGCGGAGCAGGGCATGAAGGAGCTCTCCGAGCACGTCGACTCCCTGATCACCATCCCCAACGAGAAGCTGCTGTCAGTGCTGGGCAAGAGCGCCAGCCTGCTGAGCGCCTTCAGCGCCGCCAACGATGTGTTGCTGGGTGCCGTGCAGGGGATCGCGGAGCTGATCACCAGTCCGGGCATCATCAACGTCGATTTCGCCGACGTGCGCACTGTCATGTCCGAGATGGGCATGGCGATGATGGGGACCGGTGACGCCATCGGCGAGAATCGTGCTCGTGAAGCCGCCGAGAAGGCCATTCGCAGCCCGCTGCTCGAAGACATCGATCTGCACGGCGCGCGCGGTATCCTGGTCAACATTACGGCAGGCCCGGACCTCTCCATCGGTGAATTCAACGATGTGGGTGCCACCGTGCAGGAGTTCGCTTCTCCGGACGCCACCATCGTGGTCGGGACGTCCATCGACATGGACATGACCGACGAGCTGCGTGTCACTGTCGTGGCTGCGGGTCTCGACGGCCGCGTCGAGAAGCCGGCGGCGCGTGAAACGGCACCGGCCAAGCGTACCGTCGAGAAGCCGGCAGACTACCGCAGCCTGCAGACGCCGACGGTCACCCGTCAGGCCAAGGAAGAGCAGGAAGCGGCAGCCAAGAAGTCGGAGCCGCGCAAGTCGCGTGATATGGATGATTATCTCGATATCCCGGCCTTCCTGCGTCGCCAGGCTGACTGATGCGCACTGACTGACACGTCATTGACGCTCATGCGCCAGTCGGCACGAGGCTGAGATGACACGGCTCATCGTGAGTCTGACTTCACCCATCCGGGGTTTCCCGGGTGGGTGAAGTCGTTTCCGGGGCAGACAAAAGGGGCTTTCGCCGTCGGCCCGGGGCGCTGCCTATGCGTCGCGGGAGCATCCGCCAGTGCCGTGGGCGCGTAAGGAAGGGGGGCTTCAAGCTGCCTTGCACATTGATTATCGTTTTACAGCAGTACGAGTGAGAACTGTTTGGTGATTGCGTGTTCATACTCAGCACGAGGCCAGCAGGCGCGCGGGCAAGCCTCAATGGTGCTCGAAAGGCAATGTTGAATTTCCCTAGCAGCGGCAGGTGACAATTTGTTGAATTCCTGCATTGCTGTTATCATGAACACTGTTTCCAAATTCAGGCTGACTGGCTATCTCCCTATGATTCGACAAAAAACACTCCAGAATACGATCCGCGCCACAGGCGTTGGTCTGCACTCAGGTGACAAGGTTTACCTGACGCTGCGTCCCGCTCCGGTCAACACCGGCATCGTCTTCATCCGTACCGATCTCGAGCCGCAGGCTCATATCCGTGCCGATGCGATGAGCGTCCGTGACACCACCATGTGCACCGCCGTCTCCAACGGTGAAGCCAAGGTGACGACCGTCGAGCACCTGATGTCCGCCTTCGCAGGCCTGGGCATCGACAACTGCTTCGTCGAGCTGTCTGCGCCGGAAGTGCCGATCATGGACGGCAGCGCCGGCCCGTTCGTCTTCCTGATCCAGTCCGCTGGTATCCAGGAGCAGTCGTCGCTCAAGAAGTTCATCCGCATCAAGCGCGAGATCGAAGTGCGTGATGGTGACAAGGTCGCGACCTTCCTGCCGCACAACGGCTTCAAGGTGTCTTTCGCCATCGACTTCGATCACCCGGTGTTCGAACAGCAGAAGCAGACCACCACGGTCGACTTCTCCACCACCTCCTTCGTCAAGGAAGTGTCTCGCGCGCGTACCTTCGGCTTCATGCGTGACCTCGAGTTCCTGCGCTCCCAGAACCTCGCGCTGGGCGGAAGCCTCGACAACGCCATCGTCGTCGATGACTATCGCATCCTCAACGATGAAGGCCTGCGTTACGACGATGAGTTCGTCAAGCACAAGGTGCTGGACGCCATCGGTGACCTCTATCAGCTGGGTCACAGCATCATCGGTGAGTTCCGTGGCTACAAGTCCGGCCATGGCCTCAACAACCTGCTGTGCCGCGCACTGCTGGAAAATGCTGACTGCTACGAGATCGTCACCTTCGAGAACTCCGATGCGATGCCGATTTCCTACGCCTCTCCGGCGCTTGCCGTCTGAGTCGAGGCCAATGACATCTGCGAAAGCTGCAAGACGAGGTATTTCAGAAGAAAAGCACTCAGAGAGACAGTACCAGCAGAACACTGTGACCTAGCCCGTCCAGCCTGACAGCACTGCTCCGGCCTTAGCCAGCCGGAGATGGAAACGACAACAGCCGCGCCGCCCAGAAGGGCGGCGCGGCTGTTTGCATGCAGGACAAGAAATGCTTGAGTTGGCTCAGGGCGTCTCGGCGGCGTCGCTCGAATCCGATGCGTGGGCCGCCAGTCGCTCCAGGGCGAGACGCAGACGCTCGTCCCGGGTGTGGGAGGCGCAATCCATCAGGTGTTCCGCGGCAGCCTCTGGCAGGTGGCGCGGTTGGCGTGCGGGCACGAAGGCCGGACGGATCGGGCGGACCTTGAAGGCCAGGCGGGCGAGGGTGGCGAGTTCTGGCAGCTCGCGCAGCACACTGATCAGGCGACGCTGCTCATAGCGCAGCCAGGTCAGCCAGGAAGCGCGGCTGGTGATCAACGTCAAGGTGTCATCGTGATAGCCGCCGACGAAGACCTGTTCCTGCATGTCCTTGGGTAGTGCAGCACGCAGGTGCAGCTGGGCCTGCTCGAGCATGCGCGCCTGGCGCATGACGCTGCCAAGTTGCCCCTTGCCGTTCAACAGGCGCGCCGCGGGCTGGGCGCGGAAACGCTTAGCCTTTATACTCATGGGCTTGCATGCCGGTTCAGTGATTTCCGGCAATCTATCATGAGCGGGAGTCCGGCAACAGCATGAGCCTTGTCGATGCCACAGCACGCCCTCGCGCGTTACCGGATTCCGGTAGCGGCGCTTCGCGTCGCTGGTCGGTACGCACGGCGCCGCGCTGGCTGCTGGCAGGTCTGCTGCTCAGCTGTCTGTTCCCCGCTGGACTGAGCGCGGCGCAGGTCGAGCGCGTCAATCTGACACTGGCCAGCATCCAGTTGCTGGCACCCGCGGTGATTCGTGCCGAGAGTCGCCGCCAGGGACTGCGCTACCTGCGCAAGCGGGTGCGTCGTGCACCCCAGGCCAGTCCCAACCTCCCGCGTCAGCGCTCCTTCGTTTCCTGCACACGCGTCCTGCTGCGTGGTCTCGTCAATGCCATCGCGCCGCGTGCGCCGCCCATTCTGTCCTGACACCCCGTTCATCGTTCGCGCTGAGAATGATGAGGTTCGTTTTTTCTTTCGAGCGTAATGCCTGATGGGCCCCGGGCCACATCGAGCTGCTTGTCATCGCGTTTGGCGGCAGCGCTTGAGTGTCATGATATGTGAAGGCGTGCCCCGACCCCGGGTTACGTACAAGGACAGAATATGCTGGGTAAATTCCTGACCAAGGTAGTAGGTTCCAAGAATGATCGCGAAGTGAAGCGCCTGCGCAAGCGGGTCAACGCGATCAATGCGCTCGAGAGCGAGTTTGAGCCACTCTCCGATGAGGCGCTGACAGCCAAGACCGCGGAATTCCGCGAGCGTCTCGCGCAAGGGGAAAAACTCGACAAGCTGCTCCCGGAAGCCTTCGCGACAGTGCGTGAGGCCAGCAAGCGCATCATGGGCATGCGTCACTTCGATACCCAGATGGTCGGTGGCATGGCGCTGCACGAAGGTCGCATCGCCGAGATGAAAACCGGTGAGGGCAAGACGCTGGTGGGAACGCTCGCGGTCTACCTGAATGCACTGACCGGCGAAGGTGTCCACGTGGTGACGGTCAACGATTATCTGGCCACCCGTGATGCCAACTGGATGCGTCCATTGTATGAATTCCTCGGTCTGAGTGTCGGTGTCATCTACTCCGGCCAGCCCAATGAAGACAAGCGCGCCGCCTATCAGGCCGATATCACCTACGGTACCAATAACGAATACGGTTTCGATTACCTGCGCGACAACATGGCCTTCTCGCTGGAAGACAAGGTCCAGCGCAAGCTGCACTTCGCCATCATCGATGAGGTCGACTCCATCCTGATCGATGAGGCGCGCACGCCGCTGATCATCTCCGGTCCGGTGGAAGAGAATACCGACCTCTACAAGATCATCGATCGCATGGCGCGCGAGCTCGAGCAGTGCAGCGATGAGGAAGATCCAGAAAGCGGCGACTTCACCCTCGATGAGAAGCAGAAGCAGGTCGAGCTGACCGAGTTCGGTCACCAGAAGGTCGAGGCGCTGCTGCGTGCCCAGGAGCTGCTCGGGGAAGAGGACTCCCTGTATGCAGCCCAGAACCTGAGCCTGCTGCACCACGTGCACTCTGCGCTGCGTGCCCAGAACCTGTTCGTGCGTGACGTGGATTACATCGTCAACAACGGCGAAGTGGTCATCGTCGATGAGCACACCGGGCGTACCATGGTCGGTCGTCGCTGGTCTGAAGGTCTGCACCAGGCGGTCGAGGCCAAGGAAGGCGTTGCCATCCAGAAGGAAAGCCAGACGCTGGCATCCACGACCTTCCAGAATTACTTCCGTCTCTACGACAAGCTGTCCGGCATGACCGGTACGGCCGATACCGAAGCCTTCGAATTCCGTCAGATCTACAACCTCGACGTGATGGTCATCCCGACCAACAAGCCCATTGCGCGCAAGGACATGAATGATCTGGTCTATCTGACCGCGGAAGAGAAGTTCAACGCCATCATCGAGGATGCCCGCGAGAAGGTCGCGGAAGGTCGTCCGGTGCTGGTGGGTACCGCCTCGGTCGAGACCTCCGAGCTGCTGTCGCAGATGATGCACAAGGCGGGCGTCAAGCATCACGTCCTCAATGCCAAGCAGCACGTCAGCGAGGCCGCCATCATCGCCCAGGCGGGTCGTCCGGGCGCCGTGACCATCGCGACCAACATGGCCGGTCGTGGTACCGACATCATGCTGGGCGGCAACTGGGAAGCCGAGCTTGCCGAGCTGGAAGCGCCGACCGAAGAGCAGATCAACGAGATCAAGCATGGTTGGCAGGAGCGCCACGAAGCCGTGCTGGCGGCAGGGGGTCTGCACGTGATCGGCTCCGAGCGTCACGAATCACGCCGTATCGACAACCAGCTGCGCGGTCGTGCCGGTCGTCAGGGGGACCCGGGTTCCACGCGCTTCTTCCTGTCGCTGGAAGACAGCCTGATGCGCCTGTTCGGCTCTGACCGCGTGCAGCGTCTGATGGGCGCGCTGGGGCTCGAGAAGGGCGAAGCCATCGAGCACAAGATGGTCTCCAATGCCGTCGAGCGCGCGCAGAAGAAGGTCGAGGGTCGCAACTTCGACGTGCGCAAGCAGCTGCTTGAGTACGATGATGTCGCCAACGACCAGCGCAGCGTGATCTACGAGCAGCGCAACGACATCCTCGAAGCCGACGAGATCGCCGAGAACATCGCCGGCATCCGTCGCGAGGTGTTGGATGACGCCATCTCCCTGCGTGTGCCGCCGCAGAGCCTGCCGGAACAGTGGGACCTGCCGAGCCTCGAGAACGACCTCAAGACCGACTTCAACCTCGACTTGCCGCTGGTGCAGTGGGCGGAAGAGGACGAGCACTTCCATGAGGAAACGCTGCGTGAACGTCTGCAGGCCGCCCATGAAGCGCTTTATGCCGACAAGGTCGAGGCCGTCGGCCCTGAGCTGATGCGTCGCTTCGAGAAGCAAGTCATGCTTCAGGTGCTGGACACGCGCTGGAAGGAGCACCTGCAGGCGATGGACAACCTGCGTCGCGGTATCCACCTGCGCGGCTATGCCCAGAAGAATCCGAAGCAGGAATACAAGCGCGAAGCGTTCGAGCAGTTCCAGGCGCTGCTGGTCAACATCAAGTCCGACGTGGTGCGCATCCTCAGCCACGTGCAGGTGCGTCGTCAGGAAGAGGTCGACACGCTGGAAGAAGAGCGTCGTGCCAACCTCGAGCGTGAGCAGGCCAGTGCCGAGACGCGCCGTGTCGATGAGGACGCGGTCAGTGAAGACGGTGTCCAGGCGGCCGAAGAGGTCGTCGAGGCACAGTACGGTGCGCAGCCTCAGGCCCAGGGCGATGGCGAGCCGATGCGCCGCGATGTGCCCAAGGTCGGTCGCAACGACCCGTGCCCGTGCGGTTCCGGCAAGAAATACAAGCAGTGCCACGGCAAGCTGAGCTGACACTGAGCCATACAGCCTCCCTGCGAGTCATGTCGACTCGGCTCGCAGGGGGCAGTAGTCACAGAACACCATGATTGGAGACGTGAGCGATGGCGGTAGGGCCTTCCACTTTTCCCGCTGACATGCCGGCGATTGCCGGCTTTCAGATCGGGGTTGCTGAAGCCGGTATCAAGAAGCCGGGTCGTCGTGATCTGGTGATCATGGCCCTCGAGGCAGGGTCGCGTCTTGCAGGCACTTTCACCCGCAACGCCTTCTGCGCGGCGCCGGTTCATGTCGCACGTGAGCACCTCACGGCAGGCGTCGCAGGGCCGCGTTATCTGGTGATCAACACCGGCAATGCCAATGCGGGGACTGGGGAGCAGGGCATGACCGATGCTCGCGCGACCTGCCAGGCATTGGCAGAGATCGTCGGCTGTGATGCTCGGGCAGTGCTGCCGTTCTCGACAGGCGTGATCGGTGAACCCTTGCCGATGGACCGCCTGACGGCGGCGTTGCCGACAGCCTTTGCCAACCTGGGCGAGGGCGACTGGTCTGCCGCGGCGCATGGGATCATGACCACCGATACGCGGCCCAAGGGCAGCTGGCGGACACTGACGCTGAGCAATGGCGAGAGCGTGACGCTGGCAGGTGTCTCCAAGGGTTCCGGCATGATCTGCCCGAACATGGCGACCATGCTGGGCTTCGTGGCCACCGATGCTGATCTCGCCATCGATCAGGTGGCGCTCGACGCCATGCTGCGCCGGGTGGTGGTCAAGAGCTTCAACAGCATCACCGTCGATTCCGATACCTCCACCAATGACGCCTGCATGCTGGCTGTCACGGGGCAGGCCGGGCGTGTCGAGGGTGAAGACCTGATCGCGTTCGAGGCCGCCCTGGCGGAAGTCATGCTCGAGCTGGCTCAGGCCATCATTCGTGATGGCGAGGGGGCGACCAAGTTCGTCACCATCGAGGTCAGCGAGGCACGTTCACAGGAAGAGGCACGTGCCGTCGGCTTTACCGTCGCGCACTCGCCGCTGGTCAAGACAGCCCTCTATGCCAGCGACGCCAACTGGGGGCGCATTCTGGCGGCCGTCGGACGTGCGCCGCTGGAAGCGCTGGATGTCACGGGTGTCGCGATCACGCTCAATGGCGTCACCATCGTCGAACAGGGCGGCCGTGCCGACAGCTATACCGAAGCCGCCGGCAGTGCCGCCATGGCCGAGGAGGAGCTGGTGATCGGCATCCGCCTGGGACGTGGACAGCAGGAAGCTCGCATCTGGACATCGGATCTGTCCCACGATTACGTCTCGATCAACGCTGATTATCGTAGCTGACGCCCGAGGGTGGAGGCCTACGCTGAAACGGTAATGCAATATCTCCCGCAGGCTTCGCCTCTCGAGGCGGAGTCGGATGTACAACGCGAGTCAAAGGTACAGGCATCATGCCCAAGCGAAGGGTTCACGTGGCGGCTGCCGCCATCTTAAACGAACAGGGCCAGGTCCTGATTGCACGTCGTCCCTCGACGGTGGATCAGGGCGGCTTGTGGGAGTTTCCGGGTGGCAAGCTGGCGCCTTACGAAACCGGTCTGGAAGCGCTCAAGCGTGAGCTGTGCGAAGAGCTGGGCATCGAGATCATTCGTGCTCAGCCGCTGATCCGTATTCATCACGAATACCCGGACAAGCACATCCTGCTGGATGTGTGGGAAACGCGTCAGTTCACTGGCGAACCCTTTGGTCGTGAAGGGCAGGCAGTGCGCTGGGTCGAGATCGAGGATCTCTACAAGTACGCCTTCCCGGCGGCGAATCTGCCGATTCTGCGGGCGGTCTCGCTGCCGCGCGAGTACCTGATCACGCCGGAAGAGGCCGATGAGGACGTCTTCGAGACGCGTCTGACGCGTGCATTGGATGAGGATGGCGTGCGTCTGGTCCAGCTGCGCGCCAAGGAGCTGGATGAGGCGGCCTATATCGCGCGTGCCGAGAAGGCGCTGGCGGTCTGTCATGCGCGTGGTGCCCGTCTGCTGCTCAATGCCGAACCCTCCATGCTCGACAAGGTCGATGCGGATGGTATCCACCTGACCAGCGTGCGTCTGGCGGAGCTGGCGGAAAAGGGCGAGCGTCCGATTGCCGCCAACAAGTGGCTGTCTGCCTCCACCCACGATCAGCAGCAGCTGGATCAAGCCGGTCGTGTGGCGTGCGACTTCGTGTCACTGTCACCGCTGCGTGTGACGCCATCGCACCCGGAACGTCCGCCGCTGGGCTGGCACGACTTCCAGGGGCTGGTCGAGCAGGCGTGCATGCCGGTCTACGCGCTGGGTGGCATGTCCCGCCATGACAGCGACCACGCACGCGCCGTCGGTGCCCAGGGTATCGCCTCGATCCGTGATTTCTGGAAGTGATGCTCGCGCGTTGATGGCAGTTGCCTGAACAAAAAAAGACCCTCGAGGCTAGCCTCGAGGGTCTTTTTTTGTTCAGGCATCTTGGTTGCCGAGCATCTTGAGTGACGAGCTTTGGACCAGCCTGAGTCAGCAGGGCTCTCTCGAGCGCTACTGCTGATGCATGTCGCGTTCCATGCGCGCCACCATCTCGTCGATGCTGGTCTCATCCATGGCGGGCTCACCGGCGATGCTGTGGGATTCGTCAGCCCAGGCACCAAGATCCAGCAGTTGGCAGCGTTTGCTGCAGAAAGGGCGAAACTCGCTGGCGGCACTCCATACCACGTCGGTACGGCATTGAGGGCAAGCGACGGTCAAGGGTGTCTTGCCATTGGGGGCAGCGGTGGCATCAGACATGAGGGGTGTCCTGAAACGGTGTATGGGGGGCGCTCAGTGATCGATAGTAGGCATCCATGGCCCTTACCTGTTCACGAAGATGCGCCAAGCTTCCGTCATTGTCGATGACATCGTCGGCCTTGGCCAGTCGTGTCTCGCGTGGCAGTTGGGCCGCGAGGATGGCGCGTACCTGCGCTTCGCTGACACCATCGCGGCTCAGCGTGCGCTCAAGCTGGATATCCTGGCTGACATCTACCACCAGGGTACGTGAGACGAGGCTGTCCTGGCCGGACTCGAACAACAGGGGAGAAACCAGCAGGCGATAGGGGCTGGTCATGGCCGCCAGATGCTCGACGATCCGCTCCCGGATACGCGGATGGGTGCAGCGCTCCAGCCATTGGCGTTCCTCGGGAGCCGCGAAGATCCGCTCGCGCAGCGCGGCGCGGTCAAGCTCGCCCTGCGCCGTGACGGTTGACTCGCCGAAGTGGGCGATGATCTCGGCCAGTGCGGTCTCGCCGGGGCGCACGATCTCGCGCGAGACATCATCGGCATCCACCCACTGGATGCCCAGCTCGCCGAAGAGTCGCGCGACGCTCGACTTGCCGCTGCCGATGCCGCCGGTAACACCGATGATGGGGCCCTGGGTTGAAGAGGACGTCGTCATACGCCGATCACGCTCAGGTAGAGGCTCATCAAGGGCGTGCCAAACAGCAGGGCGATCCAGCCGGCAACCGCCAGATAAGGCCCGAAGGGCATCGGGGCGCCGCGCAGACGCGGAACCAGCAGTTGCAGCAGGATGCCCAGAACGGCCCCAAGACCGGCGGACAGAATCAGCAACAGCGGCAACCACTGCCAGCCGAGCCAGGCACCCAGCGCGGCGAGCAGTTTGAAATCACCGTAGCCCATGCCTTCCTTGCCGGTGATCAGCTTGAATAGCCAGTAGAAGCTCCACAGCACCAGATAGCCCGCCATCGCGCCGATGACAGCACTGGGCAGCATCAGAGGCTGGAACAGTAACTGATAGGCGAGACCTGCCCACAGTAGCGGCAGAGTGATGGCATCTGGTAGCAGCTGGGTGCGGAAGTCGATGACTGACAGCACCAGCAGGGTCAGACAGGCACCGAAGATCCACAGGCTCTGTGCCTCCAGGCCGTAGATCAACGCAATGGACGCACCAAGTGCGCCACCGGCCAGTTCCACCAGCGGATACTGCGCGCTGATACGCGTATTGCAGCTGGCGCAGCGGCCACGGCGTTTCAGCCAACCGAGGATGGGGAGGTTGTCGTGCCACTTGATTGGCGTGTCACAGCCCGGGCAGCGTGAAGCTGGCACCAGCAGGTTGAAGCGCGGTGTATCTTCGGCTTCCAGCTCCAATGCCTCGCGGGCCTCGGCGCGCCATTGGCGCATCATCATCACGGGCAGGCGAGTGATGACGACATTCAGAAAGCTGCCGATCAGCAAACCGAATATACCGGCCAGGCAGGCCTGCAGAGTGGGGGAAAGTTGGGCGAGTGATTCCACGAGTCGTCCTTGTCAGTAAATGACACGGCCGCGTCCTTTTGGTGGCGCGGCCGCTTGGCATGAAAGCTTCTTTCGAGATACAGGCCGCGTGCTAGATCGCGTTGCCCAGCTCGAAGATGGGAAGATACATCGAGACCACAAGCCCGCCCACCAGGGTGCCTAGCACCACGATGATCAAGGGCTCCAGCAGTGAGGTCAGGGCATCTACCTTGTTGTCGACATCTTCTTCGTAGAAATCCGCCACCTTGTTGAGCATGGCATCCAGTGAGCCGGATTCCTCGCCAATCGCTACCATCTGTACTGCCAGTGTCGGAAACAACTGGGTATTGCGCATGGCGAAGTTCAGCTGCTGGCCGGTAGAGACATCTTCCTTGATCTGGGCAATGGCACGCTCGTAGACCTTGTTGCCTGAGGCGCCGGCGGCAGTATCTAGCGATTCCACCAACGGAACACCGGCCTGAAAGGTCGTGGCCAATGTGCGTGAATAACGAGCGACAGACGATTTATCCAGGATATCGCCGAGTACCGGTACCTTGAGCATGAAGCGGTGACTGGCGTAGGCAAACTTGTCAGAGCGCTTGATCGCTTGCGCAATAAGTACGACGGCCAGGATGATCGCGCCTAGCGCAATATACCAATAATTCTGCGCATGCTCCGACAAGGTGATCGTCAGCTGGGTAAAGGCTGGCAGCTCTGCGCCGAAGCCCTGGAAAAGACTCTCAAACTGTGGGACTACCTTGATCAAGAGGATGGCTGTTACCCCGATCCCGACGCCGATCACGGCGATAGGGTAATACAGAGCTTTCTTGACGCGCGCCTTGAGGGAATCAATCTTTTCTTTGTAGGTCGCGACACGGTCGAGCATCTTGTCCAGGGCGCCCGCCTGTTCACCGGCTTCAACCAGATTGGCAAACAGCTTGTCAAAGTGCTGGGGATGTTTGCGCAAGGCTTCCGAAAAGCTGGCGCCTGCTCCCACCTGATTCATCATGTCTTCGACCAGATGACGCATGCCCGGACTCTTCATGCTTTCGGCCACGATGCCAAATGCCTGAAGTACCGGTACGCCAGCGCGGATCATGGTCGCCATCTGACGGGCGAACATGGTGACATCCTTGCCACTGACCTTCTTGCTGCCGCCAAACAGGGAGGACTTCTTGCGCAGGCGCTTGACCACGATGCCCTGGCTGGTCAGCGTGTTCTTGACCTGGTCGACGCTGGCCGACATCAGCTCGCCCTTGACGTTTTCGCCGCGCGAGTTCTTGCCCGACCATTGCCAGGTCTCGATGCCCGCTTTCTTCTTGTCTTGCTTGGCAGTTCTGGAGGTTGCCATGTCAGTTATCGTTCCCTGATAAATGGGATCAGGCATTGTGGGTGAGCCATGATCAATGCCTTGTCTGCTTGACGTCAATGTGCCTGATGAGCACACAAAAGTCAGCGTCGATGAAAATAGTTCACATCGGCATCCTCAACGCTATCGAGCCGCTTGCTCGGGGGATGTGAGCAACCTGGGGCATCACGATCAATCCTTGGTGATGCGATTGACTTCTTCCAGCGAGGTCATGCCCGACATCACCTTGCGCAAGCCGCTACGCCTCAGGTCTGAAAGCCCTTCCTTGCGGGCTTGGTCTGCCAGCTCGATGGCGGTGCCCTCACGCATGATCAAGCGGCTCATCTCGTCCGAGATCGGCATGACTTCATAGATGCCGACTCGCCCCTTGTAACCCAGGGTGCACTGACTGCAGCCGACGGGGCGGAAGATGGTCGCTGCCTCGAGTTCTGCTGCACTGAACCCATTGTCTTCACTGAAGCCCATCGAGGCCATCGCCTCGGGCGGAATCTCCGCGGGCTGGCGGCAGTGGGTGCACAGGCGGCGAGCAAGGCGCTGAGCGATGATCAACGAGACGGAACTCGCGATGTTGAAGGGGGCAATTCCCATGTTGCTCAGACGTGTCAGCGTCTCGGGCGCTGAGTTGGTGTGCAAGGTAGAAAGCACCAGGTGTCCGGTCTGGGCAGCCTTGACACCAATCTCGGCGGTTTCCTTGTCACGAATCTCCCCCACCATCACCACATCAGGGTCCTGGCGCAGGAAGGCGCGCAGGGCCGAGGCGAAATCCAGGCCGATCTTGGGCAGCACGTTGACCTGGTTGACACCTTCTACCTTGAGCTCGACCGGGTCCTCCGCCGTCGAGATATTGCGCTCCGGGGTATTGAGGATATTCAAGCCGGTATAGAGCGTCACGGTCTTGCCGCTGCCGGTAGGCCCAGTGACCAGAATCATGCCCTGTGGCTGCGCCAGCGTCTTCTCGAACATGGCGCGCTGCTCGGGCTCGAAGCCCAGCGCTTCAATGCCCATCTTGGCCGAACTGGGGTCGAGAATACGCAGCACGATCTTCTCGCCATACACGGTCGGCAGTGTATTGACACGGAAATCGATGGAGCGGGATTTGGACAGTCGCAACTTGATCGCGCCATCCTGCGGCAAGCGGCGCTCGGAAATATCCATGCGTGACATGACCTTCAAGCGCGCCGAGATACGGTTACGCATATTGAAGGGCGGGCGAGTGTTCTCGATCAACATGCCATCGATACGAAAACGAATGCGATAGGTGGATTCGTAGGGCTCGAAGTGGATATCCGATGCACCACGCTTGATGGCATCCAGCAGTACCTTGTGAACGAAGCGCACCACGGGCGCATCATCACTGCTGGCCGTGATCGCCATATCCTGGCTCTTGTCTTCCTCACTCTCGAAATCCAGCCCGTCGAGCGCTTCGCCGTCTTCGCCAAGTATATCCATGGCGCTTTCTTCGCCGGCTTCCAGGTACTGCTCCAATGCCGGCGCCAGCTGGTCGGCAGCGACCAAGACACTCTCGATCGACAGGCCGGTGGCAAATTGCAGCTCATCGAGATGCGTGAGGGTTGAGGGTGAGGGCACGCCGACGGTCAAACGATGCTCACGGCGATAGAGTGGCAATACCCCCAGCTTGCGCAACACCTTCTCGGGTAGTTCATCAATGGCGGGCAGTGAATCGGTGCGAATGGCATCGAGATCCACATACGGCAGGCCATATTCCCAGGCGGCTGCCAATGTCGCGTCACGTGCCGTCACCAGGCCGTGCGCGATGATATGCAGCAACAGGCTTTCCCCTGCCTCATTGGCTTCCTGTTCTGCCAGCTGTGCTGCCTGGGGTTCGAGCAGGCCAGAGTCGACCAGTCGAGCGGCAAATCCTTTTAGCGTGTGTTCTGACTGAGGCATGACACTCTTCCTGTTGCAGTGGCCGGTGGGGCTACTCTAACGACTTCAAGCGTGAAGCAGGCGCTGATCTGCTGTACGAGAACACTGGTGCGGCAAGCCATCGTATGACAAACCTCATATTACCGAAGAGTGTAGCTGGATTGCCCAGCGCTAGGAATGGCGCATTCGTGACATGCGTGACGAGGAAGGGGGGGGTAGGGGGCGTGGAAGGGAGCTAGCCATACGCTGGTGGGGCGGGAGTAACGTTGAAGCGCGTCTGAAGCTCGATCACAACGTTTTTGTGTTCGTTGCTTGCAATGTCACTGAGTGTAATCTATTGTAACAACCAAGCAGCCGTCAGCGCCGCCAGGAAAGCGTCTTGCGACATGCCAATGGCACCTGAACTGTGGCTGTGGTATCACTCGTCCCGTCCGGTCGACACCCCGTGATATCAAGATGTTATGCTGATGAAGATGTTGTTGGGAATAATGGAATCAAACATCCACACTGACATTCTTCTGTAACATCCTGCTGGTCAGGGAAGGTAACCGGGGTATCAGGACGTACGACCTGATCTCACTACGCAAAGGCAAGGGAGTCACACCATGACACGCAAGCAACAAGCTGGTTTTACACTTATCGAACTGATGATCGTTATTGCCATCATTGGTATTTTGGCTGCTATAGCAATTCCGCGTTATCAGGATTATACTAAGCGTGCTAATGTCTCTGAAGGTCTGCAGTTGGCAGCAGCAGCAAAAACAGCAGTTACTGAAGTTTACTCGACCTCAAGTTCATTTCCTGAAACTAATGCAGCTGCCGGTCTCCAGGAGGCCAGCACTATTAACGGAAATGCGGTTGACTCTGTTACTGTTGGCGCAAACGGTGTTATCACGGTCAATTATAATAGTACCGTAGATGACGGCGCGGAGATCACTCTCACTCCTTCCGCTGCATCTGGTGGCAGTATTACTTGGAGTTGTGGTAAAAATGCAACCATGGATGATGCATGGGTGCCTGCAGACTGTCGTTCTGGTTCATAATATCAATCTATGACCTTAAAAGGGGCTGCACTGACGTGCAGTCCCTTTTTTATTGATATGAGGGATCTAAATGTATAGGGTTACAGCTTTTTTGGCCATTTTACTATTTTATCCGTTAATGCAACTAGGGCAGCGTATACCTAGTGAAAATATGCCCCAAAAATTCTTTAATTTAGATTTTTCTATGCAAGACTTCTCTAGGTATGACTTCTATATTACCGGAGTATATCTATTGGTCTATTTGGTCTTCTGTCTATGGGTTTTATTCATTGCTCTTCTAGCCTCGCGATGGATCCTTAGTGTTTCAAAGCAGCGAGTAAGACCTATATTTATTAATGTTCTAGTCGCTTTCATTCTGTTCCTGGTACTTGATGTAGTGAATGGAGTCAAATTCCCTAATTCGCAATTCAAAATTTTAGATTTAAGCTCCAATGAATTTTGGATGAAGTATATAGGTACGATTTTAAGTTTATCCTTATCACTTTTTATAGTGTTTTTTAGTGATTCCTGTAGACGGCATTTAGCATTAATATCGCTTCTGCTTATGCCATCAGTACTTCTGGTTGTTAACTTTTCTCTTTATAAATGGAGCGATGGTTATACGAAGAAAGGTGTGAATAATATAACCTATGTTTTAGGTGTTGACTCAGTTAGAGCAGATGCACATTCTCTACTGGCTAATAACTCTACCTTTTTAGCTTCTAAGCATTTGTCTTCTTACAATAATGCTTGGTCACCTGTAGGAAGAACATATGCTTCTTGGAATGTATTGACTACAGGGCTAGCTCCTGAGAATAACAGAGTAAGATTCAATTTATCGAGCATTGAACCTAAGTGTACGATGTTTAACATTTTTGAGGACCATGAGTGGAATATAATTTATGGGTCAGATGAAAAAAGGTTTAATCATATTGGAGAAAAATGCTCACTTGAGAATAATCTTGGCTCGTCTACACAAGCATTAGATTTTGTTGCAGCGTCCCCTTTGTTAGATATGCCATATTATAACCTATTGTCTGAGTACGATTTTGTTTTCAAAGAGATTCTTCCATTCCATATTCATAATAGAGCTAATGCTGTTACTTACGATCCATACCTGGCTGCAAAATATTATGCTATAAAAGCAAAGAGTAAAATTATGGCTGGAGATAACTTGTTGGTATTTCATTTCACCCTTCCTCACATGCCTTGGACTCATCGTTGGAGTCACCTTTCTCAAGCCAGTGATAATCGAAAGTATGAAGTGATGGTGGAGGATGCTGGCCGTGCATTAGATATCTTTACTGATGTTATTTCAAGAATTGATAGCAATAGTTTTGAAGGGGTTATATGGTCTGATCATGGTGAATCATTCACACAGCATAGCTCACATGAAAATGACTTGTTTTGCTGTAGCAACGTTGGTGGACATGGTACTTCAGCTGAAATATTGGAGCAGTATAATATATTCATTTCCTTCTCAAATATAATTAATGATGAGTTGGTGTACTCCGGCGATAGTTTTATAACTAGTCTGGATATACTCCCTACGTTGATCGACTGGCATTTCGATAAGACTATAGTTAGTGATGGCTGCAATCTATTGCGGTTGTGTGGAACTTCTTTAGCGCGTAGCTTGACTATTGAGTCTGGCTTTACAGTAAAAGAAATGTTAAAAAAGACTCCAGATCTATCTAAGATTATGGAGCAAGGAATAGCTGCCTATACTGTAAAGGAAGGGAAAGTAATCCTTAGAGCTGAATTCGAAGAAGAATTGATACGCACAAAAGGGTACAAAACCGTACATGGGATAATGAGTGTCAAAAGTGAAAAGAAAAGTTATAGAGATATTCACTGAGCTTTTCAATCGTTAGCTAAGTCAGGCTACCTTCCGGTAGCCTGATGTTATCAATAAAGCGCTTCTTCCTCTTCCACCACATCCTTCAGCAGCTCCAGGAACAGCTTATCTGCATCGGAGTGCTCTGCCGGATCTTCCGGGATATGGATGCTGGTGGTATCAGAAATCTCGTTGGCGATGATGGCCAGCACCGCTTGCTCATTCTTTCCCTGTTCTGCCCCTTCCTTGAGGCGCGCTCGCGCCACGACCAGTGACTGCTCGAGAATCTTCGGGTCTTGCAGCAGCTTGCGGATGAAGCCTTTCAGCTCACTGATGATGCGTGTCTTGTGCATTTCGCCGGATGCGTTGCTCATGGCGTGCTCCTTGTCTGGTGGATGTCTGTCGTTGCCTGCAGTGTAACCCACACTTCAGTG
This sequence comes from Cobetia sp. PDI-23MA, assembly GCF_059507735.1. Lineage (NCBI taxonomy): Bacteria > Pseudomonadati > Pseudomonadota > Gammaproteobacteria > Oceanospirillales > Halomonadaceae > Cobetia > Cobetia sp. PDI-23MA. The sequence continues at coordinate 834,358 of NZ_CM183352.1, forward strand.
CTGGTGGAGATGGGATGTCACGCCAATCGATAGTACGCCGAACCATTCAAGATCCGCTGCGAGGCGTTCCATTTCGGCGATTGATGCGTTGCGCGTGTCGCTGTCGCGGTAACATTGCAGAGCATCTTTCACATCCTCTTTCACGTCCTCTTTTGCAGCACCTTGCGTGACCTTCTCGGGCCTGCTTTCCAGGGCATCAGCGGGTAGCTCCAGCAGTATATCGACATGCGGGGCTGACGAGGCGATGTCAGTAGGCGTGGTGGCATGGTTGACGTAATGCAGGGTGAGGCCACTGCGCGCCTGCCAGAGGGGCGACTGCCGCCAGCATTCATCGAGTGCGGCGATGATGTCGTGGCGTAAAGGCAGGGGCTGCCGCCGCGTGGGCTGCGCTAGGCTGGCCTGACCGAGATGCGAGTCGTCTTCCGGGTCGATGTGATAGATCACGTCACTGAGCTGGGGGAATTCGGCCTTGAGGCGAGCCACGGCGTGGTGGCCGATGGCATGGCCTTCCGAGACGCTGATGCGTGGCGCGACCAGCAGGTGGACCTCCAGCACGATGCGGCCGGCCAGCGTGCGGCTGCGCAGGTCATGTGCGCCACGTACCTCCGGCAGTGACAGCAAGCACTCACGCATGGCGTGTTGCTGTTCACGTGGCAGGGCGGTGTCGATCAGTTCGCGGGAGGCCTCCCAGGCCAATGAAGCGCCGATCTTGCCCACCATCACACCAACGATGACCGCCGCGATGCCATCCAGCCAGCTTGCCCCCAGTTGGGTACCGATCAGGCCTACCAATACCGCCACCGTGGAGAGCGCATCGCTGCGCGAGTGCCAGGCATTGGCCTCCAGCAGCCTGGATTTCTGCTTGCGCGCGACCTTCAGCGTAGCGCGAAAGATACCTTCCTTGCCGAGCAGCGAGATGATCGCGATGCCGATGCCCAGCGCGCCGGGTAGCGGGATGGTCAATGAGCCGAACATCAGTTCCCAGCTGCGCAGGATACCTTCCCAGCCTATCGCGCCTGCCACGGCCAGCAGCAGGCTGCCGAGCACCAGAGTCCCGAGCGTCTCGATGCGCTCATGCCCCCAGGGATGTGAGCGGTCCGGTGCCTGGCGGCCGAAGTGAGTCGCCACCAACACGAAGGCATCCGTCACCAGGTCTGACAGGGAATGGATGCCATCGGCGATCAGCGCCTGCGAGCCGACCATCTTGCCGATCACGAGCTTGGCGACACCCAGCACGCCATCCAGCGCCGCGCCGATCAAGGTGATGCGCTGTGCCTCACGTTTGGCGCTTGCCGTGCTCGCAGACTCCGTGGATGACGATGGTGGCATGGAGGGTGGCACGGATGGTGGCATGGCAAGGCTCGCTCAAAGGGGAGTCGGGTGCGTCATGAAGTCAGCGCTTACTCCTGCGTAGGCGGCTCAGGAGTCAGCGCACGCAGCTGTCTTCAGAGATCTCAGCGCTGGGGCGCAGGCGCCGCGCGAGGCTGTCAACGCCGATATTGAGTATGGCGGTGAGCACCAGCAAGGCAAATGCCTGATCAAACATCAGATATTCGAAGCTCGAGTCGATATGGAAGCCCAGCGTTACCACTCCCAGCATGCCGAGAATGGCCGTCTCGCGAATGATGGTCTCGGCGCGGTAGAGCAGCAGCGCGAACATGCCGGGGGCGACACGCGGGTTGAGCTCATAGAGCCAGCATTCGAACTTGCCCTGCGGGCGACTGGGCGGCAGCTGAATCTGGTTGGCATGGCGAGCACACAGGAAGGCGATGATCGCGCCGTTGTGCAACGCCAGTGCCAGCCAGGCGGGCAGCAGGGAAGGCCCCAGCAGCAACAGCAGAATGAAGGCCAGAATCAGCTCCGGCGTGGTGCGCAGGAAGATCAGCAGGCCGTTGGCCGAATGCTGCGAGAGGCGGTTACCCACATGGCGGCTGGCCAGCGGCCATAGGAGCATGGCGATCAGCAGACTGCCGGCGGTACCCAGCAGGCCGAGCAGCAAGGTATTGCCGATGGCGGGTAGCAGGTCGGGCAGGTGGCTGGCCCACTGCAGCAGGCCTGTGGCGAGCTCACCCGAGGTCAGTGACTCGAAGGATGCATTGACCAGCGGCGCCGGCCAGATGTCATGGCTGATGAAGCGCCACAGCAGGGTCGGGCTGACATCGGGCCATGGCCCCAGCCACCACAAGCTGACGATGGCCAGCACCGGCAATGCACGACGGTGCCCCCACCACGGGAGCGTGGCGATCAGCAGATAGAAGATCCACAGCAGGGCGCCCGCCTCGGCGTAACGGCCCTCGCGAAAGGCGCTTTCCAGATAGAAACCCAGCGTGGGCAAGCCGACGAACCCGAGCAGAACACTGGCACGCAGTCCGCATTCGAAGCGATAGCGGGTGTAGCTGGCCATGCGCCGCCATGCCATCGGCAGTTCTGCATACACAAAGCGCATCGCGCGCGAGCTGGCCCAGGGTAGTGCCTTGAGTGGCGCCTGCGGCAGCTGTTCGAGAATCTCGGCATAGACCTTGGCGAAGGTCGCGGCATAGGGGATCGTGATCGCCGCCAGCGCCGTGGCGGCCGATAGCCCGAATACCTGCAGCAACAGCAGTGCCCAGAACAGCTCATGCACCGCACGCAGCCCGGCACAGATGCCCCGCAGCAGGCGTGAGCGAGAGCAGACCAATGCCAGCGGCAGCCCGATCAGCGCACCCAGCAGGGTGCCCCACAGCGCAAAAGCGATGGTCAGGATCAGAGCGTGCAGCGGGGATTCCAGCGCGCCGGGAGCCGGCGACGCCAGGCCCGCCAGCATGCGGCACAGTTCCTGCCAGGGGTCGCGCGAGGTAACGGAGAGATCGGCGAAGGGCACCAGCACCAGCATGGCGATGACCAGACCACCACCGAGGCGTAACAGGCGCGCACCGTCACTGCGTGCCTGCCACCAGCGAGGGGGGTGGCGTAGCTCTGCCGTCATGGTGGAGGGGTCAGCTGACATCGGATGACTCGCGGGTCGCCGCAGCGGGGTACAGGAAGTCCAGATCGCTGGACGTCAGTCCGTCGGTCGCGACATCCAGCAGCACCTGACCCTGATATTGACCCTGACTATGGCCCATGCCATCAGTCTGCTTGCCAAGCCCGATCACGCGCGTGAAGTGAGTGAGTGCCAACTCACGCTGGTGAAGCGCCACCACGCTGGTGGTGTGACGAGCATGAATCAGCTGGATCAGCTGGCTGGCCTGATGCGGGTCCACGCTTGCGACGGGCTCGTCGCCGAGGAACAGATCATGGCCCTGATAGAGCGCGCGTGCGATGGCGACACGCTGGCGCTGACCGCCGGAAAGCGCCTCGACGGAGCGCTCCATCAGGCCGGCGATGCCCAACGGTTCGCACAGCGTGGCGACCGCCTGCCAGTGAGCCGGTTTCGGGCGCAGCAGATTGAACAGGTTGGTCAGCCGTGAGTACTGGTCCAACCGGCCCATGAAGATGTTGTGGTAGACCGACAATTGCGGCACCAGCCCTTGGCGTTGAGGGCACCAGGCGGCGGCTATGTCGCGCTGTTGCAGCGCGGCGCGCAGGGCTTCCAGCAGCGTGGACTTGCCTGCGCCACTGGCACCGAGCAGGGCGATGCGCTCGCCCGGCAGGAGGCGAATATCCAGATCACGCAAGACCACCTCGGCGCCATGGCCGAGGTGGTCCTGCGAAAGGTGCAGCAATGGAGAGGGTGTTTCCTGGGTCATGAGCTCAGCGCAGCAGGCCGAGCTGTTCACCGACGGTCTTGATCGGCGCGTAGTCATCGTTGCTGGCCGGGATGAAACCGGAGCGCGGGAAGCTCTCGAGCAGGTCCGGGTCCTTCATGTCCAGCAGTGCCGTGGTGACATGGGCGGTGAAGTCCGCGCCGAAGTGGCTGTCGGCATCGCCACGAATGGTCCACTGATAATCCGGGTAGGCCGGCGTCTGCCACAGCACCTGCACCTTGCTCGGGTCGACCTTGCCGTCCTTGACGGCCGCTTCCCACACCGCGAAGTTCACTGCGCCCACGTCATAGGTGCCGGCGGCGACCAGTGCGATGGTGCGGGAGTGATCGCCGGAGAAACCGACGCGGCTGAACAGGGCGTCCGGCGCCTGCTGGAACTGCTCGCGCAGATAGTATTCCGGCATCAGGCGGCCTGAAGTGGAGGTCTTGGCGCCGAAGGTGAAGGAGTGGCCTTCGAGGGAGTCGGGCAGGGCGTCCAGCGGCTCGGCGGCATCGCCGGCCAGCTTGAGGTCGCGACGCGCGATGAAGTAGCTGCGGAAGGCGGCGTCTTCCACGCCCTGGGCGATGGCGACGGAGCCCGGCACCATCTGACGTGCCTGAACACCGGTCAGGCCGCCGAACCAGGCCATCTGGATCTGATCATTGCGGAAGGCACTGACCGCGGCGCTATAGGACTTGACCGGCACATACTCGACATCGACGCCCAGCTTCTCTTCCAGATAGTCAGCGACCTTGTCGAAACGCTCGACCAGGCGTGACTCGTCTTCATCCGGAATCGCCGTGAACTTGAAGGTGTCGGCCTGAGCCAGACTCATCGTCACGGGAAGGGCGGATATCAGGGTCAGAGCAGCAGTGGCCAGCCAGCGCATGGGAAGCATCCTCAGCATTCACGACATGAGACATCATGCGGCGAGCACCGCATGTCAGGGGGTATGGCGCGTATTGTTGTGTCTTGATCACGCGGGTGCAAGCCCCGCGCCATGTCTGAAGGATCGCTCAAGTGATGCTTGGGTGTCAGTAGCGCATTGAATGGCTGCGCAGGAAGAGTTCATTTGCTGTGTTTGGGGCTGATGACCTGATGGCCAGTGCTCAAGACTCTGGCGGGAAGCGGGTGTCCTTCAAGCTGTCCTTGATCTTCTTGAGATGCTGCTGGAAGTCTTCTCCGCGGCGCAGCGTCACACCGGTGGCCAGAACGTCGATCAAGGCCAGGTGGATCATGCGTGAGGTCATCGGCATATAGATATCGGTATCTTCCGGCGCCATGACTTCCAGCACTTCGGTGCACTCGCGCGCCAGCGGAGAGTCCGGTGCGGTGATGCCCAGTACCGCGGCGCCATTGCTGCGTGCGAGCTTGGCGATATCGACCAGCTCGCGGGTGCGTCCGGTGTAGGAGATGATCACGATCACGTCGCCGGTATGGCAGGCGGCGGCTACCATGCGCTGCATGAGCACGTCTTCATAGGCCATGACTGGCAGGTTGAAGCGGAAGAATTTGTGCTGGGCATCCGCCGCCACCGGGCCTGAGGCGCCAAGGCCGAAGAAGCAGATCTGCTTGGCCTGGCTCAGGTAGTCGACGGCGCGTTCGATGCGTCTGGGATCCAGTGCGCGACGGGCATCGTCCAGCGCAGCCACGGTGGCGCCGAGAATCTTGTCGCCATAGGACGCGGCATCATCGTTCTGTTCGACACTGCGCGACACGTAGGGCGTGCCGCCGGCAAGGCTCTGGGCCAGCTTGATCTTGAAGTCGGGGAAGCCCTTGGCATCGAAGTTGCGACAGAAACGGTTGACGGTAGGCTCGCTGACCAGCGAGGCCTGAGCGAGCGCCGCGATGCTCATGCCGGTGGCCTCAGCCGGGTCCGCCAGAATGACGTCGGCGACCTTGCGCTCGGAGCGATTGAGCTCGTCGAGACGTCCACGGATGCGATTGATGAGGTCGTGTACTGCCATTCGACTGTTACCCTGCCATTGTGTAGTGAAATAACTACGTAATCTGGGCATCCTAGCCTCACTCGTCTGGTAGGCCAAGCATCTCTTTGGGTCACTTGCTGATCCAGGGGCGCGCAGTACGAGGTGAAGGCGAAAGCGCCGCTGACTACCACTTTTAGGTAAGTTTACCTATTTGTGGGGCGAATTGTCTTGAGTGACAGCGGCGTTATCGCTACATTTGTTGTTAATATAACCAGCCATGTATCGCCAACGCCTTCCCGGTGCCGTGTGTCATTCGAGCCTCTCCTCGCCGCGCCAGCCTGCGCAGCCTTCATGGAGCGGGTTCGAAGTCGCCCACCTTGTCGGTCATTTCGGCATACAGGGCAGTTTCGACGGGAGAAATCGGCGGCATGAGTTCCGACATCATTCCGGGCGTGGATATTGCCCTGTTCGGCGCCTTGGGCGACCTCGCCAAGCGCAAGCTGTATCCAGCCCTCTATCACCTCGACCGTGACGGTCTGCTCGAGAAGGCAACTCGCCTGATCGGTCTGGCGCGTCAGGATGTCAGCCTCGAATCCTTCAAGGACACCGTGCAGGCGGCGCTCAAGGAGCGCGTCAAGCCGGAACACCTCGAGAAGGAATGCATCGAGCGCTTTCTCTCTCGCATCAGCTACGCGGCGCTGGACTTCAGCACAGTGGAAGGCTATTCCGCAATTGCCGATTGGCGTGTGGATGACAAGGGCAAGCCGTCGCCGCGCCCGCTGATGATCTATCTTTCCGTACCGTCGCGTATCTACGGCGACATCAGCAGCAATCTGCAGGCGGCGGGCTGTCTCGACGAGCACTCGCGTGTCGTGGTCGAGAAGCCGATCGGTTCTGATCTGGAGAGCTCGCGCGTCGTCAACGACGCGATCGGTGCCGTCTTCCACGAATCCCAGATCTATCGCATCGATCACTATCTGGGCAAGGAAACCGTCCAGAACCTGATCGCGCTGCGTTTCGCCAACCCGATGTTCGGCAACCAGTGGAATCAGAACCAGATTTCCCATGTCGAGATCACCGTGGCGGAGAAGGTCGGCATCGAAGGGCGCTGGGGTTACTTCGATCAGGCCGGTCAGCTGCGTGACATGGTGCAGAACCACCTGCTGCAGCTGCTGTGCCTGATCGCGATGGACCCGCCGTCCAACCTGGATGCAGACGCCATTCGTGACGAGAAGGTCAAGGTGCTCAAGGCGTTGCGCCCGATCACCGGCGAACGTCTCAACACGGATCTGGTGCGTGGCCAGTACATCGCGGGTGCCGTCGACGGCCAGCACGTGCCGGGCTACCTCGATGAAGAGGGTGCCAACACCGAATCCCAGACCGAGACCTTCGTCGCCTTCAAGACCGAAGTCTCCAACTGGCGCTGGGCCGGTGTGCCGTTCTACCTGCGGACCGGCAAGCGCATGCCGGAGAAGCTGTCACAGATCGTGATCCACTTCCGTCAGCAGCCGCACTACATCTTCGATCCGGACCAGCGCTCGCTGGCGGCCAACAAGCTGATCATTCGTCTTCAGCCGTCCGAGGGCATCTCCCTGCAGGTGCTGACCAAGGACTCCGGTCTCGACAAGGGCATGCGTCTGCGCCCGGGCCCGCTGGATCTCGACTTCAACAGCGCCTTCCCCAAGCGCCGTATTCCGGAAGCTTACGAACGTCTGCTGCTCGAGGTCATCAAGGGTCAGCAGTATCTGTTCGTGCGTCGTGACGAGATCGAACACGCCTGGCGCTGGGTCGATACCCTCATCGACGGCTGGGAATCTCGCGCCGCCACGCCACGCCGTTATCCGGCCGGCTCCTGGGGGCCCGTCTCCTCGATCGCGATGATCACGCGTGATGGCCGCAGCTGGTATGAGGAATATTGAGATGAGCGCCACCGTGACTGAGCAGGACCCGCGCGGTCAGACCGCACACTCTCTCGCCGAGTATCTGGCCGCCGCCTTGCGTGCTGATCTCGACGTTGATCCGTCAGCGCGTGCGCTGCTGGTGGTATCCGGCGGCTCCACGCCCAAGCCGCTGTTTGCCGCGCTGCGCGACAAACCGCTGGACTGGTCGCGGGTCGATATCACTCTCGCCGATGAGCGTTGGGTGAGCGAAGACGCCGATGACAGCAATGCACGCTTCGTGCGTGAGCACCTGCTGAGTGGTGCGGCCAGTGCCGCCACCTTCCATCCGCTGACCAACGCCGAGGCAGAGCCGGAAGATGGTTGCGCAGAAGTGAGTGCTCGCATCGCGGCGCTCCCCTGGCCGGCCTCCGCGCTGATTCTCGGCATGGGCGGCGATGGCCATACGGCCTCGCTGTTCCCGGATGGCGACCGCCTGCAGGAAGCGCTGACCAGTGCGGATTGCTGTGTCCCGATGCGTGCACCCAGCGTGCCGCAGGCGCGTATCACGCTGTCCCTCGAGCGTCTGCGCCAGACGCGTCGTACCGTGCTTCACCTCACGGGGACCGACAAGCAGGCCGTGCTGTCGCGCGCGCTGAGCGATGTCGAAGCGGTCAGTGAACTGCCGATTCGTGCCTTCCTGTCCGCGCCGCTGGCGCTTTACTGGGCCCCCTGATCACATCGGCCGCGGCCAGCCACAAGGGAGGCTGGCCGCGGCACAAGGAGAACGCCATGAGCTTTGAAAAACAGCTTCCGTCGACTCGCACCACCGAGATCGACAGCATCTGCCAGAAAGCCTCCGTGCTGCCGGTGATCGCCGTCGAGCGCATCGAGGACGCCGTACCGCTGGGCAAGGCCCTCTACGAAGGTGGCCTGACCGTATTGGAGGTCACGCTGCGTACCGACTGCGCGCTGGAAGCCATCCGCCTGATGCGTGAAGCGCTGCCCAACGCCAGCATCGGTGCCGGCACCGTGTTGACGCCGGAACAGTATCGCCAGGTGGAAGAGCTGGGCGTCGACTTCATCGTCACGCCGGGCACCACCGAAGCGCTGTACCAGTACGGCGTGACCAGCAGCGTGCCGATGCTGCCGGGCGTCGCGACCGTCTCGGAGCTGATGACGGGCTGGCAGTACGGTTACCGTCGCTTCAAGTTCTTCCCGGCGGAAGCTTCGGGCGGCGTCAATGCGATCAAGTCCTTCGGTGGCCCGATCAGCGAAGCTCGCTTCTGCCCGACTGGCGGCATTTCCCTGAGCAACGCCGCTGACTACCTCGCGCTCAAGAACGTGATGTGTGTCGGTGGTAGCTGGGTCGCGCCGCAGAAACTGATCGATGTGGGTGACTGGGATGGTATCCGCGAGCTGGCGCGTGAAGCCTCAGAGCGTTTCCACCGCTGAAGCCTGATATCTGGATGAGTGCTGGCCACTGATCCAGCGGTTGCCTGCCCACGTCATGCACGCCGTCGTGCTTGAGGCTGACAGGCTGCCAGTACTGCTCTCTCTCGACAGCTTGGCTGTTGCTTGTGACCCGTCTCTCGCGAGGCGGGTCTTTTTTATGCGCGTCATCTGTGGAGAGAGGCGAGGCTAACTTGTCTGGCTGGAGTCGCTGGGCTGGTCGTGATGCTGGTTTCAGCGCTGCGGCGTGCTCAGTTGGCGGTAGAGGTCATTCAGCAAGGGCAGGGCCAGCCCATGTCGGGAGGCAGTGCTGCGCAACGGGCCAAGGATCGCCTCGACCTCGGTAGGGCGACCGGCGAGCACATCCTGCAGCATCGAGGCGCGATTGTTGACGGTCGCGCGGATGACCTGTTCGACCAGCGCCTGCCAGCCTTCCCCCGGGGCAGAGATACCTTCGCTATCCAGTACCGTGCTGATCTCCTCGACCGCCTGGCGCACCATTGGCGCAAAGGGCCGGTCACGCAGCTGGCCATTGCGAATGCGATAGCGTGCCACCAGGGGATTGATCGCCGCATTGATCGCCAGCTTGTGCCACAGGCGAGTCTTGATGTCCGGTGTCCGTTCGCACGCAAACCCCGCAGCCTTGAGCCAGTCACCTTGCAAGAGAGCGGCCTGATTGGACTGGCTGTCGTGATCGCCGTCACCGCCACTCTGCCATGCGCCCAGCCAGGTGTGGCCGCGCCCGGCGTGTTGCACGCCAAGGTGCTGGAGTTCATTTGTTGTTGCGTCAGTGTCAGGCGTCGCGGTTGCGCCGGTCTCGGCTGGCAGCCAGGCGCCTTCGGTGGTGCTGGCGCATAGCAGGTTGGCGTGGCGTTCGGCCAGCCACGGCTGAGCGCTCAGGCCATTCTGCCAGCAGGTCACGGGTGTCTCGGGCGTGATATGTGGTGTCAGTTGCTGCCACACGGCGGGTACATCGTGGGCTTTGGTCGTCAGCCAGATGGCAGAGGGCTTTCTGGATGGCAGGCCTTGCAGTGTGTCAATTGTTGAATAGCTTATCTTTTCGATAACAGGGTGTGATTCTGGCGTGGTCATCTCGAGCGCGACCGCCTGCCCTGCCATTGCCTGGCGCCCCAGCAGCAAGACACGCGGTAGCGCGGATGTTCCCTGCTCACGAAGCTCTCGCTGGCGTGCTGCCATCAGCGAAGCCGCCAGCAGGCGCCCGATGGCCCCCGGACCGATGATCCACAGCCAGTTATCTTCCGGATCAGTCATTGTGTGCATATTCGTCATCTTGTCATGGAGAGCAGAGCAGGTGAGCGCAAGAGGAGGCCGGTGGTACTCCACCTGACCCGCTGTCAGCTATCGGTCTTGCGCCGTGACCCAGTCGCTCGCTTGCGGGGGCTTCTGGATGAGGCACTTTTACGAGAAGCACCGTCCCTATTGCTGCTAGAAGAGCTGCCAGAAGCTGCCTTGCCAGAAGAGCTGCCGGACGCGCGCTTCTTGTAGGACGTGGCCTTGCGACGCGAACCGCTCTTGCCACTGCCCTTGCGCGGCGCGGGTGTCGCACCCCCGACGCTGGCCAATGCCGTGCTCAGACGACTGGCGGAGCTATCGGCGAGCAGCGCTCGCAGGTCCACGATCAGCTCGCTCAGGAAGGGGGCCGCCGGATCGCCCTGCTCGTGGATCATGCTCAGGCGCTGCTCCCACTGAGCGGTGCGCTCCGGGCGCGACACGGCATCCGGCAGCGCGTGGATCAAGGCGCGGCCGATACGCGTCGAGCGCATCGCCTGGCCTTCTCGCACCAGATAGCCGCGGTTGATCAGCGTCTCGAGCATGCCGGCGCGTGTCGCCTCGGTGCCCAGGCCGTCTACATCGCGCAAGGTGCGCCGTACCGCTTCATCCTCGACGTAACGGGCGATGTTCATCATCGCCTGGATCAGGCTGGCGTCGTTGAAGGGCTCCGGCGGCCGGGTCTCCTTCTCCTCGATACCGCAGTCGAGCACGCAGGCCGGTTCGCCTGCCGTCAGGGCGGGCAGCGGCGGCGGGGTCTTGTCGTCGGCGGCTGTGTTCTTGTCAGAGGTCTTCTTGTCTGAGGCCTTCTTGTCAGCGGCCTCCCCGGCCTCCGCAGTGCGCTGGAACAGCACCTTCCAGCCCTCGTCGATGACGCTGCGGCCACTGGCGCGGAAGGGCTCCTTGGCGAAGCGCAGCTCGACCTTGACCTCGCGATAGCGATAGGCCGGATAGAACTGGGCCAGCACGTTACGCGTGATCATGCGGTAGAGATTGGCCTCATCGCGCGAGAGGCGCGCATAGTCCGGCTCGCGTCCGGTCGGCGCCAAGGCGTGGTGCGCGCTGACCTTGCTGTCATTGAAGGCGCGCGAGCGCAGGCTGAAATCGGCGTCACCACTGTAGCGTTCAAGCTCGCGGTCGCCCACGCAGGCGCTGATCATCAGATTGGCCATGCCGGCGTGATGTTCACGCGGCAGATAACGGCAATCGGAGCGCGGGTAGGTGATCAGCTGATGACGCTCGTAAAGCGCCTGGCAGGTGTCGAGTACCTTCTGGGCGGGCAGGCGAAAGCGGCGCGCAGCATCGACCTGCAGCGCCGAGAGCGAGTAGGGCAGCGGTGCGGGTTGAGACTTGTCGCTGGCCTCGACACTTTCGACATGGCCATCGCCGAGGGTGGTCAAGGTCGCGAGATGGCGGGCGAGGCGCTCGGCGGGGCGGCTATCCAGCAGGCGACCCTTGTCATCGAGTGGCAGCGGGGTGCCCTTGTCCGCCAGACGTTGCAGCCAGGGTGAGCTGGGTGCATGCCACCAGGCCTTGAAGCTGCCCGCCGCTACGCCAGCCTCGATCCACAGCGGGAAGAAGGTGCGGGGCTCGAATGCCTCGATTTCCTCGTCACGGCGCACGACCAGCCCCAGCAGCGGCGTCTGCACACGGCCTACCGACAGGACACCGTCATGGCCAGCCTGGCGCCCGGTCAATGTCCAGGCGCGGGTCAGGTTCATGCCATACAGCCAGTCGGCGCGCTGTCGCGCCAGCGCGGCTTCATAGAGCGGCTGCCAGCGCTGATTGTCGTCCAGCTTGTTGAGGGCACGGCTGACGGCGGGGCGATTCATGTCACTGATCAGCAGACGCTTGACCGGCCCGCGCCAGCGCATGTGCTCCAGCACTTCCTGTACCAGCAGCTGGCCTTCACGGTCAGGGTCGCCGGCATGCACGACCTCATCGGCCAGCTTGAGCTGCTCGCGGATGATCTTGAGCTGACCGCGCGCCTGGCTGCGCGGCTTGAGTTTCCATTGCTCGGGGATGATCGGCAGATGATCCAGCGACCAGCGCTTGAAGCGCTCGTCGTAGTCATCCGGCGGGGCCTGCTCCAGCAGGTGGCCGATGCACCAGGTGACACGGGTGTCACCGGCATCGATATAGCCGTCGCGCTTGCTTGAGCGTCCGGGCAGCGCCTCGGCAATGGCGCGGGCGAGGCTGGGCTTTTCGGCGATGATCAGACGCATCGGGCATCCTGCGGTCATAGGCTGTCGATATGATGATCCATACAGTATGCCGTTGGCCCGAGGCGGGGATCAATCGTCGCCGAGCGCACGACGTGCCTGGACGAGGGCGCGATACCAGTCGCGGTTGGCGGTCTGGATCAGCGGGGGGCGATTGGAGAGATAGCTGACCGGGTGGTGATCGGTGGGCTGATAGTTGCTGAGCATGTTGAGTGTCGCTTCACGGGCGCCGAAGGTGTCGCGCAGGAACTCGATGGCCAGCGGCTCAAGGTCGACACGGTAGTGACGCACCAGCGCGATGGCCAGTGATTCGGCGGTGCGTGACAGGTCATCGTCGATCTCGCGCACCATGGCGCTGCCTAGGGCCGCCTTGGCTGCCGCGGACTGATTGGGCTCCAGCTGGCCGAAATAGGCGGCGTTGGAGCCATTGATGGCGCGCTGCACGGCCGGGCGTGACAGGTGTATGTGGGGCTCCAGCGCGAGGGCGATCTCGACCGCCATCGCCTTGGCCTTGTCGACACCGACGCGCAGCACCGTCTCGCGCGCCTGGTAGGCGATCTCGCTGTCGACGCGCTTGATGCGGCTCTCGTTCAAGTGATCGGCAAGATGCTTGCAGACCTCCGCCTTGGCTTCATCGTCAAGCGCGATGGTCTTTTCCTGGATGCGCAGACCACGACGGCCCGGACCGACCCGCAGGCGGGTGGCGTCATCGGACATCTGCGAGGCGATGTTTTCCCAACGATTGGACATCTTGAGGAAGACGGCGTGGCTGCGACCGACCTGCTCATAGGCATTGGTCACCGTCTTGTAGAGGCGGATGGCGTTGGTGAGGATGTCGGCGCGTGAGCGAAGTGCGGTGCGGTGTTCACGATCGCCCTCATTGACCGCGATCGCCAGATGCGTCACCTGCTCGGCAAGGGCGTCCATCGCCTGGGTGGAGCGTTCCAGCAGTACCTCGGCGCGCAGGCCGGAGGCGGCATCCTCCACCAGAGTGCCGGACTGCTCGGCCAGATAGACCGTCAGTGCCTTGAGGCGTGACAGGCCGGTGGCCTGACGAATGCGGTAACGCGAGCGGGCATGCTCGAGGTTGTCCAGCGCGCGCGCCAGCTTCCAGCGGCCACGGTATTCGAAGGTCAGCAGCGGAATCTTGCGCCCGCTGATCAGCTCGAAGGCCAGAATCAGCATTTCCTCCACGTCCTGCAGGGTCATCAGCAGGTCGTTGTCCTGCTCGATGGCGGCCAGCACACGCTCGATGAAGTTCTCGTCACGCGGCACGCCGCTGTGCAGGTCGGGCGCGCGCCCTTCGAAGCGCTCACGCAGCAGACCGATGGCCTCGGGGGCCAGCTCGGCCAGCTCATTGAACTGGGGCTCGAGCCATTCGCGGTTGAGGCTGTTCATGTCGCGGATACGCGCATGCAGGCCCACGCGACGATAGACGTCGATCTGGCTGATGATGCGTGCGGCATCACGGTCATCGAGCAGCTCCAGCGCCGCCAGCTCGACCCCTTCCGGTGCCAGGTCCTGCTTGCGCAGCAACATGGCCGCCGCTTCACGCCGGCGGGCATCGCCTTCGAGGCTCTCGACGATCAGGTTGCGTGTGGCGAGGATCAGCTCCGGCACGGTGTCGATGACGCGCTCGATCTTGGCTTCGGTACGGTCATAGCGCCGTGAGCTGGTCAGGTTGTGGGCGATGTTGGCCACGATGCCCGCGACACCGGTGATGACGGTGTAGGAGATGAAGAAGATGTAGTTCTCGAAGGTCGGTTCCTTGCCGTAACCGAGCAGATAGCCACCCCAGGCGCCGATCAGCGTCACCGGGCCTGCGGTCCACAGGATCTGCATCAGACTCACCGACCAGGGTACGCGCTCCACGGCCTGGGTAATGCGGCGAATCTCGTCGCGGCCCTCACGCTCCAGACGCACCTGGGGCGCGTCATTTGCAGTGTTGGCTCGGGGACGAAAGAGGCTCGGCAACAGCAAGGCAGGTTTCCTTGATTGAACGGGATGGGGCATCTGGCACGACTGGACTGCCGAGAGGTTCGTGAGCACGAGCCTCGAGCGCAGCAAAGAATGCCGTCAACAGTAGCATTGGGCAGCCTTTTGGCTCCAGTGAGCAAGGGCCGCAAGCGGGGCGGGCGTGGTAGAATTTCGCCCGCCACTGACTGGCCAGCGGGTCTCGCCAGGTCGTCAGGCTCACGCTAGGACATCAAAAAGCTCTGGAGGTTGTGTGGAACGAGTCTTGGAAGCAGGAAAGGGGGCAGGCGACGGGGCTGAAGTCGTGCTGCTGGACGGCGGCATGGGACAGGAACTGGTGCGCCGTAGCGGTCGTGAGCCGACGCCGCTGTGGTCGTCTCAGGTGATGCTGGACCAGCCTGAGCTGGTGCGTGACCTGCACCTGGATTTCATTCGTGCCGGTGCGCGCCTCATCACGCTCAATACCTACACGGCCACCCCGCAGCGTCTGGGCCTGGCGGGTGTCGGTGAGTCCATCGCTGCCATCCATGCTGCCGCTGGCAAGGCCGCGCGGGATGCCATCGCCCTGAGTGGCGAGACGGATGTGCGCGTGGCGGGCTGCCTGCCGCCGCTGGTCGCCACCTATCGCCCCGATGTCGCACCGGATGCCGAGGAATCCCTGGCCAGCTATCGCCGGCTGGTGGAATTGCAGGCGCCGCTGGTCGATGTCCTGCTGTGTGAGGCGCTCTCTTCCTGCGTTGAGGCGCGCGCTGCTGCCACCGCTGCACTCGAGAGCGGCTTGCCGGTGTGGGTCTCGCTGACGGTGAAGGATGATCTGACCGCGACCCTGCGCAGCGGGGAGCCGCTGGCCGACGCGATCAGCATGCTGCAAGCGATGGGCGTGGACGCGATCCTGATCAATTGCAGCGCGCCGGAAGCCATTCAGGGTAGTCTGGAAAATCTGCTGGCCAGCCCGCTGCCGACCGGTGCCTATGCCAACGGCTTCACCTCCATCGCGGCGCTCACCCCCGGCGGCACCGTCAAGGACCTCAAGGCGCGCGAAGACCTGGGGCCGGAGCAATACGCGGCGCATGCGCTGGGGTGGGTCAATGCCGGTATTCGTATCGTCGGCGGTTGCTGTGAGGTGGGCCCCGCGCATATCGCCTGCCTGGCCGAACAGCTCAAGGCCTCAGGTTATCGCTGTGTCAGTCGCTTGAGTGAGTGAACGATGAGGGGCGTGGCCTCCTCATGATAGACTTCGACTCTTGATTCGCAGGCTCCGACGGGGCTGTGAAACGCTTTTCTAGGGAGATGCCATGCTTGCCGAGTGGGTCGAACGGCTCTTGAGTTACGCCAGTGGGGCACTTGATGCCATCCGCGCCGATGAATCCTTTCCTGCCTTCATGCAGTGGGCGCATTCGGAGGGCGTGAACTACAGCGGTGGCGACGAAGCGCTGGCGGTAGCGCTGGCGCCGGTGCTATGGAGCCAGACTCCGCTGGTGCGACTCGACTTCGCGCGCGAGTCGTTGGCACCGCCGGGACGCAACGAGCCTTGCTGGTGTGATTCGGGGCGCAAGTACAAGCAGTGCTGCGACAAGGTGCAGCTGCCGGCGATTCCGGATCATCTGATGTGGATGCTGTCGCTGCGCGAGTTCAAGGGCGAACAGCTCAAGGCGGCGCTGGCCTCCGGTCTCGCGCCGGCGCAGGCGCTGCTCGAGGCGGGGCTGATCAGCGCCGAGAGCGGCAATCGCGGACGGGCCCAGCAGATCATGGAGGCGCTGTTCGATACCAGCGACTGGTCGCGCCTGCCCGAGCAGGCCGAGCCTGGCTTCGAACTGCTGCTGGATCTCTATCAGGAGCGCGGCTTCACCCGCAAGAAGGCGCTGCTGCTCGATGAGGTACTCGAGCGTGGCCCTGCCTTCCTGCGCGGCGTCGCCCTGGAGCATCAGTGTCTGCTACATCTGGACAGCGATGATCTCGGCTCGGCGCGCGCCGCCTTCATTCGTGCCCAGCAGACGCTGCCCGATTCGCCGACGCTTGCGTATATCGAAGCCATGCTGCTGCTGCACGAGGGTCAGCCGGAAGAGGCGCAGGATCGCGCGCGCTTCTGGTGGCGTCGTCTGTCCAAGCAGAAGGACATCGAGCCCGGTCAGCTGGAATTCCTGGCGGATCTGGCCGAAAATCCGCGTGCCACGCTCGCCGAGCAGATGGTCAACTCCGATGAGTCCCTGTCGGATTCACTGGCCGCCCTGCAGGCGTTGTTCGAGGTGATCGAGCATCCGCCGCGTCTGGCGCTGGAAACGCAGCAAGATGGAAGCCTGCTGTTCCGGCAGAATGCGGAGCAGGCCGTGACACTCGGTCTCTGGGAGGCTGTCTTCCCGGCGCGTATCGAGGAAGAGGCGGCACTGGCGCTGGATATCGATCCCTGGGATGCCCAGGACCCCAACGAATGGCTGCAGCAGCTGTGCGCCAGTCCCGAATGGCTGGACGTTCCGGCGGTGTGTCAGGGGCTGATCCTGGCGCTGGCCAGTCGCTTCGGTAGCCTGCCGTGGATGTCGGACACCTTCTTCGTGCCGCTGGCACAGCGCTTCGATCGCTGGCTCGATCAGATCGAACAGGCCGGCGGTCTGCTGCGCTGGGAAGATGGCGACAACGCCCAGTTGCTGCGCTGTGGACTGGGGCTGGTGATCGGCATGGAGCGCGGCGAGCGCGAGCGCTCGCGCCAGCTGGCGGAGCGCCTGCTCAAGCTCGACGAGGAAGACAGCCTCGGCCTGCGTGAGCTGGTACTGGATCAGTTGCTGCGCGAAGGCCGCAACGACGAGGCCGTGACCCTCGCCGAGCATGATATCGAGCGACGTGCCGTCGATGAGGAAATGCCGTTGTTGGGCATCCTGATGGGCCAGGTGCTGGCGCTCTACCGACTGGGGCGCGACAAGGATGCCGAGCAGGCACTCGAGATCGTGCGGGAAGCCAATTCGCATCTGATCAGCCTGCTGCTGGCGGAGCATCCGCGGCCAGTGAGTCTGGCGGTGGAAGCGCCGGAACCCGGCACGCGTGGCGAGGCCTGGCAGTACCGCACCCTGATGCGCGACCAGTGGAAGCGCAGCGAAGGCGCGCTTGCCTGGCTGGCCAAGCATCGCTGAGTCGGTGTCAGAGGCCGCTCATGCTGCCATACGAGTGATCGCAAGCACTCGTATGGCAAGTCCTCGGGTGACAATGCCCCGTATGACGAGGCTCGTATGAAAAAAAACCGCAGTGCCAAGGCACTGCGGGGTTTTTGTGTCTCGTCCTGTAGCGCGAGGCGAGTTCACGGGGAAGCATGAATGGACACGATCACTGCTGCTTGCCTTGCTGGCGAAGACGCCAGGCTTCTCGAAGGGCGCTGCGTAGCCCCGGCGTCTGGCCGACCTGGATGGCCTCCAGCGTCGCGGCGAAGGCGTCCGGTGTGGCGCGCCAATCCGGGGGCTGGATGGCGCCCGCACTGCTGATGCCGACCCTGTCCAGTGGTGGCGGCGAGCGCTCGGGCAGTGCCCCGAACAGCCGCATGCGGCTGTCCTGCACCTGGCGCAGACGATGGCGAAGCTCTTTGTAGCGTGAGCCGAAGGGGCGTGTGGCCAGGGAAATCAGGGCCGCCAGAATCCGCTCTTGCCATTCAGGGCGTGCCGGGTTGCGGTAGGCGACGCCGCGTTGCGAGGCAGCGCCTGCCTGACGGCGGTCCTTGAGCCAGTGCGGGGTCGTACTGTCGAATGCCTCGCCCTCGAACAGGATGCCGGCGTTGACCTGCTGGCCACCGTGTACGCGGGTGAAGGGCAGGATGACGCAGTCCTCGAGCATGGCGCCTTCTTCCACGTAGCTGCCCTGTTCGAGACAGCAGTGTCCCTTGAGCAGCACGCCGGGCTCCACATGGGTGGTGATGCCGGCGAATCCACCAGTGAGACGCGATTCATCCAGGCGGGTTGCGCCGGCGGCGTAGTAGACGTGGTGCAGGTCCTGCTCGCCGGGCAATACCCCACGTTCGCCATGCGGTGTCAGGCCTGAGTCAGCGGCATCGAGTGCCTGCATCACCAGGGTGTGATAGTGCGACAGCGAGGCCAGCAGGGCAGGTCCCAGTCCGAGATTGTCGCGCAGTTCCGGCCAGTGCAGGCGAGCGAGCGACGGGTCTGCCACGCTGGCTGGATGGCAGACCGGCGCGCCCGACGCCATGGCCTGCTCGCTGATCGCGAGGCTGTCATCCTTGAACCATTCCGGCACCAGCAGCACATCGGCGCGCAGCACCGGGGCAGGCAGGGCGGCCATGGCGCCGAGCCGCTTGATCTGCTCGCGCGGGTCTCGCTCGCCGGGCATCGGCAGAATGTCGAGATCGATGCCCCAGCGTGAGCCATCGGCGATACGCGCGCGGAACCACTCGGGGTCACGGGCGATGATCAGGCTGATGTGCGTCACGCCTCGTCCGACCAGCAGGTCGAGGTTGCGCTCCAGCACGCTGCGTCCGGCGATCGGCAGCAGGGCCGGCGAGTAACGGCGGTCAATCGGCGCGACTTCCTGGCCGAGACGGTCCGCCAACAGGATCACATGCATTGCACACCTCCTTGGCATGAGTCGTGATATCGGCGCAGCGCTGCACGAAGTAGAAAGGGAGTCCGAAGTAGAAAGGGAGTCTCACGCATCAGTAGGCTCCACGGCTGGTCAGAACGGCAGGAATCGTGCGCAACAGCAGCTTGATGTCTTCCTTGATGCCCTGACGATGCAGGTAGAAGAGATCCAGATGGATCTGCTGCTCGAAGGACAGGTCCGAGCGGCCCGACACCTGCCACAGCCCGGTCAGCCCCGGGGTGGCATCGAGACGCATGCGCGCGCGCGCCTCGTAAAGTGCCACCTCGCGGGCGAGGGCGGGCCGCGGCCCGACCAGCGCCATCTCGCCGCGCATCACGTTCCATAGCTGCGGCAGTTCATCGATGGACAGCTTGCGGATCACCCGACCCACCCGCGTGATGCGCGGGTCCTGCTTCATCTTGAACAGCACCCCACCTTCGCTCTCATTGGCGGCCTGCAGTTCGCGCAGACGCTCTTCGGCGTCGATGTACATCGAGCGGAACTTCCACAGCTTGAACGGCTTGCCGTGACGCCCGATACGCTCCTGACCGAACAGCACCGGGCCTGGCGATTCCAGGCGGATGGCCAGCACCGTGCCCAACAGCAGTGGTGACAGCACCAGCAGCACGCCGCTGGCGCCGACGATATCCATGGCGCGGCGTGCGCGCGGGGTCAGCCAGTTGTTCACTCGCCATCGAAAGTGGCGCCAATTGGAGCGTGACTTCATCCACAGGCCGCGGCCGGGAATCGCCTCTTCTCCATACTTGCGCACGCTCATCAGAAAGCTCGGGTTGCCAAGCACGTAGCGCTTGAACATGCGGCGTGGCTCCATCAGCAATCGCCAGGCCCATTCCATGCCCAGTCTGCGTACGACGTCCGGCGCACGCGGAATGCGCTGGGAGTAGAAGTCGAACAGACCGCCGACGCCCATGACCACCGGCACCTCGAGTCGCTCACGATAGGTCGAGATCCACTTCTCCTGCGTCGGCACCCCCATTGCCACCAGCAACAGGTCAGTGCCCTGATTGATCTGCGCCAGCACGTCGTCGATGCTTTCCGGGCCGATGAAACCGTGATGTACACCACTGATCTCGAGCATCGGCCATCGCTCGCGGAGCTTGTCGGCCATCCTGTCGGCCACGCCCGGGGCGGCGCCGAGAAGGAATAGGCGCTTGTTTTCCGCCACCAGCATGTCGCACAGGTGGGGCAGCAGATCGGTGCCATTGAGGTTGGCTTCGAGCTCCTGGCCGAGCATGCGGCAGGCCATCTTGACGCCGCTGCCATCAGGCAGCAGCAGGTCGCTGTCATGCAGTACCTGCATGTAATAGCGATCGACCTGGGCCACGTTCAGGCAGTGGGCATTGACGAAGTTGACGGTGCGCGGTTCGGGATTGCTGATCCAGTCGCGCAGAAGATTCAGTGCCGTCTCCAGGTCAGTATTGACGAAGGGCACTCCCAGTACACTGACATGTGGCAATGTCTTGACGTGATCAGTAGTGAATAGAGTCTGATCAATGGGTTGGCTCATCATGGCGTCTCCACTTCATGAGCGTCACGCTGTTGATTCGGTCTGACCGACTGCGGGCGCGGCGCATTGTCGATCTTCTTCTTCTGTGCCTTGCCGATGACCTCCTGGGCGAGCCCTTCACAGCGTAGATAGAGGCTCCTGGGCATCACGCGCAGCATCAGGGCGGCCCCTGCCGTGGCAGCGGTGCGCCCGAATTCTGCCTTCCAGATGCCTGGCCATGCCTTGATGGCGCGGCGACAATACTCCCAGGCAGCCTCCCCGTCACGCAGGCGAATCGCCTGGCGCGATAGATAGCGCAGTTGGTAGGCCTGGGCGCGGGGATACCATTGTTCGATGAAGTCAGGCGCGTAGGCGCGCGTCAGCTCGACGATCGCAAGCCAGCTCTGGTACTGGCGTTCCAGTTGTGCCGAAAGCCCGCCTTCATTGAGCCGGTAGCGGGTCAGCGGCTCGGGGATGCCTTCCACCGTGGTGCCGGTCTTGAGGGCAATGCGTGTCCAGCATTCGATGTCTTCGCTTTGGCGCAGGCTCTCATTGAAGTAACAGGGCAGCACGCCACCTCCCTTGACCTCACAGTCGAAGGCGATGGCCTCGAGAATCTCGCGGCGGATGACCGGTGCCGAGCCATTGCCCACCGGGTTGCGACAGAACAGCAGCCCCGGCGTGATATCGGTCAGGCTCGGCATCTGGTAGTAGTCCAGCGGTTCGCCGTTGGCATCGACGAAGGCCGAGCGCGAGAAGGATAGACCTACCTCGGGGCGTGACTCGAGGTGCTCGCGGTGACGCGCCAGCTTGGCGGGCTCCCAGATGTCATCGGAGTCCAGGAAGGCCAGATAGCGACCTTGAGCAGCACGCACGCCGGTGTTGCGTGCCCCGGCCAGGCCGCGATTGACCGGATGCGTGATCAGCGTGAGGCGCGGGTCGTCGTAGGCCTCGCAGATCGCCCGGCTGCCATCAGGGGAGCAGTCATCGACGACCAGCAGTTCGAAGTCTCCATCCTCCTGCGCCAGCACGCTGTCGATGGCGGCCGCGACGAATCGTTCGACGTTGTAAATCGGCATGATGACCGAAAAGGTCGGGGTCATGGTCTGGCCTCCTGGACGTCCCTGTCTGGGGAAAGCGATGCGGTGGATGCTGCTGCGTGAGGTGTGTCTGGCGAGTCTGGTGTGTCTGGTGGCTGGGTCGATGTATGTGTCATCAAGCCGTCCTGAGCGAGGATCAGCCGGCGTGTCCACAGGTAGCCGGGCAGGGCGGCCAGGCTGATGCCGACCAGAATGCCGGCCGCGACGCCATTGATGCCGAAGGGGACGCCGGCGAACATGCCGGCGCCGAGCATCAGCGTCATGAAGATCTGCAGTTTGAGGTCTGCTCCGGGCATGCCCTGGGCGCGCAGTAACTGGCCGCAACTGTCGAGCAGAATGCGCGGCAGGGCGGAGAGGCAGATCAGGATCAGGATCGGCAGGGCACCACGCTCGACCCAGGCCTCCCCGAACAGGATCGGCACATACCAGGGTGCCAGCAGGCTCTGGGCGATGATGGCGGGCACGGCCACCAGCGCGAACAGACGCATGCCGTGGTGCATGCGTGCCATGCGCTCACGGGAAGTCATGTCACCGCACAGCTGTGGGAAGATGGCGGTGGAGTAGGCGCGCAAGAGGCCAAGGCTGATGCCGAGTCCGGCATTGAAGGCAAAGAAGTAGACGCCGAGCACGTCCATGGCGAACAGGGCGCCGACCAGCAGGTAATCCATCTGCTGACGCAGTACCGAGACCACCTCGACACCCATCATCGGGCGCGCGAAGCTCATCAGCGGACGCGACCACAGCGTGGAGGGGCGCTCATCGATGCGCCATGACTCGCACCAGCGGTAGGTCAGGGTCCAGATGGGCGTCACGATCAGCTTGGGCAGGATCAAGGCCCAGAACCCGGCACCCATGGCGGCCAGCAGCATCACACCGACGGCCTCGCCGATGCTCTGGCCCATCTCGATGCGCGCCGTGATGTGCAGGCGGTTGCTGCGCAGAATTCGCGCCGCGTTGATGGCGGCGGGGGGCAGCATCGGGAAGATCAGCGCCAGCGCCATCAGCGGCAGGGTCAGGTCGGGAGCGTCATAGAAGTAGGCCAGCAGCGGGGCCAGTGCCATCTGCAGCACCATCAGGCCAAGACACACCACCCAATTGAACCAGTAGGCATCGCGGCACAGGCGTTCATATCCCTCGCGCCCGGCCTGCACCAGGGCGGGTACCACGGCGGCATTGGAGATGGCGTGCATGATCTCGTGCGCGGTGAGCACGATGGCGGCGATACCGAAGGACTCCGGCGCGATCATGCGCGCCGCCACCAGGGTCGCGCCCAAGCGCGCGATGCGGTGCACCCCTTGCGACATGCCCATCCAGGCCAGATTGCGGATCAGACGGCCATTGCCGCTTTCTCCGCCACCTGACAGGCGTATCTTGAGTCGCGTGAATGCTCCCATTGCCTGGCTCCCTGGCTTCGTCGTGCCCTTTGAAGGCATCTGGTCTTGTCAGTCATGCTTTTGAACGGCTGATGTAGCCACTCTAGCGCAATGTACTGATGAATTGGCGTGATCTGGCGCAGCCTTGTTCCACTATCCCGTGATCAGGCTAGGTTGCCGTGTCGCTGCTGCCGGCATCGGCGGAGGCGGGCGCTGCCCTTGAAAGCGGCTTCTCCACATCCACCGGCCCCATGTTGTAGATATGCCCCTCGCTGGCGGGCAGGCCCGCCAGCTGGTGCGCCTTGCCGATCAGGATCAGCCCCGGCCAGATCAGGTAGGCCAGAATCTCCAGGTTCTCGCCGAAGGAGTAGACGAACAGCAGGCCGACCATGATCAGGCCCAGTTGCGCGACAGGGCGGCCGACCACGAAGCGCAGCAGATGCAGCAGGCTGGCCAGCATCGGGATCAGCAGCGCGAAAAGCCCGAAGATGCCCTTGACGAACAGCAGTCCATACCAGCTGTGGTGAGAGCCGATCGGCATGTACTCCACCAGGTGCGGTCCGCGCTCGACGATGCCGTGGCCGAACCAGGGTGCCTCATTGCGCCAGCGATCCACCGCGATACGCCCCAGCGCGGCGCGCACGCGGGTCGAGTCCGCTCGCGAGCCCTTGAAGGCGGCGATGAAGTTGTCGATGGCTTCCAGAATCGGCGCGCCAAGAAAGCCGGCGATCAAGCTCACGCCGGAGAAGCTGAACCAAAGCCACGGCTTGTGCAGGCGCTTGAGCAGGAACATACCGACGCTGATCAATACCAGCGATACCAGTGCCATTCGTGAGCCGGACATCAGGATCATCAACACGCTGCCGCCGATGCCGATCGCCTTCCATATCGGGTGCTTCTCCAGCAGGGCACAGGCGAAATAGATGCTGGCAACAAAGCCCACCGCCGGGGCCCAGGGCGTGAACAGTCGCCAGCGCGGCATGCCGCTGCCGGGATCGATCTCGTAGAGCGAGACGGCGAAGAATTCCGGTCCCGGCCCACCGATGGCCTGCAGTGGCGAGACGAAGGGCACCTGGGGCAGCCCCGCCAGCCAGGCGCCGACGAATACCGGCAGCAACAGCATGGTGTGCAGGCAGACGTGCATGGCCGCGCGAATGATCACCGCCGGGCGGATCGCCAGACAGCCAATGATCGGGAAGACCGCCAGCAACGCCCAGCCCTTGGCCCAACCGATGGAGGACTTGATCAGCTTGCCGGTGCCGAGGTTCTCGATCAGATGGCCGGCCAGCAGCGAGAACTCCATCACGATCATGCCGATGATCCACACCCATAGCGGCCAGGGCAGGCGCGGAAAACGCTGGCGGCCCTTGAGGTGCAACCAGGCGGCACGCATTACCAATGACCATGCCAGCACCGGTGCCAGCACGTAGAGGCCACCGATCAGGTAGAACAGATAGGTCGCGGTGATCGAGAACCAGATGATGCGCTCTTCCGGGGTCTCGGGGCGGACATCCGCCTCCGGCCCGGCCTTCAGGGAAAACATCGGCGGCTCACACGCTTTGCTGCAGGCGCAGCAGATAGGGTTTCCTGATCCACAGCAGGATCAGGCCGATGATGCTGAAGACGCTCGCGGCCAGCGCGCCGACGATGGCCAGCTTGATGCCCAGCGAATCCGCCTTCTCGGGCAGTGGCGGTGGATCGAGAATCTGCAGCATCGGGTAGCTGGCGAAGGGGTCGATCTGGCCGATGTCAATCTTGGCCAACGCCGTGGTGTAGACCGCCGTGGCGACCTGTTGCTCGCGCAGCAGGTCCTGCAGCTGGGCGGCCTTGGCAACACTGTTGTCCAGTCGCTGCTGGCGAGCCGCCAGATTGGCACGCCCGGTGGCAAGCTCGCTGATCACGCCGCGCCGCTGGGTATCCAGGGTGATCAGCTCGCCGACCAGGGTGTCCTGATTGGCATGGCCGGATGCGGCACGCAGGGCATTCTGGTTGCGCGAGGTCTGGCGGGGCAGCAACTGACGCATGCGTGAGGCCAGCGAGCGCTCGAGGGAATCAAGCCCCGCGGCCAGATTGATGACCTCCGGATTGCGCTCGCCCCATTTGCCACGCGCTTCATCGAGACTGGCCGCCTGCTCCGCGGCTTGAGTCAGCAGCGCCTGATAGCGGGCGTCACGCTGCAGGGCGATCACACCACCGGCCTGGCCGGCATCCAGCCCCAGGCGACTGGACAGGGTGGCGAGCCGGGCATTCAGCGCTGACAGCTCGCCATCACGCGTCTCGAGCGTCTCCTTGAGCGCCTCGACACTCAGCGTCAATTCCTTGAACTGCTCCATGGAGACCAGCCCGGAGGTGGACTGGAAGTCGAGCAGCTTGCGCTGGGTTTCCTTGAGCGTGCGGTCGTAGGTCTCCAGCGAGCGGCGGATGACGGCTTCGCGGCGCGCCTGTTCATCATTGCGCAGCTGTTCGATCACCTCATTGAAGGCATCAATGTGCGCATTGGCGCGAGCAAGTGCGGCCTTGGCGCTCGGCGCGCTGGTCTGGAAGGCGATCAGGGCGGTCTGGTCGGTCAGCTTGATCTTGGGCTTGCCGTAATCGTCGGGATGCATGTCGACCGTGCTGGCGGCACGCTCCAGTACGGCAGGGCTCTCGGCGATGGCGCGATAGTTGACCTTGGGATCCAGCGAGGAGCTGGAGTAGGAGGAGTTGGCGCTGGTGCTGGCCTGGCCAATGCTCTCGAAGTTCACCGACAGGCCGGAGCCGGTACCCGGCAGGATCATTGTCCAGCTGGTGGTGTAGGTGACAGGTGCCACGGCGATGAAGGCGATGGTCAGACCCCAGATGACACTCAGGATGGCGGTGGCCAGCAGCAGGTAGGCCGCGCGGCGGGTGCGCGGGCGCATGCTGGAGCCACGCGCCGCCCAGCCCAGCAGGACGCCCAGGAGTCGGCGTCCCAGTGAGGGCTTGGCTGCGTCTTGTGGTGTGTCGGGTGAGCGGGACTCTGTCATGCACATCCTTGTCGCGTGGTAGTGATCAGTCGCATTCCATCAACGGACAGGCGATGGGTTACAGCAGAGTGGCCGGCGTCAGCAGGTCAGTCAGCGTGCGGGCGATATCACGGATGTTGGTGACACCGGAGTCATAGCAGCCGACCACATCTTCGGGCATCAGGTAGGGATTGACGCCCACATCCGCCGGATTGGCCAGCAGGGCATCGATACCGCGATCGACCACGACCGGCTGATGCGTCATCGGGTTGGTGCTGATCAGCACCGCGCGACGTGAACCGGAGGTCGCCTGGATGCCGCCGACGCAGTTGGCATTGATCACGCCCTGCAGCATGCGCACGCCGTAGGGCACCTGCGAGCGCAACACCGTGTAATTGCTGACGTTGTTGTTGTTGGCAGGGGTGGTCAGGTTGGAGGCATAGATGACGATGCCCGGCGCGGTGAGAGGCGAGGGGCGCATCAGCGCGGCCTGGAAGGCGCCGCTGGAAGGCACGTGGACGCGGTCACCCACACGCAGCCAGGGATTGGCGGCATACTCGCCGTCGATCAGGCCGCGCATGTCGAGAATCTGTGTCTGGCCGTCGCGAATCAGCTCGATATGGCTCAGGTCCGCATCGGGGCGGATGCCGCCGGCCGTGGTCAAGGCCGCCGACAGGCGACGCTGTTGACTGGCATCGCCGCCGGCGAAATCGCGGCGCACCATGCGCTCTTCGGGCAGGCGGGTATTGATGACCGCCTCGCCCGGGAAGAACACCGCGCCGGACACCGCGACGGCCAGCGGCGCCCATTCCTCGAGCCGGATGCTGACATGCGCCAGCCCCGGGCGAATCAGCTCTTCCTGCACCAGACGCCGGGTGATCTCATCCGCCAGAGCATCGATGGTCCTGTTGGAGGCCTCGACCGGCGAGAGCCAGGGCAGGCGCAGGCGTCCGTCATGATCCACCTCGTAACTGCCATCGAAGAGTTCGCTGCCGGCGACCCTGACGCTCAGTCGATCGCCCGCCGCCAGCCGCTGGTCATCGCCCGCGGGCAGTTGCATGAAGCGATCATCGGCATGAGGGGCAGGCAGTTCCAGCGGCCAGTGGGTCGCCTGTTGCCAGTGATCTTCGGCGGGAGTGTCGTCCAACATGATCGGCGTACAGCCGCCCATCAGGCCGGCCGTGACCGCGACGCCCAGCAGGCGTCGAAGAGAGCGGAAAAGGGAGCTGGGCCGAGTCAGATCGCGTTTCATCAGGCTACCTCACGAGAAGGCCCTGTCCGCGTGTCGCCGCTCGACTCCAGCAGCGGGTCGCGCTGATAGTAGATATCGAAGAGCTCGAACAGGCGCACGCGCTCCAGCTCTGTCTGCATGACCGGCGAGGGTTCAACCACCACCAGCGCCGCCGGGGACAGCGCATCATGCAGACTGACCAGCACCGAGAGCCCATCGGCATCAATGGCCTCGACATGGCTGAGGTCCACCGCCAGCGTGCCAGTGTGCTCAGGAATCATCGCCAGCATCTCCTGGCGGAAATAGCGCGCGAGCTCGCCTGTCAGCTGGGCAGGCGGCGTGATCAAGATGCCTTCGTGAATCCGGGTGGTGATGGGCATGACGGGCTCCCTGTGCTTGATGTCACCGTCTGGCCCCAGCTGGGCCTGCGGTGCAGCTTGTTATCTTTATGCACTATGCCGCATAAGCATCGTTTACCTGCTGTTACAGTGTCAACGACGCCGGCTGACTTGCCTCATTCTTTCTTGCTGGGTTTTGTGGTTCTGCCTTGGTGTTTTCGGGCTCTCCTGCTGTTTTCGGGCTTTCCAGGTTGCCTGCGCGACGTTGTCACTCGCCCGACATGGCGGGTGACTTGTGTGGCGTGGCCAGCATCGCGCCCCAGTGGCGGAAGCGCAGCAACAGCAACAGGCCCGGTATGGCGGCCAGCGTGCAGATCCAGAAGAAGCTGTCCCAGCCGGCCGCATCGGCCAGATAGCCGGAGGGCGCGGCAATCACCACGCGCGGCAGGCCCATGATCGATGAGAGCATCGCGTACTGGCCGGCGGTAAAGCGCTTGTCGGTCAGCGCGCCCATGAAGGCGATGAAGGCGGCGCTGCCCATGCCGGCTGCCAGGTTCTCGAAGGCGACCACCGCCGCGAGCCACGCCAGCGAATCACCGACGTGATGCAGCCACACGAAGCCGGCAGTCGACACCATCTGCAGGATGCCGAACCACCAGAGCGCTCGATAGATGCCGATACGCATGATCAGCAGGCCGCCGAAGAAGGTGCCGGCCAGCAACGGCCACAGGCCGAACAGCTTCACGGTCGCGCCGATCTGCGAGTTGCTGAAACCGATGTCCTTGTAGAAGGGCGTGGTCAGATTGCCTGCCACGGAATCGCCCAGCTTGTAGAGCAGGATGAACAATAGCAGCCAGATGGCACCATCGCGCTTCATGAAGTGGCGGATGGGGTCCCACAGGATCTCATGCAGATGATGGGCGCGCGGCGCGGCCTGTGCCTCGGGCTCCGGTGCCAGCAGCGTCACCAGCATGCAGGCGCCCAAGGTCGCGGCCATGATCAGGTAGGTCACGCGGAAGCCGATCATGTCGGCCAGCACCAGGCCGCCGGCCGAGGCCATCAGCATGCCGATGCGATAGCCATAGACATAGAAACTGGAGCCCAGCCCCAGCTCGTTGTCCGGCAGATGTTCGCGCCGATAGGCGTCGATCACGATGTCCTGGGTGGCGCTGAAGAAGCTGACCGCCAGCGCGATGGTGCCCATGGTCAGCGGCGACATGTGCGGGTCCTGCAGGGCAAGCAGCGCGATCAGTGCGGTCAGGGCCAGCTGGGCGATCATCAGCCAGCCACGGCGCCGGCCAAGCACCGGTGGCATGATGCGGTCCAGCAATGGCGCCCACAGGAACTTCAGTGTGTAGGGCAGGCCGACCAGCGCGAGCAGGCCCACGGCGTCAAGCGAGACACCGGCATCCGTCATCCAGGCCTGCAGCACGCTACCGGTCAGCAGCAGTGGCAGCCCGGAGGCGAAGCCCATCAGGAACGTGATACCATGACGGCCAACGAGTAAGCGTAAATCCTTTGAAGTCAAAGCCTTGCCTGTCCATGCAGAGGGTGTGGCCGCGCGTGTCACACGCACGGTGAGCGGCTATCTGCCGCTTGCGTCATTCATGGCCGGATTGTCGCACTGCCTGAGGGCAAGAGCCATGCATTGTCCTGCCGGTCAGCCGACAGGCATGATGCAGGTCGAGACACGCATGAGTGGGGCAGGCAGGCAATGAGAGGTCATCATGAGTGAAGCCCGAGAAGCTGCCAAGGCGCATTGGTATCTTATCCAGTGCAAGGGCGGGGAATCCTTCCGTGCGGCGGAGAACCTCACCAATCAGGGATTTCACGTCTTCCACCCCCTGTTGGAGGTGGAGAAGAAGCGCGGCGGCAAGCTGCGTTGGGTCGAAGAGCCGCTCTTCCCTTATTACCTGTTCATACGCCTTGATCAGATGGATGACAACTGGCGTCCGATTCGCTCGACCCGTGGCGTGCTCAAGCTGGTCAGCTTCGGCAATACGCCGACGGCGGTGCCGACGCCTCTGGTGGAAGCCCTGATCGCCAGCGGCGAGCAACGCCAGGAGCAACCGCCGGAGAATGTCTATTTTCGTGCCGGCGAGCAGGTCGAGATCATCGATGGCCCCTTGAGTTCGCTCAGTGGCGTCTTCGAGAGCGCGAAGGGCGATGAGCGCGTCATCGTGCTGCTCAATCTGATCAATCAGCAACAGCGTGTCGAGCTGTCCAGTCGTCAGCTGCGGCGCAGCGAAAGCTGAGCTGTCGTCCTGTCTCATCCGACTTGATCCGCGAGACCGCATTGCATCTTTCTTCTGGAGTGGTTCCCATGGCGATTACTTCCCAGCAGGTCGTCAGCCTGCATTACACCCTGCGCACCGCTGATGGCACTGTGCTGGATAGCTCCCTTGAGCGTGAGCCGATGGACTACCTGCATGGCCACGACAATATTCTGGCAGCGCTCGAGAGAGCGCTTGAGGGCTGCGATGTCGGCGACCGCAAGGTCGTCAATCTGACGCCAGCCGAAGGTTTCGGTGAGCGGGATGAAGGCCTGGTGCAGTACTTCGGACGTGATGCCTTCGGCCCGGGCGAGATCAACGCCGGGATGCGCTTTCAGGCCCGCACGCCGGAAGGCCAGCGGTCGGTCACGGTGCTGGAAGTCGGCGAGCAGCAGGTCAAGGTCGATGCCAATCATCCGCTGGCAGGTCAGGCGTTGAACTGGGAAGTCGAGGTGCTGGATGTGCGCGATGCCACGCGTGCCGAACTCTCGGCCGGTCATCCGCTCGGTCTCGATGTCAGCCATACCGAGATCGAAGACAAGAAGGTGCGTCGCTGAAGTAGGCATTGCAAAAGGGGTATCGCTCAAGCTCCTCGTTGCAGTCCCTTTTCAACTAAAGACAGCCCCGCTGCCGGAATCCTCGGCAGCGGGGCTGTCTGTTGTTGGGGCCTATGGCGATGGAGAAAATTGATATGGATCAGTCGGCTGCGCGCCAGTCGCCAAGATCGATCCGTGAAGCCTTCAGGACTTGATGCAGATCAGATTCGCGCGGGGAGTGGCGGGGTAGAGTGTCCCTGTCGAGGCCGCAGCAGGCCGGCACAGGCGGAAGCGCTAGCGATATCAGAGCTGTTGATATCAAAGCTATCGATGTCAGAAGCAGAGGTGTCAGCTGCCGACAGAGGCTGACATTCAGGGAGCCCCTTGGGGAAGGGGCAGGCCAGGATGGCCGCTGTCAGAATCGGGCTTTTTTGCAGGTGCCGATTCGCCGTCAGGGGAGGGGGAAACCCCGCTAGCCGACCTTCGGGTCGGCTTTTTTGGTTGTGGGGTTCAGAGGGGGATGGCTAGAGCACCGCGTTTGCATGACGCTGGCTTGCCGGTGCGCTATTTGAATTTTTTTGCCAATTCTTGCCAATTCTTGCCAGTTCTCTGGGAGGAAGAGAGTCGATGGGCAGGCAACCCCGCAACTGACACGAGGTTGCCTGATTGGCGAGACGGCTCAACTATTGTTGCTGGCAGTCTTGAGGCTCTCGACTTCCTTGTGGGAGTCGACGACCCTCTGGGTAGTGGTCTTGTCGATGCTCTGACCTTTCTTGACAGCCTGGTTCTTCTGGGTAGCCACGTCTTGCTTGAGCGATGGGCTCTTCGTGTTGATGGACGAGGTCATCTTTCCTGGTTTGCCCGGCTCGCCCAGCGTCAATGTCGTGTTCATGCGCTTGAGCGTATTGGGACCGATTCCCTTGATTTCCGTCAACTGTGACACGTCGGTGAAGGGGCCGTTCGCCTTGCGCCACTCGACGATGGCCTGGGCCTTCTTGTCACCGATGCCCTTGAGCTCGGTCAGTTGTGCGGCAGTGGCGGTGTTGATGTTCATGTCTGCGGCCTGGCTGGTCGGTGACAGTACCAGCAGGCTGGTCACGAGAAGTGTTCCTAGCAGGGTTTTCATGGTCGCTTCCTATGCTCACATCAGGGTGGTCGATTGGGTGTGCGCGGAGCCACCACCCGAGGCCCTGCGCGAGAAATACTCTGGCTCAGGTATTAGGTTTGTAGTCATTTAGATTTAAACGGTTTCTCATCCTTACGCGGCTTTCTGCGCTCAACGCAAGAAAGCGCTAAGAGCGTTAGCCTGCTGATTCGATTCGTCTTTCCCTGGGCATACAACCATAGAGCCGAGCGCTATAATGTTGCCCCGAGCCCATGACCTCCCGTCATTGCGCCTGCCACATCGCCTGGAGCCCGGATGCCTGCCACGACTTCCCCCCTGATCATCGCCCTCGACTACCCGGACATGAAAGCTGCGCTTGCCATGGCAGACCAGCTGGATCCTGCCCGCTGTCGCGTCAAGGTGGGCAAGGAGCTGTTCACGCGTGTGGGTCCCGAGATTCTCAAGGCACTGCATCAACGCGGCTTCGAGGTCTTTCTTGATCTCAAATTCCATGACATCCCCAATACCACCGCCCAGGCTGTGTTGGCGGCAGCGGAGCACGGCGTGTGGATGACCAATGTCCACGCCTCTGGTGGTGCGCGCATGATGCAGGCCGCCGCCGAGGCACTCTCGACTCGCGGCCTCGACACCCAGTTGATCGCCGTGACGGTGCTGACCAGCATGGAACAGGCCGATCTGGCCGGTATCGGGCTGGATGTCACGCCGCTTGCACAGGTCGAGCGGCTGGCGGCCCTCGCCCAGCAGAGCGGCATGCACGGTGTGGTGTGCTCCGCACGTGAGACCCCGAGCCTCAAGGCGCTGTGTGGCCCTGAGTTTCTCAAGGTAACGCCGGGTATTCGCCCGAGCTTCGCGCAGGCCGGTGATCAGCGGCGCACCATGACGCCCGGTGAAGCCATGGCGGCCGGTAGCACCCATCTGGTGATCGGGCGTCCTGTCACCCAGGCGCAGGATCCGCTGGCGGCGCTGGCGCTGATCGAGCAGGAGCTGGGCGCCTGATCGGCTGATTGCCTGCCTCATGGGCAAAAAAAGACGCCAGTCGCAGACTCTGCGGCTGGCGTCTTTTTCATGGCAGTGATCAGCAGCAGAGATCACTGCTGCTGATCACTCGCTCACGTTTTGCGCGACGACCTCAATCGGCAGACTTGATATGCCAGCTGACCTGAACGCTGCTCTCGAGGCTCAACTCGCCCGGGCGGTATTCGCTGCCGCTGCTCTTGGCCTCCGCCATGTCGGCACGCATTGCCATCATCTGCGGGCGCGGGCTGTGAGAGGACTCATTGATCGACTGCACGCTGCCCAGGGTCGCGCCGAGGGTCTCGGCCATCAGCTGTGCCTTGTGGCGTGCCTTGGCCAAGGCCTCCTTCAACACCTTGTCTTCCAGGGCGTCCCGTTCACTGATCTGATACTGCACACCGGCCAGTTGATTGACCCCAGCGCCCAGCAGCAGGTCGATGACTTCCGGTACCTTGTCCAGGTCATCGAGAGCGAGGCTGATCGGGCGTTCGAGGTGTGTACGGCGCCATTGCTGGGGCTGCTGCTGACCATTGTTGCGCTCGTAGTACTGCTCAGGGCGCAGGTTGAGGCTGCCGGCACTGATCTGACGGCTGTCGATGCCCGCTTTCTCCAGTGCCTGAATCAGGGTCGTCATGCGTGATTCTAGTGACTCGCGTGCCTTGCGGGCCGCCTGACCCTCGGCCTTGCTGTCGGGAGCCTTGTCATCCACCTTGCGCGCGGGCGTCTTCTCCCACAGGCGAGCCTGGATGGTCGCCTTGTCGGGCGCCGCCTCCAGGCTGGCGCTGGCGCTGACATGCACCAGAGCCGGTGCGGGTGTCTGGTCGGCGCGGGCCAGGTGTGTGGTGCTGGCAGTGCAGAGCGCCAGGCCGCACAGCATGGCGGTACGACGCAGGCGCAGGGCGAGGGGGGCGGGGCCTCTGGTAGCGTGGTTCATCAGCATGGGAATTCCCTTGAGTAAAGTGGCAACATTGTTGCCTGGCGCTTGGTGAGGGGCATGAATGCGGGCGCGATAGGCTTGAAAGTATCAGCAATGAGGGCGATGCGTGAAGGTACACGAGAGACTGCGCTGGATACGAGGCGCTGCACAGGCAGTGCTGGCGCTCGTCATGTCATCACTGATGGCGTCGCCTGCCCTGGCCGCAGGGCGTGAGGTGATCGACGATGCAGGCGATGTCGTGACGCTGTCGCAGCCGGCGCAGCGGGTGGTCACGCTGGCCCCGCATGCGGCCGAGCTGGTATCGGCGGCGGGAGGCTTGCCGGCCTTGATCGGCGTGAGCCAAGGCAGTGATTTCCCCCCTGCGGTCAGCGAGCTGCCGCGTCTGGCCAGCTATCACGGCCCCAACCTGGAGGCGCTGCTCAGTGCACGGCCTGATCTGATCGTGGCATGGGGCAGCGGGCTTTCCGATGAGATGCATGCGCGTCTGACGGCGTTGGGGATGCCTGTCTTCGTCAGCGAGCCCGCCTCACTCGACGACGTGCTGTCCAATATCGCCCGGCTTGGCACCTTGCTGGGCACCCGCGACATTGCGGATAAGCATGTGGCGGAGCTCGCAGCGCGAATCGAGCAGCTGGAGCGCGCCCGCGACAGCGCCCCCTTGCCGGTCTTCTTCCTGCTGGGGGAAAGCCCGATGACGACGCTGGGCGGCAACCATCTGGTCAATGAGCTGATTCGGCGCTGCGGCGGTGAGCCGCTGCTGACGGACTCACCCGCCGTGGTGCCGCAGATCAACCGGGAAGCCTTGTGGCTGGCCAGGCCGCGCCTGATTCTGCATCCGATCGCGAAGGGGCCGGCGCGCGAGGGGTGGATTGCCGCCTGGCGCGCGAGTGAAGGGCCGCTTTCCGAGGTGGCACTGGCGGGTCTGACTCCTGACCTGATCAGCCGTCCCGGCCCGCGCAGTGTCGAGGCGATGGCAGAGGTCTGTGCTGCCATCGAGAAGGTGCAGGCGTCGGGCTGAAGGCGTCAGAGTAAGCGCGTCGGAGCAAGAGCGGCTGGAATGCTGGATGCTCAGAAATCGATGCCGCGTCGCGCCTTGAGGCCATGATTGAAGCCGTGGCGAACCTCGGTCATCTCGGTGACGGTATCGGCACAGGCGACGATTTCACGATTGGCATTGCGACCGGTGATGATCACGGTCTGTTCTGCTGGACGATTCTCGAGTGCCGTCATTACCTCCTCCAGCGGCAGATAGCCGAACTTGACCATGTAGGTCAGCTCGTCGAGCACCACCAGATAGACGTTGTCATCACGCATCAGGCGCTGCGCTTGCTGCCAAACGGCCTGACAGGCAGCGGTATCGGCCTCACGATTCTGGGTATCCCAGGTGAAGCCGGTGGTCATGGCATGTACTTCGAGATTGGCATCCTCGGCGAGCCGTTCGCGCTCGCCGCATTCCCACAGCCCCTTGATGAACTGGATGACCCCGACCTTGTAGCCATAGCCCAGCGCGCGGGTGATGGTGCCCCAGGCGGCGGTCGTCTTGCCCTTGCCATTGCCGGTGAACACCAGTAGTTGGCCGCGCTCCTCAGTGGCCTGTGCCACCTTGTCATCGACATGCGACTTCAGCTTTTCCATTGCGACCTTGTGGCGGGTATTGCGATCCGTCATGCGTATGCTCCGTAAGTCAAAGGCACAGCATCGACCCGGGGGACGGTGCCCTGATCGGTGCTGTGCCATGTGTGGCTGGCTAACGCCCGAGGCTCTTCGAAAGAGGTGCCCAGGGGAAAGCCGATCAGAAGAAGAAGGTGACGCCGCCTTCCACATAACGGCCTTGGATGTTGTAGCCATTGACCAGCTGGTAATCGCGATCGAAGACGTTATCCAGCTTGGCGCTCAGCTTGACGTTCGGCATTACCTGCCAGCTGGTGCGCAGATCGACCACGCCATAGCCGGCAGTGCGCGTGTCGGTGTAGGTGTCTGCGTCAGTATCGCTGCGGCTGGCGCTGCCACGCAGCGTGGCACCGAAGCTCCAGTCGTCGAGGGCGTAATCGGCGTCCAGACGCGCAAAGCGCTGGGCGCGGCGCTTCAATTGCTCACCGGTATCGCGGTCCTCCGGATCCTGCCAGGTCATGGCAAGGTTCACGCTGAGCGCATCACCTTGCCAGCCACCGCTCAGCTCGATGCCACGGATGCGTGAGCGATCGATATTGATCGGCGTGAAATTGGCACCTTCGTAGCTGATCAGATTGTCGATATCCGTCTGGAAAGCATTGACGCCTACGTGCCATCGCTGCTCCTGCAGACGCCAGAACATCTCGGCCGTCGTGGAGGTCTCGGCATCGAGATCCGGGTTGCCGGAGCCGTAGGGGCTGTAGAGGTCGATCAGGTTCGGTGCCTTGAATGCGCTGGAATAGCTGGCACCGAGCTGTTGCGCGGCCGTCAGGTCATAGGCGTAGCTGGAGCCGCCCGTCATCTGATGGCCATAACGATTGTCGTCGTCGTAACGCAGGCTGGTCGTGACGTGGTGACGCTGTTGCTGAAGATGCCAGCTGCCGTAGACGCCGGTGGCATAGCGGCTATCGACGCTGTAGCCCTCGGCGGTGAAGTAGGGGCCATCGGCATCCAGGCTTTCCTCGCGATGGTCCACCCCCAGACTGAGCGTGCCGAGGTCGGTGTAGAAGTCGTGGCGCAGGCCGACCTCGTTGCGGGTGCTGGCGACACGCCCGGCATCGCTGCCGGCTTCGGTGTTCTCGTACTCATCCCGCGTGCGTGCCACGCTGACCGTCATGTCCCAGTTCGGGTTCAGGTGCGTCAGCAGGCTGGCATCCAATACCGTCTGACTGCCTTCGCCGTGGCAGTCTTCCGAGGCACTGAAGCTGCTGTCGTAGCAGTCGTCATAGTCGTAATCGGTCTCGGTGTTGGCGACGCCGAGGCTGAGCGTGGCCCGCTGACCGAAGTCGTGGCCAAGACGCAGTTCGGCGCCCGTGGCCTCGTAGCCATCATCTTCACTACCGGTATCGCGGGCCGAGAAGCCATCGCTCTCATCATGATGGAGATTGGCCGAGAGGCGCGTGTCATCTTCCACTGAGCTGAACTGGGCGTTCTGGCGGAAGGTGCCGTCGCTGCCGGCACGCAGGGTGACTTCTGCATGCTGACCGACTTCGCTGCCGCCACGCGTGATCAGGTTGATCACGCCACCGATGGCATCGGCGCCGTAGACGCTGGCGCGCGGACCACGCACGATCTCGACACGCTCGACGGCAGCGAGTGGCAGGAATTCGAAATGCGCCAGGCCATCGGCACTGTTGGCGACGCGCTGACCATTGACCAGAATCAAGGTGTGGTCGGACTCGGTACCGCGCATGAAGAGGCTGGTCTGGCTGCCCATCGGGCCGCTGCGGGCGACCTCGATGCCATTGCGTGACTGCAGCAGATCGACTAGCGAATTGGCCTGCAGGCGATCGATCTCGTCACGGGTGATGACCTCGGTGCTGGCCAGGACATCATTCTGCAGCTGCGGAATGCGATTGGCGGTGACTTGCACGGTGTCCAGATCATCGGATACATCCGTTGTCAGCGCATCAGCGGCGACGGCGGGCGGGGTCAGCAGCAGCAGGCTACCGACGAGGGTAAATCTGGCCTGCGCGGAAGCGCGACCACGAGTGTTGTTGTGTTTCATTAATGATCCTCAAGCGTCAGACGCAATGAGGAGGACAGCGTGACAGGGTGCGTGAGCACACGTCCCCCGCACGCGCCCTGATCAAGCAGGCCCGTCGCGGGAGACTTGCCACTGGTGAGGCCCTCCGCATCAACCAGTGTGGAAGCGAGGGCCGGTCTCCGGACTGACGCCTGGTGGACTCCAATGGCAGGAGTCTCACCCCCTCATGCGCCTTCCCACCTCCTTCCCTTGGGGGAAGTCTGATTGACAGGACCTCCCGGAGGCAGTGGCTGGCCGTGTCGATCTTGTTGATCGTGGTCGACCTGCATGAGCGTTGCGATCACCGTTGCGGGGGCAGTACGGGGTTTTCACCCGTTTCCCGAGCACCCTAGCTTCAACGTGAACCATTGTCTGGGGCGGGGGTGAGGGAGTCAATCGGCAAACCGGCGTTGCGCTGACTGGCACCCATGGCCGCTCAGTCGCAGCCATGCAAGGGGAGAAGTCAGAGGGCGAGCAGAGGGTGAGAAGAGGGTGAGAAGAGGGTAAGAAGAGGCTAAGTCATTGGGTGTGCCAGATACGACAACGCCCGCATTGGGCGGACGTTGTCGAGATGTCACCTGGTGAGCGTCACTCACTGGCGAGTGACGCTCACCAAGCGTCTTACAGCGACAGAAACAGGCCGGCGAGGCTCGCTGACATCAGGTTGGAGAGGGTGCCGGCGAGAATCGCCTTCATGCCCATCTGCGCGATATCACCACGACGGTTTGGCGCCATCAGCCCCAGGCCCCCCATCAGGATGGCGACGGAAGACAGGTTGGCGAAACCGCACAGCGCGAAGATGATGATCGCTTCGGAGTGCTCGGACAGCTTGATCTGGTGGCTGGCGAGATCGGCGAAGGCGACGAACTCGTTGAGCACCAGCTTCTGACCGATGAAGCTACCCGCCTGGATGGCTTCGTGCCACGGCACGCCGATGACCCAGGCCACCGGGGCGAAGGCATAGCCCAGCAGCAGCTGCAGCGTGATGTCTTCATAGCCGAACAGGCCGCTGACCCAGCCGACGATGATGTTGCCCAGCGCGATCAACGCGATGAAGGCCAGCAGCATGCCGCCGACATTGATCGCCAGCTGCACGCCAGAGGCTGCGCCGGAGGCGGCAGCGTCGATGACGTTGGTCGGGCGATCGATGTCCTTGCCCAGCGCTTCTTCGACGCTCTGGGTCTTGGTTTCGGTCTCCGGGATCAGCATCTTGGCCATCAGCAGGCCACCCGGCGCCGCCATGAAGGAAGCCGCCAACAGGTACTTGAGGTCGATGCCCAGCGAGGCATAGCCCACCAGTACGGAACCGGCTACCGAGGCCAGGCCACCGGTCATCACGGCGAACAGCTCCGAGCGGGTCATGCCGGCGATGAACGGGCGCACGACCAGCGGGGCTTCGGTCTGGCCGACGAAGATGTTGGCGGCCGCGGACAGGGACTCCGGACGGCTGGTGCCGAGCACCTTCGACAGGCCGCCGCCGAGTACGCTGATCACGACGTTCATCACGCGCAGGTGATAGAGCACCGCGATCAGTGACGAGAAGAACACGATGATCGGCAGTACGCGCAGCGCGAACACGAAGCCGCCGCCGCCGAAGACTTCGAACATCTTGTCGCTGACCAGGCCGCCGAACAGGAAGTCCATGCCGACGTTGGCACTGGACATTACGGCCTGTACACCTTCGCTGAGGCCAAGCAGCATGCTCTTGCCGGCAGGCACGTAGAGCACGAAGGCCCCCAGCATCGCCTGGATGGCAAAGGCACCCAGTACGGTGCGCAGGCTGATGGCGCGTCGGTTTTCTGAGAGAAGGAAGGCAATCCCCAGCAGGGCGAAGATGCCCACCAGGCCCATGACGATCTGCATCAAGCAGCTCCTGAATGCGTA
The DNA here is from genome assembly GCF_059507735.1 of Cobetia sp. PDI-23MA. Lineage (NCBI taxonomy): Bacteria > Pseudomonadati > Pseudomonadota > Gammaproteobacteria > Oceanospirillales > Halomonadaceae > Cobetia > Cobetia sp. PDI-23MA. Next base: position 873,398 of record NZ_CM183352.1, read on the forward strand.
GGTGTTACGTTGAGGACAAGGCAATAGCGCTGGCCACAGGACGGTATGGCCAAAACTGGCGCGTACTCTACCAGTATTTTTGCCCTCTGTCGGAGTCTGCCACTAACGTTTGACGCATTTTTTGTGAATCGCGCGCGGCGTGCCTGCGTCAACACGCACGAGGCCCGCCATGAGCGAGCCTCGTGCTTTCTCCTTGGTACCGTCGTGATGTCCCGACGTGATACTGAGTCTATCCCCCTGTCAGGTGCCGGCGCCCGGCAGTCGACTGGCCGGCAGAGGGCCCGACCCTGAGCCCGGCGGCGTCCGTGAAGTCTGTGATGACTTGCCGCCCATGCCCTTGTCGGTCTGGGGAACTTCCGCCTTGTCGTTCCTGGGCTGGGAAGGCTTGTTCAGCTCCGGCGAGTCGGCATGGATCAGGCTGATCAGTGTCTCGCCGGCCTTGGGCTCCAGCGCCACGGCCGTGTTGGCGATCCGGATGCGACCCTGGCTGCTGATACAGAACAGTGGCAGCAGGCGCTCTTCGTGAATTTTGCGGTAATCCTCGAGGCTGAAGCTCTCGGTGATGCGCGCACGCCGGAACTGCGCGCCCTGAGATAGCAGGCTCGCCAGCTTGGCATAGGTGATCTTGCCATCGAACAGCAACGGCAGATGCCCCAGTGCCTGGTCCTGCTGGCGCTTGGCATTCTTGCCATTGTCCTCGGCGAGTCGGAAGACACGCCCGTGGCCCAGAATGTGCTCGAAGTGCAGCGCGGCCAGGCTATTGAGTTCGCGATAGGGCGACAGCGGCATCAGGTGGCCGATGCCGGTGAGCTCGAGATGCTGGGCGGCATGTTCAGACAGCGGGTTGCCGTAGTAGACCGGCAGACCCGCCATGCGCGCTTCCTGCACCGCGTCCCAGTTGGTATCGGTCAGGCGCACAGAGAAGCCGGCATCGACCAGTTCACGGGCGATCTGGCGCGACACCGAGTTGGCGCCCAGGATCAGGAACCCCGAGGGCGGCGGCTCGCCGACGCCCAGCACCTTGACGATGGGGCGCGACAACAGACTCTGGATCACCACCGTGCCGATGATGACCAGGAAGGTCATCGGTACCAGCATCTCGGCACCCTCGATGCCCTGGGATTCGAGCTTGAGGGCGAACAGCGAAGCGACCGCTGCCGCGACGATGCCGCGCGGCGAGAGCCAGGCCAGCAGGGCCTTCTCGCGCAGCGTCAGCCCGCTGCCCAGGGTACACAGCCAGACCGTCAGGGGGCGTGCGACCCACATCAATACTGCCAGGAAGATCCATGCCGGCCACGACAGCAGGGACAGCTGCTCGACGGTCAGGCGCCCCGCCAGCAGCAGGAACAGTCCCGAGATCAGCAGAACCGTCAGGGTCTCCTTGAACTCGATGATCTGCTGGGTCGGTACACCGCGCATGTTGGCCAGCCACACGCCCATCACGGTGACGGTCAGCAGGCCGGATTCATGGAACAGGGTGTTGGAGATGGCGAACAGCCCCAGCATCACCATCAGGGTGCCGAAGTTGTGCAGCTTCTGGGGCAGCCAGAAATGACGCAGCACCAGCCCCCAGCACCAGCCACCCAGTGCCCCCATGCCGAGCCCGAGGCCCACCGTCTGGGCGAACAGCAACAGGGTGTGCGAGGCCGCATTGCCGGTCATGCCGAGCGCGACGTACTCATAGACCAGTACCGCCAGCAGCGCGCCGACCGGGTCGATCATGATGCCCTCCCAGCGCAGGATCTGGGTCAGGTTGCCGCGCGCGCGCAGCGTCTGCAGCAATGGCATCACCACCGTCGGGCCTGTCACCACCAGCAGGGCACCGAGCACGGCGGCCATCTCCCAGCGCATGTCGAGCAGATAGTGGGCGGCCACGGTGCCGATCACGCCGGTGATCACCACGCCGGTGGTGACCAGCCGCCTGACGATATGGCCATGGCCGCGCAGGTCCTTGAAGTCCAGCGTCAGGCTGCCCTCGAACAGGATGACCGCCACCGCCAGCGAGACCAGCGGGAACAAGAGGTCGCCGAGCAGCTCATCCGGCTTCAGCCAGCCCGTGACGGGGCCGGCGAGGATGCCGACGATCAGCAGCGGCAGGATGGCGGGCAGACGCATGCGCCAGGCCAGCCATTGGCAGCCGAGGGCCATCAGACCGATCAGGGTCAGGGCCAGAGCAGGTTCGGTCATCGGATGTCTTCCTTGGAGTCAGCGAAAATGAGCGGTGCCACTGTTGCGGTCACCGCTCATCGTTTCGTTGTGTCTCAGCCGTCTGTCAGTGGCCCTTGCTCCTGCTTGCCTGTACAGGCTCGAAGCAGGGGGCAGGCGCCACTCAGGTGCCGCGCGGCAGGCCGAAAGGGCGCAGCCTAGCGGTTGATTCCGTGGTATGCAACGTCGCGTTGCCTTATCGCGCTCTCCTCATTTCCTTTCTCTGTCGTGCCCGCGTGATGGCGTCGGGCAGACACGATCCCTCATTGGGCGCGACGCAGCAGCGGCAGCAATGCCTGCAGCGGATGAGGCAACTGGCTGTCCGAGAAACGCTTGCTCTGACTTCGGCACGAATAGCCACTGGCGACCAGCTTGCCCTGATTGTCATCATCCTCGACCACGGACTTCCACGACAGGTCATAGATGGCGCGTGATGTCTCGAGATTGCGCGCTTCGTGGCCGTAGGTACCGGACATGCCGCAGCAGCCGGTGGCGATGGTCTCGAGCTTGAGGCCGAAGGCGGAGTAGACCTGCTGCCAGGCCTTGGCCGAGCCCGGGGCATTGGTGCTCTCGGTACAGTGGCTCAAGAGTTTCATGCCCGGGTCCATCTTGCCCAGCACCGTCTTGGTGACGCCGACCGGCAGCAGCTTGCGCAGGCTGATCAGCCATTCCTGCAGCAGCAGGACGTCGGGCGTGGCGTCCGGGCCGAGGGTCTTCACGTACTCCTGACGGTAGGTCAGGGTCATCGCCGGGTCGATGCCGACCAGCGGCACGCCGAAGTCGGCGATCGCCTTGAGACGCTCGGCCTGGGCACGTGCGGTACGCTGGAAGGCGCCGGTGAAGCCCTGTACCTGTAGCGGCTTGCCGTTGGGGGCAAAGGGCGCGACGAAGACATGAATATCGAGTCGCGACAGCAGCTCGATGATGTCCATCACCAGCTGGGCCTCGAAGTGGCTGGTGAAGGCATCCTGCACCAGAATCACGCTTCTGGCCTTCTGGGACTCGGTCAGACGGCCCAGCTGGGTCGGCGTCGCCTCGGACACGCCCCAGCTCTTGAGCTGCTTGCGCAGACAGGCGCGGGACAGGCGCGGCGCATCGACCATGCCGATCGGGCCCTCCAGCAGACGACTGACCAGGCGATTGGACAGCAGGCCGTTATACAGCGGCGTGACGCGCTCGGCCCACGGCAGCACGAATTCGAGGCTGCCGATCAGGTAATCGCGCAGCGGGCGCTGATAACGATGGTGATAGACCTCAAGGAAGCGGCTGCGGAAATCGGGCACGTTGACCTTGATCGGGCACTGGCCCGCGCAGGATTTGCACGCCAGGCAGCCGGACATGGCGTCGTAGACCTGCTGGTCGAAGTTGGCGTCAGGCTGACTCTCTGCCTGTGTGGTGCCGGCACGCCGCGCCTTGAGCGAGGCGCTGAGGCGCGCCGGCAGACGTGCCAGCCATATGCCGGTGCCCTTGAGGCCCGGCGTACGCGCAGCCTGGGCTTCGGCGATCACGTCGCGTCCGGCGTTGCCTTCCAGGCGCAGCCACTCACGCATCAGGCTGGCACGCCCCTTGGGCGAGTGGATGCGCTGGCGAGTCGCCTTCCACGACGGGCACATGGCGTCGTTGGGGTCGTAGTTGTAGCAGGCGCCGTTGCCGTTGCAGTAGACGGCGCTGGCGTATTCCTGCCACACGCGCTCATCGATCTGGCGGTCGAGATCGCCACGCATGGTCACGTCATCGATACGCATCAAGCGGGGGTCGAAGGCCTCGACGGCGCTGTCAGCATGATCACGCTTGTCGCTCTCACTGTTCTCTTCGTTGCCCCCTTCGCTGACATCAGCATCACTCGCGCCTGCGTCGTCGACCAGCGCCACTGGCAGGCGCGGGGAGGCGATCTTGCCCGGATTGAGCTGATTGTGCGGGTCAAAGGCCGACTTCACGTCCTGCAGCGCACCGTAGAGGCTGCCGAAGAAGCGTGGCGAGTACTCGGAGCGCACGCCCTTGCCGTGCTCGCCCCACAGCAGGCCACCGTACTTGTGGGTGAGGGCGGCGACCTCATCGGAGATCTCGCGGATCATCGCCTGCTGGGCGGGGTCCTTCATGTCCAGCGCCGGGCGCACGTGCAGCACGCCGGCATCGACATGCCCGAACATGCCATAGCGCAGGCCACGGGCATCCAGCGCGGCACGGAACTCGGCGATGTAATCGGCCAGGTGCTCCGGCGGAACGGCGGTGTCCTCGACGAAGGGCAGCGGGCGGGCTTCGCCGTCGACATTGCCCAGCAGGCCCACCGAGCGCTTGCGCATGCCATAGACACGACTGATCTGCGCCCGCCCGCGGGCTTCGGTGAAGCCGAGGCGCTCGACACTGGTGTCGCTGGCCAGGTGCTCGCTGAAGGCGCGGACCTTGGCATCCAGCACCTCTTCGCTGTCGGCATTGAATTCGATCAGGTTGATGCCGCCGATGGCCGGGGTGCCTTCGGCGCTGGCCGGGAAGAATTCCTCGACGCTATCCCACACGAAGTCCTGCATGGCGAGGTTGAGCACGGTGTCATCCACCGTCTCGATGGAGGTCGGGCGATTGCCCTCGACCGCCATCAGCGCCTTGGCGTCGCGCAGTGCGTCCATGAAGCTTGCGTAGCGCAGGTTGATCAGCGTCGAGCAGGGTGCGATGGGCAATGCATTCAGCTCGGCCTCGACCACGAAGCCCAGCGTGCCCTCGGCGCCGCACAGCAGGCTGTTGAGGTTGAAACGCCCATCAGCCTCGCGCAGGTGGGCGAGGTCGTAGCCGGTCAGGCAGCGGTTGAGCGGCGGAAAGATCTCGGCGATTTCCTCGGCGCGCTCATCGGCGATCGCGCGTGCGGTGCGGTAGACCTCACCGACGCGATCCTCACGTGCGCACAGTATCTCGAGCTCGGCGTCGTCGATGGCATGGCTCGACAGTCGTGTCCCGTCGAGCAGGACGCTGTCGAGCGCCAGCACGTGGTCACGCGTCTTGCCGTATTCGCAGCTGCCCTGGCCGGAGGCATCGGTATTGATCATGCCGCCAATGGTGGCGCGGTTGGAGGTCGAGAGTTCCGGCGCGAAGAACAGGCCATGCGGCTTGAGCGCGGCATTCAGCTGGTCCTTCACCACACCGGCCTCGACGCGCACGCGGCGGTTCTCGACATCGATCTCGAGAATGCGGTTCATGTGCCGCGAGACATCCACCAGCACGCCGTCATTGAGCGACTGGCCATTGGTGCCGGTACCGCCACCGCGTGGCGCGAGGGTGACGCCCGAAAAGCGTGACTCGTGGGAGAGGCGCGCGATGCACTGGATATCCTCGGCATGGCGCGGGTAGACCACGGCCTGAGGCAGCACCTGATAGAGCGAGTTGTCGGTCGACAACACGGTGCGGTTGGCGTAGTCCGGACTGATGTCACCGGCAAAGCCTGCATCTCGCAGGGCGGCCAGGAAGTCCAGATAGAGGGAATCGACGGGGGCGGGCATATCCAGCAGGCGTTCGGTCATGATCTCGCTCGGGCAGTGAGTCGCGTCAGGCAGGCATCCAGGGCCAATGGGTCCAAGCTTACCTGAGCTGGGCGTGTGGCCCCAGCCCAGCGCGGCATTGCGTCACTCGCGAGACGGGAATTCAGGTGAAAGGAGTGAGGAGTGACTACGCTGTGAGGAGTCATCAAATCAAGGTGTGTGCGCCATAATGCAAGCCACAAGGGGGGGGGCGATGTGCACATGCTGCGGGCGATTGTCAGGCGTCAGTCGCCGCCTCAGTGGTACCGTTGGCATCGCAAGGCAGACTGTCACGCCACATCCCCGCTGCTTCTTTCCTTGAAGCTGTCTTCCCTCTTCCGCTGAGTCATCAGGAGTTAGCTCATGGCATCGTCCACCTATTCCTCGACCTCCACCTGTCATCGCGAGTCTCGCCAGCCGCCCACGCGATTGGGAGTGCTGGGGGTGGGGGAGTTGGCGGAGTCATTGCTGGTCGCGTTGGCGCGCGGTTGTCAGCGCGAAGGCCGCTCCCGGCATGATCTGGAATTTCACCTCTCGCCGCGCAACGACGTGCGCAGTCACCGTCTGGGCTGGCGTTTCGGTGCCATCCGCCACGTAAGCAACGTCGCGGTGTGTGAATCGAGCCTGTGCCTGCTGGTCGGGGTGCGGCCGCAGCAGCTCGAGGCGCTGGCAAGTGAGCTGCGTGAAAGCCACGCACTGAGCAAGGATCATCACCTGATGGTGCTGGCAGCCGGTGTGCCACTGCAGCAGCTGCAGCGCTGGTTCGCGCCGGCGCGAGTGGTGCGGGTGATGACGGGGCTGGCAGTCTGTGAGGGGCAGAGCGCCCTCACGCTCTATCCGGAAGACCCGCTGACGCGCGACCTGCTCGGGCCGGCGGTCCGGCAGATCATCGCCTTCGATGATGAAGCGGCCTTCGAGGCCAGCATGCTGGCGGTCTGCGTGAATGCCTGGCAGATGGCGCAGCAGCAGGCGTTGCTCGACTGGTTCCAGACTGTCCCGGGCATCACCGGGCCTCAGGCCCGCCAGTTGTTGATGACCCAGATGCGTGATGCCCTTGCGCTGATGGAAGCCCACCCCGATACCCCGCCGGGTGAGCTTGCCTCGCGCATCGGCACCCCCGGTACCTGGACGGCACGCGGTCTGGAGCAGCTCGGGGGCAAGGAGGGCGCACACCGCCAATGGCAGCAGGTGCTGGAGCAACTGCGTGCGGAGATCGAACTGGGCAGTGCGTCACCCGGCAGTGAATGAGACGCTCTGCCGCCTGCTGATATCAGGCTGCTGCCAACTGGGATCTTGCTTCACTACCTCCCACCCTCAGACACCCGCGATACCCATTGGTCAGGAGGCGCATCGCGGGTGTCGTGCTTTGTTCAACCTGCCTTTCGTGAGTCGTGGATTCCCCGTGGCTGGCGATTTTCCTACAATGGAGCGCTAGGCGGCACCCTCGGGTGCCAGAGTGGCGGGCGGCCGAACGCTGGCGTTGCCCAGCGCTCACTCGCATTGAATCGAGAATGGGGCATACAAGGCACATGGGGACCTGGTTGGCAGTAGCAGCGGGCGGCGCCATCGGGGCGCTGGGACGATATCTTGTCAGTGGCTGGATCGTCGCCGCCGCGGGGCGCGGTTTCCCGTGGGGGACCCTCGGTGTCAATCTGATCGGCAGCTGCCTGATGGGTTTCCTGTTCATCTGGGTGACCCAGGAGCTCAAGCTGGCCCCCGTCTGGCAGGCGATCATGGTGGCCGGCTTCACCGGTGCCTTCACCACCTTCTCCACCTTTGCCCTCGAGGCGCTCAATCTGATGATGAGCGGACGCATGCTCGCGGGGCTGGTCTATGTCGCCGTCAGTGTGGTGGCGTGTCTGGGCATGGTCGCGCTGGGCATGAAGATCGCACGCGTCCTGCTGTGATCCCCGTCGCCGCGTGCGCCATCCTGTCGCCTGGGCGGCTGCGAAGCAGGGCATGGCTGAGGTAGACTAGGTCGCATGACCTTTCCGCGCCGCGATGCGGCCTGAGTGATCCGACGAGAGAGCCTTCCCACATGCTGGACCCGAAACTTCTGCGCGCTGATCTTGAAGCGACTGCCGAGCGCCTCGCACGTCGTGGCTATCAGCTGGATACCGAAGCCTTTGCCGCGCTGGAAGCGCGCCGCCGTGACCTGCAGGTCGAGACGGAATCCCTGCAGAACGAGCGCAACACCCGCTCCAAGTCCATCGGCAATGCCAAGGCACGCGGCGAAGACATCGCGCCGCTGCTGGCAGAGGTCAGTGATCTGGGCGAGCGTCTCGACGCCGCCAAGTCCGAGCTCAATGAGCTGCAGGCCAAGGCCGACGCCATGGCGGCCAGCCTGCCGAACCTGCCGGACGTCGAAGTACCGGAAGGCGCTGATGAAAGCGACAACGTCGAGCTGCACCGCTGGGGCACGCCGCGTGAATTCGATTTCGACGTGCGCGACCACGTCGACCTCGGTGAGCTCAAGGGCCAGCTGGACTTCGAGCTGGCGGTCAAGATCACTGGTTCACGCTTCGCCGTGATGCATGGCTCCATCGCGCGCCTGCACCGTGCGCTGGTGCAGTTCATGCTCGACAAGCAGACGCTGGAGCATGGCTACGAAGAATATTACGTGCCGTATATCGTCAACCGCGATTCCCTGATGGGTACCAGCCAGCTGCCCAAGTTCGAGGAAGACCTGTTCAAGCTCAACGACGATCGTGATTTCTTCCTGATCCCGACCGCCGAAGTGCCGCTGACCAACATGGTGCGCGACGAGATCATCGATGCCGGCAGTCTGCCTCTCAAGTTCACCGCCCATACCCCGTGCTTCCGCAGTGAAGCCGGTGCCTATGGCCGGGATACTCGCGGCATGATTCGCCAGCACCAGTTCGACAAGGTCGAGATGGTGCAGGTGGTCGCGGCGGAGAAGAGCGACGAAGCCCTCGAAGAGATGCGCGGCCACGCCGAAGCCATCCTGCAGGCGCTGGAACTGCCGTACCGTGCCGTGACCCTGTGCACCGGCGACATGGGCTTTGCCGCCGCCAAGACCTACGACCTGGAAGTCTGGCTGCCGAGCCAGGCGACCTACCGCGAGATCTCCTCCATCTCCAACTGCCGTGACTTCCAGGCGCGCCGCATGCAGGCGCGTGTGCGTGTCGAAGGGCAGAAGAAGCCGCAGCTGGTGCATACCCTGAATGGGTCCGGTCTGGCCGTGGGCCGTTGTCTGGTCGCCGTGCTGGAAAACCATCAGAATGCCGATGGCTCCATCACTGTGCCGCAGGCGCTGCGTGGCTACATGGGTGGAGTGGAAACCATCAACGTCTGAGATGCGTGAATCGCCGTAGTGGATTCTCGCGACAAGGCCCCCGCTTTCCCATGGGAAGCGGGGGCCTTCGTTTATCGCGCAGACAGAGGCCTTGCCCGATCGCACCACTCGTGATTCCCTCACTCGGTATTTCCTCTGCGTGACTACAACGTAGCATCAGGGTTGTTATTCTTATTGGTTATTTTAGAGAGTAGTTCTTATGCTCTAAAATACGACCCATCGAAGGCTGCTCCCCAGCCTCGCCGCGTTTGTGGATGTGCCTCATGGAATTTCTCAATCTCTCCTGTGATCCCTCACGACTCCAGTTGTGCCTGATTGGTGGCGGCCAGGAGGCTGTCGCGCTGGCCGAGCGTTTTGCCGGTCTCGGTGCAGACCTGTGTGTCTACGGCGATGCCCGCATGCCGATGCTGGAGACCCTGTGTGGTCGTGAAGGTTGGGAGGTTGCCGATACCCTGTTGCCCGTGCCGGCCCCCGGCCAGCTATGGTTGGTCGCCACCGGCAGCGAAGGACGTGATCGCGGCATCCTGCGTCATGCGCGCGAGCAGCACGTGATGGTGTTCGCGCCGAGCCACCCCCGGGACTCCAGCGTGCGCCTGCCGCCGCGTCTGGTGGCCGGCGAGGCGGTATTGCCCGTGAAGGAGGAGGACCGCTTCACGGGCACGCATGGCCAGGTGGCGTTGGTCAGCGCGGGGCCGGGTGATCCGGAGCTGCTGACGCTCAAGGCGCTGCGCCATCTGCAGCAGGCCGATGTCATCATTCATGATCGCCTGGTCAGTCACGAGATTCTGGCGCTGGCCAAGCCAAAGGCGCGTCGCCTGTACGTCGGCAAGGCGCGCAGCGATCACAGCGTGCCCCAGGAAGGCATCAATCAGGCACTGGTGGATTACGCCCGCGCCGGGCATCGCGTGGTGCGCTTGAAGGGCGGTGACGCCTTCATCTTCGGGCGCGGCGGGGAAGAGCTCGAGACCCTGGCCGGCGCCGGCATCAGCTTCGAGGTTGTGCCGGGCATCACGGCGGCTTCCGGTTGCGCGGCTTACGCGGGTATTCCGCTGACCCATCGCGACCACGCCCAGTCGGTGCGCTTCGTCACCGGCCACTTGAAGGATGGCAGCTGTGACCTGGATTGGGAGGCGCTGGCGCGTCCGGCCCAGACGCTGGTCTTCTACATGGGGCTCGGCAGCCTGGGGCTGATCTGCGAGCAGTTGATCGCCCATGGTCTGGCGGCGACCACGCCGATCGCGCTGGTCGAGCAGGGCACTACCGCGCGTCAGCGTGTGCATGTGGCAACGCTGGCGGACATGCCGGCGCAGATCGCCGGTCAGGGCCTCAAGCCGCCGACGCTGATCATCGTCGGGAATGTGGTCAAGCTGCACGATTCGCTCAAGTGGTTCTCGCCGAATGCCAACAGCAGTCTGGGGTGGGAAGATGGCAAGCACCCGACGCCGCTGGCCAATGTGGTATCGGTATAGCGCGACCGTCGTGGAAACGAAGGCGTAGAAACGAAAAAAGCAGCGCCATGCGCAGTGACAAGACGCCGCCTCGGTAACCCCGGGGCGGCGTCTTGCGTTGTGTCGCTGGTCACGGAAGGGCTGGTGGTCGTTGGCCTGACCATCGTTGGCGCATGGCTGGGCGGCTCTTGGGCCAAGGTCGAGATGACGTGGCATCTGATTGCGCCTATTGTTTCAAGCAATCGTTTGAAATCTGCTGAGCGAAGCCCGTCGCTCATCACGGGGTGAGAGGCAAATCTTTCGCGAAAGCCCTAAGCACATGAGCCAGTGAGGACAGTGATATGGCCAAGTATCAGGCGCCACTCAAGGATGCACGCTTCATTCTCGATGAGGTGTTCGCCGCCGAGCAGGAATGGGCGGGCATGGCAGCCACCGAAGAGGTGAATGTCGAGCTGGCCGAGGCGATTCTCGAGGAAGGTGCGCGCGTGACCCAGGCCGAGCTGCTGCCGCTCAACCTGAGCGGTGACGCCGAGGGCGCGCGCTTCGAGAACGGCCACGTCACGACACCTAAGGGCTTCAAGGAGGCCTATCGGGTACTCGCCGAAGGCGGCTGGATGGGGCTGGGCGGCAATCCTGAATACGGTGGTCAGGGCATGCCCAAGATGCTCACCGTGGCCTTTGAAGAGATGCTCTACGCCACCAATACCAGCTTCGCGCTCTATCCGGCGCTCAATGCCGGTGCCTGTCTGGCGGTGGACAGTCACGCGCCGGAGTCCGTCAAGCAGGTGTTTCTGCCGCGCATGTATGCCGGCGACTGGCTGGGCACCATGTGTCTGACCGAGCCGCATTGCGGCACGGATCTCGGCCTGATTCGTACCCGTGCCGAACCCCTCGAGGACGATGACCCGCTGCTGGGGCTGCCGCGCTATCGCCTCACCGGCACCAAGATCTGGATCACCGGCGGCGAGCACGACATGGTCGACAACATCGTGCATCTGGTGCTGGCCAAGTTGCCGGATGCGCCGCCGGGCACGCGTGGCATCTCGTTGTTTCTGGTCTCCAAGCACCTGCTTGATGCCGACGGCCAGCCGACGACACCGAATGCGGTCAGCTGTGGCTCCATCGAGCACAAGATGGGCATCAAGGGCAGCGCGACCTGCGTGATGAACTTCGACGGCGCCGAAGGCGTGCTGATCGGTGAGCCGCATCAGGGGCTGGCGGCGATGTTCACCATGATGAATTACGAGCGTCTTTCCATCGGTCTGCAGGGGCTGGGGCTGGGCGAGGTGGCCTATCAGAGCGCGATGGACTTCGCCGCCGAGCGCCTGCAGAGCCGGGCACCGACTGGGGCCAAGGTGCCCGACAAGCCGGCCGATCCGATTCTGGTGCATCCTGACGTGCGCCGCATGGCGCTTGAGGTGCGCGTCTGGAACGAGACCGGGCGCGCCTTTGCCGTCTTCGTGGGCCAGCAGCTGGACCGCGTCAAATATCACGCCGATGACGCGGTGAAGGCCGACGCGGATGCGCTGGTGCAATTCATGACGCCGATCGCCAAGGCGCTGCTGACCGACCGTGGCTTCGATGCCACCGTCATGGCGCAGCAGCTCTATGGTGGCAATGGCTATTGCGTGGAGTGGGGCGCCGAGCAGTACGTGCGCGATGCACGCATCGCGATGATCTACGAAGGCACCAACGGTATCCAGGCGATGGATCTGGTCGGGCGCAAGCTCTACCGCAACCGTGGCGCCCATGTGGCGAGCTTTGCCGCCCTGGTGCGAGCCGAGCTTGAGCGTGAGGCCGACGACGCCCGGACCCGCCCGTTCGCCGAGGCCTGCAAGACGGAGCTGGCGCGTCTGGAGCGAGTATCCGAGCAGTTGCTGGCCCGCGCCGATGACAATCCGGAAGAGCTGGGCGCGGCGGCCTGTGACTTCCTCAATCTGGCGGGGCTGTGTGTCTATAGCTATCTGTGGTTGCGCATGGCGCGTGCTGCGGCGCATGGACTGGCGCAAGCGGGGGCCAGTGGTGAGGGCTTCTATCGCCGCAAGCTGGCACTCGGGGGGTACTTCGTGGCACGCGTGCTGCCGCGCGCCGTCGCCCTGGAAGCCCAGATCAGTGCTGGCGCCTCGCCATTGATGGCCTTCAGCCTCGAGGATTTCGCGCCGGAGCAATGACGCAAGCCGCAAGCCGCAAGACGCAAGACGCAATGACGTAAGGCACCGTGACCGTCAGAGCGTCCAATGAAAAGCCCAGCGACCGTGTCAGGTCGCTGGGCTTTTTTGTGTTGTCGGAATCCCTGTCCATCGGGCCGTGTCGGCAAGCTTGCATGCCCACTGGCCGCTCATGACCGCTCGGTGGGCTCATCCTGCTTCAGCAGCCAGTCACGCATGGCGGGGAACAGCTCGACCAGCACGAACAGCGGGCCGATCAGCAGCTGACGCAGGTCATCGAGGAAGGCCGGTTTGCGGCCCTCGATACGATGGCCGACGCCCTGACCGATCCAGGCGACCACGAAGGCTGCCAGCATCATGGGTGTCACCGGCCAGTTGAGCCCGAGCATCACGGACATCAGCGCCAGGCTTGCCAGAGTCCAGGCGACCATCACGCCAAGCACCTTGAGAGAGAAGCGCGCATAGACGGCCAGGACCGCGAGGGTGATCACGCCACCGGGCAGTATCCACAGACCCAGCCCCGGTTCGCTCGATAGCCCCTGCCCCCCGAGCAGTCTCCACAACAGGATCAAGCTGGCAGTGAAGATGACAGACACGCAGACCAGGTGCATACGGATGTTTTCACGATGCTGATGACTGGCCGCGTAGTGCTCGAGTGCTTCATGCAGACGCTGGTGAGCGCCTGCCTTGACATGAGGGTGCGATAATATACCCATGAGGCATTCTCCAGACAGACATTGAAAATGCCCGCGTGCGCAGGTGCGCAGCGGGATCGATGGCGTGTTATGTCAAGGAGCAATGGCGTGAGCCAGCAGGGTCCGGCAACCCTGCTGGCTCCTGTCAGCGTAGCGTATTGCCGTGCTGCCAGCCTGTGTCAGCGCAGGCAGACTGTCGAACCTGGCGCTTTTTTCTGGTGTGAATCAAGCGGCATTGGCCCTTCAGAGGTGGAAATGACCGCAGGCTTCCGGCTGATGCAGGATGGCTTCCAGGCGGATGATGTCGCTCTGGCCATCTTCCCGGGGCAGCGTGATCTGCTCGCCAACCGCCATTCCCAGCAGCGCGATGCCCAGCGGCGACATGATGCACAGTGCCAGTGAGGTCTCTTGCTCTTCAGGTTGTGGCAGGTGGCTGCACAGGGGCATGCACTCACCATCCTCCGGGGTCGGATAGTGCAGTGTCAGCTCGCTATCGCCGGAGCGAGACCCCTTGAGGCGCAGGCGGCTACGCATGCTGACGCGGTCTTCGGGGAAGTCATCGGGGGGCACGATCTCTGCCTGGATCAGGCGGCTTTCGAGGCGAAGGGACAGCTCATCATCATGTTGCTGAGCGTCGATCAGGCGCTGGAGGCGGTCAGCATCCAGGCGGTTGATGATCAGTCGTTGCCGAGTCATCGTGGGGTTCCTTGTTATCGAGTCACTGCGCGATATCATGCGCAGCAAGACGGCGCCAATCCTGGCTTGGTCAATGCGGAGAGACGGACAGGGAATCCATCGGCCGTGATTGTCCATGGATTGTCCGCTAATTCATCCTAGCGGCTTTTGACGGGGTGCGGGAGTCGCCTGATACCGACAGCTTTCATGGCGCTGTTACCCAAGGCTGCCAATCTCACACGAGACTCATCGATGTCGATTCTCTGGATATATCCGCTGGCGGCGCTCGCCGAGATCGCTGGCTGCTTCAGTTTCTGGGCCTGGTGGAAACTGGAGCGCAGCTCCGCCTGGCTGATTCCCGGCATGCTCAGCCTGGCGTTGTTCGCCTGGCTGCTTTCACTGGTCGACGTCAGTCACGCCGGGCGCGCCTTTGCCGTCTATGGCGGTGTCTATATTGCCGCGTCAGTGGCCTGGCTGTGGCTGGTCGAGCAGCAATTGCCCAGTCGCTGGGACCTGCTGGGAACACTGGTCTGCCTAGCGGGCAGCGCCATCATCGTGCTGGGCGCCCGTGCGCAATGAGCGTAGATGTCTTTTTATTAGGATTTTATTAAATATCTCGGACGTTGAGCATGAGAGCGCTCATTGTTGGGTATACTGCGCCAGGATGAGGCAATGACCCTCGGGATTCGCTCTGACGCAGTGAGGCACCAGCATGCAGTGGGAATGGTTATGGGGGCTGGGCGGCCTTGGCATCGGCGGTTTCATCGGCTTCTGGTTCGGACGCTGGCGGCCGCGCAGAGAGGGATGGAATCAGGCCGTGCAACCACTGCTATCGGCATTGGTGGAGGCGGAGCCAGACGTTGCGCGTGGTGAGCGGCTGGCGCTTGATCCCTCGCTGCTCGACGCCTTTCGGCAGGTGGCCTCGCGTCGCGAGTTCTATCGTTTCGCCAGCGGAATCGAATACGTGAACCTGCAGCTCGCCGCGGCGCATGCCGCGCACCATGACCGTGAAGAGCGCCAGCTGTTGCTGGATCAGGCGCGTGTCAGCCTGGCCAACCTGCAGGACAGCCTGAGACGACGCTGAGGTGTGTCCAGACGCACGAATGCCGCACCGCGGATCGTCCGGAGGGCGCAAGGCAGAGGAACGCAGAGCAGGAGAGCGTAGAGCAGGTTGTTTGCAAGGAAGGCTGACGCAGAGTGCGGGCGTGAAACGGATATGGCAACCGACAGGAAGTCACTGACAATGATGATGGGTGCAGAAGGCGTCAGATGACACGACGCATGCACGACAGGCAAAAGCGGGAGGGCTTGCTGACTGCGCGAGGCAGCTGGGGAGCATCAACAAAGGCTTGCTGATGGTGCGGAAGGGGGGACTCGAACCCCCACACCTTGCGGCACCAGAACCTAAATCTGGCGTGTCTACCAATTCCACCACTTCCGCGAGAAGCAGGGCTGCATTTTACCTGTGATGCCTTTCAAGTCAATCGCTTGTGTCGATTATCCCCTGAATTTCCCCGCCTTGTGCTGCAACTTCACTGACTCACTCCGGCACGACATGCACGCTGCGTGATTCCAGCCCGCAGGGCAGTTGCAGATAGCTGGCGGCGCGCTCGGCGGCGTGGCGTGTATTGGAGAGGTCTTCATCGCACATCCACGGCACGACCCCCAGACAGGGGGCTCGCAGCGTGCGTGACAAGGTTGCCATGTTGTCTTCGCTGACCTCGATATCCGCTTCCAGATGGTTGATGACATAGCCGGCGATTTCCAGCCCATCGCGCTCGATGGCCTCAAGCGTCAGGCGCGCATGATTGATGCAGCCTAGGCGCAGCCCGACGACCAGAATCACCGGCAAGCCCAGCTCGATGGCCAGGTCCGAGAAGTCCTCATCGTCACTCAGCGGTACCCGCCAGCCGCCAGCGCCCTCCACCAGTAGCAGGTCGCGCGGTGCGCTTGTTCGCTGGTCCCGCACATGCGCGGCGATTTTCGCCACCTCGAGACTGACTCCTACCTGACGTGCGGCAATGTGCGGCGCGATGGCCGGCGCAAAGCGCCAGGGGTTGATGCTTTCATAATCCGCTTCTGGTTCGCACTGCGCCTGCAATGACAGGGCGTCGGCGTTGACCAGACCATCGTGATTCTCGAAGCAGTCAGAGGCCACGGGCTTGAGGCCCAGCGTGGTCAGGCCGCGCAGGCGAGCGCGTGCCAGCAGGGCGCTGGCGATGAAGGTCTTGCCGATTTCGGTATCGGTGCCGGTCACGAAGGCGGCGATGCCATGTTCGGCTCGCGCAGGCGGAGCAGTGTCCCCTGACGAGCTGTCCGCGGTTTTCATATCAGTTTTCATTGTATCCGAGCGAGGCAGGTAATTGCCTTCAAGCAAAGTGTCAGTGTTATTCGTACGCAATTCTGATCGGTTTTTCGAGCTCAAGTTCAATGACTTGATAGCTTACAGGCAATCCCTTCGCGGTACGCAAGGTTTCATGCCGCGCCTTGGCCTGCTGTACCTCGGCACGTGTCAGGCGCCGGCCAGTGGCGGTCTGTGCCCCGATGCCCTTGATCGAGGCCATGACCGCAGCGACATCGGGATAGTGAAATACCCGCGGGCGTAACTGCCAGTGGCAGCGCAACCCGGCGGCTTGGGCATGGCGTGCAAGGTGGGCGGCGCTGGGGAAGTGACGCACGGAATCATCTGCGCGCTGCCAGGCGTGGCGTACTTCCTTGAGGGTGCCGGGCCCCAAGGTGTTGATGTGCGCTCGAGCGCCGGGTTTCAAGGTGCGTGACAGTTCCGCGAGCCATTGCCGAGGGCTGTCGCACCATTGCACGGCGAGGCTCGAGAACACCAGGTCCAGACTCGCATCGGCCAGTGGCAGGCGCTCGGCATCGGCGCGTAGCCAGTGCAGACGTTCTGGGCTGCCAATCGCAAGCTCGCTTGTCTGGCGTGCGGCTTCACGCAGCATCTCAAGCGAGAGATCCAGCCCCATGCAGCAAGCCCCGGAGTAGCGCTGCGCCAGTTCGAGGGTCCAATGTCCGGGCCCACAACCGAGATCGAGCACACGCGCGGCGGGCGGCAGCCGCTCAGGGAGCGAGGCGAACAGGGTGGCCGCCATGGCGTGCTGCGCCTGCGCCAGTGTGAGGTAGTCGGCAGCGCCGCGATCAAAGGCGCGGGCAACCTGCTGACGGCTCGTGGTAGGCGTAAATGTTGGCGTGAGCGGTGGCGTTGCAGGCTTTGCAGGAGGCATGCTGACGGCAATCGACATCTCAGGCCTCCTCGCTGATGCGTGTGGCGTGGTGGGTGGCGAGGCCCATGCGTGTGAGCAGGGCATCGGCAAGCGCCTCGGTCGCACTCAATGGCAGGCAGTGGCCGCCCTCGAATTCCGCAACCCTCTGACCCTGCGCGCGCAGCGCCGCACTCAGGCCCGGTGCCAGTAGCGGGTCCTGCTTGCCGAGCCAGAACTCGAGCGGTAGCTCTGATTGAGGCGCCAGCGACATCTGGCGGCTGGCCAGTTCCGACAGTCCTGCCGCGAGCACCGCTTCGCGACTGACTGGGTGACGACCGATCAGTTCGCGCAAGTGTCTGAGGCAGTCACGTGCAGAGGCCTCACCACTGGCCTGCCAGCGCAGAAAGTGTTGCCAGCTGGCGGCAGGGTTGCGCGCGAAGGCTGCGCGGAAGTCCTCCAGCACCTCAGGTGCCAGGGCGGGGAGCGTCTGCTCCGCTGCGGCCTGGTCGATGAAGCTTGGCCCCATCGCCAGCGAGACAAGGGCGGCAGGCGCTTGCTCTCTCGCCAGCGCCTCGGCCCGCAGGGCGCCCAGCGACCAGCCCAGCCACAGGGTATCGGCGCCGCCCAGTGAGGAGTGCGAGGCAGTCGGTTCTGAGCCTGCCCGTGACTCGGCCTGCGGGCCTTCTTCTGGCCAGTCCGGCGTGATGACCTCCAGCGGGCGGCTCTCTGTCTGATCATCTGCCCCGTCATTTGCCTCATCATCCGTTTCAGTGACGTGAGCGAGGCGTGCGTGCAGGCAGGTGATCAAGGGCTGCCAGATGCGCGCATCGATGCCCCAGCCGCTGAACAGCACCAGACGAGTCAGCGTCATGGCGTGACTCCTTCTGAGCTGATGGTTGGGGAGACGGAGCGGGGCTGGGCCTTTTCCGCTGTCAGTACCGCTTCGAGAGCCTCAAGCAGTGCCGCGATATCTTCGGCCGTGTGCTCGGCGGAGAAGGTGAAGCGCAGGCGCGAGCTGCCGGCGGGCACCGTGGGTGGACGGATGGCCGAGACCAGTACGCCGCGTTCGCGCAGTTCCGCGCTCCAGGCCAAGGCCCGCGCTTCGCTGCCCAGAATCAGCGGCTGAATCGGGGTCAGCGGAATGGAGGGTGAATCATTGATGTCGGCTGGCGACAGCCCGAGCGCGAGACCACTGCCCGCCAGCAGATGCGTGCAACCCTCACGGAACTGCTGCACACGCGCCTGCAATCGCTCACGGCGCTGCGGCTCGCGCGCGACGATTTCCAGCGCCGCCAGGCTAGCGGCGGCGACATGCGGCGGTTGCGCGGTGGTGTAGATGTAGGGGCGTGCCAGCTGGATCAGGCTCTCGATCAGCGCATCGCTGCCGGCGACGAAGGCGCCGCTGCTGCCGAGCGCCTTGCCCAGGGTGCCGACCAATACCGGCACGTCAGCCAGCGGGGTATCGCGCCCGACCAGTCCTTCGCCATGCTCGCCCAGCACGCCCAGTCCGTGGGCATCGTCGATCATCAGCCAGGCGCCGTGCCGGGCGCAGGCCTGGCTCAGGCCCGCGATATCGGCGCAGTCGCCATCCATGCTGAACACGCCATCGCTGATCACCAGCTTGTCATCGGCCCGGGAGCGCGCCAGCTGGCGCTCGAGGTCTTCAAGATCGCGATGGTGGAAGCGACGCGAGCGTACGGCAGTGGTGCCGGAGGACGCCAGGCGTGCGCCGTCGAGGAGGCTGGCGTGATTGAGGCGATCATGGAAGATCTCGAGGCTGCGACCGGCCTCGCGCGAGGCACTCGCCAGCGCATCGATCACGCCCAGATTGGCCATGAAGCCGGTGGAGAACAGCAGCGCGCGTGGTCGCCCGGTCAGCTCGGCCAGGCGAGCCTCCAGCTGGTGGTGAGCGCGCTGGTGGCCATTGACCAGGTGAGCGCTGCCGCTGCCGACACCGAAGTCACGCGCCGCGCGACAGCCGGCTTCGACCAGCGCCGGGTGGTTGGCCAGCCCCAGATAGTCGTTGGCGGTGAAGTTGAGCAGCGGGCGCGGCTCTGCATCGACTACCTGCCCGGCGAGGCTGACGTGGGGCCCCTGTGGCGAATCCAGCGTCAGGCGCCGGCGATAGCGGCCGACCCGCTCACGCTGAGTGAGCAGGTCCTCCAGATGCGTGAAGCTTGCGCTGGATCGGGAGTTGGAGCGCGCGCTGATGGGCGTTTCGGTGGCCACGAGCGATCAGACCACCAAGCCGCAGGGCTTGCGTTCGCGCACCTGGCCTTCGCTGCTGGCGGGCGTCGCCTCGCGCGTGGCGTCATAGAACAGGCTGCCCTCGACATTGGCGCGTGCCTTTTCTTCCATGGCGGCCTTCAGGGCGGCCTCGCGCACTTCGTCACTGGCGACTTCCTGGCGGGTCTCCGGGTGCAGGCCGAGGCGCTCGAACAGCTCGCGGTCACGGTTGGCCTGCGGGTTGCCGGTGGTCAGCAGGCGCTCGCCATAGAAGATGGAGTTGGCGCCGGCGAGGAAGGCCAGTGCCTGGGTGGAATCGTCCATCTGCTCGCGGCCGGCGGACAGGCGCACGTGACTCTTCGGCATCATGATGCGTGCCACGGCGATGGCGCGGATGAACTCGATGGGATCGAGGTCATCGACATTCTCCAGCGGCGTGCCCGCCACCTTGACCAGCATGTTGATCGGCACCGATTCCGGCTGCGGCTCCAGATTGGCTAGCTGACGCAACAGGCCGGCACGGTCGGTGGTGGTCTCGCCCATGCCGAGGATGCCGCCGGAGCACACCTTCATGCCGGCTTCGCGCACGCTGGCCAAGGTATCCAGGCGCTCGCTGTAGCTGCGCGTGGTGATGATCTCGCCGTAGTATTCCGGTGAGGTGTCCAGATTATGGTTGTAGTAGTCGAGGCCGGCATCCGCGAGCTTCCTGGCCTGATCGGTATCGACCATCCCCAGCGTCATGCAGGTCTCGAGTCCCAGTGACTTCACCTGACGCACCATTTCGGTGACCACCTCGAGGTCACGCTCACGTGGGCTCTTCCAGGCCGCGCCCATGCAGAAGCGGCTGGCGCCGGCGTCCTTGGCGGCACGCGCCTGCTCGACCACCTTCCGGATCTCCATCAGCTTTTCCTTGCCCAGGCCAGTGTTGTAGTGGCCGGACTGCGGGCAGTACTTGCAGTCTTCCGGGCAGGCGCCGGTCTTGATGGACAGCAGGGTGGAGACTTGTACCGCATTCGGATCGAAGTGCTGGCGGTGCACCTGCTGGGCACGGAACAGCAGGTCATTGAAGGGCAGGGCGAACAGCGCCTCGATTTCCGCGACACTCCAGTCATGGCGTATCACGCTGTCATCGCCAGGCGCAGGGATATTCGTGGCTTGTGTGGTCACGCGGGAGGCTTCTACGGTCATGAGCTTGAGGTCCTTCATCAGGCGGGCAGAGCGAGAGCGCGCTGGGCCGTTCATCCGTGGGTGAGTCCGGGAGTCGGCAGCCGAGCTGGCAAGTGGTCAGTCAACGCATCGAGTAAAGTCAGGTTAACTGAGATGATAGAGTTTCCGCAGGCGCTGTCAACGATGAGAACTTTGCTGGTTGACCACTGGCAACTGTCGCGACCCTGTGCCTTCTGTCAACGTCAGCTGACGACGGCCATGCCCGGCGTGACCGAACGGCAGAGCGCTTCAGTTTCACCTCCCCAGTCATTTTTCTCTCTAAAGAGTGGTTCGCCTGATGAGCGAGAGCTGTCATCGCGCCGCGAGTGGTGCGACGCCTGCGAGGCGAGCATCGCGCGCAATCAGCATGCCTGTCCGCGCTGTGCTGAGCCTGTGGCCTCACTGGCCTTGAGTCAGCAGGCCTGTGCGCGGTGCCTGTCGTCACCGCCTGCCTTTGCACGCTGCTTTGCGCCGCTGCGTTATGAAGGGTTGCTGGCGGGGCTGTTCCAGCGCTACAAGGACCAGCATCAGCGCCGCGCTGGGCGACTGCTTCGCCAACTCATGCAGCGTGAGTTGACGCACTTCTGCCGCGACTGGCTTCAGGCGCACCCCTGCGGGGCAGTGCTGCTGGTGCCGGCTGACGCCTATCGTCGTCGCCAGCGCGGCCATGATGCGCTGGCGGAGCTGTGTCGCGGGCTGACACCGGTCATCGCCGGCCATCAGCGCGATATGGCGCGGGTGCGCGACAGACGCATGCCGCACGAGGCGTCTGTCGCGGTGGCCAGGGCAGCGCCGGATCAGCGCCTGCGGGATAGGCGCGGGCGTCTGAAAGCGCAGCGTGGGCGTTATGACATTGACGGCCTATTGCCCGGGCACGTGCTGCTGATCGATGACGTCATGACCAGTGGTGCGACGCTCGACAGTCTCGCTCAGGCCTGCCTGCGAGCCGGTGCGCGTGAGGTCGATGCCTGCGTGCTGGCGCGGACTCCGCTGTCCACGCGCGGGGTGCTGTGACCTGCAAACGCGACATGAAGGTGATCCGCACGACATGTGCCGCCAGGGCTCAACCTCCAAGCGGGCGTTGAACTCAGCGGGCAGGCGGGGTCAATCAGGCAGAAGACTGGCGTGCAGAGGGGCTAATCTCATAGCATGCAAGGTCCGGCAGCCGTTTGCTGGTCCATGCCCGAGGAATTGCCATGCCTATTGATCCTGTTTCCCCCGATGACACGCAATCTTTTGGCACCTCGCGCGAGTTGGATGCGCGCTCCAATGGCAACACCTGGTCGACGACATCCGCGCCAGAGGGCCATGGAGACACGCGTTTTCATCCCTTCGATGCTCTCGCGCCGGACCGTGTCGTGGCCGCTGTCGAATCGCTGGGCTTCTGGTTGCCCGGCGAGCCGTTCGCGCTGAACAGTTACGAGAATCGTGTCTACCATCTCGCCGATGATGATCGACGCCGCTGGGTGGCCAAGTTCTATCGCCCCGAGCGCTGGAGCCGTGCTCAGATTCTCGAGGAGCACGCCTTCCTGGCCGAGCTGGATGAGGCCGGTGTCCCGGGCGCCCCCGCGTGGGCCAACGAAGCCGGCGAGACGCTGCATCGGTTCGAAGGCTTCGACTTCGCTCTCTTCCCGCATGTGGTGGGGCGCGCGCCGGAGCTCGAATCTGCCGAGCACCTCTATCAGTTGGGTGAGCTGATCGGCCGCGTGCACGCAGTGGGGCGCAAGAGCGCGTTTCGCGAGCGGGAGACGCTCTCGCCGCTGCGGATTCTGGAAGAGAGCTGCGCCAGCGTGCTGGCCTCTGACTGGCTGAGTGAGCGCCAGCGCGACAGCTACCAGCGCGTCATCGAGGCATTGCGCCCGTTGATTGCGGAGCAGAGCTGGCCGGAAAGCGCCTTGATTCGTACCCACGGCGACTGCCACATCGGCAACATGCTGGGGCGTGATGACAGCTTCGCGCTGGTCGACTTCGATGACTGCCTGAGCGCCCCGGCGGTGCAGGACCTGTGGATGCTGTTGACCGGTCAGAGCGACCCGGAGCTGCACATGCAGCTGTCCGAGGTGCTGGAGGGCTACGAGCAGCATTGTGAGTTCAATCGCAGCGAGCTCAAGTGGGTCGAGACCCTGCGCTCACTGCGCATGGTGCGTCACAGCGCCTGGGTGGTGCGGCGCTGGTCGGACCCCGCCTTCCCGCAGGCCTTCTCCCACGTGGCGAGCCTGGGCTACTGGGACGACCACATTCGCAGCCTGGAACAGCAGCGCGTCGCGCTGTCTGCGCCGCGTTGGCTGGCCTAGCAATCGCGACATGGCCTGGTAGTCGTGACAAGAGCTGGCAGTCGTGACATGACCTGAAGGTCGTCGCGAGGCTTGAGCCCCATTGGCGAAGTGAGTGACATCGTCCCTTCATGCGCCCCCATCGGTTACCGATGGGGGCGCATGTGTTGCACGGATACGACAATCGTGTGAACAGACCTGCGTTGACGGCACGCCTGAGGTAGAATCTGGCCCTGACATTGAACACGAAGTTATACGATTTCTTGCCATCTGATCGCTTTTGTATGACTTTTGTGCTTTACCCCTGCTGTGCGTGCGCTCGTACGCGCCCCTGACCGATACCATAGGCAGACGGATGACCGAAGAGATTGCCAACCACTACCGCCAGATCATCACCTCGTTGGGTGAGGATCCAGAGCGTGAGGGCCTGCTGGATACGCCCAAGCGCGCGGCCAAGGCCATGCAGTACCTGACTCATGGCTATCAACAGTCGTTGGAGGAGATCGTCAACGGCGCTGTCTTCACCTCCGAGACGGACGAGATGGTGCTGGTCAAGGACATCGAGCTTTACTCGATGTGCGAGCATCACCTGCTGCCGTTCATCGGCAAGTGCCACATCGCCTATCTGCCGTCTGGCAAGGTGCTTGGTCTGTCCAAGTTCGCGCGCATCGTCGACATGTATTCGCGTCGCATGCAGATTCAGGAAAACCTCACCAAACAGATCGCCGAGGCCGTTCAGCAGGTCACTGGTGCACGTGGTGTGGCCGTCGTGGTCGAAGCGCGTCACATGTGCATGATGATGCGTGGGGTGGAAAAGCAGAATTCCAGCATGAAGACGTCCGTGATGCTGGGCGCCTTCCGCGACAATCAGCCGACTCGCCAGGAATTCCTGACGCTGGTCAGCTGACAGCAGAGTGATGACGCCGCCTTTCGAGGCGGCGTTGTTGTATTGGAGTCATCTCGCGCGTTTCCCTGTTCAGGAGTTCCTGCCGATGCCGATGCATGCCTTGCACGATGAACATCTCGATCACGACCTCGCCACCATTCGCATCAAGAATCTGCGCCTGAGAACCTATATCGGGATCAATGAAGACGAGATCCAGAACCGCCAGGATGTCGTGATCAATGTGGTGATCCGTTACCGAGCCGCTCGCGCCGTGCAGTTCAATCACATCAGTGAAGCGCTCAATTACCGCACCATCACCAAGCAGTTGATCCGCCATGTCGAGGAAGGGCGCTTCGCGCTGCTCGAACGCATGACTCGTGAGGTGCTGGATATCGTGATGGCGCATGAACAGGTGCTGACGGCGCAGGTCGAGATCGACAAGCCGCATGCCTTGCGCTTCTCGGACTCGGTGTCCGTCACCCTGTCGGACAGTCGCGAAGCGCATGATTAGTCAGTCGGGGCAGGCGTTGAGAAGCTCAGGTGTCGAGAAGCTCACATATCGAGAAAGTCATGCGCGTAAGCCAGGAGAGTCGGGAGACATGACGTGATCGGGGAAATCATCCATTTCGATGATGCAGAACAACAAGGCACCATTCGGGACGAGAAGGGCGGTGAGCACGCCTTCGATCTGTTCGGCTGGCGCGGGCGAGGTCTGCCGGGACCGGGAGTGGCCGTCGATTTCGAGGTGCGCGACGGGCGTGCAGTGCAGGTCTTCAATGCGCGTATCAAGCAGCAGAAGGCGCGTCGAGTCGTCTCGATGCCGCCCGAGAGCGAGTCCCCCGGGGCCACATCCAACGCTGCCAGGTCGGCGCTGCGCAAGCGCTGGTGGCTCGTCGGGCTGGCCATCGTGGTACTCGTACTGGCAGGGTTGTGGATCTAGCACCATGCCCGCATCTAAGCTATATCAGGTTAGTCTTGAGTAGTCCGGTCAAGTGACAGCGGCTGCCTCGACCCCCACGCATGCTTCTGGAGTCTTCATGGAACATCTCAACGATACCAGTCTGTTTCGTCCATTTGCCTATATCGACGGTGGCTGGGTAGCCGCGGATTCCGGCGAGCAGATCGAGGTCGACAATCCTGCCACCGGTGAGATCATCGGTCGCGTGCCTCGACTGGGGTACACCGAGACCCAGCGTGCCATCGAGGCCGCCCAGAATGCCTTCACCGACTGGAAGGAAACACCTGCGCTTGAGCGCGCCGACATCCTGATGAAGTGGTATGCCTTGATGCTGGAGCACAAGGATGATCTGGCGCAGATCATGACGCTGGAGCAGGGCAAGCCCCTCGCCGAAGCCGCCGGTGAAATCCAGTACGCGGCCAGCTTCCTGCGCTGGTTCGCCGAGGAGGGGCAGCGGGTCTACGGTGACACCATTCCCGCCGCCAAGCGTGATCAACGCATCCTCGTGCTCAAGCAGCCGGTCGGAGTGGTGGGGGCGATCACGCCATGGAACTTCCCGGCCTCGATGATTACCCGCAAGGCGGGTGCCGCGCTGGCCGCAGGCTGCCCGATCGTGGTCAAGCCGGCCAGCCAGACGCCGTTCTCGGCACTGGCGCTGGCGGTGCTGGCGGAACGCGCTGGCGTGCCGCGCGGCGTTTTCAACGTCGTGCCGGGCTCGGCCAAGGACATCGCCAAGGCGATGACCGATTCCAGCATCGTGCGCAAGGTGACCTTTACCGGCTCCACGGAAGTCGGGCGTGGCCTGATGGCAAATGCCGCTCAGCATATCCAGAAGATTTCGCTGGAGCTTGGCGGCAATGCGCCCTTCCTGGTGTTCGAAGACGCCGATCTCGATGCGGCGGTGGAAGGCGCGATGGCAGCCAAGTTCCGCAATGCGGGTCAGACCTGCGTCTGCACCAATCGCTTTTTGGTGCAGTCCAGCGTGGTCAATGCCTTCAGCGAGAAGCTGGCTGCCGCCATGAACGCCGAGCTGACCGTGGGCAATGGCTTGGAAGAGGGCGTCAAGGTCGGCCCGTTGATCGATGGCGACGCCGTCGAGAAGGTCACTGAGCACGTGCAGGATGCCCTCGACAAGGGTGCCGAATTGCTGCTGGGCGGCCATCCGCATCCGCTGGGGGGCAGCTTCTTCACGCCGACCCTGATCTCGCAGGTGACGCCGGAGATGAAGGTCGCCCGTGAGGAAACCTTCGGCCCGCTGGCAGCGATCTTCCCCTTCGAGAGCGAGGAAGAGGCCATCGAGATGGCCAACGACACCGAGTTCGGTCTGGCCAGCTATTTCTACAGCACGGATCTCAAGCGTGTCTGGCGCGTCTCGGAGGGGCTGGACTACGGCATGGTCGGCATCAATACCGGGCTGATCTCCAACGCCGCGGCGCCCTTCGGTGGCACCAAGGCATCGGGGCTGGGCCGTGAAGGCTCCAAGTATGGCCTCGAGGAGTACATGGAAACCAAGTATCTGTGTCTTTCGCTTGGCTGATTCATCGTCAACGGGTTTGCGCGGATGATCCTTGCGTGAGCCTTGCAACCTTGAGTTTTGCCTCCTGGAACCTTGCATCGCCGTTTGATGGCCAGTGCTCAAGGCAATGATCGGACACGCCATCAACTGGCAAAAAGCCCGCTCGGGAATCCGGGCGGGCTTTTTCATACCGTGCATTTCTCCCACCTGTCTGCGCCGAGTATGCCTGCAACTCGCCCATGGAATCTGCTCTGCTGATGAGAGCGACCTTTCGTTGCTGATGAGAGAGCGGCATGGACGAGAGGAGGGCAATCTCGCGTCAAGAGGCGCACAAGTCATTGGTCGTAGAGAGGGAGGGTCTCGAGGGTCGATGGCACTATAAATGTCAGACCAAAGTGGCATGTCGCGGTCTTTTGGCGCAGATCAGGGCCAAAGACAGATGTGCTTTGTCGGCATTCTCTTACTTGTGGATATGCTTATTTACGCTACAGTCAAAGAGCGGGACCTGTGGTGATAGTCTTCAAGGATTGAAGACAGGGCGAGTGGCGTGGCGGACGCGACTCGCCCTTTTTTATGGCCGGATCTCGGCTATCGTACCTCAACCCTCACGTCTCACCCCAATGGCGAAAGCCCCATTCCCGCCACCAGCCCTTCCAATGCATGCCGCCCGGCAATCGAGTTGCCATAGCCGTCCAGGCGTGGTGACCAGACGCAGATGCTCATCTGTCCCGGCAGGATGGCGATGATGCCACCGCCGACACCACTCTTGCCCGGCAGCCCCACTCGCCAGGCGAAGTCGCCTGCCGCATCGTAAAGCCCGCAGGTCAGCAACAACGCATTGAGCTGGCGTGTCTCCAGCGGCGAGACCACTTCCTTGCCATCCAGCGGATTGACGCCACGATTGGCCAGGAAGGCGAAGCTGCGCGCCAGTTCCACGCAGTTCATCGACACCGAGCAGCTGTGGAAGTAGGTATCCAGCAGGTCATCCACGTCGGAATGCACATTGCCGTAGGCCTGCATCAGGTAGGCGAGCGAGGCATTGCGTGCCTTGTGGTCCATTTCCGAGCGCGCGACCTTTTCATCGAAGCCGATATCGTCGCTGCCGGACAGACGCCTGAGCTGCTCACGCAGGGTGTTCTGGATCGAGACGATGCGTGACACCAGCAGGTCGGTGATCAGCAAGGCACCGGCATTGATGAAGGGATTGCGCGGAATGCCGTTCTCGACCTCCAGCTGCATGATCGAATTGAACGCCTGGCCGGAGGGTTCACGGCCGACGCGCGACCAGATCTCGTCGCTCTCCAGGCGCTGCATCGCCAGTACCAGCGCATGTACCTTGGAGATCGACTGGATCGAGAAGCGAGTATGCGCGCTGCCGGCGTACTGGACACGGCCATCGACATGGCAGACGGCGATGCCGAACTGGTCAGGGTCAACCTGCGCCAGTGCCGGGATATAGTCCGCGACCTTGCCCTCGTTGAAGCAGCGGCTGGCATCATCGGACAGGCGTTCGAGCAGTGTCTGGAGAGCATCGGGGTCGAGTGGCGGCGTCATGGCAACCTTGAAGCAGCGGTAGAGGGAAAAGGGCGTGAAGCTGGCCCGGCCATCGTGACAACGGCGCCATCGGGTGACAGGCCGATAATGGCGCCAGAGACCGGCAGAGCATTCTAGCGGATATGACCGCAGCTGGCGCGCTCGATGCCGCTGGCAGTCCCTGCCCTCAGGCCGGCTCAATCGCGTGATAGTTGACGCTTATCAGCCAGGTAGTGCAAAGTGATTTCTACATGCAGTTGAGAATCGTTATTGTTGGTACATCAAAGCAGCACGCAGCTGCCTGACCCCATGACATGCGACGCGCTGAGGCTCAGCGTCTCGCTGAGTAGACCGCCCGGAGGGCAGCCAACATGATCAAGACATTGACCTTTGCCAGCATGCACTTCTCCATCGCCTTCGGTGTCACCTACCTGCTGACCGGCGATATCGTGGTCGGCGGCCTGGTCGCCATCGTCGAGCCGGCGGTCAACACCGTCGCCTTCTTCTTCCACGAGAAGGTCTGGAATCGCGTCACCGCGCGCCGCCAGCAGGCAGCTGAGCGCGAGGCAGACTCGCGAAATCCCATGAGCGGGGCGGCGCTGGCGGGCTGAAGCCGCTTGCGCGTGGCGAGGATGCGCCGCAGAATCGAGCGACCTTTTTCCCGGAGCTCCCCATGCTGAAGCTTGCCCCTCGCACCGCCCGTTCCTCTCTCCCTGCCAGGGCCTCTTGTCCTGCCCGCGCCCGCCAGCGTCCTCTCGTCCAGGGGGCGTTGGCGTTGCTGCTGGGGCTTGCCGGCAGCCTGACTGCTCTCGAATCCGTGTCAGCCGACGAGACGCGCGATTATCACTACAGTGACGCCCATCTGCACTTCGTGGACTTCTTCCAGCAGGGTGAGGGGCTGGGGGCCTTGCTGGATGCCATGGACGAGGCGCAGGTCGATCACGCCCTGGTCACGGGCATCGGCGTCGCCAAGAAATGGCAGCAGGACGCACCCAAGAAACCACGTTACTACATGGGCGATGATGCGCCGGTCTACTGGTATTCCGGTACCGATTACATCCTGGCCGAGGCGCTGACTCGCGCGCCCGAGCCGGTACAGGCGCGTTTCTCGCCATTCATCACCGGCTTCAACCCCACCGATTTGAACGCCGCCGACGAGATCCGCCAGTTGATGGCGATCTATCCCGGCTTCTGGAAGGGTATCGGGGAGGTCTTCACGCGCCATGATGATCTGACGCGTCTGACCGAAGGCGAGACGCCGCGCGCCAATCATCCTGCCTTGATGAAGGTCTATGCGCTGGCGGCAGAGAAAGGCCTGCCGGTGATGATCCATTCCAATATCACCAGCAAACGGGAAGGGCATGAGGGCCTGTACCTCGAGGAATTCGAGAGTGCGGTGCGCGACAATCCGAACACGACCTTCATCTGGGCGCACGCCGGGACCAGTGCCGAGCTCAATCGCCGTCTGGGGCGCATGACCTGGCTATACGGCGAGGTCGAGCGCATGCTGGAAACCTATCCCAACCTGAATATCGACCTGTCCTGGTCAGTGCTGGAACCCTACCTGCTGGACGATGAAGGGCAGCCGCGCGCGCGCTGGGTCAAGCTGGTCGAGCGCTTCCCACAGCGCTTCGTGCTCGGCAGTGACGTGGTCGGGCGCTTCGGCTCGGTGGGCGATATCCTCGCCAGCTATACGCCCTTCCTCGATGCGCTGTCGCCACAGGCGGCGCGCAATGTTGCGCGCGACAACTTCCTGCGCTGGGTCAATCTGCCGGTCGAATGACCTCGTTCCTTGCCGTCTGCGCATGAAAAAGCCCCCGCCAGCGATTATTCGCTGACGGGGGCTTTTGCGTGAGCGCTAGTCTATACGCTCGTGCAAGTCACCGTGCTCGTGCATGCCACTGAAGTACTGACATCTGATCAGTGACGGAAGTGACGCATGCCGGTGAATACCATGGCGATGCCGGCTTCGTTGGCCGCATCGATGACTTCCTGATCGCGCATGGAGCCACCCGGCTGGATGACGGCAGTGATGCCGGCTGCCGCGGCGGCGTCGATACCGTCGCGGAACGGGAAGAAGGCATCGGAGGCCATCACGGAGCCCGGCACTTCCAGACCTTCATCGGCGGCCTTGATGCCGGCGATCCTGGCGGAGTACACACGGCTCATCTGGCCGGCGCCCACACCGATGGTCTGGCCATCCTTGATGTAGACGATGGCGTTGGACTTGACGAACTTGGCGACTTTCCAGGCGAAGGTCAGGTCGTTGAGTTCCTGCTCGCTCGGCGCACGCTCGGTGACGACCTTGAGCTCATCACGGCCGACCATGCCCTGGTCGCGGTCCTGGACCAGCAGGCCGCCGGTGACACGCTTGAAGTCATGACCGCCGGTACGCTCGGCCGCCCAGGCATCCGCGACGTCGAGCAGGCGCACATTGGCCTTGGTAGCGACAATGGCCGCCGCCTCATCACTGATGCCCGGGGCGATGATCACCTCGACGAACTGACGCGAGACGATCGCCTGCGCGGTCTCGGCATCCAGTGGCACGTTGAAGGCGATAATGCCGCCGAAGGCGCTGGTCGGGTCGGTCTGATAGGCACGCTCGTAGGCGGCCAGGGCAGACTCGCCGATGGCGACGCCACACGGGTTGGCGTGCTTGACGATGACACAGGCGGTCTCGTCGAAGGCCTTGACACACTCGAAGGCGGCATCGGTATCGGCGACGTTGTTGTAGGACAACGCCTTGCCCTGCACCTGCACGGCCGTGGCGACGCTGGCCTCGGTGGCACCGTCCTCGACGTAGAAGGCCGCCTGCTGGTGCGGGTTCTCGCCGTAACGCATGTCCTGCTTCTTGCTCAGGCTGACGTTGTACTGACGCGGCAGGCCTTCGCTGCCGCCTTCGACGCGCTGGCCCAGCCAGTTGGCGATGGCGCCATCGTAGGCCGCGGTGTGCTCGAAGGCGGCTACGGCGAGGTCGAAGCGCGCGCCATCGCTGACGGCGTTGTCATTGGCATCCATCTCGGCGATCACGCGGTCATAATCCGAGGCGTTGACGACGATGGTGGTGTGGGCGTGGTTCTTGGCGCAGGAGCGCACCATGGTCGGGCCGCCGATATCGATGTTCTCGATGGCGTCTTCCAGCGAGCAATCCGGGTTGGCCACGGTAGCGGCGAACGGATACAGATTGACGATGACCATGTCGATGGGGTCGATGCCGTGCTCGGCCATCACCGCATCATCCTGGCCGCGACGACCGAGGATGCCGCCGTGGATCTTCGGGTGCAGGGTCTTGACCCGGCCATCCATCATTTCCGGGAAACCGGTGTGCTCGGACACTTCCGTCACGGCAAGGCCGTTGTCCTTGAGCAGGCGGAAGGTACCGCCAGTGGACAGCAGGGCGACGCCGCGGGCGTCCAGGGCACGAGCGAATTCGACGATTCCGGTCTTGTCGGAAACACTCAGGAGGGCGCGACGGATGGCTTGGGGCTTGGCTTGCATGATGCTCCACTCGTGGATCAACAAAAAGACGCCGGGGCACCTGTAAAGGTGCCCCGGCGGGGTCAGATCAGATCAAACTGCTTGAGCTTCTTGCGCAACGTGCCTCGGTTGAGGCCCAGCATGTCGGCGGCGCGGGTCTGGTTGCCCTGTGCGTGGGCCATCACCGCCTCCAGCAGCGGCGCCTCGACCTCGGCCATCACCATGGCATGCAGGTCGGTGACCTGCTCACCATCCAGGTGGGCGAAGTAGCGCGCCATGGAGTGCTCGACCGCCTCGCGCAGGGTCTGATGGTGCCGCACGGGCGTCATCAGGGTGGCCTGACTTGCGTCGTCGGGTGAAAGAGGGTGCCTGCTGGTCATGCTGCGTGACTTCCTTGCGTCTCTGTGCGGGCGACGCCTTCCGGCTCGCCGAACAGGCGGGTCAGGAACTGGCGCTGTTCTTCCGGCTCCTCGAGGGGATTGAAGTGGCGCTTGAGCTCACTGCCATCCTCGCGCGTCGCCAGATACCAGCCCACATGCTTGCGCGCGATGCGCACGCCCATGTAGTCACCGTAGAATTCGTACAGGGCCTCGAGGTGGGTGCGCATCACTAGGGCGCGTTCCGCATCGCTCGGGCCACAGGCTACCTGGCCGGTGGCCAGATAGTGATTGATCTCGCGGAAGATCCAGGGGTTGCCCTGGGCCGCACGGCCGACCATCACGGCGTCGGCGCCCGTATAGTCAAGCACATGTCGCGCCTTCTCGCCGCTGTCGATATCGCCATTGGCGAAGACCGGAATCGACACTGCGGCCTTCACGGCGGCGATGGTGTCGTATTCGGCTTCACCGGTATATTTCTGCTGGCGAGTGCGACCATGCACGGACAACGCCTGGATGCCGGCGTTTTCGGCCATGCGCGCGATAGTGATGGCGTTGCGTGTCTCTTCGCACCAGCCGGTGCGCATCTTGAGCGTGACTGGCACGTCCACGGCGCGCACCACGGCATCGAGAATCTCGCCGACGAGCTTCTCGTCGCGCATCAGGGCAGAGCCGGCGGCCTTGTTACAGACCTTCTTGGCTGGGCAGCCCATGTTGATGTCGATGATCTCGGCACCCATCTCGGCGTTGAGCGCCGCGGCCTCGGCCAGCATGGCGGCGTCACCGCCGGCGATCTGCACGGCACGCGGGCCGGGTTCGCCGGCATGGTTCATGCGCGTGCGGGACTTGACGGTATTCCACAGCCGCTTGTCACTGGTCACCATCTCCGATACCACCAGCCCGGCGCCCAGCTCACGACATTGCTGTCGAAACGGGCGATCGGTGACACCGGCCATCGGGGCCAGAATCACGCGATTGGGAAGCTGGTGTACGCCGATGCGGGGCAGGTCGGCGGGAAGCGGGGTATCGGTCATGGGGCTCGTGTCATGCGTGTGGTGTCAGGCGCGCGATTCACCTTGGTGCCAACGGATTCGCGGGGGCGTCATGATACCTAGAGCACCGCAGGGTTTGAAGGGCTATTTCATCCACAATGCATCGCGGATGCGTTCTCCCTGTGCGGCTGCGGCGCTCACGGCGTGGCTCATACGTGTTTTATGGCGTGTCTTATAGCGAGCTTCAGCCCATCAGCGGACGCTGACCATTGAGGCGTACCCAGCCATCGCGCTCGGTGGGCTCTTCCATGATCAGGCCAGCCTCACGATAGGCGTCGAGCACCTCCCCCGCCTGGGGCGCGAGAATGCCGGAGAGCGCCAGCCGGCCGCCCGGGGCGACACTGGCAGCAATCTGCGGAGCCAGTTCGACCAGCGGGCCGGCCAGGATGTTGGCGACCACGATCTGATAGCCCGCGTCCGGCAGGCGGTCCGGGTAGCACAGGGTCAGCTGGTCGCTGACGTCATTGCGCTGGGCGTTCTCACGCGAGGCCTGCAGGGCCTGCGGGTCGATGTCGGTGCCCAACGCATCCACCGCGCCGAGCTTCAGTGCGGCGATGGCGAGAATGCCGGAGCCACAGCCGAAGTCGAGCACGCTGTGCTGGGCGAGCTTGCCATCGACGGCCAGACCATCGAGCCATTCCAGGCACAGGGCGGTGGTCGGATGGGTGCCGGTACCGAAGGCCAGGCCGGGGTCGAGCATCAGATTGACGGCGTCGTGCTCCGGGGCATCGTGCCAGCTGGGCACGATCCACAGGCGCTGGCCCATCTTGAGCGGCTCGAAGCCATCCATCCATTCACGGGCCCAGTCACGGTCCTCGAGGATCTCGACCTCGATCTCCGGGCAGGGCTCATCGGGAATCAATGCCGCCCAGCCGGCCTTGACCCGCTCGCGCATGGCCTCGATGCCTTCGGTGCCATCCCACAGGCCGGTGAGGACAGTCTCGCTCCACAGCGGCGTGCTGCCGAGGTCCGGCTCGAACAGCGGTTGGTCTTCAGCATCCTGCAGCGTGATGGCGCAGGCGCCCTCTTCCATCAGCAGATGCTCGAGAATCTCGGCGTGGTCGGGGGCGATACGCGCCTTGAGTTGCAGCCAGGACATGGTGACTCCTGTCGATGGGCGATAAGAAAGGGGAGGAGGGCACAGACGACAGAAGGGCAGCCGAGGCCACCCTTCTGTCGTGCGTCCATCGGCAACCAGGTCACCGATCTCAAGCGGGGCGTCTTACAGGCCCAGCTTCTTCTCCAGATAATGGATGTTGACGCCACCTTCCTGGAAGCCGGCATCACGCACCAGATCCTTCTGCAGGTCAGTGTTGGTCTTGATACCTTCCACCAGCAGCTCGTCGAGGGCATTGCGCATGCGCGTCAGTGCGATCTCGCGGCTTTCGCCCCAGGTGATCAGCTTGCCGATCAGGGAGTCGTAGTGCGGCGGAACGGTGTAGCCGGAGTACAGGTGCGAGTCCATGCGCACGCCCAGACCGCCCGGCGCGTGATAGAGCTCGACCTTGCCCGGAGACGGCATGAAGGTGCGCGAATCCTCGGCATTGATGCGGCACTCGAAGGCGTGACCGCGCAGCTCGATATCTTCCTGCTTCACGGACAGCGGCAGGCCGGAGGCGATGCGCAGCTGTTCCTTGACGATATCGATGCCAGTGACCATCTCGGTCACCGGGTGCTCGACCTGAACACGAGTGTTCATCTCGATGAAGTAGAAGCCGCCGTTCTCGTACAGGAACTCGAAGGTGCCGGCGCCACGGTAGCCGATCTCGATGCAGGCATCGGTGCACGCCTTGAGTACCTTGGCACGCGCTTCTTCGTCCAGCTGCGGCGCCGGTGCTTCTTCCAGCACCTTCTGGTGACGACGCTGCAGGGAACAGTCGCGGTCATACAGATGGATGGCGTTGCCCTGGCCATCGGCCAGTACCTGGACTTCGACGTGGCGCGGGTTCTGGAGGAATTTCTCCATGTACACCGTGCCGTCGCCGAAGGCCGCGGCCGCTTCACCTTGAGTGATGCTCACCGAGGACAGCAGGCTGGCCTTGGAGTGCACCACGCGCATGCCGCGACCACCGCCGCCAGCGGCAGCCTTGATGATCACCGGATAGCCGATGCGCTCGGCGATGGCGTGCATCTCGTCTTCGTCTTCCGGCACCGGGCCGTCGGAACCCGGCACGGTCGGAACGCCGGCCAGCTTCATCGCCTCGATGGCCGCGACCTTGTCACCCATCATGCGGATGGTGTCAGCGCGCGGGCCGATGAAGGCGAAGCCTGAACGTTCGACCTGTTCGGCGAAGTTGGCATTTTCCGACAGGAAGCCGTAGCCCGGGTGGATGGCGTCGGCGTCCGTCACTTCGGCGGCTGCGATCAGCGCCGGGATGTGGAGATAGGATTTGGTAGAGGAGGCCGGGCCGATGCACACAGCTTCATCCGCCAGGCGGACGTGCATCAGGTCGCGGTCGGCCTTGGAGTGCACCGCTACCGTCTTGATGCCCAGTTCCTTGCAGGCGCGAAGGATGCGAAGGGCGATCTCGCCGCGGTTGGCAATCAGTACCTTGTCGAGCATGGTGACGTGTCCGTTGGGATCAGGAAATGACGATCATGGGCTGGTCGAATTCAACCGGCTCGCCGTCTTCGATCAGAATGGCTTCGACGACGCCATCCTTGTCGGCTTCGATTTGGTTCATCATCTTCATGGCCTCGACGATGCAGACGGTATCACCTTTCTTGACGCTCTGGCCGACTTCGATGAAGGCCTTGGAGCCGGGTGCCGGAGACCGGTAGAAGGAGCCGACCATCGGGGAGTTGATGGTGTGACCCTGCGGTGCAGCCGGTACAGCCGGTGCTGCCGGAGCGGCAGGTGCGTCAGCGGCGCCAGCGGCTGCCGGAGCGGCCTGCTGCATCGGCTGCTGCATCATCGGGGCCTGCATCATCGGCTGCTGGGCGAAGCCCTGCGGATGGCGGCTGATGCGAACGGACTCTTCGCCTTCCTGGATCTCGATTTCGCTGATGTTGGACTCTTCGAGCAGCTCGATCAGCTTCTTGACCTTGCGGATATCCATGAAATTAATCCCGATGTGAATGTGGCTGGAAATGGGGTGTGCAGCCGTGATGGCGGCGGCTACGGGCGACAGCCCCGACGGCTGTCCCGACCATGGCGATGGCCGGTGAATCCTGGTGTCAGGCGGTGATGATGCCTGATGGTGGTGCGTGAACACCTCTCTGGACGTGCCCTTACTGCGCGAGATCGTCCAGGGCGGCGTCAAGCGCCATGTCATAGCTTCGAGCGCCAAAGCCCATGATCACGCCGCGTGCCACATC
Source organism: Cobetia sp. PDI-23MA (assembly GCF_059507735.1). Classification (NCBI taxonomy): domain Bacteria; kingdom Pseudomonadati; phylum Pseudomonadota; class Gammaproteobacteria; order Oceanospirillales; family Halomonadaceae; genus Cobetia; species Cobetia sp. PDI-23MA. The sequence goes on from NZ_CM183352.1 coordinate 909,448, forward strand.
GGAAAGATACGAATGGTGGCGGAACGGCTCGCGGGCATGGGTGTTGGAAAGGTGCAGCTCGATGAACGGGAGTGCGATGCCGAGTAGCGCATCGCGCAGCGCAACGCTGGTATGGGTAAAGGCCGCCGGATTGATCAGGATGATGGCGGTGCCATCTTCACGGGCAAGGTGGATTCGCTCGATCAGTACATGCTCGGCATTGGACTGCAGCCAGTCCAGCTGATGGCCGGCCGCGCTGGCGCGCTGGACCAGATGCTGGTGGATATCCTCCAGCGTGGTGGTGCCATACACCTCGGGTTCACGGGTCCCCAGCAGATTGAGATTGGGGCCGTTGAGTACCAGGATGCGCGCCATGAAAGTCCCTTGTGTCAGCCGTGCTCGAGCACCAGGCTCATTGAGCTGTTAACCCATGAAGAAAATGCAAAGATACCGTCACTATCCACGACGTTTACCTATTGAGCGTAGGCTGTTGCCGTAGTGACGCGGATTTTGCCGAAATTCTCGAACGCTGTCCAGTTTGGCACTGAACCGAAGATTTTGCCGCATTCTTCGTCCTCGCGTGCGTCTCGGCAGCAACTGCCCCGCGCCGGGCGTGTGGCAGACACGCCGCTCAGTTCGCGCGCTGTGACGTGCCGCGCTGCTGATCCAGCACCGATGTCAGGTGCTGGCCGAGCTGGCTGGCGTTGACCTCCCCCTGAATGCGCGCCTCCTTGAGCTCGCGTTCATCGGCGAAGAACAGCAGGCTAGGAGGGCCGAACAGACCGTATTGCTTGAGCAGCGCCTGGGTCGCGGCCGCAGTACTGGTGACGTCGGCGCGAATCAGGTGGAACTGGCGCAACTGGCTGGCGACTTTGGGGAAGACCTCGCGCTCCATCACCTTGCACGAGATGCACCAGTCAGCGTAGTAGTCGACGAAGACCGGCTGGCCGCGGCTGGCGGCCAGTGCCAGTTCTCGCTCGAGCTCGCTCATGTTGCTGACGGTGGTGAAATCCAGTGACGTCTCGGTGGCCTGTCCGGGTGATGTGCCGCCAGTGAAGGGGGCCAGCGGGCGCAGCGGGTCACCTGCGCCGCCTGCCACGCCCAGCAGGCTGATCATGCCCCAACCCAGCGCGACCAGTCCCAGTGCCTGACGGGCACGCGCCCAGCCTCGGGTCTGTGCGCTGAGCGCCCCCAGCGCCACGCCGGTGCCGATGGCCAGAATGGCCCAACCCAGCACCGCCAGAGAGGCCGGCAGCAAGCGCTCGATCAACCACAGTGCCACCCCCAGCAGCAGGATACCGAAGGCCTGCTTGATGCCCTCCATCCAGGCGCCCGCGCGCGGCAGCAGGCTGGCACCGAAGGTGCCGACCAGAATCAACGGCACGCCCATGCCCAGCCCCAAAGCGAAGAGTGCCAGCCCGCCGGTCATGGCATCGCCACTGGCGGAAAGATAGACCAGTGCACCGGCCAGAGGTGCCGAGACGCAGGGCGATACCACGAGTACCGATAACGCGCCCGCCAGTGCCAGCCCGCCGGGGCCGGCGTTCATCAGGCGGCCTTGCAGCGTGTCGAGGCGTGAGTGCATGCCGCTGGGCAGGCGTAGAGTGAAGGCGCCGAACATGGCCAGCGCGAACAGAACGAACAAGGCAGCGAAGGGGATCAACACGGCAGGCGCCTGTAGATGCGCCTGCAGGTTGAGCCCCGCGCCGAACAGGCCCATCAAGGTGCCGGCCGCGGCGTAGGTCAGGGCCATGCCCAGGGCGTAGCTCGTCGACAGCAGCAAGGCGCGCGGGCGGCTGGGGCGCTGACCGACGATGATCGAGCTCAGGATCGGAATCATCGGCAGCACGCAGGGCGTGAAGGTCAGCCCGAGACCGGCGAGGAAGAACAGCCCCAGAGCCGTCAGCAGGCTGGCATCCGCGAACAATGCGCTGAAGCCGGCATCGGTGCCGCTGATCGGGGCTGTTGTGGTGCGACTGTCCGTCGACGCCGTCGTATCGCTCGACTGGCTGGCGGTTGGCATCAGCTGCGTGAAGGGGGCAGGGGCACTCTGCTCGCCGGCCTGCAGAGTGACGGTCTCCGGCGGATAGCAGAGCCCGGCATCGGCGCAGCCCTGGAAAGTGATGGAGAGCGGGATCGGGCCGCTGGCTGGTGTGTCATCACGCACTGCCTTGCCAGCGGAGGCGCTCATGAGCGGGATACGAATGACCAGCGCATCGTGGAAGACATGCACCTCGCCCATGTAGGGATCGTTCTTCAGCTCTCCCGGCGGAAGGTCGGCGTCGCCCAGAGCGACCTGGTCGCTGGTGGTCGCGAAGCTGAACTGATGCCGGTAGAGGTAATAGCCTTCGGCACTGGTGAAGCCGACATACAGGGTGTCGCCCTCGCGCCAGCTACGCGGCTTGAAGGCTTCATTGACCGGCAGGAAATCGCCCTGATTGCCGCTGCCGAACAGGCTGGACGCCGCACTGCTGGAGCCGCTGCCAGCGTTTGAACTTGAGCCTGAACTGAACAGACCGGCATTGGCGGGCAGCGCCGTCATTGCCTGCGCGATCACCAGAGCGATTGCCAGCAGGGTTGCCAGCAATGCAGGGCCCAGCAGGCGTGAGAACGCGGAGGGGCGTGCGCGGCCCGTTGGCAGCGCCATGCTGACTTTCAAGAACGAACGAAGCACGGAAGCATCCTTATACAGTGCCGAAAGAACATCCTGCAGGCCTCAAGGCACCGCAGTCTCGCGCCGCCATCATCCTGCTCTGGGGTGAGCGCTGGATCGAGAGCAGGCCCATCATCGCCGCGCACGGCTTGCACGCGGATGAATGTGCCACCATGTAGCAGACATCTCGCTCATGTGAGGGCGTGTGAGGACGTATCGGGGTCGAGTGGTGAAGCCGCCTGCGCGGGTGGCAGTCTGGCCCTCGGCTCTTACCGCGGCTCGGTCCTCGGCTCGGTTCACGACCAGGCCCGTGACCCAGCCCACAGTCCGGAGCGCATCGCACCTTGCTACAGAACCGGCACTTCACCGAGTGCGGCTGGCACGTGCAGGGGCGCATGATAGGATAGGACGTACGTCATGAGTACCGGCGCTGGATGCATCGGCGCGACTCATATCCGTTCAGGCAGGTCTGACTCGTCTCTCACACGGCTTTTTCTACAAGGCTTCATACAAGGAAGAACGCATGGCCCTATTCGGTAAAGGCAGCAAGCGCGGCGCCAATCGCGATGTGCTGGAAACGCCTCAGTATGGCTGGATCTGGAAACCACTGATCGGGCTGTTCGTCATTTACCTGCTGGTCTGTGTTGGCCTTGGTATCTACTGGAGCAGTGAACCGGACGAGTTCAACATCGATCAGGCCACGCGCACCGAACTGGCTCGCGTGCATGGTCTGGCCGCGCCGGTGGCCAAGGTCGAGGGTGAAGAGCCGGCACCGGCTTTCGAGACCCTGCCGACAGGCACCGCGACCGTCGCCACCCTGATGACACTCAACGATACTCTGCTGCACAAGCCGGGTGGTTATCTCAAGAATGATGTGGCGCCGCCGGGGCTGGTGCTCGACAACATGCCCAACTGGGAATATGGCGTGCTGGTGCAGGTACGTGACATGACGCGTGAGCTGCGCAAGGAATTCAGCCGCTCGCAGTCCCAGTCCAGCGATGACAAGGCACTGGGCAAGGCCGAATCCCTGCTGTTCATCGATGCCAATGCCTGGATGCTGCCGGAAGCCGAGCACGAATATGCCGACGCCAACCGTGAGCTGGGCGACTACCTGAAGCGTCTGAGCGATGACACCCAGAACAACGGCCAGTTCTACGCGCGTGCGGACAACCTGGTGGCCTGGCTGTCCGATGTCGAGAATCGCCTCGGTTCCCTGTCCCAGCGCCTGTCGGCCAGTGTCGGCAAGTCGCAGCTCAACCTGAGCCTGGCCGGCGACAAGAGCGCCACCTCGGCCAAGAGCACCCAGACGGAAGAAGAGATCAAGACGCCGTGGCTCGAGATCGACGACGTCTTCTATCAGGCACGCGGCACCTCCTGGGCGCTGATCCATCTGCTCAAGGCGGTGCGTCACGACTTCCAGGGCGTGCTGGAAGACAAGAACGCGCTGACCTCCATCGATCAGATCATCCGTGAGCTGGAAGCGACCCAGACCGACATCGGCAGCCCGGTCATCCTCAATGGCTCCGGCTTCGGCTTCTTCGCCAACCATTCGCTGGTGATGGCCAACTACGTCGCGCGTGCCAACTCCGCGATCAGTGACCTGCGCAGCCTGCTCGAGAAGGGCTGATCCCGTGACGTTCGATGCCGGCTGACGGTTCTCCTCACCGGTGTCGGGCGTGAGCTGGAAACGAAAAAGCCCCCGTCAATGACGGGGGCTTTTTGCATCGTGATGCCTGAATCGCGCATCACTTCGAAAGGACTCAGTCCTTCTGGTAGGCAGCGGCTGCCTTCTCGATCGCGGCACGGGCTGCATCAGCACCGTCCCAGGAATCGATCTTGACCCACTTGCCTTTCTCGAGATCCTTGTAGTTCTCGAAGAAGTGCGCGATCTGCTGACGCAGCAGTTCCGGCAGATCAGTTACTTCCTGGACGTCGTCGTACAGGGAGGTCAGCTTCTGGTGCGGGACGCAGACCAGCTTGGCGTCTTCACCGGCTTCGTCGCTCATGTTGAGCACGCCGACCGGACGCGCACGGATGACGCTGCCCGGTGCGACCGGATACGGAGTCACGACCAGCGCGTCGAGGGCATCGCCATCGTCGGCCAGGGTGTTCGGGATGTAGCCGTAGTTGGCCGGGTAGAACATCGGGGTGGCCATGAAACGATCCACCATGAGCGCATCGATGTCCTTGTCGATCTCGTACTTGATCGGCGCGTGATTGGCCGGAATCTCGATCGCTACGTAGACGTCGTTCGGCAATTCCTTGCCAGCGGGGATCTTGTCGAAACTCATTGTCGAGTCCTTGGGTTTGCGGGTTGAAGGCCTGCGGGTCAAAATTCCGCTGAATTATACGAACTGGCAGACCGTTTTGCCATCATGCCACGCTCGATCGCCTTGCGTTGCACCAACGAGTGGTGGCACTGCAGGCTGACTCGGGTAACACTTGGGGCCGTCCAGCGCGGCGCGACGGCGATTGTGCCTTTTAGCGTCGGGCTGACGCTGCGTCACCACCGCATGCATGAAACGTAACGGCAGGATCGAGACGCAAGGAGACCGCCTTGGCGGATGCAGAGCTTTCACTCAGTTACGGTCAGGCCTTCGTGGCTCCCGACCGCAAGCGTCATCGCAGCTCGATGTCGCTGGAGATACCGCTGGAGCGCGGCCCGCTGGCGGCCAAGGGTGGCTGCGCGCTGATCGCCGACACCACCAGCAAGAATGCGATTGCCAAGCAGGCCGGCGACCTTGCCGTGCGTGGCTTTCTGGCCGACTACTTCGCCACGCCTGACAACTGGAGCGTCAAGTATTCCGCGACCCGCGTGCTGCGGGCATTGAACAGCTGGTGTTACAGCCAGAGTCGCTTCGTGCGGGGCGGCAGTTACGTGACCTCGATTTCCGCGGTCGTCTTCCGGGGCCAGTCGGCGCATCTGTTCCATGCCGGTGACACGGTGGTCTTCCGGCTGCGTGGCGGCGAATTCGAGCAGATCTCGCGTGATCATGTCACCGATCTCGGCGGCTATCGTTATCCGTCGCGGGCGCTGGGCATGGATGTCAGCCTCGACATCGACTACATCGAGCTGCCGCTCAAGCAGGGCGATATCTTCCTGTTCACCACCCAGGCGGTTCGCGGCACTCTGCTGCCTTCCGATTTCGTGTCACTGATCCGTGATGACGTCTCGGATCTCGACGCCGCCAGTGAGCGCCTGGCCCATGCCGCGGCGGACCGCGCCGATGAGCGCGGCTACACGGCCGATCAGTTCTGCTTCCAGCTGGTGCGCATTGACCGCCTGGCGACTGCCTCTGACGATACGCCGGGGCGCGTCTATGGCGACCTTCCGGTACCGCGTGAGCTGGAGCCGGGCGACCGCATCGATGGTCTGGAAGTGCTGGAAGTCATGTCACGCAGCGCGCGGGTACGCGTCTACAAGGTGCGTGACCTCAAGAGCCGACGCGTGATGGTGATGAAGGCGCCCAGCCCGGAGTTGTCGCTCAAGAACGCCTATCTGGAGCACTTCCTGCTCCAGCAGTGGGTGGTGGACCGTGTCAGCTCGCCCTTCGTGGTCAAGGTGGTGGAGCCGTCACGTCCGCGTGATCACCTCTACTACCTGCTCGAGCACCTTGAGGCGCAGACATTGACCGAATGGGCGCGCATGCACCCGCAGGCCAATCTCGAGCAGCGCCTCGACATCGCGCGCCAGCTCGGCAAGGCCGTGCATGCTCTCAATCGTCGTGAGGTGCTGCACCAGCTGATTCACCCCGACAACGTGATGATCGACCGGCATGGCAAGGTGGTGCTGGTCGATTTCGGCGCCTGCCATCTGCGTGAGGGGGATGGCCATGAGAGCGCCGGTCCGCTGGCGCGTCAGGTCGGCCTGACCGAGCACAGCGCGCCGGAATATGCCCTTGGCGCCGATGTCAGTCGGCGCAGCGATCAATACGGCCTGGCTTCGGTGATCTACTGGTTGCTGACTGGCATGCAGCCCTACGCCCAGTCGATGGAACAGCTGCGCACCCATACCGACCTCGAACTGCTGGAATATCAGCCAGCCCGCATGCGCAATCCCCAGGTGCCACAGATACTGGACGATGCCCTCAGGCGCGCCCTGGACCCGCAACGTACCCTGCGCTATCGCCGCCTGTCTGAACTGCTCTACGCGCTGCGGCTGCCGCAGCAGGACCCCGGCAAGGCGCTGACGCCCTCGGAGGCGATACGTGAACCGGCCAATTTCTGGCAGGGCGTCGCCGGCATCCTGTTGTTGCTGCTGGTGCTGTCCTGGCTGCTCAAATGAGCGCGGAGACTGATGGGGGGCAAGGCCATGGTAGGAGGAATAGGTGCATGGGCCAGACCGCGATCGTGATCGGGGCGACCGGCGTGGTCGGGCGCGAGGTGGTGACTGAACTCATCGCGTGCGAGGCCGTCGCCCGAGTCGTCACGCTGACGCGCCGGGCGGCGCCTTGCGACTCTGACAAGGTCGAGAACCATGTGGTCGACTTCGCGCGACTGGAAGACTGGGCCGATTGCTTCCAGGCTGACCTGCTGTTCTCGTGCCTGGGCACCACGCTCAAGCAGGCGGGGTCGCTCGAGGCGCAGCGGCGTGTCGACATCGATCATCAACTGAGTGCCGCCCGGCTGGCGGCCGCCCGGGGAGTGGCGTACTACCTGCTGGTCTCCTCCAGCGGCGCCAATCACGCGAGCCGCAATGACTATCTCAGGATGAAGGGCGAGCTGGAAGTGGCCATCAAGGCGCTGCCCTTTGCGCGTATCAGTGTCTTCCAGCCGTCATTGCTGGTGGGGGAGCGCAGCGAGTTCCGTCTGGGCGAGACGCTGGCACGCCATCTGTTGCCGGCGCTCACCCGCTTGCCGGGCCTGCAGCGCTATCGACCGATCCGTGGCGCTCAGGTGGCGGCGCGTATGGTCGAGGTCAGCCAGCGTCAGCAGCAGGCGCATGCGGTGTACCGGCTGGAGGAGGTGTTCCCCCGACTCCCGCATGACAACTGACAGTCATCAAAAAGCCCCGAACAGTCGCCTGTGCGGGGCTTTTTTACACTCGCTTCACTGTCAGCGACGGATCGCTCAGACGCGTCAACGCCAGGCGATCAGACCGTGAACGGTGTCAGCTTCTTCTCGACCTTGGCCAGCGTGAGCCTGGCGACCGCCGGCAGGCCATTGACGAACGGCGGGAAGTCCTCGCCCTGGATCAGCGGCGACAGATATTCGCGGCAGGCGTCGGTGATGTAGAAGCCATCTTCGCTGATGAACTCCAGCGGCATGAACTTCTCATGGTTGGCGATCTTCTCCAGCGGCGCCTCGATGATATCCCAGGCGTAGTCAGCGCCATCGCCGAGGCGACGGATCGCCGGCATCACGGCGTTCTTGCCGGCCAGGGCCATCTCGACGGCGGCACGACCCGTGGCGTAGGCCTGCTCGACGTCGGTCTTCGAGGCGATGTGACGCGCTGCGCGCTGCAGGTAATCGGCCACCGCCCAGTGGTACTTGTAGCCCAGGTCCTGCTTGACCATGCCGGCCAGTGTCGGCGCGACGCCGCCCAGCTGACGGTGGCCGAAGGCGTCGGTGTTGCCGGCATCGGCCAGGAAGGTGCCATCTTCGTAACGCGCACCTTCGGAGACCACCACCACGCAGTAGCCGTGTTCCTTGACGCAGGCATCGACGCGCGCCATGAATTCCTTGCGGTGGAAGGCGACTTCCGGGAAGACGACGATGTGCGGCGGCTGGGTGGCATCTTCACCGGCCAGAGCACCGGCAGCGGCGATCCAGCCGGCGTGACGGCCCATGACTTCAAGAATGAACACCTTGGTGGAGGTGGCGCACATCGAGGCGATGTCGAGGCCGGCCTCGCGGGTGGAGGTAGCGATGTACTTGGCCACGCTGCCGAAGCCCGGCGAGTTGTCGGTGATCGGCAGGTCGTTGTCCACGGTCTTCGGCACGTGGATGGCCTGGATCGGGTAGCCCATGGTCTCGGCCAGCTGGGAGACCTTCAGGCAGGTATCGGCGCTGTCGCCGCCACCGTTGTAGAAGAAGTAACGGATGTCGTGGGCCTTGAACACTTCGATCAGACGCTCGTACTGGGTACGGTGGTCCTCGATGCTCTTGAGCTTGTAGCGGCAGGAGCCGAAGGCACCGCCCGGCGTGTGGCGCAGCGCGGCGATGTTCTCGTCGCTTTCCTGGCTGACGTCGATCAGGTCTTCGGTCAGGGCACCGATGATGCCGTTGTGACCGGCATACAGCTTGCCGATCTGGTCGCCGTTTTCACGAGCGGCTTCAATGACGCCACAGGCACTGGCGTTGATGACGGCGGTAACGCCACCGGACTGGGCGTAGAAGGCATTGTGCTGGGGCATGGGCTTCTCGTCTCTGCTTCCTTGTCATGGTCTTGAACGGGCTGGCGCTTACCCGCCGCATCATATCCGAAAGACATGACCCCTGCACGACGCCCGAATGCCACCGGGGGTGTCGTCCATCCCTGACAGGTCGCGTGCTACTCGCCGCCTGACGGGCATGCTAGGCTGCTCGGGCTTCCGGATTGGAGAAACAGATGCACCTTCACGTCATCGGTATTTGCGGTACCTTCATGGGCTCTCTGGCGCTTCTGGCGCGCGCGCGCGGTCATCGCGTCACGGGGAGCGATGCCAACGTCTATCCGCCCATGAGCACACAGCTGGCCGAGGCCGGTATCACTTTGATGGAAGGCTATGCGGCCGACAATCTCGTCCCCGCGCCTGATCTTACGGTGGTCGGCAATGCCGTCTCGCGCGGCAACCCCGAAGTCGAGGCGCTGCTCGAGCGCGGCCTGGCCTATACCTCCGGCCCGCAATGGCTATGTGACGAGATGCTGACCGGCCGTCCGGTGATCGCCATCGCCGGCACCCACGGCAAGACCACCACCGCGACCATGACCGCCTGGATTCTCGAATGTGCGGGCCTCTCGCCGGGCTACCTGATCGGGGGAGTGCCGCCGCAGCTGGGGGATTCCGCGCGGATCGGCGACCCCGGCGCGCCCTTCGTGGTCGAAGCCGATGAGTACGATACGGCCTTCTTCGACAAGCGCTCCAAGTTCGTGCATTACCGCCCACGCATCGCCGTGCTCAACAATCTCGAATTCGATCATGCCGATATCTTCCCGGACCTCGCGGCCATCGAGCGTCAGTTCCATCATCTCGTGCGTACCGTGCCGGCGGGCGGCAAGCTGGTGGTCGCGGCGGACGCCGTCGCCGGTGCCGAGGCGCTGGAGCGCGTGCTGGAGCAGGGCTGCTGGACGCCGGTCACACGCTTCGGTGATGAAAGTGGCATCGAGAACGCCGGTGGCGACTGGCGCTACCGCCTGATCAGTGCCGACGGCAGCCACTTCGCGCTGGCAGCACCGGGTGAGGATTCAGGTGAGGCGGATCGCTTCGTCGAGTGCCAGTGGGCGATGCGCGGACGTCACAACGTGGCCAATGCCTGCGCCGCGGTGGCCGCAGCCGTCGAATGCGGCGTGAGCCTCGCGGTGGCGCTGGAGGCGCTGTCGCGCTTCGCGCCGCCCAGGCGTCGCCAGGAGCTGCGCGGTGAGGTGGCCGGCGTCAAGGTCATCGATGATTTCGCACACCACCCGACCGCCATCGCCACCACGCTCGAGGGGCTGGCGCCGGGCGTGGCGGCCGAGGGGCAGGGTGGCCGTCTGTGGGCGGTGATCGAGCCGCGCTCCAATACCATGAAACTTGGCACGATGAAGGCGCGTCTGCCGGCCTCGGTGACGGCGGCGGATCGCGTCAGCTGGTTCGCGGGCCCCAGCCTCGGCTGGTCATTGGAGGAAACGGTCAGCGAGTGCCGTGCGCTCGGTGTGGAAGCGGAGGTCGAGCAGGACCTCGACGCCCTGATCGCGAAGATCGCCCATCAATCCCGCGCCGGCGACTGGGTGGTGGTGATGTCCAATGGCGGCTTCGGCGGTATCCACGAGCGCCTTCTGGCGGCGCTGGCAGCACGTGAAGGTGAAGCATGAAAACGCAAGCGACAGCCCCGGAGGGCGAGTTCAAGTCGGCGGTCACCGTCGCGCTGACCGGGGCCTCCGGCGCCCAGTACGGTCTGCGTCTGATCGAGTGCCTGGTCGCGGCCGGTCATGAAGTGATGGTGATGGTCTCCAAGGCGGCGCACATGGTGATCGTCACCGAGACGGACGAGGAGCTGCCGGCGCGCCCGGCGCGTCTCACCGAGGTGCTCACGCAGCGCTACGCCGCCAGGTCCGGCCAGATTCGCTGCTTCGGGCGCGAGGACTGGATGGCCCCGGTGGCCTCCGGCTCCGGCGCGCCGAGCGCCATGGTGGTGTGCCCGTGTTCCACGGGCTCACTGTCCGCGATCGCGACCGGGGCCAGCAACAACCTGATCGAACGCGCGGCCGACGTGGCCCTCAAGGAACGCCGCACGCTGATTCTGGTACCGCGCGAGACGCCGTTCTCGGCCATCCATCTCGAACACATGCTGAGTCTGACGCGCATGGGCGCCGTCATCCTGCCCGCCGCACCCGGCTTCTATCATCGCCCGCAGTCCCTCGATGACATGATCGATTTCATCGTCGCGCGCATTCTCAACCAGCTGGGCATCACGCATGCGCTGATGCCGCGCTGGGGCGAGGGGCATGTCAGCGGCGATTGAAGGGCCGTCAGTCGATCCGTTCGGGTGAGAGCTTGTCAGAGGCACCCCTCTGGCACTGCATCAGACTGTGCAAGGAGAGCAGGGAATGCTGAATTGGTCATTGTTGTCGGTGTTCGTACCGACGTTCTTTCTGGTCTCGCTGACGCCGGGCATGTGCATGACGCTGGCGATGACTCTGGGCATGACCCAGGGCGTCAAGCGCACGCTGTGGATGATGGTGGGCGAACTGCTGGGCGTCGGGCTGGTGGCGGTGTCGGCGGTGATCGGCGTCGCGACCATCATGCTGCGCTATCCGATGGTGTTCTCGGCCTTCAAGCTGGCGGGTGGTGCTTACCTGGCCTGGCTGGGGATCCAGATGTGGCGCTCACGTGGTCGCCTGGCCCTGGGGGTAGCAGGGGAGGATGCGGAGGCACCGCGCGCCTCGCGCCGCGCGCTGGCGGCACAGGGCTTCGTTACCGCGATCGCCAACCCCAAGGGATGGGCGTTCTTCATTGCGCTGTTGCCGCCGTTTCTGGATGCCAGCCTGCCGCTGGCGCCGCAGCTGATCGCGCTGGTCGGCATCATCCTGACGCTGGAATTCACCTGCCTGCTGCTCTATGCCGGCGGTGGCAGCAGCCTGGCGCGTTGGCTGGGGCGTGGCTCGCGTGTGCGCCTGATGAACCGCGTGGCGGGCACGCTGATGATCGGCGTGGGAATCTGGCTCGCAACCGGTTGATGTCGGCTTGACCGAGCGAAGAATTTCATCTTGTGAACACACCAATAAGGCCCGCCATTGGCGGGCCTTATTGGTGTGTTCAGGGGTGGCGCTGATTCAGCTGCGGCGCAGGGTCTCAAGTGCTGCCGCCGCCACGATGAAGCTGCCGCCGACCAGTGTCAGCCAGGTGGGCACCTCACCGAGAATCAACCACGCCAGCAGCACGCCGTAGACGGGTTGCAGGCAGCCGATCATGCCGACGGTCTTGGCCTTGAGGCCACCGAGGGCGAAGGTCATCAGCGCATGCGGCGCAGCCGTGAAGACTATGGCCAGCACCAGCATGGCGATCCCCGTCGAGGGGCTGGCATCCATGATCTCACCGGAGACGAATGGCAGCGTCAGCACCACGACGCCCATCGCCTGCAGGCTCATCGACAGCGCCGGATTGAGGTGGCTGAGACGGTAGCGCACCAGCAGATTGCGCGCCGCGAACAACAGGCCCGAGAACACGCCCCATAGCACTCCCGCCAAACTGTCACCCTGCGCGCTGCTGTCGCCGCCGGGGACGAGCAGCCAGACGCCTACGCAGACCAGCCCCGCTGCCGCCAGGTCCTTCGCTTTCAGGCGCGTGCCTTCCACCCAGGGCTCCAGCAGCACGATGAAGATGGGATAGGTGAACAGCGCCAGCATGCCGGTGGCCACGGAAGACACCTGCATCGAGTGAAAGTAGCTCACCCAGTGTGCGGCCATCAGCGCGGCGGCGATGCCCAGCAAGGCCCAGTCGCGCCCGCTCAGGCGCAGCGAGACATGCCACTTCAGGCGCGCCAGCCACAGCAGGAACAGCCCCGCCAGCAGGCTGCGCCAGGTAGTGATGTCGAGCGCCGAGAGAGGCACGCCTTTCGAGAACAGCGCCGTACCGCCGAGCAGCGCGATGCCGAGATGAATCGACATCAGTGCCTGGGGCTGGTTGGCGGGAGGGGCAGCAGGGCCGGGCATGTGGTTCCTCGTCATCAGGGGGGGAGTGATAAAGCCGCCATCGCGGGCGGCTCATCGGTTTACCGCGTTATCACGGCAACGTTATCGCGACGGCCTGAGCGGCAGCAGTCTGATCGCGACAGCCTAGAGCGGCAGCCAGACGAAGCGTGCCGCCAACAGCAACAGGCTCGCCATACTCAACCACAGCAGCGGGGCCGGCGAGTCTAGGGGGGGCGAGGGCTGGCGCACGAAGGCGGGGTAGCTGATGCGCACCAGCGCACAGACCAGCAGACCCAGGCAGGCGCCGCCCAGCACATCGCTGAGGTAATGGACGCCAAGCGTGATGCGCGACAGGCCGATCAGCGTACAGGCGGCGATGGCTGCCCAGTAGATCCAACGGCGTCGCGAGGAGGGCTGGCGCTCGGCGATGAAGGCGGCGGCCAGTCCGAACACCGCTACGCTGCCGGCGGCGTGGGCGCTTGGGAATGACATCGACCCTTCCAGGAAGGCGGGGGTGTCCGGACGCGGGCGCTGAATCAGGTGCTTGAGCACGGTATTGGCGCTGGCGATGCCCAGCCAGGCCGCCGTCAGATGCAACCATACCGCGTGGCGACCCTTGAGCAGCAGCCATACCAGCCACGGAGCCACGAGCGCCGCCAGGCCGGTACCATCGGCGAGGCGAGACAGCCCGAGGCTTGCCTCGCGCAGCCAGTCCTGGGGCAACAGTGAGGAGAGGCTAGCGGCCAGCGAGGCGGCCACGCGGTCGATCCACCACGGCTCGGGATGGGCCAGCACCGCCAGACTCATGGCGGGCACGCTGATCACCGCGAAGATCAGCAGTGCCATCGAGGCGAGCGGGAATTCGCCCTCGGGGTCGGGATGGCGCAGCTGCCACCACAGACGCCGCCCGGAGGGGCTGCGACGCATGCGACGCGCCAGCCAATGATAGAGGCGGCCCTCACGGCCCAGCTGGCGGCGCAGGAAGGAGAAGGCGAAGGCACAGGCGATCAGGCCGCTGGCCAGTCCGACCAGCAGGCCGTCGGCCCCTTCCGGCAGGGTGAACAGTGACTGCCAGGTCTGGCCCAGCAGATAGCCCGGCAGCAGGTAGGCCGGTGCCCAGGCCAGCGCCGAGAGGCCATTGACCAAGAAGAAGCGCGCCGGCGGCATGTCGAGCATGCCGGCGACCAGCGGGATGATCGGGCGTACCGGGCCGACGAAGCGCCCGAAGGCGATCGACCAGCTGCCGTGGCGATGAAAGAACTGCTGACCATGCTCGATCCACTCGGGATGTCGCGAGAAGGGCCAGCGGCCGGGCAGTTGATCGCGATAGCGGATGCCCAGCCAGAAGCTCACGCCATCGCCGATGATGGCGCCCAGCGCACCGACAGCCAGCAATACCGGCAGCGATAGTTCGAGGTGGCCGGCCAGTGAGGCGCCGGCGGTGAGAATGACCACGCCCGGCACCAGCAGGCCGATGATGGCGAGCGATTCAAGCAGTGAGACCAGGCCGATGACGGCGACAAGGGCTGCCGGGTGATCGCTCAGCGTGGTCATCAGGATATCGATCATCACACTGGGGTTCAGCCAATGCAGCAGTGACGCAAGGGTGTCGCTCATTCATTGAGATCCATCAGGGCAAGCTGGCTGGCCAGCAGGCGTTGCTCGAGTTTCTGGGTGGTGTCATCGGCCTTGTACGTCACCAGGCGCGCGCGGGCAATGATGGAGCCGGTTTCCGGCTGCGTGGCCGCTGCCAGCGCCGCGGTCAGGCGCTCGCGCATGATCAGTGCTCCCGCCTCGCCGGTATTGGGCAGCATCAGCCAGAAGGAGGACTTGTCGCTGCGGCACAGCAGGTCGCCCTGGCGCGAGACCTCCTGCATCACGTTGCAGGCCATCGCCAGGCATTCGACGCGCCTGTCTTCGCCGAACTGCTCGCCAAGCATGTCCAGTTGCGGCAGATAGACGACCAGAATGCTGAACGGTTGGTCCAACGCCCGCGCACGTGCCGCCTCACTGATCAGTCGCTGCTGGCCGGTGCGGGCATTGAAGGCATTGCACTCGGTTTCCTCGCTGGCGGTCAGGCTCATGATCCCCGCCTGCAGGCTGTTGATGACGAACGGCTGGCTGGCCACCAGCAGCAGACACAGGTAGCGCAGTATCTCGCCGAAGTTGTCTTCCTGCTGACCCAATAGCCATAGCCACAGCGGTGCCAGCACCAGATTGAGCAGCATCGCCGGTGCCAGGGGCAGCAGCAGCAGCGTCAGCACGCTGGGCAGCCCCAGCCACAGCGACATGCCCGGATAGGTGCCCGGCGCTTCGAGTGCCAGCATCAGATAGCTGGCGATCAGCGTCAGGTAGGAAGGCAGCGGCTGCTCATCATCGAGGTGATTGAGGCCGGCGGCAATCGCCATCAGCAGGGTGGCCAGCACCGGCGTCAGGATATGCTCGAAATCGCCCACCAGGTAGCGCCACAGGGCGTAGGTGGCGATCACCGCGGCGGCCAGCAGCATGATCAGTGTCTTGCGATTGGCGAGTTCCCGACGCTCGCTGTGCGCCAGACTGTGCAGAGGAGACATCAGTGATCATTCCCCCGCGATGGTGCCACGGCGACCTTGTCTGCCGCGCTGGCCTGTTTCAGGGTGTCTCGTCCGTCGTCTGACCGGGCTTCGTCTGAAAAAGCATCAGCATCGGCAGGCTTGCGAGGCAGTGGCGGCAGCAAGGTGATCGGATGAGGTTCATCGCTCAAGTGGGCACTGAGGCGCTTGAGGTCCAGCGCGCCGGGATCACTGTCGTTGAGAGGCTGCACACGGGCGCGGACCGGCATCGCGAGATGCTCGATCAACTGGCGACGACGCAGGCTGGCCATGCGCTCGCCGCGGGTGACCAGCAAGACGGCCAGTGCCCCGTCATCGAGCTGGTAGCGGGTTTCATGCGGCAATGCGGCGCTGTCGAGGGTATTCATCAGGCGACGGTTGGCCAGGCGGCCGGTCTTGACCGGTGCGAGCAGGATCAATTCGATATGGATGTCCTCGCGATCGGCACGGGCAATTTCCCGCGGCAGGTCTCGCATCAGCTGGTACTGTGACCAGATCGCGCGGCTGGAATCACGCCGACCACGACGCTCCAGCTGCATCCAGACCTGCTGCTGGCGTCGCCCACCGATGGCACCGAGCGCCATCAGGGTCGCGGTGATACCGATGCCCAGGCTCAGCCAGTCACTGCCCAGCTGGCTGAGCGCCAGCCAGGTGGTGACCAGCCCGATCAGTGCGCAGGCCGGTGCCAGCCAGCGTGGGCGCGGATAAAGCAGCAGGACGGCAAAGCCCCACAGCCACATCAGGTGCTGTTGCGGGGCCAGCAGCACCAGTGCACTCATGATCAGCGCGACGCTGAGCATCACCAGCGTACGGAACCAGCGCAGGGTGAACAGCTC
The DNA here is from genome assembly GCF_059507735.1 of Cobetia sp. PDI-23MA. Lineage (NCBI taxonomy): Bacteria > Pseudomonadati > Pseudomonadota > Gammaproteobacteria > Oceanospirillales > Halomonadaceae > Cobetia > Cobetia sp. PDI-23MA. Next base: position 925,819 of record NZ_CM183352.1, read on the forward strand.
GTGGGCGAGAGAGACCACCAGCAACATCGTGCCGCCCACCGCCAGCAACAGGGCAGTGAGCGTCAGGCCGATACTGATCTGTCGTGCCGCTTCCAGCAGCAGCAATACAGAGCCGAGCAGACAGACGAACTGACTGAGACGGACTTTGAACTTGATCTCCATGGTGACTTATATTGGCACCTTTGCCGTGGATGGCGCGAAATCGGCCGAATTCCCTGGCCGAACGGTCTGTGACGTGGGTATTGCCTGCACGCTTGCAGGATGCGACGGTGCTCCGATCATGCAACGTCGTCTGCAATAATGGCAGCATACCCCAAACGGCGAGTGACAAAAGTGTCTACGCCTCTCGGGTCTTCACATAAGACCTTCACATCAGGTCTTCACGTCAGGGCTTCTCTGGGGAATGCCCTCGCGGGGCCCGGGCGATGATGAAATGAGTGCGTGGACACTGACAACCAGCGAGATTAGGCACATGAGTGAGCAGGGCAAGCACGACACCACGGACGTCGTGGCGTACATGAATCGTCTGGGGCACGCAGCGCGCGCGGCAAGCGTCGTGATGCGTCGCGTCGACAGCGGCATCAAGAATCGTGCTCTGCAGACCATGGCGCGTCTGATTGATGAGCGTCGCGAGGCACTGGCAGAGGCCAACGCCGAGGACCTGACGCGTGCACGCGCCAATGGGCTCTCGGAGGCGATGGTCGATCGTCTCGCGCTGACACCGGCGCGTATCGACGCCATGATCGAAGGGCTCGAGCAGGTCGCGGCGCTGCCGGACCCGGTCGGCGAGGTCGATGGTCTGCGCTCGCGTCCGAGCGGCATTCAGGTCGGCCACATGCGCGTGCCGCTGGGCGTGATCGGCATCATCTTCGAGTCACGCCCCAATGTAACCATCGAGGCGGCCAGTCTGTGCCTGAAGTCCGGCAATGCCTGCATTCTGCGCGGTGGCTCCGAGGCCGCGTCCAGCAACCGTGCGTTGAGCGAGATCATCAGCGAGGCGTTGGTGCTCTCCGAGCTGCCGGCCACGGCGGTGCAGGTCGTCGCCACCACCGACCGTGCCGCGGTCGGTGAGCTGATCGCGATGCCGGAATTCGTCGATGTGATCATCCCGCGTGGTGGCAAGAGCCTCATCTCGCGTATCTCGCGTGATGCGCGCGTGCCGGTCATCAAGCACCTCGATGGCATCTGCCACGTCTATATCGATGCCACGGCTGACCTGGCGATGGCGGTCCGGATCGCCGAGAACGCCAAGACCCATCGCTACGGCACCTGCAACACCATGGAGACCCTGCTGGTCGATGCGCCGGTTGCTGCCGAGGTCCTGCCGCGTATCGCCGAGCGTCTGGCGGCACATGAGGTCGAGATTCGCGGTTGCGAGCGTACCTGCGAAGTGCTGCCGCAGGCCGTGGCTGCCAGCGCGGAAGACTGGGATACCGAATACCTGGCGCCGATTCTGGCGATTCGCGTCGTGGATGGCGTCGATGAGGCGATGTCGCATATCGAGCGTCACAGCTCCGGGCACACCGAGGCCATCATCACCGAGAACTATGCGCTGGCGCGTCGCTTCATGGCGGAGGTCGATTCCAGCTCGGTGATGGTCAACGCCTCCACCCGCTTCGCCGATGGCTTCGAATATGGCCTGGGTGCCGAGATCGGCATCTCCACCGACAAGCTGCATGCGCGTGGCCCGGTCGGGCTTGAGGGCCTGACGACCCGCAAGTACATCGTGTTCGGTGATGGGCAGATTCGCCAGTGAAGGATCAGGTCTCACCCGCCGAGGATCAGGCCGCGCCCGCGCAGACCTTGACGAACGAGAAGGCCCTGTCGCCCGAGGCGCTGGAGGACACCCAGTGCCCCTTGAATGCCGATGGTCTCGCGCAGGAGCGTGAGGCCGTGCATCACGGCGCCGAGTCGGCACATGATTCGCGCTCAAGGACTGACACGGCAGCGGAGCCGAGTTTCGAGGGCTGCCTCGGCCCGGTACCGCGTGTCGCCATGCTCGGTGGTACCTTCGATCCCATCCATCACGGCCATCTGCGCAGTGCCATCGAGCTGCGCGAAGCGCTGGGGCTGGATCATGTGCTGCTGGTGCCTTCGCATCAGCCGCCGCATCGCGCCGCGCCCGGCGTCAGCAGTGACCAGCGGCTGGCGATGCTGGAAGCCGCGATAGAGGCAGAGCCGGGCCTCAAGGCCGATGGGCGTGAGCTGCTGCGCGATGGGCCTTCCTACAGTGCCGACACCTTGGCCAGTCTGCGCGCCGAATACGGCCCGCAGGCGCGGCTGGTGATGGCCATCGGCCATGACGCCTTCCTCAAGCTCGGGGAGTGGCATGCCGCCGATCGTCTGTTCGATGACGCCCATGTGGTGGTGATCGAGCGACCGGACCATGATGCACCGCTGCCCCGGGCGCTCGAAGCGTTGATCCAGGGGCGCGAGGTCGACTCGGTGGCGGCCTTGATGGCGCGCCCGGGTGGCCACCTGTTGCGCCTGTCGCTGCCGACACGCATGGCCATCAGCGCCACCTTCGTGCGTGAGCGTCTCGCGCTGGGCGACAGCGTGCGCTACCTGCTGCCGGAAGCGGTGATCCGTCATATCGAGGCGCATGGCCTCTACTGTCCGTCATCGACCTGAGCCCGAGCCCACTATCGAGCCGAGCGTTGTGGCTCTGAACGTCCTGTCGCGTGCGAGCGTGGCACCATGAGAGGGGCGTCACTGCCGCGATCCCTCATCGCCGTGCGTGGCGCTCCTTTGGCGAGTAAATGACGATGCCCATAGGCGCGCGCATCGCCAACGGGTAGAATGCGCCCCCTGCCGAACAAACTCCCGAGGAATCATGCAGACCGAAGCTCTTAAAAACCTGGTTGTCGACGCCCTTGAAGAACTCAAGGCCCAGGAAATCAGCGAGATCAATGTCTCCAAGCTGACCAGCGTCACCGATGTGATGGTGATCGCGACCGGTACGTCCAGCCGCCATATCTCCGCGCTGGCCAACAACGTGCAGGTCACCGTGAAAGAAGCCGGCGTCAAGCCGCTGGGCTGTGAAGGCGAAAACGGCTCCGACTGGGTGCTGCTGGATCTGGGCGATGTCGTCGTCCACGTCATGCTGGCCGAAACCCGTGCCCTGTACGACCTCGAGCGCCTGTGGAGCGATCTGCCCCGCGAGACGCGTGAAGAGTACGAGCAGAGCCATTGATCCTGCCAGCCTGACCCGACGGGTTGCTCGTCGGGGCATGCCAGGTGCGCGTTGCGACCTTGCCGGTCGCGATGTCGCGGGCAGGGAGTATCCGATGGAAGGACTGCGGGCTTGCCCGTCGTTCTGGCACAGCACGGGACAGGATATGAAGATCCGAGTTTTGGCGGTCGGGCAGAAGATGCCGGACTGGGTGGAGAAGGGTAGCCGGGAATATCTCAAGCGCATGCCGCGGGATTTTTCGCTTGAGTTCATCGAACTGGCGCCCGGCAATCGCGGCAAGAATGCGGACATCGCCCGTGCCATGGCCAGTGAAGGCGACCGGATGCTTGAAAAACTCAAGGGAAATGAACATGTTGTCGCCCTTGATGTCCTAGGTAAGGCTTGGAGTACCGAGCAGCTTGCCCAGCATGCCGATGATTGGCGGCAGGGAGGGCGAGACGTGGCCATCCTCATCGGTGGCCCGGATGGGCTCGACCCACGCCTGCTGGCACGTGCCGATCAGCGCTGGTCGCTCTCGGCACTGACGCTGCCGCACCCCCTGGTGCGCATCGTGCTGGCGGAACAGCTTTACCGCGCCTGGACATTGCTGGTCGGGCACCCCTATCACCGGTAAGCGCCTGCCGCTTGCGACACGACACTGGTTGCGAGACCCGCCATGCGCCAACGCCGGGCGACGATAAAGAATCCTCAACAGGAAGTGCGGATCTTTCGCCTTCGCAGCATCGTGGCTGCCGGCCTCGTGCTGGTGCTGGCCGGATGTCTGCTGGCGCGACTGCTCTTTCTGCAGGTCGTGGAACACGACATCTACACCACGCGCTCGGACAAGAACCGTGTGCGTGTCGAGCCCTTGCCGCCTACTCGCGGCCTGATATATGACCGCAACGGTCAGCTGCTCGCCGAGAATCGTCCCAACTACAATCTCACCATCGTGCGCGAACGCGCCGGTGATCTCGAGACGACGCTGGAACGCCTGGTCGAGATTCTCGATCTGCCGCCCGATGAAGTCGAAGACTTCAAGGAGCGCTCGCGTCAGCGTCAACGCCCCTATCAGCCCGCCCTGTTGATGAGTGAATTGAGCCAGGAGCAGATTGCGCGTCTGGCCGTCAATCGCTATCGCCTGCCCGGCGTCGAGGTCGAGGCGCAGCTGCTGCGCTATTACCCGGATGCCAAGCCGCTCTCGCACACCCTGGGCTATGTGGGGCGCATCAATCAGGCCGAGCTCAAGACCCTCGACAAGGGCAACTATTCGGGCACCCACTTCATCGGCAAGACCGGCATCGAGCGCTTCTATGAAGAGGAGCTGCACGGCCAGGCCGGCCTGCGCAAGGTGGAAACCAATGCGCGGGGTCGCGTGCTGCGTGAGCTGTCGCGGATCGACCCGGTGCCGGGCAAGGACCTGACGCTGACCATCGACCGCGGCCTGCAGGATCTCGCCTATCGGCTGCTCAAGGGGCGGCGTGGTGCCATCGTGGCCATCGAGCCCGAGACGGGTGACATCCTGGCGATGGCCTCCGTGCCGGGCTTCAACTCCAATGAGTTCGTCACCGGCATCAGTGTCAAGAGTTATCGCGCGCTGCAGAATGATATCGACCTGCCGCTGTTCAACCGTGCCATTCGCGGCCAGTACCCGCCGGCCTCGACCGTGAAGCCCTTCATGTCGCTGGCGGGGCTGGAGAACGGTGTCATCACCACCAGCACTTCCTTCTACGATCCCGGCTATTTCCAGCTGCCCAATGACAGCCACAAGTACCGCAACTGGCTGCGCTGGGGGCATGGGCGCGTCAACATGCGGCGTGGCATCGCGGTCTCCAATGACACCTTCTTCTACAACGTTGCCTATCGCCTGGGGATCGACCGCATCAGCGAGTACATGCACAAGTTCGGTTTCGGTGAGCAGACGGCGCTGGACGTGCAGGGCGCGCTGCCCGGTCTGATGCCGTCCAAGGAATGGAAGCGCAATCGCTACGACAAGCCCTGGTACCCCGGCGAGACCATCTCCATCGGTATCGGTCAGGGCTACTGGCTTGCCACACCGTTGCAGCTCGCCTCGGCGGAGGCCGTGCTGGCCAATCGCGGCAGGCACGTGACGCCTCACCTAGCCAAGCGCATCGGCGACGAGACGGTATTGCTGCCCAGAAGCGAGGAAAAACCGGATGTGGTGCTGGACAATCCGGCGTGGTGGGACGATGTCATCGCCGCGCTCGAGGACGTGGTCAGCGGGCGAGAAGGGACGGCGCGCAAGTATGTCGGGCCTGGCCTCAAGTACCGCATGGCCGGCAAGTCCGGTACCGCGCAGGTCTTCACCCTCGGACAGGACCAGAAATACAACGGCGAGGAGCTTGCGGAGCGTCTGCGTGACCACGCCCTGTTCGCCGCCTTTGCGCCGGTCGAGCACCCGGAGATAGCCGTCTCCGTGGTAATCGAGAACGGCCAGGGCGGCAGCTCCGTGGCGGGCCCGATGGCACGCGCCGTCACCGATTACTGGCTGTTGCCGCGCATTGACCCCGAAGCGCGTGAGGCGGCGCTCACGCTGGCTGCCGCTCTGGCACCGCCGGAGGCACCGGCGGGCGAGAGTGAGCAAGGAGAGAACGATGCCGACTGATTATCAGCGCTCGATGCGTGGTGTAGGTGGGGATCTCAGTCATCGCCGCCGCACCAGTCTATGGGAGCGTATCCACCTCGACCCCTGGCTGCTGCTGCTGTTGTTGGCCGTGCTCGGCTGCGGGCTGATCGTGCTCTATAGCGCCAGCGGTCAGGATATCGATTTCACGCTGCGCCAGGCCTCACGCCAGGCGCTGGCGCTGGTGATCATGATCGGGCTCGCCCAGTTGTCACCCGCGACGCTTTACCGTTGGGCGCCGGTCGCCTATGGCGCTGGCTTCCTGATGCTGGTGGCAGTGGAGGTGCTGGGGGATGTCGGCATGGGCGCCCAGCGCTGGCTGGTCATCCCCGGGGTGGTGCGCTTTCAGCCCTCTGAGCTGATGAAGCTGGCGATGCCGATGATGGTCGCCTGCTGGCTCGGGCAGCGCCCGTTGCCCCCTCGCTGGCGAGATCTGGTCATCTGCGCCGTGATCATCGTCGCGCCGGTGCTGCTGATCGCGCGCCAGCCGGACCTCGGCACCTCGTTGCTGGTCGCTGCGGCGGGCGTGTTCGTGATCCTGCTGGCAGGGCTTTCCTGGAAGCTGATCGCCTTCTTCGGTGCCTTGATCGCCTCGGCATTGCCGCTTCTGTGGATGGTGATGCACGACTATCAACGCCGCCGTGTGCTGACATTCCTCAACCCGGAGTCTGACCCGCTAGGCGCGGGCTGGAACATCATCCAGTCCAAGACGGCCATCGGCTCGGGCGGCATCTTCGGCAAGGGCTATACCCTGGGGACCCAGTCCCAGCTCGAGTTTCTGCCGGAACGCCATACCGACTTCATCGTCGCGGTCATCGGGGAGGAATTCGGCCTGATCGGCATGAGCTTCTTCCTGGGGCTCTACGTGTTGATCGTGCTGCGCGGGCTGGTGATGTCCAACAATGGCCAGGACAGTTTTGCACGGCTGACGGGGGGCGCGATCATCCTGACGTTCTTCGTCTACGTCTTCGTCAACATCGGCATGGTATCGGGTATCTTGCCGGTCGTTGGCGTCCCGTTGCCGCTGGTCAGTTATGGTGGGACCTCCAGCGTGACCTTGCTGGCAGGCTTCGGTATTCTCATGAGCATTCATACCCACCGGCGCCTATTGTCGCGATGACGTGGCGGCCAGTTGCCGAGTGGCAAGGACATTCGCGAGCCCAAGCTCGCAGACAGGCAAGGAGAGAGTCGATGACGGTGATCAATGCGTGTGGGCGACGTCTCAAGCACTGGGGCGCAGCCCTGGTAATGGTGGCACCGCTGCTGGGAATGTCAGGCGTGGCCAAGGCGGCGCCTGATGGCTTCGCCCCGGCGACTCACCCGGAAACGGCCAGGCTGGTCGACGAGCTGGTGGCCAAGGGGTTGGATCGCGATCGCGTGACCGAGCTGATGAATCAGGCCGATTACAGCCAGAAAGTGCTGGATGCCATGTCGCGTCCGGCGGAAGGTCATCTGCGCTGGGACCAGTACCGCGCCATCTTCATGAAGCAATCACGCATCGAGGCTGGGGTGAAATTCATCGCCGAGCATCGTGAGACCTTCGATCGCGCCCAGGCCGAGTATGGCGTGCCGCCGGAAGTCATCGCCGCCATCATCGGTGTCGAGACCTTCTTCGGCAAGCACACCGGGACTCACCGCGTGATCGATTCACTGTCCACGCTGGCCTTCGATCACCCGCGTCGCGGCAAGTTCTTCCGTGGTGAGCTGGCAGCCTTCCTGCAGCTGACGATAGAGCAGGGCATCGACCCGCTCTCCATCAAGGGCTCCTACGCCGGCGCGATGGGCTATCCGCAGTTCATCCCGACCAGCTATCAGGCCTATGCGGTCGATTTCGATGGCGATGGCGTGCGTGATCTGTGGCACAACCCGGTCGATGCCATCGGCAGCGTCGGCAACTACTTCGCGCGTCATGGCTGGAAGGCCGGTGCGCCGGTGGTCAGCGCCGCAGATGGTCCCGGGACGCCGCCGTCGTCCGTCACCTTCAACAAGACGAAAAAGCCGTACATGAGCGTTTCCGCGCTTGAGGCGGCCGGTGTCCAGGTGGCAGACGACGTGGCCGGCAATACCCAGGTGATTCCGTTGGCGCTGGACCTGAAACAGGGCTACCGCTATGCCGTCGGCTACGACAATTTCTACGTCATCACGCGCTACAACCACAGTCACATGTATGCGATGGCCGTGGATGAGCTTTCCCGTGCGATCAAGCGTCGTCTCGAGGACGGAGGTGCGGGTTGAACTGGTCACGCGCGCTACCGCTGACCCTCGCGCTTGCCCTGCTGGCTGGCTGTGCCAGCAGTGGGGGCGGCACCCAGGTCAGTGATGGTGCCTCGGCGAGCACCGGCAAGAAGGCGGGCAAGAACAGCCGCTACGAGTTGGACAGCGATGCCTATCCCGATGATGCGCCGGATGTCTCGGCGGTGCCCGATGAGGTACCACGTGTCGAACCCTATACCCGCAGCGGCAATCGCAGCGAGTATGAGGTATGGGGCAAGACCTATCGCGTAATGGATGATCCGCGCGGTTACGTGGCCGAGGGCACTGCTTCCTGGTATGGCAAGAAGTTTCATGGCTACGCCACCGCCAGTGGCGAGATCTATGACATGTACACCATGACGGCGGCTCACAAGTCGCTGCCATTGCCGACCTATGCGCGTGTCACCAATCTGGACAACGGCAAGCAGGTCATCGTCAAGGTCAACGACCGTGGCCCCTTCCATGAAGATCGCCTGATCGACCTGTCCTACAGCGCGGCGTGGCGCCTGGACATGCTGGACCACGGCACTGGGCACGTGCGTGTCGAGGCCCTCGATGCCACGACCTGGAAGCCGGGCCCGAGCCCGACCCAGGGCACGGCAGAGTCCGAGCGTCTGCTGGTGCGCAGTCAGGCGGTACGTCGCGAACAGGGCATTGCCGGACTCGACGCGATGCAGGCAACCGGCGGTTCCGTGGCCTCGAGCGCTTCCGGCGCGAGCGTTGCCGCCAAGCCCGTGGTAGCCTCTGCTGCGCCGAGCAGCACGCCCTCAGTGGCGAGCGGGGAAGCTACCTTCCTGCAGGTCGCGGCGGTCAGTGATCTGAGCAAGGCCGACAGCATTCGTGCCAGTGTCAGCTCCCGTCTTGGGAGACCGACTCGCGTGCTGGGTAGCGGCGACCTCTACAAGGTTCAGGTCGGTCCGCTGGAAGACAGTGTCCGTATTGAATCGCTCAAGTCGGCGCTGGCCGATGCTGGCTATGCCGGGGCTTTCAGTGTCACGGCAGAGCGATAAGGGCCGCAGGCCCGTTTTCATCCATCATGCGCTTCGTGAAGAGGCGCAACCTGGCCGAGGCGCAAGCCTCGGCTTATGCATGAGTGTCAAAGAGATTCCAACATGTCCCTGAAAGCCCGACTTCTTCCTCTTCGGCGTCGATTCTCCGCGCTGATGGCGGCCAGCGGCATTGCGCTGTTCGCAGGCGTTGCCGCCACCCCGGCCCATGCCATCGAGACGGATACCCTGATTCCGGCCGCGCCGCAGCTGGCGGCGTCTTCCTGGATCCTGATGGACGCCAATTCCGGGCGCATCCTGGTCGAGCACAACGCCGACAAGCGCCTGCCGCCGGCCAGCCTGACCAAGATGATGACGGCCTACCTGGTCGAGAGCGAGATCGACGACGGCAAGCTGAGTCCGGACGAAGACGTACGCATCAGCGTCAATGCCTGGAAGACGGGTGGCTCGCGCATGTTCATCCGCGAAGGCACCAGCGTCAGTGTCGATGACCTGCTGCACGGTGTCATCATCCAGTCCGGCAACGACGCCAGCGTCGCGCTGGCAGAGCGTATCGGCGGCAGCGAGGGCTCCTTTGCCGACCTGATGAACCAGCACGCCAAGCGTCTGGGCATGAAGAACACCCACTACATGAACGCCACTGGCCTGCCGCACGCGGAGCATTACTCCACGGCGCACGACCTGGCGATTCTGGCGCGTCGCATCATCAAGGATTACCCGGATCACTACGAGATCTATTCCCAGAAGTACTTCACCTGGAACGGTATCAAGCAGCCGAACCGCAACAAGCTGCTGTGGCGTGACAAGGACGTCGATGGCCTGAAGACCGGCCACACCGAAGAAGCCGGCTACTGCCTGGTGGCATCCGCCAGGAAGGAAGATACCCGCCTGATCAGTGTCGTGATGGGTACCAAGTCCGAAGAGGCGCGTGCGCAGGAATCCCAGAAGCTTCTGACCTACGGCTTCCGCTACTTCGAGAGCAAGAAGCTCTATGACAAGGGCGCGGTACTCAATCAGGCGCGTGTCTGGGGTGGCGAGAAGGACCAGGTACGTCTGGGCATGGCCCAGGACGTCTTCCTGACCGTACCGAGTGGCCAGGCTGACAAGCTGACCGCGCGTCTTGATCTCAAGGACACCATCAAGGCCCCGGTTCAGGCCGGCGAGCAGTACGGTACCCTGCAGATCAAGCTGGACGACAAGGTGCTGGCCGAAGAACCACTGGTCGCACTGGAACCGGTGGAGCAGGGCGGCCTGTTCAAGCGTCTGTGGGATGCCCTGATGCTGTTCTTCCACGGCCTGTTCAACTGAGACAGTCGTCTGGCTGTGTGACGTGACGCGGCCGATGACATGATTCAGTGATGGCAGTGGGGTGCGCGTGCTGGCGGTGCCAGGCGCGCGCCCCTGAATATCGCGGTCGTGTACTCAACAAAGGGCGATCCGGCTGACGGATCGCCCTTTGTTGAGTAGAATGGTCGGAAATAGAGTTACCTGAAGGGCTATCCCCATGGCCAAGACGCCAGCAGCTGGTGGGCAGACGCCCCCGAAGATTGAATTCCCGTGTGATTTCTCCCTCAAGATCGTCGGCACCGCCGCAGAAGATCTCGTCGAGGTGGTTTGCAATATCCTGGAAGTGCATGCGCCGGGCTTCGATGCGACGGCCATTACCTGGCAGGACAGCAAGAACGGCAACTACCGCAGTATCCGTGTGGTGATCCGTGCCACCGGTACCGATCAGCTGGATGCGCTGCACCGTGACCTCAAGGCCACCGGTCGCATCCACATGGTGCTGTGATCCAGGCATGAAACGCTGGATTTCCTTGTCTTGCGCCTTGATGACAGGAGCGCATGCATGAACACGATTCACGTCTACCACCTCGGCCTCAAGGCCTATGATGAGGTGTGGTCGGCCATGCGCCACTTCACCGATATGCGTGCGGCCGATGCGCCGGACGAGCTATGGGTGGTGGAGCACCCGCCGGTCTTTACCCAGGGCCAGGCGGGCAAGCCGGAGCATCTGTTGATGCCGGGCGACATTCCGGTGGTTCAGACCGACCGTGGCGGCCAGGTGACCTATCATGGGCCCGGCCAGCTGGTGCTCTACCCGCTGCTCAACGTCAAGCGAGGCAGCATCGGCGTTCGCCAGCTGGTGACGGCGCTGGAAGAGACGGTGGTGGCAGCGATGGCCGAGCACGGCATCGAGGCCTATCCGCGCCCGGACGCGCCAGGCGTCTATGTGAAGAAGGCGGCGCAGCGTGGTGATGACCCGCGTCGTTCGATGGAAGAGGCCAAGATCGCCTCGCTGGGACTGCGCATCCGGCGTGGTTGCAGCTTTCACGGCGTGGCGATCAATCTGGACATGGACCTCGCGCCCTTCGGGCGCATCAATCCCTGCGGCTATGCCGGCATGGCGATGACCCAGCTGCGCGATCTCGTTCGCGCACCGGTGGATCTCGCCAGCGAGCGTGACCGCCTGGTGCGTTGTCTGGGCGCAAGCCTGGGCGATGTGACCCTGACTCCGGTGAGCGGCCTGCCCGCGGCACTGGCTGACATTTCTCGAACAGCAGGACAGAACTGATGACCGAGACCATCGCTACCACGAAGCCCGCTCCCTCCGCTGCTCCTGCCCGCAAGGAGCGTGGCGTGAAGCTGCGCGGCGCCGAGAAGGTTGCCCGCATTCCGGTCAAGGTGATTCCCACCGAGACCTTGCCCAAGAAGCCGGACTGGCTGCGTGTGCGCATGCCGGCCTCGCCGGAAGTCACGCGCATCAAGCAGACGCTGCGCAAGCACGGTCTGCACACGGTCTGTGAGGAAGCCTCCTGCCCGAACCTGGGTGAGTGCTTCAGCGGCGGCACCGCCACCTTCATGATCATGGGGGATATCTGCACCCGTCGTTGCCCGTTCTGTGACGTGGCGCACGGTCGTCCCAATGCATTGAACGCCGACGAGCCGCGCGAGCTGGCCGAAGCCATCGCCGAGATGCGCCTGAATTACGTCGTCGTGACCTCCGTCGACCGTGACGACCTGCGCGATGGTGGCTCCAACCACATCGCCGAGTGCATCCGCGAGATTCGCGAGAAGTGCGACGGCACCGAGATCGAAGTGCTGGTGCCCGACTTCCGTGGCCGCATGCAGGTCGCGCTGGACGTGCTCGAGCAGACACCGCCGGATGTCTTCAACCACAACCTGGAAACCGTGCCGAGCCTTTACCGTCGCGTGCGCCCGGGTGCCGACTACCAGTGGTCACTTGATCTGCTCAAGGGCTACAAGGAGCGTCGTCCGGAAGTGAAGACCAAGTCCGGTCTGATGCTGGGGGTCGGCGAGACTGACGAGCAGGTGCTCGAGGTCATGCAGGACCTGCGCAACCACGGCGTCGACATGCTGACTCTGGGTCAGTACATGCAGCCGTCGCGCAACCACCTGCCCATCGATCGCTGGGTGCATCCGGACACCTTCGATTGGCTCGGCCAGAAGGCGCGCGAGATGGGCTTCTCGCATGTTGCCTCCGGCCCGCTGGTGCGCTCTTCCTACCACGCCGACAAACAGGCGCACGGTGTGGAAGTGAAGTAAGCCGCACTGCTGACATGCCGTCAGTAGCCTGAACGAAAAACCGCCATGGAGCTTGTTTCCATGGCGGTTTTTTCATGTTTTTCATGTGGTCTGTGTCATCAGGACGCTATGTTCATTGCTCGGTCGCCAGCGGCAGGCAGGCCACGCTGTGCCCGGGGATGGGCTCCATCGGCGCGCTGAAGTGCGCATTGAGCTCCGGCAGCAGCTCGCGCACGAAGCGCAGGAACAGCTCGGTGACCGGCGTGGGGTAGCGGTCCTTGGGGTAGACGGTGCACCAGCTGCGTCTGAGCGGGAAGCCCGGCAGCGATGGCGAGGCCAGCAGGCCTGAGGCCAGCTCGAGCTGAACCGACAGTCGCGGCAGGATCGCCACGCCCAGGTGTGCCATCACGCCTTGCTTGATGGCCTCATTGGAGCCCAACTCCAGCGTATGGCGCAGCGAGACACGCTCGCGTGCGGCGAACTCCTCGAAGGCGGTGCGCGTGCCCGAACCGGGTTCACGCATCAGCATGTAGTACTGCGCGAGGTCTTCCAGGGTGATGCCCTTGACCTCCAGCAGCGGATGACCGGGCCAGACGACGGGGATCAGCTCGTTGTCGAGAATCGGCATGAAGGCCAGATTGGCGTCATCCGGCACCATGCCCATGATCACGAGATCATCGCGCCGCTCGGCGAGGCGTTCGAGCGCCTGGCCGCGATTGCAGACGCGCAGGCGTACCGACACTTCCGGATACCGTGCCCGAAAGCGCGCCAGAATATGCGGCACCACGTACTGTGCGGTGGACACGGCCGCCAGGTTGAGCTCGCCGCGGATGGTGCCGGCGATCTCCGACAGCTCCATCTGCAGGCTCGAGACCTCGCCGAAGATCGACTGCACCGAGTTTGCCAGGGCATCAGCCGCCGGCAGGATATGTAGCGTCTTGCCGGCATATTTGAACAGCGATTGCTCGAGTGCCTGCTCCAATTGACGAATCTGGGCACTGACGGCGGGTTGCGTCAGGCCAAGTTGCTCGGCCGCACGGGAGTAGGACTGCTGGCGATGAACCGCTTGGAACACCTGTAACTGTCTGAAAGTTAAGCGATTCAACAAGTTTGGACGCGACATGACACACCCAGTCATAAGGTTTTACTTATAGATTGGCAAAAAAATATCAACTTTTCTATTGGTCTCTCGCTGGGTAGCGTGGAACGCATGCTACCTCGTGTCTTTCAGCGCCGTTGTCGCGTCTGGCGGTCAATGACAAGCGCACGACCGGAGCACCACAACAAGATCACGCGTCACGTCCGGGAGAGTCACCATGTTTCGCAAGTTGCTGATTGCCAACCGAGGGGAAATCGCAGTGCGCATTGTACGCGCCTGTGCCGAGATGGACATCCGCTCAGTCGCTGTCTACACCGAACCGGATCGTTTCTCCTTGCACGTCAAACGCGCCGATGAAGCGCATTTCATCGGCGAAGACCCGCTGGCCGGTTATCTGGACGCCCGCCGCCTGGTCGATCTCGCGCGCGAGACCGGCTGTGATGCCATCCATCCGGGCTACGGATTCCTGTCGGAGAACGCCGAATTCGCGGCCATCTGTGAAGCGGCGGGCATCGCCTTCGTGGGGCCGGCCAGCAGTGTCATCGCCCGCATGGGCGACAAGACCCAGGCCCGCGATGCCATGAAGGCGGCCGGCGTGCCGGTGACGCCGGGCTCGGCCGGCAATCTGGCCGATGTCGAGGAGGCGCTGAGTGTCGCCGAGCAGGTAGGCTACCCCGTCATGCTCAAGGCTACCTCAGGCGGTGGGGGGCGCGGTATCCGGCGTTGTGATGATGCTCATCAGCTCGAGCAGGCCTGGGAGCGCGTGATCTCGGAAGCTACCAAGGCCTTCGGCAGTGCCGATGTGTTCCTCGAGCGTTGCGTGGTCGACCCGCTGCATATCGAGGTGCAGATCTTGGCGGACCATCACGACAACGTGATTCATCTGTTCGAGCGTGACTGCTCCATCCAGCGTCGCAACCAGAAGCTGATCGAGATCGCCCCCAGTCCGCAGCTCACACCGGAGCAGCGCTCCTACGTCGGCGAGATGGCAGTGCGTGCCGCACGCGCCGTCGGCTATCGCAACGCCGGTACCGTGGAGTTTCTGGTCAAGGGCAACGAGATCTACTTCATGGAGATGAACACTCGCGTGCAGGTGGAGCACACCATCAGTGAGGCCATCACCGGCGTGGATATCGTGCGCGAGCAGATCCGCATCGCCTGGGGCCACAAGCTGGCCTTCCGCCAGGAAGACATCCGCCATCACGGCTATGCGATCCAGTTTCGCATCAACGCCGAGGACCCCAAGAACGACTTCCTGCCAAGCTTCGGGCGCATCACGCGCTACTATGCGCCGGGCGGGCCTGGCGTGCGCACCGATACCGCGATCTATACCGGCTACACCATCCCGCCGTATTTCGATTCCATGTGTCTGAAGCTCATCGTGTGGGGGCTGACCTGGGAAGAGGTCATCAATCGTGGTTCGCGGGCCCTCAGTGACATGCGCCTGCAGGGCGTCAAGACCACGGCGCCTTACTATCAGGAAATCCTCAAGCACCCTGATTTTCGCAATGCGCACTTCGATACCGGCTTCGTGGCCGCTCACCCGGAATTGACTCAGTACTCGGTCAAGCGTCTGCCGGAACAGACCGCGCTGGCGATCGCGGCGGCCATCGCGGCCCACGCCGGACTCTGATGCGCACCTGATGCCCCTGATGTCGTGAATCTCCCCTGATCTTCACCCGGTTCACGTAGCCAACAATGAGAAGGACCCCAGACATGACAGCTGCAACTCCCAACATCCCCGCCGTCGATCACTTTGATCGCGTCAAGGTCACCGAAGTCGTGCTGCGCGATGGCCACCAGTCGTTGATCGCGACCCGCATGCGCACCGAGGACATGCTGCCGATCGCCGCGCGCCTTGATCAAGCCGGTTTCTACAGTCTCGAAGTGTGGGGCGGTGCGACCTTCGATGCCTGCGTGCGTTTCTTGAAGGAAGACCCCTGGGCGCGTCTGAAGGCGCTCAAGGAAGCCATGCCCAACACTCCGCTGCAGATGCTGCTGCGCGGCCAGAATCTGCTCGGCTATCGCCACTACGCCGATGATGTGGTGGAGGCCTTCGTCGAGCGCGCTGCGGCAGGTGGCATCGATATCTTCCGTGTCTTCGATGCCTTGAATGACCTGCGCAACATGGAAACCGCCATGCGCGCGGTCAAGAAGGCCGGCAAGCACGCCCAGGGCACCATCTGCTACACCGTGAGCCCGGTGCATACGCTGGAAATGTACGTCGAGCAGGCGCGCAAGCTGGTCGCGATGGGGGCCGATTCCATCGCCATCAAGGACATGGCCGGCCTGCTGACGCCGTACGCCACCTATGATCTGGTCAGCGCGCTGGTCGAGGCGGTCGAGGTGCCGGTCCACCTGCACAGCCACGCCACGGCGGGCCTGGCGCCGCAATGCCAGCTCAAGGCCGTCGAGGCGGGCTGTCGCCATATCGACACCTGCATCTCGGCCTTCGCCGGCGGCACCAGCCATCCGGCCACCGAATCCTTCGTGGCCTCGCTGCGCGGCACCCAGTGGGATACCGGCCTTGAGCTGGAGTCGCTGCGTGAGATCGGCGATTACTTCCAGGAAGTGCGCAGCAAGTATGCGGCCTTCGAGAGCGAATTCACCCGCGAGGATGTCTCGGTCCAGATCAGTCAGATCCCCGGCGGCATGATGTCCAATCTGGCCAGCCAGCTGAAGGAGCAGAATGCCCTGGAGCGCATCCGCGAGGTGTTCGATGAGATTCCGCGTGTGCGTGCCGATCTCGGCTATCCGCCGCTGGTCACCCCGACTTCGCAGATCGTCGGCACCCAGGCGGTACTCAACGTGCTGACCGGCGAGCGCTACAAGAGCATCACCAACGAGGTGAAGCGCTATCTGCAGGGCGGCTATGGTCAGGCGCCGGCACCGGTCAACGAAGAGGTCCGCTCGCGTGCCATCGGTAACGCGCCTGTGGAAGTCGGGCGCCCAGCCGATCTGCTCGCGCCGGAGATGACGCGCCTCACCGAGGAGCTGGGCGAGCTGGCCGAGTCCCCAGAGGACGTGCTGACCTTCGCCATGTTCCCGGATCTGGGACGTGACTTCCTCAACGAACGCCGCGCCGGCACGCTCACACCGGAAATCATCCCCCAAGGCGAGGCGGAACGCCCGGTGACCTCTGGCGTGCCGACCGAGTTCGTCATCGACGTGCACGGCGAGTCCTACGCGGTGCAGATCACCGGCGTCGGCGGTGCCAAGGGCAGCAAGCGTCACGTCTACCTGACCCTGGACGGCATGCCGGAAGAGGTGGTGTTCGAGGCCAAGGACGATTACGTGGCGGGCGGCCAGAGCGGCGGACGTGCCAGCGCCTCGGCGCCGGGCCATGTCACCACCGCGATGCCGGGCAACATCGTCGAGGTGCTGGTCGCGGTCGGTGACAGCGTCACCGCGGGCCAGTCAGTGTTGATCAGTGAAGCGATGAAGATGGAGACCGAGATCGCCGCGCGTGTCGACGGTACCGTCAAGGCCATTCATGTCGCGCGTGGCGATCGCGTCACGCCGGGCGAAGTGCTGATCGAGATCGCATGAGGCCAGCGGCGGCGAGGTTGTAAAAACCGGCCGCCGTCACCATCTGCTAGGCATGAAATCACCAGGGGCGGCAGGGTATCTTCGATGTCTCGCCGCCCCTTCCTTGAAAGGGACTGACATGACAGCACATTTCGAACAGGCACCCGGCCTGAGTGAACAGATCGACCCGGCGACCCGTGGCTACGTCTTCAACCAGACCATGCTGCGCATCAAGGACCCCGAGCGCAGCCTTGATTTCTACACCCGCGTGATGGGCATGCGTCTGGTGCGCAAGCTCGACTTCCCGGAAATGCAGTTCAGTCTTTATTTCCTCGCCTATCTGGATGATGACCAAGCCAGTCAGGTGCCTGGTGATGATCTCAAGCGCACCACCTATACCTTCGGGCGTGAGGCGATGCTTGAACTGACCCATAACTGGGGCACCGAGAATGACCCGGACTTCGCTTATCATGACGGCAACGCCCAGCCGCAGGGCTTCGGTCATATCGGAGTGAGTGTGCCAGATGTCTACGCGGCCGCCGAACGCTTCGAGTCGCTGGGCGTCGAGTTCGTCAAGCGTCCTGATGATGGCAAGATGAAGGGACTGGCCTTCGTGAAGGACCCCGATGGCTACTGGATCGAGATCCTGCGCGCCGATACCTTCGAGCGTCAGGCCAACGGCGAAGCCTGAAGCAGGCCGCTGCCGTAAGAGAACCGCCACCATCGGCATGCCCGGGGTGGCGGTTTTTCGTTCATCCGAAACTCCGCGTTGCAGGGGTGTCAGCGGCATTCGCTTGCTGCAATGATGATGTCTGACTGACACTCGCAAGGCGCTCATTATTGATCGCCCTTGAGATCGATCGCCCATGATGAAAGAGGAGATAGCCATGTCTGAGAATGCACAGCGGTTGAGCGGCAAGGTGGCGGTAGTCAGTGGGGCTTCACGCGGGATCGGTGCCGGGATCGCGCAGCGCCTGGCGGCTGACGGCGCTCACGTCATCGTCAATTATCGCAGCGACAGTGATGGCGCCTTGCAGGTCGTGACGGATATCGAGTCGCGGGGCGGCAAGGCGATCGCCGTTCAGGCCGATGTCGGTGTCAGCAGCGACGCGGCACAATTGTTCACCGAAGCCCGGCGCGTGTACGGCGGCGTGGATATCCTGGTCAACAATGCCGGCATGAGCCTCTACAAGCTCATCGCCGATTTCACGGATGACGACTTCGCCAACCTGATGCAGGCCAATCTGACCGGTTCCTTCAATCTGATGCGTGAGGCGGCGCGGCATCTGCGTGATGGCGGACGCGTGATCAATATGTCCACCTCGGTGACGCGGCAGATGTTCGCGACCTATGGGCCCTATGCGGCTTCCAAGGCCGCGGTGGACCAGCTGACGCGGGTGCTGGCCAAGGAAGTCGGTGAGCGAGGCATCACGGTCAATGCCGTGGCGCCGGGCCCGACGGACACCGGCCTGTTTCGTCATGGCAAGAGTGAAGAGACCATCGAGCGTCTCAAGGGGATGGCGGCGCTGGGACGCATTGCAGATCCGCAGGATGTCGCGGCGGTGGTGGCCTGGCTTGCCAGCGAAGATGCCGGCTGGGTAAGTGGGCAGGTCATTGGCGCCAATGGCGGCTTTGCGTGAGATCACCGAGGTGGGTTTTGCCTAACACCGCCTCTGTTTACGGCTATGCTGTTGTCAGGATGAGGTTTGTTCAGACATCGGCATGAGGGGCTGGTATGAAGGTGACAGCTAGCGAAGTCCACGGCGATATCTCGCCGCAGGGCGTGATCCCGGATTCCGATGGTTCGTGCGTGGGTTATCCCGGGCGCCTTGGGGGGTACTCGCGCGAGTGTGCGCTCAAGCTCTATGCCAACGACGCCCAGCTCAAGGCCTACGCAGGTATCGAGGAGGTCATCAGGGCACTGGCGGAAGGCGAGATCGATACCGCCGTGGTGCCCTGGTCGCGTGGGCATCAGCGTCCAGTGCGTACCACGCATCAGGCCCTGGCCTTCTGGACGGGCATCTGCGTCGAGCGGCGGGTCTTCCGTGCCATCAGTCTCAGTCTACTCGGCCCCCCCGGGGCTTCGCCGTCGGCGGTGAGGCGTATCGTGGCACGGGAGGCTCTGTTCGAAGAGTGCGATGCCTGGCTGCAGCAGAACCTGCCGGAGGTCGAGCGGGTAGAGTGTCTGCACATGGCGGATGCACTGGACATGGCAGAGAGTCGCGGTGATACGCTGGCCATCGCGCCGCCATCACTGGCACGCCGTCCGGGGCTTGTGTGCCTCGCCCAGCGCATCGAGGATGACCCCGGTCGTGTGGCGCAATTCGCGGTGCTGAGGCGTGATCACGCGCGGGTGCGCGGCCAGTGCTTTTCCTGTGACGCCACGGTGGATGAAGGGCAGGGCAACGCCGTGCTGTCCGGTGCCAGCGAGCCCACCGTGTGAGGGTCGCCGCTCGGTCCTGGGTTCCGTTATGCTGAAGGCCATTCGTCATCAGAGGCCTTTTGCATGGTGTCTTCCGACCAGCGCTCATCCGCATCCTTTACACTAGAGACGCAAGACCCCGCGACTTCATCCGATGTCGCGGCGTCTTGCGTGGTGCAACGCATTCCTGCCACTCCCGCCGAGTGGAAGACCCCCGGCGAGCTTGATGCCCGCCTGCCGGTGCGGCCGGCCGTGGTGCCGGTCTCGCTGCCGACGGCCGGGCTGATCATCGTCGATGAGATCAATGGCTTCTGTCAGGTCGCAGGCGGTGCGCTGGCGCCTCAGGCGCCCAATGCTCAGGTCAGCAGGATGATCGCCCTCAGCGATACGCTGGCGCGGACCTTCAGTGAGCGCAGGCGCCCCTTGCTGGCCTTCATTGATTCCCACGCGCCGGGCAAGCCGGAGCCGCCTTATCCCGCCCATTGTGAGCAGGGCAGCGGCGAGGATGAGCTGGTGGCGGAACTTGCCTGGCTGGAAGAGGAGCCGCAGGCCACGCTGGTGCGCAAGGACTGCATCAATGGCTATGTCGGCGCGATTGATCCCCATACCCAGGTCAATGCGCTGCAGGAGTGGGTGAGCGACGAAGAGCTGGAAACCCTGGTCGTGGTCGGCATCTGCACCGATATCTGCGTGATGGACCTGGTATTGACGTTGCTGTCGGCGCGCAATCACGACCTGCTGAGCGAGGTGCGTGACATCGTGGTACTGGAGCCCGGCTGTGCCACCTACGACCTGCCGGCTGAAGTGGTTGAGCAGCTGGGGCTTCCCGTTACGGCGACGCATCCCCAGGCAGACAGTCATCACATCGGGCTTTACTGCATGGCGGCGCGCGGTGCGGTCATCGCCAGTCAGCTTGAGCTGATGTCCTGATCTGACGTTATGCAATGACGGCCCGTGACAAGCCCCCTGTGCGAGGTCGGCGCAAGAGTGTCACCAGAGGTTCGCAAGGCAGGTCGCTGGGTGCGCGCAAAAGGTAGTTTGATTACAACATCCGGTCATGAAAAGGAAAACGCCGCCTCTCTTGTGAGCAGGCGGCGTTTTCCTTTTCATGGGGCAACAGCCAGCGCCATTCAGGCGCGGGTGCTGACCCAGTCATTGGCATCCGGCACGGCCACTTCGACTTCCTCGGAGATCAACTTCGAGTGGAAGAGGAAGTCCGCGCTGGCCGCATTGCTGGCGACCGGCACGTTCCACAATGCCGCCAGGCGCAGCAACGCCTTGACGTCAGGATCATGCGGCATCGGCGCGAAGGGGTCCCACAGGAAGACCAGCAGGTCCAGATTGCCTTCGGCGATGCGCGTGCCGATCTGCTGATCACCGCCCAGCGGGCCGCTCAGCAAGCCCTCGACCTCGAGCCCCAGCTCCTTGCTGATGCGGCGGGCAGTCGTGCCCGTGCCCAGCAGCTGGTGGCGGGATAGTTCATCGCGCCAGCGATTGGCCCACGCCAGCATTTCATCCTTCTTGCCATCGTGCGCCACCAGCGCAATGCGCTTGCGTGCTGGCAGGGTGCGCCGTGCCTGGCGCCTGGGTCGTTGTTCGCTCATTCCCTGACCTCCTGAGGATGGGGCAATGTCGCTGGCCTCCCGCCTCGAGAGACCCGAGACGGGAGGCCAGCGAGGCCGATCAGTCGATGGTGCTGCCGACAGTGACGATCTTCATGGTGTTGGTGCCGCCATGTGCGTTCATCTGATCGCCACGGGTCAGGATCACCAGGTCACCGCGAGTCGCGATGCCGCGAGCTTCCAGCTCCGCGATGGCTCGGCGGTTGATTTCCGCCGCCGGCAATTCGCTGGAATCGAAGGGCAGTGACACCACGCCACGGTAGAGCGCCATGCGACGCTGGGTCTTCTGGTCCTGTGCCAGGCCGACGATGGGCAGGCCGGAGCGGATGCGTGAGGCGATCAGTGGGGTATAGCCGGATTCCGTCATGCACACGATGGCCACGACACCGGTCAGGTGGTTGGCGGCATACATCGCGGACAGCGCGATGGTCTCGTCGGTCTTGCTGAAGCCTTCGTGGATGCGGTGCTGGGATTCCTGCGCGGCACGCTCACGTTCGGCGCCCAGGCAGACGCGATCCATGGTCTCGATTGTCTCGACCGGGAAGTCGCCGGCGGCGGTCTCGGCCGACAGCATCACGGCGTCGGTGCCGTCGAGCACGGCATTGGCGACGTCGAAGACTTCGGCGCGGGTCGGCAGCGGCGCGCTGATCATGGATTCCATCATCTGGGTGGCTGTGATGACCACGCGGTTGAGGCTGCGCGCGCGGCGGATCATGCGCTTCTGCACACCGATCAGCTGAGCATCGCCAATCTCGACGCCCAGATCGCCACGCGCCACCATCACGCCTTCACTGGCGAGGATGATGCCATCCAGCACGGCGTCGTCGGCCACGGCTTCGGCGCGCTCGACCTTGGCGATCAGGCCGATGTCACGACCTTCCTCGCCCAGCAGCTCACGGGCCAGCTGCATGTCGGTGCCGCTGCGCGGGAAGGACACGGCCAGATAGTCGACGCCGATATCGATGGCGGTCTTCAGGTCAGCCTTGTCCTTGTCGGTCAGGGCTTCGGCAGACAGGCCGCCGCCTTGCTTGTTGATGCCCTTGTTGTTGGACAGCTTGCCGCCGACCTTGACGGTGGTGTGGATCTCGTTGCCCTTGAGCTCCTTGACCTCAAGCACCACGCGGCCATCGTCGAGCAGCAGCACGTCGCCCGCGGCCACGTCATCGGCCAGTTCCTGGTAGTCACAGCCGACACGCTCGGCGGTACCTTCATCGCGGCCCAGGCCGACATCGAGGATGAACGGCTGGCCTTCGCTCAGCTTGACGGCGGTATCCTTGAAGCGCGCGATGCGGATCTTCGGGCCCTGCAGGTCGCCCAGCACGGCGACGCTGCGGCCCTGGGCGGCTGCGGCCTGGCGTACGGCCTCGGCGCGCATGCGGTGATCTTCGGGGCTACCGTGGGAGAAGTTGAGGCGTACCACATCGACTCCGGCACGAATCATCGCGTCGAGCACACCCGGCTTGTCACTGGCAGGGCCGAGAGTGGCGACAATCTTGGTGCGGCGGATCGGGCCGTTGAACGCGTGCGGCATGAAAGCATACTCCTTGAACACTGGCGTGATGGACTGGCTGAAAACGCAAACCAGGTTGTTGTCATTTTACTACATTGAAGGCTGAAAGGGAGCCTGTCGAGTATCGTCGGCTGTCGTTGTCCATTCTCGTGATCACGATCGGGACTGCAAGGGGTGACGTGAAGTCTGCCGAGCGATTGTTGCGAATACGTTGTCGCGGGTACGCGGACATGGGCGGGGGCGTGAGGGTATGCAGCGCTGCGCCATGCGGGCGCGGCCCGTCATTTCGACGCCTGACGGCCAGGCATCGCATGTCCTTTGCATCAGTGTCGTGGTGACCGCCCCGTCACGCCAATGTCCGCCGGCTGGCTTTCACTGACAGCCATTCCAGTGCTACCTATATAGTGGCAATACCCTGCTGAGCGAAATTTCCGCTCATCGGTCCAGCTCAGCCCCTGCACCGGCCCCGTATACCGGGCCCGTTGATCGCTGCCATACGTCGATGACCTATGCTCAAACCCGGCTCGAAGGCCGGATTGCCCACGATCACACGCCTGGCGGCTGTCGATGTCATTCGGCGCATGCTGCATGCTGACGTGGCGGGTGGCAGGGCATGTCTCGAGGCTGTCGCAGAGGCGCCCTGTCGAGCCGCCCTGACGAGGCGTCATTCTCAACATTGCTGGTCAGCGCTGAAATGCTGGGGTAGGGTAGGCGCATTTTTCGGCTGGGACAAAACCCAGCGCGACGAGTCATTCGCCGGCGCAATCAGCGCTGGCCAGGAGATGCGAGCAACCATGGGCAAGTCACTGGTGATCGTCGAGTCGCCCGCCAAGGCCAAGACCATCAACAAGTATCTCGGCAACGATTTCGTGGTGAAGTCGAGTGTCGGGCACATCCGCGACCTTCCGACCAGCGGGAGCGGCAAGCAGGCCACCGACCCCAAGGAACGTGCCCGTCAGGCGGCGGAGACTCGCAAGATGTCGCCCGAGGCCAAGGCGGCTCACAAGGCACAGAAGGCCAAGATCCAGTTGATCCGCCGCATGGGGGTCGACCCGGAGAATGGCTGGGAGGCGCATTATGAGATCCTGCCCGGCAAGGAGAAGGTTGTCTCCGAACTGACGCGTCTGGCCGAGAAGGCCGACACCATCTATCTCGCGACGGATCTGGACCGCGAAGGTGAGGCGATTGCCTGGCACCTGCGCGAGACCATCGGTGGCGACGATTCGCGTTACAAGCGCGTGGTGTTCAACGAGATCACCAAGAAGGCGATCACGGCAGCCTTCGATGAGCCGGGTGAGCTGAAGATGGACCGCGTGCATGCCCAGCAGGCGCGCCGCTATCTGGATCGCGTCGTGGGTTTCATGGTCTCGCCGCTGCTGTGGGCCAAGGTCGCCCGTGGTCTGTCCGCCGGTCGTGTGCAGTCGGTCGCCGTGCGTCTGATCGTCGAGCGCGAGCGCGAGATCCGCGCCTTCATCCCCGAAGAGTTCTGGGATGTCCACGCCGAGCTGGCCGCCGCCAGTGGTGAGGCGATCCGTTTCGAGCTGGCACGTCAGGATGGCAAGGCCTTCCGTCCTACCAGCGAGAAGGAGACGATGGATCGTATCGCGGCGCTGCGCACGGCCAGACTCGCGATCACCAATCGTGAAGACAAGCCGACACGCTCCAAGCCGAATGCGCCGTTCATTACCTCGACCCTGCAGCAGGCGGCCAGTGGTCGTCTCGGCTTCTCGGTCAAGAAGACCATGATGATGGCCCAGCGTCTCTACGAAGCGGGTTACATCACCTACATGCGTACCGACTCGACCAACCTGTCGGCGGACGCGGTCGCCACGGCGCGTGACTTCATCAGCGAGGAATACGGCAGCAACTATCTGCCGGAAGCGGCCAACGTCTACTCCAGCAAGGAGGGCGCCCAGGAGGCGCACGAGGCGATTCGTCCTTCCGAGGTGACGCGTCGTGCCACCGACCTCGCCGGCATGGAGCGTGATGCCGAGCGTTTGTATGAGCTGATCTGGCGCCAATTCGTGGCCTGTCAGATGCTGCCGGCCGAATACCTGTCGTCCACGCTGACCATCGAAGTGGATGGCTATGAGCTGCGC
Organism: Cobetia sp. PDI-23MA; assembly: GCF_059507735.1. Taxonomy (NCBI): domain Bacteria; kingdom Pseudomonadati; phylum Pseudomonadota; class Gammaproteobacteria; order Oceanospirillales; family Halomonadaceae; genus Cobetia; species Cobetia sp. PDI-23MA. The sequence goes on from NZ_CM183352.1 coordinate 950,718, forward strand.
GCCAAGGGCCGTGTGCTCAAGTTCGACGGCTACACGCGTGTCATGAAACCGATGGGCAAGAAGGAAGAGGACCAGTCGCTGCCGGATCTTGCCATCGGCGAGACGCTGGACCTGGTCGAGCTGCAGCCGCTGCAGCACTTCACCAAGCCCACGGCGCGTTACACCGAGGCCAGCCTGGTCAAGGAGCTGGAAAAGCGTGGTATCGGTCGTCCGTCCACCTATGCCGCCATCATCTCCACCATCCAGGACCGTGGCTACGTGGCGCTGGAAAACCGTCGCTTCTATGCCGAGAAATTGGGCGACATCGTCACCGATCGCCTCAGTGAGTCCTTCAAGGATTTGATGGACTTCGGCTTCACGGCGCGCATGGAAGACTACCTCGATGAGGTGGCCAACGGCGGGCGCAACTGGCGCGAGCTGCTGGACACCTTCTACGCCGAGTTCAAGGCCGAGCTGGACCACGCCCAGTCCGAAGAGGGCATGCGTCCGAACCAGCCGGTGCCGACGGACATCGCCTGCCCGACCTGCGGGCGTGAGATGCAGATTCGTACCGCCTCGACCGGGGTCTTCCTGGGCTGTTCCGGCTACAACCTTCCGCCCAAGGAGCGCTGCAAGACCACCATCGATCTGCTGCCGGGCGATGAAGCCGTGGCGGCCGATGCCGGTGAAGATGCCGAGACGGATGCGCTGCGCGCCAAGCGTCGCTGCCCGATCTGCGCCACCGCGATGGACAGCTACCTGATCGATGAGCAGCGCAAGCTGCACGTCTGCGGCAATAGCCCGGACTGTGTCGGTCACGAGGTCGAGGAAGGTCAGTTCCGCATCAAGGGCTACGATGGCCCGGTGATCGAGTGCGACAAGTGCGGCTCCGACATGCAGCTCAAGACCGGGCGTTTCGGCAAGTACTTCGGCTGCACCAACGAGAATTGCAAGAACACCCGCAAGCTGCTCAAGTCCGGTGAAGTGGCGCCGCCGAAGATGGACCCGATTCCGATGCCGGAACTTGCCTGCGTCAAGGTCGAGGACCACTACGTGCTGCGCGATGGCGCCAGTGGTCTGTTCCTGGCGGCCAGCCAGTTCCCCAAGAATCGCGAGACGCGTCCGCCGCTGGTCAAGGAGCTCAAGGCGCACGCCGACGAGTTGCCGGAGAAGTATCACTTCATTCTCGAGGCCCCGGATCAGGACCCGGATGGACGTCCGGCACAGATTCGCTTCTCGCGCAAGGTCAAGGCTCAGTACGTCATGACCGATGAGGAAGGCAAGGCGACCGGCTGGAAGGCGACCTACGACAACGGCCGCTGGGTCGTCGAGGACAAGCGCAAGGGAGCCAAGAGCTGATGAGCCAGCGTGCCCGTACCAATCAGCTGCTGTATCAGGCCGAGTTGCTGCTGGCCCAATCAGCGGTCTCTGGCGACGATGAGCATGCCGTGGCGCGTCGCATGGCCGGTGAAGAGGGCGCGCTCGCCCTGCTGGAGCTGGCGCTGGCGTCATTGCTGGAAGAGTGTGCCGTGACGGCGCGCTGGCCAGAGGGTAGCTGGCGCGAGCGCCTGGCCACACCACCGACGCCCATTGCCGAGGTCGAGCAGCTGCGCAGCCTGCTTGAGCGTCCTGACAGCTGGTTGTCTGAGCTGATCGCGGATGTGACCCGTCTGCATGAAGAGGGTGGCGTCGCTCGCCGCGAGGAATCGCGTTCGCGGGGTGATGGTCTGATCATCGCGGCAGCCTCGAGCGCCTCGCTGGCCGAGCGTCTCAGCGCCGCCATCACGGCATTCAAGGCGCTGCTGCCGCAGCTGCGCGAGTCGAGTGTCGAGTGGTAGGTCAAGGCGTTGATCTGGTGCTGCACGCTGGTGGTGACTGGCGCATGGCAATCGGGTGACGTTTCGCCTTCACGGGTGCTAGACTGATTGCATTGTGGCAAGCCCTGCATTCTCCGGTACGACCATGGCTCTGGCTGTGGTCGTACTTTTTTCTGCGTCGCTGATGGCAACGCGGTGACGGGCTTGCCAGCCGTCGCGCTGACGATTACAACGACGCCGGTATCTCGCGAGATGCCGTGCAGGAGGAATGACGTGTCCGATCCCGCCGTACTTGAAATTGTGCAAATGGAAGATGGTGAAGTGATTCTGCGCGCCGCGGAAAGCGAAGGTGAGCCGCTGCTCAGCATTCGCATTTCGGACGAGGCCGCTGATCTGCTGCGTGACAATCGTTTCGAGGTCGCGCGTGAGATGATCGACCACGCCATCACCCGGACTCGACTCTGGGATGGGGAAGAAGACGAGGATGAGCAGTCAGAAGGCATCGTGCACTGATTCATCGCTCGTGCTTCACGCACAAAAAAACCCGCCTTGAGGCGGGTTTTTTTGTGCGATGCGTGCGGCTTTTCCGTTGCTCAGGGCTCTGCGAGAAAAGCTCTGCGAGAAAAGCCCTGATGGAAAAGTGCTGCTGGGCAACGCTAGGTTGCTCAAGGCGCAGCTGGTCAAGGCCTCAGTGCAGGCCACCATCGCGGATGACGCCTACCCCGAGACCCTCGATCTCCAGGCTGTCCGTGCGCAGATCGACCTTGATCGGCGAGAAGTCCTCGTTCTCGGCTTCCAGCCACACGTAGTGCCCGTCACGGCGGAAGCGCTTGACGGTGACTTCATCTCCCAGGCGTGCCACCACGATCTGTCCGTCACGCACGCTGGTGGTGCGATGCACGGCCAGCAGGTCGCCTTCCAGAATTCCCACATCCTTCATCGACACGCCGCGCACACGCAGCAGGTAGTCGGCAGCCGGCGAGAAGTAGTCGCTCGGCAGCGGGCAGTGACGGTCGATATGCTCGCTGGCAAGAATCGGGCTGCCGGCGGCCACTTCCCCGATCACCGGCAGACCATCGTTGGCGCTGTCGTCGACTTCAGCCAGCGACGGCACGCGAATGCCGCGTGAGGTGCCCGGCACCATCTCGATGGCGCCCTTGCGCTTGAGGGCACGCAGATGCTCCTCGGCGGCATTCGGCGAGCGGAAGCCCAGCGCCTGGGCGATTTCGGCCCGCGTCGGCGGGTAGCCAGAGGACTTGATGGTCTTGATGATGAAGTCGAAGACATCCTGCTGGCGCGGAGTAAGCGGCTGGGTCATGGCATTGCCTTTGGCCTGGGCGGCATCTTGAGCTGACGGCACGGGGTGTGCATCCATACAACTGTCATTGTATCCAGTCATGGCAGTCATGCAAGGCATCCTGGCTTGTGTGGAGGCCTCAAAGGGCAGGTAGTCGTCGAGATATCGCCGTCTGCCGACTTGGCTTGTCGATATCCAAGGCAAGCTGTCGCGAGGTCAATCCGGTGTGGCCCTGCGGGGGGGGGGGCTGTCACCGAGCACGACGAGTCCTTGAATCGGCACGGTCTGCATTGAAGGAATATCAGGCTCAGCTAAACCTCTGGCGTTTGAAACGCGAGAGAATTGTCAGTCATGGCATGGCGCGCTAGAATCAAAGTGTTTCAAACGGATGTTCGCCGATGGCAGTGTTCGGATGTGTCGTACTCACTTGTGTCGTACTCACGTGTGTCGTGATCAAACGAGCCGATATCGTACGTGGCCTTCCGGTGAACCTGCACCACCTCATGAGAGAGTCGCCGCGCGGCGCTTGCGTCGTGACCTACGACTCCAGTCCTCTTCTACCTGACAAGGGTTCCGCCCATGGCCCAGACCGATACCGTTACCCGCATCCTCGATACTGCCGAGGTGCTGTTCGCCGAGCGTGGTTTCGCCGAGACCTCACTGCGCAACATCACCAGCAAGGCCAAGGTCAATCTGGCGGCGGTGAACTACCACTTCGGCTCCAAGAAATCGCTGATCCAGGCGGTCTTCGCGCGCTATCTCGATCCGTTCAGTGAGCGTTTCCACGCGGCACTCGACAGTGTCGAGAAGCAATACGCCGGGCGTCAGGTGCCGCTGGAGGTCCTGCTGGAGGTGATGGCGCGTACCGTGCTGGAGGTGCCGGCCGAGCGCAACAGCCTGCGTACCTTCATGCGCCTGCTCGGGCTTGCCTACACCCAGGGTCAGGGCCACATGCGGCGCTATATTCGCGAGCACTACGGCACGGTCTTCAGTCGCTTCGCCGAGCTTTTGAAGCTGGCGACGCCTGATCTGCCGGACAACGAGCGCTTCTGGCGCCTGCACTTCATGCTCGGCAGCGTGATCTTCACCTTCTCGGGCCTGGATGCACTGCGGGATATCGAGGAGGCCGAGTACGGCCATCACACCACGGTGCGTGAGCTGATCCAGCACATGCGTCCGGTGGTGGTAGCGGCGATGGCAGCGCCGTTGCCGGCCTCACTCGGGGATGGTGAGGCGGTCACCCAGGCGGCCAGCTGATGGCCTGCTGGGTAGCAGTGGATCTCGCGCGCCAGAGCCTTGAGATACGCAATGACGCGCCGAGTGGCAGTCGTGATGCGCCGCCCTCCGTGGCTGCCCCTGACGCGCTGGTATACGCCTGCGCGATCTCCAGCGGCCTCAACGGTATCGGCGAGCTCGATGGCAGCGGTTGCACGCCAAGCGGCTGGCATGTGATTCGTGCCGCCATCGGGGCAGGCAACCCGCGTGGCGCCGTCTATCGTGGACGGCGCTTCACGGGCGAGGTATTTACCCCCGAGCTTGCCTTGGAGCATCCAGAGCGTGACTGGATCCTGACGCGCATTCTATGGCTCAGTGGCCGCGAGCCGGGCATCAACCGCGGTCGCAATGCTCGCGGTGAGCGGGTCGATAGCCTGCGCCGTTATATCTATTTTCATGGCACGCCCAGCACGGAGCCCATGGGGGTAGCGGCGTCCCATGGCTGCATTCGCTTGCGCGATGATGACCTGCTGCGACTCTTTGCCGAGGCTGTGCCTGGCACTCCGGTGCTGCTGCATCCCTGAAGGCGCTGGGGCCCGAGTCTGATACCCTCCATGAGCTGTCACCGGAACTTGCGTGACAGCCCCTTGCCGGGGCGCAGCTGGCCGCGACTGTTCGATAGGGGTTCAGTCGGCTAGAATTGCGCCTTTCCTCGCGCTGGCAGCCTGATTCATCGCGTTTCTTCCAGGCTGCCGAGCCCCGTAAAAGACATGAAGTCCTGGCGGCCGTGATCTCTCTCTGCATGGGATATCACTGCCGCAGGCCATGGACAGGAAGGATGACATGACACAGCCACTGGGCTCCGTAATGGTCGATGTTGCGGGGCTGACTCTCGCCCGCGACGAACGTGAACTGCTGGCACGTCCTGCCGTCGGGGGCGTCATCCTGTTTGCGCGCAACTGTGCTTCTCCCGAGCAGGTGCTGGAGCTGAGCCGCGAGATTCGCAGCGTCAATCCCCACCTGCTGATCGCCATCGATCAGGAAGGCGGGCGCGTCCAGCGTCTGCGTGAGGGCGTGACACGCCTGCCGTCGATGCGCAGCCTGGCACAGTGCTGTCTCGGGCGTGACTGTGATGGCTGCGGCGAAGACGCCCAGGCCGCAGGCCTGGGGCTGGCACGCGATGCCGGCTGGCTGCTGGGCATGGAAATGGCAGCCATCGGCTGTGATATCACCTTTGCGCCGGTACTGGATATCGATGTGGCGGGCTCGACCATCATTGGCGATCGCAGCTTCGGCGCCACGCCGGAAGACGTCATCGCGGTGGGCGGCGCCTTCATCGACGGGCTGCAGGAGGCGGGCATGTCCGCCGTCGGCAAGCACTACCCGGGGCATGGTGGCATCTCGGCCGATACCCATCTGGAGCGCGTGGTCGATCCGCGTCCGTTCCGCGAGCTGCGCGAGCATGATCTCAAGCCCTTCGCGGCCCTCGCCGAGCGCCTGGGCGGCGTGATGCCGGCGCATGTGATCTATCCGGATTTTGATGCACGTCCCGCGGGCTTTTCGCCCAGCTGGTTGGGCCTGCTGCGCGAAGAGTTCGGCTTCAAGGGCGCCATCTTCTCCGATGATCTCGGCATGGCGGCGGCCGTCGCGGAAGGCAGCCCGGCAGAGCGTGCGCGCCTGGCGCTGGACGCCGGCTGCGACATGGCGCTGGTCTGCAATGACCCTGCCGCCGCGCGCGAAGTGCTCGACAGCCTCGATGACGATGAGCAGCGCCACCGTGGCAAGCGCCAGGCGCGTCTGCGCTATGCGCGGGCTCGCCCGACGCTTGATGGTCTGGTGGGGTTGGCACGCTGGCGGCGCACTCACGCGAGGCTCGAATCGATGGCGGCCAGTCAGGCATCACAGCAGGTCGCCATGCCTTCGGGCACGCCTGGTACCGCCGAGGCGTCTGACGCGTCTGATGCACGGTCGGCCTCTGAGTCCGGTAGCGCGCAATAATCAGGCACGCGGTGCCTTTTTCGAGTCGAAGACTGGCAAGGAATTCCCATGGCTGAGCAATCCGCCACCGAGGCTGCTGCCGACAAGCTGGCAGCGCCTGCCGAAGAGATGATCAATCAATGGGTCGAGCCGCTGCGCCAATGGGTCGAGCAGACCTTTGGCCTGCCGCTGTGGGGCATCAATCTCGCTCTGCTGCTGGTGGCGGTGCTGTTGCTGCATCTCATCGAGCGAGTGGTGCTCACCCGCCTGGCGACGCATGCCGAGAAGAGCCGCAACCTGTGGGATGACGCCCTGGTGCATGGTCTGCGTCATCCCGTGTCATTCTGGCTCTACAGCATGGGGGTGTTGCTGGCGCTCGGCATCATCGCCGGCCAGTTCAGCCTTGGCGGGGCCGAGAAATACCTCGGCACGGCGCGCCAGATCGTGACCCTGCTGGCGCTGGCCTGGGCGTTGATTCGCATGGTCAAGCGCTTCGAGGCGCTGCGCACCATGCCGCCGCCCGGCACCAATGTCAGTGCGATGGATGCCACCACGGCCTCGGCGATCAGCAAGTTGCTGCGTGCGGTCGTGGTCGTGCTGGTGGGGCTGGCCATCCTGCAGAATCTCGGCGTCTCGCTGTCCGGGGTGCTGGCCTTCGGCGGTGTCGGCGGTATCGCGGTCGGCTTTGCGGCGCGGGATCTGCTGGCCAACTTCTTCGGCGCCCTGATGATCCATCTCGATCGGCCCTTCAAGGTCGGCGACTGGATCCGATCACCGGACCGCGAGATCGAGGGCACCGTCGAGGATATCGGTTGGCGCCTGACGCGCATCCGCACCTTCGACATGCGGCCCCTCTACGTGCCGAACGCCATCTTCACCAGCATCTCGGTGGAGAATCCGTCACGCATGTACAATCGTCGCATCTTCGAGACCGTGGGGCTGCGCTATGAGGATGCCGCCCAGGTCGGCCCCATCGTTGCCGCGGTACGCGAGATGCTGGAAGGCCATGACGAGATCGACCAGACGCGCACCCAGATCGTGAACTTCACCACCTACGGTGAGCACTCGCTGAACTTCTTCGTCTATGTCTTCACGCGCACCACCGACTGGGTGAAGTACCACGCGATCAAGCAGGATGTCCTGCTCAAGGTGCACGACATCATTCGTGAGCATGATGCCCAGGTGGCACTGCCTGGTCAGCGTCTGCATTTTGCCGATGTGCTGTCCTTCGAAGGGCACAACCATGAACACGACGCCGAGGCAGAGCATGCCGCGGCGTCATCAGACACGCAGACGCGCGGGTCCCGCCGCCGTTCTGATTCAACCGCCGCTGCTACATCCTCCTCTGCGCCCGTCCGGCGTGGAGATGAGGCCAGTGACACCCAGGAAACTCCCGATGCTGACTCCGACGCCTGAGACTCTCACCGCCCTGCATGACGAAATGCGTGAGGTGATGGACAATGCCGATTGCCTGATCCCGCAAGCTGACCTTGAAGTGGCACTCGACCGCATGGCCGTTGAGCTGACGGAACGCCTCGGCGATCGCATGCCGATCTTCTATTGCGTGATGAACGGCGGCCTGATCACCGCCGGCCAGCTGTTGACCCGCCTCGACTTCCCGCTGGAAGTCGATTATCTGCACGCCACTCGCTACCGTGGCGCGATGCGTGGCGGCGAGCTGTTTTGGCGCGTCAATCCGGAGCTGCCGATGGCCGGTCGCGACGTGGTGATCGTCGATGACATTCTCGATGAGGGTGGCACCCTGGCCGCGATCCTCGAGTACTGTCGTGAAGCCGGTGCGCGCAGCGTGTCCAGCTGTGTGCTGGTCGACAAGAAGCACGATCGCAAGGCCTATCCGGGCTTCAAGGCCGATTTCTGTGGTCTCGATGTCGAAGACCGCTTCCTGTTCGGCTTCGGCATGGACTACAAGGGCTACTGGCGTAACGCGCCGGGCATCTTCGCGCCCAAGGGGCTTTAAGATCTGCGGATGGCAGCCGCCATCGCTCGATATGGTCGCCATTCACCACCCGCCCGGGCAACCGCGGCGGGTGGTGTCGTTTTCGGGGCCTCTTCTGTTCTCCTGACGCAGAGCGTGACGATTTTTCTTGTCGTCGTCGGTCGGCTCGGAGTAGCGTTCGCTGAGGGCCGGGGTGTCCGGTCCCGGGAGGTTCCTGCACATGGATGGCAAGGAGGCGGGCGATGCTGGCGGTGATCGGTGGCACGGGGTTCGGCAGTTGGTCAGGCATGGAAGTGCTCAGGCGCGGCGGGCAGGAAACGCCCCTGGGGGCGGCCTCCTGTGGCGTCGTGGAGGGGCGACTGAATGGGCAGTCGCTGCTGTTTCTGGCCCGTCATGGTCAACCGCACAAGGTGCCGCCCCATCGCATCAACTATCGCGCCAATCTGTGGGCGCTCAAGCAGGCGGGCGCGAGCCATGTGGTGGGAGTCAACTGCGTGTCCGGCATCGACCCGACGCTGGCCCCGGGCACGCTGGTGGTGCCGGACCAGCTGATCGATTACACCACCGGCCGCGAGGGTTCGTTCTTCGATGGGCGTTTCAAGCCGTTCCAGCATGTGTCGTTCGCCTGGCCGTATCATCGGGTCTGGCGTGAGGAGTTGCATACGGCCGCCGCCGAGGCGGGGCTGCCCCTCACGGCCGGTGGGGTGCTGGGCGTGGTGCAGGGGCCGCGGCTGGAGACGGCCGCCGAGATCCGCCTGATGGCGCGTGATGGCAATACGCTGGTCGGCATGACGGGAATGCCCGAGGCCGTGCTGGCGCGCGAGCTCGAGATGGAATACGCCAGCCTGTGTCTGGTGATCAGCCATGCTGCGGGCGTCGGCGAAGAGGAGCCGACCCGCGCAGGCACGGAATCCGTGATCGAGGCCGGAATGCCCAGGGTGCAGCGCTTGCTGGCGGCGCTGTTGGGGCGCCATGTCTCAGGCACCAGTTGCTCGGGTTGAGCGCGATCCTGTCACGGCATATCAAAGACGGCCTGCATTGATGATGCAGGCCGTCTTCATGTTCCGCTCAAGTTTATGCCCAAGTTCGAGCCCAGGCGCCTGGCAGCCCAGGGCGCGTCAGGCGGCCTTTGTCTTGGCGTTGAGCAGGTCCAGCAAGCTCTCGCAGAAGCTGAAGCGCTTCTCGGCGTCATCCATGTCGGTGGCGAAGCGCAGGGTATCGGCGCCTTCCAGCTTGTAGACATCCGACTGGCGCTGGATCAGGTTGACCAGCGTCAGTGGATCGACCGGCGTCTGGGCGCCGAAGATGATGCGACCACGCCCAGCGCCGGCCTCCAGCTTGATGATGCCCAGCGCCTGGGCGCGCTGGCGCAGCTGGGTCTGGCGGAACAGCGTCTTGACCGGTTCCGGCAGCAGGCCGAAGCGGTCGATCATCTCGACCTGCAGTTCGCGCAGGTCGCTTGCGTTCTCGGCGTTGCTGATGCGCTTGTACATCATCAGGCGCTGCTGGACGTCGTGCAGATAATCGGCCGGAATCAGTGCCGGCAGGTTCAGGCTGACTTCGACGCCTTCATCCAGCGGCGACTCGATATTGGGCGTCTTGCCCGCCTTGATGGCCTTCACGGCGCGATCCAGCATTTCCATGTACAGCGAGTAGCCGATGGTTTCCATCTGGCCGGACTGCTCGTCACCCAACAGCTCGCCCGCGCCGCGGATTTCCATGTCATGGGAGGCCAGCGTGAAGCCGGCGCCGAGGTCCTGGGATTCGCTGATCGCCTCCAGGCGCTTGACCGCATCGCGGGTCATCGCCTTGGGGTGCGGGGTCAGCAGGTAGGCATAGGCCTGGTGATGCGAGCGCCCGACGCGCCCACGCAGCTGGTGCAGCTGGGCCAGACCGAACTTGTCGGCGCGCTCGATGATGATGGTGTTGGCGCTCGGGATGTCGATGCCGGTCTCGATGATGGTCGAGCACACCAGCACGTTGAAGCGCTTGTGGTAGAAGTCCGACATGCGCCGCTCCAGGCTGCGCTCCGGCAGCTGGCCGTGGGCGACGCCGACATTGGCCTCCGGCACCAGCTCCGCGATGCGCGCGGCGCTCTCCTCGATGGTCTTGACCTCATTGTGCAGCACGTAGACCTGTCCGCCGCGCAGCAGTTCGCGCAGGATGGCTTCCTTGACCACGCCGTCGTTGCGTTGCTGGACGAAGGTCTTCACCGACAGGCGGCGCGCCGGCGGCGTGGCGATGATGGACAGGTCGCGGATGCCGCTCATCGCCATGTTCAGCGTGCGTGGTATCGGCGTGGCGGTCAGGGTCAGGATGTCGACCTCGGCGCGCAGGCTCTTGAGGCGCTCCTTCTGGGAGACGCCGAAGCGATGCTCCTCATCGATGATCAGCAGTCCCATGTTGGGCAGCTCCAGCGACCTGGAGAGCAGCTTGTGAGTGCCGATCACGATATCGGCCTGGCCGTTCCTGATGCGCTCGAGCGAGGCTTCCTGGCCCTTGCCGCTGGTGAAACGCGACAGCAGGGCAATCTCCACCGCGGTGTCGGCGAAGCGATCGCGGAAGTTGTCGTAGTGCTGCTGGGCGAGCAGGGTGGTGGGCACCAGCACCACTACCTGACGGCCGGCGTTGACGGCCAGGAAGGCAGCGCGCATCGCGACTTCCGTCTTGCCGAAGCCGACATCGCCACATACCACGCGGTCCATCGGCTGGGGGGCGCACATGTCCTGGATCACCGCGCCGATGGTCTGGGCCTGGTCAGGGGTTTCCTCAAAGGGGAAGCTGGCTGCGAAGCGTGCGTAGTCCTCGGCGGGGAAGTCACAGGCATGCCCGACACGCGCTTCGCGGCGTGCATAGACATCCAGCAGCTCGGCAGCGGTATCGCGAATCTTCTCGGCCGCCTTGCGCTTGGCCTTCTCCCACTGCTCGGAGCCCAGCTTGTGCAGCGGCGCCAGCTCGTCACTGGCCCCGGAATAGCGCGAGATCAGATGCAGGCTGTCCACCGGCACGTAGAGCTTGGCGCCATCGGCGTATTCGAGGGCGAGGAACTCGGTCTCCTGACCGCCGGCGTTGATGGTCTCCAGCCCCAGGTAGCGGCCGACGCCATGGGTGTGGTGCACTACCGGCGCGCCTTCACGCAGCTCCGAGAGATGGCGCACGGCCAGCTCGTTGTCATCGGTGGCGCGCGCCTGGCGGCGGCTCTGCCGTACCACCTCGCCGTAGAGCTCGGTCTCGGTGATGACCACCAGCCCCTTGTGGCTGTCGGTGTCATTGCTGGACAGCGCATCTTCTGCCTGCGCGCTGGCCACCCAGGTGCCATGCGTCAGGCCACCGACGGTCAGGCCGACGGCGGCTGGACTGTCCACGAAGTGCTCGAAACTTGCGAAGTCATCCAGGCTACGCAGCCCGAAGCCACGCAGCAGCGAGGTGAGCTGCTCCTCGACGACTTCGCGGCGACCCTGGGTCTCGGCGACGAACAGTACGCGCTGGGCATGTTCGCCGTTCAGGCGTTGCTTCAGGAAGCTGGCCAGGGCCTGAGTCGGGTCGGCGCTGCGCGCATCGATGGCCAGGCTCGGCAGTGTCTGGTGGCCGAATTCGATGGCGTGGGCATTGGGCTCGCGTAGCAGCTCGATGCGTTCGTGCTGCTTGAACTGGCCCAGCAGCTCATTGACCGGCACGAAGGCGCGGTGCGGTGGCAGCAGCGGGCGTGTCGGATCGACGCCCAGATTGGCATAGCGGGTGGTGATGGCATCCCAGTGGCTCTCGGCCGCCTCGCGGACGCCGGGCAGCATGGCGATGCGCAGTTCATCGCCCATGTGATCGAACAGCGTCGCGGTCTCGTCGAAGAACAGTGGCAGATACTGCTCGAGCCCCGGCGAAGGGATGCCCTTGATGGCGTCGTTGTAGAGAATGCACTGGCGCGGGTCGACATCGAACAGCGTCTCGAAGCCCTCGCGGAAGCAGGCGATGGCGCCACGCGTCAGCGGGTATTCATGCGCGGGCAGAATCTCGATCGCCTCGACCTTGTCGCCACTGCGCTGGGTGTCAGGATCGAAGGCACGCAGGGTGTCGATCTCGTCATCGAACAGGTCGATGCGCAGTGGTTGCTCGCTGCCCATGGGATACAGGTCGATCAGCGCGCCGCGCAGGGCGTATTCGCCTGGCTCGTAGACTGTCTCCACGGCACGATAACCGGCCCGCGACAGGCGTGAGCGGAAGTCTTCACGATCGAGGGTGTCCCCCTTGGCAAGACGGAAGACCTGGCCTGCGATGTAATCCACCGGTGCGAGGCGCTGCATCAATGTGTTGACCGGTACCGGCACGATGGCGCGGCGGCTGGTCTGCAGGGTGCGCAGGGTACGCAGCCGCTCCGAGACGATGTCCTGGTGCGGCGAGAAGCTGTCGTAGGGCAGCGTTTCCCAATCGGGGAAGGGCAGCAGGCGCTCGGGGTGGCGCGTATAGAAGCGCAGGTCGGCTTCCAGGCGCTGGGCGCTGGCAGTGTCCGGTGTGATGACCATCAGCGGCGCTTCATCGGCATCGGCCAGGCGCGCCAGCGCCAGCGCCGCTGCGCTTGGGTCATTGAGCATCCAGAAGGTGGTTTCGCGGCGTGAGCGCGGCAACGGGGGCGTCAGCGGGGTCTCGAACATGGGCTCTGGTGTCTTGTGTCCTGGGCTTGGGCGCAACGCCTTGTGGCGTTCACGGCACGGGATGACGTCACGGGCAGGACCCGAGTGAATAAGGTGCTGGGTCAGTCGCTCTCGGTGAGCGGCCCACGCAGGCAGATGACGCTGAGCGACGCATGGGTGCAAGGTAGTCTCTCGAGTGCTTGGCACACCGGTGAGCACACGGCGCGCACATGAGTGCACGACACGCTCAAGAGGGCGACAAGGCAGGCGCGATGCCTCGGCTTGCAGGCGAGCTTCACCGCAAGCTGTCGCAGCGCAAGGTGCTGAAGCGTCATTCCTCGCCATGAAAGGAGTTGTGCTTGATCATAGCAAGTCAGTCGCTACATGGGGGCAAGTGATCCTCTTTTCAGCACCGTGGACACCGATGGCCGAGCGCGGGATGGGGGAGGGCTTTTGTAGTCAAATCGTTGATTCTGTAGCACTACTACCCTGCGTGCGACCATCCTTTCATTGTGGTGCATAGCCGCGTTACGCATACTCAGCTGGCCTTGTCCGGCGTCGCCAGACGATCGGTGACGACCATCATCATTTGCCCGCACGTGAGAGGATGCACCCGTGAGCCAAGAGAATCTCGAAGCCTGTTTCAAGCAGTGGCAGGACAATGAAGCCCTCGCGGAGCAGATGATCCCGCTGTTGGGAGATCTCTACCGCCGCTTCAACGTCGTGCCCTCCATCTACGGGCGTTCGCTGATCAATCGTTCGATGGTGCGCATCCTCAAGAACCACCGTTGGGTGCGCAAGGCCGAAGGCGTCGAGCTGTCAGTGGAAGACACCTTCCCGCTGGTGCGCGCGATGATCGAGCTCAACCTGGGCCCGGCCCACGTCGATATCGGCAAGCTGGCCGTCGCCTTCAAGCGCTCTGACGAGACGGACATCACCGCCTTCCTCAAGCGTGAGCTGGCCGACATCGTCGGTGGCTATGTCGAGGGCGGCATGGGCGGCGATCCGAAGGACGTCGTTCTGTATGGCTTCGGGCGCATCGGTCGTCTGTTGGCGCGCATCATGATCGAGAAGGCCGGCGGCGGTAACCTGCTGCGTCTGCGCGCCATCGTGGTGCGTGGCAGCAAGGATGATCTGGAGAAGCGGGCCAGCCTGCTGCGTCGCGACTCGGTGCACGGGCCCTTCGAGGGCAGCATCACCGTCGATGAGGAAAACTCGGCGCTGATCGTCAACGGCAACTACATCAAGATCATCTACGCCAATTCGCCCACCGAGATCGATTACACCGCGCACGGCATCGACAACGCCATCGTGGTCGACAACACCGGCAAGTGGCGCGATGAAGCTGGCCTGGGTCAGCACCTGGAGTGCAAGGGCGTGGCCAAGGTGCTGCTGACGGCACCGGGCAAGGGCGATCTGAAAAACATCGTCTACGGCGTCAACCATACCGACATCAGCGATGATGACCGCATCATCTCCGCGGCTTCCTGTACCACCAACGCCATCGTGCCGGTGCTGAAGGTGCTGCACGACGAGTACGGCGTCAGCCAGGGCCACGTCGAGACGGTGCACTCCTACACCAACGACCAGAACCTGATCGACAACTTCCACAGTGGTGATCGTCGTGGCCGTGCCGCGGCCCTCAACATGGTGTTGACCGAGACCGGTGCCGCCAAGGCCGTCGCCAAGGCACTGCCGGAGCTTTCCGGCAAGCTGACCGGCAATGCGATCCGCGTGCCGACGCCCAATGTCTCGATGGCGATCCTCAACCTGACGCTGAACACCGCAAGCGACGCCGAGCGCATGAATGACTTCCTGCGCACCGCCTCGCTGCATTCCTCGCTGCAGAAGCAGATCGACTACGTCGATTCCTGTGAAGTGGTGTCCTCGGACTTCGTCGGCAACCGCCATTCCGGCATCGTCGACGGCCAGGCGACCATCGTCACCGACAAGCAGGCCGTCGTGTACGTGTGGTACGACAACGAGTTCGGATACAGCTGTCAGGTGGTGCGTATTCTGCAGCACATGTCCAACGTGCGTTTCAGCTACTTTCCGACGCGCTGAGTCAATGCGCCGCGTCTGTGGCGTGACTGACGGAAAATTGAAATAAATCCCTGCTGTTACAACGCCCCCGCCCTCAATGATGGCGGGGGCGTTGGCGTTTTCGGCGTGTGCACCACTTTAGTGTCGTATGGTCTTTCCGGCCTCGCATCTTTATAATGAGCCGGATTTTTTTGGGCCGGTCCAATCTCTGGGCTACACCTCCAACCGTCTGATAAGAAAAGCATTCACATTGCCTGATACGCGAAAATCGCGAGGTTGCCTGGTCAATTATCGGCCTCGAGGCGTATCTACGATGGGTGATCTTTGCTGAACAACATCAGATCCGACAATTGGGCGAGTCTATGATCGAAGTCAAACGTGGCCTGGATCTCCCCATCGCCGGGGCGCCGGAGCAGCGTATCGAGGATGCGCAGCCCGTTCGTCGCGTAGCGATCCTGGGTGTTGACTACGTCGGCATGAAGCCGACGATGGAAGTCCGCGAAGGGGACAAGGTGAAGCAGGGGCAACTCCTGTTCACCGACAAGAAGACCCCGGGCGTCCGTTACACCGCGCCGGCTGCCGGCACTGTGGTCGAGATCAATCGTGGCGAGAAGCGCAAGCTTCTGTCCGTGGTCATCGAGACCGACGCGCAGGGCGAAGCTGTGGAATTCACTGCACATGGCGATGCCGCCATTGCAGGTCTCGAACGTCAGGTCGTGGTCGACCAGCTGGTCGAGTCCGGTCTGTGGACGGCGCTGCGTACCCGCCCGTTCTCGCGCGTGCCGGCGCTGGATGCCAAGCCGGCAGCCATCTTCGTCACCGCCATCGATACCCATCCGCTGTCCGCGGATCCGGCCGTGGTGCTCAAGGGCCAGGAAGCCGCTTTCCGTCAGGGTCTCGTCGCACTGACGCGTCTGACCGAAGGCAAGGTGTTCCTGTGCCAGGCACCGGGTGCTGATATTCCGGGTGGCGACGTTTCCGGTGTGGTCAGCGAGTCCTTCAAGGGCCCGCACCCGGCAGGCCTGCCGGGCACGCACATCCACCACCTCGCACCGGTCAGCCTGCAACGTCAGGTCTGGCATGTCGGTTATCAGGATGTGGTTGCCATCGGTACGCTGCTGGCGGAAGGTCGCCTGGACACCACACGCGTCATCGCCGTCGGTGGCCCGCGTGCCACCAAGCCGCGTCTGCTGCGCACCCGTCTGGGCGCCAGCACCGAAGAGCTGCTCAAGGGCGAAGTCGAGCAGCCGGAAGACACGCGTGTCATCTCCGGTTCGGTGTTCTCCGGCCTGACCTGCGAAGGGGCGCTGCGTTTCGTCAGCCGCTACCACAATCAGGTGAGCCTGCTCGAGGAAGGCAACAAGCGTGCCTTCATGGGCTGGCTGTCGATGGGCGCCAAGCGTCACTCGGTGCTGGGTATCTACCTGTCGAAGCTGACCGGTCTGACCGACTACCGTCCGAATACCTCCACCAATGGCTCCGAGCGTGCCATGGTGCCGGTGGGCGCGTACGAGAAGGTCATGCCGCTGGACATTCTGCCGACGCAGCTGCTGCGTTCGCTGATCGTGGGTGATATCGAGACCGGCATGCAGCTTGGCTGCCTGGAGCTTGATGAAGAGGACCTCGCGCTGTGCACCTACGTGTGCCCGGGCAAGTACGAATACGGTCCCATCCTGCGTGACAACCTCACCACGATCGAGAAAGAGGTCTGATGATGGGCATTCGACAGACTCTGGATAACCTGGAGCCGCACTTCCACAAAGGTGGCAAGTACGAGAAGTTCTACGCGCTCTACGAAGCCGTGGACACCATTTTCTATGCGCCGGCGAGCGTCACGCGCAGTACCACCCACGTGCGTGATGGCATCGATTTGAAGCGCATCATGATCACGGTCTGGATGTGTACCTTCCCGGCCATGTTCTTTGGCATGTACAACGCCGGTCTGCAGGCCAACGAGGCCATCGCTGGCGGTTACAGCGCACTGGGCGGCTGGCGTGAAGCCATCGTCATGCTGCTGGCGGGTAGCCACGATGCCGGCAGCGTGTGGGCCAACTTCATCCTGGGCGCCACCTACTTCCTGCCCATCTATCTGGTGACCTTCGCGGTCGGCGGCTTCTGGGAAGTGCTGTTCGCGATGCGTCGCGGCCATGAGGTCAACGAAGGTTTCTTCGTCACCTCCGTGCTGTTCGCCCTGACACTGCCGGCGACCATTCCGCTGTGGCAGGTCGCGCTCGGTATCACCTTCGGTGTGGTGATCGGCAAGGAAGTCTTCGGCGGTACCGGCAAGAACTTCCTCAACCCGGCTCTGTCCGGTCGTGCCTTCCTGTACTTCGCGTATCCGGCCAGCATTTCCGGCGACGCGGTATGGGTGCCGGCCGACGGTTATACCGGTGCCACCGCACTGTCCACCGCGGCACAGGACGGCATGAACGCCCTGATGCAGCAGATGAGCTGGACCGACGCCTTCCTCGGCTTCATTCCGGGCTCGATGGGTGAGGTGTCGACACTCGCCATCTTCCTGGGGGCTGCAGTATTGCTGTGGACGCGCATCGCCTCGTGGAGAATCATGCTGGGCGTCCTGCTGGGCATGATCGCGACCTCGGCGCTGTTCAATGCCATCGGCAGCGACACCAATGCCATGTTCGCGATGCCGTGGTACTGGCATCTGGTCATCGGCGGCTTCGCCTTCGGTATGGTCTTCATGGCTACCGATCCGGTTTCCGCCTCCATGACCAACAAGGGCAAGCTGATATTCGGTGCGTTGATCGGTGTGATGACCGTGCTGATCCGCGTCGCCAACCCGGCCTTCCCGGAGGGCATCATGCTGGCGATCCTGTTCGCCAATCTGTTCGCTCCGCTGATCGACCACTTCGTCGTGCAGGCCAACATCAAGCGCCGCGTCAAGCGCGAGACTGCCGGCATCGCGAACGAGGAGACCGTCTGACATGGCCAGCAACAACTCCATCAAGAAAACCCTCGGCGTCGCGCTCGGGCTGTGCATCGTCTGCTCGGTGGTGGTTTCCACCGCAGCGGTCGTGCTGCGCCCGATGCAGATGACCAATGCCGAGCTGGACCGCAAGAGCAACATCCTCGCGGTCGCCGAGCTGCTGCAGCCGGGTGAGGACATCGGTCAGCAGTTCCGTGACAAGGTCACCGCCAAGGTGGTGGACCTGGATTCCGGTGAATACGTCGACGACATCGACCCGGAGAAGTACGACCAGGCCAAGATGTCCAAGGACCCGGCCACCTCACGCACCCTGTCTGGCGAGGAAGACCTGCCGGGCATCAAGCGTCGTGAGCAGTATTCCGTGGTCTATCTGGTCGGTGATGTCGAGCAGCCGGACGAGATCATCGTCCCGGTGCGCGGCAACGGCCTGTGGTCAATGATGTACGGCTATCTGGCACTGAAGGGTGACGGCAACACCGTGGTCGGTCTCTCCTTCTACCAGCAGGGTGAAACTCCGGGGCTTGGCGGCGAAGTCGACAATCCGAAGTGGAAGGCCCAGTGGGATGGCAAGAAGATCTATCCCGAAGGCAGCATGGACCCGGAAGTGCACCTGAAGAAGGGTGGCGTGAATCCGTCTTCTCCGGATGCCAAGTACCAGGTCGATGCGCTGTCAGGGGCTACCCTGACCAGCAACGGCGTGACCAACCTGTTGCAGTTCTGGATGGGTGAGAATGGCTTCGCCAAGTACCTGACCCAGTTCCGTGACGTCAAAGGAGCGTAATGATGGCAGCCGAAACTCCTAAAGGTGTCCTGACGACGCCGATCTTCAAGAACAATCCCATCGCGCTGCAGATCCTCGGTATCTGCTCCGCGCTGGCGGTGACCAACTCGATGAACACCGCCCTGATCATGGGTATCGCGGTGTGCCTGGTGACAGCGTTCTCCAGCATGTTCATCTCGTTGATCCGCAATCACATCCCGTCGTCCATCCGTATTATCGTGCAGATGACGATCATCGCCTCGCTGGTCATCGTGGTCGACCAGTCGCTGAAGGCCTTCGCCTTCGAGACGTCCAAGCAGCTGTCGGTCTTCGTCGGCCTGATCATCACCAACTGCATCGTGATGGGTCGCGCTGAAGCCTACGCCATGCAGAATGGCCCGACGATGAGCTTCATCGACGGTATCGGCAACGGTCTCGGCTACACCGTGATCCTGCTGGTGGTCGGCTTCGTGCGTGAGCTGTTCGGTTCCGGCTCCCTGTTCGGTGTGACCATCCTGCAGACCGTCAACGACGGTGGCTGGTACATCCCGAACGGCCTGATGCTGCTGCCGCCGTCCGCGTTCTTCGTCATCGGTCTGTTCATCTGGGTGCTGCGCAGCATCTACCCGGAGCAGGTCGAGAAGGCGGAGTACAAGATTACCGCCAACACCAAGATCAAGGAGGCTGTGTAACATGTTCGAACACTATCTGAGCCTGTTCATCAAGGCCGTGTTCGTCGAGAACATGGCACTGGCCTTCTTCCTGGGCATGTGTACCTTCCTGGCGGTGTCCAAGAAGATCCAGTCCGCGATCGGTCTGGGCGTGGCCGTCATCGTCGTGCTGGCGGTGACCGTTCCGGTCAACAACCTGATCCTGAACTACCTGCTGCGTGAAGGCGCGCTGACCTGGACGGGTCTGGAAGGGGCGGAGAGCATCGACCTGTCCTTCCTGGGCTACCTGTCCTACATCGGTGTCATCGCGGCGATCGTCCAGATCCTCGAGATGTTCCTCGACAAGTTCGTGCCGGCGCTCTACAACGCGCTGGGCGTGTTCCTGCCGTTGATTACGGTCAACTGCGCAATCCTCGGTGCGGCCCTGTTCATGGTACAGCGTGACTACACCTTCGGTGAGTCCGTCATCTATGGCGTGGGTGCCGGCTTCGGTTGGGCACTGGCCATCGCTGCACTGGCCGGTATTCGCGAGAAGCTGAAGTACTCTGACGTACCGGCTGGCCTGCAGGGCCTGGGCATCACCTTCATCACCGTTGGCCTGATGTCGCTGGGCTTCATGTCCTTCTCCGGCGTCCAGCTGTAACGCAACCGAGCATAAGGAAATCGAAATGGTAGATACCTCCATCATCGTGCTCGGCGTCGTCATGTTCACCGTGGTCGTTATCGGCCTGGTGCTCGTGATTCTCGCGGCACGCAGCAAGCTGGTCTCGAGTGGTGACGTCCAGATCGAGATCAACAACGACCCCGCCAACACCCTGACGACCCAGGCCGGCGGCAAGTTGCTGCAGACCCTGGCCGCCAATGGCATCTTCCTGTCCTCCGCCTGTGGTGGCGGTGGTTCCTGTGCCCAGTGCAAGTGCCGGATCTCGGAAGGCGGCGGCTCCATCCTGCCGACTGAAGAATCCCACTTCACCATGGGTGAGAAGAAGGAAGGCTGGCGCCTGTCGTGCCAGGTCCCGGTCAAGCAGGACATGAAGATCGAAGTGCCGGAAGAGATCTTCGGCGTGAAGAAGTGGGAGACCACCGTCACCGCCAACCCGAACGTCGCGACCTTCATCAAGGAGCTGAATTTGCAGCTGCCGGAAGGCGAGGAAGTCAACTTCCGCGCCGGTGGTTACGTGCAGCTGGAAGCGCCGGCCTACGACATCAAGTTCTCCGACTTCGACATCGAAGAAGAGTATCGTGGTGACTGGGAGAAGTTCGGTCTGTTCAACGTTCAGCACAAGAACGAAGAGCCGGTCATCCGCGCTTA
The DNA here is from genome assembly GCF_059507735.1 of Cobetia sp. PDI-23MA. Taxonomy (NCBI): domain Bacteria; kingdom Pseudomonadati; phylum Pseudomonadota; class Gammaproteobacteria; order Oceanospirillales; family Halomonadaceae; genus Cobetia; species Cobetia sp. PDI-23MA. The sequence continues at coordinate 971,318 of NZ_CM183352.1, forward strand.
CTCCATGGCGAACTATCCGGAAGAGTACGGCATCCTGAAGTTCAACATCCGTATCGCCACTCCGCCGCCGAATTCCCAGCATCCGCCGGGTCTGATGTCCACCTACGTCTTCTCGCTGAAGCCGGGTGACAAGGTGACCGTGATGGGGCCGTTCGGTGAGTTCTTCGCCAAGGACACCGACGCCGAGATGGTCTTCATCGGTGGTGGTGCCGGCATGGCGCCGATGCGTAGCCATATCTTCGATCAGCTCAAGCGCCTGAATTCCAAGCGCAAGATGTCGTTCTGGTACGGTGCGCGCTCCATGCGCGAGTCGTTCTACAACGAGGAATACGACAAGCTGGCCGAAGAGAACGAGAACTTCGAATGGCACCTGGCGCTGTCCGATCCGCAACCTGAGGACAACTGGGAAGGCCCGACAGGCTTCATCCACAACGTCCTGTACGAAAACTACCTCAAGGACCATCCGGCGCCTGAGGATTGCGAGTACTACATGTGCGGGCCGCCCATGATGAACGCCGCCGTCGTCAAGATGCTCACCGACATGGGTGTGGAGCCGGAGAACATCCTGCTCGATGACTTCGGTGGTTGATCGATGATGTCACGCGTCGCAAGACGACTGGCAGGGCCGGCCCTCATGGGGCTGGCCCTGCTGGTTGCAGGCTGTGAAAATTCCAGCAACCCTGAGTTGCATCGCTTCGCCGGCCCCATCTTCGGCACCGGGTTCCATGTCACGGTGGCGGCGGACCTGGATGCCGATGAGGTGGCGTCGCTCAAGCAGGCGAGCCTCGAGGCGCTCGACAAGGTCGACTGGCAGATGTCGACCTACAAGGACGCCTCGGAGCTCTCGAAGCTGAATCAGGCGCCGCTGGATACGCCGGTCACGCTATCGGATGGCCTGGCGCAGGTGCTGGCCGAGTCGCAGGATATCGGCAAGCGCTCCGACGGGGCCTTCGATATCACCGTCGGCCCGGCCGTCAATCTGTGGGGCTTCGGTCCGGATGAGCGTCTGGACAAGGCACCGAGCGATGAACAGATCGCGCAGGCGCTCGAGAAGGTCGATCATCTGGCGCTGGAGCTCGATGGCAATACGGTGATCAAGCGCAAGCCGGTGTATGCCGACCTGTCGGGCATCGCCAAGGGCTATGGAGTAGACCGGGTCGCCGATGTGCTCGAGGCCAATGGCATCGAGAACTATCTGGTCGAAGTCGGGGGCGAGATCCGCGTCAAGGGTGAGAAACCCGGCCACAAGCCGTGGCGAATCGCCATCGAAGCACCGAAGTCCTTCGAGCGCTCGGTGCAGCGGATCATTGATCCCGGTAACGCTGCGGTTGCCACCTCCGGTGATTACCGCAACTATTTCGAGCAGGACGGCGTACGTTACTCGCACACGATCGATCCACGTACCGGGCGACCGATCCAGCACAGTCTGGCCTCGGTCACCGTGATCACGCCGGATTGCGCGAGTGCGGACGCCTGGGCCACGGCACTCAACGTGCTGGGTGCCGAGAAGGCAATGACGATCGCAGATCGCGAGAACATTGCCGCCTATTTCATTGTCAAAACGGATGATGGCTTCAAACAGTCCTGGAGTCCGGCATTCGCGCCCTACCTGAAGGACGCGCCGGCGACAGGCGATACGAAGCCCGCAGAGGAAGCCGGTGCCTGACTCCGGTCTACCGAGAGCCGGTCTACCGAGAGCCGGCCTGCCGAAAGGCAGCCGGCTGGGCTTTCTTGTCTGCCATCTGTCGAGACACGCCTCCGACAGGGTCGGGCGTTCAGATTGCATGGCATCTTCTGGATGCCGTCCTGGATGATCCACTGGATCGACAGGGGGCAAGCTGCGCTGAAGCCGATCCGCTCGAGAGGTTTACAATGGGGCCATGCCCCGGGAGGAATGACATGACGATCTGGTTACTGGTGTTCGCCGCGATGTTACTGCTGATTGGCGTGATGGCCGTCGGTGTCCTGATGGGCCGCAAGCCGATCGCCGGCTCCTGTGGTGGTCTCAACAACCTCGGGCTCAAGGATGGCTGTGACATCTGTGGCGGCAAGGATGAGGAGTGCGAGAAGGAGCAGGATCGCCAGCGTCTGATGGCAGAGAGTGGCAGCAAGCCGGCCAGCGATCTGGCCTACGACGCCGCACGTCGCTGATTTCTGCTCTGATGGCTCAGAGCCCGCCGGCCGCAAGGCCTGCTACCGGCCCTGACATGGCAGTGTCACCGCGAGGTGAGACCGTACGTGTCAGGGCCGGTCTACGAACAATCAAGGAGCAAAGCGAGTCTCATGGCAGTCTATAACTACGATGTCGTCGTGATCGGTACCGGTCCGGCAGGGGAAAGCGCGGCAGTCAACGCGGCCAAGCATGGCAAGCGTGTCGCCGTGATCGAGGCTCAGTCTTCCGTGGGCGGCAACTGTACCCACAAGGGCACCATCCCTTCCAAGGCGCTGCGCCACGCGGTCAAGCAGATCATCGAGTTCAACACCAATCGCATGTTCCGCGATATCGGCGAGCCGCGCTGGTTCTCCTTCCCCAAGGTGCTGGAGCGTTCACGCCGCACCATCGAGCAGCAGGTCGAGATGCGTACGCGCTTCTACGCCCGCAATCGCATCGATGTGTTCTTCGGTACCGCCCGCTTCAAGGACGAGCACACCGTCGTGGTGCGCGATGCCCATGAAAGGGTCGAGGAGCTGCATGCGGAGAAGGTCGTGATCGCCACCGGCTCACGTCCTTACCGCCCGGCGGACGTCAACTTCCGCCACCCGCGCATCTACTGCTCCGATACCATCCTGGGCCTGTCGCACACACCGCGCACGCTGATCATCTACGGCGCCGGTGTCATCGGCTCCGAATACGCCTCGATCTTCTCCGGCCTTGGCGTCAAGGTCGACCTGATCGATACGCGTGATCGTCTGCTGTCCTTCCTGGATAACGAGATTTCCGACGCGTTGTCCTATCACCTGCGCAACAATGGCGTGCTGGTGCGTCACAACGAGGAATACGATCGCATCGAGGGCGACGAGTCCGGCGTGGTCGTACACCTCAAGTCCGGCAAGAAGCTGCGTGCAGACGCCTTCCTGTGGGCCAACGGTCGTACCGGCAACACCGACAGCCTCGGTCTCGAGAATGTCGGTCTACAGGCCAACGGCCGCGGTCAGCTGACCGTCGATGATCAGTACCGCACCGAGCTGGACCACGTCTATGCGGTAGGCGATGTGATCGGCTGGCCGAGCCTGGCATCTGCCGCCTACGATCAGGGCCGCTTCGCGTCGGCCAACCTGCTGGGGGAAGAGTTCAAGTTCGTCAATGAGGTGCCGACCGGCATCTACACCATCCCCGAGATCAGCTCGGTGGGGCGTGGCGAGTCCGAACTGACCGAGGCGCGCATCCCCTACGAAGTGGGGCAGGCGTTCTTCAAGGACACCGCCCGCGCCCAGATCACCGGCGATACCGTCGGCATGCTCAAGATTCTGTTCCATCGCGATACGCTGGAAATTCTCGGCATCCACTGCTTCGGGGACCAGGCGTCCGAGATCGTGCACATCGGTCAGGCCATCATGCAGCAGAAGGGGGAGGCGAATACGCTCAAGTACTTCGTCAACACCACCTTCAACTACCCGACCATGGCGGAAGCCTACCGGGTCGCGGCCATGAACGGACTCAACCGTCTGTTCTGAGCGGCGCGGGCCTCGTGCCCGCTGACTTGAAGGCATACCACAAGGCCCCGACATCATTGATGTCGGGGCCTTGTGGTTGTCGGGCTCCCAGCCGGGAAACCTTGTCGATGAACCTTGAGGAAATCACGCATGCAGGATGATCCACGGCAACACGATACTCGCCAGTCGGGCACGCAGTCACGCGAGACACTGCAGGATGATCCAGCCTCGGACCTCACGCTGCGGCTTGGCCATGAGGAGCTGATCATCCACCGCCGCTATGAGCTGGCCAGCATCATCAATGAGCTGGTGCTGGGCCTGCTGTTCACGATCGGCAGCGTGTGCTTCTTCTGGGAAGAGTGGATGACGCTGGGCATCTGGCTGTTCGTGATCGGCTCGCTGCAGTTGACGCTCAAGCCGATGATTCGACTGGCGCGCCGTATTCACCTCAAGCGGATGCCCGAATCGGCGCTTGACCTCTAGCAGGCGGCTTCACGGCCGGTGTGTCTCTTCGGCTCACCGGCTCTCTTGCTCCAGGGATCAGCGATAGCGATGCACGCGCAGACTCCTGAGGAAAGGCGTGTCCTCGATGCGCACGTCACCGCGGCGGGCGCGTGTGCGCTCGGTGGGCGGCGTCGGGCTTGGCTGATTGAGTGCAGGCAGACGCAGGTCATCATGCGGCAGGAACAGCGGCAGGGAGACATTCAGCGCGCGGCGCGTACGTAGCTCGCCGTCTTCGCGCATCACCGGCTCACGATAGAACAGGTTGGCGCGCATCAGCGGTGCCTGGGGCTGGATGCGGGCCAGAATCTCATCCGATGGCAAGCCAGCGAGCAGCTTGAGCTGCAGGCGTACGTGCTCGGCCTCGGTATCCAGTTTCATCAGCAAGGCTTCACACTCCGCCACGCTGACGCGCTGGATAGAGCGTCCGGAGCTGTACCAGGCAAAGCGCACTCGCGCGACTGGCGCCTCTGCCACCGGCACCCGCCGCCAGCACTGCTTGAGATGCAGTCGCGCCAAGCCATCGCCCCTCAGGTGCTGATTCAGCCCCGGATGGCGGAAGGGCAGAATCGCCTTCAGTTCGGCCAGTTGGTCGGGATACTGTTCGCGCAGCTCGGCGAAGAGCTCCGCCAGTTGCTCCTTGGCCGCGTTGAGTGCCGCGACGCGCTCGATCACCTTCGGGCCTGCGGCGACCACGCCCAGATAGGGGCGGGTGACCCGGCCATCCTGGCCATCCTGATACCACACATCCTGCAACGCCTGACTGAGCCATTCACTATCGGCACTGACGCCATCCAGCCGCCAGAGTGGCGAATTCTCTTCTCTGACCGCGGTGATGACCTGATCGGCGGCACTGATCTGCGTATCGAAGGCCGCTTCTATTCTGGCCATCAACTGGTATTCGGGCATGCTCTGCGTCCTGATTGCAGCAAGGGAGACGTGATTTTTTATCGCGTTATCTTGTTTAGCCTAGCGTGACCGGGATGGCAAGACAGACCATGGCGGCATGCGCGGACAGAAGAGGGGCTCCGAGAGGCTGAATCACCCGACGGGAGAGGCCGACGGCGCCGGCACCGACAGACGGAAACAGAAGAGGGCGCCACGCTGGGCGCCCTCCTGTCTCTGCGGGGGGAGGCTGTATGATCTCGATAGGGGGCTGTTATCGGGCCGGCACCTGCAAAAGCCCGATGGGCTCAGCGGTCGCGATAGCGCTCGGTGAGATCACCATAGGCATCGATGCGACGATCGCGCAGGTAAGGCCAGATGCGGCGCACGTCCTCGCCGCGCGCCAGGTCCACCTCGACCAGCAGCTCCTCGGGCTCGGTGCCGCCATGCGCCAGCAGCTCGCCCTGGGGGCCGCAGATGAAGCTGCCGCCCCAGAAGTGGATGCCTTCGCTGGCGGGCGTCGGGTCCGCTTCATGACCGACGCGGTTGGCGACGATCACCGGCACGCCATTGGCGACGCCGTGGCTGCGCTGGATCAGGGTCCAGGCATCCTTCTGGCGTGTCTGCTCGGCTTCATCGTCGCGCGGGTCCCAGCCGATGGCGGTGGGGTAGAGCAGCATCTCGGCACCGGCCAGCGCCATCAGGCGTGCGCCTTCGGGATACCACTGGTCCCAGCAGACCTGAACGCCCAGACGCCCGACCGAGGTGTCGATGGGCTCGAAGCCGCGGCGCGGGGCCTGTGCGCTGGGCGCATCGCCCGGCGTGAAGTAGAACTTCTCGTAGAAGCCGGGATCATCCGGGATGTGCATCTTGCGGAAGGTGCCGACCAGGCCAGCGGCCTTGTCGAGCACCACGGCGGTATTGTGATACACGCCCGCCGCGCGGCGCTCGAAGATGGAGCCGACGATCACCAGGCCGAGTTCGGCGGCCAGCCCGGCCAGACGCTGGGTGGTCGGGCCGTCGAGGGGCTCGGCGAGATCGAAGATCTCGGTGTCTTCGGTCTGGCAGAAGTAGTGGCTGGCATGCAGCTCCTGCAGCATCACCAGCTCAGCGCCATCGGCGGCAAGGCGACGAATGGCGGCTTCGCTGGCCGCCAGGCTTGTGTCCTTGTCGGGCCAGCCCTGTTGCTGGACGACACCGACCTTGAGTGTACGGCGGGAAGCAGTCATCACAGTGCTCCTTGAGAGGTGTTCGAGATGGCCAGCGTGCCCTTGGGCAGTTGCATGGTCATGCAGTGCAGGCTGCCATGCTGGCGAATCACGGCGCGGCAATCGACCGGAATGATGTCACGCTTGGGGAAGGCGCTGGCGAGGGCCTTGAGAGCGATCATGTCGTGACGATCGGCGTAGGTCGGCACCAGCACGGCCCCATTGATGATCAGGAAGTTGGCGTAGGTCGCCGGCAGACGATGGCCGTCGTCCGGATCGAAGCAGGCATCCGGCCACGGCAGCGGTACCAGGAAGTACGGGTCGCCATTGGCATCGCGCAGTGCTTCAAGTTCGGCTTCCATCGCCTTGAGTGCAGGGTAATGCGGGTCGTCGCGATCATCGCAGCGGACATAGGCGATGGTGCGCGGGTCGCAGAAGCGCGCCAGGGTGTCGACATGGCTGTCGGTGTCATCGCCTTCCAGGTGACCATTGGCGAGCCACAGCACGCGTTCGACCCCGAAATCGGCCTTGAGTTGCGCCTCGACCTGGGCGCGGCTCAGGCCGGTATTGCGGTTGTCGTTGAGCAGGCAGGCTTCGGTGGTCAGCAGGGTGCCCTGGCCGTCGCTCTCGATGCCGCCGCCTTCCAGAATGAAGTCGCGGCTTTCCATCGGGCTTGCGTAAGCCCCTTGGGCGGCGAGGGTGCGGGTCAGGGCGTTGTCGCGGGCGGCCTCGAACTTGCCGCCCCAGCCGGTGAAGGTGTAGTCGAGCAGCACCGGCTGGCCATCACGTTCGACGGTGATGGGGCCATGGTCGCGCGTCCAGGTGTCATCCAGCGGCGCCACGTAAAGATGCAGGCGCTCGGCGGGCACGCCGAAACCGGCGAAGCGTGCGGCAAGGCGCTCGCGGGTGGCGTCATCGCTGACGCTGATCAGCACGTGCTGATAGCGGCTGATGGCGATCACCATGGCCTCGCAGGTGGCTTCGATGCTCTCGAGCATCTCGCTCCAGTCACTGTGCGGGCTGGGCCAGCTGAGCTGGATGGCGTCCTGCGGGTGCCATTCGGCGAGCAGACGGGTGGCCATGGGCATCTCCCTGATGAAGAGGTAACGATAAAGGCGCAAGCCGCAATGCCGCGGACTCGGCGCGCGATGATAGCAGAGCCATGCGCCGACGCTAGCCCTGTGGTGCCTGACGTGCACATGTCTTGCCATGATGGCGGTTCATGTTGGCCACAGACGAAGGCTGGCAAACTGCGTTCGAATATGGCTCCATGCGCCGAGCCTGCGGAATGCGTATCATGGCCCGCGACCCTGACCCAAGGAATCGACTTCGATGCTGCTGGATCGCCTACCCTTTCTGATCGGCCTGCGCTATACCCGCGCCAAGCGCCGTAACCATTTCATTTCCTTCATTTCCTTGACCTCGATGCTGGGGCTGTCGCTGGGCGTCGCCGTGCTGATTCTGGTGCTGTCGGTGATGAACGGCTTCGACCATGAGCTGCGAACCCGCGTGCTGGGCATGGTGCCGCATGTGCGCGTCGAGGCGCGTGACAGCGTCACCGACTGGGAGACGCTGGCCGGCAAGCTGCGCGAGAAGCCACATGTCGTCGGTGCGGCGCCCTATATCGAGCAGCAGGGCATGTTCACCACCAACGGTCGCAACAAGGGTGCGTTGGTCACCGGTATCGATCCGTCCGCGGAGGATCAGGTCTCGATCATCAGCGAGCACATGGTGCAGGGCAGTCTGGCGGATCTCACGCCCGGCAGCTGGGGCATCGTGATGGGCGAGCTGCTGGCGCGCAATCTGGGCGTCGGCGTGGGGGACCGCGTCACGCTCTTGGTGCCCGAGGCCTCCATCACGCCGGGAGGCATCTTCCCGCGCCTCAAGCGCTTCACGGTGACCGGTATCTTCAAGGTCGGCGCGGACGTCGATGCCAGCCTTGCCTACACCGATATCTCGGACATGGCCAAGCTGGCACGCTTCAATGAGGGGGACGTCCAGGGGGTGCGCCTGAAGCTCGATGACCTGTTCAGCGCCGATCAGGTCACGCGTGACATCGTCAGCCAGCTGGGGCCGCAGTATCGCGGCATGGACTGGAAGCGCACCCACGGCAACCTGTTCGCCGCCATCCAGATGGAGAAGAACATGATCGGCCTGCTGCTGATGGTGATCGTCGCCGTCGCGGCCTTCAACATCGTCTCGACGCTGGTGATGATGGTGACGGATAAGCACGCCGACATCGCCATTCTGCGTACTCTCGGGGCCAGGCCCGGTTCCATCATGGGCATCTTCATCGTGCAGGGGCTGACCATCGGCGTGTTGGGCATCATCATCGGTGCCATCGCCGGGGTGGCGCTGGCGCTGAGCGTCTCCGACATCATCGCCTGGGTGCAGTCGACCTTCGGTATCCAGTTCCTGGACCCCAACGTCTACTTCATCAGCTATCTGCCATCGCGCCTCGAGATGAGCGACATGGGCATCATCATCGGCTCCGCGCTGGTGCTGAGCTTCCTGTCGACGCTGTATCCGGCCTGGCGCGCCTCGCGCATCCAGCCGGCGGAGGTGCTGCGCTATGAGTAATCCGTCGACATCGTCTGATGCATCCACCCGTTCCGCTGCTGGAGACACCGCCATGCCGACGCCGGCTTCTGACACTCACGCGCCGGGTCAGGCCCACGGCAAGCCGATGCTGATCTGTGAGCGCCTGAGCCGCAGTTACGATGAGGGCCCGCAAGAGGTGCAGGTGCTCGACGAGCTGGAACTGCGCGTGCATGCCGGTGAACGGGTCGCCGTGGTCGGCAGCTCCGGCTCCGGCAAGACCACGCTGCTCAATCTGCTCGGTGGGCTGGACCATCCCACCCAGGGCATCGTGAAGGTGGCCGGCCAGCGCCTGTCCGAACTCAGCGAGTCGGCGCTGGGCAGCTTCCGCAATCAGCACATCGGCTTCGTGTATCAGTTCCACCACCTGCTGGCGGAATTCAGTGCCGAAGAGAATGTGGCGATGCCGTTGATCATCCGTGGCCACAAGCGTTCCGAGGCTGCCGTCAAGGCGCGCAAGCTGCTGGAGCGGGTCGGCATGGCGCCGCGCGCCGATCACAAGCCGGGCGAGCTGTCCGGGGGTGAGCGCCAGCGCGTCGCCATCGCGCGTGCGCTGGTGACGGACCCGAGTCTGGTGCTGATGGATGAGCCGACCGGCAACCTGGATCAGACCACGGCGGCGCGCATTCTCGAGCTGATGGATGACATCGCGCGCGAAGCGCAGGCGGCCTTCATCATCGTGACCCACGACAACGGTCTGGCCGCGCACCAGCACCGTGTGCTGCGTCTGGACGGCGGCAAGCTGCACGAGGATTGAGTCGAGCCGCTGACTGATTCACGCTAGCCAGAAAGCCAAACGCCCCGCCATCTCTCGATGGCGGGGCGTTTTTCATGCGTGTCTGTCGGCAGTGTTCAGAGCTTGTCGGTGTCCTGCTCAGCGGTCGGGCGTGATGACTGCTCCTTGCTGCAACGTCTGGCGGCCAGGCGCGCCTTGCGGCGGCTGCGCCAGTTGCGCACTACCTGATAGCGCCACAAGAGGCGGACAAGCATGTTGCCCAGCAGTGCCAGGACGACGGCGCTGACCAGCGAACCCAGCGCCAGAGCGGGCAGGATGTCTTCCAGCTGATTGGCGAACCAGGCCGCGGAGACCTGCTCCGGCATCACGCGTGCGGGCGTGTCGAGCATCCAGGCGCCCACGCGGTAGGTCGCGTAGTAGACCACCGGCATGGTCAGCGGGTTGGTCACCCACACCAGACCCACCGACAGCGCGAGGTTGCAGCGCAGTGCCCAGGCACCGAGGGCGGCCACCACCATCTGGAAGGGAATCGGCAGCAGCGCACAGAACAGCCCCACCATGCAGGCATTGGCCACAGTGCGTCGCGACAACGCCCACAGTGCGGGATCGGCGATCAGGTGATGCATGAAGCGCAGCGACTTCTTGCGCTTGAGGGCATCCGGTTCCGGCATGAGCCGCTTGAGTAGACGACGAGGCATGACTTGGCCATTTGGCATTCAACGCCGGCCATTATCCATACATGGCTGCAGGACTGCCATGCTGACTGCGCAGTTATCCGGTTAGTGATCTGCAACCCGCGTGTCTCGATTCGGCACTGAGTACAGCAAAGCCCGCGCGATGCCTGACGGACTGCGCCATGGGTGACCTTGCAAGAGGCCAGCAACATGCCAGGTGCCACCGTGAACAAATCTTCCCATCCCGCTCGATTCTGGCTGTCACCGGCCTCGCTGGCCCAGCTGCTGACGGGGCTGGTGGCGGGCATCTGGCTGTCACGCCAGGGCGAGTGGGGCGCGGATTGGCAGTCACGCTCATCGGCAGGGCTCGGCGCGCAGGAGGGTGGGACGCATGGTTGGGCCGCCTTCATGACGCTGAGCGACAACCTGTTGCTGGCCGCCTTGCTGCTCTGCTGGCTCATGGTGGCAGGGGCCTTGGCAGTCACTCCCACCCGTTCTTGCCCGCATTCTGCTTCCGGCGCCGGGTCACGCCGCTCTCGGCTCGGAGCCTTGAGCCTTCGGTTCTCGGCAGCGCTGGGGGGCGGGCTGGTGATCAGTCTTCTGCAGCAGCCGATCGTGATGGCGGAGGCGCTGACGCGCCAAGAGCTGTGGCTGGAAGGCCGGGTCGAGCAGGTCAATCGCGCGCTGCCGACACCTGATGAATCGGTGCGCCTGGTGCTGCGTGTCTCGCGCTGTGATCTCTTCCAGCCGACGGAGTCACCCAACGCGGATGCCGGGCGTCTGGCCGCCTGTCATCGCCTGCTGGATCAGCGAGTGCAGCTTCGGCGCTACTGGCCACACAAGCCACCCCGCGATATCGCGACACGCGAGGCGCTGGCGACTCCCTGGCAGGCCGGTGAGCGCTGGCGCATGGTCGTGCGTCTGGTGCCGCCTCATGGCGCCAGCAACCCGGCATTCGGGCGCTCAGCGAGCCCGGCGGAGTTTGATCGTGTCGCCTGGCTATGGCGCGAAGGTATCGTCGCCACGGGGTATGTGCGCCAACTGTCTCTTGCGCAGCGCCTGGCGCCACCAGGCGGGCTGGCAGCGCTGCGCCTTCATGCCGAGCAGGCGCTATGGCAGCGCTGTGGCACGGGCGAAGGCGGGGCACTGGTCGACTGGCCGGGGTCGCCCTGTCGCTGGCTGGCGGCACTGACGCTGGGCAAGGCCGCGGCACTGACCCACGACGACTGGGACGCCCTGAACGCCACGGGACTGACGCATCTGGCGGTGGTGTCGGGGCTGCATGTCGGATTGATGGCCAGCCTGGTGCTGGGGCTGAGTTTCGGCGTGCTGCGCCTCTGGCGACCGGGCGGGTGGCGATTCAGCGTGGCGCCCTGGTGGCTTGCCTGTCTGGCGGCCTGGAGTTTCGCCTTGCTGGCAGGCCTGGCGCCGCCGGCCCTGCGCGCCGCCTTGATGGTGACGGTCGGGCTCTGGATGGCGAGTGGCCGTAGCGGCCTAGGTGTCTGGCAGGTCTGGATGCTGGCGCTGATTCTGGTGCTGGGGCTGGACCCGCTGGCACTGTGGCGCCCGGGTACCTGGCTATCATTCCTCGCCGTGGCGGTGTTGTTGCTGGCCTGGCAGGGCCGCTCGCGACCGCGGGGAGTGCGCGGATGGTGTCTGGCCACGTTGCGCAGCCAGTGGTTGCTGACGCTGGTCATGGGTGCGGCCCTGCTGCTTTCGCGCGGCCAGCTGTCCTGGCTGTCGCTGCCGATGAATCTGCTGATGGCGCCCCTGGTGACGTTATTGATCGTGCCGCTTGGCATGCTGGGCTGGGGGGTTGCGGGACTCGAGCAGCTGTTGCTGTTCACGGGACTCGTCCCGTCACGGCTCACAGGCATGCTCGCTGACGGTGTGTTCAGTGGCGGTCTATGGCAGCTGCTGGCACAGGGCATGGCGCAGGCGATGGAGATATTGTCTTCGCTTGCGTCGACGCAGGGGCGCTGGCCGCAGGTGCCAATGGCGGCGGGGGTGTCTGGCGCCACTCCCTCGGCCTTGATCCTGATGCTCGTGGTCATGGCCCTTCTATGTGCCTGGCTGGCGGAGGGTGTGCCGGGCCTCGATGGCCGTCTGAAGCGCCTGTGTGGCAGCGTGGCACTCTGCTGGGGGCTGTCACTGGCGGCGCTGACCTTGCCGTGGTCACCGACTGCGCTGGCCACCGCCGGGCGGGACGCCGGCACGCGCGCGACAGAGGTCGCCTCGTTCTCGCCCGGGGCGCCCGCGCTCAGTCTGACGGTGCATGATGTCGGGCAGGGGCTGGCGATTTCGCTGCGCAGTCATCTTGCTGCGAGCATCGGCATCGGTACTTCACGCCAGACGCCGAGACACTGGCGATATGATCTGGGCGTGGCATCACGCCATGCCGGCGCTCGCTTGCCGGGGCCAATGCCCGTGGCGGGAGAGCCGATCGGCGTGATCGTGAGTCACGGGGATGGTGACCATGCCGGCGGCCTGCAGGCGCTGTCTGCCGAGGAGATCGCTTCCTTGTGGGTGCCGGCCGGGCAGCGAGCGAGACTGGCGCATCAGGTAAGCTGGCTCGAGGAGGTGGCGATGCGAGAGTGTGTCGCCGGGCGCAGCATCATCCTTGGTCAGTTACAGGGCGAGCCGGTGCGCCTTGAGATGCTGTGGCCGCCAGCAGGGTTGACAACTCGACGTGACAACGCGCACTCCTGTGTGGTCTTGATAGCACATGGCGCACGCCCACTGGCGTTGCTGACCGGCGATATCGGCCTGCAGGAGGAGCGCGAGTTGCAAGCGACGCTGGGCAGACGACTGGCCGGACGCAGCTTGCCATTGCTGGTGGTCGCACATCACGGCAGCCGCACCAGCAGTGGTGATGGCTGGCTTGAGAGCCTGGCGGCGCGTCACGCGATTGTCAGCGCCGGTCGCTACAATCCGCATGGTCATCCGCATCCGGACGTGGTGGAGCGTCTGGCGCGTCATGTCGAGTGTCTCTGGCATGTCGGGCTGGATGGCGCCTTGCACTGGGAGTGGTGGCCGCAGGGGGAGCGGCTGCAACCAGCACGCAGGGCTGGCGGTATCGGAGTGAGGTGCCTTGGGGTAAAATCCGCTGGATGATCAGATGCATGGCGGATTCATGCGGCCTGCGCGACAGGGACGGCGCGTGACATCTGACACGACAAAAATGGTGCCCGCAGAGGCATCGAGACCAAGGGAGAGGTCACATGCTGGAAGCCTTGTACGCAGGGGGAGTCTTGATGCTCCCCATCCTCGGATGTTCCGTCGTGGCACTGGCCATCGTTCTCGAGCGCCTGTGGACACTGCGCACGCGTCGCATCGCGCCGAAGGGACTGGGGCAGCAGGTGTGTGAACTGATCAGCCAGGGACAGGTCAATGTGTACTGGCTGGAGAGTCATTCGCCGCTGGGCAACGTGCTGGCGGCGGGACTGCGCAATGCGCGCCTGGGCAATGAGCAGGTACGCGCGCGCATGCAGGAATCGGCCGTGGCCGTGATTCATGACATGGAGCGCTTCCTGAGTCCGCTGGGCACCATCGCCGCCATCACGCCGCTTTTGGGGCTGCTGGGCACGGTGGTGGGCATGATCGACGTCTTTGCCGTGATCGTCGATGCGGGCAGCGCCGAGCGAGCCCAGGAGCTGGCCGGCGGGATTTCCCGGGCGCTGGTGACGACGGCCTCCGGATTGACGGTGGCGATTCCGGCACTGATGTTCCATCGCTATTTCCAGCGCTGTGTCGAGGACATCACCGTCAACATGGAGGAGCAGGCAGGGCAGGTGGTGGAGTATATCTCGCACCATCAGGGCGAGCTCGGGCTGGCCGAGAGCCACGACGGCATCGACCGTCGCCCGGGCCAGCGCCGCGGCCAGGTGCCGGAGCCCCATGAGCGTCTGCCGGAAGACCTGCCGGCTTACATGCGTCGTGACGCCGATGATCCCTATGGTGGCGATGATGGCAAGGGGGCAGGTGCCGGGAGGCCGTCATGAGGTTTCCGCGTCGCCGGCGTGAGTCGGTGGAGGTCAACCTCACCCCGCTGATCGACGTGGTGTTTCTGCTGCTGATCTTCTTCATGGTCTCGACCACCTTCGATAGCCGTCGAGCGCTGGACCTCATTCTGCCGCAGTCCAGTCAGGCCAGCGCGGTAGAGCAGGCGCCCTTGATTTTGAGCATCGGAGCAGCAGGTGATTTTACGCTCGGCGAGGCAAGCCTCGGCGAGGATGAACTGGGAGCGCAACTTGCGCAGTACAAGGACCAGGCAGATCGCTTCGGGTTGATCCTCGAAGCCGATGGCCGCACGCCCCACGCCAAGGTGGTCACGGCGCTGGACGCCGCCGCTGAAGTGGGTATCACCCGTGTGCGCATCAGTACGCGTATCGGGACGGAATCATCATCACCGGATGCCCCATGAGGGCGCCGCCCAAGTCTATGGAGACCCCGTGAGTCGCGACTCCACCTGGATTCATTACCGCCGCTTGCTCGGCTATGTTCGCCCGCACTGGAAGATGTTTCTTGCCGCCGTCATCGGCTACATCATCTACGGTGCCTCGAGTACGGCGCTGGCCGAGATGATGAAGCGCCTGATCGACGGCATTCAGAATCCTGACGCCCAGTTCAGACTGTTCCTGCCGCTGTTCGTGATCGGCATGTTCGCCGTGCGCGGCGTCGGCACCTTCCTGGGCACCTATTGCATGAGTGATGTGGCGCGCAACGTGGTGCACACCCTGCGCACCACGGTGTTCAACCACATGCTGCATCTGCCGGGGCGCTATTTCGACGAGAACTCCACCGGCCATCTCATCACCCGTGTCACCTATCATGTCGAACAGATCACCGGCGCGGCCACCAAGGCGCTGACCATCATCCTGCGCGAAGGTTTCTTCGTGCTCGGCCTGCTGGGCTATCTGTTCTGGACCAACTGGAAGCTGACGCTGGTCTTCATCGCGGTCACGCCGCTGATCGGCTGGGTGGTCAGCTATGCCAGCAAGCGCTTCCGCAAGCTCTCCAAGCGCATTCAGGGCTCGATGGGCGAGGTGACCCACGTGGCCTCCGAGGCGCTGTCCGGCCACCGGATCGTGCGTACTCACGGTGCCGAGGATTACGAGAAGGCACGCTTTGCGGCGGTCAGTGAGTACAACCGCGAGCAGAAGATGAAGGAAGCGCTGACCAAGGCCACCGCCACGCCGGTCATCCAGCTGTTGATCGCCGTGGCGCTGGCCACGCTGGTGTGGCTGGCGATGGCGCCGGAACTGATGGCCGGCATGAGCGCTGGGGAGTTCGTCGGCTTCATCACCGCTGCTTCGATGATGGCCAAGCCGGTGCGTCAGTTGACCGAAGTCAACGGCGAGATCCAGAAGGGCATGGCGGCCTCGGAAGAACTGTTCGGTCTGCTGGATATGCCGGCAGAGCCGGACAACGGCACCCTGGTGCCCGAGGGTCGTCTCGAGGGGCGTGTGCGCTTCGACAATGTCCACTTCCGCTATGCAGATCATCAGCAGGAGGTGCTCAAGGGTATCGATCTGGAGGTGAAGCCAGGGCAGATGGTCGCCATCGTCGGGCGTTCGGGATCGGGCAAGTCGACGTTGATGAGCCTGTTGCCGCGCTTCTACGCACCGACCACCGGCCGCATCCTGATCGACGATGTCGCCATCGAGGACTACAAGCTGCGACCGATGCGTCAGCAGATCGCGCTGGTCTCGCAGAATGTCACCCTGTTCAATGCCGACCTGACCGCCAACATTGCCTACGGCACCGGCGAAGTCGACAAGGCGCGGGTGGAAGAGGCGGCGCATGCGGCCTATGCCCACGAATTCATCGAGCGCATGAGTGAAGGCTACGACACCATCGTCGGCGACAATGGCGTGATGCTCTCCGGTGGTCAGCGCCAGCGTATCGCCATCGCGCGCGCCATCTACAAGGACTCGCCGATTCTGGTGCTGGATGAGGCCACCTCGGCGCTGGATACCGAATCAGAACGCTATATCCAGCGCGCGCTGGAAGAAGTGTGTCAGGGCCGGACGACCTTCGTGATCGCCCACCGTCTGTCCACCATCGAGAAGGCGGACCGCATTCTGGTGATGGATGATGGCGAGATCATCGAAGACGGCACCCACGAATCATTGATTGCTCAGGAAGGTGCTTATGCCGCGCTGCATCGCATCCAGTTCCGGGAGACGGCAGACGCATGAGTGAACGACTGGTAGACGCCTGGTATCGTGGCGCCGGCTGGCTGCACCTGCTGCGCCCGCTGGAACATGTCTACAGGAATGTGGTGGCGCGCAAGCGCAATGCCTATCTCACCGGCAAGCGTGAGGTCTGGAAGGCGCCGGTGCCGGTGATCGTGATCGGCAACATCACCGTCGGTGGCACCGGCAAGTCGCCGCTGGTCGCCTGGCTGGGGCGCTGGTTGAGCGAGCAGGGCTGGCGCCCGGGCATCATCTCGCGCGGCTACGGTGGGCATTCGCCGCGCTACCCCCTCTACGTGCAGGCCGATACCGATCCCCAGCATGCCGGCGATGAGCCGGTGATGCTGGCCCAGCAGACCGGCCTGCCTGTGGCGGTCGACCCGGATCGTCCGAGTGCGGCGCGGCGCCTGATTGCCGCGGGCTGCGACATCCTGCTCTCCGATGACGGCCTGCAGCACCATGCGCTGGGGCGCGATATCGAGCTGGTGGTCGTGGACGGTGAGCGTGCCTTCGGCAATCAGCGTTGCCTGCCCGCCGGGCCGCTGCGCGAGCCGTTGTCGCGCCTTGCCAGTGTCGATGCGGTGATCTCCAACGGTGTCATCGACTGCTCGCGCCTTCCGGTGGAATCGCATTGCATGACGCTGACGCCGGTTCACTGGCGCCATCTGATCGACGACGTGCGCTATCCTGCCCACCAGCTGCCGTTCAGTGGTCAGGTGCATGCGTTAGCCGGTATCGGCAATCCGCAGCGCTTCTTCCGCACCCTGACCAATCTCGGGGTCGATCATCTGCCGTGTCCGCTGGCGGACCACCATCGTTTCACGCCGACGGATCTGCGCTTTTCCGACAATCTGCCCGTGGTGATGACCGCCAAGGACGCCGTCAAGTGTCGCAGCTTCGCCAATGAGCGCTGCTGGGCGCTGGATGTCGAGGCGCGTCCGGATCAGGCGCTGGTGGACTGGCTCGCCAAACGCCTTGAGGCGCTCTGAGGGCTTGATCGCTGAATTTTCTTTCTTTTCTGCTGTTATTCCGGAGATGTCTCGATGGACAAGGAACTGCTCGCGCTGCTGGTCTGCCCGCTGTGTCAGGCCAAGCTGACCTATGATGCGGCGAATGCCGAGCTCAAGTGCTTCTACGATGGCCTTGCCTATCCGGTACGCGACGGCATTCCCGTCATGCTGGAAGAAGAAGCGCGCCAGATGGATGCCGACGAGAAGCTCAAGGGGAGCCGCGGCTGATGAGTGACCTTCTGCAGCAGGGGCAGGCAGACGACAGCCGTTCAGAGAGCGAGGCCGGTTTCGTGGTCGTGATTCCGGCGCGCTTCAACTCCTCACGCCTGCCGGGCAAGCCCTTGGCGGACATTCATGGCCAGCCGATGATCAAGCATGTCTGGCGCAATGCCTGCGCCAGTCAGGCCAGTCGGGTCGTGATCGCCACCGATGACGAGCGCATCCGTGAGGTCTGTGAAGGCTTCGGGGCCGAGGTGGTAATGACGCGTGCCGATCATCCCAGCGGGACGGACCGCCTTGCCGAGGTGGTCACGCTGCTGGCGCTGGCCCCCGAGACCCTGGTGGTCAACGTCCAGGGCGATGAGCCGTTGCTGCCGGCGGCGTTGATCGATCAGGTGGCGGTACGCCTCGAGGAAGACGCGGGGGCCTCGATCGCCACGCTGGCGGAGTTGATCGCCAGCGTCGACAGCCTGTTCAACCCCAATGTGGTCAAGGTGGTGCGTGACCTGCGTGGGCGTGCCCTGTACTTCTCGCGCGCGCCTATCCCGTGGGACCGCGAGCACTTCACCACGCCGCCGGACATGCTGGCCACCGATTCCTGGCTGCGTCATATCGGCCTTTACGCCTACCGTGCCAGCTTCCTGACCGATTACGTCGATTGGCTGCCGGCCCCGCTGGAGCAGCTTGAACAGCTCGAACAGCTGCGCGCGCTGCATCATGGTCATGCCATCCAGGTAGCCATTGCCTGCACGGCGCATCCGGCAGGTGTCGACACGCCGGAGGACCTCGAGCGCGTGCGCGACTGGCTGGCGCAAGCAGTGGCAGGCAGCGAGAGCGGAGAGGCCTGATGAGCGAGCTTCTTGAGCAGCTGGCCCAGCGTCAGGCGCCATTGGAGCGCATCCTGATGGTGTGCCTGGGCAATATCTGTCGCTCACCGAGTGCCGAAGGCGTGTTGCGCGCGGCGCTGACGCGCCATGGCCTGGATCAGGTCGTCACGGTGGACAGCTGCGGCACCAGTGACTGGCATGTCGGCGGTCAGCCTGATTCGCGGGCCATCGCGCATGCGGCCAGGCGCGGCCATGACATCAGCACGCTGCGTGCCCGTCAGTTGTGCGAGCAGGACTTTCACGACTTCGATCTGATTCTGGTGATGGACGACGCCAATCTTGCCGATACCCGTGCCTTGGCTGCGCGCAGCAACAGTGGCGATCAGGCGCTGATCGGTCGCCTGCTGGACCTGCTGCCGACCCCGCTGCCCGCGCTGGCAGCGGGCAGTCGTGAGGTGCCGGACCCCTACACCGGGGGCCCCGATGCCTTCGAGCGTGTGCTGGACCTGATCGATGTGGCCTGTGAGGCACTCATTGCGGCACTGCCTGCAGCGACCACGGCGCGGGCGCGCTCATGACTCAGGTATCCAGTGATCAGAACGCTGGCGACACCTCGCAACGAGAGGGTGTGGCGCTGGATAGCTGCAATACCCTGGGCTTCTCGGCGCGTGCCCGTGCCCTGAGCGAGCCACACACCGTCGAGGCGGCCAGGGCACAGGTGCTGGCCTCCCGGCAGACTGGAGAGCGTCTGGTGGTGATCGGCGGCGGCAGCAATCTGGTGTTGCTGCCGTGGCTGGATGCCCATGTCATGCGTCCGGCCTTTGACGAGGTCACCATCACGCCAGCAGAAGACGGCCTGACGGCCAAGGTCTCCGTCGAGGCCGGCAAGCGCTGGCATGCCCTGGTGATGGAGCTGGCCGCCGCCGGCTGGTGGGGCTACGAGAACCTGGCCTTGATTCCCGGTTGCTGCGGTGCGGCGCCTATCCAGAATATCGGCGCCTATGGCGTCGAGCTGGCAGACCACTTGCTGCGTCTGGAAGTCATGTCGCTGGAAGATGGCAGCTGCCGTTGGATGAATCGTGAGGAATGCGGTTTCGGCTATCGCGACAGCATCTTCAAGGGCGCGCTTGAGCATCGCGTGCTGATCACGCGCCTGGAGTTGCAGGTATCGCGCCAGGCGGCGCCCCGGCTCGGTTATGGTGATCTCGCCCAGCGCGTCAGTGCGGCGTTGCCGCAAGGGGGGGAGGTGACGCCGTTGCAGGTCGCCCAGGCGGTGATTGCCACGCGCAGTGAGAAGTTGCCCGACCCCGCGCGACTGGGCAATGCCGGCAGTTTCTTCAAGAATCCGCAGCTTCCCCGTGCCGAGGCCCAGGCGCTGCTGACCCGCTTCCCGAGCTTGCCGCAGTACCCGCAGGCCGATGGCAGCATCAAGCTGGCAGCAGGCTGGATGATCGATCAATGTGGCCTGAAAGGTGCGCGCAGAGGCCATGTTGGCGTGCATGCTCAGCAGGCGCTGGTGCTGGTGCACTTCGGCGAGGGTGCCGTCACCGAGCTGCTGGCACTGGCGCAGGAGGTACGTGAGGCCGTTCACGCCCGCTTCGGTGTCTGGCTCGAACAGGAGCCGCGGGAGCTTGGGATGATGCCTGAAGGGTGATGCCCGAGGGCTGAGGCCCAGCGTCGTGTACACTGAGCTATACGCTGAAAACAAGAACGCCCCGCAGGCAAGCCTGCGGGGCGTTCTTGTTTTCATCTGACTTGCTGCTCAGCGAGAGCGGCCGGCAGACGCTGGCAGGGTCCTCTGCCTTTCTGGCGCCCCCTTCAGCGCTTGTGGCTGAAAGGGGCAGCGAGTGACGGCAGGGGCAGGGCGCCAGCCTCAGGCCTCAGTGTGACGTGTTGCTGTCATCCTGAGCGGTCGTGTCCTGAGTCTCTGCGCTGGCCTGTTGTGCAGCAGCACGCTCGGCAGCTTCACGCTCACGACGACGCACTTCGCGCGGATCGTTGTAGGCGCGTTCGCCACGGCGACGGCGGGTCTCGGTGGCTGGCTGCGCGCTGTCCTGCTGCACGCCTTCTGCCGCTGCCGCCTCGCCTTGCTCGCTCGGTGCTTGCTTCTGCTCGCTGTCAGCGACTTCCACCGTGGAGGTGTCGTCGCTCACGGCTTGCGCCACGGCGACATTGTCGTGACGCTCGGCAGTCGCGAACGCTGCCTCGGCCGGGGCGTTCTCGACGCTGGCGCTAACGTTGACGGCGCTTTCGGCACCTTCAGCAGTAGCATCAGAGCCTTCAGCGTTTGTAGAGCCGTCAGCAGAATCGGAGCCTTCAGCTGATTGAGAGCTTTCAGCAGCATCAGCGACAGTATCTGCGGTGCGCTCCGTGCTGACGGCAGGCTCAATCTCAGTGCTGGCCACGTCAGCGTTTTGCGTCACCTTCGCCTCGCTGGTCTCAGTCTGCTGAGGAGCCTCTTCGTGCGCGGCCTTCTGTACAGGCTGTTCAGCGGCGACCGCTTCCTCTGCGTCAGCGGCAGGTGCTTGAGCTTCGGTCTGCTCGGCAGCTTGCGCTTCGGCGCCGTTCTCACTGACAGTGATTTCACCTTGCGGCGCTTCAGGCGCAGCGGCTTCGCTGATC
Organism: Cobetia sp. PDI-23MA; assembly: GCF_059507735.1. Taxonomy (NCBI): domain Bacteria; kingdom Pseudomonadati; phylum Pseudomonadota; class Gammaproteobacteria; order Oceanospirillales; family Halomonadaceae; genus Cobetia; species Cobetia sp. PDI-23MA. The sequence continues at coordinate 992,449 of NZ_CM183352.1, forward strand.
ACGCTTTCCTTCAGCGACTGCTCATCGGCCGCGGCTTCCGGTGCGACTTCTGCAGCGGTGATGGCCGGCGTGTCGACGGCGGCGTCAGCTTCGCTGGCCTGCGGCTGGTGAACGCTTGGCTGCTGGACGGCATGCTGCTCAGTGCGCTGGGCGGCGTGCTGCTCAGGCTTCTGCGCCTGGTGAGCGCCAGTGGCAGGCGCTTCTGACGCCTCTTCGTCAGGTGCGTCGATCGGCGCTTCGGCGACCGGCTCGGCCACTTCCGCTGGCTCAGACTCAGACGCTTGCGCGTCGGATGCCGCTGACTCAGGGGCTACCGTCTCTTTCAGCGTCTCGTTGCTCGGCTCGCTGACTTCCGCTGCGGCGACTGCCGTGAGGTCTGCGCTGGCAGACTGCTCAGCGGTGGTCGGTGCCTCCTGTGTCGCGGTACTGTTTTCATCCTGCGGAGCGCTGTCACTGCCTTGCGGGGCATTGGCTTCGCCCTGCGGAGCAGCGGTAGTGGCACTGACGGCTTTGGCACCTTCCTCGGCAATGGCCGGCACCGCAGCGGTTGCCGGAGCAGCGGTAGCCTGCGGGCCTGCCAGCGCCATGGCCTTGAGCGATTTCTGCTCTTCGACCGCCTGCGGATTCAGAGCGTGCTGGCGGCTGCGCACACGCGGGTTGTTGCGTGTCTGCTGGTCTTCACTGCTGACCTGCTGTTCCTCCTGCTCGGCCTGTTCGGCTGCCTTGATGGACTCGCGTGCCTGCTTGCTGTCGACCTGTTCGGCCTTGTCAGTCTTGCTCGGCTTTTCACCACGTGCCGGCTTGTCGCTGCGCTTGCCGGAATCGCGCTTGCTGGCGTTGTCGGCCTTCGAGCTGTTGTCGGCCTGCGCCTTCGGCTCGGCTTGAGGCTTGCTGTCGTTGGTGACGATTTCCTGCTGGCTGTCCTGACGCGACTCGTTGGACTTGCGACGGCTGCCACGGTCGTTGCGCTGACGGCGCTTGTTGCTGTTACGGCCATCGTTCTGGCTGTTGCTGTCAGCATCGTTGTCGCGTGACGCGTTGTCATTGCGACGACGGGAGTCCTTGCGGTTGTCATCGCGCTCGTTGCCACGGCCGTCATTGCTGCGGTCGTTGTTGCGATCGTTTTTGCGATCGTCGCTACGTTCAGCGTTACGGCCATTGTGGGAATCGTTGCGAGCCGCTGCCGGAGCACTGGCTTCACTGACGGTCTCGCGACGCTCGCGGGCCTTTTCCAGTGCCTTGCGCGCTTCGCTGGACTTGGCCGGTGCTGCGCTGTCGCTGTCATTGCCCAGCAGGCGGCTGAAGCCTCGCGCCAGGCGCGACAGCAGGCCGCCACCGGCGACGGGGGCTGCTGTGCTGGCGTGAGACTGGGCGGGCGCCTGGGTGACGACTGCCTGCTTGCTGGCCTGAGCGCGGCTGTCGTTGCTCTGGTTCGAACGATTACTCTGACGGCTGTCATTGCGCGAGCTCTGACGACTGTCGTTGCGGCCTTCGCTGCGAGTGTCGTTACGAGACTCGTTGCGCGACTCCTGGCGGTTGCGGCCGTTGCTGCCGTTGCGACGACGATTGCCGTTGTTCTTGCCGTTGCCGTTGCGGCTATCGCTGTCATTGCTGCTGTCAGCAGTCTCGGCCACTGCGGCAGGCGCTTCCGGTGCGGCAACCGGGGCAGGCGTTGTGTGGGACACGCTCTTGACAGCGGCTTCGGTGCGCGCCGGCGGCTTGTCGAAGTTCGGGTCCGGTTCCTTGCCGACTTCGGTCTCGACGGACAGTTCGAAGCTGGACTTGTCGGCACCGTCTTCATCGACGTGGTCATCACGCAGACGCACGACTTCGTAGTGCGGGGTGTCGAGTTCCGGGTTCGGCAGCAGCACGACATTCACGCCCTGACGACGTTCGATGTCGAACAGCGTGGCGCGCTTCTCGTTGAGCAGGTAGGTCGCGACCGGCACCGGCAGAATGGCGCGGATCTGCGAGCTGCGCTCCTTCATGGCCTCTTCTTCGATCAGGCGCATGATCGAGAGCGCCATGGAGCGCACGTCACGGATGGTGCCTTGGCCGTCACAGCGCGGGCAGACCACGCCGCTGGTCTCGCCCAGTGACGGACGCAGACGCTGACGTGACATTTCCATCAGGCCAAAGCGTGAGATGCGACCGATCTGGACACGAGCGCGGTCGATCTTGAGTGCGTCGCGCACACGGTTCTCGACTTCACGCTGGTTGCGTGCCGGCGTCATGTCGATGAAGTCGATCACCACCAGGCCGCCGATATCGCGCAGGCGCAGCTGGCGGGCGATCTCGTCGGAGGCCTCCAGGTTGGTCTGCAGCGCGGTTTCCTCGATATCACTGCCGCGGGTGGCGCGCGCGGAGTTGATATCGATGGAGACAAGGGCTTCAGTGTGGTCGATGACGATGGCGCCACCGGAGGGCAGCTTCACTTCACGCTGGTAGGCGGTCTCGATCTGGGATTCGATCTGGAAGCGCGAGAACAGCGGCACGTCGTCTTCGTAGAGTTTGATCTTCTGCTGGTAGCTCGGCATCACCTGACGCACGAAGGACAGCGCTTCTTCCTGGACTTCCGGAGAGTCGATCAGCACTTCGCCGATGTCATTGCGCAGGTAGTCGCGCATGGCACGGATGATGACGTTGGATTCACGGTAGATCAGGAAGGGGGCAGGGCGGCTGGAAGCGGCCTTGGTCACCGCGTCCCACACCTGTGCCAGGTAGTCGAGGTCCCACTGCAGTTCTTCGGCGCTCTTGCCGATACCGGCGGTGCGCACGATGACGCCCATCTTGTCCGGCAGGGTCAAGCTGTTCATCGCTTCCTTCAGCTGAGCGCGCTCTTCGCCCTCGATGCGGCGGGAGATACCACCGGCACGTGGGTTGTTGGGCATCAGCACGAGGAAGCGGCCAGCCAGACTGATGAAGGTGGTCAGGGCGGCACCCTTGTTGCCACGCTCTTCCTTGTCGACCTGGACGATGACTTCCTGGCCTTCCTTGAGCACTTCACGAATGTTGGGACGGCCCTGGCCGGGGTCCTTGGAGAAGTACTCGCGGGAGATTTCCTTGAGCGGTAGGAAGCCGTGGCGTTCGACGCCGAAGTCGACGAAGCAGGCTTCGAGGCTGGGCTCGATGCGGGTGATCTTGCCGCGGTAGATATTGGCTTTCTTCTGTTCGCGGGCGCCGGACTCGATGTCGAGATCGTAAAGGCGTTGTCCGTCGACCAGTGCGACGCGCAGCTCTTCCGGCTGGGTCGCGTTGATGAGCATCCGTTTCATGTCGTCTCGCTAGACTGGGCGTGCCGAAGGGCAGCCGCATTGTGCGTCGGCGACGAGGAACCGTTTTCCGCTTCGTGTTGTGCTCAGCGCATGTCGTGGAATGCGTTTTTCGCATGCAGGCAAGTCCGTGGACGGGCCACATGCGGCATGATCATGTTGAGTACTTGGAAGAGGCAGGACGTGTTGCGGGGATTGGTACTCCTCCGGCCCTGCGGTCTCTTCCCTAACACCTGGCATTTGCCGATTCATCGACGCCGGCCTTCGGCACGGATATCGAATGATTGCCCGGGCTTCATGCCCGGGCGGTCTTGTGTCGTTGGCCCATGAATGACTGGGCATCTTGCTGTCTTGCCTGCGCAGGCGGCTTTCGGGCTCCCGCGACAGCATCTCGTGGAGTCTGCAACGAAGGCTCGAAGGGCGATTGCGCTGCGGCGCGCGGCGTAATGCGTTCCGCGCCCGCTGATATCGTCACCAGGTCCTGTGGGGCCTGCGCGACATCGATGTTTTGCGTCAGCTTCTGGTCAGGCCACTGGCCGCGAATGACTGTCCTTGGGGCGGCCTTCGCTGCCTGTGATTGACAGGTGCGATGCGCGGGACAGCACGCTACCGACAGGGTAGATGACAACAGGGTGCTTGCGTGACCTGCACGGTGCTGATGTCGGTGCGCGTTGCTTCATTGCGGGCCATCTGACCCTCTCCGCCGGCGTGAAGCACCTTGTTGAAGTGCCGGGTGCGCCGTTTTTCCGGCCGCTGTGACAGGGCTGCGGAGACGATGATCGGGCATATAGAGAAGGCCCATCTCACTGCGCTCGAATATACCAGTAAAGGTATGTACCAGCAATTCAGCTGCCAGATCAAACGCTTCGCTACATCGCCCGAGATACGAGGCCCGGTGAGCCGCTCATGAGAGCGGCATGTGGCACGATGATTCCCCATTGGTCGCATGACACCGTAGAATGGCCGGTCTGAGTGCGCCTAGGTGCACGGCAACAAGATGAGCAGGCCGCGCGAAGGCGGGGCCGGAAAGGAGTGCGACATGGCCGAAGGCCAATCAGTCCAGTGGATCGAGGTTGCCCCGGAATTGGCCGGGCAGCGCATCGACAACTTTCTGCGTACCCGCCTCAAGGGCGCACCCAAGGCGTTGATCTATCGCATCGTGCGCAAGGGGGAAGTGCGCGTGAACAAGAAGCGCATCAAGGTCGATTATCGCCTGCAGGCGGGCGATCTGGTGCGGGTGCCGCCACTGCGCCTCTCGCCGGAAGCCGCCGTGCAGGAAGTCAGTGACAACCTGCGCGAGGTGCTGGCGGGCTGCATCGTGCGCGAGACGGATGACTTCATGGTCATCAACAAGCCCTCGGGGCTTGCCGTGCACGGTGGCAGTGGCGTCAAGATCGGTCTGATCGAGGCCATGCGCCAGATTCGCGCCGACCTGCCGTTCCTGGAGCTGGTGCATCGCCTGGACCGTGATACCTCCGGCTGCATTCTGCTGGCCAAGACGCGGGCTGCGCTGTTGCAGCTCAATGCCGACCTCAAGGCCCACAAGATGACCAAGCTGTATCTGGCCCTGGTCGAGGGGCGCTGGGATTCACGTCGCGATTACGTCAATGCACCGCTGGAGCGCTACGACGGTGGCAATGGTGAGCGTCGGGTGCGCGTCGATGAGGCCGGCAAGACGGCCAGCACGCGTTACGCGGTGCGTGAGGCCTATCCGAGCATGACGCTGGTCGAGGCCGAGCCGATTACCGGGCGTACTCACCAGATCCGCGTGCACTCGGTGCATGCCGGACATCCGCTGCTCGGCGATACCAAGTACGGCACCGAGCGCGGCAATGCCCTGGCGAAGAAGGTCGGACTGGAGCGTCTGTTCCTGCATGCCGCCCAGCTCAGCTTCCCTGATCCGATCGACGGGCGAACCGTCACCGTGCGCGCGCCGCTGGACAAGCGAATGAAGCGCGTTCTCGCCACTGCCAGAGAGCTGGGAGCTCGTCATGACTGATCTCGTTGCAGGACTGCCGCAACCGCGCTATCGCCTGGTCATCTTCGACTGGGATGGCACCCTGATGGATTCCGAGGCGCGTATCGTCGACTGCCTGCAGGCGGCCTCGCTGGCGACGGGCATGGGCGAGCTGCCTGCCCATGCGGCTCGCGACATCATCGGGCTCGGGCTGCCCGAAGCCATGGAGCGCCTCTTCCCGGGGGCGACGGCCGAGCAATGCGAGGCGCTGGTCGCGGCCTACAAGGCGCATTTCGTCGCGGTCGATACCACGCCGCTGGACTTCTTCCCCGGTGTCGAGGCCGGTATTCAGCGTCTGCGTCGCCATCCCGAGCAGCTGCTGGCCGTCGCGACGGGCAAGAGCCGCCGCGGGCTGGACCGCATGTTCAGGGCCCATGATTGCGGTGACTGGTTCCATGCTTCGCGCACTGCGGACCTGACGCTGTCCAAGCCGCACCCCCGCATGCTCGAGGAGCTGTTGGCCGAGCTGAACGTTGAGGCGCATGAGGCGCTGATGGTCGGCGATACCGAATATGATCTGGAAATGGCGCGTGCCCTGGGCATGCACAGTGTCGGTGTCGACTACGGCGTACACAGTGTGCCGCGTCTTGAGGCCTGTGCGCCGCAGCGCATCGTCTCGCATTTCGATGAATTGATGGAGTGGCTGTACGTGGCCAGATAACGGCCGCGATCGCCCAGCACAGGAGCAGCAATCGATGAGTGACAGGCCGCAGGATCCCTGGCGTGAAGGCGCGGGTGGCAAGGACGAGAGCGAAGCGGGCTTGAGCGGGCCGGGCATGAGTGGGCAGGGCGCGGCTACCGTCTCCGAGCGAGAGGTGGACTGGCAGGCGCGCGAGCGTACCGCGCAGCTCGAGATGATGGACCGCTGGGTGCAAGGCGTGGTCACCGAGCAGCGTCGTTCGCGGCGCTGGAAGCTGTTCTTCCGCTTCCTGTTCGCCTTGCTGTTCATTGCCTCGATCGCGACCTCGGTGACCCTGTTCACGCTCGGCAGCCAGCCAGCGGCGCTGCCCGGCGAGCAGCATCTGGGCGTGGTGCGCGTGAAGGGCGTGATCGAAGCGGATGGCGAAGCCAACGCCGAGCGCATCATTAAGGGGCTGCGCGCGGCCTGGGAGTCACCGGCCTCCGTGGCGGTGGTGCTCGACATCAACTCGCCCGGTGGCAGCCCGGTGCAGTCCCAGCGCGTCTATGACGAGCTGATGCGGCTGCGCGAGCGGGGCGACAAGCCGGTGATCGCGGTGATTGAAGACCTGGGCGCCAGTGGTGCCTATTACATGGCGGCCGGCGCCGGCGAGATCATCGCGGCACCCTCGAGCCTGGTGGGCTCCATCGGCGTGATCTCCTCAAGCTTCGGGCTCAAGGGGCCGATGGAGAAGCTGGATATCGAGCGTCGCGTGTTCACGGCGGGAGACAACAAGGCGTTTCTTGATCCGTTCTCGGAAATCTCGCCGGACCAGCGTGCCTTCTGGCAGAGCGTGCTGGCCACGACGCACCAGCAGTTCATCGCGGCGGTCAAGGCCGGGCGCGGTGAACGCCTCAAGGACGATCCCGAGCTGTTCTCGGGGCTGATCTGGACCGGCGAGCAGGCCCGGGGGCTGGGGCTGGTCGATCGTACCGGCACGCTGGAGGAACTGGCGGCTGAGCTGACGCCAGAAGCGGAGCTGCACGATTACACGCCGCGTCAGGACCCCTTCGAGCGCTTCACGCGGCGCTTCGCCGGTGTAATGGCCAGTGCGATGGGGCTCGAGACGACGGTATCGCCTGTCAGCTACCGCCTGCCCTGGTAGGCGAGTCAGGGCCGCAGCTCTCGTCGCTCAGGGCTGCGGTATCTCTCAGGGCTACGGTGTCTCTCGGGGGCGCGGCGCCACTCAGGAGCGCGGTGCATCCAGCAGAGGGTCGACGCCTGCCTCGCGCAGCAGTTCGCACAGGCGAATCAGCGGCAGGCCGATCAGGCTGTTGGGGTCACGCCCCTCGAGGCGCTCGAAGAGCGTGATGCCCAGCCCTTCCATGCGGAAGCTGCCGGCGCTGTCGAGGGGGCGCTCGCGCTCGACGTAGCGCGCGATCTCGGCGCGGCTCAGAGGGCGGAAGACGACCTCGTAGTCTTCATGACAGACCCAGTGACGCGCAGACTGGGTGTCGATCAGCGCCAGGCCGGTCACGAAGCGCACGCGACGTCCGGAAAAGCGCGCCAGCTGGCCGCATGCGGCTGACAGATCCGCCGGCTTGCCCAGTATCTCGCCCTCGAAGACGGCGACCTGATCGCTGCCGATGATCAGGTGGTGGGAATAGGCATCCGCCACGGCATTGGCCTTGCCGAGTGCCAGACGATGGACCAGTGTCTCGGGGCTTTCTTCGCGGCGCGGCGTTTCATCGATGCTGGGGGCTGTCCAGGTGAAGGGCAGCCCGAGGCGTTCAAGCAGTTCACGACGCCAGCGTGAGCTGGACGCCAGGACCAGTGGAGTCATCATGGCTCTCCGTCGGGGCGCGTTGCGGGCATTGGCTGGGCGGCGCGCGGCAAGTATTTGAAAAACAAGGGCTGCAGGATGCCGTAAATCCTCTCGGCATTGAAGCGTCAGGCGCGTACAATCGCGCGCTGGACGTGTAGCCCAGTGTCAGTTGCCGCATATCGACGTGAAAGCGTGATGGTGAGGGGGCTGGCAAAAGCAACAAGTTGCTCATGCATTTTGACACCGGGAGGGGGAATCCCTATTATGGCGCGCCTATGTTGACCACAAGACTGCCGACCAAGGTCGAGCCCTACCGGCTGGCGTCAGCGGGTAAACGCCTTGAAGGCGTGATTCCACTGGCGAACATGCCCCGTGTTGTTGAGGCCATCGGTGCTCAGGAAGGGGACGTCAGCGTCTCCATGACCTTTGACATCGACACTCAACGTCGCAGCTTCATCGAAGGCTCCATCGCCTTCGAGGCAAGTCTGTTATGTCAGCGTTGCCTGGGACCCACCGAGCCGGAGCCGCTTTCCAGCGAGTTCCTGTTGGGGCTGGTGACCAGCGATGCACTGGCGGCGCAGCTGCCCGGTGAGTACGAGCCGGTAGTGGTGGAAAACGAACAGCTGGATCTCCTGACAGTGATCGAGGATGAAGTGCTCCTGGTCCTGCCGCAGGTGGTCTACCACGAGGAGGCCGATTGTGCCGTCTCTCGCGACCAGCTGGCCAGCGGTGTGGAACCCGAGGCCTCGGACGCACCCGCTGTGAATCCATTCAGTGTGCTTCGCACCCTGAAGGACAAGCACTGAACTCAATTTGTCGACAAGATTGGAGTAATCCCCATGGCAGTTCAGCAGAACCGCAAAACTCGTTCCAAGCGTGGCATGCGTCGTAGCCACGATGCCCTGACTGCACCGACCCTGTCCCAGGACAAGGAAACCGGTACAGTTCACCTGCGTCACCACGTCTCTGCCGACGGTTTCTACCGTGGCCGCAAAGTCGTTGATGCATAAGGCATTGATGCAGCGCGCGGCGTAACGCCGTGCGTATCGCCATCGATACGATGGGCGGGGACTTCGGTCCCCGCGCTACGTTACGGGGCACGGCCAGTGCGCTGTTGCGAGACTCGCAACTCAGCGCCATCCTGGTTGGCCCGCAGCATCTATTGGATGCCGAGTTAGACTCCCTCCCTGCTTCACTCTCCCGTGTTCGTGATCGCCTTCAGACACTCGCTGTCGACGGCATTGTCGCGTCTGATGCTCGCCCGTCCCGCGTCTTGCGCAGTCGCGAGCCCAGCAGCATGTCTCAGGCCCTGGGTCTGGTGGCGAAGGGCCAGGCGGATGCCTGTGTCAGTGCCGGCAATACCGGCGCCTTGATGGCGCTGGGCATGCGCGAAGTGGGAAGAGTGAAAGGGGTGGAGCGACCTGCCATCTGTGCCGCGGTGCCCACGCGTGGCGTGCGAGCCTGCAGTTTGCTGGATCTCGGCGCCAACGTCGATGTCGCACCGCATCACCTGCTGGCGTTCGCCCGCATGGGCGCGATGCGCAGTCGCCTCATCGACGCGGTCGAGCGTCCGCGAGTGGGGCTGCTCAACGTGGGGGTCGAGTCGGTCAAGGGGACTGCGCAGGTGCAGGAAGCGCACGCCCTGCTGGCTGGCAGCGAGTCGGACTTCGACTACCTTGGCTTTGTCGAGGGCGGCGACCTCTTCTCCGGCAAGGTAGATGTGGTGATCTGTGACGGCTTCGTCGGCAATGTCGTGCTCAAGAGCAGTGAAGGGCTTGCGCAGATGCTGTCGGCGCAGCTGGGGGCGACCCTGGCGGCCAGCTGGCGCACGCGCCTGATGGCCTGGCTGGCGCGCCCGGCGCTGACGCGACTCTCGCGTGAGCTGGACCCGGTGCGCTACAACGGTGCCAGCCTGCTGGGCCTGGCGAACGTGGTGGTGAAGAGCCACGGCGGCGCGGCGGCGGAAGGCTTTGCCTTTGCCGTCACGCGGGCGGCCAGCGAGGCTCGCGAGCAATTGCCTTCGCGCCTGGCGCAGGCCCTGGAAGGCACATACTCACGCTGAATGAGTAAATTGGTCTGATTTGTTCCTGTTGGGGTCGAGCTTCGGCGCACACGGTGCGACAATGCCAGCGCTTCGCGGCCGGGCGGTGAAGGCGGACGGGAATCAGGGGCAGGCAGCCCCCGCAAGAAGCCCCGCAGGGCAGCAGCATGACGTAAATGACAGGAAGCAGGCTTTCCCCTGGCAGAAGCGTGAGACACGACAGTGGTCGTCTCGCTTGCGAGCCAGCGGAAATCGGGTTTCTTGACCCGTGTCAGTCCCACCTGAACAGATGGAAATGGTGACAGCAATGACAGATTCCCTGGCCCTCATCTTCCCGGGACAGGGCTCCCAGCAGGTCGGCATGCTGCGGGAGCTGGCGGAGCGCTATAGCGTGGTCCGCACTACCTTCGAGGAAGCCTCTGACGCGCTGGGGCGCGATCTCTGGCACCTGACACAGGAAGGTCCGGCGGAGGAGCTCAATCGTACCGAGCTGACCCAGCCGGCGCTTCTGACCGCCAGTGTCGCCATCTGGCGCGTCTGGCAGGAGCTGGAAGGCCCGCGCCCGGCGCGCATGGCAGGTCACTCCCTGGGTGAATACAGCGCCATGGTCTGCGCTGGCGTGATCGGTTTCGCCGAGGGCGTCAAGCTGGTCAATCTGCGCGGCGAAGCCATGCAGACTGCCGTGCCGCAGGGCCAGGGCGCGATGGCGGCCATTCTCGGTCTCGAGAATGCCCAGGTCGAAGCCGCCTGTGCCAGTGCAGCGCAGGGTGAAGTGGTCGCGGCAGTCAACTACAATGCGCCGGGACAGGTCGTCATCGCCGGCGGTACTGCTGCCGTCGAGCGTGCCATCGCGGCATGTCAGGAAGCGGGAGCCAAGCGCGCCATGCCGTTGCCGGTGTCAGTGCCGTCGCATTGTGATCTGATGCGTCCGGCGGCCGACAAGCTGGCCGAGGCGATGAATGCCATCGATTTCCGTGCGCCGCGCTATACCGTCATCCAGAACGTCGATGCCAAGGCGCATGACGATGTCGAGACACTGCGTCAGCGTCTGATCGAGCAGCTCTATCAGCCGGTGCGCTGGACCGACTGCGTCAATGCCATGTTCGACAGTGGCGCGCGCAGCTTCATCGAATGCGGCCCGGGCAAGGTGTTGACCGGCCTTGGCAAGCGCATTCAGCGTCAGGCACGTGGCCTGGCCGTGAATGATCCGGATAGCCTGGAAGCGGCGCTGGAACTTGCCCGCGAGACCGCTGCCGAACAGAATCAGTAAGCTCGTGGCTGGCCCATCCGGCCGGCCATGTGACTTGGATCAGCCAACTCAGGACTCAAGATGACGAGCGAACGCAGAATCGCACTGGTGACCGGTGCCAGTCGTGGCATCGGCCAAGCCATCTCCCGTGAACTCGGCCGTCAGGGCCGTATCGTGATCGGTACTGCCACCAGCGAGAAAGGCGCAGCGGCCATCGGCGCTGACCTCGAGGCGCACGGTATCGAAGGCGCGGGCATGCTGCTCAACGTCACCGATCAGGCCAGCGTCGACGCCGTGCTCAAGGAAATCGGCGAGCGCTTCGGCGCCCCGACCATTCTGGTCAACAATGCCGGCATCACGCGTGACAACCTGTTGATGCGCTTGAAGGAAGACGATTGGGACGCGGTGCTCGACACCAATCTCAAGTCGGTCTTCCGTGTCAGCAAGAGCTGCCTGCGCGGCATGACCAAGGCGCGCTTCGGCCGCATCGTCAACATCTCGTCCGTGGTCGCGACCATGGGCAACCTCGGTCAGGTCAACTATGCTGCCGCCAAGGCAGGCATGGAAGGCTTTGCCCGCTCGCTGGCGCGCGAAGTCGCGTCACGCAATATTACCGTCAACTCAGTGGCGCCGGGCTTCATTGCCACTGACATGACTGAAGCATTGCCGGAAGCGCAGCACGAAGCGTTGCTCGGCAACATCCCGCTGGCGCGCCTTGGCCAGCCGGAAGAGATTGCTGCGGCAGTCGGCTTCCTGACCAGTGATGCGGCAGGCTACATTACCGGTGAGACGTTGCAGGTGAACGGTGGCATGAACATGCGCTGAACCCCACGCAGGGACGTGGTTGCGTCCTTTTGGGGTGGCCTATAAACTACGCCCAGCTTTTTCGAGCTGCGGATTCCGTACCACTAGGAGTGATTGTTAAATGAGCACCATTGAAGAACGCGTCAAGAAGGTTGTGGCTGAGCGCCTGAACGCCAAAGAAGAAGAAATCCAGAACTCTTCCTCTTTCACTGAAGACCTGGGCGCCGATTCCCTGGACACCGTCGAGCTGGTGATGGCTCTTGAAGAGGAATTCGATACTGAAATTCCTGACGAAGAAGCAGAGAAGATCACCACCGTGCAGGAAGCTATCGATTACATCGTCAACCACCAGTAAGGTGTGTTGAAGCGATCACGGAGCAACCTGTTGCTCATGGTCGTGATGCAATTGTCTGTACGTTCAAGAGCCGCACTGTTCCTCAGTGCGGCTCTTGTCGTTCAGGGATGTGCTGCGCAATGCCGCGCCGACAGGGCGCGAATTGCCTGGTGGTAGACGGCGGGCTTCGTGACAAATGCCCTCTTGTGGCAAGTGTCGGAATTCCTTCGTGAAAGTGGCCAGAAAAGCGCTTGAAAACCGACTGCCCACGCATGGCCTGGTTTCTGTATAATGCGCTCAATTACCGTCCGGGCGTCTATGGCCCTGGCGTGCCAATTCGATAGTTTTGGAGGAGACACGATGCCTCGCAGAAGGGTAGTGGTAACAGGTCTTGGCCTGGTAACCCCGGTCGGGAATACCGTCGAGGAAAGCTGGAGCAACATCAAGGCGGGCAAGAGTGGCATCGCGGCCATCGAGCATTTCGATGTCAGCGGTTTCAATACCCGTTTCGGTGGCTCCATCAAGGACTTCGATGTGAGTCAGTACCTGAACCCGAAAGAGGCCCGCAAGATGGACCTCTTCATCCAATACGGTATCGCGGCGGCCCACCAGGCCATCACCGACTCCGGCATTGAATGTACCGAAGACAACGCCGAGCGTATCGGTGTCGCCATCGGTTCCGGTATCGGCGGCCTGCCGATGATCGAGCACAACCACAAGGCGCTGGAGAAGGGCGGTGCGCGTCGCATCTCGCCGTTCTTCGTGCCGGGCTCCATCATCAACATGATCTCCGGCAATCTGGCGATCCAGTTCGGTTATCGTGGTCCGAACATCGCGATCACCACCGCCTGTACCACCGGGACGCACAACATCGGTTACAGCGCACGCACCATCGCCTATGGTGATGCCGACGTGATGGTGGCCGGTGGTGCCGAGATGGCGACCACGCCGCTGGGCCTGGGTGGCTTCTCCGCGGCGCGTGCGCTGTCGACCCGCAACGATGATCCGCAGGCGGCCAGCCGTCCGTGGGACCGCGACCGCGATGGCTTCGTGCTGTCCGACGGCGCCGGTGTCGTCGTGCTGGAAGAGTACGAGCACGCCAAGGCGCGTGGCGCGACCATCTACGCCGAGGTGCTCGGGTTCGGCATGTCCGACGACGCTCACCACATGACGGCGCCGCCCGAAGACGGCCGTGGTGCGGCCGCGTCGATGCGCAACGCCATCCGTGACGCCAAGCTCGAGCCGAGCCAGATCGACTACATCAATGCCCATGGCACCTCCACCAATGCCGGCGACAAGGCAGAAAGTCTCGCCGTCGAATCGGTACTGGGTGATGCGGCACGTGATGTGGCGGTCAGCTCCACCAAGTCGATGATCGGTCACCTGCTGGGTGCTGCCGGTGCGGTCGAGGCCGTGTTCTGCGTGCTGGCGATGCGTGACCAGATCGCGCCGCCGACCATCAACCTGGACAACCCGGCCGAGGGCTGCAATCTCGATTACGTGCCGAACGTCGCACGTGACATGAAGATCGAGTACACCCTGTCCAACTCGTTCGGCTTCGGTGGCACCAACGGCTCGCTGGTGTTCGGCAAGCTCAAGGACTGATCACACGCTTTCGTGTTCTCTCTCCTCAGACGCGCTCCCATCCGGGGGCGCGTTTGTCTGTGGGGCGTCACCTCTTCATTGCGTGTCGTGTCGCAACCGTTCTCTGGAGGGCTGTATCGATGACGACTGATGCCTCTGGCAACGAGAGCTCAGATGACCGGGCCTCTGATGAAAAAAGCGCTGACGACAAGCACTCCCTTGCGGCGCTCGCTGCCGATCTGCCCAGTGATGACCGTGGCCTCGCCTATGGCGAGGGCGTGTTCGAGACGATTCTGGTGCGTGATGGCCAACCGCAGCTGTGGTCCTGGCATGAGGCGCGCCTGACGCGCGGTTGTCAGCGTCTGGGAATTGCGGCGCCTTCGTCAGCTGAACTGGCGAGCTGCCTGGCGGTCTGTCAGGGCGAGGGGCTGGAAGTGCTCAAGCTGATCGTCACCGGCGGCTCCGGCGGGCGGGGATACAGGGCGCCGGAGTCACCGCAGGCGCGCTTGCGGGCACGCGCGACGCCTTTTGCGGTCAATCAGCAGGCGCGGCGTGGTATCACGGCACGGGTCTGCGAGCTGCGTGTGGCCGAGCAACCGGCACTGGCCGGGCTCAAGCACCTCAACCGGCTCGAGAACGTGCTGGCGCGCCGTGAGTGGAGCGACACGGCCATCAGCGAGGGCCTGTTGCTCAATGCGCAGGGCGAGCTGGTTGAAGCCACCAGCATGAATCTGGCCTGGTATCGTGATGGGCGCTGGTTCACGCCGTGTCTTGATCGTGCCGGTGTCGAGGGCACGCTGCTGGCGGCGCTTGAGGCCGAGATGACCTTCGAGCGAGTCCGTGAGGGGCTTGAGTCACTCGCGTGGGCCGAGCAGGTCGTCGTCGTGAATTCCGTGCAGGGCGTCTGGCCGCTGCGCACCTTGCTCAAGCCCGATGGCGCGATTCTGGCTGAGTGGAAGGATGAGGCGCATCCGGCGCTGGACGAGTTGAATCACACTGTCGCGCGCTTGCTGGGCGAGCCCGCGAACTGACGGAAGACGACGAGCGTCAGCAGGCATGCCTGTGCGGTCGTCGCCTTCGCCATGAAGACTGGAAACCTGATTATGCGAGTGTTCAAGATCCTCCTGATGCTGGTAGTGCTGGCCGTGGCTGCGGGTGTGGTGGGCTTTCGTTACTGGCAGGCGCAGTTGCTGTCACCGTTGGCGATCGAGAAGGAACAGCTGTTCGAGGTGCCCAAGGGCGCCAGTCTGACCAGGGTCGTGGGCGAGCTCGAGTCACAGGGCATCATCGAAGCGAGCTGGCCGTACAGGGTGTGGTCGCGCCTCGAGCCTGAGGCCGTCAATGGCCTGCGCGCCGGTGAATTCCGTCTCACGCCGGGCTTGAACGGTCGTGAGCTGGTGGCGCTGCTGTCCAGTGACGATGTGGTCAGCTATACCTTGACCGTGCCGGAGGGCTGGACCTTCGCCCAGATGCGCACTGCCATGGATGCCTCGCCCAAGCTTGAGCACACGACTCGCGACATGAGTGATGAAGAGCTGATGGCGGCTGTCGGTGCAGAGGGCGAGAAGCCGGAAGGGCGCTTCTTCCCGGACACCTACCGCTATCACAAGGGCGTCAGCGACCTCTCGCTCTACAAGCAGGCCTTTGCCCGCATGAACAGGACGCTGGAGGAAGTCTGGGCCGGGCGAGACGACGACCTGCCGATCACCAGCGCCTACGAGGCGCTGATCATGGCGTCACTGATCGAGCGCGAGACCGGCGCGCCGGAAGAGCGCGGCGAGATCGCCGGCGTCTTCAAGCGTCGCATGGAGCGCGGCATGCGCCTGCAGACCGACCCGACCGTCATCTATGGTCTGGGCAAGGACTATGACGGCTCGTTGTCGCGCGCCGACCTGCGCAAGCCGACGCCCTGGAATACCTATGTGATCACCGGTCTGCCGCCGACGCCGATCGCGATGCCCGGGCGCGCCGCGCTGGAAGCGGCGGTGCATCCCAAGGAGGGCGATACCTACTACTTCGTCGCCAAGGGTGAGGGCAAGCATCATTTCTCGCGCACGCTGCGCGAGCACAACAATGCCGTGCGCCGTTATATTCTCAATCGGTAATGCGTGGCGAATGAGCTGAAACCCGTGTGGCAAACAGAGTCTGCCATGCTGCACGGGGCTGTCGTCGCGAGTCATCTGCTGTCTGAATCAGGAAACATCATGTCTTCACGTCCGAGCGCATCAAGCACGACGTCTTCTCGTCACGCCGCCAGCGCGGCGGCCACCCAGTCCGTGTCTGCCGAGGCCGTGCCCAGTGGTCGCTTCATCACGCTGGAAGGCGGTGAAGGCGTCGGCAAGAGCACCAATGTCGCCTTCGTGGTCGCCGAGCTAGAGGCGCATGGCCTCGAGGTCGTGCGCACGCGTGAGCCGGGTGGCAGCGAGCGAGCGGAAGCCATTCGCCAGTTGCTGCTGGACCCGGCGCCGGCCGAGTCGCTGAGTGATGATGCCGAACTGCTGTTGATGTTCGCCGCGCGTGCCCAGCATCTGGCCGCGACCATTCGCCCGGCGTTGGCGCGCGGAGCCTGGGTGGTGTGTGATCGTTTCACCGACGCGACCTTTGCCTACCAGGGCGGTGGCCGCAGCCTGCCGCTGGCGGATATCTCGACGTTGGAATCCCTGGTGCAGAAAGGCTTGCAGCCGGACCTGACCCTGCTGCTGGACATGCCGGTCGAGGCGGCACGTGGCCGTCTGGCCGCTCGCCGCGCCGAGACCGGCGAAGGCGCCGACCGCATCGAGCAGGAAGCCGAGCAGTTCTTCGAGGCGGTGCGTGTCGGCTATCACATGCGTCGTGACGCCGACCCCGAGCGCTTTGCCACCATCGATGCCGGTCAGTCGCTTGAAGCCGTGCAGGCCGATATCGCGGCGGTGCTGGCGGCTCGCGTGGCGGCCTGGCAGGCGGACATTCCCAAGGACATTCCCAAGGATGTGCAGCCATGAGTGCTTCAGACGTCAGCAATGGTGTCACGCTGTCGAGCTTCTCGCCGCTGCCGTGGCAGCACTCGCTGTGGCAACACTTCACCGCGGTGCACGACAACGGTCGCCTGCCGCATGCGGTGATGCTCAGCGGACCGTCGGGGCTTGGCAAGCATGAGCTGGCCGATGCGATGATCGCCCGCGTGCTGTGTCGCACCGCCCAGGGCAAGCCCGGCGCGGCGGCCTGTGGTGAATGTCATGGCTGTCATATGCTGGCGGCGGGGCATCACCCTGATCTGATGGCGGTCGCGCCGCAGGATGTCGGCAAGATGATCCGCATCGACCCGATCCGTGAGGTCAACCGCTTCGTCTCCCAGACGGCCCAGCAGGGCGGCTACCGCGTCATTCGTCTGCAACCGGCGGAGTCGATGAACATCGCCTCGGCCAACGCCTTGCTCAAGAGCCTCGAGGAGCCCGGCGCCAATACGCTGTTCATTCTGCTCAGCGACATGCCGTCACGGGTGTTGCCGACCATTCGCTCGCGCTGTCAGCAATGGCCGCTGGTGATTCCGCCGGCCGAAGAGAGCCTACCGTGGCTCACGCAGCAGCTGGGCGAGGATGCTCAGGCCCTGCTGCGCATGGCAGGCGGTCTGCCGCAGCTGGCGGTGCGTCTTGGCGAGGCGGAGCAGCGTCAGCTGCGTCAGGCCTTGCGTGAGCTGTTCGATGCGCTGGTGCGCGGCGGCGAGCCGGTGGCCGAGGCGTGGCGACTGGAGCGCCAACCGCTGGCGCAGGTGCTGTGGTACGGTATTGCCTGGCTGGAAGACCTTATTCGCATGGGCCTGTCCGGCAATGCCGGCGACCTGCGTGACCCAAGTCTCGAGCCGCTGCTGAGACAGGCGGTCAAGAACGGGCGCACCCAGGACTGGTTCAAGCTGCTGGATTTCGCGCGCGAGCAGCGCCGCCTGCTGGCCGCGGGCGGCAACCCCAACCCTCAGCTGGTGCTGGAGGCCTGGCTGGTGCGTTGGGCCGCCTTGCTGCGCTCCTGAACGCGCAGCTGGCTTTTTCCGGCGTAAAGGCCCGAGTGAAGGTCGGAGCGAAGAGCTGAGGAAGGGGCTGAGCAAAGGCCCGTGTGGAAAACCACGCGGCTGCGCGAGGCAAGGAGGGCAGGCTAGACTGAAGCCGGCAGGCCGCTTGCTCGCCTTGCGTCAGATAAAACAGGCAATGGCCGAAGAATACGCATTGATTCGCAGCGTGAGCCCTCATGTGAGCGCTGACGCTCGTCACGGGACTGCATGTGCCGGGAGACCGGCCGGAGGTGAAGGATGAATACCGCTCCACAGCAAGGCCAGAAGGCGCTCTCGCTGACCATTCGTGATCAGAAGACCCTGTTGGCTGCCTACATGTCGACCCTCGTGCGCGGCGGCATCTTCGTGCCGACCACCGAGCGCTATACCATGGGCCAGGAAGTCTATCTGCTGCTGACCCTGCCTGAGGAATCCGAGCGCATCCCGGTCACCGGGCGCGTGGTATGGATCTCCCCGCAGGGCGTCAGTGGCCGGCGCACTGCCGGGATCGGCATCCACTTCAGTGAAGAGGACCGCCAGGTGCGCGATCATATCGAGAACCACCTGGCCGGCATGCTCGGCAAGGGGCACGCGACCTATACGCTGTAGCGCGAGCGCAGCGTCGCTTCATCATCTCGACCGGCAGTGCCATGGGCGCCCGCCGGTCGAGCACGTTTTTCGCCGCGCTCCGCGTGGCCATCAGTAGTGAGAGTTTCCGGATGTTTGTCGATTCGCATTGCCACCTTGATCGTCTGAAACTGGAAGAGCACGGCGGCAGCCTCGAGGCCGTGCTGGACGCCGCGCGCGCCCGTCACGTGCACCAGTTTCTCGCCATTGCCGTCACGCTCGACGATGTGCCCGAGATCTCGGCCATCGCCCAGCAGCATGAGGATGTGGTGATTTCCGCCGGTGTGCATCCGCTGCATCAGGTCGACCCGGAACCCACGGTCGAGGACATCAAGAAGTGCGCCGAGCGCTTCGGCGCGGTGGCCATCGGCGAGACCGGCCTCGACTATCACTACGAGAGCGTCAGCCGCGAGCTGCAGTACGAGCGCTTCACGCGCCATCTGATCGCCGCGCGTGAGCTCGAGCTGCCGGTGATCATCCACACCCGTGAGGCGCGCGAAGACACCCTGGCGCTGATCAAGCAGCACACGGACCCCGCTGTCGGTGGCGTGCTGCACTGCTTCACCGAAGATCTCGACATGGCGCGCATCGCGGTGGGCCACGGCTTCATGGTCTCCATCTCCGGTATCGTCACCTTTCGCAACGCCGAACATGTCCGCGAGCTGGCACGCGCCATCCCGCTGGACCGCCTGCTGATCGAGACCGACAGCCCCTATCTGGCGCCGGTGCCGTACCGTGGCACCTCCAATGTGCCGGGCAATGTGGTCGAGGTCGCCGAATGCATCGCCGCCGAGCGCGGCATCACCGTCGATGAGCTGGCGATGCAGACCACCGCCAACTTCTATCGCCTGTTCCGTGCCGCCGCGCCGGAAGCGCCGGACAACGTTCGCGAAGCGCTGGCCAGCAGCGGTATGCTCATCGATTGAGCGTGGTACCCCGCATGATCTGACCACCAGGGAGGGAACGTCATGAATCCAGCCGCCATCCTCACCCAGCTGGGCGACAAGGCCACCAGCGGCAAGGCATTGCCGCCGGTGGATCAATGGCACCCGGCGCATTGTGGCGAAATGGACCTCGTCATCTGTGCCGACGGGCGCTGGATGCACGAGGGCACGCCCATCGGCCGTGCGCGACTGGTGCACATGCTGTCGCGTGTCCTGCGCCGCGAGCCCGATGGCAGCTACTGCCTGGTCACGCCGGCGGAAAAGGTCACCATCCAGGTCGAGGACCGCCCCTTCCTGGCGGTGGACTGCTCCCGGGCCGAGAGTGATTCTGCGCAGACAGAGCCTCAGCCGGACGTCTGGCAGCTGGTCACCGATCAGGGCGATGTCGTGCGACTGGAAGGGGAGACCTGCCTGACGCTGAGCGAGACGCCGGACGGCCTGTGGCTACCGGAAGTGCCGGTGCGCTTCGGCCTTGCCGCGCGCCTGCACCGCAATCTCTACTATCGGCTGCTCGAGAGCGCCGAGACGCATGAGCAGGAAGATGGCAGCCTGACACTCGGCTTCATGAGCGGCGGGCGCTTCCAGATTCTGGGACAGCTGGCGGCCGATGAGGTCGAGGTCTGAACTTGTCTGAACTTGTTTGAGCCTGCCACCTTCCGCTCTCTCTTTCGTATGCCCCTCGCGTTCTGCTTCGCTCCTTTTCCCTCGCCGTCAGCCATTGCAGGTCTTCATGTCGTCACCACTTCCTCCCATCGAGCCCGACAGCACCGCAACCTCCGGGCCAGACGTTGCAGCATCGCCACTGGCGCTGGCCGTCGATCAGCTGACGCAACGGCTGACGGATCAGCAGCGCGCCGTGGTGGCGCATCGTGGGAGGCATGCGCGGGTAGCGGCGGTGGCGGGCTCCGGCAAGACCACGACGCTGGTGGCGCGGGTGCTGAGCCTGCTGGCGGAAGGCATTCCGGCGCAGCGGATTCTGGTGCTGATGTTCAACCGATCGGCGCGCGAGGACTTCGTCGCCAAGCTGGCGCAGTCGGCCCCGCCGGGCACACGGCTGCCCGACATCCGCACCTTCCACTCCATCGGCCATCGCCTGACCACCACCCTGGTGCGCTGGGGCAGCCTCGAGCCGCGTGAACTCATCCAGCAGGACTGGGCGCTGGAGCGTCTGCTCAAGCAGGCCGCCCAGCGTGCGCTGGGCGATGCCGATCGCGCCGATCGTGAGGCAGCGCTGGAAGGCGAGCGCCTCGAAGCGCTCGCCCAGTTCTGTGATCTGGTCAAGGCCGAGATGTGTGAGCCGACGCTGCTGTACGAGCGCATGAACCTCGGCGAGCACACCGGCCACTTCGTCGAGTCCTTTACCCAGCTTGAGCAGCTGCTCGAGCAGTACGGCCAGATGACCTACGCCGATCTGCTCTACCGTCCGCTGCGTCAGCTGGAGAGGGAGCCCGAGACCCGCGCGCGCATCCAGGGGCACCTGCAGCACGTGATCATCGATGAGTATCAGGACATCAATGAGGCGCAGCAGCGCATGCTGGCGCTGCTGGCGGGTGCACCGTCCAGCAAGTCGTCGCCTGGCGAGGCGTCGCCCGCAGCCTCCGGCGCCATGGCAGAAGTCATGGTCGTGGGGGATGCCAACCAGTGCATCTACGAGTGGCGTGGCGCGCGGCCTGACTACATGCTGACGCGCTTTGCCGAGAGCTTTGCCGCGCCGCTGGATTTCCCGCTCAGCTACACCTTCCGTCACGGGCATCGTCTGGCGCTGGCGGCCAATCACGCCATCGCGGCCAATGCGCGCCGTCCGGACCAGCTGTGTCTGGCCGCGCCCGGCACGCCGGCGACGCGCTTGTTCGAAGGCCAGGGCGCCGCCAGTCTGGTCGCGGCGCTCACGGCCTGGCGAGAGTCGGGTCGCAGTGGCGCCGAGGCCGCCGTGCTGGTGCGCAGCTGGGCGCTGTCGGTGCCGGTGCAGTTGCAGCTGCTCAAGGCCGGCATTCCCTTCCGATTGGGGCAGGGGGATCGCTTCGTGTTCCGTCTGCCGCTGGTGCAGGCGCTGGCGGGCTATCTGGAGCTGGCGCGTGATGCCACGCGTCTGCGCGACCCGGCGCACCTGCTGCTGCTGTTCACCCAGCCCACCGCCTTCGTCGCGCGCGAACGCCTCGAGCGCCTGTGTCAGCAGCTGGCCGACAGCCAGCGCTGGCCACGCAAGGAAGACCCGATTCTCGAGGGCCTCAAGCCGCTGCAACGCCGCAACCTGCACAAGCGCTGGAAGCTGTTGTGCGATCTGCCCGCGCTGGGCGATTGGGCGCCCGCGCGGCTGCTGCGCCATGTGGTCGATGAGCTGGAGGCCGACAAGGTGCTGCGCCGCGCCGCGGCCCGGCGTGACAAGGGCGAGGAGGATGTGCGCCTGCTGGATGTGCTGATCGAGCAGGCGGGGGAGCTGGCCAATGATCCCGACGCCTTTATCAATCTTTTGCGCAATCCGGTCGAGGACGCCGCCGATGGCGTGCTGATCACCACGGTGCATGGGGCCAAGGGACTGGAGTGGCCGCTGGTGGGGCTGTGGGGCATGAACGAGGAAGACTTCCCGGCCTACTCGCGTGACAACCCGCTGTCGCCGGAGCGCCTCGAGGAGGAGCGTCGGCTGTGCTACGTCGGGGTGACGCGTGCCCGCGAGCAGCTGCACCTGTGGCGCGACGGTGGCACGCATACGCCAAGCCGCTTCCTCGCGGAGCTGTGCGTGGAGGACTGCACGCGCCTCGGCGACTGGATTCACGGTGCCGGCAAGCGCGCCAGGCTTGCCCGTCTGCAGGCCGAGGACGGCGATGAGGCCGCCCGTGAGTCAGCGGACGGAAGCGACGAGCGCCTGCGTGTGGCGGCACCGGCGCTTGGCGAGGCCTATCTGGCGCGGCTGCCTCTGGCACGTCACGGCATCACGCCGCCGACGCTGGAAGCGCTGCCGAAGAAGGTCGCCAGGTCCCCGGGCAGGTCGGCCAGCAAGTCGACTGCGCAAGGCCAGTCCAGCTCGGCCGGCACCCATGCTCGCGGCGCTCGACAGGGCAATCGCACTCCACGCGGCGAGCCGGCGGTGCTGCGACGCGTCGGTGATTGGGAAGTCGGTCAGCGCTTGCGTCACGAGAGCTTCGGGGAGGGGGTGATCGAAGAGGTCTCCGGCAATGAAGCCAATCCGCTGATCGAGGTGCGCTTTGCCGATGGCAACAAGCGCCGGCTGATCGCCACGCGTGCCCCGCTGACAGCCTTGTGACCCTTGTGTCCCTCGTGTCCCTTGTGACAATGGACTTGAGACTCGGGCGACAAGGTCGCGCGATTGCCAAGCCTTGCGCCGAGCACCATCATGCCTGCAGCGCATCTTCGTCTGCCCGAAAAGGAGTTCCCATGGCTCAGTATCCTGATCCTGCCGCATTGGCGGCAGCCTCCGTCTCCGCCTCATCGCTGCTGGTGCCGGACCAGCGCCAGGCGCCCCTGATCGATGCCAGTCAGCTGGTGACCCAGCTGGCGATGGCGGGCCTCAAGTCGCCCGTGGTGCTGGATTGCCGTGCACGTCTCGACGATGGGGAAGCCGGCGAGCGTCTGTGGCGTGAAGGCCATCTGCCCGGGGCCATCCATATCGATATGGACCGCGATCTCTCGGCCGCCGTGCGCGAGGACGGCGTGGGCGGGCGGCATCCGCTGCCGTCACATCAGGCGACGGCCGAGCTGTTCCGCCGCCTCGGCATCACGCCCGAGCAGCAGGTGGTGGTCTATGACGACATGGGCGGGCAGATGGCGGCGGCGCGGCTGTGGTGGATGCTGACCTGGGCCGGGCATCCGGATGTGCGGGTGCTGGATGGCGGCATCCAGGCCTGGAATCAGGCCATGGGCGAGCTCAAACGTGCACTTGCCCAACCGGTGGCCCCCACACCCAGCGACTGGCAGCCGAGTTTTGATGACAGCCTGCTGGTCAGTGCCCAGGAGGTGGCCGCCACGGATGACAGCTTGCTGGATGCCCGCGGCGAGGCGCGTTTTCGCGGTGAGCAGGAGCCGGTCGATCCGGTGGCAGGCCATATCCCCGGCGCATTCTGCCGGCCGACCCCCAGCAATCTGGAAGCCAATGGTCGCTTCAAGGACCGCATGAGCCTGATTCGTGAGCTGCGCAGCCTGTTGCCGGCGCAGGGTGAGGTGATCGCCTATTGCGGTTCCGGCATCAGTGCCTGCCAGAACATCCTGGCCTTCGCGATCGCGGGGCTGCCGCTGCCGCGCCTGTATGCCGGCTCCTGGAGCGACTGGATCAGTGATCCCGCACGTCCGGTCGCCACCGGTGAGGCCAGCGAGAAGTCGTCGCAAGCGCCAGCGTGATGAGGGCTGCTCAGACATGACAACGCCCGCCAGAGGTTTCTCTGGCGGGCGTTGTCGTTCGTGGGGCGCTTTGTCTGACTCTTCGCGTGCGTGCGTGCGTGCGTGCGTGCTTACGCTTGCGTCTTGGGCTCGGCGGCGGGCTTGCGGGAATCGAAGCGTTCCAGCAGGGCGGCGTTGGCGCAGTTGCCCATCACGTTGAGGGCGGTGCGCAGGCCATCGGTGAAGCGGTCCACCCCGGCGACCACGGCCACACCTTCCAGCGGCAGACCTGCCGCGCCCAGCACGGTGGTCATCGCGACCAGCCCCGCACCCGGTACGCCAGCCGTCGAGAAGCTGACCAGCAGGCCGGTGGTGAACACGGTGATCACCAGCGAGGTGGTGACATCGATGCCGAACAGCTGCGCCACGAACAGCGCATTGAAGCCCTGCAGCACGGCGGCGCCGTCACGCTTGAGCGCCGTGCCGAAGGGCAGCGCGAAGCTGGCCAGGGAGTCATTCATGCCGTAGTCGCGGGCATTGCCCAGCGCCAGTGGTAGGGTCGCGCCGGAGCTTGCGGTACCGAAGGCGAAGCCCAGGCTCTGGCCGAAGTGGCGCACGAAGGCCAGCGGGCGGGCACCGGTGACGGCCAGCAGCACCAGATAGAGCAGCGCCATCAGCGCCAGCGCGATGATCAGGCCGATCACGTACATGCCCAGGCGCATCAGCAAATCCAGCCCCTGGGTGGCGATCACCGAGGTGATCAGCGCGAAGACCCCCACCGGCGCCAGCTTGAGCACGAAGGACAGCACCTTGAGGCTGACGGTGTAACCGCTCTCGATCACACGATGCAGCGGCGCGCTTTCCTCCGGCAGGGCGCGCATTGCCAGCCCGATCAAAGCGGCCGCGAAGATGACCTGCAGCAGTCCGCCGCCACCCAGTGCGGTGAAGGGATTGTTGGGCACCAGGCCCACCAGCCACTGGGCGATGCTGTCGGCGTTGTGGCCTTCAGGCGCTGAATCCACCAGGCTCTCTGCGCCAACGCCCGGCGTCAGCCAGTGAGCGACCAGCATGCCCAGCGTCAGCGCCACGGCACTGGTGACCACGTAACTGCCCAGCAGGCGCCCGGCGTGGCGACCGACGTCGGCGCCGCCTTCGCGGTTGGTCAGGCTCATGATCAGGGCGCCGAACACCATCGGCACCACCACGAATTGCAGCAGGCGCAGGAAGATCTGGCCCACCGGCGTCAGCAGGTGGCTGTCGAGCCAGGCAACGCTGCCCTCGGGCAGAGCGCCTGCCCCGGCGTTCAGGGCAAGGCCGCTGAGAATGCCCAGCCCCAGGGCGAGCAGTATCTGGCGTGTGACGGACATGGTGGCTCCGAAGCGATGGCGTGAGTCTGAATTCGAGGGAGGCTAATGTGCTACCGAGAAGCTGTTATATCAACAATCGCTTTGAGATTGTTTTGGAATAACACAAGAAGCACTTACGGGGCGCAAGGCTTCCGCGCCTGCGGCGCTGAGGAATGAGGAGGGGCAGACACGACAACGCCGCCACGGCAGAGCCGCGGCGGCGTTGTCAGCTGGCGGGCAGCAGGGGCTTACATGTTGGGGTAGTTGGGGCCACCGCCGCCTTCCGGCGCGACCCAGGTGATGTTCTGCGCCGGGTCCTTGATGTCACAGGTCTTGCAGTGCACGCAGTTCTGGAAGTTGATCTGGAACTGCGGCTCACCGGCCTCCTCGACGATCTCGTAGACACCGGCCGGGCAGTAGCGCTGGGCGGGCTCGGCGTAGCGCGGCAGGTTGTCACGCACCGGAAGCTCCGGGTCGGACAGGCGCAGGTGGCACGGCTGGTCTTCCTCGTGATTGGTGTTGGAGAGGAACACCGAGGACAGCTTGTCGAAGGACAGCTTGCCGTCCGGCTTGGGGTACTCGATCTTCGTGCACTCAGCCGCCGGGCGCATGCGCGCGTAGTCTGGCGTGGTGTCATGCAGGGTCGGCAGGCGGCCGCCCGTCAGCTGGTCGAGGAAGTTGTAGGCGCCGCCGAGGAAGGTGCCGTACTTGTGCATGGCCGGGCCGAAGCTGCGCGAGGCGTCCAGCTCCTCATAGGCCCAGCTGTCCTTGAAGCGCTTGCCGAAGTCGACCAGGTCTTCACCGCCTTCGTCGCCGCCCTTGATGGCGTCGAACACGCTTTCCGCTGCCAGCATGCCGGATTTCATGGCGGTATGCAGGCCCTTGATCTTGGCGAAGTTGAGGGTGCCGGCGTCGCAGCCGATCAGCAGACCGCCCGGGAAGCTCATCTTGGGCAGGCAGTTGAGGCCGCCCTTGGCGATGGCGCGCGCCCCGTAGGAGACCCGCTTGCCGCCCTCGAGATGGCGGGCCAGGGTCGGGTGCTGCTTCATGCGCTGGAATTCATCGAAGGGCGACAGGTACGGATTGTCGTAGGCCAGATCGACGATCAGCCCCACTACCACCTGCTGGTCATCGGTGTGATAGAGGAAGAAGCCGCCTTCGGCGTTGCCCTTGAGCGGCCAGCCGCTGCCATGCACCACCAGCCCCGGCTGGTGTTGTTCGGCGGGCACATCCCACAGCTCCTTCAAGCCGATGCCGTAGTGCTGGGCATCCGCTTCGCTGTCTAGCGAGAAGCGCGAGATCAGCTGCTTGCCCAGGTGGCCACGGCAGCCCTCGGCGAACAGGGTGTACTTGCCGCGCAGTTCCATGCCCGGCATGTGGCCATCCTTTTCGCTGCCATCGGCGGCCACGCCCATGTCACCGACCACGATGCCGCGTACCGTGCCGTCTTCGCCGTGCAGCACTTCCTGGGCGGCGAAGCCCGGGAAGATCTCGACGCCAAGCTCCTCGGCCTGCTCGCCCAGCCAGCGGGTCAGATTGCCGGCGCTGATGATGTAGTTGCCGTCGTTGTGCATGGTCCTGGGAACCAGTGCATTGGGGATGATCTGCGCTTTCTGGTCATCCTTGAGCAGCACGACTTCGTCACGGGTGACGGCCGTCTTGAGCGGTGCGCCGCGCTCGGCCCAGTCGGGGAACAGCTCGGTCAGTGCACGCGGCTCGAGCACGGCGCCGGACAGGATGTGCGCGCCGACTTCAGAACCTTTCTCGACCACGCAGACCGTCAGCTCCTTCTCGGCCGCGTTGGCCTGCTGCATCAGTCGGCAGGCCGCCGCCAGGCCGGAAGGGCCGGCACCGACGATGACCACGTCGAAATCCATGAATTCGCGTTCCATGACCCGTCTCCTCAATCTTTGCGCCGTCAGGGCCCCGCGGATCCGGCGGGGCGGGCGTGTCACGAACGGCCATGGCCGTTCGCTGGGCAGTGAACCTCCGACGTGGCGTGCGTCAGGGCACGACTCGTCGGAGTGAAAATAGGGGTGCGACTCACGCTGGCTCGCCATGTCCTGCACGGACGACTGGCCGCTCGACACAAGGCGCTGGCGAGAAGCAGCCGCATAGCATGCCGCAACAGTAGCATTTAAAACGACCGTTTGTTTATTATGCTTGGGTCTGACGTAATAGCTACCGGGGGTGTTGCAGGAAATCGCCCGATGGGTTTCACGCTCGGGCGTGTTGAGAGTGATTGTCAGGTTTGACCCCGGCAACCAATTCTGCGCAAGATGCCCGCATGAGAATGGCGGCGCCCGGACAGTGAAAACCACGCCGGTCTGGCTGACTTCATCCGTCGGGTGCCAGCGGATATCGTGGCGAGACACTTGTCATCACGGTCATCTTTGGAAGATATTCACCTATCAAACGCTTGCATGAATCGAGCGCTGGCGACCTCACGGTCACTGGTACTCCATGAGAAATCAGCGAGGACACCATGAAAGTACTCGTCGCGGTGAAACGCGTCATCGATTACAACGTCAAGATTCGCGTCAAGGCGGACCAGTCTGACGTCGATCTGACCAACGTCAAGATGGCCATGAATCCCTTCTGCGAGATCGCCGTGGAAGAAGCGGTGCGCCTGAAGGAAAAGGGCGTGGCGACCGAAGTCGTGGCCGTGACCATCGGCCCGAAGGCCGCCCAGGAACAGCTGCGTACCGCGCTGGCGCTGGGCGCCGATCGCGCCGTACAGGTGATGACCGATGACGCCGTCGACTCGCTGGCCGTGGCCAAGCTGCTGGCCAAGGTGGTCGAGGAAGAACAGCCCGGCCTGGTGATTCTCGGCAAGCAGTCCATCGATGCCGACAACAACCAGACTGGCCAGATGCTGGCGGCACTCACCGGCATGGGGCAGGGTACCTTCGCCTCCGAGGTGGTGGTCGATGGCGAGAGCGTCAACGTCACCCGCGAGATCGATGGCGGCCTGCAGACCGTCAAGCTGAACCTGCCGGCGGTGGTCACCACTGACCTGCGCCTCAACGAGCCGCGCTACGCCAAGCTGCCGGACATCATGAAGGCCAAGAAGAAGCCGCTGGACGTCAAGACGCCGGAAGAAATGGGTGTCTCCACGGCCTCCAAGGTGTCGCTGGTCAAGGTCACGCCGCCGGCCGAGCGTCAGGGCGGCATCAAGGTCGGCTCCGTCGATGAGCTGGTGGACAAACTCAAGAACGAAGCAAAGGTGATCTCATGAGCATTCTCGTCATTGCCGATCATCATGATGGCCAGCTGACTAGCAGCACCGCGAGTGTCGTGGCAGCCGCAAGCGCCATCGGAGGCGATATCGACGTGCTGGTCGCCGGTGAGGGCGTAGGCGCCGTCGCCGAGCAGGCCGCCAAGCTTGCCGGCATCGCGCGTGTGCGTGTCGCCGACAATGCCGTCTACGCCCATCAGCTGGCCGAGAACCTGTCGGCACTGGTCGTGGCGCTGGCCGATGACTACAGCCACGTGCTGTCCAGCGCCTCCACCACCGCCAAGAACTTCATGCCGCGTGTCGCGGCACTGAAGGACGTGGCGCAGATCTCCGAGATCACCGCCGTCGAGAGCGCCGATACCTTTCAACGCCCGATCTACGCCGGCAACGCCATCGCCACCGTCAAGAGCGACGATGTGCTCAAGGTCATCACCGTGCGTGCCACCGGCTTCGATCCGGTCGCGCTCGACGGACAGGCGGCCATCGAGGCCGTGGATTTGGTCGAGGATGCCGGTGTCTCGAGCTTCGTCGAGGAAACCCTGGCGGAAAGCGAGCGCCCTGAGCTTGGCTCCGCCAAGGTGGTGATCTCCGGTGGCCGCGGCATGGGCAACGGTGAGAACTTCGCGCTGCTCAACGGTATCGCCGACAAGCTGGGCGCCGCCATCGGTGCCTCACGCGCTGCCGTCGATGCCGGTTTCGTGCCCAACGACATGCAGGTCGGCCAGACCGGCAAGATCGTCGCGCCGGATCTCTACATCGCCGTCGGCATCTCCGGGGCGATCCAGCACCTGGCGGGCATGAAGGACTCCAAGGTCATCGTCGCGATCAACAAGGACGACGAAGCGCCGATCTTCCAGGTCGCGGATTACGGCCTGGTCGGGGATCTGTTCGAGGTACTGCCGGAGCTGGAAGGCAAGCTCTGAGCAACGCCCCGCAAGGCTGAGGCCGAGACACCGCAAGGTGCCCTGGCCAATCAACGCGACCCGCTTTGGCGGGTCGCGTTTTTTGTGTCTGCGGGCAAGGGTAGAGGCAAGGGTTGGGGCGAGGGCAGGGGAGAGCGTCAGGAGAAAAGTGCAACGCTGCATTGCAGGTTTCAGGGCCTGCTGATGGGGCAGAGCGAGGCAAGATCAATTGATAATTGTTCTTGTTTGTAATACCGTCCATGCCAGTGATTTGCATTTCCACTCGGAAGCCACTAGCGGCCTGGCAGGCGACCGAGGATGCAACCAAGCCTAGTTCTTCAGGAGATGTCCGTGCGGCGTTCGACTTCTTTCCCCTTCCCGTGCGTGCGAGCCCTTGGCGGCCTGCTCCCGGCGCTGGTGCTGCTTGCACCGCTGACAGCCACGGCATTGCCCGCGCATGCCGAGACACTGCGTGACAGTGCCGCCACTCATCAGGAAGCCCAGCGTAAGCTGCAGGCGCGTATCGACGCCGCCGATGACGAGACGCGTGCGCTGCTGGTGCGCCTGCGCGAAGCGCGTCAGGAAGCCGCGCGTCTGGAAAGCTATACCGCGGAGCTGACGCCGCTGAATGCTGATCGCGCGGCGCGTATCGAGCGCCAGCGCACGGCGCTGGAGAATCTCGAGGCCACGCGTGAGTCGCTGCCGGGCCTGCTGCGTCAGCAGGTCGAGGAGCTTGAGGACTTCATCGAGCAGGATCTGCCATTTCTCAAGGACGAGCGCCTCGCGCGCGTCCAGCGTCTGCGTGACAACCTCTCCAATGCCAGCTTGAGTAATGACGAGCGCCTCGATCAGCTGCTCAATGCCTGGCAGCAGGAGCTGAGCTACGGTCAGGGCTTCGATACCTGGCGCGCAGGGCTTGTCGGTGGGGAAGACACCGAGGTGCAGTATCTGCGTGTCGGCCGCGTCGGCCTCTATTACCTGACGCTGGATGGTCAGCATGGTGGCGCCTGGCAGGCCAGAAATGGCAGCTGGCAGGTACTGGATGACAGCGGCCTGGAAGCGCTGCGCAAGGGCATCAGCATGGCGCGTGACCAGCAGGCACCGTCACTGGTGACCCTGCCGCTGTCGGTGCCGGTCGAGGATGTCGAGCTGGCTCCGAAGGGGCGCCTGTCGAAGTCCGCGCTCGAGAGCGCCGATCAGGCTGCCGCGGCAGTCACCAGCACACGCACCACCACACCCCGTACCGCGCAGGAGTCCAGCTGATGGCGATGAATTCACAAGCGCCACGTGAGTCTCTGTCACGCCTGTTGCTGACGGCCGGCACCCTGGGGCTGCTGACGTTGTCGTCTCCTGCCGTGTTGGCGGCGACCGGCAGTGCCGAGCAGTCATTGAGCGTCGAGCAGTTCGAACAGGCCGCCAGTCAGGCCGAAGGCCGCGATCAGGCGCGTCTCGACACCCTGTTGTCGGATCGCGAGGCACTGCAAGCGGCGGTCAGCGAGGCCGAGGCGCGGCGTGACAGCCTGCGCGAGACGCGCGCGACCCTCGAGGCCGAAGCGCAGGAGCAACAGGAGACTCTCAGCGGTCTGGACGAAGAGCGCCAGGCCCAGCAGGGCGATCTCGGCCAGGTGTTCGAGGTGGCGCGCAAGCATGCCCGCGAGACGCGTGAAGCGCTGGCGGGCAACTGGCTGCTGGTCGGCGGCCAGGCGCGTCTGCCGGACTTGGGGCCGCGCGATGAGGTGCCGGGCCGCGAGCGACTCGCCGCCCTGACCGCGGACATCCGCAGCATCGCCACCGAAAGCGGTCGCGCACTGCGCTTCCAGGCACCGCTGGCCGGGCCGGATGGCAGCATCAAGCCGCGTGAGATCGTGCGCGTCGGCGAGCAGATGGCTTTCAGCGGTCGTCACCTGCTGGCGCCGCTGTCGGAAGACAAGGCCGTGGATGGCCCCTCGGCGCTGGACACCCTCGGCCTTGCGGGTACCACGCCGCTGCGCATTCGCAAGCAGCTGGCGGCCTTCGATGCCGGCGATAGTGATCGTCTGAGCTTCGACCCCACCGGTGGTGATGTCACCCAGGCACTGGCGCGGGCGCCGCGTCTCGGTGAGCGCCTCAAGCAGGGCGGCGCCGTCGGTTATGTCATCGTCGGCCTGGGCGTGCTGGGCCTGATCATCGCGCTGATCCAGCTGGTGCGTCTGTCGCTGACCCGTCGGGCGGTCAAGCGTCAGGAAGCCGACCTGAGCCAGCTCAGTGACGACAATCCGCTGGGTCGTGTGCTGCATCGCTTTGAAGGCATGCGCCACGATCACGAGCCGGAAGCGCTCGAAGCCCGTCTCGACGAGGCGTTGCTGGCCGAGCAGCCCAGGCTCGAACGTGGCCAGGCGCTGGTCAAGCTGTTGGCTGCCATCGCGCCGCTGCTGGGTCTGCTGGGTACCGTGACCGGCATGATCGGCACCTTCCAGTCGATCACCGTCTTCGGTACCGGCGACCCGAAATTGATGGCCGGCGGTATCTCCCAGGCGCTGGTGACCACCGTGCTGGGTCTGGTGACCGCCGTGCCGCTGCTGTTCGCCCAGACCGGGCTTTCCAGCCTGTCCAAGGGCCTGATGGGCCGCCTCGAGGGCCGCGCCAGTGCACGTCTGGCCGACCACCTCGAGAAGCGCGCTCCGAGCAAGGCTGCCAGCGCGGCGGCGCGTCAGCGGGATATCGAGCATGCCTGATTCGTTGGCCGCCTCTTCCTTGCTGAGCGGTGGCTTCGCGCCAGTGATGCGGCTGGTGGAAAGCGGTGGCCCGCTGATCGTGGTGATCTGCCTGATCGCCATGGTGCTGTTCGGGCTGGCGCTGGAGCGCGGCCTCTACTGGCGGCTCGTGCATCGTCCGGCGCGTCAGCAGTTGATCCACGACTGGGTGGCGCGCAGCGAACACCACAGCTGGTCGGCGCTCACCCATCGCGAAGTGCTGACCCGTGAGCTGCTGTCACGTCTGCGCGCGCCGCTGCCGTGGCTCAAGCTGCTGGTGCTGATCTGCCCGCTGGCCGGCCTGTTGGGCACCGTGACCGGCATGATCCATGTCTTCGATTCGTTGGCGATCGCCGGCACCGGCCAGGCGCGTGCCATGGCCGATGGTGTGGCACGTGCCACGCTGCCGACGCTGGCCGGCATGGCGGTCGCGGTGGTGGGCCTGATGTTCGTCACGCGCTTCGAGCGCGTGGTGCGTCGTGAAGACCAGCGTCTGCACGACCGTCTGGCGCGCGCCGTCGACGATGCACGTTCCGGCATGTCCGCTGCGAACGGCTTTGATTCCTCCTCTGATACAAGCGAGACACCACATGCGTAGACGTCGCATGGAGGCCGCGGAAGACAGCGGCGAGATCAATCTGACGCCGATGCTGGATGTCGTCTTCATCATGCTGATCTTCTTCATCGTCACCACCAGCTTCGTCAAGGAGTCCGGGGTCGAGATCCAGCGTCCGGAAGCCTCCAATGCCACGGCGCGCCCTGACGCGGCGGTCATGGTCGCCATCACCGCCGAGGACGCGGTGTGGGTCGACGGCAAGCCGGTGGATGCCCATCGCGTCGGCGACGCCGTGGTCGATCTTGCCGATGGTCAGCCGGTGGTGATCCAGGCCGACAGTCGCTCACAGACCGGCCTGCTGGTCGAGACGATGGATGCGCTGCGCAACGCGGGTGTGCAGGACATCGCGGTCGCCGCCTCGAAGGGCGAATGACATGACGCGACGCCTGTATGCCAATCGACTCGTCGGGCTTGTCGGCGGCGCCTTGCTGGCGCTGGTGCTGTTCTATGCGCTGGCGCTGCTGGTCGCGCCGCCGGTGAACGACACGCCGCCACCGGAGCCGCTGTCGGTCTCTACCGTTCAGGCGCCTGAAGAGGCACCGGAGCCCGCGCCGGCGGCGAGTGAAAGTCTGCCCACGCCGCCGGCCGAGCCACCGCCGCCACCCAAGGCAGCGCCGATGCCGGCACCCAAAGCGACAAGCCCGGTGGCGATCCCCGAGGTCAAGACGCCATTGCCGCCGACGCCGGAGCTGACCATGGATGACAGCCTGCCGCCGCTGGAAGTCGAGCGTCCGCCCAAACCGACCCCCAAGCCGAAACCGACGCCCAAGCCAGCACCCAAGGCCAAGCCGGAACCCAAGGCGGTCGCCAGGCAGGCCGAGGTCGCATCATCGGCGCAGTCGGCGTCTGACGCGTCATCACAGGCCGCGGCGAAGCCGTCAAAGCCCAAGGCAGCCCCGGCGGCGCAGGGTGGTTCACCGCGGCCCACCGTACGCACCGCTCCCGAATATCCGAGTCGTGCGCGTCGCCGCGGCATCGAGGGCTTCGTCGAGGTGGCCTTCGTGATTCGTCCGGATGGCAATGTCGATGGCGGCTCGCTGCGGGTGGTGCGTGCCGAGCCGTCGGGCGTGTTTGACCGCGCGGCGATGAAGGCGATCGCGCGCTGGGAATTCCCGGCCGCGGGCAATGCGCGCCAGGCGCGCCAGCGGCTCGAGTTCCAGTTGCGTTGAGGCAACCCATGACCCCATGGCGCGGGCTTTCATCGGGTGTCTGATGTGTGTCATATGTCGTCATCTCTGATGCCGTGGACTTGTCGGCAATGCGCCGAGTCATGGCAGCGGATGAACGCAAGAGGAAAGACTCATGGTAGCGAAATCCACACCGCCGCAGGACGCCGACAGTGCTGAGCGATCACGGGGCCTGATGGCGCGGGCGCGCCAGCTGCTGACACACGGCGGGCGCCGACTCACCCGCGTGACGCTGGTCTCGACCTGCCTGATGCTGATGATGGAAGTCGGTGGCATCAGTGCGGCCCATGCGGCGACGCGCGTTTCCGCCGAAGTAGCGGGGCAGTTGCGCACGCTGCAGTCACGGCTGGATGAAGGCGATTATGACGCGGTCGGTGAGCGCGCTGAGCGTGAGGCCAGGCGCCAGCGTGGTGAAGTGCGTGCGCTGTATCTGTCATTGGCGGCCAGTGCGCGAGCGCGCCAGGGCGATCAGGCCCAGGCGGCACGTCTGTATGCCGAGGCGCGTCGCCTGCCGGGCGTCAATGCCTCCCAGGCTCGCGAGTGGCTGCGTCGTGAAGCGATGCTGCGCCTGCGCGCCGGTGAGCGCGACAGCGGTATCGCTCGCCTGGCGGAATATCTGCACGGCGGCTCGGCGAGTGCCGATGACCTGTGGCTGGCGGTCAGTCTGGAAGCCAATCGAGGTGACTGGGCGCGCGCCGAGGACTGGCTTGAGCGTGCCAGCAAGGCGAGTGCGCCGAGCGGCGATCGCCTGAAACTGGCCGTCAGCGTCTATCAGCAGACCGGCCGCCATGGCGCGGCGGTGGCGCTGGTCGAGCAGGGATTGGGCGAGTCACGCGACCCGCAGGACTGGCAGCGTGCCGTGGCGCTCTATCAGCGCCTCAACCAGAACACCCGCGCCGCCAGTACCTGGGAAGCGGCGTGGGCAGCGGGGGTCGTCAGCGGCAGTGATGCCTACCAGCAGCGAGTCGACCTGCAGCTGGCGGCCGGTGCGCCGGCGCGGGCGGCGGAGCTGATCGAGGCGGGGCTCTCGAAATCCGCGACACCTGAGGGGCAGCCGCTGCTTGACGATACCCCGGCGCTGCGTCGCCAGCTGGCGCAGGCCTGGACGGCGGCGCGCGATGTCGAGCATGCGCTCAAGGCATGGGCAGTCGTCTCGCAGCAGAGTCAGTCACTCGAGGGTGCCCGGCAGTATGCCGAGCTTGCCTATGACTGGGGCCGCTGGGAAACGGCGCAGCAGGCGCTGGCCGCGGCCGGTGAGCGTGGCGATGACTCGGCGCGTCATTGGCTGCTCTCCGGCGTGGTCGCCAGTCAGCTGGAGCAGTTCGACCCTGCGCGTGAAGCCTTCAAGAAGGCTCAGGCGCGTGGCGCCGA
Organism: Cobetia sp. PDI-23MA; assembly: GCF_059507735.1. Lineage (NCBI taxonomy): Bacteria > Pseudomonadati > Pseudomonadota > Gammaproteobacteria > Oceanospirillales > Halomonadaceae > Cobetia > Cobetia sp. PDI-23MA. The sequence continues at coordinate 1,027,510 of NZ_CM183352.1, forward strand.
AGGAGCCGATGCCTGGCTGAAGTCCGTCGCGCAGCGCTGATGACGTGAGACGCTGGCGATCCAGCGCTGTCTGAGCATCACTGCAACGCAAACGCCGCCTTTCCTGATTGTCCTGAGACGGGAAAGGCGGCGTTTGCGTGTCTGGCGATCGTGTTCGCGCTGGTGCTGCTCAGCGTATCAGCCGATATCGGTCCACACCGGGGCGTGATCCGACGGCTTTTCCATGCCGCGCAGCGCGTAGTCGATACCGGAATCCTTGATCAGCGGAGTCAGGCCGGGGCTGGTCATGATCAGGTCGATGCGCAGGCCTCGCCTGGGCTCACGCTCGAAGCCGCGTGAGCGGTAGTCGAACCAGCTGAACTGATCATCGACTTCCGGGTGCACGTGGCGGAAGCTGTCGGTCAGCCCCCAGGCGTAGAGGCGCTCCATCCACTCGCGCTCGATGGGCTGGAAGCTGGTCTTGCCTTCACGCAGCCAGCGCTTGCGGTTGGGCTCGCCGATGCCGATGTCGCGGTCAGTGGCCGAGATGTTGTAGTCGCCCATCACCACCACGTGCTGCTCGGGCTGGTGGTCTTCTTCCAGCAGGCGGAACAGCTGCTGGTAGAAGCGCGTCTTGTAGGGGAACTTCACCGGGTGCTCGATATTCTCGCCCTGGGGGAAGTAGCCGTTGTAGACGATCAGCGGCTCGCCGTTCGGGCCGTCGATCTCGACGCCGATCATGCGCTTCTGGGCATCCTCGTCGTCATCCGGCATGCCGTAGTGCACCCTCTTCGGCACCTGACGGGTCAGCATCGCGACGCCGTAGTGACCCTTCTGGCCGTGCCACACCACGTGATAGCCCAGCGCCTCGATGTGCGCGTGGGGGAATTCACTGTCCTGCACCTTGGTTTCCTGCAGGCCAATGACTTCCGGCTGATGCGTCTCGATCAGTGCTTCCAGCTGATGCGGACGCGCACGGATGCCGTTGATGTTGAAGGAAATCAGGCGCATCACGCTTGGCCTCCACCATCATCCTTGGAGGAGCTGTCTTCCTTTGCCGGCGCATCAGGGTGCAGCGGCAACAGCGGCGCGGCGTTCATGCGCTCGAGCTTGGCGGCCGCTTGGGACTTGCGCTGGTCCTTCTTCTTGGCCACGTAACGCGGGCCGGAATGCACCTGGTCCGGGTTCTCGGCGCGCCACTTCTTGAAGTCCTTGCGGCGGCCGGTACGAATCTGCACCTTGTCGGCGATGGAGCGGCTCTTCTTTCTACGTGTCATCTTCGGGCTTTCCTGTTCGGTGTCGGCAGTCGCCAGCCTCGAGTCGCACGGCAAGACCGCGGCACGCGGGCAACCGCATCAGTTGTCGGGCATTCTACCAGCCTGCATGGGGCGGGTGCCATGAGGGGCGTCGTGGTGAGAGGCATCGCTGTCGTGTGCGCGAGGATGTCTCGCGCCGAGTGCGTCATGATGCAGGGGCGCGAAGACGCCGGCGGGCTGGTACAATATGTCGGCGTTATCGTCGCTGCCCGCAGGTGAGGTGCGTGGCTGGCCGCTTGAATCTGCGCCGTGTGCCTCATGCACGATGGCGGGTCGCCTGCCCTTGGGGCGCGCTTCCCCTCACGCATGTCAGAGACAACGGCTTGCCGGACGCGCCAGCCTTGCTGCCATTACCCGTGCCAGCGACATGCAATATGCAATACATGAGTGTTACCTGAATGACCCTGGCAGGTACGCCGCCCCGGTCCACACAGATAGACAGATAGACAGACGGGCGGCGGCGAACTGTCCCGTGGCGTGGCCAAGGTTGCCCGGCAGCCTGATGCCCGCCCGATGAAGAAGCCCTTTCGACCGACACGCAGTATCGGCCGTTCTTGTGGCGACCCATGAGCCTGTCCGTTGCGTGAGCCCGGCGATGACATGACCGGTGCCACGTGAGCAGACCCTCATGGCAGACGTCCGCTCCAGTCCCTTGCCGAACATTCGGGCAAGGGCGCGCTGGATGCGTGAATCCGTCAAGCACAGGTGAGAGCATTCGTGTCCTTCTGCACCCGAGGCCTGCGCGGCCCCGGAGACGCACACCCAGGGGGTGTTGCCGCACAAGGGCAGGGGATGGCTCCCAATCCGGTAAAGGCGCATGCAGCCCGAGACTACCGCGCATCAGGCGCGAGTCAGGCGAACCAGGTGAGACGACTGGGCATGACGAACCAGCCGGATGTGGCCTGTCACGGCGAGATTCCGAGAACGACCCGCGCCTGTCGCATATGAACCCTTGAAAAGAACGGATTACATGAGCGAGACGGATCAGACCCAGCCAGCCGCTGAGCAGACTCAGCAAGAGCCGCAGGACCCGAACCAGAAGCCGAGAAAGCCCAAGCGTCGTCGTCGCAAGCCGCGTCGCTCCCAGTCCAAGTGGAACCTCGATCAGTTCCCGGTCGCGCCGGTCGCCGGCCAGTGGCGCTTCCATGATTTCGATCTGCCGCTGCCGCTGATGCGTGCCATCCAGAAGGCCGGCTTTGAATACTGCACCCCGATCCAGGCCCAGACCTTCGAGAAGGCGCTGCTGGGTGGTGACGTGGTCGGCCGTGCCCAGACCGGCAGCGGCAAGACCGCCGCCTTCCTGATCGCCACCCTGGCCTACTTCCTGGAAGAGAAAGCGCCGGAAGGCCAGAAGCCGGGCGCGCCGCGTGCCGTCATCATCGCGCCGACCCGTGAGCTTGCGCTGCAGATCGAGAAGGACGCCAAGGCGTTCTCCGAATTCGCGCGCATCTCGGTGGCCTGTGTGGTGGGCGGCATGGACTACCAGAAGCAGCGTGAACGCCTCGAGCGCAAGGTCGACCTGCTGGTCGCCACGCCAGGCCGCCTGCTCGATTTCCACACCAAGCGCGATGTCGATCTCTCCGAGACCGAGGTGCTGGTGGTCGACGAAGCGGACCGCATGCTGTCGATGGGCTTCATTCCTGACGTCAAGCGCATCATCCGCGCCACGCCACGTCCCGAAGAGCGCCAGACGCTGCTGTTCTCCGCCGAGCTGTCTTCCGACGTGCTGGGGCTGGCCGAGCAGTGGACGCATGAGGCGACTCAGGTCGCGGTCGAGCACGAAGCGACGGCTGCCATCGCGGCGGACAACGACGCCGTGAAGAGCTACACCGTGAGCGATGATGACAAGCTGCGTCTGCTGATCAATCTGGTGAAGCAGAGCGAGATGGAGCGCTCCGTGGTCTTCGGCAATAGCCGTGGGCTGGTGCGCAAGATCAACGCCGCGCTCAAGGAAGCCGGTATCGAATCGGCGGTGATGTCCGGCGCCGAGACCCAGGCCGAGCGCCTGGAAGCCCATGAGGCCTTCCGCAACGGCAAGCTCAAGGTGCTGGTGGTCAGCGATGTCGCCGGGCGTGGCTTCGCACTCGAAGACGCGACCCATGCGATCAACTTCACGCTGCCGGAAGTGCCGGAAGACTACGTCCACCGTGCAAGCTTCAGCGATGTGACCTTGATCAGCTTCGTCGGTGAGGAAGATGTCTTCTCACTGCCGGAAATCGAGGACTACCTGCAGGAAACGCTGCCGCGTCAGCAGCCGCCCCAGGGCCTGTTGTAACGCCTGCTTGCCTCCGACCAGCCAAAGAAAGGTGGCCGGCCGCGCAGGGCAGTCGAGGTAGATGGCAGTAGCACGCAAAGACGGCGGACAGCTCAGGCTGTTCGCCGTCTTGCGCTCCATGACCCGCTGGTTTGACGACGAGTGGCCAGTCGCCAGTCGCCAATTGTTGTTGACCGTAACCGGCTGTCGTGGGGTAGGGGTGGATGGCCAGTTGAGGAGAGAGACACGCAATGCTGGAAGATAGCCTCAAGGGCGAGATTCAGGGTGCCTATCGCAAGTTGCTCGAGGGTCTTGAGCTGACGCCGCGCTATGGGCAGCGGCTGATGATCGCCGAGATCGCGCGCACCCTGGGCAACATCGAGCAGAATCCGGAAGGCTATCGCCTCGGCAACGAGCATGTCTGCGTGCTGGAGGCCGGTACCGGTACCGGCAAGACGCTGGCCTATCTGCTCTCCGCGCTGCCGGTGGCCAAGGCGCGCGGCAAGCGGCTGGTGGTCTCGACCGCGACCATCGCGCTGCAGGAACAGGTCATGCATCAAGACCTGCCGGCGCTCAAGAAGCATTCGGGGCTGAGCTTCGACTATGCGCTGGCCAAGGGCCGTCGCCGTTACCTGTGCGTGCAGAAGCTCGACCAGGCGCTGGAAGGTGTCGAGGATAACCCGACCATGGCGCTGTTCGAGCGCGACATGATTGCCAGCGATGGGGGCGGCTTCGTGGAGCTGGCCGGCAAGATGGCCGAGGACTATGCCAGCGGCGAGTGGGCGGGGGATCGCGACAGCTGGCCACTGCAGATCGAGGACCGCGACTGGGCGCGTCTGACCACCGACCATCGTCAGTGTACCAATCGCCGCTGCAGCCACTTCTCGGCGTGTGCCTTCTTCCGTGCGCGTCGTCAGCTGGAGCAGGCCGACATCATCGTCGCCAACCATGACCTAGTGCTGGCGGACCTCTCGCTGGGCGGCGGCCTGGTATTGCCATCGCCCAGCGACTGCATCTACGTCTTCGACGAGGCGCACCATCTGCCCGACAAGGCGCTGGATCACTTCCACCACCGCACGCCGATCAATCAAACGCTGCGCTGGCTGGGCAATCTCAAGAAGTCGCTCACCGAGCTGAATGCGGCGCTGGGCAGTCAGCCGACCATCGGCCGCCTGCTGGCGCGCATGCCGGAGTTGCTGGCGGATATCGAACCGCGTCTGGGCGAGGTGTTCGGGCTGGGCCACCAGCTGGCGGATCTGCCCAGTGGGGCCGGCGAGGACGTCACCAACCATCGCTTCGAGCGTGGTCAGGCGCCGGAGGCGCTCAAGGAGCTGGGCCACAACCTGCTCAAGGGCTTCGCCGAGCTGTCGCGAGCGCTGGAGCAGATTGCCGACATCCTGCGTGAGAGCCTGGACCCGGAGAAGGCCACCGGTCTGCCCAAGGAGAATGCCGAGGACTGGCTGCCACTGGTCGCCTTGCTGCATGGGCGCGCCCTGGAGGCTCATGCGCTGTGGGAGGCCATCGGCCTGAATGACCCTGCCGATGGGCCGCCGCATGCGCGCTGGCTGACTTTCGAGCGCTTCAATGGCGAGCCGGAAATGACCGTTTCGGCAAGTCCGGTGTCGGCCGCGGAAACGCTGGCGCGCCATCTGTGGGGCGCCTGTTTCGGCGCGGTGCTGACGTCGGCGACCCTGACGGCGCTCAATCGCTTCGAGCGCCTGCAGGAGCGCGCAGGCCTGGCCAATCGCTATCGCTATCAGCGTCTGCCCAGCCCGTTCGACTATGGCAAGGCGGTGCTGGCCATCCCGCGCGAGGCGGTGGAGCCGTCGCCGCCCGGCCCGCATGAGCAGGCGATCGTCGACTTCGTCAATGCGCTGGATGTGCGCGAGGCGGTGCTGGTGCTGTTCAGTTCGCGCAAGCAGCTGGCGGCGGTCAACAAGGCGCTGGACAGCGAGACCCGCAAGCGGGTGCTGGCGCAGAGTCGTCTGCCCAAGCATGAGCTGCTCAGTCAGCATCGCAAGGCGGTGGATGGCGGGCGCGGCAGCATCATCTTCGGGCTGGCGAGCTTCGCCGAGGGTATCGACTTGCCCGGCAAGTATCTGACCCACGTGGTGATCACGCGGCTGCCGTTCGCGGTGCCGGATGACCCGGTCGGTGCGACGCTGGCGGAGTGGATCGAGTCGCGGGGCGGCAACCCGTTCATGCGTATCGCGGTGCCGGATGTCTCCATCAAGCTGGTGCAGGCCTGCGGGCGCCTGATCCGCAAGGAAGCCGATGAAGGGCGTATCACGATTCTGGATCGACGCATCCTCACCAAGCGTTATGGCCAGCAGCTGATCGAGGCCTTGCCGCCCTTCGTGCGCGAGATCGATGGCGTGCGTCAGAACTGATGGGCCAGAACTGATGGATCAGGACTGATGGTTCAGGGCTGGACGGTTAGAGCTGGCCCGTCAGCTGCCGACCCAGCGGCCACAAAAAAGCCCCGCCAATCGGCGGGGCTTTTTCAGGACGAGACACCCAATGCTGCCGGCCTGAAGCCAGTGGTCTCAGGTTTCTGGCTCAGGTTTCTGGCTCAGGCTTCTGGCTCAGGCTTCTGGCTCAGGTTTCTGGCTCAGGCTTCTGGCTCAGGCTTCTGGCTCAGGCTTCTGGCTCAGGCTTCGGCAGGCTGCTCGAGGCGAGCGCGCAGCGCGTCCTTGAGCTTGGCGTCCATGGTCTTGAAGGTGTCTTCGGTGGTGGCCCAGTCGATGCAGGCATCGGTGATGGAAACGCCGTATTCCATCTTGCTGCGGTCGGCATTGATCTTCTGCGCGCCCCAGTTGATGTGCGACTCGACCATCAGGCCCATGATGGAGCGATTGCCCTCGAGGATCTGCTGGGTGACGTTCTCCAGCACCAGCGGCTGCAGGCCCGGATCCTTGTTGGAGTTGGCGTGGGAGCAGTCGACCATCAGGTTGGCGGTGACGCCGGCCTTGGCCAATTCCTGCTCGGCCAGCGCGACGCTGACGCTGTCGTAGTTCGGCTTGCCGTTGCCGCCACGCAGCACGACGTGACCGTAGGCGTTGCCACGGGTGCGGATGATCGCGACCTGGCCTGCCTGGTTGATGCCCAGGAAGTTATGGCCGTGGGACACGGACTGCAGGGCGTTGACGGCGACATCCAGCGAGCCGTCGGTGCCGTTCTTGAAGCCGACCGGGCACGACAGGCCGGAGGCCATCTCGCGGTGGGTCTGGGATTCGGTGGTACGTGCACCGATGGCGGACCAGCTGATGCAGTCCTGCAGGTACTGCGGAGAGATAGGGTCGAGGGCTTCGGTGGCCAGCGGCAGCCCCATCTCGGCCAGTTCGACCAGCAGGCCGCGCGCGATGTGCAAACCTTCCTCGATCTCGAAGGTGTCATTGAGGTGCGGGTCGTTGATCAGGCCTTTCCAGCCGACGGTGGTGCGCGGCTTCTCGAAGTAGACGCGCATCACGATATAGAGGCTGTCCTTCACTTCTTCGGCCAGCACCTTCAGGCGGCGCGCGTAATCACGGGCGGCGTCCAGATCATGGATGGAGCAGGGGCCGACCACGACCAGCAGGCGCGGGTCTTCACCGTCCAGAATGCGCTGGATGGTGCGACGGCCTTCGATGACGGTCTCTTCGGCCTTGGCGGTCAGCGGGATGTCCTGCTTGAGCGCTTCGGGGGTGATCAGCACGTCCTGGGACAGGACGTTGAGGTTGTTGACGTGTTGTTCTGACATGACAGTGTCCTGAGCGGTGTGCGGTGTGCGGTCTGCATGGCGGCTGGCAGAGTCAGACGGGCATCTTTGCGCCCGCCATCCGTGTTGTGCGTACTGAATGACGTCCATGGTATCTGCTGCATGCCGGCTTGTCAGCGTCATTGGGTCAAATTTAATCAACTGTCAAGCTGGCTGGCGCTGACTTGAGGCTCGTGTGAATCAAGATGAGCGTAAATCGTAAAGAAATCGTTACGCTTTGACGTGTCAGCGTCGCCAAACGCTGTCATGACGGGAGTGAACACGCAAAACCTGAGGCTTTGACGGTATGGCGTCTTGCCGTACAAATGATAAACAGGAACACTGTGCGTTGATTTTGGTCGCGTCAGCGGGCCGCCGGGCGCTTTATTCGCCCCGCGCCAGGCATCGCATCCATCACAACGAATATCAAAGGGGCCGGATAACGCATGCGCGAGTCGCAATTCCTGTCAGGTGCTGATGCCCCGGGGATTCCTGATGTGGAGTCCGCAAGCGGTGCCTCCACTCCCGCGGAGGGAGCGAGTGAATGAGTGTCAATGAAACGGACCAGCAGTTGGTCGAGCGCGCCCAGAAAGGGGATAACCGCGCCTTCGATCTGCTGGTCAGGAAATATCAGCACAAGATTCTCGGCCTGATCAGCCGTTACGTACACGATCATTCAGAAGTTCAGGATGTCGCCCAGGAAGCCTTCATCAAGGCCTATCGTGCGTTGCCCAATTTCCGGGCCGAGAGCGCCTTCTACACCTGGATGTACCGGATCGCCATCAATACGGCCAAGAATCATCTGGTCTCGCGTGGCCGTCGTCCGCCCGGCACCGACATGGATGTCGGCGATGCCGAGGTGGTTGATCAATCCGGTCGCCTGTCGGACATCGAGACGCCGGAAGCCGCCATGGCGCGTGATGAGCTGGAGAGGGTCGTGTTCGAGGCCATCGAGAAGCTGCCCGAAGATCTTCGCACTGCCATCACGCTGCGCGAGTTCGATGGTCTGTCCTATGAGGATATCGCCGAAGTGATGCAGTGCCCGGTGGGCACGGTACGTTCGCGTATCTTCCGCGCACGTGAAGCGGTCGACAAGGCGATTCAGGGGCTGGTCAGTCCCGCCTCGGCGGCGTCTGCCGTCGAGTGACGTCGCTGTTCTGCGTCGCCCCTGTGAGAGAAGAGCCACAAAAATCTTGTTGATTAAATCCAATCAACTCAGTGGCTTGGCGAAATCTTGCAGCTAAAGTGAATGTTTTCTGAATGAATGGCGGAACAATCCGTGCAGCGCGTGTTCTTACTGTTCAGTAGTCATGTAGCTCAGCGACTGCGTGCATGAGCGCTGGAAGGCGAGTGGCGAGGGGCAGGGCACGAAACCCCCTCTTCCACGGCGCAGTAACGCTGTCTGCCGTTGGTCTGCTCGGGCCATCAGCCGCCATGGTGAATGACGCCATTTGTTGCCAGGAGAGCAGATTGAAGTCGTCGTTCAATCTGACGAGTGTGAGGGTATTTACGCATGAATCTGAAGACCACCGAATCCGTGAAGGAGTCGCTGTCCGCGCTGATGGATGCGGAGGGGGACGAGCTGGATCTGCGTCGTGTCCTCAAGGGGCTCGATGAGTCTCCTGAGGCTGCAGACACCTGGCGCCGCTATCACCTGGCGCGCAGCGCCATGCATCGTGAGCGGGAAAGCACCTTCACTCTGGATATCGCATCGGCGGTCAGCGCCGAGGTCGAGCTGATCTCCCGCGAGGTTCCCGCGAGCGCACCGCCCGCGGCCGAGCGTCGCAGCCTGTTCTCCTTTGCCGGCTCCGCGGCCATCGCGGCAGGCGTGGCGGTGATGGTGATCACCGGCGTGCAGGTCTTCAATGGCGGTGACAATGGGGTGCCCGGCGGCGTGAACAGCGGTGCAGAGCTTGCCAGTGGTTCTTCCGCCAATCAGGGCGGTTCAGCCATTCAGGGTGGTACCGTACGTCAGGTCAGCCAGCCGTCGGTGAATGCCGAGGCGTCTCAGTGGGTACAGCCCGGCACCAACAGCGGCTTGATGCAGGTCGGCGTGACGCCCTCCAGCTCGCGCCCGATGTTCATGGCGCCGCAGAATGGCAGCTACGATTCCGGCATGTCGTCCAGCAATGTCGCCGCGGCGGATCTCGCCCAGCGCCGTCTGCTCGAGGCCTACTTGAGCCAGCATTCCTCGCGTGGCCCGGTGCCGGAGCGCAGCGAGTGGATCAGCCTGCAGGATGTTGCCCAGTAACGTTCGCTGGGTGACCGGCTTGCGTTGGCGTCGTAGCCAAGCCAGAGGAAAGCAGCAGGGATGGACAAGAAAAGAGGGGCAGCCATTGGCTGCCCCTCTTTTCTTGTCTGTATATCCTGGTTGCGCCCACATGAGCTGGTCGCGTCCGGCCAGCGCCGTCACTTGCCGGTGTGACCACGCTCGGCCTCAATCATGCAGATAGCGATCTGCCGTCTGGATGTAGAGCGCCTCGACCTTGGCGCGTGCCCAGGGCGTGCGGCGCAGGAACTTGAGGCTCGAGTTGATGCTCGGGTCGCTGAGGAAGCAGTTGATGGGAATCAGCTCGCCCAGGGTCTCGAAGCCGTAGTGGTCCACCAGCCAGGTCAGCAGTGCCTTGAGCGTGACGCCGTGCAGCGGGTCCAGGCGGGAAGTGGATGGGGGGGCGTCGCTCATGCGGGCTCCTGTTGATGGTATCGTGGGCGCTTGTCGGGCCTGAGGCGCGTGAAGTGCCGCCGTGAATGACGCTATTCTACGCGTATGTGTCGCCAGTGCGCGGCGAGTTTTTGCAGGAGTCAGCAAGATGATGCAAGAAGAGGGGCAGGTCACGGGGCATGGCAAGGAAGGCGTCTGGGTCGAGACCCAGCGTCGCTCCACCTGTGGTGCCTGCAATGCACGCAGTAGCTGTGGCAGCGGCCTGTTGAGCCAGTTTTCCCGTCGCAAGCCGCATCGCGTGCTGATCCATGTGCCGGCAGGCGAGGACTTGCCGATGGTAGGCGAGCGGGTGGTGATCGGCATCGATGAGTCGGCGTTTCTGCGCAGTGCGGGCCTGCTGTATGGCCTGCCGCTGGTCAGCGGCATGCTGGGGGGCATCGTTGCCGAGCAGCTGGCGGGCGCCGGCACCCTGGCGGTGCCGTTGGGCTTCGCGCTCTCTTTGGCGGCGGGCCTGATGGCCGTGCGCTGGCATGCCGCGCGCCCTGAGCGCCAGGCGCTCTATCGACCGCGCTTGATGCGTCGTCTCGGCATGGATGCGATGGCGATCAAGGCGCTGTAGTCGTCGTGCTCAAGTGATGACGTGCTCAAGTGATAGCGGTAGTCGACTCTCCCGGTAGATAGGGGAATGACTTGCGTAGTCAGCAGGTGGCGTCGTCAGTCTGCATCGGGCTGGCATCGGCACCTGTCGGATGTTGGCGACGCATGGTTGCGTCCAGCGCGGCACCAATCGCTGAACTTCAACGACGCTTCGACGTCAATGAGAAGGACGCCGCCAGCGATGTGACGCTGCCATCGTCAGTAGTTGCGTGATTGCACGCCTGATAACAAGTGATGACAGGACGTACCAGGAGCCGCACTGATGAAATCCCTTTCCCGCCTGATGGTACCTGCTCTGGCCATGGCTGCCCTGATGGGCTCCCAGCTGGTCCAGGCTCGCGAATTGCCCGACTTCACCCAGCTGGTCAAGGATTCGGCACCCGCGGTGGTCAATATCGCGACCACCACCGAGATCCAGCGCAGCTCGGGGCCGGTGTTCCGAGGGCCCAATGGCGAAGAGATGCCCGAATTCTTCAAGCGCTTCTTCGGTGATCAGCTGCCCGGCCCGGGTCGTGGGGGTATCGAGAAGCGGTCCAGCCTCGGGTCTGGCTTCATCATCTCCGATGATGGCTACATCATGACCAATGCCCATGTCATCGACGGTGCCGATGAGGTGATGGTGCGCCTCAATGACCGTCGCGAACTCAGGGCGCAGGTGGTCGGTGAGGACAAGAAGACCGATATCGCGCTGCTCAAGGTCAAGGCGGAAGACCTGCCGACCTTGCCGATGGGCGACAGTGATGCGCTGGAAGTCGGCGAATGGGTGGCCGCGATCGGCTCACCGTTCGGCTTCGACCATTCCGTCACCGCCGGCATCGTCAGCGCCATCGATCGTACCCTGCCGTCGGACGCCTATGTGCCGTTCATCCAGACGGATGTGGCGATCAATCCGGGCAACTCCGGTGGGCCGCTGTTCGATCTCGATGGCGATGTGGTGGGCATCAATTCCCAGATCTATACCCGCTCCGGCGGCTTCATGGGCGTGAGCTTCGCGATCCCGATCAATGTGGCGATGGATGTCGCCGACAAGCTCAAGACCGATGGGCGCGTGGACCGCGGCTGGCTGGGCGTCGTCATTCAGCCGGTCTCCAAGGATCTGGCCGAATCCTTCGGGCTCGACCGTGCGCGTGGTGCGCTGATCGCCGATCTTGATCCGGACGGCCCTGCCGCCGCCGCTGGCCTCAAGAGTGGTGACATCATCACCGACGTCGATGGCAAGGCGGTCGAGAGTTCGGCTTACCTGCCACGCATGGTCGGTGCCAGCTCGCCGGGCGATTCGCTCAAGCTCTCCATCCTGCGCGATGGCAGGAGTCAGACGTTGACTGCCAAGGTCGGCCATTGGCCGGGCAGTGAGCAGGCGCATGCCGGCAAGGCCAGTGATGACAAGCAGGGGCTGGGTGTTGCGGTGGCAGAGCTCGACAAGGCCAGCCTGAACGAGCTCAATCTCGATCACGGGGTGCGCGTGATGGAAGTCGACCCGCAGGGCGTGGCTGCCGAGGCAGGCATCAGCGCTGGCGATGTGCTGGTGGAACTCAATCAGCAGCCGTTGACCAGCGTGCAGGCGCTGCGCGATGTGGTCGCCAAGCTGCCGACCAACCGTCCGGTCTCGCTGCGCCTGGTGCGCAACGGTCGCCCGCTGTACATCGCACTGCGCATGCGTGCCGACAGCGACAAGTGATCCCGCCAGCGCCTGACGCAAGCGTCAAGAGCTTGAGGGATGATCGCGAAGCTAAAAGAGAGTGACCGCCAACGGCATGACGGCGGTCACTCCGGTAGCAGACGGGGCGCACGGGCGACTGTGCGCCCCGTCTGCTACCGAGCGGCCCTGCGGCTCACCCGAGTTCAGGCGGGGCGTGACAGGGCCCGGACGGGCGCAAAAGGCAACGCCTTCTATCATCGCTGCAAGTCGGACTGTACAATGCGTGCAATCCGATTTCCGTCGTCTCCCGTGTTGGCCGTGTGATTTTCACGGAGACGGGCACAAATACAGAGCAGTGATCCATGACCGAACGCGTAACGCCGCCGTCCTTGAAGCATATTCGCAACTTCTCAATCATCGCCCATATCGACCACGGCAAGTCCACGCTGGCTGACCGCATCATCCAGCTGTGCGAAGGCTTGAGCGACCGTGAGCTCAAGGAGCAGGTGCTTGACTCGATGGACATCGAGCGTGAGCGCGGCATCACCATCAAGGCGCAGTCGGTGACCCTCGACTACCACGCTGACGATGGCAATACCTATCAGCTGAACTTCATCGACACACCGGGGCACGTCGACTTCTCCTATGAAGTCTCGCGCTCGCTGTATGCCTGTGAAGGGGCGTTGCTGGTGGTCGATGCCGGCCAGGGTGTCGAAGCCCAATCGGTGGCCAACTGCTACACCGCCATCGAGCAGGGCCTCGAGGTGCTGCCGGTCCTCAACAAGATGGATCTGCCGCAGGCGGACCCGGACAAGGTCTCCCAGGAGATCGAGGAGATCATCGGTCTGGACGCGACGGATGCCTGTCAGGTGTCGGCCAAGTCCGGCATGGGCATGGAAGTGCTGCTCGAGCGTCTGGTGCGTGACATTCCGCCGCCCAAGGGCGATCCGGAAGCACCGCTGCAGGCGCTGATCATCGATTCCTGGTTCGACAACTACCTCGGCGTCGTCTCGTTGGTGCGTATCTTCGATGGCACCCTGAAGAAGGGCGAGAAGATTCGTCTGAAGTCCACCGGACGCGACTGGGAAACCGGCGCCATCGGTATCTTCACGCCCAAGCGCAAGGAAACCGGCGTGCTGCGTGCCGGTGAAGTGGGCTTCATCGTCGCCGGTATCAAGGACATCATGGGAGCGCCGGTGGGTGACACCATCGTGCACACCAAGACCGCTGATCAGGTCGAGCGCCTGCCGGGCTTCCAGAAGGTCAAGCCGCAGGTCTATGCCGGCATGTTCCCGATCAGCTCCGATGACTACGAGGACTTCCGTGACGCGCTGCAGAAGCTGGCGCTCAATGATGCTTCGCTGGACTACGAGCCGGAGAACTCCGACGCGCTGGGCTTCGGTTTCCGTGTCGGCTTCCTCGGCACTCTGCACATGGAGATCATCCAGGAGCGTCTGGAGCGTGAGTACAATCTCGATCTGCTGACCACCGCACCGACGGTGATCTATGAGGTGCTGATGGACAACGGCGATGTGCTGCCGGTGTCCAACCCGTCCAAGCTTCCGGACATGGCCAACGTCGATGAGCTGCGCGAGCCGATCTGCCGCGCTACCATCCTCGTGCCGCAGGAATATGTCGGCAACGTCATCACCGAGTGCGTCAATCGTCGTGGTGTTCAGCTCGACATGCAGTTCCTGGGCAGCCAGATCCAGCTGATCTATGAACTGCCGATGGCGGAAGTGGTGATGGACTTCTTCGATCGTCTCAAGTCCATTTCCAAGGGCTATGCGTCACTGGATTACAGCTTCGAGCGCTTCGAGGCGGCCAAGCTGGTGCGTCTGGACGTGTTGATCAACGGCGATCGCGTCGATGCACTGGCGGCGATCATCCACCGTGATCATGCACATGGCCGCGGCCGTCTGCTGGTCGAGAAGATGAAAGAGCTGATTCCGCGTCAGATGTTCGATGTGGCGATCCAGGCTGCCGTCGGTGGTCAGGTCGTGGCACGCTCCACCGTCAAGGCGCTGCGCAAGAACGTGACCGCCAAATGTTACGGCGGCGACGTCAGCCGCAAGAAGAAACTGCTCGAGAAGCAGAAAGCAGGCAAGAAGCGCATGAAGCAGGTCGGCCGGGTGGAAATTCCCCAGGACGCCTTCCTTGCCGTGCTCAAGATGAACGACTGAGGCAGGCCGCCGTCTGGCGGCTTGCCACCAAGACCCAGGGCAGACAGGGACAACGATGGATTTCTCGCTAGTATTGGTGATTGCCGTAGCGGTAGCCGGCATGGTGTGGTTGATAGACCTGGTTGCCCTGCGCAGTGCGCGCAAGGCGCGTGTGGCCAAGGCCGAGGCCTCCGTTGAAGGAGAACTGGACGCTGGCACGCGTGAGAATCTGGCGCGTGATCCGTGGCCGGTGGACTATGCCAAGTCCTTCTTCCCGGTACTGCTGCTGGTGCTGGTGGTGCGCTCCTTCGCGTTCGAGCCGTTCCAGATCCCCTCCGGCTCGATGCTCCCGACGCTCAAGATCGGCGACTTCATTCTGGTCAACAAGTATGACTATGGCCTGCGCCTGCCGGTGGTCGACACCAAGGTGCTGGAAGTCGGCGAGCCGGAGCGTGGCGATGTGATGGTGTTCCGTTTCCCGGAAGATCCGTCCACCAACTTCATCAAGCGCGTCGTCGGTCTGCCGGGCGACACCATTCGCTATGAAGGCAAGCAGCTCTACGTGAATGGTGAGGCCATCGACAAGACATTGAATGCGCGCAACTCCAGTGAGCAGTCCGGTGAAGATCTGCTGGATGAGACACTGGGGAAACACGCGCATCAAATCTACAATAACCCTCAGGACCCCGGCCCGCAGATGCGCGAGCTCCGGGTGCCGGAAGGCATGTACTTCGTGATGGGTGACAATCGTGATCACTCCAACGACAGCCGCTACTGGGGCTTCGTGCCGGAAGAGAACATCGTCGGCAAGGCGGTGGCGGTGTGGATGCACTGGAAAGAAGGGTTCCCGGACTTTTCCTCGGTACGCCTGATTCATTGATCAGTGCATTGACCGGGCCGCCGAGAGGCGGCCCGGTCGTGTCTGGCAGGGCCACATTGGCCCGCCGGCCTCATCAGTGCGGATTTTCGACATGGGACGATGCGTCGTGCCTGCCATGTCAACCTGCTGTTCATCATGTCGGACCCGTGGCCACAAGCCTGCGGGCAGCGCGGCTGACGAATATCGGATTGGGATGGTGGCAATCGGCAACTCCTCAAGCCGCGTAGGCTTCGGGCATCGCGAGACATGTCGAAGACGACAGGCATCAGCCAGCATGACTGATGCACCATTCGACAGGACGCCTGCGGGCGTCAGCGACAAAAAGAGAGTAGGGAGACCTGTGAGTAGCCCGCTGAATGCCTTTGTAAAGCGTATCGGCCACACCTTCGAGGATACGAGCCTGCTGGAACTGGCTCTGACCCATCGAAGCTATGGTGGCCAGAACAATGAGCGTCTCGAATTCCTTGGCGATTCCATCGTCAACTTCGTGATCGCCGAAGCGCTGTTCCTGCGCTTCCCCCAGGCCCGTGAAGGCCAGCTGTCACGCCTGCGTGCGCGTCTAGTCAAGGGCCAGACCCTCGCGGAGCTGGCGCGTGAATTCAATCTCGGCGAGAACCTGCGTCTGGGCTCCGGCGAGATGAAAAGCGGCGGTCACCGTCGCGAGTCCATTCTGGCCGATGCCGTGGAAGCCGTGATCGGTGCGATCTATCTGGACGCCGGCATGCAGGCGGCACGTGAACACGTGCTGCGCTGGTACGCCACCCGTCTTGAAGCGCTGAATCTTCAGGACACCCAGAAAGACCCCAAGACGCGTCTGCAGGAATTCCTGCAATCGCGTCAGGCGGCACTGCCGCGTTATGAGGTGACCAGCGTCGAGGGCGAAGCGCATTCGCAGACCTTCAGCGTCGATTGCCACGTCGAGATGCTCGACACCAAGACCACAGGCGTCGGCTCCAGCCGTCGTCATGCAGAACAGCAGGCGGCCGAGTTCGCGCTGCAACTGCTCGAACCTGCCCGCGGAGGCCGCTCATGAGCCATACCCCAGAAGACAACGTCACCCCGAGCGGCGACGCCTCTGATCATTCAGCTGACAACGGCGCCGGCAATGCCGATGCGCTGAACAGCATGCTGGCCGCTGCTGGTGTCAGCGATCAGCCGCTGCCGGACACCCGCTGTGGCTTCGTCGCCATCGTCGGTCGTCCCAACGTGGGCAAGTCGACGCTGATGAACCACATCCTGGGTCAGAAGGTCTCGATCACCTCGCGTCGTCCGCAGACCACGCGTCACCAGGTGATGGGTATCCACACCGAAGAGGGCACCCAGTGCGTCTTCGTCGATACCCCGGGGATCCACATCATGCAGCGCGATCGCAACAAGGCGATCAACCGCTTCATGAATCAGACTGCCACCCAGGCACTGCGCGATGTCGATGCCGTCGTGTTCATCGTCGATCGCACTCGCTGGATGGAAGAAGACCAGATCGTGCTCGACAAGCTGGCTCATGTGAAGGCGCCGGTGATTCTGGTGGTCAACAAGATCGATTGGCTCAAGGACAAGACCACCCTCGCGCCCTGGCTCAAGAGCCTGCAGGAGCGTCGTGACTTCGCGGCCATCATTCCGATGTCGGCCAAGAACGGCACCAACATCGACGTGCTGCTCGAGAACGTGATGCAGCGTCTGCCGCAGGGTGAGCACATGTTCGCGGATGACCAGATCACCAACAAGAGCTCTCGCTTCCTGGCCTCCGAGCTGGTGCGCGAGAAGGTGATGCGTCAGCTGGGCGACGAACTGCCCTACCAGATGACCGTCGAGATCGAGGAATTCAAGACCGATCAGCGCGGCACCCTGCACATCAGCGCGCTGATGATGGTCGAGCGTCAGGGCCAGAAGAAGATCCTGATCGGCGAGAACGGTGAGCGCATCAAGAACATCGGGCGTGAAGCGCGTCTCGAGATGGAGCGTGCCTTCGACGCCAAGGTCATGCTGAACCTGTGGGTCAAGGTCAAGCGTGGCTGGTCGGATGACGAGCGTGCCCTGAAGAGTCTGGGTTATACCCACGACAAGGACTGACGACGCCGCGCGAGCGGTACGGGGTGGGCGATCCAGAAGGTTCGCGACCGCCGTGTGCCGCTCGTCGCTGATCCGATGTCCTCGCGGTCTCTGCCGCGCACCGCCTGGCCTTTCCCGGGCGGTCTCGTTTCTTGCCAGG
This sequence comes from Cobetia sp. PDI-23MA, assembly GCF_059507735.1. Taxonomy (NCBI): domain Bacteria; kingdom Pseudomonadati; phylum Pseudomonadota; class Gammaproteobacteria; order Oceanospirillales; family Halomonadaceae; genus Cobetia; species Cobetia sp. PDI-23MA. The sequence goes on from NZ_CM183352.1 coordinate 1,045,004, forward strand.
CCCTCTGCCAGTCCTTCTGCCAGCTTTATTTGCCAAGCCACCGTCTGACGTGAGCCTGTCTGATGACGCCGCAACCGGCCTTCCTGCTGCATCGCAAGCCCTACCGTGAAACCAGTGCCATCATCGAATTGCTGACCCTCGAACACGGACGGGTGCGCGCGGTGGCGCGCGGCGTTCAGCGTCCGGGCAGCAAGGCGCGCGCACGACTGCAGCCGTTCACGCCCTTGCATGTCACCTGGCGTGGCGAGAGCGATCTCAAGACTCTCAACCTGATGGAGACCGGCGGCAGCGCCAGCCTGCTGGCGGGCGAGGGGTTGCTGTGCGGGTTCTACGCCAATGAGCTTTTGACCCGCACCCTGCCGGTGGAAATGCCGGTGCCGGAGCTGTTCGCACTCTACTCGCTGACGTTGGACGAGGTGGCACTGCCCGCCAGGCGCGCCCCCGCACTCAGACGACTGGAATACAGCCTGCTGGAAGCGCTGGAGCAAATGCCGCAGTTTCGTGCTTTGGATGACAGCCCGCTGATGCCGGACGTGCGCTATGACTATGTGGTCAGTGAGCGACGCTTTCAGGCACAGCCGCCAGGCGCGGCGGGCATCGAAGGGCGCGCCCTGAAGTTGCTGGCCAGCGAAGACTGGGGCCATCCAGGGCTTGCCCGTGAGAGCCTGTGGCTGGCGCGGCGTGCGCTGGCGCCGCTGCTGGGAGAGCGTCCGCTGCGTTCGCGCGAGTTGATGATGCAGCTGACGGCCAGGCGGCGTCAGAGCCGCGAGTCCAACTGATGCCATCAGGCGTGCCGTCACTGTCCGGCTGCGGCGTCGGTTCCCGCTCCGGCTCGGGCGTGACGCGTGATAGTATGGCGCGACCTGTCTTCGGCATGGCCTTCGTCACCATGCCTGTTCTCTTGTTCATCGTTAGGAGCTGATCATGCATCCGCTGCGCATTCTGCTCGGGGTCAACATCGACCACATCGCCACACTGCGTCAGGCGCGTGGTACCCGCTATCCGGACCCGGTCCAGGCCGCGCTGGTCGCGGAAGAGGCGGGTGCCGACGGTATCACCGTGCACCTGCGTGAAGACCGTCGCCACATCCAGGAGCGCGACGTGCGCATTCTGGCCGAGGTGCTCAACACGCGCATGAACCTCGAGATGGCCGTCAGCGAAGAGATGCTGGCGCTGGCCGAGGAAGTCCAGCCGGCCAACGTGTGTCTGGTGCCGGAAAAGCGCGAAGAGCTGACCACCGAAGGCGGACTGGATGTCGCCGGTGATCTGGCGCGCATCACTGCCGCCTGCGAGCGTCTGGCAGCGGCGGGCTGTGAAGTCTCGCTGTTCATCGACCCGGAACCTGCGCAGATTCGTGCCGCCTTCGAGGCCGGTGCGCCGGTCATCGAGCTGCATACCGGGGCCTATGCCGATGCCACGGGCGAGACGGCGCGTGTCGAGTTCGAGCGTATCGCGGCCGCCGCGGAGCTGGCCAACGAGCTGGGGCTGGTGGTCAATGCCGGTCATGGCCTCAATTATCACAACGTCGAGGCGATCGCGGGTATCTCCGGGCTCAACGAGCTGAACATCGGCCACGCTATCGTCGCGCGCGCCATGTTCGTCGGTCTGAAGGAGGCCGTCATCGAGATGAAGCGTCTATGTATCGCAGGCCAGGAAGCGGGCCTGATGGCCGCACTGGATGCACACGATCATGACCATGACCATGACCATGACCATGACCACACACACGGTGATGATCATGAGCATGTGCAGGGCTCAGGCTGCTGCGGATGATCGTCGGCATAGGCACGGACATCGCGCGTATCGAGCGCTTCGAGGCAGGCATGGCACGCCATGGCGAGCGTTTTGCACGCCGATTGCTGGGGGAAGAGGAGCTGGCGCGCTTTGCCGATCACCCTCAGCCGGCGGCCTTTCTGGCCAAGCGTTTCGCGGCCAAGGAAGCCTTCGTCAAGGCGCTGGGCACCGGCCTGCGCCAGGGCATGCGCTTCACCCAGATTCAGGTGGTCAACGACGCCCTCGGCAAGCCCTCGCTCAAGCTGTCCGACGAGGCGGAAGCCCTGACCGCGCGGGCGGGTATTCGCCACCTGCATCTATCGATCAGTGATGAGCGTGATCAGGCCATCGCCTTCGTGGTGCTGGAGCGCTAGCCCCATTCGGTCTGGCGCTGTATCGCGCCTCTGAACACAACGCTCGAAACGACAATGCCACCCCTGCCTTGCGGCAGCGGGTGGCATTGTCGTTTGTGCAGGGCTGGTGAAGGGCTGGTTTTTCAGCGCTGGTTTTTGGGCTGGGGCTCGTTTGTCTGTCGCTCGCTTGTCTGTGGATTGCTTACCGATGACGAGCCTGTCGCGGAGGGCTCAGCGGGTGCATTCGAGGGCGCGGGGGCGGGCGGGGATGAAGGCGAGGTCTCGACAGAGGGCGCTGTCGGCGTCTCAGGCGTTTCACCCGCGGGGCTAGCCGGCTCAAGTGGTGCGGCGAGCAGGGCCTTGGCTTCATCGCTGTGTGACCACTGGATCAGGCTATCGATGGCCGCGAACAGGGCGTCGACATCCTCTTCCAGCCGCGACAGGCCGCTGACGCGGATGCGGGTCTCCAGCGCTTCCACCAGCAGTGCCAGACGCGGCACGCCACAGTAGCGGCAGGCGCCGTTGAGATAATGTACGCCATCGATCATCGCCTCGTTGTCACGCGCCTGCCAGGCACGACGGATCCTGGCCTCGCTCTCCGGCAGACTCTCGATCAACAGCCTCAGCATCTCCAGCGCCAGGGCCTCGCGGCCACCGGCCATCTCCACGCCCAGTGCCATGTCGACCACCGGCAGGTCGGCGTCCTGTTCCAGGCTAAGTCGGTTCTTTGCGGCAGAGTGGGGCAGCGGCGCTGCCGGCGGCGAGAACTCGGTCTGGCTGGCAGCGTCTTTCACTCCCGGTGGCAAGGCAGACGTCGCCGGACTGCGAGCGGGGCTGCGCGTTTGGCTACGGGCAGGGCTATGCGATTGGCTGGACGTGCGCGCTGCCTGCGGTGGCGGGTTCAGCGAAATACCCAGGTGACGACTGAGCAGGTTGGCCAGCAGACCCTCGTCGATGGGCTTGATCAGGTAGTCATCCATGCCTTCCGCCAGCAGTTCTCGCCGCTCGTGCGCCAATGCATGGGCGGTGAGGGCGATCACCGGCAGGTGACGGTTGCCCTCGCGCTGTTGATGACGCAGCGCCTTGGTGGCTTCCAGTCCGTTCATGCCCGGCATCTGGATATCCATCAGGACGGCATCCACGACCTGCTCCTGAGCCAGCGCCAGCGCCTCCTCGCCACTCTGGGCCGCCAGGGTGTCCAGCCCCATGTCGGTCAACAGCTCCTCGGCCAACAGTCGGTTGGAGGGGTTGTCATCGACCACCATCACGCACTTGCGAGGCTGTGCGGAGGTTTCCTGACGCGCGGGCTGTGCGGCGAGCTCAGGCCGCGGGCCGGCCGGTGGCGTCTTGACAGACGTGGCGCTCGCGGCAGGCGTGCTGGCTGGCTTGGTGCTCGCATCAGTCTTGTCGGTCGGCTTGGCGGCTGGCGCCGTGCTTGAGGTCGGCTCGCGTGTGGTCGGCTCGAAGGAGGTAAAGGTGTCGCTGCGTGGCGCCTGAGTCGGGTCGCGGTGAGGTGAATGCAGCAGATTGGCCAGCTTGTGGCGCATCTGCAGGCGTGTGACCGGCTTGCTGACCACCTCGTCGATGCCGTACTGCTGCAGGTTCTCGGCGTCGGCGGGCAGAGGGGCGTTCAGCAGGCCCAGCACGCGACACGGCAGATGCTTGAGGCGTGCACCCCATTCATCCAGCCGCTTGAGGTCACGGCTCTCCAGCGCGACCACCACCAGATCCGGCTGCTCTTCGATGCCGACCAGCGTCAGTGACCAGCGGGTCAGCAGGTAACTCAGGGCGCGACGGGTGGCCGAGTGTGGCTCGATCAGGCAGATGCGTTGATGATCGAACACGACTTCGCGCGGGCGCTCCTCGATGCTGCTGACCGCTACGGGGACGCTGAACAGGAAGGTGGAGCCGTGTCCGGGCAGGCTGTCGACCTGGATCTCGCCGCCCATCTGCTCGACCAGTCGCTTGGAGATCATCAGCCCGAGGCCAGTGCCGCCGAATTGACGTGCCCGCGAAGGATCTCCCTGCGAGAAGGCCTGGAAAAGACGATTGCGCTGGGCGCTATCCATGCCGATGCCGGTGTCTGCCACCGCGATCTTGAGGCGGGTGTTGCTGCCGTTCAGGTCATCCACCATCACGCGCACGATGACTTCGCCGCGTTCGGTGAACTTGACGGCATTGGCGACCAGATTCGTCACCACCTGCTTGATGCGCATCGGATCGCCCTCGAAGCGCTGGGGCACGTCGTCATACACCAGTCCCAGCAGATGCAGATGCTTGCGATGGGCCTCCGGAGCATGCATGGCGAGCACTTCCTCGATCAGTGGCTCGATGTCCATCTGGACCTTCTCGAGCTCGAGCTTGCCGGCTTCGATCTTTGAGAAGTCGAGAATGTCATTGATCAATGACATCAGGCTCGAGGAGGCATTCTGCATGTGTCCCAGCCAGTCGCGCTGACGGTTGTCCAGATCACTGCGCCCCAGCAGGTTGCTGAAGCCGATGATGCCGTTGAGCGGCGTGCGGATCTCATGGCTCATGTTGGCCAGGAATTCCGACTTGATGCGGTTGGCTTCCAACGCCTTGCGGCGCGCCATGTCGAGCTCGATGTTCTTGATCTCGACGGTTTCCATTGATTCGTGCAGGTCCTGGGTGGTCTGTTCGATCTGGTCCTGCATGTCCTCGCGGGAGCGCTTGAGCTGCTCGACGCTGCGATTGTAGTTCTCGGCCAGCTCGCTGAGGTCGTCATTGCCTGCCACCGGCAGCTGGCGGTGAGTCTCGCCGCGCGCCAGACAGGTCATGGCCTCGCTCAGCTCATGCAGCGGCTGCAGCATGCGGCGCGAGGCATGGAAGGCCAGCAGCAGCAGCGCCAGCCCGAAGACCAGATTGGCCAGCCCGTAGCCGACCAGCAGCTGATAGCGATGCAGCACTAGGCGGGTATCGGAGGCCTCCAGCACCAGCCACGACATCTGCTCGCCGCGTTGTGTCTCGCGCCACGGGTCGATGACCGGCATCACCATCACCAGCGAGTCCGGGTCCGAGGGGTAGGCCTGACTCTCGACCAGCGTGCTGGTTTCCGGGCGCTGGCTGGGACCGAGATGCAACAGGGCGCCGCCGTTGGCGGTGCGCAGCGTCAGGGCGCGCACGTCGCGCTGGTCGATCAGCATCTGGGCCTGCTCATGCAGACGTTGGTCGTCAGCGGCGAGGGCGGCGTTGGCCATGCCCGGCATGATGGCCTGCATGCTGGCCTGCAGGCGCTCCATCATGGCCAGGCGCTCACCGCTGATCTCGCGGTCCACCGCATACAGGCTGAACATCAGGCTGGTGGCGAGGGGCAGCAGCAAGAGGGCAAGCTGGAATCGGGTACGAAGCAGCATGGCAATCCATCGTCAAAGGGCGAACGAGCATCAGCGGCAAGCATACCTCGCGCTCATGAGCGAAGCGATGGCGAGCGCCCTGACAGGGCTGGGCGGGAGCGATATACTGCGCGCATCATCTACACCCCGACGCGGCCCCCGTTCGTCCTTGGTCCCGATGCCAGCGCCTGACCGCTGTCATTCGGCTGTCCGGGCGCGGCGTCTCTGGAGTCTGCCTCTCATGTCTCATCTCAGCGAAACCCCCGGTGACGCCATCCCTGGCGCGTCCGATTATCCCAGTCTTGCAGATGTCGTCGGCAATACGCCGCTGGTGCGCCTGACGCGCATCACCGCGGGCCGCAACAATGTGCTGCTGGCCAAGCTGGAGGGTCACAACCCCGCCGGCTCGGTCAAGGATCGTCCGGCGCTTTCCATGTTCGAGGAGGCGGAAGCGCGCGGCGAGATCGCACCCGGCGACACCCTGATCGAAGCGACCTCCGGCAATACCGGCATCGCGCTGGCCATGACGGCGGCCATCAAGGGCTACCGCATGGTGCTGGTGATGCCGGCCAGTGCCTCCAGCGAGCGCAAGCAGGCGATGGGGGCCTACGGGGCCACGCTGATCGAAGCCGATGGCATGGAGCATGCGCGGGACCTGGCCGAGGCGATGATCGCGCGTGGCGAGGGAAAGGCGTTGGATCAGTTCGCCAACCAGGACAATCCGCTGGCGCATTACCGCACCACCGGGCCGGAACTCTGGCAGCAGACCCACGGACGCATCACGCACTTCGTGTCCTCGATGGGCACCACCGGCACCATCATGGGCACCTCGCGCTATCTGAAGGAGCAGAATCCGGCCATCGAGATCGTCGGCCTGCAACCTGCCGAAGGCGCCAGCATCGCGGGTATCCGTCGCTGGCCTGCCGAGTATCTGCCGCGGATCTTCGATGCCTCACGCATCGACCGCACGCTGGATATCGGCCAGCACGAGGCCGAAGTCTGCATGCGTCGTCTGGCGCGTGAAGAAGGCATTCTGGCCGGTGTCTCCTCCGGTGGTGCGCTGGCAGGCGTGCTCAAGCTCGCCGAGCAGGTCGAGAATGCGGTCATCGTGTTCATCGTCTGTGATCGGGGAGACCGCTACCTCTCGACAGGCCTCTATACCCAGGGCGATGACATGACTCAGCAGGACACGCCCCACAATGAAGCCGTCACGGGGGAGTGTTCCTGATGGCGCTGCTCGGACAGAAACGACCGGCGCGCAAGCCGACCCGTCGTGAGAAGGAAGTGGCCAGTCGTGGCACTCGCAATGCCAGCGACGCCGACAGCCAGTGGCTGACGGTCGACCGCCTCGCTCATGACGGGCGCGGCATTGCCCATGACGAGAGCGGCAAGACCCAGTTCATCGATCAGGCCCTGCCCGGTGAGCGCGTGACGCTGGCCATCCACCGCACCCACAAGCGCTTCAATGAGGCGCATGTGCGTGCACGTGACAACGCGGCTGACAGTCGCGTGACGCCGCCCTGTGCCTATTTCGGCAGCTGTGGTGGCTGTGACCTGCAGCATATGGCGCTGGATGCCCAACGCACCCATAAGGTGCAGGTGCTGGGCGAACATGCGACACGCAATGGCGTGACGCTGCCCGAGATTCAGCCGCTGGGCGATGATGAGAGCCGTTATCGCCGTCGCGCGCGTATCGGCGTACGCGTGACCGATGCGGGCGAGTTGCAGTTAGGCTTCCGCGGACGTGGCAGCAACCAGCTGGTCGACATCACCACCTGCAGCGTGCTGGTGCCGGAGCTGGACCGCCTGCTCGCGCCGCTGCGTGAGCTGATCGAAAGCCTCGAGGCGCCCAGGCGTCTGGGCCATCTGGAGCTGACCGCTGCTGAAGGGCAGGTCATCGTGGTGGTGCGCCAGCTCAAGGCGGTGCCGCGTGATGCGCAGCGCTGGCAGGCCTTCGCCGAGCAGCACGGCCTGGTGGTCGGCTGGCGGGTCGGGCGTGATCCGGTGGTGCTGGAGTGGCTGTCGGGTACGCCGAATGCCGCGTATTCACTGAGTGTCGGCGCAACGACGCTGCGCCTTGCCTTCTCGCCGGGCGACTTCGTGCAGGTCAATGCGGCGCTCAATCAGCGTCTGATCGACACCGCCTTCGAATGGCTGGGCGATGTCAGTGGTCTCAAGGTGATGGATCTCTACGCCGGTGTCGGCAACCTGACCCTGGCGGCTGCCGCGGCCGGTGCCAGCGAGGTGACAGGCATCGAGGGCAGTCAGGGCATGGTCGATCAGCTGAGGGTCAATGCCGAAGCCAACGGACTGGCTCAGGTGAGCGCACGTCGAGCGGACCTGAGCAAGGCCCTGCCATCACTCGAGGGTATCGACCTTCTGGTACTAGACCCGCCGCGTGATGGCGCCCAGCCTCTCTGCGAGGAGCTGGCACGTGATCTGCATGCCGGGAGGGTCAGCCGAGTGCCGCAGCGTGTGCTGTACATCGCCTGTGACCCGACCACGCTGATGCGTGATGCCCGGCTGTTGCAGGACGCCGGTTATCGCGTCACGCGCGCCCTGATGGCGGACATGTTCGTTCACACGGCACATCTGGAGTCGATGTTGCTGCTGGAACGGGCGGAAGACTGAGGCGGTGCCTTCGGGTACTGCCATCAAGATGGCAAGTAATTCAAGGACATAGGGTCATGGTCAAGGTGCGCGAAGATCAGCCGCTGACCGATAGCGGTGGTGTGGACATCCCGGTGTGGGTCGCGCGACTGCGCGAGGAAGTCCCGTCGGTGAATGCCGAGGTCATGGTGCAGGCCTGTGAAGTGGCGCTCAAGGTGGCACGCGAGGCGGACGCCCGCGGTGACAAGCCGTGGCGCGAGCCGCTGCGCAGTTTCCGTTTCAGTCTCGAGATGGCCGACATCCTGTCGGAACTCAAGCTTGACCAACCGGCACTGGTCGCGGCCGTGCTCTATCGCGCGGTACGTGAAGGGCATCTGGGGCTTGAGGCCATCGAGAAGCATTTCGGCAAGGAAGTGGCCCGCCTGATAGATGGCGTGCTCAACATGGCCGCCATCAGTCAGCTGCAGGCGCCGAGTCATGGCATGGCGCAGCATGACCAGCAGGACAACCTGCGCAAGATGCTGGTGTCGATGATCGATGACGTGCGCATCGCGTTGATCAAGATCGCCGAACGTACCGTTGCCCTGCGTCACGTCAAGGATGCTCCGCGCGAGAAGCGCATGCGCGTGGCCAGAGAAGTCTTCGATATCTACGGGCCGCTGGCGCACCGCCTGGGCATCGGTCAGCTCAAGTGGGAGCTGGAGGATCTGTCCTTCCGCTACCGCGAGGAGGATGAATACAAGACCATCGCCAGGCAGCTGTCCGAGAAGCGCCTGGAGCGTGAGCACTACATCGCCGATCTGCTGGTCGAGTTGCGCACCCTGATGAGCGAGCAGGGCATCAAGCACTTCGATGTCGCGGGCCGCGCCAAGCACATCTACTCCATCTGGCGGAAGATGAAGATCAAGCGCATCGCCTTCTCCCAGGTGTATGACGTGCGCGCGGTACGGATTCTGGTCGGCACAGTCAGCGATTGCTACACGGCGCTGGGGATCGTCCACTCGCGTTGGCACCACGTGCCGCATGAGTTTGACGACTATATCGCCAACCCCAAGAAGAATGGCTACCAGTCGCTGCACACTGCGGTGGTGGGACCGAGCAACAAGGTCATCGAGATCCAGATCCGTACCTTCGACATGCACGAGGAGGCGGAGCTGGGCGTATGCGCCCACTGGCGTTACAAGGGCCACGATGTCGGTCACAAGAGTCGCAGTTACGAAGACAAGATCGCCTGGTTGCGTCAGGTGCTCGAATGGCAGGACGAAGTCGGCGAGAACGGCGGCCAGGAGGCGATCCGTCAGGGGCTGAGCTCCGACGTCGCGCCGGACCGCATCTACGTCTTCACACCGGAGGGGCATGTCATCGACCTGCCCAAGATCGCGACGCCGATCGACTTCGCCTACCGCGTGCATACCGAGGTCGGCCATCGCTGCCGGGGGGCCAAGGTCGACGGTCGCATCGTGCCGCTGACCTACAAGCTCAAGACCGGCCAGCAGGTCGAGATCCTGACCGCCACCAAGGGTGGCCCGAGCCGCGACTGGCTCAACCCGAATCTGGGCTACGTGCGCACCTCGCGGGCCCGCGCCAAGATCCAGACCTGGTTCAAGCTGCAGGCACGCGATCAGAATGTCGATGAGGGCAAGGCGCTGCTCGAGAAGGAATTCTCGCGGCTGGCGCTGGAGAACCTCGACCGTGACAAGCTGGCCAACGCCGTCAATTACCCGACGCGTGATGACATGTACGCCGCCATCGGCGCGGGCGATCTGCGCGTCGGCCAGGTGCTGCATCAGGCCCAGCAGCTGTTCGGTGATACCGATGATCAGGAGCAGCTCGAGCGTCTGCTGCGCCAGCGCAAGCCGCAGGGCAAGGAAAAGCCTGACGCCGTCATGGTGCTGGGGGTCGGCAATCTGAAGACCACCATGGCCAACTGCTGTCACCCGGTACCGGGCGATCAGATCGCCGGTTTCATCACCCAGGGGCGCGGCGTGACCGTGCACCGTCAGGACTGCCCGAACCTGATCCAGTTGCGCTCGGACGAGCCGCGTCGCATCGTCGATGTCGACTGGGGCCAGCGTTCGCGCAACCAGTATCCGGTGGATATCGAGATCCAGGCCTGGGACCGCTCCGGCCTGCTGCGTGATGTCACCAACGTGCTGAGCGGCGACAAGGTCAATGTGCTGTCAGTGAACACGCGCACCGATCAGCTCGACAACATCGCCACCCTCAAGATCACGCTGGAAGTCGAGAATCTTGATGTGCTGGGGCGCGTGTTCGCCCGCATCCAGCAGCTGCCCAACATCATCGACGTCAAGCGCCTGCGGGTCGGGGGCGACAAGGCATGAGTCGCCGATTCGATGCCAGTGTCGATGTCGATGTCGATGCAGGCAGGCAAGCCGATACGCGCTACACCCTCGATGACTTGCTGACCCTGATGGCCGTGCTGCGTGATCCGCAGTACGGCTGCCCCTGGGACAGCCGCCAGGATTACGCGAGTCTGGTGCCGCATACCCTGGAGGAGGCCTATGAGGTCGCCGATGTCATCGAGCGCGCCGCGGCCGATGCCAGCGTGCTCGAGGAGTTGCCGGCGGAACTGGGTGACCTGCTGTTTCAGGGCGTCTTCTACGCCCAGATCGCCAGTGAGCAGCAACACTTCGATTTCCACGACGTGATCCATGTGCTGACCGAGAAGATGCTGCACCGCCATCCGCATGTCTTCCCGGATGGCACCCTCGCGTCGCGCCGCGAGGGTATCGCCACTCATGAGGTCGATGAAGTCTCGCTCAATGCCCAGTGGGAGTCGCTCAAGCAGCAGGAGACCGCTGACGCGCCTGTCAGCCAGACTGCCGGCGACAGCGTGCTGGATGGCGTGCCACTTGGTCTGCCGGCGCTGACGCGGGCGGCCAAGCTCTCCAAGAAGGCCGCGCGTTCGGGCTTTGACTGGCCGGACACGAGTGGCGTGCTGGCCAAGATCCGTGAGGAGCTCGGCGAAGTCGAGGAAGCGCTGGCCGAGGGCGATACGGCCCATGCGCGTGAGGAGGTCGGGGATCTGCTGTTCGCGGTCGTCAATCTCGCGCGCACCCTCAAGGCGGACCCGGAGCAGATGCTGCGCGCTACCAATGCGCGCTTCGAATCATGCTTCCGCCATGTGGAAGCCGCGATCGCAGGGCAAGGGCGCACGCTGGAAGAGGCGTCGCTTGCCGAGATGGATGCGCACTGGGATGAGGCCAAGCGCCAGGAGCGTGCGGCTGAGCAGGCGCGGCAGGGCGAGGGTGCGACGTCAGCCGCACGCCCAGTGACGCCGCTGGTTCGGTGATGGAGCGTCGTCGCAGCGTATTGGGAAAAGGGCATCTGGAAAAATGTAGTAAGTTTACGCGATAGTCGGATTGTGGAGCCGAGGCCCGCGGTCGTATGCTGAGGGGAAGCGATCAGGACGCGAGTCTTGTCCTGCTTTCCGGTCTGCTGCGCCGCGGGTCTTTCCGTTTCGCGCCAGTGTCTTCACCAGCGCCAGGCCGGTGTCTTCCCTCAGCCGGTTGTCATCAGGTGTCTTTGCGCAATGAGGGAATCTGTTGTCAGCTATCTGACTGTGTGCCCCTGGTGACAGGGGAAGATGACCGCGGCAGCACCGTCACTCCCAAGGAGGGTTTCATGAGTCACGACTTGCATGAATCGTTGCGCGATAACGTGCGTATTCTCGGTGACAACCTCGGCCAGACCATCGCGGCCGACCTCGGCGATGACTTCGTCGCACGCATCGAGCGCATCCGTGCCCTGGCCAAACAGGGCCAGCAGGGCGATCAGGCCGCCCGGCATGAGCTCATCGACTATCTGCGTGATCTGCCGGACGCCGATCTGCTGCCCGTCACCCGGGCGTTCAACCAGTTCCTGAACCTTTCCAACATCGCCGAGCAGCACTACCGTGGCCGCTTCAAGCGCGTCGAGGATTATCGCCCCGGCAGCCAGCCGGACCTCGGCGAGCTGATCACGCGCATTCGCGAGCGGGGCTTCAGCGCACAGAAGATCGTCGAGGAGCTCTCGGCGATGCGCGTCGAGCTGGTGCTGACGGCGCACCCGACGGAAGTCATCCGCCGCACCCTGATCCAGAAATACGATGCCATCGAGGGCTGTCTGACCCAGATGGAAGGCGCCTGTGATCGCCCGGAACAGGCGACCCTCGCGCGTGCGCGCCTCACCGAGCTGATCAGCCAGGCCTGGCATACCGACGAGATCCGTCACGAGCGTCCGACCCCGGTGGATGAAGCCAAGTGGGGCTTTGCCACCATCGAGAACTCGCTGTGGCAAGCGGTGCCGGACTTCCACCGTCAGCTTGACGAGATGACGCTGGACGCCGCCGGTGAGCGTCTGCCGCTGGACGCCGCACCGATCTGCTTCGCCTCCTGGATGGGCGGTGACCGCGACGGTAACCCCAATGTCACCGCCAGCGTGACGCGGACCGTGTTGCTGCTGGGTCGCTGGATGGCAGCGGACCTCTATCTGCGCGATCTCGAACAGCTCAAGTCGGAGCTGTCGATGTGGAAGTGCACGGCTGCCCTGCGTGCCGAGGCCGGCGATGTGGCTGAGCCCTATCGCGAGATCCTGCGCCGCCTGATCCTGCGCATGGAAAGCACCCGCGACTGGGCCAAGGCGGGCCTAGACGGCAAGCGCCACGAAGGTGTCGACATCATCGAGACCCGTGAGCAGCTGTATACGCCGCTGCTGGCCTGCTACCGCTCTCTGTGCGACGTGGGGCTGGACACCATCGCCAATGGCGCTCTGCTCGACACCCTGCGTCGCGTGGCCTGTTTCGGTGTCACCCTGACCAAGCTCGATATCCGCCAGGAAAGCACGCGCCACGCGCAGGTCTTCGATGAACTGAGTCAGACGCTGGGGCTGGGCAGCTATTTCGAGTGGGATGAGCAGCAGCGCTGTGACTTCCTGAGCAAGGAGTTGGCTAGCCGTCGCCCGCTGATCCCGCGCCATTGGGAATGCTCCACCGACACGCGCGAGGTGCTGGATACCTTCAAGGTCATCGCGCGCGAGCATCGCGAGGCGCTGGGCACCTACATCATCTCGATGGCCGGTCAGGCCTCCGATGTGCTGGCGGTGGCACTGTTGATGAAGGAGATCGGCGGTGATGTGCGTCTACCGATCGCGCCGTTGTTCGAGACGCTGGATGATCTGGACCGCTCAGGCCCCGTCATCGACACGCTGCTGAGCATGCCGATCTATCGCGAGCAGGCCGGTGACCGTCAGGAAGTGATGATCGGTTACTCCGACTCCGCCAAGGACGCCGGTCAGCTGGCGGCCGCCTGGGCACAGTATCGCGCCCAGGAAACGCTGGTGGAAGTCACCAAGCGTCACGGTGTCGAACTGACCCTGTTCCACGGCCGTGGTGGTACGGTCGGTCGTGGCGGCGGCCCGGCGCATGCGGCGATCCTGTCCCAGCCACCGGGCTCGGTGACCGGCTCGCTGCGTGTTACCGAGCAGGGCGAGATGATTCGTTTCAAGTTCGGCCTGCCGGACATCGCCAGTCGCTCGATGGAGATCTATGTCTGCGCGGTGCTGGAAGCCAGCATGCTGCCGCCGCCGGCGCCCAAGCCGCAATGGCGCGACGAGATGGATCGCCTGGCCGGTATCGCGCACAAGGCCTATGTGGGCGTGGTGCGTGAAGACCCGAACTTCGTGCCGTACTTCCGCTCGGTAACACCGGAGACCGCGCTGGCACACCTGCCGCTGGGTTCGCGCCCCGCCAAGCGTCGTCAGGATGGTGGCGTCGAGACGCTGCGTGCGATCCCGTGGATCTTCGCCTGGACCCAGATTCGTCTGATGCTGCCCGCCTGGCTGGGCAGTGGCGAGGCCTTCGCCACGCGCATGCAGGAAGCGGGCGGCCTGGAAGTGCTGCGCGAGATGATGAACGACTGGCCGTTCTTCTCCACCTATGTCGACATGCTGGAGATGCTGCTCTCCAAGGCCGATCTCTCGACGGCGGCCTACTACGAGCAGCGTCTGGTCGATGAGCCGGCCCTGAAGGCGCTGGGGCAATCGCTGCGTGATCGTCTCGAGCGCCTGGAGAAGGTGGTGCTGGAGATCCGCGATCAACAGGCACTGCTTGAGCATATGCCGTTGATTCGTCAGGCTATCGATGTGCGCAATCCTTACATCGACCCGCTGCATGGTCTGCAGGCCGAGCTGCTGCAGCGTAACCGCGACGCCGATGGCGCCATCTCCGCCGAGCTGTCACGCGCGCTGATGGTGACCATGGCCGGTATCTCGGCTGGTCTGCGCAACACCGGTTGAGGAGCGATTGACGCCATCGCACGTTGGCGAGTCGCTAATCGTCCGCACGAAAAAAAGCCCCGACAGGCTGGCCTGTCGGGGCTTTTCGTTGTCATTAAGCCAATGAGGTCATCTCGCTACAGCAGGCCGCTCGCACGCTCGCCGACCAGTGGCATCAGGAAGCGCTCGCGCTGCCAGTCCTCATCCTGATCGAGCGCCACCAGATGCAGCAGTTTGGTGAAGGCCGCCTCCAGCGTCATGTCATCGCCTGACAGCGCGCCGACGGTGGCCAGTCCCGCACCGGCCGCATAGTGACCGATAGTGACCGGCCCATGCGGACATTGACTGATACCGGCCAGCAACTTGCCTTCGCCGCGTGCATCGGCCAATACCTCCAACAGCTCGCTGTCCTCCGGCAGATTGCCGCTACCCCACAGCTCCAGCACGGCGCCCTTGACCTCCGGGCGCATCAACTGCACACGCACGCTCTCGGCGCTGATGCCGGGGTAGAGCGGCAGGCGAATGATGCTGTCCTTGCCGAGGCGGGCATAGTCGGGCAGCTCGAAGGCGGGGCCTTGGTCATCCATCAGGCGGCCGGGGTAGAGCACGACACGGTCATCGACCCATTCGCCCAGCAGTGGTGCATTGGGCGTGGTGAAGCCGCGGTGGTCCTGGGTGTACCACTTGCGGGTGCACACGCCACGCAGCAACTGTCCGCCAAAGGCGACCACGACTTCATTGAGGGTCGGCTGGGCGGCGGCGGTGAGTGCCAGCTCGACATTGCCCAAGGCGTCACTGTGCTCGGCTTCCAGCGGCAACTGTGCGCCACTGATGATCACCGGACGCGCGGTGCCCTTGAGCTGGAATGCGAGGCTGGAGGCCGTCCAGGCCAGAGTATCGGTGCCCTGCAGCACGACGAAGCCATCGAAGCTGTCGTAGGCATCCGCGATCTGGCTGGCGATGGTGTGCCAGTCCGCCGGTGTCGCGGAGGAGGAGTCGATCAGCTGCGGAAATTCGCGCAGGGTGAAGGCGGGCAGACGGCTACGACGGCTGGGAGGCAGCTGTTCCAGTGCTGCACGCAGACGTGCATCGAAGTCACCGGCAGGCACCAGTCCTTGCTCACTTTCCACCATGCCCAGCGTGCCGCCGGTATACAGCACCAGGATGTGCGTCTCGGGAGTCATCGTGTCCACCTGCCAGAAATGGGAAAGCCGGCATTGTAACGCATGCCGGCTTGCAGGGGAGCTGTCGGAGTCGGGCGTTCAGCCGCGACGCACGGGAGGTGCTCAGCTGATATTGCCGCCGCCGATACGCGCATCCTCCTGATGGGACATGGCGCTGACGCACATCACCCGTACGCCTTCGAGCATGCTTTCAAGGCTCATGGTCGGCAGGCGGCCATCGATACTCTGCTCGGGCAGCGCCGGGATATGCACGAAGCCGGAGCGGATGGGGCTATCCGCCAGATGGCGCTGCACCCCATAGAACAGGTGGTTGCAGACGAAGGTGCCTGCCGTGTAGGAGACGCTGGCGGGAAGGCCCGCTGCCTGGAGGTCGTTGACCATCGCCTTGATCGGCAGGGTGGTGAAGCAGCCATCCGGGCCGCCAGCTTCGATGGGCTCATCCACCGGCTGGTGGCCGCCGTTGTCCTTGATGCGATAGTCATCCAGGTTGATGGCGACCCGCTCCGGGGTGATGGCGCTGCGACCACTGGCCTGGCCGAGCATGATCACGGTGTCAGGGGCGTGCTGGCCGATGGCCTCGATGACGCTGTCAATCGCGGCGTAGCGTGTCACCGGCACCCGGCAGGTGATGATCTCGAAGCGCTCATCGGGCTGGCCTTGCATGGCCAGTCTCTGGCCATCCAGTTGCTCGATGATCTTGAGGGCAGGATTGACGCTATCCGTGCCGAAGGGCTCGAAGCCGCAGAGTAGCAGACGACGCATGAGGAAATTCCTTGGCTGGCATCGATCACCGCGGGTCACTGCTGGCGGTGATCGATGCGCGGGTAAGAGTGGGAGATCAGAAGGCCAGCAGCAGCATCAGGCTGATGTTGGCGGCCAGCATGACCAGCGCAGGCAGTATCTGTGCGCGAATGATGTGGTAGCGGTCATCCAGTTCCAGCAGGGCGGCCGGCACGATGTTGAAGTTGGCGGCCATGGGCGTCATCAGCGTGCCACAGTAGCCGGACAGCATGCCCAGCACGCCGACGATGGCCGGGTTGCCGCCATGCAGCGCGATGACCAGCGGATAGCCGATGCCGGAGGTGATGACCGCAAAGGCCGCGAAGCCGTTGCCCATCAGCATGGTGAACACGGCCATGCCGACGCAGTAGGCAATCACGCAGACGATCAGGCTGGTGTCCGGCACCACGCTCGAGACCAGCCCGGCGATGGTCTGGCCGACTCCGGCCTGATCGAACAGCAGGCCAAGGGCGGCCAGGAATTGCGGCAGGATGGCGGCCCAGCCGATGGCATCGGCCAGGCGGCGACCTTCCTGCATGCCGGTCGCCGGGCTCTCGCGCAGCAGCAGCAATGCCACGGCAAAGGCCAGTACCGTCGCGACGCCCAGGCCGACCAGCGCACTCTGGCCTGTCGTGAGGGTGTAAAGGAAGGTGCCGACCGGAATCACCAGTGCGGGGATGAACAGGCGCGACCCGAGACGCTTGCGGCGCGCCTGACGCGCCTCATCGCTCAACTGGCCGTAGTGGCCGAGACCGAGCTGGCCGGTGGCGGCCAGCAGCGCCAGCGCCAGCATGGCAAGGCCGACCACGACATCGGGCAGCCACTGGCCAAATGCCAGGCTGATGCCGAAGATCAGCCAGAAGGCACTGGTGCCGAGTCTGCGCGGATGATCACGATCGGTGAGCGTCAGGACGGCAAAGGCCATGATGGCGAAGCCGGTAATCAGGTAGAGAGCGTCGATACCGTTCATGAGTGGCTCTCCGTCGCAGAAGTGGTGAAGGTGCCCTTGCCCGGTGTCGCGTTGGCCTGGCCCGAGGGATTAGGGTATTTCTCGCGCAGCAGCTGATGTTCACGGCGAATGCGCGCGTCCAGCCGGCGGCAGAGCACGAAGACCACCACCAATGACACCAGCGCGGTGGGAATGGCATACAGCGCCATGTCGGCCAGGCTGACGCTGGCGCCGCTCTTGTCGAGCACGCTCTTGATCAGCAACAACCCGCCTGAAGCCACGAAGATCAGCTGACTGAAGAAGTTGCCGAAGTTCTCGCTGACGGCATTCAGAACGCGTATGCGCTGGCTCAGGGCCTTGAAGCGTGGCGAGCTCAGCGCCTCTTCGGGGAGATCACGTTCGGCGGCGCCGACTGACATCGGGGCGACCAGCGGCCGGATCATCGCCGGGTGGCCACCGAGCTGCAGGCCGAAGGCGTTGGTTGCCTTGCGCAGCACCAGGTAGCTGAAGGAGATGCGCCCGGCGCTGGCGGCCCGCAGTTTCTGGACCAGATGCTCGGCCTGATCGCGCAGGCCATTGCGCTCGAGCAGCCCGATCACCGGCAGGGTGATGATGAACAGCGAGACGGCGCGGTTGTCGGTAAAGGCCTGACCGAGCGCGGCGAGAATTTCAGTCGGTGACATGCCGGCCACCAGGCCGGAGGAGAAGCCTGCCACCAGCACCACCAGCAGCGCATTGAGGCGCAGTGCCAGGCCGATGACGATGATGGCAACGCCGATCAATGACAGCATGAGGTGTCTCCCGAGCAGGGGGAGGACAATCGGATCCTTTCGAAGGACATGAGCCTGTGCCTCTGGGTGTGAGCTTGTTGTTATGCGGGGCTCGTTGCGAAGCGGGTCGAACATTGCCTGGCCGGTGACCATTGCAGAGCAGTTCGACATGGCGAGCTGTTCGAACATGGCGGGGCGCAATGTTCGTTGCTTTACAAAGAGAGCTCAAAGGGTAGAGCGACACCAGAGGAATCCAAATGAGACATTCGGAATATATAAATTTCAACGACATGTAGTATCGACAAAATCCATCATGCAGGCATGAATGACAGATAATATTGATACCTTGGTGGGCCTTGCCTCACTCTGTGGGGGAGATGTCAGCCGTCGACCACTTCGGTGCTGCCATCCTCGCGCAGGCAGATACGGCGACGTCTGCCGACCTGGAAGCCAAGCATGGCGGCACTCAGCAGGATCAGCGCGAACAGCGATGCGATCACGCGCAGATCGGCCGTGATTTCCAGCAGAATGCCGACGGCGAGTGGCCCGAGAGCGGCCAGCATGTAGCCGGTGCCTTGTGCCATGCCGGAGAGGGCGCCTGCCAGACGTGCATCGGAGGTGCGCAGCACCAGCAACGTCAATGCCATCGAGAAGCTGCCCCCCCTGGCCGAAACCGAGCAGCACGGCGAACAGCCAGCGCAATGACAGCGGCCCGATCATCAGTCCCAGTAGGCCGATGGCGGTACAGGACAGCAGCAGCAGGATGGCGGGGCGCTGGTCGCGCCCCATGCGGCCGATCACGGGGGCCAACAGGGCGGTAAGCACCTGTGCCATCACCGAGGCGGCCATCAGCCAGCCGGATTCGATATCGCTCAGACCGCGTTGCTGGAGCAGGAAAGGTAGCCAGCCAAAGACGATATAGGCCAGGGAAGACTGGCAGCCCATGAAGAAGGTGACCTGACGGGCCAGCGGTTGATGCCACAGGCGAGGGGTAGCCTGCTGATGGCTGGTGGTCATCTCTGGCCACGGGTGGGGCATGCTCAGGCGCCAGGCGGGAAGCGCGATCACTACAAGCAGCGCCCAGCAGGCCAATGAGGCTTGCCAGCTGTCGAGAAGATTGGCCAGTGGCACGCTGAGTCCCGCGGCCAGCGCAGCACCAAGACATAGCGCCATGGTGTACACGCCGGTGAACAGATCGGCTCGTTCAGGATGCTCACGCTTGACGATGGCGGGCAGCAGGGTGCCAGCGACGCCGATGCTGCCGCCACATAACAGGGTGCCGAGATAGAGCAGCAGTGCCATGTCACTGGCCCGCAACCACAGGGCGATGCCGAGAATGACCAAGGCAAGGCTGAGGGTGCGCTCAACCCCCAGGCGGCGGGCCAGGCGCGGGGCCAGTGGGGCGAACAGCCCCAGGCAGACGACGGGCAGTGTGGTGAGAAGGCCCGCTGCCAGCGTGCTCAGGCCCAGGTCCTGGGTGATGCGATCCAGCAGGGGTGCCAAGGATGACAGCGCCGGACGCAGGTTCAGGGCGACCAGAATCAGGATGAGCAGGAATAGGAATGCTGGCATTCGGCGCATGAGGAAACCTGAACGAGAGGACAGGTCTGTGAGAATACCGGCATATGCTCAAGCTGTCTTGCCTCGAACCGGTCTTCCTCCAGTAGGTCTTCCTCGAGCCGGGCCCTGGACAGCAGAACGCCCGGCAATTGCCGAGCGTTCTGTCTCAATGTATCTGTCTTGAGGTGCTTGCGCTCAATGCCCCGTGGTGATGGGCCGCTTGCCGGTACCGGAACGATCAGTATTTGGGTTCAAGCTCCAGCTCGTGTGCCGGGCTATCGATCCTTTGTGCTGCCGCGCGTTGACGCGTCATGGCACCGTCGGCATGCACGTCGTGGCCGCGGGGAGCGACATTGCGCCATGCGGGCGTCTTCTGCAGGCGCCCGGTATTGGCGCGTACCGTATTGGAGACCGGCTGGCGACTCGCCTTGGCGCGAATCAGGGTCATGTCCTCGGTGCTCAGCAGCATGCCCTGGGGCGTGCGCTCCAGCACGAGGTGCCCACTGAAGTGCCAGCAGCGCATGGGGGTATGCGCGACGCGATAGCGATGACCCGCCACCTCCAGTGAGATGGCTTCCTTCGGCTGGCAGCCAAGGGGGTGCAGCGTCACTTCCTCCAGCAGCACCAGACGATTGAAGTCGTCCGGCTGAAGTACCTGGTTGCCATCATGCATGCGCACCGGGAAGGCATGGTTGTCACGCTGCAGCTCACGCCGCTTGTGACTGACGCTGCCGTTGCCTTCCAGGATGCCAGCACCACACACATGCACGAGCTCGCCATCAATCTGTTTGATGACAAGCACCTCGACGTGGCGCTGCTTGAAAAGATGATCTCGCAGTGAGCGTAATGGCATGGCTGAAATCCTCATCTACACCATCCGTTGGCTGAGCATATCCGTCAGAGCCCGAGTCATCTCTCTGACCGACAGGCGCTGCCATGCTGCCTGCCAAGTGATATCTCGCTCTGATAGCCACATCATACGCCGTCTGTGAGCATTTTTCCCGAATCAAGCTCCAGTCCGAGGATAAATCATCTTGTCATGGCACGTTTTCATGACAGCTCGGTCAGGCAGATGACTGAGAACACTGCATCCCCGAGTCGGGTCACTCGTACTTGCCCAGCACGGCCCGGCAGATATCAGCGAAATTGCGTGCTTCCGGCGGATGTTCCAGATCGAGCCCCAAGGCCTTGCCGACGCGGGAGGCGGCGACCAGACCGCGCACGCTCGGCTTGCCACCGTCGCCCTGCTCGGTTACCAGCAGGTGGGATTCGCCGCTCTGACGCAGCGTCTCGACCAGGTCCCCGACGCGGGCGCGCTTGAGCACGGCGAGAGGAATGCCCTGCAGCTCCGCGCGAGGTATCTGCACCATGTCGGTAGTGACTTCGTCGCGCTGGACATTGAAGCGGGTCATGGCGCGCATCACGACTCGGCCACCCTGCAGCTCACGCGAGGTCACCACACCGGTGAAGGTGCCATCATGATCGTGTACCAGCAACAGGCGCACCCCGGCCTGTTTCATGGTCGCCAGTGCCTGACCGATGGAGGCGCTGCCCTGAATGCTGCGACCGGCAGTAATGGCAAAGTCCGTCACCAGCTCACTGGCCGGGCTATCCATGGTGATGTTGCCGATCGGCTGCAAAGGCAGACGAGCGGAGGTGACATGAGAGAGCGTTTCGACGTCGAGGGTGTGGTAAGCCGACGGTGCAATGGCATTCATGGACTGACTCCTGTAACCAGATAACGAGCATGTTCTGCGTACTATGAGTCAGGTGAGGGCCAGGAGTTTTCTGCACGATGGGTAACTTCAGGTTGCTACTGTCGCAACAGTGACAGGAATTTCGATCTATCAGGTCAATATCTGCCGCTGTCGGTGCGAGGTAGGAAATAAATAGATTCCATTTCGGAAACAAATACTCCTCCGGCAGGCCGGAATTGGCATGAGTCAGCAGTTTCCTTGCTCCTGACGGTAATGATGCCCACTGCACGAGGCGAGTGGGCATCATTGAGCCGATTCAGGGAGTTATCCCTTCATCAGGGGCTGGCGTACACGCCCGGGTGCGTCACACCCACTGCTTGAGGTCGCCGCGTACGGCATCCAGGAAGGTGATGAAGTCCGTCTGGTCATCGGCGTCGCAACGGTCCACCTTGCAGGCCAGCTTCATCTTGGTGCCGGCGACGATTTCGTCATACACCTCGAGCGTGAGTTTCTCGACGCTGGCATCGGCGGGTTCCTGCTCGCCATCCAGCAGGCTGAACGTCGTCATCAGCGTGCCGCGAAGACGCGTGGTGCCGCCTTCCGCGACCACTCGACGCACCTTGAGCCAGCCTTCGCGCACCATGAGCTCCCCCTGTGAATCGCGTTGCTTGTAGATGGTGCGATAGCATGCATTCTCGGAGGCGCCCTTGGCGGCCATGCTTTCATAGGCCTTGATCATGCGTGTCGCCATGGTGCCAGCTTCGGCGATCTTGCGGCGGGCAGCACGATGTTCACGTTCCAGGCGGTCTTGCTTGGAGAAACGCTGCCACAGGTGGAAGTCGCGTGTCAGAGTGGTCGCGTCCATTACAGTCTCTCTTCTCTAGAAGCGGCGGGGAAAAGTGGGTGGCGGCTATTGCCATGTCCAGGCGCCGATGGTGTCACGAAGGCGGGCGATTGTCTGCCCGGTTCTTGCTTCAGACGTCAAGGAGGGCCCGAGTGCCAAGTGGTGTGGGGCATGCAGGCTGGCGACGAGATGTCAGTATTGCCATGCTCAAGAGTACTATTGACTGGTCACGGGCTTTTTCCAGCCCGGTCATCATCACGACTGAATCTAGGGCTTAAATCTTCTCTGAACTACTCTGCAAGTCACCCACAAGGCCCGCTTTGTGAGAATCTGCGACTGCTGATCCTCGAGATTGCTGATGCTTCACGCTCAGGCGCCTGCTACGTGAGCCACGTCGCCGTGATGGGATTGCCAGTCTCGCAGGGGAGAATGCCTAGTATGCGTGAATCATATGCCTGACTGCGCTGCATGCCTTGAAGGATACGCAATGAAAAAGGCCGTCACGTTTCATACAGCAGCGTGAGATAGAATAGACAGGCAATATCATCAGGTAGAGCACAGCGGAGGCACACGGGAAGTGCCGTAAATGAGGAAGGAATCATGGCGAAAGCAGATCGCCGTCGCAAACCGGGAAGTCGGCTGGGTGTCTTGCGCACGGTCAACATGAAGTGGCGGTGGCCAGCTCCGGCGGGGCTGGCCGAGCGGCACCTCGCGCTTTATCAGTTGTTCATGTGGATCTATATCAGTGCGCTCGGCTGCCAGCTGGGCTACTTCGCTCTGCTGGGTCTGCAGCCTTATCCGCAGCCAGTGGTGATCAATGTCATCGGCGTCCTGCTCAACGTCCTGGCCATCCTGTTCCACCGCAAGGGCTACATGAATTCCGCGTTGCTGTTGCTGGTGGTGCCGATGTCAGCCAAGGCGGCATGGTGGGAATACCAGTTCGGCGCCGAGGGCGGCTTCGAGTATTTCCATATCGTCGCCATCTTCTTCATCTGTATCGCGTTCCTGTCACGCATTCAACGGCTATTGTTCAGTGGTGTTCTGCTGCTGTTCTATATCGGCTCCCAATATCTCACCAGCCCGGTCTATATCGTCTCCTACGAGTTCATGTCGCTGGCCAGTGTCGTCAACCTGATGATTTCCGTCACCTTCATCGCGGTGGTGGCCGTTCAGATCGGGTGGGAGGCTGAGCAGCGCGAGAAGCGCTACCGTCGTGACTTGCGCCATGACCAGTTGACGGGGGCACTGTCTCGTTTTGCCTTGCTGGAAGAGGGGCCGCGTCTGTTGAGCCGTGGTGGCCTGGGAGTGTTGATGATCGATGTCGATCACTTCAAGGCCATCAATGATACCCAAGGGCATGCGATTGGCGATGAGGTGCTGATAGAGCTGACGCAACGACTGCGTCACCATCTGCGCGGCAGTGATCAGCTGTGCCGCCAGGGGGGAGAAGAGTTCGTGGCGCTGTGCCCGACAGATGACAGGGATGGTCTCAAGCACGTCGCCGAACGTCTGCTGCTATCGATCAACAGTCGTGCCTTCACGCTGAGCAATGGGCAGTTGTTGCGGGTCACCATCAGTATCGGAGCGGCCCAGGGCGGGCCAGCGGCATGTGCGGAATCGCTGTTGCCTGATCTTCTGCAGCGTGCCGATCAGGCCATGTACCGTGCCAAGCGCGAAGGGCGCAATCGGGTGGTCACCGTCTGGGATGCGCCCGATCACGGCGCAGCCAGCCTTGATCAGATCGAGCCGTCTGATCACGACCACCGCCCCGACCGCGACAGGCTGGCCATGCCAGGCATGCTGCCACCGGACACTTCGGGCGATGGATCAGGCGAAGCAGCCTCGATCCCCAGCCGCTCTGATGTCAATGACCATGACGATGTGCAGACCGCCGATGAGGTCTATCAGTGGAAGCGCTGACGCAAGGATGATGGCTTTGCCATTTCACCTGATTGGGCGTGATATCCATGCATGATCCACGCTCTCACCAAGCGGAGAGACAAGCTGATGATGGATTCCTGTGGCAGCGTTTCACGCCGGTTGTCGCGCCGGCTCTTGCGGGGAATGCTGGTGACGGCGTTGGTCAGTGGTATGCCGCTTGCGGCGGTTCAGGCGGAGGAGTCGCCGAATGCTGCAGCGTCTTCGAGTGACGGGCAGGCGCCTCGGGCGCAAGTGATTGCCGACCCGGCGACACCCTCTCTGCCGCCTGCCGCCAAGGCCAGCAACAGCATCTTTCGCTGTGTTCAGGCAGGGGTGCCCACCTGGCAGCAGCAGCCTTGTCAGCAGGGCGATGCCCCCGTCACGCTGGATGATTCGCTGACGGTGGTGCCCGCCGCTGACGTGATAGAGAACACCTCTGGCGAAGACCCGACCGCACAGCGCCTGGCGCGTGAGAAGGAGCGTGCCCTGGCAGCACGTGAGGAGAGTCAGCGCCAGTACCGCATCCGTTCAGCGCTGGATGATGGCTATCTGGTGCAGGGCATGAGCGAGGCTCAGGCCATCTCGTTGCTGGGCAAGCCCAGTGATATCAGCGAGACGATTGCCGATGACACATCCTGCCGTCTGCTGAATTGGTGGGAAGATGTCCGCGTGCAGTTCTGCAACGATGAAGCCGTGTCCATCACGGCCAATCAGCGGGACTGAGTGACTTGCGGTCTGGGCCATCAAAGCCAGGGCCGGTGCGAGCTGAAACGCTCGCACCGGCCCTGTTCGTTCTGTCCGACTCGTACAGTCCGAGTCTGCGCCAGGGCGGTGAATGGGGTTTTCTCACTGCATGCCTACCCACCAAGGAATTGCTAATATAAAGCATGATCTAGCGTAGAAATTGGCTTTTCCATGCCCGATGTTGCGAAATGGCGACGATCGGGTGGTGAAGTTGCCACATTACCGATGTTTGTCGAACAGTGTTAGATTACTCCCCGAACGCAGCGGCAAGCCCCTCAAGTCTCATCCAGAGGCGGGGCTGACGGCCGACGAGCCAGGCTGCAACACTATTCGGTGAGGAGAACACGCATGAACAAGTCCATCCTGATTGGCGCGATCGTGGCTGCACTGGGTATTGGTGGTGGAGTGGCGATCGGCAGCTATACGGCCAGCAACTCAGGCCCTGAATATGCCGATATCGTGGCGGTGGATGCCGTGACGGAAACCGTGACCACTCCGCGCGAGGTCTGTCACAACGAGACCGTGACGCATCAGGCGCCCAGCAAGGACACCCACAATGTCGTCGGCACGGCGGTCGGCGCGATCGTCGGCGGTGTGGTGGGCAATCAGTTTGGCGGTGGCAATGGCAAGAAGGTGCTGACAGCCGCGGGTGCCGTGGGTGGCGGTTATGCCGGCAACCAGATACAGAGCCAGATGAAGAAGGGCGACACTTACACCACGACCGAGCAGCGCTGCGAAACGGTGCAGGACGCGTCAGACAAGGTGGTCGGCTACGACGTCAAGGTCGACATGGGGGATGAGACCCGCACCGTGCGTCTCGAGGCCAAGCCGGACGTGAAGCGCTTCGAGATCCGTGATGGTGAGCTGGTGCTGCCCCAGCAAGGCTGAGGCCAGATAGCAGCCAGACACGAAGCCCCCCGACGGAATCCGCCGGGGGGCTTCTTTTTTGGACATTCAGCTTTCTGGGTATCTTACCGTGCTCTTTTCTATCAGGCCGTCGGGTCGTCAGCTGGCATCCGCCGTGGCGGGCAGTGCCTTGGCGATCTCACGCGCCAACTGCTCGCCGGTCACACGCCAGCCTTCGCCCAGACTATTGACCAGCGCTGGATAGCCGTCATCCGTCAGGGGAGTCAGCGTCTGGATGTCGCCTTCCTCCAGTATGCTGCCATCCACGCCGCGCAGACGCCAGCGACCGGTGATGACGGATTGGCCATCATGGCGGCCGATGAAGCGATCCAGGCTGACGCTCAGGCGTGCGCCCTTGAGGCCGCTCAGGCTGGTATCCGCGATACGGTACTGGCTCAGCGGCTGGGCGGGGCTGGCTTTGAGCTGCGTCAACAGCTGGCGGGTCAGCATGTCCTGCAGGTCATCGGCCCACAGGTTCTGGCTGGCCTGTACCAGCGTGATGTCGTCCGTCTGATAGACCAGGCTGCCGCCTTCCAGGTAGCTGGCCAGTTGCACCGGCATCACTTCCAGCAGGGGGGCATCGGCGGCAATACTGCGCTGTGCGGCACTCGCCTGTGTCGTTTGTGGCAGTAGATAGGCGCCACCGGTGGCGGCAGTCGTGCAGCCCGCCAGTGTGCCGAGCATCAGCAAGCCTGCCAGCAGGCCGCCGAAGCGGCCCTTGTGCGACGTTGAAGTGCGCGGCGAGGCAGACGCGCTGCACGCTTGCGGCATGGCGGCTGTGCGGGTCGAGAGACTCATGGCTGTCGTCATCATTGGGCCCTTGGAATCGGATCGCGAGTGGTCGGCTTGTCGAAGATCAGGCTGGAGGGGTTCTTCTCCAGCGTATCGAGCAGCGGTTCCGCCTTCTTGAGCACACGATCCAGTCGTTCGAGATCGCCTTCCAGCTTGCGGTAGGCGGAAGAATCCGGCGTCAGGCCATCCAGGGTGCGATTGAGGTTGTCGATGCTGGTGCTGATATCGCCCGGCAGCTTCTGCACCTCGTCGGAACCCAACAGGGCATCGACATGGCCGGCGGTCTTGTCGAGACGCTTCACCAGGCTCTCGGAGGCCGACAGCGTCTTGTTCAGGTTGCTCAGTACCGGCTCGACATCGAGTGCATTGAGCTTGTCGAGCAGCGCATTGAGCTTGGCTTCCATCTGCGCGAGGCCGCCTGACACGCTCGGCATGACGTCAATATCATCGAAGGTGTCGGCCTTGTAGGGTGGCGGGTTGTCATAGAAATCGAGATCGACAAACAGGGCACCGGTCAGCAGGTTGCCGGATTTCAGCGTTGCGCGCATGCCACGCTTGAACAGTCGCTCGAGTCGCTTCTCCCACTGCTTGACGCCTTCGTCATCGACCTGCCCCTCGAGGCGTTCGGGCTCGATGCGAATCAGCACCGGAATCTCGAAGCTCGACAGCGTCCGCACGCGCTGGTGGGTCAGACGATAGGGCACGCTGACCACGGTGCCGAGACGGACGCCGCGGAATTCCACCGGCGCGCCACGCGACAGGCCACGCACGGTATCGTCGACCATGATCACGTAGTCGATGGCCTGGTGGAAGCTGCCTTCACGGGCCTCTTCCTGATCGGAGTACAGCGTGAAGGAGGTGTTCTCCACCACAGGGCGGCCACGCGGCAGGTCTTCGGGAATGCCGAAGGCCACCCCGCCGCTCAGTACGCTTTCCAGTGACCCGACATCGACCTGCAGGCCCTGGGAATCCAGGCGCAGGCTGACTCCGCTGGTGGACCAGAAACGTGTGGTGGAGGTCACCAGCTCGTTGTAAGGCGAGTCGATATAGAGGGTGTAGTGCATCTCCTTCTCGCTGGGGCTGAACTCGCTGGATTCCACGCGCCCGACCACGAAGCCTTCGTAGGTGACGGGGTCACCGTCGGAGAGCACGCTGCCATCGTTGCTGGTGAGGTCGATGCGCAGCCCCTTGGCGTCCTGCGTGGTCACCGGCGGTTGTTCCAGCGCCACGAAGTGATCCTCCTCATCGCGACTGTCGCCGGGCTGAAGCTGGATATAGGCCCCCGACAGTACGGTGTTGAGGCCACTGATCCCCTCGCGACCGATGCGCGGTTTCACGACCCAGAGCCGCGAGTCGGCATTGAGCATGCGCTCGCTGTCCCTGGACATGCGCGCGGTGACGATGGTCTTGTCGAGGTTGTCCGACAGACGCACGGATTCGACCTTGCCGACCTCGACGTTACGGGTCTTGATCAGTGTCTTGCCCGCTTCGATGCCTTCCGCCGTCTCCATTTCGATCGTGATCAGCGGGCCACGGCTGGCGTAGTTGTGCCACACCATCCAGGCGCCGATCAGCAGGGCCACGATCGGGACTATCCAGATTGGCGAAAGGCGGCGTCGGCTTTCACGACGAGCGCGAGAATCATCACTCATAAGTCATCCTGTGAGGCGGCAGCGGAAGGGGGAATGCGGGAGGCATTCGGGGTCGTGAATGGCGTCGTGAACGGAGGCGTGGCCTGCGAGGATGAGGCAAGAGACGCGGAGCCCGTCAGCGGTGTCAGCGGCAGATCACCGAACAGCGTGTTCGCCATCATTGTCTTCTCCGTCTCGGTGTCCCAGACAAGGCGCGGGTCAAAGCTCAACGCCGACAGCATCGTCAGCACCACCACGCAGGCGAAGGACAGCGCCGCAGGCCCCGGGTGCACCGACATCAGCGCACCCAGCTGGATCAACGCGGCCAGCAGCGCCACCACGAAGACATCGACCATCGACCAGCGCCCGATATATTCGGTGATGCGGTACAGGGTCACCCGCGCTCGCGCATGTTGCACCTCGGGGCGCTGGGCGCTGATGCACAGCCAGGCGATGGCGATCATCTTCGAGGCCGGCACGAGGATGCTGGCGATGAAGATGACCATCGCGATGGGCCAGTCACCATGTGACCAGAGCACCACGATGCCACCGGCAATCGTCTGCGGGTCGTTCTCCCCGAGGCTGACCGTGGTCATGATCGGGAAGACATTGGCGGGGATGTACAGAATCGCCGCCGCGATCAGCCAGGCCCAGGTGCGCTGCAGGCTCTGTGTCTTGCGCTGATGGACTGGGTCGCCACAGCGGCGGCAGTGGGTGTGCGCCTCCCGTTCGCCGCAGGCATTGATCAGGCCGCAGCTATGGCAACTGGCCAGTCCCTGTAAGGCGGCACCGATGCCCGGCAGCGTACCGCTGGGGGCGGCTGGCTCGCCCGCCAGCGCGAACCACATGCGATCCCCGTCGATGCTGGCCAGCGTCTTGGTCATCAGCAGGGCGAAGGCGCAGAACGCCCAGAAGGAAGGACCGAAGCTGATATCGGCCATGCCGGCGATCTTGACCAGGCTCACCATCACGCCGACCAGAAACACATCTGCCATCATCCACGGGCGCAGGTGGCTCAGGGTGCGCGCAATGCCGCGAATGCCCGGCAAGGGCAGTTTCAGTCCGATGGCCGCATGGGTGTAGATGACACCCAGCAGGTAGAGTGCCGGCAGCATCACGATGGTCAGGATCAGCAGCACGGCCAGAGAAGGATAGGACTCGGCCGTCAGGGCGGCGGGTGTATCGATCAGGCTGAGACTTGCCGAGATGCCACTGGTAGCAAAGGCGATGAACTCGAAGGGCAGCGTCAGCACCAGCATCACCAGGCACGCCATCGCCAGTGCCAGGGTGCGTTGCACGGCATGGGCGTGGCGCTGGGCGAACAGATGGTCGCAACGCGGGCAGCGGGCGCGCTCGCCGGCCTTGAGCGCCGGCAGCGCCACGACGAGGTCGCAGCACTCGCAGGCACGCATCCGCCGCCGTGACACGCCAGACGTGACAGGCGCGAACACCTGCGGTGGATCACGGGTTTCAAAGGTACGCCGAGTGTAGCGGCGCAGGGCAGCAAGGGGTCGAGGCATGTCGCTCCAGCGGGATCGGGTGGTGTATCGCCGTGCCGCGCGTGTTCGGGGCAGCCGCAGGCGTTGTCAGCCGCGGCTTGACCACGCCTGCGGCTGCGCTCTTGGGACAGCGCTCTCGAGGATGCGCTCTCGAGGATGCGCCGTCAGCGGCCTGGCCCCATGCACACGCGGACCTGCGAAGGTATGGGAGCTGTGGAAGCACCAGGCCTGCGCAGGCAAACAGTGTTCGATAGTAGCATGATGCCGCAAAAGGCTGATGGCACTCAATGCTTGCCGCGTGAGCGCGCCTTTTTTTGCCAGCCTGCAAACAGGCACGCCGCCCGGAGAGGGCGGCGTGCAGGGCCGTCACGCAATGTGACAGCAATGAGGCTTCTGTCGTGATCAGAGATCAGACAAGGTCATCCTCCTGGCGGGCCGCTTCGTGGGCTCGCTTGAGGTCTTTCGGCTCACCGAAGAGGCGGCGCACGACCACATAGCAGACCGGCACCAGGAAGATCGCCAGCACCGTGGCCGAGATCATCCCGCCGATCACGCCGTTGCCGATGGCGTGACGGCTGGCGGCACCCGCCCCCGTCGAGATGGCCAGTGGCACGGCACCCAGGGTGAAGGCCAGCGAGGTCATCAGGATCGGGCGCAGGCGCATGCGCACGGCTTCCATGGTGGCATCGATCAGCGAGCGACCTTGCACTTCAAGGTCCTTGGCGAACTCGACGATCAGGATCGCGTTCTTGGCCGAGAGCCCGATGGTCGTCACCAGGCCGACCTGGAAGTAGACGTCATTGTCGAGTCCGCGCATCCAGGTGGCGAGCAGGGCTCCCAGCACCCCCAGCGGTACCACCAGCATGACGGAGAACGGAATGCTCCAGCTTTCATACAGCGCGGCCAGACACAGGAAGACGAAGACCAGTGAGATGGCATACAGATACGGTGCCATGCCGCCACTCTGGGATTCCTGCAGCGAGATGCCGGTCCATTCCAGCGCGACGCCATTGTTGAGCTGGCTGACCATCTCTTCCATGGCCTGCATGGCCTCACCGGTGGAGTAACCCGGTGCCGCCTGTCCCAGCAGTTCCATCGAGGAGACGCCGTTGTAGCGTTCCAGCTGCGGCGACCCGTAGGTCCACTCGCCGTTGATGAAGGCGCTCAGCGGCACCATCTCGCCGGAGGTGTTGCGTACGTACCACTTCTTGAGGTCTTCCGGCTGCATGCGGGCACTGGCTTCCGCCTGCACATAGACCTTCTTGGTGCGGCCGTTGTCGAGGAAGTCATTGACGTAGGTCGAGCCCCACGCCGTGGAAAGCGTCGAGTAGACCTCTGACAGCGAGACACCCATCGCCGTCGCCTTGAGTTCGTCGATGTTGAGCGTGAACTGCGGGCTGTCTTCCAGACCATTGGGGCGCAGGCCGGTCACGGCCGGATTCTGGCCCGCCATGCCCAGCAGCTGGTTGCGCGCGTCGGTCAATGCCTTGTGGCCGATGCCGCCACGGTCGACCAGCATCATGTCGAAGCCGCTGGCGTTGCCCAGCTCCATGATCGGCGGCGGGTTGATGGCGAAGATCAGGGCTTCCTTCAAGGTGCTGAAGTAGCTCTGTGCTTCACTGACCACGCTGAAGGAATCGCGCTCGCGCTCATCCCACGGCTTCAGGTTGATGAAGGCCAGACCCATGTTCTGACCGCGACCGGCGAAGCTGAAGCCGGCGACGTCGAACATTTCCTGAACCGCATCTTCCTGATCGACCAGGAAGTGATGCTCGACCTTTTCCAGCGTCTCGAGCGTCTGCTCCTGAGTAGAGCCCACCGGCAGGATGACTTGGTTGAACAGATAGCCCTGATCCTCATCCGGCAGGAAGCCGGTCGAGATGCGCGTGAATACCACGCCACAGCCGACGACGATCAATGCATAGACCAGCATCGAGCGACCGGTGCGCTTGAGCATGCCGCCAACGCCTTTCTGGTAACGCGCGTTGGAGCGATCGAAGACCCGGTTGAAGAGGCCGAAGAAGCCGGTGGTCTTCTCCTTGGTCGGCTTGAGCAGGGTGGCGCACAGGGCCGGCGTCAGGATCAATGCCACCAGTACGGACAGCGTCATCGCCGAGACGATGGTCACCGAGAACTGACGGAAGATCGCGCCGGTGGTGCCGGGGAAGAAGGCCATCGGAATGAACACGGATGACAGCACCAGGCCGATACCCACCAGTGCGCCGGTGATCTGGCCCATCGACTTGCGAGTCGCTTCCAGTGGCGAGAGCTTCTCTTCGTGCATGACGCGTTCGACGTTTTCCACCACCACGATCGCATCGTCGACCAATAGCCCGATGGCGAGCACCATGGCGAACATCGTCAGGGTATTGATGGAGAAGCCCAGCACTTCCAGCACCCCGAAGGTGCCCAGCAGCACGACCGGTACCGCGATGGTCGGAATCAGGGTGGCGCGGAAGTTCTGCAGGAACAGCAGCATCACCAGGAAGACCAGTGCCACGGCTTCCAGCAGTGTCATCACCACTTCTTCGATGGAAATCTTGACGAAGGGCGAGGTGTCGTACGGAACCTTGAAGCTCATGCCCGGCGGGAAGTAGGCGGACAGTTCATCGAGGCGGTCCTTGACGGCCTGGACGGTGTCCAGCGCGTTGGCGCCCGAGGCCAGCTTGATCCCCAGGCCTGCAGCAGGCTTGCCGTTGTAGCGGCTGACGGTGCTGTAGGTCTCGGCGCCTTTCTCGACGCGGCCGACGTCACGCAGATAGACCTGAGAGCCATCTTCCTGGGTCTTGAGCAGGATGTTGCCGAACTGCTCCGGCGTTTCAAACAGGGTCTGCGCCACGATGGTGGCGTTGAGCTGCTGGCCTTCTTCCGCCGGCAGATTGCCCAGCTGGCCCGAGGCGATCTGGTTGTTCTGCGTGCTGATGGCCGTGGTGACGTCGCTGGTGGTCAGCTTGAAGTTGTTGAGCTTCTGCGGGTCGAGCCAGACTCGCATGGCCCCCGGCGCGCCGAACAGCTGTGTCTCGCCGACGCCCTGGACACGCGAGACCTCATCCTGGATGTCGGAGGCGACATAGTCGGTCAATTGCTGCTTGGTCATGCTGCCGTCGTCAGAGACGAAGGCCGCGACCATCAGGAAGCTGCCGGAGGACTTGGTGACCGAGACACCCTGGTTCTGTACGGATTGCGGCAGACGCGGAGTGGCCAGCTGCAGCTTGTTCTGTACCTGAACCTGAGCGATGTCGGGGTCGGTGCCGGTGTCAAAGCTCAGCTCGATGCTGGCGTTGCCCTGGGAGTCCGAGGTCGAGCTCATGTACAGCAGATTGTCGATGCCGTTCATCTGCTGCTCGATGACCTGGGTCACCGTGTCTTCCACCGTCTGGGCAGAGGCACCGGAGTAGGTGGCCTGAATGGTGATGCTGGTAGGGGCCAGCGAGGGGTACTGCTCGATCGGTAGCTTGAGGATACTGAAGATACCCCCCAGCATCACGATGATGGCGAGCACCCAGGCAAAGATAGGGCGATCGATGAAGAATCTGGCCATGACGTTTGAGGCTCCTGGAACGTCGTTCGGGACGGTCGCCAGTCACACGAGAAGCGTCTCTCGTCTGGCTGGCGACAGTGGCGCGAAAAGCGGGGGCAGGCTTACTGGCTATCGCCGGTCCTGGCCTGTTCACTTTCCGAGGAGTCGCTGCTGGCAGCAGTCCGCGACTGAGGTGCGGCGTTCTGGTCAGTGCCTGTCTCGTCCGAGGCGATCTCGACCGTGGCACCCGGCTTGATCTTCTGCAGACCGCTGACGATGACCTTGTCATTGCTGTCGAGGCCGCTGGTCACCAGCCACTGATTGTCGATGGCCTGACCGATCACGACCTGCTTGGCCTCGACCTTGTTCTCGGCATTGACCGTCATCACGCTGGCCTGGCCCGTGCTGTCACGGCTCACGGCCTTCTGCGGAATCAGGATGGCATCCTTGGCGACGGCTTCGGTCAGGCGGGCACGCACGAACATGCCCGGCAACAGCAGCTCATCTTCGTTGGGGAACAGTGCGCGCAGCGTGACCATGCCGGTCCCCTGGTCGACAGTGACATCCGCGAACTGCAGCTTGCCCTTGGCGCCGTAGACACTGCCGTCTTCCATCACCAGCTCGACTTCCGTCTGGACCGGAGCGGTGGCGGCATCGCGATTCTCGCCCAGCTCACGCTTGAGACGCAGCACTTCGGTGGCGGACTGGGTCAGATCGACATAGATGGGGTCCAGCTGCTGGACGGTGGCCAGGCTGGTTTCCTGGCTGGCCGTGACCAGTGCGCCCTTGGTGACGTTGGACTTGCCGATACGACCACTGATCGGTGAGGTGACCTTGGTGTAATCCAGGTTGATCTGCGCGCTGGATACCGCGGCCTTGGCCGAGGCGACATCGGCACGGTCTTCGCCGACGGTAGCCACGGCATCGTCGTAATCCTGCTGGCTGACCATCTTGCGCGCGACGAGGTTCTTGAAGCGCTTGGCCTTGAGGCTCGAGGTGTTGAGGCTCGCCTCGGCACGCGCCAGGCTCGCCTTGGCGCTCTCGACATCGGCGCGATAGGTGCGCGAATCGATGTGATAGAGCACCTGACCTTCCTCGACGTCACTGCCTTCGGTGAAGTCGCGCGATTCGATGATGCCGCCGACCTGCGGACGCACTTCTGCGATCTGATAGGCGCGCGTGCGGCCCGGAAGCTCGCTGGTGAGCGGTACATCCTGGGCAGTGACGGTGACGACATCGACCTGAGCGGCCTGGCTGGCGCCTGCGGCGGGGCCTTGGCCAGCCTCCTCCTTGTCGCCGCTACAGCCGGCCAGCAGGGCACCGACCAGCAGCAGGCTTGCCGGAAGCAGGCCGAGGCGGCGGGCATTGAAAGCCAATGGGTGTCTCTGCAAGCGGGATTGACTGGGGGAAGTCGGGGCCATGGAGCGTCCTTTACGAAATTCAGGGGCTGAAGTGCGCCATTATCGCCACATTGTGACTCACCGCAGGTGCGGCACGTCAAAGCAACGATGTCATGAAGAGGAAGATATTTAGCCCGCTATTCTATCGGAATGGCGAGGCGACTGTATGGTTGTTTTGTGCAGTTATTGCGCACCCTGTTGCAACAGATTGTTGCCATGTGAGCTGCATTCTGAACGTCATGGAGGGGGATGCAAGACGAAGCAATTCGCTTGCCATGCCCGCAGGCGTGCACATGTCTCGCCTCACACAGGGCGCGTGCGCAAGTCAGGTGGGGCCAGGACAGTGATGGTGCATCAATATGCGCAAATTCTGAATAAGTTATCAGATCGAAGTGTCTGAATGATGAACTCCCCGACCCTGTACGCAAACGCATGTTGCCAGCACAGGGCGGATCAGAATGAGAGCGTGAGGGCGGAAGCGCTTAAGAGCTTAAGAGCAGGGCAGCCTCTCGAGTCATCTGGCGCGAGCAGCGCAACCGCAAGAGGGCGCGGTAGGGACGGGTGACCAGGGGCGGAACGCCGTGAATTGCACCACCAATGGGGCAAGGCTTGCGTGGTCCTCCGGCAGCTGTGGTTGGCGCAGCAGGCGCAGGCAGGGGCGATCAGCGAAGGCCTCCTCCAGTCTGGCGGCCCAGCGTTGCTGCTGTTCTCGCCAGGTCGCGACCCAGTCAGCCTGCGGCTCGTGGGTCGCTGAGAGGGTCTTGCCAGCCTCTTGCGCGGCGGGTTCCGGCAGGCACTGATTGATGATCAAGCCGCCGACGGCCAGGCCATGAGCTTCCAGCGCCTCTCGTGTTCGAGTCGTCTCCAGACACGGCAGCTTCTCTGGCGTGCTGACCAGAATCACGCGCGCCCGGCGGGTATCGCTCAAGCGCTGACGCAATGCTGTGTAGCGCGTACGGCGTTGCTCCAGCGCCTCGCTGATCGGGTCTTTCGGCGCTTCTTCGCCTGGCGTCTCTGACGCCTGCTGACTGTCCAGCCACAGGCTGCGTTCGGCGACGGCGCGCCTGCGCTGACCCAGCATGCCCTCCAACCAGCCGCCAAGCACTTCGGGCAGGCTGAGCAGGCGAATGGTGTGCCCGCTTGGTGCCGTATCGAACAGGATGTGGCGATAATGTGAAGCTTCATCTTCCAGCGGGGCTGGCGGAGTCAGGATGATCTCCACCAGCGCATCGAAGAGCGCCGCTTCACTGGTGCCGGGAGCGTGGCGTGACAGTTCGAGCTGGCGCATCACGGTGGCACTGCGCTCGCCACTTACCAGGGGGGCGATCCGCTGGCGGACCGCCTCCAGGTAGCGGTCGCATTCCCGCTCGGGGTCCAGTTCCATCACGTCGAGTCGCGGCGCGATGTTGCAGGGCTTGCCACCGACAGCACCGAACAGATCGCCGAGATTGTGCGCGGGGTCCGTCGATACCAGCAGGGTCGCTTCGCCTTTCTCCGCCAGTGCCAGCGCCTGGGCCGCCGCGCAGCTGGTCTTGCCGACACCGCCCTTGCCACCGAAGAACCAGATCTCGGGGCGGGGGATGGCGCCTTCCTCTTGCGTATCACGCGCCATGCCGGGGTCGGAGCGGCCTTCGGCTGCATGCGTGCGGCGGGCCTCATCCTGTCGGCGACGCCGTCTGAGCCAGTTCAGCAGCATTTGATCCCTTCCAACGGTGAATGCTCGAGCCCCTGACGCAGGTGCCAGTCATGCATGCGTTCCAGCATCAGTGGCAGCATCTCCAGCGAGACGGCCGGCGCCGGATTGGGGATGCCCATCAGCTCCGCGAAGCTCATCATCATGAAGATGTCTTCCTCCTCACGGGCAAGCTGCGCCAGATCGCGCTGCTGGTTGACGCGCAGCATGGCCTCCCAGCCATCCCGCAGCTGAATGGCGCCTGTCAGCAGGCGCCTTGTCAGACTCGGCAGGCGTGGTGATGACGCCAACAGGGTATCGTCATCAGCTCTCATGAGCGCTCACCCGGGCGGGAGACGTCAGGCTGCGGCTGGCCTCGAGCAGAATCCACAGCGCAAACACCATGATAAGGCTGCCGAAGGTGAACAACAGCCATTGTGGGTCATTGCTGCCCATGCCCGACCAATCCAGCACCACCTGCTGCACCATCGCCCACAGCGTCATGATCATCAAAAAGACCATCGGGGCCAGGGTATAGATGACAGGGCGGCCCTGACGCTTGAGCCACACCGACACCAGCATCAGCGAGATGCCCGCCAGCAGCTGGTTGCTGGTGCCGAACAACGGCCACAGCAGGTAACCGCCGGAGCCGAAGCCCTTGGGCCCCTGCGGCAGGATGACCAGCGCGGCACTGGCGATGACGGCGATGCTGGTGGCGACATGCTTGTGGCTGAGTGCCGGCATGCCGTATTCGCTGCCCAGTTCCGCGATGATGTAGCGCATCAGCCGTACGGCGGAGTCCAGTGTCGTGGCCGCGAAGCTGACCACGATGACCGCGACCAGGGTGCTGCCGACGTTGACTGGCAGACCGAGATGCGAGATCAACTGACCGGAGCCCTGCACGAAGCTGGAGAGGCCGTTGGCACCGGCGGCAGCGAAGCTTGAGTAGGTTGCGGTGAAGTCGGCCTGGGTGGCGAACAGGGTTGCCACCGCAATGATGGAAATCAGCGCCAGCATGCCTTCGCCCAGCGCGCCGGAGTAACCGATCAGGCGCGCATCCGGTTCATGGGACAGCTGCTTGGAGGTGGTGCCGGAGGCGACCAGCCCATGGAAGCCCGAGATGGCGCCGCAGGCGATAGTGATGAACAGCAGCGGGTAGAAGGACATCTCGGCCTCGGCGTTGAAGGCCGGTGCCGTCAGCTGTGGGCCACCCACGGCCAGCCCCAGATACAGCAGTACCAGCCCGACCACCAGCTGGTGAGAGTTGATGGTGTCGCGAGGCTGCAACAGCTTCCAGACCGGCAGCACCGAGGCGATATAGACATAGCTCATCAGCGCGATGATCCACACCAGGAAGGCGCTGGAAATGGGCGAAAGGCCGAACAGCAGGGTGGCATTCTCGCCACCGGCCATGGCGGTGAAGGCACCGACCAGATCGATCTGCAGGAACTCGAACTGGCCAGCCAGCAGCGCGGCGGCATACATCACCATCAGCGCGAGCAGTGAGGGAATCAGCATCTTGCCGCCGCGACGATAGACGCGATGGCCGATCCATACCGCCAGCGGAATCTGGATCAGTACCGACAGCACGCTGGCCGGGAAGTTGATGAACAGATTGGCGATCACCCAGGCGAACACCGCGTTCAGCATCAGGACCAGAATCAGGATGATGAACAGAAACAGCAGCTTGGCACGCTTGCCGATCAGCTTGTCTGCCAGGGTGCCCACCGACTGGCCGCGATGGCGCGCCGATAGCGTCAAGGTGCCGAAATCATGCACGCCTGCCGCGAACAGACTGCCCAGCACGACCCACAGCACGGCCGGCAACCAGCCCCAGTAGACGGCGATCGCCGGGCCGACGATGGGGGCTGCGCCCGCCACCGAGGTGAAATGGTGGCCCCACAGCACCCAGCGATTGGTCGGCAGGTAATCGGTGTCATCGTGCAGCGCGTGTGCTGGTGTCACGAAACTCGGGTCGAGGCGGAAGATGCGTTCGGCCAGAAAGCGGGAATAGAAGCGATAGCCGATAGCGAAGGCAACGCAGCCGAACAGGGCAAGCCAGATGGCGTTCATGGCAGATTCCGAGGAGCGTGGTGATGGATTGAGTAGGGCGTGCTGGCGTGTGCCGGTTGTCAGCTCGACATGCCGCTGTCGAGCGCCCGCCGAGCAAGACCTTACGTCAGGGTTTTCAAGCAAGACTTTCAACACACTGGTGCAGATCGGCGTGACGCTAACATCGATAAATGCGCATATAACTTCGCCATTGGTCGCCCCGACGCGCGCCGGCATGTCGCCAGCAAACCTGCAGGACATTCCTGAAACGCCGCCTCTCTGCGTGGACTGAACGCAGAAGCGCGCCGCTGCCTTGTGCTCAGGCGGCATCACGCGCGGGGTAGCCGTTTTTGCCTCGCTCTGCCTTGCGACCAAGGAGTATCAGTGGGTTGATCCACGCGACCTTGTGTTCCGCCAAGCTCTTCTATACTCGAAGCAAGTCGGAGCACGGGGAGCCGCTCAGCGCCGTCACCTGGGTGAGGCTCTCGATAACAATGACAAGGAGGCGCCGATGTCATGGATCGCGGAATGCCTTTCCCGTGTCACCAGGCCAATGCGTCTGCGCTTGCGGCGTACAGTGACGCCCCTGTCACTGACGACCTTGTCACTGACAGCCCTTTCCCCTTCGGTGCTGGCAGTCGAGTACAACATGCCGGTCGGGGTCACCGCGGTCAGCCGCGAGATCCACTCGCTGCACATGATCATCTTCTGGATCTGTGTGGTCATCGGCATCGTGGTGTTCGGTGTGATGGGCTACGCGATGATCAAGCACCGCAAGTCACGCGGTGCGGTATCGGCAAGCTTCCATGAAAATACCCGTATCGAGATTCTGTGGACTGCCATCCCGCTGCTGATCCTGGTGGTGATGGCGGTGCCTGCCACCGCCACGCTCAAGGACATGTACGACGCCTCCGAGTCGGCGCTGGACGTGAAGATCACCGGCCATCAATGGCGCTGGCAGTACGAGTATCTGGGCGAGGATGTCGCCTTCACCTCAAGCCTCGCGACCCCGCGCGAGCAGATCAACAACACCGCCGCCAAGGGCGAGCATTACCTGCTGGAAGTCGACAACCCGCTGGTGTTGCCCATCAATCGCAAGGTGCGCTTCCTGACCACCTCCGCCGATGTCATCCACTCCTGGTGGGTGCCGGACTTCGGCGTCAAGAAAGACGCCATCCCCGGCTTCATCAATGAGGCCTGGACGCGTATCGAGACCCCCGGCACCTATCGTGGCCAGTGCACCGAGCTGTGCGGCAAGGACCACGGCTTCATGCCGGTGGTCGTAGAGGCGTTGCCGGAGGCCGAATTCGACGAGTGGCTGATCGCGCGCAAGGCCGAAGCCGAGGCCGCGCTCAACGATGCCGGTCGTGACTGGAGCCTCGAGGAGCTGATGGAGAAGGGCGAGAAGACCTACGCCACCATCTGCGCCTCCTGCCATCAGCCGGACGGCCAGGGCATGCCGCCGGCGTTCCCCTCGCTGGTGGGCAGCGCCATCGTCACCCAGGACATGCAGGCGCACATCGATATCGTGGTCAACGGCAAGGCGGGCACGCCCATGGCGGCCTTCGCCGATGTGCTGAGCCCGGTCGAGCTGGCGGCTGTCATCACCTATGAGCGCAACGCCTGGGGCAACGATACCGGTGAGCTGGTGCAGCCAGCCGTCATCAAGGAACAGCTGTCTCAATAGCGTGCAAGCGACGCATTCAGGAGGCGTGTCATGGCCAGCGAACAGCCACGCAAGGCGGTACTTCAGGCCAGCGAGAGCGAGGGGGCCACCGCAGGTGGTGCTCATGTGGGCGAGGGCCACGGCAGCGCGCCACGCGGCATGCTGCGCTGGCTGCTGACCACCAATCATAAGGATATCGGTACCCTCTATCTGATCTTCTCACTGAGCATGCTGTTCATCGGCGGCATCATGGCGCTGGTGATCCGCACCGAGCTGTTCCAGCCCGGCCTGCAGATGGTGCAGCCGGAGTTCTTCAACCAGATGACCACCATGCATGGGTTGATCATGGTGTTCGGCGCCATCATGCCGGCCTTCACCGGGCTGGCCAACTGGATGATTCCGCTGCAGATCGGCGCGCCCGACATGGCGCTGCCGCGCCTCAACAACTTCAGCTTCTGGTTGTTGCCGGTCGCCTTCCTGTTGCTGCTTTCCACCCTGCTGATGGAGGGCGGTGGCCCCAACTTCGGCTGGACCTTCTACGCGCCGCTGTCCACCACCTATGCGCCGCCCTCGACCAGCTTCTTCATCTTCTCGTTGCACATCGCCGGCATCAGCTCGATTCTCGGCGCCATCAACATCATCGCCACCATCCTCAATCTGCGTGCCCCGGGCATGCGCCTGATGGACATGCCGCTGTTCGTCTGGACCTGGCTGATCACCGCCTTCCTGCTGATCGCGGTGATGCCGGTGCTGGCGGGCGCCATCACCATGATGCTGTTCGACATCAACTTCGGCACCAGCTACTTCAATGCCGCCGGTGGCGGCGACCCGGTGCTTTTCCAGCATCTGTTCTGGTTCTTCGGGCATCCCGAGGTCTACATCATGATCCTGCCGGCCTTCGGCATCGTGTCCGCCATCGTGCCGACCTTCTCGCGCAAGCGGCTGTTCGGTTACGCCTCGATGGTCTACGCCACCGGCTCCATCGCGATCATGTCCTTCCTGGTCTGGGCGCATCACATGTTCGCCGTCGGCCTGCCATTGGTGGCGGAGCTGTTCTTCATGTACACGACGATGCTGATCGCGGTGCCGACCGGGGTGAAGGTCTTCAACTGGATCGCCACCATGTTCCGCGGCTCCTTAAGCTTCGAGCCCCCGATGCTGTTTGCGATCGCCTTCATCGTCCAGTTCACCATCGGCGGCTTCTCGGGCCTGATGCTGGCCATCGCCCCGGCGGATTTCCAGTACCACGACACCTACTTCGTGGTGGCGCATTTCCACTATGTGCTGGTGCCCGGCGCGCTGTTCGCGATTCTCGCCGGAGCCTACTACTGGCTGCCCAAGTGGACCGGCTTCTATCCCCATGAGGGGCTCTCCAAGTGGCATTTCTGGCTGTCGGTCATCGGCGTCAACCTGACCTTCTTCCCGATGCACTTCTCGGGGCTGGCCGGCATGCCGCGCCGCATTCCGGATTACGCGCTGCAATTCGCCGACTTCAACATGCTGTCCAGCATCGGCGCCTTCCTGTTCGGTATCTCGCAGCTGCTGTTCCTGGTCGTGATCGTCAAGTGCGCGCGCGGCGGCGTCAGGGCGCCGGCGTGTGCCTGGGAGGGCGCGGTGGACCTGGAGTGGAGCGTGCCGAGCCCAGCGCCGCTGCATACCTTCGAGATTCCTCCGCAGACCCGCGATGGCCAGATCATCCGCTGAGCGATGGACAGCGGCCAGGAGAGTGACATGCCCTCACGCGATCACGCAGCACAACAGCAACAGGCAGTGGCACGTACCGTGCGGCGCACGCTGCTGGCGCTGGTCGCGATGCTGGGCTTCGCCTTCGCGCTGGTGCCGCTCTATGACGTCTTCTGCAATCTCACCGGCCTGAATGGCAAGGCGGCCAGTCAGGCCAGGGCCGCGGTGGCGATGGAGATCGACGAGAGCCGCTGGGTCTCGGTGCGCTTCATCACCCAGCAGGGGCAGGGCCTGCCGTGGACGCTCGAGGCGCTGGATGAGCAGTTCCGCATCCACCCCGGTGGCCAGTACCGCGCGCGCTTCGTGTTCACCAATCACGCCGATTACCCGGTGCGTGGCCGCGCGGTCCCCAGTGTCAGTCCTGCCGAGGGCTCACTGCATCTGCGCAAGATCATGTGCTTCTGCTTCCAGGAGCAGACGCTGGCAGCAGGCGAGCGGCGCGAGCTGCCGCTGGTCTTTCAGGTCGACCCTGACCTCCCGGAGGGCATTCGTGATCTGACCCTGGCCTACACGCTCTATCCGGTCACGACGCCGTCATCCGCGGGGGACGATGGTGCAGAGCATTCTGCAGGAGGTGAAACATGAGCAGTGGCAGCTATTACGTCCCGGCCCACAGTGCCTGGCCCATCTTCGGCGTGCTGGCGGTGGGCGGCATGATGATCGGCACCGGAATCTGGATGGTGCACGGCAGCGCCGCCTGGTTGTCAGGCATCGGTCTGCTGGCCGTGATGCTGGTGATGGCGGGCTGGTTCCGGGATGTGGTGCGCGAGTCGATGGGTGGCCTCTACGATGACCAGATGGACCGCTCGTTCCGCTGGGGCATGGCCTGGTTCATCTTCTCGGAATTGATGTTCTTCGCGGCCTTCTTCGGGGCGCTGTTCTATCTGCGAACCTTCGCGCTGCCCTGGCTCGATGGCGAGGGCGCCAAGGGAGTGACGGCGCTGCTGTGGCCGGACTTCACCGCCAGCTGGCCCCTGATGACGCCGCCGGATGCCAGCATCGCCGGACCCAGAGAGCTGCTGTCGCCCTGGCAGCTGCCGCTGGCCAACACGCTGTTGCTGGTCAGTTCCAGCGTCACCCTGACGGTGGCGCATGAAGCGCTGAAGATGGAGTTCCGGCGCACCGCGCGCAACTGGCTGGCGGGCACCGTGGTGCTGGGGCTGTGCTTTCTGACCCTGCAGGGCATCGAATACTACGAGGCGTGGCACCACCTGGGGCTGACGCTGCAGGCGGGGGTCTATGGCGGCACCTTCTTCCTGCTGACCGGTTTCCATGGTCTGCATGTCACCATCGGTACCCTGATTCTGATCGTGATGCTGGTGCGCGTGATGCGCGGCCACTTCTCGAGTGAACGTCACTTCGCCTTCGAAGCGGCTGCCTGGTACTGGCACTTCGTCGATGCGGTGTGGATCGGTCTGTTCCTGTTCGTCTATGTGTTCTGACAGCACGCGGTGTGATGTCAGTCCAGCATTCCGGTGGAGAAGCCAATGACCAGCAGAATCACCAGACACACTGCCAGGCCAACCCGCCATTTGAGAGAGGTCAGCAGGCGTCGACTGCGGCTGCCATCGCGCAGCAGAAAACCGGCGCCGGCGACCAGGCTTGCCAGCATGCCGATGAAGACCAGTGCGATCAGCGATTTGAGCAGCATGTCACCTCCCGGGGCGCAGACAGTGGCGGGTGAGCACGGCGCGGCACTCGCTTGTGACAGTCGAGCTCATCCGGCTGACAAGCGCAAGTCAGCGCCAGCGGCGCAGGTGCCATCCACAGCGGCGCAGGCGTCTTCAACGGCGGCGACGCAGGAGCACCAGGTCGGACGTGCCTGGTGGCTGTTCTGGGGATGCCTGATCGTGCTCGGCCTGTGCCTGTGCAGCTGGCAGGTGATGCGTGGCCAGGCGCGTGCCCAGCATCTGGAGGACACCGCCAGCGCGCCGGAGCTGGTGATGCCGACGGCACCGCCTGCCAGTGCCAGCCTGATCGAGCTACGCGGCGAGTGGCTCGCGGAGCACAGCCTGCTGCTGGACAACCGCACGCTGGACAAGCGCCATGGCGTGGCGGTGCTCACGCCCTTTCGAACGCTGGATGGCCGCTGGTGGCTGGTGGAGCGTGGCTTCGTGGCATCGCCGGCCC
This sequence comes from Cobetia sp. PDI-23MA, assembly GCF_059507735.1. NCBI lineage: Bacteria > Pseudomonadati > Pseudomonadota > Gammaproteobacteria > Oceanospirillales > Halomonadaceae > Cobetia > Cobetia sp. PDI-23MA. The sequence continues at coordinate 1,088,825 of NZ_CM183352.1, forward strand.
CGCGCAGCGACCCGGAATTCACGACCCCGACAGGCGCCGGGGTGATCAGTGGTCGCTGGCAGTGGCTGAACGGTCAGGGCAACAGCGGTGGCCCACTGTTCGGCCCCAACCGCGAGGGGCAGCGCCTGCAGCAGGTCGATCTGAGCGCCTGGCAGGCGCTGGGCACACCGGCCTTTGCGGGTGTCCTGCACCAGACGAGCGGGGAGGGGCGATTCCTGCCCTGGTGGCAGCCGAGCAACATGACGCCTGAGCGTCATTACGCCTATGCGCTGCAGTGGCTGGGGCTCAGCCTGGGGGCGGCGGTGGTCATGATTCTGGGCGCGCGCCGTCAACGCCAGTCCGCGCTGCGTCAGCGCCAGGCCTAGCGCCCGGTGCTTGTGTCTTGAGTCTGTTGTCCGCACACCCGGGCAAGCAGGGAAGCCGTCGTCAGGAGGAGAGCGATGACACACGTGATGCGACAGCGTCTGAAACTCGTGGCCTTGCTGGGGCTGTTGTCCGCCCCGCTGCCCTTGGCGTGGGCCATGCTGAGCGCACAGGTCGGGATCCCCGAAGGACGGGTGGCAAACGGTGCCCTGTTGCCAAAGGTCAAGCCGCTCACGGACTGGTCGCTCGACTACCTCGTGACAGAAAACGCCACTGACAACGTCACCGAAAACGCCACAGAAAACGCGACTGACGGCGCTGTTAGCGCGAAGGAGGCCCCCGGCATGCCGCCGCTGGCTGCCCGAGGCGCGGATGAGCAGCGTTTCTGGCTCAGCTGGCCGGAGCCGAACCAGCCGCAGCTGGCCGCGGCGCAGGCCGAGCGCTGGTGGCGCCTGCATCGCGCACTTGGCAAGGAGGCGCCGCGCCTGGGCCGTCTGGTGGTGGCTGAAAAGGCCTTTGTGCATCCCCAGGTGCCGGGCGAGCAACGGGCGCTCGGGCACTGGCCAACGCCGAACGATACCACTTCCGCGCCGCACCAGTTGCGCCTCATCGACCCTCACGGGCAGGTCGTGGTCGCCTACGGGCCCGAGATCACCCCGCAGGCCGTGATGAAGGATGTGCGCCGGCTGCTCAAGCGTAATCCGGTCGGACCTCGATAGGTCGCGCCTCGTCAGGTCGGGCCTCGATAGTTAGCGCCTAGCCAGGTCGCACGTGATCTTCTTTCGCTTCACCAGGGAGATATGCCATGTCTCGCCTCGCCATGCAGAAGCGCTATCCACCGCAGGCCCGCCAACGAGGGGCGGCGTTGCTGCCTCGCCCGCCATTTCTGCGCCACGCCACCACGGATGAAGCCTCAGCTGCGCAGGCCTTCTTGATGGCGACGCCTGAGTTGACGTCTGAGCTGACGCCTGGTCTGAAGAGTGGTTCTGCCGACCGGCAGGCTTTGAGCCGGCGGGTAACGGCACGACTGTGGCGCAGCAGTCAGCGACTGGTTGCCAGCATGCTGGGATTGGTCATCCTGGTGATCGGGCTGGGAGCCTGGACGCGGCTGGTGGACGCCGGGCTGGGGTGCCCCGATTGGCCGGGTTGTTATGGCGCTCTGGTCGTGCCGGATGCCCAGACCGCGAGCTTGCATAGCCCGCATCATCCGCTTGAAGGCTACAAGGCGTGGGCGGAGATGATCCATCGCTATGCGGCGAGCCTGCTCGGGCTTGCGGCGATCGCATTGCTCGCGCTGGGCTGGCGGATTCGCCGTCGGGAGGCTCGTCAGACGCAGGTCCTCGAGGGTGGCAGTGGCCAGGTAAAGGCTGCTGATCACTGGGGCACGCAGGCGCGCGCTCGTTTTCCCCTGGCCGGCTGCTGGCTGTTGTTGGGCATGCTGTTGGTTCAGGGCGCGTTCGGGGCCTTTACCGTGACGCTGAAGCTGTGGCCGCAGGTGGTGACGCTGCATCTGCTGGGCGGCCTGAGCGTGTTGAGCCTATTGCTGTTGCTGTGGCTATCACTCAGACGGCGGGCGGCGCACCTCAAGGTGACGGCTGAGCAACAGAATGCGGACGCTGATGCAAAGCACATCCGGCGTCAGCCCTGGCTGGCTATTCTGGCCGCGTCTCTGCTGCTGGGGCAGCTGGCCCTGGGAGGCTGGACCTCGAGCAATTATGCCGGTCTTGCCTGTGAAGGTTTCCCGTCCTGCAATGGTGCCGCCTGGCCGGCGATGGACTGGGGAGAGGGCTTCCACCTGACCCAGGATGTCGGCCCCAGCTATCTGCATGGGCAGCTGCATGGTGAGGCGCGCACTGCCATCCACATGGCGCACCGTGGCGGGGCCGTGTTGCTGGGGGCGGTGCTGTTGGCGCTGTATTGGCGCCAGCGCCGCCACTTGCCGGGGCGGACGACAGCGCGCGACAACCCCTGGCGCTGGGCGCTGGGGTGTTGGCTGGTACAGGCAGGCCTGGGAGTCGCCAATGTGCTGTGGTGGTTGCCGCTGGATCTGGCGCTGGCGCATACCCTGGGGGCCGTCGCGCTGACGCTGGCGATAGTATGGGCGCTGGATCAGATGCGCCAGGCGGCTCGCCGCAAGCGGGCACCCGTCTCGCAGGCGCTGGCCTGATGAGAGGCGAAAGAGGGGCTCCCAAGCGCGTGATCGCGCTCACCAGACCGCAAGAGGCCGCTCATGAGAGCGGCCTCTTGCGGTCTGCGTCGTATCAGCCGGTATCTTGTCAGGCCGCGCTGCCGAAGCGCTCCTGCAGGTAGGCATTGATGGTGTCGGATTCGTACATCCACTCTTCGCGCCCATCGTCGTGGGTGATCAGCAGGCACGGCACCTTGACGCGACCGCCCCCCTGTTCGAGGGCCTGGCGGTGAGTGGCATTGTGCTGGGTGTCGCGCTGCTCGACATTCAGGTTCAGCTGATGCATGCGCTTGCGCACCTTGATGCAGAACGGGCAGGTCGAGAACTGATACAGCGCCAGCTTGGCCGTCTCGGCGTCCACCCCGGCCTGCTGGGCGGGGCTGCGCTCGAGCGCAGTGCCGCGGGTCAGCTTCTCGCTGAGCAGCATGAAGGGAGCCAGCACCAGACGCAGGGTGCGGAAGAACAGGCGGATGATGGAGCGCATGGCAGAACCTCATGGGACGTGCGGGTATCGACGCCAGTGCCGCAGGGCGGGTGGCGAATTCACAATGGGGCCATTCTAGAGCTCAGCGGCCTCGGCGTCTTCCCCATGCGCGTTGCGGATGTGCGTCAGCAGGGACTGTCGCAACCAGCAGTGCCCGGGGTCCTGCGCGTGGCTGGCATGCCAGATCAATCGGTAGCTGAGCGCGGGCAGGCGCATTGGTAGCTCAAGAATCGCCAGCCCATGCAGCTCGCTGCTGGCCTGGGCAAAGCTTCTGGGGGCACAGAACACCAGCTCACTGTGCGCGACGATGCTCAGGGCATCGCGGAAATCCGGCACCAGCACGCTGATGCGGCGTGGTGCGCCGTGCTGTTCCAGGCGCTCATCCAGCGACCAGCGTGAGCGCCCCTCGCAGGTGGCCTGCACATGACTCAAGGCCGCGAATTCATTCAGCGTCATCGGTGTATGGCGCCGCGTGAGCGGATGATCTCGTCGCACCAGAATCACATGGTCGTCGCGCCACAGCAGGCGCGATTGGAAGCCAACGGGGAGGGCTGGCGGCTCGCCCAGGGTCTCGGCACTGTGATCGTGTCCGGCAAGCCCGATATCCAGCTGGCCCTTTTCCATCAGGCTCAGGCAATCGGCCTGCCAGCGGCTGATCTCGAGGCTGCCATGCGGCAGCGCATCGGTCAGTGCCCTCGTGCAGGATGGCATCAGGGTCGCCCAGGCGCTTTCCAGCACCGCCAGCTGAAAGCGTCGCTGGCTCGTGGCGGGGGTGAAGGTGGCAGGGGCGCTCAGATTCTCGAGACGCGAGAGCAGCTCGGCCAGCTCACCACGCAATGACAGGGCACGCGCCGTGGGGCGCAGGCCATGGCGTTCGCGAATGAAAAGGGCGTCATCAAACATCACGCGCAGGCGTGCCAGACTCTTGCTGACGGCAGACTGCGAGAGGTGCAGACGGCCCGCCGCGCGCGTCACGCTGCATTCTTCCAGCAGTACCTGCAGCACCTGCAGCAGGTTGAGGTCGATGCGCGTGTTGAAGGGCGTGGCCGCTGGCGCTGAGCCCGAAGACGCAGACAGCGAAGACGCGGCTGGAGACTGGGCGGCAACCGGCCTTGCGGGTGTCTGCGAAGCTGTCGCGCTCATGAGTTTCTCCAGTGGAATATCAGGTCTGAAATAATATCATTTTGCTTCATAAGTCGCAGGCGCTAGGCTCTGCGGATTCTTGATGGCCCCTCTGTCGGGCCGCCCTTGGCTTCTGACTCTCGAGATTATCCATGTCCGTGTCTTCCTCTGCAGCCGCAAGGCCCATGCCCAACGCACGACTATTGCTGTTGTTGCTGGTCGGCTGCGTGATGTTCTCGCCGCTGGCGATCGATATCTATCTGCCCTCATTGCCGGCGATGGCGCGTGAATTCGCCCAGCCCACCGATGTGATGCAGATGACGGTGACGCTGTTTCTGGGCGCTGTGGGTGTCGGGCAGATTCTGGTCGGCCCGTTGACGGACCTCTACGGGCGGCGCCCGGCGCTGTTGGGTGGCGCGACGGTCTATCTCGTCGGCGCGGTGGTCGCCGTGCTGGCTCAGGACATCAGCATGCTGTATCTCGGGCGTATCCTGCAGGGGCTGGGAGCGTGCGCCACGGTGACGGTAGCCTTCGCGGCCGTGCGTGACTGCTACACGCCGGAGCAGGGCGCCAGGATGTACAGCTATCTGAATGGTGCGCTGTGCATCATCCCGGCGCTGGCGCCGGTGTTGGGCGGCCTGCTGGCGGTGCAGTTCGGCTGGCGCTCCAACTTCCTGTTCATGGCCGCCTTCGCGTTGTGTGTCGGCCTGATGGCGTGGAAGAGCTTTGGCGAGACGCGACCCGCCACGACGGTCGTGGAGCGTCCGCTGTACAACTGGGCGCGCTACCGCCCCGTGCTGACCAGCTGGCGCTTCCTGTATCAGGCACTGGTCGCGATGGCCGCGATGAGCGCCATCCTGCTGTATGTGTCGTCTTCCTCCGAACTGCTGGTCGAGCGTCTCGGTCACTCCGAGCTGGTCTTCAGTGCCCTGTTCGGCGGCAATGCCGTGATCAATATCATCACCTTCTTCTTCGCACCGCGCGTGATCACGCGCCTCGGCCGTCAGCCCACCGTGCGTCTGGGGTTGGCGATCATCCTGCTCTCCGGCCTGATGCAGGGCGCGGCCTTTGCCTGGCTGCCACTGTCTGCCGCTGCCTTCATGGTGCCGGTGGCTGTGCTGTCGGTCGGCTTCTCGCTGGCACTCGGGGCGGCATCAAGCCTGGCACTGGAGGCCTTCGCTGAGCGTGCCGGCACTGCGGCGGCGCTGCTCGGCAGCATCCAGCTCGGCGGTTCGGCAGTAGTGGCAACGGCGCTGCTCAATACGCCGCTCGCCCCTCAGCAGGGCCTGCTGCTCATCAGCGTGGTGATGGTGCTGCCGTTGCTGCTGTTGGGCGCGCGACGTCAGCCGGGCGTCTAGTCGGCAGGGCGTCTAGTCGGCAGGGCTTGCCGGTGCGGCTGAACGGGCATGAAGGATTCGCTGGCTGACAACCGCGGCGGGTCGCAGGGCAGAGATGGTTCATTGAAGGCCCCCGACCAGAGTATGCTTGTCGCTCGATCCGCATGTCGCCAAGGAGGCACCATGGAATCAGCGGCGCGTGTGCGCGTGATACTCAACGGGGACAAGGCTCAGCAGCCGGAGCTGCGTGAGGCCATCTTCGCTCAGCGTGAGCGTATGGCAGGGCTTGAAGTGCGGTTGACCTTCGAGGGTGATGACGTCGCGAGGCTGGTGGGCGAGGCAGTCGCTGAAGGCGTCACGCGGCTGGTCGTTGGTGGCGGTGATGGCACCCTCAACCTGATCGCCAATGCATTGATGCAGCATCCACTCGCGAAGCGCCCGGAAGTCGCGATCCTGCCGTTGGGCACCGCCAATGATCTGGCGACCTCGCTCGGCATCCCCGAGCCGGTGACGGAATCGCTGGCGCTGGCCTGCGAAGGGGTGGCGCGAGCCGTCGATGTGGTGCAGCTGGATGATGCCTACTTCCTCAACATGGCCTCGGCGGGCTTCGGTGCCGAGGTGACGCGCTCGACGCCCGGGGGCCTCAAGAAGCTGTTCGGTGGCGGGGCCTATTCGCTGATGGGCGTGCTCAAGGCGTGGGACTTCCGCCCCTATCGTGGCAGCGTGACCCTCAACGGAGTGGAGGAGGAGCTGGCGTTGTTCGTGCTGGCGATCGGCAATGGTCGTCAGGCGGGCGGCGGGCAGGAGCTGGCGCCTCGGGCGCTGCTTGATGATGGCTGCTTCGATGTGCTGGTGATTCGCGACTTTCCCATCGCGCGCGTGGGCGAGGTGATCGAGGAGCTGGAGTCGCTCCCCGAAAGCGGCCATTTCGTGCGGTATGTGCGCACTGACTCGCTGCACTATCGTGGTGAGTCGCTGCCGGTGAATCTCGATGGCGAGAGCTACTTGATCGAGAACAGCGAATTCCAGCTGATTCCCGGCGCTCTGCGTCTGGTCGCCCCGCAGGACGCTGTCCTGCTGACACACTCATGAGCCCGCAGTCGGGCCATTGCGCGCTGACTGAGCCATGAGAGCTGGCTGGTACACGAGCGCAGTCTGAGGTTTACTCAGGCTGCGCTCGTTGCGTTGGTGGCAGCGTTTTCTTCCAACCTCTCGGCCGCGCAGGGCGAGAATCAGGACCTCAGGGAGTGATTGCATGGTCGGTTTGGCAGCGTGGCATATCTGGGTCATCCTTGCGTTGATTCTGGCGGGGCTTGAGTTGCTGGGTGCGCAGTTCGTGCTGCTGGCGCTGGGTGTCAGTGCCTTCGGGGGCGCTCTGGCGGCGGGGTTGGGGGCGGGTCTCAACATCCAGTTGATCAGCGTCGCGATCACGGCCCTCGTGCTGGTGCCGCTGTTCGTGCGCAAGATCCATCCCTATCTGTTGCCCAAGACGCCCTACGGCACCCTGGGCAGTGGCGCGGAGACCGGGCAGCTGGCCAAGGTGATCATCGGCAACGGCGGCAAACCTGCTGTGCGCGTGTCAGGCAATGAGTATCCGCTACGCTGGGAGGGGGAGACGCCGCCGGAAGCAGGGGACACGGTCAGGATTGTCAGCGTCGAAGGCATTACCGTCTGTGTCGAGCCTGTCTCGAAGGAATCGGTCTCGAAATAGTCTGTCTAGAATTGGTCTTTCTCGAAGGAAACTGCACAAAGACGTCATGAGGTCGCGGCTCGACGGCGCGGTCGTGGTGGCAGCGGGTCAAGCGTGATCGGATATCTCACAAGGGCTTGCGGATACGGCCCAGTTCAAGGGAGTTGAGCAATATGATTATCAGTCCGGGACTCATCATCATTCTTTTCATACTGGCGCTGGTGGTAATCCTGCTGGCCAAGGGATTGATGATCGTCCAGCAGTCGGAAGCCGTCGTCATCGAACGCCTCGGCAGCTACAGCCGCACACTGGAGTCCGGCGTGAATCTGGTGATTCCATTCATCGACAAGCCGCGCTCCATCACCATCCGCCGTTATCGTGAGGTCAAGGGCGACAACCTGCCCTTGGTGGTGGAGGAGACCCGCATCGATCGCCGCGAGACGGTAATGGACTTCCCCGGCCAGAGTGTGGTGACGACGGACAACGTCACCGTGACCGTCAACGGGGCGCTCTACTTCCAGATCGTCGATCCCAAGCGCGCCGTCTATGAAGTCGAGAACTTCACCCAGGCCATCGAGGTCCTGGCCAAGACCAGCCTGCGCTCCGAGATCGGTCGCATGGAGCTCGACAAGCTCTTCGAGAGTCGCAAGGAGGTCAACGACGCCTTGCAGATCACCATGGATGAGGTCGGTGACAAGTGGGGCGTCAAGGTGACGCGCGTCGAGATCCAGGACATCAGCATGCCCGAGGAAGTCGAGGATGCGATGCGGCTGCAGATGGCGGCCGAGCGCAAGCGTCGCGCTACGGTGACCGAGGCCAACGGCCAGCGCGAAGCTGCCATCGCGACCGCCGAGGGCGAGAAGCAGTCTTCGGTACTGCGCGCCGAGGGTGACAAGCAGGCCGCGATTCTGCGCGCCGAAGGTGAGCGTCAGGCCATCTATCAGCTGCGCGATGCCATCGGTGCGCAAGACCCGCAGCTGGTGGTCGGCTACATGCTGGGCCAGAAATATCTGCAGGTGCTGCCGGACATGGCGCGCGAAGGTGATCGCGTCTTCATCCCCTATGAGGCTTCTGCCTTGCTGGGTGCCATGGGCAGTTTCCGCGAGCTTGCCACAGAGGTCGGCGAGCCCACCAACGCCAGCAATGAAGGGCTGAGACGCGCCCGTCAGATGATGACCGGCGAAGCGGGCCTGGGCTGAGTGTATTGTGCCGAGCAGTAAGTGGCAGTAGGCTGCCGCTCCACTGAATATTCACCGCATCTGGAGCAAGACGATGACAGCAATGACTACCGATCATGAGCGCTTCCTGCAGGCCGCCATTGAAGAGGCGGAAAAGGGTTATGCGGCAGGCGGCGTGCCGATCGGCTCGGTACTGGTCCATGATGGCAAGATCATCGGTCGTGGCCACAATCAGCGCCAGCAGAAGGGCAGCACGGTATTGCATGGCGAAATGGATGCACTGGAGAACGCCGGTCGCCTGCCGGCCAGCGTCTATCGTGAATCCGTGCTCTACACCACGCTGTCACCGTGCCCGATGTGCAGTGGTGCCATCCAGCTCTACGGTATCCCGCATGTCGTGGTTGGTGAAAACCACACCTTCATGGGCGCGGAAGACCACCTGCGGGGTCTGGGCGTCAAGGTCGATGTCGTCGACAACGCGCGCTGCCGCGAATTGATGGCGACTTTCATTCGCGAGCAGCCGGACGTCTGGAACGAAGATATCGGCGAGTGATCACGGCGCGATTGTTGGTGGTAGCTGATGGAAAATGGTGTTCGTTAACACTATTCTGCTGTGAAAAGAGCGAAATGCTTGAAAAGCTGTCGGTCTGGCACCATGTCTTGCGTATCAGGCGCCAAGCCACGCTTTCGCTTGCATGACTACACGACCTTTGTTGCAATGCCACTTGCAGGAAACAGGGGCTGGCAACTCCCCACCTATCATGGAGAAGACGATGAAACTCAAGCAATGGATGATTCCCGCACTGGCCGCTGGCCTGTCTATGGCCATCGCTGGTTGCGATAACGGCGATACTGACAAAGCTGCCCAGAACGCCGAGACCTCTGCCGAGCAGAGCGCCGAGCAGGCTGAACAGAGCGTCGATCAAGCGACTGACGCCGCTGCCGAGAAGATGGACCAGGCTGCTGACGAAGCGGCCGCAGAGATGGATGCTGCTGCTGACAAGGCCGACAACATGGCTGACGACGCTGCAGAATCTGCCGATGCCATGGCTGACGACGCTGCAGAATCTGCCGATGCCATGGGTGATGATGCTGCCGCCGAGAGCGAAAGTGCCCTTGAAGCAACCAAGAACGCTGCTTCCGAGACCTATGAGTCTGCCAAGGAAGGTGTCAACGATGCTGCTGACGCTACTGCCGATGCTGCCAAGAATGCCTATGAATCCACCAAGGAGCAGGCTGCCGAGCTGACCGACTCCGCTGAGCAGTCTGGCGACAACGCTGCTGCCGAAGTGAACGAGAAGATCAACGCTGCGCAGCAGGAAGCCAACGAGTCCATCGACGAAGCGCAGCAGTAATCACTGGCCAGCGAATGCTGGCGTGATGCATGTCGCAAGCTGTGTCACTGGCTGAGTGCGAGTGACACGGCCGCCGAGATGAGAACGCCGTGACCCCTTGGGTCGCGGCGTTCTTGTTGCTGACGATTCTTCGTCACGCGTGAGTCAGGCCAAGGCCTGTCCACAAAAAAGCCCGCCAGAAGGCGGGCTTTTCCATGACTGTCTTGCTGCCATCATCAGAGCGCCGGTGAGGGCGGCCTGACCAGGCTGATCGAGAAGATCAGACCGGCTTGATGTTTGCGGCCTGAAGACCTTTCTTGCCCTGGGTGACGTCGAAGGAAACCTTCTGGCCGTCTTGCAGGGACTTGAAGCCTTCCGCCTGAATTTCAGAGAAGTGCGCGAACAGGTCGTCGCCGCCGTCGTCCGGAGAAATGAAGCCGAAACCTTTGGTGTCGTTAAACCACTTTACTGTGCCAGTTGCCATGATTCTTTCCTTGCTTACGAGATGATGTTGGTGGTCTGCCCATCAGACCAGAGTGCGTTGGTGCGGCTAGGGGGAATTCCACCAGAGAGACGCGTTACGTCCTGCGACGACATCCTTTCCTGTTTGACCTACGCATGCAGCCAAGGCTGCACATGCTCGCTTCCATTCGAACAGAAAGTTGCCGTATTGGCGACTCCTCCCGGCTCAAGTAGGATGCTCACACAGAGCCAACATAGATGGAAATGCCATGAAGGTCCAGAACGTAGATTACCGCTCGGCCGACGCCGCCGAAAAATTTGTCGAATCCCTGCGTACGACGGGCTTCGGTGTCATCCGCAATCATCCGATCTCTCATGAATTGGTCGAGAAGATCTACGCCGAATGGGCCGAATTCTTCTCCAGCGCCGACAAGCTTGACTGGCGCTTCGACCCCAAGACCCAGGATGGCCTGTTCCCGGCAGATGTCTCCGAGACCGCCAAGGGCCATACGGCGCGTGATCTCAAGGAGTACTACCACATCTATCCGTGGGGCAAGATTCCTGACAGCCTGCGCGAGAATGCCATGGAGTATTACCGCCAGGCCGAAGCCTTCGCGGCGGAGCTCTTGAGCTGGGTCGAAGTCCATTCACCTGCCGAGGTGGCGGAGCTCTACCGTGAGCCGCTCTCCAACATGATCAAGGACAGCGGCCAGACGCTGTTGCGTGTGCTGCATTATCCGCCGATGACCGGCAGTGAAGAGCCGGGCGCCGTCCGTGCCGCGGCGCATGAAGACATCAATCTGTTGACCGTGCTGCCGGCAGCCAACGAGCCGGGCCTGCAGGTGATGGACGTCAATGGCGAGTGGATGGACGTGCCCTGTGATCCGGGTCAGCTGGTCATCAATGTCGGCGACATGCTTCAGGAGACCAGCGGTGGCTATTTCCCGTCGACCACACATCGCGTAATCAACCCGACCGGCGAGGGTTCCAGCCAGTCTCGTCTGTCGCTGCCGCTGTTCCTGCATCCGCGCCCCGAAGTGGTACTGTCTGACAAGCACACGGCGGACTCCTACCTCAAGGAGCGTCTGCGCGAGCTGGGTGTCATCTAGAGACCGACTCGCACTCGACCGGCAGATATCTGCCCATCAGACGCCATCCGCGCCAGTGCGTGGATGGCGTTGTCGTTTTCGGGTGCGCAGTGGTGATGGACGGCTTGATTCAGCATCGCCACGACCGCATTGACTGTATTCGCAATCATGATCTGCCGCATCGCGGCTAAGGCTTAACTGATGACCACATCGCCTGTTGTACAGGACACGCATTCCAAGACCATGGGCTATCTGCTGTGGATCTTCGGTTTCCTCGGCGCGCACCGCTTCTACTATGGCAAGCCGGTCACCGGCACCATCTGGCTGTTCACCTTCGGTTTGCTGGGCATCGGCTGGTTGATCGACCTGTTCCTGATCCCGGCGATGGACCGCGAGGCGGACTTCCGTTTTCGCGAAGGCCCGATCAATTACTCGCTGAGCTGGATTCTGCTCACCTTCCTGGGCGTGTTCGGCATCCATCGCATGTACATGGGCAAGTGGCTGACCGGCTTGCTCTACCTGTGCACCGGTGGGCTGTTCTTCATCGGCGTGCTGTATGACTTCTGGACACTCAATGACCAGATATCGCTGCGTCATGCCGAACAGGCCCCGGCCACCCAGCGCTAGAGATCACGCCTGCGTTGCATCCAGCGGGACGGAAGTGACGTAGCAGGAAAGGCAGTGCCGAGTTTTCGCATGCTCTAATGTGATGGGGCTCGGATGTTTTCATCAACATGACGACAAGGAAGTGAACAATGATCTGGTTGAAAGCCTTCATCGCCGCCTTTCTGGCGACTCTGATCTTCCATCAGGGCCTCTTCGGGCTCTTCTATCTGGCCGATATCCTGCCCAAGGCGCCCTACAACATGACGCCTACCGGGCCGCTGGGCGTCCCGTCAGTGCTCTCGCTGGCCTTCTGGGGCGGGCTGTGGGGGCTGCCGCTGTGGGCATTGGTACGACGCAGAACGGGCGTCAGCCATTGGCTGATCAGCCTCGTCTTCGGTGCAGTCGGCCCGACGGCAGTGGCCATGCTGGTCGTCTTCCCGCTCAAGGGGATCGAGGTCGCGCCACTGATGGTGGTCGGTGGCCTGATCCTGAATGGCGCCTGGGGCGTCGGCACCAGCCTGTTGATGCGTGTGCTGGGCGCGCGACCGAGTCCAGCGGCCCCGACGACAGCATGATGGCATCGATTCCGTGGCCCATGGTGGCGCTCGCCTGGGCTGCCGGGTTGTGCATGCCGCTGGGTGGCGTGATCGCCCAGCTGGAGCGCAGCCACGAGAGTCACGTCAAGCGCAGCTGGCTGGCGGGGATCACCGCGCTTGGCGGCGGGATTCTCTACCGCGTCTTCCAGAATATTGCGCCCCAGTCGCGGGTGGCGCATCACTGGTCACCGCCGTTGGGTGCCTCGCTGGGGTTCATGATCGGCATGCTGGGCGATCGTCTGGTCGGCTGACAATCAGCTGACGATTCACCGTGGCGGGGCGGCACCAGCTGACTCGCCACGGCTCGAGACCCTCACACCCTCTGTCATCTTCCCGATAGGGAGCTCGCATGAGCAAGCACGCCAATGAAGGCAACCTCACGGGGTTGCTGGAAGAGCTGGACCGCGAGATCGAAGGGGATATCTCGCTGGGCGACATTCTGGAGCACTTCAACTCCCGAGGCTTCGGCCCCTTGCTGGTATTGCCTGCCTTGCTGGTACTGCTGCCGACCGGGGCGATCCCTGGCGTGCCGACGACCTGCGCGCTGTTCATCGTGCTGATCGCGGGTCAACTGTTGCTGGGGCGCAAGATGCCGTGGTTGCCACGTCGGCTGGCGCGCTTCAGTTTCGAGCATCGACGCCTGACCCATGGCGTCGAGCGGGCAAGGCCCTGGACGCGACGCCTCGATCGTCTGCTCAAGCCACGCCTGAGCTTCATGACGCGCGGCCTTGCCTATCGCGGTATCGCGATGCTGACCATCCTGCTGGCCACGGCCATGGTGCCGCTGGAGCTGGTGCCCTTCGCCGCGGCCTTGCCGGCGGCAGCCTTGCTGCTGCTGGGCCTGGGGCTGATCGGGGAGGATGGCCTGGTCATCCTGCTGGCCTTGCTGGTGCTGCTGCTGGATATCGCCACGGGGTTCTGGTTGGTAGGTTGAAGGCTGCGTTGGTCGCTCAACAGCGACGCAGCGTATTTTAGGAGTCGAGGCTCGTATCCTTGATGACGTGACATGGCTCTCGCGTGCCATCAGTTGCGGGCTCATGAGAGCGCCTGCGCCGTTGTGTCGCAACGCCGTAAGACCAAAGACTGAAGTGCACCATTCAGAGACAAGACAGGCTGTCATCTTGATGGGGATGGCTTTGCAGGCTGGCCGTGCTCGCCTAGACTGGTCGCCTGTTCAGTGCCATGGGGGCACGAATTCGGCTACTGAAGCGGGTCTGTCGCAAGGACGTTCGTCATGTTTGATTTCATCCAGTTCGATGCTGCCTTCTGGTCCTTCGTGGTGGCCATCACCTTGCTGACGGTCACGCCCGGGGTCGACACCCTGCTGGTGATTCGCAATACCTCTCGCGGCGGCCTGCGTGACGGCGTGCTCACCAGTCTCGCGATCTGTGCCGGCCTTTTCGTGCACGCGTTGGTGTCGTCGGCGGGCATCTCGTTGATCCTGTTGCAGTCGGCATGGGCGTTCTCGGCCCTGAAGCTGGTCGGAGCGGGCTATCTGATCTGGTTGGGCATCAAGAGTCTCAAGAGTGCTCGGCGCGCACGCGGGCTGAATGTCGACGTCACCGTGACACGTCAGCAGGTATCGTGCTGGCAGCCGTTGCGAGAGGGCTTCCTGTCCAATGTGCTCAACCCCAAGACGGTGGTGTTCTACATGGCCTTTCTGCCGCAGTTCATCGCGCCGACCGACCCGGCCGTGCTCAAGTCATTGTGGCTGGCGGGTGTCCACTTCGTGATCGCCAACCTCTGGCAGATCAGCGTGGCGCTGATGGTCGGCGGTGCAGGGCGCTGGCTGGCAAGGCCGCGAGTCGCCTGCTGGATGGAGGGCATCACCGGATCCGTCATGGTGCTGCTGGGGGCGCGGCTGGTGCTAGGTCGCTAGGGATGAGTGGCCACTCCCGACATTGCAACGGAGCGCATGGGATGACGGTTCGTATCCTTGATCACACATGGACCCTGTGACATTGACGCTGGCGGCCTTTCTCAAGGTCGTCACGCACCTTGAGGCTCGGGATGTCAGCGATGTCTACGATTCCCACGTACAGCAGGTACGGGTGCTTTACTACGGCTACACCATCGACTTCCGCCACCAGCTGTGGCGCATCGATGATGAGACGGTCTGTGCACATCTGGAAAAGACCGGTACCGCCGTCGAGCAGCGCGAGTGCTCGCGCATGGCCAGCCGACTGTTCGTCGAGACCTGCCATGCCTTGCAGCGTCGGGGACGAGCGGCGCATATCGACACCCGCACCATGTATTGCAAGGCCGCAGCGACCTTCAAGCCCCGGCGCGACCCCTATGCGGGCATGACACCGGCAGAGCGCAAGGCGCGCAAGGCGCTCGAGGCGGCGCATCGAGAAGCCGAGCAGGCCTGCAACCGTTACGTGCTGGATGCCCTGTCCTCGAATTCACTGGAGATTTTGCGTCTGCGGCAACGCTACTGCGACAAGAGCAATCGATTGGCAGCACGGCTCGAACGACAATGATGCCCGGGCCGGTGCTGACGCCTGCCCGAGCCAACGACAGCAGCGGTACAGTGCTGCATTCATGACATGAAGACCGGCCCATCAAGGCTGGCATTGGCAGGGAACGCAATCGGATGAGTCTTTCACATACCCTTCGTCGCCGTCTGGGCGGGTTGAGTGCCGTGGTGCTGGTGGTCGCCGGGATAGCGGCCTGGCTGTTCGCCGTCGATGAGGGGCGCTGGGTAGGCCGCGTGACCACGCGCCCCGAAACGCTGAATCTCGAGTCGGTGGAGCAGGGCAACCTGCCGGTCAATCAGTTCGTCTCGCTGCGCAATCACTGGGCAGTCTATCGCGAGCATACCGAGACCTTTCGCCTCGATGCCGATGCAGACGGGGGTCGCCGCATCGAGACGCTCTATTATCCTGTCATCTCTGACATGAACCCCTATCTGCTGGAGTTGGCCGGTCTGTCACGCGCCTTCGGGGGCATTGATGGCATCCCCTCGGAAGAATGGCCGCGCATCGAGCGCATGGGCGTGCTGGTGCGAACCGACTCCGTGCAGAGCCTGGAAAACGTGCCGCCGCTGATCGAGTTCCCCGATGGCCTGTTCGGCACCGTTTTGCATGCCGAGACGGACCTGCCGGGCGATGAGCGCTCACTGCTGGCCGAACGCTGGCCTGACATCGATCTGTCGCGTGTGATCATCATCAATGCAGGCCACCGCCCCGGTAATGCCTGGGCGATGATCGTCTATGGCGTGCTGGGTACGCTCTGCTGGGGCCTGGCGGTCTGGCTGATGGTGCGATTGATGCGTACACCGCGCGTCACGCGCTTCCAGCCTCTGGCCCATTCCGCCCGAGCGGCATCGGAGCCGGTGGTGTCGCAGGCATACCCGGGTAGCGAGGCAGAGGGCGACGGGACTTCTCAGCGTCATGCTGCACAGGTCCATGCGGCATCTCAGGCTCATGACGACGCATCACGGCCCCGGGGCGCTGCCGGCAAGCGCCAGGGCTGGCGTGGCAAGGGCAAGAGGAGCGACGAAGGGCGACCCCTGAGTTATGCCGAGGCGCTGGGACGGTATACCCCTCAGCAGAAGCCGCCGTTCGGCAATGGCGTGGCTGCCTCGCGACCGGGCGAAGCCAAGGGCGAGAGCCAGTCCGGGTCCTCGCCCGCCATTCGTCCACGTCGCGATGACTGAACGAACGAATGGCTGAAAGAATGGCTGAAGGGCGCGATGAGCTCTGTCGCCATGGGCTCTGATGCTATGGGCCCTGATGCCATGAAAACGAAAACGCCAGCCCCATAGGGCTGGCGTTTTCGTTGCGGGATGCTGCGGTTCGGCTCAGCGGCGATCCACCAGGGCGGTGGTGTAACGCTGGCTGACTTCGCGGTCGCTGACCACCTTGACGCCCTCGCTGGTGCCCTTGGCCAGGCTTTCGAAGATTACGCGGTAGGCCAGCACGGCCTTGACGTATTCGCGGGTCTCCTTGAAGGGGATACGCTCGACGAAGCGGTCGTATTCGCCCGGGGTGTCGGCGAGCCAACGATCGACGCGTCCCGGCCCGGCGTTGTAGGCCGCGGCGGCGGCCAGGCGGTTGCCGGAGTAGCGGTCCAGCATCTCGCGGATGTAGGTGCTGCCAAGGCGGATATTGGTGACCGGGTCCCCCAGCGCCGCGTTGCTGGGCGTGGGCAGTCCCAGGCCGCGACTGACCTGAGCGGCGGTGCCCGGCATCAGCTGCATCAGGCCACGTGCACCCACCGGCGAGGTGGCGGTGGGGTTGAAGGCGCTCTCGCGACGCGCGAGTGCCATCAGCATCCACGGGTCGACGCCGGCATCGGCACCGAAGCGCTGGAAGTCCTGCTGCCAGGCCGGCGGGAAGCGCCAGGAAAGGCCATCCCACAGCTGGCCACGGATGGTGGCGAAGACGGTCAGGTCATACCACTGCTGCTGGAGCGCGTAGGCTGCAAGACGGCGAGCCCCGGCGTCATCCGCCTGGGTGACGGCGTTGAACCACTCGGAGCGAGCCAGACCGATCTCGTCGATGTTCATCAGTGCTCTGACGCGCTTGACGGCCGGCGTCTCGGCGACCTCGGCCAGTTCCGCGTCGGAGAAGTCCTGGTCATCACGATTGAGCGAGTAGGCCTGGCCGATACGGTCGGCGGCCAGGAAGCCGTAGAAGTTGCGCTCAGTCGCGGCGCGCGTCCAGGCGGCGCGTGCTTCCTGCGGGCGACCCAGGCTGTTATCGGCACGCCCCAGCCAATACTGGTAGCGGGCTTCGTTGCGGAAGCGGTCCGGCATCTTCAACACCCATTCACGCACCTGCGGCCAGTCGCCAGCACGCACCGCGTTGCGCATGCGCAGATCGAACAGCTCCTCGTCATCGAGGATGGTCAGGCGCTGATCGACCCAGCCGCGGTTGTTGGGGATGTCGCGCACCAATGAATACCAGGCCAGGTCGCGTTCGACGGTGTGGCGCTGTTCATCACTCATCGGCATGTGCGGATTCACCTTGCGCCAGGCTTCCAGCGCGGCCTCGGTGTCGGCACGCACGAAGCCATGCATGGCGGCGACACTCAAGGCGGCGAAGGCATGGCCGCCGTGGCCGAGGTTGGTCGGCAGGCGCGTGATGGCGGCAAAGTTGCCCTCCAGCTGCTCGCGTGCCGCGATGGCCCGCTGCCAGCTGCTGGGCAGTTGGCGCTCGAGATAGCTGACCATGCCACCCTGGCCGGCAGCCCAGGCGAGCATGGTGCGCTCCCAGATGGCTTGATCATCGATCACGCCACGCTCGCGCAACGCCGAGAACAGCGGGTCACAGGCCGAGTCCTGCGAGCTGGAGACATGCCAGAGCTTCAGGCCGCCTTGCGATGCGCTCGCGACATCATTGCCCAGCTGCGCCATGTAGTAATAGCACTGGCGCTGCGCGCCGGCCGGCACGCCATCGCTGACTTCCAGCAGGGCATCATGACGGCCGGTACGCCCGTAGGCGGAGATCGCCTGGCCTCGCATCCACTCGGCCAACGGCGAGTCTGCATGACGCTCGATGAAGGACAGCACTTCCGCGGCGGTGGCGTACGGCAGGCGGGCCTTGAGCTGGTGATACTCGATGTAGCCTTCCAGCACGTGGCCATTGACGGCGGCCTGCTGAATCTCGTCAAAGCGCTTGGCGCGCGCATCATCGAAGGCGGCGCGGAAGCTCTGGTCACTGGGAGTGGCGGCCTGCAGGGGCAGGCTCAGTCCCAACAGCAGGCCTAGGCCGGTGAGGTGCCGCAGCGCCGCGAAGCGACGGCTGCCACGGGGTCGGAGTGTTTGCTTGCCTGGTGTCACCTGGGACTCCTGCGACTGTCGGTAAAGGGGGCGTGGACTGGCTGCGACCTTGTGGTGGCGGTTCAGTGCCCCGATGTTGAACAAGTGCCCCGATATTGGCTATCAGGGGTTGCCGATTCAGTAACGATAGTGGCTATCGTGGCAGTGGTCGGCGCTGAATAACAGCACCATCTGATACTGATAGTGAATTATCCGAGAGTGATATCGCGGCTGTGCTGCCGCGAAGATGAAAAGCTCAGTGAATGAAATTTGTGCTACCCGTGAGGAGTCCACTATGGGCAAGGCATTATGGTTGACGCGATTGTTTGGCCGCCGACATGTGCTGGGCAAGGCAGGCGCCGCCTTGCGCACCATGGGGCCCTTGCTGCGCGACGTGGTGAGCGGTCGTTATCGCCCGGTGCCGTGGAAGGCGCTGGGGTTGGCGGCTGGCGCCTTCATCTACCTGGTCTCGCCGCTGGATCTGATCCCGGATCTGCTGGTGGGGCTGGGGATCCTCGATGATCTGGTGATCGTGACCTGGTTGCTCGGCAAGCTCGATGATGCGCTGGTCGACTATCGCCTGTGGCGTGGCGAGATTCCCGAACCTGATCCCTCCGATCCGCCGGCTCCCTGAGGGCGTCCAGCGTGGAAATGCCATTCATCTGCCAGCCTGGATATAGGTACTGGCCATTGGCCGCATGGCAGGGACGCGGCGACCCTGCCATGCTCGTGATACGCTATCAAACACCAGTTTGAATGGCGTGCCGTCAGTGTCGGGTCTGCCGTTCATTACAGGTCGGTGTGCCGTTTTATCCCAGGCGGTGCGTCGTTTTATCAAGGTAAGGCGCGCCGCTATGGCAACGCCCTGAACAACGCCTTTCAAGGAAATTCTGCATGCTGATCTATGCCTGCCTGCTGTTTGCGGCACTGATGCTGGTGCTGACCAAGGCTCCGGTCGCCTGGGCGCAACAGCGAACCGGTCGCTACGACAACCACGATCCGCGCGCACAGCAGCGTGAGCTGACGGGCTTCGGGGCCCGCGCGCTCGCCGCGCACCAGAACACCATCGAAGCCTTTCCGCTGTTTGCCGCCGGGGTGCTGGTCAGCCTCATCGCTGCACCGGGCGCCCCCATCGCGACCACGCTGGCGGTGGTCTTCGTGCTGGTGCGTCTGGGCTATTGGGGCTGCTACCTGGCCAATATCGCCTTGCTGCGATCACTGCTGTGGGGCGTCGGCTATCTGGTCTCGCTGGCGCTGATGGCGATGCCGCTGTGGATGTGATGCATGCAGTGCCGCAGAGCCTGCTGGGGCTGGCCGTCAATCCCGCTGACGTGCCGGCTGCGGGTGGCGTATTGGATGACGCCAGCTGGACGCGGGCGCTGACCGGATTCCTGAGCTTCATTCCGCACACGGCGCGCTTGAACGTCAGGGTCGAGGAGGTCGCCGCGCCGGCCATTCGCATGCAGCTGCCGTGGCAACCGGCCTTGATCGGCGATCCACACCGCAGGCTGGTGCATGGCGGTGTGCTGACCATGTTCGCCGATACGCTGTGCGGCAGTGCCGTGCTCACGGGGCTGTCGGCACCGGAAGTCTGCCCGACGCTGGATCTGCGCCTCGATCACTACCGACCCGGCGTCGAGGGCCTGGCGTTGGTGGGCGAGGCGCGTGTGCTGCGGGTCACGGAATCGATGGTGTTTACCGAGGCGCAGATCTGGCAGCAGCCGGGCAAGATCCTGTGTCGCGCGATCGGCAACTTCGTCAGGCTCGGCGAGCGCAATACCCCCAGCGGCTTTGCCGAGGCGCTGCTGGCGGCGGCCAATGCTCAAGCCCCCGCGAACCCTTCCACGGTCGAGTCGGAACCACTGGGGCAGTCAGCACAGGCTGCACAGCCAGCAGGCGAGAAAACCGAGCCGCAGGCGCCGCACAATGCCCAGGACCCGCGCGGCCTGCTCAGTGCGCGACGTTTCGTCGAAGGGCAGCGCACTCACGCCGACCTGGCGGCGCTGCTGGCGAGTCTGCCCTACGCGCAGGCGATCGGGCTTGGGCTGTGTGCCATTGACGGGCAGCAGGCGGGCGCGGCCAGTGATGTCGAGCTGCATCCTGAGCAGGCGCTGAGCTATTCCATGGCGGCAATGCCCGACAATGTCGGCAACCCGATGCTGCCGGCGGTGCATGGCGGCGTGCTGGCCGCGGCGATGGAAACCGCCGCGACGCTTGAGGTGCTCAGGCGGCATGGGCGCGGTGGTCGTGAAGCGCGCCTGCCCAAGCTGATCGATTTCTCCATCGACTATCTGGCTACGGCGCGCGGCGATCAGGTGACGCGCATCGACTGTGAAGTGATGCGTGAAGGTCGGCGCATGACCAATGTGCGCGTCAGTGCCTGGCAGAAATCCCGTGAGCAACCGGTCGCCAGCGCGCGCATGCACTTCGTGCTGGAGTCACTCGCCTCCCCATGATGGACAGGCGATATCTGCTCTGCAGGCATCACACCTGAGAGCACCTCCCTGAATGCCAGCGCTTCGTTGGCTCCCTCCGTTGTCTCCTTTCATTGCTACCCCAGGGAGCCGCTTGGGTGTTTCTATGGCACACGCCTGGCGCGTATGGCGCAATCATCTGTCGCTAGTGCCTTGAAATCCCTCACCCTTGCCCCATATCTGGTCCACGAGCGCTTCCTTCGATCTGCCGCCCAAGAAAGGCAGGCGTCGGCGAGCCGGTTCCATTGTTGCGGGGGCGCTCTGGCCACCGCGAATCTTCTTTTCAGGCATCCACGACATAGAGGTCCTTTTCGATGACGACCGCCACTCACACCGAAACGCATGGCTTCCAGACAGAAGTGAAGCAGCTGCTTCACCTCATGATCCACTCGCTGTATTCCAACCGCGAGATCTTCCTGCGCGAGCTGGTCTCCAACGCGGCGGATGCCTGCGACAAGCTGCGTTACCAGGCGCTGGACAACGACGCCCTCTACGGCAACGACAGCGAACTGCGCATCGAGATCGAGCACGATGCCGAGGCGAAGACCATCACCCTGCGTGACAACGGCATCGGCATGAGCCGTGACGATGTGGTCGCCAATCTGGGTACCATCGCACGCTCCGGCACTGCCGAGTTCATGAAGAACCTGTCTGGCGACCAGCAGAAGGATTCGCGTCTGATCGGTCAGTTCGGGGTCGGCTTCTACTCCGGCTTCATCGTCGCCGACGAGATCACCGTGCGCACCCGTCGCGCCGACCTGGGCGCTGATCAGGGCGTCGAGTGGAAGTCCCGTGGCGAGGGCGAGTTCAGCGTCGCCGACATCGAGCGTGCCGAGCGCGGTACCGAGATCGTGCTGCACCTCAAGGACGATGCCGTCGAGTTTGCCGACGATTATCGCCTGCGCAGCCTGGTCACCAAGTACTCCGATCATATCGAACTGCCGGTACGCATGAAGCGCGTCGAGAAGGACGAGGAAGGCAACGAGCAGGTCCACTGGGAAACCGCCAACTCCGCCACTGCGCTGTGGGTGCGCTCCAAGTCCGAGGTCAGTGACGAGGAGTACAAGAACTTCTACAAGCACGTCTCGCATGACTTCTCGGACCCGCTCAGCTGGAGCCACAACAAGGTCGAGGGCAAGCTCGAGTACACCAGCCTGCTGTTCGTGCCGGGCCGTGCGCCGTTCGATCTCTACCAGCGCGATGCCGCGCGTGGCCTGAAACTCTACGTGCAGCGCGTCTTCATCATGGACGACGCCGAGCAGTTCCTGCCGCTGTACCTGCGCTTCATCAAGGGCGTGCTGGACACCAATGACCTGTCGCTGAACGTCTCGCGTGAACTGCTGCAGCAGGACCCGCAGGTCGACAAGCTCAAGTCCGCGCTGACCAAGCGTGGCCTGGACATGCTCAAGAAGCTGGCCAAGGACCCCGAGCAGTACCAGACCTTCTGGAACCAGTTCGGCTCCGTGCTCAAGGAAGGCCCGGCGGAAGACTTCGCCAACCGTGAGAAGATCGCCGAGCTGCTGCGCTTCTCCACCACCGAGACCGACAGCGCGACCCAGGACCAGTCACTGGCCCAGTACGTCGAGCGCATGAAGGAAGGCCAGAGCAAGATCTACTACCTGGTCGCCGACAGCTTCAATGCCGCCAAGTCCAGCCCGCACCTCGAGATCTTCCGCAAGAAGGGTATCGAAGTCCTGCTGCTGACCGACCGCATCGACGAGTGGCTGATGAGCCACCTCACCGAGTTCGACGGCAAGTCCTTCGCGGATGTCGCCAAGGGCGATCTCGATCTCGGCGATGTCGAGAACGAAGAAGAGAAGAAGGCCCAGGAAGAGACCGCCAAGGCCAAGGAAGATCTGGTCAAGCGCGTCAAGGAAGCGCTGGCCGAGAACGTTCAGGAAGTGCGCATCACGCACCGTCTGACCGATTCCCCGGCCTGCGTGGTGCTGCCGGAGCACGAGATGGGCTACCAGATGCGCAAGATGATGGAAGCCGCTGGCCAGCCGCTGCCGGAAGTGAAGCCGATTCTCGAGCTGAACCCGGAGCATGCTCTGGTCACGCGTCTGGAAGGCGGTGAAGGCGATTACTTCACCGACCTGGCACACGTGCTGCTCGATCAGGCCATCATCGCCGAAGGCGGTGCGCTGGAAGATCCGGCCGCCTACGTGCGCCGCCTGAACAGCATGCTCAGCGCCTGAGACGGCGGAACGATCGAGTCACTGGCTTGATCAGGCATGTCCGCCACGACGCCCTCGCAGCCTGTGCTGCGGGGGCGTTTTGCGTTGGGTGTGTCGTCAGCGATAGCGTCCAGTGCGAGGTGCAGAGCGTGAAGGGCAGGAAGGCGGCAAGGCGGCAAGGTAGGAAGAGGAAAAGGAAAAGGGGGAGGGAGCTCAGAGAGCGCGCCGCGTCAGTAGCGCGAAAAGGCGGGCACCGTCTGGCGGTCTGTCGGTGACGGACGACAGGGCTTGCCGTGTCTTTCCTCGCTTGGCCGACCGCGCCATCTTCTCGCGTACGCGTTTTTAGGGTTTCATGCAGCCTCATGAGATACGCTGATGGTATCTCGCGTCTTGCTACTGCATCCCTCTCGATGAGCGCAGCACATGACTTACCTACCTTTCTCTGCGGGTTGGCTGACTGGCGGAGTGCGTGGCCTGCCACGCCTGCCCGCGTGGACGTGGGCCTGGCCGCGGCGCTCGTGGCGCCTGGGCTCTGTCCGTCTGGGCTCTGTACGTCTGAGCCCTGTTCATCTGAGCCCTGCTCGCCTGATCATCGCTGCCTTGCTGCTGGTGATGGGGCTGGGCTCGATGGCGCAGGCGGCGCGGCTGGATGATGAGCTGCTGGCCCGTGACAAGACCCATCAGATGCCGGACCTGCGACCCTATCCCGCGGGCAACCAGCGCAAGGTCGCCTTCTTCGAGCTGATGATTCCGCTGGTGGTGGCCGAGAATCAGCGCATCGCCGAGCAGCGCGACTGGTTGCTGGCGATGCGCAAGCGCGCCGGTGACGGAGGGCGTGACTACAGCGAGCGTGAGCAGGAGCGCCTCAACGGCCTGTGTGATCAGGTCAATCTGCCCTGTGATGTCACGCGCGAAGACATCGGCGTCAGCTGGACGCGCCTGCTGCTGCGCATCGATACCCTGCCGCTGGACATGGTGCTGGTGCAGGCCATCGAGGAGTCGGGCTGGGGGACGTCGGGTCATGCCCGTGAGGCCAACAATCTGTTCGGCATGCGCTGTTTCTCGCGCGGCTGCGGTATCGGGCCGCTGGGGCGTGAATATCGGCGCTTCGAGAGCCTGGAGGCGGGTATCGCCGCCTATTTCGACAATCTCAACTCCCAGCGCAGCTACGCCGAGCTACGTGAGCTGCGCGGGCGTCTGCGCAACGCGGGCCAGCCGGTGCGCGCCGAAGACCTCATCCCGACGCTGAGTGCCTACTCGACGCGGGGCAACGCCTACTTCACCACGCTCTATGAACTGTTGCGCTGGAATCGTGGCCTGATGCGTACCGTGCGTGAACGCCTCGCGGCCAATGGCGCCCTGTCCTAGTCATGATCGCGTAGCGAAGGTCTTGCTCCCCGCGCTGACAGGGGGGATCATGCCGCCATGCATCTGAGCAATGATCAACGGCGAATTCTCGCCCATCCCTTTCCCTCGCGCCTGCGCGATCGCACGCCGGCCAACAGCGCCGAGCACAGCGATTGCGTGGTGGTGCGTGCCTGTGCCGGCAGTGGCAAGACCGTGCTGATGGTCGAGCTGGCGCGTACCTACGCCGACGAGACCCTCATCTATACCTCGCTCAACCCGGCGGTGGCGGGGCGGACCGCCAGTCAGCTGCCCGCCAATGTCCAGTCGCTGTCGCTGCATCAGCTGGCGCGCCAGGCCTTGATGGAGGAGTACGGCGACAAGCTCAAGCGCCAGCCCGACATCACGCGCCGTCTGGCGCCGCAGAGTCTCAGCTGGCTGGGCAGTCTTTCCAGCCAGTCCCGCAGCCTGATCGCCCAGGGCCTGAACACCTTCTTCGCCGAGAGCGACGCGGTGCCGATGCCTGAGCACCTGCCCGACGGCGTGGCACAACGGCTGAGCGCCAATGAGCTGCGCCAGCTGGTCGAGAGCATGCGACTGGTGTGGGAGTGCCTGCTGGACCCCGCCGATCACCAGCAGAGCCTGTCGTTCAACGCCTTGCTCAAGCTGTGGTCGCAGCATGGCCAGTCGCTGGAGGCCGACCTGGTGATGCTGGATGAGGCGCAGGACGCCACGCCAGCGTTGCTGGCCATGTTGCGTCGCCAGCGCTGCGACCTGCTGCTGATCGGCGACCCGCATCAGAGCCTGTCGCGCCAGGTGGAAGGCATGAGTTCGCTGGATTCGCCGCTGCTGGCCGATGCCACCGTCTACTCACTGCCCGGCGCCTGGCGCTTCGGGCCGGCATTGGCGGCGCTGGGCACGCGGTTGGCGGCCTGTTCGCCCACCGCGCGTGAACAGGCCATGAGCGGCCTCGGTCCGGCGACCCGTCTGGCGCTGCCCGCAGTGCGTGAAGCATTGCTGCACTCCGGCAGGCGCCACGCGGTGATCAGTGCCGGCCCGGTGGCGGCGTTGAGGGAGGCGCTGGCACTGCACCAGCGCGGCATTGCGGTGGCCTGGCTGGATGGCATCGAGGGCTATCCGCTGGCGGGGCTGCTGGATCATTGGCGACTCTGGCGCGCACATCAGCTGGCCGAGCAGGGCGACAGGGCCAGTCAGCGTGAGTGCTGGCGACTGCTGCCCCCCTCCCTGACGCGGCTCGGACAGACTCCGGCGCAGGTACTGGGGGCTCTGGCGCGTCTCGAGGATCATCAGGCGCGCAGTCTGCATGAGTTGGCCTCCTGGTATGCCCAGGCGCCACTCGATCAATGGATCGGGGAGTTGCGCAAGCACGATGGTGACCTGCAGGCCGCCATCGTCAGTGCTCACTCGCGGGGACAGTCGGTCGAGCTACCCACAGTCATGCTGGGGACGGTGTTCCGCGCCAAGGGTCTCGAATTTGATTGCGTGGTGCTGGCCGATGATCTGGCATTGCCAAGCGAGCGCCAGCAATTGCCCAATCAGGTGCTGGTCACCAATCTCAGCTACACCGCCGCCACGCGGGCACGCCAGCTGCTGGTACTCAATGAGCGCCTGAGCCACTGGTGGCAGGCGCAGGGCGAGAGTGAGCGCTTCCCTCTGCTCGAGGCACTGCCGCAGGCCTGGCTGAGCGAGTCCACGCATGGCGTGCAGGCGCCGCACCCGTGGTGGGGCAAGGCGCGCCTGTCGGAGTTGGCACTGACACCGCGCAAGCGCCTGCTGCTGCGCCGTCATGAGACCTCGCTTGAGAGCACGCCTGCTGCGGTGTCGCCCGCGGCTGGCACGCGCGAGCAGGCGCAAGCCTCGGGCGACCCTGTCAGCCATGCTCAGCACCTGGACCATGATCAGCACCTGGGCCATGCCCGGGACTCCGACGATGCCCTGCAGGCGCTCAAACGTCAGGCGCGCACCGATACGACGGCGCGCAAGCTGTATGAGATGGCCAGCAAGCTGCCACCCGGGCGGCCCTCCGGCGGTCTGCGCAGCCTGTTGACCCCGAGTGATGCCGCCGCGTCCACTTCTTCCCCCAGCGGGTCGCCGACCCCCGGTGGCCCGACGGAGCCTCTTGATGAGTGAGTTTTCCCCTACGCACGCCGCGCACGTGCATGACCTGACGGCGCTGCGCTTCAACAACCGTTATGCCCGCCTGCCTG
Organism: Cobetia sp. PDI-23MA; assembly: GCF_059507735.1. Taxonomy (NCBI): domain Bacteria; kingdom Pseudomonadati; phylum Pseudomonadota; class Gammaproteobacteria; order Oceanospirillales; family Halomonadaceae; genus Cobetia; species Cobetia sp. PDI-23MA. Next base: position 1,115,263 of record NZ_CM183352.1, read on the forward strand.
AGCACTTCTTCACGCGTGTCGCCCCAGAGCCGCGACAAGGCACGCGCCTTGCCGATGTGAGTCCTGACTGCGCTCGTCTGCTGGGGCTGGAGGCGCCCTTGGCCTCCGACGCCTCCAGCGAGGAGGCGCTCGAGCAGCTGCGACTCTTGATGGCCGGTGAGCAGTTGTTACCAGGCATGGACGCATTGGCCCAGAAATACACCGGTCATCAGTTCGGTCACTACAATCCGCAGCTCGGCGACGGGCGAGGCATTCTGCTCGGCGAACTTGAGATCGAACACGGCAAGACCTTCGATCTGCATCTCAAGGGCGCCGGTCGTACGCCTTACTCGCGCTTCGGCGATGGTCAGGCGGTGGTGCGCTCCAGCGTGCGCGAGTATCTGGCCAGCGAGTACATGGCGGCGCTGGGCATTCCCACCAGCCGCGCGCTGGCACTGGCGGTGAATGGCGAGCGGGTCCAGCGCGAGACCGTCGAGCCCGGCGCTACCGTGTTGCGCGTCTGCGAGAGCCACCTGCGCTTCGGGCACTTCGAGTGGCTGGCCCACTCCGGCCGGCATGAAGACCTCAAGACGCTGATCGATCACGCCCTGCGGGAGCACTTCCCCGAGTGCCTGCCCGAGATGTCGGAAGAGCCTTCCGACATGGGCGACATCGGGCGCGAGCCGCTGGATGAAGCGACACGCATCGCCGCCGCGCTGGCCATGTTCGAGACAGTGATCACTCGCACCGCGAAACTGATCGCGGCCTGGCAGGCCTACGGCTTCGTGCATGCGGTGATGAACACCGACAACATGTCGCTGCTGGGGCTGACCTTCGATTACGGGCCCTACGCCTTCCTCGATGGCTATGAAGAGAATCTGGTGCCGAATCATACCGATCAGGCCGGGCGCTATGGCTTCGCCCAGCAGCCGGGGATCGGGCTATGGAATCTGGAGCGTCTGGGCGTCGCGCTGTCGCCGCTGATCGACGTGGACGCACTCTCCACTGCGCTGGGTGTCTACGAGGGCGAGTTGCAGCATGAATATGCCCGCCTGATGCGCGCGCGTCTCGGGTTGCCGGATGCGCGTGATGAGGATATGACGCTGGTGCAGCAGTGGCGCGAGCTGCTGGCGGCCGGCAAGGTCGACCACACCCATGCCTACCGCCTTCTCAGTCATTGGGATGTCACGCAGCCCGCGCCGGAAACGCTGGTCGTGCGCCTGGCCGGCGAGCGTGGGCCGCATGGCAATTCGGCCCGGGCGCGCGATGAAGCCTCGGCGTGGCTTGAGCGCTATCAGGCGCGCGTCATGGCCATCGGGCTCTCTGCCGAGAATGAGCGCCAGCGTCGTCTGGCCATGCTCGGCTGCAATCCGCTCTATGTGCCGCGCACGCATCTGCTGCTGGAGGTGATCGCACGGGTCGAGCAGGGCGATGACGCTACACTCAAGGCCTTGCGTCAGCGTCTGACGGCACCCTTCTTCCGCCCCGAGGAGGGCAGTCTGGAGGCGGCGCAGGAGCTGGGGCAGGCGCAGGGCGTCGATGCCGAACTCGTCGATGACTGGACACGGCCACCGGCGGCAAATGCAGCGCCGATCTGCATGAGTTGCTCGTCCTGAGCGGCTCTGTCAGAGCCGCTCTCATTGAGGGGGCCTGAACTGCTTCGCTGACAGCGCAAGCCAAGGACTAACATCCGCTTTGTGCAATGCAGGAAACACGCGCTGACACTCAAGTCATCGTCACGAAAATGGGATGCTGCCGCGGCGGTGTCCCATTTTTCATGGCAGGTGCTGTCGCAGCCATAAGCTCGAGATTATGCGATGCATAACACAAAGCTGAGCTATTCTTGGTGAGGTGCCTTTTGTAAACTCATTGCAAATCAGTCACTTGGTAGTGTCGCAAGGCGCCTGTCAGCATAAGGCGGCTGTTATGGCTGTCATAACGATAGCTTTATGCTTGATTTTATTGCTTTTTTTGCACTGCAGCGCTTGACCCTGATGCACCGACAAGAAAAGACTGATGCTGGACACTCATCGTGTCGCGGGTGATGTCAGGCCTTCTGGCCATGCGTGAGTCACGGCTTGCGGTTCAGGCAAGTCTCACCTGTGACAGGCAATAACGTCGCTGAAAGCGCCTCCGGCAGGCAGGATGGTGCGAATCAGCGCTCAACAGGAACGACGCCATGAACCTTTCAAGGCTGGCAGCCTCAGGCATGAACACGGACGTGAAACGAGGTGCGCGATGCTGAATATTCTAGTCGTGCGCGAGATGCGTGCACCGGACCTGGTGACACCCGACGAGGGCGTGAGCAGCACACTGGCGCGCGGGGAGTGCCGCGTCGCGCTGGACCCGGTGACGGCCGGCAAGCTCGCACGTCACCTGGACAGCAGCGTCAGTGACACCAGCGACGCCATCGTGCACGTGGAGAGCGGTGCCGGACGTCATGCGCACTTCGATGATGCGGCCTACGCCGCCCAGGCCGGGGTGGCGGTCGTCGCCGAGGCCGATATCGCAGCGGCGCGTGCCGCGGCGGATCTCGTGCTGTGCGTGCGCACGCCCAGCGAGTCACAGATCAGCGAGTTGCGTGAGGGCGCGGTGGTGGTGGCATTGATGACGCCATACCAGAATCCGCAGCTGATCAGCAAGCTTGCCAGTCAGGGGCTGACCAGCCTGTGCATGGAATTCGTGCCGCGTATCTCGCGGGCCCAGAGCATGGACGCCCTGTCCTCGCAGGCGGGTGTCGCGGGCTATCACGCCGCGCTGCTGGCGGCCAACGAGTCCTCGGTGTTCTTCCCGATGCTGACGACTGCCGCCGGTACCGTGCGTCCGGCGCGTGTCGTGGTGGTCGGTGCCGGCGTCGCGGGTCTGCAGGCCATCGCGACTGCCAAGCGTCTCGGCGCCCAGGTGTGGGCCTATGACATTCGCGCTGCAGCGCGTGAGCAGGTCGAATCGCTGGGCGCCAAGATGATCGATACCGGCGTCGATGCCTCCGGCGAGGGCGGCTACGCCCGCGAGCTGACCGATGACGAGCGCGCCCAGCAGGCCGAGGCACTGGCACGTCACATGGGCGACGCGCATGTGGTGATCTCCACCGCCGCGATTCCGGGGCGCCCGTCGCCGCGCATCATCAGCCGCGAGATGGTCGAGGGCATGAAGCCCGGCGCCGTGCTGGTCGATCTCGCCGCCGAAGGCGGTGGCAACTGCGAACTGACCGAGCCCGGCAAGCGTGTCGAGCACGCCGGCGTGACGATACTCGGCCCGCTGGACATGGCCTCGAGCCTGGCGGTCAATGCCAGCGAGATGTACGCCAAGAACCTTTTCAACCTGCTGACCCCCTTCATGAAGGATGGCGAACTGACGCTGGACTTCGAGGATGCGGTGCTCGGCCCGATGCGTCTGACCGATGGCGGCCGCATCACCCACGATGACGTACGCGCTCGCGCGGAGGACGCCGCATGATCGAAGGACTTTCTGCCGTATACATCCTGATGCTGGCGGCCTTCGTCGGCTACGAGGTCATCTCGCGCGTGCCGGTGATTCTGCACACGCCCCTGATGTCCGGTTCCAACTTCATCCACGGCATCGTGCTGGTCGGGGCGATGATCGCCCTCGGTCAGGCCGAGACCGGCATGCAGCAGTTCATCGGCTTCATCGCCGTGCTGCTGGGCGCCGGCAACGCGGTCGGCGGTTATGTGGTCACCGAGCGCATGCTGGAAATGTTCAAGACCAGTGATCGCAGCAAGGGCACAGACGCTGCCAATGGCATCAACGACAAGGAGGCTCGCTGATGAACTGGCTGGTCGAAACAGGGTATTTCGCGGCGGCGGTGGTATTCATCCTCGGCCTCAAGCGCATGTCACATCCTTCCACGGCACGCAGCGGCATCCATTGGGCCGGTATCGCGATGGTCGTGGCCACGCTGCTGACCTTCCTGCATCCGCAGATTGATGGCCGTTATGGCCTGATGCTGCTGGCCATCGTCATCGGTGGCGGCATCGCCTGGTACTCCGGCAACAAGGTCGAGATGACCGACATGCCGCAGATGATCGCCATCTACAACGGCATGGGCGGTGGTGCGGCAGCGGCGATCGCCGCGGTCGAGCTGATGCGCATGAGCGACAATCCGGCACTGATCGAGCAGCACGGCTCGCTGGCGCTGTGGCTGGGTGTACTCGGGGCGATGATCGGTGCGGTGGCCTTCTCCGGTTCCATCGTGGCCTGGGCCAAGCTGGATGGGCGCCTCAAGAAGGCGTTCAACTTCCCGAGTCAGCAGCTGATCAACATGATCGTGCTGGGCCTAACGGTCTACCTGGGTGTCGTGATCGCGGCGGTGGAACCGTCCGGCTCGCTGGTGCTGGTGTTCTTCGCGCTCGCGTTGCTGTTCGGCGCGATGCTGGCACTGCCCATCGGTGGCGCCGACATGCCGGTGATCATCTCGCTGTTCAATGCGCTGACCGGCCTTGCGGTGGCAATGGAAGGCTTCGTGCTCGGCAATGCCGCGATGATCATCGCCGGTACTGTCGTCGGGGCGGCCGGTACGCTGCTGACCCAGCTGATGGCCAAGGCCATGAATCGTCCGCTCCGCAACGTGCTGTTCAAGCAATTCGGCGGCGCCTCCGGTGTCGAGCAGGGCGAGATCGAGGGCAGCATGAAGGCTTCCGATCCGATGGACGCCGCCGTGCAGCTGGCCTTCGCCGAGCGCGTCATCATCGTGCCGGGGTACGGCATGGCGGTGGCACAGGCGCAGCACAAGGTCTGGGAGATGGTCGAGCTGCTGGGTGAGCGTGGCGTCGAAGTGCGCTTCGCGATCCACCCGGTCGCCGGTCGCATGCCGGGCCACATGAATGTGCTGCTGGCGGAAGCCGGCGTGCCCTACGATATGATCGCGGACCTGGACGAGATCAACAACGACTTCGAGACCACCGACGTCACGCTGGTCATCGGCGCCAATGACGTGGTCAATCCGGTCGCCAAGAACGACGCCTCAAGCCCGCTGTACGGCATGCCGATCCTCAATGCCGACCAGTCCCGCAACGTGCTGGTGATCAAGCGCGGTCAGGGCTCCGGCTTCTCCGGTGTCGAGAATCACCTCTTCTATCTTGACCACACGCGCATGGTGTATGGCGATGGTCAGAAGGTGGTCGGCGACATGATCACGGCCCTCAAGACGCTGTGATCTGACGCCTCGGCGTGATGGGTCAAGTCTGCCGCCATCCCGCCAGCGCTGAACAGACCGGCAATTTCTGCGCCTCAGTGGGCAGGGATTGCCGGTTTTTTGTATGTATCGAGAGTTCATGCATATCGATCGTTCATGCCAGTCGATGGAGCATGCCAGTCGATTGCTTGCGTGGCGCGCGTGGCAGGTACGTCACTCAAGCGCGTCACTCAGTCGCGTCAACCAGGCGCAGCCCCTGCGTTGGCCACGAAGCCTGCGCAGACATCTCTTGTTCAGCATTCTCTGACAAACTATGAGTACAATGCCTGCCATTCACTGAGCACATCGTCATCCAAGGAGTCAGCATGTCTGCCACTACCCCTTCACCTCGTCGGGCCATTCGTGATCGCGAGGTAAGCGAAACGACCCCTCAGGCGGTGGGACTCAATGTCTGCGTGCTGGGTGGCGGCAGCTTCGGGACCGCGATCGCCTCGATTGCCGCCGACAATGGTGCCAGCGTCACCCAGTGGATGCGTGATGCCAGCCAGGCCGAGGAGGTCAACACCCGGCACCGCAACTCGGGCTATCTGCCGGGCTTCGAGATCAATGCCTCGGTGCGTGCCACCACCGACATGGCCGATGCACTGGCCGAGGCCGAGCTGGTCTGCGTGGCGATTCCTTCCAAGGCCTTCCGTACGGTGGTCCGCCAGGCGCGCGCCCACCTGCGTGAAGGGCAGATACTGGTGGCTACCACCAAGGGCATCGAGAGCGAAGGCTTCACCCTGATGAGCGAGGTGCTGGAGCAGGAAACCGGCTTCACGCACATCGGCGTGCTGTCTGGCCCCAATCTGGCGGCCGAGATCGCCCAGCGGCAGCTGACAGCCACGGTGATCGCCTCCGACGACGCCTACACCCGCGCTCGCGTGCAGACGGCCTTCGGCTGCGACTATTTCCGTGTCTACGCCAGTAATGACCGCTACGGCGTCGAGCTGGGCGGGGCGCTGAAGAACATCTATGCCATCGCGGCCGGCATGGCCGCGGCCCTTGGCATGGGCGAGAACACCCGTGCCATGCTGATGACCCGCGCGCTGGCCGAGATGAGCCGCTTCGCCGTGGCCAAGGGCGCCAATCCGATGACCTTCCTCGGCCTTGCCGGTGTGGGCGATCTGATCGTGACCTGCTCCTCGCCGCTGTCGCGCAACTATCGGGTCGGCTACGCACTGGGAGAAGGGCGCACCCTCGACCAGGCGGTCGAGGTGCTGGGCCAGGTCGCCGAGGGTGTCAATACCGTGCGATTGGTGCAGGATGAATCCGAGCGACTGGGCATCTACATGCCGCTGGTCAGTGGCATGGCCAAGGTGCTGTTCGAGAATGTCGACCCGCATCACATGGCCCGCGCGCTGATGGGCGGTGAGCAATCCAGCGATGTAGAGTTCGTGCTGTCGCGTGAGTCGGTGCAGCAGGCGCGGCAGTTGGAACCCGACGGCTCCTGAGGACTCATAGCAGGTGATGGAACGTGTTTCGCCATCCCCTTGTCTGACTCGTGCAACGCTCCGGTTGGCGAGTCCCTGGTCATCGGCCGCAGCGACAGAACGAGTGATTTGGCGGTTGCGCTGCGGCAGTCATCTTTTCAGGAGAATGTCATGAGTGTACTGATCATGCGTCACGGTGAGGCCCAGGCCGGCACGCCGGACCCCAGCCGCGAATTGAGCGAATATGGTCGCGAAGAGGCGCGCCGCATCGGTCGCTGGTTGGCCCATCAGCTGCCCGCCGAGCGTCGTGCGCGCCTGACGCTGGTCGTCAGTCCGTTCACCCGCGCCCAGCAGACCGCCCAGGAGATCTCCTCGGCGCTGGAGTTGAGTGGTGAGCAGCAGACCACGCTCGAGATCATCACCCCGGACGACCCGCTGACGCCGGTACTCGACTGGCTGCAGACCCATGTGCCGCCCACTTCTGAAGGGCGCGAGCCGCGTGACTGGCTGATCATCAGCCACAATCCGCTGGTCTCGAATCTGGCCAGCGCCCTGGTCGATGGCCCCGGCAGCACCCAGCTGGCCTTTGCCACCGCAAGCCTCGCCTGGCTGGACGCCGATGTCTGGGCCGCCGGTCTGGCGGATCTGCACCAGTTCGTGAGCCCGGCGGAACTGGCGTAAGTCACGCGAGGCTGTCATGAACCACAACCCTTGAGTCGCAACCATTGAGTCACAACGAAACGCCCCCGCCAGTCTGCACTGGCGGGGGCGTTTCGCTTTGGCATGCAACCAGACTGCTGCTTGATCAGAGCGCTGCTGCTAGACCAGACCGCTCAGCTTGAGCACGAAGATGCCTGCCGTGATGGTAATGCCCGCCATCAGGGTGCTGATGGCGATGATGTTGGCGGCCAGGCGGTCATTGCCACCCATCGCCCGCACCATCACGAAGCTTGCCGCCGCCGTCGGTGAGGCGAAGAACAGGAACAGCACCCCGAGTTCGGTGCCGCGGAAGCCCAGCAGCACGGCGACGGTGGTCGCCAGCAGCGGCACGCTGATCATCTTCATCAAGCTGGCACTGAGGGCCAGCTTGCGGCCTTCACGCAGCGAGCGCATCGACAGGGTGCCGCCGATGCAGATCAACGCCAGCGGCAGCGTCATGCGCGCGAAGTAGTCGCCGGAGGTCTCCAGCCACTCGGGCAGCTGCCAGCTGAAGGCCGCGAAGGGCAGGGCGGCCAGCACGCCGAGAATCAACGGGTTGGTGATGATGCCGCGCGCGATGCCACTCCAGCTGGTGCGGCCATCGCCGAGATAGCTCGACAGCACCACCACCGACAGCATGTTGTAGGACAGGATGACGACGCCCATCAGGATGCCGCCCATCGAGAGGCCGAGGTCGCCGTAGAGGTTGGCGGCCAGTGCCAGCCCGACGATGGCGCAGTTGCCGCGAAACGAGCCCTGTACCACCTCGCCGCGTTCCTTTCTCGGCACGCGCAGGATCGCCCAGCCCCACAGCAGCAGGAAGGTGCCCAATGTCGCCAGCGCGAAATAGGTCAGCATGCCCGGACGCAGGGCGTGATCCAGGTCCGCGCGCACGATGGAGAGGAAGACCAGCACCGGCATGGTGCCCTTGAACACCAGCGATGAGGCGGTGCCAATGAAGGTGTCATCGATCCAGCCGAGGCGTTTGAGGCCCAGGCCCAGAAATACCATCGCGAAGACCGGAACGGTGACGTTCAGGGTCGCGACGAACAGCGCCAGCATGTCGTTCATGAAGTCGTCTCGCTCATGTTCACCCTTGTCGTGTGCAGGTTGTGGTGTGTCTGATCAGGCCTGATGCCGGTGGCTGCGCCACTGACGATAGTAGTGCGTGATGTAGTGGCGCGTAATGTGGCGGCGCGTGATGTGTCGGCGCAAGGAGCGCCTTCAGGCCAGCCAGAAGCCCGCGATCAAGGCCGCTGCCAGCAAGGCCCAGAACAGGCCGTTGCGCAGGCGGGTATCGCGACGCGGCCTGGAAGACGGCGAGGAGGTAGCGGACTGCTTGTCATGCTTGAGCATCGAGGGGTCCTGTCCAGCAAGATTAAATGAAGGCTCACAGAATGAAGGCTCAACGTGTGAAGGCTCTGGCAGGCAGACCGCCGGCCAGCAAGGCGCTCTGACAACAGCGCGTGCCTGTCATCCGTCCAGCATATCAGGCTTTCCTTAGACTTAGGGATAGTCGTTCAGTTCTGGGCTAGTGGTTCAGCTCTGGTATCAGGTTCTGCTGTGCGAATGCCGCCAACCAGGGGCGCGTGTGGGCGTGATGATCGAGAAGACAGGCGCCACGATACGCCTTGAGGGCCGGCAAAGGGCGGAATAGACGCCATAACCGCGCGAGTGGTGACTGCGCGCGTACTCCTGCTTGGCGAGCGCAGGCTGTCGGCTTACCCTGTGCGCTGCATTGTCATCTGTCACGGCCATCTCTCAAGGTCAGCCGCCGGAGCCACGATCATCTTCCGGCCTCATGATCACCTGCCGGAACCATCAGTCCCGGCTACGCATTGCCCCTATCAGGAAAAGTACAAGGAGCGGGTATCTTGCAGGACCCATACACGACCTCTGCGTCATCCTCTGCCGCGACGCCCTCTGCTGTGACTCGATCTGCGTCAATCCCCGAGCGCGCGTCTGACGATCCGTCCGCTTCCCCGGCGTTGTTGGTCAGTCGCGGGCTCGGGCGTCAATTCGGTCAGCAACAGGCCGTCACCGGGCTGACCTTCACGGCCTCGCGTGGTGAGGTCATCGGCCTGCTGGGGCCCAATGGCGCCGGCAAGACCACCAGCCTGCGCATGCTGGCGGGCACGCTCGCCGCCACCCAGGGGCAGCTGGAGCTGGAAGGCGAAGCCTTCGATGGTCGCGCCAGGCAGCGCCAGCTCAATCGCCTCAAGCGTCGCATCGGCTATCTGCCGGAGGGCGCACCCCTGTGGCCGCAGCTGACGGTGCGCGAGAGTCTCGAGTGCGTGGCGGGTCTGCATGGGTTGTCGCGCAAGGTGCGTAATGATCGTCTTGCGGCATTGATAGATCGCTTGGATATCACGCCTTTCGCCAATCAATTGTGCGCTGTGTTATCCAAAGGCTATCGGCGTCGCGTGGCGCTGGCGATGGCGTTGACCCATGATCCGGACATCCTGCTGCTCGATGAGCCCACCGATGGGCTGGACCCGCTGCAGAAGGACAGCGTGCGCGCCTTCATTCGTGAGCTGGGTCGCGAGCGTCTGATCATCGTCTCCACTCATCTTCTGGAGGAAGTGCCTCGCATCTGTGACCGCGTACTGGTCATGGCCAATGGCCAGCTGGGCTTCGATGATACGCCGGAGGCGCTGGCCGCGACCTCCGTCAGCGAAGGCATCCTGGGGGGCAGTCGTTCGCGCTACGGCGCGGGGTATGGCGCGAGTTCCAGTCTGCCGGTATGGCGAGTGACGTTGAGTCGGGCCTTGAGCGAGCGCGAACTGGCCAGTGTCTCGCGTCTGCCGGGCGTGGCGGCCATCACGCCCGTCAAGCCCGGCGATGCCATGGCGCGTGACAAGTCGCCGCTGGTGATCTCGACCGGTGCCGTGCTGCGCCTGGCCGGGCGTCTCCATCAGGACCCGCGCCCCGCGCTGGCACGCTGGTGCAGCTACATGGAAATCCGCCTCGATGAATGTGTCCACGAACGGGGCGATATCGAGGTCGCGTTCCGCCAGCTGGTGACGCGCATGGCGGAGCAGCCCTCGCCGCTGCCGATGCGCAGGCAGGCACCGCGCGCAGATCAGGAGGTGTCGTCATGAGGGCCGTTCTCGCGCTGGTCCGCCGTGACCTGCATCAGGCACTGACACAAGGCGCCAGCTGGTCGCTGCTGGTGGTGATGGCGGTGCTGGCGCCGCTGGGGGCCTTCGAGGTGGGCGATCTGCTGGCACGTGACCGCGCCGATCTTGGCTCGCTTTGGCAGGTGTTGCCCTGGTTGCTGGTGCTGTGGACGCCGTTGCTGGCCCTGCGCGGCTGGCCGGAAGAGCGCGCCAACGGCCTGCTCGAGTGGCTGTCCGGCCTCGGGCTGGGGTCGTGGCGACTGGCCAGCGCACGCTTGATCAGTGCCAGCGTGCTGGGCTGGCTGGGGCTTGTGATGACGGCGCCGCTGGTGGTGTTGGTCCATTGGCTCGGCACGCCGGATCTCGGCCTGATGCTCAGCGGCTATCTGGGCATGGTGCTGCTGGTGATGGCGCTGGCCAGTCTCGGTCAGGCGCTGGCGGTGCGCGCGCCTTCTGCGCTGTCGGCGTGGCTCGGGGCGCTGGTGCTGGGCCTGGCGCTGATGCTGCCAGGCACACCTGCGGTGACGAGCCAGCTGACTCAGCATCTGGCACCGCACTGGGTGCAGCTGCTCGATCTGATCAGCTTGCCGGCGCATCTGACGCCTTTCAGTGAAGGCCGGCCGACCTGGCTCGATGCCAGCTACTTCCTGCTGCTGACTCTGGCCGGGCTGGTGCTGCAGGCGCGCGGCCTCAGTCAGGAACGCCATGCACGCAAGCAGGCGCCACAGTGGCTGGTCACGACGGCGCTGGCGGCTGCGGTCACCGCGCTATTGCTGGCCGGCGTGCGCCTGCCGCCGCTGCTGACGGCCGACGGCCACAACCCGCTCACCCGCGCGCATGATCTGACTGCCACGCGTCAGCACAGCCTGAGCCCTGCCAGTCGTGCGGTGCTCGGTGGCCTCGAGGCTCCGGTGACATTGACCTTCGCCTACAGCGAACGCTTCGCCGCCGATCTGCCGCAGCTGCGTGAACTGGCGACACGGATCGAGACGCGTCTGGCCGCCTTTGCGCGTGAGCCGCAGATACGCCTCAAGCGTGTCGACCCTGCGCCGGACAGTGCCGACTTCGCGGATCTCGAAGCGCAGGGCCTGACCGCGCTGTCATTGCCGGGCGGTGAAGAGATGCTGTTCGGGCTGGTGGTGGATGGCCCCTACGCCGAACGCCGCGCCATTCCGCTTCTCAAGGCGGCGGATATCGGCGGGCTGGAGGCGCAGGTGACACGCCAGATTCAGGAAGTCTCGCGCACCGAGCCACCGCGCCTGGGTGTCGTCTCGCGTTTGCCGGTAATGGGGAAGCCCAGCCTGGAGCAGGGCAGAGCACTGGGCAGCTGGGGCCTGATGGAGCATCTCAATGCACGCCTGCGCATCGACTGGCTGTCGGCCGGTGATGATGCCTCGCGCCCGATCGCCGATCAGGATGCGTTGCTGGTGATTGCGCCGCGGCTGTTGCCGGTCAAGACGCTGGAGGCCATCACGGCCTATCTCGAGCGTGGCGGCCGGGTGTTGATGCTGGTGGACCCGCTGCCCGAAATGCTCGATCAGCCGGCGCCGGCTTCCGAGGCGCTCGAGGCCTTGCTGGCGCGCGCCGGGCTTGAATCACGCGCGGGCGAGGTGGTGGCGGATGCACAGCTGGCCTTGCCGATCGGCTTGCTGGACGGCACCCGTGCGCTGAGCCCGACACTGCTCGGGTTAAGCGCTGCGCAGCTGTCGGACGCCGCGCTCAACCTCAATGTCGAGCAACTGGTGATGTCCAGCGCGGGCTGGTTGGCGCCGCTGTCTGATGCAGCAGACGCATCATCGAAAGGCCCGGGAGCGCAGGAAGCGCCGTTGCAGTGGCTGATTCGTGCCAGTGATGAGGCGCGCCTGATTCCGGCCGCGCGTGTCCATGCCAGTCGCATGGACCCGCGTCCGCTGTCGGGGCTGGCGGGGGAAGCGCCGCCGGCTGGTGGCCTGGCGGTGTTGGCGCAATGGCCCTCGACAGGCGCGCAGGGTGGCCAGTTGCTGGTGGTCAGCGATGTCGACATGGCTAGTGACCGTCTGTGGCGGCGCACGGCAGCGGATGGCAGCGAGCAGGCCCTCAATGCCAATGCGCGCTGGCTGGAAAATGCCGTGGACCTGCTGGCGGGCAGCCCCGAGCTGGTCGCCCTGCGTGCGCGTGCCCATCAGGTGCGCGAGCTGACGCGCCTGCATCAACTGGCCGATCGTCAGGCCGCCGAGGAGACCCGGCTGCGCAATGACTGGCAGACGCGTCTGAGTGCGCTCGGCGCGACGCCGGTATCTGGCAAGGCCGAAGCCGCGCAGCAAAGCGACGCCCTGGCGGCGATGCAGAATGACTTCGAGGACGCGTTGTCACGCCAGCAGCGTGAGGCGAATGCCGAGCGTGATGCCCTGCGCCGCGAGCTGCGCCTGTGGACGCTGCTGGCCTTGCCGGTGGCGTTGAGCTTGCTCGGCGAGCTGATCTGTTGGCGCCGCTATCGCGCCAGCCGTCGCGCGGGCTATCAGTCGACAGGGCGTCTGTCAGGGCACGGTCAGCCCAGCGGGAAGCGCAACGCCGAACGAAATGAACAGCGTAAGGAACAACGCAATGAGCAGCGCAATTCACAGCACAGCGCCCGCTCCGCGAGTGACGCCGCCACAAGCACTTCGACAGGCTCTATCAAGTCGACCGCAGGCAAGGCAGCTTCAGGCAAGGCGGCTTCAGGCAAGACAAGACCGAGCGATACTACTCAGTCGGGAGGTGATTGATGGGGCGCTTCAATCGGGCGGGATGGGCACTGACGGCGCTGGTCTCCGTAGCTGCGGCGACGGCGCTCACCGCAGGGCCGTCACTGCTGGAATCGCTGCGCTCAGGCGCCGCCACGGGCGGAGCAGACCCTGCCCAGTGGCAAAGTGATTCGCTGATGACAGTCGCTGCGGGTCAGTCAGGCGTCTTGCAGCCCTTGCCGCTGCTGTCGCAGGTGGCCGCCTCTGCGCAACGTATCGGCATTCGGCGTGGCGCAGAGGCCAGTCAGGACTGGTTGAGTCTGGCGCGTGGGCCCGCAGGCGACTGGCAGATCACCTCATTGGCCGGCTGGCCTGTCCGCCAGGGCAAGGTGGAGGCGTTGGTGAGTCAGCTGGGCGAGGCACAACTGCGCACGCGCAAGCCGGCCACGGACGAGGCACTTGAAGCGCTGGGCTTCAGCGCGCAGTCACCGCTGCTGAGCGTGAAGGGCAATGGCGCTCAGGTGAGTCTGCAACTGGGCGCCAGGCCCGCGGCGGCAACGCAGGTGAACGGCGCGGGCAATGCTGAGTTGGCGGGGCGTTACGTGCGATGGGTGCCGTCGCCCTCGGACGTGAAAGTCAAAGGCTCCTCCACCATGAATGGGGCGGATGGCGCGCCGGTCTGGGAGTTGACGCGCGATGTCGGGTTGCCGGATTGGCGCGGCGGCATGGCGCCCAGTGAAGTGCTGGATGTCACCGAGCTGCGCAGTGACGCCGCGGTATACAAACCGCTGAGTCGCCTGGATATCTCGCTGGCGGCGTCTGCGCTTTCGTCTTCAGTCCGAGGTGCGTCAGCACGGCAAGCGCCGCTGGTGCGAGGCCTGGCACCTGACAGCGACGCTGCCCATGAGATTCTCGCTGCGCTGTCGCCACTGACGCAGAATGACCTGCGCCCCCGCGCCTCCACGCCTGAAAGCGGCGCAGCCCAGCCAGACGGCTGGCAGCCCGCCGTGACGCTGACCCTCAACTGGTCGCGCCCCTCGCTCCATTACCGTCAGCATGAGCAGCTCAGTGATCGCACCCAGCTGGTGCTGGCCATCGCGGCGGGCAGCAAGCCCTGGGCGCGGCTGACGCTCTCCGGCAAGGGGTGGCCACCTGAACTGGTCGCGCGCGTGAATGCCGTCGAGATACAGGTCAATGGCGCGCTGCGTAATCATCTGCTGGCACTGGGCGCGAGGGCGTTGCAAGACGAACCCATTGAGCTCACGGCTGTCGCGATTCAGGCGGCACTGGCGGTCAGTCGTGCCTTGGCGCTGCCTGAGCCGGAAGCCGCCGAGCCGAGCACGGAAACCGCCGCTGCGCTGGTGCCGGCGGCCATGGAGGAGGAGTGAGGTGTTCCATGGGCCAAAGGGAGGAGTGGCGCCCATGGGGCGGGGCTGGCATGCTGTTGACTATATTTAAACAACCGTTTGTCTGGTCGCGTCAGGGACGGCGGCCCGTGGTAAGGAGACCTTGCGATGAATGCCACCTCACGGCAACCCCGGCCCGGGCAGCACTTGTCCGAACCTTCCATGTGCGAAAAGACCTTGTCCGAACAGGACGGCACTGACCCGGCCAGCTTGAATGCGGACACCGAGCGTCCGGTACTGGCCTTCGCGCATGCCAATGGCTTCACCGGTGCCTGCTACAAGAGCCTGTTGGCGCCGCTGGCCGAGCACTTCAATCTGCTGCCGGTGGACCGACTGGCGCATGACCCTGCCTATCCGGTCGGCAACAATCTGATCTCGCTGCGTGATGAGTGGCTGGCATGTCTGGACGCCGCGCTGGGGCCGCTGCCCGCGGCGGGCGGCACCGGGCGCAAAGTGATCGGGGTCGGCCATTCGCTGGGAGGCATCGTCAATTACATGGCGGCGCTCAAGCAGCCGGAGCGCTTCCACTGCCTCGTGCTGCTCGACCCGCCGTTGATGCTGGGCCGCGATGCGCTGGGCATGAAGGTCGCCAAGCGCTTCGGCTTCATTGATCGTGTCACTCCGGCGGGCCGTACCCGTGGGCGTCGCGCACGCTGGGACTCCCGTCAGGCCATGCAGGATTACCTGCGCCGTCGCTCGCTGTTCGCCAACTTCACGCCAGAAGCGCTGGACGACTACATCGACAACGCCACCCATCGTCACGCGGATGGCAGCCTGTCGTTGAGCTTCGATACCCGTCATGAGGTCGAGATCTTCCGCCACCTCAGCGATCACCTGTCAGGCTCACCGGCGAAACTAGCGGTGCCGGTCAGGATTCTGGCCGGCGCCCAGTCTGATCTGCTCACGCCGGCGCGTCAGGCACGCCTGCGCCGCGCCGGGCTGACGGTGGAGCATGTCCGGGGAGGACATATGTATCCCTTTGAATACCCACAAGAGACGCGCGCCGCGCTGCTGGCGGCCATCGCCGACCTCGCGCCGCCGAATATACTTCCGCCAAGTCTGCTGGCCGAGAGGCAATCATGAGCACTGATCAATCCGTTCAGGACATCGCAGAGCCTCCCCTCAGCGCCAACGTTACGCTGCGTGAGCGTCGCTTCCCACGGCGCACGGGCGGAGAATTGGCGGCCCTGGAGTGGGCGCCTGCCGTGCACGCCGAGCAGGCACCGACGTGGCTGGCGCTGCATGGCTGGCTTGACAATGCCGCCAGCTTCAGTCGCCTGGCGCCGTTGTTGTGTGAGCAGCTCGGCATTCGTCTCATCGCCATCGACATGGTCGGTCACGGGCGCTCGAGTCCGCTGGGTGAGCACGGTGATTATGCGGTGTGGGATTACTGCCACGATGTGATCGAGGCGCTGGAAGGCCTGTATGACGAGGGGCTGCCGCGCGCGCCGGTCACGGTGATGGCGCACTCGCTGGGGGCAGCGGTGTCGGGGCAGGTGGCTGCGGCGCTGCCGGAATATATCGCGCGCCTGGTGCTGATCGATGGCATCGGCGCACTTGCCACGCCAGCCTCGGAGGTGGTCGACCAGCTGCGCCGCGGATTGCTGGCACGCCATGCGCAGCCGGCCAGACGCGCCGCCACGCGACGTGCCCATTATCGTCATGTCGAGGACGCCGTGGCGGCGCGGGTTGCGGGAGGTGTCACGCCCATTGATGCCGATACGGCGCGGCCGATCGTCGAGCGCAACCTCGAGGTGCTGGAAGACGGTGGCCTGCGACTGAGAAGTGACCGTCGCCTGCTGCGGCCTTCATTGATGCGCTACACCCCGGAGCAGGTGCTGGCGTTATTGGCGGCGTTGACCCAGCCGGTACTGCTGATCGAGGGCGAGCAGGGTATTCTCACCATAAGACACGAAGCACAGCAGGCGCGGGATGCCGTGAAGCGGCTGAAACGTCGCGTCTTGCCGGGTGGTCACCACCTGCACCTGGAGCCACCGCATGTGGCGGCGGTCGCCGATGCCATCGTCGAGTGGGTCAGCTCGCAATGAGTGATGCACCCTGTGCCGTATCCGTTCATCTATCATCATCTGCAGCGGGAGACATGCCATGGCCAAGCGCAAGACCATCGCCCTGGCACTGGGGAGTGGCGGGGCCCGAGGCTATGCCCATATCGGCGTGATCGAGGAAGTGCTGGCGCGCGGGTACGACATCCGCGCCATTTCGGGCTGCTCGATGGGCGCACTGGTCGGGGGCATCCATGCCGCCGGCAAGCTGGATGCCTATCGTGACTGGGTCTGTGAGCTGGATTACTTCGACGTGCTGCGGCTGGTGGATGTCACCTGGAGCCCGATGGGCGCCATCCGCGCGCGCCGCATCATGGATGAGCTGGAAGCCCTGATCGGTGATACGCGTATCGAGGATCTGCCGATTCCGGTCACCACCGTCGCCACCGACCTGATCGCCCAGAAGGAGGTCTGGTTCCAGAGCGGCAATCTGCTCG
The DNA here is from genome assembly GCF_059507735.1 of Cobetia sp. PDI-23MA. Taxonomy (NCBI): domain Bacteria; kingdom Pseudomonadati; phylum Pseudomonadota; class Gammaproteobacteria; order Oceanospirillales; family Halomonadaceae; genus Cobetia; species Cobetia sp. PDI-23MA. Next base: position 1,132,292 of record NZ_CM183352.1, read on the forward strand.
AGGCGATCCGGGCCTCCATCGCGGTGCCCGGGGTGATCACGCCGGTGCAACGCGACCGCAAGGTGCTGGTGGATGGCGGCCTGATGAATCCCTTGCCGATCACGCCGCTGGTCGCCGCCCACGTTGACCTGGTGCTGGCGGTCAATGCCACGGCGCATTCGCCGCGCAATCAGACGCTGGAACAGATGCTGCCACCGGCCGATGCCGCCGAGGAAGAGGCGCGCGAAGCCGCCCTGGAAGCGCGCGGCGGTGGTTTCAGTGACTGGCTACGGGGAGTGCGTCGCGGGGCCGAGCGCATCTTCTCTGCCGAGAAGGAGCAGGCGCTGGAGGACCAGCAAGGCATGGCGTTCGCCAGCCCGGTGGGCGGTGTTCCGCTGCCACCGGGCGATGCCTCACGCATCAAGTTCGAGGCGCTCAAGCGCCGTGATGGTGAGGACGAACCCGCTCAGGCAGCAGAGACGCCGGCAGGGCAGCCCGCGGACGGCGGCGTTGTCGCCCAGGATGATCAGCCGCCGGCGAACGACGTCGAGCCTGAACCGGTCGATGAGAATGCGCCGGAGCTTGCCTGGGGCAAGCTGGACATGATGATGCGCTCCTTCGATATCACCCAGGCGACGTTGGCCAAGTACAAGATCGCCGGCTATCCGCCGGACATCCTGGTCGAGATTCCCAAGACGGTGTGTGGCGCCTATGAATTTCACCGCGCCGCGGGCCTGATCAAGCTGGGGCGCCATCTGGCCGCCGAAGCGCTGGACCGCTACGAGTCAGGCAGCGACGGCTAACCTGCCGTGAGTTGCCCTTCAATGAAAAAAGCCCCCGCCAATCGGCGGGGGCTTTTCGTGTCTTGGGCAGCGTGTTTCTGATGCGAAGGGCGACAAAGCCTCAGCCGTTGATCCACTTCTCGAAGATGGCGGCCTGCTCACCGGTGCCCTGCATCTGGGTCAGCCACTGATCGACGTAGGCCTTCCAGATGTTGTCACCCAGCGGCAACAGATAGCCCTTCTGGGAGAAGGTGAACGGCGTCTCGGGGTGCACGCTGCACAGCTCTGGATGGCGGCTGGCCTGCAGCTGGGTCTCGATGGCGTCGGTGACCATCACATCGGCACGGTCTTCGATGATGTTGTTGAAGATGGTGCGGTTGTCGTCGTGGGCGAGGCGCGTGGCATCGCTCAGGAATTCATTGGCGAAGCGCTCGTTGGTGCCGCCCGGATTGACGGTGATGCGCACGCTGGGCTGATTGATCTGCGCGACGGTCTGGTACTTGTCGACGTCTTCGCAGCGCACGATGGGCGTCTTGCCGCCGGTCTGGTACGGCTGGCTGAAGTAGGCCTGAGCCTGGCGGTCCAGCTTGACCGAAATGCCGGACATGGCGATGTCGCACTTGCCTGAGGTGAAGTCTTCCATCAGCGTCGGCCAGCTGGTCGGCACGGTCTCGACCGTCGCGCCCAGGCTCCTGGCCAGTGAGGCGGCCATGTCGATGTCGATGCCTTCGAAGTCGCCATTGTCTTCACGGTGGCTGAAGGGCGCGTAGTCACCGGTGGTGCAGACCTTCAGCACCTGTCCTTGTTGCACACGCGAAAGGGTGCTGTCGGACAGCGCATCGCTGGCGGCGGCCGGCATGGCGAAGGCCAGTGACAGGCCAGCGGCGGTTGCACCGCTGAGAATGGCAGCGGAAAGGGTGCGGCGTGAAGAAGTGCGCATTGGCTGTTCAGCGTTGGGTGTCATCAGGGTGTTCCCTTGTCGTTATGGTTCAGGCCCAGCGAGCGGCCTGCTTGTGGTAGTGATTCAATCAGTGGTGGTGACTCAATCTGTAATGGTGGCTCACTCCAGCAGCGGATCACGGCCCTTGCTGCGCAGCAGGACATAGACCGCGCCGCTGCCGCCATCCAGCTCCAGTGACGAAGTAAAGGCCAGCACGTCAGGCCATTGGCGCAGCCAGGCATTGACGTGGCTCTTGATGATGGGGTGATCGGCCATGCCGGTCCATGCCTTGCCGTGCACCACCAGCACGCAGCGTGAGCGACGGGCGATGGCATCGTCGATGAAGGACTCGAGCTCGATGCGGGCCTGCTCCAGCGTATAGCCGTGCAGGTCGAGACCCGCCTCCCAGGCGATCTCGCCGCGCTTGAGACGCTGACGCTGGCGGTAGGGGAGATCGGGCACCGCGAAGTCGAGCAGCTGGCTGGGCGTGACCGGCTCGACCTGTCCATCGGTGGTGCGCGATGGCGTGCCGAGTGAGTCGGTCGAGGCTTCGCTGGCGGCTGCGCGGCGCGCCGCCAGACGCGCCTGCTCTTCCTTGTCGAGGGGCTTGCGGCCGGGGTCGGCGCGGTTGGTGGTGATCTTGCGTACGCCGGCCTGCTTGAGGGCGGCACGGAAGGCGTTGAAGTCGTCGCCGGTATCCGAGCTGTCGTCGTGGTTGGGTGGCATGACCGGGCTCCGCGGGCAATAAAATGGCAAGTCGCGCAGTATAGCGCGGCTGTCGGTGCTGTGAAGCACCAGGCGCCCATGGCGCGAGCAAGGGTCGCCGCCACGCCTTGTGAACGCTACAATGCCTGCGCGAGACGCCATCGGCCCCTCACGACTGGCGGCGCTCGTTGTCCATCTGTCCGCTTACAGGAATCACCGTGTCCACTACTTCCGCGTCCGACCTGCGCCACCCTTCCAGTCTCAGTGAGCCGGACTCCCGTCTCGTCGAGGAGCTGGTGACCCTGCGCGATCTGATCCGCTGGGCGACCAGCGAGTTTCACGCGCATCGCCTGCACTTCGCCCATGGCACCGATTCTGCCTGGGACGAAGCGGTGGCGCTGGTGCTGGGTGCGCTGCATCTGCCATGGGACACGGACCCCGCCGTGATCGACGCGCGCCTTCTGACCATGGAGCGTGCGCGCATCGTGGCGCTGGTGCGTGAGCGCATCACTACCCGCAAGCCGCTGCCGTATCTGCTCGGCGAGGCCTTCTTCACCGGCGTGCCCTTCGATGTCGATGAGCGCGTGCTGATTCCGCGCTCGCCGATCGCCGAGCTGATCGAGAGCGGCTTCTCGGCCTGGTTCCCGGAACTGCCGCCGACCCGCGTGCTGGACATGTGCACCGGTTCCGGCTGCATCGGTATCGCCACCGCGCTGGTGATGCCGACCGCCGAGGTCGATCTGGTCGATATCAGCAGCGAGGCGCTGGAAGTCGCGCGTCGCAACATCGAACGCCACGACGTGGCAGGGCGTGTCATCGCTGTGCAGTCGGACCTGTTCGCGGGCGTGGCGGGCAAGCGCTATGACCTGATCGTCTCCAATCCGCCCTACGTGGATACCTTCGATCTCTCCAACATGCCGCAGGAATTCGGCCATGAGCCGGCACTGGCGCTGGGCGCCGGTGACGACGGCCTGGATATCGTGCGCCGTATCCTGCGCGAGGCGCGTGACTACCTGACCGACGATGGCGTCTTGATCGTCGAGGTCGGCAATTCCGAACGCCACCTGATGGAAGCCTTCCCGGAAGTGCCCTTCATGTGGCTGGAGTTCGAGCGCGGCGGCAACGGCGTCTTCGCCATCGATGCCCAGACGCTGGAAGTCTGCGCACCCGAATTCGCTTGAGCTGGCGGGCGCCTGCCTCGGTGGGATTCGTCTGAGCTGGCGGGATTTGCCAGAAGCACGGGCGCAAGCCGTCAGACTCTGCAACGCTTACGACAACTATTATCAGAACGCCGTCGGCCATGACCGGCGGCATCGCCTGAGGACCCCTGAATGTCCGGAAATACCTTCGGCAAGCTGTTCACCGTCACTACCTTCGGCGAAAGCCACGGCCCGGCACTGGGCGCCATCATCGATGGTTGCCCACCGGGCATCGAGATCAGCGAGGCGGATCTGCAGATCGATCTGGACCGCCGCCGTCCCGGCACCTCGCGCCACACTACCCAGCGTCGCGAGCCGGACCAGGTGCGAATTCTCTCGGGCGTGTTCGAGGGCCGCACCACCGGCACGGCCATCGGTCTGATGATCGAGAACACCGATCAGCGTTCCAAGGACTACGGCAAGATCAAGGACCAGTTCCGTCCGGCCCACGCCGACTACACCTATCACCACAAATATGGTGAGCGTGACTACCGCGGCGGCGGCCGCAGCTCGGCCCGCGAGACCGCGATGCGTGTCGCCGCCGGGGCCATCGCCAAGAAGTATCTGGCGGGTCTGGGCGTGCAGGTGCGTGGCTACCTGTCCCAGCTCGGCCCTATCGAGCTTGAGGTCAAGGACTGGTCGCTGGTCGACACCAACCCGTTCTTCTGTGGCGATGCCGATCGCCTCGGGGAGCTGGAGCAGTACATGGACGCCCTGCGCAAGGAAGGTGATTCCGTGGGCGCCAAGGTCACCGTCGAGGCGACTGGCTTGCCGGTCGGTCTGGGTGAGCCGATCTTCGATCGCATCGATGCCGAACTCGCGCATGGCCTGATGAGCATCAATGCCGTCAAGGGCGTCGAGATCGGTGATGGTTTCGCTGTGGTCAGCCAGAAGGGCACCGAGCATCGTGACGAGATGACGCCGGAAGGCTTCCTCTCCAATCATGCCGGCGGCATTCTGGGCGGCATCACCAGCGGTCAGGCCATCCGTGCCAGCATCGCCCTCAAGCCGACCTCCAGCCTGCGGCTGCCGGGGCGTAGCATCGACGTCAACGGCGAGGCGGTCGAGGTGATCACCACTGGCCGTCATGATCCGTGTGTCGGCATCCGTGCCACGCCGATCGCCGAGGCGATGGTCGCGCTGACGCTGATGGATCACCTGCTGCGCCATCGTGGTCAGAACGCTGACGTCAAGGTCGATACGCCGGTGCTGCGCGAGGTGTAAGCCGCATGCGGCGCGGCTGAACTTGTAACGCTGCCAAGCCGCTGAATTTGTAAAAAGACACGCCCCAGCCGTGGAGTGATGCCCAGCATCCTTCATGGCTGGGGCGTCTTGCGTAGTGGGCTGGCTTGCACAAAGTAAATAAGAAAAGGCGTAAGTAGCAGGCTGCCCCCGTGTCATTCTCGCTGCTAGACTCGAATGGCATGCATGCCAGCGGACTCGCGCACCACGCCGTGCGCGGGCAGACAACACAAGGAATCTGCCATGAAGATCAATGTCGAATTCGACCTCACGCCGCAGGAATTTCGCCAGGCGATGGGCCTGCCGGACGTGGAAGCCTTCCAGCAGGAATTGATGGAGCGCTTTCGTCGCCAGATGGAGGCGGGTGTTGAAGGTTACGACCCCATGAGTCTGCTCAAGCCATTGATGGCACCGGGCGCGGGCACGCCGTTTGCCAGGTTCATGCCGCCGGGCATGGCCGAGGGGATGATGGGTGGCGCGTCTGGCGCTGGCAATGCCGGGCAGGGGGTAGTGGGCGGCATGCCGGGCGATATGGGCGAGAGCATGGCCCAGGGCATGGCCGCCTTCAATCAGTATCAGAAGATGATGCTGGATACCCTGCAGCAGTTTGGTCAGGGCGGCGCGGAAGGCAAGGAGGCTGACAAGCCGGAGCCTGCCGCACGCAGGAGTTCGGGGCCCAGTGGTGATCAAGCCGCGGATCAGAAGGCAGAGCAAGGCGCCAGCCGGGCGGATGATGCGAAACCGGCCTCTGCGGCCAGTGCGCGCTCACGCGCCAAGCGCAGTTGATGCTAGGCGCGATGAAAGTCCTTGGCTGATATCGGTGTGAGGCATGCCCGGCCAATCCCGTGACAGAGAATGTCGTTTGACAGTTTTCTGTCATGGGATTGCAACCACCTGAGGAGCAGACTAGTCTTTGTGCAGTGCAGCATATTGCTGTGCTCCACAGGTGGCGCAGAGACTTCTGCGCGCTGTCCCGGTACGGAATCCATGGGAGGAACCGTCATGCAGCAGGATCAGATGTTCAACGCCTTTGCCGAGCAAGCCCGCAGCTTCTACCAGCCGATGCGCAAGCTCAACACTCTGATGCTCGACCATATGGGCAAGATTGCCGATTATCAGATGGACGCTGCCAAGCGCTATACCGAGACTGGTCTCGAGCGTGCGCGTGCTGCCACTGAAATCAAGGGTATGGAAGAGTTCAGCGAGTTCAGCAGCCGCCAGCTGGAAGTGGCGACCGAGCTGTCTCAGCAGATGATGGATGATTCCCTGAAGCTGGCCGAGATGGGCAACGACATGCGCGCCCAGCTCGAACAGGCCTACTCTGACGCTGGCAAGGAAGCCAACGACAAGGCGTCCGCTGCCGTACAGAAAGCCGCTTCGGCAGCAGAGGACAAGGCATCCTCCGCTGCCAGCAACAAGCCGGCTGCCGCGACAAGCCGCGCCAAGCAGAACTAAGGTATTCCCCGAAAAGGCTGGCGCTTGCGCCAGCCTTTTTTGCCGTTGTCTGGCATTGCCCCTGCCGTGCTGAAAGGCGCATGCTGGAGGTGAGCACGCTGTCGAACAGGCTGTTTTGCTCTCGTATTTGCCGCGCGCGAATCCGACGGAAAGCAGTCCTTGCAGTGGAGCATTCGATCGCCCCGTGGCGGTCAGTCATGAATTGCTGGACAACCTTGAAAACGATGTCCGTCGCCAGTGAAGGCGCTCATCTCGGTGAAGATGGCATGACATCGCTCAGTGCTCAGGAAGGATTCGATTCGATGAAATCGTGCCGCCGACAGGCGTTCGGCAGCCAAGCTTCGATAGCCAATGACGTGATGGTCAATGACAAGGAGGAAGGGCGATATGGACTCAGCCCAGCAGCAGGCGTTCTCACAGACATTCTCTCAGGCCTTTGCCAGTCTGTTCCCCGACGGTGCTGAAGGCACGGAGTGGGCCAGCGTCGTGCAGCAGGCCAGTGCCCAGTATCAAGCCTTGATGAGTGACATGTTGGAGCGCCTATGGCCCAGCGCCGCCGCTTCCACCATCTATGACGAGATGGGTCGTTGCTTCCAGGCGGGAGCCGAGGCTCTGGCACGCGACCCGCAACTGCTGCTGTCGACCCAGACTCGCCTCTTCCAGGACCAGATGGCCCTGCTGCAAGGCACGCTGCGCGAGCTGAATGGCGAGAGTGTCGAGCCGGTGATCACGCCCGCGCGCTCTGACCGCCGCTTCCGCGATGAGGCCTGGCAGAACGAGCCCTATTACCACTTCCTCGTGCAGCAATACCTGCTGTTCTCGCGTGCCGTGGACGATATGCTGGCCGGCATTCAAGGCCTGCCGGAGAGCCAGAAGCGCAATCTCGAGTTCTACGCGCGCCAGTACGTCAGCGCCTTCTCGCCCTCCAACTTCGCCTCCACCAACCCGGAAGTGCAGCGCGTGACCCGCGAGACCGGCGGCCAGAACCTGCTCGACGGCCTGAAGCGTCTGCGTGAGGACCTGGCCAACTCCGCCGAAGGCATCAATGTCGCGATGACCGATACCGAAGCCTTCCGTCTCGGCGACAACATCGCCGTCACGCCGGGTGATGTGGTCTTCGAGAACGAGCTGATCCAGCTGATCCAGTATCGTCCAGCCACCGAGAAGGCCTTCAGCACGCCGTTGCTGGTCGTGCCGCCGTGGATCAACAAGTACTACATTCTCGATCTGCGTCAGGACAATTCGATGATGCGCTGGCTGGTGGAGCAGGGCCACACCGTGTTCCTGATCTCCTGGCGCAATCCGGGGCCCGAGCAGAGTGATCTCACCTGGGCCGATTACATGCAGATGGGGCCGCTGGCCGCGATGGATGCCATCGAGCAGGCCACCGGCGAGAAGCAGGTCAACATCCTGTCCTACTGCATCGGCGGCACGCTGACGGCCAGCACCATGGCCTATCTGGCGGCCGAGAAGCAGGCCGATCGCGTGCGCTCGGTCAGCTACATGGCGACGCTACAGGACTTCTCCGATCCCGGTGAGATCGGTGTCTTCCTCAACGAGCCGGTGCTGCAGGGTCTCGAGAAGCAGATGGCGCAGGACGGCTATCTGGATGGCCGCGTGATGGCGTTCTCCTTCAATCTGCTGCGCGAGAATGACCTGTTCTGGTCGTTCTACGTCTCCAACTATCTCAAGGGCGAAGCGCCGACCGCGTTCGACCTGCTGTACTGGAACACCGACGGCACCAACCTGCCGGCCGGGACCCATGCCTGGTATCTGCGTCACATGTATCTGGAAAACCGTCTGGTACAGCCCGGCGGCATCGAGCTGGACGGCGTGCCGATCGATCTCTCGCAGATCGAGACACCGAGTTACTGGGTCTCCGCGCGCGAGGACCACATTGCCAAGTGGCAGACCACCTACAACGGCACCCAGCTGCCCAAGGCCTCCATCAAGCGCTTCGTGCTCGGTGGCTCTGGTCATATCGCGGGCATCGTCAATCCGCCGCACAAGAACAAGTACGGCTACGCCACCAATGACAGCCTGCCGTCAACCCCGGACGAGTGGCTCGCGGGTACCGAGCTGCACGAAGGCTCCTGGTGGAATGACTGGCAGGCGTGGATGACCGGCAATGGCTTCGTGGAGCCGGAACCGAAGGTCGCTGCACGCACGCCGGGTGAGGGCAAGCTCGACGTGATCGAAGCGGCGCCGGGGCGTTATGCGCGCCAGACCATTCCCGAAGTGCTGGGGCAGAGCGTGCCGGAAGAGATCACCAGCGTGGCGGATGCGCTGCTCAAGGCCGTGCGTGATGTCCAGCAGACGGTCGAGAAGAGCGTGAATGAAGCGCTCAAGCAGGTGACACTGCCGCTGGAAGAAGCCATGACCGCGATGACTGAAGCCGTCACCGGCAAGGCCGCCAATGATGCCAGCAGTGCCTCTGCTGCCAAGTCGTCTACCGCCAAGCCTGCCGCTTCCAAGGCCGCATCAGCGTCTACTGAGTCGGCATCACCGGCAAGCAAGCGCGCTGCTCCCAAAGGCACAGCCTCCAGGAGCACTGCTGCCAAGAGCACTGCAAAACAGAGCACGGCAAAACCGAGCACTGCGAGCACGGCGGCCAGCAGCACCGGTAGCTCAGCAGCGAAGACCACCACGGCGAGAAAGACCTCCACGCCGCGCAAGACGGCTGCCAACAAGACGACCGCGAGCAAGACAACTGCGGCCAAGACGACGGCAAGCAAGTCAGCCTCTGACAGCAAACCGTCTGCCTCCGGCACCTCGAGCAGTGGCACTTCTTCCGCGGCCTCCGGCTCCAGTGCTGCGAAGCCCGCGACGACGCGCAAGACTCCGGCGAGCATAAGCACGGCGAGCAAGGCGGCTGGAACCAGCAATAGCACTGCCAGCTCGACAGGAAGCACGAGTACTGCCAAGACGGGCAGCAGCACCGGGGCTTCCAATCAGGGGGCTTCCCGCTCGAGCGCTTCAAGCTCTGGTGCTTCCACTACCACCGCCAAGAGCGACACCGGCAGCCAAGCGCCCAAGCCGCGCCGTGGCCGTCCCTCCAATGCTAGCAAGGCCGCCGCCGCCAAGGCAGCGGAAGAGGCTAAGAAGGACGATGCCAAGCCTGCGGCCAGCAAGACGGATGGCGCGTCTGACAATGCCAAGGATAGCGACAAGAGTTGATCCGCGGCGCCACAAGTTGTGAGTCAGAATCGCAACGCCAGCCCTTCGGGGCTGGCGTTGTGGGTTCAGGCGGTATTTCCAAAGTGGGCTTTCGAGCGCGCTAGAGGCTTCTCGATGCCGCGTCCCTTGCCCCTTCCAGCAGTTCGATCATCGCGCTGGCGGCGTTCGAGAGGGTGCGGTTGTTGTGGTAGAGGTAGCCGAGCTGGCGTTCGATGGGGCGGTGGTCGATGGGCAGGATCTCGATCTCGTCGTCGATCATGCTTTCCGGCAGTACGCTCCAGCCCAGGCCGATGGCGACCATCATCTTGAGGGTCTCGAGGTAGTTGGTGGACATCGAGACTTCCACCGAGAGGCCGTCACGCGCGAAGGTGTCGATGACGATGCCGCGCGTGAAGGTCAGGTGGCCCGGCAGTACGGCGTCGTGCTGTGAGAGGGCGGCCAGCGGCAACGCCTTGTGCCCCGCCAGCGGATGGTCCCGTCCGCACACGAAGCGCATCTCATCCAGCCACACCGGCACCACCGTCAGATTGGGATCGCGATGCGGTGCCAGGGTGACGACGGCCAGTTCCAGCTCCCCATCGAGTACGCCCTGATAGGCCTGTTCCGAATCCAGAAAGCGCATGTCCATGCGCACCTCTGGGTGGGCCATGGTGAAGGCCTTGAGCAGTGGCGGCAGCCGGTGCAGGCCCACATGGTGGCTGGTCGCCATCGTCAGGCTGCCTTTTACCTCGCCGGACAGATTGCGCAGCGCACGCCGGGTGTCATCGTGCATCACCAGGATGGCGCGGGCCCGCGGCAGCAGGATGTTGCCGGCCTCCGTCAGGGTGACGCGCCGTCCGATGCGATCGAACAGCCGTGCGCCATGCAGTTGCTCCAGCTGGGCAATGCGCTTGGAAACGGCCGGCTGGGTGAGGTGCAGCTGCTCGGCGGCCAGCGAGAAGGAGGCGGTTTCGGCGACGGCGACGAAGGCCTGCAGAGAGGGTGTGTCCATGTGGGCCAGCTATCCTGTGATGACGGCGTTCAGAGAGGCATTCAGAGGCGCATCAAGCGGGGCGGTTATGCCGTCCCGGGCGGATGAATTCCTGATTAAGACCTGATGAGTCATGGTATTCCTTTTGGGAATCCAAAGCATGAAAAACATGAATTGCTTTTATTCATGGTCGCCGAGTACTCTTGATGGCACAGGACGCGGCCGCGATGCTGGAGCCTGCAAGCAAGTGGTCACTCTCCACGGGCTCGCACGACCGCCCCGCCATCAACACTGGACGACACACCCTCATCAAGGGGTCGTTACGAGCCCCGAGGCAGCAAGCGCGCTCTTACCGTAAGGCGCCACGAGGAGACACGACATGGCTAGCCAGACCCTTTATGACAAGTTGTGGGATCAGCACCTGGTCAAGCAACGCGAAGACGGTACTGCACTCATCTACATCGACCGTCACCTGCTGCACGAAGTCACGTCGCCGCAGGCATTCGAAGGGCTGCGTCTGGCCGGCCGCAAGCCGTGGCGTCTGGATGCCAACCTGGCAACGCCGGATCATAACGTGCCGACGTCTCTCAAGGAGCGTGCTGCCGGTATCTCGGGCATCGAGGACGAAACCTCACGCATTCAGGTGCAGACCCTCGACGACAACTGCAACAGCTTCAACATCGAGCAGTTCACCATCAATGATGCGCGTCAGGGCATCGTGCATGTGGTCGGGCCGGAGCAGGGCGCGACCTTGCCGGGCATGACCGTGGTGTGTGGCGATTCCCACACCGCGACCCACGGTGCCTTCGCGGCGCTGGCCCACGGGATCGGCACCTCCGAGGTCGAGCACGTGCTCGCCACCCAGTGCCTGATCCAGCGCAAGATGAAGAACATGCTGGTGCGCGTCGATGGGCGTCTCGGCACTGGCGTCACCGCCAAGGATGTCGTGCTCGCCATCATCGGCGAGATCGGCACCGCCGGCGGTACCGGCTACGCCATCGAATTCGGCGGCTCTGCCATCCAAGACATCTCCATGGAAGGCCGCATGACCATCTGCAACATGGCGATCGAAGCCGGTGCGCGGGTCGGTCTGGTCGGTGTCGATGACATCACCATCGATTACCTGCGCGATCGTCCCTATGCGCCGAACGCCCAGCAGTGGGAAGCGGCCGTCGCCGACTGGCGCAATCTGGTCTCCGATGCGGACGCCGAATTCGACAAGGTTGTCGTGCTCAAGGCCGAGGACATCGCACCGCAGGTCACCTGGGGCACCAGCCCGGAGCAGGTCACCAGCGTCAATGGCGTGGTGCCGGACCCGGCAGCCGCCAGCGATGACACCGAAGCGCGTGGCATCACCCGTGCGCTCGAATACATGGGCCTCAGCGCTCAGCAGAAGATCACCGACATCAAGCTGGACCGTGTGTTCATCGGTTCCTGCACCAACTCGCGTATCGAGGATTTGCGTGAAGCGGCGCGCGTGGCTGAAGGCCGCAAGGTCGCCAAGAGCCTCAAGCAGGCGATGGTCGTGCCGGGCTCTGGCCTGGTGAAGGCACAGGCGGAAGCCGAAGGGCTGCACGAGATCTTCCTCGCCGCGGGCTTTGAATGGCGCGAGCCGGGCTGCTCCATGTGTCTGGCGATGAACGCCGACAAGCTGGGCGCCGGTGAGCATTGCGCTTCCACCTCCAATCGCAACTTTGAAGGCCGCCAGGGCTTCGGTGGGCGTACGCACCTCGTCAGCCCGGCCATGGCCGCCGCTGCCGCGATTGCGGGTCACTTCGTTGATGTTCGTGACTTTGCCCCCATCCCTACCAACAACACTCAAGTCGCCTGAGGAGGCCCGACATGGAAAAGTTCATTCGCCAGCAGGGCCTCGTGGCACCGCTTGATCGCGCCAACGTCGATACAGATCTGATCATCCCGAAGCAGTTTCTGAAGTCGATCAAGCGTACCGGCTTCGGCCCGAACCTCTTCGATGAGCTGCGCTATCTCGATGAGGGCTATATCGGCCAGGACATCAGCAAGCGTCCGCTGAACCCGGACTTCGTGCTCAACCAGCCGCGTTTCGCGGGTGCCAGCGTATTGCTGGCGCGTCGCAACTTCGGTTGCGGCTCCTCGCGTGAACACGCGCCCTGGGCACTGACCGACTTCGGCTTCCGCGTGGTCATCGCGCCGAGCTTCGCCGATATCTTCTACAACAACTCGTTCAAGAACGGTCTGTTGCTGATTACCCTCGACGAGGACACGGTGGACCGTCTGTTCAAGGAAGCCGAGGCGGTGGAGGGGTATCGTCTGGATATCGACCTCGAAGCACAGACGGTCATCACGCCGTCCGGTGAGTCGATTCCCTTCGAGGTCGACAGCTTCCGCAAGCACTGCCTGATGGAAGGCCTGGACGATATCGGTCTGACCCTCAAGGACCAGGACGCCATCGACAGCTTCGAGAAACGCCACCGCACCGAGCGTCCTTGGTTGTTCCGCAATGGCAAGACGGCCTGATCTGTCCAGCATCGCGTCAGTCAGCGCCTGATATCGCAACATATTCGTCATGGCTCGCCGTCCAGAGTGGCAGCGAGCCCAGTCTCAGCACCGGCGGTGAACCGTCGGTCTCGCCGGAAGCTCTCCGGCCCAAGGAGTTCCAGATGAGCCGCAATATCCTGATTCTGCCCGGTGATGGCATTGGCCCGGAAATCACTGCCGAAGCCGTGAAGATCCTTGAAGCCGCCCGCAGCGAAGGTCTGGACATCACGCTGAGCGAAGGCAAGGTCGGTGGTGCAGGGTATGACGCGGCCGGCCACCCGCTGCCGGCGGAAACGCTGGAGGCGGCCAAGGCAGCGGACGCCATCCTGCTCGGCGCAGTCGGTGGCCCGCAGTGGGACAGGCTCGAGGACATCTCGCTGCGCCCGGAACGCGGCCTGCTGGGGCTGCGCAAGGAGCTCGAGCTGTTCGCCAATCTGCGTCCGGCGATTCTCTACCCGCAGCTGGCCGAGGCCTCCAGCCTCAAGCCGGAAGTGGTGTCCGGTCTGGACATCATGATCGTGCGTGAGCTGACCGGTGGCATCTACTTCGGTCAGCCGCGTGGCATCGAGGCGCGTGATGGTCAGCAGGTCGGTTACAACACCTACATCTACTCCGAGTCCGAGATCGAGCGTATCGGTCGCACCGCCTTCGAGATGGCGCAGAAGCGCAACAAGAAGCTGTGCAGCGTCGACAAGGCCAACGTGCTGGAAGTCACCATGCTGTGGCGTGACGTGATGGAGCGTATTTCCGCCGACTACCCGGATGTCGAGCTGTCGCACATGTACGTCGACAACGCCGCCATGCAGCTGGTGCGTGCCCCCAAGCAGTTCGACGTGGTGGTCACCGGCAACATGTTCGGCGATATCCTGTCGGATGAAGCCGCGATGTTGACCGGCTCCATCGGCATGCTGCCGTCCGCCTCGTTGAATGCGGGTGGTCAGGGCATGTACGAACCATGCCACGGCAGCGCGCCGGACATTGCGGGTCAGGGCGTCGCCAACCCGCTGGCGACCATCCTGTCGGTGGCGATGATGCTGCGCTACTCGCTCAACGAAGCGGCCTGGGCCGAGCGCATCGAGAAGGCGGTCGGCGTGGTGCTGGATGAAGGGTTGCGCACTGCCGATATCGCCTACGCCGGGACGCGCAAGGTCTCCACCTCCGAGATGGGCGATGCCGTGCTGGCTGCCTTCAAGGCCCAGGCGTAAGGCAATACCCGCGTGAACGCCGCAAGCCCGCGGCGTTCACGCGATGATCATGGGGGAGCTCGGCGTGCGTCGCCGAGTTCTCATGTCAAGACCTGCGGCTGGAGCGTTGGGCAAGGCTCGCCTCGTGTGAGTTGCCTGTGCTCGCTACGGGTCATTCCTGTGTCGGTAGCGGTGGTGTCTTCCCTGCTCCCGGCCGTGCATGAACAAGGAGAACAAGCATGTTGAAAGTCGGATTTGTCGGTTGGCGTGGTATGGTCGGTTCCGTGCTGATGCAGCGCATGCGTGATGACAACGATTTCGCCGGTATCGAGCCGGTATTCTTCTCCACCTCCCAGGTCGGTCAGGCCGGTCCTGATGTGGGCACGCCGGTACCGGCGCTCAAGGATGCCAATGACATCAATGAACTGAAGGCACTGGATGTCATCGTCACCTGTCAGGGCGGCGACTACACCAAGCAGGTGTTCGGCCCGTTGCGCGAAGCCGGCTGGAAGGGCGACTGGATCGATGCCGCCTCCACCCTGCGCATGGAAAAGGACGCCGTGCTGGTGCTGGACCCGGTCAACCGTCATGTGATCGATGAGAAGATCGGCGCCGGTGCCAACACCTTCGTCGGCGGCAACTGCACCGTCAGCCTGATGCTGATGGGCCTGGGCGGCCTGTTCGAGGCTGGCATGGTCGAGTGGATGACCTCCATGAGCTACCAGGCAGCGTCCGGCAGCGGTGCGCGCCACATGCGTGAACTGCTGACCCAGATGGGGCAGCTCAATGGCAGCGTGGCCTCCGAGCTGGCCGACCCGGCCAGCGCCATCCTCGACATCGACCGCAAGGTGACCGCCACCATGCGCGGCGATGACTTCGCGACCCAGCAGTTCGGTGCTCCGCTGGCCGGTTCGCTGCTGCCGTGGATCGATTCCGCGATGGAATCCGGCCAGACCCGCGAGGAGTGGAAGGCCGGTGTCGAGGCCAACAAGATTCTCGACAGCCAGGGCAACCCGATCATGATCGATGGTCTGTGCGTGCGTATCGGTGCGATGCGTTCCCACTCCCAGGCCTTCACCGTCAAGCTCAAGCAGGACGTACCGCTGGACGAGATCGAAGACCGCCTGGCCAAGCACAATGAATGGGTCAAGGTTGTCGCCAATACCAAGGAAGACAGCCTCAAGCACCTGACACCGGCCGCTGCCACCGGCACTCTGACCGTGCCGGTCGGCCGTCTGCGCAAGCTGGCGATGGGTGGCGAATACCTGTCCGCCTTCAGTGTCGGTGACCAGCTACTGTGGGGGGCCGCGGAGCCGCTCAAGCGCATGCTGACTATCCTGCGTGAACATCGCGCGGCCTGATCGTACTGCGTAGCGGCATGTCGTCGGGCTCGTTGCGAGCCTGACCTGAAAGCGCCCTCGACTCTCTGGAGTCCAGGGCGCTTCGCTTTTGCACGTTACGTCGTGGATGGTCGGTGATTTCAGGTGGGAGATAGGTCACTGATGTTACGGCTAGTACCAGATATCTCAGTCCTTGCTGCGCATTTTTTGCGATTTTGGCTGGCGCTTTTGATCCATGATGGCAGAGTGGTGTTTTTTACGGGTATCGTTATGGGGGTGTCGTCGAGCTGGTCACTCGCGATATGTCGCCTCTGCGGCCCTAATCGATCGTGGGCCGATACTCTATCGTTGAAACTCTTTCCACTTTGCCGATGGCTTCCCGCACTCCTGGGACGGACTCTCTGGTATCTTGTGTAAGTATACGTAACATAATGCGCGGGCCGGGCAATGATTCGGCCGCATACGAAGGGACACTCAATGGGACGCAAGCTTCCTCTCGCACTGGCGGTGTCGTTCGCCGTCTACAGTGCTCAGGCCTTGGCAGTCGGCATGGAATCGCCGCGGTTGCGCTCGAATCTGAATCAGCCACTGGACGCGCGCATTGGCCTCACGGATACCTCGGGCCTCGATGCCAGCCTCATCAAGGCCGGCGTTGCCGATTCTGCCGCCTTTACGCGAGCGGGCGTCGATCGCAGCTATGTCAGCGATGAGATCAAGGTTGCCGTCAAGCAGCAGGGTGGACGCTACTACCTCCAGCTGTCCACCAATGGCGCGGTACGTGAGCCCTATGTGGACCTACTGCTGGATGTCGAATGGCCCAATGGCAAGCTGCAGCGCCAGGTGACCCTGTTGTTCGATCCGGCGGGCTATTCGAGCCAGCCGTCATTGGTGACACCTGCAGGCGCGCGCTCGCGCCCGTTGGCCACCAACGATTCCTCGCCGACACGTTCCGTGGTGTTCCGCGACAATGCCCAGCCCAGCCAGGCCTCCTCGCGCAGCGCGTCATCCGGCACGCCGCCGTCCAGCATCAAGGTGCGCAACGGTGATTCGCTGTGGACGATCGCGCGTCGCGTGCGCCCGGATGCCAGTGTCAGCATCCGTCAGGCGATGCTGGCGATTCAGGAAGCCAACCCCAGGGCCTTCCCGGGTGGCAACATCAACAAGCTGCGTGCGGGAGTGGTGCTGAGTGTGCCGGACCGCAGCACCATGTTGGGACGTTCGCGTACCGAGGCCGACAGGGAAGTGCGTCAGCAGTATCAGCAGTGGGTCGCAGGCGCGCAGGGCAAGACCGTGCCGGCTCCGCCCAGCAAGAAAACCGCCGCGGCCAGCACGTCGAACGAGCCTTCTTCCAGTGCTGCGCCCGCGCCGAGCGGGCCCGCCAGCGCGGGCGCCGATGGCAAGCCGCGTCTGACGCTGCTGGATGATGACGGCAGCAAGCCCAAGGCGGCGGCAGCCAGTGGTCAGATCTCGGCGGGTAGCCAGCAGGCGATCGATGAACTGTCCGATCGCCTCGAGTCGCTGGAAGATCAGCTGCTGACCAATCAGCAGCGCCTCGATCAGCTGGAGCAGGAGCGTGATGACCTGCGCAGCGAAGTGGCCTCCCTGCGCAACGAAGTCGGAGAGCTGCGAGCGTCGCTGGCAGAACGTACCGAGCAGCTCGAGACGGCCAAGGTGCTGCTCGCCAAACAGAATCGCCTGCTCGTCAACAGCGGCATCTCGCCGTTGGCGTTGCCGGAAAGCCTGATCGCCGCCGGGGTGGATCTCGGTCAGCCGCGCGACGGGG
This sequence comes from Cobetia sp. PDI-23MA, assembly GCF_059507735.1. NCBI lineage: Bacteria > Pseudomonadati > Pseudomonadota > Gammaproteobacteria > Oceanospirillales > Halomonadaceae > Cobetia > Cobetia sp. PDI-23MA. The sequence continues at coordinate 1,149,565 of NZ_CM183352.1, forward strand.
AGGGCAACCTGGTGTTGCCCAAGCAGCCGTGGCCCCAAGCGACCTGGCAATGGGTGCAGGACAACCTGGCCATCGTCGGCGGGGCGGCTGGGGCATTGTTGCTGCTGTTGCTGCTGTTGCTGCGTCGCCGCTCCGGTTCCGGGGGCGATGAGAACATGAGCTTCGCCGATGCGGTCCGCGGCAATGAAGCGCCCGACCAGGACAAGCCCCGCGTCTTCCCGGATACCTTTGCAGCCTCGACTGCCGCAGCTGCCGCGGGTCACAAGTCATCCGCGTCTGAAGATGACAATGTGGCGGCGCGCCGGGGTTCCAGTAGCCTCGAGCCGCTCTCCCAGCCGGAAGCGGCTGCGATCAGCGAGGCGGACATCTTCATCGCCTACGGCCGCTTCGATCAAGCCCAGGCCCTGCTGGAAGCCGGTCTTGTGGAAGACCCCGCACGCCAAGATCTGCGCCTCAAGCTGATGGGAGTCCATGGCGAGCTTGGCAATGCTGAAGCCCTGCATCATGAAGGTGAGCAGGTGCTGGCGGCCGGCAATGAGGAAGAGCGTTTCGAGGCTCAGGCGCTGCTGGATCGCTACAGTGCCTCAAGTAGTGCGCTGCGTGCTGTCGCTGGCGGCGGCGTGAGTCCGGTGGGGCGCAAGGTCTCCTATCTGTCAGGAGTGGCAAGCCAGCAGGCGGCAGCGCCTCGCGCGCCGCTTGAAGGTCGCGACAAGACCGATGATGCGGCTCGCGGCCCGGCAGATGCATCCGCCACGGGTGCTGACACCTCCCTTGATGACCAGGAAGATGTCAGCGCGGTGCCTGACAGCGAACCGCATGCCGGTGACGGCGTGAGCGAGCCGCTGGTCGAGCGTGCTTCCGACCAAGGTGTCGCCTTCGAGCCGGGCCTCAAGGGCGGGGATCACGAGAAGGTGTCCGTGCGTGAGAGTCACTTCAACAGCGACAACGTGATCGATTACCAGGCGCCGGAATTGACGCTGGGAGATGCTGGTCAGGCTGATGACGAGAAGGGCACTGACACCGCGGCATCCAATGCGGCGGATAGTGCGCTCAAGGGCGAGTCCGTCGAGTTCACCTCACTGCGTGAAGAGCTGGATGACAACGCTGCGATCGTGAGCAATGCAGCGAGCCAAGCGCCGCATGAGGCGTCCAGCAAGTCGTCAACTTCAGTCGATGGCATGGAGGAGTTACCGTCACTGGATAGCATGACGCTGGAAGAAGTGGACGTGCCGCGGCGTGATATGTCGGAATTCGAGGTCGAGGAAGTGGCGTTCGAGTCTGGGGATCAGGATAATGCCTATCCCTCTGTCGAGTCGGCAGGGTTTGGGGCTGGCGCCCAGGATACCAAGGCATTCCAACAGCTCGAGGAAGCCCGTCAGTTGTTGGTGGATGGCGATGATGATCAGGCGGCTGCGCTGCTTGAGCCGCTCGCTACTGCCAGTGATGACATGGTCCGTGAAGAGGCGCTGGCGTTGATGGAGCGCTTTGGTCTGACCTGATGCCCTTTTTTACACCGCTGGATGATAACGAGAAACGCCCGGGGCGCATTGCTCTGGGCGTTGAATATGATGGCACCCGCTATTGTGGCTGGCAGCGTCTGAGCCACGCCCCCTCCGTGCAGGAAGCGCTCGAGAAGGCCTTGTCCAAGGTCGCCTCCACGCCGATTACCGTGCATTGCAGTGGCCGCACCGATTCCGGTGTGCATGCCGTGCGTCAGGTCGTGCATTTCGATACCCCCGTGGGCCGCAGCCGCAAGGCCTGGCGCATGGGCGGTAACGTCAACCTCCCCCCCGATATCGGGATTCATTGGGCCGTGCCGGTGCCCGATGATTTCCATGCGCGTTTCAGCGCCATCGCCCGTCGTTATCGCTACATGATCATCAACCAGCCGTTTCGGCCGGTGATGGAGCGCAACAATGTCACCTGGTGTCGCGAGCCGCTCAATGTCGCCGACATGCAGGCCGCAGCGGCGCACCTGGTGGGTGAGCTGGACTTCTCAGCGTTCCGTGCGGCAGGCTGTCAGTCGCGTTCGCCGCGCCGCCACGTGCACTTCATTGAAGTCAGTCGCCATGGTCATATCGTCATGATCGATATCCAGGCCAATGCCTTCCTGCATCACATGGTGCGCAATATCGCGGGCACCTTGATGGCCATCGGTCGTGGCGAGAAGCCTGTCGAGTGGATCGTCCAGCTGATGCGCGAGGGAGATCGCACGCGCTCGAGCGCGACGGCAGCGGCGACAGGGCTTCACTTCGTCGATGTCATCTATCCGCCGCGCTATGCGCTGCCCAAGGAACCCCTGGGGCCTGGTCTGGTCGCACATCTTGGCGAGTGGACGGGCGAGCGCCCGTTGCCGGACTGCCCGATGGTGCGCTCACGCATGGCACGCGCCGAGGCCGAGAGTGCCGAAGAGGCGCGCGCGGCAGGCAAGCTCAGTGAGCAGGAAGCCATCCGACTGGCCAATGTAGCCCGTGAGGCCGAGCGCCTCAGTCGTGAGCATGAACAAGCGATTCCTGCGGCAGGCGATCCTGCGGCAGGCGATCCTGCGGCAGGCGATCCTGCAGCAGGCGTCGAGGATGACACGCTGACGACTGCCACCCAGAATGAATCCTCACGTTGAACGGAGTGATCCCATGATCGAGATGAGCGCTCGAGCGAGCCAGCGTACCCGGATCAAGATCTGTGGCCTGACACGTGAGCAGGATATCCGCGACGCCGTGGCGGCAGGTGCCGATGCGCTGGGCTTCGTGCTGTGGCCGGGCAGCAAGCGTGCGGTTGATGTGGTGCGGCTGGCCGAGCTTGCCGCGTGCGTACCGGCCTTCGTGACGCGGGTCGGCCTGTTCGTGGATGCCAGCGGCGAAGAGATTGCCGCAGCGGCACCGCACCTCGATCTTCTCCAGTTGCATGGCAATGAGACGCCAGAGCAGTGCCGAGCGGCTGGGCGGCCCTATATCAAGGCGTTGCGCATGCGTGACGGGATCGATCTCGACGCGGAGGCGGCGCGCTACCATGACGCGCGTGGCTTGCTGCTGGATGCCTATCGTCCTGGCGTGCCCGGTGGCACCGGCGAGACCTTCGACTGGTCGCGCATCCCGGTCGATCTGCCGCTGCCGGTCATCCTGGCCGGTGGTCTCGAGTCAGGCAATGTCGCCTCGGCGGTGGCACAGGTCGCCCCTTACGCGGTCGATGTCTCCGGCGGTGTGGAAGCCGCGCCCGGCGAGAAGAGTGCCGAGCGCATGCAGGCATTCTGTCAGGCAGTCCGCCATCAGCGCTGATTTGCCGGCAAGCGTTGCGACCCTTGCGTTGCTTTCGTCCCGGGCGGCGAGGGCCGCAACGCTCAATTGGCATCTCGCACTACCCGCAAGGGGGGCGAAGCCGCTACAATGACCTCCAGAATTCGGAAAAGTGGCCGTACGACCAATGGGTTGCACGGTCTTTTCCATTGGCACTGCCCTGTGATGGTAGCTGCCTGCCATATTGTCGGGGCGTGAACGCTCTGGAATATGTGCCAACTCGCATGGCCGCCGACAGTCGTCGAGCGGTGCCCAGAACAGCAGCAAAACGGAAGCCTCCCCACCATGAGCTGGCTTGACAAGATTGTGCCGTCAATGAGCCGTATCCAACGCAAGGATCGGCGTACCTCCATTCCTGACGGCCTGTGGCGTAAATGCCCCAAGTGCGAAGCAGTCCTGTACCTTCCGGAGCTGACCAAGCACGACAACGTCTGCCCCAAGTGTGACCACCACCTGCGTCTCACTGCGCGTGCGCGTCTGTCCTGGTTCCTCGACAGCGAAGGCCGCGAGGAAATCGCGGCGGATCTCGAGCCGGTCGATCGCCTCAAGTTCCGCGACTCCAAGAAGTACAAGGATCGCCTGAGCGCTGCCCAGAAGCAGACCTCCGAGAAGGATGCACTGGTCGCCATGCGCGGTGCTCTCTCCGGTCAGCCGGTCGTGGCCGTGGCCTTCGAGTTCAGCTTCATGGGTGGCTCCATGGGTGCCATCGTCGGCGAGAAGTTCGTGCGTGCAGCAGAGCTTGCGCTGGCCGAGAACATTCCGCTGGTCTGCTTTGCCGCCTCAGGTGGTGCTCGCATGCAGGAAGCCTTGTTCTCCCTGATGCAGATGGCCAAGACCTCCGCGGCGCTTGAAAAGCTCAAGCAGGCTGGCGTGCCGTACATCAGCGTGCTGACCGATCCGGTCTTCGGTGGCGTCTCTGCGTCGCTGGCGATGCTGGGTGACCTGAATGTCGCCGAGCCGAATGCCCTGATCGGCTTTGCCGGTCCGCGTGTCATCGAGCAGACCGTGCGCGAGAAGTTGCCGGAAGGCTTCCAGCGCTCCGAGTTCCTGCTCGAGCATGGCGCCGTCGACATGATCATCCACCGTCGCGAGATGCGTGAGCGCCTGTCCAGCATCCTGCTCAAGCTGCAGGGCATGCCGGTCAACGCCGCCAACCTGCCGGTCGCGGATGCGGTCGTCGAAGAAGAATCCGTCGAGGCGGATGCGCCTGTCGAAGCACCGGCCGAGCCGCGCTCCGCCGTGGACAGCGTGCTCGACGAGACCTTCACCAGCGAGAAGCCGCAAGGCGAACGTCGCGATGGCTGAGCAGGGCTCCGCCCCGGCAAGCTGCAGCACCGACGAGGTGCTGCAGTCTTCCTCACTCCCTCCGCTGGATGCCGCTTCGTGGCAGCTTTCTCCTCTGCATGATGCTGTGCCGCGCGGCCTCTCGCTGGATGAGTGGCTGACGCGCCTCGAGCATCAGCACCCCGTCAGTATCGATATGGGCCTTGCCCGAGTGCTGTGCGTGGCCAGGCGTCTCGGTCTGGTCGGGGCGGGCGCGCGTCGACTCGGTGGCCGCATCATTACCGTGGCGGGCACCAACGGCAAGGGATCGACGGTTGCCATGCTCGAGGCGCTGGGGCGTGCCCATGGGCTGAGCACCGCCACCTATACCTCTCCCCACCTGCTGCATTACAACGAGCGTCTGAGCTTCAATGGTCACGACGTCGATGATGCCGCATTGGTCACGGCCTTCGAGCAGGTCGATTCCGCGCGCCACTCCGGGCTGTCAGCCAGTGGTGAGCCGGTGGATGACGAGGGCGTGATCAGCCTGACCTACTTCGAGGCCGGTACACTGGCAGGGCTGTGGTTGATCGCTCAGCAGCAGCCGCAGCTCGCGATTCTGGAGGTCGGCCTGGGCGGGCGTCTGGACGCCGTCAACATCATCGATTGTGATGTCGCGATGATCATCACGGTCGCACAGGACCATGCCGCGTTTCTTGGCACCGATCTCGAGAACATCGGCTTCGAGAAGGCCGGTATTCTGCGCGCCGGCAAGTCGGCCGTGTTCGGCTCGGATGTGCTGCCGTCCAGTTGCGCGGCGCACGCTCGCTCACTGGGCGTCACGCCGCAGGTGCTGTGGCAGGACTTTCGCTGGCAGGCCGCGGCTGACCTTGTGGGTAGCAGTTCAAACAGCAGCCTGGATGGCAGTACGAGCAATTCGGCTACCTCGCGATGGCAATGGCAGCGCCTGTCGGCGCCGGCGCTGACATTCGAAGCGCTGCCAGACCCGGGCTTGCCGCGCGACAATGCGGCCAGTGCGCTGAATGCGCTGGTCGAGGCCGGTATCGAGCTCAACGCCGAATGCGTGCGGCAGGCCATGGCGAGCGTCAAGCTCAAGGGGCGCATGCAGTGGCTGACCCGCCACGGGCGTGACTGGTGTCTGGATGTCGGTCATAACCCGCATGCCGCGAGTTATCTGGCCAGCCTTCTTGCCGCTCATGACCTGCGTTGCGCGCGGAATTCTGCCACCCAGCCGCGGCGGGCATTGCTCGCCATGCTGGGCGACAAGGATGCCGCTGGCGTGATTCAGGCGCTGGCGCCGGTGGTGGACGGCTTCGTCGTCGCCACCCTGGATGGCGAGCGTAGTCGCCAGGCCAATGAGCTTGCCGCCGTGGTCCGCCACTGTGGTGGTGAGGTGCTGGCGGAGTGCGAGACGGTCACCGCCGCAGCCGAATGGCTGGCACGCGAGACGAGCGCTGGAGAAGTATTGGTCTGTGGTTCCTTCTTCACGGTCGGTGAAGCATTGATGTGGCTCGACGCCCAGGCCTGATGCAGGCCGGCGGCGGGTCCGGGATTTCGGGTGCAAGGGAGATGTCACAATGAAATATGGCAAACGCGAGCGAATCAGCGGTGCGGTCATCCTGCTGGCGTTGGGGGTGATCTTCATCCCGATGCTCTTCGATGAGCCGCCGGCCCGTGATGAGCGCCCGAGTCCGGTGATGACGCTTGGCAAACCGGTGGATATCGATCGCTCCAACGTCGATGAGCCGCAGCCGCCCAGCGAGCTGAAGATCGGCACGGATGTGCCGATCACCTTCGTCGACAGCAACGGCAAGGTGCGGGACAGTGACCCGGGGGCTGGCAGTGACAGCGGTTCCGAGTCCCCAAGCCGTGTCGCCGAGGCCGAGCAGTTGTCGCCGACCCGCTCTGTGGCCAGCAGCGAGCCGCAGTCAAAGCCAAAGCCGGAACCGGCACCCGCTGCCAAGCCGGAGCCCAAGGCTGAACCCAAGCCCGCGCCCAAGCCCGCGCCCAAGCCTGAACCGAAGCCTGCGGTGGCCTCGAATGCGCCGTCGTCTTCCGCCGGTGGCTGGGCCGTGCAGGTCGGCAGCTTCGGTGACCCGGCCAACGCCGAGCGTCTCCAGAAGGAACTGCAGGGCAAGGGGTTCGCGGCATACCGGATTCCGCGTGGCAGCAAGTTGACCGTTGTCTTCGTCGGTCCGTATAAGTCCTCCGAGATCGGTGAGTCCGCACGCTCGCGCCTGCAGCAGCAGGTTAATATCAAGGGCCTGCTGGTACGACGCAAGGAGGGTGAGTGAACGAGCTGGTCTGGATCGATTGGCTATGTCTGGGCCTGATCGGGATCTCGGTACTGCTGGGGCTAATGCGGGGCCTGCTCAGCGAGGCCCTGGGCCTGGCGGGCTGGCTGGTGGCTCTGGTTGCGGCACGCCAGTTCGGCGCCGAGGTGGGTGGCCTGCTCGATGAGGTGATCGTCTCGCCGGGCATTCGCACCGCAGTCGGCTTCGTGCTGGTGGTGATCGCGAGTGTGTTGATCTGGGGGCTGATGCTGCGCCTGCTGGAACGCTTGATTCATGCAGTCGGCATGGGCGGCTTCAATCGTCTGCTCGGCGGTGTGTTCGGTGCCTTGCGTGCGGCGGTCATACTGGTGCTGATCACCGCCGTGGTGGGGCTGACCCCCCTGCGTGACAGCGCCGACTGGCAGGCCGCGCAGTTGCGGCCGACGCTTGAGCAGCTGCGCGACTGGTCTTTGGCTCGCTATCGTGAATGGGATACGGGCGGTGACTGGGGCCAGAGCGTGTCGCTGCCGGATTCCACCAGCGGCACCCGGCTCAAGCAGCAGGCCAGCGGTCTGATCGACAGCGCCCAGCGAGAAGGGCGTGCGTTGAGCGACAGCCTCAGCCAGCAAGCGCTGCAGTCGTTCACGCGCCAGGATGCCACGCAGGACCAGCCCTCGCTGGAGGCGTTGCTCAGGGGCAACACCGTTGACGAGGCCACAAGCCGCAATGCGGGTGATGAGTAGTGACAGGCAGGATTTTCAGCGCCGGGCATCGTGGCCCGGCGTTGTCGTTTTCAGCATTCGGCACGTGTTGCTGAAGCCTCATGCCGGCCAGTCGAAGGGGTTGACCCATCGGTCAGGTGTTGCCTGCATGGGGGGCAGGCCTGACAATTGCGCCGTGTGAGCACTCATATTGCCATATGGACGGGCGCCGGCAGCCGCCAGCGTGCGCTTCCCTATCCAAGTGTGTATTAGTGAGGTAATGACGGGATGTGCGGGATTGTAGGTTTGATGGCCAACGCCTCGGTCAACCAGGCGCTGTATGACGCGCTGACCGTATTGCAGCACCGCGGGCAGGATGCCGCGGGCATGATGACCTGGCACGAAGGTCGTTTCCTGCTGCGCAAGAGCAATGGTCTGGTGCGTGATGTCTTCCGCACTCGTCACATGCAGCGTCTCAAGGGCAACATGGGGATCGGCCATGTTCGCTACCCGACCGCCGGTTCCTCCAGCGAGGCGGAGTCACAGCCGTTCTATGTCAACTCGCCTTACGGCATCACGCTGGCGCACAACGGCAACCTGACCAACTCCGACCAGCTCAAGCAGGAGTTGTTCTCTTCTGATCTGCGTCACATCAACACCAGCTCCGATTCGGAAGTGCTGCTCAACGTCTTCGCGCACGAGCTGGGCAAGCAGGGCATGCGTCTGGGCGCCGGTGATGTGTTCGATGCCGTGCGTCGTGTGCATCGTCGCTGCAAGGGCGGCTACGCGGCTGTCTCGATCATCAACGGCACTGGCCTGGTCGCTTTCCGTGATCCGTACGGTATCCGTCCGGCGTGTTTCGGCAAGCGTGACTCCGCCGAAGGCGTCGAGTACATGATCGCCTCCGAGTCCGTGGCGCTCGACGTCGCCGGCTTCGAGCTGATCCGTGATCTTGCCCCGGGCGAAGCGGTATTCATCGATATGGAGCGTGAGCTGCACACCCTGCAGTGCGCGGATGATCCGGTTCTCAAGCCTTGCATCTTCGAACACGTCTACCTGGCGCGTCCTGACTCCCTGCTCGACGGCGCCTACGTCTATGGCACCCGCATGCGCATGGGCGAGAAGCTGGCCGACAAGATCGTGCGTGAATGGCCGGAACAGGACATCGATGTCGTGATTCCAATCCCCGATACCTCGCGCACCTCCGCCCTCGAGCTGGCCCAGCATCTGGGAGTGACTTACCGCGAAGGCTTCATGAAGAATCGCTATATCGGCCGTACCTTCATCATGCCGGGTCAGACACTGCGCAAGAAGTCGGTGCGTCAGAAGCTCAATGCCATCGATATCGAGTTTGCCGGCAAGAACGTGCTGCTGGTGGATGATTCCATCGTACGCGGCACCACCTGCAACGAGATCATCCAGATGGCGCGTGAAGCGGGCGCCAAGAATGTCTACTTCGCCTCGGCAGCACCGGCGGTTCGCTACCCCAATGTCTACGGCATCGACATGCCGGCGGCGGAAGAGCTGATCGCCCATGACCGTACCGAGAAGGAGATCGCGGACCTGATCGGCGCCGATCGTCTGTTCTATCAGGACCTCGATGACCTGAAGGACGCCTGTCGTGAAGTCAATCCGGCGCTGGATGAGTTCGATTGCTCCGTGTTCGACGGTATCTACGTGACCGGCGATATCGATGAGGCCTACCTCAACGATCTGCAGGCCTCACGCAACGATGGTGCCAAGAATGCCGGTGAGACCCATGCGGTGGTGGATCTGCACAACGATTCCGAAGATATCGACTGATCCGACTGCCTGGCATTCTCGGCAGGCAATCACGCGATGAGCGAACCGCAACGGGCTCCGGAGAAATCCGGGGCCCGTTGCGCGTTCAAAACCGGTAACATTGGCGCATCGCTTTTCGTTCTTCTTGCTGTCGACGCGACCCGAAATGCTGAAGACGCGACATGTCACAGCGGCGCGTGGCGCTGAATCGTGATTCACAGGGCAGTAGATTCCATCAGTAGAGGTACTGGACACCATGCACGACGACAATCTTTCCTGCACCGGTCTTTCCCGCGATGAGCTGGGCCTCGAGACGCTCGCCATCCGTGCCGGTCACCTGCGCGGTGCCGAGCAGGAACACGGCGAGCCCATCTACACCACCTCAAGCTTCGTCTATGGCAGCGCCGCTGAGGCAGCAGCCAAGTTCGGGGGGGATGAAGCCGGCAATATCTACTCGCGCTTCACCAACCCGACGGTGCGCTTCTTCGAGGAGCGCCTGGCGGCGATGGAAGGCGGTGAGCGTTGCGTGGCGACCAGTTCCGGTATGGCCGCAATCATGTCCACCGTGCTGGCGTTGCTGGAATCCGGTGATGAAATCGTCGCGTCACGTTCCATCTTCGGCTCGAGTGTCAGCCTGTTCACCAAATATTTCGGCAAGCTGGGCATCACCACGCGCTTCGTCGAACTGAAGGATCTGGATGCCTGGCGCGAAGCGATCACACCGGCCACAAAATTGCTGTTTGCCGAGACGCCATCCAACCCGCTGTCCGAGCTCGGCGATATCAAGGCATTGGCGGCGCTGGCCCATGAGAATGATGCTTGGCTCGCCATCGACAACTGCTTCTGTACGCCGGCCCTGCAGCGTCCCCTGACGCTGGGGGCCGATATCGTCATCCACTCCGCCACCAAGTACCTCGATGGTCAGGGCCGGACGCTGGGTGGTGCCGTGGTCGGAAGCTCTACGCTGATGGAGGAGGTCTATGGCGTGGTGCGTACCTGCGGACCGTGCCTGAGTCCTTTCAACGCCTGGGTCTTCCTCAAGGGCCTGGAGACGCTGAACATTCGTATGGAAGCCCACTGTGCACGCGCGCTGACGCTGGCACAGTGGCTGGAGGCGCATCCGGCCACCGAGCGGGTGCATTACTCCGGGCTTGAGAGCCATCCGCAGCATGAGCTGGCCAAGGCCCAGCAGAAGGCCTTCGGTGCGGTGCTGGGGGTGGTGGTCAAGGGCGGCCGTGAGGCGGCCTGGTCGGTGGTCGATGCGACGCGCATCCTGTCGATCACCGGCAACCTGGGCGACGTGAAGACCACCATCACGCACCCGGCCACCACGACTCACGGTCGCCTCAGCGATGACCAGAAAGCGGCCGCCGGCATCGAAGAGGGCCTGCTGCGTATTGCCGTCGGTCTGGAAGATCTCGACGACATCAAGCGTGATCTGGCGCGCGGACTTGATCGCCTCGCAAGCTGAGTCCCTTGACGCCTGCCTTTGCCCGCCAACGCCCGGTTCTACCGGGCGTTGGCGTCTCTGGAAAAATTTCGCGGGTGTTGCCCGCGAGGGTTGGCGTCCGTTCGGGCACTGGTTAAGCTCTTGCTCAAAGAACCTGTCAGATCGATGATCAGGTGGAGACTGTCATCAGGAGCACCTCATGTGGCGTAATTCTCGACGGGGCTGGGGCTGGCCTGTCATCGTGATGCATTGGCTGTCGGCGCTGGCCATCGTCGGACTTTTCGCGCTGGGCTGGTGGATGACGTCGCTTGGCTATTACGATGCCTGGTATCAGCTCGGCCCGTGGTGGCATCGCTCGGTCGGGGTGATATTGCTGGTACTGACGCTGGTACGGCTCGCCTGGCGCTGGAGTCAGACGACCCCGCAGGCGCACGGCACGCGCAATGAGCAGCGTGCTGCGCTGGTCGGGCATGTGCTGCTCTACGTGCTGATGCTGGTGGTGATGATCTCGGGTTACCTCATTTCCACCGCTGACGGGCGTGGCATCAAGGTATTCGATCTTTTCGAGGTGCCAGCAGTGATCTCGGGGCTGAAGGATCAGGCATCGCTGGCAGGTGAGGTGCATTGGTATGCTGCCTGTGTGCTGATCATCCTGTCGCTGGGGCATGCGGTGGCAGCATTCAAGCATCACCTGCTGGATGGGCAGGACACGTTGCGGCGCATGATTCGGCCGCTGCGCTGACGAAAAGGAAGGCGTTGGGTACGGCTCGAACGCCAGATGTGACGAAACCTCTCAAGGAGCACCAACATGAACAAGACATCCTTCCTCGGCAAGTCACTGGTGGCAGGTCTCATGGCGGCGTCGTTGCCGCTGATGGCAGGTCAGGCACAGGCCTCCGATTACACGATCGATACCGATGGCCAGCACGCTTTCATCCAGTTCAAGATCAGCCATCTGGGCTACTCCTACGTGCTGGGGCAGTTCAAGGAGTTCAGTGGTGATTTCTCCTATGACCAGGGCAAGCCGGAAGATGCAAAGGTGTCGGTAGAAGTCGATGTCGATAGCCTGGACAGTGCCCACGCTGAACGCGACAAGCACATCAAATCGGCCGACTTCCTGGATGTCTCCCAATATCCGACGGCGACCTTCACCTCGACCGGCTTCGAGTCCACCGGCGATGGTTCCGGCAAGCTGAAGGGTGAACTGACGCTGCACGGCCAGACACAGCCCGTGACTTTGGACGTGGATCATATCGGCGGCGGTGAAGACCCGTGGGGCGGCTATCGTCAGGGCTTTGAAGGTACCACCACGCTGAAGCTCGCCGACTACGGCATCGACACGTCCAAGCTTGGCCCGAATGCGGCTACCGTCGATCTGTATCTGGTCATCGAAGGCATCCGCCAGTAAAGACGGCAATCGCAGGGTACTGGTGCTGACGTCAGCATCGATAGCGTGCACTGACGCCGTGGATTGAGCGCAAGCGCTCTGCAATCCCACCCCATGCCTCTCGACAAAAACGCCCCTGCCAATCGGCAGGGGCGTTTTTGTTTGTGCAAGGCGTTCGTGTTTGTGCAAGGCGCTCGTGTCACATGGAGTGTCGTTCAGGCGTCAGCCGCGCAATGCCAGATAGCCGCCCGCTCCGATCATCAGGCCGCCGGCGCTGCGATTGAGGCGTTTGACCGCCTTCGCCGAGCGCAGATAGCGGCGGACACGGCCCGCGAGATAGCCCACCGGTACCACGCCCAGCAGCAATGCGCTCAGGTTGAGTCCGGCGGCGATCACGATATCGCTGCCGGACAGCTGGGTGATATCCATGAAGGTGGGCAGGAAGGCGATATAGAACAGGATGACCTTGGGGTTGGAGGCCGAGATGAGAAAGCCCTGCAGAAACCCTTTCCACCAGTTGCCGCGTAACCTGGGAACATCAGTCTCATCCAGCGTCGGTGAGCTCGTCCATAACTGGTAGCCGAGATAGAGCAGGTAGGCGGCGCCCAGGATACGGATGACCACGAAGACCTCGCCCCAATGCGTGGCCAGTGCCGACAGGCCGAACACCGCCGCCAGCATGTAGCAGACATCACTGAGACTCATGCCCACGGCCATCGGCACGCAGGCATTGCCACCCTGGCTCATGCCGCGTGCCAGCAGCGCCAGGATGCCAGGCCCGGGGGTGATGCCAAACAGGAAGATGGCAATGAAGAAGGTCAGCCCGCTTTCAAAGGTCATGAGAGGTCCCTGATGCATAGAGGGAAGGACAGCGCCGCCGAAGCGACGATGCAAACAAACGCGGCTCGACGACTGACGAGCGCGCCAAGAGTGCCAAGTGCACGACACCAGAGTAATGCAAAGCGCGGCAGCGGGGGAGAGCAGAGCAAGAGGAGAGGATGAAGGAGGAGAAAGCGAGAACAAGGAAAGAGTGAAGAGTTGAGAAAGTAGAAAGCAGAAAGCGGAAAGAAGAGGAGAGAAGAATCATGTAACAGGGCAGAAGCATGATTCAGGACAAGCGCGAAGCGGGCGCTCTATGGCATATAGAAGCGCCAGCCGGTTGCCCGACTGGCGCTGGGTGCTGCATATGCACGTTTTCGTCGGCGCGCATCTTGTGACAGTGCGTCACCTGATGACAGGTTCTCCTTCTTCTTTCCTGTGTCTGATGCCATGAGGCGCGGGCGCTCAGGTACTCAGGCACTTGGGTACTTAGATACTCAGGTACTCTGGCACTTGGGTACTTAGATACTCAGGTACTCTGGCGCTTGGGCGCTCAGGGATGCAGGCGCTCAGAACAGGGTTTCACGTATCGGGGGGCATCGGCATCGTGGCTTCTGCGCGGCGGGGCTTCAGATGAGACGACGCCGCAAGTTGCGATGCGTCTCGCTGCGATGGCTCGCGAGCAATCCGTTGCTCACTCGCAGTCGTTGAGGACGGCGTCCGGGAAATGACGACGCAGCATGCGGTTCTGGAACTCGTCGATGAACGAGCAGTTGATGATGATGATGAAGCGCTCGAAGTGCTCGCCGGCGTTCTCCTGGGTGATGGAGCTGACACTGTGGAACAGCTGGTCATCGTGGATATGCAGGACCTCGCCCGGTGCCAGCTCCGTGGTGGTCAGCAGCTCTTTGCCTGCCTTGTCCTGATAGAGGGTGTTGATGGCACCGCTGACATTCTCGCGGTTGAGCACCAGGATGCTCAGGTACTTGCAGCCATCGGCGTGGATGCCCTGGCCCTGGAGAGGGTCGATGGTGCCATCACCGCGCACGCCGGTGATCTGCATCAGGATAGGCTCACGCGGGCCGATACCCCACATGTCGGCCCAGGCCTTCACGAAGGCGCGCACATCCTCGCGCTCGGTGAAGCTCTCTTCCAGCGGTGCGTAATAGCGCAGACGGTCAGCCATGCTGGCGGCATCATTGAACTTGCCGCCCTGCGCCATCGGACATTCGCCCAGCGTCTCGACTTCATGCTGGTCGTTCAGGTGCAGCCAGGACATGCGCTTCCAGCGGGTGTTGACGTAGGGGTCACGCGGCAGGTCCTTCAGGAAGCCCTGCCAGGCCTCGAGGTCGATCTGGGAGGTGATGGAAGCCTTGCTCCAATGCTGGCGTGCCAGCTCCTCGTGGACTGCCTCCGGCCAGTACTGCGAGGCAAGCGGCAGGCGCAAGGGGGCGGTGTCCGTCTTGGGGGCCGGGTAGTGCTCCACCAGGCCGCCCTGTTCCAGGGTGATCTTGCGGGAAGAGTCGGCCAGTTGACGTACGCCACGATTTGCGATGTTCATATGAAATTCCTCGACGTTTTGTGCGCTTGGGCGCAGATGGAAGGTGTTGCGTTGGCAACGTCGAGGAGAATGGGAAGGTGCGCACGAGATAGTCAAACCCGTACCATGGCGGTAACACGCTAATCTCGCGAAGTATCATCAATATGGGTACATGGCCAATATCGAGGTGTGAGTAATCTAATCGACTGGTACTATGTAAGTCATTAGCGCTATTCTTCGCCCTTTGCAGACGAGCCGCGCAACGCAGGTTCAGGCCGTCTGGCACTGAATGAAGCGTTGAGGATAATGATCGAGAGGCGCTGCAAGACGCTGGGTTTACGCGCAGCAGACCCTTAGACTTTTCTCATGACGACAAGAACTCGTTCTGCGTGTGAGAGAACTCGTTCGAAGTGACATTCCGTCACGAGTTGATCTGCCCCGCCGAAGCCCGGCGAACAGGCGAAGGACGGCAGCGGAGGTATCCTTCAACATGGCTAAAGGGTTCCGCCAGGTCAGCAGGGCCGTCGGAATATTGTGCTCTCGTCCCGTCATCATTGCCGTGGTACTGACGTTGATGGTGGTGGTGATGTGGGGCCAGAGCATGCTGGGTCGATGGCCAACCGCGTTACTGATGGTGATTCTTGGCGCAACTGCGGGCATCATGCTATCTCGCAAGCGTCAGGTGTCACATCATCAGCATACGCAGGAGGCGGTCATGCAGACGAGTATGGTTGGCCTCTCGACCAGCAAGGGACTTCCCGTCAGTGATCAGCGCTTTCGAGAGCTGCTGGAGAGTCTGCCGCGCGTCGCCGTTCAGGGTTATGACAGCCAGCGCCGCGTCATCTACTGGAACGAGGCCAGCGAGCGGCTATACGGCTATAGCGAGCAGGAAGCTCGTGGACGATGCCTGGAAACTCTGGTGATCCCGGAGACGATGGCAGATGTCGTGGTGGACGCACACCATGCCTGGGTCTCTCAGGGTATCGAGATCCCCTCCAGTGAACTTGAGCTCAAGCACAAGTCAGGCGCCCCCGTGCCTGTCTTTTCCCACCATGTGATGCTGGGAGAGCGCACTGACAACCCGCTGATGTTCTGTATCGACATCGATCTGGCGGGGGAGCGCAAGGTCCAGCGTGATCTGGATTACATGACGCGTTTTGACCCCCTGACGGAGCTGCCCAATCGCCAGACCTTCGAGAGCGAGCTCGGTGAGGCGCTCAGTGAATGTCAGCGTCATGACGACACCCTGATGGTGCTGTTTCTCGATATCGATCATTTCACCGAGATCAATGACACCCTCGGTTACGAGATGGGTGACCGCGTCATCCGTAGCGTGGCCAAGCGTCTGCAGGGCTTCCAGCGCAATCAGGATCTGCTCTCGCGCTTTGGTGGCGATGAATTCGTGCTGGCGATGCCACGACTGGATTACGAGAGTGATGCCCTGTCGGTGGTCGAGCGCATTCGTCAGGACTTCCAGCGACCCTTCGAGATCGAAGGGCGCCAGTTGCTGCTGCGCATGAGCATCGGCATCAGCCTGTATCCCGAGAATGGGAGCGAGGCGGCCGAGCTGGTGCGCAATGCCGATGTCGCCAAGCATCGTGCCAAGCTGGCCGGGCGCGATGGCTATCAGTTCTTCAATCAGGAAGTCCGCAACGAGATGCTGCATCAGCACCACCTGGCCGGACGCCTGCAGGCGCTGTTGAATCAGGATGGCGGTGGGGAATTGTCGCTGCATTATCAGCCGCAGGTGGCGGCGCGCAGTGAGCGCATCGAATCCTTCGAGGCGCTGCTACGCTGGCATTCTCCCGAGGGTTATATTCCGCCCTCCGACTTCGTGAAGGTCGCCGAGCGCACCAACCTGATCGAGCGTCTGGGAGACTGGGTCATCCGCCAGGCGTGTCGTCAGCAGGCCGAATGGCGTGCCATGGGGCTGAAGGGCTACCGGATCGACATCAACATCTCCGGACGCCAGGCCATCAGTTCGGACGTCTTCACCCGCCTTGAGGCCTATGTCGAGGAATACGGGCTGACACCGCGGGACATCGGTATCGAGCTGACCGAGAACGTGTTGATCGATGCCGATATCAAGGTGCGCGACAGCCTGCGGGCGCTCTACGATCGTGGCTACAAGATCGCCATCGATGACTTCGGCACCGGCTATTCCTCGATGAGCTATCTCAAGTTGTTGCCCGTGACGGCGCTCAAGATAGATCGCTCCTTCGTGATCGAGTGCGCCCAGGAACCCAAGGACCGCGCCATCATGGAGGCCACGGTCTTCCTCGGTCATCGTCTCGGGCTGGAGGTGGTCGCGGAAGGGGTCGAGAACGAACAGCAGCTGGAGTTGTTGCGCGAGATGCGTTGTGACTTGATCCAGGGCTATTACTTCTACAAGCCGATGGCGGCCACGGATATTCAGCGTCTGTTACTCGGCGGCAACAATCCGCCGAATCGCGCCTCGGGGGCCCTCGCCTCGGACAAGGGTGCTGCAGCCCCTGGCTGTCACTGATACCGATCGTCATGCGAGCGATTGATGGTGCTTCTCCAGCAAAGGTCTGTTGCTGTTTGGGCCCTTTTTTGTTCGCGGACTAAAAGATATGATGCTGACAGTTGAAGCGCGTCAGGCCGTCACTCTTCATCTCGAGTCCTCCATCTCGGATAAGGACTGGCCACCTGACGTGAAGTCTTCGAGTCGAGCCTGCCATGGCTCCTCGATCATTTCTGCCGAGGATGGCTGCGTCGTTCAATGCGCAGGGTTGTTCGCCCATCTTCGCTTCCAACCTGTGCTGCAGGTTGCGATGGTTCCTTGAGCGGATTCACGATCTTTCCGGCGTTATCCTCTGGATACATGGCCGGGCAAGCCAGTCCTTGTGACTGGCTTTTTTTATGTCCGTCACAAAGTGTGGCTAGTGAGGCGGAGCCGTCGCCAGCTCCCGGGCGAGCCATTCGCCCAGCGCTTCGGCATGCGGATGGCGAGCACGAGCGCGGCCGACCTGTGGCAATGTCAGTGTCAGGCATGCCTCGGTCTCGACGAAGCCCCAGGGGGCCACGAGGCGCTTGCTGCGCAGGTCTTCCTCCACCAGATAGTCCGGCGCGATGCCGACGCCCAGCCCGACCAGTGTCGCCTCGAGCAGGTAGTTGAGGTGCTCGAAGCCTTGCGCGTAATCAAGCCCCTCACTGGATAGCCCCTGGCGTGAGCACCAATCCGGCCAGGCTTGCGGGCGTGATCGGGTATGCAACAGGGGCAGGCCCAGCAGTACCTCCGAGGAAGGGGGGCTGGAGGCCTTGCCCAGCCACTCGCTGTCGGGCCGCAGGACAGGGCCGATGCGCTCGGTGCCCAGTACATGCGTTTCCTGATGATCGGCGTCATCAAAGGGCGGCGTCTGGAAGCGCAGGACACCGTCCACGCCATTGCGCAGTCCTTCGTTGTCATCACTGGCGGTCAGGTGCAGCTCGAGTTCCGGCAGAGCGTTCTTGAGCGCCCCCAGCCGGGGAATGAACCAGCGTGCCAGAAACGACCCCGGGCAGCTCAGTACGAAGGGCGCCCGCGCATCACTGCGGGCCAGTGCCCCGCACACGCGTGCCAGACCGCCAAGATGATGACGGGTCGCGGTCGCCAGCTCACGGCCGGCCTGTGTCAGTGTCAGGCCACGCCCGGCACGATCGAACAGGCGTGTGCCGAGTGCGTCTTCCAGCTGGCGGATCTGACGGCTGACGGCGCCGTGGGTCACATGCAGTTCCTCTGCGGCGCGCGAGGCGCTTTCATGGCGAGCCGCCACATCGAAGGTACGCAGGGCATTTAGGGGAGGCAGTAGCTCGGTGCGCTCCATGGTGTGTCTCCTGAGCAAGTGCTGGACGTGTCATTGGCAGGGAAAGGGTGGATGCGCGGCAATGACCGTCTCGACCATATGTGAGGTTTTCTCACACATCTTGGCGAATTTATCGTTTTTCTTCCAGTGCCTGCAGCGCTAGGATGATCACCATATCGCTGGCCCCGCAATTGCCTTGCGCAGTATGTGCGACCAGCCACTGACATGATTCGAGGAGTTCAGCATGAGCCAGACGACTGCTACCCCCAGCCTGCGCCAAGGGCCTGATGCCAAGGGTTTCTTCGGTGATTTCGGCGGCCGCTTCGTTGCCGAGACGCTGATGCCGTTGATCCTGCACCTGCAGCGCGAGTATGAAGCCGCCAAGCAGGACCCGGCATTCGCCGAGGAGCTGGCTGGCCTGTCCGCGGACTATGTCGGTCGCCAGAGCCCGCTGTATTTCGCCGAGCGCCTGACCGAGCAGCTGGGCGGCGCCAAGATCTATCTCAAGCGTGAAGACCTGATGCATACCGGGGCTCACAAGATCAACAATGCGCTGGGCCAGGTACTGCTCGCTCGCCGCATGGGCAAGCAGCGGATCATCGCCGAGACCGGTGCCGGCATGCACGGTGTGGCGACTGCCACCGTGGCGGCGCGTTTCGGGCTGGAGTGCGTGATCTACATGGGTTCCACCGATATCCATCGCCAGCAGCCCAATGTGCAGCGCATGCAGCTGCTGGGGGCCAAGGTCGTGCCTGTCACCGCCGGTGATGGCACGTTGAAGGACGCCATGAACGAGGCGCTGCGTGACTGGGTCACCAACGTCGATGACACCTTCTACATCATCGGTACCGTGGCCGGCCCGCACCCGTACCCGCAGCTGGTGCGTGATTTCCAGTCCATCATCGGTCAGGAAGCCCGCGTGCAGCTGCAGGAGAAGGAAGGGCGTCTGCCGGATTCGCTGGTCGCCTGCATCGGCGGCGGCTCCAACGCCATGGGCCTGTTCCACCCGTTCCTCGATGACGAGAGCGTCGAGATCATCGGTGTCGAAGCCGCTGGTGAAGGCCTGGAAACTCCGCGTCATGCCGCCAGCCTCAAGGGCGGCCTGCCGGGCGTTCTGCATGGCAACCGCACCTTCCTGCTGCAGGATGAAGAAGGTCAGATCGGCGATGCGCACTCCATCTCCGCCGGTCTCGACTATCCGGGTATCGGTCCGGAACACGCATGGTTGCATGACATCAAGCGTGCCGAATATGTCGCCGCGACCGACCAGGAAGCGCTGGACGCCTTCAAGATGCTGTGCCGTCTGGAAGGCATCATTCCGGCGCTGGAGTCCTCCCACGCACTGGCGGAAGTCATCAAGCGTGCGCCGGGCCTGCCGAAGGACCACCTGATGGTGGTCAACCTGAGCGGCCGTGGTGACAAGGACATGGCCACCGTGACTCATCACTTGGCCGACGAACTGGGCCTGAACCCTGACGGCGAGTAAGCCCGGGTCTGTCACGTGTTGCCCGGCGTCAGAGTCGTCAGTCGCTGACTGAATCTGAGCGCCCCACGCCTTCTTCGCCTGCAGGTGTCATCGATGCCTGCAGGCCAGCAAATTCGGAGTCTATTGATGAGCACTTCCGCTATCGACACTACTGCCAGCCGCCGTCTTGACCGTCGTTTCGCTGCCGTGCGCGCCGAGAATCGTGCCGCGCTGGTGACCTACATCACTGCGGGCGATCCCGGCTACGATGCCAGCCTCGCGACCTTCCTCGGCATGGCGGACGCCGGCGCCGATGTCATCGAGCTGGGCATGCCGTTCACGGACCCGATGGCCGATGGCCTGGCCATTCAGCATGCCACCCAGCGTGCCCTGAAGGCCGGCCAGACCATGGATCGCACCCTGGCGATGGTCAGCGAGTTCCGCAAGCGCGATCAGGACACCCCCATCGTGCTGATGGGCTACTACAACCCGATCTATCGTCGTGGCGTGAGCCGTTTTCTCGAGCAGGCGAGCGAGGCCGGTGTCGACGGCCTGATCGTCGTCGATCTGCCGCCGGAGCACGATGACGAGCTGTGCGTCCCGGCCAGCGAAGCGGGCATCAGCTTCATTCGCCTCGCCACACCGACCACCGACAGCGAGCGCCTGCCGGGTGTGCTGGCCAACACCTCGGGCTTCCTCTACTACGTCTCCAGCAATGGCGTGACCGGCGGCGCGGCACCGACTGCCGAGAAGGTCGAGGCCGAGGTCGGTCGCATTCGTGAACATACCGATATTCCGGTCGCGGTCGGCTTCGGTATCCGTACCGCTGAACAGGCGGCACGGATCGGGCGTTTCTCCGACGGTGTGGTGGTCGGCTCTGCCTTGATCGACCTGCAGGCCAATGCCGAGACGCCGGAGCAGGGTACTCAGGCAGTGCATGCCCTGACCCGTGAACTGGCAGACGCCCTGAAGACCGCGCGTCAGTGATCATTGGTTAGCGGTCAGCATGCTCCTCACAGGGGCGATAGTTAGATAGATAGACAGCAACGCCTCGAACCCTGTTCGGGGCGTTGCTGTTTGTAGGGCACGTGCTATCGGAACGACGCGGCGTGTCACGTCCATCGCCTCGTTCTTACTCCCACTCTTGCTTTCATTCTTGTGAAGCGCGCGCTGGCAGGATCTCGGCCAACCAGTGTGCTATCCGCCCACGTACCTGCTCACTGTCGTGCCATTGCAGCAGCAGGTGGGGGGCCTCGGGCAGGTAATGTATCTCGAGCGTATCGCGTGAGGCGCTCGGCCAGTCGTTGACCAGCCGCTCGATGGCCACGCGGGGCACGGTGTCATCGCGATCACCGTGCAACAGCAGGGTGGGTGGCAGCCGTGTGTCAGCAGAAAGCGCCGCGATGTCATCGCTGGCGTGATCCGTGAAACGTATCAGACCGTAATAGGCATCAAGGCGCACGGAATGCACGACGCGGGAATCCTGGGCCAATCGCCTGGCGGCCACGGGCTGAAGTTCTCCTTCGGGGTACCTGCGTGGCACCTCCACGCTGGCCGCGGGGATCAGGTGCGCCGCTGTCCAGAGCCCTGCGTTGTAAAGATAGCGCCAGCGGATGCCGCCGCGGACGCCCGGGGCAGCGAGCAGGCTGCCATCGATCGACAGCTCCGGGTGGCGGGCGAGGGCATTGAGTATCACCGAGCCGCCCATGCTTTCGCCTGCCACGATCAAGGGGAGGTTCGGATGGCGCTGGCGCAGTACCGTGATGGCGTCCATCAGGTCCTCGACCAGCAACGGGGACTCCGGCCATCGCCCTTGCTGGCAGGACTCCCCGAAACCGCGTTGATCATAGGCGTAGGTCACGATGCCTTGCCCGGCCAACCACGGCCCCAGATCGGCATATGCCAGCCGGAAGTCGCCGTAGCTGTGCAGGCCAAGCAGCATGGCGCGTTGAGGGGTTGCCTGCGCAGGTTGCCAGGACTCCCATGCCAGCGATGTGGCGTCGTGGGTCACGAGATGGGATGAGGTGGAGGATTCCTCAAGGTAAGGGGCCTGGTGGGTATCATTGGCCGCAAGGTAGTGCGGGCCGCATCCCGATAGCAGCATGCAGAGTGTGACTGATACAAAGGGCAGCAGGGCGTTCAAGGCATGGCTCTCCGTGGCGAATGTCATGAGGTGTGTACTACGCTCGACGCTGCCGTGTGGATCATGCTGTCAGGCATCTGAAGTCTTAGCTGTCAGTGTTTTGGGAGTGATCGCGCTCGATTCAAAGGCCTGAGTGGCGCTCGAGAGCCGGATGAAGATCGACGCCAGTGCCGATCGAATGACGCTGGACTCATATTCATCGCATCGCAGTGGGTTACTATCACTGAGACATAGGCCGCTTCATGAGGCTGTCTCAGTCAGCCAAGGAGCATGACACCGAAATCAGGCGTCGAGCATGCCATCAGGTTATTGATCCGGTGCCTCAAGCATGTAGCTGATGACAGGAGCGTGATGCAGGCGATGCAGCAATTGCCGGGTTTATCTCGCCACTTCAATGGCTTATACTCTTTGTCGCTACGCCCCCTTAGCTCAGCTGGATAGAGCGGCCCCCTCCTAAGGGGCAGGTCGCAGGTTCGACTCCTGCAGGGGGCGCCAGCAAGCTCACCTTCTGGGCGACGTCGTCTGTCCCACCTTCTGCATCATCTTCTGATCGTCTTCCCTGTACCCTTCGTTGCGTGCTCGGCCTCTGCCGTGGGCAGCACTCGTGTCTTGGTTCCAGGCTCGGGTTAAGAACTACCGCACTTGATCTTCCTGTCCGAATACTCGATCAACAATGCCTTGGCTCTTGGTCAGGACATCACATCCTCGTATCAGTCAGTCGTATCGCCCGAGCGTTGCCGTGGGGCGCAGGAGCCAGCCTTGCATGAAGGCCGGTGTGAAGCCGTCAGAACCTGAAACGTCAGCGGGAGTCAGATGCCACGCTGTTGGTGGGCAGCGCCAGAAACTCCTGCATGATACGGGTATCGCGGAAGCGTTCGATCAGCTCCGGATCCGAGTCGAGAGCCGGCGGATTGGCGAGGCCTTCACGGATCTTGGCTGCCAGCGCCTCGATGGAATCTTCGGAGATCAGGCGCGCCTGGTCATGGATCAACACATTGCGAATGCCGCCTGGGACATCCGGTGCCACGCACGGCGTGCCACAGCACATGCTTTCCACCAGCACGATGCCGAAGGCCTCACTGCGGGAGCTGAGCACGAACAGGCGGGCGTGCTTCATCCAGGGGTAGGGGTTGATGCGGCTGCCGATCAGGTGGACCCGGTCGCCGACGCCCAGCTCACGGATCAGCGCTTCGGTGGCTTCCCGCTTGGGGCCGTCACCCACGATGACGAGGTCTTCCTCGATGCCTGAGGCGAGATATGCCTTGATCAGCACATCCTGGCGCTTGACGTCCGAGAGACGACACACCTGCACCACGTAGGGGCGGGAGGGCAGTTCCACCTCTTCCTCTGCCATGGCGGCGATGGCATCCAGGTCACAGACATTGCCGATGGTCGCCAGTCTCGCCGCCTGGATGCCGTGATGGTCCAGCAGGCTTTCCAGTTGCTGGCGCACATTGTCGGTGTTGCACACCACCTGCTTGCCACGATACAGGCGGTTGAGCAGGAAACGTTGCCGCCAGCCTTCTTTCAGATCACCGGGCCATGACACCGCCACCTGCCACAGACGGGAATCCCGCCACGACCAGAAGGTCTCGAAGGCCCCCTGGCCGCGCGAGATGATCCGGTCGATCGGGCCATGCTCCTGCTCCAGTCGGGCGACGAAGCGGCGCAGATAGTGACCGCCGTAATAGCCGCGCCAGACGAATCCCGAACCCTTGATCCACGGTGTCAGCAGCAGGCGGGTGAACAGGTCGTAGAGCAGGCCGATACCCGTCTTGCGAAATGCCTTGTCGAAGTCGACCTGATGGAGGTGGACGCCAGCATCTGGCACGAGTTCCAGCTCTCCCTTCAATACCAGTACATGGACCTCATGGCCTTCGCGGTGCAGAACATTGGCAAGATTCACCGTGTTGCGTTGGATACCGCCGATGTTGAGCTTGCGGACGATTAGCAGGACGCGTTGTGTCATGGCTGAGGTCTATGTCGGAAGTGGAGTCGGTGTGCGCCGGTCAGTCACACTGACGCTGCGATGGCTCTAGTCGATCAAGTGTCGGTCTTTCTCTGCGACATGACCTCTGTTCTCGCCATGTGATGGCGTTTGCTGGCCCTCGAGGCTGGCGCCATTCTACGCCGATCCATTTGGTGGAGGAAATGCATGGCGGCGGGCCAGCGGGGACCTCTTCACGCGACTCAGCCGCGCCGGGAAGTGCCTTTGGCGAGTGAGTGAGGCATTATCTGCACCATCGTCATGTCAGTTCTTTCTCCTTCGCCAAGATATTCTCCATGCCTGAGCCGAAAACCCCGTCCCGCGCTGGCGCCTCGCGCGTTCGGCGTGCCACCGCTGACCGTCATTTCGATGGCCTGGCCGACAAGTTCGAGCGCGGTTTCTACACCACGGAGCGTGGGCGTGTTCGTCTTGCACTCACCCAGCGCTTGATGGAGGAACGCTTCTCGCATCTACCACCTTCCCGGGTACTGGAAATCGGGGCTGGCCTCGGGCAGACCGCTCTCTGGTGGCTCACGTGCGGCCATCATCTCACCCTGGTGGAACCGTCCGTCGAGATGCGTGAGCGAGCGCAGCACTTGCTGAGCACTGGTGCGCCGCACGGTCAGGGGGCGTCCGCCGATGCAGCGGATGGCAAGCCGCTGTCCGAAGCCGCTCCGCAAGCGCCGGATTCTGCCGATGAGTCGTCAAGCCAGGCGCCCTATGCTGATCGACTGGTCTGGGTGGGGCGTGATCTGCAGGATTTCGCCGCCGAGACTGACCAGCAGTGGCCGGTGGTGGTGTGTCACGCCGTGCTGGAGTGGCTGGTCGATCCCCGTCAGGGGTTTGCCTTGCTGGCAGACTTGCTGGCACCCGGTGGCGTCATGTCGCTGAGCGTCTTCAATCGCGATGCACTGGCGTTTTCCAATGTCACCAAGGGTAATTTCGACAAGGTGCTGGAAGGGCGCCTGGCCGGGTGGGGCACCGGCAAGCGCTTGACGCCCATCTCGCCGCTGCGCGATGGCGAGATACGCCAGTGGGCCGCGCAGGCGGGGCTTGAGGTGCGCGAGCTGACCGGCCTGCGTGTCTTCCATGACTATCTGCGTTCACGTGACCCGCTGAGCGAGACTGACATGCAGAAATTGCTGGACCTCGAATGCCAGCACTGGCGTACGCCACCCTTCGTCCACCTGGGCCGTTATCTGCACTATGAGCTGGTGCGCCCGGCCTGAGGTGCTAGCTGTCGGGCCTTGGCGTGTCGCTATCCGGTGCTCACGTCGAGCTGTCTATCTTCTTATCCTGTTGGAGTCTTCATGTCTGCTCAAACCCCCGCCTGTCAGCTGCTCGAGCGTCAGGACAGTGATTTCCGTGATTGGCTGTGGGTCGCGGCACCACGTGATGACTGGTGGCTGTCATCGGACCGCCAGCGGCGAGTCTGGGGCCATGACACCGGCATCGTGAATGCTGCGCGCAAGGCGGGCCATCGGGTCAGCCATGCAGTGTCCTTCGCCGAGGCGCGAGCTGACGAGACCATCGCGCAAGCCGCCGGTGCCATCCTGTTCTGGCCCAAGGCGCATGCGCTGGGAGAGTGGTGGCTGGTGGCGCTGTGCCATGTGTTGCCGGCCGGTACGCCGATCAAGGTGGTGGGCGAGGTCAACGGTGGCATCAAGCGTGCCGAGCGCATTCTCAAGGCGCTGGGCATGACGGCGCGCAAGGAAGATACCGCACGTCGTTGTCAGCTGTGGTCATCCGCCACGCGTGAGCAGACGGCGGAGCAGGCCGCCGCCAGTGAATCGCCACTCGCATCGGCCGAGCAGTGGACGGAAGGCTGGGGTGAATTCGAGGCGCTGGAGATGCGCCTGACCAGCCATCCGGGGCTCTACGGCAATGCCAAGCTGGACCCGGGAACCGCGCTGCTGCTGGAGAACCTGCCGACCCGTGGTTACAAGCGCGCGCTGGATATCGGGGCGGGTGATGGCATCATCAGCTGCTGGCTGGCACGTCACGGTGCGCGCGTGATGGCAGGCGATGTCAGTGCCTTCGCGGTGGAGGCGACCCGGCGCAGTCTGGCGCTCAACGGGCTGGAGGCGGACGTACGCCTGAGCGATGTCTTCGCGGCGTTCGAGGGGGAGCGGTTCGAGGCCATCGTGGCCAATCCGCCGTTCCATCATGAGCGCGATATCGATTACGGTCCGGCGGCGCGCCTGATCAGCCAGGCACCGGACCACCTGATGCCCGGCGGCACCCTGACGCTGGTCGCCAATGCCTTCCTGCCGTATCCCGATCTGCTGCAGGCGGCCTTCGGCGAGTTTGAAGTGCTCGCGGAAACCCGCCAGTTCAAGGTCTATCGTGCACGCAAGGCGCGCTGATTCCCTGCGACCTGAGTCTCTGTGGCCTGATGCCCGGCTCGCCGCTTACGCCTCCGGCGACTGATAGCGGATGGCCGTGATGATGTAGGTCGTCTCGCCACCCGGTGCGGCCACGCTGACCTCGTCATCCAGCCCCTTGCCCAGCAATGCCTTGGCAAGGGGCGCATCGACGCTGATCCAGCGGCGCGGATTGTCGGTCTCGTCAGGGCCGACGATGCGAATCTCCATCTCTTCTCCCTGTTCGTCCTCCAGCGTCACGAAGGCCGCGAAATAGACGCGCTCCATATCCGCAGGCAGGCGATCGACCACCGTCAGCTCATCCAGGCGTTTCTCCAGATAGGCGATCTTGGCGATGGTCTGATTGAGCGCCTTCTTGTTGTAGGTGTAATCCGCATTCTCGCTGCGATCCCCCATGGCGGCGGCCTCACCTGTCTTGCGTGACAGCTCCGGGCGCCGCACGCGTTTCAGATGATCGGCCAGGCCTTTCATCTTCGCGTAGCCCTGCGGGGTGATCACGTTGCTCTTCTTTTCCTGGCGCGGGTCCGTCTTTGGGTCGCGCCAGCGGGTCATGTTGCGGCCTTGCATGGTCTGCTCCGCTGGTTCTGTTGCCAGGTTCTATGGCCAGGTTCCGTAGCCAGGTTCTGAGGCCAGGGCTCATGGTGATATAGGGGCCGTTGGCCAACGTTGAGACCTGCGACCAAGGGTGATTGGCGGCAGATTCAAACGTTCGTTACATTCTAGGTGTGCTCGCCAGAGCGCTCTGACGCCACCCATGCTGAATCTGCCAACAATAACGAAAATCAGGGAGCTGTCCATGCCCATGCTGCCATCCTCATCTCTGTCCTGCCGTGTCATGTCCCGCTGCTGTCGTGCATTGCTCTCGGGAGGCATGGCGCTGGGCATCACCCTGGCCGGCATGACCGGTGTGCATGCCGCTCCAGGCGATGATGACGTCTTCCCGCTCTCCAAGCGCTGGGCGCAGATCAATTATCAGCTCTCCGGCGATGCCCAGGAGAAGGGCATGGAGGCGTTGGGCAAGGAGGCGCGCGCGCTGGCGGATCAGTATCCGGACAACGCCCATGTCCTGACCTGGGAGGGCATCATCCTCGCTTCATGGGCCAAGGCGCGTGGTGGCCTGGGCGCACTGGACCTGGCCAAGGAAGCCAAGGCGACGCTCGAGAAGGCGATCACGCTCGACCCCAGGGGTGACAATGCCTCGGCATATGTGACGCTGGGCGCACTCTACGACAAGGCGCCCGGCTGGCCGGTGGGCTTCGGGGACGACGAGAAGGCGGGAGAAGTACTGCGCAAGGGGCTTGAGGTCAATCCGACGGGCATGGATACCAATTATTATTACGCCGACTATCTGGCGTCCGAAGGCCGTGATGAGGAAGCGCTAAAACATGCGCGTATCGCCCAGAACGGCCCGCCGCGCCCCAATCGTGAGCTGGCCGACCAGGAATTGAAGAAAGAGATCGCTGCGCTGATCAAGCGCCTGCAGTAAGCCTGCTTCACGCGTATCGAGCGCGTGTTGCTGATGTCAGGCGCTGATGTCAGGTATGATGTGAAGCGCTGATATCGCCCCCCCCCCCCCCCCCGAATGCCTCCCCTGATCTCTGAATCCCACGGCCCGAGCGGACACCTCGCTCGGGCCGTGTCGTTGATTCTCACGAGGCATCAGTCGGATATCGCCCCACCGGGTGGTCGGCGTGGACATGGCGGCATGGCTGGGCTGATATGGCTGGGCCGGCATGGCTCGCGATCACGTTTGCCGATGACGGGCTGGCCAGCCTTGCGACAGGGCAGGATAATGCCTGCTCAGCCAAGGAGGATGCATGAGCGAGCAACAAGAGCACGTGGCCGGACAGCAGGTCTTCACGCAGGACGATGTCGAGCGGGTCGAGACCAGGGTGCTGCAGGAGGGCTTCTTTCGGCTCGAGCAGCGCGAACTCCGACATCGCCGTTTCAACGGTGGCTGGAGCGACGTGATCCAGCGCGAGGTGCATGTTCGCCACGATGCGGTGGGCGTATTGCCCTATGACCCGGTCAATGATCGCGTGGTCTTCGTCGAGCAGATCCGTGCCGGCATGCTGGAGGACGAGCGCACGCCCTGGAGCCTGGAGCCGATCGCGGGGCTGGTGGACAAGGACGAGCAGGCCCATGAGGTCGCGCGGCGCGAGGCGATCGAGGAGGCGGGGTGTGAGCTTGCGGACCTGATCGAGCTGTATCGTTATTATCCGAGTCCCGGTGCCTGTACCGAGGAGGTCACGCTGTTCATCGGCCTGTGTGACAGTCAGGGGCTTGGCGGCGTGCATGGCCTGGCCGAGGAGAATGAGGACATTCGCGTGCATGTGCTCGATTTCCAGGCGGCTCTCACCCTGCTGGAACAGGGGCGGCTGGGCAACGCCATGGCCATCATGGCCATGCAATGGCTGCTGCGGGAGCGTGCCGCATTGCGCGTCTTGCATGCCTGAGACAGTCAAGACGAGGCTTGGCAATCCCCCGTGTCTCACGCAGGGCGCCTCAACCCGCTCGCCAGAGCTGCTATTCTAGAGGCTTGCCGAAAACCGGCAGCCAGCAATGCTCCACTGCCTGCGTCGCTGCCATCGCCGGTGGCCGTTTCGGCAGCGGCAAGGAAGATCCTGGTCGGCATGAGAGCCTGAAACCGGGCGCCGAGCCCCGATCGCGCCAGCTCGCGAGCTGGCGCAGTGCTTGATTCGTCGCGTGCTGCCCGCATCTTGCCACGTACGATACCGGACGTGTCGTGACTGGCGACATGCCAATGTCTGTTATGAGATTCGCAAGGAGATCGCCCATGCAGGTCAAGAAAGCCTATGTGGCTGACCTAAAAGCACTCCATGCCGAGTGCGGGTCCAATTATCTGCGCCTCACGCGCATCCTCGGCAAGGCCGAGGCCGGTGACAGCTTCGCCTTTCCACTGGCGGGCAATCAGGGCCACTTCGGCACTTTGCTGCTCGAGGTGGTCGAGTGCGCGCCCTACACCACCATGGTCACGGTCGCCCAGACCGGCGTGCTGGACCACATCATCGATTCGCCGCGCATGAGCGTGCATCTGTACCATGACGTGCGCATGGCCGAAGTCACCGACTTCCAGCGCCAGCGTCACTTCTCAGGGCGCAACCGTTACCCGAATCCGCGCATGCACCAGCCGGATGAAAAGCTTCAGCTCAATCGCTTTCTCGGCGAATGGCTGACGCATGCCCGTGCTTTCGGGCAGGCTGATGTACCGGAATTGCCGTGACGCTCAAGGCTGACATGGCGCATGGGCGCTGATAGCCGATGGATTTCCCGTCTTGATTGACAGAACCGCGATGGCCCGGCCGTCGCGGTTCTGTTCATTTCCCCGCTGCTCGAGAGACCGATGCGACTGATTCAGATAAGTGATTGCCATCTGCGCGCCGACCCTGACGCGCGTTCACGGCTGGGCTTCCCCTGGCGTCAGCTGGAGGCGGTGATGGCACATGCCTCGCGCCTGCGCCCCGATATCCTGCTGGTGACCGGCGATGTCAGCCAGGATGAGAGCCCCGCCTCCTATCGCATGGCGGCCGAGCTGTTCGATGGCCTGGGTTGCCCCTGGTTCTGGTTTGCGGGCAATCATGATCACCCCGAATTCATGCAGGAGCTGCGCCCCTTCCATCAGGAGCTGGATCTGGGTGACTGGCGCCTGCTGTGTCTGGATTCGCGCGTCACCGGGCAGGCGTGGGGAGAGCTTGGCGAGGAGCAGTTGAACGCGCTTGCGCAGACTCTCGAGCACTCCAGCGAGCTGGACCCGCGTCCGATCCTGCTGGCCATGCATCACCATCCACTGCCGATCGGCTCGGACTGGATGGATCAGCTGGGCCTTGCCGACCGCGATGCGCTGTGGGAAACGTTGCGCCCGTACCCGCAGGTGCGGGCCGTGCTGTGTGGGCACATCCACCAGGCCTTCACGCAACTCATGCCGTGTGGGCAGGGCAGTGTGGCCGTCTATGGTGTTCCCTCCACCTCCGATCAGTTCGCTCCGCTGAGCCATGATTTCGCCGTGGATGAGGCGGCGCGCCCCGGTCTGCGCGTGGTGGATCTCGATGGCGAGCATCTCGAGACATGGGTGGAGCGGGTCACGCTCTAGCCAGGCTCGCAACGAGGGCTCGCAAGGAGAGGGTCGCAAGGAGGGGGCACAAGAATCACCGGGCAAGCTCGCCCCATGCACGGGCGCGTGCAGCGTCAGCGTGAATGCCTGGCCGTCAGCATGGATGCCCTCCCTGGTCATGGGTACGCTGCCAGGCCCACAGGTATCGAGTATGCCTTTTCGGTCTTAAAAGATAGTTTCTGATTCTTTGACGTTATCAAGGCGGGGCGAGTACCGTGTAACCATTCGGCGTGCCCCCTCGGGGCATCCATCTGTCGCTGACAGGGCGCGCCACTGACTTCACGGGCCGCCTTTCGGGGCGTGTCCCAACGCTCACGAGGTTGCCGCACGCGATGCTTACCCCCGAACGTCAGACCCACCTCAAGCAGCTTGAGGCCGAATCCATTCACATCATCCGTGAAGTGGCCGCGGAATTTTCCAATCCGGTCATGCTGTACTCCATCGGCAAGGATTCCGCCGTCATGCTGCACCTGGCGCGCAAGGCCTTTGCGCCGGGCGTCCCGCCGTTCCCGCTGATGCATGTCAATACCACCTGGAAATTCCAGGAAATGATCAAGTTCCGCGATGAGATGGCGGCGGAAGTCGGCATGGAACTGATCGAGCACATCAATCAGGAAGGTGTCGAGGCGGGCATCAACCCGTTCGACCACGGCAGCGCCAAGTACACCGACATCATGAAGACCCAGTCGCTGAAGCAGGCACTCGACAAGCACGGCTTCGATGCCGCCTTCGGTGGCGCACGTCGTGACGAGGAAGCCTCGCGGGCCAAGGAGCGCGTCTACTCCTTCCGTGACCAGTACCATCGCTGGGACCCCAAGAACCAGCGTCCGGAGCTGTGGAACATCTACAACTCCAAGATCAACAAGGGCGAGTCCATCCGCGTCTTCCCGCTCTCCAACTGGACCGAGCTGGACATCTGGCAGTACATCTATCTTGAGTCCATCAAGATCGTGCCGCTGTACTACTCCGCCGTGCGTCCGGTGGTGAAGCGTGACGGCCTCGACATCATGGTCGATGACGACCGTCTGCCGCTGGCAGAAGGCGAAGTGCCGGAAATGAAGTCCGTGCGTTTCCGTACCCTGGGCTGCTACCCGCTGACCGGCGCCGTGGAATCCACCGCCGCGACCCTGCCGGAAATCATCCAGGAAATGCTGCTGACGCGTACCAGTGAGCGCTCCGGGCGTGCCATCGATCACGACCAGGCAGGCTCCATGGAGAAGAAGAAGCGCGAAGGGTATTTCTAAGGTCGCCCCAGCATTTTGCCTGCAGGCGCCGTCACATGGCGCTTGATGACCCGAACGAACAATTCGCCTGATGAGTCGGCTCGCAGCCTCACGAGATACTGGCTCGCGACACTGGCTCGCCACTCATCAGGCTCATGACAGCGGCAAGGAGAAGAGTGTGTCCCACGCGTCAGACAAGATTTCCGCGGATATCGAAGCCTACCTGCAAGAACACGAGCGCAAGGACCTGCTGCGCTTCATCACCTGCGGTAGCGTTGATGACGGCAAGTCGACCCTGATCGGTCGTCTGCTGTTCGATTCCAAGCTGATCTATGAAGATCAGCTGGCCTCCATCACCCAGGCCTCCAAGACCAGCGGCACCACCGGTGACGAGGTCGATCTGGCCCTGCTGGTCGATGGCCTGCAGTCCGAGCGTGAGCAGGGCATCACCATCGATGTCGCCTATCGCTTCTTCTCGACCGACAAGCGCAAGTTCATCATCGCCGACACGCCGGGGCACGAGCAGTACACCCGCAACATGGCCACCGGCGCCTCGTCCGCGAGCCTGGCGATCATCCTGATCGACGCGCGCTACGGCGTGCAGACCCAGACCCGTCGTCACAGCTTCATCGCCGACCTGCTGGGCATCCAGCACCTGGTGATCGCGGTCAACAAGATGGACCTGGTCGATTACTCCGAGACGCGCTTCAACGAGATCGTCGCCGAGTATCAGGAGTTCGCCGCCAAGCTGAATGCACCGGACATCCGCTTCGTGCCGATGTCTGCGCTCAAGGGCGACAACGTCGTCAATCGCAGTCCGTCACTGGACTGGTACACCGTCGATGGCGCAGCGGGCCCGTCACTGCTCGAGGTGCTGGAAACCGTCGAGCTGACCCACGACCAGAACCTCAGCGATCTGCGCTTCCCGGTGCAGTATGTCAATCGTCCCAACCTCGATTTCCGTGGCTACTGCGGCACTCTGGCGGCCGGTGTCGTGCGTCCGGGTGACAGCGTCAAGGTGCTGCCGTCCGGCAAGACCTCGACCGTCGAGCGCATCGTCACCTTCGATGGTGATCTCGAGATCGCCTATCCAGGGCAGGCCATCACCTTGACGCTTGATGATGAGATCGATATCTCGCGTGGCGACTGGCTGGTGGCGGCGGATGCCGAACTGCCACTTTCCAATACGCTGGAAGCGGATATCGTCTGGATGCACGAGAAGCCGCTGCAGCCGGGCCGTCAGTACGATATCAAGCTGGCAACCCGCGACCTGACTGGCCAGGTCAGCGCCATCGACTATCTCTACGACGTCAACACGCTGGAGCATCACGAGGGCGACAGCCTGGCGCTGAACGCCATCGGCCGCGTCCAGCTCGAGTTGACCCAGGCGGTGCCGGTGGACGACTACCGCTCAAGCCCGGGCACCGGCAGCTTCATCGTGATCGATCGTCTGAGTAACGTGACCGTCGGCGCGGGCATGATCCGCGGCGTGGGCCGCTCAGGCACCCAGGCCACTACCCAGCAAACCGACTGGGTCGCGTTTGAAGCCGACCTCAACGCGTTGGTGCGCAAGCACTTCCCGCACTGGGAAGCCCGCGATGTGCGCGAGCTGCTTGGTCGCACCAACTGATTCCGTCCTGTAGCGACAGCAGCATGGAAGTCAGCGAGATACCAACAACAACGCTGGACACGCAATAACAACACGGCCTGCTGGAATGAAGCCGGAGAACGCAAAAGCCCCCATGGCCGCAAGGCGATGGGGGCTTTTTGCATAGTGCGGCTCACACCTGGCGCATCAGACGACAGCAGTGTCGATGGCGAGCGGGGTGGAGGGGCCGAAGTGCTCGTGGTGACACTGGGCGAGCGGGACGCCGATACGGCTGAGGTGCTGGATCATGCTCTGCATGAAGCCATGCGGGCCGATCACGAAGGCCTGCAGCGACTCGGGGCTGGCACCGGTCGTGGCGATGTGATGCGCCAGCCAGTCGCGCTCGATGATGCCCAGCTGCGCATGGGACGGCAGCGTCTCGGCCTGTTCGTAGCAGACCTGATAATGCAGCTGGCCTGGAGACTGCGCGACCAGTGCCTTGAGGGTGGTATCGAAGGCATGCACCTCGGGATTGCGTGCCGCATGCAGATAGATCACCTGGCGGCCTGCTGCCAGCGCCGCCGTCAGCAGCGGCAGCATCGGCGTCTGGCCGACACCGGCCGACAGCAACAGCACCGGGGCATCGGCGCTCTGCGGGGCAGCATGTTCGAAGGTCAGCTCGCCGGCCGGCGGCAGCAGCTCGATCTCGTCACCTGCCTTCAGCGCATGCAGGTACTGGCTGGACTGACCGTGGGCCTCACGCTTGACCGAGATGCGGCAGAAGCGCTCGTCCGGCGCGTGGGACAGGCTGTAATGACGATGAATCACGCCCTGGGGTGTCGTCAGGCGCATGCCGATGTACTGGCCCGGCAGGAAGGAGAACATCGGGCCTTCCACCGGCGCCAGGTACAACGAGCGAATCTCGCGACTCTCGTCCTGCGTGCGCACGATGCGAAAACGGCGCAGCCCCTGCCAGCCGCCGCGAGTGGCGGCGAAGCTGTCGTAGCGGCCCTGCTCGGCGGCGATCAGCACAGCGGCCAGTTCCCCGTAGAGGGCGCCCCAGGCATCGGCGACCTCTGGCGTGACGGCATCCCCCAGCACCTCACCGATGGCAGCCATCAGGCACTCGCCGACGATGGGGTAGTGTTCCGGCAGGATGTTGAGCGAGAC
The DNA here is from genome assembly GCF_059507735.1 of Cobetia sp. PDI-23MA. Lineage (NCBI taxonomy): Bacteria > Pseudomonadati > Pseudomonadota > Gammaproteobacteria > Oceanospirillales > Halomonadaceae > Cobetia > Cobetia sp. PDI-23MA. The sequence continues at coordinate 1,183,992 of NZ_CM183352.1, forward strand.
ATGCTTGCTGACCACGGGCGCCAGCAGGCGGTCCACCGCCTCACGTGAGTGGCGCGCGCCGACATAGGCGAGTACGGCGCCGGCCAGCGCACGGGCCTGGCCGCCGCTGGCCTGGTGGGTCTGGTTGAACAGCGGCTTCACCTCGGGATAGCGCTCGAACATCAGCGGATAGAAGCGCGCCGTGATGGCATTGAGATGCTCGGCGACGACGGGAGCGGTGGCGGCGATCAGGTCTTCCTGGGCGTTGGTCAGCATGGCGATACCTCTGATTGATGTCCCTCCCTCCCTCTATCGCAAGGGGCGTGCCAACTCTCCAGGGCAGTCGTCATGCGCTCTGTAGGTCTATGATGTCAAAATGACATGGCCATGTGGCGTGTCCTAATGACATCGAGCGTGACATGATGACATCAATCTTGAGCCCTCTCACACCCGATCCCCGCAAGGAGGACCGCATGCCCGATGCCCACTTGCCCCTGAACGATACGCCGGTCGCGGCCGTGAATGCCTGGCTTGCCGCCTGGTTGTCCCGCGAGGAGGGCGGCGAGCGGCGAGCGCTGCCATGGACGCGTCTGCTCGCCGCGATCATGCAGCAGCTGCCCGGTGAGGCGGCGACCCTGATGCGCTACCTGCCCGAGCGTGACGAGCTGTTGCCACTGGCCACCTACGGCCTGCCTGCCGAGGTGCGCGGGCGACGCTTCGCGCTGGAGGAGCACCCGCGGCTCAAGGCGATCGCCGAGCACACGGGAGTGCATCGTTTCGCGCTGGACAGCGACCTGCCAGACCCCTTCGATGGCCTGCTGGGGGACGTGCATGGGCCGGATCTGCTGGTGCATGACTGTGCCGGTATCGCGCTGCGCGAGGGCGACACCCTGCTGGGAGTGATGACCTTCGACGCGCTGACGCCGGGGGTGCTGGCCCCGCTGGAATCGCTGTGCGCCTCTGCGAGCACGGACGAGCTGGCACTTCCGCTGCAGGAGTTGCAGGCCTGGTTGTCACTCCCCGCACATTGTCTGTCGCTGTCCCTGCGACAGGAGTGGGCCGCGGACGGCAGGTCAGGGCTTTCGGCACCGATGGTGGTCTCACCGACAGGCATGGCGTCACAGAGCGCCATGGCCTGTCCGCAGCGGGGGCCGGCGATGGCCAGGCTCGAGGCGCAGCTGGAGGCGGTCGCCGATACCGAGATGACGGTGCTGGTGCAGGGCGAGACCGGCGTGGGCAAGGAGGGCGTGGTCCAGCGCCTACACGACGCATCCCGGCGGGCTGCGCGGCCGCTGGTGCGCATCAACTGCGCCGCCTTGTCGCCGGACCTGGTCGAAAGCGCGCTGTTCGGCCACCGGCGTGGCGCCTTCTCGGGCGCGACCCATGATCACCGTGGCCACTTCGTGATGGCGGATGGTGGCACCCTGCTGCTGGATGAGATCGGCGAGCTGCCGCTGGCGCTGCAGCCCAAGCTGCTGCGGGTACTGCAGGAAGGCGAGCTGCAGCCGCTGGGCAGCGATCGCGTGGTCAAGGTCGATGTGCGCGTCATCGCGGCCACCAATCGCGATCTCGAGGCGGAGGTCGCCGCAGGGCATTTCCGTGAAGACCTCTATCACCGTCTGAGCGTCTATCCGCTCAGGGTGCCGCCGCTGCGTGAGCGCGGGCGTGCGGATCTGCTGGCGTTGGCCGGCACCTTTCTGGAACACAACCGCACGCGCCTCGGGCTGGGCAATCTACGCCTGACGCCGGCGGCGGAGCGCCTGCTGTGCGACTACCCCTGGCCCGGCAACGTACGTGAGCTGGAGCACTGCCTGAGCCGCGCGGCCCTGCATGCCCGGCTCGCGCATGGTGCCCACCTGACTCGCCTGCGCGCCGATGGGCGCCAGCTGGTGGTGATCACGCCGGAACTGCTGGGGCTGGAGGTCAACGCTGAGGTGTCACTCGGGCGGGCCACCAGTGTGGCGCAGGAGATTCAGGGCGCGCAGGTGGGGAGGGTGGATCAGGCGGGAAGAGCGAGTCAGGCGGCGGAAGCGAGTCAGGCGGCAGGAGCGAGTCAGACCCCAGGAGCAAGTTCTGCACCGCGCACCGCCTGGCAGGACGTCGATGAGACGCTGGGGCTGCGCGATGCCACCGAGGCGTTTCAGCGCGAGCATATCTCGCGGGTCTGGCAGGCCAGTGATCGCAACTGGGCGGAGGCGGCGCGCAGGCTCAAGGTCGATCGCGGCAACCTGTACCGGCAGGCGCAGCGTCTGGGAATTGTCTGAGGCGCGAGGCAGTGTCTGGGGCGAGATGAAGTGTCTGATATGAGAAAAGAAGACGGCGATGCTCATGGAGCATCGCCGTCCTTGGATCTCTGCCGCCGTCGGCCTTGGCGCGATGAGAAGTCCGAGTCTCGAGCGCGCGTTCAGGTGCCCGCTCAGACGCCAGGTCAGGCGCGAGTGGCGATTAGCACCGCACGCCGCGGTGCCGGGTGGCCTTCGCGGGTCAGGCTCGGGTCAGTAGGATCGAGGAAGTCGCTCAGCGAGTGGTAGGTCATCCAGTCGGTGGCACGCTGCTCGTCCAGGGTGGTCACGGCTTCATCGACGATGCGCACGTCCTTGAAGCCGGCGCGCTCACACCAGTGGGCCAGCGCCTGCGAGGAGGGCAGGAAATAGACATTGGGCATCGCGGCGTAGCGCTCGCCCGGCATCAGCACCGTCGTCACGTCACCTTCCACCACCAGGGTTTCCAGCACCAGCTCGCCGCCGGGACGCAGGGTGTCACGCAGCTGGAAGAGGTGGTCCATCGGCGAGGGGCGATGATAGAGCACGCCCATCGAGAACACGGTATCGAAGGCACCCATCTTCGCCGGCACATCCTCGATGCCTACCGGCAGGAAGTGCAGGTTGCGGCCCTGGGGGTGGTCCGCGCCAATGAAGTGGCGTACGGCATGGAACTGGCAGTAGAAGCGCGGCGAAGGGTCGATCACCAGCGTGAAGGCCGCGCCTGCACCGACCATGCGCCAGCCGTGGTAGCCATTGCCGCCGCCGACATCCAGCACGCGGCGATGGGTGAGATTCGACAGGTGCGGCGCGAGACGCTGCCACTTCCAGTCGGAGCGCCATTCGGTGTCGATATGGATTTCGTCGAGCTGATAGGGGCCCTTGCGCCACGGCATCATCGCACGCAGCAGGTTCTCGCTCTGGCGCAGCTGGCCGCTAGTCAAGCCAGTCGGAAAGCGTGCACCGACCCGATCGGCTTCCAGCTGTACTTCGCGTGCGTCGGGCAGGGCGGGCAGCTTTTCCAGCGCCCCATGCCAGGCCTTCAGATCAGCATGGCGCTTGCGGTCCAGGCCATTGGCCAGCTGTTCAGGCAGGGCGCCCAGCCAGCGGGCGAAGCCATCGCCGACGGCGCCTGGCTCACAGGCCAGCGCGGTGAAGGCGCGGTAAAGGTCGCGGTCATACGGGGAAATGCTCATGCGCTGGGTCGAGTCCGTGCAGGCGTAGCGGTCATTCGGCGGCTTTGAAGGCGACCATCGAGGCGAAATTCAGGTATTGCAGCCAGGTGTGGCTGCGCTGGAAGCCGGCGCGCGCTAGGCGCTCGTGATGCGTGTTCAGGCTGTCGGGCTTCATGACGTCCTCGAGGGCCTCGCGTTTCTGGGAGATTTCCAGATCGGAGTAGCCGTTGGCGCGCTTGAAGTCATGATAGCGTTCGATCAGCCAGGCATTCTCGACCGGATCATCGCTGATGATTTTCTCGGAGAGGATCAGCACGCCGCCGGGTTCCAGCGCCGCGAACAGCTTGTCGATCACGGCGTCGCGGTCTTCCGGCGGCAGGAACTGCAGCGTCAGATTGACCACGATCATGCCGGCCGGCTGATAGTCGAGGGTGCGAATGTCGGCTTCGGTGACGTTGATGCGGTGGTCGGGGAAGGCCTCGGCGAGTTCGCGGTTGGCGCGCTCGACCATCGGTCTGGACAGATCGACGGCTTCGATCTCGATATCCTCGGCGGCCATCTCGCGGGCCAGCGCCATGCTGGCAGCACCCAGTGAGCAGCCCAGATCATAGACCCGCGCGCCGGGGCGCAGGTGGGCGCGGGCCATCAGGCCCAGCATGGCGATGATCTGACCGTACCCCGGCACCGAACGGCGCAGCATGTCCGGAAAGCAGCTGACGACCTGCTCGTCGAAGGAGAAGCTGGCGACACGGTCAAGGGGTGTCGTAAATATCGCGTCACGGTAAGATGCATCACTCATGGATCAAGGCTTCATCGGGCAGTGGGCCAGGGCGACATGCCTGTGGCCGAGGACCGGCCGGGCAGAGCGCCCCGTCGGGCCCGCCATTCTACGCATTCGGCGCCCGTGACGCACCCGTCACGGCTGGCGGGTGATGCCTCCATCAATCGATTTCAGGCCGGGCCATGCAGGACCGGTCATTACACTTCAAGGAGAGAGGTGGCCATGTCCACTCAATCAGCGGCACGTTCTGCGCGTCGTAATACCCAGGCCTGGCAGGCTCTCGCGCGCCATCATCAAGAGCAGATGGCCGATGTGCATCTGAAGGACCTGTTCGCCGAGGATGCGGCGCAAGGGCGTGACCGAGTGGCGACCTTCACGCGCTCCGCTGCGGGGCTGCGTCTGGATCTCTCCAAGCAGCGCCTCAAGGGCGAGACCCTGGAGCTGCTGCTGGAGCTGGCGCGCGAAACCGGCGTCGAGCAGGGCATCAAGCGCCTGCTGGCCGGTGAACATGTCAATCGCTCCGAAGACCGTCCGGCGCTGCACGCCGCGCTGCGTCTGCCGCGCTCCGCCAGCCTCGTGGTGGATGGCGAGGATATCGTGCCGGCCATCCACGAGAGCCTCGAGCACCTGGCCGAGATGGTCGATACCTTCCACAGCGGGCAGTGGCGTGGCGCCACCGGCAAGCCGATCACCGATGTGGTCAACCTCGGGGTCGGTGGCTCGGACCTCGGCCCATTGATGGTCTCCAGCGCCCTGAGCGATTGCCGCCCCAAGGACATCCACGAGATCGGCGTGCACTTCGCCTCGACCATGGATGGCTCCCAGCTGGCGGACTATCTGGAATCCTTCAGCCCGGAAACCACGCTGTTCATCCTGTCCTCCAAGTCATTCTCGACCATCGACACGCTATCCAATGCCCGCACCGCGCGCGACTGGCTGAAATCACGTCTCGACCCGGAAGGACGCCTGGAAGCGCTGATCAACCGTCAGCACTTCATCGGCGCTTCCGCCAAGCCGGAGAAGATGACCGAGTGGGGCATCGCACCGGAGCATCAGCTGCTGTTCTGGGATTGGGTCGGCGGCCGCTATTCGCTGTGGGGCACCATCGGTCTGCCCATCGCGCTCAACGTCGGCATGGACAACTTCCGTCGCCTGCTGGCCGGGGCGCATGAGCTGGATGAGCACTTCCGCACCGCGCCGCTGGAAGACAATCTGCCGGTGCTGCTGGCGCTGGCCGGGATCTGGAACAACAACTTCCTCGATATCCGCGCCCACTCCATCCTGCCCTACGACGGTCGTCTGGAGTACTTCGCCAGCTACCTCGAGCAGCTGGAGATGGAATCCAACGGCAAGTCGGTGACCAACGATGGCGAGATGATCGACTATTCGACCTGTCCGGTGCTGTGGGGCCAGCTGGGGCCGAACGCCCAGCACGCCTTCTATCAGCTGCTGCACCAGGGCACCCAGGCGGTCGAGTGTGACTTCATCGCACCGATGTGTCGTTATGATCATGTCGAGGACGCCGAGACGCGCGCCCACCTCAAGGCACAGCACCGCCTGACGCTGGCCAACTGCTTTGCCCAGTCACGTGTATTGATGCTTGGCGATGACGCCATCCCCGGTGATGAGGCGCAGCCGAACCACAAGCGCTACCGTGGCAATCAGCCGTCGACCACGCTATTGCTGGAAGCGCTGACACCGGAAACGCTGGGTGCGTTGATTGCGCTCTACGAGCAGAAGGTCTTCGTGCAGGCCACCATCTGGGACATCAATCCGTTCGATCAGTGGGGCGTGGAGCTGGGCAAGCAGATCGCCACCGCCACCGAAGCGACCATGACCACCGGCGAAGGCTTCGAGACGCTGGATGCCTCCAGCCGCGCGCTGATCGAAGCGGTGTGGGCCGCACAGGACCAGGACCCGCGCTGAACCCGCGGCGGAGGTGAGTGAGGGGGCGAGTGAGAGTGTGTGTGAGGGCATGCTGCCATGCCGTGCAAGACGAGCGGCGGCGCCAGTCGTCGCCCTCTGTTGATTTATACAGTATTCTCGCTATCCTATAAGCGAATCAATCGTTTACACTAGACAGCACGACGCGGACCGTCGAATACCCTGCTTCCAGCGTATGAACGCTCGAGAGATGCCCAGCCATCTTGAAGCGTGGGAGGGGCGGTGTCGCGGTCTGGCGTGTTGTCGGGAGTGCTGATGGCCAATTCCCTCTTTCCGTCAGATACGGCAGCGATGCACACCACCGCGCCCGTCAAGGGGCTGCTGTACCTGCACGGCTTCAATTCGGCCAGTTGTTCGCCCAAGGCGCGCTTGATGCAGCGCGCGGCAGAGCAGTTCGGCCTGCTGTGCGTGATGCCGGATATCCCCCCGGCGCCCGATGCGGGTCAGGCGGCGGTCAACGCAGCCTATCTCACGCTGTGTGAGCGCCTTGCGCTGGACCCCGCAGACCCTGCCTGTGATGACGCCATCATGGTGATCGGCAGTTCCATGGGCGGTTTTCTGGCCACCTGGCTGGTCGCGCGTGAGGCCGCACGCCTCGAGGGGCCGGCAGGCCCCTCTCAGAGCGTCTGGCGTCAGGGGCCGCGCAGTGTGCTGATCAATCCGGCCGTGCGTCCCGCGCGACTGGTCAGCGAATGGCTCGGTTCGGTGCATGCCAACCCCTATACCGGCGTGACGTTCACCGTCACCGAGGATTTCGGCCCCGGGCTGCTTGCATTGGAAGCGGAGCCTGTCACGGCGCAGCGCACCCTGGTGCTGTTGGCGACGGCCGATGAGACATTGGATGTCAATGATGCCGCAGGGCTCTATCAGGGAAGCCGCTTGATCATCACGCCGGGTGGCGATCACGGCTTTGCGCAGCTGGCGGAATATCTGCCGGCGATCATGGCGCATGGCGGACACCGGCTGGCCCCCGCCACCGCAGCGGCGATGCATGTCGCGCCGGACTAGCAGGTCACGTGGGTGGTGCTTTGTGCCAGGCCTGCCGCCACCTGCCACGACCTGGCTGGATACGGCATCTCCTGGCATGACATGGATTGCCACGATATGGATTGCCACGACATGGCAGGGCGTTCGATGCTGAACGCCAGGCGCCGGTCTCTCATTTTTCAGGAATCCGTTGTTCGTCTCGCGCACGTGAAATGGCGAGTCGGATGGCGGACGTCAACACCAAGGACACAAGGCTGCGATGAGTCAGTACAGCGCCAGTTCCATTGAGGTCCTCTCCGGCCTCGAACCGGTCCGCAAGCGGCCCGGCATGTATACCGACACTTCTCGGCCCAACCACCTGGCGCAGGAAGTCATCGACAACTCCGTCGATGAGGCGCTGGCGGGGCACGCGAAGGAAATCCGCGTGCGGCTGCTCGAGAATGGCGGTATCGAGGTCGGCGATGACGGTCGTGGCATGCCCACCGACATCCACCCCGAGCATGGCGTGACCGGCATCGAGCTGATCCTCACCAAGCTGCACGCGGGGGGCAAGTTCTCCCAGGACAGCTATCGCTTCTCCGGCGGCCTGCACGGCGTGGGCGTCTCGGTGGTCAATGCGCTGTCGACGCGTCTGGAAGTGGAAGTGTGCCGCGATGGCCTGCGTCAGCGCATCGCCTTCGAGAATGGCGAGAAGGTCGAGGAGCTGACCCGGATCGGCACCGTCGGCAAGCGCAATACCGGCACTCTGGTGCGCTTCTGGCCCGACGAGAACTACTTCGACAGCCCGCGCCTGGCGATGCCGCGTCTGCGCCACCTGCTGCGTGCCAAGGCCGTGCTGTGTCCGGGCCTCAAGGTCGTGCTCATCGAGACCGATGGCAGCGAGACGACCTGGCACTACGAGGATGGCCTGCGCGATTACCTGCTCGGCGCCACCGATGGCTTCGAACGCCTGCCGGAATCGCCCTTCGTCGGCCATTTCGAGGACGAGGAGCACGGGGTCGACTGGGCGATCCAGTGGCTGCCGGAAGGCGGCGAGCTGGTGCAGGAACCCTACGTCAACCTGATCCCCACGCCGCTGGGCGGCACCCACGTCAATGGCCTGCGCTCCGGTCTGCTCGAGGCGCTCAAGGAATTCTGCGACTACCGCAGTCTGCTGCCGCGTGGCGTCAAGCTGAGCGCGGATGACCTGTGGGAGCGCGCCGCCTTCGTGCTGTCGGTGAAGATGCTCGATCCGCAGTTCGCCGGTCAGACCAAGGAGCGCCTGTCCTCGCGCAGCGTCGCCGCCTTCGTCTCCGGCGTGGTCAAGGACGCCTTCTCGCTGTGGCTCAACCACCATGTCGATCAGGCCGAAGCGCTGGCGGAACTGGTGATCTCGGCGGCCCAGCGCCGCCTGAAGAGCGCCAAGAAGGTCGCGCGCAAGAAGGTCACCTCCGGGCCCGCGCTGCCGGGCAAACTTTCGGATTGCGCAAGCTCCGACCCTGCCGACAGTGAGCTTTTCCTGGTCGAGGGTGACTCCGCCGGCGGCAGTGCCAAGCAGGGGCGCAACCGCGAGACCCAGGCGATCCTGCCGCTGCGCGGCAAGATCCTCAATACCTGGGAAGTCGAGTCGCATGACATCTACTCTTCCCAGGAGGTCCACGACATCGCGGTCGCCATCGGCCTGGACCCGGGCTCGGATGACCTCACCAAGCTGCGCTATCACAAGGTCTGCATCCTGGCGGATGCCGACTCCGATGGTCTGCACATCGCCACGCTGCTGTGCGCGCTGTTCGTGCGTCACTTCCCGGCGCTGGTGGATGCCGGGCGCGTCTTCGTCGCCATGCCGCCGCTGTACCGCATCGACCTGGGCAAGGAAGTGCATTACGCCCTGGACGAGAGCGAGAAGGCGCACATCCTCAAGCAGCTCGAAAGCAAGCGTGGCACGCCCAATGTGCAGCGCTTCAAGGGCCTGGGTGAGATGAATCCTCTGCAGCTGCGGGAAACCACCATGGCGCCGGACACCCGCCGTCTGGTGCAGCTGACGCGCAGTATGGATGACGGCACCCACGAGATGCTCGACATGCTGCTGGCCAAGAAGCGCGCCAGCGATCGCAAGAGCTGGCTCGAGGACTACGGCAACATGGCCGATATCGAGGTCTGATCATCGGTCGAGCTTTCACGGCCAGTTGGACTTCGAAAGCCAACCGGGCTGCGAGGGCAGCTTAACTTCGAAAGCCAGACAAGCTGCGCGACAGCATTCTTTCGGGAGCGCCACAGTCAGACGCTCCCCGGTTTTACGCTCGTAATCAAGGTCAAGCGCCCATGAGCATGGATATCCAGGTCGCGGAGGGTGACGTCGAACGTCTGGCCCTGCGCGACTACACCGAAAAGGCGTACCTCGACTACTCGATGTACGTGATTCTCGACCGCGCCCTGCCGCATGTCGGCGATGGCATGAAGCCGGTGCAGCGCCGCATCGTCTACGCCATGCGCGAACTGTCCCTGACGGCCAACGCCAAGTACAAGAAGTCGGCGCGTACCGTCGGCGACGTGCTGGGCAAGTTCCACCCCCACGGTGACAGCGCCTGTTACGAGGCGATGGTGCTGATGGCGCAGCCGTTCAGCTATCGCTATCCGCTGGTGGATGGCCAGGGTAACTGGGGGAGTCAGGATGACCCCAAGTCCTTCGCGGCGATGCGTTACACCGAATCGCGGCTGTCGAAGTACTCCGAGGTGCTGCTGTCCGAGCTTTCCCAGGGCACCGTCGACTGGGTGCCCAACTTCGATGGCACCATGAGCGAGCCCAAGGTGTTGCCGGCGCGTCTGCCCAATGTGCTGCTCAACGGTACTACCGGCATCGCGGTGGGCATGGCGACCGACATCCCGCCGCACAATGTGCATGAAGTCGTGGCCGCCACCCGGCATCTGCTGCGTCACCCTGATGCCGACAGCGATCAGCTGATGGAGCACCTGCCGGCACCGGACTTCCCCACCGAGGCGGAGATCATCACGCCGCGCACCGACCTCGCCAAGCTCTACCGCACCGGTCGTGGCAGCGTGAAGATGCGTGCCCGCTACGTGCTGGAAGAGGGCGATATCGTGATCACGGCGCTGCCGTATCAGGTCTCCGGCGCCAAGGTGATCGAGCAGATCGCCGCCCAGATGCAGGCCAAGAAGCTGCCGATGGTCGCGGATCTGCGTGATGAGTCCGATCACGAGAACCCGACGCGCCTGCTGATTCAACCGCGCTCCAATCGTGTCGATATCGAAGGCCTGATGGCGCACCTGTTCGCCACCACGGACCTCGAGAAGAATGCGCGCGTCAACATGAACGTCATCGACCTCAAGGGGCGCCCACGGGTGATGGCGCTGCACGAGATGCTGGCCGAGTGGCTGCGCTATCGTCGTGCCACCGTGCGTCGCCGCCTCGAGCATCGTCTGGCCAAGGTCGAGGACCGTCTGCATATCCTCGAGGGTCTGCTGACGGCTTACCTGAATCTCGACGAGGTCATTCGCATCATCCGCGAGGAGGAGGACCCCAAGGCCAGCCTGATCGAGACCTTCCAGCTCTCCGAGCGTCAGGCCGAGGCGATCCTCGAGCTGCGTCTGCGTCACCTGGCACGTCTTGAAGAGATGAAGCTGCGTGGCGAGCAGGACGAGCTCAAGCGTGAGCGCAAGCACCTCAAGCATCTGCTGGGCAATGACGAGGCACTGACGGACCTGATCGACAGTGAGCTTGAGCAGGCCGCCACTGACTTCGGTGATGCACGTCGCTCACCGCTGGTCGAGCGTGGCGAAGCCAAGGCGCTGTCTGAAGTCGAGCTGATGGGCGCCGACCCGATTACCGTCGCGCTGTCCGAGAAGGGCTGGATCCGTGCTGCCAAGGGGCATGATATCGACCCCGAGGGTCTGTCCTACAAGGCCGGCGACCGCTTCCATCTGGCGGCGCGCGGCAAGACCAATCAGCCGCTGGTGCTGCTGGATGACACCGGGCGTGCCTACACCCTGGCCGCCCACAATCTGCCCAGTGCACGCGGACAGGGCGAGCCTATCACCGGGCGCATGAATCCGGCGGCGGGGGCGGCGATGGTCGGGCTGCTGCTCGATGCGCCCCCCGCACGCTATCTGCTGGCCTCCGATGGCGGCTATGGCTTCGTGACCACGCTTGAGCAGCTGACCGGCAAGAACAAGTCCGGCAAGGCGGCACTGACTCTACCGCGCGGCTGTGCGGTGCTGCCGCCGGTGGCGATTCCCGAAGTGTCTGAGTCAGCGCAGGGCGATGGGGCTGCGCTGGAAGTGGCGGTGGTGTCCAATGAAGGACGCCTGCTGGTCTTCCCGCTCTCCGAGCTGCCTGAGATGTCCAAGGGCAAGGGCAACAAGATGCTGTCGATCCCGGGCGAACGCGCCGCCAACCGCGAGGAGTTCGTGCGCTCGCTGGTGGTCTTGCCCGCCGGCACGACCCTGGTGGTGCATGCCGGCAAGCGCAAGACCCTGCTCAAGGGGGCGGATCTCGATTATTATCGTGGCGAGCGTGGCCGCCGCGGCAGCAAGCTGCCCAAGGGCTTCCAGAAGGTCGACTATCTGGCCGTCGATAGTTGAATCCGGGCCAGATGGCCTGGCTTGTTAGCAGAGGTGCGTCGGCATTAACGCCGACATGCCCCGTGGGCGACACCTTGATGATTCATTGCTCAGGAATGATTTTCCAATGACACAACGTATCTTGATCCGTGCCACCGGTACGGCTCGTCCAGGACAGCTGGCAGGGCTTGGTCAGGCGCTGGCGCGCAGCGGCGCACGACTGCTGGACATCAATCAGAGCGTGACCTTCGGGCTGGTGTCGCTGGAAGCGCTGGTGGCTCTCGGTGCGGAGTCCGATCTGGAGGCCGCGCTGGCCGCCGCCGGTGAACAGCTGGGGCTGGATGTGCAGGCCGTGCAGGTCGGTGCTGAGGAATACGCGCGCTGGAGCCATCAGGCGGAGCGCCCGCGCTGGATTCTGACGCTGCTGGCGCCATGCCTGCCGGCCGGCATTCTGGCCGAGGTCGGTGGCCTGACAGCCGAATTCGGGATCACCGTCGAGCTGATGCATCGTCTGTCAGGGCGTGAGCCGCTGGATGGCGAGTCACCGGCCGAAGGCGCCTGTGTCGAGTGCTGGCTGCGCCTGCCGGAGAGTGACACCGACATCAACGCCCTGCGCGAGAAGGCGCTGGCGCTGGGCGCGCTGCACGGTGTCGATATCGCGATCCAGGAAGATGATATCTGGCGTCGTCATCGTCGCCTGATCTGCTTCGACATGGATTCGACGCTGATCCAGACCGAGGTGATCGACGAGCTGGCGCGTCGTCACGGTGTCGGCGAGGAAGTCTCGGAAGTCACCGAGCGGGCCATGCGGGGCGAGCTGGACTTCAAGCAAAGTTTCCGCGAACGCATGAGCAAGCTGGAAGGCCTGGATGAGTCGGTGCTGGCCGATATCGCCGCCAATCTGCCGCTGATGGATGGGGTCGAGCGCCTGATGGCCAACCTCAAGGCGCTGGGCTATCGCACCGCGATCCTGTCCGGCGGCTTCACCTACTTCGCGCGTCATCTTCAGCAGCTGCTGGGCTTCGATGAGATCCACGCCAATGAGCTGGTGATCGTCAATGGCAAGGTCACCGGTGAAGTGCGTGAACCGATCGTCGATGCCGAGCGCAAGGCATTGCTGCTGAGCGAGATCGCCGAGCGTCATGGCCTGCGCATGGAGCAGACCATCGCCGTCGGTGACGGTGCCAATGACCTCAAGATGCTGGCCGAGGCGGGGCTGGGCATCGCCTTCCGTGCCAAGCCGCTGGTGCGTGAACAGGCGCGTCAGTCGATCTCGACCCTGGGTCTGGACGCCGTGCTCTACCTGATGGGCTATCGCCAGCAGGACCTCGAGCACTGATCCGTGATTCAGCCGCTGAACACCCGCGCTGAGTGACAAGCCAGTGTGTGAGTGATACCGCCCTCATCGCCGCCGCGATGGGGGCGGTGTCGTCTGGTCGTCAGGTCGCAGAATAGTCCCAAAGCAGCAATGCGCTTTCGAGTGTTGGGGCTAGACTGGAGGTGAAGCGCCGACGACTCGTCGCTCGTCAGTTGACGCCATACTGAAACGCCACTCGCCACGCCGTCAGGAGTTTGCCCATGCCGTCACCCTATGACGATGAACTGCACCTGCTGTGCCTGTTTCCGCACGATGCCGCTCTCAAGGGCTTGAAGATTCGCCACGATGCCAGCCCCGACATGGTGGCCGCCGCCGAGCGTCTGCATGCCAAGGGATTGACCACGCTGCCGGATGGCGGCTATCTGACCTCGGTGGGCCGTGAGGCCGCCGAGCACGCCCATCGTCTCAATGACCTGCTTCACATCCCGATGGCCATGACGGGCACCTGAGTTCGCCCGTTGGCTTGAATCGCTGATCGCGAGAAGGAAAAACGCCCCGTGGCTTTCGGCCACGGGGCGTTTTCGTATGTGGCCTCAGGAGCAGTGAGGTATCCGTGCGCTCAGGCCTTGTGCTTGCGATAGGTCGCCCGGGTGATCTCGACGATCTCCACGCTGACTTCGCGGGCTGCCTCGCAGTGAGGTTTGAGGGCTTCCATCAGGATATCCGCCAGACGTGACTTGTCGTCATCGCTGCGGCCTTCCAGCTGATGGCAGTGCAGATTGACGAAGCCGTGCTTGTGCGCCAGCGGTGCCTGATTGCCGGCCAGACGCCAGTGTCGCCAGCTTTCCGCGCGCACCTTGATGTCGGTTTCCTTGAACAGGCCACTTTGCATGGCAGCGGCATGCAGGTCATCCATGATCGAGTCCATGTCGAGGCTGGGGGCCAGACTGTCGGCATAATCAATGACGAGATGAGGCATGGGATGGGCTCCTTGAGCATGGCCACGCCTCTCGGGGCGTGTGCCGATGATGAAATTGGCCAGCGATAGTAGCAAATTTTGTGCAGCACGCCGCCTGTTGTTGCCTCACGCTGCCAGTGCGCCATTCACGCGCTGGCGATGATACCCGTCAGGTTGAGCGAAGATGGCTCGCGCTCGTCGCCCGCAGGGTAAGACGCCGAAGGGCCAGTGGCGGCGTCGACTCCCGGATGTGTCTTGGACATCGTGGGCTTGGACAACGTGGGCTTGGACAGAGGTGTCTTGGAGCGTCGGCCGGGCACTTCACGTACCAGGCGCGGCATCAGGAAGCCGGGCAGGTGCTCAAGCAGCGCTTCCATCAGGTTGCGGGCCTCGTCATCGCTGACCGCGAAGTGGGCGGCGCCCTGCACGGGGTCGAAGGCATGCAGGTAGTAGGGCAGTACGCCGCACTCGAAGAGACGCTCGGCGAGGGCTGTCTGCACTTCCACGCTGTCATTGACGCCGCGCAGGATGACGCCCTGGTTGAGCAGGGTGACGCCGGCGCTCTTGAGGCGAGTCATGGCGGCAGCGACGGCATCGTCCAGCTCGTTGGCATGGTTGGTGTGAATGACCAGCACCTTCTGCAGGCGTGTGGTGCCCAGCCAGCCGAGCAGCTCGTCATTGACGCGGTCCGGAATCACCACCGGCAGGCGTGTGTGGATGCGCAGACGCTTGAGATGTGGAATCTCGCCCAGCGACTCCACCAGCCATGCCAGGCGCTTGTCGGGCGAGACCAGCGGGTCGCCGCCGGACAGGATCACCTCGTGGATGCGCTCGTCGGCGCGCAGGTAGTCGAGGATATCCTGCCATTGCGCGCGGCTGGGCTGATGGTCGTCATAGGGGAAGTGACGGCGGAAGCAGTAGCGGCAGTTGATCGCGCAGCCACCGCTGGCCATCAGCAGCACCCGATTGGTGTATTTGTGGATCAGCCCCGGCAGCGGTGTATGTTCGGCCTCTTCCAGCGGATCGGTGACGTAGCCGTCGAGCACGTCGGTCTCGGCGTCCAGCGGCAGCACCTGGCGCAGCAGCGGGTCGTCGGGGTCATTGGCGCGGATGCGGCTGGCATAGGCCTCGGGCACGCGGATCGAGAACAGCTCATGGCCGTCGCGAGCGCCCGGCAGCCACTCGCGCTCCAGCCCCAAGCGCTCCAGCAGAGCCTGTGGAGAGCGGATCACGTCGCGTAGCTGTGCACGCCAGTCATTCGGGGAAGACGGGGGTTCAGCGGCAGTCGAGAAGGCCTCTGAGGCACGACTTTCGTGGCTGTTGTGCGGGATGGTATGCAAGGATGCAGGGGTTCGGGTTATCATGCGCATCACTTCTAGTCATGATTGCAGCCGATTGACTGCAATCTGGAATTCATGGCGGGCAAGACCCGTTAACGAGTCGAGAGCGAGCAAGATGGCCAACTATTCTACCAACGAATTCAAGTCCGGTCTGAAAGTGATGCTGGACAATGATCCCTGTGCCATCGTCGATAACGAACTGGTCAAGCCGGGCAAGGGGCAGGCCTTCAACCGCGTCAAGCTGCGCAACCTGAAGACCGGTCGTGTATGGGAGCGTACTTTCAAGTCCGGCGAGAGCATCGAAGCCGCCGATGTCATGGAAGTCGACATGGAATACCTCTACACCGACGGTGAGATGTGGCACTTCATGCGTACCGATGGCTCCTTCGAGCAGTACGCTGTCGATGGCAAGGCGCTGGGCGACAACGTCAAGTGGCTGAAGGAGCAGGTCGTCTACACCATCACGTTGTGGAACGACAACGCGATTGCCGTGACGCCGCCGAACTTCATCGAACTGGAAGTCGTCGAGACGGACCCGGGCCTCAAGGGCGACACCGCCAACGGTGGCTCCAAGCCGGCGACCCTGTCTTCCGGTGCCGTGGTGCGTGTGCCGCTGTTCATCAACCAGGGCGAAGTCCTCAAGGTTGATACCCGCAGCGCCGAGTACGTGTCTCGCGCCTGAGCCCTTTCGCTCACGTCGTGAACACCCTGATGCCTCGCCTCG
The DNA here is from genome assembly GCF_059507735.1 of Cobetia sp. PDI-23MA. Lineage (NCBI taxonomy): Bacteria > Pseudomonadati > Pseudomonadota > Gammaproteobacteria > Oceanospirillales > Halomonadaceae > Cobetia > Cobetia sp. PDI-23MA. The sequence goes on from NZ_CM183352.1 coordinate 1,200,016, forward strand.
TGCGAGGCATCATCGTTTGTGCTGCTCATTCGTGCTTCTCTTTCGTGCTCCTCATTCGTGCTGGTCAGTCGTGCAGGGTGATCGTGTCGATCAGCCCTCCCGGTTGGCCAACGTCTTCTGCTGATCCCTCCCTCGAGCTTCCCATGTCTGATGCCGATTCTTCCGCCGCTGCTTCACCTCTCTCAGCCGCTGCCGCGCCAGGCGCTGCCCTGGCAGAGGACTGGGCGCCCACTGCCACGCGCGAGCGACTCGTCCAGCGTGCGCGTCTGATCAGCGAGGTGCGCACCTTCTTCGCCGAGCGTGAAGTGCTGGAGGTGGAAACGCCGGTGCTGGGGCGGGCCGGTTCGACGGATGTCGGTCTCGCGTCATTGTCCTTGACCGCGCAGCTGCCGGGTGAGCGTGAGCGCGTGCCGCTGTGGCTGCAGACCTCGCCGGAGTTTCACATGAAGCGCCTGCTGGCGGCCGGTAGTGGACCGATCTTCCAGATCGCGCGTGCCTTCCGTGATGGTGAGGTCAGCCGTCGCCATAATCCCGAGTTCTGCATGCTGGAGTGGTACCGCCCCGGCATGGACCTTGAGGCGCTGATGACGGAGACCTGCGAGCTGATCCGGCGCGTGATGACGCTCGGGGCACAGCTGACCGGCCAGCCGTCGCTGCTCAGTGAGTCTCAGGATGCCCAGGCCAGGCCTGCTATCACGCCTTACCGTGCACTGTTTCGCCGTGTGCTGTCGCTGGACCCCTTCACGGCCACGCTCGAGGAGCTGCGAGCCGCCTGTGCGCGCGAATGTGAGGTCGCGGCTGATGACTGGTCGCATGAGACCTGCCTGGATGCGCTGATGAGCCTGGTGATCGAGCCGACTCTTGGCTCAGGGTCACAGGGCGCAGAAGCGCAGGGACAAGCTATCGTGGAGCTGGTCACCGAGTATCCGGCTGCGCAGGCTGCCTTGGCGCGCAAGCACCAGGACAGTGAGGGTGATTGGGTGGCATCGCGCTTCGAGGCCTACGTGGCGGGCATCGAGCTGGCCAACGGCTATGACGAGCTGACTGATGCCAGTGAGCAGGCGGTGCGCTTTGCCGAAGACAATGCCGCGCGAATTGCCCGGGGCCTGCCTGAGGTAGCGGCGGACCAGCGCCTGGTGGCGGCCCTGCAGGCGGGAATGCCCACGGGGAGCGGGGTGGCGTTGGGGCTGGATCGTCTGATCATGCTGGCGCTGGGAGAGCGCGATATCTCGGCGGTCATCGCTTTCCCGGCATCACGTGCTTGAGAGCCGACATGAGAGGCAACTTCGATGTGAATTGCGTGAATCCCAGCGTTTATTGCCAAAACGCTTGCCAAGCGTGTGTCGACTAGACTGGAGAAGTCAGCGTGGAGGGTTGGCGCTTGCCGGCGAAGCCCGCAGGCAAGGTGATGGCAGGACCAGGGCAATGGTCGCAGCGGGTCTTCTTTTATCGGGCATGGTGAAAGAAGGCGACAGATGATGACTCGAACCCTCGGAGCCTTCGAGGCATCATCCGGCAGTCGCGTCGTGAGAGCGTGACGCCCGTCATGGAGGACTCTGATCTGTTTGGGCACTGAAGGTAGTGATCACCCCGATGGCAGCGTTCATCGCGGGGCAAGGCAAGAAGGCGAGGAGCGCGGTCAGGCTCCTGTCGTTAAAAAGGGAAGCCAGGGGCTTCCCTTTTTTTATGCTCGGGTTTCATGTGCAGGCTTTATGCGCGAGTGTCGTGCTCGCGCTGCGCCAGGCCTGACCTTATTTCTCGTCTGTGGTCGGCGTGCCCTGCGCCGTCTCTGCCGCATGCTCTTCTGACTCGGCTGGTGCTGTCGCAGACGGACGCATGCCGAGTGACTGTCCCATGCTGACCTTCTGGCCCGGCGTCAGGGCGTCATCGAACTCGACGCTGTCCGGGAAGCACATCACCACGGTGGAACCGAGCTGGAAGCGACCCATCTCGGCGCCGCGCGCCAGCTCGATGAGTTGATCGAAACGGGTCGTCTCGACATCACCGGAAAGCGGCGTGATCTGACCACTCCAGACGGTCTTGATCGCCGCGACGATCATCGCGCCCACCAGCACCATGGCCATCGGGCCATGCTCGGTCTCGAAGATGCAGACCAGGCGTTCGTTGCGCGCGAAGAGGCCCGGTACGTGCTTGGCAGTGGCTTCGTTGACCGAGAACAGGCGCCCCGGAACGTAGGCCATCTCGATCAGACGCCCGGCCACCGGCATATGGACGCGATGGTAGTCCTTCGGTGACAGGTAGACGGTGGCGAAGCGACCGTTGCGGAAGGGCGCGGCACGCGCTTCACTGCCACCCAGCAGCTGGGTCAGCGAGAACGCCTGACCCTTGGCCTGTACCAGGGTGCCGTGGTCGATGTTGCCGAACTGGGACAGTACGCCATCGGCCGGTGACACCAGGCCTTCACCGATGGGGCGGGCGTCCGCCTTGAGGGCACGGGTGAAGAAGTCATTGAAGCAGGCGTAGGCACGCGGATTCTCCTCGAGCGCCTCGTTCATGTTGACGCCGTAGGCCTTGATGAAACGCTCGATGAAGGTGTTCTTGACCCACGGATTGGTGCAGGCGGCGACACGGCCGATGAGGCGTGAGATCAGGTGCTGGGGCAGTGGGTACTGGCTCAGGGAAAACAGCTTGGCGCGATCCACGATGGCGATCCTTGCAGGCTCTTTCAGGAATGAAAAGCCCGCTCCTCGAGAGGGCGGGCGTTGGCCGGCTCAAGCGGCGGCCAGCAGTTGGGCTGCACCTTAGCCCATCGTCAATAACGGCTCAAGCCTGCGGATCGCCGCAGTCGTGGGCCTGGCGACAGTTGCCAGGCAGGCCATGCGCGTCATCCCGACATGGCCTGCCTTGGCGTGCTGGCGATCGAAAGGGGCATTCCAGTCTGCGATCGAGCGCCTTCAGCGCTCGATGGGCGTATCGTCACGGTTGCCCCATTCCTTCCAGGAGCCCGGATAGGCGCGCACATCGCTGAAGCCAAGCGCCTGACCCACCAGCCAGGTCAGGCCGGAGCGGTGATGGCTCTGGCAGTGTGTCACGATGTGCTGTTCGGGGTTGAGGCCGCGAGCGCCCAGTTCGGTCATCAGCTCCGCATAGTCGCGGATGCGCAGGTTGCGCTCACGGTCCATGGCCTCGGTCCACTCGAAATGCACGGCGCCCGGAATATGGCCGAGGCGGGCGTTCTGGCCCTTCTCGCCGCGATATTCCTCCGCCGAGCGTGCATCCCAGATCACGACGCTGTTCTGCGGATCCTCGGCCGCCAGCCGATCGAGAATGTCCTCCCGCGTCGCCATCACGCTGGCGTCCATGTAGGCGGCGTGATACTCGCTGGAGCTCCAGTCGCTGGCGGTGTCACTCAGCGGCAGGCCATCACCTTGCCATGCGTGCAGGCCACCATTGAGGTAGCTGTAGCGGGTATGACCGAGCAGCGCCAGGGTCCACAGCAGGCGTCCGGCCCAGCCGCCTCCTTCATCGTCATAGGCCACCACATGGCTGTCACGGGTGATGCCAAGGGCTGACATCACCTCAGACAGCGCCTCGGGGCTCGGCACGCCGGGAATGTCATCGTCATTGCTGCCGACCAGCTGCTTGAAGTCGAGCAGGCGAGCGCCGGGCACGTGACGCGCATGGCTCTCGGCTTTCAGCGGCACATCGACGATCACGATATCAGGATGGTCGAGCATTTCCGCGAGCTGCTGCGGTTCGACGATCAAGGGCAGCAGGTCGGCTTCCGAGGGGGAAGGATGTGAAGAATCGTGAGACATGGCGTAATCCTTGCTTCTACGAAGAGAATGGTCCTTCCGGCATCATGGCACGTCGGCTGGCGCTGTGGTCAAGTCACTGTGATCAAGAGATGCAATCAAGGCACTGCGGCGAGGCGAAGTGTCACCGCGCCAGATTCCTTGCCATCTTGTCCCCTGAAACGACATGTTTTCAGTATAATGCCGCGCGTCACATTCTGGGGCGAACGTGTGAAAGCCCAGTGCGCGCCACGACCTGACCTCCTGGACAGCCTTCCGGATTCCGGCCAGTTTCAAGGACGGGGTTCTGGTCAGCTGGCGAGGCCAGCCAGTAGCCCCAGCAGCCAGTAGATCCAGTCGGTCTTGTCGAAAGAAGCGCGTGTTTCAGCCCAGCGCCCTGTGGCGAATGCAACATTGGCCCTCGAGGCATCCTCTTCGCGGCCTCAGGCAATACACTGTCTGTCACCAGTGGCGCTGCTGCACTTTTCGGGTGCGGTGCTGGCGCTCAATGTGTGTCATTTTGGTGCAGCGTGTCGGCGCCCCGTCGATGCTGAGCTGCTACTCAATCGCTTCATCCTGAACGGGAGTCATCATCTTGCTCGAGCGCCTATTCTCACTGCGTGCCGAAGGCACCACGACGCGCACGGAAGTGCTGGCGGGCATCGCCACCTTCATGGCGTCGATGTACATCATCGTGGTCAATCCCGGCATCCTGTCAGCCGCCGGCGTGCCATTCAGTGCGGCCCTCACGGCGACCGTGCTGGTCAGCTTCTTCGGCAGCCTGATGATGGGCCTGTACGCGCGCAACCCGATCCTGGTCGCGCCGGGCATGGGCATCAATGCCCTGTTCGCCTACACCATGGTGCTGGGCGGCGGCATGAGCTGGGAGGTCGCGCTGGGCTGCGTGTTCTGGGCCGGCGTCATCTTCGCGGTACTGGCCATGTTCAACGTTCGCCGCCTGGTGATCGATGCGATTCCCGCTCAGCTCCGCTACGCCATCGCCTGTGGTATCGGCCTGTTCATCACCTTGATCGGCCTGGTGAATGCCAAGCTGATCGTCTCCAATCCGGTCACCGTGGTCAGTGTCGCGCCGATGACGCCCTCGCTGGTGGTCTTCCTGCTGGGGTTGGCGCTGACTGCCATTCTGGTCGCGAAGCGCATTCACGGCGCACTGATCATCGGCATCATCGTCACGACCCTGATGGCGACCACCATCGGGCGTCTGTGGGGGGATGGCAGCGCCTACTTCCCGCCGGAGATCGCCCAACCGACGCTGGTCAACTTCACCGGTATCTTCGCCGCGCCTGATTTCAGTGGCCTGCTGGCGCTGGACCTGCTCGGTTCGCTCAAGGTGGCCTATGCGCCGTTCATCTTCGTCATCCTGTTCACGGTGTTCTTCGATGCGCTCTCGACTTTCATGGCGGTGGCCGAGGCGGGCAACCTGAAGGACGAGAATGGTGACCCGCGTAATATCCGGCGCTCGATGATGGTCGATGCCTTCTCGGCGCTGGTGTCCGCGCCACTCGGCACCAGTCCGGCGAACGCCTACATTGAATCGGCGGCCGGTATCAGTCAGGGCGGACGCACAGGGCTGGTCGCGGTGGTGGTGGCGCTCTGCTTCCTGCCGTTCCTGTTCCTGGCGCCGCTGCTGTCGCTGGTGCCGTCCATCGCGACTGCCCCGGCGCTGATTCTGGTCGGCGTGTTCATGATGGAGCCGATCGGCAAGATCCACTGGCACCAGTTCGATGATGCGATTCCGGCCTTCATCGCCATGGTGATGATTCCGCTGACCTACTCCATCACCCACGGTATCGTGTTCGGCTTCCTGAGCTTCGTGGTCATCAAGCTCGGCGTTGGCAAGGCGCGCGAGATTCGCCCGACCATGTGGGTGCTGTTCGCGCTGTCACTGCTGCTGTTGCTGGAAGGCTAGGCTTCGAAAGCGGCAGTGATATGTCTCGAGGCTGTGATGTATCTCGATGATGTGATGTGTCTCGATGATGTGATGCATCCCGAGAGTGTCGAGCATGAAAAAGCCCCGCCAGGCAGTGACTGCCTGGCGGGGCTTTTTTGACGACTTCTGGATCGCGCCTGATCAGCTCTCGGTCAGCGAGAGCAGAATCTTCTTGTAGCTCTCGAAGCGCACGCGGCCGATCTCACCATTGTCCACGGCCTGCAGCAGGGCGCAGCCCGGTTCCTTCTCGTGCTTGCAGTCGCGGAAGCGGCAATAGCCGAGATAATCGTGGAACTCGCGGAAGCCGTCGGTGACCTGCTCGGGAGTCAGGTGCACCAGGCCGAATTCACGGATACCGGGCGAGTCGATCAGGTCACCGCCATCCGGCATGTGATAGAGCCAGGCGGTGGTGGTGGTGTGCGTGCCCTGACGTGATTCGGTCGACAGCGGGCCGACGCGAACCTCTTCCCTGGGCAGCAGCATGCCGATCAGGGACGACTTGCCGACGCCACTCTGGCCGACGAAGACTGAGGTGCGGTCGCTGAGCTGGGCCTTGAGGGCATCGAGCCCCGATTCGCCACGCGTGGTACAGGCGACGACTTCGTAGCCGAGTGCCTCATAGCGCGCCAGCAGGTCGCGCAGCTCACCGCCGCTTTCCGGCAGCAGGTCGACCTTGTTGAGCACCAGCACCGGCGTGATGCCGGTGGCTTCCGCGGCGATCAGATAGCGATCGATCAGGTTGGGCTGCGGGGCGGGTTCGGCGGCGAACACGATCAGGATCTGGTCGATGTTGGCCGCCACCGGCTTGAGCACGCCGCGCATGTCGGGGCGTTCAAGCTCGGTGGTGCGTGCGCCACGCGCGACGACGACGCCGCTGGCATCGCTGGCTTCGCGCCAGATGACCCGGTCACCGGTGACCAGCGTCTCGAGGTTGGCGCGCAGGTGGCAGCGGTGCAGGCTGCCGGACTCGCTCTCGACTTCCAGGCTGCGCCCGTAGTGGGCGATGACACGGCCATGCTGCTCCGGGCCATATTCGCCGGCGTCGAGCTTGTCGCGGTCCTGCGTCTCGCGCTTCTGGGCACGCTTGGTACGCTCGGCCTGCACCTTCTCGATTCGCCATTGCTGCTGGCGGCTTAGCTTGCGTTTACTCATGCTTGGCTGGAGACTCCGGTCGCCGTTCGTTCGCCAGGGATGGGAGAGTCTTCCCCCGTCTGCGGCGCGATTGTACCCTTTGCGCCCTCGGGTGTCGTGCGACGCCCCGGGATGGCGTGTGATACTGCGGCCACTGGCTGGCGTCTTGCGCCATTCCATCATCTGTTCAGCAAGGAGTGACCCATGGCAAACCCCACCGAGCAGGCCGACCGCCTCATCTGGATCGACCTGGAAATGACCGGTCTCGACCCGGCGCGTGAGCGTATCATCGAGGTGGCCACGCTGGTCACCGACGGCGACCTCAACCTGATCGCCGAAGGCCCGGTGCTAGCCGTGCATCAACCGGACAGCCTGCTGGAGGCGATGGATGAGTGGAATACGCGCACTCATGGCGAGTCCGGGCTGGTGAAGCGCGTCAAGGAAAGTCAGATGGATACCGCCGAGGCCGAACGTCAGACGCTCGAGTTCCTGGCCCGGCACGTGGCGGCAGGCGCCTCGCCGATGTGCGGCAACAGCGTGCATCAGGACCGCCGCTTCCTGCAGCACGAGATGCCGCTGCTGGAAGCATTCTTCCACTACCGCAACATCGATGTCTCGACCCTGAAAGAGCTGGCCAAGCGCTGGAATCCGGCCGCGCTCGACGGCTTCAAGAAGCGTGCGACTCACCAGGCGATGGACGATATCCGCGAATCACTGGCGGAGCTTGCGCATTACCGCAAGACCTTCCTCAAGCTGACCCAGCAGGGCATCGTCTGAACATCGTGCCTCAACTGAAAGCGATAGCGCTGGAGGCAACGCCTCTCACAGCGCGGTGGCCAGGCGGGCGCCGCGCTTGATGGCCTGCTCCTTCAGCGCCCAGCGCACATGCTCGCGCAGTGGCTCGCTGGGGTAGGCCAGACGGGCGCGCAGCACATGCTCGACCTGCTCCGACCAGGGCGCGTTGCCCAGCCCGATGGCGATGTTGGAGAGCCACTTCTCGTAGCCGATGCGTCGGATCGGGCTGCCTTCCGTCTTGCTGAGGAATTCCTGCTTCCCCCAGCAGAACAGGCGGATCAGCTCGATGCGATCCAGATCATGACGCGGCGAGAAGTCAGTCTCCTGAGTCGCCTTGGCGAAGCGTGTGAAGGGGCAGAACAGCTGACAGTCATCGCAGCCGTAGATGCGGTTGCCCATCGGGCGGCGGAATTCCTCGGGGATGGCGCCATCGAGCTCGATGGTCAGGTAGGAGATGCAGCGCCGCGCATCGACGACCTTGTCCTCGATGATGGCATCCGTCGGGCAGGCGACCTTGCAGGCGTTGCAGCTGCCGCAGTGTTCCTTTTCAAAAGGGGCATCCACCGGCAGGGGCAGGTCGGTGTAGAGTTCGCCCAGGAAGAACAGGCAGCCGGCCTGCTGATTCATCAGCATGGCGTTCTTGCCGAACCAGCCGATGCCGGCCTTCTGTGCCAGGGCGCGCTCCATCACCGGCGCGGAGTCGACGAAGGCGCGATAGCCGAACTTGCCGACTTCCTTCTCGATCTGCTTGGCCAGATTGGCCAGTCGCTTGCGCATCAGCTTGTGGTAATCACGCCCCAGCGCGTAGCGTGACACATAGGCGCGCTCGGGTTGGCTGAGTACCTGAGTGGTCTCGACCTCAGGCGGCAGGTAATCGAGGCGCACGCTGATCACGCGCAGTGTCCCGGGTACCAGCTCCTCAGGGCGAGTGCGCTTGGTGCCGTGCTTGGCCATGAAGTTCATCTCGCCGTGATGGCCGTTGGCCAGCCAGCGCTCCAGATAGGCCTCGTGGGCCGAGAGGTCGACATCGGTGATGCCGACCTGCTGAAAACCCAGCTCGCGCCCCCATGTCTTGATGCGCGTCGCCAGCTCCGCCATGGCCTGTTCATCGGCGGCGGGGCTCCGGGTGTCGGCAGGTGAAGCGGCGGTGGGTGAGTGCGGAGCAGACATGGGGTTTCCAGCGAGATCAAGGGCAGAGGCGCGCCACCTTAGCGCAACTTGCCGGTCAGCCCAAGCGTGCTGCCTGTCGGGGCGTGCACGGCAGGTAAAGGTGGTAGAAAGGAAGGCGGCATGCAACGGCATGCCTCACGACAGGCAACGCACATCCAGGCAGGCAATGAGCGTCCAGGCAGGCAACGAACATCCAGCCAGGCAACGAATACCCAGACAAGGAGTGTAGGCATGGCAGCGCACGAATCGACCTCTGAGCAGACCTGCCCGCCGGCATCTTCGGCGACCATGACACTGTGGCGTTCGGTCAACTGCCTGTGGCCGTTGGCGGCGCTGCGCGATCTGGAGCATTGGATGCTCGCGGAGGAGACCGTCGCCGCTGACAGTGGCCAGAGCGAGGCGCCGGTGGAGAAGCGCCTGATGGGGCGCGCCGCGCAATCGGCGTTCGACCTGCTGCGTCAGCGTTGGCCGGAGACGCGCAGGCTGTGCGTGCTGTGTGGCGGCGGCAACAATGGCGGCGATGGCTATCTGCTGGCGCGCCTGGCATTGCTGGCGGGCTTCGAGGTGCGAGTAATCGCCTTGACGCCGGAGGATGCCTTGACCGGTGATGCGCAGCTGGCCGCGATTGCGGCGCGCGAGGCTGGCGTCGAGACGCTGGCATGGCCCGCGGGCGACGAGGCCGCGGCGGATGCGCTGCTCAAGGGCTGGCCCTTGCTGGTGGATGCGCTGACCGGCATCGGCCTGCGCGATGCACCGCGCGGCAGCGTGGTTGAAGCCATCGAGCGCATCAATCACGCTCATCGGCAGGGCGTGCATGTCATGGCGCTGGATGTGCCCTCAGGCTTGAACGCCGCGACGGGCGCGGTCGCCGGTGTCGCCGTGGAAGCGGATGTGACGCTGACATTTCTGGTCGACAAGCCGGGCCTGCACACCGGACGCGCCGAGCTGCATACCGGGCATGTCAGCCTGGCGCGCCTGGGTGCGGCGCGCGTGTTGCCGGAGGTGGTCGCGCAGTCGCGCACCGCGGCATGGCTGGCACAGGACGGTGTGCAGCGCCTGACGTCACGCTGGCTGGAGTCCGAGCTGGTGCCGCGCTCGCCGCTGGCCCACAAGGGGGATGCCGGCAGCGTGCTGGTCTTCGGTGGCGGGCCCGGGCTGGGTGGCTCGGTGCTGCTGGCCAGCGAGGCAGCGGCGCGTGCCGGTGCCGGCAAGGTCGCGCTGCTGACGGCGCCCGCGCATATCAGCGCCAGCCTGACGCGCTGCCCAGAGGTCATGGCGCGCGGTCTCAAGAGTGGCCCGGAGGGCAGCAGCCACGATGGCTTCGCCGTGCTGGAATCACAGCTGGCACAGGCCAGCGTAACGCTGGTTGGACCCGGCATGGGCACCGAGAGTCTCGAGAGCATGCTGTGGGGCTGGGGCGGCATGTCGCGGGTGCTGGCGGCGGGTCAGCCACTGGTCGTGGATGCCGATGGGCTGAGCCTGCTGGCCTGGCGCGCTAGCGAAGGCGATATCATTCACCGCGATGACTGGGTGTTGACGCCGCATCCCGGCGAGGCCGCGCGCTTGCTCGATTGCAGTGTGGCGGACGTCGAACATGATCGGATCGCAGCCGCAAGAGCGCTTCAGCAGCGTTTCGGCGGCAGCGTTGTGCTCAAGGGCGCGGGCAGTCTGGTGGCGAGCCCTGCGGGAGTGCTCGAGGGGCCGGCGGTGGCGCTCTGCCCCTACGGCAACCCGGGCATGGCCAGTGGCGGCATGGGCGATGTGCTGGGGGGCATCATCGCGGGTCTGGCGGCGCAGGCACTCAACGGCGGCTTTGATGCACGCCAGCCGCGTTCCACCCGGGATGAGGCGGTGCAGGCCCGGCGAGTCACGCGTGCCATGGCGCAGGCGGCACGGCTTGGGGTGCTGGTGCATGCCCTGGCGGCCGATCAGGCGGTACAGGAGCGTGGTGAACGTGGCCTGCTTGCAGGTGATCTGGCATCCTATATGCATTTATTGCTCAATCCACGGGCCCGAGATGCGCATACTTCTGTCTGATGAAAACGCCCAGGTTGCCTTCGGCACTCAATTGGGAAATATCCTTGCCGGCCGCGGGCTGGTGTTCCTGGAGGGCGAGCTGGGGGCGGGCAAGACGACCCTGACCCGTGGCGTGCTGCGCGCCTATGGCCACCAGGGCGCGGTCAAGAGCCCGACCTACACCCTGGTGGAGCCCTACGTGCTGCCACGGGCCGAGGGTGGTGAGTGGCACATCAACCACTTCGATCTCTACCGCCTCGCCGACCCTGAAGAGCTCGAGTTCATCGGGGGGCGCGATCTGCTCGCCGCCGACAGCCTGGCGCTGATCGAGTGGCCGAGCTGTGGTCAGGGCTTTCTGCCCACGCCGGATCTGCGCATCACGCTGTTCGTCGCCGACGAAGGACGTGAGGCCGAATTGACTGCCCTGACACCGCGAGGTGAGGGTTGGTTGGCAACACTGGCCGAGCGCCGAACCTCTCAGGCATGATGACGCCGATCCGCTTGCGATGCTTGGCGGCGAAGTGTCTGGTCATTCGTTAACTTCATTCATGTTCTTTCTGTCTGGGTCATCCTGTCTGATGCCTGAAATAGCGTCCAAAATCCCCCGTATGCGTCTGGCGCGCAGCTTCCGTCGCTGGCTGGCGGGTGGCGTCGTCTGCTCGCTTGCCAGTCTGGTGCTGGCGCCGCAGGCGCTGGCCGCCAAGGTCGAGAACCTGCGCCTGTGGACCGCACCGGACCACACGCGGCTGGTGTTCGATCTCGACAGTGCCGCCAAGGCCAAGGTCTTCGGCCTCGACAATCCGCGCCGTCTGGTGATCGACCTTGCCGGTAGCGAAGTGGCCAGCGCCGCGGTCGAGCGCAAGTTCGCCGCGCTGAATCTCGAAGGCAGCGCCATCAAGTCGATCCGCAGCGGACGTCAGGGGGATGCCCTGCGTGTGGTGCTCGACCTGACGCGGCCGGTCAATCCCAAGGACTTCACGCTGGCGCCGAATGCCAAGTACGGCAATCGCCTGGTGGTGGATCTCGAGTTCCCCGGCGAATCGGCGGTCGAGAATCCCATCGATCCCATCGAAGCCCGTATCCGCGAGCAGGAACAGGCCGCGGCCAAGCGCAAGCTGAAGGGCGAGCCGGTGGAACCTGTGGTCAATACCCAGGCGGCGGCACACCCCAAACGTGACATCATCATCGCGATCGACCCTGGCCACGGTGGGGAAGACCCCGGCGCCAGTGGCCCCGGCGGGACTCGGGAGAAGGATGTGGTGCTCAAGATTGGCAAGCGCCTCAAGCGCATGTTCGATGCCCAGCCCGGCTTCAAGGCCATCCTGACCCGCAACAGTGATTACTACATTCCGCTGCGCAAGCGCACCGAGATCGCGCGTGAGCAGAAGGCGGACTTCTTCGTCTCGATTCACGCCGATGCCTTCAACAGCCCGCGCCCGCACGGCAGTTCGGTCTTTGCGCTCTCAAGCCGCGGGGCGACGTCCGAGACCGCACGCTGGCTGGCCGCCACCGAAAACCGTGCTGACTTGATCGGGGGCGTGGATGGCAATCTCAGCCTGAATGACAAGGATGAGATGCTGCGTGGCGTCTTGCTCGACCTGACCATGACCGCGACGCTCAACGATTCGCTGGCGGCGGGTAGCGGCGTGCTGGCCAACCTCGGGCGCATGAATTCCCTGCACAAGCGTCAGGTGGAGCAGGCGGGCTTCGTGGTGCTCAAGTCGCCGGATATCCCCTCGCTGCTGGTGGAGACGGGCTTCATCTCCAACCCCCAGGAAGAGCGCAACCTCAACAGCGGCCCCTATCAGGAAAAGCTGGCGCGCTCGATCTTCTCGGGAATCCAGAGCCACTTCGAGCGCAATCCGCCGCCCGCAAGTCTGCTGGCATGGCAGCGCAGCCAGGCACGCGGTGGCAACGGCGGTGAGTATCGCGTCAAGAGTGGCGATACGCTGTCGGAAGTGGCCCAGCGCCACAACGTGAGCATGGCGGCCATCAAGCAGGCCAACAACATGAGTGGCGACACGGTGCGCGTGGGCCAGCTGCTCAAGATTCCGCGCAGCTGAGCCTGACGCCATCAAGTCGTCCTGACAGCGCCTTGCGTTGGCGGGGCGCAGACACTGTCCGCTGATGCAGTTCCGGCATGCGTTGCTTGCCGTGGCTGGGTCGGCGGACAGTATCGTTTTCAGAGACGCGGCGTTTTTCGCTCGTGTATCCAGGAGTTTATCGATGTCTGACGAGCTGACCGACATGCAACCCGCTCGCCCTGGCGAGCGACGGATCCGCATCCTCAATCCACGCCTTGCCAACCAGATCGCGGCGGGTGAGGTCGTGGAGCGGCCGGCTTCCGTGGTCAAGGAGCTGGTCGAGAACGCCATCGATGCCGGCAGCACCCGCATCGAGCTGGAGCTGGAAGGCGGCGGTGCGCGGCTGATTCGCGTGCGCGACAACGGCAGCGGCATCACCGAGGAAGACCTGCCGCTGGCGCTGTCACGGCATGCGACCAGCAAGATCGAGAGCCTGGATGATCTCGAGGGCGTGGCGAGCCTCGGTTTCCGGGGCGAGGCTCTGGCCTCGATCAGTTCGGTCTCGCGGCTGGAGCTGTTCTCGAATGTCTCGGATGAGCCGGCTAACGGCTGGCGCGTGGTGGCGGAAGGGCGCGAGATGGCGCCGCGCGTCTCCCCGGCGCCGCATCCGCGTGGCACCAGCGTCGCGGTGCGTGATCTGTTCTTCAATACGCCGGCGCGCCGCAAGTTCATGCGCACCGAGAAGACCGAGTTCGGTCATGTCGAGGAAAGCTTCCGGCGGCTGGCATTGTCACGCCACGACATCGGCTGGACGCTGCGTCACAACCAGAAGGTGGTGCATCAGCTGCGTGCCGGTGAAGACACCCTGACGGTGGAGCGGCGCATCGGTGCGCTGCTGGGGCGCAACTTCCTCGAGCACGCGCTGCATCTGGATATCGAGGCCTCCGGGCTGCGTCTGTCCGGTTGGGTGGGCTTGCCGACGCATTCGCGTGCCCAGGCCGATCAGCAGTACTTCTTCGTCAATGGCCGCGTGGTGCGTGACCGACTGGTCGCGCACGCCGTGCGTCAGGCCTATCGCGATGTGCTGTTCCATGGTCGGCATCCGGTGTTCGTGCTCTATCTGGAGCTCGACCCGACGGTGGTGGATGTCAACGTTCACCCGACCAAGCACGAAGTGCGCTTCCGGGACGGGCGACTGGTGCATGACTTCCTGTTCTCCAGTCTGCACAAGGCGCTGGCCGAGGTGCGTCCCGGTGACAACAGCGCCGCGCCTACCGGCATCGAGGGGCAGGAGAAGGAAGAGGACCCCGGTTGGCAGCAGCAGGGCATGCGTCTCGGGCGTCAGGAACAGGATACCCAGCAGAATATCGCCTCCGGGCAGCAACCTTCATCGGCCGGTCCGCAGTCCGGGGGCGACTCGCCGGCTTCGCCAAGCGCGCCTGCAGGCGCTGCGGCTCCCTGGAAACCTTCCTCGCAGCTGCCGCCTGCCGGTGATGGGCGCTCCAGCGAACGCCTTAGCGCCGAGCGTGTGCGTCAATTCATGGCCGGTTATCGGGCACTGCACCCCAGCGAAGATCATCTGCTCACGCCAGGCGGTGGGGCAGGCGGCGCGGGCATGGCCAATGATCCGGCGGCGATCGCCAATGCCGAACGTGAGGCGCGGCGTGCGCCACGAGTCACGCTGGGCGAAGGTGGCCGCGAGGATGACGGGGAAGGCGCACGTCAGGGGAGTGCGCTGGAGAATGCGCAGACCGGTGTCCGAGAAGCGGCGCCCGGCTGGCAGGTCGACTCGCCTCAGGTGGGGGGGGCGTCCGGCGGCGCGCCTTCCAGCGACGCCGTGTCTGGCATGTCGGCGCCGTCGGTCTCAGGTGGTGCGGTCTCAGGTGATTCGGCAGTGGTGATGCGTGGTCTGCCGGCGCAGAGTGACGACGATGACACCCCGCCGCTGGGCTATGCCGTGGCGCAGCTGCATGGGGTCTACATCCTGTCGCAGACCTCGCGCGGGCTGGTGATGGTCGACATGCATGCCGCTCACGAGCGCATTACCTATGAACGCATGAAACAGCACGTCCACGGCGGCGGCCATCTGGAGGCCCAGCCGCTGCTGGTACCGGTGTCGCTGGCGGTCAGTGCGCGCGAGATGGGCACCTTCGAGCGCGAGTCCGAGGCGTTCACACGTCTGGGCGTCGAGCTGGACGCTGCCGGGCCGGAAACGCTGCTGGTGCGTCAGGTGCCGGTCGTGCTCGGCAATGCCGATGTGGAGCCTCTGGTGCGCGGCATGCTGGAAGACCTCGAGCGCTATGGGCGCAGTGACCGCATGGAGGCGCACATGAATGAACTGCTCGCCGACATGGCGTGTCGCGGCAGCGTGCGCGCCAACCGCCGACTGACGATTCCGGAAATGAATGCCCTGCTGCGTGACATGGAGCGCACCGAGCGCTCCGGGCAATGCAATCACGGCCGGCCGACCTGGACCGAGCTTTCGATGCATGAGCTCGACAAGCTGTTCCTGCGCGGCCAGTAGATGACGCCCCGTGTCGTCGCGGTTCACCCCTGATTCACCTCCCAGCCCAGACAATAGGCCATGACCCAGATTCAACCCCCTGAAGATTCCCGACACCACGCGCCTGAGGTGGCTGACAAGCCTCCTGTCGTGTTGTTGATGGGGCCGACGGCCTCCGGCAAGACCGACCTCGCCATTCGCTGGCACGAGGAGCAGGGCGCGGAGCTGGTCAGTGTCGATTCGGCGCTGATCTATCGCGGCATGGATATCGGCACGGCCAAGCCGAGCGCGGCAGAGCTGGCCCGAGCGCCACACCGCCTGATCGACTTTCTCGACCCGCTGGAGAGCTATTCCGCCGCCGAGTTTCGTCGCGATGCGCTGGCGCATATCGCCGAGATCCAGTCCCGCGGCAAGATGCCGCTGCTGGTCGGCGGCACCATGATGTATTTCAAGCGTCTGCTGGAAGGCGTGGCGGAGCTGCCGGCAGCGGATGCCGAGCTGCGCGCGGAGCTTGAGGCGCGTATCCAGTCCGAGGGTCTGCCGGCGATGCATGCGCAGCTGGCGCGGCTTGATCCGGCCACGGCACAGCGCATTCGGGCCACTGACCCCCAGCGGCTGACACGCGCGCTGGAGGTCTGTCTGATCAGCGGGCGCCCGATGAGCGAGCTGCTCGCGGAGCAGCCGAAGGCGGAACTTCCGTTCCGGCCGATAGCGATCGCACTGGCGCCCCACGATAGAGCCGTGTTACATGAACGTATCGAGACGCGTTTTGATCAGATGTTGGAACAGGGCTTCATTGCCGAGGTCGAAGCGCTGAAGGCACGTCCGGAACTGCATGCGGGCCTGCCCTCGATCCGTTGTGTCGGCTACCGTCAGGTGTGGGATTTTCTCGATGGCCATCTGAGCCGGGACGAGATGCGTGAGCGCGGCATCATCGCGACGCGTCAACTCGCCAAGCGACAGTTGACCTGGCTGCGGAGCTGGCAGGGGATTCACCCGGTGGATTCCATGGGTGTAGATCCTTACAGTGAAACCTTGAAAATCGTGCGCCAGACCTGCACTTAGCGTAACATGAGCGGTCACGACCCGCGCCCGTGAAGCCCCCTCAAGAGGGCAACCCGGAGCGCTGGCGAACATAACCATACTTACCTCGAACGAGACATTTTTACGGAGAGTCACATGTCCAAAGGTCAATCACTCCAGGACCCGTACCTGAACATCCTGCGCAAGGAACGTATCCCGGTCTCGATCTTCCTGGTCAACGGCATCAAGCTGCAGGGCCAGATCGAATCCTTCGATCAGTTCGTGATCCTGCTGCGCAATACTGTCTCCCAGATGGTTTACAAGCATGCTATCTCGACCGTGGTGCCGTCGCGCAATGTGCGCCTGCCAGCCCAGGATTCGAGCGTGCCGTCCACAGAAAGCTGAAGTCAGAGGCGCTGATTGTTCTTCGAACGACCCGAAGCCGGTGAAACGGCCGTCCTGGTGCATGTCAATTTCCGGGACGAAAAAGAACGCGAGGATGCCGGTGAGCTCCTCGAACTCGTACGTTCGGCAGGCGCCGTGCCGGCGACCCTCATCGAGGGTAGCCGGCCCCGCCCCGACTCCCGTACGTTCATCGGAGAAGGCAAGCTTGAGGAAGTGCAAGAGGCCCTGGCCGTGCACGAAGCCGAGCTGGTCATTTTCAACCATTCATTGAGTCCTTCCCAGCAGCGCAACCTCGAAGCCACGCTCAAATGTCGCGTCATCGACCGTACCGGTCTGATTCTCGACATCTTTGCCCAGCGTGCGCGGACCCATGAGGGCAAGCTGCAGGTGGAACTCGCACAGCTCGAGTACATGTCTACCCGCCTGGTGCGGGGTTGGACTCACCTTGAGCGTCAGAAAGGCGGTATCGGTCTGCGAGGCCCGGGGGAAACCCAGCTCGAGACTGACCGTCGCCTGTTGCGCGCCCGTATCAAGTCGATCCACAAGCGACTCGAGAAGGTGCACAAGCAGCGCGATCAGAACCGCCGTGCCCGTGCGCGTGCCGAGATCCCGAGCCTGTCGCTGGTCGGCTATACCAACGCCGGCAAGTCGACGCTGTTCAACGCGCTGACCACCTCCGAGGTGTACGCCGCCGATCAGCTGTTCGCGACGCTGGACCCGACGCTGCGTCGTCTGGAGCTCGAGGATGTCGGTTCGGCAGTCCTGGCCGATACCGTCGGCTTCATTCGTCATCTGCCGCACAAGCTGGTGGAAGCCTTCCAGGCGACCCTGCAGGAAGCGGCGGAAGCGGATCTGCTGGTACATGTCATCGACGCCGCAGACCCGGAGAATGACCGCAATACCGAGCAGGTCAACGAGGTGCTCAACGAGATCGACGCCGGTGATGTGCCGCGTCTGTTGGTCATGAACAAGATCGATCGACTCGACATGGCGCCGCGCATCGAGCGTGATGGCTTCGGTCGTCCGCTGGCGGTGTGGCTGTCGGCACGCGATGGCAAGGGGCTGGATCTGTTGATGCAGGCCTTCGCCGAGCTGCTGTCCGACAACGTCATCTCCATGCAGCTGACGCTTGGGCCTGAGAAGTCCCGTCTACGGGCAGGTCTGCATGAGCTGGACGCGGTCAAGGACGAGCAATATGACGAGCAGGGCAATGCGCTGCTGGACATTCGTCTCGAGAAACGCGACTTTCTACAGTTGTTGTCTCATCTTGGTGAATCGCCTGAAGATTATCTCGGCGGTGAACATGATGACCGTGAAGCCTGGCAGCGTGAGCTGTCTGCCGAACGCGCGGAAAAGCATCGCGTGTCGGTCACGCACAAGTCCTGATACCGTCTGGTAACGAGACTTGCGCTGGTGCGCTGCGCAGCAGCTCGATGAGAAGTGGCGCACGAGGCAATAGCGCACTGTTGTCACATTGCAATGGCAAGTACTACCCGGCATCCATCGCGGCGCACGAATGACGATGGATGCCCTCGCGCAGGGCATGCCCTGCGCGTCAGAGCAGCGGGCATTCAGCAGGATTGGCTGGATGCCGTCCGACGGACGATGGCCGTCGGGCAGGGCCATGGCCTTCTCCCGCAAGGGACGCGTCGCCATGCCGTAAGAGAGAATCGGTCGCCGGAGGCCATCAGGCTCAAGGCACGGAACCGGTCGCAGCTGGCAGGGCGGCGTCATCATAATGACGAGCGGAACATCGACTGAGTGGAGACGACGTATGGCTTGGAATGAGCCGGGTGGCGGCAACCAGCATGACCCGTGGAGCGGCGGTGGTCGCAACGGGGACAAGAAGGGGGGCGGGGGTAACGGCGGTGGCAATGGTGGGCCGCCCGACCTCGACGAAGCGCTGAAGAAATTCCAGGACAAGCTCAACGGCATGCTCGGCAATGGCCGCAAGCGTCGTGGCGGTGCCGGTGGCAATGGCGGCAACGGTGGCAGCACCAATGCCTTCGCGCTGCCGGGTATCATCGGTGTCATCCTGGTCGCCATCTGGGCGGCTTCCGGATTCTATCTGGTCGATCAGTCAGAGCGTGGCGTCGTGCTGCGTTTCGGCAAGTACAACGACATCGTCGGTCCGGGTCTGCACTGGAATCCGCCGATTATCGATGATGTGCGTGAGGTCAACGTCACCAAGGTGCGTTCGCTCTCCCAGACCAAGTCGATGCTGACCCGGGACGAGAACATCGTCGAAGTCCAGATGTCCGTGCAGTATCAGGTGTCCAACCCGCGTGATTTTCTGCTCAACGTCCGTGCGCCCGAGATCAGTCTCGAGAACGCCATGGACTCCGCGCTGCGTCACGAAGTCGGCAGTGCCGACATGAACGACATCCTGACCTCCGGTCGTGAGCTGCTGGCCAGCAACGTCAAGTCGCGCCTGCAGTCCTATCTGGACAACTATGGTGTCGGCCTGACGCTGCAGACCATCAACGTCGAGTCCACCTCTGCGCCGGCAGCGGTCCAGGATTCCTTCGATGACGTCATCAAGGCGCGTGAGGATCGTCAGCGCACGATCAACCAGGCACTGGCCTACGAGAACTCGATTCTTCCGGAAGCCCAGGGTCAGGCGCAGCGCATCATCGAGGAAGCCGAGGGTTACAAGGAGTCCGTGGTCGCGAAGTCCCAGGGTGAAGCCAACCGCTTCACGTCCCTGCTGACCGAGTACCAGAAGGCGCCGGAAATCATCCGCGAGCGCATGTACCTGGAAACCATGGGCGAAGTGCTCGGCAAGACCAACAAGGTGCTGGTGGATGTCGAGAACGGCAATTCCCTCATGTACCTGCCGTTGGACAAGCTGGCCAACAAGTCCAGTGCTGCCGCCGAAGACAGCAGTGGCATGAGTCGTAGCGAGCTGGACCGTGTGTCCCGACAGGCGAGTGATGCCCTGAGCCGCAGCCAGAGCAATGACAGCAGCAACAGCATCCGTCGGGAGGGTCGTCAATGATCAACAATCGCTCACTGATGGCCGTCGCCGGTCTGGCCGTAGTGGCCTGGCTTGGCAGCAACAGCCTCTACACGGTTGATGAGACCCAGCGCGCCATCAAGCTCAAGTTTGGTGAAGTGGTGGAAGACAACATCCAGCCCGGTCTGCATTTCAAGCTGCCGGTCTACAACACGATCCGTACCTTCGATACGCGCGTGTTGACGCTGGATGCCCAGGCAAGTCGTTATCTGACCCGCGAGAAGAAGGCCGTCATCGTCGACTCCTTCGTCAAGTGGAAGATCGTCGATCCGAAGCGCTACTACGAAGCGACCTCAGGCGAAGAGCAGATGGCCGAGCGCCTGATCGCGCCGCGTGTCGACGAGAGTCTGCGTAACGAGTTCGGCAAGCTCGAACTGGTGCAGATCATCTCCGAGCAGCGTGACGCGCTGATGAAGAAGCCCACCGAAGAGCTCGACGAGGTGATGCGCAAGGAACTGGGGGTGTCGATTCTCGATATCCGCGTCAAGCGTATCGACCTGCCGGACGAAGTCTCCCAGGCGGTCTACGAGCGTATGAAGACCGAGCGTCAGCGTGAGGCACGTGAGTATCGTGCCCAGGGTCAGGAGCAGGCCGAGAAGATCCAGGCCAATGCCGATCGTCGCCGTTCCGTCCTGCTCGCGCAGGCCGAAGAGCAGGCGCAGACCCTGCGCGGTGAAGGCGATGCCTCCGCCGCTGCCATCTATGCCGGTGCCTACGGGGCGGATACCGAGTTCTTCCGCTTCTACCGCTCCCTGCAGGCCTATCGCGACAGCTTCAAGGGCGATGGCAACATGATGGTCATGCAGCCGGACAGCGAGTTCTTCCGCTTCTTCAAGGACCCGCAGGGCAGCAACCAGTAAGCAGCATCATCAAGCCCGAAGGCTTGCTTTCGGGGATGTTGCGCGCGGCCTCTGGCAGCATCAGAGGCCGCGCAGTGGATGAACGTCGCTTGAGAGGTTCGCGGGGTTCATCCCACAAGGATTCATGCTAGACTCCTGCAACCGGGCACCGCCCGGTTTTTTTGTGGCCGCTTTTCATGCCCGGGTTTCATATTCGGGCGCAAGGCCGACAGGAAAGCGTCGAGCAGGACCTTGCTTCACGGGTCTCGGTCAGCTGACGTGAAATCCCCACGGGCGTCATTATCGATATGTGCGTTACCGAGTGGATTTCCGCGCGTCACGAGCCACCCCTTGTCATAAATCTCTCGCAGGATAGCGCAATGACCATCGCAGATCGCTGGCTCCTCCCGGATGGCATGGATGAGGTATTGCCCCCTCAGGCAACCCGTATGGAGGCGCTGCGCCGCGCGCTGCTCGACCTCTATCATCGCTTCGGCTATGACCTGGTGCTGCCGCCGCCCGTCGAATTTCTTGATTCGCTGCTGACCGGCACCGGTACCGAGCTTGATCTGCAGACCTTCAAGCTGACCGACCAGATGACCGGTCGCATGATGGGCGCCAGCGCCGACGTCACCCCGCAGGTGGCGCGCATGGACGCTCACTCTCTGCACCGCGAAGGCCCGGTACGTCTGTGCTACTGCGCCAACGTGCTGCGTACCAAGGCGGACAAG
Source organism: Cobetia sp. PDI-23MA (assembly GCF_059507735.1). Classification (NCBI taxonomy): domain Bacteria; kingdom Pseudomonadati; phylum Pseudomonadota; class Gammaproteobacteria; order Oceanospirillales; family Halomonadaceae; genus Cobetia; species Cobetia sp. PDI-23MA. The sequence continues at coordinate 1,221,375 of NZ_CM183352.1, forward strand.
CACCAGGGCGGTCGCAGTCCGGTGCAGGTCGGTGCCGAGCTCTTCGGTCACGCCGGCCTCGAGGCCGACCACGAGATTCTGCATCTGGCCCTGACCAGTCTCGAGCAGGCCGGCGCGGGTGAATTGCACCTGGCACTGGGTCATATCGGCATCTACCGTGCCTTGATCGCCGAAGCCGGCATGAATGACGAGCACGAGCGTGAGCTGTTCGCTGCCATCGAGCGTAAACAGTATTCCGCTCTCGATGCATTGATCGATCGCGTGGTGGGTGACAAGGTAGTGGCGGGCATGCTCAAGGCGCTGCCGCACCTGCACGGTGATGACGAGATTCTGGCCCAGGCGCGTACCGCCTTCGCCGGCGCACCGGCGGCGGTCGCCAGCGCTCTGGATCAGTTGACGGCGCTGAGCTGCGCGGTCCGCGAGCGTCATCCGCAGGTCACGCTCTATTTCGATCTCGCCGAACTGCGCGGTTACGAGTACCACACCGGCATGGTGTTCGCGGCCTACGTCCCGGGTTACGGTCAGGCGCTGGCCAAGGGGGGGCGCTACGACGATACTGGACGAGCCTTCGGTCGTGCGCGTCCTGCCACCGGCTTCTCGATGGACCTCAAGCAGCTGGCCTCGCTGGCCGTGCATGCTCCGGCCTGCGACGGCATCTGGGCGCCGGCACTCAACGACAGCGCGCTGCGTGAGTGTGTCGATCAGCTGCGTGCCGCTGGCGAGCGTGTTATCGAGGCCCTGCCGGGCCAGACCACCGGCGCGGATGCACACCGTTGCAATCGTGAGCTGGTCAATGGCGACGGCGGCTGGCAGGTCGTCACGCTCGATGCCTGAGCCTGGATGACTGAGCTTGAATGGGTAAGCTTCGGTGACCCGAGAGCGATGGCAGCGAGTGACAGATAGCAGAACAGCTGGGGCCACTGGGCCCCGAGGTGCAGCTGCCGACAGGGCAGCTGCACTTGTGAGTGGGTTTTCACCGACGGTTATTCACCGAAAGAGATAGGAACCATGGGCAAGAATGTAGTCGTGCTCGGCACCCAATGGGGTGATGAAGGCAAGGGCAAGGTCGTCGACCTGCTGACCGAATCCGCCAGCGCCGTCGTGCGTTTCCAGGGTGGCCACAACGCAGGTCACACCCTGGTGCTGGACGGCAAGAAGACCGTCCTCCACCTGATCCCGTCCGGCATCCTCCACCCGGGCAAGACCTGCGTCATCGGCAACGGTGTCGTGCTGTCTCCGGAAGCGCTGATCAAGGAAATCCGTGAGCTTGAAGCCAACGACGTGCCGGTGCGTGATCGCCTGCGTCTGTCGCCGGCCTGCCCGCTGATCCTGTCCTACCATGTGCGTCTGGACCAGGCGCGCGAGAAGGCCCGTGGCGTCGCCAAGATCGGGACTACCGGTCGCGGCATCGGTCCGGCCTATGAAGACAAGGTCGCGCGTCGTGGCCTGCGTCTGGGTGACATGCTCCACCGTGAGCGTTTCGCCTCCAAGCTGGGCGAAGTGCTGGATTACCACAACTTCGTGCTGCAGCACTATCACGGTGAAGCGCCGGTCGACTTCCAGCAGGTGCTGGACGAAGCCATGGAAATGGCCGAAGAACTGCGTCCGATGGTCTGCGACACCGTGGATCTGGTCCACTCCGTGCGCAAGGCAAACGAGAACATCCTCTTCGAAGGTGCTCAGGGCTCACTGCTCGACATCGACCACGGTACCTACCCGTACGTCACCAGCTCCAACACCACTGCCGGCGGCACCGCCACCGGTTCCGGCGTCGGCCCGCTGTATCTCGACTACGTACTGGGCATCACCAAGGCCTACACCACCCGTGTCGGCTCCGGCCCGTTCCCGACCGAGCTGTTCGATGAGTTCGGCCGTCACCTGGCCGAGCGTGGCCACGAGTTCGGTGCCACCACCGGCCGTGCGCGTCGTTGCGGTTGGTTCGATGCCGTCGCTCTGCGTCACGCCGTGCAGATCAACTCGGTTAGCGGCATCTGCCTGACCAAGCTGGACGTGCTGGATGGTCTCGAGAACATCCGTGTCTGCATCGGCTATCGCGGCAAGGATGGCGACGTGCTGGACACCCCAGTGGATTCCGAAGGCTACGAAGCCATCGAGCCGCTGTACCAGGACCTGCCGGGCTGGAGCGATTCCACCATCGGCGTGCGCGAAGTCGACAAGCTGCCGGCCAACGCCCGTGCCTACATCAGCTTCCTGGAAGAACAGGTCGGCGTGCCGATCGACATCATCTCCACTGGCCCGGACCGCAACGAGACCATCGTGCTGCGCAATCCGTTCCACGGCTGATCATCACGCATGGCTCCGATGAGCCTTGCATGACGGCATGATGGCGTGACCAAGACACCCCGTCGGGATTTCCCCGGCGGGGTGTCTTGCGTTGTGGAGGGGCCTTGTAGAGAGGGCGTGCGTTGTAGAGGGGCGTAGCGGGGCTGCCGTCATCGATCACCTGGCGTGCACGGGATTGTTGTACAGGGCGCTTGGGCTATCGGGCAGGGCTGGTAGATATTATAAATGGGAATGATTGTTATTTTTGTTGTTATCGGCGGCTATCTTGTCGGCAAACTGGTTGCCCAGGTCGCAATTCGACGTTTTCGGTGGGGTCCCCGCTTCACATCGTTCTGATACAGGACTAAAATGGTCCCCAATTAATCTTCCCGTGGTGGAGGCCAGCATGCTGAAGCTTTCCAAGATGACCGATTATGCCGCTGTCGTGATGGCGCGCATCGCCCGCGAGCCGGACTCGGCCCACGCGGCGATCGATCTGGCCGAAAGCGTGCAGCTGCCGCATCCCACCGTGAGCAAGACGCTCAAGGCGCTGGTGCGGGCAGGGCTGCTTGAGTCGCGTCGCGGCGCGCTGGGCGGTTATCGCCTGGCGCGCCCAGCCAGCCAGATCACGGCCAGCGACATCATCAGCGCCATCGAAGGCCCGGTGGCCGTGACCGAATGCAGTCATGTCGATGGCGATTGCGAACTGGTCAACACCTGCGGGGTGGCCGACAACTGGCAGCGCGTCTCGTACGCCATCAGTGAGCTGCTGGGCAGCGTGACGCTGGCGCATCTGGCGTCATCCGCGCCACTGCGCATGCCGGTGCAACTGCCGATTCAGGCCATCAGTCTGTATGGGGATGACGAGCCACTCCCCAGGGCCAAGGCATCCAACAGCACTGGCAAACGCTAGAGCCGGCAAACGCTGAATCCGTTGCCGCGCGACAGACATCGCCTTGGCAACACGAACATTCGAACTTCGCTGCGATTCGGGCGGGGTGATCAGGCATCTGAACAGACCCGGAGCTCTCCGGGAGAGGAGACCAGCATGGCGAGCCAGGAGATGGAGCAGCTTGTACAGCGCGAGTACAAGCAGGGCTTCGTGACCGATATTGAGAGCGACACCATTCCGCCGGGATTGGATGAAAGCGTGATTCGCTTCATCTCGGCCAAGAAGGGTGAGCCGGAGTGGATGCTGGAGTGGCGCCTGGATGCGTATCAGCAGTGGCTGAAGATGAAGGCGCCGTCCTGGGCCCACCTGGATTATCCGGAGATCGACTACCAGGCGATTTCCTACTTCAGTGCCCCGAAGAAGCCGGAAGACCGCCCACAGAGTCTGGATGAGGTCGACCCCAAGCTGCTCGAGACTTACGAGAAGCTGGGTATCCCGTTGCACGAGCGTGCCGCACTGGCCGGTGTCGCGGTCGACGCGGTCTTCGACTCCGTGTCCGTGACCACGACCTTCAAGAAGGAGCTGTCCGAGGCGGGTGTCATCTTCTGCTCCATCTCGGAAGCCATCCAGGACTATCCGGAGCTGATCAAGCAGTATCTCGGTACCGTGGTACCCAAGGCGGACAACTTCTTCACCGCGCTGAATGCGGCCGTCTTCACCGATGGCTCCTTCGTGTTCGTGCCGGAAGGCGTCACCTGTCCGATGGAGCTTTCCACCTACTTCCGCATCAACGCCGCCAACACCGGCCAGTTCGAGCGCACTCTGATCATCTGCGAGAAGCAGGCTCAGGTCTCGTATCTGGAAGGCTGTACCGCGCCGCAGCGTGATGACAACCAGCTGCACGCCGCCGTGGTCGAGCTGGTGGCGCTGGAAGACGCCTACATCAAGTATTCCACCGTCCAGAACTGGTATCCGGGTGATGAAGACGGCAAGGGCGGCATCTACAACTTCGTCACCAAGCGTGCCGACTGCCGTGGTGACCGCTCCAAGGTCTCCTGGACCCAAGTCGAGACCGGCTCCGCGATCACCTGGAAGTATCCGTCGTGCATCCTGCGCGGCAAGGACAGTGTCGGGGAGTTCTACTCCGTCGCCGTCACCAATGGTCGTCAGCAGGCGGACACCGGCACCAAGATGATCCACATCGGTGAGGGCACCAAGTCCACCATCGTCTCCAAGGGTATCTCGGCCGGTAATTCCGAGCAGTCCTATCGTGGTCTGGTCAAGATCGGCCCGCGGGCCAAGGGCGCGCGCAACTTCACCCAGTGTGACTCGCTGTTGATCGGTGACCGCTGCGGTGCGCATACCTTCCCCTATCAGGAAATCGGCAACGCGACAGCCACCGTCGAGCACGAGGCCACGACCTCCAAGATCGGCGAAGATCAGCTGTTCTACTGCCGTCAGCGCGGCATCAGCGAGGAAGATGCGGTCAACATGATCGTCAATGGCTTCTGCAAGGACGTCTTCCAGGAGCTGCCGATGGAGTTCGCCGTCGAGGCCGAGGCGCTGCTCAACGTCACCCTTGAAGGCGCCGTCGGCTGATATCGCCGCGTCTTTCGCATTCCCCCCCATTCTTGAGGGCCGCTCGCGGGCGGCCTGTCAGCAAAAGGTATCAACATGCTCGTAGTCAAAGATCTGCACGTTTCGGTGGAAGGCAAGGAAATCCTCAAGGGTCTCGATCTGACCATCAACAAGGGTGAAGTCCACGCCATCATGGGCCCGAACGGCGCAGGCAAGTCCACGCTGTCTTCCGTGATCGCCGGCAAGGACGGCTATGAAGTGACCTCGGGCACCATTACCTATGAAGGTGAGGATGTACTGGAGATGGAAATCGAGGAGCGCGCCCGTGCCGGCCTGCTGCTGGGCTTCCAGTACCCGGTGGAAATCCCGGGGGTCAAGAACGTCTACCTGCTCAAGGCGGCGCTGAACGCCAAGCGTGAAGCCCAAGGCCTGGGCGAGATTCCGGCCCCGGAATTCATGAAGCTGATCCGCGAGAAACTGGCCTTCATGCAGATGGACGCCAGCTTCCTGCAGCGCGCCGTCAACGAAGGCTTCTCGGGCGGTGAGAAGAAGCGCAACGAGATCCTGCAGATGCTGGTGCTGGAACCGAAGCTGGCCATGCTCGACGAGATCGACTCCGGTCTCGACATCGACGCGCTGAAGATCGTCGCCAAGGGCGTCAACTCGCTGCGCAGTGAAGAGCGTGCCGTGCTGATGGTCACCCACTACCAGCGTCTGCTCGAGCACATCGTGCCGGACCAGATCCATGTGCTGATGGATGGCCGCATCGTCAAGTCCGGCGACAAGTCGCTGGCCCTCGAACTCGAAGCCCAGGGCTATGACTGGCTGCAGGAGGAAACCGCGTAATGACAGCACTTGCTACCGCGTCCGTCCCCGGCAGCGAAGCCTTCGCCAGCGAATTCGCTGCCCGCAAGGCCCGCTTTGCGGCCGACCCGAGCTGGATGGCCGCCCGCCGTCAGGCCGGCATCGCCCGCTTTGAAGCCCTCGGCCTGCCGACCCGCAAGGTCGAGGCCTGGAAGTACACCGACACCCAGGCACTGGGTCGTCATCAATATCGTCTCGCCGACGATGCAAGCCTCGCGCCGGCCGTGAAGGATGAGCTGGCGCTCGACGTCGATGCCTATCGTCTGGTGTTCGTCGATGGCCTCTACAATGCCGAGCTCTCCGATGTGGCAGGCCTGCCCGATACCGTGCGTGTCGTGCCGCTGTCTGACGCCATCGTCAATCAGTCGGAAGTCATCGGTGGCTCGCTGAACCGCCTGACCGGCATCGATTTCACGCCCTTCGTGGCGCTGAACTCCGCCTTCACCGAAGAGGGTGCGGTGATTCAGGTCGGCCCGCGTACGGTGCTCGACAAGCCGGTCTACGTGCTGTTCCTTTCGCGTGCCGCCCTCGAAGGCCAACCCGTGACCATGAGCCACCCGCGTCTGCTGGTGCAGCTGGGCAGCCGCGCCGAAGCCAGCGTGATCGAGCATCATATCGGTGAAAGCGGCGCGACCAACTTCACCAACATGGTCAGCGAAGTGATGCTGGAGCGCGGCGCCGTGCTCAATCACTACAAGCTGGGCGAAGCTGCCACCGGCGAGACGCATATCGCCTCGCTGCAGGTCGAGCAGCCGCGTGACAGCCAGTATCGCTCCATCAACCTGAACACCGGTGGTGGCCTGGTGCGCAACGACATCGTCTGCGACCTGAACGGCAACAACGCCCATGCACGCCTCGATGGCCTGTTCTTCGGTCGTGATCGCCAGCACGTCGACACCCACTCGCTGGTCAATCACAACGAGGCACTGACGTTCTCCGACGAGAACTACAAGGGCATCCTGGCCGACCGTGCCCGCGGCGTCTTCAACGGCCGCGTGCTGGTCAAGCGCGATAGCCAGCAGATCGAGGCGCATCAGAACAACGCCAACCTGCTGCTCTCGGACCGCGCCGAGATCAACACCAAGCCGGAACTCGAGATCTACGCCGACGACGTCAAGTGCTCCCACGGCACCACGACCGGTCAGCTCGACGAGACCGCCGTCTTCGCGCTGCGCGCCCGTGGCATCGATGAGCAGACCGCCCGTGGTCTTCTGACCCTGGCCTTCGCCAACGAAGTCATGACAGGCCTGGGCATCGACGCCATCGCCGAGCGCATCGAGCGCAGTGTCGCGGGACGCCTGCCGTCACGCTTCCACCTCGATGAGCTGGTCGATCTCAGTGTCGAGCTGGGCGGTGGCGCCGTGGCGGTGGCACGTGATGAGGACTTTGCATGAGCGCACTCGACAACCTGATGCTCGACGTCGTGCGGGTACGTGAGGATTTCCCGATCCTCGAGCGCCGCGTGCATGGTGATGTGCCGCTGATCTATCTGGACAGCGCCGCCACCAGCCAGACGCCGACCGCCGTCATCGACGCGATGAGCGACTACTACCGCAAGACCAATGCCAACATCCACCGCGGTCTGCATACCCTGGCGGATGAGGCGACGGCGGCCTTTGAAGGCACGCGTGAGAAGGTGCGCAGCTTCATCAATGCGCGCCTGACGCGGGAAGTCATCTTCACGCGTGGCACCACCGAGGCGATCAATCTGGTCGCCAACAGCTGGGGGGCCAACTGGCTGAATGCCGGCGATGAAGTGCTGATCTCTGTGATGGAGCATCACGCCAACATCGTGCCGTGGCAGCTTCTGGCCGAGCGTCTCGACATCGTCATCAAGGTCATCCCGTGTGACGACGATGGTGTGCTCGACATGGCGGCCTACCGCGACCTGCTGGGTGAGAAGACGCGTCTGGTCTGCGTCAATCAGGTCTCCAACGCCCTGGGCAGCATCAACCCGGTGGCCGAGATGGCGACGCTGGCACACGCCCACGACGCGCTGATTCTGGTCGATGGCGCCCAGGCGGTGCCGCATCAGCAGGTCGATGTGCGCGAGATCGATGCTGACTTCTATGTCTTCTCGGGCCACAAGATGTACGGCCCGACCGGCATCGGTGTGCTCTATGGCAAGGAAGCGCTGCTGGAGGCGATGCCGCCGTGGCAGGGTGGTGGTGAGATGATCCGCACGGTGTCGTTCGAGAATGGCACCCTGTTCGCGGACCTGCCGCACAAGTTCGAGGCCGGCACGCCGCCCATCGCCGAGGTCATCGGACTGGGCAAGGCCATCGACTGGCTGGGTTGTACCCACATGGCGCTGATCACGCGCTGGGAACAGCAGCTGATGCGGCATGCCAGCGAGCGCATGCGCGAAGTGGACGGCCTGCGTATCATCGGCAACTCGCCCGACAAGGCGGGCGCGATCTCCTTCGTGGTCGATGGTGCCCACGCCCAGGATATCGGTCTGCTGATCGACCAGCTGGGGGTCGCCATCCGTACCGGCCACCACTGCGCGCAGCCGGTGCTGCGTCGCTTCGGTGTCGATGCCACCTGCCGGGCCTCCTTCGCGGCCTACAACACGCCGGAAGAGATCGACATGTTCGTCGATGCCCTGCAGCGTGTGCTGACCATGGTGCGCTGAGCCCCCCCAGCGGTGCCCCTGACGGGCGCTGTTCAATGAGGCTCGCGCATGGCGGGCCTCATTGGTATCGGCACTTGCCAGGGGATGCTGTCACCCGTACGTCTTGAGTGAACCAACAGAATTCACGATCCGCATGCCTGTCATGCGAATCGGCAAGGAGAGGGCATGAGCCACACTGAAGACCAGCTGGCCAGCCTCGGCAAGGGCCAGAAGATGCCGTTGCAGCGGGACGTGGAGGGTATCTCGGTGCCGTTCGGCAAGTCGGTGACCCTGCATGAGGACTCGGTGGTTGAAGTCATGCAGGCCAAGGGCGGCACTGTCAGCGTCGCCTTCGAGGGTCGCATGTACCTGATCGAGAGCTTCAGCCTCGATGCGCTGGGGCTGGACGCCGTGCCGCGTCCGCATCTGCCGGCCGGCCAGAGCGATGCCGATATCGAGGCCTTCGTCTGGGCCCAGCTGCGCACCTGCTTCGACCCCGAGATCCCGGTCGACATCGTCGAGCTGGGGCTGGTCTATGGCTGTCGTATCGACACCCTGATCAGTGGCGAGAAGATGGTCAATCTCAAGATGACCTTGACCGCGCCGGGCTGCGGCATGGGCAACGTCATCGCCGAGGATGCCAAACGCAAGATTCTCGGGGCGGAAGATGTTTCCAAGGTCCACGTCGAGATCGTCTTCTCGCCGCCCTGGTCGCGCGAGATGATGAGTGAAGAGGCGCGCCTGGAGCTGGGCATGTTCTGAGCCCCGGGCGCGCCTTGCTGCCTGTCCTCAATGATGTGACCGTTACCGGTCGCATCGATAATCGGGGGAGATGCAGCAAACGCAACTGGATGGGCGGGAACCTCTCGCCCATCCGGCTATCCAATTCACGTTGCTGAGCGTCCGGGCAAGTTGCTGCCTCGGGCCGTGTCGGCACGTCCGTTTGACGGTTTCCCGTATCACCTGCCTCAAGGAAGACTCCCCAATGCGATTCCAGACTGCGCTGCGCACCCTGACCGCCACCCTGATCCTGAGCACCGCTGCCAGCGCGCAGGCCGCCTGGAAGCTGGATGGCGATCTGTCACAGCTGAGCTTCCAGACCACCAAGATGGCCAAGTCGGGCGCCAGCACCGTCGAGACGAATGCTTTCACCTCCTGGCGGGCGCGCGTCAATGACGCCGGTCAGCTGTCGGTGGAGATAGACCTCGACTCGGCCAGTACCGGCATCGACATTCGTGACCAGCGCGTCAGCGAGAAGCTGTTCGAGTCCGGCACCTATCCGTTGGCCGTGATGACCGCCAGTCTCGACATGCCGACCCTCAAGGTGATGGAGCCGGGCGACACCCAGAAGGTGGATGTCGAAGGTCAGCTGACGCTGCACGACAATACCCAGAACCTGCCGATGAGCCTGCAGGTGACGCGCCTGCGCGGCGACCGCTGGCTGGTGCAGACCCTCACGCCTGTAATGGTCGATGCTGAGCAGTTCGCGCTGGTCGATGGCATTCGCACCCTGCGTGACCTGGCCGGGCTTGGCAACATCGCGACCCAGGTGCCAGTCAACGTCAAGGCAGTAATGGTGCAGGAAGACTGAGCGGAGTCATCCGCATGCGTGGCCGGGAGCAGTCAGTGCTGGCAGAGCCTCGACCGCTTGGGTAGGCTGATCGCTCATGCCTGCATGATGTGACGCTACTGGCAGGAAAGACAGGCAGGGATGGGCGTGGGGAAGAGATGCAGCGAGTGATCATGCGGGCTGGCTGGACCATCGTCGGTCTGCTGGCCGCCGGTGCAATGACGGTGGTCGGGCTCAACCTCTGGGTCGTGATGGCAACGCACGATCGCATTGCCACGTCACCGCTGACCTGTCAGAGCCGTGAGGTGGGGATCGTGTTCGGCACCTCACACGGCCTGGTGGGCGGGGGCAGCAATCCACACTATCAGGCACGTCTCGATACCGCCGCCCAGCTCTACCGCCTGCGCCGCGTCTCCAACCTGCTGCTCTCGGGGGACAACCGCACGCGTTACTACAATGAGCCGATGACCATGTGGCGTGACCTGCGAGCACGCAACGTGCCGCAGGAGTTCATGACGCTCGATTACGCGGGCTTCTCCACCTTCGATACCCTCGTACGAGCGCACAAGGTCTTCGGTGTCGATGAGGCGGTGCTGGTCACCCAGCCGTGGCATTTGCCGCGTGCGCTGTTCATCGCCGATGCACTGGGCCTGGAGGCAGTGGGTTGCCCGGCCATCTCCGAACGCCAGCCGCCGGGGCTCAAGCTGATGCTGCGCGAGTGGCTGGCCCGTGCGGCGACAGTGGGAGACCTTTACCTGTGGGGGCGCAAGCCGCGCTTTCTCGGGCCGCAGGAGACGCTGCCGACGCCGGTCTTGTCATCGCACTCATCATCGCAGCCCTCATCATCTCACTCCTTGGACAAGCCCGTGTCACCGGCGGCGGACTCGGTGGCTGCCGGAGCAGGGCAGCAGGCCACTGCCAGTCGTGATGTGGCGGATGCAGAGAATGCTGCCGACACGTCGGATTCGCATGCCCTCGCGCGTCAGGCGCAGGCAAGCCTGCTGGCCAGTCTGCCCGAGGTGAAGCAGGCACTGCTCCAGTGGCTGCCTGTCAGATCTGATGCGAACTAGCCGCGTGTCGGCTTCGCCAGACGCACAGGGTCAACACGAAGACGCCCCGCACTTCCTTTGGAAGGCGGGGCGTCTTGCGTTCACGGCCTGGCGGCGGATATATGGCTAGCCGGCGCGGCGGCGGGCGGCCTGACCTGTCTGGTGACGGTACAGCTCGCGGATCAGATGGCGGCAGTTGTGGAAGATGCCTTCCAGTACCTTCTCCATGCTGTCAGGCAGCGGATGCGTGAAGGCGGTCGAGCAGGCCTGCATCAGGACGCGTTCCTGTTCGAGCAGCTCGTTGATCAGCACCTGATTGTCATTTCCGACGATGCTCTTCAGGCGACTCCACAGCCACATGTAGTCATCGCGCTCGACATCGGCGTCGCGCGGCATCAGGCTCAGATGCTTGCGTGTCTCGACTTCCAGGGCCTGTTTGAGCTCGACACGGCTCGCATAGAAGGGCTCGAAGGCCTTCAGGAGCGCGGGACGCAGCCGTTCGGCGTTATCCTCGAAATAATCAAGACTGTCTGCCAGGGCTTCCTGGACGCTATCCATCGCCACCTGGCGATTGTCGAGAAACATGGGCGGTCACCTCCTCCGTCAGAAGAGATTGTGCGGGTGAAAACAGTGTTTTTCTACCCCCGAAGGGCAGAAAGTCAGGATATTTATTCCCGCACTGTCAATCCCTGCAGTTTACGACAATACAATGACGTTCTGGTGACGATCATCGTTGCCTTCAGACGCTGTCCTTGCCCTGTTTCCATCGCTCCCGCTTGTCCACACGCGGCCATCAGACCCAGAGACGCCAGGTGTGCCGTCATGACGACCTGCCCCCCCCCCTGGTCGAGCGTTGCGCGTTAAGTCCTCAGCCCTCAGCCCTTGGGCTTGGGCGGAATCTTCTTGGCCGGCGCGGCGGACTTGGCGATGTGATCGATGATCAGACCGGCGATGTCCTTGCCGGTGGCCGTCTCGATACCCTGCAGGCCCGGCGAGGAGTTCACTTCCATGATCACCGGGCCATGATTGGCGCGCAGCAGGTCGACACCGGCGACGGACAGGCCCATGGCCTTGGCGGCGCGAATGGCGGTGGAGCGCTCTTCCGGCGTGATGCGGATCTCGCTCGCGGTGCCGCCACGGTGCAGGTTGGAGCGGAACTCGCCATCGGCCGCCTGACGCTTCATTGACGCCACCACCTTGTCACCCACCACCAGGCAGCGGATGTCGGCGCCACGCGCTTCCTTGATGTATTCCTGCACCATGATGTTGGCTTTCATGCCCATGAAGGCCTGGATCACGCTCTCGGCGGCCTGGTTGGTCTCGGCGAGTACCACGCCGATGCCCTGGGTGCCTTCCAGCAGCTTGATGACCAGCGGCGCACCCTTGACCATGGTGATCAGGTCGGGGATGTCATCCGGCGAATGCGCGAAGCCGGTGACCGGCAGGCCCAGCCCCTTGCGCGACAGCAGCTGCAGGGAGCGCAGCTTGTCGCGTGAGCGGGAGATGGCCACGGAATCATTGACCACGTAGGTGCCCATCATCTCGAACTGGCGCAGCACGGCGCAGCCATAGAAGGTGACGGAGGCACCGATGCGCGGCACGACGGCATCGAAGTGCTCGATCTCGGCGCCCTTGTAATGGATGGACGGGCGGTGCGAGGCGATATTCATGTAGCAACGCAGCGTGTCCACCACGCGCGCGGTGTGGCCACGTGCCTCGGCGGCCTCGATCAGGCGACGGGTGGAGTAGAGGCGTGAGTTACGCGACAGGATACCGATATGCATGAAATCCTCCGGAGCCGAATGGGCCAGACAGAGATGGGAATGAATCAGAAGACGACTGACGTGAAGCCCGTCAGGAGGCGTGGTGTTCGTCGGTGAGGCCTTTACTGTCTCGAGGCGTTACGCGATAGCAGGTGGCACCGGCGCCAGCGTCTTGAGGCGAGATGCCGCAGCATGCAGCCGCGCGCACGGCCGATACCGTCAGGGTTCGCCGTGCAGATAGGCGGCGCCCGGTGCGACCAGCAGGCGACGCAGGGCACGGCGCCCCAGCAGAATGGGGTGACGCATCTGGGAGCGGTCCACCAGCGTCATGTCGATATCGTAGTCGAGCCCGGCCAGCTTCATGCGCGAGCGGATCGCGTAGCGCCACTCGGCCTGACCATTGGATGAGCGCACGCGGCGGCGATCATGCACCGGCGTCTCGATCGTATGCGGCGGGGAGTCGCTACCGCCGGTCCGGGTGATGAAGCGAACCCACAGATCATCGTGCTGCTCGAAGACCTCGATACTCTCGGCATGCAGCGCACTGGAATGCGCACCGGTGTCGATCTTGGCATTGAGGTGCAGCTTGAGCTCCGGCAGCTCGATCAACTCACGCCGACCCACCACGCCACGCGGGCGAAAGCCCAGCAGGTCATGATTCAGTGTCTTGAGATCGAGGGGCGGTGCCTTGTCGATGTGATGACGCGAAATGTGCTTGTGATGCGACATGTTTCTTCCTGAATCAGAGGGCGTGAGCGAAGCGGGCAGCGGCTCACGGCATGAAGACACCGGGCAGGCGCGGCACAGCGTAATGTGCGTTGCCGGCCTGGCGGGGTAATGGCCAGGCGGGCGCGCAGCATAGTCACTTGACGCACTGACAGCAATCCTTGCTGAAGCCTCTTTTTTCGCGTCACGCAGCGGGATATGACGGTGGCGCTGACTGCACCCGGCAAAACGCCCCGGGCACGCGGTCATGGCACGCGGTGATGGCGCGCTTTCATCGCCGCCGGACGCCTCGCTTGCGGGCGTCGGGCAAGTCCCCCACGGCCACAGGCGCGGGTGACGTCGTGTAACCGGCGCGTTGCCGCGCGCCCTGTTCACCGGTGCCGATCAGCCCCGATGCCATGCCTTGAGCAAGTGCCCGATCAAGTGTCGTGGGTTAAGCGCATGATCTCAAGCACTGTCACCTGAGGGCATGCCCGGCGTCAATGACGCGGGGCAGGATTGGCGGTATCGGCTTGGCGGGTCAGGGCGGCAAGCGCCTGACCCAGCGGGCTGTCCGCGCTTGCATTGCGCAGCGTCATCAGCACCGGCAGGCGCAGACGCGGAATCAGGGCGAGGTCGCGTGCCAAGGCGGCGAAGTTGGCCTGCGGGCAACTGGCCAGGCGGGTCAGGAAGGCCGGCAGACGTTTGGCATCTTCCAGATGGGCGTAGCCGCGCGCAGCGATCGCGACCAGCACGTCGACATTGACGGCCTCGTCGTCGGCCAGCAGGGCATCGATCCACTCCGCCGCCGCAGGCCGTGGGCTGGCGCCGGCGGCCCGCAGGCAGGCGCACAGCGTCTCCAGATCCCCCAGGTCACGTGCAGCCTGGCCACGTGCGATCAGGGCGGAGAGCAGCTCGGTCTCGTATTCCTCCGGCAGTGGGGCGGCCAGCTGGGCATGGGCGGGCGGTGCCTGCTCCAGACACAGCGCGATGGCGCGCAGCGGTGTATCCGGCAGGTCAGCCAGACGCTGCACGAAGGCGGCGGCAAGCTCGCTGGACAGCTCGCCGCGCCGTGTCAGCACGTCGGCGATGCCCTGCAGACCGAGTGACGGCCAGTCATCCAGCGGTAGCTGGGCGGTGAGATACTGCTCGGCGAGCTCGTAGTACTGGCTGGCAGGGCGGTCGCAATCGAGGCTGGCGCGGGCGTGCAGCATGGCGCGCAGGCTGTCGTCCGGCGTGAAGGCCAGCGGATTGTCCTGCATCAGGTTGTCGATCTTGCCGGCCTCGGCCTGCTGGAGATCAGGCCGGCCGACGGTCAGTGCCGTCTGACCCAGCGTCGTGATCAAGCGCTCGAGGAAGGCGTCGCGTTGCGCGGGAGACAGACGACCTTCCTCATCCAGTGGCAGGGCCAGAAACCACACCAGCGGATCGTCGAGTCCGGCCGGACGGAACACGCATGCCAGGCGTGCCTGGCCCTTGAAGGGTTGCTCCCATGGTTGCTGTTCGGTCTCGAAGGCTTCCAGTTGCTCAAGACTGAGCGGGGCCAGGGTGCGACCCAGGTGATAAAGGTGCAACTCGGCACCGGTGCGCGTGAAGAAGTTGCTCAAGGAAGAGAGAGGAGTCATGAAGCTCACCACTGCTGTGTCTCCCTCACGGCCAGGCAGGGCGCGGGGGAGAGCGGAAAATAGAGTCTTGTCGAGCATGATTGCCACGCCTGATCGATGTCCCTCGACGACGGGTATCGGTGCGTGGCAGATGCCTGAGCATGTCTGGAATGGCAGCGACTTTAGCGATTCACCGGCTGTCATGCCACCCGCTGGCGTGTGATGATGGCCAGAGGGAAGAGAGCGACCTGTGTCTATTATGGCCGCTCTTTCGGCCCGTGATGGCTTGACAGATGACGCGGTACCTCAAGCGCCGCTGCGCGTTTTGCAGGTTGATGATTTTTTGATCAATTTTCGTCATCCCACGGCTGGCGCGGCTTGCAGCGTGACCAAGACGGGTTATCCACAGCATCGTCCACGGATGGCGTGAATAACTGTCATCCGCTTGTCGTCAGGCTGACATCCAGCGCTGCAGCTAGCCCAGACGGCATCACTGGCCCGCCAGGACAGGCGTGCTAGAATCGCGACCATTGACAGAATTGCTGTCTTATTCCTTATGGTTATGTACTTAAGGGATGAAATGATTGGGAATGCGGGT
This sequence comes from Cobetia sp. PDI-23MA, assembly GCF_059507735.1. Classification (NCBI taxonomy): domain Bacteria; kingdom Pseudomonadati; phylum Pseudomonadota; class Gammaproteobacteria; order Oceanospirillales; family Halomonadaceae; genus Cobetia; species Cobetia sp. PDI-23MA. The sequence goes on from NZ_CM183352.1 coordinate 1,236,895, forward strand.
CAGCCCCGTTATCCTATACAACCAAATCACATATAAAAGGCTGTGCTTATACCTGTTCTGTCGCCTCGCTATCCATTACCCATGGGATATCGGCGCCAGTCCGGCGGTAAAGGCCCACTCTTGCGATCCATGAGGAATCTCGATGCGCCAATCACGTTCGCTCGCAGCTGTCTTCTCTTCTACCGCTCTCAAGGGCGCCGTGATGGCCGCCGCATTGGGCGCGACCACCCTGGGCAGCCTGGCGGCGCAGGCTGATACCCTCAAGGTCGGCATGTCGGGCGGCTACTTCCCGTTCACCTTCGTCAAGCAGGACAAGCTACAGGGCTTTGAGGTGGATGTCCTCAATGCCGTCGGCGAGATCACCGGCGATGATGTCGAATTCGTGACCATGAGTTTCTCCGGTCTGATCGGCGCACTGGAAGCCGGCCGCATCGATACCGTGGCCAACCAGATCACCATCACCGACGCACGCAAGGCCAAGTTCGCCTTCACTCAGCCTTACGTCTACGACGGGGCTCAGGTGGTCAAGCGTCGCGGCAATGACGAGATCACCGGTGTCGAGTCCCTCAAGGGTCACAGCGTGGCGGTCAATCTGGGCTCCAACTACGAAGCGCTGATGAAAGAGCTGCCCTACGCCGACCAGATCGACATCAAGACCTATGAGTCCAACATCGAGCAGGACACCGCTCTGGGGCGTGTCGATGCCTTCGTGATGGACCGCGTCAGCGCAAGTCAGGTGATCCAGAAGACCCCGCTGCCGCTGGAGCTGGCGGGCAAGCCGTTCTCGCGTCTCGAGAACGCACTGCCGTTCCGCAAGGACGCCGAAGGCGAGGCCAAGCGTGACCAGGTGGATGCCGCTCTGACCGAGCTCAAGGAAAATGGCCGTCTGGCCGAGATTTCCAACAAGTGGTTCGGCAACGACATCACCACGCCTTGAACAATGCCCGCTGCGCCCTGATACAAGGCGCATGCAAGGAAGTCAGGTGACAACGGGGTGACGGCTGGACCGTCGCCCCGTTGTCGTCATGTCGATGGGTGTCTTTCCAGACTCTCAGCCAAGCCCTCAGTCTGTCCGGATGACGAATGGATATTCTCAACATCGAATACATGCTTGGCCTGTTGCCGGTCATGCTCAAATACCTGCCACTGACACTCAAGATGGCCTGTATCGGCATGCTGGCCGCGCTGGTGCTGGCCTCGCTGTTGGCGGTGGTGCGGGTGCTCAAGGTGCCGGTGCTGAATGCGCTGACCATCGTGTTCATCTCCTTCTTCCGTGGCACACCGCTGCTGGTGCAGTTGTTCCTGTTCTATTACGGCCTGCCGCAGGTGATGGCGTTCCTGACCCAGATCGATGGCGTCACCGCGACGATTCTCGGCCTGACGCTGCATTTCGCGGCTTACATGGCCGAGTCCATCCGCGCCGCCATCGTCGGAGTCGATCGCAGCCAGACCGAAGCGGCGCTGTCGATCGGCATGACCAATGTCCAGCTGATGCGGCGCATCGTGCTGCCCCAGGCGGCCCGGGTGGCGGCTCCCACGCTGATGAACTACTTCGTGGACATGATCAAGTCCACGTCGCTGGCCTTCACGCTGGGGGTGACCGAGTTGATGGGCGCGACTCAGAAGGAAGCCGCCAGCAGCTTCCTGTATTTTGAATCCTTCATCATGGTGGCCATCGTCTACTGGGTGATGGTGGAAGGGCTGTCCTTCGTGCAGCGCTGGATGGAGAAACGTCTCAACAAGGCCTATCAGCGATGATTGCAGTCAGAAACCTGATCAAGAAATTCGGCGGGCAGGCCGTGCTCGATGGCATCACGCTGGAAGTGAAGCAGGGTGAGATCATCGTCGTCATCGGTCCTTCAGGCACCGGCAAGTCGACACTGCTGCGTTGCATCAACTTCCTCGAGCAGCCCGATGCCGGCGAGATCCAGATCGGTGAGCGCAAGGTCGAGGCCACACGCGCCAGCCGTCACGACATTCTCGGTCTGCGTCGCAGCAGTGCCTTCGTGTTCCAGAACTATGCGCTGTTCGCCAACAAGACGGCGCTGGAGAACATTGCCGAGGGCCTGATCGTCGTCAACGGCTGGCCCAAGGCCAAGGCGCATCAGCGAGCGCGCGAGATTCTCGAGCGTATCGGCATGAGCGAGAAGGCGGACGCCTTCCCGGCGGCTCTGTCCGGCGGTCAGCAGCAGCGTATCGGCATCGGGCGCGCCATGGCCGCCCAGGCCGAGGTGATCCTGTTCGATGAGCCGACCTCGGCGCTGGACCCGGAATGGGTCGATGAGGTGCTGGAGCTGATGAAGCAGCTGGCGGTCGAGCGCCAGACCATGATCGTGGTTACCCACGAGATGCAGTTCGCGCGGGAAGTCGCCGACCGCGTCATCTTCATGGAAGGTGGGCGTATCGTCGAGCAGGGGCCGCCGAGTCAGCTGTTCAGTGCGCCGAAGGATGACCGCACGCGTGCCTTCCTGCGCAAGGTGCTGGATGAAGTGCCGCCACAGTGCGCCGAGGGCATCTGATATTGCTCGGTTGAGGCCATGACCCTCAGGTCACGTGATGCAACGCCCCGGGCAGTACCTGCGACAGACACAACGGCCACCGCGAGATCGTCGCGGTGGCCGTTGTCGTTTCTCTGGCGGTGATCATTGATCCGCTTCTGATGTTGCCGGGCGCGTTCAGGGCGACCTTTCATAGGGTCTAGGATCATAGGGGCGCAAGTCGTGGCTAGCCGTGGCGGGGCATCGAACGCACCTTGTCGAAGGCTTCCTGAAGCGCCATCGAGACACGCTCTTCCAGCAGCTCCTGTTCGGCGGGCGCCATGTAGAACGCCATGTCGACGTCATGGCGGATATAGCGAGGCGCCAGCTGGTTGAGCGCGATGCAGGCCACGTCTTCGCGGCTGTCGACATCCATGGCGTGGCTATCGGGATGCAAGCGCAGCTGGTCGAGCACCAGCTGCTCCATGTAGTTGTGTACGCCTGCGCTTTCCATGTGTATTGCCTCCTGGTGATGGGGGCTATCTCCCATGCAGGGCCGTGCCCCCTGACATGTCGATCCCTTCGGTATGCTCATCAGTCTATTCATCCGAGCTGACTCTCTATGACGCTCTCCCTCCCGCACGCCAGCACGGTTGCTGGCGGCGGTACAGCAGGCGGCGGAGTCTTTGGATGTCGCCTGCCGCTCAAGGCCTGTCAGCCGGTCAGCAGGCGGGTTTCCGCCTCTTCAATATGATCAGCCAATCCCGATAATACCAGTGTATCGCCACACGCCAGCGTCAGGTCGCCGGTGGGCTCTTCCAGGTTCTCGCCACTGGCGCGCACCACGCGTGAGACGAGAATGCCGCACACTTCCGGCAGGGCGATGTCGTCCAGTCGCCGGCCACAGGCCCAGGCATCGGCGGTCAGCGTCAGCGGATGACGCCGCAGCAGCGGGTTGCCGCGTTTGTCGGTCAGCTGGGACTGCTGTCCATGGAAATAGCCATGCAGCATGCTGTAGCGCGCCTCACGTGCATTCTGGATCGAGCGCGCCACGCGTCGGAAGGGCACCTCGAGATTGACCAGCACATGCGAGACCAGCATCAGCGAGCCCTCGAGCACCTCGGGAATCACCTCGGTGGCCCCGGCGGCCTTGTAGGTCTCGAGGTCCGCGTCATCCTGGGTGCGCACCAGCACCTTGAGGTTCTCGAGTTCCAGCGGCTGGATGGCGCGCAGTATGGCCAGCGCGTGCGAGAGCTGATTGACGGTGATCACCACCTGACGGGCGCGCTCGATACCGAGTGCGCGCAGGATTTCCAGACGCTGCGCATCGCCGAACACCACCGGCTCACCGGCGCTGGCGGCCTCGTGGACGCGGATGGGGTCGGCATCGATGGCGATCCACTCAAGCTTTTCCTGAGTGAGAAATCGCCCCACCGTCTGGCCGACACGCCCGAAGCCGCACACGATGACATGGCCACTGAGCGGGGCGGTGGCGGCGCTCAGCTCCGCGGTGGTGTGCGGGTTCTCCTGGGTGGGTGTGGTGGAGCGACACAGGCGGCGCGTCAGCTGCTGGTTGTGGCGAATCAGGCTTGGCGTGACCACCAGCGAGCCGATGATGATCGCCACCACCAGGCCCACGGTCTCGTTGTCCATCAGGCGTTGCTGACTGGCCAGGGCCAGCAGCGCGAAGCCGAATTCGCCACCCTGGGACAGCACCAGGCCAGTGCGCAGCGCGCTGTCCAGCGGGCGGCCGGAGAGGCGCGCCAGTCCGGTGATCAGCAGTGCCTTGGTCGCCAGCAGGCAGGCCACGCCGATGACGACCCAATACCACTGGGCCAGCAACACCTGCGGGTCCAGCAGCATGCCCACCGAGACGAAGAACAGCCCCAGCAGGATGTCGCGGAAGGGCCGGATGTCGGCCTCGATCTGATGGCGGAAATGACTCTCGCCGAGCATCATCCCGGCCAGGAAGGCGCCCAGCGCCATCGACAGATGCAGGCTGTGGGTCAGCCAGGCGGAGAACAGTGCCACCAGCAGCACGGTGAGCACGAACAGCTCTTCCGAGCGCGCGCGCGAGATTTCCTGGAACACGAACGGCAGCACCCACTTGCCGATCATCAGCATCACCGCCACCAGCCCGAGCCCCTTGATGAGCATCAGGCCCAGGTCACTGAGTAGCTGGCTGCCATCACCGGCCATGGCCGGAATCAGGATCAGGAACAGCAGGGCGGCGAGATCCTGGAACAGCAGCACGCCCACGGCGGCGTGGCCGTGGGGGCTGTCCAGCTCATTCCAGCGCGCCAGTTCCCGCGTGACGATGGCGGTGGAGGAAAGCCCCAGCGCGCCGGCCGCGACCAGTGCCGCCGCCGGTGACAGGCCAAGCGCCGAGCCCAGCGCCCAGAACAGGCCACTGCATACCGCCACCTGACAGGCACCCAGCCCGAACACCGTGGTCTTGAGGGCGCGCATGCGCGGCACCGAGAATTCGAGGCCGAGCGAGAAGAGCAGAAATACCAGCCCGAATTCCGACAGGAAGGCGAGTTCTTCCGGGCGACCGATCCAGCCCGCCAGATGAGGGCCGACCAGAAAGCCGACCGCCAGATAGGCCAGCACCGGCGGCAGATGCAGGCGGCGGAACAGCGCCGCGGCCACTACCGAGGCTCCCAGCAGTATCATCACATCATTGAACAGCGTGTCTGCCATGCGGCCTCCTGGCCTTCGGTGAGCATCATCGGGATAATAGCGCGAACGAACCCTGCATGATTTGACGGAGGTCGCATGAATCCGACTGAACAACCCCGGGACGGCGAGATCGCCGGCAATCCCTACGACGAACTGCGCGCGCTGCTGGCACGTCTGGAAGCGACCATGAAGGCTGCCGACCTGTGGCGCATGGACACGCCATCCCCGCAGGCCTTCATGAGTGTGGAGCCATTCTGTGTCGATCGCATGGACATGGGCCAGTGGCTGCGTTTCGTGTTCATCGCTCGTCTGCAAGCGCTGTGCGACGCCCGTGCGCCGTTCCCCGTCAAGTGTGAAGTGGCACCGGCCATCGAGGCCTGGCTGAAGGATGCCCGCCCCGAGCGCCGCGTGGCGATGACGGAAGTGGTTCGCGAGATCGACACGCTGGTCACGACTCACTGATTGTCTGGTAGGGAGGCTCGTCTCGCACTGAGCCTACTCTGCCCGACACCTTCCACTGGGCCTTTCGCGCGTGATGCTCTCGCATTGCGCCTCGAGACAACTGTCAGGAGCTTGCATGGCCTATTACTTCGCCTACGGCAGCAACATGAATCCGGCGCGTGTCATGGCACGCATCGGCGAGACGCGACGGGCCGTGCATGGCTGGTTGCAAGAGCATCGCCTGAGTTTCGACAAGGCCTCTCGGGTCGAGGGTATCGCGCATGCCAACGTGCAGCCTGCGTCGGGCGAGCGCGTCGAAGGTGTGCTGTACGAGCTGCTCGAGGCCGAGCAGATCACGCTGATGGACCCCTTCGAAGGCCGCCCGCATGAATATGAGCGTTTCCTTCATCCCATCGTCACCCGCGAAGGCGTGATCGACGCCTGGGTGTATGTGGCGCTGCCCGAGCGCACCGCCGAGGGCCTCAAGCCGGCACGCGAATACCTGGAGCACCTGCTGGGCGGGCGTGACTTCCTGACACCGGACTACTTCACGACGCTGAGCGGCGTCGAGGCCGTGCAGGGGCTGGATGACGCCACCCTGGCTCAGCTGGGCCTGTCGCGCAGCACGCCGCGCTGACGGTCGCCTGCCACCTGCCGTGTGGCAACAAAAAGCCCGCCTCTCTTTGGAGAGGCGGGCTTTCGCGTTTCTGGCAACGCTAGGTGACGGATTGGCGTGAGCCTCAGTCCTTGGCGGCCAGTACCGGGTCCAGGTTCGTCTGATCACGACGGCTGGCCAGCATGCCGATGATCAGCCCCGCCAGTGCCGGCGCCAGCCAGCCCAGATTCATCGAGGCCAGCGGCAGCAGCGGCTCGATGCGGTGCGAGATGGCCATCAGCGAGTCGATGCCGCTGGCTTCGAAGCCATCCAGCAGGCTGACCAGCAGCGTCAGGCCCAGGGTCCAGGCGAACACGCGCGGCGCATCGTGCAGGCGCGGACGCAGGTAGGACAGCAGCGTCAGCACCAGCACCAGCGGATAGAGCGTCACCAGCACCGGAATCGAGACGCTGATCAGGGTCGAGAGGCCAAGATTGGCGATCAACGCCGAGGCCACGGCCATCACGATCACCAGCAGGCGGTAGGGCACGCTCGGCAGCAGGCGATGGAAGAACTCGCCGCATGAGGTCAACAGGCCCACTGCGGTGGTCAGACACGCCAGGGTGATGACCAGTGCCAGGATCAGCTTGCCGGCATCGCCGAACAGTGCCTCGACGTAGACCGGGATCAGCTCGCCCTTGGCGGCTTCGCTGACCAGTGCATGGCTGGTGGCGCCCATGTAGGTCAGCGGCAGATAGACGGCGGCCAGACAGATGGCGGCGATGGCGCCGGCCCACAGGGTGTAGCGGGTCACGTCAGCGGTCGCGGTGATGCCGCGTGCCTTGATCGCCGAGACGATCAGGATGCCGAACACCATCGAGGCCAGCGCATCCATGGTCAGGTAGCCCTGTTGGAAGCCGGTCATGAACGGCGCCTCGGCCCACTCGGGGCTCACCGGCCCCAGCGGCCCCTGCGGGTCGATGATGGTGAACAGCGCGATCAGCGCCAGCAGAGCGATCAACAGTGGCGTCAGCCACTTGCCGACCACATCCATCAACTTGCCCGGGCTCAGCGCGATCAGCGTGGCGATGCCGAAGAACAGCACCGAATGCAGGGCCAGACCGCTCTGTGCCGACATGTCGATGAAGGGACGCATGCCCATCTCGAAGGCCACGGTGCCGGTGCGCGGAATCGCGAACATCGGCCCGATGGACAGGTAGATGGCGACGCCGAAGGCCGCGGCCGCCCACTTGGGCAACGGCGAGGTGATCTTGTCGAGGCCGCCGCCGATCACGGCCACCGCGACGATACCGGCCAGCGGCATGCCGACACCGGTGGCCAGAAAGCCCAATGCCGCCGGCCAGAATTCGGCACCCGCGCCCTGACCCACCTGAGGCGGGAAGATGATATTGCCTGCGCCCAGAAAGAGGGCAAAGGTCATGAAGCCCAGCGCCACGATATCGAGGCTGGAAAGTCGTGTTTTCACTATGACGTCCTACGGATTCAGCAGATGCGTTGCAGCAGGCGTCATCAGGTGACCGATGAGGTGGTCGGTCAGGCAAGAAGACGTGCCGAGAAGCCGTTGGCTAGCGACAGGGGTGGGTCACCAGCAGACCCGGGAGCAGCGGGGTAGTGTTGCGCGCGGGTCGAATGGCGAGATCAGGCTGACGGATTGTCGCCACCCTGATCTGACGCGGCGCATTATCGTTGATTTCACGTAGCAAGACAAAGCCACCAGCAAGCCATGCGGCAGGCTCACCGCGCGGCAGGTGGTGGGGGCGGTAGTGGAGTGAAGCTCGGCCAGTCGTCCGGTACTACGAAGATGCGCCATTGCTGGCGGGGTGAGCTGGCGGTGGTCGGCTTGCCGGCAGGCGCCGCCACGCTGCGCTCCAGCCACAGCTGGCGGGGGTGTTGATGCGTGCGCTGACGGCTGTGCCGCTGAGCCGGTTCGTCCGGCCTGAGGTCGTCAGCGGCGGCAGGTAGTACGAAGTGATCGCGCAGCCAGCGGTCCAGCGCATGCCATGGTTGTAGCGACGCCACGGGCGGGGCGGCCAGCCAGGCAGGTTTTTCCCTGACGCAGCCCAGCAGCGGGCCGCCATGCATCGTGGAGGCCTCGAGGGTCTGACAGAAGGCAGCAAACTGGCTGACGCTCATCCACCAGCCGGCCTGGCGCGCACTCTCGGGATGGCAATGGCGGGGCGGGGGCAGCCAGTCGGCGGGCGCTATATCTGGCTGCCAGGGGCGAAACAGGCAACCGGGCAATGCCAGTTGCTGGCCTGCAAGCAGCGGGGCACTCGGGTCTTCTGTCGGCGGCGGGTTCATCTCGCTCGCGCCTGCCTGTCTGGTCAGTGCTTGTCTGGCCAGTGCCTGGCGTATCGTCTGCTGTCCGCGCTCGGTATAGGCGAGGGGCAATTGATGCTCAAGGCTGCGCTGATACTTGATGGCGAGGCTGTCGGCGCCGCCGGGGCCTATCCAGCGTGCCGGACTGTCGGCCGCTTCGGGGCCTTCGGGCAGGCCGAGATAGAACTTGATCGCGACCTCAAGGTGCGTGGGCAATGTGTCTCGCGCCGCCAGATAGAGCATGTCCAGCTCGCCCAGCGTGATCTTGCCCTGGGAAATCCTGAGGTTGTTGGCCAGCAGGCGACTGCCGGGTGCGTGTGCCAGCACGAATTGCCAGAGCAGCTCGTGGTAGTGGCCCAGGCGGTAGTGGCGGCGCTCATTCACGGCGGCCTCGAGCGCGTGGGGTGCCTGCTCCAGTGTCATCAGCCAGCGGTGGCGGACGCGATCATCCTCCAGCCCGAGTGCCGCCAGGGACGGGCGCGGATAACGCGCAAGCTGCAAGAGGTCCGGGGCATTCAGAAGCCAGGCGATATCCCTGACGCGCGGGTGACTGTAGTGCGTGCAGTCGCGGCGCAGGTCGCAGCCGGTCGCACAGGGGGAGTCGGCCCATTGGGCAAAAGGGGGCGATGACTCGGCTGCACCTGGCGATGCATGGGGCGGGGCTTCGGGCTCGATAGGCATGATGCCAGTGTATCCCACGTCGGATGACGGTCGATAATGCGTGGCACTGTTAGAGCCTGGCTCTGTGTGAACCGAGCCGAGTGCTGCTTGCCGGCCGTGGTGTCACGCTGGCGCTTCTTCTCTCCCTCTATCTACTCCCTTCAATATTCCCTTATCTACTCCCATTCTTTACTCCTCTGTCTTCTCGCTCCTTTTCCTCACTTGCCACTCTTTACGCCAGTTATTACGCCACCCTTTGCGCCAGCCTTGCGCTGCTCACACGACACTTTCTCGCCGCTTTCTCGACGGTCTTCCAACACGTTCTGCTGTCCGTCGCCGGTAATGCGACGGCCGTCCCCGGGCTGTCATCGTTTTGACATCGTTGCGTGAGTCGCCTAAGCGATTGAAAACGTTGAGATTGCTTCGCGCGGGTGGGTGGGGGGCTTCAATTCGGGTTGGAAAAGCGCTGAATTGATTCTATGAGAGAATCAATCCTGTTCCGGTGCGGGGATATATCCCACGGCTCCTGAGGTTCACAATGCCTTCCATCAACGTTGCAGCAAATATGCAGGGCCGATGAGGCGGTATTGACCTAGAGCTCTTGGTTGTCGAGCGACATGAATCTACTCGACATCAGTGGGCAAGGCGTCACCGACTGACGGTGTGAGGGGCAAGATCCACACCCTGAACAATCGGTCAATAAATATTCGTAAAGGTTGATGTGCACAATTTCTTGCTGCTGGACGCTGTTTTCAGGCGTCTCAGCCAAATCAAAAAGAAAAATACGCATTTTACTGTTTTTGTGGCATCCAGTTCTGCTGTGGCGACGTATAACTCATCAGCACAGCAAGACACACCCTGCAGCGTGCAGCATGTTCGACCAAGGTGGTGGGTGAGGCACTGTCTTCCTCAACCAACGTCGATAGTGATCTGCCAGGCCGAAGCGCCGCGCAAGGGGATGGCCAGCACGCAAACAAGGAATTCTTGCACTCTCCATGTTGTACAAGTCTTTCACATAACCGCTGCAATAGCTTTATTGGTGATGAGAGGGGCAGGAGGGTCAGTCGCTGCGGAAGGGCATTCGTTTTCAGTAGCGTTGCTCAAAGAGAAACATTGAGCTTCCAGTTGCACGGCTAGTTTGAACGCAGCATAAACATTAGTCTGTTAATCATCGAAGCGCAGCACGCAACACAGTCAGTGAAAGCCAGGGCCCGGACAGGGGTCAGCAAACCACTCCATCACTGACTGACAACGACTCAAAGCGGAAGCATCCGCACCAGGACCAGGAGATACACCATGAAAAACATTTCCCTCAAGACTCTGATCGCTACCGTCGCCATCGCCACTGCCAGCACCTCCGTATTCGCAGCCGACGATAGCCCCGCCGCCGTGCGCGTCCAGAACGCCATCAGCAGCCAGCAGATCATGGGCCAGACTCAGCCGGCTGCCACCAGCCAGCAGAGCTTCTCCGAAACGGGCATGAGCGTTGCTGCCGGTCGCGTTGAGCAGGCGCTCAATGCTGACCACATCCGCGGCATTGAGACCGCTGCCGTGTCCCAGGCCAACGCCACCGTCAATGATCAGGGCAAGAGCGTCGCCGCCAGTCGCGTTCAGCAGCACATCAGCGACAACGCCTGAAGCAGAGTGGTCACGCTGACAACTCAGTGACCCCCGAACAGCGCCTCACCTGACATTCGACCTTGACCATTTCTGGAGAATCATCATGAAAACCCTGACTTCCCTGATCGCCGCCGCTGCCATTTCCATTGCTGCCACCGGCGTTGCCACCGCTGATGAAAGTGTTGCCGATGCCCAGGTGCGTGCCGCACTGAGCGAACAGGTCATCCACGGCCAGGCGCAGCCTGCCGCGACGCAGCTGAATGCTGCCGAGTCCGGCATGAGTGCCGCTGCCAACCGTGTCGAGCAGTCCCTGAACGCCGATACCATCAAGGGGGAACAGACGCACGCCGTCTCCCGCGGCCAGAGCCTGAGCAACGACAACGGCAAGAGTGTCGCGGCATCACGCTTTGAAGATGCGCTGAACGACAACGCCTGAGTGTGCAGGTCCTTATTCATGGCCTCAGGACCACAGCAGCAGTGTTCTCCCTTTTCGCTATTCACTTTTTCTGGAGTCATCTCATGAAAACCCTCAATACCCTTATCGCCGCCGTTGCCCTGTCCGTGACCGCCACTGGCGTCGCCAATGCCGATAGCGTTGCCGACCAGCAGGTTCGCGCCAACATCAGTGAATCCGTGATCCACGGTCAGGTCCAGCAGGCAGCCACTCAGCAGCAGGCCATCACCGATGCAGGCAAGAGCGTTGCGGCCAGCCGTGTCGAGCAGGCGCTGAACAGCCAGACCATCAAGGGCCAGCAGGCGCAGGTCACTCGCGACACCCAGCAGTTCGTCAATGATTCCGGCAAGAGCGTTGCCGCGTCACGTGTCGAGCATGCCCTGAACGACAACGCCTGATGCGTTGCGCCGTCACAGTGACGGCACCCAAGACAGACTCTGCTTGCGACCTGGCAGACCTTGTTGAATCGGTTGGCCCAGTTGACCCGAACAAAGATTTCACTGGAGATATTTCATGAAAATGCTCAATACCCTCATCGCCGCCACCGCGCTTTCCGTTGCTGCCACCGGTGTTGCCTTTGCAGACAGCGTCGCTGACCTTCAGGTGCGCTCTGCGCTCAGCGAATCCAGCATCCACGGCCAGGCTCAGTCCGCCGCCGCCGAGCAAGCCACCTTTGCCGATACCGGCATGAGCGTTGCTGCGGGCCGTGTCGAAAGCTCCTTGAACGATGTTGCGATCGAGGGTCAGCGCGAGACCCTGGCGTCCGACGCCCAGCAATTCGTCAACGATGCTGGCAAGAGCGTTTCCGCGACTCGCGTCCAGCATGCGCTGAGCGAAAGCGTCTGAGCCAGATTGTCTGATTCAGATTGTCTAATTCAGATTGTCTGAGCCCCGCTCTGATTCTTGACCAGGCATGGCAGCAATTGACTCAAGCGTCCCCGCAGCAAGTGCCGTCATGAACAGTCTCCGGAATAGAAGCAACAAGCTTGAAGATATAAAGGCTTGGAGACTTAAGGGCCTGAAAAATCAAGAGCGTGATCAAGCCAGTTGCACAGCAGTGTCGCTGGTACTGATCAGCCAGCTGACACCCCGTCGCGAAGTGAAGCGAAAGTCAGCTCCTTCTGGAAATGGCCGGCATCTGTCGGGAGTCATCCTGCGCAGCGACGCCCCGTGGCTCATACGATGACGTAGAAGGGCCACGCCATGGGAAAACCTGAATCGCGTGCCATCGTAAGCCGCATCCTTGTGGGTAGTGCTTGTTGATGGTCTTTGATAATTGTTCACGTGGGTAATTTCAGTTATCAACTCTGATAGATATCCCGCTTGGATATACGCAGTAAATGAAGTGATCAATGATGTGTCACTCCATGGCAACTCGATAGTGAAAATGAACGGAGGATAGAAAGATGGTCAAGTCATTCATGACTCACGGTCTGGCAGCGTTTTCCCTCGCCATCAGCGGTCTGGCCAGTGCCGATATCAGCACTGATGACAGCAGTAACGTGCGATTCAATAGCGCTCAATCTCACGGCGTCCACAGCGAAGTGCGTGATTATCAGAAGAGCGAAAAGCGTTACGCCGCAAATCCTGACATTCTGATCACCAGCCGTGGCAATGTGTTTGCCGATAGTGATGTGCAGGGTGCAGTCAATATCGACGCCGATCATCGCTGAGTTTTCGATGCTGACGGTTCACATGACTCGCTTCACATGACTTCATGCCGCAAGTTGTCATTGCGAAACGATTGAAGCGCTGTGAATTGATTGCCGCTTGAATCATTGCGCAGCGACGATCAAAGGCCCAGGCACTGATGCGCAAGCCATTGATTGCCGAAATTCAGGGAGAGCGAAAGGAAATACCCCAGACATAGAGACACTTGGATAGTGAGCAGAACGCTTGAGCAAGGGCTTTGGGCCCCTCCACCAGCCCGTCTTGTACGACCCGGTGGCAAAACCCTTTCTCAAACGCTTTCCTGTCCTGGGTGTCGCTGTCCCGACATTCATTGCCCGCCATCATGGCGGGTTTTTTTATGCCCGGATTCTGGATGGGCGCAGCATATGGTGGGTCGACTCTGTGCATGGCACCTTGCTTGATGCCGCAATATGCTCAGAGTTTTCCAGGAATTTCGTAAGGATTCATCGGCAGTTCACTGTATGGATGACATGATGCATCACGGTGATTAAACGTTGTTGGTTGCCGGCCTGCATGTCGGATATCCCGAGGCAGGATGCCATGATATTACTCAAGTGGAGGCCCATGATGGTGCGCGGAAAACTCAAGAAAGTGGCAGGTTCATTGGTGTTGGGTGTTGGTTTGATGTCAGGGAGTGTGATGGCGGGTGATGTCGTCGAAAAGCCCAAGGTGCTGATCTTCGATGTCAATGAAACGCTGCTGGATCTTGCCTCGATGCGCAGTTCCGTCGGTGAGGCACTGGGGGGAAGAGAAGACCTGCTGCCTCTGTGGTTCTCGACCATGCTGCATTATTCTCTGGTGTCTACCGTGACCCGGGATTACCACGACTTCGGCCAGATCGGTGTCGCATCGTTGCGGGTGGTCGCGGAGAACAACGGTGTCGAACTGACGGATGAGCAGGCGAAGAAGGCCATCATCACCCCGTTGCTGACACTCCCGCCTCACCCTGATGTCAAGGAAGGTCTGGCCAGGCTGAAGGCTGAAGGCTACAAGATCGTCAGTCTGACCAACTCGTCCAACAAGGGCGTCCAGGCGCAATTCGAAAATGCGGGATTGCTGCCGTATTTCGATGCGCGCTACAGCATTGAAGATATCCAGATCTACAAGCCGGACCTGCGTTCCTATGAATGGGTGCTCGACAAGCTGGATGTCGAACCCGAGGAAGCCATGATGGTCGCGGCACATGGCTGGGATGTCGCCGGCGCCAAGGAGGCGGGCTTGCAGACCACATTCATCGCCCGCCCAGGCAAGGCACTGTTCCCGCTGTCCAAGAAGCCGGATCATGTCGTGAAGGATGTGAATGAACTGGCCGACATTCTCCAATAGCACCAGAATCCTTGATTGACAGACCCCTTGATTGACGGATGCTGAAGATATCCTGTCATGGCGTCAGTGGCATTGGTGAGGCTGGCGGGCGTCGAGTGACAGGGCAATTTGCCTGTTCAGGCTGAGATTGCCAGTCTCACCGCATGGCAGATGACGGCGTCAATGGTAGGCTGGGCGGCAATCCCCTTTTTACCAACCGGAGCTGAATATGAGTGACGCATCACAGCAGCATGGCCATCGTGCCCCTCAGGTCATCGAGCCGAGCGCCCAGGCGGATGCCTGCGTGATCTGGCTGCACGGCCTGGGTGCTGACGGCAGTGATTTCGTGCCAGTGGTGCCTGCGTTGGGGCTGCCCGAGAATCACGGTGTGCGTTTCGTCTTCCCGCATGCACAGGAGCTTGCCGTGACCGTCAATGGCGGCATGCGCATGCCAGCCTGGTACGACATTCTCGAGATGAATCTCGGGCGGCGTGTCGATGAGGTGCAGCTGCGTGAATCCGCGGCCTACGTGCATGCCTTGATCGAGGAGCAGATCGCCCAGGGCATCGCCAGTGAGCGCATCATTCTGGCCGGCTTTTCCCAGGGTGGTGCGGTGGTCTATGAGGCGGCGTTGAGCTGCGAGCGCCCGCTGGGCGGCCTGCTGGCGCTTTCGACCTATTTCGCGACCAGCGCGACCATTGCGCCGAGCGCCGCCAATCAGGGCCTGGCCATCAGTGTCCATCACGGTACCCACGACGATATCGTGCCGCTGGCACTGGGCGAGGCGGGCGCCGAGAGTGCGCGTGCGCTGGGTCATCCGCTGGAATGGCAGACCTGGCCGATGGCGCACGCCGTGTGTCTCGAGGAAATCGAGGCGATCGGTGAGTGGTTCAAGGCGCGTCTGCTGGCCTGATCGGTCGCCAGTATCGACTGCCAGAGCAAAACGCCGCTGACGGAGTGATCCCTCAGCGGCGTTTTCATGTGCTGCCAGCGGTCCCGTCATGCGCCGTCAGCGGTCTTTGCCTGTGCTGGTCACGCTCAGCAGCGATAACGGTAGGCGAGGTGTTCATCCTTGCGCGGGCCGGTGATGCGCCAGTCGAGATCAAAGCCCAGGGCATTGCCCGCCTCATCGCGCACGATGACCAGCGTGGCGGCGTAGAGATCATCGATGCACAGATGCGCTTCACGACTGACGAAGTGGTCTTCGCCTCGAGCGCTGTCGGCCACCAGGTCGAACAGGAAGACGGCGGCATCGCGGCCACGACGCTCATGACTGAGCGACAGCGCCTCGCCATCCGCAGCCAGCTGCCAGCGATAGCGGTTGTGGAAGTTGACGCTGGATGACTGGCCCTTGAGCTGGAACTGGCCCTGCTCGAGAAATACCACGCTCTCCGCCTCTTGCTGAGCCGCTTGCCGTGCCCCGTCGTGGGGGGAATCTGGGGCTTCGCGGGTGACCGTCACCTCGCCGCTTCCCTGGCCAGACCAGGCATTGCGCGAGGCCGGGCCGGAGCGTGACGAAAAATCCAGCCGGCGGATCTGCGCGAGCAGCGCATAGAGGGTTACAATTGGTGTCAACTTCTTCTGGCTACCGGGTTTACTCGTCATGTCCTACCTGATTGGTGTCACGGCCCTCTGGGCCTTCTCGTTTTCCCTGATCGGCGTCTATCTGTCTGGTCAGGTCGATAGCTATCTGGCCGTACTGACGCGTATCGCGCTGGCGTGCCTGATCTTCGCGCCGTTTATGCGCCCGCGTGCGATCAGCGGTCGTCTGCGCTTCCAGTTGATGGCCATCGGCGCGATCCAGCTCGGCCTGATGTACATCTTCTTCTATCGCTCCTTCCTGCTGCTGCCCGTGCCGGAAGTGCTGCTGTTCACCATCTTCACGCCTATCTACATCACCTTGCTCGATGACCTGATGAACAAGCGCCTGTCGCCATTCTACCTGCTGACCGCCGCGATTGCGGTGCTGGGTGCGGCGATCATTCGCTACGACGGGGTCAGTGACGGCTTCTGGCTCGGCTTTGCGGTCGTGCAGGGCGCCAATCTGTGCTTTGCCATCGGGCAGGTGGCCTACCGTCAGGTCGCTCCGCAGCTGCCGGCGGATGTCGCCCATCGCCATGTGTTCGGCTGGTTCTATCTCGGCGCGCTGGCGCTGGTGATCGTGATGTTCCTGCTGTTCGGCAGTACCGACAAGCTGCCGTCGCAGCCGGTGCACTTCGTGGTGCTGGGCTGGCTGGGCATCGTGGCCTCGGGGCTGGGCTATTTCCTGTGGAACAAGGGCGCGACGCGAGTCGATGCCGGCACGCTGGCGATCATGAACAACGCGCTGATACCGGCGGGCCTGCTGGTCAATCTGCTGATCTGGAACCGCGACGCCGACCTGGCGCGTCTGGCGCTGGGTGGGGCGGTCATCGTGGCGGCACTGGTGATCAACCAGATGTGGGCGCGTCGCCGCGAGCAGGCGCTGCGCATGGCCTGAAAGTCTGCGCCATAAGGAAATCCAGACATCGCATCACAATCAGCCCTCGCCCTGTGCGAGGGCTTTTTGCAGGTGAGTGGTGAGGCGCGCCAGTATGTCCTGCTGGCGGGGAATCTCGTCAGAGGACCGTGCAGCGTTCTGAGTCGCTTCCTCGCCGAGCTGGGCTGCATTCAGACGCAGGCCCGATTGTTCGACATTGAACAGGCTGCCGGGCAGGGTGGCGATGCCTGCGTTCAGCAGGTCCTGATGCAACTGCTCCAGCTGGCGCGCCTCAAGGCTTGGCAGGCCACACCATTGCAGATAGCCGCCACTTGGTGGTGGCAGCCAGACGCTGTCGCCCAACGCTGCGCTCAGGTGCGCGCGCAGACGCTCCAGGCGCTTGGCATAGCAGCGTCGCATGCGCTGCACGTGGCGGCCGTAATCCCCGCTGGTGATCAGTTCGCTCAGGGCGGCATGCATCCACGGCATGTCGCCCATGCCATTGGCCCAGCGTGCCCGAATCATCGCCTGCAGCCCCAGTGGTGACTCCTGCTCGGGTCGTGACAGCCACAGCCAGCCGCAGCGGGTGCGGGGGTCCAGCGTCTTGGAAAATGATCCGAGACTGATCAGCGCAGGCATCGGCCTGTCGGCATGGCGGTGGGCGAGGTCGGCCAGCCACGGCTGGCGGGTATCGAAGCTCAGCTCGGCAAAGGTGGTGTTCTCGACCAGCAGGATGGCGTGGCGTGCCGCCAGTGCCAGCAGGCGGTGGCGATCTGGCGTGCTCAGCTGTCCGCCCAGGGGATTATGGCCATCCGCGGTCACGATCAGCGCATCCAGCGTCAGGGCGGGCGTCTTGTCATCATGACGTTCGAGCAGACGCTCGAGCGCCGCGACATCAAGTCCCTGGTGCGCGCGGGCAGGAATGGCGATCGCCTGATGACCCTGGGCTTCGATGGCGGCCACGATACCGAAATAGCCCGGCGCTTCGACGCCGACCCGACAGCGGCCCTTAGTGGCACGCAGCTGGCCGAGCAGCAGTGACATGCCATGCTGCGCCCCCTGGCTGATCAACAGGGCATCGCTGTCACAGGGATGGCCGTGGTGGCTGAGGTGCTGGGCGATGGCAGTGCGCAGCGCGCTCGAGCCCGGCGGCAGGGCATAGGCGCTGGGGTGCTGGGCATGCGCCCCGAGCTGAGTGCGCGCCAGACGATACAGGCGGCGCACGGCGGGGGCGTCCAGCTCCGGATGAGCGGCGCCCAACGGCGCCAGGCGCGGATCACTGGCATTCGCCATCGCCTGCCAGGCCGGGTCACTGATGGTGAGTGTGGTGATGGCGCGCGGCCTGTGATGTGACTCCCGCTGCCCGTGCTGCGACTCCCTAGGGTGGCGTGATGAAGTCGGGCTGTTCTGTGAGCCGGTATTCAGGTCATCCGTGTCGTGAGCAGCCTGCGTCGATGGCGCGACCCGATAGCCGGCACGCGGTTCGGCGATGATCAGGCCCGCCGCCTCCAGCTCGCCATAGGCACGGATCACGCTGTTGAGGCCGAGCCCCGCCTGCGCCGCCTGCCGCCTGAGCGAAGGCAGGCGCTGTCCCGCGCTCAGTTTGCCCGTCGCCATCTGGGCCTTGAGTCGCTCGACCAGCTGTTGATAGCGCGGCAGCGTCGCGGCTGTGGCGCCTGAGCTGGCGGTTGAGCTGGTGGTTGAGTTGATGGCGTCGCCGGCAAGCGAAGGGCGGCTGGCGGACGAAGCGTGCTCGGCGGATGACATGCCTGTCTGTACCCCTTGAATTGGTGATTATCTGTATCTTGTGCCCCCTTGAGGGGTCGCGGCAAGCTGAAGGCTCATGTCGTGGTCCCGTCGGTGCACGTCCTGCACCTGCCTATGGGCCGCCCGCTTGTCATTTCTCTCGCTGGAGTCTGCGTGATGTGGATGCCACTTTGCTTCGTGTTTCTGTTCGCCAGCGGCTTCATCGCCGCGCGCTTCGGTACCCTGGACGCTGAACCCTTCACCTTGCTGCTGGTGCGCAGCCTGCTGGTGCTGCCGGTGCTGGGGTTGATTCTGTGGCTGCGCCGCAAGCCGCGTCAGTGGGGCCGGCGCAATGACCGTCTGGCGCAGATGGGCATCGGCATGCTGTTGCATGGCGCCTACCTGGGCGGCGTGTTCGCAGCGGTCAAGGCGGGGCTGCCGGCGGGCCTGACGGCGCTGCTGGTCAGCCTGCATCCACTGGTGACGGCGGCGTTGTCGCTGCCGTTGTTCGGCGTGCGTCTCGGGGTCAGGCAGTGGGCGGGGCTTGGCTGTGGCGCCATCGGCGTCAGTCTGGTGCTGGGGGCAGGGCTGGCCAGGGACGGTGCGGGCACCCTGGAGTGGCCGCTGATCGGGCTTGTCTGGTGCCTGGTGGCGCTGATCGGCGTGTCCAGCTCGACGCTGTGGCAGAAGCGGGTCTCCGGGCGCATGGGGCTGGTCGAGGGGCTGATGTTCCAGTATCTCGGTGCGGGCGCGGTATTCGTCGTCGCCGCGACCAGTGTCGGCAGCTTTGCCTTTGACCCCACGCCGCGTCTGCTGCTGACCATGGCCTGGCTGGTGATCGCCATCTCGGTCGGTGCCATCTGGCTGCTGATGCTGATGCTGGAGCGGGGCGAGGCCCATCAGGTCGCGCGCACCTTCTTCCTGGTGCCGCCGTGTGCCGCGCTGATGGCATGGTGGCTGTTCGACGAGCAGTGGACCGCGCTGATGGTCACGGGCGCGGCACTGGTGGTGCTGGGGCTGGTGCTGGACCGCCCGCGTCCGGGCATGGCGAGCAAGGCGCCGGCGGAGGACGCCACGCCGTCAGCGCCTTCAGCCTCGATGCCCCCAGGCTCAACAGCTTCAGCAACTTCTGAAGCTTCGGCAACGAACAGCGGGCAAGCCGCGTCGCGCTGATGCGTGCCGAGCGCACTACTCACCACGCACAGCGTATAGATAAAAAAGGACAACGCCCCGCCGGCCCGAGATGGGCTGGCGGGGCGTTGTCGTCTCTGGCCAGTCAGAAGTGCTAGCCAGGAAGTGGCTGATCAGAAGCGATAGCTGATCCCGGCCATGGTCACGATGGGGTCGATCTCGACCTTGTCGTTGACGCTGCCTGCCACGGTGACATCGGAATCGATATCCAGATACCAGGCAGCGACGTTGGCCGCCCAGTGCTCGTTGATCACCAGATCGACGCCGATCTGTGCGGCCGCGCCCCAGCTGTCATCCATCTCGAGCTTGGTGCCATCGTCGAGGGTTTCATCGGAGAAGTGGGTGTAATTGACCCCCGCGCCGATGTACGGCTGGATGCGCGATTCACGTCCGCCAAGCGGATAGTACTGCAGTGTCAGAGTCGGCGGCAGGTGATCGACGGAGCCGGCCTTCTGGCCATTGAGCGAGATGTCGTGGTCGAAATCCTGCGCCGCCAGCAGTTCGATACCGAAGGTATCGGTGAAGCGATAGCCGAGAGTGAAGGCAAAGGCGCTGTCATCATCGACGTCCACGTCGGCACCGATGGCATCGATGCGACCGTTGTCACTCTTCGGCGAGACCTTGGCGACACCCGCACGCGTCCAGAACTGCCCGGCGCCGTAGTTGAGAGAGCTGAGAGAGTTGAGAGAGCCATGAGAGCTGGCATTCAGCGAGTCGGCGGCCATGGCAGGTGCGGCGCCGAGAGTCGCGAGGCTGGTGAGGCCTGCCAGTGCCAGAATCTGCCACGGGCGTGCTGCAGAGCGCGGGCTACGCGAAGTCAGGTGCGCGGGGAGGGAGGCTGAGCGAGTGACGACGTCGGACATGATGGCTCCTGAAGGATGGCGGGAAACAATGCCCTCATTCTAGGTAGCCGAATTTCGAGAAATTTGATCTGAGGCAAGAGTTTACGGGCGTTATTGCACGGTGAGGGACGTGGTTGATCTAGGTCAATTTCTGCGGCGCGCCGCTGAAGATCCGCCGTGTAGCCGTTGGCTACCCACAACGAAAACGCCGCAGACCCGAAGGTCTGCGGCGTTTGTGTGTGATGCCCATCTGGCGCCTGGACGGCTCGGCGTTGCCGAGCTCCATCGCTGACGTTTTCATGGCGCGGCATCACACCGCTTGCCAGGTACTCGCTGGAGGCATGTTCACGCCTCGCGCATGGACTTAGAAGCGGTAGGTGACACCGGCACCGACAGTGACCGGGTCCAGCTCGGTGTCGTTCACGTCCTGACCGGCGATCTTGGTATCGGCCTTGACGTCGGCGTAACGAGCGAAGCCGTTGACGGCCCAGGCTTCGGTGATCTTGAGGTCCACACCCAGCTCGGCAGCGGCGCCGTAGCTGTCGTCGATGTCCATGCTCTGGCCACCGGCAGACTCACCGGAGAAGTGGGTGTAGTTCAGGCCGACACCAGCGTACGGCTGGACGCGGGCTTCAGTACCGCCCAGCGGGTAGTACTGCAGCATCAGGTTGATCGGCATCTGATCGAAGCCGCCGGCGCTGTTTTCCCAGTCAGTGCTGAATTCTTCAGTGGACTGCAGGGCGATGGCCAGGTTGTCGTGGAACATGTAGCCCACGGAACCGGCGAAGCCGGACTCGTCCTTGGCGATCAGACCGTTGCCGTTGTTGCTCTTGCCGTCGACCTTGGCAACGCCACCGCGCAGGAAGATATCGCCCTTGCCATATGCCATGGCGGATTGTGCGCCCATTGCCATGGTGCCGGCGATAACAGTAGCGGTCAGGATCTTGATAGCTTTCATGTGTAGTTCTCCTTGAAGCTTGGCTTCGTGAGCTGCCTGTCAGCAGTGCCTCGCTACCCTACGGCTTGGGCCGTGTGCTCTGCGTGGCTGCGTCGATCAGGGGACGCAGCAAACTATAAAAAACAGTGTTCTGTTTGGCAAGCATTTTTTAGAACGTTGTTTGAAAACTTTTTAGGCGTCCTGTTAGCGGATGTTACTGATTATTTCAGGGAAGTTTAATGTCTCACGAGTGAGACTTGTGGTGACGCATTCGAGCGACATCCTCATTCATCCTCGCGCAAGGTGATCAAGACCTTGGTCGCATGCCGTGTGCGAGGTCAGTAATCACTGCGCCAAAGATCGTCACCGGGCTCTGCAGACTCAGCGACGCTTGCGTGCGGCGCGTGCTTCCAGCTTTTCCAGCCACTGACTGACCTCTGCGCTCTGCGCATCCGAATCGCGATAGACGGCAAGAAATTGTCGCCATTCGTCGTGCTGCCAGCCCTTCAGGCGGCGCCACAGCACGTAGAGATCGCGCAGGCACTCGTGGCGGCGCAGCACGAAGCGGCGCGTCTTCTCGAGATCGATGATGACGGCGTCCATCTGCCAGGTGCTGTCCGGCGACTCACTCGGCGGGCGACTCAGGAAGATGTGCTTGGGGAACAGACAGCCATGCATCAGGCCAGCCTGATGGATCTCGCGAACCAGGCGAGCGCTGGCGGTGATGACCTGAGAGCGCATGCCGGTATCGAGTTCCGCCCAGCGTTGGTGCCAGTGATCCAGATCAGCGCGCCCGGCGAGATCGAAGGTGATCAGGATGGCACGCCATTCCCGGCCTGCGCGCCGCTCGCCGTACCAGCCGGCGTCCACTGCCGGTATCCCCAGCGTGTGATAGTGACGGATGGCACGCCATTCGCGAGAGAAGGTCGGTTCGCCCAGCGGTCGCGCCAGACTGCGGCCCAGATGGTTGGTCTGGCGCTTGAGGTAGAGGCGATGGCTGTTGCCGTCCTCATCCTCGAGTGTCAGCAGCGAGACCGTCGAGACGCCGCCGCGTTCACGATTCGGCGCGTCGACGTCGTGGGCTGCCACTTGCCACAGGGCATCGAAGCTATTGAGGTCGTGCTGCTCCAGCAGGCGGGCAAGTCCGGCTTCGCAGTAATCGCCGTGGCCGCGCGGCGCCGTGGCGCTGGGGCTGTTGGTGGCGGTATGACCAGCAGAAGGATGAACGGGGGAGCGATGCGTCATGTCAGGTAGGAATCACGGTCTCGGGTGATGGGCGGTAAGCGTGCACTGGCAATCCTTGTCGGTGAGCGCTGCGATGACTGGCCATGATAGTTAGCCTGCTGGGGAAGTGACAGGCCTGTGGCATAAAACTCTCCTTCCCACTGCGGCAATGGTGTGAAGGCGTGATGGTTTTGAGCGTGGCGCTGGCGCCGCTTGGGTGCGCCAGTCGGTCGCAGCGTGGTGCAACGTCGCAGTGTGGTCGATGGTCGCAGCGCGCGCAGGGGGTGAGGAGTCAGCGTTGAGTTGGCGCCAGGCCAGCGATGCCCGTCGTTCCAGCATCCATGCGGCTTGCAGCGGAGTTGTCCTGTGACGACAGCCACTTGGCTGAGATGGAGGGTGCGACATTCGCTCGGTGAGTGCGACAACCTGACATCTGGAGGCTGGCGCGGGAGGGTAGACAATGCCGACCAAGGTCTTGGTGCCACGGTGCCATTGCCTGTGTGCTTGCCGGCGACAGTCGGCCTGATATTCCGCCCGACGTCGGTGGCAAGCGCATGCAGGGACGGCGCCTGACCGTCCGCCTTATCGCAAAGGGGTTAAGACATGATCTCCGATACCGTCGTGGAGCTGTCGCGGTTCCAGTTCGGCATGACCGCGCTCTACCACTTCCTGTTCGTACCATTGACCATCGGAATGGCCTTTCTGCTGGCCATCATGGAATCCCTGTATGTCATGACCGGCAAGCAGGTCTACCAGGACATGACCAAGTTCTGGGGCAAGCTGTTCGGCATCAACTTCGCTCTTGGCGTGGCCACGGGCCTGACGATGGAATTCCAGTTCGGCACCAACTGGGCCTACTACTCGCATTACGTCGGCGACATCTTCGGTGCGCCGCTGGCTATCGAGGGCCTGGTGGCCTTCTTCCTCGAGTCCACCTTCGTCGGCCTGTTCTTCTTCGGCTGGGACCGCCTGAGCAAGCGTCAGCACCTGATGGTGACCTGGCTTGTCGCCTTCGGCTCCAACTTCTCGGCACTGTGGATCCTGATCGCCAACGGCTGGATGCAGAATCCGGTCGGTGCGGCCTTCAATTTCGAGACCATGCGCATGGAGCTGACCAGCTTCGCGGATGTCATCTTCAACCCGGTCGCCCAGGCCAAGTTCGTGCATACCGTGTCGGCAGGCTATGTGACCGGCGCCATGTTCGTGCTCGGCATCAGCGCCTTCTACCTGCTCAAGGGGCGTGATCTGGGCTTCGCCAAGCGCAGCTTCGCCATCGCCGCCGCCTTCGGTCTGTTCTCGGTGGCCTCGGTGATCGTGCTGGGCGATGAGTCCGGCTATGAAGTCGGGGATGTCCAGAAGGCCAAGATGGCCGCCATCGAGGCGATGTGGGAAACCGAGCCGGCGCCGGCGTCCTTCACGCTGATCGGTCTGCCCAACGAGGAGACCCAGCACACCGATTACGGCATCCATATTCCCTATGTGATGGGCCTGATCGGCACGCGATCGCTGGATACCGAGATCCCCGGCATCAAGGAGCTGACCGAGGAGCACCGCGGACGCATCCTCAATGGCATGCAGGCCTATGACCTGCTCCAGCAGCTGCGTGATGGCCAGGACGACATCGCGACCCGCAAAGCCTTCGATGCGGTCAAGGATGATCTCGGCTACGGCATGCTGCTCAAGCGCTACGTCGAGACGCCCTCCGATGCCACGCCGGAGATGATCGACAAGGCCGCCGCCGACTCGATTCCGCCGGTCGCGCCGATGTTCTTCTCGTTCCGCATCATGGTCGCCTGCGGCATGGCGATGCTGGTGATCTTCATCGCGGCGGTGTGGATGACCGCCAGGCATCGCTTCGACGTGCGGCCCTTCCTGTGGATCTGCCTGCTGTCCATCCCGCTGCCGTTCATCGCCGTGGAAACCGGCTGGTTCGTGGCCGAATTCGGGCGTCAGCCGTGGGCGGTGGGGGAGATCCTGCCGACCTTCATGGCGGCCTCGAGTCTGGATGAGTCCGACCTGTGGTGGTCCATCGGTGGCTTCCTGGCCTTCTACAGCCTGTTCTTCGTCATCGAGATGTGGCTGATGTTCCACTTCGCGCGCAAGGGGCCGTCTTCCCTGCACACCGGTCGCTATCACTTCGAGCGCGGCGGCATCCACCATGGCGCCATGTCCGAAGATGACGGCATGTCACTCAATCCTTCGCTGTCATTCAAGGAGTAACGGATCATGTGGGATTACGAGATCCTCAAGCTGTTCTGGTGGGTGGCGGTAGGGCTGCTGCTGATCGGCTTCGTCATCACCGATGGCATGGACATGGGCGCGGCGATGCTGATGCCGCTGGTCAGCCGCAATGACAGCGAGCGCCGTGTGGTGATCAATACCCTGGCCCCGCACTGGGATGGCAATCAGGTGTGGCTGGTCACGGCCATTGGCGCGGTGTTCGCGGTGTGGCCGGTGGTCTACGGCGCCGTGTTCTCCAGCTTCTATTTCGCGATGCTGGCCATCCTGTTCTCGCTGTTCTTCCGCCCGCTGGGCTTTGACTACCGCTCCAAGCTCGAGAACACCCAGTGGCGCGGCTGGTGGGACCGCGGCATCGTCGCCGGCAGCCTGATTCCCACCGCCTTCTTCGGGCTGATCTTCGGCAACCTGCTGCAGGGCGTGCCGCTGGAAGTCGATCAGTTCATGCGTGCCAGCTACGCCGGCAGCTACCTGGGCCTGTTCAACCCCTTCGCTCTGCTGTGCGCCGCGCTGTCCGTGGTGATGGTGATGCTGCATGGCGGCACCTGGCTGGTGGCACGTGCCGATGAGGCCGTCGCCGCACGCAGTGCGCGTCTGGTGCAGCCGCTGGGCCTGCTGACGCTGGGGCTGTTCGCGCTGGGCGGGCTGTGGGTGTGGTTGTCTGGCATGGGCTACAGCATTGATCAGATGGGCGACACCGCCTCGGCCCTCAAGCTGCTCGACAAGCAGGTGGGGCCGGGTAGCTGGCTGGATGTCTATGCACGTGAGCCGCTGACGTTGCTGGCACCGCTCAGCGCGATCGCCGGTGTGCTGGCCGCGATGGTGCTGTCGGCTCGGCGCAAGGGCGGCGCGGCCTTCACGGCAAGCTCCGTCGGGGTAGGGGGCGTGGTCGCCACCGCAGGCATCAGCATGTTCCCGTTCATCGTGCCGTCCTCGCGCATGAGCGAGGCCAGTCTGACGCTGTGGGATTCCGTTTCCAGCGAGCTGACGCTCTCCATCGTCACCGTGGCGGGTCTGGTGATGGTGCCGACCATCATCCTCTACACCACCTGGTGCTACGTGAAGATGTGGCGTCGCGTCACCGTCGCGCATATCGAGCAGGACGGTCACAGTCTGTATTGAGTTGAGCTAGCTGAGCCAATTGCTCCCATTTGCTATCAACAGGCGAGGGCAGTGCCTTCGTCAGGAGACGACACCATGTGGTATTTCGCCTGGATTCTCGGTGTGTTGCTGGCCTGCTTCGCGGGCATCATCAATGCATTGTGGCTTGAGCAGACCCACACCTTTGACGATGATTGAGTGAGGCGGCCCCAACGTTACTTCTGCGCCGCTGACCGTTCCGATCAAGGAGAGCTCGATGTCACGACCCTGGTACGCCTCACGACCACCGGCCTGGTGCCGAACTCGACCTGCCCATCTGGCCTCGCTGCTGCTGTCTGCCATGGTGGCCATCTGGATGCTGCTGGGGCCGGATGCGATAGCCTCGATGCAGACAGGGCCGCGCTATCTGATGTTGCTGGTCGCGCTTTGGGGGCTGGGCGCCGGCTTCACGCATGGCGTCGGCCTGGTGCCGCGCCATGCGACTCGCGCCTGGCTGCTGGGGGCGCCGCTGAGCTGGTGTCTTCTGCTCATCACGCTGGTGGTCCTCGCGTCCAGCCAGTAACGCGATTGCGCAGATTCCATTTATTACATCAACAAGCACGGCCGCTCCAGGGAGCGGCCGTGCTTGTTTTGGGCCAAAGGCATGGCTTGCGAGCCCTTGAGTGATTCAGGCTTTACTTGTCGAGGCCGCAGGCTCTGTGACGCAGCGAGGTGGTGTCGCGCTCATTGCACCGCACAGGCCGCTCTCACAGACCGCTCTCGCAAGCCCCTTGCCGGCCCTGCAGGCCCTCGTAATCGCTCGCGGTCCCTTGCCGACTTCTGGCGCTGTGCGGGGGCTTTTCACGGATTCTTGCAGTTGGCAGGTCCGTTCGCGCTGGTCACCGTCAGCATTGACGCTGCGTTGTAATCGTCGCCCTCGGCCCCAAGAGGTAATGGAGCGGAGGGAGGAGAGGCGCCGATCGAGAGCGAGAGTGTCTGGCAAGGCGCTGGTGCAGCCCCTGTGTCCTCTTCATTCTCATTTTGTCAGATGATGACGCCCTGGCGTGCATGATTGACGGGGCTCTCGATGGAGGAAATACCATGCGGTCCTCAGCTGATGCATCCTGCGGCCAGACGTCTGGCAGGCAGTCCTCGACTTCGTCGGTGCACATTCCCCGCGACATGTCGCGCCGCCTTTCCGGTGACTGGGTCTTGTCATTGGTGGTGCCGGTGATGAACGAGGAGGAGACCATCGGTCTCTTTCTGGAGGCCATCGAGAAGACACTGAGCTCGCAGGTACCGCATCTTGAAGTGCTGTTCGTCGATGATGGCTCGACCGACGGCACCCTGGCGTGTCTGGAGGCTGCGGCAGCCGGCGATGCTCGCGTGCGCTACCTGAGCCTGACACGCAACTTCGGCAAGGAAGCGGCCATGTCCGCGGGCATCGAGCAGGCGCGCGGCGATGCCATCGTGCCGATGGATGTCGATCTGCAGGACCCGCCGGAGGTGATCCTCGAGTTCATCAGTCAATGGCAGGCCGGCTACGACATGGTCTATGGCGTGCGCGCCGCGCGCCCTGAAGACACCGCCACCAAGCGCAAGACGGCAGGCTGGTTCTACCGCATCTTCAACCGCCTGACCTTCACCGAGATACCGCGCGATGCGGGCGACTTCCGCCTGCTGGACCGCCGTGTCGTCGAGGCGCTGCGGCGCCTTCCCGAGCGCAACCGCTTCATGAAGGGCCTGTTCTCGTGGCCCGGCTATCGCTCGGTGAGCGTCACCTACCAGCGCCCGTCGCGCACGGCCGGCACCACCAAGTTCAACTACTGGAAGCTGTGGAACTTCGCCCTCGATGGCGTGGTGAGCTTCTCGACCTGGCCGCTGCGGGTCTGGACCTATATCGGCAGTGTCGTCGCCGCTCTTTCCTTCCTCTATATCCTGGTGATCATCAGCAAGACGGTGCTGTTCGGCGTCGATGTGCCGGGCTATGCCTCACTGATGGTCGCGATCCTGTTCTTCGGCGGCATGCAGCTGATCTCGATCGGCGTGCTGGGCGAATACCTCGGTCGCCTGTTCATGGAAACCAAGCAGCGTCCGCTTTACCTGATCGACCATGACAGCCTGCACGACAGCCTGCCGGGCAGCGTGTCACCGGACAGGGGGCTCGACAGCGGCCTGAGCACTGCGCGCGTCGTGCGCGGTGGGCCACGCGATGCGGCGCGAGGTGAATCACTTGAGCGCTGATCGTGAAGGTGTCAGCGAGTCCGACAGGTCAGTCACTGCGCGCGCCAGGGAGGAGGCGGGCACCGCGACCCGCTTCGGGCTGGTCGGGCTGGCGGCGACGGGCGTGCACCTGGGCGTCGCCGCCTTGCTGTTGTTCCTGTGGCCGCAGCTCAATGAGTTCATCGCCAATCTCATTGCCTTCTGCGTCGCCTTTCAGGTCTCGCTGGTCGGCCATCGCCGGCTGACCTTCAAGCGCCAGGGCAGTGCCTGGCGCTTCGGGTTGGTCGCGGCGGGCGGCTTTGCGCTCAACAATGGCCTGTTGGCCCTGCTGATGCAGGGGCTGGACCTGTCGGGCTTCGTCGCCATCGCGATCGCCACGCTCTCGGTGCCGATCGTGACCTATCTGGCCTCACGGCTGTGGGCTTTCAAGGAAGACCCTGCATGAATGACAGTGTCACCGCAGGACCGCGCTCGACGCTGGGAGAGCGCCTCAAGCCCCTGGCGGCCGAGACGCCACCCCCTGCCGAGGCACTCGCGCGGGCGCAGGCCGTGCGCATTCCCTGGGGGCACATCCTGCTGGCGCTGCTGGTGACGCGCGCCGTCTGGATCGCCATCGCGCTGTGGGGCGATCACAGCTATCTGCACGCCATGGCGCAGTTCGACGGCAGCTGGTTCAAGGGCATCATGACGCGCGGCTACGATGTCGAGGCGCGCAGCATGAGCGATGGCGACGCCGCCAACTGGGCCTTCTTCCCGCTTTATCCGGCGCTGCTGTGGCTGGTGACGCTGGGCGGTCAGCTCGACCCCGAATTGATGGGCGTGCTCTTGAGCAATGCCTTGCTGGCCGTGGCGCTGGGGCTGGGCTGTCGCTATCTGGCCATCACGCGTCCCGGCGCGCCGTTGCAGCTGTTCGTGTGGCTGGCAGCCAGCATGCCGTACAGCTTCTATTTCAGCGCACTCTATTCCGAGTCACTGTTCTGGCTGCTGTGTCTGGCGTCTTTGATCGACTGGCGGTGTCAGCGCACCGGCCGCGTGATGCTCTGGACGCTGCTGTTGTCGATGACCCGCGCCACTGGCGTGTTCTGGGTCATCGCGATGGGAATCGAACTTGTGGCGCGCCTGCGCCTGCGGGCCTTCGCCGAGCTGTGGCGGCGGCCCGATTGGCTGCTGGTCGGCGTGGTGGGGCCCCTGGGGTTGTTTCTGTTCATGGCGCTGCTCTATCACCGCACGGGCGATGCGCTGGCCTTCAGTCACGTGCAGATCTCCTGGGGACGCGAGATGGGCAACCCCCTCATCAACCTCATTGAAGGGCTGAGCTACTGGCAGAGTGCGCCGGAGACGCTGCGTCCGGCGTGGCAGGCGAGCATGGCGCTGGTCGGTGTCGGTCTGATCGGCTGGCTGGGCGTGCAGCGGCGCTGGCTGGAGATGGGGCTGGCGGGCTTCACGCTGTTCATACCGCTGGCGACCGGGCTGGACGCCATTCCGCGTTACATGATCGGCATGCCGGTGTTCGTGCTGGCCCTCCATGACCTGCTCGTGCGGCTGCCACGCACGCTGGCCTGGGGCCTTGTCATGCTGGGTGCGCTCGCTAATCTCTGGCTGGTGGAGAACTGGTATGACGCCGTCTTCTGGCTCGTCTGATGCCCTGTATGGCGCGCCACGCTCGCGCCGCAGCCAGCGGATCTGGTGGCTGCTGGCCACCGTAGTGGTGCTGGCCTTCGAACTCACCATTCTGTGGCTGGCGCGCACGCCCAGGGTCGATGATCACTATCGGCGCTACTTCATCGAGCATGCCACCACCTGTTATCGGCCGATGGGCGAGGTTCCGGTACTGACGCCCGGTGAGCGCTACTCCGTCCGCAAGGGCGAGCCGCTGGGCAATTGCGGCGTGCTGTGGGCCGGTTTCTACTCGCCACAGCCAGACGTGCCGGTCAGTGCGCGGCTGGCGGAGGTCACCTTGCGTCTGCGAGTGGCGCCCGAGGTCTCGCCGGCAGGTTCACAGGCGGTGGTCGTGGCGCTTGAGCTGTCACGTTTTCCGGATTCGGCCACCGCGCTGCCGGTAGCGGTCATGATCAAAGAGCAGACCGTCACGCGTTGGCCAGTGGGCGGTGATTATGAGCGCTTCGAGGTCGAGGTGCCCGCCGCGCTGATCGCGAGCGATGGCAGCTTCAGCCTGACCCTCAAGGGGCCGCCGCCCATCGCGCCGCGTGATGCGGGTCTGGATGCCAACAAGTTTCCTGTGGGCCTGCGCCTGGACGCGCTGACGCTGCGCTCACCGCTGGGACTGACGCCCGCTCGAGCGCAGCCCTGACGTGCGCCCTGAATTTAAGTGCGCCCTGAATTGAAGTGCGCCCTGAATTGAGGACTGGCGTGATTGATGCCTTGATGAATGACGTGATGAGCGCAGAGCAGGGCACACGGCCCCAACTGCAAGAGCACTGACGTGACGCCGATAGTCAGGTAAATTGTGCGCGTGTGAATACCCAATGATCCATTCGGCCGAGTGTCAGTGCGTCCCCGGCGCGCGCCTCGTGCCCTATAACGATAAAGCACCCGGTGGTCTGCTGACTGCCACACAAGGGATGCTCAAGGAGTTGTCGTGGAATTTTTGAATGCCATTCCCATGGATACCAGTCAGCTGTTCGAGATAGGGCTGCAATGGGGCGGAACCCTGCTGTCGGCGCTGGCCGTGCTGGTCTTCGGCATGTGGGTCGCCAAGCGTCTTACCCAGTGGGCGACCTCGCTTCTGCACCGCAAGAGCATGGACGAGGCAGCGGCCGGTTTCGTCGGCCAGATCGCCTACGCCATCCTGGTGGTCATGGTGCTGCTGACCGCTCTGGACCAGCTCGGCGTCGATACCACCTCCATGATCGCCGCGCTGGGTGCGGCGGGTCTGGCGATCGGTCTGGCGCTGCAGAGCTCGCTGTCCAATCTGGCCTCCGGCTTCCTGCTGGTCACGCTGCGTCCGTTCAAGAAGGGCGATTACGTCGAAGCCGCCGGTACTTCCGGTAGTGTCGATCAGATCACCATGCTGCAGACCCGCCTGGTGACGCCGGACAACCGCAAGGTCACCGTGCCGAACTCCAGCGTCATGTCCAACACCATCACCAACTACTCGGCGCTGCCGACGCGTCGTCTGGACCTGGTCGTCGGTGTCAGCTATGACGACGACATCCGTCAGGTCAAGGCGGTGCTCGAGGAGCTGGTCGCCGGTGACGAGCGCATCATGAAGGAGCCGTCCCACCTGATCGCCGTGTCAGAGCTGGCCGACAGCTCGGTCAACTTCAACTTCCGCATGTGGTGCAGTGCGGCCGACTACTGGGCGCTGAAGTGGGACATGACCGAACGCATCAAACTTACCTTCGATGAGCGCGGCATCAGCATTCCCTATCCGCAGCGCGATGTGCACTTCCATCAGGCCAGCACGCCGGCCGAGTAACTCCCGCAAGACGTAAGCATGTCGACAACGCCACCCTCGGGTGGCGTTTTTGATGGGCTTTCGTCGGGGCATTCCATCGCGCCCCGAGTCAGGTACTCTCGACGTCATCCGTCCTGGGTATCGTTCTGATCGGGAGTCCAGTGCATGACAAGGTCGCAGCCGTTGTCCCAAGCGTGTGATGCCGCTGATGCCAGACGGCGTCAGGCATGGCGCATTCTGCTTGCCAGTCTTGTGGTGATCGGCCTCGGGCTTGTGCCGCTGATTGCCACGCGTGCGCTGTATCTGGATGACATGAGTCGCGCGCTGGATGGCTATTTCGGCTGGATGCTCAATGCACGCCCGGCCGCCGAGGGTATCATGCGTCTGCTGGGCTTCGGCGACGTGCTGGTCAATGTTGCGCCCTTGCCGCAGCTGGCGGCCTGGGGACTGGCGGCGAGCATGGCACTGGCCTGGTGGCGATGGCTGCCGGGGCTCTCGCTGGCGGGCTGCGTCGTGGGCAATGCGCTGATCTGGCTGACGCCCTTCACCCTGCAGAATTTCAGTTACGCCTTCGACAGCCTGCCGATGAGTGTGGCGCTGGCCAGTGCCATATTGGCCAGTCTGGTGTTGCGTGCTGGCGGGAAGACCAGAACAGAGGGAGAGCAGGCCGGCGGGGTAAACGAAAGACGAGGGCTATGGCAGGCCTGGCAGCCACCGCTGAGCGCCTTGCTGCTGTT
Organism: Cobetia sp. PDI-23MA; assembly: GCF_059507735.1. Taxonomy (NCBI): domain Bacteria; kingdom Pseudomonadati; phylum Pseudomonadota; class Gammaproteobacteria; order Oceanospirillales; family Halomonadaceae; genus Cobetia; species Cobetia sp. PDI-23MA. Next base: position 1,269,255 of record NZ_CM183352.1, read on the forward strand.
GTTGCTGGCGCTGTGCTGCTATCAACCGGCCCTGAATGCCTTTCTGGTGCTGAGCCTGCTCGAAGCCCTGTTCGCGGGCCCTGCCAGCACGTCACTGTGGTCGCGTTGGCGGATGCTGTTGCAGCGTGGGGCGCTGGCCGCCGTCGCCTTGCTGCTCTATCTGCCCATCACGCGGCTGCTGGTGGCGGGGGAGTACAGTCAGCAGCATGGCCAGATGCTGCCCTTCGCCGACCCTCAGGCCTTGCTGGCGGGGCTCGAGCACAACCTTAACGTGGCGTTGGGCGCGCTGCGTGAGGGGCTGGGGCAGGTCACGCTGCTGCTCAGTCTGGCGCTGCTGGCCGGGGCGGCGCTGTTGCGACTCCTGCCTCACGGCGTGCCTTTACGTCACGCCGAGGCCACTGGCGCGCCCGCGGTCAGGTCTCGCTCGGCGCGCCAGCTATCGCTGCAGCGCATGAGCTGGGCCCTGTGGGCGCTGCTGCTGGCTCCCGCCCTGTGGGGGCCGATGCTGTTGCTGGCCGAGCCGGTATTTCATTCGCGCACCCTGATCGCCTGGGGACCGCTGCTGGGCGGTGCCCTGATGCTGGTTCTGAGTGCGAGAGCGAGTGCCGGCGCAACGCCGAGCATGACGGAAACGGCCAACACGCAGCGCAAGCCTCCTGTCTGGCGGCGGCTGAGGCAGTGCTCGTTGATGCAGTGCCTGTTGATCGTCGCCTGCCTGTTGCTGGTGCGCCATGAGGTGATCTTCGCCGCCTGGAGCAATGCGCTGGCCGCCCAGCAGGTCCATGAGACACAGCTGGCCCGCACCCTGGTAGCTCAGGCTCGGGAACAGGGGCTGCCGCTGGACTCGCCCCGCGATGCCGAGCGCTACCAGCCGCGCGATGCCTTGCCGGTACTGGTGCTGGGCGAGGCGCCAGTAGCGCCACTGGCGCGGGTCGCTCGCCAGCAGGTGGCGGCCGTGGGCCAGAATCTGGTCGCCGCCTTCACGCCCGACAACTACTGGGCCGTGGTGCGGCTGCGCCTGGTGGGCGCCAGTGCGGTGACCTTGCTGCGCGATGAGGCGCTCAAGGCACGCCTGCAAGCGCGGTCGCCCTGTGCGCCGGGCGATGCTGTCAGTCAGGCCTCCGATCAGCTCACCAGTCAGTCCTCAGCCCCTTCATCCGCTCAATCTCAAGTGCTGTCGCAAGTGCAATCGCCAGCGCTGTCACTGCAAGAGGGCGTCTGGGTGATCGATTTTCGCAAGCCTCGCCAATGTGATTAGGCCATATGAGAGAGCCATGACAGCGTGAGTCAGTGAGGACCAGTTGCCATGAACGACAACGCCGCCCCGAGGGGCGGCGTTGTCGTATTGCCGAATAGGTACAGGCTTCAACAGTGTCCTGTCACACCTCGATCAGGCGTGGTTCTCGACCTTGTCGAATTCCGTGGTGACCTCATCAGCCGGTGCTGCGCTCATGATGCTGACCACGTAGATGGCGATGTAGGCGAAGATGACGCCCGGCACGATCTCGTAGAGATCGAAGATGCCACCGGAAAGCTGCTTCCAGACCACCACGGTCACGCCACCGACGATGATGCCGGCCAGCGCGCCGAAGCGGTTCATGCGACGCCAGTACAGCGACATGATCAGCGCCGGACCGAAGGCAGCACCGAAGCCGGCCCAGGCGTAGGACACCAGACCCAGCACGCTGGAATTCGGGTCCAGCGCCAGGATCCAGGCGATGATGGCGATACCGACCACCGCGAAGCGACCGACCCACACCAGCTCGGACTGGGTCGCATCCTTCTTGAACAGCGCCTTGTAGAAGTCATCGGCCAGGGCAGAGGACGACACCAGCAGCTGGGAGTCAGCGGTGGACATCACGGCAGCCAGGATGGCGGCCAGCAGCACGCCGGCAACCGCCGGGTGGAAGATGAAGTTCACCATGACCATGAAGATCTTCTCGCTGTCGGCCAGGTCCTTCGGCACGTAGACGAGACCCAGCAGGCCGATGCAGATGGCTGCGAACAGACCCAGTGCAGACCAGACGACGGCGATGGTGCGTGCCGCGCCGATGTCCTTCTCGCTGCGGATGGCCGCGAAACGCGCCAGGATATGCGGCTGACCGAAGTAGCCCAGGCCCCACGCCAGTGAGGAGACGATGCCGACCAGGGTCAGCGCTTCGCCGGTGGAGGCGTCACGGAACCATTCCAGCAGCAGCGGGTTCTCGGCGGTGATGCGCGAGGTCGCTTCTGCCACGCCACCCATGTCGGTGAGTGCCACGATGGGCACCACGATCAGGGCCGCGGCCATCATCAGACCCTGGATCAGGTCAGTCCACGACACGGCGAGGAAGCCGCCGAAGAAGGTGTAGGACACGATGGCGATGGTACCGACGGTCACGGCGATGGTGTAGTCGAGGCCGAAGACGGTCTCGAACAGCTTGCCACCTGCCACCAGACCGGAGCTGGTGTAGAAGAGGAAGAACAGCAGGATGAAGACGGCCGAGATGACGCGCAACATCTTGGAGTTGTCGCGGAAGCGCTTCTCGAAGTAATCCGGCAGGGTCAGCGAGTCGCTGGCGACGAAGCTGTAGATACGCAGGCGCTTGGCGACGATCAGCCAGTTGAGCCAGGTACCTGCCAGCAGACCGATGCCGATCCAGGCAGCGGACAGGCCGCTGAGGTAGGCAGCGCCGGGCAGGCCCAGAAGAAGCCAGCCGGACATGTCAGACGCACCGGCGGAAATGGCGGATGTCCAGGGGCCCAATGAACGGCCACCCAGGATGTAATCCGACATGTTGGAGGTGCGCTTGTAGGCCAGCAGGCCAATGCCGAGCATCACCGCCAGATAGATTGCGAACGTGATGAGTATGGTGGGGCTGTTATCGACCATCGTGGAGTAAATCCTTTGCATTTATTGTTGTCGGACGGCGAGCGTCGTGATGATTTACTGCCAGTGACGGTTCCTGTCAGACCGTCACCGGGAGTCCTGCGTCATGCATCGAACGTCCTTCGAGGGCCATGTCGCGGCGGCTCTCGCAAGTTCCTACCAATCTTGCACGTTCAGACTAGCGCATAAACGAATCTTCTGACGTTCGTCCGTCCCCGCATATTGCTGTCGAGTCAAAAGGGGAAACGGCAACGGACACCGCAGGGCACGAGCATGGGGGGCCAGTCGCTGGCGATCCATGTCCGTGGGCGTCCCTGTCGGTGTCCGGGGCAGATGACGGCCTGGCGTGCTCGCCGTCATCCACTGGGCATCGTCCTGATGCCCTGTCACCTGGCTACCTCATGCACGTCCAGCATGCAGTCTTCCGCCAGGCATGACCTCTGCTGCCGCGAGAGCAGGTAGCGTCGGTCATTCGTCGCCCATGGCGAGAAGAGACGCGTTGCCGCCGAGAGCCGTGGTGTTGACGGTACGGGTCTTCTCGGTAGCGAAGCGGTACAGGTAGTGCGGGCCGCCGGCTTTCGGGCCAGTACCGGAGAAGCCCTGGCCACCAAACGGCTGTACACCTACTACAGCACCGATGATATTCCTGTTGACGTAGACATTACCAACACGAATTTTCTGTGCAACGGCATTGGCAAAACTTTCGTTTCGCGAATGCACACCGAAGGTCAGGCCGTAGCCGAGGCCATTGATGGTATCGATGACCTTGTCCACTTCGCCGCCTTTCCAGGTCGCGATGTGCAGTACCGGACCGAACTGCTCGCTTTCCAGGCTATCGATGCCGTCGATGCGCAGGGCGACCGGCGCGACGAAGGTGCCGTGCTCGGTGATGGTCTTGTCGACGGCGGCTTCGGCGATCACGCGGCCCTGGCTGCGATATTCCTCGATGTGCTTGAGCAGACCGGCACGCGCTTCCTCGTCGATGACCGGGCCGACGTCGGTGCCCAGGTCACGCGGGTCGCCGATCTTCAGCTCGTCCATCGCGCCCTTGAGCAGGCTGATGACGCGCTCGGCGACGTCTTCCTGCACGTAGAGCACGCGCAGGGCGGAACAGCGCTGACCGGCACTCTGGAAGGCGGACTGCACCACGTCGTTGACGACCTGCTCCGGCAGGGCGGTGGAGTCGACGATCATGGCGTTGAGGCCACCGGTCTCGGCGATCAGGCTCGGCAGCGGAGCGTTCTCACGCGCGGCCAGCGAGCGGTTGATGATCTGTGCGGTCTGGGTGGAGCCTGTGAAGCACACGCCAGTGATGCGCGGGTCGCTGGACAGCACGCTGCCCACTGTCGGGCCATCCCCCGGCAGCAGCTGGACGACATCGCGCGGCATGCCGGCTTCGCGCAGCAGTTCCACGACGCGGTGCGCGACCAGCGAGGTCTGCTCGGCGGGCTTGGCGACCACGGTGTTGCCGGTGACGGCAGCGGCGACCATCTGGCCGCAGAAGATCGCGACCGGGAAGTTCCACGGGCTGATGCAGGCGAACACGCCCTTGCCGCCGAGCATGATCTGGTTGTGCTCACCGGTCGGGCCCTGCAGCTCGGTCGGCTCGGCGAAGTCGGCACGCGCACGGTTGGCGTAGTAGCGGCAGAAGTCGACCGCTTCACGGATCTCGGCGATGCCGTCGGTGAGAAGCTTGCCACCCTCGCGGGAGCACAGGGTCATCAGCTCGGCGGTGTGGGTTTCCATCAGGTCACCGAAGCGCTCGAGAATCGCGGCGCGTTCCTCGACCGGTGTCTGCTCCCAGCGCGGGAAGGCAGCCCAGGCGGCGTCGATGGCCTTGGAGGCTTCCTCGGCGCTGGTCCACTGCACGTGGCCCAGGGTGTCACGACGGTCGAACGGGCAGGTGACGGCCTGACGACGCTCGGCATTGACCTCGACATCGAAGGCCAGCTGCGGACGCACGTCGTAGGTAGTGTCCATGTGCGTGGCCATCTCGTCGATCAGCGGCTGGTACTGGCTATTGATGTTCAGATTGATGCCCCGTGAATTCAGGCGGTCTGCGCCATAGATGTTCGGCGGCAGCGCGATGCGTGGGTTGTGGTAGGTCTTGTACTGATTGAGCGTGACCACCGGGTGGGTACACAGGCTCTCGACCGGCACGCGCGGGTCGACCAGCTGGTGAACGAACGAGGAGTTGGCCCCGTTCTCCAGCAGACGACGTACCAGGTACGGGAGCAGGTCCTTGTGCGCGCCGACCGGCGCATAGATACGGCACCAGGTCCCCTTGGGGGCACGCTTCAGCGCGGCTTCATACAGGGCTTCGCCCATGCCGTGCAGGCGCTGGAATTCGAACTGACGTGTCTCGCCGGCGTTGGCCACATCCAGGATGGTGCTGATGGTGTGGGCATTGTGGGTGGCGAACTGCGGGTAGATGCGTCCGCGGGTGTTCTCGGACAGCAGGAAGCGCACGCAGACCAGGTAGCTGACGTCGGTGGAGGCCTTGCGGGTGAACACCGGATAGCCTTCGACACCCAGCTCCTGGGATTCCTTGATCTCGCTGTCCCAGTAGGCGCCCTTGACCAGGCGCAGCGGGATCTCGTCGCCTTGCAGATCGGCGATGCGGTTCAGGTACTGCAGGGTCGGCAGGGCACGCGTCGAATAGGCCTGCACGACGAGGCCGAACTTGCCCCAGCCGCGGCAGGTGTCGCTCTCGTAGACGGCGCGGAACACTTCCAGCGAGATCTCGAGGCGATCGACTTCCTCGGCATCGATGGTGATGGCGACGTTCAGCTCGCGGGCGATGCCGGCCAGTTCACGCACGCTCGCCACCAGCTCTTCCAGCACCTGCTCACGACGGCCGAATTCATAGCGCGGATGCAGGGCGGACAGCTTGATGGAGACGGACGGTGACGGGGTGGATTCCTTCAGCTTGCGTGAGGTTTCGCCGACGGTGCGGATGGCACGCGCGTAGTCGTCGAAGTAGCCCTTGGCGTCGGCACGGGTGCAGGCCGCTTCACCCAGCATGTCGTAGGAATAGGTGTAGCCCTTGTCGAACAGCGGCTGGGAGCGCTTGAGCGCTTCCTTGATATCGCGGCCCAGCACAAACTGCTTGCCCATCACCTTCATCGCCTGGTACATGGCGCGGCGGATGACCGGCTCGCCGAGACGATTGACCATGCGATTGATGAAGGTGGCCGGCTTGCCGTCGCCCTTGGGCAGATCCATCTTGATGACGTTGCCGGTCATCAGAAGGCCCCAGGTGGAGGCGTTGACGAACCAGGACTCGCTCTGGCCCAGGTGGGACTTCCAGTCGGCCACGCCGAGCTTGTCCTCGATCAGCGCATCGGCGGTTTCCTTGTCCGGAATGCGCAGCAGCGCCTCGGCCAGGCACATCAGCAGCACACCTTCCTGAGTGTCGAGGCTGTACTGCTGCAGCAGCTCGTCGATGGAATCGACAGCGGTGTCCATGGTGCGAATCTCGCGCACCAGTTCTGCCGTCTTGTCGCCGATGCGCTTGACATCCTTCTCTTCGGCATTCAGCAGTCCGACCAGCTCGCTGACGTAGGCACTTTCATCGACCAGATAGTGGTCGCTGACGCGCGCGAACAGCGCCTCCGGAGACTGCTGCCAGGTGCTGGCGGCCAGCATCTGGTCACTGCGCAGGATGTTGTCCTTGAGCACATCGCCCTTGAGAACCCCTTGCTTGACAGTATTCGTGGACGAATTGTTCGAGGACTGGGCGGCTGTGGACGTGGCCGAGGCGATCGCGGCATTCACTGCACTGGACTGATCGGAGGAAGTGGAGGTGGTCATGGTGCGAACCCCTTGCTGCTGGGCGTCGAAGCGCCGAATGGGATTGCCGAGTCACAGCGCCGGGAGTGATGCAGAACGCATCAGAAAGCGCGACAGCGGCACGTCTGGATGTATGACTGAGAATGTAGGGTGGCGCAGGGGGGCGGGTCTTTCCAATTTCTCGGCTGCGCATGTCAAATTCACGGGCATGTCTGAAAAGTGACACGCTTCTCCGACCTTTGTCGAAGGATGTGCCGCGAAATGACGCGATCTTGTTATACCAAGGTGGTAGAGGTCTGGAGGAGAATTGGTTTGCAGCTGACGGTGGGGGTGCCGTTGAACGACGTGCGTGCCCCAAGCGACGCACTTCCCGCGCGGGGGAGGAATTGAAGAGCGGGGTGTCAGAAATGCGGCCGTGAATGAGGGAGGCAAGGGCGTGTCAGATACCCGAGGGGATGCGCACGTCCCATCGGCTTCTGCCAACTCGATCAGGCTTTGCGCAGTGCCGAGGGCGGGAAGCCGAGATGCTTGCGGAAAGCATGGGAAAGGGCGCTCTGGTTGGCAAAGCCGCAGCGATCCGCGATCTGGGACAGGGATAGCTCGCTGGTGCCCAGTAGCTGGCGTGCCTCCTCCAGCCGACGGCGCAGCAGGTACTGATAGGGCGAGAGGCCGGTCAGTACGCGGAAACGCTCGCTGAAATGCTGCTCGGAGAGATGCGACTGGCGGGCAAGATCCGCCACGCTGAGGCGCTGGCCGAGATTGGCGTCGATGAAGCGGTTGAGCGCGACCAGATCCAGCTGACGACCACTGGTGCTCAGCGCGCTCATCGGCTCTTCGATGCGCGTGTTGAGGCAGGCGAGGAAGGTGGCGGCGAGCAGGTCACCCGGCGCCTGCTGGTAGTCGTTGACTTCCGCGAGCATGAATTCGAGATAGCCGCGCAGGCGGGTGTCCAGCGTGAAGAAGCGTGGACGCTCGAACAGACGCTTGAGTTCACGGTGATGGCCGGTCAGGTAGGGCGCATCATCGGGCAGGTCGAGAATCAGCTGGCGATTCTCGCCGATGCCCGCGTAGTAGTGGACATGATCGGCCGGCACGATGCAGCCGGTCAGTGGGCGAATCTCGCCGCCCTGGCCCTCGATCTCGAACTCGGCCAGACCATCGAGGCCGATCACCAGCTGGTGGTAGCTGTGATCATGGTGCTCGCGCAGGTTGGAGAGCGGGATCAGGCGCATCTCGCTGGCGGCCATCAGGCGCGAGTCTCCGCGACACCGGTGCGGGCACGCAGATGGCCCAGCAGCACGTTGAGCTCTTCACGACCGGCGCGCGAGAACAGCGCGCCGCCCTGGGCCAGCTGCCACGGCCTGGCATGGTTGTCGAAGATGCCCTGGCAGCGGCGCCGCAGACTCTCCAGATACTCATCATGGCGAATCGGGTAGCCGATCACGCTGTGCCACTCGTTCTCGTTGATTTCGCCGCTGATCGCCTGATCCAGCACGCGGGCGATGTCGCTGTAGTCGGTACGAAAGCGCGGCGTACGCGACATCATCAGCATGGCCACGGTGCCGACGGTGACGATCAGGCAGACCACGAAGGTGATGATGAAGATGGACATGTGTGAACCCTGTGCGGACGTAACCGGAAATAGCGTCGTAGCTCACCATTCTACCACGCTGCACGGCCAGTATCGTCAGTGCGACAGGCGTGTCATGTTCTGTCTGTCAGAACGTTATGGCATGATTCAAGTCCTGTGAGGCGGCATGGCGCAAGCCGCCTGTCAGCCTCGTTCTTCACCTGCCGTGGGAGTCCCGCCGCATGGCCAATCAACGTGTGGAAGCGGTCGAGCGTGCCTTGACGCTGCTGGAAGCCTTTACCCCCGCGACACCTCGCCTGACGCTCAACGAGCTGGCCCAGGCCAGTGGTTTCTACAAGAGCACGATTCTGCGGCTGATGGGCTCGCTTGAGCACTTCGGCTATGTGGCGCGTGACAGCCACGGTATCTACTCCATCGGCGCGGCGCTGGGGCGTTTTGCCCAGTTGGCACCCGCGCTGCCGGCCCGCGAGGTTCAGCTGCGCGGCTGGCTGGCGGCGCTGAATGCCGCCAGTGGCGAGACGGCCAGCCTGATGCTGGTAGAGCATGGCTCGCAGGCCGAGGCGCGCCCGGTGGAGGGCGTGACGCGACCGCGTCAGGCAATGTGTCAGTACGCGCATGTCAGCCAGTGGCCGCTGCGCCATCAGCTGGAGGAAGGCGAGCTGGTCGATGAGGCGCTGTCCGCCTTGCTGCAGCAGTGTGTCGACAGTGGCGAGATCGAGACCGGCGAAGCCGCCGGCCTGTCGGTGGCGGCGTTGGCGGTCAGCGTCGCCCAGCATCACGACGAGGGGCTGGCACCGGCTGAGGTCATCGTGCTCAGTGGCCCGACGGCGCGCCTGACGCCTGCCCAGGCCCACCGCCTGCTCGCCCAGTGGCAGCAGGGCGACTGATGCGCGCTCACCAGTGTCAGGAGTCTTGAAGTGCTGAAATGACATCGCCCCCGCCGGCAAGACCGGCGAGGGCGATGTCATTTCAGAGCGCTGTCGTTCAGGGCGTGTCACCTCATGAGAGGCGTGGGCCCTGGCCTGGATCAGGCGTCGGTGGCAGCCTTGGCGGCGCTCATGCGGCGACGCAGGATGGGGCCGACGATCACCGGCAGCAGCAGACCGGCGATGGCGATGCACCACAGGGTCACGGCCAGGGGGCTACCGATCAGGATGGTCCAGTCGCCGTCGGACAGCTGCATGGCGTGACGCAGGTTCTTCTCCATCTCCGGCCCCAGCAGCATGCCGAGAATGACCGGCACCAGCGGAATTTCCAGCTTGCGCAGGAAGTAGCCGGCGACCCCGAAGGCGACCATGAAGTACAGATCGAAGGTCGAGTGGCTGATGGAGTAGATGCCCACGAAGGCGACCATGGTCACCACCGGCAGCAGGTACTTGGGCGGCACGGACAGCAGCTTGACGAAGATGCCGACCATCGGGATGTTCATCAACAGCAGGATGACGTTACCGATCAGCAGCGCCGCGATCACGCCCCACACGATGTCGCCGTGCTGGGTGAACATCAGCGGGCCCGGGGTGATGTTGAGCGAGATCAGCATCGCCAGCAGTACCGCGGTGGTACCGGAGCCCGGCACGCCCAGCGTCAGCATCGGCACCAGGGCGCCAGAGGCGGCACCGTTGTTGCCGGCTTCCGGGGCGGCCACGCCGCGTGGATCGCCTTCGCCGAAGTTGCCTTTCTTGCCGACGGTCTTCTTCTCCAGCGTGTAGCTGATGAAGCTGCCCAGCGACGCACCAGCACCCGGCAACACGCCGGAAATGAAGCCCAGCACACCCCCGCGGAAGGAAGTCGGCAGGATGGCGACGATCTCCTTCAGCTTCAGGGTCATCTTGTTCATGGCGATCATCGGCTTGCCTTCACCGGCGTGCTGTTCGATGAAGAACAGCAGCTCCGAGATGGCGAACAGACCGACGATGGCGATGATGAAGTCGATGCCCTCGAACAGCTCCAGCACATCAAAGGTGTAGCGCTGGGTACCGGTGGAGCCATCGATGCCGACGGTGGCAATCATCAGGCCGATGGCGGCTGCCATGATGGTCTTGACCGGATTCTTGCCGGTGATGCCGCCCAGGGTGGCGAAGGCCAGCACGAACAGCGCGAAGTATTCCGCCGGGCCGAAGGTCAGCGCGAAGCTGGCCAGCCACGGCGCCATCACGATCAGGCCGATGGTGGCGATCAGGCTGCCGATGAAGGAGGCGATCGCCGAGATGGCCATCGCTTCGGCGGCCTTGCCTTTCTGGGCCATCGGATAGCCATCGAGACAGGTCATCATCGCCGGCTCATCGCCCGGGATGTTGAGCAGGATCGAAGAGATGCGCCCGCCGTACATGGCACCGGCGTAGACCGAGGTCAGCAGGATCAGCGAGGTTTCCGGGCTCAGGCCCAGGGTGAAGGCCAGCGGAATCAGGATGGCCACACCATTGGCCGGGCCCAGGCCCGGCAGTGCGCCGATCAGGGTGCCCAGGAAGGCCCCCAGCACGGCGAACATCAGATTCTCAGGCTGCAGGGCGATGCCGAAGCCCTGCATCAAGAAGCCAAGACTTTCCATTACGCCACCTCCAGAATGCCCAGCGGCAGTGGTAGCTCAAGCACGAAGTTGAACAGGGCGAAGACGACGATGCCGCCGAGCAGGCCTGTCACGTAAGCGCGAATCGGCCTGGAACCCATGCGCCAGCACAGGGTGCCGACCGCAGCGGTGGTCGTGACGATGAAGCCCAGCGGCTCAAGCAGTGCGGTGTACAGGCACAGGATGACGATGGCCAGCACCATCTCGGCGCCGGTGCGGCTCCACGGCCATTGCTGGTCCGGGTCGGGGCGCAAGATCAGATACAGGCTGCTCAGCGCCAGCACGATCGAGAGCAACGTGGGGAAGGTTTCGGGCCCGATGGACTCGGCCCCGCCGAAGGGTTCCGGGAACTGCTGTGCACCCCAGCCGTACGCGACGGCCAGGGTGAGCATCAGCAGACCAAAGATGCGGTCATTCATCAGCGAATCAGCCCAATGTCCTTGGAAAGGGTCTGGATGTCCTTGATCTGTGCCTTCACGAAGGCATCAAACTCGGCACCCGATTTGTGGAACGGCATCAGGCCGCTCTTGGTCATCACGTCTTTCCATTCTTCGCTTTCATAGACGCTGTCCAGCGTGGTGGTCCAGTACTGCTCGGCATCGTCGCTGACACCGGCCGGGATGTAGAAGCCGCGCCAGTTGGGGGCGACGGCATCGATGCCCTGTTCGCGAGCGGTCGGCACGTCAGCCAGCTTGCCCGGCAGGCGTTCTTCGGAGAGCACGGCCAGCACTTTCAGATCGCCGGATTCCATGAAGCCCTGAATCTCGGAAATATCACCGGTGAAGGCCTGCACGTGGCCGCCGACGACCTGGGTGATGGCTTCGCCGCCGTTGTTGTAGGACAGGTAGGAGACCTTGGGCAGGTTCTCGACATCGGCAGCCTGGGCGGCGATCAGCACCTTGAGGTGATCCCAGCCACCTGCGGCACTGCCGCCGGCGAACTTGACGGATTTCGGGTCTTTCTTCAGCGCGTCCATCACCTCGCTCAGGGTGTCGTACGGCGAATCCTTGGAGACGGCGATGGCGCCGTAGTCCGCCCCCAGTGCGCCGATCCACTCGACCTGGTCCTGATTCATGCCCGGGAATTGGCCCTGGGCCAGACGGGTGGTGGTCGCGGTGGAGGCGGCCACCAGCAGCTGCTCGTCACCGGCACGCTTGGAGACGGTGTGCGCGAAGGCGACGCCGCCACCGGCACCCGCCATGTTGATGGTCTGCACGTTGCCCGGCACGAAATCGAGCTCAGACAGGATCTTGCCGACGCTGCGGCAGGTGAAGTCCCAGCCGCCGCCCGGATCAGCCGGCGCGATACAGTCAACCTTGCCCTTCGGTTCGAAGGCGAAGGCCTGGGCGGACATGGCGGTGACCATCGCAGCTGTCAGGAGTTTGAGTGTTATATGACGTGTCATGGCGACCTCTGGTGTTATTGGATTGTGGTAGCGGCACATGTCGTGGGTCAGGCGCTGGCAGCGGTTGAGCGAGAAGCTCGCCCTGCAGCCGCGAACCTGACACTAACCTTACAATTCTGTAAGGCGGAACTTTATTCTGTATGGTGAAATTAGACTGCCGCCCGACGGCTCGCAAGATACCCATTCGTCGCACCGACCTTGGTCGAAAGGTGTATTTGTGCACCTTTGTGGTGCATTTTTGTGCATGATCCGCCTGGATATCGTGTCGGTATCTGGCGGTTTACGACGCTCTGTTGCTCCTCTCTCGTCCCTCTTTTTTCTCTACTCACTTCTCTCTTGCTGCTCTTCTCTTGCTGCTCTTGCATGCCTCCTTCGCACCTCTCCCATCAGGCCCGAGCGGGGCGCTTGCGCCGCCTGTGTGAGTTGTCCGTCCACGGTTGCCCTGGTTTGCCAGTCGTGTTTGAAACGTTATGCGGCGTTGCAGCACAAGCGTGGCCATTTGGCTTTGGTCTAGCGTGTAGCCGGTGGCCAGACTGCGTGCTGACCGGGTGCCATCGGCAATCGTGCAGGGGACAGGGGAGGGGGGAAGGCTCATGGCCAAGGCGTTGGGCAGTGTGTGGGCATTGTTGCTGGGGAGCGGAGCTGACAACTGAGACAGAAGCAGCGCCGGAGGCAGAGCCTCGGTCACAGGCAGATTCAGAGATAGATTCTGAGCCGCACGAAGAGCGCGACCAGGTATCGTCCTATCAGTTCGACCCCGATCATCAGCCGCCCAAGGGGCCCTGGCCCTCCATGCCCTGAGATTGCAGGGGCAAGCCAGCCAGTCGCAAAAAGACGCCACCCTGGATGACGGGGCGGCGTCTTTTTTTGGGGGAAGCCTTGAGCGTTTGCCGGTGGGGGCGTGGCGCTCAGGGCTTGTGGGAGTCAGTACCTCAGTGTTTCAGTTGATCACTGCAGGCCCAGCTCCTGCGACAGCTGCTCCACATCGCTGACCTGCTGGGTGATGAAGCGATCCAACGCCTTGCCGGACTTGTGGAACGGCATCAGGCCGTTGTCCTGCATCACCTGCTGCCACTCGGGCGTCTCGGCCATGCGGTTGAGAGTCTGCTCCCACCAGTCGAAGGCGGCATCCGATGCGCCGCCCGGCAGGTAGAAGCCGCGCCAGTTGGGTGCGACCACATCGATTCCCTGCTCACGCGCGGTGGGAATGTCACTGTACTGACCGGGCAGGCGCTCTTCACTGAACACTGCCAGCAGGCGCAGGTGGCCGGATTCGACGAAGCCGCGGGCCTCGGTCATGTCGCCGGTGAAGGCTTCCAGGTGGCCGCCCATCACCTGGATGATGGCGACGGAGCCTGAGTCGTAGGCGAGGTACGGCAGGGCGCGCAGGTTGTCGATGCCCGCCTCACGCGCCGCCATCAACACCTTGAGGTGATCGAAACCGCCCGCGACATCGCCACCGGCGAAGCGCACCGTCTTGGGGTCTGCCTGCATGGCGGCCAGCAGCTCGGTCAGCGATTGGTAGGGCGAGTCCTGGGCCACGGCAATCACGCCGTAGTCGGCGCCGAGGGTCATCAACCAGCGCACGTCGTCGACCTTGCCGTCCTGATAGGCATGCTGCCCCAGGCGGGTGGTGGTCGCGCTCGAGGCGGCGACGATGACCTGCTCATCGTCATGGCGCTTGGACTTCACATGCGCGAAGGCGACGCCTCCGCTGGCACCGGGCACGTTCAGCGTCTGCATACCGGCGGGGATCAGGTTCTGCTCATCCAGCAGGCGGGCCACGCTACGACAGGTGAAATCCCAGCCACCGCCGGGCTTGGCCGGCGCGATGCACTCCGTCTTGCCCTGCGGGGCGAAGTCGGTCTGTTCATTCTGCTCCTCTTGGGCGGCGTTGGCGCTCAAGGGTACCAGCAGGCCAAGGCTGAGCAGCAGCGCAGCGGGCAGGACGCCAGCACGCTGTCGAGCATGCTTGCGGCGTGAGAAGGGATGGCGGGCAGGGGATGTGGCGTGCATGGCTATCGTGTCCTTGGTGTTCAGCGTCGATCGTTATGGTTATGTCAGTCAGCGCGGCATGGGGCTGCGCGTTGCTGGCTGCCGCACGCTTATGACTGTTGTGATGAGCTTGTGTCGTGAGCTTGCGAGAGTGCGAATGAACGAAAATAGCCTATTTCGGCGAGCCGCGAAAAGTCACGGCAGGTGGGCAGTGCGCAGAGAAATCGCATTTCCCGCGCCGTCTCTCCTCAAGGTGGTCTCGGGATTGCTAGAATTGCGCCATCAGGCTGTGGTGAGCGCTCCGCGATCTTCCAGCCGCCGCCTTTCATTGAGGAGACGGGCCATGACCCTTACCCCGCGCATGCACGACTTTCTCGCCCGCCTGCCCAAGGTGGAGCTGCACCTGCACATCGAAGGCTCGCTGACGCCGGCCTTGATGTTCGAACTGGCGGCGGAGCAGGGCATCACATTGCCCTACGCCACCCTGGAAGAGGTCGAGGCGGCCTATGACTTCGCGGATCTTCCCGCCTTCCTCGCGCTCTATTACCAGGGCATGGGCGTTCTGAATGACGAGTCACATTTCTATCGCCTGGCGCAGGACTACTTCCGCCGCGCCAGCGCCGATGGTGTCAAGCATCTGGAGCTGTTCTTCGATCCGCAGGCGCATCTCGCGCGTGGCGTGAGTCTGGAAACCCAGTTCGCGGGGCTGGAGCGCGCCTGTCGTGAGGCGGTGAAGGAATTCGATATCACCTCGGCGCTGGTGCCGAGCTTCCTGCGCTGTCATTCCGCGGAGTCTGCGCGTGAGCTGTTCGAGGCGCTGATTGCCTTCGAATCGCGCTTCGTGGGTGTCGGCCTGGACAGCGCCGAGATCGGCAATCCGCCGGAGAAGTTCACCGAGGTCTTCCAGCTTGCGGGGGAGCGCGGCTGGCATCGTGTCGCTCACGCAGGCGAGGAAGGGCCGGCTGCGTACATCCGCGCGGCGCTTGAGGTGCTGGGGGTGGAGCGTATCGACCACGGTGTGCGCTGTCTGGAAGATGCCGCCCTGGTCGCGGAGCTGGCCGAGCGGCGTATCCCGCTGACGGTGTGTCCGCTGTCCAATGTCGCGCTCAAGGTGGTGGAGCGCATGGAAGACCACCCGCTGCCGAAGCTGATCGAGGCGGGCCTCAATATCACCCTCAACTCGGATGACCCGGCCTATTTCGGCGGCGGCATGCTCGACAACTTCATCGCCGTGCAGCAAGCGCTGGATCTCAGCGAGGCGCAGTGGCTCACCCTGTGCCGCAACGCCATCGACGCCGCCTTCCCGCAGCGTGCCGAAGGTCTCGGCATGAGTGACGCCCGCCGTGGCGTGCTGCTGGCGCAACTCGATAGCTGCGCTGCCTGAGGATTATCACCGGCGCTTGAATAGTGAATGCAATCAACGGCTTGGCCACCAACATCGCCAGTACGATGCCGTCTGCGGCAACCACTCCATCAGATGTTGCTTGACCGCGCTAAGTCGTTGAGTACAATGCAGTTCTGGCGTGCGCAATGCACCGCCCTGCGGGTGTAGCTCAATGGTAGAGCAGAAGCTTCCCAAGCTTAAGACGAGGGTTCGATTCCCTTCACCCGCTCCAGATTCTTCAAAAAAGCCTCCCGAACGGGAGGCTTTTTTGTGTCTAGGATTCCATGCGGCACGCATGCGCATGGAATTCGTTCTTGATCATCTTTCCGGGACCATTTGTGTTGCTGTGCATGGATCATGGCCTGCGCCACGGCCGACGGCGTTCGTTCGCGACGGTGGCGGGCGGGGCGGTGCCTTCACTGATACTGATGGTCTTGTCGTGTCTGGAGACTTTGGATCATCAGGCGTTTTCGGGCTCAGCGCTCAGGGCGTGATTCGAGATACCTGCTCAGCAATTCGCGATCTTCACTGGTGACTTTCTGCTTCCAGCTTTCCACCACATGCTGGCTGGCCTCCTCGAGGGCATCCTGCAACTCAGGCGGGGCTGGCGTGATCAGCTTCGCGCCGTTCTCCTGCAGGGTGGCGTAGGCCTGGTCCAGCACGCTGTGGGTGGCCGTCCAGCCGGCAGACTCGGCGGCATGCGCGGCATCGATCAACGCCTGCTGCTGGGCCTCTGTCAGGTCGTCGAAGCTATCGCGATTCATGTGGATGATATTGAGCGGCATCGCGTAGTTGAGCGTGGTGAAGTGAGGCATGTAGCGGTAGAGCTCCGCACTGACGCCGCCCATCGCGGAGGTCAGCGCGCCGTGGATGCTGCCACCGGGCAGCAGGGGCTTGAGCTCTCCCCAGCTCATGACCTGAGGTGCCGCGCCCAGGTTGAGCAGTACTCGCTGCGTGTTGCGGTCGTAGGTGCGGATCGGCATGTCCTTCAGGTCATCACCGTCAGCGATGGGCGCTTTCGACCACAGGCCGCTGGGTGTCCACGGCAGGGCATACAGCAGGATCTGGTTGTACTCGGCGAGCAGTTCCTCGTAGCGTGGCTTCGCGACCACGTACAGGCGGTGAGCTTCATCGAGGTCGTAGGCGATCGCCGGCAGCGACGAGATGCCGAAGAAGGGGGCTTCCTCGGCGAGTGCACCACTGAGTGTCGCGGCGATGTCGATGACACCGCCGGCAGTGGCCTGCAGGTGACTGGCAGAGCGAATGTCCGAGCGCAGCGTCAGCGTCAGGTCACCTCCGGACTGGCTGGCGACCTGCTGGCTGAATTCGGCAGCGCGTTGGCCCATCATCGTGTCGGGCTGGTAATCGCTGCTCATGTTGAGGGTCGTCTGAGCGTGCGCGCTGAGTGCGCCGATCAGGCCTGCCGCTGCCAGCCAGGCGGACAACAGGGCGGCAATACGTGAGGAAGACGTCATGGGGAATCCTTTCTTTTTGTCTTTGGCCTTTGCCCGCTAGGGTAGTGCATGCCTGCGTTTATGCTCAGATGAATCGTGTCTCCACGGACTTTCAGCACTTCCATCGAAGGTGGCCGTCATGGCCAAGGATGGTGGCGTGGGAGCGCCTGGCTCAGAGGGCGTCGGGTTGTCGAAGATAGCGGTCCAGCAGTTCGCTTTCCTCGGGGGCGACCTTGCTGCGCCAGCTCTCGATCACGCTGACACTGGCGCGTGCCAGTGAGCGCTTGAGTTCGGGCGAGAGCGGATTGCTGACCGTCACGCCGGCCTCTTCCAGCTGGGCATGGGTCTGTTCCAGGACGCTGGCGATGGCGTTCCAGCTGGTGTCTTCAATTTCGGTCGCGGCAGCGAGAAGGGCCTCGCGCTGGGTGTCGTCGAGCGCTTCGAAGCGTGACCGGCTCATGTGAACGATATTGAGCGGCATGGCGTATTGCAGCGCGGTGTAGTGATCCAGCGTGCGGTTGAGCTCCGCCGTCAGGCCGCCCAGGGCCGAGGTCATCACCGCCTCGATACGGCCTTCGGCCAGTTGCTGCTGCATCGGCTCCCAGCCGAGCACGCTGGCGATGGCGCCGAGGTTGAGCAGCACGCGCTGGGTATTGCGGTCGTAGGCCCGCACGGGCACGCCCCGGAGGTCATCGCGTGTGGTGATCGGCTTGCGCGACCACAGCCCGCTGGGCGGCCAAGGCAGGGCGTAGAGCAGAATCTGGTCATGCTCTTTCAGCTGCGCTTCATAGTGGGGGCGCGCCAGACGGTAGAGTTCGCGCGCATGATGCGGATCATCGACCAGGGTCGGCAGCGAGCTGAGGCCGAACAGCGGCATCTCGGCGGCCAGCGCGCCGCTGTGGGAGTCGGCCAGCTGGATGATGTCAGCGCTGATGGCCTCGAGATGATTCACCGAGCGCAGCCGACCCAGCGGGCCTTCTCCGAAGGTGATCTCGAGCTCGCCCCCGCTGAGCGCTGCCACCTGATCGACGAACTGCTGGGCGCGCTGGCCCATCATGGTCTGGGGGCCGTATTCGCGGCTCATGGTCAGCTCGACAGGCTCCGCCCGGGCGGGCGTGCCCGGGACGGAAAGCCCCAGCGCCAGGGCCACGCCGAGCGCTCTCTTGATGCCGATCTCTCTCTTGATGCCGAGCATTCTCTTCATACCGAACATTTTCTTCATGTCGAGCACTCCCAGCATGACAAGCACTGCCTGCATGCCGCTACGCTGTCCGATTGGCATTCGTCGTCATCCATCCATAGGAGGTGAAATCAAGTATCCCTCAACGGTGCAGGATGCTGTCGCTGTCTCCGTCAACGCTTCCCCATTATGGCCTGTTCCATGCCTGCGCCGGCACGATTCGGAAGGGGTAACGGGCGTTGAACTGCCAGTTGGCGCAATGTGGTCTACGCTCAGTACAAGGCTGTGCAACTGCCCTGACACGCACTCCGCGCCGGGACCGCATGGCCGGATTGTCGACGACTGTCAACGGGAGGTAGACCACATGCTGACCCACGTATGGGGCTTGATGGCGCATCCGCAACGGGAATGGCAGACCATCCGCAAGGAACACGAATCCATCACCCACCTCTATGCACACCATGTGCTGCTCATGGCGCTGGTGCCAGTCATCTGTGCCTATATCGGGACCACACAGTTCGGCTGGAGCCTGACGGAAGGCCACGCCATTCTTCTGGAGCCACTGGATGCCTTCTTCGCTGGTATCGCGTTCTATATCGCCATACTGACAGCGATCGGCTTCATGGGCACTGTCATCCACATGCTCTCGAAGCGCTTCTCGGGGCACCCCAGCCGCCGGCGTTGCATCATCTTCGCGGGCTATGTCGCCACGCCGATGTTCCTCGCGGGGCTGGTCGCGCTCTATCCTGTCATCTGGGTGTGTATCCTCGCGGGGACCATTGGCCTGTGTTACAGCGCATATCTGCTGTATCTGGGGATTCCGCCACTGCTTGATATCTCCAACAAGGAAGGCTTCCTTGTCACCGGGTCGACACTGGGGATCGGGGTACTGGTCCTAGAGGGTCTGCTGGCGGTCACTGTGCTGCTGTGGGGGTATGGCGCACGCTGGTTCATGTAGTCCTTCGCGGCACGTAGGCGTCAGTCTGCTGACGCCATCGGCGCGAAAAAGCGTCTCTGCAACGCCTCGCCTTCATCGGCGGGGCGTTGTCGTTTCGTGCGCGGGTTGGCGCGTGGCACTTGTGCTCGGTGGCGGCGGCGTGGAAAGTGTTGGACTCAATCGACAGTGTGGAAGAAAGCGCATGGACAAGTTTGAACAGCGACTGGAGCAGGCTGCGCGGGCTGCATGGTTGTCATATGTCGGTGGACGGACCCAGGACGACATCGCGGTTCAGCTGGGGGTGTCGCGCCCCGGCGTGCAGCGCCTGCTGTCGTTGGCGCGCCAGGAGCGGCTGGTCAAGATCTCCATCGATCATCCCGTGGCCAGCAGCATGGCGCTGTCGGATACGCTGGTGGAGCACTTCGGGCTGAGCTTCTGCGATGTGGTGCCCTCTGACACCCAGTCACCGGAAAGCATCGCGGAATATCTGGCGGTGGCGGGTGCCGAACGCCTAGCGTTCTATCTCGGTCGCCAGCAGCCGCAGACCATTTCGCTGAGTACCGGGCGTGCGGTACGCGCAGCGGTGGAAGCGCTGAGTCGCAGCGAGCGCCCCCAGCATCGCATCGTGTCACTGGTCGGCAATGTGGCGTTGGATGGTTCTTCCAACCGCTATGACGGCGTGATGCTGCTGGCTGACAAGATCGGCGCTGATCGCTTTCTGTTGCCCGCGCCCGTGGTGGCGGCCAGCATCGAGGAGAAGGAGTCGCTGCTGAGTCAGAATCTGGTCAAGGCGGTATTCAAGGTCGCTTGTGAGGCCGATGTGGGCATGATCGGCATCGGACGTCTCGATGCCCAGGCGACGCTGTTCCAGGATCAGTTCATCAGCGCCGCGGAACGCGATGAGTTGATGGAAGTCGGCGCAGTGGGGGAGTTGATGGGGTGGCCGCTGGACACCCATGGCCGGCTGATCGATTGCCCGCTGGCGCAGCGCATCACCAGTGTGCCGCTGACCTCGCTCAAGGCGCAGCCGCTGATCGGGCTGGCGGGTGGGCACGACAAGGTGCCGGCCATTCTGAGTGCGTTGCGCGGTGGTTGGCTGCAAGGGCTGATCATCGATGAGGTGGCCGCCCAGCGTGTCTGCGCGGCCCTCAAGGAGTGAGCGGTGGCGGCCTGGGTCTGACAATCGCCCACCTTTATTCGTCTCGATGATGGCGCCTTGGCGTGACCTTCCTGGCGGATGTCATTTTATTAAACGCTGATATTTGCTCAGACTAATTTCAGCACCACCCCAGTGGCCATGCCGCCTTGTGGCCTACACCCAAAGGATCAGATCCCAAGGTTGTATAGCCCAAGGTATAGCGCTTCAGGGTTTGCTTTTTCACAGGTCTGATCCGATCATTTGTTCATTAAATGACGTTTTGATCGAACGTGTTTGCGTCGCGATGTCCCGCCAGGACATCCGTTCACCAAGCCGGTTGATGGGAAGGCAACGGTGCCCAAGGCGCTTTTGCCCTCGAAAAGAACAATGCCAATAACGCCCCGATGGAGTGCCCTCATGCGCCTACCTCACATCACCAAGTCCCCTCACATGACCAAGTCCCGCCGTCATCTGCTCTCGCTCGCCAGTGTCGCTGCCCTGGCGCCGCTCAGCGCCCAGGTCAGCGCCGAGACCATCACCGTCGCGACCGTCAACAACGCCGACATGGTGGTCATGCAGAGCCTGACCAGCGAATTCGAGAAGGCGCATCCGGACATCACCCTCGACTGGGTGGTACTGGAAGAGAACGTGCTGCGCCAGCGTCTGACCACCGATGTGGCGACCCAGGGGGGCCAGTTCGATGTCATGACCATCGGCACCTATGAAGTGCCCATCTGGGCCAAGCATGGCTGGCTGACCAAGCTCGACAACCTGCCGGAAGACTATCAGGTCGATGACCTGATCAAGCCGGTGCGGGATGGTCTGAGCGTGACCGAAGGCGAGAAGAAGGGCCTCTACGCGCTGCCGTTCTATGGCGAAAGCTCCATGCTCTACTACCGCAAGGACCTCTTCGAGCAGGCCGGTATCGAGATGCCGGAGCAGCCGACCTGGAGCCAGGTCAACGACTGGGCCGCCAAGCTCAACTCCGCGGATGAAGGCGTCTACGGCATCTGCCTGCGCGGCAAGCCGGGCTGGGGCGAGAACATGGCGGTGCTGGGCACCATGGTCAACAGCTTCGGCGGTCGCTGGTTCAATGAGGAGTGGGAGCCGCAGCTGGATTCCCCGGCCTGGAGCGAGGCCATCAACTTCTACGTCGACATGATGGGCAAGTACGGCCCGCCGGGCGCGACCTCCAACGGCTTCAACGAGAACCTGGCGCTGTTCTCCAGCGGCAAGTGCGGCATGTGGGTCGACGCTACCTCGGCGGCCGGCAAGCTCTACAATCCGAAGGAATCTTCCGTGGCCGACAAGCTGGGCTTCGCGCCGGCGCCGATCGCCAAGACGGAGAAAGGCTCGCATTGGCTGTGGTCCTGGGCGCTGGCGATTCCGGAATCCTCCAAGTCCAAGGATGCCGCCCAGACCTTCATCACCTGGGCCACTTCCCAGGAATACGTGAACCTGGTCGGCGAGCGTGAAGGCTGGGCCAGCATTCCGCCGGGCACACGTGTCTCCACCTACGAGAACCCGTCCTACAAGGACGCCGCACCCTTCGCCGGCTTCGTGATGGACGCCATCACCAGTGCCGACCCGACTGATCCGACCCTGGAGCCGGTGCCCTATGTCGGCGTGCAGATGGTGACCATTCCGGAATTCCAGTCCATCGGCACCCAGGTGGGGCAGATGATTGCCGCGGCGCTGGCCGGCCAGATGTCGGTCGAGCAGGCACTGTCCTCCGCCCAGCGTTCCACCGAGCGCACCATGCGCCAGTCGGGCTACTGATCTGATCCAGCCGATCTGATCCCCACGGATTTGATCTGAACGGATCTGATCTGAACGTTGCAACGGCCTCCCGCCTTGCCTTGAGCCTCAATCGACATTGGCTCGAAGCACGGCGGGAGCCCCGTCCGGCGCCCGCGGTACCCCTTCCTCTCGAGACTCTTGCAACGCCCTCGCGGCGTGGCACGGACAGCCTCGGCCTGAAGCCCACCGCATTGCCTGACTTCCTCACCGTATCGAAGGACTCACCATGCGAACGAGAGCATCCGGACGCACCGTCGGGGGATTGCGAACCCTGTCGCTGCAAGCCCCAGCCGTAAGCCTGTTGTTGATGTGGATGCTGGTACCACTGGTCATGACCCTGTGGTTCTCCTTCCAGCGTTACAACCTGATGATGCCGTCGGTGTCCGGTTTCGCCGGCGTCGACAACTATTACTACCTGCTGACCGACCCGTCCCTTTGGACCGCCATGGGCAACACCCTGCTGCTGGTGGGCTGGGTGCTGGTCGCCACCGTGGTCGGCGGCACGCTGCTGGCGGTATTGCTGCAGCAGGAATTCTTCGGCCGCGGCGTCGCGCGCCTGTTCGTGATCGCGCCTTTCTTCATCATGCCCACCGTGAGTGCCCTGGTGTGGAAGAACATGATGATGCACCCGGTCAACGGCATTCTGGCCTGGGTCGCCGGGCTGTTCGGTCTGCCGGCCATCGACTGGTTCGCCAGCCTGCCGCTGACCTCCATCGTGATCATCGTCACCTGGCAGTGGCTGCCGTTCGCGGTGTTGATC
Source organism: Cobetia sp. PDI-23MA (assembly GCF_059507735.1). Lineage (NCBI taxonomy): Bacteria > Pseudomonadati > Pseudomonadota > Gammaproteobacteria > Oceanospirillales > Halomonadaceae > Cobetia > Cobetia sp. PDI-23MA. The sequence continues at coordinate 1,292,126 of NZ_CM183352.1, forward strand.
CTGCTGACCGCCATCCAGTCACTGGATGACGACCAGGTCGAAGCCGCGCGCATGGACGGGGCAGGGCCGATCGCGATCTTCTTCTACATCACCCTGCCGCACCTCAAGCGCGCCATCAGCGTGGTGGTGATGATCGAGATGATCTTCCTGCTGACCATCTTCGCCGAGATATTCGTCACCACCTCAGGTGGCCCGGGGCTGGCCTCGACCAACCTGGCGTACCTGATCTACATCCGCGCCCTGCTGGACTTCGATGTGGGTGGTGCCTCCGCCGGTGGCGTGATCGCCATCATCCTGGCCAATATCGTGGCCTTCTTCCTGGTGCGTACCGTCGCCAAGAATCTCGAGAACTGATGACAAGCGCTCAGCACAGGGAGACTCAATGATGTCGACTTCAACTTCCAATTCCGTGGCCGCCGCCAGCGCTGCCGTCAGCGCCAGTCGCGCGCGCCGCAGCGTGATCAACAAGAAGCTTGTCCTGACCCTGGTGGCCTGGACCATCGCGCTGGTGATGTTCTTCCCGATCTTCTGGATGATCCTCACCAGCTTCAAGACCGAGGCCGAGGCGATCGCCACGCCGCCGAGCCTGTTCTTCACGCCCAGCGTCGAGGGCTATATCGAGATCCAGGCACGCGCGGACTACTTCAAGTACGCCATGAACAGTGTGGTGATCTCACTCGGGGCAACGCTGCTGGCGCTGCTGATCGCGATTCCGTCCGCCTACTCGATGGCCTTCCTGCCCACCAAGCGCACCCAGGGCACGCTGCTGTGGATGCTCTCCACCAAGATGCTGCCGTCCGTGGGTGTGCTGCTGCCGGTCTACCTGATCTTCCGCGATCTGGGGCTGCTGGATAGCCGTACCGGCCTGATCATCATCTACATGCTGATGAACCTGCCGATCGTGGTCTGGATGCTCTACACCTTCTTCAAGGACATTCCCAAGGACATTCTCGAAGCCGGCCGCATGGATGGCGCCAGCACCCTGCAGGAGATCTTCCACCTGCTGTTGCCGCTGACCCTGCCGGGCATCGCTTCCACCGGTCTGCTGTGCGTGATCCTGAGCTGGAACGAGGCGTTCTGGAGCCTGAACCTGACCACCTCCAACGCCGCACCGCTGACCGCCTACATCGCGTCCTTCTCCAGTCCGGAAGGACTGTTCTGGGCCAAGCTGTCCGCGGCTTCCACGCTCGCCATCGCGCCGATCCTGATCTTCGGCTGGATGACCCAGAAGCAGATGGTACGCGGCCTGACCTTCGGTGCCGTCAAGTAACGGTTCGCCATACGCATGTTGCACGCATGCCATGCCACCCAAATTTGCCATCACCTGCCCACGGGCAGGTGCGGATAAGGAAACTTCCCATGTCCACACTCACGCTCAAGAACATCGTCAAGGAGTTCACCTCCGGCAGCGGCGCCAGCGCGACCACCACCCAGGTCATCAAGGGGGTCGATCTGGAAGTGAAAGACCAGGAATTCGTGGTCTTCGTCGGCCCGTCCGGTTGCGGCAAGTCCACGCTGATGCGCATGATCGCCGGGCTCGAGAACTCGACCTCCGGTGACATCCTGATCGATGGCAAGCGCATGAACGACATCGGCCCGGCCGAGCGCGGTCTGGCGATGGTATTCCAGAGCTACGCGCTCTACCCGCACATGACCGTGGGCGAGAACATGGGCTTCAGCCTCAAGCTCGCCGGCGTCTCCAAGGAAGAGCGCGCCGAGAAGGTCAATGCCGCCGCCGAGGTGCTGCAGCTCGGGCCGCTGCTGGACCGCAAGCCCAAGGCACTCTCCGGGGGACAGCGTCAGCGTGTCGCCATCGGTCGCGCCATCGTGCGCAACCCGAGCATCTTTTTGTTCGATGAGCCGCTCTCCAACCTGGACGCCGCGCTGCGGGTGCAGATGCGCATCGAGCTGGCGCGCCTGCATGCCGAACTCAAGGCGACCATGATCTACGTGACCCACGACCAGGTCGAGGCCATGACCATGGCCGACAAGATCGTCGTGCTGCAGGGCGGCGTGGTCGAGCAGGTCGGCTCGCCGATGGAGCTCTACCATCACCCGCGCAACCGCTTCGTGGCCGGATTCATCGGCTCGCCGAAGATGAACTTCCTCGATATCACCGTCACTGGCGTGGCGGACGAGGGCGTCACGGTGCGCCTGCCGGATGGCAGCGAGCGCCTGATTCCGGTGGCGAGCCAGACCGAGGATGGCGTCTCGGTCAACGTCGGCGACACCCTGACGCTGGGCGTGCGCCCCGAGCATCTGATGCTCGATGAGCAAGGCCCGTTCACGGGTCAGGTTCAGGTCATCGAGCGTCTGGGCGGGGTGACGTCGCTCTATCTGGCGACTCCGGATGGCTCCGGCGATGCGCCGATCGGCGGCCTCAAGTCCGACGAGCAGTCCGACAGCGGCTGGATCCTGATGGCGGATGGCGACGTCAACAGCCGGGTGGGTGACAGCATCCGCTACGGCTTCGATGTCGAGCGCGCGCACCTCTTCACCCGTGAAGGGCTAGCGCTGCAGAATCTCAACCGTCACCCGCTGACCAGCCTGACCCGTCAGGACAATTCCCTGTCCAGTGCCAGTGCCGCACAGGAAGCCCGCGCATGAACCGGGCAGCCGCGAATCGGGAAGCCAGAGAGGATGATGAGATGAGTACCCCCTTGCAGCAGGTGATCTTCGATTGTGACGGCGTGCTGGTGGACAGCGAAGTGCTGGCCGAGGAGGAGCTGTCGCGCCAGCTGGGGGAATGGCTGCCGGATCTCGACACCGAGGCCGAGCTGCGTGCGGCGCTGGGCATGACCACCGAGGCCATCCTGGGCCATCTGGAGGCCATGAGTGCTCACACCCTGCCACCGCAGGCAATGGAGCGCATCGATCACGCCATCGAATCACGTCTGGCGAAGGAACTTGCGCCCATCACCGGCATGGCGGAACTGCTTGGCGGGCTGTTGGCGAATGGCGTGGCCGTGGCGATCGTCTCCAACAGTGCCGAGCGCCGCGTGCGCGCCTCGCTGGCCGCCACCGGTCTGGATCGCTGGCTGGCGTCGGTGCCGCTGTTCACGGCCGAGCAGGTCGCGCGACCCAAGCCCGCGCCGGATGTCTATCAGCTGGCGCTGCGTCAGCTGGGGCGTGATGCCCAGGAGTGCGTGGTGGTCGAGGATAGCCTCGCCGGCGTCAGCGCGGCGGTCGCGGCCGGTCTGCGCGTGATCGGCTTCACCGGCGCCGGGCACATCCCGCCGGGCCACGCCCAGCGTCAGCTGGAGGCGGGCGCCTGGCAGAGCCGTGCGAGCATGGAGGAGGTCAGCGCCTTGATCAGCAAGCTGCGTATCGGTCAGGTCAGCGATCTGAGCGCCACATGAGCACCATCAGGGGGTAATGTCATGCACAAGGCGGCTAAACCCGTACAGACATCCTCAGTGCCAGCGACTCAGGCCGTCGGCAAGCTCGCCGGCAAGGTGGCGGTGGTCACCGGCGGTGCGGGCGGTATCGGCCTGGCCATCGCCACCCGCTACGTCGCCGAAGGCGCCTTTGTGGCGTTGGCGGACATCAACGGTGAGGCGGCGGAGCGTGCCGCGAAGCGACTGCGTGAGCAGGCCGGGCCGCAGGCACGAGTGCTGGCAGTGACGCTGGACGTGACCTCCAGCGTCTCGCGCCAGAGCATGCTGGAATGCGTGCAGGCACAGCTGGGGCCGATCGATATCCTGGTCAACAATGCCGCCGTCTTCGCCATGGCGCCGGTGCTGGAGGTCAGCGAGGGCATGCTGCGCCACCAGCTGGCGGTCAATGTCGAAGGCCTGTTCTTCACTCTGCAGGCGGTGGCCAGAACGATGGTCGAGCGCGGGCAGGGCGGCAAGATCATCAACATGGCCTCGCAGGCCGGACGACGCGGCGAGGCGCTGGTCAGCGCCTATTGTGCCTCCAAGGCCGCCGTCATCAGCCTCACCCAGTCCTGCGGGCTTGATCTCATCCGCCATGGCATCAATGTCAATGGCATCGCGCCGGGCGTGGTGGATACGCCGATGTGGGATCAGGTCGATGCGCTGTTCGCCCATCATGAACAGCGCCCGCTGGGCGAGAAAAAACGTCTGGTCGGTGAGGCGGTGCCCTATGGACGCATGGGGCTGCCGGACGACCACGCCGGTGCCGCGGTATTTCTGGCCTGTGAAGACAGCGATTTCGTCGTCGCCCAGACGCTCAATGTCGACGGTGGCAACTGGATGAGCTAAGGATGAGAGACGCCTTCCGTCCTGCTGCAAGGGTGCGCATCCATGAATGAGGTAGTCACGTGACATCTTTATCCGATTCCCGCCTGGCCCACATGTCGCCCTCGTTGGACGACATGGCCAGCCGTGTGCTGGCGGAACACGCCTCCAGTCAGCGCACACGTACCATCGTGGCCCTCGCCGGCCCGCCTGCGGCGGGCAAGTCGACGTTGTCGGAATCCCTGTGCGAGACCCTCAATGCGCTGGAACCCGGCATCGCCGTGGTGGTGCCGATGGATGGCTACCACTACGACAACGCCGTGCTGGCGCCCTTGGGTCTGCTCTACGTGAAGGGCGCACCGGAAACCTTCGATGCGCGCGGGCTCTATCATGATCTCGTCAGGGTGCGCGCCAATGATGGCCCGGTCGCCGTGCCGGTCTTCGATCGCCCGCTGGACCTGGCACGTGCCGGTGGCCGCGTGGTCGAGAATCACCACCGCATCGTGCTGGTCGAGGGCAACTATCTGCTGCTGCGCCACGCGCCCTGGGATGCGTTGCTCGACCTGTTCGACATCAGCATCTTCCTGGATATCGAGGATGAGGTGCTGGTGCCGCGCCTGCTGCACCGCTGGCGCGAGATGGGGCAGGATGCCCGTGGTGCCCATGAGCGTACCCATCACAAGGACATGCTCAACGCGCACCTGATCAAGCAGGACTCGCTCAACGCCGACTGGCGTTGGCGTCTCGCGAATGCCCCCATCGGCCCCGATGGGGAGGGCAGCTGAATGACGGATGGCAGGGAGAGCCGCATGTGGGTAGGTGTTGATTGTGGGACCCAGAGTACCAAGGTGGTGATCGTCGATCCGGCCTGCGGGAGCATCGTGGCCCAGGGCCAGCGCAGTCATGCGCTGCAGGAAGGCGCCAACGGGCGCCGCGAGCAGGACCCGCAGGACTGGGTGGCGGCGCTTGAGGGCGCCTTCGATGATGCACTGGCCACCTCGCGGCTGGACCCGCAGCGCATCGCGGCGATCGGGGTGTCCGGCCAGCAGCATGGCATGGTGGTGCTGGATGAGGCCGGCGTGCCGCTGCATCCGGCCAAGCTGTGGTGTGACACCGAGACCAGCGAGCACAATGCCGCGCTGGTCGAGGCGCTGGGAGGTGAGGCGGGCTGCCTGGAGACGCTCGGTCTGGTGCTGCAGACCGGCTACACCGCCTCCAAGCTCGCCTGGCTGCGTGAGCAGCATCCCGAGCGCTACCAGCGCATCGCTAGCATCCTGCTGCCGCATGACTATCTCAACTTCTGGCTGACCGGTGAGCGCGTCGCCGAATACGGCGATGCCTCGGGCACCGGCTATTTCGATACCCGTCGGCGCTGCTGGCATCAGGATGTCTTCGCGCAGATCGCCCCGGAGCTTGATGCCCGGCGCGTGCTGCCCCGATTGATCGAGTCCCAAGAGCCGGCCGGGCGCATTCGCCCCGAGATCGCCGCGCGCTTCGGGCTGCGTGACGACGTCATCGTCTCCAGTGGCGGCGGTGACAACATGATGAGCGCCATCGGCACCGGCAATATCGCGCCGGGGCGGGTGACGCTCAGCATGGGCACCTCCGGCACGGTATGCGCCTGGTCGGCGGACTATCCGGTGGGCTGTGATCCTCAGGTGGCCAGCTTCAGCGCCAGCGATGGTGGCTGGTTGCCACTGGTGTGCACCATGAATGTGACGTCGGCCACCACCCGAGTGCGCGAGATGTTCGGTTTCGACATCGCCACTTTCTCCGCTCAGGTGGCAAGCGCCCCGCGCGGAGCCGAGGGTGTGCAGGTGCTGCCGTTCTTCAATGGCGAACGCGTGCCGATGCTGCCGCGTGCCCAGGCCAGTTTCCATGGGCTGGACAGTCGCAATGCCACCCCGGCCAACCTGTGTCGCGCGACCATGGAAGGCGCAAGCTACGGCCTGCGTTATGCACTGGAGTGCATGGGGCCGCTGGCCAATGGGGCGCGCCAGATCCGTCTGGTGGGCGGTGGCGCCAAAAGCCCGTTGTGGCGTCAGATGCTGGCCGACATTCTCGGCCTCGAGGTGGTCTGCCCGCAGGTGACCGAGGCCGCAGCATTAGGCGCCGCCATTCAGGCGGGCTGGTGTCTGGGCCAGTCCGGCGATGAAGGGCAGGGTCGCCCCAGCGAGACGCTTGAGCAACTGTGTGAGCGGCTGGTCGCGCTGGATCATGCGACACTCGCCCAGCCCCAGGCAGAAGGCGTGGCCGCCTACCGCAAGGGCTACGCCGATTACCGCGCGCTGCTGGAAGCCGAGCACGGCATTGCCGCCGGCGGCTGAGCACGTTGTCAGAGCACGTTGTCAGAGCTCGATACATCAGCGCGTCACGCCAAAGCACATCGCCCCCGTCGAGACTCACTCGGCGGGGGCGATGTGTTTCAGGCACTTCACTGCTTCAGTCGCGGCTCAGGTACGGGCTCAGGCATTGGACGAACGCGCCCATAGATTGACGCCGCCATCGACGGCGTAGCGGTCGATCTCGTCGAGCTCGGCCTGGGTGAAGTCGAGATGATCCAGCGCCTTGACGCAATCGCTGACCTGTTCCGGGCGGCTGGCACCGATCAGTGCGGTGGTGACACGGTTGCCGCGCAGCGCCCAGGCGAGGGCCATCTGGGCCAGCGACTGGCCACGGCGCTCGGCGATGGCGTTGAGGGCGCGCACCCGCTCCAGATTGTCCTCGGTGAGGTGGTCTTCCTTGATCGCTCCGCCGCGTGCCAGACGGCTATCCTGTGGCACGCCACCCAGATACTTGTTGGTCAGCACGCCCTGGGCCAGCGGCGAGAACACGATGGAACCGATGCCCCCGTCATCAAGGGTGTCGAGCAGGCCGTCTTCCTCGATCCAGCGATTGATCATCGAATAGCTGGGCTGATGGATGATGCACGGCGTGCCCAGTTCGCGCAGGATGGCGGCGGCTTCGCGGGTGCGTTGGGCATTGTAGGAGGAAATGCCCGCATAGAGTGCCTTGCCGGAACGTACGGCGCTGTCAAGCGCGCCCATCGTCTCTTCCAGCGGCGTGTCCGGATCGAAGCGGTGCGAATAGAAGATGTCGACATAATCGAGATCCATGCGCTTGAGGCTCTGGTCCAGACTCGAGAGCAGGTACTTTCGGCTGCCCCATTCGCCGTAGGGGCCAGGCCACATGTGGTAGCCCGCCTTGGTGGAGATCACCATCTCATCGCGATAGCCGGCGAAGTCTCGCTTGAGCATGCGACCGAACATTTCCTCGGCACTGCCCGGCGGCGGCCCGTAGTTGTTGGCCAGATCGAAGTGGGTGATGCCCAGATCGAAGGCGGTCTGGCAGATGGCGCGCGCATTGTCTTCGTGGGCGTTGTTGCCGAAGTTGTGCCAGAGCCCCAGTGACAGGCGGGGCAGTTTGAGGCCGCTCTTGCCGCAGCGCTGGTAGTGCATGCGTTCGTAGCGATCTTCAGCCGGGGTATAGCGCATGGCGGAGTCCTTTCGCGAGTGGAGGCGTCGATGTCACACAGGGGGGGAGTGACATCGAATGACGCCTTCAGTCTAGGTCGCGTCTGCAGGCCTGATAAGCACATGCGAACGAATAGATTGTTCGCCAGAGCGTACAATACTGTGGCAGGCTCGATCACTGAAATTACGGGTGGCTGGCATGAGGAGCAGGCAGGATGCGGCATCACAAGCAGGTGGAGCGACTGATGTTGTTCGCTCAGGTGGCGGAAACCCTCAGCTTCACCCGGGCGGCCAAGGCGCTGGGCGTGTCGCGTGCACATCTTTCCGAGCAGGTGCGGCGGCTGGAGCAGGACATCGGGGCGCCCTTGCTGATCCGCACCACGCGGGCGGTCCGTCTCACCGAGGAGGGTGAGCGCATTCGAAAGCGCATGCAGTCGGTACACGGCGAGCTGCTGGCAATGGAGCGCGAGCTTGAACACGACATCGCTCAGTCGAGTGATTCGGAGCGCCAGGGCTACAGCGGCGTGTTGCGCATCACGGCACCGGTACTGTTCGCCGAGCGTTATCTGGTCGAGGTCTGCAATGCCTTTCAGGCCCGCCATCCGGCGGTCGAGCTGCGTCTGGACGTCAGTTACGAGAGCCATGACCTGACCCGTGAGCCATTTGATGTGGCATTTCGTGCCACGCGCACACCACCGGACAACATGATCGCGCGTCGCCTGCTCGATTATGTCCACTGCTGCTGCGCTTCGCCCGAGTATCTTGCCGCGCATGGCACGCCGTACACGGCCGCAGCGCTTGGCGATCATCGCTGCCACGTCTGGTCAGGGCAGTCCGGCTGGCCGCTGGCCAGTGGTGAGGTCAGTCTCGCGGGGGGATTGGCCATCAATGATCACCGCCTGCTCAAGCAGCAGGCGCTGGGTCATGCCGGCATCATCCGGGTCGCCCATTACCTGGTCGATCGTGAGCTGGCCGAGGGCCGTCTGGTGCGTCTGCTGGCGCATGAGGAGGGCGAGCCCAACAGCATCTACATGCTCTATCCCCAGCGCCTGCCGCAGTCGGGCAAACTGCGTGCCTTCATGGCGGCGGTGGAAGCCGCCATGCCACCTCGCAGTGCGTGATCGAAAGACACGGATGCAGGAGAGGCATATGCAAAAAGACCGCCGTGCCCCGAGGGGCGCGGCGGTCTTTTCATTCGCCTCATTTATTCAGACCGGTGAGGCCTCTTTATCCAGGCTGGCGGCGCCTCAAAGGCCCAGCGCGGCGACCCCGGCCTTGGCGATCTGGGCATCCTGCTCCGGCTTGACGCCGGACACGCCGATGCTGCCGGCGATCTGGCCTTCGACCATCACCGGCACGCCGCCGCCCAGCATGCCTTCAAGCTGTGGCGCTGACAGGAAGGCGGTGCGGCCGCCGTTGATGGAGTCCTCAAACAGCTGGGTCTCGCGGCGACCCAGGGCGGCGCTCTTGGCCTTCTCCTGGGCGAAGTAGCCGGTCATCGCCGGGGTGTCGTCGAGGCGACGCAGGCCCAGCGGGTGGCCGCCATCGTCGGCAACGGCGATGGAGACGGCCCAGCCATTGGCCTCGGCTTCCTTCTGGGCGGCATCCAGCATCTGATTGACGTCAGCGAGGGTCAGTACGTGGCGAGTGATCATCGGGCTTCCTTGGCAGTGGTGGGGGGAAAAGGACAGTGAAAGAGAGAGTGCAACAGATAGTGAAAGAGATAGTGAAAGAGATAGTGACGCTTCATTTCTGCGGGAGCGTCTCGGGCAGGGCGTCATCCACCAGTTCGATCCAGTGACTCACCGGCGTGCGTCCGGCGCTCGAGAGATGCGTCTGACAGCCGATGTTGGCGGTGGCGATGCGCGCAGGCCCGTTGGCCTCCAGCGCCTCAAGCTTGCGGTCTCGCAGCTGGCGTGACAACTCCGGTTGCGTGATCGAGTAGGTGCCGGCGGACCCGCAGCACAGATGGCCCTCCATGACAGGCGCCAGCGTAAAGCCCAGTTGCGACAGAATCTTCTCCACCTCGCCGCCCAGTCCCTGGGCATGTTGCAGGGTGCAGGGGCAATGGAAGGCCAGCGGCTGTTGGTCGGGCGCGGCCGCGAGACTCTGTCGATCATCGCGCCCGATCTCCTCGCCGAGTACCTCGACGATATCGCGGGCCAGGGCGCTTACGCGTGCGGCGCGCTCAGCATAGTCCGGGTCATCGGCCAGCATCTCGCCATATTCCTTGACGAAGGCCCCGCAACCACTGGCGGTCTGCACGATCGCTTCCGCGCCGGCCTCGATGGCCGGCCACCAGGCATCGATGTTGGCACGCATGCGCGCGCGACCGGCTTGCTGGGCGTTGAGGTGATAGTCGATGGCACCGCAGCAGCCGGCCTCCTGAATGGGCGTGACGCCGATGCCGAAGCGCGCCAGCACACGGGCGGTGGCGGCATTGATGTTGGGGGCCAGGCCCGGTTGCACGCAGCCCTCCAGCATCAGCACCTGGCGAGGCAGCAACTGATCAGAAGGCGTCGCGGTGACAGGGGTGGTCGGGTGCTCGGCTTGATGGTCGCGCTCGCGGGTCAGCGGGATCTTGTCGGCCAGCGCGCCAGGCGCGAGGGGACGAAAGCGCACGCCAAGTGCCAGCAGGGCCTTGAAGCGCGCGGGTTCGACCAGTGCATGGCGCAGGCCGCTGCGCAGCAGGCGCTCTCGCCACGGGCGGCCGACGCGGCGCTCCAGCTCCTGACGCCCGATATCGAGCAGGGTGTGATACTGCACGCCCGACGGGCAGGTGGTCTCGCAACTGCGACAGCTCAGGCAGCGATCCATGTGCCGCTGGGTTTCGCGGGTGATCTCGCTGGCCTGCTGGCGGGTGCTTGCGTCCTGGCTCTCGGGGTCGCTCTCCAGCAGCTGCTTGATCAGATAGATGCGCCCGCGCGGGCCGTCACGCTCATCGCCCAGCAGCTGATAGGTGGGGCAGGTGGCATTGCAGAAGCCGCAATGCACGCAGCTGCGCAGGACCTTGTCGGCCCGCTGGATATGCGGTCTGGCAAGTGCGGCGTCACTGAAGTGGGTCTGCATTCAGGTGCGTCTCCCGTCATGAAGTGAATCACATCTCGGCATATAGACGACCGGGATTGAGGATGCCGTGAGAATCCAGCTGCTGCTTGAGCTGGAGGTGATAGCGAGCATTGATGGCCGCCAGTGGCATCAGTGGACTGTCCTCGGCAGCGACGGCTTCCGGGGTGTAGCAGATGGCATGGCCACCCAGCCGACTGGCCAGCGAACGAATCCTGTCAGCGGGGGCGTCGCTGTAAAGCCAGCGCTGGGCGCCCGCCCAGTCACACAGCAGGTCAGCGTCCTCAAGATGACCCAACAGCTCGCCGACGGCGGCTTGCCATTCGACGTGATCCAGTGACAGCGGCAAGGACAGTCGCCACAGGGCCTGATGTGGTGCGCGTGCGGTGAAGAAGGGCAGGCGATGCTCACGCAACTCAGTCCAGTGCGCTGATGCCTGGTCAGTCGTCAGTGCCTGGCCACCCAATTGCTCGCGCCCGGCCTGGACCGAACGCTCGCCGCCTTCAAGGCGCAGGGTGAGGCAATCGTCATGCCAGCTGGTGGCCGTGACCGGCAGCGGCGTGCGCCCCCAGGCATCCAGGCGAGTCAGCGCCTCGGCGAGACTGAGCTCCAGGCACAGCGAGTCGCTCGCCACCGGGCGCGGCATCACCTTGAGCGAGACTTCGCTGATCACGCCCAGGGTGCCCTGGGCACCACACATCAGGCGCGACAGGTCGTAGCCCGCCACGTTCTTCATCACTTCGCCGCCGAAGCGCAGCGCCTTGCCATCGGCGCTGATGATGCGCGTGCCCAGCACCAGGTCGCGCAGGCTGCCGCTCCAGGGGCGGCGTGGGCCGCTGAGTCCAGAAGCGAGAGTGCCGCCGACGGTCGCTTCGGGGCCGAAGTGGGGCGGCTCGCAGCTCAGATGCTGGCCTTGTTCGGCGAGCACGGCTTCCAGCGTCGCCAGTGGGGTGCCGGCACGCACCGAGACCATCAGCTCCACGGGATCGTAGTGGGTGATGCCATGATGCGCGCGCATGTCGAGCACTTCCTCGGCCACGACCTCACGCCCGAGGAAGGCCTTGCTACCGCTGCCGGCGATGCGCAGCGGGCGCCTCGCCTCATGGGCGGCGCGGACCTGCGCGCAAAGTGCCTCGCTGGCATCCTGTTGCTGCGGGGGCTGGCTGGCGGCAGGTGTGGCGCACTCGGCATGGCCTGGCACCTGATCCTGGAGCGAATCATCTGGCTCTGGCATGGCATGTCTCTATTGAAGTGGCGATGAAGTGGCGATGAAGTGGCGAACGTCAGGTAGCGAAAGGTCCCGCCGCAGCTGTCTAGAAACGCGGAAGCTCCGGATGCGGCAGCTGGTTGTGATGCACATGCATGGCACCGAATTCGGCGCAGCGCGCCAGCGTCGGGATGTTCTTGCCGGGGTTGAGCAGGCCTGCGGGGTCGAAGGCGGCCTTCACGGCATGGAAGGCGCTGATCTCCTCGCGATTGAACTGGGCGCACATCTGATTGATCTTCTCGCGGCCCACGCCATGTTCGCCGGTGATGCTGCCGCCGGCGGCCACGCACAGTTCGAGAATCTTGCCGCCGACCTCCTCGGCCCGCTCAAGCTCCCCGGGCTGGTTGGCATCGAACAGGATCAGCGGGTGCATGTTGCCGTCACCGGCATGGAAGACATTGGCCACCGCAAGCCCCGATTGGCGCGAGAGCTCCGCGATGCCGTTCAGCACGGCGGGCAGCTCACGGCGCGGAATGGTGCCATCCATGCAGTAGTAGTCGGGCGACATGCGGCCCACGGCGGGGAAGGCATTCTTGCGTCCGGCCCAGAAACGCGCGCGCTCGGCCTCATCCTGTGCCTGGCGGATCTCGGTGGCGCCGGCGCGCTCCAGCACCTCACGGACTCGCGCGCAGTCATCGACGACATCGGCCTCGGCGCCGTCCAGCTCGCAGAGCAGGATGGCGGCGGCCTCGACCGGATAGCCCGCGTGGATGAAGTCCTCGGCGGCGCGGATCGCCAGGTTGTCCATCATCTCGAGCCCGCCGGGGATGATGCCGCAGGCGATGATGTCGCCCACCGCGCGGCCGGCCTTGTCGATATCGGCGAAGCTCGCCATCAGCACCTTGGCGGTCTCGGGCCTGGGCAGCAGGCGCACCGTGACTTCCGTGACCACCCCCAGCATGCCTTCGGAGCCGGTCATCAGCGCCAGCATGTCCAGGCCGGGCGAGTCGAGGCTGTCGGCGCCGATCGTCATCGCCTCGCCTTCGATGGTCAGCATCTCGAGCTTGAGCAGGTTGTGAACGGTCAGGCCGTACTTGAGGCAGTGCACGCCACCGGCATTCTCGGCCACGTTGCCGCCGATGGAGCAGGCGATCTGCGAGGAGGGGTCCGGCGCGTAGTAGAGCCCGAAGGGCGCGGCGGCCTCGGAAATGGCGAGATTGCGCACCCCGGGCTGCAGGCGCGCGGTGCGGGCGTCGGGATCGATCTCGAGAATCCGCGCCATGCGCGACATCACCAGCAGCACGCCTTGCGCCAGCGGCAAGGCGCCGCCGGACAGCCCGGTGCCGGCGCCACGTGTCACCACCGACACGCCCAGCGCATGACATTCACGCAGCAGGGCGGCGACCTGCTCGACCCGCTCCGGCAGGGCGACCAGCATCGGCATGACGCGATAGGCGGACAGGCCATCGCATTCGAAGGGGTGCAGGTCCTCCTCGCGGTGCAGCAGCGTCAGGTCCGGCAGCAGGGTGGTGAGATGCGCCAGCACCTGGCCCTTGTCGTGCTGGGCCAGCGGTCCATCCAGCGTCGGGTCATAGAGGATATTCATGCACTGCCTCCCGGGAGGTTGGGGTCTGCGCGGCTGCTGTCTGTCGTTTCTGTCTGCTGGTGCTGTCTGTCGTTACTGTCGGCTGATGCGGGGTTCGAGCGAGTCGCCTGTCGATTCCGCCGCACCTGATCTGCACACAATCTGGCCTGCCTCCCTGGCCTTGTCCATGCTTCACATCAGTGGTCTGACCAGACATTCGTCTAGTGTTTGTGCAAGGAAAACCACGCTTTACTGGCCTCACACCCACTGCCATCAGGCGCCTTTGCGCCCGCTGATTGACAGGTCTGACCAGTCGAGAATCGCCAGGCGCTGCCAGCGGGTCGATCAAGCGCCACGAGGGTGTTGATCAAGGCCCTGCACACGAAGGTTGGGCACACGAAGGTCGAGCACAGGAAGGGGAGGGGCAGGATGCTGCAAACCATCGCCGAGTCAGGAGCTGACCCCCGCGCCGCGGATCAGGCCGCGGCGCGCCTGGAGCAATTGATTCTGGATGGCGTGCTCAAGCCCGGGCAGATGATCCCCTCGGAGCGCCGGCTATGTGAGCGGCTGGGGATCTCGCGGGCCTCGCTGCGCGAGGGGCTCAGGCTGTTGCGTGGCAAGGGCATCATCGAGACGCGACACGGCAAGGGATCGAGCGTCGCGGCGCTGTTGCCGAGCGGCGATATCAGTCCGCTGATGCACCTGTTTCGGGATCAGCCGCGCACCCTGTATGACCTGCTGGAAGTGCGGGCCTTGCTGGAAGGGCAGTCGGCGCGACTGGCTGCCCTGCGCGGCACGCCGGCGGATAGAGTGCTGATCCGGCGTCATTACGAGGCAATGGCGGCCTGTGTGCGCGAGTATCCGCCCGACTTCGAATCCTCAGCGCCGGGCGATGTGGCGCTGCCGGATGCCCAGCAGCTGGCGCGTCACGATCACGCCTTCCACCACGCCATCTGTGAGGCGTCCCACAACCCGGTGCTGGTGCATACGCTCAAGGGCATCAATGACCTGCTGCTCAGCTCGGTATTCGCCTCGCTGCGCAATCTCTACCATCGCCCGATTCCTCGCGGCCAGATCAATGCCCAGCACACGGCCATCTACCGCGCGGTGATGGACCAGCAGCCGGAGGCGGCGGAGAAGGCGGCGCTGGAGCACCTGCACAGCATTCGCGACAACCTGCGCGAGCTGGAGGCGGAGGACGAGCGGCTGGTGCGCTCGGCCATGCGGCTGGAAGGCTTCGAGTAGCGCGTCAGGGTTTTTGGCTCAGGCTCAGGCTCAGGCGTGTGCGCTGGCTGGCATGGGGGCTGGAATGGAGTGCGCGCTGGCGGACAAGCAGGCTGGCAAGCGGGGCGGACTCAAGGCAAAGTGGTCAGCTCATCGCCCAGGACAACGTGCTGCCTTCATGTGGAAACTCTCTTCCGCGAGTGATTGGCTCGACCGCCTAAATCACTCCCGCCACGCCATGCTGTGGCTGTTCATCGCCTCGATGCTGGAAACCCTGCTGATCCCGATTCCCATCGAGGTCGTTCTGATCCCGTGGATGCTGCGCCACCCCGAGCGCCGCTGGCGCGTGGCCGCGGTGGCACTCGCCGGCAACCTGACCGCGGCGTTGCTGGGCTTCTATCTGGGAGCCTACGCGCTGGCGGCGTGGGGCGATGGGCTGATCGGCTTCTTCGGCGGGCAGCAGGCCTTCGAATCCTTCCAGCAGCGCTTCAGCGAGCAGGGCTTCCTTGCCATCATGCTGATCGGCATCGTGCCGATTCCCTTCCAGAGCGCCATGCTGGTCGCCGGTGCCAGCGGCTATCCGGTCGCGTTGTTCCTGCTGGCGGCGTTGATCGGGCGCGGGGTGCGCTATTTCGGACTGGCGGCCCTGGTGGCACTGGTCGAGGATCAGGCGCTGGCGCTCTGGCAGCGCTACTCGCGTCCGCTTGGAGTGATCGGGCTGGCGCTGACCGGCGTCTGGCTGTGGCAGGCCTTCATCGCTTGATCGCTCACTCTCGCCGGCTTGCGCTGGCCTGGGAGAGCAACGCCTTGCCGCGCTGATAGTCGGCCTGCCAGACCGCCTCGGGCACCATGCTGCCGCCGGTAGCCCAGACGACATGGGTGGTATTGGCCTGGACCTCCCGGTCATCCAGGCCGACAGCCGTTCGCCAGGCTTGCCACTCGGGCGCGTCATTGCGCAGTACGTGGTGAATACCGGGCACGCCGGCCAGCGCGGAGGGTTCGAGCTTGAGCCCTTCGCTGTCATATGCCAGCGCGAGCAGTTCGAGCAGATGCTCATCACGCACGGTATGGATGCCGCTGAGCAAGGGGGCCATAACACGCCCGACGAAGGCCGAGGCGCGACCCACCGCCAGGCCATCGGCGCAGGTGCGATTGTACAGCCCGATATCCTCGACCGCGATGCCGTCATGTTCGCCGGTCAACATGCCCAGCAGCATGCAGGGGGAGTTGACCGGCTCGGCGAAGAAGCAGTGCACGGCGTCACCGAAGACCAGCTTGAGGCCCCAGGCCACGCCACCCGGCCCACCGCCGACGCCGCAGGGAAGATAGACGCAGAGCGGATGGCGAGCATCCACCGGGATGCCCTGCGCCGAGAGCTGTTCCGCGAGGCGGCTGGCCGCCGTGGCATAACCCACGAACAGGTCCCGCGAGCTTTCGTCATCGATGAAGTGGGCGTTGTGCTGCTGCGCTTCCTGGCGCCCAGCGGCGACGGCCTTGCCATAATCTCCGCTGTGTTCCACGACCTCCGCGCCCCGCGCGCGCAGCAGGTCCTTCTTCCACTGCTTGGCATCCGCCGACATGTGCACGGTGACGCGAAAGCCGAGCCGCGCGCTCATGATGCCGATGCTGAGCCCCAGATTGCCGGTAGAGCCCACCACGACCTGGTGACCGGCCAGCAACTCGCGTATCTCATCCCGCTGGAAAGCGCGGTAGTCGTCGTCCTGACGCAGCAGCCCTGCGTCAATGGCGAGACGCTCGGCATGCTTGAGCACCTCATGGATGCCGCCGCGCGCCTTGATGGAACCCGAGATGGGCAGGGCGTTGTCGCATTTGATCATCAGGCGTCCGGGCAGCGAGGATTCGGCTGCGCTGAGGGGAGATGCAGTCGAGGCTATGCCGCTCAGCCCCTGCTGCAAGCCGTGCGCTGCCACCAGCGGTGATTCGATGCGCCCTGACGCGGCGGCGGTCTCGGGGAAGGCTTCGGCAATCCAGGGAGCGAAACGCATCAGGCGTGCGTCGGCATCCTCGATGTCGTGGGCTTCTACGCCACTTGTCTGCAGCGCAGGTGAGGCGAGCGCCTTGGCGGTCGCGACGCGTTCAGGGTTGAGCCAGCCGATTTCGCGGCCGGCCATCAGGCTGGTGATTTCCGGGTGACGCAGCGCCAGGGTGTGGAGGTCATGGGGCGTGGCAGACATGCGGTGTCCTTGTGGCGGTTCGATCCTGCGATCAGGTCAGGTCACAGGTTAGCGCGTCTTCCACTGGCAACGCACGTAGCGCAGCTTTCACATTCCGTAAAGGACAGTGACAAAAAAGACCGGATTTTTTGGCAACCGTCGGGATAGAAATGCAAAAGGTGCAGTCATAGTAAGCAAGGACATGATGTTATCGCGATGTTATGTCTGGCCTTAACTGTTCTTTGGTCCGCCACGGTTTTCCTGGCGGATTTTTTTATGCTTGAAATATGTGGGCTTTTGCCGGTTTTCGCTGGGGCTTTCGGATTCTCCCGGACTTTCAGCGACTTTCACCATGACCAGAAGCCTTGGTGGCAGGGCGCGGCACAGGGCTTTCCGGCGACTGTCGCCGCCCCGGGTTGCGGCGCGTAAATTGGTGGGCGTCAGGCTGGCGGCAGAGAGTGATTAGCCATTGGGTAATCTTCGAGGCGTTGGCCTGCTGGTGCAAGCATGCTGAAGGCGCTCTCGATGCACTCGGTTTTCTCAGCCATCGCGCACAGAGCCCCCAGCGGTGATGACCGCTGGGGGCTCTGTGCGTTAGGTCTGGCTCCAGGCAGTTTCTTGATGGATGAACTGTCTCAACAGCCGTTCTGCATCACCAGCAGTGCACTCAGGACATCGCGGCGGGTGACCATGCCGATCAAGCGGCCCTGCTCGACCACCGGATAGACCTTGGGACGCTGCCCATTCATGTGCTGCGCCAGATCCGTGATGCTGTCGTTCGGGCCGACGCTCAGGACTTCGTGACGCATCAGATCGCCGACCTGGGCATGTTGGCCGCAGTGATAGGCACTGTCGAGCAGCTTGCCGAGGATGTCCTGCTCGGAGATGAAGCCGATCAGACGGTCCAGATCATCCACGACCGGCACACCGGGCAGACGGTGGTGGGTCAGGCCCTGAGCGAGTTCGAGAATGCTGGTGCGTGCCTTCACGCGATAACAGTCGCGGGACATGATGTCGCGGATGGTCGAGGGCACCTTGAGCTGGGTGGCTTTCATGGGCAGATCTCCTGCGTCACTGCTCTTCGACTCTCCGGTGAGGGAGCCGTGCGATGAATGCCGGCAGCCACTCTCGTGACTGCCGGCGACATTCAACCTCTGTTCAGAGCATAGGGCATCACTGCGTGAGCTGCGCGTCTCGTTGCCTTGAGGGGGTATCAGTCACCCGGACCGCATTCCATGCAGCGCTCGACGATGGCCGGGCCCAGCTGCAGGTTGGCGTTGAGGTCACGCAGCGCGGTGCGCAGGCCTTCCTCGATCACCGGGTGATAGAAGGGCATTTCCAGCATCTGCTCGATGGTCATGCGTTGCTGATGGGACCATGCCAGCAGGTGGGCGAGGTGCTCGGCACGCGGGCCGAAGATCTCGGCGCCCAGCAGCAGGCCGGTGCCTTGCTCGCCATAGACACGCAGCATGCCCTTGTTCATGCGCATCACGCGGGAGCGACCCTGGCCGGTGAAGTCGACTTCGCCCACCGCGTAGCAGTCGCAGGCACCGTAGCGCTGTTCGATCTCGGCGGTCGAGAGGCCGATGGTGGCCATCTGCGGATCACTGAACACGACAGCGATGGTGCTCTTGCGCTGCCCGGCACGTACGTCGGGGAAGCGACCGGCGTTGTCACCGGCGATACGCCCCTCATCGGAGGCTTCGTGCAGCAGCGGCAGGTCGTTGTTGGCGTCGCCGGCGATGAAGACATGGCTCGGCGTGTCGTCGCTCAGACGAGTCTGCAGGGTGTGACGATTGAAGATCGGCACGCCGCGCTCGTCCAGCTTCAGGCCCAACGCCTCAATATTGAGGCGGTCGACGTTCGGGCGACGGCCGGTGGCCGCGAGCAGGTAGTCGAAGCGCTCGGTGAGGCGCGCTTCGCTGCCGCGCTCGATGAAGGTGATCTCGACACCGGCACCGTTCTCGTCCTCGACGCGTTCGATCTTCTCGACCTTGGCGTCCGGGTCGAGATAGAACTCCTCGTTGAAGACGCGATCGGCATTGGCACGCAGCTTCTCGTCACGCAGCGGGCCGATGGCGCCGCCGACACCGAACATGCGAATGCGCACGCCGAGGCGCGTGAGCGCCTGGCCCAGTTCCAACCCGATGACGCCCGGGCCGAAGACGGCGACGGATTCCGGCAGGTCGTCCCAGTCGAAGACGCTGTCGTTGATGATCAGGCGGTCTCCGGCATTCTCGAAGAAGCCCGGATAGCTGGGGCGTGAGCCGGTGGCGATCACGACACGCTCGAAGGTGACGCGGGTCTCGTTGTCGCCGATGATCAGGCTGTTGGCGGACTCGAAGCGCGCATTGCCGCGCAGCTTGTCGTGGGAGGGAATGCCTTCCACGGACTCGACCACGAAACCGACGAAGCGGTCGCGCTCACGCTTGACGCGGTCCATCACGGCGCGGCCATCCACCTTGACCTCGCCTTCGACATTGATGCCGAACGGTGCGGTATCACGGGCGTGATGCGCGGCTTCTGCCGCACTGATCAAAAGCTTGGACGGCATGCAGCCGACACGGGCACAGGTGGTGCCGTAGGGGCCACCTTCGATCATGACCACGGAATCGGTGTGTGCCTTGGCGGCGCGATAGGCACCCAGTCCGGCACTGCCTGCACCGATGATGGCGACTTCAACCTGGCGTTCGTTCACGTCGTACTCCTCAAGGCGCGCCAGTGGCGCACCTGACAATGGGGGCTCAGGCGCGGGCGTGGCCCGCGCGTGATGAAAAGAGAAAGTTATCGGGGCCTGTCAGCGTGATGCGTTCAAGCGCTGGTCAGGCTGCCGAAGTAGCGGGCGACTTCATCGCTGCCGCCGACATGCTCACCGTCGATCCAGACCTGCGGCACGGTGGCCTGGCCGGTCATGGCGCGCAGGGTGCGTGAGGTCACGCCGCGGGTGCCGACTTCGATGACTTCGTAGCTGATGCGCGCTTCGTCGAGCATCTGCTTCGCACGTGCGCAGTACGGACAGCCCGGCTTGCTGAACAGGGTAGCGAAACTGGGACGACCGGCGTCGGGGTCCAGATAGTCGAGCATGGTATCGGCGTCGGAGACTTCAAAGGGGTCGCCCGGCTTCTGCGGCTCGATGAACTGCTTCTCGACCACGCCGTTGCGTACCAGCATGGAATAGCGCCAGCTGCGCTTGCCGAAACCGATGTCGCTCTTGTCGACCAGCATGCCCATGCCGGCAGCGAAGTCGCCGTTGCCATCGGCGATCAGGCTCAGGTTCTCGGCTTCCTGATGCTCGCCCCAGGATTCCATGACGAAGGCGTCATTGACGGACAGGCAGACGATCTCGTCGACGCCGACAGCATAGAAGCGATCGGCCAGCTCGTTGTAGCGCGGCAGGTGAGTGGAGGAACAGGTCGGGGTGAAGGCCCCCGGCAGGGCGAAGACCACCACGTTGCGGCCCGAGAAGATCTCCTCGCTGGTGCGCTCGACCAGGCGGCCGTCGCGACGGATCTTGAAGCTGACGTTCGGGACCTGCTGGCCTTCGTGTGATTCGAGTTGCATGACATTGGCTCCGGTCTCGATGAGACGTATCTAAAAGGGATGGCAGGCGACCGAGGCTCGATGACGCTGTCGAGTGCATGAGAAATCAGTGCCTTGCGAACTGGAGCCAGTCTAGGGGCAAGCCTCTCGCGGGTGAATTTGATTGCATCAAGCGAGGCGATAGCTTTTCTTGATGATGGTGCTGACAGTCAGGCGTGGGCTGGCGCATGGCCTTGTTCTCGGCAGGAACGTGCTGGCCGGCAAGCGGTTTTTTGGCGGAAATAGTTATACAGTCTTGATATTTGCCCCTGTCAGCCATAGGTGGTGGGTAGATCACAGCATCGTCAGGCGTCGAGTCTGGCAAGCGAGGCAATAGATGAACGCACGAGAGTACATGGCGAAGCACGGCCTGGACGGCGACAAGGGCAAGGAGGAGGACAAGCCTCAGAGTCTGGAAGAACATGCCTGGGCACGTGCACGTGAGTCCGGCAGCCATCGGCCACGCACGGGGACGCCGCATGACTGGGAAGACTGGGAGCGCTACCACGAGCAGCTCGCGGCGGACTCCGAGAAGCTGTCCCAGAAGATCGATCGTCAGGCCCGCGCCGGCGGATCCGCCTCTGCGCACGACGATGACGTCGACAAGGCCGACGCTGATAAAGACAAACAATGATCAAGGCCGTCAGTCTTCAAGACGGGAGCTGTTATAGAAGACAGTGATCAAGAAGGACAGTGATCAAGAAGGACAGTGATCAAGAAGGACGCTGATCAAAACGAGCATCGAACATTCATGACCTCCGTGGAGTCACGGTTGTCACAATCGCAAGGAGCAACTCATGGATATCATTCGCATCATTCTGGCCATCATCCTGCCGCCGCTGGGCGTTCTCATGCAGGTGGGTGTCGCCAACAAGCATTTCTGGATCAACATCATCCTGACCTGCTTCGGTTTCCTGCCGGGGATCATCCACGCGGTATGGGTCATTACCAAATTCTGACCGCCGCTGAGCTTCCGATGCTCTGATATGGCTGCCCATCTCGGGCAACCCAGAGTTGAAAGACCCAAAGCCCCCGCTGCCTTGTGTGCAGCGGGGGCTTTTCAGTGGGCGCTCACCGGGGAGACGCCATGTGGCGTCGGTGAATCAGCGGCGGGGCCTGTCGAGGACCCTTGGCGAATGGCTGGCTACGGTAGTTCAACATGTAGGCTTTCGCATAGCCTGATTTCAACGCTTTTCAGCGAGCGCGGCGCTTGTCGCCTCTCGACTGTCACCGTAGGGTCAAATGGGACTGAGGGCAGCGATCAGGGCCAGTGAAGCCTGTTCGATCACATGCTCCACGATAACAACAACACGTATGGATACCCCGCATGGTCACGACTGCTGAGCCCGACGCGCCGCAGGAGACCAGCTCCTGCTTCGCGATCTTCAATGATGTACAAAAGAGCTATGACGGCGAAACGCTGGTGGTCAAGGGCTTCAATCTTGAAGTCCAGCGCGGCGAATTCGTCACCCTGCTGGGGCCGTCCGGTTCCGGCAAGACCACCTGCCTGATGATGATGGCAGGCTTCGAAACGCCGACCCACGGCGACATCCTCCTCGACGGTACCCCCATCAATGACTTGCCACCGCACAAGCGCGGTATCGGCATGGTCTTCCAGAACTATGCGCTGTTTCCGCACATGAGCGTGGCCGAGAACCTGGCCTTCCCGCTGGAAGTGCGCGGCATGAGCAAGGAGGAAATCTCGACCAAGGTAGCCAACGCGCTGGATATGGTGCGACTCGGCGAATTCGGCGATCGCCGCCCGGGGCAGCTCTCCGGTGGTCAGCAGCAGCGGGTCGCCCTGGCACGTGCGCTGGTCTTCGAGCCGGAGCTGGTGCTGATGGATGAGCCGCTGGGGGCACTGGACAAGAACCTGCGCGAGGAGATGCAGTTCGAGATCAAGCGCATCCACCAGCGCCTCGGCGTCACCTTGCTCTACGTGACCCACGATCAGACGGAAGCGCTGACCATGTCGGACCGCATCGCGGTCTTCAATGACGGCATCGTCCAGCAGCTGGCGACCCCCGAGGCGCTGTATGAAGCGCCTGAGAATGCCTTCGTCGCCTACTTCATCGGCGAGAACAATCGCCTCAACGGCCAGGTATCGCAGCTCGACACCCAGAGCGCGCATTGCACGGTGACCCTCGACAGCGGCGAGCAGGTACGGGCGCTCAAGGTAGCCGTCAATGAGGTCGGCGAGCGCACCCAGCTGTCACTGCGCCCGGAGCGGGTGCGTCTGCTGTCGGCGGAAGAGCCAGGCGCCGCGGGCACGCAAAGCCCTCCCGACAATGTCTTCTCCGCCGAGGTGCTCGAGGTGATCTATCTTGGCGATCATCTGCGCACGCGCGTGGCGGTATGTGGCAGTGACGAATTCATCATCAAGACACCCAACGCCGAGGGCTATCCGCCATTGCGACCCGGGCAGACCCTGCAGGTGGGATGGGACGCCTGCGATTGCCGGGCGCTGGATGCCTGAGGCCAGCAAAGGTCAGAACAGGCCAGTTAAGGACAGACTAGAAAAGCACAGGCGAGAAAAGGACAGGCGAGTAAAGACAAGACAGCAAGGAAGGTGAAGCACGCTTCCTCAGCAAAGCAAGAGCAGGTTTCGCGACAAGAGTGCAGCACAACAACAAGAAATCAGGGAGATTCATCCATGTCAGTCATCAATCAGTTCACCGCATCATTCACTACCTCGCGCCCGGGCATGCCGCTGCGCAGTCTGCTGGCGATTGCCGTGGCAGCGGCCGGCATGAGCGCCGGTGCGGCCCAGGCCGAGACGCTCAATATCGTTTCATGGGGCGGCGCCTATACCGACAGCCAGAACAAGGCCTATCACGAGCCCTGGGAAGAGAAGAGCGGCGACACCGTCGTCAATATCGATAAGTCATCCAATGCGCTTTCCGGTCTGCGCGCTCAGGTCCAGGCCGGCAACGTCACCTGGGACCTGGTCGACATGCTGCCCAGTGATGCCTTGATCGCCTGTTCGGAAGGCCTGATCGAGCCGCTGGACCCGGACACCCTGTTCGCGGCAGCGCCGGATGGCACGCCGGCCAGCGAGGACTTCATCGAGAACTCGCTCAGCGAGTGCTTCGTGCCGCAGATCGTCTACTCCAACATCGTGGCCTTCAATACCGAGATGTTCCCCGAGGACAAGCAGCCGGATTCCATCGATGACGTCTTCAATCTCGAGGAATTCCCCGGCAAGCGTGCGCTGCAGAAGAAGCCGATCAACAACATGGAGTGGGCGCTGGTGGCCGATGGCGTGGCCCCGGAAGATGTCTACGAGATGCTGGATTCCGAGGAAGGCATCGAACGTGCCTTCGCCAAGCTCGATACCATCAAGGACAGCGTGATCTGGTGGGAAGAGGGCGCACAGCCGCCGCAGCTGCTGGCGGACAAGGAAGTGGCTTTCGCCTCGGCCTACAACGGCCGCATCTTCGATGCCGAGGTCAACGAGAAGCAGCCATTCTCCATCGTCTGGGATGCCCAGGTCTTCGAGCTGGATGGCTGGGTGGTGCCGACCGGCAAGCTCGACAAGGTCAAGGATTACCTGATGTTCGCCACCGATACCCAGCGTCTGGCGGATCAGGCCAAGTACATCTCCTACGGGCCGGCGCGTACCTCCTCCGCGGCACTGGTCTCGACCCATGCGGACACCGGCATCGACATGAAGCCGCACATGCCGACCTATGGCCCCAACTTCGCGACCGCCATCCCCAAGGATGACGAATTCTGGGCCGACAACCTCGATGAGCTGAGCCAGCGCTTCAACGCCTGGCTGGCACGCTGATCCCTGCTCTGACCCGCTGGCCCCGGTGGCGCACACCCGCGCGCCGGGGCCTTTTTGATCATGCCTGATGGCCCCTCGGCCATGCTCGATTCCGCCAGCTTGGCTTCCGTCACTGTCACGCGGAAGCCGGCTGGCGGCCCAGGCATCCTCGGATAGCCGATCAAGGAGTGCAGGATGAGCGATTCCTCCGCCCCGGCCACGTCCGGAAGCGCAGCACATGACCCCAATGGTGCCCCCGGCGCGGCGCTGACCACCGCCGATGGCGTACCGCTGAAACAGAGCCTCAATCGCGCCATCCGTCGCAGCCGCATCAAGGCGTTGCTGCTGGTGGCGCCGTTGCTGGTCTTCATCGGGCTGGCATTCGTCATGCCCATCTTCGACATGCTGTCACGCAGTGTCGACAACCCGGAAGTCTCCACCTATCTGCCGCGCACCAGCGAGGTGCTGGTCGACTGGGACGGCGAAGGGCTGCCGGAAGAAGCCGCCTACGCCGCCCTGGCGCAGGATCTGGCCGCGGGACTCAAGGCGCGCAATCTCGGCCGCGTCGCCTCGCGTCTCAACTACGAAAAGTCCGGCATGCGGTCGCTGTTCATGAAGAGCGCCCGCCGTGCCGGTCGCATGGAGGCCCCCTACAAGGCCGCGCTGATCAAGGCCGATGAGGATTGGGAGGACCCGGATATCTGGCGTCTGATCAAGCGCGAATCGTCGCCTCTCACCGCTTCCTACTATCTGGCGGCGGTGGATCGCCAGTTCTCACCGACAGGGGAGATCGTCGAGAAACCGGAGTATCTGCAGATCCACGTCTCGCTGTTCATCCGCACCTTCTGGATGAGCGCCGCGATCACCGGGCTATGTCTGTTGCTGGCCTATCCGGTGGCCTGGCTGCTGGCGACCCTGCCGGCCAGTCGCGGCAATCTGCTGATGATCCTGGTGTTGCTGCCGTTCTGGACCTCGCTGCTGGTGCGAACCACCACCTGGATCGCGATCCTGCAGCAGCAGGGGGTGCTCAATGACATGCTGGTGGGCGTCGGGATACTCGCCGAGGAGGCGCGTATCCAGATGATCTACAACAAGACCGGCACCATCATCGCGATGACCCACATCCTGCTGCCGTTCATGATCCTGCCGCTGTACTCGGTGATGAAGACCATCCCGCCCAGCTACATGCATGCGGCGCGCTCGCTGGGCGCCGGGCCGATCACCGCCTTCCGGCGCGTCTACTTTCCGCAGACCCTGCCGGGCATCGGGGCGGGATCGATTCTGGTCTTCATCCTCTCCATCGGCTACTACATCACGCCGGCACTGGTGGGCGGGCAGTCGGGCCGCTTCATCACCAATTTCATCGCCTATCACATGCAGACCTCGCTCAACTGGGGGCTGGCAGCGGCCATTGGCTCGATTCTGCTGGTCGTGGTGATCCTCTTCTATCTCGTCTACAACCGCCTGATCGGTGTGGACAAGGTCAAACTGGGGTGACAGATGGCCATACCTTCCTATGCAACTCGTGGTGAGCGGATCTGGCATTGGGTGTTCTGCGTGCTCTGCGCGCTGATCTTCCTGTTCCTGATCGGGCCGATCCTGGTGATCATTCCGCTCTCGTTCAATGCCGAACCCTACTTCACCTTCTCGGAGAAGATGCTGTCGCTGGACCCCGATGGTTACTCGCTGCGCTGGTATCAGGAGTTCTTCACCTCGGATGAGTGGATGCGCTCGATCAAGAACAGCATCATCGTGGCGGTGTGCGCGACGGTGCTGGCCACGGTACTGGGCACGCTTGCCGCACTGGGGCTTTCCAGCCGCTTCATGCCGTTTCGCAATACCATCATGGCGATCCTGATCTCGCCGATGATCGTGCCGCTGATCATCAGCGCCGCGGCGATGTTCTTCTTCTTCTCGAAACTGGGGCTGACCCAGACCTATCTGGGCGTGATCCTGGCGCACACGGCGCTGGGCATTCCCTTCGTGGTGATCACGGTGACGGCGACACTGTCCGGCTTCGATCACTCGCTGACACGTGCGGCACACTCGCTGGGGGCCAGTCCGAGCCGCACCTTCTTCCGCATCATCCTGCCGCTGGTGACGCCGGGAGTGGTGTCCGGTGCGCTGTTCGCCTTCATCACCTCGTTCGATGAGGTGGTGGTGGTGCTGTTCATCGCCGGGCCGGCGCAGACCACCATCCCGATCCAGATGTGGTCCGGTATCCGCGAGGAGATCAGCCCGACGATTCTGGCGGTGGCCACGCTGCTGGTGCTGGTCTCGATCCTTCTGCTGGCGACACTGGAGCTGATTCGCCGTCGCAATGAACGTCTGCGCGGCCTGACGCCGAGCTGATCTTTGTCCTCTGCCCTCTGCTCTCTGCTCTTGAGTGCTGGGCGCTCGATAGCGGTGAGAAACAGGAGTCGCAAGAAACGCCTGTGCCCCCGCAGAGTCTGTCTGCGGGGGCGCGGGCGTTTCAGGGTCGGGCTTGGAGATAGGTTTTGGAGATAGGTTTTGGAGATAGGTTTTGGAGATAGATCTTGGAGATAGTGCTTGGAGGACAGGGCTTGAGAAAAAGCCTGCTTCGTCAGGCCGCGCCGAGTCGCTTGTAGAGCGTGGTGCGACTGATGCCCAGCTCCCGCGCGAGACGCGAGACGTTGCCGCCCAGCGCGTCCAGCGCGCTCTGCAGCTCCTCGGCACTGGAAAGATTCGGCAGCGAGGACAGGCGGCTCGGTTGAGAGGACTGGTGAGCAATCTCGCCCTCTGCTGCGGGACAGTCGCCTTCTACCGCGAGGCAGTCGCCCTGTGATGCGAGACAGTCGCCCGCCAGCATCACATGGCACGGCTCCAGGGTCGGCCCGTCGCACAGTGCCAGTGCCAGGCGCAGCACGTTGTCCAGCTCGCGCACGTTGCCGGGCCAGTCATGCCGGGTGAGGCGATCGAGGAAGGCGGGCGTGATGGGCGGCAGCTCACGTTGCTGCTCCCGGCACAGCCGTGTCAGCAGGGCACGACTCAGGCCGGCGATGTCGTGACGCTCCCTCAGCGGCGGCAGGGCGATGGTGGCGCCACACAGGCGATAGTAGAGATCCGCTCGGAAGCGCCCGGCCTTGACCAGCTCACTGAGGGGCTGATGGGTGGCGGCGACCAGTTCGAAATCGACCCGCTGCGGCTTGCCGCCGCCCAGTGGGGTGACTTCACGCTCCTGCAGCACGCGCAGCAGGCGCGCCTGTACATGCAGTGGCATGTCGCCGATCTCATCCAGGAACAGGCGCCCGCCATTGGCCTCGAGCAGGCGGCCTTCGCGTCCGGCGGGGTCGGCACCGGTAAAGGCGCCGCGCCGATAGCCGAACAGCTCGGCCTCGACCAGCTCATCAGGCAAGGCGGCGCAGTTGATGGCGACCAGCGGCTGATGGGCGCGATGACTGGCCTGATGCAGCGCCTTGACCACTTCCTCCTTGCCGACGCCGGTCTCGCCCTGCAGCAGCAGTGGCAGGCGGGCGTTCACCAGCCGCGTCAGCAGCTCGCAGACCCTGGCCCAGCCGGCATCGCCATGATGCAGGCGCGCAAGGCTCGGGTGGCACGCTGCCTCGCGAGTGGTGGTCTCGGCCGGTGTCTGGCTTTCCGGGGGCTCAGCCGGTGCGCGGGCCACGACCCGTGGCCTGGGCAGGACTGCGCGCAGGGTGTAGCCAGTGAAGCGTGGGTGCTGGGTGAGCGTCAGACACTGCGCATCGGCGAGCATGGCCAGCGGTGCCCAGTCCAGCTGCCAGCGTGCCAGCGGCTGGCCCAGCAGCAGGTGGATGTCGTCGCGAGTGGCGCAGCTATCGCTGTCCGCTTCATGGGGTGCGCTGTCAGGGGCTGACGGAAGCTCAAGATGAGACGCCAGCAACTGCAGCCCCCGGCGACTGGCAGCCGCGACCTGGCCTTGCGGCGTGACGGCCAGCAGGGCCGCGCTGGGTGAATCCAGCTGCGAGCGGTTGAGATGCAGGCGCAACAGGTGATGGTCGTGCCCGTGCGCCTCGCCCAGACGGCGTTGCTCGATGTCATCCGCCAGTACGCCGAGCATGCCAAGGCTGTATTGGCGCACACGGTAGGGATCGCAGATCAGTCCCAGGCACCCCTCGCAGGCGCCGGGCGTCAGGCCGCGACTGGCACTCCAGCTGGCGGGTGCCAGCAGAGCGGCACTGGCGCTGGCCAGCCCCTTGAGACATTCGGCGTCATGCGCCTCGAGGGCGATGCGCGCCAGACGATTGGCGCGCGGTGCATTCAGGGTCTCGGCGATGGCGTTGTGGCCCAATGACTCCTCACGCCAGCGCGCGCCGGGGTGCAACAGGGCGGCATCATGGCCCAGCAGCTGTTGATGGCCGTAGCTTGCCAGCACCACGCCGTCGCGGTCGGTCAACACCAGACACGCCTGCCAGTGATCGAGCAGGTTGAGGGTATGGCCGGCTACCGCTGACGCCACCGTCGCCATCAGGCTGGCGGCCTGACGCTGACGCCAGACGAGCTCCTCCGGCGGGCACCTGAGGGTTGAGGCCGGCAGCGCCGAGGGGAAAGAAGAGGGAGAAGAGGGAAGATCAGAGGGCAGAGCCGCCGCAGGCGTTGCGCAGGCGGCGCCTGGATCGAGCGCCTGATCCTCCGCGTGGCGGGCTGGATGCTTGGCCGAATTGTGGGCAGCGTGGCGCGCTGAATGCTTGGCGGCGTGGGGTAGTGGCATGCGACGTCCCTTGTGCGGCGGGCCTTTCAGGCCTCTGTTGTTATTGGTGCTTTGACCGGTGCTGTGATCGATGCTGTTTTCGGTGCTTTTATCGATCTGGGGGAGTGTTCACGGCAATGTTCACTTGCGCGTGGTGAGTGTTCAGTTCCGAGGACTCCAGTGTTCAGACACTGTTCACCAGAGTAGCGGCAGACGCGGCGGATGACGGGCTAGACCATGGTCTGCCCCTGCCTTGGTCGCATCTGGCAAGTCACTGAATGATCGACAAAAGAGAGGAATCTGGCGACCTCCGGTGGTCGATGGAGGGTGTCTGTGGGCAGGTGTCTGCGCGCGGCTGGCATAGGGTTCGCTTGAGGAGGGTCACCAGGTGGGCGTGAACACTCGGCAGTGGTTGGCCGTGTCCTTGCCCCGATGACTTTCACCAGACGAGACAGCGCCATGTCCTTGAGCCTTGAGGCGGTCACCCGCCGGGTTGGCCGCGAGACCCATATCGACAGGGTGGATCTGACCTTCGAGCCCGGCTCCTTCAATGTGCTGCTGGGACGCACCCTGTCCGGAAAGACGTCGCTGATGCGCCTGATGGCGGGTCTCGATGTGCCCAGTGACGGACGCATCGTAATGAACGGCGAGGACGTGACCGGCCGTCCGGTGCGCGAGCGCAACATTTCGATGGTCTATCAGCAGTTCATCAACTACCCGAGCCTGAGCGTCTACGACAATATCGCCTCACCTTTGAAGCTGGCGCGCATGGCGCCTGAGGAAATCCGCCGCCGCGTACACGAGATCGCCGAGCTGCTGCATATCGAGCAGTTCCTTGCGCGTCAGCCGGCGGAGCTGTCCGGTGGCCAGCAGCAGCGCACGGCCATGGCGCGCGCGCTGGTCAAGGATGCCGACCTGGTGCTGTTCGATGAACCGCTGGTCAATCTCGACTACAAGCTGCGCGAAGAATTGCGCCACGAGATGCGCAGCCTGTTCGCGACCCGCAACACCATCGCCGTCTACGCCACCACCGAGCCCGGCGAGGCGCTGGCGCTCGGCGGCACCACCACGCTGATGCATGAAGGGCGGGTGCTGCAGTCCGGGCCTACCGAGGCCGTCTACCATCATCCGCTGAGTGTCGAGGCGGCGAAGCTCTATTCCGAGCCGCAGATCAATCTGTTCGAGGCCGAGGTGCGCGGGCGTGAGCTGGCGTTCTCCGGCGCGGCCAGTGCCGGCGAGCAGGGCAGCCGTTTCGTGCTGCCCGCGCCACTGGCGGGGATCGAGAGCGGGGCCTATCGCTTCGGTATCCGCCCCAGCCATCTGGGGCTGGCACCGCTGGCCGATGATGATCTGGAGTTCGCCGTCACGGTGGATATCGCCGAGATCTCCGGCTCCGAGACCTTCCTGCATGTCAGCAATGCCGACCACTCGCTGGTCCTGCATCTGGCCGGCATCCACGACTTCGCCGTGGATGATGCCATCCGCGTCTATGCCCCCGCCCACAAGCTGTTCGTCTACGCCGCCGATGGCGGTGACGGTGCGGGGCAGCGTGGCGATGGGGCACTGATCCGCTCGCCCGAGCGACCCACCACGACTGGCGGAGGGCTGGCCTGATGGCGGAAATACACCTCAATGATCTGGCGCACAGCTACCTGGCGGCGCCCACCGCGGACAGTGATTACGCCATCCGGCGCATGAATCATGTCTGGCAGCAGGGCGGCGCCTATGCACTGCTCGGCCCGTCGGGGTGTGGCAAGAGCACCCTGCTCAACATCATCTCCGGTCTGCTGGCACCCTCCGAGGGCGAGGTGCGCTTCGATGATCGCGTGGTCAATCGGCTGCCGCCGGAAGAGCGCAACATCGCCCAGGTGTTCCAGTTCCCGGTGGTCTACGACACCATGACGGTCTTCGACAATCTGGCCTTCCCGCTGCGCAATCAGCGTCAGCCGGAGCACAAGGTGCAGTCTCGGGTGCGTGAGATCGCCCAGGTGCTGGAGCTGGAAGACCTGCTCACGCGACGTGCCAGCAACCTGACGGCCGATGAGAAGCAGAAGGTCTCGATGGGCCGTGGCCTGGTGCGCGATGACGTGGCCGCCATCCTGTTCGATGAACCACTGACGGTCATCGACCCCCACCTCAAGTGGAAGCTGCGCCGCAAGCTCAAGCAGATCCATGAGCAATTCAACATCACCATGGTCTACGTCACCCATGATCAGCTGGAGGCCTCGACCTTCGCCGACAAGATCGCGGTGATGTACGAGGGCCGCATCGTGCAGTTCGGCACCCCGCGCGAGCTGTTCGAGGACCCCGCTCACACCTTCGTGGGCTATTTCATCGGCTCGCCGGGCATGAACCTGGCCAGCATCACGCTGGAATCGCAGGGCGTGCGGCTCGGCACGGGGGAGGACGCACCCCTGCTGCATCTTCCACAAGCGCTGCTGGCGACACTGGCGGAGCGCAAGGGCGAGCTGAAGCTGGGCATCCGGCCGGAGTTTGTCGAGCTCGAGGCCAGCGACAGCTCACCGGCGGCGGTGGTTCCCGACACCCGCGAGCATTGGCTGAGTGGTCAGGTCACGCTGGTGCAGGACCTGGGGACCTACAAGGTGGTGGACCTCAACATCGGCGGCGGCTGCCTGTTCAAGGCGCGTATCGAGGAAGATGCGCCGCTGCCGGAAGGCCGCGTGCGTCTGCGCCTGCCGGCCCGCTGGCAGCGCTTCTATCTCGATGAGCATCTGCTGGATCTGTCACAGGCTGGTGCGCCCGACAGTGGCGAGGCAGACAGCTTTGCCAGGGGGGAGAGCGGCGGCTCTGTCAGAGGGGAAAGTGGAGAGCAGCCGGGAGGGAATGCCTGATGCAACGCACACACAACAATCGTGCCTGGTGGCTGGTGCTGCCGGTGGTCATCGTGGTGGCGTTCTCGGCCATCATCCCGATGATGACGGTGGTCAACTACTCGGTGCAGGACATCTTCGATCCCTCCACGCGCTTCTTCGTCGGCACCGAATGGTATCGCGAGATCCTGCGTGACGAGCGCCTGCACGACTCGCTGATCCGGCAGTTCGTCTATTCCTTCGCGGTGCTGGCCATCGAGATTCCGCTGGGGATCGCCGTGGCGCTCTCGATGCCGCGCAAGGGCTTCATGGTCTCGCTGTGCATGATTCTGCTGGCCTTGCCGCTGCTGATTCCCTGGAATGTGGTCGGCACCATCTGGCAGATCATCGGTCGTGAGGACATCGGCCTCTATGGCTGGGCGCTGGGCCAGCTGGGCATCGACTACAACTACGCCTCCAATCCGGCCGACGCCTGGGTGACGGTACTGGTGATGGATGTCTGGCACTGGACGTCGCTGGTGGCGCTGCTGTGCTATTCGGGGCTGCGTGCCATTCCCGATGTCTATTACCAGGCCGCGCGCATCGACCGTGCCTCGCCCTGGGCCGTGTTCCGCTACATCCAGCTGCCCAAGCTCAAGAGCGTGCTGTTGATCGGCATCATGTTGCGCTTCATGGACAGCTTCATGATCTACACCGAGCCCTTCGTGCTCACTGGTGGCGGGCCGGGTACCACCACCACCTTCCTGTCCCAGACCTTGACCCAGATGGCGATCGGCCAGTTCGATCTCGGACGTGCCGCTGCCTTCTCGCTGATCTACTTCCTCATCATCCTGCTGGTCTCGTGGCTGTTCTATACCGCCATGACCCATCAGGACAGTGACGACGCCTGAGGAGACGAGTGATGACCACACGCAAGCGTCTGGTAATGACGATCTATCTGCTGTTTCTGCTGGTGCCGATCTACTGGCTGCTGATCATGTCCTTCAAGTCGAATCAGGAGATTCTCGGCGGCCTGACCCTGTGGCCCGAGAATTTCACCTTCGACAACTATCGGGTGATCTTCACCGATCCCAGCTGGTACATGGGCTACCTCAACTCGATGAGCTACGTGGTGCTCAACATGCTCATCTCGCTGGCGGTGGCGCTGCCGGCGGCCTATGCCTTCTCGCGCTATCGCTTCCTGGGCGACAAGCATCTGTTCTTCTGGCTCTTGACCAATCGCATGGCGCCGCCGGCGGTCTTCCTGCTGCCGTTTTTTCAGCTCTATTCCTCGGTGGGACTGTTCGATACCCCGCTGGCGGTGGCGCTCGCGCACTGTCTGTTCAACGTGCCGCTGGCGGTCTGGATTCTGGAGGGCTTCATGTCCGGTGTGCCCAAGGAGATCGACGAGACGGCCTATATCGACGGCTACAGCTTCCCGCGCTTCTTCCTGACGCTGTTCATTCCGATGATTCGCCCGGGAATCGGGGTGACCGCCTTCTTCTGCTTCATGTTCTCGTGGGTGGAGCTGTTGCTGGCGCGAACCCTGACCTCGACGGAGGCGAAACCGATAGCGGCGGTCATGACGCGAACGGTCTCGGCCTCGGGCATCGACTGGGGCGTGCTGGCCGCCGCCGGTGCCCTGACGCTGATTCCCGGCATACTGGTGATCTACTTCGTGCGCAACCATGTCGCCAAGGGCTTCGCCCTGGGCCGGGTATGATCGGCACCAGGTCGAGCGCCGCTGTCATTGCCGTCAGCAAGTCTCTGCTGGCGGCTCACAAGAGGACATGATGATGGAATGGATGGCCTGGACACTGCCCACGTCACTCTTCTTTGCCGGTATCGGCATCCTGCTGCTGGGCATGACCGCCTGGCAGTTCGTGACCCCGACGTTGAGTCGTCAGGGCTTTCTGCCCATCGCGACCACGCGGGGCGACAGACTGTTCATCGGCCTGCTCTCCAGTGGCTGGCTGCATCTGCTGTGGTTGGGCTTTACCGACCAGGTGCTGTGGATCATCAGCATCGTGTGTGTCGTCTGGATGCTGGTGTTGATGAAGTGGGGATGAAGTGGGGATGAAGTGGGGATGACATGCGGGGAGATGTGCAGAGGAGAGAGCGCTTACGACAGGCAGCGTCGCCCGGTGGCAACACGGAACCGGACAGCCTGTGGGGAGTCCCAAGCGGTTCTGACTGGCATCCGCCAGTGTCATTCGCCGCTCTGGAATCTCATTGCATGTCGTCATCTCGCTCACCGCATCGCTCGTCTACAGGTAGTGCTTCAAAGGGGGCTTCACATGGCGACTCTCCCTCGCCGAGCAAGAACCGCCGTCGTCTCTGGGCGGGCGTGACAGGGCTGAGCATTGCCTGCGTTGTCGCCCTCGGTTGGTGGGCCGGTACACCGCTCGACAACCCGGACGCCACGACGCCTGATCAGCAGGCCGGGGATGGCGAGGCGGGGCAATCAACAGTGTGGCAGCAGTATCAGCGCCAGTGGCA
Organism: Cobetia sp. PDI-23MA; assembly: GCF_059507735.1. Taxonomy (NCBI): domain Bacteria; kingdom Pseudomonadati; phylum Pseudomonadota; class Gammaproteobacteria; order Oceanospirillales; family Halomonadaceae; genus Cobetia; species Cobetia sp. PDI-23MA. The sequence continues at coordinate 1,326,404 of NZ_CM183352.1, forward strand.
GGCCAATCAGGCCCGCTCACCCGAGGCGCGCAAACCACTGCCTCTGCCTGACGTTTCCCGCGCCGGCTACCACCAGGGCGAGGCACTTCCGGCGCTTGAACTCGAGCCGCGTGAGGCGGGTGAAGCGCCAGGAAAGGGCTCGGCAGAAAAGGGCACGGCAGATGAGAGCGAAAAAGGCGCGCTGCGCCGCTTCGATGTCACGGCCTACGGCGCGGATGGCAGTGACACCCTGAGTGATCGCCGCGCGATCCTCAGGGCGCATGCCGCCATGCGTGACTGGCAGCGCCAGGGCAGTAATGACGCCGACCGCCCCGCGCGCCGCGGCGTGCTGTATTTCCCGGCGGGGGAGTACGTGGTGTATGGGGCGGCCGAACGCGACTGGTTTCACTCCCGCCTAGTGGCACTGAAAGCCGCGGTGGCGGATGCAGAACACCAGCAGGCGCTGCGCGAGGCATTGCTCAAGATGCAGGGGTTGAGTCTGGCAGGCAGCCACTGGACCTTGATGGGCGCGGGCAGTGATGTCACGCACCTCAGGCAGACCCGGCCGATGCTGCCGTTGCACGCCAGCTGGTACTGGAGCACTCCCTGGCTGCTGCATCTGGGCAATCTGGCCGAGGGTGGCAAGCAGGAAGAATGGCAATCCGTCACGCCGACGAGCCACCGGCAGCCGGCGGATACGCAGGACACGATCACGCTGGCGGATGAGGCGGGTCAGTCGGACGAGACAGATGGCGCAGCACTCGCGCCAGGCGATGAGGTGCTGCTGGAGAGCATCGACAAGCGGCCTGAGGCAGTGGCCCGTGCCCTGGCGCCCTATCAGATGGAAAAGGATGCCAAGACCGGCAAGTCGCGTTGGTTGATCGAGCGTGACGGAGTGATCAAACGGGCGCGCTACCGCGTGGTGGCACGTGACGGCAAGCGCCTCACGCTCTCGTTGCCGGTGGTGCATGAGCGCTTTCCCGATGAGCAGTGGCGCATCGCTCGTCTGCACCCGGCGCGGGAAGTCGGGGTGCAGGGCATCACGCTCAAGGGCAACTGGCGTGGGCACTTCAAGCATCATCGCAGCGCCGAGGATGACAGCGGCTTCGGCCTTCTGGATCTGGATGGCATCACGGATGGCTGGGTACGTGATGTACGGCTCGATAGTTTCAATCAGGGGGTGAAGGTGCGCCACAGCTCACAGCTGACACTCGAGGATGTGACGATGACCGGCAAGCCCGGGCATATCGCGATGACGATCAGTGACAGCAATCAGGTACTGGCCCGCCAGGTAGTCGACCAAAGTCATGCCTGGCATGCGCCCGGGGTGGCCCGCTACGCGACCCATAACGTCTACCTTGAACTGGAGCACGCCGGTGACAGTGGTATCGAGCTGCATGGTCAGCAATCGCGCGACAACGTGTTCGATCGCAAGCGTGGCGGTCATGTGCGCGACCGTTGGGGCGCCAGTGTCGGCCATCAGCCCAATCATCTGCGCGGGCTGGTGCTGTGGAATCCGGTCAATACCGGCAAGCCACATGCTGCCTGGCCCTTCATGCGCGCCGACTCTCATTTCGGCAAGGTGATCATGCCGACGGTCGTCGGGGCGACCGGGCATGCGCTGGGCATCGCCAATCGTCATGACTATGCCCGGGTGATGAATGCCAAGGGCGTGACCGAGTATGACCCCTTGCCGTCGATGGATGCCTTGCAGGCACGCGTCGAGTCACCGGGCGAGGCCGTGAAGCCCGCCTCGCTCTACCGTGCCCAGCGCGAGCTGCTGCGGGAGACGCGAGAGTGACAGCAAGCCGCTGAGCATCAGGGCAGCAGAGCAAGCAGGGCAGCAAGGACAACAGAGCAGCAGCCAACGACAGCCGATTGGAACGGCAGGAGGACGAGCAGCACCGAGAGCAATCAAGGCGGCGAATCGCGCCGCGCGACACGTGATTGACGGAAGTGGTTGTTGGAAGACGCGACACAACAATAACGCCAATGAAGGGACATCCCATGAGTCAGCACATCATTCGACCCGCACGCCTGCGTTACGCCATCGCCTTCGCCACGGCGGCGGGGCTCGCCGGCCTCTCCAGCCAGGCCATGGCCGATCAGTATCAGGATGCGGCAAGGAAGTGGATCGATCAGGAGTTCTCACCCTCCACGTTGAGCAAGGACGAGCAGATGTCCGAACTCGAGTGGTTCATCAAGGCCGCTGAACCGCTGCGCGGCATGGAAATCAAGGTGGCCTCGGAAACCCTGACCACCCATGAATATGAGTCAAAGGTGCTGGCCAAGGCCTTCAGCGAGATCACCGGCATCAAGCTGACCCACGACTTGATTCAGGAAGGCGACGTCATCGAGAAACTCCAGACCCAGATGCAGTCCGGGCGCAATATCTACGATGGCTATGTCAATGATTCCGACTTGATCGGCACGCACTTCCGCTATGGCAAGGTCGTGCCGATCAGCGACATGATGGAAGGCGACGGCAAGGCCTTCACCTCGCCGACGCTGGATCTGGACGACTTCATCGGGCTGGATTTCACCACCGGCCCGGATGACAAGCTCTATCAGCTGCCGGACCAGCAGTTCGCCAACCTTTACTGGTTCCGTGCCGACTGGTTCGAGCGCGAAGACCTGAAGAAGCAGTTCAAGGACAAGTACGGCTACGAGCTGGGGGTGCCGGTCAACTGGTCGGCCTATGAGGACATCGCCGACTTCTTCACCAATGACGTCAAGGAAATCGACGGTGAGCGCGTCTACGGCCACATGGATTACGGCAAGAAGGACCCGTCACTCGGCTGGCGCTTCACCGATGCCTGGTTCTCCATGGCGGGTGCCGGCGACAAGGGCCTGCCCAACGGCCTGCCGGTGGATGAGTGGGGCATTCGTGTCGAGGAATGTCAGCCGGTGGGCTCCTCGGTGACGCGTGGCGGCGCGGCCAACGGCCCCGCGGCTGTCTATGCCACCACCAAGTATGTCGACTGGCTGGGCAAGTACGCACCGCCGGAAGCCCAGGGCATGACCTTCTCCGAGTCCGGTCCGGTGCCGTCCCAGGGCAACATCGCCCAGCAGATCTTCTGGTACACCGCCTTTACCGCCGACATGACGCGGGATGGCCTGCCGGTGGTCAACGACGATGGCACGCCGAAGTGGCGCATGGCGCCGTCGCCGCATGGTCCGTACTGGGAAGAGGGCATGAAGCTTGGCTATCAGGACGTGGGCGCCTGGACCTTCTTCGATTCCACCCCGGAGAAGAACCGTCACGCCGCCTGGTTGTACGCGCAGTTCGTCACCGCCAAGACCGTCTCGCTCAAGAAGACTCTCGAAGGCCTGACGCCGATCCGCGAGTCGGATATCCAGTCCCAGGCGATGACCGATGCCGCGCCGAAGCTCGGCGGTCTGGTCGAGTTCTATCGCAGCCCGGCGCGGGTGCAGTGGTCGCCGACCGGCACCAACGTGCCGGACTATCCCAAGCTTGCTCAGCTGTGGTGGCAGTACATCTCCCAGGCCGCCAGTGGCGAAGCCACGCCACAGGAAGCCCTCGATGGCCTGGCCAAGGCACAGGACCGCATTCTCGAGCGTCTCGAGCGCGCCAAGGTGATGGACAACTGTGGGCCGAAGCTCAACGAGGAGCGTGATGCGGAGTACTGGTTCGCCCAGCCGGGTGCGCCGAAGGCCAAGCTGGACAACGAGAAGCCCAAGGGCGAGACCATCGCCTACGACGAGCTGCTCAAGAGCTGGAAGGAGTAAACGCGACTGGCGCGACACTGCGCCTTCGAGCAGTCTCGTGAAAGACAGCTGCAACGAAAACGCCCCTGCCGGTTTCCCGGCAGGGGCGTTTTAGTGCCAGATCGATCAGCGACAGCGTTTCATCACTGCCTCATGGCTGGCTTGCTGTTACGGCCTTCCATTACCGCTCTCAGTCCCGGCCCTCAATCGCCGCTCTCAATCACGGTAGAGATCGATGCTCGGGCAGGAGCAGATCAACTGACGATCGCCGTGCACGTTGTCGACCCGGTTGACCGCCGGCCACTGCTTGGCGGCCTTGACGTGCTCACTGGGGAAGGCGCCGATCTCACGGGAGTAGCTGCGCGTCCACTCGGCGTCCATCAGGTCGGCCTGGGTGTGCGGAGCGTGCACCAGCGGGTTGTCTTCCAGTGTCCACTCGCCTTGCTCGACACGGGCGATCTCGGCGCGAATCGCGATCATCGCCTCACAGAAACGGTCGATCTCATAGAGCGACTCGGACTCGGTCGGCTCGACCATCAGGGTGCCCGCCACCGGGAACGACATGGTCGGCGCGTGGAAGCCGTAGTCGATCAGACGCTTGGCGATGTCCTCCTCGCTGATGCCGGAAGCGGTCTTCAGCGGGCGGATATCGATGATGCACTCATGCGCCACGGTGCCGTTCTTGCCGCGGTAGAGCACCGGATAGTGTCCATCGAGACGCATGGCGATGTAGTTGGCGTTGAGGATCGCAAGCTCGGTGGCTTCACGCAGCCCCTGCGCGCCCATCATCTTGATGTAGGCCCAGGAGATCGGCAGGATCGCCGCGGAACCGAAGGCGGCGGCCGAGACGGCGGTGCACTCCGGTTTCACGCCTTCCAGCGGGGTGACCACGTGGTTGGAGACGAACGGCGCCAGGTGGGCCTTGATGCCGATCGGACCCATGCCCGGGCCACCGCCACCGTGGGGAATGCAGAAGGTCTTGTGCAGGTTGAGGTGCGAGACATCGCCGCCGAAGTCACCCGGGCGGCAGATGCCGACCTGGGCGTTCATGTTGGCACCGTCGATGTAGACCTGGCCGCCGTGGTCGTGAACTACCTGACAGGCCTCGCGCACGGTTTCCTCGAACACGCCGTGGGTGGACGGGTAGGTGATCATGATCGCGGACAGCTTGTCGCTGTGCTGCTCGGCCTTGGCACGCAGGTCTTTGATGTCGATGTTGCCGTTGGTGTCACACTCGACCACCACCACCTTCATGGCGGCCATCGCGGCGGAGGCCGGGTTGGTGCCGTGGGCGGAGCTTGGGATCAGGCAGATGTCGCGCGCGCCTTCGCCGATGGAGGCCTGATAGCGACGGATCGCGACCAGGCCCGCGTATTCCCCCTGGGCGCCGGAGTTCGGCTGCATGGAGATGGCGTCGTAGCCGGTGATCTCGACCAGGAAGGCCGACAGCTCATCGATCATCTGCTTGTAGCCGACCACCTGATCCGACGGTGCGAAGGGGTGGACGTTGGCGAATTCAGGCCAGGTCACCGGGATCATCTCGGTGGTGGCGTTCAGCTTCATGGTGCAGCTGCCCAGCGGAATCATCGCGTGAGTCAGTGACAGGTCCTTGTTCTCCAGACGCTTCAGATAGCGCAGCATCTCGGTTTCCGAGTGGTAGCGGCTGAAGGTCGGGTGGGTCAGGAAGTCGCTGTCACGCTGGCAGGCCGCCGGAATCGCGCTTGCGCCCTTGGCCAGCAGGTCCTGGTCCAGCGCGGCGACGGACAGGCCGTGCTCCTCGCCGAGCAGCACGTCGAACAGCACGCCGACGTCAGCGGCGGTGGTGGTCTCGTCGAGGTTGATGGTGATGCGGCCGTCGCCATGGTGGCGCAGGTTGATCTCGTGGGTCAGCTCGCGACCGTGGATCTTGCCCTCATCCACGCCGGTCACGGTGATGGCATCGAACCAGCTGTCGTGGGCCAGTGCCATGCCGCAACGGCTGACGCCCTCGGCGAGAATGCTGGTCAGGCGATGCACGCGGGTGGCGATGCGCTTGAGGCCCTCGGCACCGTGATAGACGGCATAGAAGCCGGCGATGTTGGCCAGCAGCGCCTGGGCGGTACAGATGTTGGAGGTCGCCTTCTCGCGGCGGATGTGCTGCTCGCGAGTCTGCATCGCCATGCGCAGTGCCGGGTTGCCGCGTGAGTCCCTGGAGACGCCGATGATGCGGCCCGGGATGGAGCGCTTGAGCTTGTCGGTGGTGGCGAAGAAGGCCGCGTGCGGGCCGCCGAAGCCCATCGGCACGCCGAAACGCTGGGAGGTACCGACGACGATATCGGCACCGAGGCTGCCCGGCGACTTGAGCAGCACCAGGCTCAGCAGGTCGGCGGCCACCACGGTCATCGCGCCATTGGCGCGCGCGGCGTCCAGCAGCGGCGCGAGGTCGCGCACCTGGCCGGTGTTGCCCGGATACTGGAAGAGGGCGCCGAAGATGTCGTGCTCGCCGACGTTCTCGGCGGCATCGATGACCAGCTCGAAGCCGAAGTAGTCGGCGCGGGTGCGCATGACGTCCAGGGTCTGCGGCAGCACGTCATCGGCGATGAAGAAGCGCTTGCTCCTGCTCTTCTTGTTGCCGCGCTGACACAGCGCCATGGCCTCGGCAGCGGCGGTGGCTTCGTCCAGCAGGCTGGCGTTGGCCAGCTCCATGCCGGTCAGGTCCATCACTGCCTGCTGGAAGTTGAGCAGCCCTTCGAGACGGCCCTGGGCGATTTCCGGCTGATACGGCGTGTAGGCGGTGTACCAGCCCGGATTTTCCAGCACGTTGCGCTGGATGACTGCCGGCAGGTGGGTGTTGTGGTAACCCTGACCGATATAGGTCTTGAACACCTTGTTCTGACGCGCGAGGCGCTTCAGGTAGTCCAGTGCTTCGGATTCCGTGCGTGGCCCTTCGAGATCCAGCTCACGGCCCAGACGAATGGCGGTGGGCACCGTGCGGTCGATGAGCGTGGCGATGCTCTCTTCACCCAGTGTCGCCAACATGCGCGTCACATTGGCATCGGTCGGCCCATTGTGGCGGGAGATGAAATCGTCGTGTCCGGCCAGCTGGGCCAGGGTAAGCGTCTCGTGAGCCATGCAAGAAATCCTGTGCTGCAACGGGGACTGCAGGGGGCAGTCCGCGGGAGGAACATCACCGTGCCAGCGAGGAGGCTGCGGGCAGGGCGTCGGGAATCATGGGGGCATCGACATCACTGCCGAGCATGCTGCAGTTGCTTCACTCCCGGCGCGCTCAGGGGCGGCCGTATGAGGAGCGTCGTGCCATCGAAGCGGGCCATCTAGACGGGCCATCGAAACGGGTGGCGCAGTCACGAGGGTGGCTGTGCGCGAATGTCGCAACCTCCTGCCCCGCGGATCTCGGCATGGGCAGGAGGCTCAGGCGGATCAGGCTTCGCTTTCGACCAGCTGAGAATAGGCATCAGCGTCGAGCAGCTTGTCGAGTTCGGCGCTGTCAGCGACCTTCATCTTCAGAATCCAGGCATCGTCATAGGGGCTCTCGTTGACGGATTCCGGCGCGTCTTCGAGGCTCTCGTTGACGGCGATGACTTCACCGGCCAGCGGTGCGTACAGATCAGAGGCCGCCTTGACGGACTCGATGACCCCGAACTCTTCTTCCAGTGCCAGCTCACGGCCGACTTCCGGCAGTTCGACGAAGACGACATCGCCAAGCGCTTCCTGGGCGTGGTCGGTGATCCCGATGGTCACGGTGCCATCGCCGTTGTCCTGAACCCACTCGTGACTCTCGGTGTACTTCAGCGTGGCGGGAATATTGCTCATGAGTGTTTTCCTATGTGAAAAGATTTTCTGATTCAGGGAATCGGTACGTCATTATGCCCCAAGGCCCCGGCGTGTGGCAGTGGCAGACTGCCGCGTGATGCTACGACTTTGGGCGTGTGCTGCTGACGGCCGTCCCTCTATCGTGGTCTGTCACTCTTCGGGCGTCCAGTGTCTTGCGTGGTTCACTCATGAAGCCCGCCATCATGGGCCTGCCTGGCCAATTGCTATGCATCGTTGGCCGGGCCGCCCGGCGCCTTGCCAGTGCGCCGTGACACCTCGTGAGAGGTTGAGCACCTCGCAGCAGTGCGGGAGATCGGTCGTGCCAGTGGGCGAGGATGTCCGAGTCACTATTGCGAGGCGCTCAAACTCGCGTTATGGTGCCGATAGTTTCTTATCGGAAACTTATTTCCATGTTGTGTCGTGAAGACCCGGCTGTCAATGCCTGATGCGTTCAAGCAAAGCGAACCTGATGAGCGCGCTGGTGGAGTCTTTACCTGAGGGTTACCGCGCCGGGCCTGCGGCTCGGCTTTCGGTTCGTCATTTGTCTCGACATCTGGCTTGGCTTGTTGTGAGACTTTTTTCGACAGTCTCGAGATCACCGGGCGCAGGATCTGCTGCCAGAAGACACGATGAGGCGATGAAACATGCGAGTTGGCGCAGTCTCATCGTACTTTTTACGCAATGATTGCCTCACCTGCCAGCGTAAAGCCCTGTTGGGCTAGTGAAGTGAGATAGCTTCCGCTAATGTGAACTGTCCCAACGGTGAAAATGCCGTGGGAGGCTCGTCGCGGGTCGATCACCCGCCTGGGGATGGCACCGCCACGAGTCACTGCGCATCGTGTGATAACAACAATTCAGCGGAGGAAATCTGCGTGGAAATGATCAGTTCCGTCTTTAGTGCCATCAATGGCGTCGTCTGGGGCCCATTGATGCTGATCCTGCTGCTCGGGGTCGGCTTCTATCTTCAGGCAGGCCTCAAGGGCATGCCGCTTCGCAAGTTGGGTACCGGCTTCAAGCTGTTGTGGAGTGGTCGTGCGCCGGGCAAGGATGGCGACGGCGAGATTTCTCCTTTCAATGCCCTGATGACGTCGCTGTCCGCGACCATCGGCACCGGCAACATCGCGGGCGTGGCAACCGCCATCGCGCTGGGTGGCCCGGGGGCGATCTTCTGGATGTGGATCACCGCGCTGGTCGGCATGGCGACCAAGTACGCCGAGGCCGTGTGTGCCGTGCGTTATCGTGAAGTCGATGACACCGGCAACCATGTCGGTGGCCCGATGTACTATATCCGCAACGGTCTGGGCGCCAAGTGGGGCTGGCTGGGCGGTGCCTTCGCCTTCTTCGGTTGCTTCGCGGCCTTCGGTATCGGCAACACCGTGCAGTCCAACTCGGTCGCGGATGCGCTGGAAACATCCTTCGCGATCCCGCACTGGGTCTCCGGTGTGGTGATGATGGTGCTGGCTGGCGCCGTGATTCTCGGTGGCATCAGGCGTATCTCCAGCGTGGCCGGCAAGCTGGTGCCGTTCATGGCCATCGCCTACTTCCTGGCCGGCATCCTCACCCTGGTGATCAACGCCGACCAGATCGGCCATGCCTTCGGCCTCATCTTCACCTATGCCTTCAATCCGGTCGCGGCGACCGGCGGCTTTGCCGGGGCAGCGGTGATGGCCGCCATCCGCTTCGGTGTGGCGCGCGGTATCTTCTCCAATGAAGCGGGTCTGGGCAGTGCGCCCATCGCCCACGCGGCGGCGCAGACCAAGAACCCGGTACGCCAGGGGCTGGTCGCGATGCTGGGGACCTTCATCGACACCATCATCATCTGCACCATCACGGCGCTGGCGATCATCACTTCCGGCCTGTGGTCTTCCGGGGAAACCGGCGCTGCCCTGACCTCGATGTCCTTCGATCAGGCGCTGCCGGGCGTGGGCAACCACCTGGTGGCCATCGCGCTTGCGGTCTTCGCTTTCACCACCATCCTTGGCTGGTCCTTCTATGGTGAGAAGTGCTTCCAGTACCTGTTCGGTACGCGTGCCATCATGCTGTATCGCATCGTGTTCGTGATCGCCATTCCTCTGGGGGCGATGGCCAAGCTCGACCTGATCTGGCTGATGGCGGACACCTTCAATGCCCTGATGGCGATTCCGAACCTGATCGGACTGGCACTGCTGTCGCCGGTGGTCTTCAAGCTGACGCGTGACTACTTCGACGGCAAGGAAGTGCTGGCAGGCGAAGACCGCTGAATGCAGGGACTCACCCCGTGACCGCAGGTCGAGATGGGGTGGGTCGTGCAGAGAATCCTATCCTGATAATCCGCCTTCGGCGGTAGCGGTCCATACACCGCGACCGCCGAAGAGACCTTGCGTGCCACCCTGGAGAAAGATGATGTCCGATTCCGCCGCTGTCACTGGCCTCAAGCAGACCGCCCTTAATGACCTGCATGTCGAGCAGGGAGCGAAGATGGTCGAGTTTGCAGGCTACTCCATGCCTGTCCAGTACCCGCTGGGTGTCAAGAAGGAGCATGAGCACACCCGCGCCAAGGCCGGGCTGTTCGATGTCTCGCACATGGGTCAGCTGATTCTGCGCGGCGAGAATGTGCAGGCAGCGCTGGAGGCCCTGGTGCCGACGGATATCGTCGATCTGCCGGTGGGCATGCAGCGCTATGGCCTGCTGACCTCCGACACCGGCGGTATCCTGGATGACCTGATGATCGTCAATGGCGGTGATCACCTCTACGTGGTGGTGAACGCTGCCTGCAAGGATCAGGACATCGCGCATCTGCGCGTAGGGCTGCCGATGGATATCGAGCTTGAGGTGCTGGATGATCGGGCGCTGCTCGCACTGCAGGGGCCGATGGCTCATGCGGTGATGCAGCGTCTGTCGCCCGAGGCCTGCGAGCTGACCTTCATGCATCATGCCCACGTCACCATCGAGGGCATCGAGTGTTGGGTCAGCCGCAGTGGCTACACCGGCGAGGATGGCTTCGAGATCTCCGTGCCTGATGCCGACGCAGAGCGCTTCGCGCGCCTGCTGCTGGCGCAGAAGGAAGTCGAGTTCATCGGGCTTGGGGCGCGGGATTCCCTGCGCCTCGAGGCAGGCCTGTGCCTTTACGGGCACGATCTCGATACCACCACCACGCCGGTGGAAGGCAGTCTGATCTGGGCGCTGGGCAAGGTGCGTCGTCAGGGCGGCGAGCGTGAAGGCGGCTTCCCGGGGGCCGACGTCATCCTGACCCAGATCGCCAACAAGGATCACACCCGCAAGCGGGTAGGGCTGGTCGCCCAGGGGCGTGCGCCTATCCGCGAAGGGGCTGAGCTCTATGATGCCCAGGACAACCGTATCGGTGTGGTGACCTCCGGCAGCTTCGGGCCAACCTATGGCAAGCCGGTGGCGATGGGCTACGTGAGCATCGCTCACAGCGCACTCGAGACCGAAGTGTTTGCCGATGTGCGTGGCAAGCGTCTGCCGATGACGGTGACGAAGATGCCCTTCGTCGAGCAACGCTACTATCGCGGATGAGTCCGGTCGCAAGGTGCATGGATGGCTGTGAGCCGGATGGATCGCTCTGAACTGGGCAGTCCGTACTGAAGGTACAGGATGCAAGGGAAAGGGGCTGCTTCGGTAGTCCCTTTTTCTTTGCCTGTCAGCGGCGTCAGGACGCGAGCGGTAGCCTCGGCGCTGGCCCGGTGAGCGGCTGTTACCTGAGATGCCGGCATGCGGTGTCGAGGCAAGACGCCGTGCGGGGCAGCCAGGGGCAAGGCTTTCCCAGACGCAGAAAAGCCCGCCGAAGCGGGCTTTTCCATGGAAAGAGACTCAAGTCTCTTTCTGCCAACTCATGATCAGTCGATGACCTTGATGTTGGCGGCCTGGAGGCCTTTCTTGCCCTGGGTGACGTCGAAGGAGACCTTCTGACCGTCTTGCAGAGACTTGAAGCCTTCAGCCTGGATTTCGGAGAAGTGTGCGAACAGGTCGTCACCGTTGTCGTCCGGAGAAATGAAACCGAAACCTTTGGTGTCGTTGAACCACTTGACTGTGCCAGTTGCCATGATCGTAATTCCTTACTGATGATATTGCCGGGAGTTACCCGATAAACGTGGGTAAAAACAAGGAGGATATACACCAGGTACCGAAGTGCTTCGATCACAACTGACGATATTCGACTTGCTAACCAACGAGACCAATACTGCGCTGCTCGGACATCAAGGTCAAATGAAATATCAGAAACTTATCCTTTTGCCTAATGATCTTGCGCACAATTCGCCGATAAAGCCATCCCGACGGTGCTGAGAATTTCGCCACACCTGATGCCGGCTGTGGGCTGGTTTTTTATCCCGTTATCATGCTCTCGGCGAAGACAGTGGCCTGGAAAAGGCCCGGTTGCAGTCCTGTCCGTCGAGCTCCTAGACGGCCGCAAGGCCCCGAATGGCGGACGATGGACATAAAAAAGCCGACAGCGATGGCAGCGCTGTCGGCGGATGGCGACGACGCCATCAAGTCTCTCGGAGAGAGGATGTGATGCGCCCATCACATCATGAGAGATTTTCCTCAAAAGCGGCGGGGAAAATCCCCGCGATACACAGCTCGTGATGCCTCATCCTTTGGCGCAATGGCCACGTGGATCATGAGGGCCCTGGCGCAGAAAGCAGTGCCCGAGCGAGGGCTGCTATGCGCACAAGCTACCTCAGGCATCCAGTTGCATTTCGGGCACATGCTCCGGCACGACCAGCTTGCCGGCGGTCAGGCGCTCGATTTCCTCGACGCTCACGCCCGGTGCGCGCTCCAGCAGGTGGAAGGCGCCGTCCTTGATCTCTAGGAAGGCAAGGTCGGTCAGGACGCGACGGATGCAGCCGGCACCGGTCAGCGGCAGTTCGCACTGGGTGAGCAGCTTGGACTCGCCATGCTTGGAGGCGTGGGTCATGGTGCAGATGATGTTTTCGGCGCCGGCGACCAGATCCATCGCGCCACCCATGCCCTTGACCAGCTTGCCCGGAATCATCCAGCTGGCGATGTTGCCATTCACGTCCACCTCGAAGGCGCCGAGCACCGTCAGGTCGACGTGACCGCCACGGATCATGGCGAAGGATTCGGCGGAATCGAAGATGGCGGCGCCATCGATGGCCGTCACGGTCTCCTTGCCGGCGTTGATCATGTCGGCGTCGACTTCGTCTTCATAGGGGTAGCGGCCCATGCCCAGCAGGCCATTTTCTGACTGCAGCATCACCTCGATACCATCGGGGACATAGTTGGCCACCAGGGTCGGGATACCGATCCCCAGATTGACGTAGGAGCCGTCCTGGATTTCCTGAGCCACTCGCTGGGCCATCTGTTCGCGTGTCAAAGCCATGATTGTTTCCTTGTCTTGGGTGCCATCAGCCATGAGGCACTGTGCCGTGTCGTGAAGGCGGTCGAGAAAGTTCGCCCCGGAGCACAAGGGCTCCGCTAGCAGCGGGACGTGCAGGCGGAGCCGTTGGCTCAACGCGTGCGGACGGTACGTTTCTCGATGCGCTTCTCGAAATCGCCCTTGATGACGCGGTCCACGTAGATGCCGGGCGTATGGATCTCGGCTGGGTCCAGTTCACCCGGCTCGACCAGTTCCTCGACTTCGACCACGGTGATCTTGCCTGCCGTGGCAGCCAGCGGGTTGAAGTTGCGCGCGGTGTGGCGGTAGACAACGTTGCCGTAGCGGTCCGCCTTCCAGGCCTTGACGATGGCGAAGTCGCCCTTGATGGATTCTTCCAGAATGTAGGGGCGGCCATCGAATTCGCGCACTTCCTTGCCTTCCCCGATCGGTGTGCCGTAACCGGTGGCGGTGAAGAAGGCAGGGATACCGGCGCCGGCGGCACGCATCTTTTCTGCCAGCGTGCCCTGGGGGGTGAGAATCACCTCCAGGTCGCCATCGAGCAGCTGCTTCTCGAACAGCGCATTTTCGCCGACGTAGGAGGCGATCATTGTCTTGATCTGGCGGTCTTCCAGCAGTACGCCGAGCCCGAAGCCATCGACGCCGCAGTTGTTGGAGACCACGGTGAGGTCCTTGGCGCCGAGACGCTTGATCTCCGCAATCAGATTCTCCGGGATGCCACACAGGCCGAAGCCGCCGGCGATTACCGTCATGCCATCTTCAAGGCCTGCCATGGCCTCCGCGTAGCTGGTCACCACCTTGTTGAATCCTGCCATGCGAATCTCCTTGAGTATCCAAGCTGTTGTTGTCGGGATGTCTTCATCATTGCCGACAATCCTGAGTCTGTATATATTTAATAAGTTTGTTTTTTCTATTCATTGATCAGTTTTTGATAAGAATTGATTTGCGACTTCTCGAGCGTGCTGGCGAGGAAAAAGCCTGACAGACCCCATGCTGGCAGGGTTCGAGCGCTAGCAGGGCGGCATGACCTGAACTATGCGGTCAGCCATGTCAGAGTTTCGTGGTCGTCATCCATGACCAATGTCTGGGGTGACCCATGACCTGTATGACCCATGACCAATTACCAATGACCAAGGTGACCAGTCAGCACCTAGCCTGCGAGCGCGAGACGGCGAGCTGCGCCGCTCGTGACATCCCCTGGCATTACCCTGAGACAGGACACGACATGACGCTGAAACAGTTGAAGGCCTTCGTGGCGGTGGCGCGCACGCTGTCCTTCGCCGAGGCCGGCACCCTGGTGCATCTCTCGCAGCCCGCCCTGTCGCTGGCAGTCAAGAATCTGGAGGAGTCATTGGGCGGGCGTCTGTTTCAGCGCTCGACCCGACAGGTCAGCCTGACCCCGGAAGGGCGCGCCTTCTTTCCGCTGGCCAGGCGTCTGCTGTCGGACTGGGAGCATGCCGAGGATGAGATGCGCCAGCGCTTCAGTCTCGGGCGCGGACGTGTGGCGCTGGCCGCGATGCCGACCTTCGCCGGCAACCTTCTTCCCGGCGTATTGGCCGATTTTCGCCGCCAATATCCGGAGATCACCATTGAGGTGAATGATGTCATCGCCGAGGAGGTGGTCGAGCGGGTCACTGATGGTCGCGTCGAGCTGGGGATCTGCTTCGACCCCGGCGTACGCCAGGATCTGGTGTTCGAGCTGCTGTTCGAGGACCGCTATGTGGCGATCATTCCCCCCGGCCACGCCTTGCTGGCAGAGGCACCGACCTCCATCGAGTGGTCACGGCTGCTCAAGGAAGACTTCATCACGCTGCAGCGGCCTTCGGGGGTGCGTCGCATGCTCGAGCAACGCCTTGAAGCGGAGGGCATGTCACTGCATGTCGCCTTCGAGACCCACCAGTTGGTCACCTGCGGGCGCATGGTGGCGGAAGGTCTGGGTGTCAGCGCGGTGCCGGCGATGAGTGCGGCACAGATGAGTGCGCTGGGCTGTGAGTGTCTGCCGCTGACAGGGCCGGAGGTTCAGCAGCGGGTCGGGGTGATCCGCCGCGGACGCCATGAGCTGTCGGTGGCGGTACAGGCGATGCTGGAGACGCTGCGCGTGCGCTACCCAGCGATGGAATGACGCCGGGGCCTGGGGCTGGGAAAGGACAGACGCAGGACGCCAACCAGACAGCTGGCCTCAGCGCGACGGCGTCAGCAGTTGGCGATAGGTCAGACTGATGCGCAGCCCGTCGAGCTTGCGTGGCGGCAGCGCATGGTGGAGGCGGTCCTGACAGCCACGGCCCATGACCAGCAGCGAGCCATGTGGTAGCCACAGATTGAATGCCGGCGTATCGGCATAGGGGCTGCTCGGGTGGCCCTTGAAGCGCAGGGGGCGTTCCCGTCCCAGCGAAATGGCGAGCACGATCGGGCGAGTGCCCAGCTCCGGCTCGTTGTCGCTGTGCCAGCCCATGCGGTCGGCGCCGTCGGCGTAGCGATTGGCCAGCAGGCTGTTGAAATGCTCCGGGATCATGGGCTCGCTGCGCCCCAGGTCATCGCGTCGCGGGCTCAGCTCGTCATTGATGGCATGACGCGCCAGCTCGCCCAGTTGCCAGGCGGTCATGTGCCAGGGGGTGGGTTCGAACAGACTGCCGGAGTAGCGATAGCGGGCGCCGACATCGCCCATCCACACCTGGCGGCGTGGAATCGGATGCGTCTTGCCATGCACACTCAGGCTGGGGCGCTGCCAGTCGAGATCGCCCTCCAACGTGACGAGGGCCTGATCGGCCTGCAGCGGCGTCAGGGCGCGCGGCTTGAGATACAGCGGATGCAGAGGATGGCGGTACCAGCCGTGCGCGAGGGTGAGCCAGTCCTCGGGCAGCTCGCGCGGGCGAGCTGTCAGGACCGAGCCATCCGCCGCCGTCTGGCGCGCAGCTCCATCAGCCACGGGCGACGAATCAGAGGTCGAGCGGGTGGCGAAGAGATCATCGCCAGCAGAAGGAGTCGTCATGCGGCGAGAGTGCCAGAGCCGCCTTCGGTTGGGCAAGTGGCTCATGATTCGCGCCGATCCGGGGCTGACGCATGCCTCGCAAGCGTCAGGTTGTCAGCAATGTCTCGAAGCTCAGGATCGCGAGCTCGGCAAGCCCCAGTCCCAGCAGCGCGCCGGCCAGCACGTCACTGACGTAATGCAGGCCGAGAATCACCCGGGAAAGCGCGATCAACAGCGCCAGCGGCGTGATCAGCAGGGCAAGCTCCGGCAGCTGCTGCGCGGTCAGGCTGGCGAAGAGTGCCGCGTGCAGGGTGTGGCCACTCGGGAAGCTGTAGCGGTCCAGCGGTGGCATGGTGCAGTTGATGGTGTTGAAAGTGATGAACGGGCGTTCACGACACAGGCGCGTCTTGAGGGCGCGGTAGAGCAGCGCCCCGGCACCGGCCGCGAGACCGAATTCCAGCAGCAGCCAGCCGCCCATGGGGTGTTGAAGCGGCAGGCTCAGCGTCAGCAGCGCCCATACCGGCCAGTCGCCCAGCCGCGAGACGATACGAAACAGGGTGAGTATCGGCCGGAACAGTGCCAGGCGAGCGACCTGGCGGCACAGGCGCCACTCCAGAAGGTCCAGCCGCTCAAAGACGGGAAGGCTGCGATCGTGCATCGGGCTTCTCCTCGACGTGACGCAGGCAGGTCAGAAAGCCCTCGGCGATGCGGCTCCAGGCCAGTGGCTCGACGCGCACGCGGGCGGCGCGTCCCAGTCTGGCGATGCGGGCCGGTCGCTGACAGACCTCCACCGCCTGTTCGATGAAGCGTTCCGGCTGGCTGCAAGGCGCCAGCAGGCCCTGATGATCATCACGGATCACCTCGGCGGCCGCCGCATAGTCGAAGGCGACCACGGCCAGACCGCTGGCCATGGCTTCCAGCACCACATTGCCGAAGGTCTCCGACAGCGACGGGAAGAGGAACAGGTCGGCACTGGCGTAGTGGGCGGCCAGTGCTTCTCCGGTCTGGAAACCGGCGAAGATCGCCTCGGGCAGACGCTGTTCCAGGCGCTCGCGCAGCGGGCCGTCTCCCACCAGCACCAGAGCGAGGTCCGGTTGCACGGCCAGCATGGCCTCATAGGTGCGGATCAGCAACTCGATGTTCTTCTCGGCGGCCAGGCGTCCTACGTGCAGTGCGACGGGTTGCTGTGAGCTGACGCCCCATGACTTGCGCAATGCTTCGCTGCGATGACGGGGCGAGAAGCGCTCGCAATCCAGGCCGCGCCCCATCACCTGCACATGCTCGTAGCCTTGCTGCATCAGACTGTCTGCTTGGGTGCGCGTCGGTACCAGCGTCATGTTGGCGGCGTTGTGGAAGCGGCGCAGACCGCGCCGTACCAGCGGGCGTAGCGCCTTGAGCCGGTAGTGGGTGCTGTATTGATCGAAATTGGTATGAAAGCCCGCGACTACCGGCAGGCACAGACGGCGGGCGACCATCAGCGCGCTGATGCCCAGCGGGCCTTCGGTGGCGATATAGACGACACAGGGGCGATGCTCGCGCCACATGCGCATCAGGCGCTGCGGAGCCGGCACGCCGATCTGAACGCTGTCATATCCGGGCAGACGCAGTCCACGTACCTGAAGTTCATGCCGGACACGCGGTTCCCGGCTGCCATCCTGGGTCGCGGGCCGGATGAGCTGAAGTTCACAGCCGCGTGCGATCAGCTGGTCACACAGATGGCTCAAGGTATGAGCCACGCCATTGATCTCGGGGTGCCAGGTTTCACTGACGAAGGCAATGCGCTCCATGACGTCTCCCTGGATGACTGTTGTGGTCATTGTCGAGAGAAGGAATGACGGCGGCATAACAACAAGGTGACGAAGCGATGACACGCCTTCAGACCCTCACTGTGCAAGGTATGAGGCTTGTCTAATGAATCGTCAAGCAAGGACGACAGTCACCGGCGTGGTACCGGCGCTGTCGTCATCTGGCGTGGGGGGGAGGGGCGCGCAGCCCGGGGCTGGCGGCGGTGGGCAACGGAGGTTCAGCGCTTCTCGAGAATCTCGCGGGGATTGATCGGCTTGCCACCGTGGCGTACGTCGAACAGCAGTTCATGCTGACCGTCGTTGCCGCGTGCGACACGACACAGTGGTGTGCCCGGGGTCACCTGCTGCCCGACCTTGACCAGAATCTCGCCGCACTGGGCCAGCACGCTCTGCAGGTTGCCGGAGTGGTGCAGGATGACCACGTTGCCCAGTTGGCGCATGGCGTCGGCGAAGCGCACTTCACCCCGTGCCGGCGCGCTGGCGATGCCGCTGGCGGCGGTACGAATCTGCATGGGCGCCAGCTGGCCGTTGCCGTTGGTGCCGAATTCACGCGTCACGCTGCCGGCGGCAGGCCAGCGCCATGACTGGCCCGGCTTTTGCAGCGGGCCGGGGTCCGGGCGGGCGACCAGGCTGCCGCCGCTGGCGCGTGCGGCCGGGGCGCTGCGGCTCGGGCCACCGTTGAGTGGCACCGAGATCAGCATGCCGACGTCGAGATCATTGGGGTCCTTGCCGGGGTTGGCGGCCTGAATGCGCTGCGGGCTGGCGCCGAAATGGCGTCCGATCTTGGAGTAGGTATCGCCGGGGCGCAGCTGATAGCGATACGGGCCGCCGGAGGGCGCCCGCTCGCGCGCGGTGGGCACCAGAATGCGCTGTCCGACCTTGAGGTCACGCACCTTGACGCCCGGGTTGAAGCGCGTGAGGCGCAGCAGGGGAATATCGGCATCGCGCGCGATCTGCCCCAGGGTATCGCCCTTCTGGATGGTGACCCACTGACCGGCCGGCGAGCCGGAGTAGCTGCCGGTCGCGCAGCCGCTCAGCCACAGGGCGAGACAGATGAGCGAAAACCAGCGCAACGCGAGGGTGGCACGCTGCAGAAGTGGACGGTTCACGTCAGGTTCGGCCTGAACTCGTGCCGTGAAGCCCGCGGCATTCAAGCCACATTCAGTGTTCATCAATCTCATTCCCTGCACGTGACAGTCGGGCATCCTTGTCCTTCCAGACCTGGTTGAGCCATTGCTGGAAGCGCTCGCGATAGGCGGCGTCCGCATGATAGTTGCCGTCCAGCATCCAGGGCGCCAGAGGCCGCTGGGTGATGACGAGCGTGATGTCGCCCCCGCGACCGCACAGGAACTGCCAGAAACTGGCATCGGCATGTCGGTAGTCGAGGGTGGCATCCAGAATACCGGAAAGTCGATCGCCAAGTGTGTTGATCACCTGGGCACTGCCGCCGGCACGCGGCTTGAGCAGATGCTGGAAAGGGCTCTGCTGCTGGCGGTGCTTGGCGGGCGTGAAGCGGGTACCTTCCACGAAGTTGAAGATCGCCATCGGCGCCTGACGCGAGCGTTCGCACATGCGTCGCGTCGCCTCGCGATCACGCTCGGCGAGCCGTGGATTGCCGGCCAGTTTCTGCTGGCTGTAACGGCGCATGAACGGGAACTCCAGCGCCCACCATGCAAGGCCGATTACCGGCACCCAGATAAGCTCCTGCTTGAGGAAGAACTTGGGCATCGGCGTACGACGATGCAGGGCGTACTGGAGGACGAAGATGTCAGTCCAGCTGCGATGATTGGCGATCACCAGCCACCAGCGACGTCGGGCAGACCCATCGCGCAGCGATGGCGGCACGTGGATGTCCCAACGCGGGCGCAGTACGTGGCGAATCCACAGATTGTTGGTGCCGATCCAGCCCATGGCGAGGCGGTTGAGGCCCTCCAGCATGTGCAACTGCAGGCGGCGCGATGGCGTGATCAGCTTGAGTGCGGCCAGCAGATACAGCGGCAGCGCCCAGCACAGGGTATTGATGATCAGAAAGACAAGGCTGATGACACCTCTGATACTCGACATGCATGACTCCTTCATCAGGTGGCGCCATCGTAATTCACCCGGGAGTGGATGCCCACCCCGCTTGCGTGGGGAAGGGCAACCCTGGGTTGCGTCAGGCGAACGCCCCGCAGGTCGAATGGCGGGACATGCCTGGCTGTGGTGAGATGCATCACCGGTCGTGTGACGGGTCGGTGCAAGGGAAAGGTGGTGACAGCGCTCACGCTGAAGTCACGCCGGGCACCGTCAATCATCGCCGCCGCTGCGCGGCGATATCTCAGGGAGTGAGAGTGGCATGTGGTTGCAGGGACTGTTGATCGGGCTGGCGCTGGCCGCCTTCGTGTTGATTGCCATCGAGGACGTGATCCATCTCAACAAGGCCAAGACGACCTTGTTGCTGGGCACCTTCAGCTGGTTGCTGCTGTTCATCTTCGGCCCCGCGGCCCTGGCGGTGGAGGATGTCCCCGAGGCCCTGAACGAGAACCTGCTCGAGATCGCCACCTTGTGGCTGTTTCTGATGGCGGCGATGACCTTCGTGGCCTTTCTCAATGCCAAGGGGCTGATCGCCAATCTGATCTACCGCCTGCTGCCGAAGCGCATCGGGGAGCGCGGCCTGCTGTATCTGACGGGGCTCTTTGCCTTCGCCTTTTCATCGCTGGCCGACAACATCACCGCGACGCTGGTATCGCTGACCCTGGTGCTGTCGCTGGGCCTGGCGCCGAAGAAGACGCTGCGCTTTGCGGTGCTGGCGGTATTCGCCGTCAACTCCGGCGGCGTGGCGCTGATCACCGGGGATGTGACCACGCTGATGATCTTTCTGGCGGGCAAGGTGCGCATCAGCGAGCTGATGCTGCTGGCGCTACCGTCCTTCCTCAGCGTGATGCTGCTGGCGACGCTACTGCTGCCCGGGCTGGGAGGTGAGGTGAATCTGGTGCGCGAGTCGCGCGAGACCCGGCGTCTTGATCGTCTGGTCGCCTGGCTGTTTCTGGCCACCATCCTCTCGACGCTGGGGCTCAATGTGCTGTTCGGTGTACCGCCGCTGCTGACCTTCCTGTTCGGGATGTCGTTGATGTTCCTGCTCGGCCATGTCGCGGAACAGCGCAGTGACAGCGAAGAGCGTCGGATACTCGATTATATTCGTATTATTGAATTTGATACGTTGCTATTCTTCCTCGGCATCCTGCTGATGGTCGGGGCGCTCAAGGAAGCGCGTCTGCTGGAAGGCCTGGCACAGCTCTATGCCCTGATGCCGGCGATGCAGGCCAATTATCTGGTCGGGCTGCTTTCGGCGCTGGTGGACAACGTGCCGCTGACCGCCGCAGTGCTCAAGGCGGATGTCAACATGAACGATGCCGAATGGCTGGCGCTGACCTATGCCGCAGGCGTGGGTGGCTCGCTGCTGGTGATTGGCTCCGCCGCCGGGGTGATCGCGCTTTCCAAGGTGCGCGAGGTGAGCTTCATGAGTTATCTGCGCTTCTTCCCGGCGTTGTTGCTGGCCTACAGCGTGGGCTATCTGGGGGCGTATTGGTTGGGCGGGCAGATCACGAACACGCCAGTGACATTGGCGCTGTCCTCTCTGGGCTGATGTTGGGTTGCTGGAGGGCGTTCACTACGGCCACAGCCGCTGCCGCGGTCGCTGCCACAGTGGCCGTCTGATCTACTCTTGGACGCACTGCCGGATGCGCTGTCGGGAGGGGAATAGGCGCTGTTCCTGGTCAGCTGATCATTTTTTGATCAATCTGTCTGCGCTCGCCTGATCTCGATGGCGATACCTAGATGTGCAGAGATTCTTCACAGCTTTTTCCACAGCTTCTGTTGATAACCTGTCTGCGACGTTAGGTTTAGAGGCTCAGGCACAAGGCGCAGGCATGGCGAGGGAAAGCGGCGGGGGAAGCGGAGAGTCATGCGATGATGACACCATGGGGTGATGCCATGAAGGGTGGTGGCAAGAGGGGGAAGAGTATGGCATGACAGGACATGCCACTCTTTGAGCACAAGAGCCCCCTGCGCATGCGTAGGGGGCTGAATGCGGTTCATCTCGTTGCGCAGTGCTGCCAAGAAGCCATTACGCGCTGAGCTGGCACAGCGTATGTTCCGGCAGCAGTTGTTCTGCGGGACGCTGTTTTCCTTCTTGCTGAGTCGTCACCGTTGCCGTCGCCAGCAGGGCGATGCCGCCCAGCACCACCATATGCTCGTCACCGTCCGCGAATACCATGCGCTGGGCGTGGGCCGGGTAGTAGTGATACTGCAGCTTGGGGTTGATGGGCAGTACTGCATGATGACGCCCGGTCTGCGGTGCCATGCCGTAGGCCAGCATGCCCTCGCAGACCGCTTCCAGCGTTTCGCCAAGCTCTTCGGCATTGAAGCCGACATGGTGCAGGCGCGGCCCCATCACGGAGAGCCAGGCTGCCAGCGGGTTGGCCTCGAGCAGGCGCTCGAAGGTCGGCCAGTCCGGCATGTCCCACGGACGGCAGGGCGCGAGCAGGTTCTGACCCTTGCAGTCATCACGATGACTCTGACTGATCAGGCGCTTGAGCAGGTCGCGATGCATCGGCGGCAGGCTGTTGGCCTGCAGTTCCGCCAGCATGACGGCAGCGCCACCATCCGGGGGAAGCAGCAGATCGACCAGCAGGCCGCGGTCGGCCATGGCGTACTGTTTCACGCGGCGATAGCCCTGGTGATACAGGCTGGGCAGCAGCTTCTCGCTTCTGAAAGGCCCTTGGTTCAGCGTCAGGAACATCAGGTATTCAGGATTGATGCTGTCTGGCCAGATATCCAGCGCCCCGATGTCGGGATGGCGGTGGACGAAGTCCAGCCATAGCTGCTGTTGGAATTCCTTGCGTTGCATGATGCCTCCTTTGACGGCCTCTATGACCTCAGTGCTGGAGCGATTATAGGTAGTCGTGCAAAGGGTCATTCAACGCCATTATCCGTTTTTTCGCGTTTCTTGATCGGAGAGTAAAAATGCCAGTGCTGGTGGCGTATTGCGTGGTTCTCATGGTGTGGTCGACGACACCGCTGGCCATCTCGTGGAGCGCCTCGGGCTGGCTGCCTGCCTGGTCGGCGATGGGCAGAATGTTAATTGCCGCATGCCTTGGTTACCCACTGTTACGCATGATGGGGCTGAAAATGGACCTTTCGCGTAGGGCATTGCGCAGCTACTCGGCAGCTGCTCTGGGTATCTGGGGTGGCATGTACTTCGCCTACCTCTCTGCGGCCTGGTTACCAAGTGGTATCATGTCGTTACTGTTTGGGCTGGCCCCCTTGCTATCAGGACTTTATGCGCGCTGTTGGTTGAAAAGTGCCCCACTTGACAAATTGCAGTGGATGGGGTTCGCGTTGGCATTGAGTGGGCTGGCCGTCGCGGTCTCGGATTCCCTGGCGTTGCCGCCGGGCAGCTGGAAGGGAGTCCTGACCATGCTGCTGGCCGTCAATTGCTTTGCCGCCTCGGGGGTACTGGTGCAGCGCGAACGGGCAGGGCTGCATCCGCTGGTGCAGACGGAGGGTGCGCTGCTGGTCTCGCTGCCGCTCTATCTGGTGTGTGCGCTGACCGTCGATGGCGTGCCGCAGGCGCTACCGGAGGGGCGTCCAATGGCGGCTATCTTCTATCTTGGCGTCTTCGGCTCGCTGATCGGCTACCTGTGCTACTACTTCGTGCTGTCACGCCTGTCGGCCAGTACGGTGGCGCTGGCGACCTTGATCACGCCCATCTTTGCCATGAGCCTGGGCGCGGTGCTCAATGATGAGCTGATTTCCAGCCGTTTGCTCGCCGGGGCCTTGCTGATCGTGGTCGGGCTGTGCGCCTATCTGTTCGGCCCGCAGTGGCGGGCGCGCCTGATGTCCCGGCGCCTGTCGCAGGGCTGAGCAGGCCTCGGGCCGCCCGTCTGTCTCTCGAGAGGGCGGGTCTGCGCGCAAGGCCTTGCCGAGTGTATCAACGACAAGGGCCGCCCCTGCCGAGACGGCCCTTGTATCCTTTCAGGCGCGACTGAGCGCTCTGGCGAGTCGTGCGACGTCAGTCCTGATTGTTCTGGAACAGACGCTTGAGCTCGATCATGGCGGCTTGCTCGCTGTTGACGAGCGCTTTCTGGTCGTGACGATGCTCGTAGTTCTGCTTGAGCATGTTGTCATCCATTTCCCGGAAGGCGCGCGCCACTTCCGCCGCGCGAGCATTGGGGTAGCCCATCGCTACCAGCAATTCTCCGCCCATCTCCAGGCTGCTGGCATAGGTGTCACGAATCACGTGCTCCACGCCCAGTTCCATCAGCTCCCAGGCATGGTGGCGGTTACGGGCACGCACGAACAGCTTCAGGTGCGGGAATTGATGGCGCACCATGCGCACGATACCGGTCGAGGTCTCGGCATCATCGACCGCCACCAGCATGATCCTGGCCTGATCGGCACCCGCCGCCCGCAGCAATTCGGCGCGGCTGGCATCGGCGTAGAAGATGCGCGACCCGAACTGACGCACGAACTCGACCTGGGTGATATTGGGGTCCAGCGCGGTGAAGTTGATGCCCTGGCTCTTGAGCATGCGCGCGCTGATCTGGCCGAAGCGGCCGAAGCCGGCGATCAACACCTGCGGTGTTTCCTCACCGAAGTCCTCATCATAGGGACGCTTGGCTTCGCTGGTGGCGCCGAGGTGGCGGGCATAGCGATAGAGGAAGGGCGTGGCAGCCATCGACAGGGTCACCGCACTGATCACCAGGCTGGTGAGGGTCTGATCGAAGATACCGGCGGCCATGCCGGCGGTGAGCAGCACGAAGTCGAACTCACCCCCCTGTGACAGGACCGCGGCCAGCGGCAGGGCCTCGGCCATCTTGAGGCGTGCGACGCGTCCGACCAGCGTGATGACGATGACCTTGCCGAACATCAGTGCCAGCGTCAGCGCCAGGACGGTCAGCGGACGTTCCATTACCAGCGACACGTCCACCGACATGCCGACGGCCATGAAGAACAGCCCCAGCAGCAGCCCCTTGAAGGGCTCGATGTTGGCTTCCAGCTCGTGACGGTAGACGGTATCGGCGAGCAGCACCCCGGCCAGGAAGGCGCCCAGGGCCATGGACAGGCCCACCCATTCCATCAGCAGTGCCGTGCTGATCACCACGAACAAGGCCGCGGCGGTGAATATCTCGTGGATCTCGCTGCGCGCGACCATCTTGAGCAGGCGCGGCACGACAAGGCGGCCGACGATGATGACCGCCGCGATCATGCCGATGCCCTTGGCGATGCCGATCCAGTTGGTGCCGGTGGAGGCATCGAAGTTGTCAGCGAACAGCGGCATCAGGGCCAGCAGCGGGATCACCGCCAGGTCCTGGAACAGCAGGATGGCGAAGGTCGACTGGCCATGCGGCGTCGCCAGTTGCTGATTCTCGCTCAATACCTGCAGCGCGAAGGCGGTCGAGGACAGCGCCAGAATCAGGCCCAGCAACACGGCGGCGGGCAATTCCAGTCCCAGCCACAGGCCGACGGGGGTGAGCAAGGCACCGCACAGCAGCATCTGGGCGCTGCCCAGGCCCGCAAGCTTGAGGCGCATGTCCCACAGGCGCTTGGGTTCCAGTTCCAGCCCGATCATGAACAGCAGCATGACGACCCCGAATTCGGCGAAGTGCAGCACTTCGCCAGGCTCCGAGATGAAGCCGATCAACGATGGACCCAGCAGTACCCCGACGGCCAGATAGCCCAGGATGGAGCCGAGGCCCAGGCGCTGGAAAAGTGGCACGGCAACCACCGCGCACCCCAGCAGCACGGCGCCTTCCATCAACATGTTCATGTGCGTGTCCTTGTGCATACACGGGCGGAGAAGGCAGCGATTGTCGCTGGCCCCTCCTTTTGTCGCAAGCGGCAAGTGCGCAAGACGCGACCTTGTATTCAGCGCGGTGGTGCGAGCGAGTGTCGTGACCAGGGGCGGAAGATGGTGGCGCAGGCACAAAAAAGCCCTCGCCAATGGCGAGGGCTTCAGCTGTGAAGCGGCTGATGGCGGCGATCAGGCCTGCGGCATCAGAGCTTCGTCCTGCACGTACTGGTTGAACTCGGTGAAGCCACCGATGTGGGTCTGATCGACGAAGATCTGCGGCACGGTCTCGACCGGCTTGCCGATGGTCTTTTCCATGTCGGCCTTGGTGATGCCTTCGGCATGGATGTCGATGTAGCGGAAGTCGAAATCATCGCGCTTGGCGGTGAGCTCTTCCGCGAGGTCCTTGGCGCGGACACAGAAAGGGCAACCCGGACGACCGAAAATGACTGCAAGCATGAGATTCTCCTAAGGTTCGTGACTCTCGTTCAGCCCGTACTGGGTGGGCCGAGAAAATGGCGCCGGCACTGCCGGTGAGTAATCGATGACCGCCATTGTGCTTGAGCCTGCCCGGGTTTGCCAATTGAGCCGTACTACCAAAGTCATTGGGGCAATCAATCACTGCCGTGCCGGGGACTAGCCCATCAGCAGCAGATTGGCGCCAAAGCCGCCGACGATCAACAGCGTGAACAGGATCAGCGCGAGCAGGAAAGGCTTCATGCCCAGTGAGCGCAGACGATCGATGCGAGTCTCGACGCCCAGGCCCGCCATGGCCATGGTCAGTGCCACGCTGCCGAGGGTAGAGAGGCTTGAGTGCACTGCCGCCGGGATCGCGCCGGTGCTGTTGATGCCGGCCATGGCGATGAAGCCCAGCGCGAACCACGGAATCGTCATGCTGCCGCCGGTCTCGCGGTCATCACCTTCGGTACGGGCACGCATGGCCCAAAGCTTCGGCAACAGCAGCAGGAAGGGCACCAGCATCATCACGCGCATCAGCTTGACGATCAGCGCATTGGCCAGGGCATCCGGCCCGACCGCTTCACCCGCGGCCACCACCTGGGCAACTTCATGGATGGTGGAGCCGATGTAGATGCCGAACAGGCCTTCATGCATGCCGCTCAGCGGATAGAGCAGCGGATAGACCAGCATCGCCAGCGAGCCGAACAGCACCACCGTGGCCACGGCCATGGCGGTGGCCGCCGGGCGTGCCTTGATCATCGATTCGGTCGCCAGCACCGCCGCGGCGCCACAGATGGCGGAGCCGGCACTGGTCAGCAGTGCGGTGTCGCGGTCCAGCCCCAGCCAGCGCGTGCCGATAAAGTAGCCGCTGCTCAGCACTGCGGTGATCACCAGGATATCGAGAAATACCACGCTCCAGCCCAGGCCCAGAATCTGCTGCAGGGTGATGGAAAGGCCGAACAGGATGATGCCCAGACGCAGCAGTTTCTTGGTCGCGATGTGCAGTCCCGGGGAGAGCGCCGCAGCGTGACGGCTGGTGATCGGCAGGTTGCCGACCACGATACCGCACAGCAGGGCGAAGACCAGTGGGCTGATGCCGGTGGAGGCCAGCGCCGGAATGGAATGCAATGCCAGTCCGACAAGGGTCAGGCCGCCACACAGGGCGAGGCCCGGCAACATGCGGCGCAAGCGCTCGGCAGTGGCGGGGGGAGTCAGGGTCTGTGCGTCCATGAGCATTCTCCTTGAGGAAAGTGGCCTATCCCGTGCGGAACATGGCCTGTCTTGTTATGGGTCGTGCGCTGGCGTGGGGTGCACGGCTGTCATCGCCAAGGGCGCTTGAGTCTGCGTCGCTTGCTTAGTGCCTCCGGTTTGATGATTAGTCTATTCGGGAATATTATTCGGAAGTTAGTCGATTATTCTTTTATTACATACCGGAAAAACCGATATGCAGATCCACATCACGCTG
This sequence comes from Cobetia sp. PDI-23MA, assembly GCF_059507735.1. Lineage (NCBI taxonomy): Bacteria > Pseudomonadati > Pseudomonadota > Gammaproteobacteria > Oceanospirillales > Halomonadaceae > Cobetia > Cobetia sp. PDI-23MA. Next base: position 1,353,806 of record NZ_CM183352.1, read on the forward strand.
CGCCAGCTGCAAGTGTTCGTGGCGGTGACCCGCCACGGCTCCGTCAGTGCCGCGGCGCGCGAGATCGGCCTGTCGCAATCGGCGGCGAGTCAGGGGCTATCCGAGCTTGAGCGTCATCTCGAGGTGCAGTTGTTCGAGCGCCTCGGTCGCCGCCTGGCCCTGAACGCCAATGGTCGCCGCCTGTTGGCGCGCGCCGAGCAACTGCTGGAACAGACCCACGCGCTCGAACTGGAAGCCCGAGAGCCGGGCGTGGTGGATGGCAACCTGCGTGGCGAGCTGGAAATCGCCGCCAGCGCCACCATCGGCACCTGGTTGCTGCCGGGGCTGGCGGGGGCCTTCATGCGCGAACATCCGGGCACCGAGCTCAATCTGCGCCTGCGCAATACCCACCAGGTGGTGGAAGCGGTGCTCAACTATGACGCCGAGCTCGGCTTGATCGAGGGCGACTGCCACGCGCCGCGCCTGATGAGCCAGACCTGGCGCGAGGATGAGCTGGTGGTGGTGGCGCCGCCGAGCCATCCGTTGGCCATGCGCGGTACGGCGCTCAGCGATGAGGACCTCGCCACGGCCGACTGGATTCTGCGCGAGGGTGGCTCGGGCACGCGAGCGGTCTTCGAGCGTGCGCTGCACGGGCGGATCGAACGTCTCAAGGTGCGCATGGAGCTGGGCCAGCACGAGGCCATCAAGCAGGCCGTGTTCGCCGGATTGGGGCTGGGGTGCCTGTCGCGTCTGTCGGTGGCGGCCGAGATCGCGCGTGGCGAGCTGGTGGTGCTGGCCACCCCTCAGCTCGACCTCAAGCGGCGCTTCTCGATGCTGTGGCACCCGGAGCGTTACCGCAGCCCGCTGTGGCAGGCGGTCAAGGTCTACCTGGAAGCCAGCCCGCGCTGAGCCGTCGAGGATGGAGCCGCCGCGCGCTTGATAGTTTGCTAACATAGGCGCTCCCCGCGAGCCACGCCGCTGAGCCTGAGCTACAGCGCCTGAGCCACGCGGAGCCTAACGGTCTGTCTAGCGTCCATGGAGATGATGATGAGCACAACGGTCGAGCTTTATTACCACGAGAGCGATGCTCGTGATGGCGCCGAGGAACAGACAACGAGCCAGCAGGACGCGACGCCGCTGGTCATTCTTCACGGCCTGTTCGGCAGTGCCGACAACTGGCGTTCGCATATCAAGTCATGGTCGCGGACGCGCCGTGTGATCGCGGTGGATCTGCGCAACCACGGCCGCAGCCCTCACGTGGCCGGCATGAGCTACCCCGAGCAGGCCGCGGATGTCATCGCGCTGCTCGACCGCCTTGCCATCGAGCGCTGTGACCTGCTGGGCCACTCGATGGGCGGCAAGGTCGCCATGCAGGTCGCGCTCGAGGCGCCCGAGCGTCTGCGCAGCCTGCTGGTCGCCGATATCGCGCCGGTCGCCTATGGCCACGGGCATGACGATATCTTTGCTGCCTTCGAGGCGGTGCGTGACGCGCGCCCGGCCTCCCGCAAGGAGGCCGACACGCTGATGGCGCAGCATGTCGATACCCCGGCCATCCGCCAGTTCCTCGCCACCAATCTGGTGCGTCTCGACGATGGCGCCATGGGCTGGCGCGTCGGGCTGGACCATATCGCGGCGGGCTACCCGCAGATCGTCGAGGCGCCGCACGGTCAGGGGCCGGTCGAGTTGCCGGCATTGCTGCTGTGGGGCTCGCGCTCCAACTACGTGCAGGCAGAGGGCCTGGCGACGATGCGCGAACACTTCCCTGCGCTGGAAGATGGCTCCCTGGAGGCCGGCCATTGGCTGCATGCCGAGCGTGCCAGCGAGTTCCAGCAGGCGGTGGTGGCGTTCCTTGATCGCGTCGCACGCGCTTGAGTACGTCGAGCAGTCACTCCGGAAATCGTCAGCCGGCCGCGAGCGAGCGGGTCATCCCGCCGGTGACCACCCACGAGCGCCTGGTGGTGGCGCTGGTCACCCTGCTGCAGTTCGCCGTCATCATGGGCTTCACCATGGTGATGGCGCTGGGCCCCGACTTTGCCACCTCGCTGGGCATTCCGCTGGATCACCTCGGCTATATCGTCGGCAGTTATCCGCTGGCCGCCGCGGTGGGCACTCTGCTGTGGACGCGACACGCTGATCGCTTCGATCGCCGCTGGGCAGTGCTGGGTTTCCTGTTCGGTGCGGCGCTCTGTCACCTGATCGCCAGCTTCGCCACCGACTTCGAGACCCTGCTGGCAGCGCGCATGCTGGGTGGGTTGTTCGGCGGGCCGGCGGCGGCGACGGCGCTGGCCATTGTGATCGACGTGGTGCCGGGAGTCCGCCGGGGGCGTGCCATGGGCCTGGTGATGGGTGCCTTCTCGGTGGCCTCGGTGCTGGGGCTGCCGTTTGCGCTGTGGTTGTCGCAGGGCTTCGGCTGGCAGGCACCCTTTCGCGCCGTGGCACTGCTGGCGCTGCTGGTGTGCGGACTGCTGGCCTGGATACTGCCGCCGATCCGTGGCCATCTCGATAACCCCGAGACCCGCCTGCGCAGCCGCAAGGGCACCACGATCCTGAACATCCTGGCCCAGCCCGACCATCGCCTGGGGCTGGCGCTGATCGCCACGGCGATGTTCAGCAACTTCCTGGTGATTCCCAACCTGGCAAGCTATCTGCTGTTCAATCTGGGCCTGCCAAGGGAGGATCTCGGTGGGCTCTACATGATCGGTGGCGGGCTGTCGCTGGTGGGCATGCAACTCACGGGGCGGCTGTGTGATCGCTATGGCTGTGTCTGGCCGGGCACCATCACCTGCCTGATGACGGCGCTGGTCGGCTGGGCTTTCCTGCTGCATTCGCCGGGGCCGTCGCTGATCTGGATCGGCTTTGGCGCCTACATGCTGTTCTCGTCGGCGCGACGTGTTACCCAGAATACGCTCAACAGCTTCATTCCCGCCGACCACGAGCGAGCGGCCTTCACCAGCACCCAGAGCGCCGTGCAGCATCTGAGTTCTGCCGCCGGCAGCTATGTGGGCGCCGGGCTGCTGGTAAGCAACCCGAGCGGCGCGCTGGAGGGCATGCCGCTGCTGGTCGCGGTGCTGATGATCGCGCTGGTGATCCAGCCGTTGCAGATCCTGTGGCTATCGCGTCGCCTGGCTCGCCGCTAGCGCTTGTGGAATAGGCACAAGGCGGCGAGAGTGAGCTGGTCCTGAACCCAAAACGCCCTGTCGGAATCTCCGGCAGGGCGTTTTGCATGGGGTACGCTCAAATGCTCAACGTCTCAGGGCGCGTTGACGTCGGCGGCCAGGTGGCTCAGCGACTGGCGCTTCTTGATCATGCCGCGTTCGAACAGGAAGTCCTCGAAGTCACGGTAGCGGCCGGCATCCAGCGCGGCAGGACGCAGCGCGAAGCGCGGCAGGGTGGCGTACCAGGCTTCCTTGTTGAGCTCGGTATCCAGTGCTGGATCGGAGTCGCGGAACATCTCCCAGCCCTGGTCCGGGTGGTTGATGATCCAGGCGGTGGCTTCGCCGACGGCGGCGAGGAAGCCGGCGTACTGCGCCTGCTTGCGCTCGTAGCTGTCGCTGTTGGCGACGAAGATCAGCTCGTCATAGGTCGGTACGCCTTCTTCCTCGATGTAGAAGGCGCGGCCCTTGACGCCTTCCTGGGCCATCTGGGCCAGCTCGAAGTTGCGGAAGGCGCCGGTGACGGCATCGACCTTGCGCGTCAGCAGTGACGGCGTCAGCGAGAAGTTGACGTTGGTCAGCGTGATGTCATCCAGCGTCAGGCCGCTGTGCTGCAGCATGGTGGAAAGCAGTACTTCCTCGACACCGCCGACCGAGTAGCCGACCCGCTTGCCCTTGAGGTCGGCGATCGACTGGATGTCGCTGTCGGCGCGCACCACCACCACATTCAGCGGCGTGGCGACCAGGGTGCCGATACGCACCAGCGGCAGGCCCTGATCGATCTGCAGGTGCAGTTGCGGCTGATAGCTGATGGCAATGTCGACACGCTCGGCGGCGGCCAGCTTGGGCGGCACGCTCGGGTCGGCGGGGGCGATCAGCTCGACATCAAGGCCATGCTTCTTGAACAGCCCCAGCTCCTGCGCCAGCACCAGCGGGGCGTGACCGGGGTTGGTATACCAGTCGAGCATGACCTTGAACTGCGTCAGCGGCTGCTCGGTGGTGGCAGCGTCCTTGGTAGCGTCATTGGCGACGCCCTTCGAGTCAGCATCAGCGCTCTGTTCGTCGCCGGCTGGCATGGCTTCCGCGGTCGGTTCAGCACCGTTCTTGGCCTGTTCGGCGGCGCCGGCAGTCGCCTCCACGGCTTCCTGGCTCGCCACCGGCGCGGAGGCGGCCGAGTCACCGTTCACTCCGACCTCGGCCTGCTGAGAGACGATTTCCGGCGCTGACTGGGTGCTGGTCGCGGCGGGTTCTGCCTCGGCGGCGTGGGCCGACATGGCAGTGGCTGGCAGGCTGCTCAGGCACAGCGTGGTCAGCAGGGTGGCGAAGGCGGTGGACAGCAGCGAGGCACGCGGTGAACGTGTCGGCTGCGCTTTGCGCCGTGGCGCCGATGACGAAAGAGACATGGCGGAGTTCCTTGTGATCACAGGGTAGTGGTGCTGCCGTTCGTGGGCGGCAGTCGTCAGGCTCATGCAATTTGTGTCGAGCGTCGTTGCGTCTTTCGGTAACGCGATCTTGCGGTATTTTCCGCAGGCAAGGCGTGTCAGCTCAGACGTGTCAGCCGGTCGCGGTGCCAGGGCATCAGGGTGCGCAGCAGCGCATCCAGCGAGAAATAGAGCAGCAGGGAAAAGGCGACCAGCACCAGCAGGGCGGCGAACATCAGGTCGATCTCCATGCGCGCGTTGGCGTTGAGCATCAGATAGCCCAGCCCCTGACTGGCACCGGCCCATTCCCCGATGACGGCGCCGATGGGGGCGGCGGTCGCGGCCATGCGTATGCCGGAGGCCAGTGCCGGCAGCGCGGCGGGCAACTGGATGTGGATCAATCTGCGCCATGGGCTGGCGCCCAGGGTGTGGGCCAGATCCAGCCAGCCCTGCCGGGTCTGGCGCAGGCCGTCGTAGCCAGTGGAGGCGACCGGGAAATAGATGATCAGCGTCGCCATCACTACCTTGGACAGCATGTCATAGCCGAGCCACAGCACCAGCAGTGGGGCGATCGCGAACAGCGGTATCACCTGGCTGATCAGCAGCATCGGCAACAGCGTGCGGCGCAGGCGGGGGATGAAGGCCAGCGCCAGCGCGGTGGAAAGCCCGAGCAGGATGCCCAGCACCAGCCCGGCCAGTATCTCGCTGATGGTGACGCCAGCGTGATGGGCCAACAGCGGCGCCTTCTGGATCAGCACCTCGAGCACGGCCTGGGGCGTGGGCAGAATGTAGGGCGGCACGGCGGTAACGGCAATGATCAGCTGCCAGAGCCCCAGCAGAAGCAGCGCGCTGATGACAAGGTGACGCATGGCGTGCAGGCGTTTCATGCGGCCTCCTCGCTATCACGCAGGCGGGCGATCAGTTGCGCCTGCGCCGGCGGCAGGGCCGGGTCATCCAGCGGTACCGGTCGCACGGCGCCAAGCCCCGGCAGATGCTCAAGCTCGGCGCCGTGGCCCGGGAGGCTCGACGGGCGCAGCACCAGCAGTTGATCGGCGAGGCGCAATGCCTCCAGCGGGTCGTGGGTCACCATCAGGACGGTGCGGCCCTTGAGCAGGCGGCTGGCCAGATCATGCAGCTCCAGACGGGTGATGGCGTCCACCGCCGAGAACGGCTCGTCCATCATCACGACCGGCGCCTGCTGATAGAGCGTGCGGGCGAGAGCGACGCGTTGGCGCTGGCCGCCGGAGAGGGCGTCCGGCCAGGCCTGCTCGCGACCCTCGAGCCCGACCGCGGCCAGAAGCTCATGGGCGAGTTCGCGATTGCACGGCCGCCGGCGCAGGTCATCGCCCAGCCACAGGTTGTCGATGACGCGCCGCCACGGCAGCAGCAGGTCCTGCTGCGCCATCCAGGCCACGCGGTCGGTCAGCGGCTGGCCATCATCGGTGGCGAGGTCGAGCTGGTGGAGGTCTGACATCTCCAGGCCAGCCAGCAGGCGCAGCAGCGAGCTCTTGCCGCAGCCGGAGCGCCCCAGCAGTGCCGTCCAGCTACCAGCCTCCAGACGCGCGGAAATATCGCGGAACAGCGTGTGGCCGGCGTAATCGATTCGTGCGTTGTTGAGGGTGAGTCCCAGCGACACAGGCAATTCCGTGGTCAGGCGGCGTGCCGGCTGGAGGAAGCAGGTGACGCGCCGTGCAGGGCACGCGTCGGGGATTCCCTCCGCCGGTATCAACCGGATCAGGTTCCAGGGGTTGTCGCGCGACGTATCGCTGCGACTCTCAGCCCATTCTCGGGCACCCCCATCCAGGCCGACAGTGTAACGTCACTGTCTTGCCGGTGTCTTGTCCGACGCAAGTCGGGGCAGGGGAGACGGCGACTTTCTTGAGTGGCTTACCTGATTGGCTTTCCTGAGTGGGGCGAAACGGACTATGCCGATGTGCCACGCCTTGGGTATGCTGAACATGACTGTAACAAGACGTGTAGCCCAAGGAGATCATCATGCCCGACACACCGGATCTCTCGACCTGTTCCAGCTATCCCGTTCCCCCGCGGCGGCCGAGCGCAGCTGACGCCACAGGGGAGCCGCGTCCCGTGCCCAGGGGCTGGCCCGAGGAATCACTGACTCGACGGCTTTCGACCTATCTGGGGCAACCGCTCGAACCGCTGGCACTCGTCTGGCCGGATAGCGCCAACTGGCTGTGGCGCCAGCGTGGCGGCACGCCGGGGCTGATCAAGCTGGCGCGAACCGGGCCAGACCACGACCCCTTCTGGCGCGCCATGCGCGGGGTCTTCGGTGCCGATCGCTGGGCGACGCCGGAGGGTTTGACGCGACTGGCGGGCGCCTTGCCCGCGCGCCTGCCGATTCCGCCGCTGCCCCTGACCTTTCTGGGGCGTCTCGATGGCGCGCCCATCTGGCACCTGCCGTGGTCCAGTGGGCAGCCGAGTGATCTCAGCATCACCTTCTGTGAGCTGCTCGGCGACCAGCTCGGTCGCCTGCATCAGGATACGGTGTCGGGCTTCGGTCAGCCGCTGGCGCAGCCGATGCCGCTGTTGCACTGGAATGCCCGCGTCACACGCTTTCTGGCCCATCACCCGCGTCGCGCGGAGCTTGGCGCGCTGCTCAAGCGCACCTTCCCGGCGCCGACTCGCGCGGTGTGGTGTCTGCCGGACATGCGCGCCGATCAGTATCTGTGCGCCGCCACCGGCTGGGTATGGAGCGATTGGGAGGCACTGGTGTGGGCGCCGATCGAGTTCGACTGGGCGCTGGTGGAGTTGCTGCTGGAAACACCGGAGCAGCGTCAGGCCTTCATGAAGGGCTATTCGCGCCATGGGCGCATGATCGATCTCGATGGCCAGCGTGAGCTGTGCCGTGCGCTGTTGTGGGCGATGGAGGCATTCGGCCCGCGGTCCTATGCTGAGCTTGCGGCAGCCCCTGCCTGGGTCTCGCCGCGCAGCCTGGCGTGAAATTCGCCTGCTGTACACTGCAAGTCCATGAAAGGTGTGAAATTTCTCTGCAGCCCCATCGCTGACATGGAATACTGTGGGTGAGTCGTCATGGACGTCACTCGAGATCTGATGTAGGGCTTGGCGGGGGAGCACTCGTGGTAGAGAACCTGAATTATTATTTCCTGCTGGCAGGCACGCTGATTGCCTTGAGCGTGTTGGCCAGCCGCGTCTCGGCGCGTCTTGGCATGCCGCTGCTACTGCTGTTCCTCGGCCTTGGCATGCTGGCGGGGGAAGATGGCGTGCTGGGCATCCAGTTCGACGACGCCTCATCCGCTTACATGATCGGCAATCTGGCGCTGGCGCTCATCCTGCTCGATGGCGGCCTGCGAACGCGGCTGTCCACGTTTCGTGCCGGCCTGAAACCGGCGCTGGTGCTGGCCACCGTCGGGGTCTTCATGACCAGTGGCCTGGTGGGCCTTCTGGCCATGTGGCTGTTTGATCTCACCCTGATCGAAGGTCTGCTGGTCGGGGCCATCGTCGGCTCCACCGATGCCGCGGCGGTCTTCTCGCTACTGGGCGGTCAGGGCGTTCACCTCAATGAGCGTGTCGGTGCGACGCTGGAAATCGAGTCGGGCACCAACGACCCGATGGCGATCTTCCTGACCATCACGCTGGCCGAGATCCTGACCGGTCAGCTTTCCGGCGTCGCGTCGGGTATCATGAGCTTCCTGCTGCAGTTCGGTGTCGGCGCCGCCATGGGGATCGCCGGCGGCTGGTTGATCGCACGCCTGATGCGTTATCTGGACCTCGCTCCCGGTCTTTATTCGCTGCTGGCGCTGGCACTTGGCTTGAGCCTGTTCGCCACCACCAACGAGATGGGCGGCAGCGGTTTCCTCGCCATCTATCTGTGCGGCCTGATGATCGGCAATCACCCCGGTCGTCATCTGGAGCACATCCTGCCGGTGCATGATGGCATGGCACACCTCTCGCAGATCGTGCTGTTCCTGATGCTGGGCCTTTTGGTCTCACCCTCGACCATGCTGCAGTTCGCGCTGCCGGCCGCCATCCTCAGCGTGGCGCTGATTCTGGTGGTGCGCCCGCTGGCGGTCATCCTGTGTCTCAAGCCGTTCTTCCGCTTCCGCTGGCGCGAGCTGTGGTTCATCAGCTGGGTCGGGTTGCGAGGGGCGGTGCCGATCGTGCTGGCGATCTTCCCGGTGATCACCGGGGTCGAGAATGCCGGTCTCTACTTCAATGTCGCCTTCTTCGTGGTCATCATCTCGCTGCTGGTGCAGGGCTCGTCGCTGGCGCCGATGGCGCGCAAGCTGCGGGTGGTGGTGCCGCCGGGCGCACAGCCCAGTCGCCGCAACCTGCTCGGCATCATGCCGGTCAATGACTACGAGATGCTGGTCTATCGTGTCGACAACACGGCGCTGGAAGGCGTGGCGCTGCGCATGCTGCGCTTCCCGTCGGGTGCCAAGGTCGGGGCGCTGTTCCGCAACAATGTGCTGATCCACCCCAAGGGCAGCACCTGTCTGCATCAGCAGGATGTGCTGTGCGTGGTGGGACGTTCGTGTGATGTGCCGAGCCTAAACCGCATGTTCAATGGCGAGAGTCTGCAGCACGAGCAACGCGCCTTCTTCGGGACCTTCACGCTGGAAGGCGATGCCAGCATGCAGGATATCGCCGATGTCTACGGCTTGACGCTCTCTCAGGGCGAGCAGCACCTGACCATCGCCGAGTTCATCACCCGTCGAGTCGGCGGGGTGCCGGTGGTCGGCGACGATGTCGACTGGCATGGTATCCACTGGGTAGTGAACGAGGTGGAAGGCAATCGCATCACCAAGGTCGGTCTGCGACTGCACTGAGTCTGAGTCCGTTTCTGGGCCTGAATCTGTGTCAGGGCCTGCGCCTGCGCTTCACACGATACGACGCCCCCATTGCACTGCGTGTAATGGGGGCGTCGTGTTTGGACTCATCAATACCGTATTCTGTTGATGTCAGGCCAATCTGTCCGTGACAGCGCCTGGCCACCGATTGTGGTCAGCGACAAGGAGGTGACTTCATGGCCAGCCCACACCCGCATCTCGCGGGCTTTCTGCGACGATTCGAGCAATTCCCGCCCGGACTCACGGCGGATGAGAAGACCTTTCATGCCACCTTCAACATGGTCTACGTACTGGCGGTCAGCTGCCATCTGCTCTACGCCATCCTGCTGTTGTGGCTGGGTGAGATGGGCATTCTGGCGCTGAATCTGGCGATGCTGATCGTTGATATGGTCTGCCTGCAGCTGCACCGTGCTCGACGTGAAGCGCTGGCAGCCACGTTGATAGCGCTGGGCACCTGTGCGCAGGTCAGCTTCTCGCTGCGCTATTTCGGCTCTGAGGCCGGGTTTGACTACTTCTACTTCGGCGCCTTGCTGTGCATCTACTCGATCCGCATGTCGTTCATGCGGCGCGTTCTTCTGTGTGTCGCCTGTCTGAGCATGCCGTTGCTGGCCTATATCAGCCTGATGCTGGAAGGGCCGACCAATCCGCTGCCCGCCGGCTGGATGCTGGCATTTCGCATCATCAATCTGGGCGTCTTGACCATCTTCTTCACGCTGGTGCTGGTACAGATGGGCTGGTCGGTGGAGCGCCTGCAGCAGCGTTTCGAGACGGGAGGGCGCTTCGATGCGCTGACCGGCGCCCTGAGTCGCGCCGAGCTGGTCGACAGCGGGCGCGGCATGTTGATCAACAACGGGGCGCTGAGCGTGATGATGGTGGATGTCGACCATCTGGCGCTGATCAACGAGACCTGGGGTCGCCAAGCCGGTGATCAGGTACTCAAGGAGCTGGTGCGGCGCATGCGCAGCATCCTGCGCGGAGAGGATCTGGTCGGGCGCTATGGTGGCGAGGAATTCGTGCTGCTGTGCCCGGGGCTGCATGGCGAGCGCGTCGACCAGGTGGCAGAGCGCCTATGCAAGGGCGCTTCGGCGTTGCCGTTCGTCATCAATGACGGCCTCAACAGTCTGGATGTCAATCTGTCGATCGGTGTCGCTCTGCGTCAGTCCGGCGACAAAGACCTGGAAGACCTTATCGCCAAGGCTGACGTCAATCTGTTCCGCGCCAAGCAGGATGGCGGCAATGGCTTTGTCAGTGACACCCCGCTGGGCCCCGTGGGTGGGCCGAGCATTGCCGCCCTCAATTGAGCGCTACACTACGCATCGAGATTTGCGCACGGAGATTTGCGAACAACGCTTGCTATACAACCCAGCACGCCCCCGGAGAATGATGTTCATGTCTCCGGGGGCGTGCTTGTGTCAGAGCGTTATCAGGTCTGTGCGAGGGGGCATCAGACTTGTCCTGAGAGGTGTCAGCGGCGGTTGGACTGGCGACGACGGCTCTTGTTGGCGGACTTGGGGGCGTAGTCGCTGTTCGAGGCCGGCACCGCGAGCTTGGGCGCAAAGCCTTCCACGACTTCGCGCGTCACGGAATAGCCCAGATGCTGCTCGATGGCACACAGGTTGCGGAAGTCATCACGCGAGACCAGCGAGATGGCTTCACCGCTGGCTCCGGCGCGACCGGTACGTCCGATACGGTGGACATAATCCTCGGCGGCGTCCGGCAGGTCATAGTTGACCACGCGCTGCAGGTCATCGATGTCGATGCCCCGCGCGGCAACGCCGGTGGCCACGAGATACTTGATGGTGCCGGCCTTGAAGTCGGCCAGCAGCTGCTCGCGCATTGCCTGGCTGCGACCGCTGTGGAAGGACTCGGCGGCGATGTCACGCTTCTCCAGCTGACTCACCAGCTTGGCGGCGCCGCGCTTGGTCTCGATGAAGATCAGCGCCTGCTGCCACTGCTTCTCATGAATCAGGTGGCTCAGAAGGGCGGACTTGAACTCCTTGTCGACCGTGATCAGATACTGGCTGATATCCGGCGCGGTGACGTTCTCCGGTGCGACCATGATCTCGACGGCGTCCGTCACTGCGGTCTTGGCGAGCACGCGCACCTGGGTCGAGAGCGTAGCCGAGAACAGCAGGTTCTGGCGCTCCTTGGGCAGCTTCTCGACGATCTTGTTGATGTCGGCGATGAAGCCCATGTCGAGCATGCGGTCCGCTTCGTCGATGACGAGGGTGCGTGTCTCGTCGAGGTGGATCGCGCGGCGGGTCAGCATGTCCAGCAGGCGGCCAGGCGTCGCCACCAGGATGTCCACGCCCTCGATCAGGCGTTGTTGCTGGGGTTCGATCTCCACGCCGCCATACATCGCCATGGAGCTGACTTCCAGATACCGGGCGTAGTGCTGGATGTTGTCTTCGACCTGAATCGCCAGCTCCCGCGTCGGCGTCAGGATGACGGCATGTACGCGCTTGGCGCGTACCTTGGGCGCCTGCTGCAGGGTCTGAAGGATGGGCAGCACGAAGCTTGCCGTCTTGCCGGTACCCGTCTGGGCGGCGGCTATCAGGTTGTCACCGGCCAGCACGACGGGAATTGCCTTCTCCTGGATGGGAGTCGGGGTCTGGTAGCCTTGCTCGGTGATGGCCTTGACGATGGGATCGCTCAAACCAAGGGCAGAAAATGGCATGGTGTCTCGACTTGTCTAAAGGGGGAGGGGCAAGCGCACATTCTGCGGCAAGGAATGTCTGGCGCAGTGATGCTCTCTGTAGCCGAAAGCCCGCTGACGGCCCGGCGCATCATTGGCCATCGCTGCTCAGGCAGGGTAGCGAAGTGGCGGCGATGGGCGTTGCGCGGCAACAATGAAAAAGCCCCGCCTACCTGAAGTAGACGGGGCTTTCGGAATTCAAGGTGGTGGAGGGACAGGGATTCGAACCCTGGGTAGGCTATTAACCTACGCCGGTTTTCAAGACCGGTGCATTCAACCGCTCTGCCATCCCTCCGACTCACGGAGCGAAATACTACCGAACCTGATGAGAATAGCAAGAGGTAGGCGAAGAAAAATCTTCGGAAAAGCCATCGAGGACAATCACTTGCAGCAGGATTGCGCTGGGGTGAGGCCGCGGGAAGCCGCCTGCTGGTACCAGACCATGATTCAGGTCATGACTCGGATCATGAATCATGACCACGAAAAAGCCCCGTCTACCTGAGGTAGACGGGGCTTTCGGAATCAAGGTGGTGGAGGGACAGGGATTCGAACCCTGGGTAGGCTATTAACCTACGCCGGTTTTCAAGACCGGTGCATTCAACCGCTCTGCCATCCCTCCGATTCACGGGATGAAATACTACGGATTTTTCAGTCAGCGTCAAGGACTTGGCGTAAATTTCCTTGTCGTTCAGATGCTTGAAAGGTCGCACATGCCACAGTAGCCGCAGAGACTGACGATGTCGTTGCCTTGCGCGCGCCGGATGGTTGCCTCAATGGGGCTTTTCATCGTTCTGTCTCTTGATTAGGCAAACCCCTGAGGGCATGCTGGGGTCAATTCGATGAATCCATCGTAGCAACCTGAGGATAGACACCATGGCTAACAGCTCCTGGCAGGTCTCGCAGGATACCGCGAGCCGCTCGCTCAGTACTCACAAGGTACTGCGCAACACTTACATGATGCTGGCAATGACGCTGCTGTTCTCCGCGCTGACCGCTGGCGTGGCGATGAGCATGGGCGTCGGCCGCATGAACATCTTCGTGCTGCTGATCGGTGCCTACGGCCTGATGTTCCTGGTTCACAAGACCGCGAACTCCACCGCCGGCATCTTCGCGACCTTTGCCTTCACCGGCTTCATGGGCTTCACGCTCGGCCCGGTACTGAATGCCTACCTGAGCCTGCCCAATGGCGGCCAGCTGGTGATGACCGCGCTCGGCATGACCGGCATCACTTTCGCCGGCCTGTCCGCGGTGGCACTGGTGACGCGCAAGGACTTCTCGTTCCTGGGCAACTTCCTGTTCGCCGGCGCTATCGTGCTGATTCTGGCGATGCTGGCAGCGATGATCTTCAACATCAGCGGCCTGGCTCTGGCTGTCTCCGCCGGCTTCGTGCTGTTCGCCTCCGCGGCGATCCTGTTCGAGACCAGCCAGATCATCCACGGCGGGCAGACCAACTACCTGCTGGCGACGGTGAGCCTGTACGTCTCCATCTACAACATGTTCGTCAGCCTGCTGGCCCTGCTGGGCTTCGCTTCCGACGATTGATCGTCAAGCGAAGGAACATGAGACCTGCAAACGACCCCGCCTCGGCGGGGTCGTTTGCGTTCGGGTGTCAGGTGGCGTGACTCGCGCTAGAATGGCGGCCATTCATGAGCAGTCACACGAGGTTCGCATGCGTTATTCTCTGGCCGTCTACGGCGGCCCCTACAGCCAGCAGGCCAGCCATTCGGCGCTGCGCTTTGCCGATGCCCTACTGGCGCGCGGCCATCAGCTGACCACGGTGTTCTTCTATCACGATGGCGTCTACAACGCCGCCAACATGATGGCGCCGCCTCAGGACGAGCCGCATCTGCGTGATCGCTGGCTGTCGCTTGCCGAGAACCACGCCACCCGCCTGCAGGTGTGTGTCGCGGCGGGCCTGAGGCGCGGCATGCTCGATGAGCGCGAAGCGGCGCGGCATGGCAAGCAGGGGCACACCCTCGAGGCGCCGTTCGAGCTGACGGGGCTTGGCCAGCTGGTCGAGGCGACGCTGGACAATGACCACCTGATCACCTTTGCATGACGTCATTTCTTGTCGTCACTGATGATGTCACTTATCGAGTGAGGAGCAGACCATGAGCGATGTGATGACGGCGCCCCTGGCAGGCGATGACACCGGGATGGCCGCCGGTGATCTGCTGGTCATGCTGCGCCATGGCCCGCATGGCAGCAGCTGGCTGCGCGAGGGACTGGAGGCGGCGATGGTCGCGGCGGCCTTCGGGCGCGAGGTCGGGCTTCTTTTCACCGGCGATGGCGTGATGGCGCTGCTGGAGGGGCAGCGGGTCGGGCCGCTGGGGCAGAAGGGCAGTGACAACCTGCTGGCGGCGCTTGAGATGTATGACGTCGAGCGCTGCTATGTCGATGCGGCGGCGCTGCGCGCACGGGGCCTGACAGCGCAGGATGTCACGCTGTTGCCGGTCACGCTGCTCGAGCACGACGAGGTGGTCGCGCTGACAGTCGCGTTCTCGCGCGTGCTGAGCTTCTGACATGTCACTGCCGCCAACGCTGGCGACTGATATGCTCGCTTCAGTTTCCTGATGCCATGTCGTTGATATCTCTCCATTGATGGCCAGCGTCAGCCCCAGCTTTCCTTGCCTGGATAATTGCATGAATCTACATCTACTCAATCGTTCGCCATTCTCCAGCCGCATCCATGATGATGTGCTCAATGCCATGGGCCCGGAAGACCAGCTGCTGTTGATCGAGGATGGCGTCAATGGCGCTCTCGACAGCGCCGAGCAGCACCTTGCCGGGCTTGAGGGACGGCTGTTCGCGTTGCGCGAAGACCTCGAGTCCCGCGGCCTGCTGGGACGCTGCGCGGAGAACGTCATCGTGGTCGACGTCGACGGCTTCGTCGCCCTGACCGAGGCCGCCGACAAGACCGTCAGCTGGTTCTGAGGCGCCAGGCGCTTCTTCCTTTCAATTTTCATGCAAGACGTGAATCAGGATCTGTATGGCCAGTAGTGAAACGGTGCGCACACTGACGCTTGATGGGCGTGATATCGGACTGGATGCGGAAGGCTATCTGGTCGATCTGGATGACTGGAGCCCGGCGCTGGCGGAAATGCTGGCCGCCGAGGAGGGGCGTGAACTGACGCCGGAGCACTGGGAGGTGATCGAGGTGTTGCGCGACTTCTATCAGCGCTTCTCGCTCTCGCCGGCCATGCGCCCGCTGAGCAAGGCGATGACCCAGCGGTTCGGCTCCGACAAGGGCCGTTCGCTGCATCTGATGCGGCTGTTTCCGGACAGCCCGCCCAAGGTGGGCGCGCGCATCGCCGGGCTGCCCAAGCCGACCAACTGTCTGTGACGGTCAGCTGCATGCATGAGTCGCCTTGCCCGTCGTGGTGCGCTGCGCTCAACGCGCAAGACCCGGCAGGGATGGCGACGTACGGCGTTGTCTGCGTTACTATTCGTCACAGCGTTGCAGTGTCGGCCAGGAGGCCGACACTGCTTCAGGTCCCGCGACATGGTCGCAAGGGCATTTGAATTCAGGCGGACAAGAGTCGACTTGCATGGGAAGAGCATTCCAGAACCGTAAAGAATCAATGGCGCGTACCTCTCTCAACAAGGCACGCGTGTATTCACGTTACGGGCGCGAGATTTACGTCTCGGCCAAGAACGGTGGCCTCGACCCCAACGGCAACCTGAGCCTGCGTCGTCTCATCGAGAAGGCCAAGAAGGACCAGGTGCCGACTCACGTCATCGACAAGGCGATCGACAAGGCCAAGGGCACCGGCGGCGAAGACTTCGCTCTGGCGCGCTATGAAGGCTTTGGTCCGGGCAATGTCATGGTCATCGTTGATTGTCTGACCGACAACAACAACCGCACCTTCGGCGAAGTCCGTACCTGCTTCAACAAGGGCAAGGGCAAGCTGGGCGCTCAGGGTTCGGTGTCGCACATGTTCGACCATCGCGCCATCCTGGCCTTCAAGGGTGCGGAAGAGGACGAGGAAAAGGTCCTGGAAGCGCTGATGGAAGCCGACGTCGATGTCAGTGATATCGAGCTCGACGACAGCATCATCACGGTTCTCGCGCCGACGACCGAGTACTTCAAGGCCAAGGGTGCGCTGACCGACATCTACGGTGAAGACCTCGACTTCGAAGTCGATGAGATCAGCTTCATTCCGCAGATTCACACCGAAGTCGGCGGCGATGATGCCGAGCTGCTCAACAAGATGCTCGAGCTGCTGGATGATTGTGAAGACGTGCAGCAGGTCTATCACAACGGCGAGTTCGTCTAAGTCAGCGTCTTGAACGTGATGCGACTGACGGCGTCACCCTGACTGGGGTGCGTATGTCAGTGTGAAAGCTCTCGTCAGCGAAAAGCCCTGTCGGCATGCCGACGGGGCTTTTTTTGTGCTCAGTATCTATTGGGTATCGAGAGAGAGGGGGATAGAGGCGGACAGGGGGAGGGGAGCAAGGGAGTTGCGCTGACGAGATGGTGGTTTCACGACTTGTTAACCTTGTCGCAAGCCTCCATGGTAAAGGATATCGGGCGTTGTTCATTCAATGTCCTCCCTATGTTCATACAATGTCTGTCCCTGTCAGCACTGCCCCAGGAGTCATGATGTCGAGATCTGTCGTTGCATCCATTGTACGTGCCACCCGTCAGTTTGCCGGTGTCGGCCTGATCGCCTCGCTTGCCGCGCCAGCCGTGGCTCAGGCGGCAGACGATGAAGTCTTCGGCTGGGTGGAAAAGGCGACCATCGAGCCGTGGGGCGTGATGGTGAAGGCCAAGCTGGATAGCGGCGCGCTGACCTCCTCGATGCATGCCGAGAATATCGAGACCTTCGAGCGTGATGGCGAGGAATGGGTGCGTTTCGATGTCGAGGTCGAGGATGAGGCCAAGGGTGAAAAGGTCGAGAATACCTTCGAACGCCCCCTGTATCGTGACCTGACGGTGTCCGGTGCAGGCGGACGTGATACGCGCCCGGTGGTGCTGATGACGCTGTGCATGGGCGGCGAGCGCTACGAGGAGCAGTTCAGTCTGCGCGATCGTGATGGCATGAATTATCCCGTGCTGCTGGGGCGTCGCACCATTCAGAGCCTGGGTGTGCTCGATGTGCGCAAGACCTTCCAGACCAGCCCGGACTGCGCCGAGGACGCGCCGCTGCATCGCTATGAAGACAAGGAATATTCCGACCGCATCGGCGCGGCATCCTGATCTCATGTCGCGCTAAACGCTCATTGAGGAACGTGTACCGCGCATATTCATCACAAGAGGGAGGCCAGCATGTCGGATGCCGCCAGCCAGCGACCTCAGCGTGACGGTTTGCCACTCATCAGGATCTACTACGACGCTCGCTGCCCGGTGTGTCGTCGTGAACGCGCCCGCTACGAGCGGCTGTCGCGCCAAGACGCCAACGTGGAGTGGTGGGATGCGACGGATAACGCCGAGCACCTCGCCGCTCGCGGCATCGGCCTTAAGCAGGCATTGCTGTCGTTGCATGTCGAGACAGCGCAAGGGCAGATCCGTGAGGGCATGCCGGCGTACCGCCTGCTGCTTGCGCGCATCCCCGGTCTTGCCTGGCTGGGGTGGCTGATCACGCGGCCGCTGATCGAGCCGGCGCTGACACGAGTCTACGACGCCTGGGTGCGGCGTCGACTGTGTCGGGATGGCAGGCTGTGAGTGCCGACGAGCCTGATGCAGCGAGCTGACAGCCTCATGGGAAGCTCTGGTGGTTTATCATGCTCTTTTGATATGCAAATGCTAATAGTTTTCGTTAGTATGTGAGGCACTGTCTGTTTCTTCACGTCTGCGAGCTTCCCGATGATCGACGCGCTTTCCCCGCTCTTTGCCGGTCCGATGGTTGCCTATCGGGACCTGATCACTACCTACGCTCAGGTGCAGGCAGGCGATGAGGCGTCGCTCCAGCGTGTCGTGCCGGCGCGCGATGTGCTCAGCCCCGGTTGGCTGGCGGCGTGCATCGCCGCGCATGGCATGCAATACGAGACCAGCGCGGCAGACGCCGCTTATCACCACAGCGGCCCCGATGAGCAGGCGCTGCTTTCCCAGTGGTCCAAGTACCTGTTGTCCTCGATGGTATCGCTGCCGCTGGCGGCCAATCTGCTGCTGGACCATCAACTGCCGCTGGAGCTTCGGCACCTTTCGCTGCGCCTTGGCGAGCATGGCGTAGTCACTCAGCTGATACTCGATGATGCGGCGGGGCAGGGCGCAAGCCTCCCGGCGGAGATCGACTCGGCCGATGAGGCGACGCGTCTCCAGGCGCGCTTCCAGGGCTACCTGGCACATCTTGAGGCCGTCATCGAGCGCCTTGTGCCGCACACTGCGCTGGGGCCCAAGGTCTTCTGGAGCAACGCGGCGCATTACTTCGTCTATATCGTCGGCATGCTGGAAGAGCAGGGCTGGGTAGCGCAGGCAGCGCCGGCACGCCAGCTGATGGCGACCAGGATTCTGGCCGACGGGCGGCGCAATCCGCTCTATCAGCCGGTCAGCGACGTGATGGACCGCCACGGCGAACGACATACGCCGCGCAAGGTGTGCTGCGTGCGTTATCGCATCGAGTGTCTGGGCTATTGCAGCAATTGCCCGCTGAGCATCGAGCGTGCACCGGCCCGCCGCGCCCAGACGCGTCGGGTCGATCAGCGTGCCAACTCGCGGGCGGCGCTGATCGGTAGCGACCTGTCCTGACAGGTAGCGTCCTGAGTGGCAGCTGAGGGGCAGCGTCCTGTGTTGTTCGGTGCCCTCTGGTAAGATGGCGCCCCCCTGTCATTGTCCGGTATGTCGTCATGTCCTCGTCTTCGCGCCGCCCACGCGGTGCTTCCCTCGCCAAGTCCGGCGCATCCTCCCGACACGACTCGGCTGACAGACGTCAGCAGGCCGCCCCGGCTGACCGTCGTGATCCGACCGCGCGCGAGAAGCCTGGCGCGGCCAAGGCGCCTTCTATCAAAGCGCCTTCCATCAAGGTGACCCCGGCTCGCAAGGGTCAGCTGCATCCCCGCAACCCGCACCGTGGGCGCTATGACATGGCCGCGCTGGTCAAGGCGAGCCCGGCACTGGCGGCCTTCGTGATCAAGACACCCGCTGGCAGCGAGTCCATCGACTTCGCCGATCCCTTGGCGGTCAAGGCGCTCAATCGGGCCCTGTTGAGTCGCCATTACGGCATCGCCCACTGGGACATCCCTGCCGGCTATCTGTGTCCGCCCATCCCCGGGCGCGCCGATTATCTGCATTACCTGGCGGACCTGATCAGTGAGGCGAATGGCGGTCAGCTGCCGGCAGGTGAGCACGTGCGCGCGCTGGATATCGGCACTGGCGCCAACCTCATCTACCCCCTGCTGGGCAATCGCAGCTTTGGCTGGCAGATGGTCGGCAGTGATATCAGTGCGCAGGCGATCGACTCGGCTCGCGCGATCGTGAGCGCCAATCTGCACCTCAAGGGTCAGATCGAGGTGCGTCTGCAGGCCGATCGCACGCGCCACTTCGCTGGTATCTGGGGCGCGGATGAGCGCTTTGATCTGGTGCTGTGCAACCCGCCGTTCCATGCCAGCGAAGCCGATATGGCGCGGGAATCGCAGCGCAAATGGCGCGGGCTCGACAAGTCGCGCCAGCAGCGCGGCAATGCCTCACGCAAGGGGCGCGCACGCAACGCGCCAGCGCTGAATTTCGCGGGTCAGACGGCCGAGCTCTGGTGTCCGGGCGGGGAAGAAGCCTTCGTCACCCGCATGATCCAGGAGAGCCGCAACCTCGCCTCGCAGTCCCTGTGGTTCACCTCGCTGGTCGCGCATTCGGCGAGCCTGACCGGTATCAGGAAAGCCCTCAAGCGCAGTGGCGCCAGCGAGGTCAGGGTGATCGAGATGTCCCAGGGGCAGAAGGTCAGTCGCTTCGTCGCCTGGTCGTATCTCACGCCCGACCAGCGTCGACAGTGGGGGCGGGATCACTGGCAAGGGAAGTGAAGCGTTTACCGCGCTGAATTTAGGTCAGTTCAGGTCAGTTCAGGTCGAGAAGAGGCCAGCCTACCAACGCAAGGAGCCCCGCCAGTGTGAACTGGCGGGGCTCCTTGCGTCTTGCCTGTCAGTCGCTATCAGCAGCGACCCTCGCAGTTGGCAGGCTTGTCATTGGCGATGCGCCAGTCTTCCTCGTTGGCCAGCGTGGCCAGCGGCGACAGCATCGAGAAGTCGAACTCGGTGAGGCAGGTGCCGCGTTGTACGCGCTTGGGCCAGTCATGATTGGCCAGCGCCGAGCGACCGATGGCGACCAGGTCCGCGTGCTGCAGGGCGGCCTGGGCCTTCGTGACGCTGGCGACATTGCCATTGGTGATCAGCGTGATGTCTGACTCCAGTGCCTTGCGTGATTGGTCGGCAAGCGCCGTCAGGCTGAGGCTGCGCTCACGCTCGTCGTCTGCCTCGGGGAAGGCGGGGGCATCGACATCACCGCCGGTCAGGTGCAGGAAGTCCAGCCCAGCTTCCATCAGCTTGGCGAAGCGCTCGCGGGCCTCGTCAGGGCCGCCCTGCCAGGTGAGCTCCGGCTCGGTCACGGTGCCCTGGGACAGGCGCATGCCGATGGCGAAGTCGGCGCCGACCGCCTCGCGCACGCTGCGGATGACCGCCAGCGGGAAGGCCAGACGCGCGATGGCGTCACCGCCCCAGGCATCGTCACGCTGATTGAAGCGCTCACTGATGAACTGGTGGATCAGGTAGCCGTTGGCACCATGCAGCTCGATACCATCGAAGCCGGCTTCCTTGGCGCGACGGGCGCTGGTGGCAAAGCCGGCGATCGCGTCATGGATTTCCGCTTCGCTGATCTCGCGGGCTAGCGGGAAGGAGCCGGAGCCGCCGTAGAAGCTGAGCATCTCGCCACTGGCGCGGCTCTCGGAGGGGGCGACGACCTCATCCTCGAAGCGGTTGTGCTGGGTCTGGGCGCCGGCATGCATCAGCTGGGCGATGAGGCGACCACCTTGTTGATGCACGGCGTCGACCACCGGACGCCAGCTGTCCTGCTGCGCCTGGTTGGCCAGCCCCGGCTGGTTGGCGTAGCCCTGGCTGAAGGCTTCATCGGTGTAGATGCCTTCGGTGATCAGCAGCGCGAAGTTGCCGCGCGCGAAATCGCGATAGTAATCGACCATGTCAAAGTGCACCTGGCCGTCATCCTGCGCGCTGGTACGCGTCATGGGGGCGAGCACTAGGCGATTGCCGAGCTCCAGCCCGGCGAAGGCATGGGGGGTGAACAGTGCGGTGGTGTCTGTCATCTAGTACGTCTCCCGCGGAAAGCATTCCGCTGTCGTATCCGGTCGTAGGCCCTGAGCATCTGCGTGCACGAAGAGGTGAAGATCGACGCAGTGCGGTGGCCTGAATGAATGATCGACGGATCATCTGCATGCCCTATATCGTGCCTGCCGTACCTGGGGGTCACAAGCCGGAACGCTGGAAGGAGAGTGTTGTCGTTTTGACAACCTGTGCATGTAATTGACTGAATTTGCGAGATTTTTTCTCAAATAATTCAGGGTTGCTGCATGAAGTGGCAACGCAGTGCTGCTTTCCATGCACATAAGCATATGCGCGCAACGACGCAGGCCCCGCAACCATGGGTTGCGGGGCCTGCGTCTTGAGCGTCAATCGTGCCTATGGCGAGTGCTCCGTGCTGGCGATCACTTGCCGTCGCACTGGGCGTTCTGCTTGCTGCTGCCGGAAGGCGGGCAGCCGAACCAGTTCTCGGTCGGCTTGGCTTGGCCAGTGTTGGCGTGTCGGCCGCCCTGGCTGCCGATCTCGCCGCCATCGAGGCTTTTCTGTACCTGGCGCGTGGCGTTGTCCTTGGCTTGCTGGCGTGCCTCGGGCTGTTCGTTCTGTTGATAGTGTGCGCCGTTGTCCGCTGCGCCGCCCGCGGTGCGCTTCGAGTGGCTGGGCGTTGGCTGGCCCTGCGAGGAATGCTGGGAAGAGGCCGCGCCGCTGGTCCCTGTCTCGGTGTTCATCTCGTCGAAGGCCTGGGCCGGGGAGAGGCCCAGCAGGCCCAGCATCACTGCGGCGGCGCCAATTCCACGGCGCAGGCGGGTGCTCGCGGCAGGGCGCTTGCCTGAGAGCAGACCAGAGCGCAGGCGATGGAGAGAGGCATTGTCGTCAGTGATGGCTGTCGAGGTCCTGTAGAACATGATGAAGGGACTCCTTGCGGGTCTGGCTGCCGGTGTCGGCAGCCGCGCGGGTGAGGGATTCACCGGCGACGTATGAGGTGTCGGCAAATGCTGCGCCAGCTTGAGAGCGCACGATGCCAGACATGAGAGGGTGACGTGAGTGACTGCAACTCGGCGTTGCGCGCAGGGTAATCGATGCAACAGTTATCGGGGCGCACGGCGGGAATTCAACTCTTGTTCAATAATTGGCCGTGGCGACGGGCGCACTCGCCGGGGTGGGTGGCATGTCTTGCTCACTCGGTTGAGGCGCAGCCGACACGTGGTCGGTCAGACACTTCTGATGGCAAAAGGGCAGACGCCCCTTGAAGTCGCGACGCGCCATGACAATGTGGGAGGGACAGGGCAACGGCCCTGAGTGTTCACCCAGTCAAGGAGACAGGCATGACGATCAAGAAAACCGGTTCCGCGCATTGGGAAGGTAGCGTCAAGCAGGGTAAAGGCACTGTCAGCAGTGAAAGTGGTGCGCTCAAGGATCAGCCTTACGGCTTCAATACGCGCTTTGAAGATGGCGCCGGCACCAATCCCGAAGAGCTGATCGGGGCGGCCCACGCCAGCTGCTTCTCGATGGCACTCTCGATGATGCTGGGCGAGGCGGGCCATGAGCCCAAGGCCATCGATACCACTGCCACCGTCCATCTGGACAAGGACGACAGCGGCTTCAGCGTGACCAAGGTTGCCCTGGTGACCAAGGCCGATGTGCCGGGCATCAGCGAGGCAGACTTCCTGTCCACTGCCGAGAAGGCTAAGGGTGGCTGCCCGATCTCCAAGCTGTTCACCGCCGAGATCTCGCTGGAAGCCTCGCTGGTCAACTGAGGCGTCGCCTGCAGGCGAGCCGTCGCAGATGAACAGCCTTCAGGCGCCGATCACGACGACAATGACTCGCGTGACCGCAGGCTTCATCTCTGCAATGCGAGCATGAAAAACCGCCCCTCGGGGCGGTTTTTTCGTTATGCGCGGTGAGCTTTCCGAGGGCGTGTACTAGCGCTTGTCCGAGACGTTTTCTGCACCGTTTTCTGCAACCTCGTCTGAACCACCGCCTGACCCCCTGTCTGGGTTCATTGCCAACTCATCCTCCTCGCTGACCTCACCGGCATGCTGCATGGCATTGCGGCGCGATTGCAGTCGCGTCAGCGGCTTGCGATCCGGCGTGCGGTACCAGCGAATGTTCTCGCGTGAGCATTGCTCCAGTTCGGCGATCACCTGGGCGCCGAGCAGCAGGATCACGGCGCCGATCTCCAGCCCCAGCAGCAGCACGATCAGCGTCGCCAGCGAGCCGTAGACGGCACCGACGAAGGACAGGTGGGTGAAGTACCAGCTCAAGGCGAGGCGTGTCAGCTCCCACAGGGTGGCCGCGACCAGTCCCCCGACCAGCGCGCGGCGGGTCGAGACGCGGGTCTGGGGCAGTATCTTGTAGATGGCGCTGAACAGTCCGAACATGCCGACGATGCTGATCAGATAGATCACCTCGCTGCCTGCATCGCCCAGGGTCAGCTCGATGCCGGTCAGCAGCGTCAGGGCATCATTCATCGCCGAGGCCAGCGCCACCAGCAGGGTCAGCGCCAGCAGGCCCGCGCCCAGCACCATCACGAAGGCGTAGGGCAGCAGGGCGGAAATCCAGGCGCTGCGCTTACGAATCACCGGATGCTGATGGAAGATCAGCGCGATGGCGTCTTCTAGCATGCGAAAGGCCAGTCCGGCGAAGAACAGCAAGCCGCCCATGCCGATCCAGCTGATCACCTCGCGATTGGCCAGCAGCTTGCGCACCGCGTCCAGCAGGATGTCTTCCTGCCCCGGCCCCAGATGCTGGACCTGAATGGCGATGATGCTCATCAGGCGCGTTTCATCCACCAGGTGCGTCAGCAGCACGCAGAGCAAGGCGAACAGCGGCACGCTGGACAGCAGGATGTTGTAGCCGACGCCACCGGCCAGCAGCACGCCACGGTTGGCGATGAACTGTCCGATGACGCGCAGGGCGAAGGCCAGCAGGCGCGGCAGAAAGCGCAACAGGCGGCTGCTCACGGAGTCTGCAGCAGGGTCTGGCATGGCTGGGCATCCTCACTCTGGTTCGTTAAGTCAGTTCAAGGGTGATGTCAGCCGCGCTGCCGGGCGCGATGCTGCAAGAACGTCGAGGCGGTATAGAGTGCCAGACCGCTCCAGATCAGCACGAAGGTGATCAGCATCGTCGGATGCAGGGTTTCCTTGAAGATCAGCAGCGCGATCAGAAACTGCATGGTCGGGTTGATGTACATCAGAAAGCCCACCGTGGCGAGGCGCAGGCGACGCGCCGCACCGGCAAAGGCGAGCAGCGGCAGCGCGGTGAGCACGCCGCTGGACATCATCAGCACGCTGGCGGGTAGCTCAAGCGGGCCGACGTCGCTGGCCGAGAAGTGCGATTCGCCCGAGAACCACTGGCCGCCGATCAGCAGCAGCGCGAGTGGCGCGAGCATCATCGTCTCGACCAGCAGGCCCGACAGGCCGTCCAGCGCGATGCGCTTCCTGAGTAGGCCGTAGGTGCCGAAGGTGACAGCCAGCGAGAGCGTGATCCATGGCAGTTTCGTCAGCCCGATCAGCTGCAGGCTCAGGCCGAGAACGGCCAGCCCCAGCGCGAACAGCTGCACGCGCGTCAGGCGCTCCTTCAGGAACAGCATGCCCAGCCCGACATTGACCAGCGGCGTCATGAAGTAACCCAAGCTTGCCTGCAGTACCTCATGCACCTCCACCGCGTGGATGTAGATGCCCCAGTTGAGCGCGATCAGGATCGAGCAGGCCAGCACCGGCACCAGCTTGCGGGGTTCGGCGAAGGCGGCGCGCACCGGTGACCAGCGCCGGATGACGCTGATCAGCAGCACCATGAACACGCAGCTCCACAGGATGCGGTGCAGCAGCACTTCCCAGGCGGGAATGCCCTCGAACAGCGCGAAGTAGAGCGGAAAACAGCCCCACATCACATAGGCGCCCAGTCCGAAGCCGACGCCCTTGGCGCTCTCGCGGCGTGCCTGCGCCAGACTCTCGACGGAGGGGCTTGTCTGCTCTCGCCTCATGCGGAGTCGCTCGAACCGTCCTGCGCCAGCGGTTTACCTGCGATGTAATAGCCTGATGGCTCAAGGGCGATGAAGAAGCTTTCGGCCTCCGGGTAGCCGGCCTCTTTCATGGCCTGCGCGATGGATTGGGCGCACAGATCGCGCACCTTCTGGCCACGTTCGAACCACAGCACCTCGACGAAGGGGAAGGCATCGACGAGCTGACCATCGAACACATACTGGGTGGTGATGCATTCCAGCGTGAATTCGTCGCGCGCGGTGGCGGTCGCTTCGCTCAGCTGATCGATCAGTGCGCGCGAGACAGGGGCAAGACGGGCAGGCGTGACACCGTGGAAGCGAAGCTGAGGCATGAAGCTCTCCTGTGAGTCGGGAGGGGGAAGGGGCGAGCAAGCTCGCGGTGAACTGACGCCGCCGCCACCTGGCGTGGCGGCCTTGCGTTCTTAGCCAATATATCACTGGCTTCTGATGCTCACACCCGTCGCCAGGGATTCGTGAGCACGCTCAGCGGTGCGGCGATGACAGATCATGCTTTGCCTCTCACATCTGATCGCCACAGACGGTAGAATGAGCGCTTTCAAGGCGTGGCACGACCAGCGGCAGGGTGGGCAAGGCTCGCGCCGACGCGCATCCGCCAGTCGCCACTCAAGCGCCCATTCAGTCAGCAGGGAGGCACGACGACCATGACGACACAGCCACAGGCGACTTCCTCGCAAGCGAATGCTGGCGATGCCTCGCGAGGGGCGACACTGCGTGTCAGCCTGGTGCAGGCGGACCTGCGCTGGGAAGACCCGGCGGAGAACTGCCGTCTGCTCGGCGAGCAGCTGGATGCCGCTGGCCTTGTCATGGGCGCCGATAGCCGCAATGCCGCAACCGATCTGATCGTGCTGCCCGAGATGTTCGCCACCGGCTTCACCATGAATTCGCGTGAGATGGCGCAGCCGATGGAGTCCAGCGAGAGCGTCGCCTGGCTCAAGGCACAGGCCATCACCCGCGGTTGCGTGATGACCGGCAGCATCGCGGTGCTGGATGACGGCGAGTGTTACAACCGCATGTTGTGGGCAACGCCCGACGGCGAAGTGACGCATTACGACAAGCGTCATCTGTTCCGCATGGCCGGTGAGCATGAGCGTTATGGCATGGGCTATGAGCGGGTGCTGGTCGAGCTCAACGGCTTTCGGATCCAGCTCTCTGTCTGCTATGACCTGCGCTTCCCGACCTGGCTGCGTCAGCGTCCTGTCATCGGTGGCGTGAGTGCCGCCGAGACCGCCGCCGACAGCGCCTTTGAATATGACCTTCTGCTGTGCGTGGCCAACTGGCCGGGCGTTAGGCGTCATCCGTGGCGCACGCTGCTGCAGGCGCGCGCCATCGAGAATCTGGCCTATGTGGTGGGCGTCAACCGTGTGGGTGACGACGCCAACGGGCTGCACTACACCGGCGACTCCATGGTCTGCGACTTCAAGGGCGAGCCCATCCTCGACCCTGCGCCAGACCAGCCCTTCATCGAGACCGTGACGCTTGAACGCGGCGCGCTCGACGAGTTTCGCACCAAGTTTCCGGCGTGGATGGACGCCGATCATTTCACTCTGGAGGCCTGATGCGCCTGGACAAATTCCTTACCGAAACCACGGATCTCAGCCGTAGCGATGCCAAGAAGGTCGTGCACCGCGGCGATGTCACCGTGGATGGTGAGGTCGTCAAGAACACCGCGAGTGCCGTCAAGGATGGCATGCGCGTCGAATGGAATGGCGAGCACCTGGAACTGATGGGGCTGCGTTATCTGATGCTGTACAAGCCGGCCAATGTCGAATGCACCAGCAAGCCGGGCCTCTATGAGCGCGCGCATGACCTGATCGATCTGCCCAATGTCGAGCGCCTGAGCATCGTCGGGCGTCTCGATGTCGACACCACCGGCCTGGTGCTGATGACAGACGACGGCCAGTGGAACCACCGCGTCACCTCGCCTAAGAAGGCCTGTGCCAAGCGCTATCGCGTCACTCTGGCACGTCCGCTGGAAGGCGATGAGCTGGCGCGCGCCGTGGAGGACTTCGAGCACGGCCTGATGCTGGATGGCGAGGAGAAGCCGACGCGTCCGGCGCGTCTCGAGATGGAAACCGCCACCGTGGGTCTGCTGTGGATCACCGAAGGCCGTTACCACCAGGTGAAGCGCATGTTCGCGGCCATCGGCAATCACGTCGAAGCCCTGCATCGTGAAGCCATCGGGGCTGTCGAGCTGGACCCGGAGCTGGAGCCGGGCGAGTGTCGCTTCCTGCGTCCGGAAGAGATCGCCAGTTTCTGATCGCAGTCCTCTTGATCGCAGTTCTCTGCTGAGATACCCAAGCCCCATCATGTCGCCAGACATGATGGGGCTTGTGCGTTGGATGGAGGCGCGTTTGCGACTTGTACCGATCCAACCCCAGCGCTTAAGGTGGAGGGTGAGTTTTTCACATTGTGAATCTTTTGGTGGAAGTGCTTTTTGCAGAAGTGGTATTTATACAGGTGTCGTTTTCATACGAACGCTTGTTTCCAGCGCTGCTTGGCTATCGCATCTGCATGACAGCTATCGCACCTTCATAACAACAACCGAGGAAGATCCCTATGTCATCCCCCTTCACCAAGTCCCGTTTCCTGAAACCTCTGCCGCTGCGCATGGCACTGGCGAGTGGCGGCCTGTTGCTGGCAACGCTCTCGGCGCCGGCGACTGCCGCGGAAGATGCCAGTGTCGTGTTCGCGGCGCCGCCATGGCCGGGCGTGACCATGAAGACCGAGATTGCCTCCGAGATCTTCGAGGCACTGGGCTATTCTCCCACCACGCGGCAGCTGGGCGCGCAGATCACCTATGAAGGCATCTCGCTGGGTGAGGTCGATGTCTATCTGGCCGCCTGGCTGCCCGGACAGAGCACCATGTACAACGCGGCGATGGAGAAGGACGCCATGGTCGATTTCGGCAACAACGTGAACGGTGCGCGAGCCAATTTCGCCGTGCCGCGTTATGTGGCCGAAGCCGGTGTCACCTCACTCAATGATGTCGACAAGCCGGAGTTCGCCGACAAGTTCGAGAAGACCATCTACTCCATCGAGATCGGTTCGGGGTCCAGCGAGATCGCCAACCGCGCCGTCGATGAAGACATCTACGGTCTGGGCGATTGGGACCTCAAGGAATCCTCCACGGCCGGCATGCTGGGCACGGTCGCCAACGCCATCAAGCGCAATGAGTGGGTCATGTTCGTCGGCTGGACTCCGCACTGGATGGGCGTCGAATACGACATGGTCTTCCTGGATGATCCGAAAGACCTTTGGGGCCCGGGTGGTGGCGCCAGTGATGTGAAGACATTGGCCAACAAGAAATGGTCCGAAGCGCATCCCAATGCCTCCGTCTTCTTGGATCAGATCTCCTTCACCTCCGAGGAGCAGAGCGAGCTGATCTATGGCTATGGCAAGGAAGAGCGTCCGCAGGAAGAGGTGGCCGGCACCTGGATGAAGGCCAACCCGGCCAAGGTCAAGGCCTGGCTGGATGGCGTGACCACCCGTGATGGTGAACCTGCCTGGCCGGCCGTCAAGGAGGCCTTGGGTCTGCCGGAGGCATGATCGACAGCTTGAAAAGGTGCCGCTGATCTTTGTGAATGCAGCACCTTGAATATAGTGATAAGAACACGAAGCCCGCTCATTGAGCGGGCTTCGTGCGTTCTATAGCAGTGAACGTGTCAAGAAAGCGCACAGCGTCAGTGCCGGGAATAGCCTCTGGTACGCCGCGCATCAGGAGAAGAATTCGTCATCATGCAAATCTTGCATGGAAAATCCAAATAAAGAATTGGTCGCGAGATAGGGGCCTGTATCACCATCAGTCTGCACTCTGCGCTGCTTCCACGCGCAGCCAAGAACAATGACAAGAAGGAAACACTCATGGCTGATTCAGGTTCTTCCTCCGCCCCGATATCTCGTTCTCCCGGGCCCATTGCGCGCTTTCTGTCTCCTTGGACACGACTGGCGCTGTGGAAGCAGATCTTCATCGCACTGATTCTGGGCCTGGGGCTGGGTATCGTGCTCAACCAGACCGGGCGCGCCGATATCGCCGCCGATATCAAACCGCTGGGTGATCTGTTCATCCGCGGCATCAAGATGCTGATCGTGCCGCTGGTATTCATCTCGCTGGTCACTGGCGTGGCCTCGCTCAACAATCTCTCCAAGATCGGCCGTCTGAGCGTCAAGACGCTGATGCTGTATCTGGGCATGACGGCGGTCGCCATCACCATCGGCCTGGGTCTGGCCACTGTCTTCCAGCCGGGCGTCGGGATCGACCTAGGCAGCGCGGCCAACGTCGAGGTGCGTGAAGCGCCGACCGCCGTCGATACGCTGCTCGGGCTGGTGCCGACCAATGCCGTCGAGGCCTTCGCCGAAGGCAATGTCCTGCAGATCATCGTCTTCGCGATCCTGTTTGGCCTCTCCATCACGCTGGTGGGTGAGAAGGCCCGTCCGGTGCGCGTGTTCTTCGAGTCCGCGGCGGAAATCATCTATCGCATGACCAGCATCATCATCGCCTTCACGCCCTACGGTGTCTTCGCCCTGATGACCTGGGTGGCCGGCACCTATGGCCTGGCAATGCTCGCGCCGCTGGCGAAGGTGATCGGCATCGTCTATCTCGGCTGCTTCGTGCATGCCATCGTGGTCTATGGCGGCATGCTGCGCTTTCTGGCGCGCTTGAACCCGCTGCGCTATTTCCAGGGCAGTGTCGAGCCGATCATGCTCGCCTTCACCAGCACCTCCAGTTCCGGCACCTTGCCGGTGACCATGATGGCCGCCGAGCAGAATCTGGGCGTCAAACGGGGTGTCTCGAGCTTCGTGCTGCCGCTGGGTGCGACCATCAACATGGATGGCACCGCGCTGTATCAGGGCGTCTGCGCGCTGTTCATCGCCCAGGCCTATGGCGTTGATCTGGGCATGACCGAATACGTCACCATCATCATGACCGCGACGCTGGGCTCCATCGGTACCGCCGGTGTGCCGGGTGCCGGCTTGATCATGCTCTCGCTGGTGCTGACCTCCGTCGGCCTGCCGCTGGAAGGCGTTGCCATCATCGCGGGTATCGATCGTGTGCTCGACATGGCACGTACCGGCCTGAACGTGGCGGGTGACTGCGCGGTCAGCTGCCTGGTCGCCAAGAGCGAAGGCGAGCTGGACGAGGAAGTCTTCAATACGCCCCACGTCATGCGCTCAGAGCTCAGTTGAGCGCTCTTGTCTGAACACCCACCGCGTCATCATCATCGGCTTGTCGGCATCCGCGTGATAAGCGTGTCAAGGACATCAGGAGAACATCGTCATGGAACGCCCCAACGCATCTTCACCAACAGCCAGCCCCTCCGTCGTCCGCTACGGCGTCGTGGGCGGCCTGG
Organism: Cobetia sp. PDI-23MA; assembly: GCF_059507735.1. Classification (NCBI taxonomy): domain Bacteria; kingdom Pseudomonadati; phylum Pseudomonadota; class Gammaproteobacteria; order Oceanospirillales; family Halomonadaceae; genus Cobetia; species Cobetia sp. PDI-23MA. The sequence continues at coordinate 1,384,491 of NZ_CM183352.1, forward strand.
GGGCGATCGGCAGCGCGGATGTCCTGCTCAAGACGGTGCGCGCGGCGCAGTACTGCAAGCCGCCGGGCGGAGTGGATATCGCCTTCGAGCAACGCCATTTCGATGATGGGCCGGGAATCGCCGCGGAGGCCTACAATCCGCTGCGGCGCAAGTTCTACGTCTACAACGTGCTCAAGGACATGCAGGGCAAGGTCGAGAACGCGATGGTGCCATGCTTTCTCTCCCACACCTTTCTGGCCGAGATCACCCCGGAAATCAGCGTCAACGTCGTCGATATCTTCGATGCGCTGCTGCCGCGCATTCGCCGCGACTATCCCGAGGTGCGCAAGATCGGCGTGCTGACCTCAAGCTATGTGCGCGCCTCCGGCATCTTCGAGCAGCGCTTCGGGGAGCCGGTGGCCACGCAAGACGGCAGCCTCGCGACAGCTGGCGGCCTCGAGGTCATCTACCCGGACGCCACGCTGCAGCGTAATGCCCTGATGCAGGCCATCTATGGGCCGAGCGGCATCAAGAGCGGCCATCATGGTGGTGAGTGTCTGCAACTGTTGCTCGAGGCCTGTGATGACCTGGTCAGTCAGGGCGCGGAGATCATCGTGCCGGGCCTGAGCGAGATTCCGGTGCTGATGGAGTCGCTGCAGCCGCTGGTGCCGGTGCCCCTGCTCGACTCCAATCTCATCTACGCCGAATACGCCCTGGGCGTGGACCGCGAGCGCGAGAATCGCAATTTCAAGCTCGGCGTGCTCGGTGGGGTGGGGCCGGCGGCCACGGTGGACTTCATGCGCAAGGTGGTCAGCCTGACGCGTGCCGAGCGCGATCAGGACCACCTCAAGATGGTGGTGGAGCAGAATCCGCAGATTCCCGATCGCACTGCCAATCTGATCGGCAAGGGCGAAGATCCGAGCATTCCGATGCTCGCGACCTGTCAGCGGCTGGAGGCCGATGGCGCCAATGCCATCGCGATTCCCTGCAATACCGCGCATGCCTTCGTGGCGCGTATCCAGCCCTATATCGGCATCCCGATCATCAACATGCTGACGGCGGTGGTTGACCATATCGCGGCGATGCAGACGCCGGTGACGCGGGTCGGGTTGCTCGCGACCAGCGGCACCGTGACCAGTCGGGTCTACCACGACATCATCGAGGCCTCGGGGCGTGAAACGCTGGTGCCCGATGCGCGCTGTCAGACCCAGGTGATGGAGGCGATCTACGGGCATCACGGCGTGAAGGCGGGGCGTACGACAGGGGAGTGCAGCGAGCATCTGCAGGCTGCCATTTCCCATCTGCTGGCGCGGGACGCAGAAGTGATCATCCTGGGCTGTACCGAGCTTCCGCTGATCGAGCTCGATGCAGCACTGCGTAAGCGGGTAGCGCTGCTTGACCCCGCGGAAATTCTCGCGCAGCGTTGTGTGGCACTGGCGCAAGCCGAGGCCTGATCAGCGTCGCACCCATCCGGTAAGCCAGTGAAGAGAGCTTGAAGAAAAGACACCCAGCGACGCGATATACTGCGCCCATACAGGCGCGCTGTGTGCCTTTGCCTCATTCATGCCTCTCTTCAGGTGCTCGCCGTGGAAATGAACTGGCTGGAAGACTTCCTCACCCTGGCGGTGACGCGTAACTTCTCGCGCGCCGCCACCCTGCGCAACGTGACGCAACCGGCCTTCAGCCGTCGTATTCGCAATCTGGAATACTGGGTCGGCGCCACCCTGATCGACCGCAGCCTGTTCCCCGTCGGCCTGACCCCCGCAGGCGAATCCTTCCAGCGCACCGCCCAGGATGCGCTTTCGGTATTGCGCGTCGGTCGTGATGAAGCGCTCGGCTTCGTGCCCAAGATAGAAGAAGTCGTCTCGATTTCCGCCTCGCACACGCTGGCGGTCAGCTTCTTCGTCGACTGGCATGAACAGCTGCAAAACCGACTGGGCAATCTCAAGGCACGCATCGTGCCCGACCACGTCGCCGGCTGTGTCGATGCCCTGATCAGCGGCAATTGTGATGTGATGCTGGCCTACAACAGCCCGCTACTCCCGACGCTCACCGACATCGTGCGCTACCCCTCCATCGTACTCTGCTCCGAGCGACTGGTGCCCGTCAGTGCCGTCGATGACACAGGCCAGGCGCTTTACTCCCTCGACAGCGACACGCCGCAACCCTATCTCTGCTACTCCAGTGACAGCTATCTCGGCCGATTGACCGCACTGATCATCGGCCGCCAGAACCTCGCCGCGCGTCTCAACTTCCGCTACGAATGCTCGATGTCTGACGTGCTCAAGCGTGGCGCACTCGCCGGTAGCGGCATTGCCTGGGTGCCGGAACGCGCCGTGCGCGACGAGCTGGCCGCCGGGCGCCTCGTCATCATCAGCGATGATAGCCACACCGCACCGCTGGACATCTGCCTCTTTCGCCACGCCGAGCACGACCAGCGCGTGGCCGAACGCATCTGGCAAGCCTGTCTGACCGCCGAAGACGAAACCCTCGAGCCAGATCAATAACTCGCTGGCGATGTACCAGATCTGATGTGATGGGATGAGATTATAGGGCGATTCGGAGCCTCCATTATCACCACTTTCTCTATAAATCAGTAAGTTAGTGATAGTGCGGGGGCCAGAAAAACCGGAATTTTCCGGACTTGGGCGGAAATTTCCTATAGGGCTGGGGAAAGTGGATTTTTGGGATTTGTTGGCAATGTCTTACATAGACGTATGAATTTTATGAAGCTGGGTATCAGTTCAGTCAGACAGAGTACGTATGCGTTGGCGAGTGACGCGGAAATTTCCTGTTCGGAACAAGGCCGGCGGCAAAATCCATTGAAGGTCAAGCACTGGATATTGAGACAGCATACCGTTCAAGCGACGCAGCGAGTCGCATTGGACTGATGTTCTATACTCGTAAGCGCATTGATTAAGCTATTATTAGATTTCACGAAACTTACATATTCAATTTTTCGGTTGTTAACTAACTCAGCATAGCGTTGTGGCCTACGGTTTCTAAACGGAGCTTGCACTACTGCAGCGCCGTGCGGCAGCCATGTAGATCATTTTATAGTGGAATTTATTTGAAATTTTCATTAGGGTCTGCAAATAAAGTGGCCTCAAACGAAATGGAGTTCGTTAATGAGTTACTACCGTTATTGGGGAAAAGCCAAGTCAGAAGACGATGGCGTTCCCTATCATCTCCTGCCGTACCATAGCCTCGATGTAGCAGCTGTAGGCTGGCACCTTCTGTCGCCTGAGCGGGCTTTGACGCAACGTATGGCTGCTCAATTACAAATGGCGCCCTCAGAGTTGCAACGTTTTTTTGTCTTCCTTCTAGGGCTTCATGATTTAGGTAAGTTTTCGCGGACTTTTCAGGGACTTGCTCAGTCGCAGGGTAGTGGACTGGTGCCTGCTTTGCCCCGGTTCGCCTATAGTGAACGCCACGACCGGCTGGGGGCTCTTCTGTGGCAAGAGCGCTGGGTGGACTGGTTGAAGGACGGCACGCTCAATTGGCCAGGAGGGATGCCGGAGCGCCAGCTGCGGCGCCGGTTGATAGAGACGCTTCCTGTCTTGTTGTCCCCCATGTTTGGTCATCACGGTCAGCCGGTGGCGGGCACATCGCTAGAGCTTTCACGTTTCTTCGGTTCCGATGACTATGCTGACGATGTTGTTGTGGCGCAAGAGTTTGTTGCCGACTGGGCGCGCCTTATCGATGTCGAGTGGCCTATTGATAAATTGCTCTCGACTGAGTGGCTTCAGGCTTTTCAATCGCTGAGCTGGACCATCGCCGGCTGGGTAACTCTCAGTGATTGGTTGGGATCGAATCAAACGTATTTCCGCTACTGCGTCAGTGAGATGCGGCTTGTGGATTATTGGATGGACTATGCTCAGCCGCGAGCTCAGCAAGTACTACGCGATACCGGGTTTGAGCAAGTACTCAAACCATTGCCATATGCAGGCCTATCTTCCTGGTTTGATGGGCAGTCGGTTACGCCAACCCCATTACAGCGTGAAGCTGAGACATTAAAGCTATCGTCGGGGCCACAATTATTTATTCTCGAAGACATCACCGGGGCAGGAAAGACCGAAGCTGCCTGTATTCTAACCCAGCGACTACTGGCAAGCGGACACGGCGAAGGCCTCTACTTTGCTTTACCCACCATGGCGACCTCCAATGCCATGTATTCTCGTCTCGGTGCTCTCCACCGGCGTTTCTATCGCGCGGGTTCCTGCCCATCTTTCGTGCTGGCGCACGGTGCCAGCAAGTTGAATGAAGAGTTCGCTCTGGCCATCGACCAACCGCAGCCGGGTGATCGCAACTACGATGAGAGCGAGTCCACAGCGACGGCTCAGTGCAACCGCTGGCTCGCTGATTCGCGCAAGAAGGCCCTATTGGCCGATGTTGGGGTAGGCACCATCGACCAGGTACTGATGGGGTTGCTGCCGTTTCGTCATCAGTCGCTGCGCCTGTATGGATTGGCCCGCAAAGTACTGATCATCGATGAAGTCCATGCCTACGATCACTATATGCAGACGCTGCTTGGCAAGCTATTGAGTTATCACGCCCAGCAGGGAGGTAGTGCCATTCTTCTGACGGCCACGTTACCTCAGGCCATGCGCAATGATTTGTGTATGGCTTGGCGGGCAGGACTCGGTCTCGACCCTCAGCCACTGATGATGCATGACTTCCCACTGCTGACGCAGATATCGGAAGCTCCCCTTTGCGAAGTCGCCTTGAAGGCAAAGGCTGAAGTGTCTCGTGCCGTCGGTGTTGATTGGCTCACCGAGGAAGATCAGGCCATCGAGGTGATCATGTCAGCCGTTGAGGCTGGTAAGTGTGTTGCCTGGGTGCGCAATACCGTCAATGACGCCATTCGCGCCTTTGAGGCTGTTCGTGAGCGCCACCCGACGCCGGAGCGCTGCCTGTTGTTTCACAGCCTTTTTGCCATGTGTGACCGCCAGCGTATCGAGTCTGATGTCATCGAGCGGCTGGGCAAGACCTCCACAGACAATGTGCGTCGTGGTCAAGTGTTGATCAGTACGCAGGTCTTTCAGGAATCCCTCGACTGTGATGTCGATTTGATGATCAGTGATCTGGCCCCGATCGATTTGCTGATTCAACGGGCTGGTCGCCTGCAGCGTCACGTTCGTGGAGTCCGGTGCCCGCCTGTCCTCAAGATACTTGCACCCGAGTGGTCAGAAACTCCCGATGAGCACTGGCTGAAACGCACCTTGGAGGGGACTCATTTTGTCTATCGCGACGTTTCCCTGCTATGGCTCACCCAGCGAGCCTTGCGTGAGCAAGGCGAAATTCGTATGCCTGAAAAAGCCAGAATCCTGATTGAAAGTGTTTATGGTGAGGTCGCCGATCAGGTCCCCGACGGACTACAGGGGGCGCGGTGGGAGCAGCGCGGCATGAAGAACGTGGCCAGCTCGATGGCGAACTTCAATGCCCTGGCACTGGAGGATGGCTATGTAGGGAACCGTCATCAGTGGCAGGAGGAGCAAGAGATTGGAACCCGATTGGTCGATGAGCCGACCCTCAATATCGCGTTACTGACATGTAACAGCGATGGCACTTTGAGGCTCCTGGCAGGCAGTGAGCGGCATACCGACATGCTGAGCCAGATCAAGTTGCGCCTGAGCCAAGCTGACAAACTGGCCAGCCTGCCGCCTCGCTACACGTCTCAATGGGAGGCCCTGCAGGACCGTTATAAAGCGCTGCGCTTCGTACAGCCTTGGCTGGCAGAAATGGATGCCGAGAATGTGTATGGGCCAAGTCGTGGCTTAGAGTTTGGCTCAACATCGGCCACATATTCAAAACACCTTGTTGGAGGGGATGTATGAATCTGCTGAAAGATCCTTGGCTGCCCTTTCGTACTCGGGGGGGAAGTATTGCCTATCGCTCCCCCTCGGCTATTTCCGATCCAAATATTGTCGATCTGGCCTTGCCACGGGCGGACTTCCAAGGCGCGGCCTACCAGTTCCTGATCGGCCTGTTGCAGACAGTGTACCCGCCGCAGAATTACGGTGAGTGGGTGGATCGCAGTATCGAGCCTCCTAGCGGCGAGGCGCTGGACGAGGCATTCGGGCCTTTCGTGCAGACCTTCGAGTTTCAAGGTGATGGTCCGCGTTTCATGCAAGATCTCGATCCGCTCGAAGATGCCAAACCAGTGTCAGTTGCAGGGCTTTTGATCGATTCACCAGGGGCAAACGGTCTCAAGCTGAATACTGATCATTTCGTCAAACGGGGCCGGGTAGAGGCGATCTGTAAAGATTGTGTGGCGTTGGCGCTATTCACCATGCAGATAAATGCGCCATCAGGCGGTGCTGGCTATCGCGTGGGGCTGAGGGGCGGTGGTCCATTGACCACACTGATTGTGCCTGACCTAGTGGATGCCAATCTTTGGCAACGGTTGTGGCTGAATGTGATGCCTATTGAAGTGTTTTCCACTAAAGCGCGTATTCGCGATCGATGCCCCGACGATGACAGTCTTTTCCCTTGGGTAGGGGCCACCCGTGTCAGCGACAAGAAAGGCAGCGAAGTCCTGCCTGAACAGATGCATCCCATGCATGCCTACTGGGCTATGCCAAGGCGCTTTAGGCTGGAGGTCAGCGACGATGAAGGCTGCTGTGACCTTTGTGGTCGCAAGGTATTGCAACGGGTGAGTGAGATTCGCGCCAAGAATTATGGCGCCAATTATGATGGACCCTGGCAGCACCCACTGACGCCATACCGCCGCGATCCCAAAAAGCCCAATGAGCTACCGCTTTCCACTAAGGGTCAGCCCGGCGGGTTGGGCTATAGGTATTGGTCGAACCTTGTACTTAGTGATGCGGAAGGTAGCGGTGCCCTGCCAGCGGGCGTGATGCATGACTATCTCAGCCACAAAGTGGATTTCGTCGCGCAGGAGCGACGTGCTGGTGAGGACATCGATGCGCTGTTGAAGCCCCGGCTATGGGTTTTCGGCTACGACATGGACAACATGAAACCCCGTGGCTGGTATAGCGAGGAATTGCCTCTGGTCGCGGTACCGGCAGAGCAACAGGAGCGATTGCGCTCTTGGGTGCAGACGTTCACCGAGCTCTCACGCCAGATTGCCTGGATGACTCGCATGCAGGTCAAGAACGCTTGGTTCTCGCGGCCTGCTGATGCCAAGGGGGACCTGACATCCATCGATAGCCAGTTCTATGAAGCTACCCAGGCGGCGTTCTTTCGTGCCTTGCGAGATATGCAGTTGGCACTTCAGCAGGGCGAGGGGCCTCATATGCCATCTCAGGTGGCTCGGGCCTGGTATTACGCGCTGCGCCAAGAAGCACTGACATTATTCGAAGCTCAGGCCCTGAGTGGCCCCTTCTCTGAGCTGGACATGAAACGGATTACTCGGGCACGCCGGCAGCTTCTGTCGTGGCTGAGTGGTCGCAGCAAGGGCAGCAAGGTCGTGTCCCAGTTCGCCAAAGATGGCGGCTTTACTTTGTCAGAAGCTCAAGGAAACGCACCAACCGAGGAGGCAGCGCCATGATCCAGATAGAAATGCATGTGGCCGAAAAGCCATCACCGGGGAAAGCGGTACCAGAGCGGCTACTGGCGCTGTCACCCGATGAAGGCTTCAGGGTACGGCTCTGGTGGCAGCGTTTGACGTTGTCCCCACAGGATTTGGTGGCCTACACCCAGGTACCGCCCTGGCCGAAAGGGGTGCGCGCACGGCTTCGGCGCTGCGAATCGGTCGAAGCTGCCATGCTGAGCGATGGGTTCCGTGAACTATGGCAGCAACTGCCTGAGCAGTCCCCCCGTTATCGTGATGAGCACTTGCAGCTGTGGACCTGCATTGCGCTATTGCTGGCGGAGGTGCGGAGTGAAACACCCAACGTTTCGCTGGGTAGTCGTCTGGGGCAAGAAAAGAATGGTACCGGAAAGCCTCGCATGAGCGAGCTGCGTTTTCAGCAATTGATGGACTGCCATTCTCCACAAGAGCTGGTACAGCGGCTGCGCCGTGCGCTGGCGCTGATTGACAAGTGCGATATCAGCGTGGTGCACCTGGCGGACAACATCGCCCTCTGGTGGCGTGAGTACCTTGGCCAGCCGGCGGCTCAACCCACGAAGCGGCTGGGATTCGTGTGGGCCAGCGATTATTTCGAAGCATTGGCGCAGTTCCAGAGCGATAACGACTGACCGACTTTCCATATCCGACATGACGAAAAGGATTTTGACCATGAGCCATTTCATTCAGCTTCACCTTCTGACCTCCTATCCGCCTGCCAACCTTAATCGTGATGACCTGGGTCGGCCCAAGACCGCCATCATGGGCGGCGCCAAACGCCTGCGAGTGTCGTCACAAAGCCTCAAGCGCACCTGGCGTACCTCGGCGTTATTCGAAGAAGCGCTTGGCCAACATCGTGGACAGCGTACCAAGCGAGTGGGTATTGAAGCCCATATCAGCTTGCTCGAAAAAGGTGTCAAGGAGAAAGACGCCAAAGCTTGGGCAACCGAGATTGCCAAAGTGTTTGGTGATGTCGCCAAGAATGAGTTGGCGACGAGCCAGTTGGTGCATATTGGGCCCGAGGAGCAAGCCGCAGTGGATGCTCTAATCGAGACACTGGCAGCTGAGAACCGTGCACCCGACAAAGCCGATCTCGATCTGTTGCGTCACAAGCCGGCCGCCGCTGACATTGCTCTTTTTGGTCGCATGCTGGCAGCGGTCCCCGCCTATAACGTCGAAGCAGCCTGTCAGGTTGCACATGCGATCACCGTGCATGCTGCGGAAGTGGAAGACGACTATTTCACTGCCGTGGACGATCTCAATACCGGCGACGAGCATCGCGGCGCCGCGCATGTGGGCGAAGCCGGCTTTGGTGCGGGCCTGTTCTACACCTATATCTGTATCGATCGTCGGCAACTGGTCGACAATCTTCAGGACAACAGTGAGCTGGCTGAGCGTGCCATCGCGGCGTTAGTAGAGGCCGCCGTGCGTACCTCACCTAAGGGCAAGCAGAATAGTTTTGGCTCTCGTGCGCATGCCAGTTACGTTCTCGCCGAGCAGGGCGACCAGATGCCGCGCTCCCTTTCTGCTGCGTTTTTGCGCCCGATTGCTGGCCAGGATCAGTCACTGGAAGCCATCGCTCGCCTGGAGCGCCAGGCCAAGGCTTTCGACACCGCTTACGGTCCGGGGGCCGAGCGTCGCTTCGTAGTATCCGCCGAGCCGAATTACTCCACTCCCGATCTGGATGGTGAGGTGCATACCGGCAGCCTCGCATCGCTGATCGAGTTTTTGCATGTTGCTCATTAAGGAGCCGATATGACGGAGTATCTGGTTTTTCGGCTTTATGCACCGCTCGCCAGTTGGGGGAGGGCGGCAGTGGGTGAAACGCGCCCCACCGCCACACACCCCGGGCGCGGCGCGATCATCGGACTGCTCGGTGCCGCATTGGGCATCCGGCGCGATGACGATGCAGGCCAGCAGGCACTTGGCAAAAGCGTTTGCGTTGCCATCAAGCAGCGCTCGCCCGGTTCCTTGCTGAGGGATTATCACACCGCACAAGTGCCCTCGGCTCAAGCCAAGGTGACCTATCGCACTCGGCGCGATGAGCTCAGCGCACCAGGCAAAGCCATCAACACGATTTTGTCCAGTCGAGATTATCGCTGTGATGGCCTTTGGATCGTTGCGATATCGGCTACAGCATCGGCGACGATATCGCTAGAGGTCATGGAAAAGGCGCTAGAGCGTCCAGGTTTTCCGCTCTTTCTGGGACGCAAGTCATGCCCTTTGGCCGCTCCTATCGCAGCTCGTAGGGTGCTTGCCGAGACATTGCGGGCCGCCCTCGATAGCGATTTCGAGCCCATCCTTCCTGGTGAGAAGTACCTGCTGCGGCTGCCGGATGAAGTGATGTACTACTGGGAGGGTAGCGCCAAGTGTCTCGATGGCGATGACAACCGTGTGGAGTCCAGCGATGTCTGGGATCAACCTTTGAGCCGAGACCGTTGGCAGTTTGGACCACGCGTCGAATACCGGCGCTTCGTGCGCGACACCGATGCCAAGGAGCAGCACTGATGTATCTCTCACGTGTACGGGTCGATCTCAATGGTCTTTCCCGAGAAAGTCTTTTCGAGATAATGGGCGGCGGGGCTTATGCCGCCCATCAATTGCTCTGGCAACTTTTTCCTGAACATGAGGGCGTTCGTCCCTTCCTTTTTCGTCAAGAAATGGAAGAAAGCGATATTGGACAGAGCAAGGCTCCTAAGGGGCTGCCGTTATTCTATGTACTTTCCGATCGTCAGCCAGCAGCGTCTCAAAGACTGTTGGATGTGCACTGCAAGTCTTTCGAGCCGAATCTGTCGGTAGGTGATCAACTGGCTTTTCGGCTGCGCGCTAATCCCACAGTTGCCCGGCGTGTGGAAGGCGCCAAACATTCGCCACGCAGCGATGTATTGATGGCAGCCAAGAAGCTGTTTCCGGCTGGACAGCGCACGAGCGAGTCATGTGTACAGGCGATGGACCAAGCGGCTCGTGACTGGCTCAAAATCCGTGCTGAAAATGGTGGTTTTCGCTTGGTGATGGACCCGGAAGTGAGTGGCTATCGTCAACATGTTATTCAAAAGCCTGGCCGCCGTGATGCCATTCGTTTTTCTAGTGTCGATTACGAAGGGCTGCTGGAGGTTACCGATCCGGGGAGGCTGATCGAGACTATTTCTCAAGGGCTGGGGCGCGCCAAGGCTTTTGGGTGCGGACTACTGCTGGTGCGTCGACTCTAATCCATTGACCTGAAGGATCGACGCTAAGGAGGCCGCGATGAGTTTTATTCCACTCAAGCCAATTCCTGTGAAAGATCGAATGTCGATGATTTTTGTTGGCATGGGGCAGGTCGACGTTCGAGACGGGGCTTTCGTCGTCATTGATGAAGTGAACGGCGAGCGCATGCATATTCCTGTCGGCTCAGTGACCTGCTTGCTGCTTGAACCTGGGACTCGAGTGTCACACGCCGCTATCAAATTAGCGGCGACTGTGGGGACACTTCTGATCTGGGTGGGTGAGGCTGGTGTGCGCCTTTACAGCGCAGGTCAGCCTGGCGGTGCACGTTCCGATAAGTTGCTTTATCAGGCAAAACTCGCATTGGATGACTCATTGCGTTTGAAAGTCGTCCGCAAGATGTTTGAACTACGTTTTGGCGAGCCCCCTCCCTCGAGACGCAGTATTGAGCAGTTGCGTGGCATGGAAGGTGCTCGGGTTCGCAAGACTTATCAAATGCTGGCCAAACAGTATGGAGTGAAGTGGCATGGGCGACAATATGACCCGATGCAATGGAAATCCTCAGACGTGGCCAATCAATGTCTATCTGCCGCCACTGCTTGTTTGTATGGCATAACTGAAGCCGCGATTCTTGCCGCAGGCTATGCACCCGCCATCGGTTTTCTACATACCGGTAAGCCCCAAAGCTTTGTTTATGACATTGCTGATATCGTCAAATTCGAGACCGTCGTTCCTGCGGCCTTTCGTATAGCCGCACATCAACCCGCGACTCCTGAGCGAGAGGTGCGCATCGCATGCCGTGATGCCTTTAAGAAAAGTCGCATCTTGCAGAGGTTGATTCCTATGATCGAAGATGTTTTGGCGGCAGGCGATATTGAACCACCATCACCAGCCCCGGAAGCCATGTTGCCAGCTATTCCGGAACCAGTCTCCGTGGGTAATCAGGGGCACAGGAGCAAGTGACATGGCCATGCTGGTAGTGGTGACTGAAGCCGTACCACCGCGTCTACGCGGTAGGCTAGCGATTTGGCTGCTGGAAATTCGTGCTGGTGTCTATATCGGTGATGTGAGCCTACGCATCCGCGAAATGATCTGGGAGCAAGTTGATGCGTTGGCTGAAGATGGCAACGTCGCTATGGCCTGGTCCAGTAATCATGAATCAGGTTTTGAATTTCAGACCTATGGTGTCAACCGGCGCGAACCCATCGATCATGACGGTTTGCGCTTGGTACGCTTTTATCCGATGAATCCAACTGATTGATTTTTTTAGACTTTTTAAAATGATATTGCTCAAGAAATGAGTAAAATTGCTGGTGGATTTTCCGGTGGCGATTTTTCTCTTATTTAACAATTGCTTATAATTAGTCCGATCCCCGCAGGCGCGGGGCTCAACCGCATCACCATCCTCATTGGGAACGGAAGTGATACCGATCCCCGCAGGCGCGGGGCTCAACCGGTTTTGTATGGGCTTGGACGGATTCATGATCGCCGATCCCCGCAGGCGCGGGGCTCAACCGGGGGTGCCATTCGGCATCCCCTTTTTTATTGCCCGATCCCCGCAGGCGCGGGGCTCAACCGTCGCCTACGATCCGTGGCGGGCTACCCAGCTCCCGATCCCCGCAGGCGCGGGGCTCAACCGGCTGGGCGGCTCGACATCGAGGGTGATGGCACCCGATCCCCGCAGGCGCGGGGCTCAACCGGTGCGCGAAGACGCCAAGGTCGAGTGGCGTGCCCGATCCCCGCAGGCGCGGGGCTCAACCGCCTCCCGCAGGCCACCTGACCCGCCCATCGTGCCGATCCCCGCAGGCGCGGGGCTCAACCGGCACGGGCCGTGGCTGCCCGTGCCACCTTGAACCGATCCCCGCAGGCGCGGGGCTCAACCGCATGCACGAAGGTGGCCGCCAGTGGCTTTGCCCCGATCCCCGCAGGCGCGGGGCTCAACCGCGGACAGGACCCCTGAAATTCGGGCGTTGGCGCTGATCCCCGCAGGCGCGGGGCTCAACCGTGCCGAAAGGCGACATTGACGACGAGGCCATGCCGATCCCCGCAGGCGCGGGGCTCAACCGTATTACTTCGCCGGCCGCCCCGACTCGCTTGCCCGATCCCCGCAGGCGCGGGGCTCAACCGCGATGTCCGACCCGCGCTACGAAACTGATCCGCCGATCCCCGCAGGCGCGGGGCTCAACCGCCCTGGCCACCACCATGAGCGTTGGTGGCGAGCCGATCCCCGCAGGCGCGGGGCTCAACCGCATCTGCAATGCGGGATCAAGGCCGAGAAGGCCCGATCCCCGCAGGCGCGGGGCTCAACCGGCCAAGGCGGCAGAGCAGACGCTCTATGATCTCCGATCCCCGCAGGCGCGGGGCTCAACCGAATTTCGCCTCAACCTGAGCATCAGTAGGGACCCGATCCCCGCAGGCGCGGGGCTCAACCCATGCAGCAAGACCTTTCCCGAATGCGCTGGCCCCGATCCCCGCAGGCGCGGGGCTCAACCGAACACGGCCATATCAGGATCGAGGCCGCCCCACCGATCCCCGCAGGCGCGGGGCTCAACCGAACAGTCCCGCCCTGTGAATCCTGTGAAACCACCGATCCCCGCAGGCGCGGGGCTCAACCGTCCATCGCCACCTTGATCGGTGCCGCTGCCGCCCGATCCCCGCAGGCGCGGGGCTCAACCGTTTTTTCATTGGTTGCCTTTGGGTGCTGCCTTCCGATCCCCGCAGGCGCGGGGCTCAACCGCGCGCACAATCCTCTAGCGCAGCCTCGATGGCCCGATCCCCGCAGGCGCGGGGCTCAACCGCGATCGACGCCGCTCGTGACTATTTCCTGGGGCCGATCCCCGCAGGCGCGGGGCTCAACCGTCCGTAGCGGCTGGCACGCTATCGGCGAGGAACCGATCCCCGCATGCGCGGGGCTCAACCGAGTCCGAGGCACAGGACGTCTATAACGGGCGTCCGATCCCCGCATGCGCGGGGCTCAACCGGCAGGGGAATGATTCTGATAGAGATCAAGAGCCGATCCCCGCATGCGCGGGGCTCAACCGATACCGCAGAGACACTACGCGACAGCATAGAGCCGATCCCCGCATGCGCGGGGCTCAACCATTTCGAGCTGGATGGCGAGTACGAGTCTGGCCCCGATCCCCGCATGCGCGGGGCTCAACCATTTCGAGCTGGATGGCGAGTACGAGTCTGGCCCCGATCCCCGCATGCGCGGGGCTCAACCGTATGGTATTAACGTAGCAGATGCTGGTCAGAGCCGATCCCCGCATGCGCGGGGCTCAACCGGCCCGCGCCATTCTTGCCAGTGCCTGACCAGGCCGATCCCCGCATGCGCGGGGCTCAACCGGCCCGCGCCATTCTTGCCAGCGCCTGACCAGGCCGATCCCCGCATGCGCGGGGCTCAACCGCAGCCCGAGACGCATTAATCAGCAAGCACGGCCCGATCCCCGCATGCGCGGGGCTCAACCGAGTGGCGATGGGCGATTGACAGTGCTGCGAAGCCGATCCCCGCATGCGCGGGGCTCAACCGCTGGCCAACACCATGGATAAGCACGTTCTCCACCGATCCCCGCATGCGCGGGGCTCAACCGCATGAATGCAGCGTTAACGAAGGAAATTGATACCGATCCCCGCATGCGCGGGGCTCAACCGCGCATGTTGTCGTCAAAGCCGAATGCCCGGGCCCGATCCCCGCATGCGCGGGGCTCAACCGGCCCGGCTCAGGGCAGAGGCCAAGGAGAATGTCCGATCCCCGCATGCGCGGGGCTCAACCGCGCCCACTGATGAGCTTCACTCGCGTGAAGGGCCGATCCCCGCATGCGCGGGGCTCAACCGATGGAGGCGCTAGCGGCGGATCTGGATTGCGGCCGATCCCCGCATGCGCGGGGCTCAACCGAATACTGGTAGTGTAAAGGGCTTCAAGGATTCCCGATCCCCGCATGCGCGGGGCTCAACCGGAGAACAACCCCGAGTTCTACGTCGGGTCACGCCGATCCCCGCATGCGCGGGGCTCAACCGTTGCCATTCTGGTTACTGAGCTGCTGAACGCCCCGATCCCCGCATGCGCGGGGCTCAACCGCTGACCAGTATGGCAACCATGCCATGATTACTCCGATCCCCGCATGCGCGGGGCTCAACCGGTCGTTGATAGCGGCTCGGCCTCGTCGTTCGGCCGATCCCCGCATGCGCGGGGCTCAACCGGTCAGGGTCTATGAAAAGGGTCATCAGCTCGGCCGATCCCCGCATGCGCGGGGCTCAACCGCCCCAATAGGAACCAGGTAGCCTATCGCCAAGCCGATCCCCGCATGCGCGGGGCTCAACCGGGGGGCAATGGCGCTGTGTTCTCTGTTACAGACCGATCCCCGCATGCGCGGGGCTCAACCGTATGAGAGCGTTGACCTCATCATCAATCAGGGCCGATCCCCGCATGCGCGGGGCTCAACCGACAATCAAAAGCGGGTAAGGGGAACAACATGGCCGATCCCCGCATGCGCGGGGCTCAACCGACCAAATGAGAAAAGGCCACCCGATGAGGTGGCCGATCCCCGCATGCGCGGGGCTCAACCGGCCAGCGGATGGCGTTTGGCGTCCGGGTTGTACCGATCCCCGCATGCGCGGGGCTCAACCGAGATCTGCTCGACAACTCCGAGAACTTCGACACCGATCCCCGCATGCGCGGGGCTCAACCGCCCTGTGCGTTGTTGGAGTGACCCTGGGCCTCCCGATCCCCGCATGCGCGGGGCTCAACCGACAGTCAGCGAGCCAGGTGGCGTCCCATGGACCCGATCCCCGCATGCGCGGGGCTCAACCGGAAGCAGCGCACTGTTCATCAGTGTAAGGCATCCGATCCCCGCATGCGCGGGGCTCAACCGCCAGCTGCCGAGCATGTAACTAGCAACCTCTACCGATCCCCGCATGCGCGGGGCTCAACCGCATGACAACAGTGCGCGACCTGCTGGGGCACTCCGATCCCCGCATGCGCGGGGCTCAACCGATTGCCGAGCTGCCGTTCTGGCGTGACCTGGACCGATCCCCGCATGCGCGGGGCTCAACCGGTGTAAGGAATGACGGTCATCTCCTCGCGCACCCGATCCCCGCATGCGCGGGGCTCAACCGGTCCAGCCCGTAGCTGTCACGCTCCATCCGAACCGATCCCCGCATGCGCGGGGCTCAACCGCGCGGGGGCCGTTTGGCGTGGTGCGGCGGTAACCGATCCCCGCATGCGCGGGGCTCAACCGTTGGCCAGCGTTGCTGAGCTTCATCATAGACGCCGATCCCCGCATGCGCGGGGCTCAACCGACTGTCACGGCGATCACTGCTATGATCTTAGGCCGATCCCCGCATGCGCGGGGCTCAACCGACGAAGACGACGCGCGGCAGCGCATAGAGGAGCCGATCCCCGCATGCGCGGGGCTCAACCGTGCAATTCTATAGTGAAGGCCCCGCTGCCCAGCCGATCCCCGCATGCGCGGGGCTCAACCGCCTCTCTTCCATTACTTAGCCCCACCACCTGACCGATCCCCGCATGCGCGGGGCTCAACCGTCGGTCACTATCTGCGACCAGGTGGTGAACGGCCGATCCCCGCATGCGCGGGGCTCAACCGCTGGACCGCGCCGGCCTGTTCGTTTTCCAGCACCGATCCCCGCATGCGCGGGGCTCAACCGAACAGCGCATGGACGCCATTGGCCAGAACGGCCCGATCCCCGCATGCGCGGGGCTCAACCGCCTGGAGCGCGAGTCCAATGACGAGGGCTATACCGATCCCCGCATGCGCGGGGCTCAACCGACTTGACGCTGAATGGCTTCGAGAGCGTCACCCCGATCCCCGCATGCGCGGGGCTCAACCGCCTATGGCATCCATCCGCGCCTCATTCCACGCCCGATCCCCGCATGCGCGGGGCTCAACCGACATTGATCTCACGGGTCAGCGCGACATCGACCCGATCCCCGCATGCGCGGGGCTCAACCGCCGGGGCTGACCGGCACCTCATTCGCAAACCCCCGATCCCCGCATGCGCGGGGCTCAACCGGGCAACGTCTCTGCTGGTTCCGTGGATGCGGGCCCGATCCCCGCATGCGCGGGGCTCAACCGACTACGGTGCTACTTTGCGTGATGCGGCTGAGCCGATCCCCGCAGGCGCGGGGCTCAACCGCGCTTTCCCGGAGCACAATGCGCAGGCCCCGCCCGATCCCCGCATGCGCGGGGCTCAACCGCCGGTGCAGCGTATCCTGGTCAACGACCTGAACCGATCCCCGCAGGCGCGGGGCTCAACCGGCGTAGTCCGTGGTCTCCTCGACGAAGGCCTGCCCGATCCCCGCAGGCGCGGGGCTCAACCGCACCACCAGAAGCGGAAACACGCATAACCCCACCGATCCCCGCAGGCGCGGGGCTCAACCGGCATTGCGCTCAATCTCCTCCAGTACCTCCTCCCGATCCCCGCAGGCGCGGGGCTCAACCGGCGTAGTCCGTGGTCTCCTCGACGAAGGCCTGCCCGATCCCCGCAGGCGCGGGGCTCAACCGACGGCTGCATATTCAACGCCGGTGACTGGACACCGATCCCCGCAGGCGCGGGGCTCAACCTTTAGATGCATTGATGGATGCACGAATCCCAATCCGAATCCCGTAGGCGCGGGGCTCAACCGGCGCTGCGCGAGGGCCAGAGCCTTAGTGCCCGCCGATCCCCGCAGGCGCGGGGCTCAACCGCCCTGGACGCGGGGGCCGTTACCCTGGACGCGCCGATCCCCGCAGGCGCGGGGCTCAACCGTGACATGAATCGCATCGACTTCGACACGATCACCGATCCCCGCAGGCGCGGGGCTCAACCGGGATAGTAAGGGGACAGGGAAATGATTCTGATCCGATCCCCGCAGGCGCGGGGCTCAACCGCAGCTGATACGCCAGTGCAAGGCGCTGGGCACGCCGTTCCCCGCAGGCGCGGGGTTTAACCGATGGTGGGCATCTGGACACCACAATGATCAGATGGGTATCGCGGTGACTTACTGCCCGGTGGAAGCTCTACCTCCAGTAGTGAATTCCTTTGCCTACGGGCCTTTAAGCGCTCTTGTTACGAGTGTTCACCCTCTGGTAGGCCATGAGAATGTCTTCACGGCGGACCTGGCGCGTCATACGTTGATGCGGCGTGACACGCTGAACATCGAGCTGAGTGTCTCGTTAATGCGACGCATGGTGTCGCACTGAACTAACGATTCCTTCTCGCGATTGCCTCGACTCGGCTATTATTAGGTTTCTTGAAATTTCCTATATTCCAATATGAATTTCTCGCCAGGGCAGGACGCCATGGTGGAAGGCCATGAGACGGAGCTCGCCCCAGCGGTAAGCGCCGTGCGGTAGCCGTGTGATGGCATGGGAAACGATGCACACCACCGAGAGGAGCCCCAACGGGCATGCTGGTTTACAACGCTACCAAGCAGCAGTTCATTGATGACGTTCGGGCCAATGTCATCGCTGATGCCATTGAGAATGAGGTGTCACGCAAACTAAGCCGCAATTCGCCGCGTAATGAGGTGGCCTCCTGGGAGAACTCCTTGCGCTTCATGATGAGCGTTCTCCTCGACGAGGGGATACCCGCTTCGGCAGGGGTGGCCATCGAATACAACATTCCGCTGACCAATCGCCGAGTGGACTTCATTCTGACCGGCAAGAATGACCAGCGTGAGGACTCTGCTGTCATCATTGAATTGAAGCAGTGGCAGACCGCTGAGGTGACGACCAAAGATGCCATCGTTCGCACTCAGTTAGGGGGCGGTGTGCGGGAGACCAACCATCCCTCCTATCAAGCCTGGTCCTATGGTGCGCTGATCGAGGACTACAACGAGACCGTCCGCTCCGAGTCGATCCGGCTGGTGCCTTGTGCCTATCTGCACAACATGAAGCAAGGCAATGCCATCAATGACCCCTTCTATGCGAACCATACTAGCCGCGCTCCTGTCTTCATCTCACCGGATGCCTTGAAGCTCTCCAGGTTTCTGAGTCAGCACATCAAGTACGGCGACAGTAGCGACATCATGTATCGCATCGAGCACGGTGTGATCAAGCCGAGCAAGAATCTGGCGGACGCGCTCAGCTCGATGATGCAGGGCAATGCTGAATTCTTGATGATCGATGAGCAGAAGCTTGTCTATGAAACCGCCGTGGATCTCGCACACAAGGCAAGCAGTGGCGAGAAGCAGTGCCTGATCGTCAAGGGCGGGCCGGGGACGGGCAAGTCAGTCGTCGCGATCAACCTGCTCGTCGAGCTGACGAACCGGGAGATGATGACGCAGTACGTGTCTCGCAACTCTGCCCCTCGTGAAGTCTTCAAGAAGCGTCTGACCGGCACGCGCAAGAAGACCCACATCGATAACCTGTTCAAGGGCTCAGGCAGCTACGTCAGCGCGGAACCCGATACCTTTCATGCGCTGATCGTTGACGAGGCGCACCGCCTGAATGAGAAGTCGGGCATGTATCAGAACCTGGGTGAGAGCCAGATCAAGGAAATCATCTCGGCATCGCGATTTTCCATCTTCTTTATCGATGAAGCGCAGCGGGTCACGCTGAAGGATGTCGGGACGGTAGAGGAGGTCAAGCGTCGGGCAGATGAATGCGGCGCCGAGGTACATGAGCTCGAACTTTCCTCACAGTTTCGTTGCAACGGTTCCGACGGCTATCTCGCCTGGTTGGATCATTCCCTGCAGATACGGACGACGGCCAACACCGACCTCGACGGTATCGATTACGAGTTCAAGGTATTCAATGATCCGAGCGAATTGCGCAAGGCGATTCTCGAGAAGAACCGCAAAGCCAACAAGGCACGAATGGTAGCGGGGTACTGCTGGCCCTGGGCGAGCAAGAAGGACAAGCATGCCATGGACATCGTCTTCCCCGAGCATGGCTTCGCTGCCCAGTGGAACCTCGATGATGATGGCATGCTGTGGGCGATCGCCGATGGATCAGCAGAGCAGGTCGGTTGCATCCATACCTGCCAAGGTCTCGAGTTTGATTACGTCGGTGTCATCATCGGAGACGACTTCGTGATCCGTGATGGCCGCGTGGTGACAGACGCAGCCAAACGAGCAGGGCAAGACCGCTCGGTGCATGGGTACAAGAAGATGCTCAAGGAGCAACCAGAGCACGCTCGTGCCGTGGCGGATCAGATCGTCAAGAACACCTATCGAACTCTGATGACGCGAGGCCAGAAGGGCTGTTACGTCTATGCTACGGACCGAGAGACCCGCGAGTACTTTGCGGCCTTCGCACGTTTACAGTCAGCTACTGAGCATACCGACCTGGCTGAAGAGACAGAGACGCTGGATGGCTTGCACCTTCCCATCGTGACGCGTGACCAGGCAGCGCCGTTCGAGCGCCATGTGCCCGTGTACGACCTGAGTATCGCCGCTGGCGAGTTTAGCGAGATGCAAATCGCTGACACCCATCATTGGGTCGAGCTACCTGAGCATATCCGTGTAAGCCCTGACCTGTTCGTCAGTCGGGTAGTGGGGGAGTCGATGAATCGGCGCATCCCCAATGGCGCTTGGTGTTTGTTTCGTGCCAATCCTGGGGGCACACGGCAAGGCAAGGTCGTCGTGGTGCAGCATCGCGCCATTGAAGACCCCGACCACGGCGGCAGCTTCACGATCAAGCTGTATCAGAGCGAGAAGGTCGAGGAGTATGGCGAGTTCGTGAACCAGCGCATCGTGCTGAAGCCCCAGACCAACGCCTTCGGTTACAAGGACATCGTGCTCGAGGACGAGCTTGAGGACATGAAGGTTATCGGCGAATTCCTCTCCGTGCTGTAAGCGAGCAGGAGGCGGTTGGTTGGCTGTCTATGAAGATACTTGCTGGATAGCGAGTGACAGAATTGTCATGCTACTCGTTATTCAATACCAAACTATCAGGTGAGTTTGATATGACAGACCCGTTCAAGCAGCTTCACGATGCGATGGAAGAGTTCTCCGCCGAACGTGACTGGGACCAGTTCCACTCGCCCAAGAACTTGGCCATGGCACTGACGGTAGAGGCAGCAGAGCTGCAGGAATGTTTCCAGTGGCTGACCGAGGCGCAGTCCAGAGAGCTGGATGAGCAGCAACTGGCCGCCGTGCGCGATGAAATTGCTGACGTTCAGCTCTACCTAGTCCGGCTGGCAGGCAAGCTAAACGTGGATATTGAAGCGGCATGTCGGGCGAAGATGGAGAAGAATGCAGAAAAGTATCCCATCGAGCAAGTCCTGAATTCAAGCAATAAGCGCAGCACCTGCAGTATCCAGCCCACCTGAGTATTCCCCTAGAAACACCTGCGCCGGTGTCCGGTAGCCGAGTCGCTTTCGAGGACGGTCATTCAGCTTTTCGACCACCTTGCGTAGCTCTGCATTGCTGACCTGACGAAAATCCGTTCCTTTGGGGAAGTACTGCCGTATCAGGCCATTCGTATTCTCGTTGGTCCCACGCTGTCCAGAGCAGTAGGGATCGCAGAAGTACATCGTCGCCGTCACGGCCTTGGCCACCGCTTCGTGGCCAGCGAATTCCGATCCATTGTCCAGTGTGATCGTCTGGACCGCTCCCCGACGCGGCTTCAACAAGCGGATCATGGCTGCTTGTGTCAACTCGGCCGAGATCTTGGGCAATCGTGCCGCCAGTAAATAGCCACTGCGACGCTCGACCAGCGTGACAAGGCCTGATTGCTTGTGCCCCTGTATCACGGTATCGCCCTCCCAGTGGCCGATGAAGCGCCGGTCATCAATCTCATCTGGGCGGTGCTCGATACCGACTCGATTGGGGATCTTGCCCAACCCGGCGCTCTTGGCGTGCGTGCGGTGCTTATTGCGGCGTTTAGGCTGACGGAGATGCCGCCAAAGGTCACCACCCCGTGCCTTGTCGTCCCAGATCAAGGAGTAGATCCATTGATGACTGACACTAACGCCAGCCAAGGGCGCCATGAAGCCACTGATTTGCTGTGGGCTCCACTCCTCACGTAGCCGACCGGCAACGGCGGCCATCATGCCTGGAAGGCGCTTTGTCCACTTGTTAGCAGTGCGGCGCCGATGATCACTGAGTATCTGAGCCTGCTCGGGATCATAGCCATTAGCGGTGGCGTTACGGCGAATTTCACGGCTGATCGTGCTGCTGTGGAGGTTCAGCTCCCTGCCGATCTGGCGCTGGCTCATGCCCAAGTCATAACGGGCGTGGATCTGATATCGTTGGGTCTGGGTCAGCTGTCGGTATTCCATACTCTGCTTCACTTTGGTCGGTGAGCCGAGAAGGGTACCGGCGCTGGCCCTCCTGCCTCTACCGTGCGGTCCAAAGTGCTGCGGTTATTCTATGAATCCAGGAGTTAAAGGAAGTTTATAAATTCGCGAACTATGTTAATTAAATATTGGGGGGGTGCAGACTTTGGGTACAACACTCCTATTGCGTTGAGGATAGAGATGCATAGTAATATGCGATCAGTTCAATCATCACGGTAGGAGATTTGAAGTCGAAGCACTTCGAGACCCCATATTCAGCTTGATTGATCAGCGATAGATCTATTCTCTTGGGGAGATACCGATCTTGCCCAGTAATCCGATCTAGTCGACCTTCACCACAGGCTGTCTACGTATCAAGTGAAGCCGAAACAGCGACTTCCGAGCGACGTCTTTGGCGATGATCTTCAAGCTGCGCCAGAACGCCTAAAAGCGATGGATGCGCATCAAACACTTCTAGAAATTGGATCTAGTGATCACTAACTACAAGCTCCAGGATGAAGAGCAGGTAACCGAAAAATCTGACAGGAATATGACCTTACAGCTGTACACCAGACTCGACTATAACTCAGATCAAGAAAAAGTATGATATAGATCCAATCATTGGCCTAAGAAAGATCAGTCCTGACTCTCACTCGATATTATATAAAGCTAGGCATGGAATGTATCTACGAGCTACGAGTTTTCGTTGATACCTATGATTGTAAAGATGGCAGCTAATAATGCGTTTCTTTCGGGGAAATTATTTCTCTGCGCTCCAATTTATTCGTAGCGCGCGGCATTAATTTATTGATATTAATGGAGGGTTTAGATTGTTTTTTTATGTTGATGAAAGCGGACATACGGGCGCTAACTTATTTGATAAAAGTCAGCCAATACTCTACTATGGAGTACTCTCTAGCAAAATAAATTTAGATGAAATTGCCGAAAGCAAAGTTAAGACGATTAGAAAAAAACTTGGTGTAGAGAGACTACATGCGGCCGAACTTGGAAATGGTAGGCTCGCCGGGATAGTCAAAGACGTAGATGCTATAAGGAAACGATACGATCTACGATTTGATATTTATAGAGTGGCTAAAGCTGATCATGCTCTTATAAGCTTCTTTGATCAGGTTTTTGATCAAGGTATGAATCCGGCAGTACCTTGGACTTCATATTGGACACCACTGCGCTATGTTCTTCTTATAAGGTTGGCAGCACTTTTTGATGAGGACCTGTTAAGAGAGGCGTGGAGCGCCCGTATAAGTTTGAAAACGGAGCGAGCAAATGAATCTTTATCTAGTATCTGCTTAGAATTGAAGAAAAGAAGTGTGGCCTTACCTGACGAACGTTCTCGTCAAGTCATAGGAGATGCCCTAAGCTGGGCTGCAGATAATCCTAACAAGATTTGCTACAATGTGGAAAGTAAAAATGATCTTTTGCAAATAACTCCAAATTTAATAGGTTTTCAGGCTGTGATGCATGGTATTTCTTCACGTTTAATCAAGAGTGGAAAAACTGCATCTAAAATTATTGTTGATAAACAGTCTCAATTTAATAGAAGTCAGAGAAAACTGTCTGATTTCTATGCTTCTAATAGAAATGCTCCTATAGCAAATGGTATCGGTCTACCTGAAATCGATTTTAGAGGAATGCCTGAAATTCCTATCTCATGCACAGCTGGTACTGATAGCACTGGTTTGGAACTCGTTGACATCTATCTGTGGGTTTTCAAACGATTTATGGAAAAAAAGGAGTTGGCTCCAGAGCTATTTACTCTGATAAAGAGTCAGCGTCATAGAGGTTATACTGATGAAATATCCATACATGCTATTTCAAGTCGGTGGGGCAAGTGGTTCGAAGAGCTTCCGGAGCCTACAAGCGACCAAATAAAAAGGGGGAGAGAAATGAAGAGAATAAGTGAAATTCATAGGCTTAAAGCTATGAATAACGCTTGAAGAGTCAGTGGAATTCACGCCCGCAGCGCTGCACGCAGAAAGCTGTGTTGGTTATTCAAGCATTAGCATCTGAGATTTGATATGGAAAAAGCACAAAATAAAAAAATGGCGCTGGGTTTTGCTATTTTAATAGCGGTTTTTGCTGGACTTTACTGGCTGATCACATCGTTATGGAGTTGGTTTGCGACTTTAAATTCAGATCTGGCCGTTGGTATGCTAACGGCCTCATCCACGATTATCGTCGCGACGGTAACTTTAGTGCTAGGTCGATATTTGGAGCGGGTAAAAGAAGCGGAATCTCATCTTCGCTCTCAAAAAATTGAGATGTATGATGATTTCTTAAAACAGTTTTTTTCTCTTTTTTATAAAAAAGGAAAAGCGGATTCAGAAAATCTGGTCTCTTTTCTTCAGGAATGGCAACGGAAACTTGTTGTTTGGGGCGGCCCCGATGTTTTGAAGGCCTTTATCAAGTGGAAAGAGTACATGTTATACAAGGAGCCAGACGCTCAAACCGTTTTTCTGATGGATGAGCTTTTTCGTGCAATGAGAAAGGATATCGGGCTATCGAATAAAAATCTTACTAAGGGGTTTTTCTCACATCTTATCCTCCGTCATGCAAGTCTATTTTTGGCTGAAGCCAAGAAAAATCCAAAAGTTACCCTAAGTGAAGTTGCAGAGCTGGAGAAAGAACAAGGACTTTGACTCCCGAGGCTGTTAACGCAGCCACAGCAAAGCTCACTGTATTCCACCTTCTGCTCCATTCTATGGGGCGCGCAAGTTGTAAGCGTTAGGCAAAAGTTAATCAGGACATTTCGTGCTAGGTTTTGTGCTAAAAGTCATTTTCGCTAATGTTACCCATGCACTCCCAGCATAGGTGTGGTATGGCAGGACGCTACGAAATCTCGAATAGCCAATGGCAGTTGATCGAAGATATTGTCTCACCGGCTCAATCGATGGGCAGGCCCAGAAAAGACGACAGACAGATGCTGAACGGCACCTTGGGGCCCTCTGCTCTGGCACCAAGTGGTGCGACCTTCCCGAACGTTATGGCCCTTGGAGTACTGTCTACGCCAGGTTCCGACAATGGCGTGATGACGGTACCTTTGAGGCGGTCTTGTCGCGGCTTCAACTTCGGCTTCGTGAAGATGGCCTGATGGATCTCGATATCTGGATGATCGACTCAACCGCCGTTCGTGTAACACGCGCCTCCGCTGGTGGAGGCAAAAAGGGGGGAAAGGGGGGATCTGAAGAACCCTTAGACCATGCATTGGGCCGGAGTCGTGGCGGCATCACGACCAAAATCCATTTGATCTGTGATCGCCTTGGCTGGTCCATCGCCTTCTCGCTGTCGGCGGGGCAAGAGTCGGGTACACGGTACTTCATGCCCACCCTGAAAAAGGTTCATCTACCGGGGAGTCTTGGTCGGCCACGAAAACGTTGCCGCTACATCGTGGCAGACAAGGGCTATGACAGTGGCGAATTGCGCCGTTACTGCGACCGTGTACGAATCAAGCCGATCATCGCTCAACGAAAGATGAAGCGGAAACCCCGGCAAGGTCTCCCACGCGGTTTCGATAAACCCATGTACCGTCAGCGGAATATCGTGGAGCGCTCTTTCAGTTAGTTGAAAGAGTCCCGTCGTATTGCGACGCGATATGACAAGTTGGCCCGTAGCTTTTATGCGATGGTATGCGTAGATTGCATACGGCGCTGCCTACGAGCCGACTTTTCGTACAGAACCTAACAAAGGGTAGCTTCGTTGTGAAATCCGATCATCCGGCACCCTACAGTTAATGATAGAGGCGGAACGTCTCAGTCACTAGATATTAGTTAGAAGGCTCAAGCCTTAGGAGAGAAAACTTTGAATAGTGTCACGGTCGGTAATATTTAATTTTGCGTATACTATAAGCCTAAAACATTACAAAGAAATTCAGATGTTACACATAGAACCTGCGGTCATACTTTTTGTATAAAACTAAAGGAGGGAGTATGGCATTCGATACTACCGTTTTCGAACAAAAAGAGTTCAGAGCAGCACTAAACAAACTCGAAGAGTTGCTCTCACATTCAAAAGTGGTTCTATTAGGTGCTGGGGCAAGTTTTTGTGCTAATCTTCCGTTAACAAATCAGCTAACAGAAAGAGTTTTAAAAAGTGACAGGCTCTCCGAGGACTCAAGGCAGATATTGACTGCTATACAAAGTTCTTTTGCTGGCGCAAGTCCAGATTCACATATTGAAGATTACTTAAGTGAACTCGTCGATTGGCTTGCTATCTCGGCTCGTCGAAAAAACCGCAATGTGACTGCGAGCAAAGTGGCTATTAGTGGTATTGAGTATAGTGATAGCCAGCTATTGCAAGCGGTAAATGAGATAAAATTGGCAATTTTTGATGTAATCAATATTGAAGTGGATTCTGCAATACATGAGCGTTTTGTTCAGGCATTGCATCGACCAATGCGACCAGGCAAAAATAACCTGTCGAGTAACATTGATTACCTTGTGATGAATTATGACACGTTAATTGAAGACTCGCTCGCACTATCACAATTAAGATATGCCGATGGTTTAGAAGGCGGTGTATCAGGATGGTGGAACCCTTCGACATTTGAACAGAACAATTTAGATGCTCGAGTCTTTAAACTACATGGATCAATCAATTGGGCTGAACATTCTTCTTTATCAACACCGTTGCGCATAGCTCCACATTTGAAGCGAAGTCAAGATCAAGCTACAAAGATAATGATATGGCCTGCTTCGACTAAGTATCGTGAAACACAGCTCGACCCCTATGCAAACTTAATGCATCGAGCTAGAGTAGTTTTAAATCCACAAGGTGGTAGTCAACGTGTTTTGTTGATCACTGGGTATAGTTTTGGTGATGCACACATCAATCTAGAAATTGAACGCGGTTTGAAAGCTTCAAATGGTAATCTAACCGTGATTGCATTTACCAGTGAAGCAGAGCCTAATGGTGTGCTTCAGGCTTGGTATGAAGATAGCTCGATTAATGAACAAGTGCTAATTTTTGCAGATAAAGGATTTTTCCACGCCGAGCATAAGGTGAACTCTATAAATAGTATTGAATGGTGGAAGTTTGAAAACTTAACTAATATCCTTGAAGGGGGGATTTGATATGGATAATAAATACATAAAGCCTATTGAAAATCTCTCTATCGGGAAAATTATTGAGGTGGATGGGGCACGTATTATCGCAGAGCTCGATCCTACTATTTCCGACTTGTCCCGAGTATTTGCCGGTGAAAACTACCCAATTGGACAATTTGGTTCAATTATCAAAGTTCATTTTGGACGCCGCTCTATTTACGGTTTAGTCAGTCGATTGCGTATGAAAGCTGACTACCAGCTAGAAAGGGGGTTGCCTGTCGCATCTTTGGATGAACGTATTATTGAAGCTGACTTGTTTGGAGAGGGTGAGTGGCGAAGAAAAGATGTAAATGAGTTTGCCCTTGAGTTTGAACGTGGTGTTGCTACTTACCCCCTACCGCAGCAAACTATTTATCTGACCCCTAAATCAGAGCTTAGGTTTATTTACGGTGACGCTAAAGGTACCGTTATTAAACTTGGTGAGCATGTTGGCTCTGGCGGTGCACCTTGTTACGCTGAGTTGAACGAATTACTAGGTAAGCATACCGCTATCCTTGGCTCCACCGGTGCTGGTAAATCAGGTACGGTGGCAGCGGTTATTCACAGTATTCTCGAACGTGGTCGAATAGCCAGTCATGAACACTGGCACCCACAAATTATTATCCTTGATCCACATAATGAGTATGGCAAAGCGTTCCCCGAACATCAACGATTATCTACCGATGAGGGTTCGCTAAAATTACCATATTGGTTACTTGACTTAGAAGAGTCACTAAGTTTGTTTATCGGCAAGACCGAGTTTGCAGCGACCTCCCAATCCAATATTGTTAAGAATGCTCTAATATCTGTTCGTGAGGCAGCGGCTGAACAGCTTGGGCTTGATAAGAGACAATTAACGGTTGATTCACCAATCCCTTACGTTATTGGTTGTAGTAATGAGTTGGATAATTTCGGAAAAATAGGTGAGAATCTATATTTAGAAGGATTAATTGGAGCAATAAACCAACAGCGACCACCAAATAAATCTCAGAAAGATCACGAAGATTATAATAAAGTGATCCGTAAGATTGATTCATTACTAAAAGACGGTCGGCTAAAATTCATGATGGAAAGTTGGGATGGATTAGAAGATCCATTGCCAACGATTGTCAATCAGTTTTTAACGCAGCAAACTACTATTCAGATTGTTGACTTGTCTGGCGTACCTAATGAAGTAGCAGGGGTAGCCAGTGCTGCAATTGCTAGAGTTGTATTTCAGCTTAAAGTTTGGCAAACCGAAGCCGAACGTCAATCTAGTCCTGTACTTTTGGTATGTGAAGAAGCTCACAGATACGTTCCCAATCGTGGTGAAGCACAGTATGAAGCGGCCCAATCTGCTATTCGTCGAATTGCGAAAGAAGGCCGTAAATATGGCGTAGGACTGTTATTGGTTTCGCAGAGGCCGAGTGAAGTTGAAGCAACTGTTTTGTCGCAGTGTAATTCATGGATCGTGCTTCGAATAACTAATGATGCTGACCGTGAACACGTGCGCAGTGTATTACCGGATTCTATGTCTGGCTTAACGAAAATGCTTTCTGGTTTAAGGCGTCAAGAGGCAATTTTTGTTGGACAAGCAGCAACTTTACCTACTAGGGTGATGATTCGTAGCTTGCCTAGTGAACAACTACCGCGATCAAATGATGTTGATTTCGATAAAGGTTGGCAGCAACAAGCGATGTCGATTGAAAAAATTATAGAAGTCGTTACGAAGTGGCGTTATCAGAGAAAATAATTTTTTGAGTATATAGACGGACAGCCGAACCATCGATTCTAAGTTTGGCTTTTGATTAAACTAAGTTGCACTTAAAGACTTAAATCTTGCGTCTGAATTTATTAAATTCAGAGCTTTTATGAATATGTTATTAATATCATTGCCAGTAACTATCACATAGTATAATAAACTTAGTGCTATATTATACGGTGATCTCATGAAATGTTATTTATCCCCAGCCAAGCCCCCGTACTTCCCCTTGAAATACAGCAGCGGCCGCGCCATCCCTGCAACATCCAGATTCAGTCCTTTCACTTCCCCGATCACGATCAGGTGATCACCTGCGGGGTGCTCAGCGTGAATTTTGCAGTCGAGCCAATGCAGGCTGTCATTGATGACCGGGTTGCCGAGGGGGGAGAGCTTCCAGTCGATGCCTTGCCATTTGTCCGCGCCGCGCATGGCGAACTGGTTGGAGACATGGCTCTGCTCGCTGGAGAGAATGTTGACGGCGAAGCGCTCTGCCTGGCGAATCTTCGGGTAGCTGAAGGAGCTTGCCTTGACGCTGAAGGAGACCAGCGGCGGGTTCATCGAGACGCTGTAGAACGACTGGCAGGTGAAGCCGATGGGCTCGTCGTCGACTTGGGTAGTGATGATGGTGATGCCGGAGGCGAAGTGACCGAGGGCTTCACGGAAACTGGTGGGGTCGATGGTGGTGTCAGCTTTGGTGTCGGGGAGTGACATGGCAGGTCCTACAAGAGTGGGGAGGTGGTAACGATCAGCCGTGGGGGAGGGGCTGCAGCGATGGCGCGGGACTGGGTGCTTGAGTGACAAGAGTGAGATTGATGAAAAAATGGCCGTCGTGAATCCTTCACGATGGCCATTTTTGTTTGCGGCGGTGTCAGCCACTGCTGCTTTCACTCTCGAGCACTATCGTCGAGCTAACTCGGTTCGGAACTAGCTTGGCGCTATCTGTCAGTGCTGTGTCTTGGCCCGCGCTGTGTCTTGGCCAGTTCAGTGTCTCGCCAAGCGATCAGCGCTGTGCTTCGAGTTCTTTGCGCACGATGGCGGCGCCAGCGCTGAGTGCCTGCAGTTTGCCGCGGGCGACTTCTCGGGAGAGCGGAGCCATGCCGCAGTTGGTACAGGGGTAGAGCTTGTCGGCATCTACGAACTGCAGCGCCTTGCGCAGGGTCTCGGCGACTTCTTCCGGCGTCTCGATGGTGTTGTTAGCGACATCGATGGCGCCGACCATGACCTTCTTGCCACGGATCAGCTCGATCAGCTCCATCGGCACGTGGGAGTTGTGACACTCCAGCGACACGATATCGATGTTGGATTGCTGGAGCTTCGGGAAGGCTTCTTCGTACTGACGCCATTCGGAGCCCAGGGTGTTCTTCCAGTCGGTGTTGGCCTTGATACCGTAGCCGTAACAGATGTGGATGGCGGTCTCGCACTTGAGGCCTTCGATCGCACGCTCCAACGTAGCGATGCCCCATTCATTCACTTCATCGAAGAACACGTTGAAGGCCGGTTCATCGAACTGGATGATGTCGACGCCTGCCGCTTCGAGTTCCTTGGCTTCCTCGTTGAGAATCTTGGCGAATTCCCACGCCAGCTTCTCACGGCTCTTGTAGTGGCCATCGAAGAGGGTGTCGACCATGGTCATCGGTCCCGGCAGTGCCCATTTGATCGGCTGATCGGTCTGCGAGCGCAGGAACTTGGCATCTTCGACGAACACCGGCTTCTGGCGGGAGACCGGACCGACCACGGACGGCACGCTGGCCTCGTAGCGATCACGGATCTTGACGGTTTCGCGCTTCTCGAAATCCACACCATTCAGGTGCTCGATGAAGGTGGTGACGAAGTGCTGACGCGATTGCTCGCCATCGCTGACGATGTCGATCCCGGCGTGCTGCTGTTCCTGCAGGGAGACGCGCAGCGCATCCTGCTTGCCCGCGATCAGTGCCTCACCTTCGAGTTTCCAGGGGGACCAGAGAACCTCCGGTTCGGCGAGCCAGGAAGGTTTCGGCAGGCTGCCAGCGGTGGAGGTCGGGAGTAATCTCGTCATGATGAATAACCTTGTCCTTGGAATGGTTCAGATAGCGGAAGTCGTTCGTCGGTCAGCGCGCTGTTTGCGGATCAGTGAGCTGACCAATGATGAATTTATCGGTTGGCGGACCAGTTGGCGGACCACTGCTCGAGCAGGCTCTGGTAGGGCTTGATGAAGCTCTCTTCCACGAACTTGCCCTGCTCGATGGCGAGCTGGCTGCGCTCTTCGCGGTCGTACACGATGCGCGTCAGTGAATGGTCCTGCTGCTTCAGGCTCGCCTGATAGGATTTGCCGGCCACGGAATTGGCGTTGTAGACCTCGGGACGATAGATCTTCTGGAAGGTGTCCATGGTGCTGATGGTGCTGATCAGCTCCAGATTGCTGTAATCGTTGAGCAGGTCGCCGGTGTGATAGAAGGCCAGCGGCGCAACGCTGCCCGGCGGCATGAAGTAACGCACCTTCAGGCCCATCTTGCTGAAGTAGGCATCGGTCAGGGAATCGTCGTCCTGGCGATATTCCACCCCGAGGATCGGGTGCACGTTCTCAGTCTGCTGGTAGGTCTTGGTGGTTGAGACGCTGATGCAGATGATCGGCGGCTTCTTGAAGCATTCCTTGTAGGCAGCAGAACCCACGAAGGCCTGGAACAGGTTGCCGTGCAGCACGCCGAACTGCTCCGGCACGCTGAAGGAATCCTTGCCCTTGTTGTGCTCCAGCAGGCGCACGCTGAAGTCATAATCGCGTATGTAGGACGAGAAGTTGTTGCCGGTCACGCCGTCAATGCGCTGATTCGTCTGGTGGTCGACGATGGTGGTCTGCAGGATCTCGATGATCGGCAGGGCATTGTCGGAACGCGCTGCGTCGAGGTTCAGCTCGACGGAGATGATGTCCAGCTCGACAGAGTAACGATCGCCCTTGGGGTTGTCCCAGTTGGCCAGCGCATTGAATCGGTTGTTGATCATGTTCAGCGTGCTGCGCAGGTTCTGCTGACGGCTCTCACCACGCGCCAGGTTGGCGAAGTTGGTGGTCAGGCGGGTGTTTTCCGCCGGAACGTAGTTCTCGTCGAAGCGCAGACTGTTGATGCTGAAACCGAATTCGTTGCTCATGGCGTTCACCCTGATCCTGAGAGAGAAAATTCACTGTGTCGTCGACATCTTCCCGTGATCTTTCAGGCGTCTCGTGAGCGGGTTGCTCTCTGTGAGAACGCATCCATGCCGGGAGAGGCACGCTGCTCGCCATCACGTTCCGTGTGCTGGCTGTGAAGTGCAGCGTCATGGGAAGTCTTCATCAACGATCTGATGCAGGTGAGTATCCATTTCTCAGCTTCATGAGACAAACTGGATTTTTTAATGTTCAAGTTGAGCGATATTCATGATGAGGGCAGAGCCTGAGTTTTCACTGTGCCAGCGCCATCGCTGATGTCATTGAGGTTGGTGCAGAGTTGGTGCAGAGAGAATAGGCAGATACCAGACACCACAACGCCGCCTTCCGGCAGCGGGAGGCGGCGTTGTGGTGTCTGGTCTGTTGCGCGGAGTATTAAGTCCAGCCGCACCCTGCACTGAGCGGCCAGTGATAGGGATCAGTAGAGGTGAACGGCCTTCAGGCGGGCGAGCGATGCCCCTTGTTCGTCGGTCAGGGTCAGTGTCTTGCCTTCAATCTGCCAGCCAGACACGTCATTGAGTGTCGCGAGGAAATCGCGTTCGAGCATTGCGACTTCACCGGGGCATGCCATGCGGGTGGTGGCCAGACGGCCGAAGCTGAGTTCGCGATCGTCATGCTGATATTCCCCCATCAGGCGGTTGCAGCCAGTGGAACCTGCCACTCGCGAGCCTTGCGTTTGAGAGTCTGAGCTGTGCAGGACGATGTGGGCTTCACGCTTGCCATCCACCACGGGTGTCGGCTGGTCCTCGAGTGCCACCAGCTTCCAGTAGGTGTTCTCTAGCGGCTCGTCGACGGCTTGAGAGTCGGCGGAGGATTGAGCGCCTGTACAGCCCGCCAGAGTGAGCGCTGCACACATCAGGGCAGCAATGGTCATTGGGCGAATCTGTCTCATCCTGGTATCTCCTTCATGATGATAGGGCTGTTCTGCGCTGAGTTCAGGGTGGTCCAAACATGTGTGACATCTTGGCAACCCATGGGATTCTGTTGGCACGAATGCGAGGATTCGGTCAGTGTGTAACTTGCGCTGATATTATGTTGAGTAAATATATAAGACTAAAGTTGATGAATAAGGAATGCTCTGAAGTTGTAGAGCAGGCCCGCGCGACTGCTCAAACCTTAAATTCCGAAGCGTTATCGGGGTAAGCCGAAATCAGGCTTCATTTTCATTAACGCGATACTTAATTTTTCGTGATGCTGCTAGAGACATCGTTCAACTCCTCTCAACATGCGAGCTCAGCCGCTTTGGACGACACGGTCAATATGCCGTCCTGCATGTGTGAGAGAAGGTAATGACCAAGACAATACTCCCTCGAGATGATGGCTCTAATGGCTGGTATCACCAGTTGGAAACACGATTTGATGCCAACGAACTCAAGCACGACAAGCAGGTGGACTGGCTTGTCATCGGCGCTGGCTTCACTGGGCTGGCAGCTGCTCGTCGACTGGGAGAGCTAAGGCCTAACAGCTCGGTGGTACTGCTAGAAGCGTTACGTGTCGGGCAAGGCACGTCCGGACGTAACTCAGGATTCGTGATCGACCTTCCTCACAAGCGTGACCTTGAGAGCCATGATGATGCACGTAAGCAACATCAGCTCAAGCTCAACCGTCAGGCGATAGCGGACCTGGGCCATCATGTCGAGCGTTTTGGTATAGAGTGTGGCTGGTCCATTGAGGGCAAGTATCAGGGAGCGGTGGGGGAGCGTGGACTGGCATTTCTCACTCATTATGAGCAATGTCTCAAGGCGCTGGATTATCCCTATGAAAGGCTCGATCGTGAGGCGTTGTCCACACGACTGGGGACTCGACATTACGCGTCAGCGATTTACACGGCGGGTGGTGCGCTGATGCAGCCGGCAGCACTTGTCCGGGGGCTGGCAGATAGCTTGCCGGAAAATGTGACTCTACATGAGCAGACACCCGTCACATCCCTCACTCGCGAGGCAGGGGACTGGATAGCCACGACACAAGCAGGAAGTGTCAGGGCCAAGAAGGTGATTCTTGCCTCCAACATCTATTCGGGGCAATTCGGATTCCTGCGCAATAGAATGCTGCCGGTGATGACCTTTGCCAGCATGACGCGACCTCTGACGCATGAAGAGCGTCGAGGATTCCTGAATCGTCAGTGGGGCCTCACGCCTGCCGATCATGCTGGTACAACGTTACGCATGACAGATGATTTCCGGTTGATGGTGCGAAACCAGTATCGCTACGTCCCCAAGTATCACGATGACTTGAATGAACGTGAGGTTATCCGTCAAGGGCATCGAGAGTCCTTCCTGACTCGCTACCCTCAACTGGCACATGTTCCCTTCGAGTCCACCTGGGGCGGGGCGTGTGGTTTGTCGACCAACTTCGAGCCCTGGTTCGGCAAGGTTGCGGACGGCGCCTGGATGACAGGGATACATCAAAGTGTGGGTGTCGGTCGTGGCACCATTTCCGGGCGATTGTTGGCGGAAATGGCCTTGGGAGAAGATTCCGAGCTGCTTTCGAGCATGTTGGCCATTACTGGCAAGCCCGGGCGAAACCCTCCACAACCTTTCCTTGGGGTAGGAGTGCGTGCCCGAATGCGTCATGCAGCTTGGGCCAGTCGTAGCGAGTTTTGATAACGCCTCCACGTAAGCCAGAAGGTGAGATAACAGACATCAGGACGCCATGCCTTATGTCATGAGGAAGTCGGTGGAGCGGGTGGAAATACAATCCAAGGCGCGATTCACCAGAACAATATCAAAAAACGAGTGGAGAACTGAATGTGAATATCTGGGATCTTGTCCTCGACATGGGGATCGCGAGTCTGTTGCTGCTGTTGGCCAAGGTCATACGTGTGCGCGTGCCCTTCATACAACAAATGTTTATCCCGGTCTCGATGATTGCCGGTCTGCTCGGACTGTTGCTTGGCCCATACGCCCTGGATGTCTTGCCTTGGTCAGAGAGCTTTACCGCCTATGCCGGGGTGCTGATCACGATGATCTTTGCTGCAGTAGGGCTGGCAACTCAATTTCCGGGCCCACGGGAAGTGCTGGGACGTGCTGGATCGCTATGGGCCTTCAATCAGACCGTGACCGTAGGGCAATGGTGCGTAGGCCTTGTGGTGGGCGCACTGATGGCAGCGACCTTCTGGCCGGAGCTCAACGCAGGCTTCGGGCTCATCATGCCGGCAGGTTTCATGGGCGGTCATGGTACTGCTGTCGCCATCGGGGAATCTTTCCGTCAACTGGGCTGGGATGACGCCACCACCCTGGCACTCAGTTCTGCTACCTTTGGTATCTTTGCGGCCATCTTCCTCGGGATGGGGTTGCTCAACTATGGAGTACAACGCGGTTGGTTGAAGGGCTTGCCGCGCTTTTCCGAGATGGATAGTGAGTTGCGCTGCGGTCTGGTCAAGGAAGACAAGCGGCGAGTACTGGCCCGGGAAGGCATCTCTTCCATCTCGGTGGATGTCTTTGCCATTCATGCTGCCATTGTGTTGGTCGTGACAGCGCTTGCCTATCTCATGAGCCTCTCATTGTCTTCACTGCATGACATGGTCTCGGTACCCAAGTTTGCCTGCGCTTTCCTGATCGGGTGTATCGCTCGCGTAATCTTGCAAAAGGCGGGAGCTGCACGTTTTCTGGATGATGGCATCTTCAATCATGCTGCCGGAGCCTCGACGGACTTTCTCATTGTCTTCGGTATCGCCTCCATCCAGATTGCAGTACTGATTACCTATGCTGTGCCGATGGCACTGTTGATGGTCGCGGGGCTGATCATGTGTCTCTTTCTGGTGTTGGTCGTTGCACCGCGCATGTTTGGGGCCGAATGGTTCGAGAAAGGGATCTTCAGCTGGGGGTGGATGACAGGCACTGTCGCGATGGGGATTCTCTTGCTGCGAGTCGCAGATCCGGAGATGAAAAGCAAGGTATTGGATGATTACGCAATTGCTTATGTGCCAGGTGCGGTGGTTGATATCCTGCTGATTTCACTCATGCCAATGCTCGTGCTGAGCGGGTACGGCTGGCAGGCGTTGGCAGGAATGCTGGTATACATTGCTGTGGTTCAATTGCTCGCTCGACTTTTCCGAGGGTCAACTGCCAATGCAGGGAGTGGAGTTACCAGCCGTAGTTGAAAGAACGGCGTGGCCAGCAAGTGTGTGATATAGTGAAAGTCATAGGCTCCTGTGGGAAGATGCCCCTGCAGGAGCCTTTTGTTTACTTCCAGGTATTTCTCATCATGGCAAGCCTTCCGCCTCGTTCTGAGCTCCCCGATCTCCGTCAGCTACAGGCGTTCTGTCAGATCATCGATTGCAGCAGCATGGCAGAGGCCTCGCGACTGCAGGGGGTGACGCAGTCGGCCATGTCCCAGTCGTTGTCAAGATTGGAAAAGCAGCTGGGAGTAGCGCTGATTGATCGTCAGTGCCGCCCACTGAAACCGACAGTGGCGGGGGATCGCCTCTATCGGGAAAGTCAGACACTCTTGAGTGAAGCACGAGGGGTAATGGCCAGTGTCAGCCATGCCACGATCGATGCGACACGCTTTCTCCGCTGTGGATTTGTGGATTCGTTTGCCTCTGTCTTTGCTCCTGTTGTCGTGAATCGGCTGGGGGACAAGGTGGAGGAGCTGACTCTTCGTTCGGGATTCTGTGAGCCGAATGAGCAGAACCTTTTACAGCGAAATATCGATGTCGTTGTAACTTCCAGTGCGTTGGAGCATGTGCATGGACTGGAGCGTTATCACCTTTTCAGCGATCCCTATTTGCTGGTATTACCGCCGGATCGTCAGGTGTCATCATTGGAAGAGATGGTCAGACTTAGTCAGGAGTTGGGAATGATCCGGTATTCCCGGCATTCCCGGATGGGGTTGGATATCGATATTCATCTGCGCCGCATGGGGTTGGAGAGTCGCCGCAGGGTCGAGTTCGATACGACGGATTCTCTGTTGGCCCTGGTACAGGCCAATCTGGGGTGGGGCATCACCACGGCTCTCAGTCTGATGCACGCCAGGCATGAAGCCTTTCGTGTGCGCGTGGTGCCCTTGCCGGGGGCAGTCTTGCAACGGGGGCTGTATCTGCTTGCCTGGCAAGGGGAACAAGGCTCTTTGCCCTCGGAGCTGGCACGTTTTTGCCAACAGCACTACCAACATGTCATCAAACCAGAGTTCGATGACATGTTGCATATTCGTTGAGGTGATCACCAAGGCGCTTTGATCAGCTGGATTGTTCGAGCAATGCCTTCCAGTTTCCGGGATAAACTGCATACCCGAATAGCGCATGGCCTCGATACTTCAGCCAGGTGCCATTGGGCAGCCACAGCATCTGCCCCGGCGTAATGACGTGCGTTTCCTCTCGTGTCTCTACGATCAACTCACCGGTGATCACGAAGATCACCTCGTCGTATTTGACCGTCCACTCGACCTCGGCACCTTCCCAGCGTGCAAAGCCGGCCCCCATGGTTTCACTCAGTTCCGTTGATACGGTACGCCCGACCTCGGCATGCCCAGGTGGGCCTCCTCGATGGGTAAATGCAGTATCTATATGGTCAAATTTTATCGCTGGCATGTATGTCCCTCCAGTAAATAATAAAACCGGTTCACAACAGAGTACCCACAGTGAGTGTTATGAACCGGATACAATTTATTTGAAGGTACGTTATGTCAGTAATGACGAAGGAGCACGAGTTGTATTAATAAACTTAATGGGAGGTATAAGTCACGCTATAGCGCATTGACGTACTGAGCCCTTGCAGCTTTGCCGTTTGTATATGGTGTCTTTGATACGGTGTTGGGATCAGCGCCGAGTTTTTAGTAGGTGGCTTGGATAAGGGGCGTGGATGTCCAACGCACGTATGCGTCGAGAAAACGCTTCCACGCTGGTATCGGTAACATTGCCCGCTCTGTGCAGCATCTCGTACGCTAGGCTGAAAGTGCACCGATGCCAGTTGGGTCGGGAGAGTCAATACGAGAGCCAGCAAGGAGTTGTCATGCCAGCCACCCGCACGCCCTCGTCCGCCAGGGAGCGGATACATCTGTGGTGGGATCTGTTCATCATCGTGCTCGTGATCGCCAATCTGGCATTGCTGCTGTTCGATAGTCTCTTCCTGATTCCCCCGCTGAACACGGCCTTCGAGGCTGTGACACCCGGGCTGCATGCGGCCTATGAGCAGAACATCCACGCCAATTTCCTCTCCATTGACTTGGCGTTCGTCGCCGTCTTCCTGCTGGATGTGCTGGCGGGGTGGGCAGTGGCCATCGCGGAGCGGCGCTATCACCGCTGGTTCTTCTATCCCTTCGTGCACTGGTATGACGTGCTGGGCTGTATTCCGCTGAGCGGCTTCCGTCTGTTGCGTGTGCTGCGTGTGGTCTCGTTGTTGTTCCGTCTGCAACGTCTGGAATTGATCGATGTGCGGCAATGGTATGTCTATCGTGTTGCCGCCAAGTATCTCGACATCCTGCTGGAAGAGCTGACGGATCGTATCTCCCTGCGCATGCTCGACAACGTTCAACAGCAGTTGCGCGACAGCGATGACCTCTCATCCTCGGTGATCGAGCGTGTCGTGGAACCGCGTAAGCAGGCCTTGATCCAGGAAATTACCCAGCGCCTTGAGACCATGGCAGGGGACGTCTATACCCAGAATCGCGACGATACCCTGCGCTATGTGCGGGGCCTGGTCAGCCGCACCCTTGCCGAAAGTCCGGAGCTCCAGCGCGTCTCGCGTCTGCCCATGGGCACTCAGCTGACGAAGGGGCTCGAAAGTTCGCTGTCCGATCTGGCCTGTCACCTTGTCGATGAAGCGCTGGTCGGCCTGCGCTCCAAGGAGTTCTCGGCGCTGATGGGGCATCTGGCAGAGAGTGGTTTCGATGCCTGGTCGCGCACTGACCCGAGAACGGAGCAGATCACCGAGCAGGTGTTGATCGACATGCTGGAGTTGCTCAAGGAGCGCATCGCCGTGAAGAGTTGGCATCAGAAATATCAGTGAAGACAGGTGTGCCTGCAGGAGGTATGTCGCAACTGGCCAGCGTGCAGGGCAGCTCTCCGAGCGCGGCAGCCCTTGAAAGTCGGCCACGACCTCCCGACATCAGTCATTCGGCAATGGATTTGCAACACCCAAAAGGACGTCTCGATGTCATATGCACCGCAATCCTCAAGTGACACTCACGATGTTGAGCAGACCAGGGCCTGGCTGGATACCTACCGGCGGGTGCGAGCCGCCACCGAGGCGATCTGTGCGCCGCTGCACAAGGAAGACTACATGGTGCAGAGCATGGCGGATGTCAGCCCGCCCAAGTGGCACATCGCCCATGTCACTTGGTTCTTTGAAGCCTTCATCCTGAAACCGTTTCAATCTGGTTATCAGACGCTCGATCCCGCCTACGATCACCTCTTCAACTCCTACTACGAGACGCATGGTGTGCCGTTCCCGCGCGCCGAGCGTGGCTCGATATCGCGTCCGACCGTCGATGACGTCTATCGCTATCGCGCGCACGTCGATCAGGCCATGCAGGCCTTGCTCGAGAATCCGCCCCAGGAACATCTGCCGGAAATTCTGCGCCGTCTGGAGCTGGGCCTACCGCATGAGCAGCAGCATCAGGAGCTGCTGTTGATGGATATCAAGCACATCCTGGCGCAGAACCCGCTGTGTCCGGCCTACCGGGATGATTTGGCGCCAGGCTTGGCACCAGCCTCTGCGCAGGAGGTGCCGCCGCTGGGGTGGCTGGCCTATCCAGCCGGGATTCGCGAGATCGGTCATGATGCATCAAAAGGCGGCTTCGCCTACGACAATGAGATGGGCCGCCACCGTCAGTTCGTCGAAGCGTTCCAGATGGCGGCTCGTCCAGTGAGCAACGGCGAGTTTCTCGCCTTCATGGAGACAGGTGGTTACGCCACTCCCGAGCACTGGCTGGCGGATGGCTGGGCGACGGTCAAGGCGGAAGGTTGGCGGGCACCGCTTTACTGGGTCGAGCGCGACGGCGTCTGGCATCACTACACCTTGGGCGGTCTGGTGCCGGTAGATCTGAAGGCGCCGGTCTGCCACGTCAGCTTCTTCGAGGCCGACGCCTACGCCCAGTGGGCCGGCGTGCGTCTGCCCACCGAGGCCGAGTGGGAGACCGTCGCTCAGGATGTCCCCCTGACGGGCAACTTCGTCGATCAGGATTACCTGCAGCCAGTCGCCGCGGCGAAAACTGACGGCATGCCGGGTCAGATGTTCGGCGATGTCTGGGAGTGGACGGGCAGCGCCTATCGTCCGTATCCCGGCTTTCGCAAGTTGCCGGGCAGCCTGGGGGAGTACAATGGCAAGTTCATGTCCGGTCAGATGGTGCTTCGTGGAGGCTGTTGTGCCACGCCCGCCGACCACATCCGCGCGACCTATCGCAACTTCTTCCCGCCCGAGGCGCGCTGGGCGTTCTCCGGCTTCCGTCTCGCCAGGGATAGTGGGGCATGATGGGCTGACCCCTTCAGAACGCGCCTCCAGGCATCTTCATCTTCCGTTTCTATCTTTCAACCCGTTCAACCCGTAAAGGAGTCTTCATGGCCGACCACCTCGCACGCTCCCTTCGACGTGATCTGCCACACCGCCCTCGACCGCCCGCCGCGAGCGCGCCGAGCGGGTGAAGTAACACGATATCTTCACTCGCTACTAGGGGCAGGCACGTCAGATACTGGAGACGCTGGTCGACAAGTACGCCGATGCGGGTGTCGAGCCCATCAAGAATCCCAAGGTGCTTATCCTAACCCCTTTCAGTAACATCGGCGCTCCCATGGAACTGGTCAGGGCCTTCGGTGGCAGGAATGGCCACCTCTCAGCGCTGCAGGACCTAGAACGTCAGCTATACGGATAACCGATGCTCAACTCACAACAAATAGCCGCAGAGCTGCAGAAACTGGGCTTTGTCTTGGATAAGGACAACGAACGTATCAAGGGCCTGCTGCACCCCGCTACCCAAACCCGTGTTTACGTTAAAACCAGCGCCGCAGGACACCCGGTAAGCAAGGCCCCCTTAGTGATACATCCTGACAACCTCAACAGGTGTCAGGATATCGATGTTACTGGAGTCAGGTCAGGCGTGAAGTTCCACAATAGCAACCTTACTGGCTACCCGAAGACCTTGCACACCGGTGCAAATCCAATCGCTCATGGGCTTGATATCGATGTTCCCACGGCAGCCGCTTTGCAACAACTCCTCACCCTTCTTATGGGTACTGGGTCGAATGACATCTACGGAGATATCCTGGCCGCGGATCAACAGCTAGACGGGCTTGATGAAACTACGCGCGAGCAGGTCATCGATGCACGCCGCGGCCAGGGGCTCTTCCGTGCCGAGTTGGAAAAAGCTTGGGATACCCGCTGTTGTGTGACTGGGGTCAAGCAGTCTGCCTTGCTTCGAGCCTCACATATCAAACCTTGGCGCAGCAGCAACAACCATGAACGGCTGGACCCGAACAATGGCCTGTTGCTGGTTGCCAGCCTGGATGCTGCTTTCGATGCGGGACTTATCAGTTTTCGATTCGACGGCGCAATTCAACTCAGTCCGCAGTTGAAGCCCGCTGATGCACTGTCCGCTGGCATCTATAACGACCTCGCGATTAGCAAACCTATTTCATCGGCACAGCAACACTATCTGCAATACCACCGCGACCATATTTTCAGGAATTAATTCATGAGCGTCTCACCCACCATCAAGTCCACCTAGGACATTATGCGCAAAGTGATCTTGCCTAGTGACAGTGGACGCCCTATTAAGGAAGTACACTGAACGACGCAATCCATGGCAAGGCAATCAGCGTCTATGAAGAAGACTCATGACAGTTACTCCCAAGCCTACAAGGATGAGGCTTTGGCACTCGCTGACCGTATCGGTATCAGTGCCGCCGCTCGAGAGTTAGGGTGGGGACATCATCCCGGCCAAGCGCTGATGGGGCAGGGGAGGCGTGTCAGTCTTGCTGGCCGCCCGAGCCTGTCCTATCACGTTTCAGGGAGAGAACCAGACTCGCAAAGGAAGCCCTCATGTCATTTGCCCATGACACCGTCATCGAAAGACTCGATAGCCTGCATGCCAAGGAGTGGCTGCGCGCGTACCATCGAGTGCGAGCTGCTACCGAGGCGATCTGTGCGCCGCTGAACAAGGAAGACTACATGGTGCAGAGCATGGCGGATGTCAGCCCGCCCAAGTGGCACATCGCCCATGTCAGCTGGTTCTTCGAGGCCTTCATCCTGAAGCCGTTCCAATTCGGCTATCAGGCGCTCGATCCCGCCTGTTCCAGATGGCGGATCGTCCGGTGACCAATGGCGAGTTTCTCGCCTTTATGCAGGACGGTGGATACGCCACTCCCGAGCACTGGCTAGCGGATGGCTGGGCGACGGTCAAGGCGGAAGGTTGGCGAGCACCGCTTTACTGGGTCGAACGCGACGGCGTCTGGCATCACTACACCCTGGGCGGCCTGGTGCCAGTGGATCTGAATGCGCCGGTCTGCCACGTCAGCTTCTTCGAGGCCGATGCCTACGCCCAGTGGGCGGGCGCGCGCCTGCCCACCGAGGCCGAATGGGAGACCGTCGCTCAGGATGTCCCACTCACGGGTAACTTCGTCGACCAGGGTCATCTGCAGCCAGTCGCGGCCGCGAGAGCCGAAGGCACCCCGGGTCAGATGTTCGGCGATGTCTGGGAGTGGACGGGCAGTGCCTATCGTTCGTATCCGGGCTTTCGCAAGTTGCCGGGTAGTCTGGGCGAGTACAACGGCAAGTTCATGTCCGGTCAGATGGTGCTTCGTGGGGGCTGTTGTGCCACGCCCGCCGACCACATCCGCGCGACCTATCGCAACTTCTTCCCACCCGAGGCGCGCTGGGCGTTCTCCGGCTTCCGTCTCGCCAGGGACGGTGGGGTCTGATGGGCTGACTCTTCCAGAACGCGCCTCCAGACACTTTCATATGCTGCTTTCATCTGCGGCTTTTGCCCACCAACTCATAAAGGAGTCTTCATGGCCGACCACCCTGAACCGCGTATCACGCTGCACCCGCTATCTTCGCGGGTGCGAATCCTGGTCGGTGAAACAGTGATCGCCGACACTGACAACGCG
This sequence comes from Cobetia sp. PDI-23MA, assembly GCF_059507735.1. NCBI lineage: Bacteria > Pseudomonadati > Pseudomonadota > Gammaproteobacteria > Oceanospirillales > Halomonadaceae > Cobetia > Cobetia sp. PDI-23MA. The sequence continues at coordinate 1,427,481 of NZ_CM183352.1, forward strand.
CTGGAATTGCACGAGAAGGGCTATCCACCGAGGCTCTATCTGCCGCGCGCCGATGTGACGATGGCGAAGCTCTCGGTCTCTCGTACCGTCACCCATTGTCCCTTCAAGGGTGACAGCACCTATTACTCGCTATCAGACCTTACTGATATCGCCTGGAGTTACGACCAGCCCATCGAGGAGATGCAGGCGATCGCAGGGCGATTGGCGTTCGATACCGACAAGGTCACATTGGAAATGGAGTGATTCAGGTGAATGACTCGCGGCCAACGTGATTCTCTTGTCGGCGCATAAGGTTCCGCCGTGCTCTGCTTCAGAGATAAACCGATAGAGAACAGTAGCTTGGCGTTCGCCGGATAGTTAGAATTCGGCAGCTTGCTGCACCGCGCTTCTCCATCGGTCGCGGTGCAGCATTACCTTTCCCTTATCAAGACTCAGTACTCCGGTTGGACGAATCACCTCGCTTGATTCCTTTCCGTATAGGCTGCACCAGGAGTCATGACAGTGGTTGTCCCTTCGAACATCGCGCCAGTGATGAGTGTACTGCTATGCCTCGTGCTGGCTTCCTGCGTCAGTCGTTACCTCAAGTCTCCCCGCATGAAAGGCCGCATCGGCGAGTGGCGGGTGCGCTGGATGGCGCGTCGACTCGGCAAGCAGGGCTATCGGGCCTTGCACGATGTCACCCTCAAGACCGCCAACGGCACCACCCAGATCGATCATGTGCTGCTGTCGCGTTTCGGCTGCTTCGTATTGGAAACCAAGAACATGAAAGGCTGGATCTTCGGCAGTGAGCACGAGGCGAACTGGACCCAGCAGTTTCCCCGCCGGTCGTTCAGCTTCCAGAATCCGTTGCGTCAGAACTACCGGCACCTCAAGGCGCTGGAGACGACGCTTGGCGTGCCATTCGAGCACCTGCATTCGGTGATCGTCTTCGTCGGCAGGGCCAGGCTCAAAGGCGAGATGCCAGCCAACGTGACGCGTGGGACTGACTTCGTTCCCTTCGTACAGTCGTTCAAAACCCCCGTCTTCAGCGAGGCGCAGGTCGAGGCCATGCATGAGGCGCTACTGACGGGGCGACTGGCGCCGACTCGGGCGACGCAGCGTACCCATGTACAGCACCTCAAGCAGCGCAATGCTCCACAGGCCAGACGTGAATGCCCGAAATGCGGCAGCCGGATGGTGCTGCGCACTGTCAAATCCGGTGTGCGTGAGGGCCAGCAATTCTGGGGATGCTCGGCCTATCCGGAGTGTCGTGCGACACAGGCGGTGTGATGCCACGGATTTATGGAGCCAGTGCGGCAATTATTCTATGAATTCAGGAAATTATCCCTATAGGGATAATTAGCCAGACATAGCGAAGCTATCCATAAATTTTCCCTGCAGGGATAATGGTTAGTATAGGCTGTAAGCGCTTTGATTATTCCCTTTCAGGACAATTGAGGGCGATCAGGCTGTCAAAATATCGAGGAGATCATCGCACCACGCATGAACTGCTAATGCTCCATCCGTGTGTACAGACTCGGACGGCCCACTGCACCTCCTGATTCGTCCCGACCGCCGGGCGTGAGATGGCGCAGGTGGACTCTGAGTGCAACACCGCAAGTGATGGAGGGTGATGCATTGGGGTTGGGCTATCTCTAGCCCGCCGTCCACCTGCGCTTCGGCTTCGATAGGCGACAGCCAGTATGCGGCCTTCGCCTTCAGCGTCGCTTCATCAGCTCCAGAAGTACCTCACCATGTATCTCACCCAGCACGTGCGTGTAGTGATGTGTCAGTGTTTGAGAGTTGCGGTGCCCGATCAACTTGGCGAGTAACTCGAGACGGTGACCTCGTGCCTTGGCATCTTTTTCCAGTACGTCGTAGACCGCTCGGCGGCAGTTCGCCAGTGCTGCAGGAGTGAAGGACCAATGTCCTCGGCAGGCGGAGGAAAGGCGATCCAGAAGCTGAGGGTAGTCGTCGCTGTAGAGGCGCAGTACGAGCCACGAGATTGCATTGTGCCTCAATAGATGGAAGTCGAAGTGGATGTCCTCCAGCTCCAATCCGGGTGTGAGAGCACCGCGGAGAGACTGCCGGGCCCATGCCATGAGCGGGGTCAGCAAGCTCTCTCTTGAATAGCCCAGCGGAGAGCTTTCTGGCCCCAGCAAGGCAATGTTCTTCAAACGCTGCTGGCCAGCAAAGGACTCTCGGCGTCTATCAATCCACTCTCTCACCAGCGTCATCAACTCTGGGGATATCAGAAGATGAAGAGGAACGCTGCGCCGAGCATTTGCGGTCTTTCCAGCATGGATTTCTACGTAACAGTAGGTGGGGCCGTCCTCTCCTGGCTGATTGATGATGACATCATGCAGTGTCAATGCCATGACTTCTCCAGCTCGCAGGCCCCCGTAGTAGCCAAGGAGGAAGGCGATCAGCCAGCTGCGCCGCAATCCACTCCGTCTTCGGGAGAGCGCCCGGGTCAGATGTTCCGCCTCGTGCGGCATGATCAGATGTGTACGCAATGTACTGATGAAGCGACCTCCCTCACCCTGTACGGGGGGGATACCCGTTAATCGATCGTTACCTTGGCAGAAGCTGATGAACTGATTGAACGTCTGGAAGAAGTTGTGGGACGTCGAAGTGTCCCAGCCTTTCTGAGTCGGTAGCTGTTCGCTGATCGCCTCCATCAGTTCTCCATCCCAGAGCGTCAACCATGGGATATCGGGCAACATCATCAAGGAGGTGGGCGTCAGTCGACTCAGGTAAGTCCTGAGCGTGCTGGCTTTGTTGCCTTGAGTGCTCGATTGATAAGACAGCCATAGCAGTATCCAGAGTGGGTAGCTGTCTTCGCCCAGCATGTGTATCAGCTTCTTCGCGTAGCGAGACGTAATGGCGTCATGCCGCTGAATCGCGGATTTCCCTTTGGGGGTTATCAGACCTTCATGCTCCAGTTCGGTGATATACGCATACAGTTGGTTGCCTGCTTTCACATACCAGTCTGTTGATAGTTGATCCTGCCGGTATCGAGGGGAGGTTGATGGTGACGATTCGTTGCTCCTGACGCCTCCTCCCATAAGGAGTTCAGGGGTGTGAAGATCAATCTCGATGTCTTCCGGTTCAGAGACATCCATGGCTCCAGAAGCGCTCGACGTACTGGAGGTAGAGAGGGGGGCCGCCGATAAAATGAGACTTTCGTCATGCTGCCAAGGAGAACGCCAGCTACACACTGGTAGGGGGTAGCGACGAAGCAGCTGTGACCAGAGGGGCGCAGGGCCTAACAATGTCGTGCATCGAAAGGCATGACGAAGCAATGATCGGACACTCTTCAGCGAAGCGGAGGAACCAGTCCTGCGTGGTGCCTGGCTATCTAGCAGCTGTGACAGACCGGTGACCAAGAGCTGATCCAGATGGGCAGCTCGCGCTTCCAATGGACTGTTCAGGTCCAGCGTAGCATCCGAGGAGAACCACCATACATCGGCCTGCTGGGAGGAGGTGGCTGGTGATGGGACAGGGGACTGACGGCAAGCCCTGAGTAGCCTCCTGATATGATTCGGGATTTTTAGCCGGTAATGGGCTGGATGTGTTCGAGGTAACCCTGGCAGGCAGCCGATGAACCAATGGTGGGGACCGCGCTTGATGTTCAGGCGTGGCAGATGCTCTGAGCTCAAGTTCAGCAGAGTATGGCGAATCACTTCTTCCTCCATCCCCAGCAGGGTACCCATGCTCAAGGCCAGGAAGAGAAGAGACTGCTCTGGCGTACATTGGTTGGCGGGAATGCGCTGCAGGGTGCGTACCGAATCCAGCACCCGTTGCTGAACCTTGATATCTCGTGATGAGGTAGCCGCGGATGAGGGTCTGACCGGGCGTTTGATACTGGTCGGAATCGTAGCCTCGAAGTCAGGCTCTCGGTTGAGATGAGTCAGTACAAGCGCGACTTCCTTGGTGACCTTTCGGGAGCTGAAGTCAAGTCCAGTTTCCTTGGCAAGCTGGATGGCGTTGCGAATCAAGGCTTGTACATCTCGCTGGTTCAAGCGTGTGGCATTGTGTCGAGCGCGAGACGGCTTGGTGGAAGGCGCACTTTGCGCTCTAGCCTGTGCTCTGGTTACCTTTTTCTTATGCCGTCGCCAGGCGTAGCGTGCGACATTCTTGCGGAAATGTCTGAGCTCTTCAGAAGAGGAGAAAAGGCGATGATCTGGATCATCCCAGCGACGGAATATCCTACCCAGTGTTTTCGAAAGCTCGATCGGAGGCAGCTTCGGAGCTGTAAGCGCCTTGAGAGTGCCCTAGGCAGGTACATCGGTTTTCTTCCGAAGGTCAATGGGGGTAACAGCGCTCATCCTCTATCTCCTTGAATGGCTGGTCCGGCGTGCTCAATGGGCCATGGGAGGTCGTCTCTGTGAAGCAGATTCGGCGTCAAGCCGCATAGTCTAGCGATATCGGTTAGTGCACTTCGTGTCGCCGATTGAATCAGGTTCCGATCACTGGACGGGGATTGGAGTGAATGTCCCTGAGTGGTGTGTCCAGCGAGCGCGCTAAATTCAGCGTGAGAAAGTCGCGATTGGAGCGCGGTGATCATGCTATGGCGCGTGATATTGGAAGGCTGTCGGCCCCACTGGCTCAATTCACTTGCCAAAGGCGAAGGCATGAACGTTGGAAGATCCTTGAGCCACTGCCGCCAGTCAGCATGCTGCATGCGTTGCTGCGTCAACATCATTGTCGAGGCATTGAACTTCCATTGAACGGGGTAGGCGACTTGTTCATGCCTAAGAAAGTCTGCTTTGCCACCGTGGCGTTTCCACCATCGTTGCCATTCCTCCCGCCACTCATGCTGAAGCCGGAGCAATGCGCCAAGGGCAGGGACAAGTGGAATTTGGCGGCTTTCCTGTGCCCGAGCCGAATCCTTGTCGCGTAGCCAGAGCGTATTTTCCAGCTGCTCACATTGGGTTTTGGATCCAATTGGGCGAGCCAAGGTGCAGAGCTGCCATGCAAGTAAGGTCAGCGCTCCCAGTATCTGACCTTGCCGGGCAATGGCTTCGCCGACTGCCCGTAAGTCGCTACTACGATTCCCTTGTAAGGTAATCAATGAGGTAACCAGCATGGCGTGGTTCTTGGTAAGTTGCGTCAGCAAATGAAGCGGACGTTTGAAATAGCTCGGCTCCTGGGCTTTTGTGGATCCCACGGTGTGATCTTCGCGAGGTGTACGACAGTCTTCTTCTAACAAGGGAAATAGGCCAAGCGCAGCTTGAGCCGAGAGAAAAGTCTTCTGAATCTTGCGCAGAGGTATCGTTCGATACGTTGCCGGGGCAGAGAGTGAGAGCGGGAGCTCGCCTCGCAACCAGGTCGCGATCACTTCATCTTCACAGGCAGGCACCACCCAATGATGATGACTGGCAGACACGCGCCTCAACGTCAGGGTACTTCCCGGGCGATTATCCCCCCAGCGCTTGAGTTTTTTCTCGATCAGTGATTTCAGTGCTTTGAAAGGCTGGGCGCCGGGGAGCCATACCTTTTCAGCCATGAGTGACTGATTGAGAGCGTTGGGCAAGGGCAACGTGATGATGGTTTCGGTAGGTGCCTTGTTGACAGAGTAGTGGAGTAGACCCTCCTCCGGTGACCAGCTGGGAATTTGATCCAGCGTCTGGCAGATGATCCACTCACGATTTCTGTCGCTATTGAGGAGCAGCTTGGGGGATCGGGAGATTACCGTCGTCTGCAGCAAGCGCTCAGGTGCTATTCCACTGCAAAGTAGAATGCTAAGAAATGCCAAGGCTTGTCGGATTGCAATGACACTCTCAGATTCTATGAGAAATTCCTCATCTTTCGGTGGTTGGAAGATACGTAAAGCTGCTAGAACCTCTTCTTGTGGGCGTAGGCTGATGTCTGCAGATGTCTTGAGACTGCGGGCCTGTTGCAAGAGCTGAACGCGTTCAAGGTGAAGCGCCTGATCGCCTTGTGAAAGCAGCGTGTTATGGAATAGTTCTTTCACTGGGTCGAGGGGTGAGATGCTGCTTTGGCTTAGGCCATTAGATGATGATTCATTCTTATGTTCATTGCCATCCGTGAGCTCTTCATCATTCTCTATTAAGGCATGGTCAAGTGCTTGGATTGACCTGTCAAGGGAGCGATAGTCGGTATATTCAGCATGGATTTTGTGAGATTTGTCACTGGCCCAAAGTGGCGAATCACGAAGAATGGTATCGACATGCTGGCGTCTTTTTTGATTTTCATTGCGAGCTCTATGCTGTTTTTTTATTGGGCTACGAGTGAGCTGGCTCGACTGATAAATTTCGTCAAGCAAAGCGCGTGTCGCTTTCTTATTGCGCAGATGGTTGGGATGCTCCGATGGACGATCAGTTGCTATATCATAGGCATGAAGAAACTGTTCGAGCAGCTTCAAATCAGCATTGGAAAAATGCTCGGGAGGAGGAACTAACTGCTCTCCCAGGGTAGGGGAAATGGGTCTGGGAAAGCTGTTGTGAATATCATCCAGGTCACCCCAGTCAAGTAGCCGCTTGAGCGTCTTTCTAAGCTCAAGTATCTGGGTGTAGTATTTTATGGCAGAGCCACGTGTCACAGTATGATAAGGCTGACCGAAAATCAGTCTAAGCAGCTTTCGGATACTGCTTACGCGAGGGTCAGTGAGCGATGTAAATCGGTAATTTACCGTATAATGAAGGCAGTGAGACATTCTATAATTTCGATGTGTCTCGTCCTCCATAAAAAATTGGCTTCCTAGGAACTCCTCTACTTGGGACACAAGGTCTGGCATCGAGTAATCGTTGGCAAAGAGGCGAGCGCTGAGGCGATATTCTGAGGCAATCAAGGGAGGGAGGCTCCCCCTGAGCCACTCCGGTATAAGGGGCCAGCGGGACCCGATCGCATTGAGGTCGTAATTAGCCAGTATTTGGTCAGGTAGTTGGTGTTCACTCACGTGAGAGCCTCCTGTTAATCAGTCAAGCGAACTTGGAAGTGCAAGTCCCATTTGCGGATTCGAGTCGGTTTTCTCCTTGTTATTCGAGTGCTTGCTTTTTTCTTTAGCGTTGCTTTTCTTATTGATATCTGGTTGCTGCTTCCTATTATCTTTTCGTTTACTATGAGCGTTTTTATTATTTGTTTCAGCAGCAGTAGCAGAGTGTGCTGTATTCCTATCTTCAGATATACCGCTTTGGTAAGTATTTGTATTTTTATTTATTTCGTTCATGAATTTCCTGATCGAGTCATCAGAATAACGATGCCTGAACATTGATGAGATTTGCTTGCGTGTTATTGGTAAGTTTTGTTGAGTGACTACATTGCTCCATGCGTGTTGTAATCTTTCATCATTAATGAAGTTTCTGAGTATAGTGTTCCATAACTTCTTTTCGTTAATTCTGATATCGCCAGTAGTATGTAGGTTGTGGATATTGATCCATTCCCAGCCAAGCTCGAGCAGAGGCTGTAGCACCTGGTAATAGAATCTCACCACCTGGACTTCATCTTCGTTGAGTCTGCCGATATCGATCTCGATGCAAAATACACTTTGTGAGACGGGCACTTTCTGTGTGGATACGATGGCTTTGATGACATGAAAATTCACGAACTCCTCGGAAGTGTGAGTCGACTGAACGTTGCTGCGGAAGCGGACAGGCGCTAGGGGCAGGTTCTCTGTCGCGACCGTTGGTCGAAAAGCATGCTCCTCGCTCATAAGCTCGGCGGTGTCCACCTCGAGTACTCGCTGATGGATGACAAGCGTCTTGTCAGCGCTGATTTTCACTAGTGACGGTGTATAGGTAGCATCTGGCATATTGATGACTCCAACGATAGGCAAAGGGGGGGCCGAGACGTATGAGAGAATCATTCGTCGAGTTCATGTCCAGCAAACGCGAGTAACTTTGAGTAGTGATGATCAGTCGAGCAATACACCCGACCTGTAGAACGATATTTCTGGGAGTGCCGCCTCCTGATATATCCAAGCTGAATCAGTGTGTACTAATAGCATAACTCAAGTGGCAAGAATCTAAGGTATCTTTTAACCGTCAAAATCGACCGTTTCGAGAGCATTAGGGATTTTTGGCGTCAAACTTGGTAGATATTTTGTATTGCAAGCCCTTGAGCGATTGCTTTTGTCAATTCATCGATTATTGAACGGTGATGCATTGCTCATATTTATCAAAAGTCGTTGGCGCTGTTTTCGAAGGGGTCTGCGACCCGAATGTACTCCGTCAAGGTGCTGAGATGTCTGTGACCTGTCACGCGTTGTATCTGCTCCAGGCTCTTCCCCCGCAGATGAGCTTCAGTGATCAGGCCAGCACGCATGCTATGTGTGCTGAATCCGCGTGAAGCCAGGTTTGACCGCTCAAGCCCCCTGATCAACGCATTCTGAAAAGCAGTTCGAGAGAGTTTCGAGCCTCCTGGCCTGCCGCCCAGCGAGACGCTGCGAAATACCGCACCTCTCTGGATATGGGCGGCTTCCAGCCAGCGATACAGGAGATTGACGGGGCAGTAGGGGAGCGAGGTATCCGCATGGTGAATGGCTTTGACTTCATGTCGTCCTTCTTGATTGGTCTTGCTGCGGGAGAGCCTGACCAACACGCCTCGTGTATCCCATGTGAGGTGCTCGACACGAAGGTTGAGGACTTCGCTGTAACGAAATGCTCCATAGAACGTCAGGCAGAACATGGCGGCGTCGCGCAGATCTCGCAACTCGCTCAAATCCAGGCTATTCAGCAGCTGATGCAGATCGTCTCGCATCAAGGCTGGTGCACGTTTCACCGGCACTTCATTGAGGCGTGCACAGCCGCGCATGACCCCCTTGATCATTTGCTCATTGCCCAGGGTGGGGCAATTCATGACAAGGTGCCAACGCCGTAACGAGCACAGCTGTCGCTTGAGCGTATTCGGTTTATAACCGTCCTCGAAACACCGGGTGAGGTAGTTGGCAATCTCCGTGTCGGTGCTGGGGAGGGTGCCGCCACGTCTGAGAAACATCCGTATGTCGCTTTGGAAGGCTCGGATGGTACTCGGTGCAAGGCTTGCCATGATCAGCTTTCGTGCCGAGACCGTCAGGCAAAGTCCCGGCAGAGAGTCCTGGTTTCCCTGATAGGGGATCACTTGCATTGCCTGATGCCTCCGTCTTTGAGGCGGGTGGATGCCTGTCGGTGGTCTGGACACCATAAGGGATCTCCATCGATGTCGAAAAGTTGGAATGAGGGCCGATATGCGCTGTGAGGTGGCCATCGAATTTCACGCTATCACCCTTCGTAAATCAGCCAACCCGAAATGCATGCTCTAGAAAGCATGGAGAGTTGAGAGTCACGCATATGCAAGGTTGTTCGAGAGGCTCCACTGGTAAATGTGCGATTTGTAGATGTTATGCTTAGGGTTAAGCCATAAAAAAGTGAAATCATCTAGTGATCGCGCGGGCGTGGCTGCCGAGCCGCCTCCCGTAATCAGAGCGATACCAGGCGCGCCAAGAAGGCGTTGGAGAACGCCACATCATTTGCCAGATCAAGAGTGATCTCTCGTACTCCCTCTGAGAAGCTCACACACTCACTCATGGGGGCCTGAGCATGTGGCGCGCCATGCATGTCAATCGTGGGGAGTTCTCCGCACGTGCCGGGGTCGTTGGAGGCTATCGAATCAGTGGCTGGAGAGACGATCGGGGCGGGTAGTGTCGGGGAGGAGAAGGAATCCAGTTGGATCGCAGCATGCTCGTCGGGCAAGTCGTCAAACAGTCGATAGGCGTAGTGTCGCAGCGTGCTTTCGTTGAGGGCATAGAAATAGCACGCATCATCCTGTGCATGTCGACGCCGTATGATCCGGCCAAGCACTTGGCGAAAATACTGTTCGGTCCTGACGTGGCTGAGATAGCAACATACCTGCAAGCGGGGAATGTCGATCCCTTCACTGACCATGTTGACGGAGACAATCCACGAAGTATGACCGTAGCGAAACGCCTCAAGTCGTGCGTGCGCTCCTTCTGTCTGGCTGGTTACCAGGCACACCGTCTGTCCCATCTGTTTCAGACAATCAGCGATGTCTTCTGCATGAGAAATGTTGGATGCCACCACCAATCCTGCGGCGCTCGGGTCTTTTTCCTGAAGCTGTCGCAAGCGTTGGCAGCTGACGTCCAGCAAATGCTGCTGAGGCCCGGGGTGACGCAGCAAGGCGGCGTAATGCACCGCTGGGTGACGCAGCAAGGCCGGGATGCTTTGGTAATACAGTGTCTCGCGCTGCGCCTGCTGTTCTGCCACCAGACGTATGTCGTCGTTATCTATCTGTCGGGTTCCGTCTGATTGACTATAGCTTGCGTAAACAGCTCAGGTCGTTCGACCTGCCACTCCTTCATTGCTGCTATAGGCGCTTTGTGCTGTAGTGCCTTCTGAGGAATGTGGTGATTATAGAGCCAGCAATAACGCTCGAGTGTCTGTTCTAAATCCTCACTTGAGTCATAACGCCGAGTCGCCAAAACATCGCTGATACGCCCATTGAAGCGCTCCACCATCCCGTTCGTTTGGGGTCTGCCTGGCCTGATCAATCGATGCTCAATACCATGGTTCTGACATTCCTGGTCGAAAAGATGATTTCCACTGGGCTTACGTTCGCCACCCACGGTGAAGCGATCGGTAAAGGATTTACCATTGTCCGTGAGCACGGTTCGAATCGTGAAGGGAGCCTCCTCTTCCACACGCTTCATGAACGCCTGGGCGTCCTTTGCAGATTGACTTGATCTGACCTCCAGATACACCCACCGAGTGGCACGATCAATCGCGACGTAGAGATAACGCTTCTGATCTTCGTCAGGCATTTGGGGCAGGTGCTTGATATCAATGTGCACATACCCGGGCTCATAATCCTTGAAAGGCCGATGCTTGGGCTTTTCGTCCTCCTTCGCATCTTGACGCGCCAGCTTGGCGAGAGTCGGTACATCACGTCGTTTGAGCATGCGCTGAAGTGCGGAACGCGACAGATTTGGGTTCAGGAATTCCCGAGCAACGACAAGTAGATCATCGAGCCCCAGGCGAAGCAGTTCACGTGCGGCGATGACGATCTCTTCCTGTTCTGAGGTCAGAGTCGCGAGTAGGTTATGACGTGTGTGGGAACGATCCAGGACATCATCACGATAGCGCCAGCGTTGTATAGTTGAGACGCTGACCCCGAACTGACGAGCGAGATCTTTGTTCGTCATGCTGGAGGGAGCTGCTTGGATGTCGGCACGGATTTTCGGTGTCGTCGTCGCTTGCTTATGCAGCTTGATGTCCATGAAGCTTTTCCTGAATCAATTGCTTGATGAGCTCACGAGAGGCTAACAAAGGATAGCTTCGTTGTGAAATCCGATCATCCGGCACCCTACATCTATCAAATAGATCTGGGGAGTACGGCAGACATCATCCTGGATGGCATCACGCAGGGGATAAGTGAAGTCTGGGATCAGCGCGAGGCGGTCATTGTCGGCCGATGGCAGGGTTGGCACCGATGGCTCGGACGCTGAGGCGGCTTCATGGCTCGGTGCCATATAACGCAGCATCGGAAGGCAGCTGCCATCAGTGCGCCATGGAGTGCCTGACAAGGCGAGCGTAAAGCGAACATCGCGCTCCAATGCCAAGAGTGCCAACCCCCATTGATTGGCGCCGGTGGCTGCCGAACTGGTGTAGGCGTTTTTTGCGGCGCATGCTGTCGCGCCGGCGGCATGGTGGCTTTCGTCCCAGACCAGCAGGACACGCCCTTGGCGACAGAGTTGCTTGAGGTCCTCCAGGCGGAAGCTGAGCGCTTGATAGGTCAGCGCGATACCGATGTCCCCCAGCCTGCCCTGCATGGGCTGCCCCAGAATTTGCGAAAACGTCTCGCGTGCACGCTCCACCACGGCAGAGGTGGGGCCGAGATAGATGACGTGATCAATGCTCCCGTTGAGAATCAGCTCCTCAGCCAGGACGGCGGCCATCAGCATCTTGCCCGCACCCGGGGTGGCCTGGCACAGGAAATGGGGCTGCTGATCCGAAAGCCGTTGAAGCGCTGTCTCAATACAACGCGCTTGCCAGGCTCTGAGTGTCGGGCTTGTCAGAGAGGGCAGTAATCGATTGATCTGACGCGGCGTCATGAGGCACCTCCAGCATGGCGTTTTGCAGAGAGCGCCAGCACGGCAGCCAGTTGTCCCTGGAGTTCACAGGCGCGCTGAATTGCATCCTCCTGGAGTGGAGCGATGTCGGGTTTCGCCTCCGGATAGTCCTTTGCCAATTGATAGAGGTGCTCGGCTTCCGCGCTCGCGGCCCGCATGGATTTTTTCAAGGCTCGACGTTGTTCCTGCAGTGCTGCATCGAGCGGTAGATGCGATGTGCTATCGGTTTTCGACGTGGCAAGATCCTGTCGATTGCTCGGCAGTGGGATATCCGGTGAGCGCTCCGAAGTGCTATCGATGAGTTGATAGACACGGCGACGCTTGCCGATGGTGTCGGATTGCACAACCTGACCATCAATGACCAGGCGATCGATCAGGTCACCGACCCGCTGCAGGACAATAATGGGTTTATAGCCCGCCAACTCTGGATGTTTCATCAGCTCGTTGCGGCAGCTAACTTTCGTGAAATGAGTCGGTTTATCCTTCAAGGCTTTCAGCCACTGCTGGAAGTGCTGTTTGATCAACTGTCCTCGCCGATAAGCTGCGGCAGTCGAGGAATCCTGGAATGTGGGAGTGCTCGAGGTGTGAGGGGGAGGAGAGCGACGCTGGCTCTCTGAGGTGATGGTAGATGTCGAGTCGTGTGACACCGAAGTCTCGGGCGTTTGGGAAGACTCGGCTATTGCCTTGCCCGTAGCAGAGGGCGCAAGAGGAGTAGATGAGGGTGTTGGTGTGGTGCGAGAAGAATTCGAGGTCATGACAGCACCTCGCTGCAGTCGCCAATGACGCGTGAGCGACAGTCTTGGGAAGGGGGATCGGGATAGCCGCCATAGGGGGTGGGTAGATCGGGGCTACGCGGGGATGCCGTAGTCTGAATGACCATGGTTGAAGCTCCTTTGTGTTGGAGCCGCTCCCGCTGTCGCCAAACAGTGATGGGGGCGGCCGTACACGGGTTGGCGAACCGGCCACAAAGGACACCGGCAGACCCGAGGGTCTCCCGCGCACGACCGCCATAACGCATGGCAGACACAAAAAAAGCGCCAACCATGGTACGGGGCGCTTATGCGCCTTTGTGGTTTCGAGTCGCCAAACCCGATCGAGGATTTTGCCTCGATAAATCAAATCTAGCAGATGAAAGAGAGGTCGTAAATATCACCCATCGGGAAAAGAGGCGTCTATTCGAAGTTGGCCTCAATATCGTGAAAATTCGCCTCTGGCGTGGCACGTTGCCATGGCATTCCGTCGAGGGAATCGGGAGAATGCTGCCTTTCTTTCAGCCGCGTAGCGAATCGATAGTCATGACGGAGTTGGTGGATCGGCCCTTGGCCGGAATTGTTCTCAGATTGCTGTCCGGTGTGTTGTTCACCGGCATGATGGTGTGTGTGAAGGCGGTCAGCGAGACGGTGGAAGTGGGGCAGACGGTGTTCTTTCGTTCGGCCTTTGCCTTGATCCCGATCATGATCTTCATGATGTGGCGCAAGGAGTTTCCGCGTGGTCTTGCGACCCGTCGACCGGGCGGGCATCTGCTGCGCTCCGGATTCGGTGCGGCCGCGATGTTTGCCTCCTTTGCGGCGGTGGCCTTGCTGCCCATCTCGGAGGCGACGCTGCTGGCACAGCTGACGCCGGTCATGATGGCCGTGGGTGGTGTGGTCTTGCTGGGGGAGCGGTTCAGTCGGCAACGGGCGTTGGCGCTGGGGCTGGCCTTGGCGGGAGTATTGGTGCTGATTCTGCCGTCGCTGAACCTCGAGAGCAGTACCGGCAATGTGACCGGCTACGTGCTGGGGGTACTCTCGGCACTGCTGACGACTGGCGCGTTGCTGACGGTGAGGCGTATCTCGCGTACCGAGACGGCCGGAGCGATCGCCTTCTATTTCATCCTGGTCTCGGCCTTGGCCGGCCTGGCGACGCTACCGATGGGATGGGCGCCGCTTTCACAAGAGGCGCTGGGGCTGTTGGTGCTGTCGGGATTGTTCGGGGGGGCCGCGCATATCTGCATGACACTGGCATTGCGCTACGCTGAGGCGTCCCGCCTGGCACCCTTCGAGTATGTCGCGTTGCTCTGGCCGATTCTGGCGGACCTGCTGATCTTCCATGCCCCCATCTCGAGTGGCTTCCTGTTTGCCCTGCCCCTGATGCTGGCAGGAGCAGGGCTGGCCGCCTTCGAAGGGCGTCAGATCAGATGGCCTCTTCGACGATGAGCTGTGGCTGCCCCTGGGAGCAGGGCTCGATGCGGGCAGCCACGCGATAGACCTCACGCAGTCGCTCCGGGGTGACCACCTCAGCGGTCGGGCCGCTGGCGATGAGGCGGCCGTTCTGAAGCAGCATGGCCTGGTCCGTGAAGCGCAATGCCTGGCCCAGGTCGTGCAAGGCGGCAATGATCAGCATGCCTCGCTCGCGGGCGAGGCGGCGCAGAATGGTCAACAGCTGCAGCTGGCGATGCAGGTCCAGTGCGGAGGTTGGCTCATCCAGCAGCAGAATCTCGGGTGACTGCACCAGCGCTTGGGCGGCCCCCACCAATTGGCGCTGGCCTCCACTCAGATCACTGATGTCCCGCTCGCCCAGCGCGCTGATTCCCAGATCGTCCAGTGCACGCTCTACCTCGGCCATGTCCTCGGGCTGAACCTTCAGGCTGCGGCCCTGCATGCGCGCCAGAAGTACCGATTCATAGACCGTCAGCACGGCATTGACGCCGGTGTCCTGTGGCATGTAGCCGATGGGGCGCTGGCGAGTCGCGCCCTCGACGCGTGCCTCTCCACCGCCGTCGATCAACCCGAGGATGCGCCGGAACAAGGTCGACTTGCCGGCGGCGTTGGGCCCCAGCAAGGCCACCACCTGGCCCCCTTCGAAGCAGGGCGTCGTGACCTCCGCCAGAATCTGGCGGCGACCATAGTGGGCGGACAAGCGATCAAGCGTGAGCGTTACCATGAGGATGACTTCTGTCGCAGGATGAGGAACAGGAAGAAGGGAATGCCGACCAGTGAGGTGATGATGCCGATCGGGATCACCGTACCCGGCAGGATGATCTTCGACAGCACTGAGCCGATCGAGAGAATCAACGCCCCGCACAGGGCAGAGCCGGGCACGAAGAAGCGTTGATCTTCCCCCAGCAGCAGGCGTGCGATATGTGGACCGACCAGTCCGATGAAGCCGATGGTGCCGACGAAGGCGACGGCGATGGCAGCCAGTAGCGAGACCAGTACCAGCACTTCCAGGCGCAGCGCCTTGGGTTTGACGCCCATGCTTTCCGCCTTGGTATCTCCCAGACGCATGGCCGTCAGTGCCCAGCCATGACGTGCCAGCAGCGGCAGCACGATCGCCAGAACGCCGAGCGAGACCCAGAACTTGGGCCAGGTGGCCTTGGTCAGGCTGCCCATGGTCCAGAAGACCACGGCGGCCACGGCCTGTTGGCTGGCGAAGAACTGGATCAGGGCCATCAACGAATTGAAGATGAAGACCATGGCAATGCCGAGCAGCACGATGGTCTCGATCGTTACGCCACGCTTCATGCTCAAGGCGTGGATGAAGAAGGCCGTGATCATGGCCATGACGAAGGCATTGATGGGGACCACATAATCGATGGCGGCGGGAATGATCGCGACGCCAAAGGCCAGTGCCAGCGCGGCACCGAAGCTGGCCCCGGCCGAGATGCCCAGGGTGAAGGGACTGGCCAGGGGATTGCTCAGGATGGTCTGCATCTGGGCACCGGCCACCGACAGGCTGGCACCGACCACCAGCGCCATCAGGGCAACGGGCATGCGAATTTCCCACAGGATGACCCGCACCTGATCACTGACGGAGTCCGGGGAGATCAATGCCGCGATGACCTCATCGAGCGGGAAGCGTGCCGGACCGAGCGACAGGTCCAGACACAGACTCAGGAACAGTGCCACGCCCAGTGACACCAGAATCAGTTGTCGTTTGACCACCGAGGCGCGGTAGTGGCTCCCCCCTTGCGAGAGGGGAGCGGAAGAGGTGACATCATTCATCTTTCAGCGATACCCAGTAGCCAGGTGCGTAGTCCACGGGCAGGAAGCGTTCGTGCAGCTCCTGCATGGTGGCTTCCGGGTCAAGATCGGCAAACAGCTCCGGATGGAACCACTTGGCCATCTTCTGAACCGCCACGAAGTAGTAGGGGCTGTTGTAGAACTGATGCCAGATGGCGTGGAAGTTGGCGTCGTCCACGGCTTGAATGCCTGTCATGGCGGTGCGCTGGGTCAGAGCCTGGAGCTTTTCGCGAGCGAGATCCTGATCGGCCCCCGGACCGACACCGACCCATTTGCCGCCCGGCACATAGGCGTCCCAGCTTCCCCCTGTCACGACGACATGCTCAGGGTTGGCGGCGATGATCTGCTCGGGATTCAGGGTGCCGAAGGTGGAGGGAATGATGCCTTCGGCAATGTTGTGGCCGCCGGCCAGATCAACGTATTCGCCGAAGTTGCCCGGCCCGAAGCTCATGCAGCAGTCGTCGGAGTAACCGCCGGCGCGATCGATGAAGACGTCAGGGCGCTGTGGGTCCTGCTTCGCGATGACATCGGTGACGCGAGCCATCTGCGCTTCGGTGTAGGCGATGAACGCTTCGGCTTTGTCTTCCTTGCCTAGCAACTGGCCCATCAGGCGCATCGACGGCGTGGTGTTCGCGAGTGGATCCTCACGGAAGTCGACGTAGACGATCGGGATGTCCAGCTGTGCCAGCTTGTCGTCATAGGCCGCGTCCTCGGTTGCCTGACGGGCTTCCAGATTCATCAGCACCACATCCGGCTTCAGGGCTGCTGCCTGCTCGACATCGAAGGTGCCATCCTTGAAACCACCGAAGGTCGGAATCTTCTCGAGTTCGGGGAAGCGTTTGGCGTAGTGGGCGTAGTTGTCCGGGTCGGCTTGAGAGAAGTCTTCACGCCAGCCGACCACCTTGTCGAAGGGAGACTCGGGCTCCAGCGCGCCCAACAGGTAGACCTGGCGACCCTCGCCCAGGATCATGCGCTCTACCGGGGCGTCGAGGGTGACTTGCCGGCCGGCAACATCTGTCAGAGTGATCTCATCGGCGACAGCGCCGAAGCTGGAGGCCAATAGCAGGCCGCCGGCTGTCATGGAAAGCAGAGGCTTCATGTGTGACTCGCTGGGAGGGTAAGGAAAATTCATCGGGCGCGTTGTCGCCCGCACGGCTGTGATCGATGCAGGACAGGTTGCATCTCATTATCATCTGCGTTGCGATTATGAAGTAATTCCCGATGAGCGTCGATATGGTCCCTGTCGTCTCGTTTTTCGTCGGTGTCGTTACTTGGTGCTCCAGCAGGCAACGATTTGGAGCGAGAGTGTCGGCCAACGGCACTGGCCCCCAGCAAGCAACGTTGTCTGGGGGCCGGCGAAGAGGGAAGAGGGAAGAGCGGTCGGCCATCTGCTTCTGGGCTGTCACTACACTCAAGACTGCGATGACGTGCTGGAAGGGTGGTGTTACAGCCCGTGGCTCGAGATGGCTGAGGTCATTTGGCCGCGAAGATTTCCTTTACTTCCTTGTCGCGCACCTTCTTCGCCATACCGGTCAACAACACCTTGAACAGTAGGCCACTCACCAGGGTGGAGAGCGTCAAGGTGAAGAAACCAGCCAGGATCCAGTCCACCAGCACGAAGCCGCTATTCGTCAGGGTCGGGTGATAGAACACCATGCCAGCGAAGACCACCCAGTGGCTGATGCAGAAGAAGCATTGGAAGAGGTGGCCGATCATGTGGCCGAAGCGTTGTGCGTACTGACGCAAGGGTGCGAACAGCTCACCCTGGGTGATCGAGATCGCGATGCTGCTGGCCGCCAAGGCCATCACCAAGCAGGTCCATAGCGCGTTCAGTGTCTCGGGGGAAAATACGGTGGTCATGGGGATCCTTGTGTGTCTTCGTCAAAGTGACGAGTGGGAAAAGTGAGTGGGTCGTGCTCAATGTCTGTCGATGCGGGTGTCTGGTTATCTCTCAGCCTTCTGTCTAGCGTGCGGTCAGCATCCGCTCGACACCCCGGGTGGCAGCATCGATGGCGCCCGCGAGATGACCCGGGTATTGCGGCGACCATTCACTGGCGATACCGAACAGACGTTGCTGCCAAGGGTCTTCATTTGCCTCCAGCAGCGGCACCGAGACATGGGATGCCACGTCTTCCAGATCTGCCGGGCTCGCGATGAAGGGTGAGGTTGCCCAGTCCTTGAGGTATTCCTGCCAAGGATGTGCCGCCTCAGCGCCGAACAGGCGCACCAGCTGGGATCGACAGTGCTGGCGTAATGCGTCCGGCGTGATCTGACGTCGGTGACCTGCCGGGACTCCCACGAACCCGAAGAGTGCCCCGAGGCCTTCCCTTGGGCTGGCATCGTGAATCTCCACCATCGGGCCACGCGCGCTGCGTGCGACACCGGACAAGCCGGCCTCGCGCCAGAAAGGACGCTCGTAGACCGCAAGATACTTGGCGTGGGGCGCCATCCAGGTCGCGGTCTGCTGCCACTGTGCCGCAAGCGCGCTCGGCAATGCCGGCGTGAACTGAATATGCTGGAGTGCCTGACGTGGCGGAATAGCCAACAAGACCTGCTCCACTTCGCAGCTCATGCGTTGCCCGCTGTCATCCTCGGCACTCAGCGCAATCCCGTCTGGCAAGCGCTCGAGATGACGGACGACCTGCCCAGTCAATACCTTGTCCGCGGGAATATCGCGACGCAGTCGCTCGATCAGCGCCTCCATTCCTCCCACCACACGCATGGCGGTCAGCGAGTCCCTGATGCCAGCGGTGCGCAGTGGGCTCTTGTCCGTGGCGCGCTCGAGGAGGCTGTCGCCCGTCACATGTTGTGCAAAGCATTCCAGGCCCAGTGTCTGCATCAGTTGCGCCATTTCGCGCTGATGCTCCGGCCAGAACCAGGTAGGCCCCAGGTCCAGGCGGTGCTGTGCTCCTGTCTCGGCAAGGGACGGCATTGCGGAAGCGATACGGCCTCCCATGACGTGCTGGGCTTCGAACACCCGATAGTCATGAATGCCATGCTGCTCCAGTTGCCAAGCGGCATAGAGACCTGAGAGACCAGCTCCGATAATGGCAACGCGTGGCGAAGGTGTGTTCATTCACCCTCCAGGGCGATCAGATGCCCCATCTTGAGGTAGAAGGTCGCTCCCTCTGCGCCGGCTGAAAGCGCCAGCGGTTCGCTGGCTGGCAAGCGCAGCCAACTGCCGGCAGGGCAGGACCCGTGCCCTGGATGCAGGCAACCCTCCAGCACCAGCAGCTCGGCACCGCCAGTGTTGACCAACAGCGGAAGCTCGGCATGTGGCGCCAGGCGCTGCAGGCTCACCTGCTCGGTCGCACTGGTATACAGTGGGCAGATCTCGCGGCCATCCTGCTCACGCCAGTTGGCCGGGTCTCGAGTGTTGATGCGTACCGCCTCATGCTCCTCGGACGGCATCTGTCGTAGCTTGACGAAGATCACGCAGCCGTCGGTGCTGCTAGGGGTGTGGCGCGAGTCTGGCGGGTTGCGCAGGTACCACCCGGCAGGGAAGTCCCGCACGCCATCTTCGGTGAAGGTACCGGACAGCACGAGAATCTCTTCGCCTTGTGGATGCTCATGTGCTGAAAAGTGGGAGTCTGGTGCATATCGGACCAGGCTGGTGGCCCGTGCCTTCTCCTCCCCGATACGGTCCAGCATCATGCGCTCGACCCCTCCCTGGGGGGACGGCACCCACTGGTAATGGTCCGGTGTAATGCTGGCACGTTGTGAAAAGTCGGCATTGAGGCGCATGTAGGGCATCTCCACGAGGGCGAGAGAGGGAAGAAAACCTTTTTCCATGTCTGGCGGTCATCACACTCGAGCGCCATGGCATGAGCAGGGCAGGACAGACACCTATGAGCTGTCACGATCCGTCTATGCGGCGTATTCTGGAAGCTGACTGAACATTCAACAAACGAGATTAACTAGGCAGTAGGGAAAGAAAAACTTTATCGCCATGACATCGCCCAATCATCTGAATGCCTTGCGTGCCTTCGAAGCGAGCGCCCGCCACAAGAGCTTTGCCGCTGCGGCAGAGGAACTGCACGTGACCCCTGCCGCTGTCGGCCAACTTGTGCGGGGACTGGAGGAGTGGCTGGGTGACTCGCTGTTTCATCGTGCCAACAGCGGCAAGACACGCCTTGTCCCGACGGAGCTTGCAGAGCAGGCACTGCCGGATATCCGTGCCGGATTCGAGAAGTTGTCACTCGGGGTGGAGCGCCTCAAGGATGGCACTCGGCGTAGCGTGCTGACGGTGACGGTCAGCCCCGCCTTTGCCGCCAAATGGCTGTTGCCACGCCTGCATCGGTTTCAGGCGGCGTGGCCGGACATCGATGTGCATCTGGATACCAACCACAAGCCGGTCGATTTCTCACGGGAGCGGGTGGATATCGGGGTACGCTACGGGCCAGGCAAGTGGAGGGGCGTGGTGGCTCAAGAGCTGATGCACGAAGAGGTCTATCCGGTCTGCTCGCCCCAGCTGCTGCGTGACCCCGAGCGCTTGAAGACACCCGCAGCCCTGCTGGAGGAAACACTGATTCACGACTTGTCCATGGAAGGCTATGACGGCTTTCCTTCGTGGGGTGGCTGGTTCAGGAAGGCGGGTCTTACGGATGCCGATTCATCGCGCGGTCTGCAGATCAACAACTCTGCCGCAGTGCTGCAGGCCGCGATTGATGGTCAGGGCATTGCGTTGGCACGTGGAGTCATGGTGCATGATGACCTTGTCTCGGGGCGCCTGGTCAGGCTGTTTGATGAGGTGATGTGTGCCTCCTCTCTGGCCTATTACGTGATCCACCGGCCCGAGGTCACTCAGGTGGCCAAGGTACAGGCATTTCGGGAATGGTTGCTGGAAGAGGCCGGGCTCAGTTGCCGAATACCTTCCATCCCGGCGTCGTGAATGGCTCTGTGGTCAAGCACATCGGGGGAGCCTAGAAGGTGCCCGATGGCCACTGATAGAAAGAAAAGGCGAAAATCCTGTCTTGCCGCATCCGGTTGCACGACATGCCCGTATCTCCCTGCATCGAACGCAAGATGTCATGAAAACAGCACATGCAACACGCTGACCTGACAGCCTTGTCGGAATACTCAATCGACTTCCTCAGCGAAGTGATGCAATCGGAGATATCAGCATGCAGCAGGGTTCCCAGGCAGTGAATCAAGGGCGTTATGGTTATTACATCGGTGTATTTGGAGTGGTGCTTCTGCTCCTGTGGCTGGGGATCTACAAGTTCACGCCCACAGAAGCGGGATTGATCGAGCCGCTGGTGGCCAATCACTTTGCCATGAGTTGGCTGTATGACGTGATGTCAGTCCAGATGGTGTCCAATCTGGTCGGGCTGTCAGAAATACTGGTGGCGATCGCCATGATCGTCGGTCTGAAGTATCGCCAGGTGGGCTACTATGCAGGGATTGCCGGCAGCGTCATCTTCCTCTCCACTTTGAGTTTCCTGTTCACGACTCCTGATGTCTGGAAGGTCACGGATGGCGTACTGATCGCCAACTTCTTCTTGGTGAAGGACATTCTCTTCCTGGCAATTTCCGTCAGCATGGTGGAACGAAATCGACCGATCAACGCTGACTGATTTCTCTCTATGAAGCCTCAAGGCGCTCGGCAATATTGCCGGGCGCTTTTTTGCGTGGCTCACGCCTGGCTTGGCGGGGCATCAGCCAGTCACATCCATGAGCTGGCTCACGACCCACTGATGCAGCGGGTCGTCGTTGTAGCGAGGGTGCCAGGCAGCGGTGACATCAAAGGGCTCCGGCAATGTTTCGAGTGCCAGCTCTACCAACTCACCTCCGGTGATCGCTCCGGCAGGGAGAAACGCTACTGAATCTGTGGCTTCCAGGTAAGCCGGGACGACCGAGAAGCAGGGGGCGGAGATCGCGACATTGCGGGCAAGGCCCTGCGCCTTGAACCAGTCATCCAGCGAGCCCTTCAGATTCGGGCGCGAGGGCGATGCAATGATGTTCGGGTGGCGGGCTATGTCCGCCAGTGTCACCGATTGATCAGCGATCGAGGAGTGCTTCGAGGTCATGCACACATGACGATCAGAGAAGAGATGCCGGCTGGGGTAGGACTCTGGCTGGTAGTTGGGAAAGGCGATGGCGAGGTTGACGTGATTGCTCTCCATCAAGGCATGCAGAGTATCGATCTCGAAGTCCCTCACCACGATCTTGAGCCCCGGAGCTTCGCGGCGCAGTTCAGCCAAGAGCGTCGGTAGCACGATCTGTTGTGCGTAGTCTGTGGCGGAAATGACGAAGGTGCCCTGCACGGCTGCCGGGTCAAACTTCTGGGGAAATTGCCGCGTGGGATTCGCATCAACGCCATCAATCCCACCGTGCTGCAAGAGGCTTGGGACGTGTATGGCGAGATGATGCCGGGCTTCCAGCCCGTGTCTGGCGCACTGGTCGGCAAGGCGTTCGAGCGCTCCGTCGATGGCTTCATCACCGGGGAAGTGATCTTCGTGGATGCCTGATCGGGGAGAGAAAGGTGTCAGCCCGCGTGGCTGACCGACCTCTGATGTAATGAACTGAAACGCCACAAGGGGAGCCGAGGCTCCCCTTGTGGCGTAAGCATGACTGAATCCAGCCGAGGGTCAGAAGTCCATGGTCAGCCCCAGGTTCAACCGGCGGCCATCCAGTACCACGCCGTAGGTGTCATTGGTGACTTCCTTGTCAGCGATGTTGTAGAGGCCAGCCTTGACGCGGGCGTTCTCGTTCAAGGCATAGACAACGCCTACATCGAAGAAGGTATAGCTGGGGGTGCCTTCGCTCATGCTGGTACGTGACAGGTAATCACTGGTTTCGCCACGGTAGTTCCCCTGTGCCCACAGGTTGAGGTCGTGAGTGGCTTGCCAGTCCAGCGCCACGTTGAGCATATGTTCCGGGATCTTGTTCAAGGGCTCGCCCTTGAATTCACCACTTTTCTGCTCGGAGTCGGTGTAGGTGTAGCTGGAGCTAAGGTTCACGCTTGGCGTGATGGCATAGTCCAGTGACAGCTCGACGCCCTGCATGACAGCTTCGTCGATGTTGCGGTAGGTGCTGACGAAATAGTAATCAGTGCCGGCATAGTTGCACTCACGGAAGGCGGGGTCGGAGAAACCTGCATCCGGGCCCTGGCAGAGGCGGTCTTCGGAGATCTTGTCCTTGAACTGAGTGTAGAACAGGGTGGCGCCGGCGCTGAGTGTGCTTGACTGGTTCTGGAAGACGGTGCCCAGCTCGTAGTTGGTGCTGGTCTCCGGATCCAGCTCCTCGTTACCGATGATGACGGCGCTGCCCCGACCGGTTCGGCGCCCAAAGCCCTCTGTCGCAGCGGATAGACTCGGCTGACTATAGCCTGTGGAAACCCCGCCCTTGAGCGTCCATTGCGGATCAAGGTGATAATTGGCATAGACGCGTGGCGAGAGATGTCCGCCAAACAGCTCGTCATCGTCGTAGCGTAAGCCGGTGGTGACGTTGAGGTCCTCAGTCAGACTCCATTCCATCTCGACGAATAGTGCGGCAATCCAGCGATCGACGTTATCGACGGCACCCGGGACATTCGAATCCAGCAAGCCATTGGTTTCATCCGTCAGCTGCTCGAATTTGTACTGACCGCCGAAGGTCAGCATGTGGTCGCCCCAGAAGTACGTGGTCTGGTTGTTGAGCGTGGTAACTTCTTCGCGCTTCTCATCATCGGAGTCCAGCACGTTCTCCGAAATGTCGTGCTGTAGATAGGTGTCCGTGAGGAAGCTGCCATAACTTCCCTTGTGGCCAAGGGTATAGACATCCTTGTCGTAGCGATAACGACTGGTTTCGGAATCATCCGGGATGCTCACGCCAGCATTGTGAGTGTATTCCTTCTTGGAGGCGGTATAGCCGAGCGTGAACGCATTGTCCTCATCTGGTGTCAGCGTGAACTCGGCACCTCCTTGACGTGTATCGCTGTCGGGCATGCTTTCAGCATTGTCACTACCGCCCTGGTAATCGCTTTCTTCATAACCGGTCCAGTTGCCATGGACCTTGAGGCCAAGCAGGCCATCGACGAGCGGCCCGCTGGTATAGAAACTCAGCTGCTGCCCGTCGTTGCTGATGTCATTGAGCGAGTAGGTATATTCCGTCGTGACAGATCCCGACCACTCATCCGCCACCTTCTTGGTGATGATGTTGATGACGCCGCCCATGGCTTGTGAGCCGTACAGCGATGACATCGGTCCGCGAATCACTTCCACTCGCTCGATCATCGAGATCGGGGGGAGGCCAATCTGCTTGCCTTCATCATTGCCATTGGTATTGACGGAGCGGCCAGCCGAGAGAGGGCGGCCATCGATCATGTAAAGCGTGTAGCTGTTGTCCATCCCTCGAATACTGATGTCCTGAGAATTTCCGCCCCCCGTGACATAGACGCCAGGCACATTATCCATGGCATCTGTGATGTCCGTGTACGACTGCTTGTTGAGCTGCTCGCCGGTAATGACCGAGATACTGGCAGGAGCATCCGAGATCACCTGTTCGTAGCCGGAAGCTGTCACCACCACAGGTTCCAACTGGCTGGAGTCGTCAGCCTGTACGCCAGCAGGTAGGCAAGCGGCGGCGATACTGATGACCAAGGCCGATCGAGCAAAGGGGAGTGCGGGGACTGTCATGTTCCTGAATCCTTGAGATCGCGATTATGTCGTTATTGAGCCACGAGGTTTTTTAGGGCTGTGGGCCACTGAGTGCTCTGTTGACGTCGACTTCGGGTAGGGAATGCGACAGGCGTCATCGCATCAGTGTCGATCTTTTTCTCGTGTTTACGAAAACAAATGATAAACATTCGTATTTTTTAGTTTAGGTATGTTTCTTTGCTGTCAGAGTTGCGTTCTGCGCAACCCTCGGTGGTGGCATGGAGTCGTCCGTAAATTGCGGGTTGTGCAACGCACAGTTGCATGATTTTGAGGAAATAGCCGTGCTAGGATCGCAAACATAAATGATATTAATTATTATTCAATAAAGGGAATGTCGATGAACGTCGCTGGGCTCACCTTGTCTGTCTCTACTGTGTTGTTGGCTGCTTTACCTATTGGTGCCCAGGCACACGAAGTCGCCGGGGGAGAGCATGGCCCTTCCGTCGTGAGTTTGGACTGGGGCGCTGCCGATACGCTGGATGAGCTGGGCTTGGCCGAGCACCTCGTCGGGGTACCACATCAGTCTGCGCCCGCCTATGTGTCACACCTGGTCAAAGGTCGGGCAGATATCGGCGGGCTCAAGGAGCCTGATGTCGAGGCGATCGCGGGCCTGGAGCCGGACCTGATTCTGGTCACCGGTCGTCAGTCCGGATCACTTGAGGCGCTCAAGGCTGTGGCGGAAACGCGAGATGTCACTCTCAAGGAAGGTGACTACTTCGAAGCACTGAGCGACAAGGTACTGAGCTTGGCGTCCCCGTATCATGCTGAGGAAAAGGCACGTGAGAAGCTGGCAGCGCTCGAGTCGGATATCGCGACGGCGCGTGAAGGGCTGGCGGAAGATCTTGACGCGTTGGTTGTGATCCATAACGACGGTAGTTATGTTCTGCGCCAGGAGCCGATTGTCACTGAGCTGCTGCAGATCGATCAGCCGGCGCTGCCTAACTCCGTGGAGCCGGTCAGCCGTGGTGCGCGTACTTTCTACCCGCTGACGCCAGCGAATATTGCCGAGATGGCGCCGGATGCTCTGTATGTGGTTGATCGCAGTGCTGCCATTGGCCAGACCCCGATGGATGCTGACGCGCTTGAGGCCGCGCTGGCCGATGCTGGCGGGGCGGACATTGGTGTCACCGTGCTATCCCCGGGGCTTTGGTATCTCTCCGGCAATGGCTTGCAGAGTGTGCGTGCCCAGATGAATGAGATTCTCGAAGGACTGTAAAGGCCGGAGCACACGGTTTCTTGTCAGACACACGAAGGCCAGGCATCTGCCTGGCCTTCGTGTGTCTGACGGATATACATCAGGCGAGGTTGTCTGATCAGAGGCTTCAGCGTTGCTTGAGCTGATCGCGCAGCCCTGTCGGAACCTGTTTGATGATCAGACGGTCACTTGCTTCATCGTATTCCACCGAGTCGCCCAGCAGGTGCGAGTCAAAGCTGATCGAGACGCCCGCGGCGCGTCCGGTGAAGCGCTTGAACTGGTTGAGCGTCTTCTTGTCCGGCGGGATTTCCGGTGACAGTCCGTAGTCACTGTTGCGAATGTGGTCGTAGAAGGCCTGCGGATGCTCTTCATCGATCAGCTCAGACAGCTGATCCAGAGTGATCGGCTCGCCGAGCTTGGCCTGGTCGGTGGCATAATCGACTAGGGTATCGGTCTTTTCGCGGCTGGCTTCCTCGGCCATGTCTTCCTTCTCGACATAGTCGCTGAACGCCTTGAGCAGGGTGCGGGTTTCCTGGCCGGCATCCCGCTGCTCCTGTGCGCCCAGTGTTTCGGCGAAAGCCTCGGCGAGCTTGGTGCGTCCGCGATCACGCGCCCAGGATAGATAGGGGTGAGAGGTCGAGCTACCTTGCCACTGACTGATATCCAGTCGTGCGGCCAGCGACATCTGGGTCATGTTGAGCTGTCGGGCGGGGGTTACCGCGAGGGACTCGTCGATCGCGAAGCCGTCACGATGGTGCAGCAACGCCATGAACAGGTGGCGCGTCTCGCCCTGCTGGTGATCCACCACCAGCAGATGGCCGCCTGTTGGGAGATTGTCATCGATCAACGGCATGAGTCGACCGGCAAGCGTCTGGGTCAGGCTCGCGAAATCGGTTTCACCTGCGAGGAAAGACGCCAGCTCGGCAGGGAAGGCGGCAGGTGCGTCTTCATTGAAACGGCCCCAGTTCTTGGTCTTGCCGTGGTAGGCATCATTGAGCCCGGACACCAGATCCTCCAGTGCATCGGATGCCGGCAGGGCGGTGGCGGCAGGCACCAGCTGAGCCGGCGTCTCGCTATTGCCCTTGTCGATACGGTGAATGATGCTGTGCAGGATCGGCATGGAAACCTCCCTCGGCTGCGATGAACGGGCTGGGGATGATACCTGCCACGATTCGGCAGTGGTAGGGCTGTAGGCAGCCGGGGAGAGCGCCTTGGCTATACACCTTTTCTGCAAGGCGCCCATCAGGAGTTCACCTATCAGAAGAGCCTCTGACTTTATTTTGTTGAATGCATCAGTGGATGGCTGCTTTCGTCTCTACTTCGTCATGGCATGCCTCAAGGAGCATTCTCAAATTATTGGCATCCATAGTGCCGCGCTTTCCAATCACAATCAGTTGAGTGCCTGGCGTTTGTCCATTCCATGGTTCTGTAGGTGTGATCTCGCAACGTGCCCCTACAAGATGAAGAATACATTTCTGGTCGTGAGCTTCCGCGACATGACAAATGCCCTTGGCACGGTAAATAGTGGCGGGGAGGTTAGCCATCACCTTGCGAAGAGCCTTCAGGTTCAGTGGGATATCGCTTTGCCAGCTCCATGTATCGAATAGATTATCGTGATGGAGTGGGACTGCCCTGAACGTTCCAAACGCCATCGTGGATGCTGGGGAGTTACCGCTATCAGGGCTGACTGGTTCAGCAGTCACCTTTCTTTCCACACCGAGTAACAGCTCCAGTGGGACTACACCATATTCACTTTCTATCACGCGCGCGTTCGGATATAGCCAACGTGCCTTGAGTGAAGTGTGTTGATCTGGTGTTAGTAGGTCAGTTTTGTTGAGTATGATGATATCAGCAGCATCTAGCTGCTCGGTGGCAAGCCGTGTCATATCACTATCCAGATCATCAAATTGAGCAGCATCGACTACAGTCAGAATGCCATCGATATGGAGCGACTGACGAAACTGAGGATAGCGCAAGGTGTTGGCGATCTTGACAGGATTCGAGACACCGCTAGCTTCGATGACCAGATGCTCGGGGCGTTTCTGTGGGTCTGCCAACAGCGTGGAAAGTTGCGCGATCAAGTCACCCTCCACCGTGCAGCAGATACATCCATTCGCCAGACTGACGGTGGTCTGGGTCTGGCTGACGATCAACTGTGAATCAATGTTGATAGCCCCGAAGTCATTTACCATCACGGCCATGCGGCGACCGTGGTCACTGTTGAGCAGGTGATTGAGCAGCGTCGTTTTGCCCGCACCGAGAAAGCCTGCGACCAGCGTGACGGGAATGCTGTGTTGTTGTGTCATGGGAGTTTCTTCTCATTATTGAGTCAAGCCGCTTCGCTTGGCTCGTGGTCAGGAAGTCGGGTGTCAGAAGGCGGGCAGTGGTTCCTGCCAGGTAGCAGCCATATCGGTATCCGTGAAGGCTCCCAGACGATCCCATGTCACTTCTCCTTCCAGCAGAGTCAGCTCCACTTGTGTGGCATGCAGATTTCCCTTGATGGCGATATCGAAGAGGTCACGGTCCAGCACGATGAGGTCAGCCGACTTGCCGACTGATATTGATCCCGCGTGTTGTTCGATTCCCATGCACCATGCGCCGTTGATCGTCATGACACGGATGGCTTGCTCTAGAGAGATGGGGTGACCAAAGAACTGACCTTCTTCTTCACCGAAGGGGTTTTGACGGGTAATCATGGCTTCGAACCCGATCCACGGGTTCAGGCTGGAGACTGGCCAGTCTGTCCCCATCACGGCATTGCCGCCGGCCTCTATTACGCCCTTGAAGTTGTAGGCACGCTGCATGCGTTCTTCGCCGAAAACAGCGCGAGCATTCGCGAAGGAGGAGGGGAACCACCCCACGGGCGAGAATTCGGCAGTAACATCCAGTGCTTTGAAGCGTACAAGGTTGGTGTCCAGTAGCGTTGTGCTATGGGCGCATTGATGACGCACGCCATTATTGCCATTTCGTGCTCTTGCTTGAGCGACGGCATCCAGGAAGATATCGGAAGCTCCATCACCGGTGCAGTGCGCGATGACACGAACCCCTTTGCGATCCATGTCGACTACCATGTCGACGATATGCTCTGGCGTGAGATTCAGGTGTCCTCTCCAGTTCTTCTCGCCTGGCCAGGGAGTTGATAGATAGGACGAACGTGATTCATGGGTGCCATCGAAGTGAAACTTCACCGCATTGGCATTCAGGCGATTGCTTCGATAGTAATGACGCTCTCCTGCCAGTAGCTCCCAGCGCCGTTTGACCGGGAAGATATCATCCTGCCAGCTGATGGCTGCTTCTACTCGGACGGATAGCTTGCCATCTTGATCGAGACTGCGAAGTGCATTCAGGCGGTGTTCGCAGACGTGCACGTACTTGGTGCCCACCACGCCATGTCCACTCTGGAAATGCAGCCCCTCTCGATAGGCACGTGTCAGCGCATGCTGCGGTGTTGGTGGCATGGTAGCGTGGATGATGGCGTAGGCACCATCGACCAGAATGCCGGAAGGTTCATGGGTAATGGAGTCTCGCTCGATATAGCCATGACGTGGGTCCTGGGTCTCAGCGGTAATGTTTGCCAGCGCCAGTGCGCGCGAGTTGACCATCATGCAGCCCCATGAGCGATCAAGAATGGCCACAGGGCGATCAGGCATGAAGCTGTCCAGCCAGTCACGATCAGCGACCAACCCAGCCTGCTTGAAGGTATAGCGCACGAAATATTGGCCGTAGATCCAGCCATCGCCCGGATGACTGTCGGCGTAGTCGAGTATTGCCTGCTTGACCTCCTCCGGGGTGGGATCCTCAAAACCGATATTCAGATAGTCGGCATAGCCGGGCGCCAATGCCAGGTCGGGGTGAGTATGCATGTCATAAAGACCGGGCATCACGAATCGACCTTCAAGATCGATGACCTTGGTGTGGTCTCCAATGAAGGGCGTCACATCATCTTCATTACCGACGGCCATGAAGCGACCGCTGCGAATCGCGACGGCTTTCGCCCGGGGAGTATTGTCGTCCACGGTATGGATGTTGGCATTGATCAATACGATATCGGCAGTTTCTGCCGGTGAAGAGGCCGCTACAAAAGAAGGTGTCGTCAGAGTGCTGGAGGTAATCATTATCATGAACTCATAATCGAAAGGGGGAGGCACAGCACGAGAGAAGAGCGAGGCACGGGCGTGCATCACGATGGGATACACGCCCGTTCATCAGCCGATCATCCAATGGCCCAGCAGGGCGAGGATAGGTAGCGAGATCATCACTCGCAGGGCATAGATCATGACCAGGTCACGTAATGTGAGCCCAATGTCAGCTCTGACCAGGATGATGGCAGCTTCGGTAAAGAAGATGATTTGAGTGACAGCGACACCCGCCATCACGAAGCGTGTCACTTCGCTTTCGATTCCAGCACCTAGAATGGAAGGCATGATGCTGTCAACAATTCCGGCGAGTAGCGCGGGCGCTGCCTGAGCAGCCTCCGGAAGACGCAACAACTCCAGATAGGGCACCAATGGCAGTGATAGCACCTGGAATAACTGGGTGAACTCGATCAGCGCCAATCCGACACATCCCACCAACATCATGGCCGGATAGATGGAGAAGGCCACATCTGCGCTGATCTGAAGCCCTTGCTTGAGCTGTTCTGTGGGAGAGTTGGCTTTCTCGGCACGTTCGACGGCGCGGCGTAGACCAAGGGCCAGTACACCTTCTCCAGGACGACGGTCTGTCTTGAGCTGCTTGCCGACTGCGGGATGGTAGACCGGCAATTTGTTACGAAGCGGTGGCAGCTTGGGCACAATGATGGCGCACAGGACGCCGGTGATGGCAACGGCGATGTACCATTGAATGAACATCTCCTCGAGGCCGATCAGCTTTAGCAGCAAGTAAGAATACGCAATCGAGACGATCGAGAAGTTGGTCGCGATCGTGCACGCCTCACGACTGTTGTAAAACCCCTGACGGTACTGCTGAGTCGTAAGGATGATGCCCACGCTGGAGGCTGACAGCCAAGAGGCGAGGCAGTCCACCGCTGCTCTCCCCGGCAGGCCGAAGAGACGCTCGAACATGCGGCTGCACAAGGTGCCGGCGAACTCCATCAGTCCGTAGTCAGTCAGCAGAGGTAATAGCAGTGCTGACAGGAAGTAGATGGCCAGGACGACTGGGCCAACATCATAGAGCATTACGCCGCCGGTATTGCGACTCCATACCCACTCAGGTCCTACCTCAAAATAGACCATCGTCATCAACAAGGCGCCGATGACGCGTACGATGGTCCAGCCCATGCCGGGATTGAATAGCGTGATCAAACGCCCCTTGCGGTGGCGTAATGGACTGAAGGTGACGGCCAGGGTCATCAGACTAGGAATGATGGCGACCGCGGCTGTTGCTGTCACCATGAGGGGTTTGAGTACATCATTTATGTAGTCGATGACGAACGCGATCATGATCGTCATCCGACCATCAACACTGATCGGCGTAAAGAAAAGCAAAACGCCGAGAAGCGTGGGGATCAAGCATTTGAGCAGCTGTTTCGTGCTATAGCGAGATTGAGGGACTTCTGAGGCGACGGGAGTCGGGCGGTCGGTCATGGGACGCGTACCTTTTTTATAGTTGTAATGACGAGTTGATGGTTTTCATGAATCATCAATCGTTGCTTTTACGATGCCATCGTGCAGGCAGCTCGTGCCAGGGTGGATGTATCCAGCGAGAGTAATTCTGCCAAGCTCATCCGGAAATGGTGTGCCGTTCTAGTGACGAAAGTCGGGCGCTTCTCTATCCAGGCGCCGTAGTTCTGCGGCCCAGGTCAAATCTACGCTCTCTGCGTGGTAGCGTGGGTTCTCAAACTGCTGGGCGGTGTATTCACATTCCTGTGCAGAAGGCATTATGAGTGGGCGGCCTGCTTTCATTGCTTCAAGTTGAATCTCGCAAGCCTTGTTCAGATAGAACATGTTGAAGTAAGCCTCAGCAACGCTGCGACCAGTGGTCAGTAATCCATGATTGCGCAGAATGGCACACTGCCGATCACCAAGTGCTGCCACGATGCGATTACGGACTTCAAGATCGAGTGGAATACCTTCGTAGTTGTAGTAGGCCACGCGATTGTAAAAGGCCATGTTGGTTTGATTAAGAGGAAGAAGCCCCTCTTCCAATGCCGCGACTGCCATGCCAGCCAAGGTATGAGTATGCATGACGCATACAGCATCATGACGATGCATGTGGATGGCACTGTGAATCGTGAAGCCTGCAGGATTTACCTCAGGATCATCAATGTTCAGTTTCTGGCCATCAATGCCAATAGTGACCAGATTGGAGGCGGTAATCTCCTCTGGTAGCAAGCCATAGGCATTGATCAGGAAAGCCGGTGTCTCGCCTGGCAGGCGTACGGATATATGAGTGAAGACTTGATCGCTCCAGCCATTTCGCTCCAGCAGGCGATAGGCGGCGGCCAGGTCGACTCTCAAGGTTTCTTCAATCGCGGGTTTTGGCATGTGGCGCACTCTCGGACGGGAAGGCATGGGACAGTGGTGTGGCTCAGGACACGGGATAAGGGCGTGCTCATCCTGTGGCAGGCTGGCCTTGTATGCATCCTAGGTTGCTTGTGAGAGAGCGGATATCGATTTATTCTCCAGAAGTTCATTCCAAAAAGTCATGACCTGCCATGCAACGACAGCTCCCCAGCATGATATCTCTTCGGTGCATCGTCGCTTTCGCACGCTTTTCCAGCGTCACAAGAGCCGCCGAAGAGTTGAATCTCACTCAGAGTGCCGTAAGTCGCCAGATCAAGAATCTGGAGGAGTTTCTGGGCTGCCCGCTGGTAACGCGTTCTCGACAGCGGCTTACGCTCAATGAGTTGGGGCAAGCCTATGTGCACGAGATAGCGCCGTTGTTGGAGAGTCTTGAAACAGCGACTCATCATGTCCGCACCAGTCACGTTGGCCATCTGCGTATCGGAGCTGAACCTTCGTTTACCTCTCGCTGGTTATTGCCCAAACTCAAGTCATATGCAGTACTCAATCCCGAGATTGAGCTCGAGATCATGAATGATCTGCGCCGGCTTTATGACAGTCATGAAGGCTATGATGTTGGCATCCTTTTTGGGGAGGGTGAATGGCCAGGATTTGATGCACGTTTTCTCATGTCCAGTGAGCTACTTGCTGTGTGTACACCGGACTTGCTGACTGAAAAAGGTCCTGTCATTGAGCGGCAGGATATTCTGCGTTACCCGATTCTCCATCATGTGGCGCATTCACCTTTGATGAAGTCTTCCACTCAGTTGTGGTTGGAAGCAGCGGGGCTATCGATCAGAGAGTGCAATGCATTACCAGGGCAGCGGTTGGAGCATTTTCAGTTTGTTCTTGAAGCGGCTTTGCATGGGCTTGGGATAGCCATATTACCGCGCTATTTCGTGACACCAGAACTTGCTGAGGGGCGCTTGGTGATCGCAAGCCCCTCACCCTTGAGGTGCGGTGGTTATTACGTAGTTGTGCCCTCAGGGCAGCATGACCCCAAAGTCAGTCGTTTTGCGGATTGGTTGTTGTCTTGGGAGTCTTGATATAGGCGACTATCAGAGGACTGCCTGGTGCGCTGTACATCTTAGGACTGCCAATGGCTCCTTCCTCACGGACAGGTTTCACCCTTGATGAGCCGAGTCGTCAGCAGGCGAGTCGAGGCGGGTTCCAGCCCCAGAATCATTCGCGCGGCAAGGCGGCCTTTCTCGGTACTGTCCTGCTGGACCGTGGTCAGGCGTGGTGAGCGATATTGACCTTCCTCGATACCATCAAAGCCGGTGATACGCAGGTCTTCGGGAATCCGGATGCCGCGTTGTTCGGCCAGGGTCACGGCGGTCAACGCGATACGGTCGGACATGCATAGCAGGAGGTCTGGCCGTTCACTGGCCGGAAGATCCAGAATCTCTGCCAGCACCGGTGCGCAGACCTCGTAGGTGTTTTCCTCGATGTTCCACATCGCCACAGAATCGGGGGAGATATCCTGCTCAGCCAGCGCACGATGAAAACCTGCCAGACGCGAGCGGGTGATTGTCTGACCCGTCGGTAGCAGTGCGTGGGCACTGGTGATACGTCCATTGCAGGGTGTTTCGGTCAGGCGCAGGTTGACGATGCCGATGCGACTGGTGGGTGTCTTCAGGGCATGTTGCGCGATGGCGTAGCTAGCGGGCTCATTATCCACGTGGATGGCGGGTTGATCGCCCAGATCGAAGTCGACTGCCACGATGGGCTTGTGACCCGCACTCTGGAGTTCCTCCTCCAGCGCCATGCTGGCCATCAGCCCGTAGACAATGAAACCATCGGCAATGCTGGAAGATCCTGGTACCTGTGAGGCATCTTGGCGACCCGAGAGCAGCAGTAGGGTATGGCCATGGGCGTCGAGCACTTCTGCGATGCCCGACAGCAGCTCGCTGGCGACCGCATCCTTGAGACTGTAGGTCAGTGTCTCCGCAAGTACTACGGCGATGATCCGTGAGTGCCCCGTGCGTAGACTGCGCGCCTTGGCGTCCGGGCCACGGTAACCAAGGCGTTTGGCCTCCTCGAGAATCCGCTCACGCAATGCTGGCGAGAGCTGGTCGGGGCGGTTGAAGGCGTTGGAGACACTGGCAGTGGAGACGCCGAGTTGTGTGGCTAGCTCCTTGAGAGTGATACGGCGAGGCGATGACACAGGCGTCGGGTTCCTGGAGTGGAGGCTGATACGGTCAAGAGTAATTCAGGATATCGATCAGTCGTAAGCGTTCGGGCATCACTCGCAAGCGGTGATGCCCGAACGCTTACGATGAATCGCTGAAAACGCCGTTGGTTATTTCGCGCTGGGCAGGGAGCGGCGGTAGGCGCCCGGGCTTTGGCCAAAGGCTTTACTGAAGTTACGGCAAAACACCGTGGCCGAGGAAAAACCGCTTTGCTCGGCTACCTGCTGGATCTGCAGGTCAGTGGCGCCCAGCAGGCGCCGCGCATTGTTCAGCCGATGACGCTGCAGGTAGTGGATAGGCGTCATGCCGGTGGCGGCTAGAAAGCGCCGGGACAGGGTGCGGGGCGTCACACTGAGCTGGTGGGCCAGTAGCGGCAGGGTCAGCGCGTCGGTCAGATGCAGGCGCATGTAGTCGCGGGCGGCGTCCACCAGGGTGTCGTTGCAGCTGGGCTCGAGAAATACCGGCAGCGGTGCGTCCTTGTCGCGGATGGTGAAGTAGTGAGAGGCAAACTCGGCTGAGCGGTCGCCGAGAAAGCGCTGGATCAGCAGCAGGGTCGCATCGAAGGTCGCCGGTGTGGTCGCGGTGGTGATGATGCGATCCGCCTCGACCATCTGCAGGCGGGGGCTAACGCGAACCTTGGGGTAGCGCTGTCGGAAGATGTTCTCCGACGCCCAGTGAATGGTCGCCTCTCGACCGTCCAGCAGGCCGGCCTCGGCCAGATGAAAGACACCTGTCACCAGCCCTACCACAGTCGCTCCGCCGCTGTGCTGTTGTTTCAGCCACTGCAGTGCCGGGCGGGTGCGCTCCAGATTGTCCATTGACAGCCCCCAGACTGATGGCAGTACCACCACATCGAATTGGCGCTCGCCCACGTCGGCAAAGTACTGGGTATCAAAACGCAGGCCGGAGAAGCCGCTTACCGGCTCTGGCGTGCAGCGCAGGAACGTCTCGCCAAAGCCACGCCAGGCGCTGTTTTTAAACAGCCCTGCGCTCAGCTGCATGCCCTGGAAAACCTCAGCCATGCTGATGATTGTGCTGCTCCAGAACCGCTCGGGAATCAGGTAGGCAACCTCAATGGCGCGTTGTGCGGTGGAGACTGTAGGTGGCTGCGGCATGGGTTTGTCCGGTGGTGTTGGTTGGCGGTGCAATAGCCATTATGTCTTAAAAAGTTGATAAGTGGTCTTTTATGGTCATTTGGCGTTGATTAAGTATTGATAAAGTTAGCCCCATCAACCGCCAAGACCCGCCGCGGCCGCGCCGCAGGAGGGCTACCTGATGAGGACCTGACCATGGATCGCCAGACGGAAATTCGACTGATCAAGCAGGCGCTGGAGCTGAAGGCGCGTGGTGAGACGCAGTACCACGAATCGACTCAGACCCACGCCACTGACCGCTACATCTCCGCTGCCTGGTTTGAGCGCGAGAACGATATGCTGTTTCAGCGCCAGCCTATTGCGCTTGCGGCTGGCGCCGAAATACCCAACCCCGGCGACTACCTCAGTGTGGAGTGGGTCAAGGGTGTACCGCTGTTGCTGGTGCGGGGTGAGGATCAGCAGGTTCGGGTGTTTGCCAACGCCTGCCGACATCGCAATGCCCGGCTGGTAGCAACCGGTGAAAGCGGTTGTCGCAAGCGCTTTGTCTGCCCCTATCACGCCTGGACCTACGACACCCGGGGCAACCTAGCCGGAGCGCCGGATTTTGAGCGCGGCTTTGCTGATCTGGACCAGCAGAAGCTCGGGCTGGTCGAGTTTCACTGTCGGGAGCTGGGCGGCATGGTGTTCTTCCACCCGGACCGCAATGCCGAAGTGCCCGAGGATCTGCTGGCGTCGGAAATGGCGTCCGGCTTTGACTACCTCAAGCTTGCTGCCCAACGGGTCTACAAGCGCCGCAGCTATGTGATCAAGGCCAACTGGAAGATCCTGCTGGAAGGTGGCATTGAGGCCTATCACTTCAATGTGGCCCACAAGAACACGCTGGCGCCGTTCTTCCTTGGCAACATCTCGACTTGGGAAAGCTGGGGCGATTTGCAGATGCGCATGATTCTGCCGAAAAAGCCGATGCTGGAGGCCGCCGAGCTGCCGGAGCAGGCGTGGGACATGCGCAAGATGGCCAACATCATTTTTACGCTGACGCCGGCGGTTTTGTTACTGGCCCAGCCGGACAACATCTCGCTGATTCGCATGGTACCGCTGTCAGCTGGTGAGACCCGCATTGAAGAAGTGCTGCTGGTAGATCCTCCGCAATCGGGCGCCGAGCAGTGGTCAGAGCAGGAGCTGACCATCCACGAGACCAACCACAACCTGGTTCACAAGATTCTGATGGAAGACTGGGTGCTGGGCGAAACCATTCAGGCCAACATGGCCAGCGGAGTGGTCGACGAGATTCACTTTGGCCGCTTCGAATCTGCGCTGACCTGGTTTCACGAACAGTACGCACGCTTGATGGCGCTTGATGACGGCGTCATCGCGCGGCTGGCCTGAGGCGGCGGAGGGTTAGACGATGAAAAAGTGGCAATGCGTGGTCTGCGGCCTCATTTACGACGAGGCTCTGGGCTGGCCGCAGGACGGTATCGCCCCGGGTACCGCCTGGGAAGATGTACCGCCTGACTGGATGTGCCCCGATTGCGGCGTCGGTAAGGACGAGTTCGAAATGGTGGAGCTGTCGTGAGCGCGCCTATCGTGATTGTTGGCAGTGGCCTGGCTGGCTATACGGTTGCGCGCGAGCTGCGCAAGCGCGACAGCAGTACGCCGTTGGTGATGCTGACGGAGGACGATGGTGCCTTCTATTCAAAGCCATTGCTATCCAATGCGCTCGCCAAGGGTACAAGCGCCGATGCGCTGGTCAGTGCTGACTGCGACAGCATGGCGGCGCAATTGAATATGCGCATCCTGCCCTTTAGCCGGTTGGTGTCCATTGAGCCGACTCAGCATCAGTTGGTGTGTGAGGGCCAGCGGCTCGACTATCGCGCGTTGGTGTTAGCGGTCGGCGCCGAAGCGACGACGCTGGCGATACCCGGAATCGACCTGCCCGGAGTGCTGTCGGTCAACTCGCTGACCGACTACCGCCCGTTTCGCGAGCAGCTTGAGGTGGCTGAGCGGGTATTGATCATGGGGGCCGGGCTGATCGGTTGCGAGTTTGCTAACGACCTGCTGGCTGCCGGTAAACAGGTTGAGCTGGTTGATCCGCTCGCCTCGCCGCTGGCCGCTTTAGTGCCCGAGCGAGCCGGGCAGGCGCTGGCCACTGCGCTGACCCAGGCCGGCGCGCATTTTCATATGGGGCGCCGGGTAGCGTCGCTGGCGCCGAGTCAGGGGAGGCTGCAAGCCAGCCTTAGCGATGGTCAGACGACGGAAGTCGATCTGGTGCTTGGCGCTGTAGGACTGACGCCACGCATGGGATTGGCGCGGACTGCCGGCCTTCGCTGCGGGCGCGGCATCTGTACCGATGCGCAATTGGCCACCAGCGAGCCGGATATCTACGCCCTGGGCGACTGCGCCGAGGTGCAAGGGCTGTGGCAGCCCTACGTGATGCCGCTGATGAGCGCGGCCCGTGCGTTGGCGGCCACGCTGACCGGCCAGCCCACAGCAATGAGTTACCCACCCATGCCCATCATCGTCAAAACACCCGTTTGCCCCATGGTTGTACTGCCGCCACCGGCTGTAGTCGGAGAGTGGCATTGGCAGGGGACTGGCGTTGATCTGCAAGGTGAATTTCGTGATTCGCAGGGCGCCTTGCGCGGCTTTGTGCTGAGTGGCGTGCAGGTGGCGCAGCGCCAGGCGTTGCTCAAGGTATTGCACTACTCCGATAACAATGAACAACACAGCTCACTAGCGTAAGTGCAGAGGGCCTGATGAGAGGACATATTGTTGAACAATTGGCGCGGCACTGCGCCGCTCGACCACAGGCGATTGCCTGTGCCGATGGCTCGCGCCAATGGTGCTTCGCTGAGTTGCGCGAGCTTGCTGACCAGTTAGCTGCGCGGTTGCGGGCAGAGGGAGTGCCGCAGGGGGGGGGGAGCGTTTGGCTGTGCTGACCCGTTCACACCTGGATGCGCTGGTCGCCTTGCTGGCGGCCCAGCAACTCGGGCTGATCTACATGCCGCTTAACTGGCGCCTGTCGATTGAGGAGCAGGCCTACGTGTTGGGACATGGCGCGCCCGCCCTGGTGCTGGCCGACGCTGACCTGGCGCAGCTGTATGCCGAGGCCCTGCAGAGTATTTCTTGCCTGGTGGATGTGGTCCGAGGGCTAACGCCGGCTGCGGAGGGGGAGAATAGTGGAGCCTTCCGCGCAAAGCCTTGAGGATGCCGGCTTGCTGCTCTACTCCTCCGGTACTACAGGGCGCCCCAAGGGCGTGCTGCTCTCGGTACCTCGGCGGCTGCGAACTCATCAGCCCCAGCTGCTTCATCCGCCTGCTGGCCCGATAACGACTCAACTGTATTCCTGCCTGCGTGACCATTTTTGCAATACTGCGAGCGCCGGCAGCGCCGTTACTGACGGTATGCGCCTCGACAACCTGATCCAGCAGCTTCTGTTCAGTCTCACAAGATCTTCTATCCCGACTACGCCAAGCCCGGTAGCTACTGCGATGCACCCCAAACACCTGACACAAGTGCTGCATCGCGTAGCTCTCTTCAAGTCGCTCGATTATCGAGAATTGCTCAGGGAGTCCGACATCAAGAGAGCGGTAGCCTTTTTTAATAGGGTAAGCGGATTAAATGGTTGATCTTACCTTTGCATGAGAGTGAGACAGACCGGCATCTCATCGGATTATCTGGTTGATGCTTCACCTACTGCTGGTGCATGTTTCCTTCGCTAATTCCAGCAAGAACCCCACACGCCTCAACTTCCCGGTCATCGTTGCAACTCGCTCTCAGTGAAACGAGTTGTTTCTCAAGCGCTTGCAGAGCGGTTATCTGCGACCGCACATGAGAGATGTGATCATCGAGCAAGGTGTTGACGGCGGTACAAGGCTGATGAGGGTCGTCCTGATAGCTCTGTAGTTCGTGAATCTCAGCCAGTGACAGGCCCAGGATTCTGCAGCGACGGATGAAGGCCAGCCCCTCACCATGCTTCTCGGTATAGACACGGTAACCGTTGTCCTGCCGATCAGGCGGCGGCAACAAGCCCTGCTGTTCATAGAAGCGGATCGTCTGTGTTTCGACCCCTACCAACTGCGCCAACTGACCAATGCGCATCAGCCTCCTCCCCAACGGATTCTTTACTCTATTGACCTTATAGTAGCTTTATAGTTTTAAATGGTACCACAACATTGTTCAAGTGGAGTCGTATCATGAGCAAATCCTGTGGTGGCGCCTGTGGCGGTGATGCAACGTCCGCAGCGGATACCGATATACAGGCCTCCTCCGAGGCGCCAGGGAGATGGGTCAGTGTTTATGCCGTGCCGAAGATGGACTGTCCATCAGAAGAACGAATGATTCGCCTAGCCCTGAACGGCTTTGAGGAGATTCGGGCGCTGTCCTTCGACTTGTCGAACCGCCGGCTGAAGGTCGTGCATGACGGCGAGGTCGAGCCCGTCACCTCGAAACTGAAGACCTTGGGGCTAGGCGCCTCGCTTCAGGAAACCGTCGCTGCAAATCCGGAGACCATCAAGGCCGCCGAGTTTTCGGCAGCTTCTGCTAAGCAAGAATCCGGGACCCTGCGCTGGTTGCTCGGCATCAATGCACTTCTGTTCGTGGTGGAAATGACTGCCGGTCTGATCGCCCGGTCCACCGGCCTGATTGGAGAATCCCTGGACAATTTTGCCGATGCGGCGGTGTACGGGCTTGCCCTTTATGCGGTTGGACATAGCGTGAAAATGCAGGTACGTGCCGCGCATCTTGCTGGTGTACTGCAACTGATCTTGGCTGTGGGCGTGCTCGTAGAGGTGGTGAGACGCTTTGTATTCGGTAGTGAGCCTGAATCGCTGGTGATGATGGCTATCGCATTCGTCGCATTGATTGCCAATACCAGTTGTCTGCTGCTCATATCCAAACATCGGGAAGGCGGGGCGCACATGAAGGCAAGCTGGATATTCTCGGCCAACGACGTGGTGATCAACCTGGGGGTCATCACCGCCGGCGCCCTGGTCGCGTGGACCGGTTCCAATTATCCGGATCTGATTATCGGCACCATCGCGGGGGGCATTGTACTTAACGGTGCCAGACGCATTTTGGCGTTGAAGGGTTAAATAATGCTCATTATTGGCAAAAAGCTCTCGCCGTATGCCCTATTGTCCATATCGGGCCTGCTGGCAGCGTCTGATCAGGCTGTAAAGTGGCTGGTGCAGCAATCAATGGCCTATGGCGAGTATGTTTCGGTGACCCCGTTCTTTAACTGGGTGCACCTATGGAACACCGGTGCCGCATTCAGTCTTTTTGCGAATGGTGGAGGCTGGCAGCGCTACTTTTTTATCGGAATCGCGGTAGTGGTCTCGATTTTTCTGATCAAGCTGATCCTTGAAAATCGTCATAAAGGAGAAGCCATCGCTTACAGTCTTATCCTCGGTGGCGCCATGGGCAACCTGATTGACCGGGTCTTTCGCGGCTATGTTGTGGATTCCTTTGATTTCTATTGGCGAGACTGGCATTGGCCGGCCTTCAACCTGGCTGATATTGCAATTGTCCTCGGTGCCTTACTTTTCGTTTCCAGCAGCTTGTTGGGTAAAAAAGCAAACACCAATGCCGAGTCGGATGGATCTGACTGACACCTACGCCTATACAACACCATGACCGAACTTCCCGACAACATCCTTCACCTGCCGCAATACCAAGTACTGGGCTGCAAATCAACCGACGACGAAATGCACTTCCAGGTGGACGTGCCCGATCCCATCGCCTGCGAGGAATGCGGCGTGCAGGGTGAGTTCGTACGGTTCGGCAAGCGTGACGTTCCCTATCGTGATCTGCCCATCCACGGCAAGCGGGTCACTCTCTGGGTGGTCCGCCGCCGATACACCTGCCGGGCCTGCAAGACAACATTCAGGCCCCAGCTACCGGAGATGGTGGACGGATTCCGTATGACACTGCGGCTGCATGAGTACGTGGAGAAGGAATCCTTCAACCACCCCTACACCTTTGTGGCGGCACAGACCGGCCTGGACGAGAAGACGGTGCGCGACATCTTCAACGCCCGCGCCGAGTTCCTGGGGCGCTGGCACCGCTTCGAGACGCCCCGCATCCTGGGCATTGACGAGCTATACCTGAACAAGCGCTACCGCTGCATTCTGACCAACATTGAGGAGCGAACCCTGCTCGACCTGCTGGCCACCCGCCGCCAGGACGTGGTGACCAACTACCTGATGAAGCTGAAAGACCGGCAGAAGGTCGAGATCGTCAGCATGGACATGTGGAACCCCTACCGGGCAGCGGTCAAGGCTGTGCTGCCCCAGGCCCGTATCGTGGTCGATAAGTTCCATGTGGTGCGCATGGCCAACGATGCCCTAGAGAGAGTGCGCAAGGGCCTCAGAAAGGAGCTGAAACCGTCCCAGAGCCGGACTCTCAAGGGAGACCGGAAAATCCTGCTGAAACGCGCTCACGAAGTCTCAGACCGGGAGCGCCTCATCATGGAGACCTGGACAGGCGCGTTCCCGCAACTGCTGGCCGCCTACGAGCACAAGGAGCGCTTCTACGGCATCTGGGACGCCACCACACGGCTCCAGGCAGAAGCCGCCCTGGACGAGTGGATAGCCACCATCCCGAAGGGCCAAAAGGAAGTCTGGAGCGATCTGGT
The DNA here is from genome assembly GCF_059507735.1 of Cobetia sp. PDI-23MA. Taxonomy (NCBI): domain Bacteria; kingdom Pseudomonadati; phylum Pseudomonadota; class Gammaproteobacteria; order Oceanospirillales; family Halomonadaceae; genus Cobetia; species Cobetia sp. PDI-23MA. The sequence continues at coordinate 1,469,803 of NZ_CM183352.1, forward strand.
CAGGGCAGTGGGAAACTGGCGCGAAGAGACCATGACCTACTTCGAGACGGACATGCCCGTCACCAACGCTTACACGGAGTCCATCAACCGACTGGCCAAGGACAAGAACCGTGAAGGGCGCGGTTACTCCTTCGAGGTGATGCGGGCACGAATGCTCTACACCACGAAGCACAAGAAGAAGGCACCGACTGCGAAGGTCTCTCCTTTCTACAAGAAAACCATCGGTTACGGACTGCCGGACTTCGCAGAGGAACTCAACTACGGAGTCGATCTATCAACCATCTGAGGGTGGTATCAGATTGATGGGGTGAAGGTGCCCCATCAACCATTAAATCCGTATACCCTTTTAATATTGCCTTCTCTTCTTCCACTCGCCGCAGCTTGCGCTTCAGTTCCTGGATCTCACGCTGTTCCGGCGTCAGAGCCTCATCTTTCAGCGGCGCCTTGCCTGCCCGCTCAGCGCGAAGCCTGCGAACCCAATACTCCATGGTGGATTTGCCAACCCCCATGGCCTCACACGCCGCCTTCAGCGTGTAGCCCTGGTCGACCACGAGCTGGGCCGCTTCCAAGCGAAATTCCGGGCTAAACGTTCTTTTCTTCGTCATCATCTGCACCTGATTGTCTCTGTGAGCCATCATACACTCAAAGTCAGGTGGCCAGATTCACTGTGCCACTACAGCCTGTACTCGCCGTCTCTCGGCAATTGGAAGTCACTGACAAGCGTTTGTGGCGCATCGTGCATCATTACGTAGGCCGCATGCAGGGAGACCTGGATCTTTCTCAGGTTGCCAATGTCGGGGTCGACGAAACGGCATCACGTCGAGGGCAACGTTACGTCACCGTATTTCTCGATATGCAACGCCAGCAAGAGCCGGTGATCTTTGCTGTCCAAGGACGTGGCAGAGAGACGATCAAGGCGTTCAGCGCCTTTCTAGAGGCACATGGTGGCGCCCCGGGTAATGTGGTTGAAGTCGTGTGTGACATGTCTCCGGCCTTCCTCAATGGCACTGCGGAACATCTTCCTGATGCTCGAGTGACGGTTGACTGGTTCCATATCGTGCAGACGTTCACCAAGGCGCTGGATGAAGTGCGTAAGCGGGAACGTCGAGAAAAATCCCATCCCAAGGCCCTGCGCTGCGCAGTGCTGAAAAGCATGGATAACCACAACCTGACGGAAAAACAGCTGGTCGCCCTCCGGGAGCTGGTTGCTGATCAAGGGGCTACCGCGAATGCATGGATCATCAAGGAAAAGCTGAGGTGGATTCGTCGCTCACCGACAGCGCGCGGGGCTCGTTGGCGCATCACGAATTACCTCAAAGTGATGCGTGAGGCAGTCGCTGGTCACACGTTTCTCAAGCCAATGGCAAAAGCACTCAATACGTTGGAGCGACATGCCGACCAGGTTGTGAGGCGCTGGTACTCAGGCCTGACGAACGCACGTTTGGAAGGCATGAATGGCCTCTTTCAGGCTGCCAGATCTCGGGCTCGCGGCTACCGAAACGAAAGCAATTTCATTGCGATGATCTACCTGATCGGCAGTCCCGTGGGGCGCATGCTGGATGAAGTCAAATCCACATGAAACGTCGAAGAGCCCATTATTTTTTGTGTGCCACCAGCCAATAAGCGATTCCTAAAGAGACGACGACAGCAGCAGTTGCATATATATACTGAGCAGAAATAGTGTCGAAGTCCATGATGATTACTTTTCTCGCAATAGCCATCAAGGCTGTCGCAATGACCAGTTGTAAAGGAAAAACATCTGTTCCCAGATACAATCGAATATTGACGAATATTTCAATAGCAATTAATACTACCATGAAAGCGCCAAAAAGACGAAAGATATCACTGACCTCAAGTAGAAGATAGGGTGGTGCAGTCAGCTGTTGATATAATACATAAATAATGTCAATAATACCCCAGATGATCACGAGGACCATAAGACAAGCCAGCACCTTCACGCCGAGTCGAATAACTTTGTGGAGCGCGCGAATTAGTGAGTCCTCGTGCTCCTGTGGAAGCTCCTCATGAATTATATGACGAGTTGTCTCAGTAGCGTCAGGTAGATGATGGTTATTGCTGTCTAAGCTCATGTCATCTCCTTTTGGTATGCTGTAATGCTTTCTTTATATTGTTCTCAGTAAGTCGAGTAAAGTGAAAAATAGAGCTTGATTCACACGCTGTCCTCTACTAGCGGACACGCTATCTTGTCTCTTTATTGATAAGATGATGTATATATTGCTTATTGCTTTGCTGTATAATTGGCATTTTACCAGTTAATGCTAGAAAGGTCGGAACCATATTGCCATGTTTGCATTGTAGATATGGTGAATGTTCTCTAATAGGCAGGCCCCCTGCTTTACTTCCTGAATTCAAGCAATAAGCGCAGCACCTGCAGTATTCAGGCCTCCTGAGCATTCCCCTATAAACACCTGCGCCGGTGTCCGGTAGCCGAGTCGCTTTCGAGGACGGTCATTCAGCTTTTCGACCACCTTGCGTAGCTCTGCATTGCTGACCTGGCGGAAATCCGTTCCTTTGGGGAAGTACTGCCGTATCAGGCCATTCGTATTTTCGTTGGTCCCACGCTGTCCAGAGCAGTAGGGATCGCAGAAGTACATCGCCGCCGTCACGGCCTTGGCCACTACTTCGTGGCCAGCGAATTCCGAGCCATTGTCCAGTGTGATCGTCTGGACCGCTCCCCGGCGCGGCTTCAACAAGCTTATCATGGTTGCTTGCGTCAACTCGGCCGAGATCCTGGGCAGTCGTGCCGCCAGTAAATAGCTACTGCGACGCTCAACCAGCGTGACCAAGCCTGATTGCTTGTGGCCCTGTATCACGGTGTCGCCCTCCCAGTGGCCGATGAAGCGCCGGTCATCAACCTCATCTGGGCGGTGCTCGATACCGACTCGGTTGGGGATCTTGCCCAACCCGGCGCTCTTGGCATGTGTGCGATGCTTATTGCGGCGTTTGGGCTGACGGAGATGCCGCCAAAGGTCACCACCCCGTGCCTTGTCGTCCCAGATCAAGGAGTAGATCCATTGATGACTGACGCTAACGCCGGCCAAGGGCGCCATGAAGCCACTGATTTGCTGTGGGCTCCACTCCTCACGTAGCCGACCGGCAACGGCGGCCATCATGCCTGGAAGGCGCTTTGTCCACTTGCTAGCAGTGCGGCGTCGATGATCACTGAGTGTCTGGGCCTGCTCGGGATCATAGCCATCAGCGGTGGCGTTACGGCGAATTTCACGGCTGATCGTGCTGATGTGGAGGTTCAGCTCCCTGCCGATCTGGCGCTGGCTCATGCCCAAGTCATAACGGGCGTGGATCAGGTATCGTAGGGTCTGGGTCAGCTGTCGGTATTCCATACTCTGCTTCACTTTGGTCGGTGAGCCGAGAAGGGAACCGGCGCTGGCCCTCCTGCCTCTACCGTGCGGTCCAAAGTGCTGCGTTTATTCTATGAATCCAGGCTTTACCGACCATGATCGTCCTTGATGATCAGAGCCCCATGCACTCTCACAGGTTCACTCACTTTGCGACGTCGCTGGCAAAACGAGCGGCGTTCTCAAGTAGAAAATCGCTGTCGTCCGCGTCACCCCAGAAGGCGGGCTGCGCCTTCGGGATGGTCAAGGCCTTCTGGATCTGGGGGCGCGCATCGAGCCGCTCGAACCAAGCCTTCAGGTGGTCGAGACCCTCGATCGATACCTTGGCCCAGACGTAGGCGCGGGCCCAGGGGTAGGTCGCCATGTCGGCGATGGTGTACTGATCCCCCGCCAGCCACTCGCGGCCTCCCAGGCGGGTGTTCAGGACCTCCAGCAGGCGACGGGATTCCTCCACGTAACGCGTGATGGAGAAGGGTTCCTGCTGGCCGTTGGGGGCGGCGATGCGCTGGAAGTACATGGCCTGCCCCATCATCGGGCCGATGCCGCCCATCTGGAACATCAGCCACTGCAGCGTTTCGCTGCGGGCCTTGGCCTCTCTGGGCAGGAAGCGGTCGTACTTCTCGGCCAGGTACCAGAGGATGGCGCCGCTCTCGAACACGGCGAAGTCGTCGTTGCCCCGGTCGACGATGGTGGGAATGCGCCCGTTGGGATTGAGCTTGAGATAGTCGGGCGCCTTCTGCTCCTTCTTGCCGAAGTCGATGAAGGTCAGCTCGTAGGGCACCTCCGCTTCCTCGAGAAAGATGACCGGCTTGTAGCCGTTCATGGTGGCGGCGGTGTACAGGTGAATATCAGGCTGTGACATGGGGAACATCCTCATGGGGGTGACGCGATGAAGGGCGGTGCGCGTCGGGCCCGGTATCCTCTTGCATCGGGCCCGGCGCGCATGGCCGGTTGCCTGTGGACGGTCACATCTGACGGTCCCAGAGGCTCTCCTGGTAGCGCTTCACGTCTTCCTCGAATCGTGCGGGATGCACGTTGCGGAAGGCATGCTCGTCCAGCGGGATGAGGCGCACCATCTCATCGATCATGGAGGAGGGGTCGAGCTGCAGATCGTCCCCGGCGAACAGCTGCTGGGTCTCGCGGATCGGCGCCTCGGGGGTGAAGTGTGTTTCTGGGTCGTACCACTGGTCGAGGGTGTCGTACATGCGGTCGTTGAAGCCGGTGCGGAAGGGGCCCGGGTTGATGGTGGCGACCTTCACGCCCAGCGGTGCCAGCTCTTCATGCAGGAGCTGAGAAATGCCTTCCAAGGCATGCTTGGACGCGACATAGGGCGCGAGGTAGGGGAAGGTGGTGAAGCCGGCGATGGACGATACCAGCACGATCTTGCCCTGGCCGCGGTCGGCGAAGGCCTTGGCGTAAGGCTGCACGAACTCCAGCGTCGAGAAGACGTTCGTCTCGAAGACCTTGCGCACTCGCGCCACGGGAATCTCGGCGATGGGGCCGGTCTCGCCGATCGCCGCATTAGCCACCACAACATCCACCTCGGCGCCGTAGCGCGAAAAGATGCTTTCGCGATTCTGGGCATCGGTGATGTCGAGTTTCTCGACTTCCAGGTCAACATCCTGCTGCTGCGCCTTTTCCTTCAAGGCCGATACCTGAGGCCAGATTTCTACCGTGGCAATCACTCGGTGTCCTTGTTGCGCCAGTGCCAGTGCTGCCCCTTCCGCCAGGCCGCTGCCGGCCCCTGTCATCAGAATGGTCTTCATCGTCTCTCTCCTCGAAATAAGTGGGATTACGCCGGATCGTCGCGATCCAGGCGCTCGAAAATGATGGCCTCGACGGAAGTCGCGCCGACGTTGGTCACTTGGTGCGCCCAGGCCTCGTTGTGCATGACGTCGCCTGCCACCACGTCACGCTCCACGACATCGCCGCTTTCCAGTGCGATGCGCAGGCGCCCGGCGGAGAGGAAGTAGACGATCTCCTCCGGATGGCGATGAGGCGCATCGGCGGCCCCGGGGGCCATGGTCATGTGTACCAGCCTTGTCTCACCGGTATTGACGAGCTCGCGATAGAACTCTGGAGAGGCTTGGTCGGCCAGCGGCACCGGGCGCCCAGCGCCAGGCCATTGAGATGTTGTCATCAGGTGATTTCCTTAAAGTGGCGGATAGCTCAACCAAAAACATCCTCAAGATGAGCCTCGAAGCGCTCTAGGTCACTGGCAATATCCGGGTTCTTCATCACGTCGAAGGCCCCAAAAGTGGGGAGTGGGCTCATGTCGAAGAAGCGTGCGTTCAGATGCACGGGCGCGACCAGATCATTCAGTGACTTGCCAGCAAAGAAGCGTTCGTCGGGATCATCAAAGGCTTCTGCCGGTGCGTTGAGCGTGATGCTGAGCATGTACTCAGTACCGGTGAGGGTGCCGCCCAGGCCGTAGTTCTCCTTTGGCTTCTCGGCGGTGCGGCCGTCGCCGTTGCAGAAGCGGCCATCCATGCCGGCGGTATAGACCTCATCCATATACTTCTTGAAAGACCAGGGCACCATCATCCAGTTGATCGGGAACTGCATGATTACGACATCGGCCCACTGGTGATCGGCGATCGCTTCCTCGACGTCATAACCTTCTGCGATGCGACTGACGCGCACCTCGTGTCCCTGGTCGTCAAGCCAGGAGCGCGCGCGTTCGACGAGGCTGTCGTTGAGCGCGCCCTTGGCAAACGGATAGGGCTGGTGTCCGTTGATGATCAATACCTTACGCATGAAATCCTCCGCCACGACGGGCAACGAGTAGTGGATCAACAAGCTCTGCAGGCGTTAAGATGACGCGATGGGTAACCAAAAACAACTAGTATACTTTTAGTAACCTTATTCTTCGCGGGACTGACCATGCTTGCCCTGAGGTGGCATCTCCCGGGGGAACTCGGGAATCGACGAGCGGTTGCAAGTCCAGAGCCCCTTGGCTCTAGGCAGACACGACAGGAGATGTGCGATTGGAGGCGTTTGTGACGGAAGATCCGAAAGGCCGGCGCCGGGTCGCGGCGCCCTGCATGGAACCCTGCGCCATCGAGAAGGGCATGCGCGTGCTCGGAGGCAAGTGGACGGGGTCCTTGCTGTGGCACATCAAGGACGGGCCGGTAAGGTTCAACGACCTGGCCCGGATGGTGGGCGGTGCCAGCAAGAAGATGATCACCGAGCGACTGCGCTTCCTCGAGGCGAAGGGATTGATCTCCCGCCACGTGCGCGAGACGTCCCCGGTGATCGTGGAATATGCGATCACGCCGCTGGGGGAGACGGCCATCAAGGTGCTCGATGAGCTGCGCGAATGGAGCGAGTCCTTACCGGACGATGTCGTGGAGGAGTGACGGCATGAAAGCACCATGTACAGAATCACGAGGTGAATACCGCGGCCTCTGGGAGACCCTATGAAGTGGCGCCAACGAAACGATGAGGCATGCTCGTGACCAGGATGATTCAGTCGGTATCACGCAGCTTCCTGCTGCTGGAGGCGCTACGTCACGCAGATAAGCCACTGACATTGGCGAGCCTCAGTGCCGAGGCGGGCCTGAGCAAGACTACCGTTCATGGGCTGCTGGATACCCTGGTGGCGCTGGGCTACGTGCGTCGCCTGTCCGAGGGATACTGGCTCGGCCTGCGACTCGATGAGCTGGCCGAGCCCCTGGCGCAGGAGCGCGAGCAGCTTCGGCAGCACTACCGCGCGCTGCTGGACGAGGCCGCGGCGCTGAGTGACGAGACCGTCTATCTGGCCACCCCCTGCGGCAGCCAGGAGTACCTGTATCTCGAGGCCGTGGAGGGTCGGCAGCCGCGTCGCGTCCAGAGTCCTCGAGGGCGCCGGGAATCGTTACGTCATTCGGCGATCGGCCATGTCTTCCTGGCCAACGATGACGACCTGCTGCGCCAGGTCAGGCGCGATGGCCCCCTGAGCGATGCGCAGGAGGCCCGGCTTCGGGAGGTCAGCGCCCGCGGCTTCGCGCTGGACCTCGAGGACGTCGAGGCGGGCCTTTGCTGCCTGGCGATCCCCTTGCGGCAGCGGGGCGACTGCGTGGCGGCACTGGGCATGGCGGGCCCGGCCTCGCGCTGGTCGCCGTCGCGGCTGAATCGGTTGGCGAAGCAGCTGCTGGCGCGCTGATTCTCCTGTCCGTCCCGCCGTTCGACATTGTCGAATGTTGGTCGGCATCCGCCGCTCCCCCTATGCCTGCCTGCGCGGCATCGGCATGCTCCTCATCGCGTCGTCGCCGACGGCGCTGATCTTGACCAGATTCTTGAGGAGAATGACATGCACCTTGACGATGCCCACCACATCATCGCCGGTATCCGCCAAGCCGCCGCCGATGAGGGATTCGCCGTCTCGCTGGCCATCGTGGATGCCAGCGGCCTTCAGGTCGCCTTCGAACGTATGGATGGCGCGGTCCCCGGCAGTATCGACGTCGCGATCAAGAAGGCGCGCACGGCGTCGCTGTTCCAGACTGACAGTGCCCAGCTGGGCCAGATCGCCGCCCCGGGAGAGGCGATCTATACCCTGGAGAACACCAACGGAGGCCTGATCAGCTTCGGGGGCGGCGTGGTACTGCGCGATGCACAACAGAGCGTGGTCGGGGCGGTCGGTGTGGCCGGCGCGACCGTCGAACTGGATGAGACTCTTGCCCAGCTGGGGCCGCGCCTGATGGCCCGGGAGGCGGCATGATGCGCGGCCAGCATCCTGCCGTCCTGGCATTGGCGGTCGCCGCCTTTGCCATCGGCATGGCGGAGTTCATCGTGGTCGGGGTGCTGCCCGCGATCGCCTCTGATCTGGGCGTCACTCAGGATCGTGCCGGTGCGCTGGTGAGTGGCTACGCCCTGGCCCTGGCGATCGGTACGCCGCTGCTCATACTGACGCTGTCCCGCTTTGCGCCGCGTCGGGTGCTGACGGGGCTGATGACGCTCTTCGTGATTGGCAACCTGTTGTCGGTCGTCGCCCAGGACTTCACCAGCCTGATGCTCGGTCGTGTCACCACCGCCGTGGCGCATGGTGCCCTGTTCGCCTTGGGGGCCACCGTGGCCAGTCGGCTGGCGCCGGAGGGGCGATCCGGCAGTGCCATTGCGCTGATGTTCTCGGGGCTGACGCTGGCCATGGTCGTGGGCGTGCCAATCGGCAGCCTGCTGGGGAACGGCATGGGGTGGCGGATGCCCTTCGTGGCGATTCTGGCCCTGGCGGCCATCGCGCTCATTGCGCTATGGCGTTGGGTCCCGGCCTCGCTGGCGGCTCAGCCGACGGGGAACTGGGGGGAGCAGCTGTCGGCCCTCGGCCATCCGGTCATCGTGTTGACCATGGCGCTGACGGCACTGGGCTTCGGGGCGACCTTCCCGCTGTTTACCTACATCAGCGCCTGGCTGACCGAGCTGACGGGCTTCTCCACGGCGGCTGCCAGTGGCCTGCTGGTGGTCTTCGGTGGCGCCACGCTCGTCGGCAACCTGATGGGCGGGCGGCTGGTCGGCGCCATCGGCTGGCGGCGCACGGCCGCCTGGCTGCTGGTCGGACTGGCGGCGATCCTGGCGATCATCCACGCCTGGGGCGAGGCTAGGTGGTTGATGCCGGTTTGGCTGGCGGTGTGGGGCGCTTTGGCCTTCGGGCTGTCGCCGGCCTTTCAGTCCGGCATGCTGGCCACGGCCGAGCAGCATCGGCCACGGGCGGTGGCCTTCGCCTCGGCGCTCAACATCTCGTCGTTCAACATCGGCATCTCGGCCGGCTCCGCCTTGGGGAGTGCACTGGTCGCACAGCAGGCGCTGGGGATGACGCCGCTGGCCGGTAGTGGCTTGGCGCTTCTGGCGCTGGTTGCGCTGTGGTTCCAGGGGAAGGTAAACGGCTCTCACCACTCTGAGGCGATGGCGTGATGAAATCTTTCTTCAATTACGATACAGCTCCCTTTGTAAGGAGCATTGGCGGGGTGGAGAGCGCACCATGAGGCGAGAGGAGAGATGTGGTGTAGTGGGATAGTGAATCTGGCCACCTGATCTTGCCCAGTGGCAGTGGATATCCTATTAAGGAAGTTCGCTGTTGCTGGGCAAGATCTGATGTTTTTGCGCTACCGAATGGAATGACGCTGAGTCTCAGTCGCCGCGGAAATTGCTGGGACAATGCCCCAACAGAGCGCTTCTTCAAAATCCTGAAAATGGAATGATTACCAGAGATCGGCTGTCCCGATATTGCTGTGGCGAAGCGATCTGTCAGTGATTATATGGTCGGTGACTTTAGTAGCCTCAGGGCGCACAAGCATAACGATGGGTTACCGCCGAACCTGGCAGAAAAGAACTACTGGTATGCATCAAGATCGGTGGCCAGAAACACTTGACCGCTGCAGTGGCTGATCAGCCTTCTTGTAGGCGTGCCTCGGCGGCTGCGAACTCATCAGCCCCAGCTGCTTCATCCGCCTGCTGACCCGATAACGACTCAACGGTATTCCTGCCTGCGTGACCATTTTTGCAATGCTGCGAGCGCCGGCAGAGTCGTTACTGACGGTATGCGCCTCGACAACCTGATCCAGCAGCTTCTGCTCAGTCTCACAAGGTCTTCTATCCCGACTACGCCAAGCCCGGTAGCTACTGCGATGCAGCCCAAACACCTGACACAAGTGCTGCACCGCGTAGCTCTCTTCAAGTCGCTCGATTATCGAGAATTGCTCAGGGATTCCGACATCAAGAGAGCGGTAGCCTTTTTTAATATTGCCTTCTCTTCTTCCACTCGCCGCAGCTTGCGCTTCAGTTCCTGGATCTCACGCTGTTCCGGCGTCAGAGCCTCACCTTTCAGCGGTGCCTTGCCTGCCCGCTCAGCGCGAAGCCTGCGAACCCAATACTCCATGGTGGATTTGCCAACCCCCATGGCCTCACACGCCGCCTTCAGCGTGTAGCCCTGGTCGACCACGAGCTGGGCCGCTTCCGTGCGAAATTCCGGGCTAAACGTTCTCTTCTTCGTCATCATCTGAACCTGATTGTCTCTGTGAGCCATCATACACTCAAAGTCAGGTGGCCAGATTCACTGTGCCACTACAGCTATTGACTCTCTGGTGGCACACGTCAAAGCCAACGTGATATGGCTGTATTCTTCAGCATGTGCCTGCTGCATGCTTGCGTGATCCGCGGTATGGTCGGCCAATGATTATCCAGTGTGGGGTGGAATGCCTTGATGAGATCTTGGGCATTGAGCCTCGTTAGGGAGTGAGCATGAAGAAGTCCGAGGACAAACCCTCATCCAAGCGTGTCACCATCACTGAAGTTGCCAAGGAGGCCAATGTCTCGATTGCGGCGGTCTCTCGGGCAATGAATCCTGAAGGCAGCAGCTCCCCAGAGATGCGTAGCCGGATCCTGGCGGTAGCCGAGAGAATGGGATACAAGCCGAATCGTCTGGCACGAGGCATCAAGTCGCAATCCAGCCTGATCGGGATTCTCGTGACCAATTTCGAGAACCCTGTCTACCTGGCGATTCTCAGCGAATTTTCTGCTGCGATTCAGCGGCATAACTGCCACACCTTGTTGATCAACGTGAATACCGAGAAAAGCATCTCGGAGGCTGTCTCGTTGGTGATGGAATATCATGTTGATGCTTTGATCGTTACTTCTGCTTCAGTGCCGCCGGAGTTGGTCGAGGCCTGTGCGAAGCAGAATACGCCTGTGGCCATATTCGGACGTGATGGAGAAGACTCCGGCGCCTGTGTGGTGACCTGTGACGATGTCGAGATGGGGCGCATGGCAGCAGATCATCTCATTGATCTCGGTTATCGACGGCTGGCCTATGTGGGGGCGTCGACCAAGGAGCAGGCCACGCTGGATAGAAAGCGTGGATTCATCGAGCGTCTGGAGCAGCGCGGGCTGACCTTGCATGGCGTGGGGGAAGGGCATCGCCACAGCTACGATGCGGGTTATGAAGCCACCTGTGAGTTGTTCGCAGAGGCGGAGGTCATTCCTGATAGCATCTTCTACTTTGACGATATCATGGCATGTGGCGGCATGGACGCCATACGTCATGAGTTCTCGCACCGCATACCACAGGATATCGGCATCGTCGGGGTGGATGACATTCGCTTTGCCTCAAGCAAATCCTATGATCTGACGACGATCTGCCAGCCATTCACGGAAATGGTCGACAAGACGGTGTCGTTGTTGTTCGTGCGCATCAAGCAAGGTGGCATGGCGCCCAGTCGGGTCATCATGCCGTGTCAGATCACGCAACGCGGGTCGACTCGTCACGTCAACTGACACGCGCACTGCAGAACGCTTGATAGTTTTCTCGTGAAATCTTCTCTGGTGGCGGAGCAGCACTCTCTTGGTAGTCCGCCTGGAATACTGGCGATTCGTTGGCACATCGGTGGATTTTCGTTCTTTCTCGTCCCTTGGTCTAAATGGCTTTGAAAACATTTTCAAAGCCGGTTTGGCTGCGCTAGGCTGCTTGATATGCAGCGTACCAAAGCCAAGGAAAAGCCCCTGTGGTACGTGATAGAACAATAACGCCATCCACGCCTGAAGCCGAGACGCCCAATGACTCAGCAGACACCGCCCTCATTCGATCACCGTGCAAGCTCACAGCAGACAGCGGAGCACCAGTCGAGCACTTTGGCCCCCAAAGTGCTGCGCATAGGGATGATCGGGGGAGGCGTTCAGTCTTTCATCGGTCAGGTCCATCGTGCGGCGGCGCAGATGGATGGGCGGTATCGTGTCGTCGCCGGTGCGCTGTCATCGAATCCCGAGCGTGCTCGCCAGCAGGCGGAACAACTCAACATCGCACGTGGTTATGGCGATGGTGAATCACTGCTACGCGAGGAAGCTGCCCGCGAAGATGGTGCTGAGGTGATCGCCATTCTCACGCCCAACGATAGTCACTTCGTCCTGTCCAAGCTGGCTCTGGAGCTGGGCTTTCATGTCGTCTGTGAAAAGCCGCTGGTCAATGATCCGGCTCAGGCTCGCGAGCTTGAAGCGATTGCCGAGCGGGCAGGGCTGCGCTTCTGCATGGCCTATGGCTATACCGGTTATCCCATGGTGCGTCAGGCACGCGCCATGATCGAGAATGGCGAGCTCGGTGAAATCCGTCAGCTGCAGTGTGACTACGTTCAGGGGCACCTGGCCTGCCTGACGGATGCGGAAAAGGCAGGCCACGACTGGCATATGGACCCCGCCATGGCGGGGGAGTCGATGATTCTCAATGATATCGCGACCCACGCCTTTCATATGCTCGAGTATGTTTCGGGACTTGAGACCAGTGAATTGAGTGCCGATGTCACGGCCAGCGTTGCCGGACGCGAAGCGCACGATAATGCCAACGTAATGTTGCGCTATGGCAATGGTGCCCGCGGCCTGATGTGGATTACCCAGGCGGCTGCCGGCGCCGAGCATGGCCTGAGCTTCCGGATCTTCGGCAGTCTCGGGGGGCTCGAATGGCATCAGGAAACCCCCAATCAGCTCCTGTTCCGCCGTATTGATGGCGCTCCTGTGCTGCTCTCCAAAGGGGCAGCAGGACTTCACGAAGCCTCCACGCGTATCTCTCGTGTGGCCTTTGGACACCCCGAAGGTTATCGCGAAGCCTTTTCTTCCCTGTATAGCGACCTCCATGAGGACATCACTGCCTGCCAGCAGGGGACTGAGCCGCACCCATTGGCCTGCTGGTATCCCGACCTGCGCAGTGGTGTGCGTGGTGTCGAGTTCGCCGCCACCGCGCTCGACTCCAGTCGACGAAATGGCGATTGGGTGTCTCTCCCATCACGGCGGACAGTCAATTGACGCGCTGATTCGGCTGTTCCATTGAGATAGCCAACGCTACTTCATTCAGGAATGTCGCAATGACGGGCCACCCTCGAGGCAGCCGGTGCGGATTCTGCTACGCCATTGTTCGGTCAATTACGTTGTAAGGAGTACGGAATGAACAGGAAAGGGGTCGACGATCTGCGCAGTAATCGCTGGTTCAAGCAGGATGATCTGCGCTCTTTCGGGCATCGCTCTCGCGTCAAGCAGATGGGCTATTGGGGAGAGGAGTTCGTCGGCAAGCCGGTGATCGCCATCATCAATACCTGGAACGACCTCAATACCTGCCATTCTCACTTTCCTGATCGGGTCAAGGATATCAAGCGTGGTATCACGGCAGCGGGGGGCTTTGCTGTCGAACTGCCTGCCATGTCACTGGGTGAGCAATTGATGAAACCCAGCGCCATGATGTATCGCAACATGCTAGCCATGGAAGTCGAGGAATTGCTGCGCAGCTACCCCGTAGATGGCGCCGTGGTCATGGGCGGGTGTGACAAGACCACGCCGGGCGTGCTCATGGGCGCGATCTCCATGAATCTGCCGACCATCTATGTCCCCGCTGGTGCCATGCTGCGCGGCAATTACCGTGGGCAGGTGTTGGGGAGCGGTACGGATGTCTGGAAGTATTGGGATGAGCGACGCATCGGCAACGTCAGCCAGAGTGACTGGAACGAGATCGAGAATGGGATTGCCCGCTCTCCGGGCACTTGCATGACCATGGGCACGGCGGCAACGCTGATGTCGATCGGTGAATCTCTGGGTATGAGCCTGCCGGGGGCCTCAAGCATCCCCGCGGTGGACGCCAATCACAACCGTATGTGCTACGCCAGCGGCAAGCGAGCGGTGGAAATGGTCTGGGAAGATCTCAAGCCGACCGATGTCATGAGCGAGGCATCCTTTGATAACGCGATTGCCGTCGACATGGCGATCGGTGGCTCGACCAACGCCATCATCCACATCGTGGCCATGGCGCGGCGTCTCGGAATCACGCTGCCGATGGAGCGCTTCAACGAGATATCGCGTCGTGTACCGCTGGTGCTGAACCTCAAGCCTTCCGGCGAATATCTGATGGAAGATTTCTTCTATGCCGGAGGGCTTCCGGCCTTGATGACGAACATCGGCAGTGAGCTGAAGCTCTCCGCCATGACCGTGACCGGCCGTACCCTGGGCGACAACATCGAGGGTGCCAAGGTCTGGCGCCCGGAAGTCATTCTCCCGCTGGACAGTCCGGTCAATGCCTCGGGCGGGACTGCCGTGCTGACCGGCAGCCTGGCGCCAAAGGGCGCCATCATCAAGCCGACCGCGGCGGACCCTCGCCTGCATGTCCATCAAGGGCCTGCCTATGTGTTCGAGAACATCGCCGACCTCAAGGCACGTATCGATGATGAGGACCTCCCGGTCACGGCCGACAGCATCATCGTGCTCAAGAATGGCGGGCCGGTGGGCGGCCCCGGCATGCCGGAATGGGGCATGATGCCGATTCCGGCCAAGCTCCTGAAACAAGGCGTACGCGACATGCTGCGGATCTCCGACTCGCGCATGAGCGGCACCAGCTACGGGAGCTGCATTCTGCATGTGGCGCCGGAAGCCGCCGTCGGCGGGCCGCTGGCCATCGTTCAGACCGGTGACATCATCGCGGTCGATGTTCCCAATCGTCGGCTGGATCTGATGGTCGACGAAGAGGAGATCCAGCGTCGACTGGCGGATTGGCAGCCGCCCAAGGACCGGCATCCTCATGGCTATGCCTCTCTCTACAAATCGCATGTCACCCAGGCAGATGAAGGCTGTGACTTCGACTTTGCCAATGGTGCCCCTGGTAGTACCCCTGAGCCCGATATCTATTGAGCGGCGCTGCTTGAAGCAAGGAGATAAGGTCGAGGGTATCGGGTGCAGAGAGATAGAAGGTGTAAGCCCGCAGGGGTATCCACGCATGTGCCATAGCCATCGTCAACGGGAGTCCAGGAAATGGCGGAAATCGAACTGCTGATAGAGAGCCGGGCGGAGTTGGGGGAATCCCCGGTCTGGGATGTCAGTCGCAACAGCCTGTTCTGGGCAGACCTTTATGCCCCGGCGATCGAACGTTACTGCCTGAGTGATGGCAAGCGAGAGCGTCGCGTGCTGCCTGAGACGCTGGGGGCATTCGGGCGCTGTGCCGATGGGCGTCTGATCGTTGCCATGCGTTCGGGAATCCATCTGCTCGATTTCGCGTCTGGTGCATTGGAGTTCCTGGCCTGCCCACCCGGAGAGCCGTTGGCTGGCACGCGCTTCAATGATGGCAAGGTAGCGCCCAATGGACACTTCGTGATCGGCACCATGGATGAGGCGAGTCGTTCACGGCCGCTGGGGCATTTTTATGATGTCGCTCCCACTGGACAGACCCAACGGCTGCAGTCAGGCCTCATCGTCGCCAATGGCCTGGCCTGGAGCGCTGATGGACAGCGCATGCTTTTTGCGGATACGCGACGCGACACCATCCATGTCGCGGACTACTGCCCGGAAAGTGGTGTCATGGGCACACCGCGTGTATTCGCCGAGACCCAGCCTGCACTGCACGGTCGCCCCGATGGCGGAGCGATGGATATGGCGGGAGGCTACTGGAGTGCAGGCGTTTTTGGCGGAGTACTCAATTACTGGGATGCCGAGGGACGTCTGGCGCGCCAGGTCAGCCTGCCATGTCCCGGCCCGACCATGCCGTGCTTCGGCGGGGCCGATATGAGAACGCTTTACGTGACCACCTTGCGCAAGGGCATGAGCCCTGAGGCGCTGGCCGCGGCCCCCTTGTCCGGCAGCGTCTTCGCGATGGAGGTCGAGGTGCCGGGCGTCTCCGTCGCTGCCTTTGCCTCTCGCTCTCCAGCGTCACCCGACATGCCGAGTGGGGGGCGCTCACCCTCCCGGGACACGATTCGTGAGACTCATGAGTGACCTGCCCCTTGTGACTGCCACCATTGATGAACTTCAGAGGGAGACCCCATGCGCCTTAATCGCCTCAAGCAACGCATTGCCCAAAAGGAGGGCGTTGTAAATGGCTGGCTCTCCATGCCGTGTGCCTTCTCGGCAGAGATCATGGCCCATCAGGGCTGGGACAGCCTGACCATCGACCTGCAGCACGGGGTGATCGATTACAGCGATCTGTTGCCGATGCTGACGGCTATTTCCACCACTGACACCGTTCCGCTGGTGCGAGTGCCGAGCCTGGAACCCGGTTTGATCATGAAGGTGCTGGATGGCGGTGCCTATGGAGTGATTGCTCCCTTGATCAACAACGCGGAAGACGCCCGTGCACTGGTGGCTGCCTGCCGCTACCCCCCGCTGGGTATGCGCAGCTTCGGCCCTCATCGCGCCATGCTGTACGGCGGGGCGGATTATGCCCGTCATGCCAACGACGAGATGCTGGTGCTGGGCATGATCGAGACCCGCGAAGGCGTGGCAAACCTCGAGGAAATTCTCGCTGTCGAGGGGCTGGATGGCCTCTATATCGGTCCCGCGGATCTGGCGCTCTCTCATGGCCATGCTCCGGGGTTCGATCACGGGGATGGCCCGATGGATGCCTTGATCGGTCAGCTCATCGAGCGGGCTCGTCTGCATGACAAGATCGTCGGTATCCACAATGGGGGGGCTGCGCATGCGAAGCGAATGCTGGCACGTGGCTGTGACCTCGTCACCGTCGGGTCAGATACTCGTCTGCTGATGGCAGGGGCCCGCGAGTTGTTGAGTGCCATGGAGCGCGAGACGGATCACCGCGAAGGGTATTGATCGAGGCGTGCGTTACCTGCAAGTCACGAACCCGCGATAGGAGAGGAGAGGCAACATGAGTCAATTTGCACGTTATCCGAGTCTTGAGGGGCGACATGTCTTCATCAGTGGAGGCGCGAGTGGCATTGGCGCCACGCTGGTCGAGCATTTCTGCAAGCAACAGGCCTGTGTGAGCTTTGTCGATATCGATGATGCGGCAGGCGAAGCGCTGGCAGAGCAGCTCTCAGGCACAGGTGGGAAGGTACGCTATCAGCATTGTGACGTGACCGATATTACACAGCTTCGTGCTGTGATCTGCACTGCCGCTGATGAGTTCGGGACGATTGAAGTACTGATCAACAATGCGGCTCGGGATACGCGTGTGCCTTTGTCGGAGTTGGATGTCGAGACATGGGACAACCTGCAGGCTACCAACCTGCGACATGTAGTCTTCGCAAGCCAGGCGGTGTTTGCTGGCATGCAGGCAGCGGGCGGTGGGTCGATCATCAACTTCAGCTCTCCCAGTTTCTTGCGGCGTTCGCGTGATATCACGGGCTACTCGAGCGCCAAGGCCGCTACCATCGGCCTGACGCGGACACTGTCACGTGACATGGGAGACGCCGGAATTCGCGTCAATACCGTCTTGCCGGGATGGGTCATCACCGAGCGCCAGAAAGCCTTGTGGTGGGACCCGGAGCTTGAGCGCCAGGTGCTGGAAAACCAGAGTCTGCATCAACGTGTGCAGCCGGAAGACGTCGCACGGATGGTGCTGTTTCTGGCCGCGGACGATAGCCGGATGATCACCGCGCAGACCTATATCGTGGACGGTGGACTGGTCTAGATGGACTGGTCTGTATGGGCTGTGTCGTGGGGAAGAGGGCTGAGAAAAGGCGACGTTACTGAGACGCCTCTCGATAGGTGAAACATGTCTTTTCTGCCTGTTGGATAGGCCACTTCAATCATGCATGAATGACCTTATTGAACTTTGATCCAAGGCGGGGCCTTTTTTTTGAAATTTGGATGAAAACGTTTTCAGGCACTGCTAGTGTCTTTCCAAACGGTGAAGAATCTGCGCTGACCATCATTTTCCTGCGTCATGATCACTGAGCTTTAGGTGCCGATTTTTCGACCTGAATGCACACAACAAAACAACGCCATATGCTCGTCGGGAGAGAGGAATGAAAACGATAAAATTGACCGTCTCCGAAGCCATCGCCAGATATCTGGCTGCGCAGAAGATCGACATCGACGGTAAGGTCGAGACCTTGTTTGGTTGCGGGTTCGCCATCTTTGGTCACGGCAATGTGACCTGCCTGGGGCAACAGCTTCACAACATCCAGGACACCATCCCGATCTGGCGCGGCCAGAATGAGCAATCCATGGCAGTTGCTGCCGTTGCCTATGCAAAGGCCAACCAGCGCCAACGCATCGGGATCGCCAGCACCTCCATCGGGCCGGGAGCCACCAACATGATCACGGCGGCGGGTATTGCGCACACCAACCGTCTGCCGTTGCTGATGTTTGCCGGCGATGCGCATGTCTCACGCCTCCCGGATCCGGTGCTGCAGCAGGTCGAGCATGCCCATCAGCCCAGCCTGAGCGTCAATGATGCCTTCAAGCCCGTCACTCGTTTTTGGGATCGGATTACTCACCCCGCACAGCTCATGCAATCCTTGCCGACCGCGATCGCGACCCTGACGGATCCCGCCAATTGCGGCCCGGTCATGATTTCATTGCCACAGGATATCCAGGGCGTTGCCTATGACTATCCAGAGGCGCTCTTCGAAGAATGCATTCACCATATTCGTCGCCCGGAAGCTGACACACGCTCGATTGAAGCGGCTATTTCTCTGCTGGAAAAGGCCGAGAAGCCACTGATTATCGCTGGCGGTGGTGTGCATTATTCCGAAGCTAATCAGTTGCTGGCGGAGTTTGCTCAGCGTCGCAATATCCCGGTGGTTGAGACCATCGCAGGGCGTTCTTCCCTGCTGCAATCTCACCCCTGCAATATGGGCCCTATCGGCGTGACCGGCTCGAATTCCGCCAATGCCATGGCAGTACAATGTGATGTGCTGGTGGCCATCGGCACACGTCTTCAGGACTTCACTACCGGATCCTGGTCGGTATTTCGCAATCCGGCGCTGAAGATCGTATCCGTCAACGTGGCGCATATGGATGCCATCAAGCATCGCGCCATGGCGGTCATCGGCGATGCTCGCCACACGCTGGCGCGCCTTGATTCAGGGTTGGGGGAATGGCAGGCGGATCAGCGCTGGCTGGAAAAGGGTCAGGCCGAAGTCGCCGAGTGGAAATCCCTGTGCGCCAACCGCGGGGAGATCGTGGCGGGGCAGACGGCGTCCTACGCTCAGGTCATTGCCAGCGTCAATGCGGTGCAGGAGCCCGGTGATACCGTGCTGACCGCGGCGGGTGGCCTGCCGGCAGAGCTGAACATGAACTGGCAGAGCAAGCAGCTCGGCAAGTTCGACATCGAGTTCGGCTTCTCCTGCATGGGTTACGAAGTGGCCGGCGGCTGGGGTGCCAAGATCGCCAACCCCGACAACGAAGTCGTGGTCCTGGTCGGCGACGGCTCCTACATGATGATGAATTCCGATATCTACAGCTCGGTACTGACGGGCCACAAGATGATCGTTGTCGTCTGTGACAACGCTGGTTTCGCGGTCATCAACAAGCTGCAGAACAACAGCGGCAATCCTTCCTTCAACAACATGCTGGCCGATTGTCGTAGCCAGGCCGACGAGCTGGTACGCGTCGACTTCCTCCAGCATGCCCAGTCGCAAGGTGCCTATGGTGAGCATCTGAGTGACATCAGTGATTTCCGGGCCGCTTACCAGCGCGCCAAGGAGAGCCCACGCACCTACGTCATCGTGGTGGATATCGATTCCACCAAGTGGTCTTCCTGTGACTGCTGGTGGGATGTGGGGCTACCGGAAGTCGTCCGCGAGGACGTGGATGAAGCGCAGGTGGCCGCCATGAATGCCGGTCGTGCCCATCAGCGCCGCGGTCTCTGATTCTGCGGGACTTTGATTCTGCGTGAGTCGTGAGGCCCGGCGCACGCAGCAACGGGCTTCATGAACACCTTTGCAATGACAACGCCAATTATCAGCACCCATGCATTTGCCAGGAGAATCCCTGATGTTCAATGAAGAACACAATCTCGCGCCGCTGCGCTGGGCCATGGTCGGTGGTGGCCGTGGCAGTGAAATCGGTCACGCCCACCGCGCCGCCGCGCATCGCGATGGACTCTTTCGACTGGTCGCCGGTGCCTTCGATCTCGACGCGGAACGCGGGCGTGAATTCGGTACCAATCTGGGACTGGACCCAGAGCGTTGCTACCCGGATTACGCCAGCCTCTTCGAGGCCGAAGCTGCCCGCGACGATGGCATTCAAGCCGTCAGCATCGCCACACCTAACAGTACCCACCATGCCATCAGCCTGGCAGCGCTCAAGGCTGGCCTGCATGTGATCTGTGAAAAGCCGGTGACCTTCACGGTTGCCGAGGCAGAGGAGCTCAAGGCTGAAGCACAGGCGCGCGGTCTGGTCTTCGGTGTCATGTATGGCTACAGCGGCTATCAGATGCTTCACCAGGCCCGCGCCATGGTGCAGTCGGGTGAGCTGGGGCAGGTACGCATGGTCAACATGCAATTTGCCCATGGCTTCCATAGCCAGCCGGTCGAACAGGTCAGCAGTGGCGCCAAGTGGCGCACCAGTCCTGCCGTTTCCGGGCCGACCTATGTGCTGGGGGACCTCGGGACGCACATCTTTTATGCCGGCCAGTTCATCACCGGACTCAAGGTCGAACGCCTGATGTGCCACCGCCAGAGCTTCGTGGCCTCGCGGGCACCGCTGGAAGATAACGCCCAGGTGTTGCTCCAGTACCAGAACGGCGCGGTGGGATCACTGTGGGCCAGTGCGGTGAATGCGGGCTCCATGCATCAGCAGAAGATTCGTGTGGTGGGAGAGAAGGCCAGTATCGAATGGTGGGATGAATATCCCAACCAGCTGCGCTACGAGGTCCAAGGCGAACCGGTACGGATTCTGGAACGTGGCATGGGCTATCTGGCCGAGGGCGACAACGCCGTGAACAGCAATCGCATCGGCGGCGGCCACGCGGAAGGCTTCTTCGAATCCTGGGCCAATGTCTATCACCGTTATGCACTCGCCATGCAGGGCGCTGAAGCACGACGTAACGGCACAGGCACTCAACACCTTGGCCTGTCGGAGCAGGAGCTGGAGTCTCTCTGGTTCCCCAATATCGATGCAGGCATCGAAGGCGTGCGGTTGCTGGAGTGCTGTGTGGAATCCTCTGACAACGAGAATCGCTGGGTCGCGTTCTGATCTGACTGCGACATCAGGAGCGCCTCATGTCGGTTCCACCGCTGCCAGTCGGTCGGTACCCGATGTGAGGCCTCGTTTCCACGTCACTGACGATGGTCATCCCGAAAGACAACGACAACGCCAAGAAGAAGGACATCATCATGCACATCAAGCTTTCCAACGCACCGTGTTCCTGGGGTATCGAGTTTGCCGACAACCCCGCCAATCCCAGCTGGCAGACCGTGCTCGACGAAATCGCCGGTGCCGGTTTCAAGGCGACGGAGCTTGGCCCACTCAATTACCTGCCGACCGAGCAGGCGGCACTGGCGTCCGCGTTGGACAGCCGAGGGCTCGAACTGATCGCCGGTACCATCTTCAAGCATCTGCATGACGCGTCACGTCGTCAGGAAATCCTGGATTACACCCGTGCGACCTGTGAGGTACTCAAGCCTCAGCAGGGCAACTACATGGTCATCATCGACCATGTCAGCTCGCCACGTACCGATGAAGCCGGTCAGCAAGAAACCGCGACCCGGCTCGATGATGCACAGTGGAACGAGATGATGGTCACTATCCGCCAGGTGGCGGAAATCTGTCAGGAATATGCGGTCACACCTGTGCTTCATCCTCATGCCGGCACCTACATCGAGTATCGCGATGAAGTGGACCGTGCGATGGCTGAACTGGATGCTGATCTGGTCAAGCTGTGCATCGATACCGGGCACTGCACCTATGCGGGCATCAATCCGGCCGAGCTGATTCGCACTTATGGCGAGCGCGTCGCCTATATCCACTTCAAGGATATTCAGGCACCAGTACTCGAAAGCGTGGTGAAGGACGGCATCGACTTCTATACCGCCATCGGCCAGGGCGTGTTCTGCCCGCTGGGCCAGGGCTGTGTCGACTTTGATGCGGTCCGCGAGAGCCTGGAATCCATCGGCTATCAAGGCTGGATCACCGTCGAGCAGGACGTGGATCCGACCAAGGACAACAGCGCGCTGGAAAATGCACGCGAAAGCCGTGAATTCATCGAGCGCAGCATTCTGGAAAAAGGTCTGGCGGAAGCCTGATCGGCATGAAGCCCTGTCGCCATCACGCCAGAAGATGACAGGGCATACAAGATTCATCAATGACTTGTCTCGATCGCATGGTGCGTCAGATGCCACTAGCGCTCGAGCCACATCTGCCTCAGCAGTTCTCGTAATACTATAACAATCGATCACGAGAGGTCGTCATGCCCACTTCGCACCCCGGTAGCGATACTGCTACCTCGACAGAATCAGCTAATCCCGCCTCATCCATTCATCAAGAAAAGCTGACGCCAGCGCAGCTTGTCTTCCTGATCAAGATCATCCTGGTGGCCGCCCTCGGTGGCCTGTTGTTCGGCTATGACACGGGGGTCATCTCCGGCGCCATCGGGCCCATCGCGCAATATTTCGACCTGTCTGCCGCCGAGAAGGGCTGGGCAGTCTCCTCCGTCGTCATCGGCTGTATTGGTGGCGCACTTATCGCCGGACGGTTGTCCATTGCCTATGGGCGCAAGGCCGTCTTCATGCTGTCAGCATTGATGTTTACTGCGTCAGCACTGGGCTCTGGTCTGGCGAGCACCTTTGATGCCTACATCTGGTGGCGTATTCTGGGTGGACTGGCGGTCGGGATGGCCAGCGTCATGGCACCGATGTACATCTCCGAGATGTCACCGGGCTATATGCGCGGTCGCACCGTCAGCCTGTTTCAGCAGTCCGTGGTCTTTGGTCAGATGGTGGTGTTCTTCGTGAACTACTTCATTGCCAAGGGCATGGCCGAGACCTGGATCCTGAATCATGGCTGGCGCTGGATGCTGGGATCGGAAGCCATCATCTCGATCCTGTTCGCGGTACTGATTCCCTTCGTACCGGAATCCCCGCGCTGGCTGGTGTTGAAAGGACGTCTAGATGATGCGCGGCGGGTGCTGGCGCGCTTCTATCATGCCGATGCCATCGAGCGCACCCTGGGCGAGATCCAGAAATCCTTCCAGCACAACGAGAACAAGCGCCACGCGTCTCTGCGCACCAAGGGAATGTTGGGGCTGGTGGCCATCGGGGTCTTCATCGCTGCTGCTCAGCAACTGACCGGCATCAATGTGGTGATGTACTACGCCCCGGATGTGTTGTCCGCCGTCACTTCCAGCAATGAAGATGCTCTGTTCCAGACCTCCATCATGGGGGTGACCTTCGTCGCCGGTAATCTGCTGGGCATGCTGCTGATCGACAAGGTCGGCCGTCGTCCGCTGTTGATTGCGGGGAGTCTGGGCAGCATCGTCGGCATGACCTTCCTCGGTGTCGTGATCGGCAATGGCGAACCGGGCATCAGCGCCTTGATTGCCCTGATCGTCTATGTCGTCTCGTTTGCCATCTCCTGGGGGTGTGTCTGCTGGACACTGGTCTCCGAGATATTTCCCAATGCGATTCGCGCACGCGCGATGTCACTGGCTGTCGCAGCACAGTGGTTGCTCGGCTTCATCGTCACCCAGACCTTCCCGATGATGCGCCAGAGCGACTTCCTCAATGAGCTGGTCGGTGGCGGATTCAGCTTCTGGCTCTATGCGGTACTGACCTTCCTCAGTCTGCTGATCGTGCTGCGTTACTTACCGGAAACCAAGGGCAAGACCCTGGAAGAGCTGGAAGACATCACCGGGACTCGTCTCAGCAAGCGACGTCGCCGGTTGGCGCGTCAAGGTTTGCCGCTGACAACGGAGTAACTCAGCAGCGCTCAAGGCTTTCCATCACTTTGTCGCGCGACGCTCCCACTGGCAATCTTCATGTGCCGGCGGGAGCGTATTCTTGTGAAAGCGACATCGTCCTGCCTAGTCATCGATGGCATGCTCAAGAGACCCCGAGCTACCTCCAGAGGACACAGGGATGAAGCATAACGTCGCACGGTATGGCCTGATATTGAATACAGAGCGGTTCGATGAGTGTGTCGCGTTCTACCAGGGCCTTTTTGAACTGCCGCTTCTGTTCAGCAAGGAAGATGGCGGTTTCAGGCTGACCTGCCTGGCCTATGGAGACGGATATTTGATGATCGAGCAGGGCGGAAGGGCGATTGAGGGAGGCAAGAGTCCCGAGCAAGGTAGCGCCAAGCTGCGCTTCAATGTCAGCGACATCGAACAGGCCTTGGCGGAGGTCAGGGCATGGGGGATCGATGCCGAGATCGAAGAGACGCCCTGGGGGAGGACGATCCATCTGCATGACCCGGATGGTAATCGCGTAGGGATTCGAGATGAGGCCGGATTCGCGGGGCAGATGGCGTATTGAGCGCCTGTGCAATGCCAGGAGGGTGCCCTGTGCTGTGCTGCTGAATTTTCCTCACCCGGGATCCCTACAGAAAAGCTCCTTGCCAAGGCCACGTGATCAGGTGGTCGGCAAAGAGCTCATGGGGCATGCAACTTATGTGTCATTGGGCACATGGGGCATGACGCCCAGACGGAGCTGGGCGTCACTAATGGCCGTCAGCTGCTCAAGCTCGTGCTGGCAAGCGCCCGCCGACGTTTGCTGAGGCGAGTGCCTGTAATGTTCTCAAGCTCTTCCAGAGTCTTGCCCTTGGTTTCCGGCACATAGCGCAATACCACCAGCAGGCTCATCAGCGTCAGCACGGCATAGAGCCAGAAGCTGAAACCGCTGCCAAACAGGTGGTTGAGCCAGTCACTCTCGCGCAGCATCGGGAAGGTCTGTGTGACCATGAAACCCGCGAACCATTGGCCAGCCACGGCCAGCGCCATGGCGCGTCCACGAATCGCGTTGGGGAAGATTTCTGACAACAGTGTCCAGCAGACACAGCCCCAGGAAATGGCGAAGGACACCACGTATACGATCAGCGCAAACAGTGCGCCATAGCCCACCGCATCTCGCCCGATGATGATGCCCAATGCACACATGCCGATCATGCTGCCGATACTGCCGGCAATCAGCAGTGGGCGACGCCCGACCTTGTCGATCAACAACATCCCCAGCAGGTTGCCGCCCACGAATGTGACACCCATGATCGAGGTCTGCAGCAGGGCATCCTCGCTGCTGGCGGTCACCGAGGACAATACGTCCGGCGCGTAGTACATGACGACATTGATACCGGTCAGTTGCTGGGCACTGGCGATGAAGACGCCCAGTATCACCAGCCCCAGCAGACCGCGCTCACGCAGACTGATGAGATTGTCCCGCGAGGAGTCACGATAGGAGGTGATGATGCTGTTGAGTGTCTGGTCCAGGTCTTCGGCAGGAGTAAAGCGGCTCAGTATGTTGCGGGCTTGCTCGGGACGACCTCTCAGCACCAGCCAGCGTGGCGATTCTGGAATGAAGAACAGCAATGCGCCGAACAGCAAGGCAGGCAGGGCTTCGGACCCGAGCATCCAGCGCCAGCCATGGTCGATCATCCAGTGTTCAGCCATGCCCTTGGCAATGAAGTAGTTCACGAAGAACACCACCATCTGTCCGAAGACGATTGACTGCTGGAACAGGCTGACGGTACGACCTCGCAGATGCCCGGGGGACATTTCAGAGATGTACATCGGCGCGACCACACTGGCCAGTCCCACCGCCATCCCGCCGATGATGCGCCACAGGGTGTAATAGTGGAAATCAGTCGCCGTGGCAGAGCCGATGGCGGAGAGTAGGAACAAGATGGCGGCAATCAGGAAGGCCTTGCGTCGGCCGAAACGGATGGAGATCCAGCCGGCGCTGATGGCCCCTGCGATACAGCCGATGACGACGGAGGATACCGCCCAGCCCTTTTCCGCGGGTGTCAGTTGGAAATATTCAGCGATGGGGCCGATGGCTCCGGAGATGACGCCGGTGTCATAACCGAAGAGCAACCCGCCTAGAGTGGCGATCAGCGTGATGCGTATCAGATAGCCGAGTTGCTGACGTGACAGGGAATGTCCGGCCCTGCCGGGCGAGAGCTTGGCAGTCATGTGAAATCTCCAGCGTTGGGACGTGAAGGCGTCCCGCGCAGATGGCAACAGACAGACGAGTGGGTTGGCGTGACTCGCTGCCCGCGATGTTGTTATGCCCATGCAGGTGATGAGGTATCACTCCATGGGAGGTAAGGCGCCTGAAAGCTCAGGCAGGTACGTCAAGCGCAAAATGCTGGCGAAGCGCCGAGACACTGCCTGACAACTGATCTTCCAGTGTTGTCAGATAATCGCCTGTCTTGACTGGCGTGAAGGGATCAGGACCCATGGCCGGTGCCTCGACGATGATCGGGCCGTCATAGTGCATGGCACGCAGCTGGGTGAACTGATCCGCCAGCTGACTATGCCCCTGACCGATACCGCCGCGATTGGAGTCGGCGACGTGATAAAGCCCCAGGTGATCGCCAGTCTCGGCCAGCGCTCGCACGGGGTCAGGCTCTTCGATATTCATGTGGTAGGCATCCAGCAATACCTTGAGCTGGGGAGAACCGATGTCTTGGATGAGCCTGCGACACTGGGCTGCAGTGTTGATGAGGTGGGATTCGTAGCGATTGAGAACTTCGAAGACGAGCGGCACATCTCGACTTGCTGCATGGTCACACAGTGGAGTGAGCACTTCGACGAGGTGGCGGTATTCGCTGTCTTGATCACTGCCATCTGCGGGACGGATTCGCCCCACGAGTCCGTGCAGTGAGACTCGCGCGCCGCCGATCGCCTGGGCAAAGTCGATCAGCTGTCGATAGTAGGTCTCGGCAGCCTCGCGATCCGACGCGTCGGGGGAGGCGGGATCGCAATCTCCCGGCGTGAGTGAGAACACTTCCAGCCCATGCGTCTGGCAAAGGGCGCGGATCATGTCTGGTGTGAAGGCGTCGAGATCGCCATGCAGTTCCACCCCGTCAAATCCCAGACGTGCGGTCCGCGCGAAGATATCCTCGATCGGCAGCGGGCCGAAGGTCCAGGTACAGACACCCACTTTCATTTTGTGCGTCATGACATGCCTCCATGGCGGTCATGTGCCTTACCGGTCAGGCAAGGCGCAATGAAAAGCGGTCGGGCATGACGCTGTCATGCCCGACCCTGCGAGCGGTGAATCAGAGTGTCGGCATGGTGAAGTGGCTAGCTTCACTGCGCAGACCATCAGGCCAGCGGGTGGTGACGGCTTTCATGCGGGTATAGAAGCGCACGCCATCCGGGCCATGCATGTGAAGCGGGCCAAAGAGAGAGCGCTTCCAGCCGCCAAAGCTGTGGAATGCCATCGGTACAGGGATCGGCACGTTCACGCCGACCATGCCGACCTGAATGCGAGTGGTGTATTGACGGGCAGCATCACCATCGCGAGTGAAGATGGCCGTGCCATTGCCATATTCGTGGGCATTGATGAGGGCAATCGCCTCGTCGAGTGACTCCTGGCGGACCAGACAGAGGACCGGCCCGAAGATTTCTTCGGCATAAATGCGCATGTCTGGGCGCACATGATCAAACAAGGTCGCGCCCACGAAATAACCGTTCTCGTGCCCAGGCACCGTGATGTCACGGCCATCCACGACCAGCTCCGCACCTTGCTCGACACCGCTGTCGATGAACTCGATGACCTTGTCGGCATGCACGCGTGAGATCAGTGGCCCCATGTCATTTTCTTGGCCTTCGACCTCACCCGGCCCCACCCGCAGAGTGGCCATGCGCTCGAGGATCTTGTCGCGCAGTCGCTCTGCGGTCTGCTCACCGATCGGGACTGCCACCGAGATGGCCATGCAGCGTTCACCAGCACTGCCGTACGCCGCCCCCATCAGGGCATCCGCTGCCTGATCCAGATCGGCATCCGGCATCACGACCATGTGATTCTTCGCCCCCCCCAGGGCCTGGACTCGCTTACCGTGTGCCGAGGCAGTGGAATAGATGTACTCGGCGATCGGAGTGGAGCCGACAAAGGAAACCGCTTCGACACGCTCATCGGTCAGCAGGACATCGACGGCTTCCTTGTCACCATTGACGACGTTGAACACGCCCGGCGGCAGGCCGGCTTCCGCCAGCAGTTCCGCCATGCGCAGCGGGGCAGAGGGATCTTTCTCGGACGGCTTCATGATGAAGGTATTCCCGGTGGCCAGGGCGATGGGGAACATCCACATCGGCACCATGGCCGGGAAATTGAAGGGAGCGATGCCCGCACACACACCCAGCGGTTGCATCAGAGAGTGGCTGTCCACCCCGGTGCCCACGTTCAGCGAGTGCTCGCCTTTCTGCAGATGGGGCATGCCGCAGGCGAATTCGACGACTTCCATGCCGCGAGTCACCTCGCCAAGCGCATCCGAATGCACCTTGCCGTGCTCGCGGGAGATCAGCGTGGCGAGTTCGTCGCTGTGCTTTTCCAGTAGCGCCTTGAAGCGGAACAGGATGCGCGAGCGCTTGAGTGCCGAGGTGTTGGACCAGCCAGGAAAGGCGGTGCTGGCGGCAGCAATGGCGGAACGAGTTTCCTCGGCACTGGCCAGTGACACACTGGCGGACTGCTCGCCGGTGGCCGGGTTGTAGACTGGTGCGTTACGACCGCTATCGCCGGGTTGTGATTGGCCATTGATGAAGTGATGTAACTGTTGCATGAACGTGTCCTCGTGGAGAGTGGTGTATACGCAGACTCAAGAGATAATCAGAGTCGTGCGGGCTGTCTGTGCAGCCTGGTGGCTTGGAATCAGATGCGAATCAAGCCGGCCTCGCGTGCCAGGCGGGCCAAATTGTCATGACCGAGCGTTGCGTAGGTCAGCGGGTTGGCGACAGCAGGATCTTGCTCGGCTTCCACAACCAGCCAGCGATCATCGTGCTGACCATATTCTTGACGCTTCAGCTCGGTGAAAAGGGAGGTAAAGTCGACACCGCCGTCTCCCGGCACGGTGAAAACGCCATCCAGTACGGCATCCAGGAAGGACTTGTCACGGTTGATCGCGTTGTCCATCAGTGCCATACGGATGTCCTTGCAATGGACGTGGGTAATACGGTTGCCATGCTTGCGTGCTACGGCGACGGGATCACCACCGGCATAAGTCAGGTGACCGGCATCCAGCAATAGCTTTACGTGCTGTGTTGAGGCCATTAGGCGGTCCACATCAGCTTCACTCTCGATGACGGTGCCCATGTGATGGTGATAAGCTATTTCCACGCCTTGAGACGCCATCTCTTTCGCGACAGCATCCAGGCCGGTTGTTAATCGCGCCCAATCAGCATCATTCATGACGGGGCGGCGTGAGACGGGAGTGGCTTGGTCACCATGTACACAGCGGCTGACTTCGCAATACACCATGACGGTAGCGCCACACGCCTTGAGCAGTTGGAGGTGGCTGTTCAAGGCTTCCAGCTCTTCCTCGACGCTACGTTCCAGCAGGCGACTTGAGTACCAGCCAGATACCAACGCCAGATCGTGAGCATCGAGCACCTGAGACAGAGCATCGGGCGTGCGCGGGAATTTGTTTCCTAGCTCGAAACCGGCAAAACCTGCCTGGCGGCCTTCGCTGAGACAGACTTCCAGCGGTGTGTCGGCACCGAGGCTCGGAAGGTCATCGTTGGTCCAGGTCAGCGGGTTGATGCCCAGGCGAATGCTCATGGCGGTATCCTTCTTCGAGATATTGAGAGTGCAGGGAGGCACTTTGGCCTCCGAGAGATGGCGTATCGTCCAGGCCGGCCAACTGATGTCGTAAGGGCGGTTGGCCGGCCCTGAAATGCGTCAGCGAGCTTGCTGGCGTTTGTGCGACAGATAGCCCTGATAGGCGTCACGGACTTCAGTACGTTCGCTGACTTCGGGAATGGCGACTTCCCACCAGTGCCCACCTTCCTGGGTAGAAGGCAATGGATCCGTGTCTAGCGCGATGACGTAGGTCGTCGATGAGGTCCGAGCACGCTCGAGCGCGGCGCCCAGTTCGCCAATCCCTGTGACCTGTTCGGCCTGACAGCCCAGTGCACGAGCGTGCGCCGCAAAGTCCACCTTGGGGGCGCCTTCCGCAACGGTGCGACAGTCTTTGAGCAGGTTGTTGAAGCCGGCGCCGCCAGTCGCGTGTTGCAGGCGGTTGATGCAACCGAAGCCACGGTTGTCGAGGACCACCACGGTCAGCTTGTGGCCGAGCATCACGGAGGTGGCAAGCTCAGAGTTGAGCATCAGGTAGCTGCCATCGCCGACTACGACCACGATGTCCCGCTCCGGGCGTGCCATCTTGACGCCCATCCCGCCGGCCAGTTCATAGCCCATGCATGAGAAGCCATATTCCACGTGATAACTGCCGGGGACACTGGCCGCCCATAGCTTGTGAAGCTCACCTGGCAAACCGCCGGCAGCACAGACCACCGTGGTGTCATCTGTCGCTTGACGATTCACGGCCCCGAGCACCTGGGCATCGGTTGGCAGCGCGAGCCCCTGATCAGCCATCACGCTCTCGCGGACCGCTTCCCATTCCTGCTTGAGCCCGGATTGGCGTTGCACCCAGCTGTCTGGTGCGGCCCAGTCACCCAGCCCTGCCGTCAAGGCCTCAAGTCCCCGCAGGGCATCGCACTGCAGTTGCCGTGCGCCATGCTTGGCGGCATCGAAGCGACCGACATTGAGGCTGATGAGTGTCTGGCCGGCGGCTTCAAAGAGCGTGCGAGAGCCGCTGGTGAAATCCTGAAGTCGTGATCCGATGGCCATGATGACGTCGGCTTCACGTGCCAGCTGGTTGGCGCTGGCCGCGCCGGTGACACCGATTGCGCCCATGTTGCGAGCATGGCCCCAGGGCAGGGCACCCTTGCCAGCCTGTGTCTCGACCACTGGAATGCCGTGTTGCTGGGCAAAGGTGGCGAGGGCCTCACACGCCTCGCTGTAATGCACGCCGCCCCCGGCAATCAGCAGTGGCCGCTTGGCGGTGCGCAGTGTGTCCAGGGCTGCCACCAGCTCTTCCTGAGCGACGGGAGCGCGACGGATGTGATGCACTCGACGGGTGAA
This sequence comes from Cobetia sp. PDI-23MA, assembly GCF_059507735.1. Taxonomy (NCBI): domain Bacteria; kingdom Pseudomonadati; phylum Pseudomonadota; class Gammaproteobacteria; order Oceanospirillales; family Halomonadaceae; genus Cobetia; species Cobetia sp. PDI-23MA. Next base: position 1,500,926 of record NZ_CM183352.1, read on the forward strand.
GAAGTCTTCCGGCCATTCAAACGCAAGCGTCTGGACATCCTGTGGCAGACACAGGGTGGCAGGGCCACAATCCACGGGATCCAGCAGCGTGGCCAGCGCCTGAGGCAGGCTGGTCAGCAACTGTTCCGGTCGCGTGATGCGGTCGAAAAAGCGTGACACGGGACGGAAGCAGTCATTGACGCTCAGACCGGGGTCATTGAAGTGCTCGACCTGTTGGAGCACCGGGTCCGGTGCGCGGCTGGCGAAGGTATCGCCGGGCAGGAACAGCACCGGTAACCGATTGACATGAGCAAGCCCTGCCGACGTCACCATGTTGGTGGCACCAGGCCCGATGGACGAGGTACACGCCATGATGCGACGGCGATTGTTGGCCTTGGCATAGGCAATGGCCGCATTGGCCATGCCTTGTTCGTTGTGGGCGCGATAGGTGGGGAAATCATCGCCCGCGGCGTGCAAGGCCTCGCCGAGACCCGCCACGTTGCCGTGGCCGAAGATGGCAAAGCAGCCACCGAACAAAGGGACTTCCTGTCCACGCTGTTCGATATATTGCCGGCTCAGGTAGCGCACCAGTGCCTGAGCGACGGTCAGGCGCACGGTACCCGACGCTGCCGCCGAGTGAGAAACAGAGCTCATTGCAGGACTCCTTCTGCGAGCGTGGGAGCAGAATTGGCATCCTCTGCGTTGCAATAGGCATCACGCAGTGACTGCCAATGGGTAATCAAGTCGAGATAGTTGTCAGCGGCCTGACGAATCAGGGTCGCATCGTCAATGCTGCCTGACAGCCAGGCCTGGCTGGGAGCGGTGAACAAGGTGCGTCCGACGGTGAATCCCTTGCAGATCGGGAAGCGTGCTGCCTGCTCGAAACCGCGTTTGACCTCGTCAATCGGCGCATCAAGCCCCAGCAGTACGACACCATGACACCAGGCGTCGCGAGTGCTGATGATTTGGCTGACGCGTTCCCAACCTTGCGTCGTCAGAGCGGGCAGTTTCCACCAGTCCGGGCGAATGCCGAGGTTGTAGAGACGCTCCAGGCTACGTGGAACGGTGGTCTCATCACAGGCGGGTGCATCTGACTGACGTGGCGGGATGACTTCGATGAGCAACTCATGCCCCGACATGCAGCAGGCGTCATACAGCTGGCGCAGGCGGGCTTCCTGGTCGAGGCGCAGCGTGGCCTCATCATCCGGGTGATAGAACACGAGGCACTTCACGATGTGGTGGCGCGGCCAGCATCGCAACTGGCTACCGATGTCATCACCATGCTGGAAGCGCAAAGGCCGTGAGCTGGGGAGCTCGACCGGACGGCCGACCCACCAGTCCAGCTCTGCCGTGTCATTGAGCGCATCCTGCCCCAGGACATCATCACAGAGAATGGCAGGGCGCTGGATACCGGCCTGTTGTGCCGCGCTGCGGGTAGCCTCAACCAGTAATTGCTTGAGGCGTGGCAGGCGCTCGGGGTCGCCTTCGACATCGCGTGCCATGTCCAGGAATTGACGACGGTGATCGAATGCCAGCCCCAGCACGCTGTCCCAGTGCGCTACACGACGAGTGGTGACGCGATGCAGATGAGTCAGGTGGTCATCAAGATCCGGGCGTGGCACGGACTCGCGGCGGCTGAGGTAATCGAACAGTTCCGCTTCCGTGGGCATGGCAGGTGCACATCCGTGCCGAGATACGACCAACGCGCCGCAGGCGTTGGCGTAATGGCCACACGTTTCCCAGCTTTCATCGCGCAGGTAGCCGCGCAGGAAACCGCTCATGAAGGCATCACCGGCACCGAGTACGTTCATGACCTCGACCTTGACGCCCTCGACCAGGATGCCGTCTTCCAGATGTCGTGGAATGTCGCCCTCGAAGATGACGCAGCCGCGCGCCCCTATCTTGCACACGAGCACGGCATCGCTGTGACGCCGAACCTCGCGCAGCGCGTCCAGCGTGTCAGTACTGTTGCCCGCGATATGAAACTCTTCTTCCGTGCCGACGATCAGGTCGAAGTCTCCCAGCCAACGGGCCATGTGCTGACTGACACTCTCGTCCGCGACAAAGCGCGTCTCGCCATCCCCGATGCTGGTCAGCCCCCAGAGTACGGGGCGATAGTCGATATCCAACACGCGCTTCACGCCAGCCTCGCGTGCGGCATCCAGCGCCTTGCGGGCGGCACGTTGGGTGCGGGGAGTGGAAAGGTGCGTACCAGTGATCGCCAGGGCACGGGCTCGAGCGATGAACGCCGGGTCCACATCATCTTCATCAATGGCCATGTCGGCACAGTCGTTGCGCACGAAGAGCAGCGGGAACTGATCCTTGTCCTTGATGCCCAGAAGCACCAGCCCGGTCAGACGTTCGGGATCGTGTTTGAGGTGGCTGACATCACAGCCGACGGAAGCGAGCTCTTCGCGCAGGAACTCCCCCATCTGCTCGTTGCCAACACGACCCAGCATTGACGAGTTTAGCCCAAGGCGTGCAGTGCCATATGCCATGTTACCGGAGCTCCCGCCCAGGTATTTCTTGAAACTGGTGGCGTCTTCGAGACGCGCGCCGATCTGTTCCGCATAGAGGTCAACGGCGACGCGGCCGAGGCAAATGACATCCAGATCCGGTGTGTGAGATGAGTGGCGCGTCATGAGCATATCCCTTAATGGGCCGGTGTTACCCGGCATTGACAATTATCGGTGTAGATCTAGATGACGGGCAGTCCCGGGACACTAGGTAATGATCTACGTGTAGGCCTGCTCGCGGTCAGGCAACTGAGACGGAATCCGTCCGTTGGAACTCCGCCAATTCTGCATCCAGGCTGGCCATTTCTTCGCCGCCGGCCATCATGTTGAGTACTTCCTCACGGGTGATGTCTTCCTTGCGCCAGCTGCCTAACGAAGTGCCACGTTTGAGTAGAGTAAAAGCATCACCGATGGGGTAGGCGTGATGGACGTTATGCGTGATGAAGATGACGCCGAGCCCCCGGTTGCGCGCTTGTGCGATATAGCGCAGTACCTTCGAGGCTTGCTTGACCCCCAGTGCTGACGTCGGCTCATCCAGAATGAGCACTTTGGCACCGAAGTAGACGGCGCGTGCGATTGCGACACACTGGCGTTCGCCGCCCGACAGCGTGCCGACTGGTTGAGACGGGTCACGCACATCGATCCCGATCTTGGCCATCTCTTCACGTGCCACCCGATCTGCAAACTCCCAGTCCACATATTTGAAAGGACCGAATCCCTTGGTGGGCTCACGGCCCATGAAGAAATTACGGGTGATCGACATCAAGGGAATCATTGCGAGGTCCTGGAAGACCGTAGCGATGCCGGCATCGAGTGCCTGGCCGGGGGACGTGAAATTGGCAGGATTCCCCTCCAGCAGCAGTTCACCGTGAGTCGGGGCATGCACTCCTGATAACGTCTTGATGAGGGTCGACTTGCCGGCGCCGTTATCGCCGAGCAGGCACATGACCTCGCCTGCGTAGACTTTCAATGAAATATTGGAAAGGGCGACTACGTTGCCGAAGTGCTTGTCGACAGCCTGCATCTCGATCAATGGCGTGCGAGTGTCGGCGGTTTTCGGAGTATCACCTCTGGCGCGGTCGGCGGCGGTCGTAGTCTGTTCCGGCGCCTGTTGCAGGTTGGCGTTAGTAGTCATTACTTAGCCTCCAGCGCTTTCTTGCGCACGTAATTGTTGAACAGTACTGCGATCAGGAGCATGGCGCCGAGGAATACCTTGAACCAGTCAGTGTTAACGCCGGTGTAGAAAATACCCATCTGAACAGTGCCGAAGATAAGCGCACCGAACACGGCACCCACGGCAGATCCATAGCCGCCTGTCAGCAGGGCTCCGCCGATGACGACGGCGATGATGGCTTCCAGTTCCTTGAGCAGACCGCGTGTTGTGTCAGCTGAACCGGTATCCATGACCTGCAGGCAGGCAAAGATGGTGGCGGCGACAGCGGTGAAGATGAACAGAAGGATCTTGACCTTCATTACAGGGACGCCGACGTTGCGTGCAGCATTCACATCACCGCCGCAGGCGAAGATCCAGTTACCGAAGCGGGTGTAGAGCAGCAACCAGGTCGCGGCAGCGGCCAGTACCACCCACCAAACGATGGAGACTGGCACCCCAGTGACGCTCGGATTTCCTGCGAAGTTGGTCGCAATCCATCCCTGGGCCGCCATCCAGCTGAAGAGGCCAGTAAACACCTCGCCGGAGAATAACGGTGCCAGCCAGTCATGATCGGCGAGCTCTTGCAGGCCGCTGACCTGGGTGCGGCCAGTCGTCAGGCGGGTCAGGCCGATGGCCAGGCCGCGCAGGATGAACAGAAAGCCCAGTGTGACGATGAAGGAGGGCAGGCCTGTGCGCATTACCAGATAGCCGTTGATCCAGCCAATCAGGACGGCACTGGCAAAGGCGAAAGTGATAGCCAACCATAGCGGCCAGCCGTATTGCACGGCAGGGATGGCAATCAAGATGCCGGCAAAGCCGATCATTGAGCCGAGAGAAAGATCGAATTCACCGCCAATCATCAACAGCGATGCCGCGATGGCGAGGATGCCTAGCTGTGCAGAGACTTCCAGGAAGTTGAGAATGCCCGCCAGGCTGAACATGCCTGTCCCTGAAGCGGCCACCGAGAAGAAGGCAAATACCAGGATGGTGCCGGCAATAGCGCCGAATTCAGGACGTTTCAGTGCAGCCTTGAGGGGATGGACGCGGCGCAGCCGTTCGTCATCAGCGGCCGGAACAGCGCTGACAGTGTGCTCAGTCATGATGCTCTCTCCAGGCGCCCTCACAGGTAGGACGCCATGTCATGGAAATGAAAGTGTTGCCAGATGGAGCTTTTGGCTCAGCGAATGCCTTGCTCTGAAAGCTCGATGACCTGACCTGCATTCTCGGCGGTGACAAAGCCGGGGCCTGTGGCGACATCGCCAGCCGGCATCAGACCGTGTATGTGGTACTGATGCATGAAGACCACCGGCAGATAGCCCTGCAGGTACTGTTGTTGATCAATGGCAAAATTCATTTCACCCGACTGAATCGCGGCAAGAATATCGGGGGAGAGGTCGAAGGTGCCGAGCTGGAATTTTTGCGTAGCGCCGGCTTCTTGCATGGCCTTGAGCATTGGCTCAGACCCGAGAGGCCCCAATGCAAGGATGGCGTCTACTTCGCTGTGCTGATTGAGGTAGGCCACGAGCGAGTTCTTGATTTCGGTAGGGTCGGTGCTGGTGGCTAGCTCGCTGGCGCTACCGTCAAATCCCTTGATAAAGCCCGCACACCGTGCATCCAGGCCTACGTTTCCTTGTTCTTGATTGATGCAGAGTCCGTGCTTGGCGCCACTCTCGACCATGCGCTCTGCTGCCCCACGCCCTGCTTCATATTCACTTTGGCCAATGTGAAGGCGTGCGCCAATTTCCTTGGATTTATCGCCACCAGAATTGATGGTGATGACCGGGATCTGCTGATCCACAGCGTTCTTGATACCTTGCCCCAATGCATCGGCGTCGGTCAGAGAAATGATAAGGCCGTCTGGCTGTGAAGCCACAGCAGCATCCAGCAGCTGCGCCATCTTTGCCATATCAAAGGTAGAAGGTGCGCGGTACTCGACTTTGACACCAAGCTCTTCCGCCGCGTCGTCAGCGCCGCGCTTGACGACAGACCAGAAGGGGTCCGAGTTCTGTCCGTGCGTGATCATGACGTAGCGTTCGGTGTCGTCTGCCCAGGCGGCATTGGCTACAGAGACTGCTAGCATGGCTGTCGTGAGACTGGCTATCGCACGGCGCAGGCGTGGCATCTTTCTGCGAGAATTCGGGGAGGTGGCGAGAGGCTCGACTGTGTACATGGTTGGCTCCTGACGTTCTTTGGTTATTGTCTTTGTCAGTGAGGAAGAGCGACTGGCGTTGCTCTCTTCCAGTATTCGAGTTCCCGGTGATCTGGAATATGGCGTATTCCATTGTGACCGGTAGATGGAATGTAGATTCCGCTAGCTTGGAATGCAACCGGAACATTCAATTTATTTTTATGTTGGAATTTTCATTCTATTTGCCTAGACTGCCAGACATCGTTCACTCCCGCGTTACGGCGACATCTACGCCGCACCGGCAGGTGACAAGTGACAGGAGTTACCATGGCAGATATCACCCCTCTACAAATGACAGCTCGGCAGATTGAATCTTTCGAATCCCTCGAGGCACATATCAGCCAGCAATACCCATCGCTGTCGCGTCGCCTGCAACAAAGTGCCCGCTTCCTGTTGGATCATCCTCAAGAAGTAGCTTTTGGTACCGTGGCAGGTCTCGCCGAGAAAGCCGATGTCACGCCCTCCACGCTCATCCGCTTCGCCAATGCTGTGGGGTTTTCGGGCTTTTCGGAGATGCAGAAACTTTTTCGTGCACGCCTAGTAGAAGCTGAGCCCAGCTACAGCGAGCGCATCAGGGTCGCCCGAGAAGTGACGGGTGAGAGTCCTGGCGCACACGAGCTGTTGAGAAGTTTCTCGGCTGCCAATCAGCAAGCGCTTGGCGAACTGCCTGGACGTATCGCGCCCAAGGATATCGAGCGAGCTCTCGACCTACTGGAAGCCGCGGAGGCTGTTCACCTTCTGGGAGCACGGCGAAGTTTCGTCGTCTCAAGCTACCTGGCCTACTCATTGCGGCATATCGCCAAACGCGCCTTCCTGATGGATGGCATGGGGGCGATGTATCGCGAGCAGGCAGAAGCGATCTCCCGCCAGGACTGTCTGCTGGTCACCAGCTTCGCGCCCTACGCAGAAGAGGTGCAATCTGCCGTCCATGTGGCGCGTGAGCGCGGTACCCCCACGATACTCATTACCGACTCTTCCCTGAGCCCGCTGACTCACCATGCAGATGTCGTGTTGGTGGTGAACGAAGCCGAAGTTCAAGGCTTCCGAGGCCTGACGTCCACGCTATGCCTGGCCCAAGCACTTGCCATCGGACTGGGCGTTCGCCAGCAGGGCAACGGGGAAGTGCAGGGCACCACACCGCAGGACATCTCATTGCAGGAAGAGGGCGCTGCCAACCTTCGAGGCTGAAGTACGGTAAAGGCGAGCACTACAGGAGGTAGTGCCCGCCGACAATCTCTCTCAATTCGTTCGAGACGCCACAACAACAAACGCCATAGATATGGAGGACGCTTCACATGAAAATCGCTCTGCTGGGCGCCGGTCGCATCGGCCGTGTTCACGCTCGCGCCATCTCTGATCACCCCCGGGCTCAACTGGCATGTGTCAGTGATGCTTTCCCGGAGGCTGCCAATTCGCTCGCTGCGGAATATGGTGTGCCGGTGATGACGGCGGAGGACATCTTCGCGTCAGCGGAGATTGATGGCGTTCTGATTGCCTCCTCCACTCCGACTCACTGTGACTTCCTTGAGCGTGCGGCCCGTGCGGGCAAGGCGGTACTTTGCGAGAAGCCGATCGATCTGTATCTTGCGCGAACGCGTCACTGTCTTGGGGTGCTGGCGGAGCACCCCGTGACCTGTGCTCTGGGGTTCAATCGTCGCCATGACCCTCAGTTCTCGGCGCTCAAGCAGGCGCTGGAAGCGGGACGAATCGGCGAACTCGAGATGATCACCATCACCAGCCGTGATCCAGAGCCGCCGCCCGCGGAATATGTGGCAGCCTCGGGAGGACTCTTCCGTGACATGAGCATTCATGATCTGGACATGGCTGCCTGGCTGCTGGGCGAGCCGGTCACGGAGGTGACGGTCAGTGGCAGCTGCCTCGTGGATCCAGCCATCGGTGAAGCGGGAGATCTGGATAGTGCACTCATCAATCTGAAGAGTGCTTCCGGCAAGTTGGTCTCCATCAGCAACTCGCGTCGTGCCTGTTACGGCTATGACCAGCGGATCGAGGCCTTTGGCAGCCAGGGCATGCTGGAGGCGCGCAACGAGACGGATACGCGCCTGCGCTTCACCGGCGTGGAAGGTGTGGTGGAAGAGCGTCCACAGTGGTTCTTCCTCGAGCGTTACGCGCAGGCCTATGTGCGTGAAGTGGGAGATTTCGTCACTGCCTGGCAAGAAGGTCGTGCCCCGCTGGCCGGCGCGCAGGACGGACTCGCCGCGCTTGAACTGGCCGAAGCGGCGTTGATTTCCTATCGCGAAGGGCGCCGGGTACTGCTCAGTGAGATTCGTTGAGCCCACTTCTCCCTGCTGCTGAAAAGGACAAGAACATGACACTTCTCGTGAGACCGCATGCCCCGAGCGAAGATGGTACCTTGCTCGAGGTAACCCCGGAATCTGCAGGCTGGACACACGTGGGCTTTCGCGTACATCGCCTGAAACAAGGTGAGCGTTTCGAGCGCCACACCGAGAGTCGCGAACAGTGCCTCGTGCTGCTCTCGGGGCGCGCAACCGTGCGTACCGGTGACCAGACGTTCGAGAACATCGGTGAACGCATGAGCGTGTTTGAGCACCTGCCGCCGTACTCGGTGTATCTACCGGACGGGATAGCCTATTCAGTGGAAGCACTGACGGAGCTGGAGATAGCGGTCTGCAGTGCTCCGGGGCATGGCAATCATGCCGCTCGCCTGATTCGCCCCGAGCAGGTGGCCTGTTCGACACGTGGCGAGGGGACCAACACACGTCACGTGCAGGACATTCTTCCCCAGACGGAGCCCGCCGATAGTCTGTTGGTGGTGGAGGTCTATACGCCTCCTGGCAACTGGTCCAGCTACCCGCCACACAAGCACTGTGCCGACAATCTGCCGGAAGAGTCTTTCCTGGAGGAGACGTACTACCACAAGCTCAATCCGTCACAAGGTTTTGCGTTCCAGCGCGTCTATACCGATGACCGATCCCTGGATGAAACCATGGCGGTGGAAGATGGCTGTTGTGTGATGGTACCGGAGGGGTATCATCCCGCCGCCGCTCCACACGGCTATGAGCTTTATTATCTCAATGTCATGGCTGGCCCCAAGCGGGTCTGGAAATTCAAGAATGATCCCGCGCATGAGTGGATCGTCGAGCAGGCGTGATAGACAAGATATTCGTCGATAAATTGTGAAAAAGCCCGCCTCTGAACATTCCAGAGGCGGGCTTTTGCTTTCATGGCGTCACATTACGCCAGGAGCTTCATACCAGTTCGCGGTTTTCTTGCCGTGCACTGCGGCGATCACGTGCGACCGCGCGACAGATGACGATCAATACCGCCAGGGTGAGCACTGGCCATACCAGTACGTAGGTAGCGAAAAGCAATGTCATGGATCATGCCTCCTATTCTCTCGCTTCAGGCGTTATTCGGTCTCATGTGCCGATTCATGCCGCAGGTTGCGGCTGATTCGGCGCTGAAGCTGTGCGATTGTCTGAATCGAGTGCTTCGTCATAGTTGCCGACACGTGCGGTGATGGTGTCGAAGTCGAAGCGTTCCTGGCGGCTGGCGAGGCTCATGACCACACACACCAGGGTGCTGGTGCCGTAAGCGGTCAGTGAGGCCAGCAGGACGGTGTAGTCGCGCAGGAAGTCAGTCGCGAAGATCAGCATGGCGATCATGGCCGCGATTCCAGCAAGGATGCCGAGAATGCGCCCCAGGAAGCCGAATACCATCAGTCCGATGATCACCCCGCCACCGATGCTGGCGAGCAGCTCGAAGAACAGACCGCTCATGCCGGTCAGCGGCACCAGTTCAAAGCGTGCCAGGCAGAACACCACCATCGCGACGATGACCGACGTGGTGAAGGCAGTATTGGTCACGCGATTCCAGAAGCAGCTGGCGATGACCGGGAAGACGATCGCGCCCCACAGAGCCCCGACGAAGACCAGCATCACCAGGATATCCAGTGAGAAGCTGGCGAAGACGATGCCCAGCACCGTGGCGATGATCATGGTCAAGCGGCCGATGAAGAGCATGCGCTTCGGGTCTGGCTTGCCGCGGGCGATATTCTTGCCATAGACATCGGCCATGATGATGGCGGACAGCGCGGAAAGGTCGGAATCCGCGGTGGAGGACAGCGAGCCGATCACGAGAATGAAGAACAGCGCGATGAAGAACGGCGGCAGATACTCGGACACCATCTGCGGGATGAGGTTGTTCATGTCGCCGTTGAGCGGCTCCACCCCAAGTGTCAGTGCCATCAGGCCAATCATGCCCAGGCCGATGACGATGGCGCCATAGCCCAGCGTCGCGGTGAGGAAGGTCGGCTTGATGTGGTCTTCGTTGACGGCGAACAGGCGCTGAGAAATGGTCTGGTTACCGATCGCATAGGCCAGTACCGCGACGAAGAAGGGCGCCCCCTGGTTCAGGATGGCATCTGTCGAGAAGAAATCGGCCTGCTCAGGCGTCAGATTATCCAGGCCAGCGACCAGCTCTGTCGGGCCGCCCATGGCGAAGAACACCGCTGGAATGATCACGATGGCGATCGCCATCAGGGCAACCAGTTGCGCGAAGTCGGTCAGTACCGAGGCGCGGAAGCCGGACCACAGGGTATAGAACAGCACCCCCACACCCGCCATGATCACGCCTGCCTGGAAGGACAGCGGCGAGAGTACGGACACGAGCGCCCCGGCGGCGGTGAAGTTGACCATCAGGCTGATCACGCTACCCAGCAGGTTGGAGAGCGCCAGAATCAGCTGGCTGGAGGAGCCATGACGTGCATGGATCAGCTCGCCCAGTGTATGCGCATTGGGTGCCAGCTTGCGGAAGCGGCGGCCGAAGGGGTAGATGAACAGAATCATCAGTGCGCCCCACAGGCCATAGTGGATCGGTCCTGATACGCCATAGGTATAGCCGGAGGTGGCGGCGGCATAGAAGGAGGCCGCCCAGATCCAGGTAGCCGTCATGCTTGCCGCGCCCATGCCGAAGCCTACGCGATGGTTGGAGACCATGAAGGCATCGGCATCTTCATTTTTCTTGCGGATCCCCAGCGTTATCAAGTAGGTGCCGCCATAGAAGGCAAGCAGCAGCAGTACGACAGTCAGGGTAGAGAATTGATATAGCGATTCGTTGTTCAAGAACTGGCCCTCGGTAGGGAAACAGGGCGCTACGCAACGCAGTTGCCAGAGGGAAACGGTTGTCGATAGCGACGAGTAAGGAGGGGAAGGTTCTTAGCCGTGGACGTAGTTCAGCGTCATTTGCTCAAGCAAATGGCATCCAGCGCAGCACGTGGGCCGCGTCATCAATAATCGGCAATCTCGGTCAATGAAGACGGAGTTGGTGGCACTTCCCGGTCAGGCGGGAACTTGGGGGAGGGCGGCGTGGCATGCATCTGCCTTCATCGGAATAATGATATCGCATACGCGTCCTTGTTCTCGGTCAAGCCTTGCAAGGGCGCTGATGCGAGTTGTTGGTCAGCCCCAAGCTTGGCAAAACAGTGTTTTTATATTGTCTCGTTATCAAATGCGTCGACAACGATAAATTATGCGCATGTCAATGTCCACACCCTGGGAGGAGAAGCTTGCTTCTCATCCAAGTCAACGATGGTTGGACGAGTGGCGAGCAACGACACTCAGTGGGGTAAGACGTGGCAGAGCAGCATGCGAGACATGACTTGTTATATAAATAAGCTTCCTCGGTATTACTCATTACTATTTATAACTTCTGGATTTCACCAGCAAGCTGAATAAATGGTTGTCATTCCGATATGCGTATTACTTGTCCAATACTGCAGACACATACTTGCTCAATGGCTCAGGCAACGACTGACTCGGCTTGGAAGAGGACGTTGCTTGATGGGAGGGTGGGTCTTCAAAGCGGCCGGCCCACGGTAAAACGCCCTGTCTGAAGACAGGGCGTTATAAACATGCCCAAGGTAGGCATGCGCAGCACAAGGCTTGGCTTACCGAGAGCTTTCTGCCGTCTTGCGGGTGCTTTCCCAGCGCAGGTGCGCTTCAGGAGAATAGCTACGTGACGGCGTGTGCTCGAGACCGATCTTGGCGGTACCGATCGACACCAGACGCAGCAGGGACGCCGTGGCGGCAATCACGATGAACAGTGCCGGCACACCGCCGAGGTTGGAGAGCATCTTGATGCCATCAATGCCCACGAAGGCCGTCATGATCCAGGCGACGGCGCCGATCGTGCAGCCCCAGATGATCTTCATGAGCAGACGATCATTGGTATTTTCATCACTGTCACCGGCCATGGCGGCCTGGCTGTCGGTGCTGCACAGCTGGCTGATCGCTTCGGTGTTGGAGTCGGCTGCCGTCACGAAAGACAGGAAGGCGATGATCAGGAAGATGGCGCTGACCAGGGTGCTCATCGGCAGTTCATCAAACAGGGCATAGATGACGGAGCCTGCACCAGACTCATTCAGCAGTTGGTAAAGCGCACCGCCACTTTGCATGTCGAACTGGATAGTGGAGCTTGCGAAGACACTCACGTAGGTGATCGAGAACAGTGCCGGCGCGACCAGGTTGATCAGCATGAACTGGCGCACGGTATAGCCCCGGGAAATCTTGCCCAGGAACAGGGCGGAAATCGGTGCCCATGCCATCCAGTTGGCCCAGTAGAAGATACTCCAGCTTTTCGGCCACGGATCGTCATCGAAGGCCCCGGTGAACAGGCTCTTTTGCATGAAGTTGTTGAAATACTCACCTGCGGCTTCGGTGCCATAGCCAAGAATGGTCTGGGTCGGGCCACACAGGAAGACAAAGGCCATGAAGACGAAGAAGGCCTTGGCATTGATGGCAGATAGACGCGCAATGCCTTTCTGCAGACCACTGGCCGCGGAGGCGGTAAAGCAGGCCACGATGGCCAGAGTCACCAGTGCCAGCATCAGCGGGCCAGTGCCGGTGCCCAGAAAGCGGTCCAGCCCACCGGCCAGTGTCATGGCGCCGGTGCCCAATGACGAGGCCATGCCGCAGACCAGTGCAAACAGCGCCAGTGCATCCAGCGCACGGCCCTTGCGACCTATCAGGCGATCACCCAGCAGCGGCACGAAGAGCGTGCCGAGCGAGAACGGCTTGCCCAGGTTGTAATGCATCAGAGCGAACAGCAATGCCGGGACGGTATAGATCGCATAGGGCGTGAATGACCAATGCAGGAACATCGTCGAGAGCGCGAATCTGGCAGCCTCAGGTGTATTGGCAACCACATCGAGTGAACCTGGTGGAGTATGCAGGTGATAGAGCGGTTCTGCGGTCGACCAGAACATGATGCCGACGGCCAGCGTGGTACATAGCGTGATGGAAAACCAGCGCCAGGGTGTCAGGATCCGCGTGGCATTTTCACCCCCGATCCGGGTCCGGCCCAGTGGTGACAGGTAAGTGATCAAGCATGTCACCACCATCGCCAATGCCGTAATCGAGAACAGCCAACCGAACTTGTCGAGCACCCAGTCATTCAAGGCCGTCGTGGTGGCGAGGAATCCTTCGAGATTGATGAGGCTTGCTGCCACCGCGACCATCAACAGGATGAACGGTGGCCAGAAGACCAGGGGGCGGATGGAAGAGCCAAACATACGCATTCCTATAATTTCTTGTGAGGGTGCGGATCCTAACTCATAAAATTCTGTTTTGTCAGCGTTGAGATTCGCTCATCAACGGCGTATATACGCGCGCGTTCATGTAATGCGCTGGCGGGATTTTCAGGAAGTGCTGTCCGGAAATTGCATCAGTGGCTCACACCCTCTGACCATCTCGCAGGCTGTATGGCTCACGCCACCATGCGAGCCATGACACTCAAGAGAAAACCATGACACCCCCGTCGCCTCTCGGCCGGGGGTGTCATGGTTTCTCCTTGAGGACTTGAGTATCACGCCATCTCGAGCTGACTCAGCTGGACTGGGAAGATTGCCAACGCTGATGGGCTTCTGCCGAATAACTGCGTGACGGCGTGTGCTCGAGGCCGATCTTGGCGGTGCCGATCGAGACTAGACGTATCAGAGACGCCGTGGCACCGATCACGATGAAGAGCGCTGGTACCCCGCCGAGGTTGGAGAGCATCTTGATGCCGTCGATGCCGACGAAGGAAGTCATGATCCAGGCGACGGCGCCGATGGTCGAGCCCCAGACGATCTTCATCATCAGTCGGCCCTTGCTGCGCTCTTCGCTTTCGTTGCCTGCCAGGGCCGCCTGGCTATCCGAGCTGCAGAGTTGGCTGATGGCGTCGGTATTGGAGTCGGCCGCTGTCACGAAGGACAGGAAGGCGATGACCAGGAAGATTCCCCCCACCAGAGAGCTCATCGGTAGCTCATCGAATAGTGCGTAGATCACCGAGCCAGCCCCGGCCTCGCTGAGAATCGTGTTGAGTGCCCCGGCGGTATCCATGTCGAGCTTCAATGTCGTGCTGCTGAACACCGCGACATAGATGATCGAGAAGAGCGAGGGCGCCACCATGTTGATCAGCATGAACTGCCGCACGGTATACCCCCGTGAGATCTTGCCCAGGAACAAGGCCGAAATCGGTGCCCATGCCATCCAGTTGGCCCAGTAGAAGATGGTCCAGCTCTGTGGCCAGGGGTCATTGTCGAAGGCCCCGGTGAACAGATTCTTGCTCATGAAGTTGGTGAAGTATTCGCCAGCCGCTTCCGTGCCGTAGCCCAGGATGGTCAGCGTCGGACCGAAGGCGAACACGAAGATGAGAAAGGCGAAGAAGGCCTTGGCGTTGATGGCGGACAGGCGTGCGATGCCTTTTTGTAGACCACTGGCCGCCGAAGCGGTAAAACACAGCACGATCGCGAGGGTGACGATGCCCAACATCAGCGGGCCCGAGCCAGTGCCGAGGAAGCGGTCGATACCGCCTGCCAGTGTCATGGCCCCTGTGCCGAGGGATGATGCCATGCCACAGACCAGGGCGAAGAGCGCGAGTGCATCGAGCGCACGTCCCTTGCGACCGATCAGTCGATCTCCCAGCAGTGGCACGAACAGGGTCCCGAGCGAGAAGGGCTTGCCGAGGTTGTAATGCATCAGGGCAAAGATCAGCGCAGGGACGGTGTAGATCGCATAGGGCGTGAACGACCAGTGCAGGAACATGGTCGAGAGCGCGAACCGCGCGGCTTCCGGGCTATTGGCGGCAATGTCCAGCGAGGTGGGCGGCGAGTGCAGATGATAAAGCGGCTCTGCGGTCGACCAGAACATGATGCCCACGGCCAACGTGGTGCATAACGTGATGGAGAACCAACGCCATGGAGACAACAGTCGCGTCGCGTTCTCACCGCCGATACGGGTGCGGCCCAGCGGCGAAAGATAGGCTATGAGGCAGGCCACCACCATGCTGAGCGCCGTGATGGAAAACAACCAGCCTAACTTGCTCAGTACCTGGTTGTTGAGATTGGTAGTGACAGCCAGAAAGCTGTCGAGATCGATCAAGCTCGCCAATACGGAGGCGAACAGCAGAATGAAAGGTGGCCAGAAGACCAGTGGGCGCACGGATGCTCCGAACATTTGATACTCCTCGATCTTGTTGTCGGGTATAGCCGATCATCTTGTTGTCAGGTGTTACCGATCATCTCGGGGTGGCGCTTGACGTCTTGTCTGCGCCGATCAGGGACCTCATCGGTAAGGGGGAATGAGCGTCTGATCATGTAGGGACGATCATCTGATTTTGCAACGTCAGTGCTCGAGGAGGAGGCGGAATGACGTCAGCTTTCCGGGCTCCCTGTGACATGCAGCGAACTGCCGTGCAGCGTATTGCAGTGAAGAGCGAAAAATCTTCCATCCTGTCGCTGGCAGAATGTCAGGGGTCGTGATGGGGATAGTAAAAACGCCCGTATAAGCAGCAAGACCGATGATCCTGATGAGGACTCATCGCACTTGAGGTTTCTCTCGCAACAATTCGCGAATCATCTCTGCGCAAGTATCGAAGATCGGGTGCGTCAGGCTGGGGGAACGATGGAGTTCAATTTCGGCAGTGGGTAGCGCCGGAAGCCCTGTCTCGGTGCCCAGCTCACACCAGTCCTCAGGCAGCGAGCGTCGATCAGCCACCGTGATGGCATGGCCCTGATTGACGATGACTCTCAAACCACTGGGGCTTTGACTGGTGGAATCGATACGCCAGCTGCGTTCTGCCTGGGTCAGGGCGGACAATGCCCTTTCGCGATAGATGCATTGTTCGGGGAACAGCGCCAACGGCAGCGGAGTGGAAGGGTCCAGCACAAAGCGTTGATGCGCCGCCCACACGACAGGCTCGCGAGACAGCAGTTCCCCCTGGCGTTGTTGGTTGTGGCTGACCGCGATGACCAGGTCCAGCTGTCCGGCATCGAGCTGTTCCAGCAGTTCCGTGGACATCCGGCAGTGGATGTGTGGCCGGATCTGGGGGTAGCGCTCGCCGAGATGTGCCAGCAGCTGTGGCAGCCAGGTGGTGGCGTAATCCTCCGGCAAGCCGAGGCGTAACGTGATCGGGTGGTCGTTTTCGCTGAGGGCGGCCACGGCTTCGCGTTGCAGTTGCAGGATTCGTCGTGCGTAACGCAGAAACGTTCGCCCGGCATTGGTCAATTCCATATGACGGCTGGTTCGCATCAGCAGTCGATAGCCAAGTCGCTCCTCGAGGGTGCTGATGCGCAGACTGACAGTGGACTGCGTGCGATGCAGATGCCGCGATGCCTGAGTGAAGCTCCCGCTGTCAGCCACCGTCACGAATGCCAGTAGCAGATCCGTATCCAGCGATGGCAGCGGGCGAGGGGTATCTGTGCTTGATGTATCGGGTTTGCCGATGGATTTCATTGGAATGACTCGTTTCTCAAATGCATGGATTCTGGCCAGCATAGTGCCTGACCCATGAGCTGTCTTGTCCCCCAGCCCCACGACGTGAGGATACCTCCGTGACTGACCTGACTTCCGCGATGCCCCCGCAATTGGCCGATGCCGAGACCGTCGATCTCTCCGCGTTGATCGATACCGAGCGTTACCCCCTGCATGACCCCCGATCTCCGGTGCTTGAGGCCACGATCGCCAAGGCGCGTGAAGATCTCGAGCGTGAGGGTTGCGCCGTGTTGAGAGGATTTCTGCGTCCGGAGCGCCTTGCGCAGATGCAAGCGGAAACGGCCCGTCTCGCCGAGACCGCGTTCTACAACACCCGCGAGGTGAATGCCTATTTCACGGCCGATGACGACCGCTTGCCCCAACAGGACCCGCGTCGCTTGTTCATGACGCGCACCAGCGGCTTCGTGACGCGCGACATGATCCCTGCCGATAGCCTGATGCAGCGGCTGTACGTCTCGCAGGCCATGAAGCAACTGGTGTCTGCCTGTCTTGGGCGCGAGCGGGTGTACGAGTATGCCGACCCCTTTGCCGGGCTCGTGCTCAACGTACTGCCAGATGGCACCGAGCAACCCTGGCACTACGACACCAACGAATTCATCGTCACCATGATGACGCAACAGCCCGAAAGCGGTGGTCAGTTCGAGTATTGCCCCGGCATCCGTACCCCCAACGATGAGCACTATGCTGCCGTGGGCGAAGTGATCCGGGGAGAGTCGCGTGAAGCGGTGAAGACCCTGAGCCTCAACCCGGGCGATCTGCAGTTGTTCAAGGGGCGGTTCAGTCTGCACCGCGTTACGCAGGTATCGGGTCAGGTCCCCCGGTTGACGGCGATCTTCGCGTATTCCGAAACGCCGGGAGTGGTCGGCCGGCTTGAGCGTACGCGTCAGCTGTATGGACGCGTCTCGGAGCAGCACATTCTGGCGGAAGCCCAGCACGTCCAGCGCGCCGACGGTCTGCTCGACTGATCGACGATCGGTGTCCCCGTGACGCCTTCTCAACTTGCATGCGCCTTTTGAGCGCTTGATCGAACACTTCCCACAGAGCACTCCACATGAAAATGGACCTGACAGCGATGGGCATTCTGGCCCCGACCCATGCACTGGAAGACTGCGAACCGACGTCGGAAGAGATTGCGCAGATCCAATGCGACCGACTTGCGCGTGTTCGCCAGGAGCTGGCCCGTCGCGATATCACGGCGGCAGTTCTGTTCGACCCGGCCCATGTCCGCTATGCCACCGGGTCTCGTAACATGCAGGTATACAGTTCGCGCAATCCGGCTCGCTACGTATTCGTCCCCGCGGCAGGGCCGGTCGTGCTGTTCGAGTTCTCGGGGTGTGAACACCTGGCCAGCCATCTGCCGACCGTGGACGAGATTCGTCCGGCCAAGGCGATTTCCTATTATTTCAATGAGAAGAATACGGAAGCCGTCACCACAGCCTGGGCGGATGAAATCATCGATCTGGTGCGTCAGTGCGGCGGAGGTGAGCGGATCGCCATCGAAAGCGCGACCGCGGAAGCCGCTTTCATGCTCGAGCAGCGAGGCTATCAAGTGCTGGATGCTCAGGAGCCTCTTGAGCAGGCGCGAGCCTTCAAGGTACCCAACGAGATAAAGATGATTCGCTCCTCGCTGAGAGCGGTCGAGGAGGGAGTGCGCAAACTGGAGGCCTCCATACGGCCCGGGGTCACCGAGAATCACGTCTGGTCCCGACTGCATCAGCACATCATCGAGACAGACGCCGACTTCATCGAGACACGCCTCATGAATTCCGGGCCGCGCACCAACCCCTGGTTCCAGGAATGTTCCGACCGGATCATCCAGGCGGGAGAACTGGTCGCGCTGGATACCGATGTGGTCGGGCGTTACGGGTACTACGCGGATTTCTCGAGAACCTTCCTGTGTGGCACGGGTGAGGCCAGCGCCGAGCAGAAATCGCTCTATCGCATGGCGTATGACCAGATCCAGACCAACATGGAAAATCTCAAGCCGGGGGTCAGCTTCAAGGAGTACGCTGAACGCGCCTGGCGAATCCCTCCCGCTTACCGCGCGCGTCGTTACTTTGCCCTGGCGCATGGTGTCGGGATGAACGGCGAGTATCCCTACATCGTTCATCGCGAGGATATCGAGGACAAGGGCTACGACGGCATCCTCCAACCGGGGATGACACTATGCGTGGAGAGCTATATCGGACATGAGTCCGGCGGCGAAGGCGTCAAGCTCGAAGAGCAGCTGTACATTCGTGACGATGGTCAGGTGGAGCTGTTGTCCGACTACCCCTTCGATGAGCGCCTGCTGAGCCAGGTCGTCTGAGCCAGGCCGTTTGAGCCAGGCCGGTTGAGCCGGGCCCGGGTAGCTTGCCGAGGCACATCGGCATTACGCGCCATGGCGGCTTTGGTAACATGATGTCAATTGTGCGGGTGGCTGTCAGCGACGGTCACCCGCTTTGCCATTGTCTCATGGCGAAAGAGGGCCTGATGGCAGCCGTGTGCCGTGAACGGGAGAGAGCGTCGAGAACGACTATCGTTCATGGGGTACCAGTTGCTTCCTGCTCGCCTTTTGCCCTTCGTGAGTGCCGTCTATGCCAACCCCTCTGCCACTGCAGAAACTGCCGCCCTTGAGTTCGTTGAAAGGGTTTGAAGCTGCTGCGCGTCTGCTGAGTCTCCGCGCGGCTGCCGAGGAGCTGAATCTGACGCATCCGGCCATCGCCAACCAGATTCAGCGTCTCGAAGAGAGTCTGGACGTCAAGTTGTTCGCACGTGAAGGCCGTCATGTGGTGCTGACGGCGGCTGGCGAGCGTTTCTATCCGGTAGTGCGTGAAGCGCTGGCGGGCCTGGTGCAAGGCGCCGAGTCTCTGCGCCAGATGCAGCATGCCCAGCCGCTGACGATTCAGGTCTATGTCACGACCTCGATTCGCTGGTTGGCACCTCGCTTGTCACATTTTCAGGCCATGCATCCTGAAGTCGAGCTCAAGCTGATGACGTGCAGTCTCGGCTGGGAGTTCGATGAGGCCAATGCCGATATCGGTATCGTCTTTCGTGATGCGCCGCTGGCGGATCACCTGCACTGGCAGCCGTTGTTCGAGTCACGTCTCTTCCCGGTATGCAGCCCCCAGCTGTTGGGCGACGATGCACGCCCGGTTCCCGCGGATGCCTTGAAGACGCTGCCGTTGATCGGGGTCTACACCGAGGGCTGGAATTGGGAGAGTTACTTTGAAGCATTGTCGCTAGGCCCTTGTCCCACCCGCAATTGCATCGTGGTCGACACCTTGGCCGTCGCCCTGGAGATGGCGGCGCGCGGGGAGGGTGTCGCACTGGTCAACGGGCCCTTTGCCGACGATGACCTGGCGAACGGTCGACTCATCAACCCGACTGGTCAAGTGACGACCGGGCGCGGTGAATGGGGTGCTGTCTGTCATCGTGAGCTGGAGCGGGACCCGCGCGTCGCGACCCTCCTTGGCTGGCTGGAGGCACAGAGTCGCAGCGCGCCCATCTGATGCGCCAGAGCGAGAGCTGTTACGTGACAACGCCACCTTCGGGTGGCGTTTTTCGTTTCCGGGTTCCGGGTTCCGGGCATTTGCCGGTTGAACGCAGCTTGTTGTCAGCAGACACGAGGTCTGAGGAGGCTCACAAGAATTGTTACCAATCGCCAAATTCTTATGAATTGTTGGCAGGCAGGCCGGCCAGTAGGGTGAGCCCCAAGATGACATGGGCCACACCGGACAGGATTTTCCTCCGTCCCGGTGGCCCTGTGCAGTACACCGGACAGCCAGCAGGCAGACAGCAGAGAGGACAGCACATGAAAGTCGGATTCATCGGTCTCGGTAACGTGGGTGGCAAGCTGGCAGGTAGTCTGCTGCGCAACGGACATGACGTCACCGTGCGTGACCTTGACCCGGAAGCCGCCAAGCCTTTCCTCGCGCAGGGTGCCAAGTGGGCGGATTCTGCCAGGGAACTCGCCGAAGCCAATGACATGGTGATCACCTGCCTGCCGTCTCCGGCTGCCTGCAGCGCCGTGATGGAATGCGATGACGGCATCATTGCCGGTCTGCGTGAAGGCAAGATCTGGCTCGAGATGAGTACTACCGATGACAGCGAACTGCGTCGCATCGCCGACAAGGTGCTGGCCACCGGTGCCAAGGCACTGGAAGCCCCGGTCTCAGGCGGCTGCCACCGCGCCGCCACCGGCAATATCTCGATCTTCGTCGGCGGTGATCGTGAATCTTTCGAGCAGGTGCTGCCGGTGCTGACCAACCTGGGTCGCCGTGTCCTGCACACCGGGGAGCTGGGCACCGCCTCCGTGCTCAAGGTGATGACCAACTACCTGGCCACCGCCAACCTGTGCGCCGTCGCCGAAGCCCTGACCGTCTGCAAGAAGGCCGGCATGGACATGAATACCACCTACGAGGCGATCAAGATTTCCTCGGGTAACTCCTTCGTCCACGAGACCGAGTCCCAGGTCATCCTGAACGGAAGCCGCAACATCAGCTTCACCATGGATCTGGTGCTCAAGGATGTCGGCCTGTTCGACACCCTGGCCAGGAACCTGGATGTGCCGCTGGAAATCTCCCCGATGCTGATGGACATCTTCCGCGATGGTCAGGAGCGCTTCGGTCCGCGTGAGTGGTCATCCAACATCATCCGTCGCCTCGAGGAAGCCGCCGATGTCCGTGTGCTCGGCACTGGCTTCCCGGCAGAGCTGACCGATGACGAGCCGGAAGAAGTCGGCTACGAGGTCGGCGTTACCGGCCGCAACTGAGCCGTGAAGACTGCCCTGGAGCGCCGTGCGAATGGCCTCCGGGGTATTTGCCTTTGAGACTCACCCTCAGGGAAAGTGTTATCTCCCACCAGCAACGAGAGGTCTGGCATGCAACATCACGACAACTTCTACATCAATGGCCACTGGCAGGCACCCTTCGGGCACGAGCGCATGGAGGTCATCAATCCGGCCACCGGCGAGCTGTGTGCCAGTGTGCCGCGCGCCGGCGAGCAGGATGTGGAGGCTGCCATCATGGCAGCAAGTCAGGCGCTGCCTGCCTGGTCCACGACATCTGCGCAGGAACGCCACGACATCCTGATGGCGGCAGCGGATGAGATGCAGCGTCGCTTCGATGAGCTGCGCGACGTGCAGGTGCTCACCATGGGGTGCCCGGTGCAACTGGCCGGCGCGCTGCACGTGGAAGGCCCCATCGAGGGTATGCGTTACTACGCCGAACGCGCCTTCCAGATGGAAGAAGATGAGCGCAAGGGCGATGTGACCCTGATGCGCGAGCCCATCGGCGTCTGCTCGCTGATCAATCCGTGGAACTATCCGCTGCATCAGTTGATCGGCAAGCTGGCCCCGGCGCTGGCGGCAGGCTGCACCGTGATCGCCAAGCCGGCAGAGCAGACGCCGCTCCAGGACTTCATCATGGCCGAGATCTTCGAGAAGGTCGGTCTGCCTGCTGGCGTCTTCAATGTGGTGACGGGCGAGGGCAGCGAGATAGGCCCGGTGATGTCCGGCCATCCGCAGGTCGACATGGTGTCCTTCACTGGCTCCACCGTTGCCGGTAGCAAGGTCGCCGAGAGTGCCGCGCCCACCGTCAAGCGTGTCTGTCAGGAACTGGGCGGCAAGTCGCCGCTGCTGGTGACGGAAGATGCCGACCTGGCCGCAGCCGTGCGCTTGAACGTCGAGAACGTGATGGCCAACACCGGCCAGACCTGCGACGCCTTCACGCGTCTGCTGGTGCCGCGTTCACGCATGGAAGAGG
This sequence comes from Cobetia sp. PDI-23MA, assembly GCF_059507735.1. Lineage (NCBI taxonomy): Bacteria > Pseudomonadati > Pseudomonadota > Gammaproteobacteria > Oceanospirillales > Halomonadaceae > Cobetia > Cobetia sp. PDI-23MA. The sequence goes on from NZ_CM183352.1 coordinate 1,523,296, forward strand.
CGACCCGTCTGGCAGTCGAGATCGCCAATGAGCAGGTGGTGGGTGACCCGAATGATCCGGCGACCACCATGGGGCCGCTGGTCTCTCAGCGTCAGCGCGAGCGGGTGCTTGATCTGGTGCAGCGGGCCATCAACGACGGTGTCGAGCTGGCGCTGGGTGGCGTCGAGCCGCCCGAAGGGCTCGAGAAGGGCTGCTATGTGCGGCCGACCATCTTCACCAATGTCAGCAATGAAATGGAGATCGCCCGTGAGGAGGTCTTCGGCCCGGTGCTGTGCATCCTGCCCTACGATGACGTGAAGCAGGGGATCGCCATCGCCAATGATAGCGTCTATGGCCTGTCATCTGCAGTCTATGCGCGTGACGCCGAGGCAGCATTGCCGATCGCCCGCTGCATGCAGGCAGGGCAATGCTATCTGCAAGGGGCAGAGTTCTCCTTCGATGCGCCCTTCGGTGGCTACAAGCGTTCCGGCAACGGCCGTGAATGGGGCGACGAAGGCCTGGCGGAATATGTCGAGGTCAAGGCACTGCTCGGTGCGCCGGTCATCTCCTGACAGGAGGCGAATGACGCCGCCGTGATGCCACGCAAGATACCCGTGATTCGTGAGGCCAGGCTGGCCTTGTGAATCACGGGTATCTTGCATTCGCGCCATCGACCATTCGCGCCATCGACAAAAGACACCCTCAAGGCGCTTGTCGGCTGTCGCGGATGCGCTTCGCTATCAGAGCAACGCCCATCGCGTCTGTCACATCGCTGAGTACTGAAAAATACCTATATGCTCAGTGCTAAAAATACCTATATATAGTGGCAAGACTTTGTGCGGTGCAGCATGGCTGGCTCGCCAGGTGCCGTTTTTGACCTCAGATGATGCGCGAGGAGAGCTGACGCGCTGCCTGAACCAGATGCTTGGAGTAGGCGCGAGCCTGCTGCGGATTCAGGCAGTCTTGGCTGATGACGGCGCTGATGGCGGCAATGGGCTCGTTGCGCATGTTCAGCACGGGCGCCGCGATACAGCTCAGCTGTCCTTCAGCCTCGCCGCTGGACACCGCATATCCCAGGCGTTGTGCGCGTTCAAGCTCGGCATCCATCTCGTCACGGCGTTCGGCCAGGCCGGGCGTGCTCCGCGTTGCAGCTTCCAGATACAGTTGGCATGAGGCATCGGGGCGCATGGCGAGAATCGCCTTGCCGGCGGCACAGGCGTGCTGGGCCATGGTCTTGCCGATGTAGAGGTTGTAGCTGCCACTGCCGGAGGCATCGACCTTCGAGATCACCACCACCTGATCCCCGATGGGGATGCACAGGAAGATCGAGCGGTGAATCTCGTTCTTGAGAATCTCGGCGATGGGGTAGAAGACCGGAATCAGGCTCTGCTTGTTGTAGATCGTCGAGGAGATCTGGAAGATGCGCGAGCCGATGCAGTAGGACTTCTTGCGACCGGGATCATGGGCGACCAGCTGGTGATGCAGCAGGGAGTTGATCACGCGGTGTCCGGTGGCAGGCGAGATGCCGGTGGACTCGCAGATTTCCGAGAGCGTCAGCGGGTAGGAGGCTGCCGCAAGCAGATCCAGAATCATGACACTGTGGTCGACGGCAGGGGCTTTGGTCTTCTCGTGATTCATGAACGCGGGGACACTCCGAAACGCGAATCTCGGTCACAGGCGGCGTGCATCCGGGGCTGTGACGCTTTGACGACGGATGAACGATGCCACATACGGCATCTCTCATGCGCTGAAAATAAAACGGCCCATAGGGTACCAGACCCATGGGCCGTGCGCGGGTTGTTTGGTGGCTGACCTCGGCTCACTCGGCGTGATCGGCCAGCACCAGGTCCGCGCCTTTTTCCGCCACCATCATCACCGGCGCATTCAGGTTGCCGGAGGTGATATTGGGGAAGATGGCGGCATCGATGACGCGCAGCCCCGCCACACCATGCACCTTCAGCCGGCTGTCGACCACGGCGTTCGCCTTGTCCGGGCCCATCGCGCAGGAGCCGCACAGGTGGTAGATGGAGCCACCTTGGGAGCGGAAATACGCAAGCATGCTGTCCTCATCCTGGACCGTCTCGGCCGGGGCGACCTCGCACTCGGTGATGGCCTTGAGCGCGGGCGCGCCCATCAGCTTGCGCACCAGACGACTGCCCTGGATGACCTCATCGATATCCTTCTGGGTACTGAGGTAGTTGGGGCAGATCGTCGCCGGATCTGCCGGGTCTGCCGAGGACAGTGAAATGCTGCCACGGCTGGTCGGTCGGCAGGAATTGAAGGCCAGCAGGAAGCCGGAATACGGCTCCGGTGTCAGCTTGGCCTTCGGGTCGTTGGGAATCTGGTAGGACATCGGGTTGAAGTAGAGCTGGATGTTCGGCTCTGACTCCGCCTCGCTGCCCCGGAAGAACCCTCCGGCCTGATTCACGCTCATGCCCAGCGGCCCGCTGCGGTTGATCAGATACTGCAGCCCTGCCTTTGCCTGGCCCCAGAAGGATGCGAAGTCATCATTCAGCGTGGTGCGATTGGCGCGGTAGTAGTAGCTGGCACACAGATGGTCCTGCAGGTTCTGCCCGACGGCCGGCAGGTCTACCTGTGTCTGGATACCATGCGTCGCCAGCGCCTCACGCTCGCCGATCCCCGAAAGCTGCAGCAGCTTCGGGGAGTCCACCGCGCCAGCGCAGAGAATGACCTCGCGATGTGCTGACACCTCGATGACCTCGTCATCAAGCCGGTAGACGACACCCGTGGCGCGCTTGCCGCCATCGGGCGTCTCTTCCAGCGTCACGCGTTCCACCCGACAGATATGCTTGAGCGTGAGGTTGTCGCGTGACAGCGCCGGCTTCAGGTAGGCGGTGTTGCTGGAATCCCGCTGTCCCTTGCGGATGTTGGCCTCATAGATGCCAGCACCCTCGAAGTGTTCGCCATTGAAATCATCATTGAGCGTGTAACCCAGCTCGCGGGCACCTTCCAGCCACGACTGGCAGATCGGGTGCGCGCCATGTTTCAGCGGCGTGATGCCGATCGGCCCCTGGCCGGAGCGATACTCGGTGTCGCCATCCGGGTGGCATTCAAGACGCTTGAAGTAGGGCAGTACCTCGCGATAGGACCAGCCGTCGTTGCCGGCGCGCGCCCAGTCATCGAAGTCCGAGGCCTGGCCCCGGACATAGATCATCGCATTGATGGAGCCGGAGCCACCCTGCACCTTGCCGCGGGGGGTATAGATCTTGCGCCCCCCCATCGCGGCTTCTTCCTTGCTGTAATACATGTAGTTGTAGGTCGGGTTGTAGTAAGTCTTGGCGAACCCGACCGGCACCTTGATCCAGGGCGAGGTGTCCTTGCCGCCGGCCTCCAGCAGCAACACGCTGTGGCGTCCGCTGGCGCTGAGCCGGTTGGCGAGGATACACCCCGCCGACCCGGCACCGACAATGATGAAATCGTATTGCATCGGCGTTACGCCTCCGGCTTGCGCTTCCAGTCGGTGCTGGACTGTTCCTTCACGTCATAGGGACGCGGGTCCATGCTCAGGTGCAGGGTCCGGCCGGTGTAAGGCGAATTGGCCTTGACCACGTCCATGTCCAGCTCGACCCCCAGGCCCGGCTTGGTGGAGGGGATGATGTAACCATCACGCCACTCGATCTTCTCCTTGAGCACATCGGCGTGGAAGCCATCCCAGGTGCCGATGCTTTCCTGAATCAGGAAGTTGGGCGTGGCGGTCGCCAGCTGGATACTGGCCGCGGCGCCGACCGGGCCGTTGTAGAGATGCGGGGCGATCTGGGCGTAATGGACTTCTGCCAGCGCCGCGATCTTCTTGCCTTCCAGAATGCCGCCGACGCGTCCCAGGTTCATCTGCAGGATGGAGGCCGCGTTGTTCTTGAGCACATCGTGGAATTCGTACTTGGTGGTCAGGCGCTCACCGGTCGCGACCGGAATGGAGGTGTGGTCTGCCACACGTGCCATGGCCTCGCTCTGTCCCGGCGGTACCGGCTCTTCCAGCCACAGCGGGTCATAGGGTTCGAGATACTTGGCGAGACGAATGGCGGATGCCGGCGTCATCTGGCCGTGGGTGCCGAACAACAGATCACAGCTGTTGCCGACCGCTTCGCGGATGCGGCGGCAGAAGGTGGCGCTCTTGTCCATGCCTTCCAGAGACAGCATCTGGCCGGAGTAGGCGGTGTAGGGGCCGGCCGGGTCGAACTTCAGCGCAGTGAAGCCCTTCTCACGGTTTTCCAGTGCGCATTCGACAGCCAGCTCGACGTTGTCATAGTCATAGTTGCCGCGTGCATCCTTGGGGTACAGGTAGGTGTAGGAGCGCAGCTTGTCGTGAACCTTGCCCCCGATCAGCTCATAGACCGGCAGTCCGGCCGCCTTGCCGACGATGTCCCAGCAGGCCATCTCGAGACCACTGAGCACACCCATCATGGTGAGATCAGGGCGTTGGGTGAAGCCACTGGAGAAGGCTTCGCGGTACAGGCGTTCAATATGATGCGGGTTCTTGCCTTCCAGATAACGCGAGAAGACATCGGCGATCGCCTTGCTCATGACTTCCGGATGGAAGGTGGCGGCATAGACTTCACCGACCCCTTCGATGCCGCAAGCGGTACGTAGCTGAACGAAGATCCAGTACATGCCGCCGACGTGGGGCGGCGGAGTGGCGACGATGTGTGTATCGCAACTGACAACTTTCATGGTGGCAGGCCTTTCAGTGGTCACTGGCTAGCAGGATGGTGTGGGAGCGCACTGCCTGGCATGCAGACATTCGACGCCAACAGCGCGCTTCCGGAAAGAAATGGGGTAGGGCGTCAGCGCCTCCGGGGAGAGGGTTCCCCGAAGGCGTGACAGTCAAGACGGAATGGCGTGATCAGTAGTTCATCACGACCAGACGGGTCTGGGTGTAGTCGAGCATGCCGTGCTTGCCATCATCACCGCCCAGGCCAGAGCGCTTCCAGCCGGCGTGGTAGCCCTGGTAGGGGTCCGCCGGGGTGCGGTTGATGTAGAGCTCGCCGGCTTCGATGTTGTTGGCGACCTTCATGGCGGTGCGATAGTTCTCGGTGAAGACCACGGAGGCCAGACCGAACTGGTGGTCATTGGCCAGTGCCAGCGCCTCGTCCACATCGCTGTAGGTCAGCACCGGCAGTACCGGGCCGAAGATCTCTTCCTGCACGATCTCCATGTCCTGGCGGCAACCGGTCAGCAAGGTCGGCGGGTAGAAGTGACCCTTGCCCTCGGGGATATAACCGCCGATTTCCAGAGTGGCGCCGTCATCGATGGCGCGTTCCACCATCTGATGGATGTTGAGACGGGAATTCTCGTTGATCAGCGGCCCCATCAGGCTGGCATCTTCCAGACGGTTGCCGAACTTGACGCCTTCCATCTGCTGCTTCAGCTGGGCGACGAAATCGTCATAGACGGATTCGTGCACATAGACACGCTCGATGGCGGTACACAGCTGGCCACAGTTGGTGAGGGTAGAGGCCGCGATCTGTGCCGCTGCCTTGGCCAGGTCGGCATCCGGCTCGACGATGGCCGGTGACTTTCCGCCCAGTTCCAGCGAGGACTTGGCGATGTTGACCTGGGAATATTCCAGCACCTTGCGACCGGCGCCGACGCTGCCGGTCAGGGTGATCATGCCCACCTTGGGGTGCGTGCAGACGGCTTCTGCGGTGCCGTGGTCCATCGCCAGGATGTTGACGATGCCTGCCGGAATGCCGGCATCCTGAATCGCCTTGGCGATCTCGAAGGCGGAGGTCGGGGTGTTGTTGCTCGGACGCACGACCACGGCATTGCCGGTGATCAGCGCCGGGGCGATCTTGCGCAGCAGGGTGAAGACCGGGTAGTTGAACGGAATCAGGCAGGCCACGACGCCGATGGGCTCACGCTGCAGCAGCAGGCTTTCATTGGGGGTGTCGCTGGGGACGATCTCGCCCTCGATACGACGTGCCCACTCGGCGTGGTAGCGCGTGATGTCGGCGGCGTAGACGGCTTCATTGGTGGCGTCTTCCAGACTCTTGCCGGACTCATCTGCCAATGCCTGGCCGATGGCATCCTTGCGCGTCATCAAAGCCTCGGCAAGCTTGTGCATGTAGCCGGCACGCTCGGTGCTGGTCTTGGCACGCCAGCCCTTCTGAGCCTTGGCCGCAATGCTCACCGCTTCAAGCGCTTCGTCAGTGGTTGCTGCCTGCACCTGACCTACCAGTGCTTCGGTGGCCGGGTTGTAGACCGAAATCATCTCGCCCTGGGATGAGGCGACGAATTCGTTGTTGATGAAGTTCTTGTCAGTGCGCATGCATCACTCCTCCTGAATTTGGCCTACAGGCTATGAAGTGACGTCAAAGGTGTCAAATTGTTTTTCACATGTAGAAATAGATTTCCGTATATAGAATTTTTTGCGGGAGTTATGGGTGGGAGAGTACTGCTGGTGGGAATGGCGTGAAGATGATTTCGTACGCCATTGCCTACCCATGGCCATCAGTCTGGAAACAGGGAAATCAGCGTCCTGGCAGTGCGTTCAGCACCAACTGGTCAGCCTTGTTGCCGGGTACTCCAACGTTTCCTTGTTCAAGGTTTCATTGAAAGTCTTTCTCCGTGCCGCGGGTTTTTCAGCTAGGCAGCGAAAGATAGTGTCAGTCACTTCCCGAGACAGGCCTGCTGCCACGTGACGCAACAGCTCTTGCCGTTGGGCCGATGACAACCATTGACTATAAGGGGCATCTCCATGCTCACCTTGATCGTGAAATTTGACGTCAAGCCCGAACAACTCAATACCTTCAAGCAGGCCTTGGCTGACAACAAGCTGGGCTCAGCGGCTGAACCGGGGATGCTGGAAATGCGTTTCTTCGCGGCCAAGGATTCTCCCACCGCCATCCACGCCTGTGAGCTCAACCAGGCGGCTGTCATGAAATCCTGCAGCGTCAGCGGCACATAAGCTGGCAGGCCAGTGCGAGTCACGCGAATGTGATAGTTTCTGGAGCATCCAGCCGTTTGTCGGCGCAGAGTCCCGGGCATTTTCTTCGCCGGCGGGGCAAGCGGCGCCATGTTATTACCCGGTAGTGGCAACCCTCTTCATCTTTGGTCAGGACTCCTCGTCATGAGTGATGCGTATTACCTCCACCTTACCGATCGCCTGCGCGAACAGCTGAAGGACCCTGATGCCTTTGAAGAGGGGCGATTGCCTTCTGAACGCGTGCTGGCCGAGCGCTTCGATACCACGCGCGTGACGTTGCGTCAGGCGTTGGGGCAGCTGGAGGGGGAAGGGCGCATTCATCGCAGCAATCGGCGTGGGTGGTTCGTGTCGCCGCCGCGGCTGGATTACGACCCCACGCGTGACTCCGGCTTCAATGACTATGTGACGGCGCAGGGGCGGCGGCCACGCACGGAAGTGCTGCTGACCGATGTTCAGGCCTACCCACCGGCTGCTCAAGCGCTGGGCCTGGCGACCCAGACACCGCTCTATCATATTCGCCGCCGGCGTTTCGTGGATGAGCGAGCCGTGCTCAGCGAGTCGATGTGGGTGGTGCCGGAGCGTGCCCCGGGGCTGCTCGAGGAGGGCCAGTTCGGGGTGTCACTGTGGGCGGAGCTGCGTGGGCGCTACGGCCTCACGCTGGCCCACCGTGAGCTGCGCTTCTACTCCGAGTCGCTGGGAGAGCAGGCCGCCCGGGAGCTGGGGGTCGCCATGGGCAGCCCCGGGCTGACCGTGCGTCGGGCCACCTTCGATGAGCAGCATCGTCCCATCGGCTATGACGAAGAGCGCTGGCTGCACAATGCGCTGTGCATCACCGTCACGCTCAAGAACAAGCCCTGAACCCGCGCTGCAGGGACACTATATGAGGTAACACTGTTTCACTGGGCCTTCAACTGACTGTCACGGGGGTGTCATTCGGCCCGCTCATACTCTTGGTATATACCAGATGGCGAGAGCCATTCATTCCAAGCGTTGGAGAGTCCCGATGTCCTTCTTGACCCGTTCCTTCCTCACCCGTTCCTTGCTGGCCAGTGCCGTTGGTCTGGTCGTTTCCCTCAATGCCCAGGCGGCCACCGAGCTCACCGTCTATACCGCGGTGGAGTCCGATGATCTGCAGAAATATGCCGAGCGCTTCCAGCAGGCGCACCCGGATATCGACATCAAATGGGTACGCGACTCCACGGGCGTGATCACCGCACGATTGCTTGCCGAGAAGGACAACCCGCAGGCGGATGTGGTGTGGGGCCTGGCCGCGACCAGCCTGCTGGTGCTCGAGAAGGAAGGCATGCTGTCGCGTTATGCCCCCAAGGGAGTCGAGGCGCTGGATACCAAGTTCGTCGACCCCGCCTACCGTGATGGCCAGGACCCGTCCTGGGTCGGGATGGACGCCTGGGTCGCCTCGCTCTGCTACAACACCGTCGAAGGTGAGCGACTGGGAGTGCCCAAGCCGACGTCCTGGGAAGACCTCACGCGTCCCGAGTTCAAGGGCCACGTGATCATGCCCAACCCGAGTTCTTCCGGTACCGGCTATCTGGATGTCGCCAGCTGGTTGCAGCTGTGGGGTGACGAGGGCGGCTGGGAGTACATGGACCGCCTGCACGACAACATTGCCCGCTACACCCACTCAGGCTCCGCGCCCTGCAATCTGGCCGGTTCCGGCGAGGCCGTGGTCGGTGTGTCCTTCGCCTTCCGAGGCGCGCGCCTCAAGGCACAGGGCGCACCGGTGGACCTGGTCTTCCCCGAGGAAGGGCTGGGCTGGGACATGGAAGCCGCGGCGATCATGAAGGGCACCGACAAGCGTGAGGCAGCGCAGACGCTGATGGATTGGGCTGTGTCCAAGCCGGCCAATGAACTCTACAACGAAGGCTATGCGGTCGTGGCCTATCCGGGGGTGGCCAAGCCGATCGAGCATTATCCGGCCAACATCACCGAGATGATGATCGAGGCTGACTTTGCCAAGGCGGCCAACCAGCGGGATGCAGTGCTCGCCGAATGGCAGCGCCGTTACGACGGCAAGTCCGACAGTCAGTAAGTCACGCCCAGCCACCTTCGTCATTGCCCCGGCGCCTTGCGCCGGGGTCGGGAGTTTCTCGCATGTCTCTTGTGACCGCACCTCCGCGTCATCACGCCTCGACGCGCGGGGTATCCGCCCCTGCAGCCCGGGCGCCTGCGCGTGACGCAGCGCCTCAGGCACTCACCACGCGTTCTGCGTCGTCAGGCAGCATTCACCTCAAGATCAGCGGCCTCACCAAGCGCTATGGCCAGTTCACGGCCCTGAGCGAGATCGACCTCGCGATCCGCGAAGGCGAATTCGTGTGCTTCCTCGGCCCCTCCGGCTGTGGCAAGACCACCTTGCTGCGCGCCATCGCCGGGCTTGCGCCGCAGAGTGAAGGCACCATCCACCAGCGCGACCGGGACATCTCGCGGCTGCCGCCGCAGGCGCGCGACTTCGGCATCGTCTTCCAGTCCTATGCGCTGTTCCCCAATCTCACCGTGTTCGACAACGTGGCCTATGGGCTGCGCAATCGGCGCGATGCGCGTGATGCGATGCGCCGTCGCGTGACGGAGCTGCTCACCCTGGTGGACCTGGCCGGCAGTGAAGGCAAGTATCCGGCGGCCCTGTCCGGGGGCCAGCAGCAACGCGTGGCACTGGCGCGGGCGCTGGCGACCGAGCCGGGGCTGCTGTTGCTCGATGAGCCACTGTCGGCACTGGATGCGCGCGTACGCCTGCATCTGCGCAGCCAGATCAAGGCGCTGCAGGCACGTCTGGGCGTCACCACCATCATGGTGACCCACGACCAGGAAGAGGCCCTGGCCATGGCGGACCGCATCGTGGTGATGAACCATGGTGTGATCGAGCAGATCGGCACTCCCGCCGAGATCTACCGTCAGCCGGCGAGTGCCTTCGTGGCCGAATTCATCGGCAGCATGAACTTCCTGCAATGCTGTCCCGAGAACGCCAGTACCCTGCGACTGGGCCAGCAGCGACTGGAATGTGCGGTGCATGATCTTGTGGGGCTGGATCAGGCGCGTCTGGCCATTCGCCCGGAAGCCGTCTCGCTGTGCGCAGTGGGTGAGGGGCTGTCGGCGCAGGTGGAGCACGTCGAGTTTCTCGGCGCCTTCCTGCGCATCACTCTGACGCTTGAGGGCTGTGGGCAGACACTGTCGGCGGATGTGGCGCTACAGAACAGCGAGTCACTGGGCGTGCGGGTCGGCGCTCGAGTGGGTGTGCGTCTGCCGTCCGAGGCGATCCGCCTGTATCCGCTGGTGGAGGCGCAGGCATGATGGCGCGTGCATTGACCTTGTCGGGAAGGCTGTCAGGCGAGTCCGGCTTGCGTCTGTTGATGTTGCTGCTGGCCCTGGCGCTGCTGGTCATCGGGCTGCTGTTGCCGCTGGCCACCATGCTGATCAAGAGCGTGCAGGACCGCAGCGGCGACTTCGTCGGCCTGGCCAACTTCGCGCGCTATGTGCAGACGCCGGCGCTGGTCGGCTCGATCATCAATTCCGTCAGCATCGCGTTGATCAGTACCCTGACGGTGGTGAGTCTGGCCTTCCTGTGCGCGTACGGCATCACCCGCACCTGCATGCCGGGCAAGCGCGTCTTCCGCATGCTGTCCATTCTGCCGCTACTGGCTCCGTCACTGCTGCCAGCCATCAGTCTGGTGTATCTGTTCGGCAATCAGGGCTGGTTCAAGGATGTGCTGCTGGGGGAGAGCATCTACGGCCCTATCGGCATCGTGATGGGCATGACCTTCTGGATCTTCCCGCATGCGCTGATGATCATGATGACGGCGCTCAGCAACAGCGATGCTCGTCTCTATGAAGCCGCGGATGCGCTGGGAACGCCCAGATGGCGCAGCTTTCTGACCATCACCTTGCCGGGCGCGCGCTACGGCATCATCTCCTGTGCCTTCGTGGCCTTCACGCTGGCGATCACCGATTTCGGCGTGCCGAAGATCATTGGCGGGCAGTTCAGTGTGCTGGCCACCGATGTCTATCGTCAGGTGGTGGGGCAGCAGAACTTCCAGATGGGCGCGGTAGTCAGCGTCATCCTGCTGTTGCCGGCCTTGCTGTCCTTCGCGGTGGACCGCTGGATCCAGCGCCGTCAGGTTGCGCAGCTCTCGGCGCGCGCCGTGCCCTGGCAGCCGACGCCAAGCCCGCTGCGTGACTGGGTCTTCGCGTTGCTCTGCTATGGCGTGGCCGCCGCGATTCTGGCCGTGATCGGCACCGCCATCTATGCCTCGCTCGTGCAGTTCTGGCCCTACAACCTGAGCCTGACCCTGGATCACTACGCCTTCAAGGCGCTGGCGGGCGGTGGCTGGGACGCGTGGCTCAACTCGCTGACGCTGGCCTTCTGGGTCACCTTGATCGGCACGCTGGTCATCTTCTTCAATGCCTGGCTGACCGAGAAGAGTCAGGGCTATCGCCCGCTGCGCCAGGGGCTGCACTTCATGGCGATGATGCCGATGGCCGTGCCGGGCATGGTGCTGGGTCTGTCCTACATCTTCTACTTCAACCAGGCCGACAACCCGCTGAACTGGATCTACGGCACCTTCGCGATTCTGGTGCTCAACACCCTGGTGCATTTCTATACCGTCTGCCATCTGACCTCGGTGACTGCGCTCAAGCAGCTTGATGGGGAATTCGAGGCGGTCGGTGCCTCACTCAAGGTGCCGCTCTGGAAGACCTTCTGCCGCATCACATTGCCGGTGTCTCTGCCGTCAGTGCTGGATATCTCGGCCTATCTGTTCATGAACGCGATGACGACCGTCTCGGCGGTGGTATTTCTCTATAACAGCGATACCCGACTGGCCTCCATCGCGGTGATGCATCTCGACGAAGCCGGGCACTTCGCCAGCGCGGCTGCCATGGCAGTGCTGATCTTCTTCACCTGTCTGGGCGTCAAGCTGCTGCATGCGGTGGTCAGTCATCTGCTGTTGACCCGTGCCCAACGCTGGCGACAGGCGACCTGATTACGCCGTTGGCCGTCTTTTTTTTGTGCAAATTAACTGGTATATACCAATGAGCATTCAACATCCGTACCTGCTGACTCCCGGTCCCTTGACCACCAGTGAGAGCGTCAAGGCCGCCATGATGAAGGACTGGGGCTCCTGGGATCAGGACTTCAACACCAAGACCGCCGAGATCTGCCAGCAGTTGCTCCGCTGTGCCAATGCCAGTGAGCACCATGAGTGCGTGCCGATGCAGGGCAGCGGTACCTTCGCGGTCGAGGCGGCGCTGGGCAGTCTGATCGAGCCGACGAGTACGACGCTGGTGCTGGTCAATGGCGCCTATGGCAAGCGGCTGGTCAGTCTGCTGACCCGCATGGGGCGCGACTGCGACGTGCTGGCGTGGGGCGATGCCGAGGCGCCGTGTGCCAAGGCCGTGGCCGACAGACTCGCGGCAAGGCCCGAGATCGGCCATGTCGCCATGATTCACTGCGAGACAAGCTCCGGGATGCTCAATCCGGTGGCGGCCATCGCCGAGGTGGTGGCAGCACACGGCCGTGAGCTGATCCTCGATTCGATGAGTGGCTTCGGGGCACTGGAGATCGATGCGCAACGTATTCCGTTTCTGGCGCTGATCTCCTCGGCCAACAAATGCTTCGAGGGGGTGCCGGGGTTCGGATTCGTGATCGCCCGGCGCGATGCGCTGCAGGCGGCACAGGGGCGTAGCCACTCATTGTCGCTGGACCTGCACGATCAATGGCAGTACCTCAAGCGCACTGGGCAATGGCGTTATACCCCGCCGACTCACGTGGTGGCGGCGTTTCACCAGGCGCTGAAGGAACACGCCGAGGAGGGCGGCGTCGCGGGTCGCCACGCCCGGTATCACGCCAACATGCAGCGACTGGTGGCAGGCATGCGTCAGCGCGGCTTCACGACTCTGCTCGACGATGCCTGGCTGTCGCCGATCATCACCACCTTCCTGAGCCCGGCACACCCGGACTTCGACTTTTCACGTTTCTACGCCGAGCTCAAGGCACGTGGCTTCATCATCTACCCGGGTAAGCTCACCGACGTGGAGAGCTTCCGCATCGGCAGCATCGGGCAGCTGGATGTCCGCGTGATGGATCAACTTCTGGCCGCCGTGGATGACGCGCTGGCCACCCTGGGTGTCGACGATGCCCGCCCGTGCGCTGACGCTGTCGCACTCAACTGACTGGAGAACTGACATGCAATATCACACCCCGGATCGTCTGCAGGCTGCCATCTTCGATTGGGCCGGCACCCTGGTGGATTTCGGCTCCTTCGCGCCGACCCAGATCTTCGTCGAGGCCTTCGCGGAAATCGGCGTGGCCATCAGTCTGGAAGAGGCGCGCGGCCCGATGGGCATGGGCAAATGGGAACACATCCGCACCCTGTGTGATGACCCTGCGATCGCGGCCCGTTTCGAGGCGGCCCGTGGCCACGCCCCCAGTGATGCCGATGTCACGGCGCTTTATGAGCGCTTCATGCCGCTGCAGATCGACAAGATCGGGGCGCACTCCGCACTGATTCCCGGTGCGCTCGAGGTCATCAACGGGTTGCGCGACAAGGGCATCAAGATCGGCTCATGCTCCGGCTACCCCCGCGAGGTGCTCGAGCAGGTGGTCGCACGGGGCAAGGGCAATGGGCTGGTGGTGGACCATGTCGTGGCCACCGATGAGGTGCCCAAGGGGCGACCCTCTCCGGCGCAGTCTCTGGCTAATGTCATCGCGCTGGGCATCACTGACGTGGCGGCTTGCGTGAAGGTGGATGACACGGCGCCGGGGCTGCTGGAAGGTCGCAGTGCCGGCATGTGGACGGTCGCGCTGACCTGCTCCGGCAACGCCATGGGGCTGGATCACGCGGCGTTCATGGCCCTGTCAGAGGCAGAGCTCAATGAAAGGCGCAGCGCCATCGAAGCCCAGTTCGCGCCGTCTGGGCCGCACTTCATGATCGATACCATCGCGCAGCTGCCCGAGGTGATCGCCGAGATCGAGGCGCGTCTGGCGCGCGGTGAGCGCCCCTGACAGCCTGGTGATGGGGCGGTGACGCCAGGCCTGACGCTGCACTGCCTGTCAGCTCGCTCGCCCACCTTGATCTACCATTTCACCCCACCACTTCACTCCACCCCTTCAGGCACCAGCCCTGGGCTCTTGTACCAGGCCCGGAGGCTGGCGCCTTCTCGCGAAAGGTAAGGACATATGCTTATTGGCGATTGCCGCCTGGTTGCCCTGAAAGCCCGTTATCTCCACATGTCTCTCCGCATGCCCGTCTCCATGCACAGGCAAGCTCAGTCTCACGCCCAATTTCATGCTCAGGCCCAGTCTCATGTTCAGGCTCAAGCCCAAGCCCAAGCCCAAGCCCAAGCCCAAGCCCAAGCCCAAGCCCAAGCCCAAGCCCAAGCCCAAGCCCAAGCCCAAGCCCAAGCCCACTCGATTGCCGTGAGTGCCTCTTGAGCCCACTGGCGCTGGGACTCATCCTGACCTCGGTCTGTCTGCATGCCGGCTGGAATCTGCTCGGCAAGGGCCGGGCACCGTCGCTGGCCTTCTTCATGCTGGCCATGGCCAGTGGTGCGCTGATCTTTGCGCCGCTGCTGGGGCTGGGGCCGTCGTTTTCCGTGTTGCCCGGTGAGTTCTGGGGCTGGCTGGTGGCCACCGGACTCTGCCAGGTGCTCTACATGGGCGGACTTGCCTGGGCCTATGCGCGCGGTGAGGTCAGTGTGCTGTATCCCATCGCGCGGGCCTTGCCGGTGGTGCTGGTGCCGCTGGTGTCACTGAGTCTACTGGGCAGTCAGGCGCTCACTACGTTGGATCTGGTCGGCATGGGGCTGATCGTGCTTGGGGCGTTGATGCTGCCCTTGAGCAGTCCGCAGGGCCTGCGCCCCTCGACCTATCTGACCCCGGCACTGGGGTTCGCGCTGCTGGCAGCAGTCGGCACCACCGGCTATTCGCTGATCGACAAGCAGGCGCTGGATATCATGGTGAGTGTCGGTTACTCGCCCACCTCGGCGGGCGCTGTCTTCCTGGTGTTGCAGGCCATCATGACCGTCGCCTGGGGCGCGCTGCTGGTGATGTTGCTGCCGGCAGAGCGTCGCCGTCTGCCCGCGCTATGGCGGGGTGAGCGGGGCAGCATGGTGCTGACCGGCGTGATGGTGATGGCGACCTATGGACTGGTGCTGGTTGCCATGACGTTGACGGCGGAGGTCAGCCTCGTCGTGGCGATGCGTCAACTGTCGATCCCACTGGGCGTGATGCTCGGGGTACTCTGGTTGGGCGAGCGAGCGGCCATCGCCAAGTGGATCGGCATCCTCATCATGCTGGCGGGGCTGTGGACCGTTGCGCTGATATAAAGAAGGGCGTGGCATGAGGCACAAAAAAAAAGCGAGACAGGCGGCTGCCTGTCTCGCTTTTGTCTTTCTGCGGGTGCTGGCGGGGCATCACGTTGTCGTGAGTCCCTTCACCGCCATGCTTACTTGGCGTCTGCCACCAGCATTTCCAGCGTGGCGCGTGCGCCGTTGTCGTGCAGGCTCTTCAGGGCCTTGAGATAGGCATCGCGGAAGCGCGGCTGATCGACCAGGTCACCGAACAGTTCGCGGTTGTCCAGGAAGGCAGTCGGCTCTTCGCGCTGACGGCTGGCACGCTCCATCAGCTCGTCCTTCAGCGGGTCGACCACCTCGATGGTCTCGCCTTGCTCGTCCACGCCTTCTGCATAACGCGCCCAGCTGGCCACGACGGCTGCGGTACGACGCAGTTCGCCGTCGGTCTTGAGCTGTGCGTGTGCCACCGGGATCAGGAACTTCGGAATGCGGTCGGAGGTCTCGGCGCACAGACGCGCGAGGGTGTCCTTGACTTCCGGGTTGGCGAAACGCTCGATCAGCGTGCGGCAATGAGCGTCGAGATCGATACCCGGCAGCTGGGCCAGCGTCGGGCGAGCTTCCTCGTTCATGTAGCCGAGCAGGAAGTCGACGATCAGCGGGTCGTTGCAGGCTTCATGCGCGTAGCGATAGCCGGCCAGATAGCCGAAGTAGCACAGCGCCTGGTGACCGGCATTGAGCAGACGCAGCTTCATCAGCTCATAGGGCTCGACATCTTCCACCGGCTGCACGCCGGCATCTTCAAAGGCCGGGCGGCCATTGGCGAAGTGGTCTTCCAGCACCCACTGGGTGAAGGGCTCGCAGACCACCGGCCAGGCGTCTTCCACGCCGAATCGTGAGGACAGCTCTTCGATGTCAGCCGGCGTGGTCACCGGCGTGATGCGGTCGACCATGGAGTTGGGGAAGGGCACTTCGGCTTCGATCCATGCCGACAGTTCTGCATCACGTGCACGCGCGTAGGCAGTGAACATCTTGTGAGCGACGTTGCCGTTGCCTTCGATGTTGTCACAGGACATCACGGTGAACGGGGCGACGCCACGCTCGCGACGACGTGCCAGGGCTTCGGTGATCAGGCCGAAGCTGGTCTTGGCTTCCCCTGGGTTGGCCAGGTCGTGCTGGACGTTGGCGTTCTCGAGATTGAATTCGCCGCTGACCGGGTGGAAGTTGTAGCCCCCTTCGGTGACGGTCAGCGAGACGATGCGGATCGCCGGGGCGGCCATCAGCTCGATGACGGCCTCCGGGGAGTCCGGGGCAAAGCGGTAATCGATGATGGAACCCACCACGCGCGGCTCATAGTTGCCGTCCGGGTGCTTGAGTACCACGGTGTAGAGGTGGTCCTGCGAGGCCAGGGCTTCCTGCATGCGGCGGTCACCCGGCATCACGCCGACGCCGACGATGCCCCAGTCCAGCGCCTTGCCCTGATTCATCAGCTCGTCGAGGTACATGGCCTGGTGCGCACGATGGAAACCGCCCACGCCGAAGTGGACGATACCGGCGCTGACTGCAGTGCGATCATAGTTCGGAGTGGCTACCTTGGCGTCCAGCTGAGTCAGACTGGCATTGGAGAGACGGGTCATGGGAGGTCTCCTGCCGCGTGTCGCGGTCGAGTCGAGATGGGTAAAAGGGTAGGTCGTAACGGCCAGCGGCGAAGGTCACCCGTGTGATTCAGGCTTCCTTCGCCGCTGGCATGGCAGGGGGCTAGCCCCTGCCGACTCAGCTAGCGGTGGCCGCTTGCTTCGGGGACTGCTTGTTGAACAGCGCCTTGCTGCGCTGCAGTTCCCAGTACGCGAAGATGAAGTAGATGATCGTCGACCAGATGGTCACGTCATAGAACAGCTCGCGATTCGCTTCGTAGCTGGCCAGGTCCGGGCTGCCGAACAGCACGCGCAGCGCGAGGACCAACGGCACCGCCAGGCCCAGCACCATCCAGATGGCCTTGATGACCTTGGTCAAGCCCGAAGTGTCCTTGACTGGTGCGTGGTTGATGGTCTCGGCCTGCTTGGCGTGCAGGACTTCGACACGCTCCTGGAATTCCCGCTCGGCCGCTTCGGCTTTCGGGTAGGAGGCGGCAGCACCGGCCGATCTGGCCATCAGGGTGTAGAGGATGATGGAGACGAACCAGGTCGGCAGGAACAGGTAGTAGAACGGAATCACGTCGACCATCTCGAGGCCAAAGCCGAAGATCAGTGACAGCGCCCAGGTCGCCAGTGCCGGCGTGTTGTGCTTCACGCCCTTGTAGCGTGCCCAGTAACGGCTGAAGCCGAGTTTCGGGAACAGGTGATGCTCAGCGAAGATGATCCCGCCGACCGGCACCAGCACCAGACCCGCATAGGTCAGCAGCGGCAGCATGCTGCGATAGACGAACGGGAAGCAGCTGAGCACGGCAACGCAGATTCCCACGGCCAATGTCGCCTTGTTGCGCGACAGGTTCGGCATGGCCGACTGTGCGGCAAGGCCCGCGCGGTAAAGGTTGGCGTTGGCGGTTGTCCAGCCTGCGACCACCACGATCACGAAGCCTGCGGCACCCAAGGCGTGCAGTGCCACTTCACCCGGTTCCAGCACATCGATGCTGATGCCGGCGACGGCAGCGGTGGCCGCGCCCATCAGGCCGGCGGAGATCCAGGCGACGTAGTGGCCGAACATCATGCCGGTGCTGGTGGCGAGACCGGAGCGCATGCGCTTGGCATAGCGCAGCAGCGCCATGTCGATCAGACCGAAGTGAGAGAAGGTGTTGGCCGCCCAGGCGAAGCCGATGACTTCCCAGATGCCGATGCCGGCTTCACCTTGAGAGTTGACTCCGGTGAATACCGTACTGCCACCGACTTCGATCAAGGTGGCGAAGCTGTCAAGAGTGGTCTCGCCGGTGACGGATTCGGTCAGCTCCGGCAGCAGCACCATGCCGCCGACGGTGAACATCAACATCAGCCAGGGAGCACAGATGCTGGCGAATTCGGTCAGGGCATTGAAGCCATAGACGGCAACCAGTACCACGATGGCGGCAACGGCCAGTGCCAGCAGGATGAACTCGAAGCTGGTGGGGTAGGACTGGGTCTGGGCCGGAATGTCGAACAGCAGCCTGACCGCCGTGGCGGAAACGGTGATCATGGCCGCCGAGATGGCGGTGAATATGATCACGTTGGCCCAGTTGTAGAGCCGTGACATCGAATCACCGGCAATACGGTGAAGATAGGTGAAGAGGCTCAGACGGGTTTCGATCGCGATTGGCGTCGTGATCAACCAGAAGCTGAGCACTGCGAGGCCATTACCGATCAGCAGGCCAAGCAGGATATCCCAGATACCCGCACCGAGCGCCACGAAGGTGGCACCGATGACAAATTCGGTCGCGGCAACGTGCTCTGCGGCATAGAGACCGGCAAAGTGCGGCCACCGATGCAGTTTGTGACGTGGCACCGGCAGTAGCTCATCGTCCATATGGGCGATCTGCCGATCCAAATCTGGCGCAGTACTGGCCATGATTGGCTCCTGTTTTTTTACGGCTTGTCTTGCTGCTCCTACCCGAGATGTCACGCAGCCGCCTTGGCGACCCTGTCGGCGATGACGAGGGTAGATCGTCTATTATCGATCAAATGACTCAGGTTTGGTGCAAATGATCGGTGAATGGTCATCAAAACGCAAAGCCCGCGTGCTTGAACTTTGGGCTATGCCTTTGAGTGATCCTGGCTATTGACCTCAGGAATGCGCTGAAGGCCGCATGAAATCTGGGATTGCGCGGGAGTGTCTCGGTTCAATGACACGATTCAGCAATGTGAATTTTTCCGTTCTCACACCTCGTTCGGTGTCTGAAGCATTGTGTCCTGGCTAAACGGACAACGATCCAGGGTCAGATATCCCCCATCTTTGAGGGTGGTCTTGCACCGATGTGGTGCGACCGGCGTACCAGGCATCGTCGCTTTCTTGCCATGCCTCAGCAGTCTCCTGATCGAGGCTCGAGAGTCGAGAGAGGAAAAGGAGTAACGGTAAGGGAAGCGGGGAGGGCAGCGAAAGTCGGGTCGCTGCGAGAGAGCACTATAGAGAGCGCTATAGAGGTGGCGACATATAAAGGTGGGTGTTGGTCAGTGACGACATCAGTATCGGCACAATGCGACGGCAAGTGAATGAAATAACGACAAATAACGAGGAAAATGAGACATCTTGCGGCGTTCCCCGGTTCTCGCTAAGGTTGCGCAACACTGTTTCCTAACCAGGAAGCCCCCAACACAGCTCTCGGCGCTTGATTGGCGACGGGGCAAGGCGAGGAGGCCAGCCATGCGAACGCGCACACTGACCATTCTGATGATGATATTCACGCTGCTGGGAGCCCCACTGGCTCAAGCAGGACCGCACGATAGAGGCCATGGGCATCATGACCGTGGGCATGGCCACCACGACCGCGGCCATCATGGAAAACATCACAAGAAGCACTACAAGCAGAAGCGTCACCACGAACGCCACCGTCATGAGGCGCGACATCATCACCAGTGGCGCCGTGGCGATCATCTGCCGCGTCATTACTATTCCGACAGCCGCTACTGGGTGAAGGACTGGCACCATCACCACCTATCCAAGCCGCCGCGTGGGCATCGCTGGCTCAACATCGACGGGCGCTATGTACTGGCGGCGGTGGCGGGTGGCGCGATCACGGCCATCATTCTCAATCGCTGATTTCTGCCGCATGGTCAGACGTCAGACAGCAAGACCAAAGACAAGGGCCTCCAGTGAGGCCCTTTCTTGTGCTCGTCGTCCACGTTATGACATGGCGAGGCTGCCGACGCAGGTCAGGCTCGGGCAGCATTCTCAGGCGTAGGCGCTGCAAACCCAGGTCATGGTCGCCGGGGTGTCTCCGTTGTAGGTGATGGCGTGTCCGAGGGTGCTGTCGAAGGCCAGGCTGTCACCGACCCTGAGCAGGATGGGGTCGTAGAGTTCGGTCCAGACCGTCACCTCGCCGCTGGTCACGATGATCTGTTCCTGGCCGGAATGTTTTTGCAGGCCGCCGAACTCCTCGAGACTGCGATTGAGCACGGTGGTTTCCAATACCATGTATTCCTTGGACGCCACATTGTTGCAAAGCGGTCGATAGCGGTAGTTGGGCGTCTCGATGACGTCTCCCTCCTGCGCTCGCGTCAAGGCGAGCCAACCCCGAAATGACGTGTCCTCCGTGTGATAGAACAGCTCGCTGACATCCACCTTCAGGCCTTTGGCGAGGTTCACGATCGCCTCGAAGGTCGGTGAGATGCGTCCATTCTCGATTCTCGACACGCTGGCCGCCGAGATACCTGACGCGCTGGCCACGGCCGCGATGGTCAGCCCCTTCTCCTTGCGTAGTGCCTTTAGATTGTCACCAATGGCGCCTGCCTTGCGTTCTCGGTGCTTCAGGGCGATCGGCGTTTCCTGGTGGGGTGTCATGTCAGCGTGCTCCATCGTGTTCATCTGCTGGGGTGGCGTCTGTCGCTGCTTATGCCGATGTAGCGCAAGAGCACGAGCTTTCAGGTCATGCTGCGGCAGGGAGAGGCATGAACGCCATGATGGCGTCCATTTAGGGCTCCCATGAGAAAAATGTCGAGCCTGATATCCATATTTGACCCAATATTGCATATATGCAATTGTGAAGGCGAATGCGCAATCGACAGTGGCCGCCCACTGGGTGTGTATCCGTCCTCAGCCTGCATCAGGCATTCGCCTGCAGGTGCGCATGGCATTGCGCGCTAATTAAAATAATTACGGGAAAACAATAATGTACAACTTCAAGAAACAGCTCCTCGGCATGGGTATCGCTGCCAGCCTGTTGGCGACTGCCACGACTCAGGCGGCGGACATCGAGTGGAAGATGGCGACACCGTGGGGCGGTGGGCCCTGGCTTGAACGGGATGCCAAAACCTTCGCGGACTATGCAAACGAATTGACCAATGGTGATGTGAGCATCCAGGTGTTCCCCGGCGGCACCTTGGGCGGCGCGCTGCGTGTCACCAATACCGTGAAGTCCGGTGTCGCACAGATCAGCCATAACTACATCAACTATGACTACGGAACTGACCCGACGGCAGCGCTGCTGGCCGGGCACTCCAGCGGCCTGACGCCGGAAGAATTCATGCTGTGGATGTACGAGGGCGGCGGCGTCGAGCTCTATGAAGCCTTCCGTCGCGAGGTATTCGGCGTCGTGGCCTTCCCGTGCTCGACTCTGGGCACCGAGATATTCCTGCACTCGAGCAAGAAGGTGCAGACGCTTGAAGACTTCCAGGGCCTGCGCCTGAGAACCTCCGGTGCCTGGGCGGAGATCGCCTCGCGGCTGGGTGCCTCCACCGTGGTGATGGCCGGCAGTGACATCTATACGGCGCTGGACCGGGGGGTGATCGATGCGGCGGAGTGGGGAAGTCCTGAGCTTAACAAGCCGACCGGTTTCCAGAATGTGGCGCAGTACGTCATCTTGCCCGGCATCCATCAGTCGGGCGGCATTCTTGAGTGTGAAGTGAATGTCGAGGCCTGGGACGGCCTGAGCGAAGCCCAGCAGAGCCAGTTGCGCCTCGCGGGCAAGCTGAGCGTGTTCGAGTCCTGGCTGGATAGCTCCTTTGCCGATCTCAAGGCCTTCAAGGAGCTGGAGGAAGGCCCCAACGAAATCGTGCAGCTGGACCAATCCTTCATCGATGCCATCTACGACGAGACGCGCGCCTGGGAAGACGAGAAGGCGGGCGAGAACGAGTGGTTCGCACGTGTGCTCGAGTCGCAACGTACCTTCAAGCAGAACATGACGACCTGGCAGGACTACCGTTTGCCGATCGGGGAAATGGGGCGCTGAGTCCTCCTGAATGATGTCCCTGGCCCGGGCGATACCTGTATCGCCCGGGCTCTTTCCTTGTCGTCAGCTTGGTGAGTTGCCATGAAAATCGTCGCTGTCATTGAGCGCCAGACCCGCTGGGCCGGGTATCTGGGGGCAGTCTTGATACTGCCGCTGGTGCTTGCGTTGGTCTATGAAGTCTTTAGTCGTTATGTGCTGGGAAGGCCCACCTTGTGGGCGTATGAAGTCAGCTACATGGTGATGGGTGCCATCTTCATGCTTGGCATGGCCAATGCCCTGCGTGTCGGCCAGCACGTCAGTGTGGATGTGTTGAGCCAGAATTTTGCACCGCGTCTCAAGGCGGGAGTTCATTTGGCCTGTTATGCGGTATTGCTGCCGGTATTGATGTGGCTTGTCTGGGAGCTTTGGTTCTATGCGCTCGAGGCGTTCTCCAGCAATGAGCGCTCCGGACGTTCTGCCTGGAATCCGGTGATCTGGCCGGTCTTCGGCGTGTGGTGGTTGGGCTTTGTCTATCTGACGCTGCAGGTGATCGCGGAGATATTGAAACTCTGGAGCACACTGCTGGGCCATGATCATGGCGCGGAGGTGTCCTCATGAGCGACTTCATTGCCCTTATCATGTTCCCTGCGCTCATCGCGCTGATCGTGCTCGGTTTCCCGATCGCCTTCTCGATGATCGTCGTCGCTACCGTCTTTGGTGTTGCCCAGTTCGGGGATGCCGCGGCCTATCAACTGCTGACCAAGATCGAGGACACGGCGTCCAACTCCATTCTGGCTGCCGTGCCCCTGTTCATCTTCATGGGCGCGATGCTCGAGAATTCCGGCATTGCCGAGCGACTGTTCGGGGCCATCCATCTGTGGACACGCCGGATGCCCGGCGGACTGGGCGTCGGCGCGGTCATCATGGGCACCATCTTCGCCGCTGCCAGTGGTGTCGTCGGGGCCACCGAGGCCGTGATCGGCATGCTGGCGGTGCCTGTCATGCTCAAGCACCAATATGACAAGTCGCTGATCTCCGGCACTATCTGTGCCAGTGGCTCATTGGGCACGGCGATTCCGCCTTCCATTACCGTGGTCATTCTCGGGCCTGTCGCGGGTGTCTCAGTCGGATCACTGTTCAGTGGTCTGCTGATCCCGGGCCTGCTGATGGCGCTGCTGTTCCTCCTCTATATCGTCGTGGTCTGTGCGCTGAAGCCAGCCCTTGCGCCGCGACTCAAGGAAGATGAGCAGCATCCGGGGTGGGGCAAGCTGCTCACCATTACCCTGAGTGCGCTGCTGCCGACCATGAGTCTGATTCTGGTGGTGCTGGGCACGATTCTGATGGGCATCGCCACGCCGACGGAAGCGGCAGCCTGTGGGGCGCTCGGCTCCGTATTGCTGGCACTGGGGTATCGCAATCTCACGCTGTCCATCCTGTGGAACGCGGCGATACGCACACTCAACATCACCGCGATGATTCTGCTGATCGTGCTGGGCGGCAACATGTTCGCGGGCGTCTTCTTCGCCTCCGGCGGGATGGCCACCGTCCAGTCGCTGCTGCTGGATACCGGCTTGAGCCCGTGGCTGATTCTTGGCGCCATCCTGCTGATCGCCTTCCTGGCCGGTTTCGTGCTCGACATGATCTCGGTGGTCCTGATCGTCATCCCTGTGGCGATGCCGGTCATCGGCCTGCTCGGGTTCGATGAGATCTGGTTCTGCGTGGCCTTCCTGATCGTGATGCAGACGAGTTATCTGACACCGCCGTTGGCGCCCTCCATCTTCTATCTGCGTGCCATCACGCCTCCTGAAGTGACGCTGAAGCACATGTACAAGGGGGTGATGCCCTTCATCTTCCTGCAGCTGGTGGTGTTGGCGCTGATCCTGGCCTTCCCGGGGCTGGCGCTGTGGCTGCCTGATGCCATCAGCGGACCGTCATGGAAATGATGGACACCTTATTGGAAAGGAACGAATTCTCATGAGCGATGCAATGAAGGAAGCGGCAGGAATGGACGTCAATCTCGATCGGGCAGCGCTCAAGGCGCTATGTTACAAGGTGTTGAGCCATCATGGCTTCAGTGAGCCACACGTCGCTGCCATGAGTGATGCGCTGGTGGCGGCGGAAATGGACGGTTGTCGCTCCCATGGGCTCTATCGCCTGATGGGGTTCGTCGCGACGCTGAACAATGGCGGAGTGGTGCCGGACGCCGTGCCGGTGGTCGAGGATACGGCGCCTTCCATCGTCAAGGTGGATGCCAAGGGTGGCTTCTCGTCGCTGGCCTTCCAGCAGGGCGTACCTGAACTGCTCAGCAAGGCGCGAGCCAACGGCATTGCCATTCTGGCCATCAATCATTGCGTGCATGGCACGGCATTGTGGGTCGAGATCGAGAGGTTGACGCGGGAAGGGCTGGTTGCCATCGCCTGCAACCCGACCCAGTCGTACATGGCACCCTATGGAGGCAGCCAGCCCCTGCTGGGCACCAACCCCATTGCCTTCGGCTGGCCGCGCGGGGATGGCAACCCTTACGTGTTCGACTTCGCGACCAGCGCCATCGCACGTGGCGATATCGAGCTGCATCGTCGTCAGGGAGATGAGATCCCGCTGGGCTGGGGAGTCGATCGAGAGGGTACGCCGTCACAGGACCCTGCCGAAGTGCTGGATCATGGGGCGATGTTGCCCTTCGGGGATCACAAGGGCTCTGCGCTGGCGATCATGATCGAGCTGATCGCAGGGCCGCTGATCGGTGACATGCTGAGTATCGAGTCCAGCGAACACGATCAAGGCAAGGGCAGCCTGCCGTATCATGGTGAGCTGATCATCGCGATCGACCCCGCGCGCCTCACGGGTGGCAGCACCCAGCAGAACATGCTGCGCTCTGAAAGGCTGTTCGAACTCGTGAAGCAGCAGGGCGCAAGGCTCTCCTCCGAGCGTCGCTTCAAGGCTCGCCAGAAGCATCAAGAACAGGGCGTCACGCTGTCGAGAGCCTTGTATGACGATATTCTCAAGCTGGCCTCATGAACATCCCAACAGGCCGAGCAGCGAAGTGATCGCTGAAAAAATCCTGCTGCAGGAAGTCACGACGGCATGACGTCGTGACGGCAGAAAACAGAACGGCCGCCTATTGGGCGGCCGTTCTTGTATGAAGGTATCCGTTGTCGGCCTTGCCATCGGTGTTGTCTTCGGTGCTGTCTGCCTCACGCCTGCTGATACTGAGCGCTCATCCAGTTCTGCCTGATTATGCGCACCACTGGTTGAGCCTGCTTTTCAGCAAATGCGCAGATGCTGATAGCGTAAGGTGTAGTGAGGGTGGCTGACGTCACCTGAAGGTCACGCAGGGGAGAGGCACATGACGCTTGAGATGACATCGCGGTTTCGTGGTTGCCTGTTGGGTGGTGCGGTGGGTGACGCCTTAGGGGCGCCGGTGGAATTCCTGTCACACGAGGAGATCCAGGCACGTTTTGGAAGTGATGGCATACGTGACTATGCCCCGGCCTACGGTGGGCTGGGGCGGATTACCGATGATACGCAGATGACGCTGTTTACCGCTGAGGGGCTGTTGCGCAGTCATGTGCGTGGCTGTCTGAGAGGCATCACGACGCAAGGCAGTCTGGTCAACAGTGCCTATGAACGCTGGCTTTACACCCAGGGTGAACGCTCGCGGCAGGAGACCGAGCAGGAATGGCTGGACAGTGGCTGGCTGATCAAGCAAGGCGAGCTCCATTCGCGCCGCGCCCCGGGCATGACATGTCTGGCAGCGTTAAAGCAGGTGCGTCGCTACAGTGACACTGCGCAGAATGACAGCAAGGGCTGTGGCGGCGTGATGCGCGTCGCGCCGATTGGTTTGTTCGCGCATGTGATGGGAGCCTCCCATGAGATGTGCTTCGCACTCGGGGAAGAGGTCTGCGCGCTGACCCATGGGCATGTGACCGGCCAGCTGACGGGCGGCGTGCTGGCGGTGATGATCCAATGTCTGGTGGCGGGGGATTCGATGGCACAGGCACTTGCGCACGCCATGCGCATTCTCGAGCGCAAGCCGGGCTGCGCAGAGACCATGCAGGCTCTACAGCAAGCCCGCGAGCTTGCCGAGTCCGGCACTGCGCCGCAGGTGGCTGTCGTGATGCTGGGGCTGGGCTGGATCGCGGAAGAGGCCCTGGCGATGTCCGTGTATTGCGCACTCACGGCGCGGGATTTCCGCTCCGCGATTCAGCTGGCGGTCAATCACGACGGGGATTCTGATTCTACGGGCGCCATCACGGGCAATCTGCTCGGGGCGCAATGGGGAGAAGAAGTAATACCGAGTGACTGGCTGGCCCCACTTGAACTGCGAGATGTCATCGGTGAGATCGGGCAGGATCTCCACGATTGTCCGCGCTGGGAGCTCTACACCAACGGCGGTGGCAAGGATGAACGGTGGGTCTGGGAGAAATACCCGGGTTATTGAATCGCGATGCAGCAGCATGAAAAGCGCGGAGCCATCTTCCAATGGCTCCGCGTTTTCGTGTCTGGACAACAATTTTCATCGCCCGTCGCGATGAAGGGGAACGCAGAGGTGCAGGGAGCGCTTGAAGCAGGTGACTTGAGGGGGCGCCCACGGGTTTCGTAAGCGGTTGATAATCCTATGCTTATTACCAAAGTCGTAGACGAGTATCTGTCCAGCGGGCCAGGTGAGTGATGTATTGGTTCGCTGCTGGAATCAATGCTGTTCCAGTGGAGGGATATCTCGCGTGGCGGGTTTCGTCCACAATGCGCTCATTCCACATTGCATGAAACGGCAGTCTGGATCGGGTCGATGGCAGGCGCCTGTCAAGACGCCTTCCACTTTTTTGAAGATGGCATGCATCCAACCCGTTGGCGCAAGCGTAAGACTCTACAAGCACAACGGTGAGGGTTTCAGCAGGGTAGAGAGACATACTGCTGACGAATGCCTTCCTCATGATCGCGACCAAAGTTGAAGTGTCAGGCAGCGGTACCGGAGCAGACCTGAGTGACTGATCGACATTCGATCACTGGCGACATGCACCTTCGTAGTTGTACAGAAGTGATGCAAAAAGCTTGCAAGGGTTTTGCTTGGTGAGGGGCTTCATCACTTACGGGTACCGAGGCAATGACAAGGCATCGCAATCTGGTTCTTTGATGGAAACAGTGAGCTGCCAGCGACACGGCTAGTGTGATAGCGCAATAATCATTAGTCTGTTAACAAGTTAGACGGGTGCAGCCGAGACTGCACACGACATCACAAGGGCAACATCGCCCAGGACAAGCAAAGGAAAATCATCATGAAAACTCTGAACCTCAAGACTCTGATCGCCGCCGCCGCTCTTGCCACCGTGAGCACTGCCTCCTTCGCAGCGGATGACAGCCCGGCCGCACAGCGTGTTCAGCAGTCCGTCAGCCAGGACGTCGTCGTCGGCACTGCCCAGCAGGCACCGACTGCCCAGGCCACCTTCGCCGATACCGGCATGAGCGTTGCCGCAGGTCGTGTCGAGACTGCCCTCAATCAGTCCGCCATCGAAGGCAAGGGTGTTGCCACCGTCAGCCGCGAGCAGGCCTTCGACAATGACGCCGGCAAGAGTGTTGCTGCTACCCGCGTTCAGCATGCCCTGAGCGACAGCAACGTCTGAACTATTCAACCGTCTTGCCCGGGCACTCACGCCCACTGACCACTTTGTTCATCGAGGAGATTCATCATGAAAACCATCAAGACTCTGATCGCCGCCGTCGCTCTCGCTACCGTCAGCACCGCCACCTTCGCCGCGGATGACAGCCCGGCCGCACAGCGTGTCCAGCAGTCCCTCAGCCAGGACGTCGTCGTCGGCACCGCTCAGTCAGCCGCTACCCAGCAAGCCAGCTTCGCGGAAACCGGCATGAGCGTCGCGGCAGGTCGCATTCAGCAGTCCATCAGTGCCGATCGCATCCACGGTCAGTCGCACACCGTGGCCACTGCCGGCCAGGCATTCGATAACGATGCCGGCAAGAGTGTCGCAGCGACTCGCGTCCAGCACGCCCTGAACGACAGCAACGTCTGAACCATCGTCAAGCCTGACCTGGATTGCCGGGTCTGATCATCGCTTTGCTTCTATCGAGGAGATACACCATGAACACTCTCAAGACTCTGATCGCCGCTGCCGCACTCGCCACCGTCAGCACTGCGTCCTTCGCCGCCGACGATAGCCCGCCTGCCAAGCGCGTCCAGCACAACGTCAGTGACAGCGTCATCCATGGCTCTGCCCAGCAGGCACCGACCGCCCAGGCGACCTTTGCGGAAACCGGCATGAGCACCGCTGCTGGCCGTTTCCAGGTGGCATCCGGTGACGACGA
Source organism: Cobetia sp. PDI-23MA (assembly GCF_059507735.1). Taxonomy (NCBI): domain Bacteria; kingdom Pseudomonadati; phylum Pseudomonadota; class Gammaproteobacteria; order Oceanospirillales; family Halomonadaceae; genus Cobetia; species Cobetia sp. PDI-23MA. The sequence continues at coordinate 1,551,660 of NZ_CM183352.1, forward strand.
GATCCGTGGCCTTGATCGCTCCATCCATCTGCAGGAATTCGATGTCGCCAATGATTCCGGCGATAGCGTTGCCGGCACCCGTGTTCGTCACGCCGTGAGCGACGTCAACGTCTGAGACGCCCGACGTCTGCGTCAGGCGCTTGCAGGCTAGGTGTCTGCACTGACATGACCTTTTTCGACAGGAGAACCCCCATGCAATCCCTCAAGTCTCTATTTGCCATTGCCGCATTGTCCGTTGCCGCCACTGGTGTGGCCTCCGCCAACGACAGCGAAGCCGATGCCCGTGTCCGTGCCACCCTCAGTGATCGTGTGATCATGGGTCAGGCACAGCCGGTGACTCAGCAAGCCGCACTGCATCACGATGATGTCGTGGAAACCGGCATGAGTGTCGCTGCCAGCCGCGTCCAGAAGTCCATCAGCAACGCCGGCATCCAGGGCACTACCCGTGCACTGGCGAGCGATTCGGCGGTTTACGTCAACGATGCCGGCAAGAGTGTCTCTGCCACACGCGTCGAGCATGCCTTGAACGAAAGCGCATGATCTCTCGTCGGCGGATGAACATCCTCCGACTCTGCAAGACAGCCAAGGATGCCGATATGCCATCGACTTGCCCCTGTCAGTTGCTGAATGGACCCACTGACCATCGTGTCGCGTCATGATGGTCAGTGTCCCAGAGAAGAATACGTGAGAGAGAAGAACGCTTGAGCAAGTGTTTTGGCTGAGTGGAAGCCAGTGTGGAAATGCGCACTCGTCGTCAACTGCAGAGCCCTTGCTCAAACGCTTTCCTGTCCTGAATGTCCTGTCCCGACATTCCCTGCCCGCCATTGGCGGGCTTTTTTCGTTGCATGAAGGTAATCAGCAGCGGCGAGCGGCAGCAGGGAGAGGCAGCCGGGACAGGAGGGCGGGACAGAATGGTGGGACAGAAAGCCGGGTCATGCCGCGACCAGCTTGGCCTCCATCAGGGTTTGCACATAGGGCGGCAGGTCCCCTGTGGCGAGGCTTGCGACATCTCCCAGATGCTCGGTGCGGCCATTGCGCAGCACCAGTACGCGGTCCGCGAAATGACTGACCAGCCCCAGGTCATGGGTGACGAAGACCAGGCTCAGGCCGCGCTCACGCTTGAGGCGTTGCAGCAGGCGAATGATGGCGGCCTGAACCGAGACATCCAGTGCTGATGTGATCTCGTCACACAGCAGGATGTCGGGCTCGGCGGCCAGCGCTCGGGCGATGGCGACGCGCTGCTGCTCGCCCCCCGACAGCTGGCTGGGCAGACGGTCGAGATAGAGCGCGGGCAGGCGCACCTCTTCCAACAATGACTGGGCACGCTGGCGGGCGCCATCGCCCTTGAGATCGAACCAGCGAGAAAGCACCGGTGCGAGAGATTCGAACACGGTCAGACGAGGATTCAGTGCCGTGCTGGCATGCTGGAATATGTACTGGATCTTCTGACGCTGCACCGGACGCCGCTCGGCGACCAATCCCGCCAAGGACTCCTGACGCAGACTGAGCTGCCCGGAGACGGGGGAGAGCAAGCCGGCCAGCGCCTTGAGGATCGAGGTCTTGCCGCTGCCGGATTCGCCGATCAAGGCCAGCGTCTCGCCTTGCTGGAGCGAGAATGCCACATCGCTGACGGTGAGTGCCGGCGTTTCACCGCGCAGGCGCGCCAGCCAGCCGGGCATGCGATAGCACAGGTTCAGCGACTCCACGGCCAGCAGCGGCGCGATGTCCAGCGACGTGGCTGACTGCGAGTCGTTCTTTACGCGATCGGCCCGCTCATCGGTTGCTGCGTCACTTTTCGTACTTTGGGGTCTTTCCGCACTTTTCCCGCTCGCCTTTGCCGCCATTGCGTGACCTTCCAGCGCATGATGACAGGCGTAGCGACCTTGCCAGCTCGGCACGCTGTCACGGCACGTTACACTTGCGCGCGGGCAGCGCGGTGCAAAGGCACAGCCCTTGATGGCGCTTCCCACCAGGGGCGGCGTGCCTTCCAGCGCGGCGTCAGGTCGATAGCACTGACTGCCCGGCGTCGCGGCCAGCAGCGCGTGACCATAGGGGTGGCGCGGGCCGTTCAGGAAGTCGCGAGTCGCGGCGACCTCCACCAGTTGACCGGCGTACATCACCGCGACGCGGTCACACAGGTGAGATACCGCGCCCAGATCATGGCTGACGAAGACGATGCTCATTCCCAGCTCAGTGCGCAGCGAAGCCAACAGCGCCAGAATCTCATTCTGGGTGCTGGCATCCAGTCCGGTGGTCGGCTCATCCATCACCAGCACTCGTGGGCGTTGCGCCAGGGCCAGCGCCAGACTGGCGCGTTGCTGCTGTCCGCCGGAAAGCTGGTGTGGATAACGCTGCATCAGCACTTCGGGGTGAGGGAGGTGGACGCGTCGCAGCCATGCCACGGCCTGTTGTTCGCGTTCTGTCTTGCCTTTCACGCCCTGCGACAGCAGCGTCTCGCACAGCAGGCTGCCGAGCGTGAGATGGGGCGTCATGGCCTTTTCGGCATGCTGGGACACCAGCCCGAGCCTGAGTTCGCCCAGCCAGCGCCCCGGTTGATGATGAAAACTCAGCTGGCGGTGCTCGTCGTGAAGAGGGTCATGACTGGTAGAGGTAGAGGCGATGGCAGAGGTGGAGGCAGTGGCAGAAGTGGAGGCAGTGGCAGAAGTGGAGGCAGAGGCGGGCGCAGGTAAGGCGACACTCACCTCGCCGGTGCGCACCAGGCTGCCCCGACGCAACAGACCCAGCATGGCCGTGGCCAAGGTGCTCTTGCCGCTGCCGGACTCGCCCACCAGACCCAGAATCTCGCCCTGGCCCAGGCTCAGGTCGATACCGCGCAGCACGGGTCGCCAGGTCTGCTGGCGATCATGAAAGCCGATGTTGAGATCGCGAACGCGGATCACGGTGTTGTCCGTCATGGCGTCACCTTTGGAGTTCGGAATCATTCGGGGCGCCCCGCACGGTCGATGCCCAGTGTCTTGGCCAGGGTGTCGGCGACCAGATTGATGGCGATGATCAGGCTGGACAGCGCCACGATGGGCGGCAGCACGGCCCAGGGCGCAAACGACATGAAGCCGCGGCCATCGGCGACCATCAGTCCCCAGTCCGGGGTCGGCGGGGAGACGCCGAAGCCGAGAAACGACAGCGAGCTGAAGGCCAGCAATGCCCAGGACCAGCGCATCGCCAGCTCGACGAGGATGGTGTCGAGCACGTTGGGTTTGATCTCGCGCCACAGCAGACGCATCAGGCTGTCGCCGCGCAGCCGTGCGGCCTGTATATAGTCAAGGCACAGCACTTCGCGGCACGCAGTGACCATCACGCGCACCACCGCCACGCCATAGAAGATGCCCAGAGTCAGGATGAAGACCAGTGGGCCGGGGCCCATCACGCCGATGACCAGCAAGAGGAACAGTAGCCAGGGAATCGACAGCAGGGCGTCCACCAGACGCATGGCAATGTTCTCGACCCGCCCACCGATGATGGCCAGCAGCATGCCGCAGGCGCTGCCCCATACCACGGCCAGCACGGCGGCCGGCAGCGAGGTGTAGATGGCCTCGCGGCCCCCGGCCAGGGTGCGGCTGAGGACATCGCGGCCGAGCTGGTCGGTGCCCAGCCAATGTTCGGCACTGGGGGGCAGCAGCGAGGCGAGACTGTCGCCCGCGGAGATGTCATAGGGCGCCAGCCAGCGGCCAGCGACGGCCAGCAGAAGGTGCAGGCCGATCAGCACCAGGCCAATCCGGCCCTGGCGGTTGGCCCACAGCAGCGCCAGGGTGTGTTGACCCGGCAGGCTGGCCAGGGTCAGCCGCGGGCCGCGTGCGGTCGTCGAGGAAGAAGCGTTCATGAGTGACTCAGGCTGTCTTGAGTTTGGGATTGAGCACGATGACCAGCATGTCGGCGACCAGATTGCACATCACATAGGTGACGGAGAGCACCAGTGCGCAGGCCTGCACCACCGGCATGTCGCGGTCATTGATGGCCGAGATCATCAGGCGCCCCAGCCCCGGATAGTTGAATACCTGTTCGACGATCACCACGCCGCCCAGCAGCCAGGCGATGGTCATGGCGGCCAGACTGATGGTCGGCAGCAGGGCGGCCGGCGCCAGATGGCGGATCACCAGACGCCAGCGCGGCAGCTGGCGGATACGCGCCATGTTCATGAAGTCGCTGTCCATCACGCTGATGGTGTTGGAGCGGGTCATGCGCATCATGTGTGCCATGGCCACCAGCGCCAGCGTGATGGCGGGCAGCCAGACACCGGGCAGCAGGTTCCACAGGCTCTCGTTGGCACCGGCCACGGTGATGGCAGGGAACCACGGCAGCCAGATGGCGAAGGCCAGGGTCAGCAGGGTGGCGCTGATGAATTCCGGCACCGTCATGGCAACCAGCACCAGGCTGGAGAGGCTGGAGTCGAGCCAGCTGTCGCGCTTGAGCGCCGCGATCAGCCCCAGCAGGATAGCCAGCGGAATGGCCATCACGGTCGCGATGCCGCCCAGCAGCAAGGTGTTGGCCAGACGCGGCATCAAGGTATCGCTGACCGGTGCGCGACTGGTCAGCGAGGTGCCGAAATCACCACTCAGCAACTGCCCCCACCAGCTGACAAAGCGTGTCGTCACCGGTGTGTCCAAGCCAAGCTCGGCGCGGCATTGGGCGAGATTGATCGGGGTCATGCTGCGTCCCAGGTAGTTGACGCAGAAGTCGCCCGGCAGCATCTCGATCACCCAGAACACTACGCAGGCCACAAAGACCAGCGTGAAGCCGCCATACAGGCAGCGCTGCAAGAGCATTGCCCACATCTCAGTCCACCTCTTTAAGATCGCGTGTCCGCTGTGGCGCCGAAGGCCCACCTAGGGACGGCAGGCCCAGTATCTGCCGCAGGCGCGGGTGGAGGGCCAGAGACTCGAGTTGAAGGCGCTCGCCCGCAGTGATTGACGGGCCGTGCAGAATGGCGAAGCGCTGATCCGACGTCGCGCCGGGGCCGAAACCGTGCGTGGAGACATAGCCGGGGGCTGCCACCAGCTCCGCGTGATGGAGATGCTTGCAGACGGGTTCGAAGCTCATGCCCGGCGGTGCCTGATAGAGCTGGATATGCTTCACGTCCGGGGGCAGGAAGTCGGATGCCGCGATCGGCGTGACGCCGAACTCGGCCAGGCGCGCGGCCTGCTCGCGTTGGCGCTCGTCATCATCACAGGCCACCAGCAACAGGCCACCATCACATTGCAGCGCGACATCCGGTAGAAGGCGGTCTGCCACCAGCGCCCGCTGGACCGGGGCATGTCCATGATCACTGAAGACACACAGGTGGTAGGTCTCGCGCTTGTTGATGGCTTCAAGGCCGGCCAGCAGGCTGCCGAGCTGGGCATCGACCATCATCAGGGCACCATCGACCAGGGCATCATCATTGCCATGCACATGCAGGCAGTAATCGGGGGTGTTGAGTTCGAGCAGCACCAGCTCAGGCGTTTCGCGCTCGATCAGCGACAGCGCCTCGTTGAGCAGTTGCTGGTCATTGCTCATCGCGCGCATCAGGGCGTCATTGCGGGCATCCCAGTGATTCAGGCGCGGCGCGGTCATGCCCTTGGCGCGCAGGTCACCTTCCTCCCACCAGGGCGACAGATACCAGTCACAGCTCTCGGGGCGGGCCAGCCCGAAGCCGAGGCTGGCCACCCGCAGTCCTGCCGCGCGCGCAGCCTCGAGCAGGGTCTCACCACGCAGGTCCTCGACCCTTGCTGGACGAAAATGCCCTGCAGTGGCGCTGGCGTCTGAGGCGTGACGGTCGCGATCCGTCTCAGTCCCTGTAACAGACGCAAACTCCGTCTCAGCACCGGGGCAATGGATGCCGTTGGAATAGATACCGTTTGAGTAGATGCCGTGCACCTGAGCCGGTTGCCCGGTCAGGACACCCGCTCGCGCGGGCATCGAATTGGCATTGGTATCGGCACCCAGGCGCTCGATCAGCAGGCCGTCTCTGGCCAGGGCGTCGAGATGCGGCAGACGCGCCCGCGTCTCGGCGAAGCGTTGACTGCTGATACCGTCTATCAGAATTAGGATCAAGCCAGGGCGGGACATCAGCTCTCTCCCTGCTTGTCGACCTGGTGCCAGCGAATCGCGAAGTGTTCGACTGCCGGGATATGCACCTCACGCTTCATGACGCGGTTGTTGTTGAGGTGGAAGGGAATCAGCGTCGCGCCGGTCTTGGTCAGCAGCGCCTGGGCCTGATGATAGAGCTCGGTGCGCGCTTCGTCATCCAGGGTGGCGCGCGCCTTGGCGAGCAGGGCATCGAATTCGGGATTCTGGTAGGCCGACTCGTTCCAGTTGGCCTCGCTCTGGAAGATCTCGTTGAGCACCTGATCGGTCGGGCGCTGGCCCCAGGCTGTGGTGAAAGCCGGCTTCTTCATCCAGGCGGTGTTCCAGTAATCCGCCGCGGGCACGTTGTGCACGTTGACGGTGATGCCGGCCTCGGCTGCCTGACGCTGGTAGAGCTCCGCCATCGGGCGGAAGTAGTTGTCGACGCCGCTGGTGTAGACGTCGATCTCCAGCCCATCGGCATACCCCGCGTCGCTCAACAGGCTGCGGGCGGTGTCGAGGTCCTGCGGGCATTGCTGTGCCAGCTTGTACTGATCGCCATTCCAGACCGGGTTGTCACAGGTAATGGTGGCGCCGCCCTTGCCGAACAGCAGGTTGACCATCTCTTCACGGTCGGCCACCAGACGCAGCGCACGGCGCACGCGCACATCCTGGAAGACCTCGTCGTCGGCGCGGAACACCATGCCACGCCAGTCGCCGGTGGCGATGGAGTCGTAGTGGTAGGCCGGGTTGCTGGAGAACAGGCGCAGCTGCTGGGCGTTGACGCCATTCCAGCCCGACCAGTCAATCTGGCCGGCCAGCAATGCCTGGGTGCGGGCGTTGTCATCGGGAATGCCGATCAGGTCCATGCCATCCAGCTTCGGTGCGCCTTCCCAGTAGTCAGCGAAGGCTTCGAAGGTGGTGGTGCCCTGCGGATCGAATTCGACCAGCTTGAAGGGGCCGGTGCCGATGCCCTGCAGTGAAGTGTCGTCATCAAAGCCAGCCGGCACGATCTTGGCGCGGTAATCCATCAGCAGGATCGGCAGGTCAGCATGGGACTGGCTGAGACGGAACACGATCTGGCCGGCCTCATTGACGCTGACGTCCTCGATGACCGACAGCGCGGCACGTGCCGGAGCATCGCGCTCGGGGTCGAGCAGACGCGTGAAACTGTAGATGACGTCATCCGCGCTCAGCGCCTTGCCATTGTGGAAACTGACCCCGTCACGCAGCGTGAAGGTCCACTCATCGGCAGCGGGGTTGGCCTGCCACTCGGAGGCCAGGTCCGACACCGGCTCGCCCTTGCTGCCCTGACGGACCAGGCGGCTGTAGATCAGCTGGTTGGCCGCGTAGAAGCGCGTCGGGGAGATGGGGTCCAGTGACTCCTTGCCACTGAACTCGACCCAATGCGGGGTGCGCAGTGTCTCGGCATGGGCCAGCTGGGGGACGGCCAGTTGGGCAAGCGCGGCAAGGCCGATGGCGGCGATCAAGGGCTTCTTCATGTCAGGCTCCAGGCAAGGGCAACGGTCAGGGACGGTAGTCAGGGACGGTCGTCAGGGACAGTGGTCAGGGGCAGTGGTCAGGTACGGTCATCAGTGTCAGCAAGCAGGTTCCGCAAGACCGGGTCAGGCCGACAGGCAGGCCGTTGGATGGCTCATGGCGCAGCCCGCCGGGACGGTCGAACTGCGTCAACGCTGTCGTCTTGAGGCGTCATATTTGGCGCAGATGATGACGTTTCCGTGACAGATGCCAGCCGTTGGCCGCAACAAAAACTGCGACTGTGCCTTAGAAATTCTGAGGCTCGCGTCTTGCTGCCCGTGCTAGCGGGGCTGAGAGGGCATCTCGCTGGTGACAGGATTGGCCTGAGAGGTGTGCATGGTGCTGCGCAACCAGGCACAGAAATCGTTGACCGCCGGGGCATGGCGGCGTTCTGGAGACACCAGCAGGTACTGACTGCTGGTGCTGGGCATGCGCAAGGCGTGCGCCAGCTGCAGGCGTCCGTTCTTGATCAGGTCCATCACGAAGGACTGGCGGACGAGCAGGAAGCCCTGCCCCTCGAGCGCCGCGGCAATCGCCAGACTGGCATTGCCGAACTTGAGGCCGGCCGGCGGGATGTGGCCGCGAAACTTCTGCAGACGGAACCAGTCCAGCCAGCTTTCGCGGTAGCCGATGCACTCGATTCTGGGCGCACGGGCCAGATCGTCGAGTGGACTCGCGGGTGAGGCGTTGGGGGCGAGGGAGGAGTGCAGGAAGGTGGGGCTTGCCACGACGACCCACTGCTCATCGGCCAGTTTCTCGTACTCGCGCCCACACCAGCCGCCGTAGCCATTGATAATCTCGATATCGACATCGGGCTGCTCGTCCGGGAGTACCTGATTGTGTGGCAGTACCGTGACCTGGATGTTCGGATGCAGCCGCTGGAAGTCCTTGAGCCTGGGGATCAGCCAGTATTCGACGAAGCTGTGATTGGAGCGCAGCGTCAGGCTTTGTTGCTCATCGTGCTGGAAGAGGGTGGCGGTACCGCGCTTGAGGGTCTCGAACACCCCACTGACCAGCGGCAGATAGGCATGCGCCTCATCGGTCAGCTCGATGCGATTGCCGCGGCGCACGAACAGGCTGACTTCAAGAAAGTCTTCCAGCTGCTTGACGCGCTGACTCACTGCGCCCTGGGTAATGCACAGTTCGGCGGCGGCACGGGTCAGGCTGCCGAGGCGTGCGGTGGCCTCGAAGGCGGTCAGGGCATTGAAGGGGGGCAGGCGCTGAGCGAGGCGCTGGGAAGGGTGATAGGCAGGACGCGACATGCAGAACTCCAGCTTGACTGAGCCAGTCGCCGCATCGGCGGCTGGTGCTGAAGCCATGACTGCAGATCCTGCCGCGGCACGCGGCCGGGCGCTCATTCTTGCAGCCGTGCATGACGATGACATGACAGTCTGCGCGCATAAAAACTAAGGCTCGCCGCCAGAAAGTCTCGCTATGGTCACGGGTCTGCGTTCACTAGCATGGCGGTCATCCACTGGCGGAGCGCTCGTATGACATGAGCGCCAGCCACGCCCGTTCGTCATGCCGTGCCTTGCGGCTTGTGATCGCACTCGACAGACAGGAAGACTCTGCATGCCTCGCCTCGCGTTTGACGCCGAACAGCTTCACCTGACTCTGGATGATGGCCAGACTCTTGCCCAGCATGTGCTGTGGCTGCAAGACCACGACCCCGCCCGTCGCCATGCCAATGGCCAGCGTCTGGACAGTGTGCTTGACCTCGACTGGGACGCCGCCATCATCGAGGCGTTGCTTGAGGAGGGCGACGTCCTGCGAGTGACACTGAGCAATGCGCGCGAGATTCGCTACGGCGTCGATGAGCTGGCCGCCTTGAGCACCGGCTTCCCCGATGAGCGCAGCAGTGCGCACAAGACGCTGTGGCAGGGCAGCGAGTTCTCGGTCGCCCGGGTCGAGTGGGCCGATGTCATCGCCGGGGGAGAGGCACGTCGCAAGGCACTGGCCTGGGTCCGTGACACCGGGGTGGTGTGCCTGCGTGGCGTGCCCGTCGAGCCGGGCAAGGTGCTCGAGGTGATCGAGCAGTTCGGGTATGTGCGCGAAACCAATTACGGCAAGCTGTTCGATGTCCGCACCGAGGTCTCGCCGAGCAATCTCGCCTTCAGCAATCTCGGGCTCGGGGCGCATACCGACAATCCCTATCGTGATCCGGCGCCGAGCATTCAGCTGCTGCATTGCCTGAGCAACGAGGTGGAAGGCGGCCAGACCTTGCTGGTGGATGGCTTCGCCGCCGCCGAGCGCCTGCGCGAACTGGCGCCCGAGAGTTTCGCGCTGCTGACGCGCACGCGGGTACCGTTCCGCTTTCATGACTCGGACCATGCCGACCTCAGAAGCTGGGTGCCGTTCATCGAGACCGACCACAACGGAAACATCCGCCAGGTGCGTTACAACAACCGCTCCATCGCCTCGCTGCCGCTGCACCTTGAGGCGCAACGCGCCTTCTATCGTGCCTATCACGACTGGGCGCGCGTGATCGGTCAGCCGGAGCAGGCCACGCGCCTGCGCCTTGCCCCGGGGGACTGCCTGCTGTTCGACAACAGTCGCGTGATGCATGCCCGTACCGCCTTCGTGGCCGGTGGTAATCGTCATCTGCAGGGCGCCTACGCCGATCTCGACAGCCTGTATTCCACTCTCAACCTGCTGGAGAACGCCCGATGATCACGCAGCCTGCCAACGCCGAGGGGATCGTCGGCCTGATCGAGGACATCTTCGCCCTGCACGGTGCGGACTCCTATCTGGGTGAGGAGGTGACCATGGCCGAGCACATGCTGCAGGCGGCGCATCTGGCCGAGCAGCAAGGGGAATCCGAGTCGGTGATTCTGGCCGCCTTGCTGCATGACGTGGGGCATTACGCCAATGCGCTGCCGCCGGAGGTCTTGATGAACGGCCAGGACAATCGTCATCAGGTCAGCGGTGCCGACTGGTTGGCGCGCTTCTTCCCGGCCGAGATCGTCGAGCCGGTACGCCAGCACGTGGCGGCCAAGCGTTATCTGGTCGCGGTGGAACCGAGCTATCGTGCCTGTCTGTCACAGGCCTCGCTGGATAGCCTGGCCCTGCAGGGCGGGGCGATGGAGCCGCACGAGGCCGCGGCCTTTGCCCAGCTGCCCCAGCTTGCGGCCATTCTCAAGGTGCGACGCCTGGATGATGCCGCCAAGGTGGCCGGCATGCAGACGCCGGACTTCGCTCACTACAAGCCGATGCTTCAGCGCTGGGTGCTGGCGGTGGGATGACAGGCTTTCCGGCATCTCAGTCCTGTTGGACATCCCAATAGGGCGGGCTGCCGAAGTATTCGGAGAAGTAGTCCAGGAAGGCGCGCACCTTGGGGGCGAGCTGGCGGTTGCTGGGATAGACCGCCCAGATGCCCGTCTCGCTGATCAAGGGCGTCTCGGGTAGCACCTCTACCAGGCTGCCTTCGGCCAGGTGGCGGTAAATGCTCCATGTCGAGGACAGGGTGATGCCCAGACCGGCGGCGCAGGCGTCACGCACGGCTTCGCCATTGTCGGTGCGGATACGCCCCTTGACGCGAATCGGCTCGATGCCGTTCTCGCACTGAAAGCACCACTGGTCCATGCCGATCAGGGTCAGGCATTCGTGTTCGTGCAGCATCGAGGGGTGCGTCGGTGTGCCATGGCGCGCGAGATAGTCCGGCGAGGCGCACAGAATACGCTTGTCTGGTGCCAGACGCCGCGCGATCAGGCTGGAATCCTTGAGGGCGGAGTTGCGGATGGCGATGTCAAAGCCGCCCTCGACCAGATCGACGATGGTGTCGGTCAGGCGCAGGTCCAGTTCCAGATCAGGGCAGCGTTCGAGAAAGCCGGCCAGACCCGGCACCAGGTGCATGCGCCCGAAGGAGGCTGAGGCGGTGATGCGCAAGGTGCCGCTGGGGGAAGTCGTGCCGACGCCGACGGCAGCCCGCGCGGCCTCGGCGCTGATCAGCACCTCCTCTGCGTGGGGGAGAAAGGCGCGACCTTCTTCGCTCAGTGCCACATGACGCGTGGTGCGATGCAGCAGGCGTACCCCCAGACTGTCCTCGAGCTTGCGCAGGTGAGAGCTGGCGACGGCGGGCGACAGTCCGAGGTCCTCGCCGGCCTGACTGATGCTGTTCACGGCGGCCAGACGAACAAACAGCTTGAGGTGCTCAAGATTCATGCGGGTGTCCTCATTTGCGTCGACGTGCGTGGCTCCCGGTGGGAGGCATGCCAGCAACGGCTTGGCGCAACGTTCGTGACGTCCACTACGCACAATACATCCAATACTTTCAACAAAACCAATAAACTGATTGTAGTTTATCGCCGTTTATCATTCAGGCCCATGACAATTATGCTGGCTCCACATCCACGCAGGAGGCAGACTCATGAAAGCGATGCTCGTCAAATCATTCGGTGGTCCCGAGGTGTTCGAAGCGGCGGAAATCGCCAAGCCCCAAGCGGCGGCAGGTCAGGTGCTGGTACGCATCGCCGCCACCAGCATCAATACCGTCGACACCATGATTCGCGAGATGGGCCCTGAGCTGCAGCTGTCTCCCTCACTGCCGGCGCTGTTGGGCATGGACTTCGCCGGTACCGTCGAAGCCGTGGGCGAGGGCGTCGAAGACTACGCCATCGGGGATGAAGTCTATGGCTGTGCTGGTGGCCTGGCCGATCTTCCGGGCACGCTGGCCGAGTACATCGCCGCCGATGTTCGCCTGATCGCCCACAAGCCGAAGTCCCTGAGCATGGTAGAAGCCGCGGCGCTGCCGCTGGTCGGCATCACGGCCTATGAAGGCCTCAAACGCGCCAACATCGAGGCCGGTCAGAAGGTGCTGGTTCACGGCGGTGCGGGGGGTGTGGGTCACATCGCCATCCAGCTGGCCCGTCACTTCGGTGCCGACGTCGCCTCTACCGTCGGTCGTGATGAGCACGAGACGCTGGTCGAAGGCCTGGGCGCCAGTGCCATCAATTACCGTAATGAGCAGGTCGCCGACTATGTGGCCAAGCACACCGACGGCAAGGGCTTCGACATCGTGTTCGACTCTGTCGGCGGTGCCAACCTGCCGACCTCCTTCGAGGCTACCGCGCTCAATGGCCATGTCTCGACGACCGTGTCCTTCATGGAAATCGACCTGACCACCGCGCACTTCAAGGGCCTGTCACTGCATGTCGTCTTCATGCTGATCCCGATGCTGCATGACTTCCGTCGTCAGGAGCATCACGAGATTCTGGCCGACATGGCGCGTATCGCCGATGCCGGCGAGCTCAAGCCGATCATCGATGATCAGGTCTTCCCGCTCGCGGAAGTGGGCCAGGCCCACGCCCGTCTGGGTAGCGGCCAGGCAACCGGCAAGGTCATCGTCGAGGTCTGATTCCGTGACCGAAAGCCACATAGGCAGGATCATCCTGACACTGCGCTGGCACGGATGAACGACAGGGTGTGGCCATCCGGCACACCCTGTCGTTCGTGTCTCAAGCGTCGTGTGACATTTCAAGGAGAGAGCGCATGAAAACCATCCTTATCACCGGTTCTACCGATGGCATCGGCCTGGTCACGGCCAAGGCCCTGCTGGAGCGCGGCCATCGCGTGCTGATCCACGGACGCAGCGAGCAGAAGGTCAATGGTGTCGTCGCCGAACTTGCGGCGCTGGCAGGCACCGAGCGCGTTGCCGGTTTCGTGGCAGACCTGTCTGACCTGGCCGCCATCGATTCACTGGCAAGCGACGTGCTGGCGGCCAATGCCAGTCTGGATGTCCTGATCAACAATGCTGGTGTCTTCCAGGCCCCCAGCGTGGTGACGGCGGACGGGCTCGACCTGCGCTTCGTAGTCAATACCCTTGCCCCCTATCTGCTCACCCAGAAACTGGCGCCGGCACTGCGTCCGACCGGGCGGGTCGTCAATCTGTCCTCGGCGGCTCAATCCTCCGTGGACCTGAAGGCTCTGGCCGGCGAGGTCGCGTTCAATGACCACTACGCGGCCTATGCCCAGAGCAAGCTCGCGATCACCATGTGGACCCGCACGCTTGCCCGGGACTGGGAAGGTCAGGGGCCTATACTGATCGCGGTCAATCCGGGCTCTCTGCTGGCCAGCAAGATGGTCAAGGAAGGCTTCGGCGTGCCGGGCAAGGACCTGGGCACCGGTGCCGATATTCTGGTGCGTGCGGCACTGGATGAGGAATTTGCCGGCGCCAATGGTCAGTACTTCGACAACGACGCCCAGCGTTTCGCACCGCCGCACGCCGACGCACTCGATGATGCGTTGTGCCGTGAAGTGGTCGCGACGATGGAGAAGACGCTCGGCTCTCTGGCTGGCTGAAGTGCGCCAGGATTCGCTGTCACGCTGCAATATGACGCCCCGCTCATGCTGATCTCTCAGCGTGGGCGGGGCGTCGTAGTTTGCCAGGGAACTTCGCTTGCTAGGGCCTGGGATAGACAAGCCCGGGAAGCATCTCCTCAAGCAACATGGCGGTGTGCATCACCTTCATGTCCTGGAATTTTCCTCCGACAATGTGCAGGCCGACAGGCAGCCCTTGGTCATCCAGCCCACAGGGGAGGGAGGCAGCGGGTTGTTGGGTCAGGTTGAAGGGATAGCTGAAGGGTGTCCAGTCCATCCAGTCAGTGTATTTCTCGCCGGGTGGGACATTGTGCCCAGCGGCAAAGGGTGAAATGGGCAGTGTGGGAGTGACGAGCAGATCCCATTGCTCGTGGAAGGATTGCATGTGTGCGCAAAGCGCAGTTCGCTCTCGTCTTGCCGCCAGATATTGCGACAAGGAAATGTTGCTGCCTCGCTCTGCAATGTCCAGCAAGCCCGGGTCCATTTGATCTCGCTGGCTGTCGGTCATCTTTTCGACCACCTGGGTGGCACCCGCGAACCACAAGGTGTTGAAGGTATCGAGGGGGCAGGCAAACCCGGGGTCTATCTCGATGACCTCAGCGCCCAGTCTCGAGAGTAGAGCGACCGCTTCGTCCACTCGCAGGCGTATGTCCTTTGCAACGTCGACATACCCAAGCGTCGGGCTGTAAGCGATTTTCCATCCCTCAAGAGATAGCGGGGGTGGCGCCTTCCAATCGATGCCATGCGGGTTGCCGAGCAATCCGTCTCGGGCATCCGGTCTTGCCATGCTGGCAAGCATCAGGGCGCTATCGGACGCCGTCCGCGTCATTGGTCCCAGGTGTGAGAGGGTCGACATGGCACTGGTCGGCCACTGGGGAATCCATCCAAACGTGGGTTTCAGGCCGAAGGTGCCGGTAAAGCTGCAGGGGATGCGGATCGAGCCACCGGCATCACTGCCCTGATGGAGCATGCCCAGGTTGAGCGCAGCCGCTGCTCCAGCCCCGCCTGAGGATCCACCGGAGGTCAGCGCGGTATTCCAGGGATTGCGCGTCACGCCATGCAGCGGGTTGTCCGTCACTCCCTTCCAGCCATACTCCGGCGAGGCTGTCTTGCCGAGAAAGACGGCGCCTGTCTTGCGAAGACTTGCGGCGACGGGGGCATCGACGTCATTGCCTATGTCTGGTGATGTGGTGGCGGAGCCATACCGGGTCGGCATGTCCCGGGACAGCGTCAGGTCCTTGAGGGTTGTCGGTACACCGTCCAGCGGGCCGCAGGGCGAGCCGTTCATCCAGCGGGCTTCGGCGTCTTTCGCTGCTTTCATGGCCCCATCATGGGCGATATGCACGAAGGCATTGACCTTGGGGTTGAGCGTGTCGATACGTTCCAGACAATCCCGGGTCAGCTCGACAGGGGAGAGCTCGCCCTGGCGAAATAGTGTCAGGGCGTCAGTGGCGGTCAATTCCGATAATTGCGTAGGAAGAGAGGCTGGGGTCATGTCAGATCCTGTCCATTGGCTATCAAGTGCTGGCTATCAGCTACTGTGATCAAGTACTTGCACCTGGGGCGTACTCGGCACGTGAGACGTGCTCGGCAATGAAAAGGGCCTGCGCAATGCAGGCCCTTGTCGCTGGTCAGCGGGCTTCGATCACCTGAGGTGAGGGAGCCACATCATCTTCCAGCTGCTCCGGGTGATATTCCGCGGTGTAATCCCGACGGGCCTGGGCGAAGCGTTCCACCACCTCGGCATCCTTGCGCTGCAAGGCGAGACTGATGATGACGAAGGCTGACGCATTGAGAATCAGGCCCCAGATACCGGCATGCAGGCCAAGCGGGTTGCTGACACTGGCACCATAGGACAGCCAGAGGACGGTCATGATGCCCAGAATCAGGCCCCAGAAGGCCGCTTGCGGGTGGGCCTTGCGCCAGGTGATGGCGCCCAGTGTCGGCACGATCAGCTGAGCGGTGCCCGCCAGTGCCGCGATCCCGATGGTGACAAGCAGTCCCGGTACGGTCAGTGCCAGGATGTAGGCCGCCAGAGAGAAGCCGACCAGGGACAGGCGACCGATATGGACGATGCGTTCCTGATTCGCCTGCGGGTTCACGTAGCGCTTGTAGATATCCATGGTGACGACGGTCGATACCGCATGGATCTGGGAGTTGGCCGTGGACATCGCCGCTGCCGCGCCAGCCGCCATGATCAGTGATGCCAGCAAGTAGGGTGCATAGTTCATCAGCATGACAGGCAGGATCTGGTCAGCATTCTCCAGGCCTGGCTCCAGCAGTACGCCGGTATAGCCCGTCAGTACCGAGCCGAAGTAGGCGAAGGCGGCGAGCCCCAGCAGGAAGGGCATCAAGCCGAACAGCTTGCCGCTTTTCACCGAATACATGCGCAGCCAGATCTGTGGGCCCATGAAGGCGCCGATGGCGACGATCACGAACAGCGAGAACCACATGGAGTAGCCCATGTTGCCATTCGGCCCCGGCAGGGTCAGATGCGCGGGCGAGTCGCTGGCGAGCTGAGCGAACATGCTGGTCGGGCCACCTGCCTGGCCAGCGATGTAGTAGCCCGCATACATCATGCCGAAGAACAGCAGTGCCCCGTAGATCACATCTGTCCAGGCGATGGCGCGAATACCGCCGACCCACACATAGACGATGATGATGAAGTAGAACAGCAGCGCGGCCAGCCAGAAGGGCACGACGCCACCCGAGGCGACCTCGATCAGGTAGGCACCGCCGGTCAGCTGGATCTGCAGATAGGGCACGGTGAAGATCAGCGTGATGACGGCGACGAGGATTCTCAGCGCTTCACTGTTGTAGAAATCGCCCATCAGGTCTGATGGCGTCAGGTAGTCGAAGCGCTTGCCGAGATACCAGACGCGCTTGCCCACCCAGTAGTACATGAAGCCGAAGAGCAGGTTCCACGCCAGCGCCGTGAGATAGATGGGGCCACTGGTATAGAAGGTGGCATTCGATCCCAGGAAGGCAAAGGCGCTCCACCAGGTGGCCGCCACCGTAAAGAACACGGCAATGCTGCCCATGGCCCGCCCTTGTACGAAGAAATCCTCGCTTGTCGTCTGGGACTTGCGTGCGGACACGAGCCCGACGATCAAGGGGATGATCATGAAGGCCGCGATGATCAAGATACTTCCCGTCATGATGAGCTCCTCAGCGCTTGCCGCCGGTGGAAGGGGCCTTGGCGCTACCCCAGTTGGTCAGGTAGGCATACAGGAACACGGCGGTGAGGAAGCCCCACCACACCAGGTTCCAGACGAGGAAGAACGGAATTCCCATCACCATGGGCTCTATCTTGTTGGCCATCAGGATCAATGGACTCTCGAGCATCAAGAATCCCAGCAGCATGCTGCCGTAGATGGCGACCTTGCGGGTCGTGAAGCGCTTTCTCATTGCATTCCCCTTTATTGTGGTTGGTGGGGCGGGTTGTGACCTGTCGTGTCGATGGCAGGGAACCGGGCATGGCAAAGCATCAATTATTGTATTTATGCGTATAAATTAACCAATAGGTGACAATCTCCCGACCGTCAAGGAAGTCGCGGCGTTTTCGCTTTTCGCCTCACCCGCGACGCAGGCCCCCAAAATCTGGATAATGGCGGCCATCGCGTAGCCGTCAGACTGGCGTGCTGACGCCCACACTCTTCACAGCGGTGCATCGTTCATGGAAATCAAGGTCAACTTTCTCGACAACCTGAGGCTCGAGGCGAAATTCGACGACTTCACGGTCATCACCGATCAGCCCATCCGCTACAAGGGTGATGGATCGGCGCCGAGCCCGTTCGACTACTTCCTGGCGTCGTCAGCGTTGTGTGCGGCGTATTTCGTGAAGGTGTACTGCGTGGCGCGGGACATCCCGACCGAGAACATCCGTCTGTCGCAGAACAACATCGTCGACCCAGAGAATCGCTACAACCAGATCTTCAAGATCCAGGTGGAGCTGCCGGAAGACCTCTCCGACAAGGACCGTCAGGGCATCCTGCGCTCCATCGAGCGTTGCACCGTGAAGAAGGTCGTCCAGACCGGCCCGGGCTTCGAGATCGAGACGGTCGACAACCTCGACGAAGACGCCCAGGCATTGCTGATGGCGGAGCCGCCGGAAGGGCAGAGCACCTGGATCGAAGGCAAGGATCTGCCGCTGGAGCAGACCATCGCCAACATGACGGGCCTTCTGAATGATCTCGGCATGAAGATCGAGATCGCGTCCTGGCGCAACATCGTGCCGCACGTCTGGTCGCTGCACATTCGTGATGCCGCCTCGCCGATGTGCTTCACCAACGGCAAGGGTTCGACCAAGGAGAGCGCGCTGTGCTCGGCCCTGGGCGAGTTCATCGAGCGCCTGAGCTGCAACTTCTTCTACAACGACCAGTTCTTCGGCGAAGCCATCGCTGACAGCGAGTTCGTGCACTACCCGAACGAGAAGTGGTTCCAGCCGGGCCCGAACGACGAGATCCCGGAAGGCGTGCTGGATGACTACTGCCTGGAGATCTTCAATCCGGACGGCGAGCTGGGTGGCTCCAATCTTATCGACACCAATTCCGGGCGTGCGGATCGTGGCATCGTGTCCCTGCCGTTCACTCGCCGCTCGGACGGTGAGACGATCTACTTCCCGTCCAACCTGATCGAGAACCTGTACCTCAGCAACGGCATGAGCGCTGGCAACACCTTGCCGGAAGCCCAGGTGCAGTGTCTGTCCGAGATCTTCGAGCGTGCGGTGAAGCGCGAGATTCTCGAGCAGGAACTGACCCTGCCGGACGTGCCGCAGGAGGTGCTGGCCAAGTACCCGCAGATCGTCGAGGGTATCGAGGCACTCGAAGCCCAGGGCTTCCCGATTCTGGTCAAGGACGCCTCGCTGGGCGGCCAGTTCCCGGTGGCCTGCGTGACCTTGATGAACCCTAAGACCGGCGGTGTCTTCGCCTCCTTCGGCGCGCACCCGAGCTTTGAAGTCGCCATTGAGCGCAGCCTGACCGAGCTGATGCAGGGCCGCAGCTTCGAAGGGCTCAACGACTTTATGCCGCCGACCTTCAACTCGCTGGCCGTCTCCGAGCCAAACAACTTCGTCGAGCACTTCATCGACTCCTCGGGCCTCGTTTCCTGGCGTTTCTTCAGCTCGAAGACTGACATCGAGTTCGTCGAGTGGGACTTCTCCGGCAGCAATGAAGAAGAAGTCGCCAACCTGTTCGGTATTCTCGATGAGATCGGCAAGGAGTCCTACATGGCGGTGCACGAGGACCTCGGCGCGCCGGTGTGCCGTATCCTGGTGCCGGGCTATTCCGAGGTCTATCCGGTCGAGGACCTGGTGTGGGACAACACCAACATGGCGCTGGATTACCGCGAGGACATCCTCAATCTGCATCGTCTCGATGATGAGCAGCTGGCGGACCTGGGCGAGCGCCTCGAAGAGAGCCAGCTTGATGAGCACATGGACATCAAGACGCTGATCGGCATCGAGTTCGACGAGAACACCATCTGGGGTCAGCTGACGATTCTCGAGCTGAAACTGATGATCAACCTCGCGCTGGGTCAGCACGAGGACGCGCTGGATCGCGTCGAGATGTTCCTGCAGTATAACGACAACACCGTCGTGCGCGGCCTCTATTATCAGGCCATGAAGGCGGTGCTGGAAATCACCCTCGACGATGAGCTGGAGCTCGAGGACTACCTCTACAACTTCCGCCGCATGTTCGGTGAAGACACCATCGCTGCAGTGGTCGGCTCCGTGCAGGGGGAAGTGCGCTTCCATGGCCTGGAGCCCACCAACATGCAGCTGGAAGGGCTCGACCGTCACCTGCGTCTGATCGAAAGCTACCAGAAGCTGCACGCCCATCGCGCTGCGCTGGCAGCCAAACAGGCCTGATACCCACCGGCTGAATCCTGTGGCATGAAAAGAACGGCCCCTCACTGGATGGTGAGGGGCCGTTTTCGTTCCGAGGGCTTGCGTTCGCGTACCAGTGGCTCAGGGCAGAACCTGTTGTTCCTGTGTCAGACGCTGACAGCACTTGATGATCTGCTCGCGGATCCAGCGGTGCGCCGGGTCCTTCTGATAGCGGCGATGCCAGCTCAGATGGAAGGGGAAGGAGGCGAAGGCCACGGGTGGCGCCACACGGGTGACGGCGAACTGGCGACAGAAATGCTGGCATAGTCCGGTGGGTAGGCTCGCGATCAGCGGCGAGCGTTCCAGCAGGGAAGGCACGGCCATGAAGTAGGTGACCGCCAGGGCCACCTCACGCTTGAGCCCCTGGCTCTCGAGTTGCTTGAAGATGCCGCTTTTCAGGCGGGTATGCGGCTGAACCAGCACATGGGCGTGCTGCTCGAAATCCGCCTTTGTCATGCGGCCCTCGTCATCGAGACGCTCCAGCAGCGGATGCCCGTTGCCGACCAGGCAGTCGATGCCTTCCGTGATCACTTCCCTGACCACCAGATTCTCGGGCGGGTCGACCTGACGCCCGAAGGCGAGGTCCGTCGTGCCGCTCATCACGCCGGCTTCGCTCATGTCCTGCGAGAGGCGGCGTACCTGAATGGTGATG
This sequence comes from Cobetia sp. PDI-23MA, assembly GCF_059507735.1. Classification (NCBI taxonomy): domain Bacteria; kingdom Pseudomonadati; phylum Pseudomonadota; class Gammaproteobacteria; order Oceanospirillales; family Halomonadaceae; genus Cobetia; species Cobetia sp. PDI-23MA. The sequence goes on from NZ_CM183352.1 coordinate 1,572,113, forward strand.
CCCGGTGCCTGTTCACGCAGGATCGTCGCCAGTTGCGGCAGGATCAGCACCTCGAAGTAGTCGTTGGCGGCAATCTCGAAATGACGGCTTTCGGTGGTGTGGTCGAAGTGCCGCTCGCTGTTGATCAGGCCATCGAGATCGGTCAGCGCCGCCTCGATGGTCGGGAACAGGTGGTCGGCCTTCTCGGTAGGGCGCATGCGCTGGCGGTCGCGAATGAACAGCGGGTCATTGAACAGCTCGCGCAGCCTGGAGAGCGCCGCACTCACCGAGGGCTGACTCAGGTGCAGACGCTCGCCGGCGCGGGTGACGTTCTGCTCGAGATACAGCGCATGGAAGGTGCGCAGGAGGTTGAGGTCGTAGTTGAGCTTCATGATGACTACCAGAGCAGGCGGAGTGTCTCGGCTGCACTTGGGCGAGTGAGCACTATTTGTCTGGATGATAGCAGCTATCCGCACTATCGATTATCACGATGGGGAACTCAGGCGCTAGGCTGTCCATCACAACAGAGTAAGTGATGCACGCGACCCACAGGAGTGAGCCATGAATGATGTGAAGCGGACAAAAGCCGATGAGGAAAAGATCGTACTGATCACCGGCGCCTCCAGCGGTATCGGCGAGGCCACCGCACGTACCCTGGTCAAGGCCGGGCACAAGGTCGTTGCGACCGCCCGTCGCATAGAGCGCCTCGAGGCGCTCGTCGAGGAGCTGGGCAGCGACAAGGTGCTGGCGATCGCCGCCGATGCGACGGACTACGATCAGCTCGCCAAGGTCGTCGAGCAGGCCGTCGCACATCATGGCCGTCTGGATGTGGCGTTCGCCAATGCCGGCACCGGCGTCAGCCAGCCAGGCACCGAGAACGGCGATCCCGAAGAGTGGAAGCGAGTCATCGACATCAACATCAATGCGCTGCTGTGGACCGCCCACGCGACCCTGCCGCACCTGAGAGAGCGCAAGGGCCACTTCATCCTCACCAGCTCCGTGGCCGGCCGCGCCAACCATGCGGGCTCCATCTACAGCTCCAGCAAGTGGTTCGCCTACGGCTTCGGCCAGAACCTGGCGATGGAAATGGCCGAGTGGCAAGGCCGCTGCACTACCATTACCCCGGGCATGGTCAATACCGCCTTCTTCGATCAGCCCAAGCCGGACAAGCTGGACCCGCAGGACGTGGCCGATGCCGTGCTCTACGCCATCAGTGCCTCGCCGCGTGCCAATATCCGCGAAGTGCATCTGATGCCAACTTACTGATCTGGCAAGTCAGGCCCTTCACCGCTGATCTGCTGACACGGATGTGCATGACCATCTTGAACTGAGCGAAATGAGCACTATTTATCTCAGTGATAGTGGCTATCCGGACTATCGATTGTGGCGATGGCGATCAGAGCAGTAAGGTGGGTTCAACACAGGGCGAGCGATTCGCTGACGACGTATTTACACGATTACCGTTGCGGGCCAACCCGCACGTTGAGGAGAGCATCATGAGCAAGGTTCTGGTGGTAGTGACATCCCACGATACGCTGGGTGACACAGGCAAGAAGACAGGCTTTTGGCTGGAAGAGCTGGCGGCTCCCTATTACGTCATGAAAGACGCCGGTATCGAGGTGACGCTGGCCTCTCCCAAGGGGGGGCAGCCGCCGCTGGACCCGGCAAGCCAAGGCGAGGATTTCCAGACGGATGCCACGCGTCGTTTCGACAAGGATGCCGCAGCTCAGCAGGACCTCGCCACCACCGCCGTGCTGGCAGACATGAAGGTCGAGGATTTCGACGCCATCTTCTACCCGGGCGGCCACGGCCCGCTGTGGGACCTGACCAACGACGCGGACTCCATCCGTCTGATCGAGCAGTTCCATGCGGCCGGGAAGCCGGTCAGCTCCGTCTGTCACGCCCCGGCAGTGCTGCTCAACGCCCGCAAGCCTGACGGCACTCCCTTCGTGGACGGTGTGCGCGTCACCGGCTTCACCAATGGCGAAGAAGAAAGTGTCGGCCTCACCAACGTCGTGCCGTTCCTGGTCGAAGATGCCCTGCAGCAGAAAGGTGGCATCTATGAGAAGAAGGCTGATTTCACCTCCTTCGCGATCCAGGATGGCCTGATCATCACCGGTCAGAATCCGATGTCTTCCGAAGGTGTCGCTGAGCTGCTGATTGACAGCCTCAAGAAGTAAGTCGGGCGAGCTCAGGCTCCATGAAAAACCCCGCGACCGGGTTACCGGTCGCGGGGTTTTCGTGTCAATTGCGCATCGAATGGCAGGATTTACTCCAGAACGGGAGCGCGAGGTGTCAGCCCATGCCTGCCCAGTGGCGTCATCATCGGCTTGCCGGTGACGGGGTCGGGCGAGATGTGACTTTGCATGCCGAAAACGTCTTTCACCATCTCGCGCGTCAGGACTGTCTCGGCGTTGCCATGGGCGTAGATGCGGCCCTCGGATAGTGCGATCAGCTCGTCGGCGTAGCGTGCCGCCAGGTTCAGTTCGTGCAGCACCATCACGATGGTCGTGCCTTTGGCATGGTTGAGATCTGTCAACAGGTCAAGCACTTCCACCTGATGATTGATGTCGAGAAAGGTGGTCGGCTCATCGAGCAACAGGATGTCGGTCTGTTGCGCGAGGGCCATGGCGATCCAGACGCGTTGGCGCTGCCCGCCGGAGAGCTCATCTACCGGGCGCTCCGCCAATGAGGCGGTATCCGTGGCGTTGAGGGCTTCCAGCACGGCGCTATCGTCCTCATGACGCCAGCGCTGAAACAGCTTTTGATGGGGGTGACGCCCGCGACTGACGAGGTCGAGCACGGTGATACCCTCCGGCGCGATCGGTGATTGAGAGAGCAATCCCAATCGCTTTGCCAATTGCCGGGTCGGCAGGCGATGGATCGATTTGCCGTCCAGCAGGACCTCGCCGCGGGCGGGCGTCAGTAGCCGTGAGAGCGTGCGTAGCAATGTTGACTTGCCGCAGGCATTTGCCCCCACGATGGCCGTTGTCTTGCCCGACGCGATGTCGAGATCGATACCGGAAAGGACCGGACGTTCGGCATAGCCAGCCGCGAGGTCTGTCACGCCAAGGCCTGAAGTGCAGGAAGAAGGCTGCGTCATGAGGATGCTCCGCGCTGGTTTTCACGAATCACGAGATAGAGCAGGAAGGGCGCACCGAGCACACCGGTTACCACGCCCACCGGATAGCGGGCGGGCAGCAGAAATTGTCCGATGAAGTCTGCGCCCAGCATCAAGAGCGCACCGATCATCGCTGCTGGCACCAGCACGGAACCCTGATGGTGAAACAGTCGTGTCGCGACAGGGCCGCTCAGGAAGGCCACGAAGGCGACCGGGCCTGCCACGGCAGTGGCGCAGGCCACCAGACCGACAGCGGAAATGATGATGCCCAGGCGAGTCATGGACAGCCGCACGCCTAGCCCGGCTGCCATGTCATCGCCCATGCGCAGGACTTCCAGGCTCCGGCTTAGCAGCAACAGGACGCCCCCCAGCAGGACGAACACGATACCCAGCGGTGTAACCTGGCTCATGGTCACGCTGTTGAGACTGCCCGTCATCCAGCGCAGGGCCTCCTGAAGTGACCAGCTGGGTGCCTGGGTCAATACATAGGCGGTGATGCTCTGCAGCATGGCGCCCAGCCCGATGCCTACCAGAATCAGGCGTGCACCGGCCACGCCATTGCGCCATGACAGTGCGTAGATCAAGCCCGCGACGCCCAGCGCTGCCAGTACCGCGATCACTGACACGGCAGTGCCACTCAGCGACAGCATCACGATGGCGAAGACCGCCGCAGCGCTGGCACCGGCACTGATACCGATGATGTCCGGGCTCGCCAGCGGGTTGCGCAGCAGACTCTGGAAGGCGGCTCCGCCCAGACCAAAACAGCCACCTGCCAGCACCGCGACCAGTGCGCGAGGCAGGCGCAGCTCGCCCACGATGAAGCTTGCACCTGCGACCGGCTCGCCCCACAGCACACGCATTACCGTCAGTGGGGAGATAAAGCTTTGGCCTTGTGCCAGGGTGAGGCTGAAGGCTGTCACCAGGACCGCGAACAGGCACCAGGATTTGCGCCTTCTGGCATCCTGGCGAGATTTACGCAGCACCCGGATATCACGGTGGCCGTATTGGGCGCGTGGGCGCATGGGCGTCAGGTGGGGCCGGTGAGGGTCATCAAGTGATGCGTGCATCACATGCTGCGCCGTCTCATCCTCAGGTTGGGAAGAACGACGAGAAGAAAAGGCAGTCACAGTGATTTCACCTTGTGGCGACGTACGATCCAGAGAAAGACGGGGGCGCCAACCAGCGCTGTCATGATGCCGACATCGAGTTCGGCAGGGCGGGCGATCAGCCGGCCCGCGATATCGGCCGACGTCAGCAACAGCGCCCCGGCCAGCGCCGACAGCGGAACCACCCAGCGGTAATCACTGCCGACTATCAGACGGCAGACATGTGGTACGACAAGGCCGACAAAGGCGATGGGGCCGCATACGGCGGTGATGCCGCCGCAGAGTAGAATCGCCCCCAGCGCCGCCATGAGGCGGACTAGTGCAACGCGCTCGCCGAGCCCGCTGGCCATGTCATCACCGAGCGCGAGCATATTCAGCTTGCGTGCTGAAAGCCCGCAGATCAGCAGACCGCTGATCACGAAGGGCAGGGCAGGGGTGATCTGATCCAGCGTCGCGCCACCCACGCCACCGATCAGCCACGATTGGATCAAGCCTCCGATGTCGGCGCGCGGGAGGATGATGGCCGAGGTCAAGGAACTCAGTGCTGCTGACACGACGGCACCGGATAGCGCCAGTCTCAAAGGGGTGGCGCCACCTCGACCGAGACTGGCGATCAGATAGACCACCACGGCGCTCACGCCTGCCCCGACAATGGCCAGCCATAGATAGTCGCTGGCCAGCTCGATGCCGAACCAGGCGATGCCGATCACCACTGCCAGAGCGGCACCGGCATTCACGCCAAGTAGCCCCGGGTCTGCCAACGGGTTGCGGGTCAATCCCTGCATGGCCGCTCCTGAAACGCCCAGTGCCGCACCGGCCATGATGGCCAGCAGCGTGCGTGGAAGACGGCTGGCGACAGCCGCCTCCGCCATCGTATCGAGAGAGCCATCCAGCAGCCCGGTGATATCAGACCAGCTCGTTGCCCGCGCGCCGAACATCACTGACAACGTCATGACAGCGGCCAACGCCAGCACCAGTCCCAGCGTCCCCAGCCAGCGCCGCTTACGGGAAGCGGCGCGCCCGGTGAGATCAGTCGGCCTTGTTGGCGGCGATGGACAACAGGTCAACATAATCGTCGAGTACCCAGGGAATCGAGAGGGGGGTGGGGTTGGCGGCCGTGCCCATCGGGCCGTTTTCCAGCAACACCACGGCGTCCTGTTGGATGGCCGGCAGGCGTGAGGTCAGCAGGTGTTCGTTGAGGCGGTCAACCAGTGCCTGGCCGCCATAGGTCAGCACGATATCGACATCGGCCAGCTCATCGAGGCGTTCTGCACTGATCTGACCGGCAAAGCGACCCTCGACGGCGGTCTCGGTGACGAACTGTGGCGAGACCATGCCCAGTTCGTGGAAGAAACGCACCCGGGCATCGTTGTCGTTGTAGAAGGCGATGCGGCTCAGATTGGTCGGGTCGATATGGCTGATCACGATGATCGACTTGCCCTGGATCTCCGGGTGACTTGCGACATTCTCGGCAACTTGCGTCTCAAGACGCTCGATCAGCGCTTCGCCCTCGGCGGCCATGCCCATGCCGGCACTGTCGAGGCGAATCATGTCACGCCAGCTGGAAGACCAGCGCGGGCCCGGACGAGCCACGACAGGGGCGATCTTGCTCAGGGTGTTGTAGTCGGCCTCGCTGAGTCCGGAATAGGCGGCGAGAATCACGTCCGGCTCGCTCGCGGCCACGGCCTCGAAGTCGATGCCATCTCCTTCGTCATACAGATTGGCGGCGTCACCCCCCAGTTCGTCCAGTCGTGCCTTGACCCACGGCATCATGCCGTCGCCATCATCATCTCCGAATGCCTGGCGGGGGAAGCCCACCGGCACGACGCCCAGTGCCAACGGCACTTCATGATTGGCCCAGGCGACGGTGGCGATACGTTGGGGCTTCTTCTCGATGACGGTGGTGCCGAAAGCATGCTGGATGGTGAGTGGATACTGGGCTGTTGTCTCGGTGACATCTGAGACAAGCGAGGAGGTGTGGGTGTCAGCCTGTGAAGAGTGTGACTCGTGTGCCTGGGCGGCAGGCATGAAACAAGTGGCCATGACGGCCAGGCCAATGGCGCAGGAAAGTCGCGTGCGTCGCAAGGGAGAATCCTTTTGTGATCGTGTCGCGGTGGATACCGCCATCAAGATGAGACCAGACAGACCCTGTCGGTGAGGGCCTGTCTGGTCGTCGGATACAGAGAAGGTTCGTACAGGAAATGCTCGACTCAGAAGTCGTAGGTCATGCTCAGCAACGCACTACGCGGCGCGCCGTACAGGTACTGGCTGTAGAAGCCCTGCTGCGTGTAGTACTCCTCATCGAAGAGGTTGGACACGTTGAGCTGGGTGCTGAAGTTGTCATTGAAGCGATAGCGCGCCATGGCGTTGGCGAGGAAGACATCGCCCTGGCCGACCTTCTCGCTACCGGTGGGCGTGTCGGCATTGCGATAGGTATCGCCCTGCCAGGTGCCGCCGGCGCCCAGGGTCAGGCGTGACCAGTCACCGGGCAGCTGCCAGGTAGCGTAGACCTTGGCCTGCTGGCGTGGATAGCTGGTATTGAGCTGGGTGCCATCGGAATCCTCGGCATCCACCAGTGCGTAGCTGGCGGAGAGATTGATGCCCGGCGCGACTTCACCGGCCACTTCCAGCTCGAAGCCCTCGACCACGGCACCGTCGGACTCGGTGTAGGCCTGATCGGTGGTGCCGTCGACATAGACGCCCGGAATCTCGACGGCCAGATTGTCCTGCTCGCTGCGGAAGACGGCGAAGGACACGTCTGCGCGGTCATTGAACAGCTCGGCCTTCAGGCCCGCTTCATAGCTGGTGCCTTCCAGCGGATCGAGCAGGGCACCATCGGGGGCGCGTTCGCTCTGGGTGTTGAAGATCTGCGTATAGCTCGTGTAGGCGGTGAGGTTGTCGGTGATATCGACGATCAGGCCGGCATAGGGCGTGAATTCGTCGTTGTACTCATAGCTGCGCTCACCGCGATAGTCCTGGTCGATCTCCCAATCCGTCAGGCGGGCACCGAGGATCAGGTGCACGGGGTCTGCCAGCGAGAAACGCGTGACGGCGTAGAAGCCTTCCTGCTGGGTCTCGGTGTCGTCCGTCAGGCCCCATTCGCCCCATTCGGGCTCGGCCAGTGCCGGGTCGTCACGATCAGTGAAGCTGCCCAGCGCCGGTACACTGCCGGCCGGGGTGCGACTCCAGATCTCGTATTCTTCCTTGAGCTGCATGTAGCCGAAGCCCAGCTGATGCTCACGACCAAACAGCTTGAAGGGCCCCTCGGCGCTCAGGTTGAGGTTCTTCTGGGTGCGATCACCGCGATAGTCGACCAGATAGGAGGTGGTCGGCACTTGACGGTTGCTGTCGTAATAGAGGATGCCGTTGTCACGATCGACATAACCGCCGCGGTAGTTGTAGGTCAGCCCGTAGTTGGCATCGCCATGGCTGTAGGCTGCCGTTGCCTTCCAGCCATTGGCGAAGTAGTGGGTAAGGTCCGCGAAGCCACGCGTGTTTTCGGTGAAGAAGTGCGCCCATTCGGTATTGTTGGCGACTGACTGATCGAAATCGGTGCGCGTGCCATCGGTGTAGTAGAGCGGCACGCCCAGATAGGCGCCGTCCTGGTCGTAGCGCTGATACTCGACGCCGACGTTCAGCTCGGTATCCGGTGTCAGTTCCGCGGCGATCACGCCGTAGAGGGTCTCGCGATCATTCTCCACGTCATCCATGAAGCTGTCGGAGCGGTCCTTGGCGGCCACGAAGCGTACGCCGACCTTGCCGGCGTCATCCAGAGGTGTGCTGACATCCACTACACCACGACGGCGGTCCCAGCTACCCACGGCACCGGTCACGCTGGCGGCGGCTTCATCCAGCGGCTTCTTGCGCACGAAGTTGACGGTGGCGGACGGGTCGCCCACGCCAGTCATCAGGCCGGTGGCGCCGCGGACGACCTCGACACGATCGTAGATGGCGGTATCCCACTCGGCGTCGCCGAAGGGCCAGAAGCCGCTGGTGTTGCTCTGCTGACCATCGAACTGGAAGTTGCGGATGGTATAGCCGCGAGACTGGAAGCTGGCGCGTGTGCCATCGAGACGATTGGAAGACACCCCCGGCAGGCGATTGACGGCTTCCGTGGTGCTGGTCAGCACCTCGTCGTCCATCTGCTGACGGGTCAGAAAGCTGACAGACTGAGGTGTCTCGCGCGGCGACAGTGTCAGGCCATTGGCGCTGGTGCTGGAACCGACCGTATACGCCCGTGTCTCTTCTGTAGTGCCGGTTTGTGCTTCGCCGACGATGGTCATCGACTCCAGTTTTTGCGTCTCGTCCGCGAAGGCGGTGGCGCTGAGGAGTGAGGACGTCGCGAGGGCGATGGAGATAGCGAGTGGCGAGCGTGTAAAACCTGGACGGCGGAGTGAGTGAGCCAAGATTGCGTTCCCTGATTGTTTATAATAATCATTATTATTTACCCGCTGGCGGCACTTTTGTTTTGCGAAATGCCAGACTTTCTTTGCGGGATGCCAAGAATGAAAATTTCGGGGAACTTCATGAGCTCGGCGTGGTGCTATCGGGCGATGGGGCTGGTCATGTGGTACACCGGAGGAGATGCACTATGTCGCCGCCGTACTGCACGAAATGAAGGCCAAGGGCATCGTCTAGCCGTGACGATCTCCCTTGTAGGAAGATGAAATGCCCGCCATTTGGCGGGCGTTTCTGTTGCGTGGTTTTTTTCTTGAGTCGCGTAGCGCTCGGGTCAGTGACCGCGCGTCAGGCGGGTAGCCAGCCACCAGCCCACCAGCATCGTCACCAGAAAGCCCTCCAATGGCAGATTCATGGCGCTGCTGGAGACGATGGCAGGTCCGGGGCAGTAGCCGCTGGGGCCCCAGCCGATACCGAACAGGGCCGCGCCGAGCAGCAGGCGGCCATCGATATCGCGACGCGTGGGCAGCTGGAAGCGCTCGTCCAGCAGGGGAGTGCCACGCCGCCAGACGAGGTGATAGCCGAGGAAGGTGGTGATGACGGCACCGCCCAGCACGAAGATCAGTGTGGGGTCCCAGTCTCCGGCCACGTCTAGAAAGCCGACCACGCGCGCGGGGGCGGTCATGCCGCTGAGTGTCAGCCCGAGACTGAAGACCAGGCCTGCAAGAAAGCCGATGACCGTTTTCATGGTGACTCCCCCAGCAGATGTTGGCTCACGAACACCGTCAGCATGGCCACAGTCACGAATACCACCGTGGCCACCAGCGAGCGGGGAGAGAGACGCGCGATACCGCAGACACCATGACCACTGGTACAGCCGCCGCCGATGCCTGTTCCGATACCTACCAGCAGACCGGCGAACATCATGCTCAGCATCCCACTGGCGGGATTGCCGATCAGCGCATCCGTGCTTACGGCCACATTGCCCCAGTCAAGATTGAGCAGCAGGAGGAATAGTGGCCCGCTGATCAACCCCAGCACGAAGGCGATACGCCAGCGGCGGTCCGGGCCTGATTCCAGCAGCGCGCCGCGCGTGATGCCACTGATACCGGCGATACGTCCCAGAAAGGCCATCAGCATCACTGCCGAGAGTCCGATGAGGACGCCACCGGCGAGTCCTTTCATGCTGCTTATCATGTCCATGTCGTTCATCCGCGTGTCGCGGTCATCCTGCGGTGCGTCGATGATATGCTCGCGGCTGGTGAGCGCCAACCGGCTGTCTGGCCGGTTGGCTGCACAACAAGGGCGCCGACCTTTCGATGGAGAGCACCGCAGGAGCACCATGAACGAACTGACCCAACGCCTGCGCACCTTTCTCAAGGTGGCGGAGCATCAGAGCTTCAACGTGGCGGCGCGGGAGCTGGATATCGCCAGTTCCACGGCGACGCGTCACGTCAATCATCTGGAGCGCCAGCTGGGCGAGCCATTGCTGGTGCGCACCACGCGCCATGTACGGCTGTCGCCGGCCGGCGAGCGCGCCCTGATCCGCTTTCGCGCCATTCTGGCCGAGGTGGATCAACTGGAGGGTGAGCTTGAGTCGTTGAGTGAGCGGGTCGCGGGGCCGCTGCGCGTCTCGGTGCCGTGGCGCTATTCGCGCCTCTATCTGGCGCCGCTGGTGAGCGAGTTCATGCAGTGCTATCCCGAGGTAGCCCTAGATATCGTCAGCAGTGACCAGCGGGTGGACCTGGTCGAGGACCACTTCGACGTGGCGCTGCGCATCGGCCATCTGGAAGATTCGAGCCTGATCGCGCGCCATATCAGTGACCAGCGCTTCGTCCTGGCTGCCGCGCCGTCCTACCTCGCCGCCCAGCCGCCTATCCATCAGCCGCAGGACCTGGAGCAGCACCGCCTGCTGACCTTCAGCTATACCACTGCCAATCATCACTGGCGGCTGGTGCAAGGCGATCGGGAGCATCGCATCTCGGTGCGCGCTCGCGCGCTGCGCACCAATAATGCCGACATTCTCACCCAGGCGGCGTTTGGGGGCGCCGGCGTGGTAGTACAACCGCTCTGGGCCATTCGGGAAGAGCTGGCAAGTGGCCGCCTGCTGCCGGTGCTGGAGGACTTTCAGGTCACCTCATCGGATTTCGACACCGGTATCCACGTCGTCTTCGCGCGCGAGAATCAGCACAACCCGCGTGTACGTGCCTGGGTCGACTTCCTGCTAGCCCGTAGGGAGCGGCTGTCCTGCTGACAAGCCCTGTGAATGGCACGCAGGAAAACACGAAGGGCCCGGTCTTGAGAGATCGGGCCCTTCGTGTTTCCAGGCTGCGCGCTGGGTACTTACCAGACAGCATCTACCAGGCGGTACCTGCCGAGCTGCGCCCGGCCACTGCTGCTCAGGCAGCCATCAGTAGAGGATATCGCTGCGGATGATGTACTTGGCACCGTCGCGGATCGGCTCGCCGGCATGCACGCAGTGCTGCGGATGCGAGCCATGCGGGAAGCACAGTACGCCCCCCTTGGGCGTGGAGACCGAGACCTTCTGGATATCATCCTGCGACTGGGCCGGCTTGCCGGGGTCGCGACGGCTGACCAGAAACTCGGTGCGCCCGCCGGTATAACCATCGCTCAGGAAGATGAGGAAGGTGTACTGGCTCATCAGGCCCGGATAGGCGTCCTGGACGATCTCGCCATTGATGACGCGGCTGCCCGGCCAGGCGCCATCGGTGTGTGGTTTGAAGAAGTCGCCGGCCTCGTAGCGATAGGTACGAAAGCGCGCATTGATGCCCTTGGCGCCTTCGCCCTGGATCTGCTCGGTCACCAGCGGCGCCGAGCGCTGCCAGATGACCTGATCGACCGCTTCACTGACGACCCAGTTGACGTTGTGGTTGTGGCGTACCGAACGCGGCAGGGAGACGGGCGCATCTTCCTCGAAGCCCATTTCCTCCAGCGCGGCGACGAAGTTGTCGCACTCGGCGGGTGTCAGCACATTGAGCAGCTGGAAGGCCCCCGGGACACCCTCGACTTCCTGACGGACCACCTCTGGTGTCGCGTCGGCCTCGAAGAGATCAGACACGTCGCCGTTGTCGGTCCAGATGGGCAGGGGCGTGGGAGAGAAGCCGCGTTCGTGGCGGACGACATGGAAAGACAAGCTCATGGCAAAGCTCCTGACGGGCAGGTTTTGGAAGATTGCCCGAGAGGCTAGTGCACTGTTGCGGGCAGAAAAAGACGCCGGCCGGCAATTGGTCATTGCACAAATGGCAATAATCAACCGCCGACCGGCGCTCAATGCCCGCCGGAAAGATGCAGGCCGGCAATGGACAGCACGATGACGCCTATGCAGGCCATGCGGCGAAACGAGAAGTGCTCACGCCAGAACAGCACGCCGATGATGGCGCTGACCACGGTGCCGATGCCGGAGAACACGGCATAGGCGATGCCCAGACTGATGGTGTCCATGGCCAGATACAGCAGGCTCAAGGAGGAGCTGAAGCCCAGCGCGACCAGCAACACGCCCATGCGGCGGTGCTGATTGGCGTACTGGTTGAAACCGGTGACGCCGACGACTTCACAGCAGCCGGCGGCGATCAGATAGACCCAATCCATGGCATCACTCCTGGTCATTCACTGAAGGTGGTCTGCGGTATGGCACTCGCGCGAGACTGCTTGTCGGCAGGCGCGCTGGGGGCCGTCTTGAGCACGATGATGCCGATCAGCATCAGCACCACGAAGCCCAGCGTGGACCACTGGAATTCGAGATCGAAGAACAGCAGGTCAGCGACCACTGTCCCCACCGTGCCCAGGCCGACGAAGATGGCGTAGGTGGTGCTGGCGGGCAGTGTCTTGGCGATCTGGGTGACTAGACTCAGGCTGATGATGACCAGCAGCACCGTCAGTACCCATTCCAGCGGACTGTCGGCGGCCTTCAGGCCCGTGGCCCAGCCGATTTCGCACAGGGTCGAGATCAGGAAGTAGAGCGTGATGCGCATGGAGATCGGGCGTCCTTGTGAAGTGTCGGGAAAGTGGGGCGTTCAATCGCCAGCGAAAGACGTGCGTTGCATGAATGCGGGGCTATATGAGTTTTTGAAGATGTTTCGATTCAGGAAAAGGCGGAGGGAGCCCCTCCGCCTGTTGTCCCTCCACCTGCTACCAGCAAGTCGTTGGTGCAGCCTCGTCTGACTCGCGTCCCCGTGAACAGAAGTTCTAGTGAACACAAGCTCTAGTGAACAGTGATAAGAACGCGTCAGGAGGCCAGCGGCGTGGTCGTCGCCTGAGTCGCTGACTCCTCGTCGAGTGGCGTCTCGGCCTCGACCGGCTGGGCCAGATAGGCTTCCAGCGAATCATCCATTGCCTCAAGCCACGGCGTGTGATGCCTGGGCGCCTGGGTGCCGGTCATCAAGGAGCGATAGCCGTGGTCGCGGAAGGTCATGATGTTCTCGTGCTTGTGATGCTCCCACTCGAGGAAGGTGCGATTCACGCCATCGATATCGAAGCTTGGGTAGTCGGTCTCGCTGATCAGCGATTTTACGTAGTCCCCCTGGAAGACGATCATCGCCTCGTCGCTATCCAGCGTTTCCTCACGCTCGCGCCACGCCTGGCTATCGGCTTGCATCGCTGCTTTCGCCGGCAGTGTCTGAGTGCAGAGAATCGCATCGCGTACCCACCAGGCCTGGGCATCGAACATGTTGAAGGTGTACCACTGGTCCTGCATGCCGAGGTAGAAGAGGCGCGGGTTCTCTTCCCACACCACGCCCTTGTAGAGCCCCAGCGGCCACATGCGGTTGGCAGTCTTGAGGCGCAGTGACTCCTCGAGGAACGGGAAATGATGCAGGTAGCCGGTGCACAGGATGATGGCATCGACTCGCTTGTGGCTGCCGTCACTGAAATAGGCGGTATCACGATCGACCTTCACCAGTAGCGGTTTTTCCTCCCAGTTATCCGGCCACTTGAAGCCCATCGGCGCGGTGCGATAGCTGGTGGTGATGCTACGCGCACCGTACTTGTAGCATTGGGAGCCTATGTCTTCGGCGGAATAGCTGCTGCCGAGCAACAGCAGATCCTTGCCCTTGAATTCCAGCGCATCGCGGAAGTCATGCGCATGCAGAATGCGGCCATTGAAGCTCGAGAATCCGGGGAATTCCGGCACATTGGGTGTCGAGAAATGTCCGGAGGCCACGATGACGTGGTCGAACTCTTCGCTGGTCACCAGATCGAGCGACTGATCATGCACACTGACCGTGAATTGCTGGCTGGCATCATCGAAGGTGACCTGGCGCACCGGGCAGCCGAAGCGGATGTACTTGCGCACGCCGGCCTTCTCGACACGTCCCTTGATGTAGTCGAACAGCACGGCGCGCGGCGGATAGGAGGCGATAGGGCGCCCGAAATGTTCTTCAAAGGAGTAGTCGGCGAACTCGAGACACTCCTTGGGACCGTTCGACCACAGGTAGCGATACATGCTGCCGTGAACCGGCTCGCCGTGGGCATCCAGCCCGGTGCGCCAGCTGTAATTCCACAGACCACCCCAGTCATCCTGCTTCTCGTAACAGACAATCTCGGGAATCTCGATGCCCTTGTCGGCGGCGGATTGAAAGGCACGTAACTGAGCCAGGCCACTGGGTCCTGCACCGATGATCGCGATACGTTGGGTCATGGATACCTTCCTGTTCTTGTTGTGTCTTCATGCGTTATCCGGGGCTTCAGGACGTGATGACGTCGTGAAACGCTGACAACGAAACAGGCTAGCGAGATGTGGTCCGGCTGCACATTGCTCGGAAAGGGTAGCCATAAAGGGGTATGCGATATCGATACCATGCCCTGCGAATCATGCAGCATCCTCTGCCAGGCCCGAGGTGTCGACGGCAAAGATGATGCCTTCCACGGCCAGCGGCGTGCCGTCAGGTGAATAGATGCCATGGCCCTTTTCCTGTACCTGGATCACGTCGCCTTCGCGATGGTGAATGCGGTAGGCGAGGGTGAAGGGGGTGCGGGCCTCAAGGGCTGCCTGCACCTGCTCCCACACGCGATCAGCATCTTCGGGATGGATCATCTCCCCGTAGGTGAGGGAGGGATGATCGAGCAGTTGCTGGGGGCTGAGGCCAGTGATGGCCAGGCAGCCGTCACTGATGTACTCCATCGACCAGTGGCGGTTGTTGCGCGCGCGATAGACCATTGCGGGCAGCCCCTTGATCAGCCGTGTCAGGCTGCGCAGGTTGGCGGCGTCGATCTGCTCCTGCTGCACGCGCTCGCTGATGTCATGCACAGTGAGCGTGGCGGGCCAAGGCGATGCCAGCGAAAGTGACTGGCTGCGCACTTCACACCAGCGATAGTGGTGGTCTGCCCCCATGATGCGCAATCGCCAGCAGCCGGGGCGTTCGCGGCGCGAAACGTGGCGGGCGAGCATGTCCCAGCGCGATTGATCCGCGGGGTGCAATGCTTCCCGCAAGCGCTGCGCTGCCGTGCCGTGTCCCTCCGCTCGAGGGGTGGTTGGCGTGTCTTCTCGTGGGCCGCCTGATTCGTGTCCGCTCAGGGCTTGCCAGCCGCGCGAGGCATACAGCAGGGTACTGTCGGCATCCACTACCAGCACGGCATCACTCAGGCCATCGAGAATTGCCTGTGCGCTGAAGGGCGAGGCAGTCGATGCGGTCGAGGCAATCGAGGCGGAGGCGAACTGTTCAAGAAAGCGCATCATCGCAGGCTCTCCTTTTCGGCCCGTGTCATGGCCTCCTTGGCGCTTGTCGCGTCCACGGCGGGCGCTCGGCTGCCATCACTCGCTGGCGTCAGCGGATGGGCGTAGACCCAGGCGGCCAGCTCCAGTCGTGAATGCAGGTTCAGCTTGCGCAGCAGATTCTTGACGTAGACCTTCACCGTGCTGTCACTGATGCCCAGTTCGCGGGCAATCAACTTGTTGCTGAGGCCGCGCCCGATCCATTTGAGGGTATCGCGTTCACGCTCGGTCAGGCCTTCGTACCAGTCAGCTGTCGTGGGCCAGTCAGTTGTCGTGGGTCGGTCGAGCGCGGGGGCCCCGTCGGGCGTGGAGCCACCAGGGGTATTCGCCGCGGCGGGCAGCGCCTCGGCCTGCTTCCGCTCCTGCTCCTGTTTATGTGTATATGCTGGCGAGTGTTCCTCGCGCTGGCGGTGATCCTGCTGCAGGCGTCTGGCCAGCAGCAGCAAGGTCCCTTCTTCCAGCCCCAGCTTGCCGTCGACCACGGCCTGTAGGCGCTCGAGTATGCGTTCGGGGTCGGTGTCCTTCATCAGGTAGCCATCCGCCCCTTGCTGGATGGCATCCAGCAGGTGGCGGCTGTCGTCGGATGCGGTCAGCAGCACTACCTTGAGAGCGGCATCACGCTGCTTGAGATGGCGCATCAGGGTCAGGCCATCAAGCTGCGGCATCTGCCAGTCGACGATCACCAGCTCCGGGGAGAGGGTGGGCAGGGCATCAAGCAGGTCGGTGCCGTCATCGAAGTCGGCCACGATCTCGAACAGGCCACCTTCACTCAAAAGCTCGGCAAGTCCGCGCCGAAACAGCGGATGGTCGTCGACGAGCACGACTCTGGTCGGGGGTGTCGAGGGTGTCTGGTGTGCCGAGTGCATCTGGCGAGTCACGGTCATGTGTCGCGGCGCTCCCAGCTCAGTGTCACGCGGGTACCGCCCTGGCGGGGTTGGGTAATGGCGAAGTCGGCTCCGATCTGGTGTGCGCGATCCTGCATGATGCCCAGTCCGAAATGGGCGGGGGCGATGTCAGCAGGGTCAAAGCCGCAGCCGTTGTCCTCGACGGTCAGCAACACTCGCGCAGCCGGTGGATGCCCAGAGGATTGGTAGAGCAATTGCAGGCGCAGGTGGGTGGCTCGGGCATGGCGCACGCTGTTGGTCATCGCTTCGCGCACGATGAACATCACCTGCAGGGCCTGGGCATCGGGGAGGTGCAGCGACTGGATGCGGTTGTCGAGCTCGAACACCATCCCCGAGCGTGTCTCGAATTCCTCGATCAAGTTGTCCAGCACACAGGCCAGCGGCGCGTCTCCCCAGGTGGCGTGCGCACCGTTGATCAGTTCACGGGTCTGGCGGAAGGCGCGCCGGGCCTGGGTATGCACGTCCTCGGCCAGTGCCTGCACGTCCTGTGGCGCATGACGAGCGGCGCGAGTCAGGCGTGCGCTCTGCATCTGCAGATAACTCAATTCCTGGGCGAGGGTGTCGTGCAGCTCCGCGGCCAGATGTCGGCGTTCGTTCTTCAGTGCCTGCGCCACCGCTGATTTCGTGTCTTCGGCATGACGCGCCTGTTGCTGCTGA
Organism: Cobetia sp. PDI-23MA; assembly: GCF_059507735.1. NCBI lineage: Bacteria > Pseudomonadati > Pseudomonadota > Gammaproteobacteria > Oceanospirillales > Halomonadaceae > Cobetia > Cobetia sp. PDI-23MA. The sequence goes on from NZ_CM183352.1 coordinate 1,589,009, forward strand.
TGCAGTGCCAGGCCACGGCTCAGGGTATCGATGACGTCGCTCGCCAGCCCTGACTCGATGGCTGCGGCTGTCGGCTCTCCAAGCCACAACCAGTCATCGCCCGTCGCCCCTCTGCCCGTCTCCCCTCTATCAGTGGCGTCCGTGAGGGCGATCAGCACGCCACCTGGCGTGCCGTCCATGTCAGACACCTGCTGTCGGGCGTCGGGATCGCGACCGCGACTGATATCCCTGACGACTTCCTGCAATCTCTCACGCGTAGCGACTGGCAGGGCGAGGCCAATAGGGGAAATCACCTCATGGGTCGCCTGACCGAGGGCGCGAAGCACGACACAGAGTTCGCCAGTCGCGAAGCGAGCCGCACCGCTGTCAAGACAGCCGTTCAGCATGTCCAGCAGCTCTCTCAGCACGGATGGCAACGCTTCCTTGAGGTCAGCGCAGGTAGCGATGTGCAAGGTGATGGCATCGAGGTGGTGCCTGTCACGCAGATCAGGCGGCGGGATGGTAGCAGGATGAACGGGAGGCTCGGCACTGGCGGGACAGACTTGTGCGCGCTGGGCTTCAAGGCGATGGGCTATCCCTTGCAATGCAGGCGCCTTGCCTGCCTTCGATGCGCCGAGACTGAGTGCCATGCGAGTTCCTCTGTCGTTTCGCCGCCCCTGCGGCGCGCCCTGATTCGAGTGTCACACCAGCAAGCTTCATGCCAGTGAACGGCTTACCCCTTCATGGGTACCTCTCTTGATGGATTGTCGGCGCCTCTACTGTGAGTAAATTTAATTAACCATGAAGAACGTGGTGCGTCACAGAAGGGGGCATGCACCATCCAGGTACATCGGGGAGCTGCTTCGCCCCATCACGTGTGCAACGCCGAACCCACTTGCCATGACAACAAGAGGTATCACCACGATGGAGCTTGCAGTCGAGATACCCGCTGCCACGCCGTGCCAGCCGTATCGTTACCGAATACCCGGGCTGGATGCGCTGGCGCTGGAGCTGTCGCCGGGAGACAGCGTGCAGGTGTCATCTGCCGATGGGGCCCAGGCCTGCGAGTGGCTGCTATTGCCGCCAGGGGGGCGGGAGGGACAGAGCAGTGAGGCTGGAGAAGCAGACGCTGGAAAGGCTTCAGATACCGTCGATGCAGTGAGACTCGCGCGCTACGCCAGCATCACCTGTCTGGAAGAACATGCCTTTGCCAGCCAGCCACAAGAGGGAGAAGAGGGTGGGGCCGAGCAGGCACGAAGCCCGTTCACCCAGCAGCGTCTGGCAGCGCTGGGAGTCGCGCAGGTGCCATTGTCACAGTGGCAGAGCCTGTCAGCCGCCGGGTTGCCGGCCGAGATTCGCTGGCCGCGTGAAGCGCCAGCCGCGCGCCTGATTCTGCTGGCCCCCGGCAATGACATGTTGCTAGATGGCAAGCATCTGGCCACTGAGCTTGAGGTCGCGCACTTCTGCGAGGGGCTGGTGGGTCAGGAGCAGCTGCCAGTGCCATTGGCGCCGATCAAGCAGGAGGTCAGGGTCTCGTCAGGCACGGCTCAGGTCTATGAAGTCAAGAAGGGCGAGTGGATCCAGATCATCGATGTCGCCGGTCGTCAGTGTTCCGACTTCGTGGCCTTCGATGCCAATGCCTGGGCACAGGGCGAGGAGCTGGGACTGGATGGCGGTGCCACGCGCAGCCTGTCCGGCCATTGCATGCCAAATCCGGGGCTTTATTCAGTGTTCTTCGATCAGCACATGCACCCGATGCTGGAGGTGGTACAGGACACGGTGGGCCGCCATGACAGCTTCATGCTTGCCTGTTCGCCGCAGTATTACGAACACCACGGCTACTTCGGCCACGATAGCTGCACGATCAATTTCAACAACGCCCTGTCGGCGTCGCATGGCATTCAACAGCGTGCCAGCTGGCCGGCGATCAACTTCTTCTTCAATGCCTATGTAGAGCCTTGCGGCACCCTGGCGGTGGATGAGCCCTGGTCGCGCCCCGGCGACTACGTGCTGCTGCGCGCCGACCGTGACCTCATCTGCGCCTCATCGGCCTGTCCGGATGACATCGACGCCGCCAACGGCTGGGTACCGACCGATATCCAGGTGCGCATCTACGCCGCTGAACATGATTTCCCCCGTGGGATCGCCTATCGCAATCGGCCCGAGGAATTGCCGCGCATGACACTGCCCACCGCCTTTCATCCCTGCACCTCCGCCTTGACCAAGCAGTTCATCGACTACCACGGCTACTGGCTGGCCACGCATTACGAAGGGTGGGGTGCGCGGGCCGAATATCTGGCCTGCCGCGAGCGGGTCGCGATGATGGATCTCTCGGCGCTGCGCAAGTTCGAGGTCGCCGGCCCCGATGCCGAACGCCTGCTGCAATACGCATTGACCCGCAATGTACGACGGCTCTCCATCGGCGAGGTGGTGTACTCGGCCATGTGTCAGGAAACCGGCGGCATGCTCGATGACGGCACCTTGTTCCGCATGGGCGAACAGACCTTCCGCTGGATCTGCGGTGACCCGGCCAGCGGCCAGTGGCTCAGGGAGCTTGCCCAGCGCCAGGGCTATCGCGTCACGGTGCGTGACTCCACCCATCAGCTGCACAACATCGCGCTGCAGGGACCGAAGAGTCGTGAGGTGCTGGCGCCGTTGATCTGGAATGCGCGCACCCAGCCTGAGGTGGAAACGCTGGGCTGGTTCCGCTTCATGATCGGTCGTCTGTCGGGACCGGATGGCATCCCGCTGATGGTGTCGCGCACCGGCTATACCGGTGAGCTCGGCTATGAAGTCTGGTGTCATCCCAAGGATGCCCCGGCCGTATGGGAAGCGATCTGGGCGGCGGGTGAGCCCCATGGCATCGCGCCGCTGGGACTGGATGCCCTCGACATGCTGAGAATCGAGGCGGGGCTGATCTTCGCCGGTCATGAATTCTGCCCGCAGACCTCCCCCTATGAGGCGGGCATCGGCTTCACCGTGCCGATGAAGAGCAAGGAGGATGACTTCGTCGGGCGGGCAGCGCTGCAACGCGAGGCGCCGGAATCACGGCATCGCGTGATGGGTCTGAAGATGCACAGCAGCGAGTTGGTCAGCCACGGCGATCTCGTCTATCACGGCCGCTATCCGGTGGGCGTGGTCACCAGTGCCACCCAGTCGCCGCTGCTCGATCGCTCCATCGCGATGTGCCGCCTGGCACCGGACTTCGCAAGCCCGGGAACCCAGCTTGAGATCGGCCAGCTGGATGGCCATCAGAAGCGCCTCGCCGCCGAGGTGGTGACATTGCCCTTCCATGACCCGGAGCGCCTCAAGGTGCGTAGCTGATCTCACTGCCAGGAGGGGAAGCATGAGAGGTGAGTCGCGCGCAATGACTTGCGTATATGCAGCGCCCTGCAAGTCATCTCACGGTGCATGCCGTGGCCGGCATGCCTCAATAACGCCCATCCTCCTCGCAGGGAAGGCTTCATGGGCTTCATATCTGAAGAGGAGTCCTCGGTTTCAAGAATGATGCAGTAAAAACAACGAATTGCTGAGGGTGGCCGATGAGGGTCATCTGGCATGTCGCTTGCTTTATCCAGCAGGTCCCCTTGAAAAACAACAACAACCCCCGGACGGGCAGTGCCGCTTGCACAGTGAGGCGCGCTGATCCACAAGCTCCGGTAAAGGAGAAAAGACGATGGATGAAAAGACGTTGCAAAGCATATTGGATATGCATCAGGCGATGAACATCGAGGTGTTCTATTGGTGGTGTACCGCCATCATGTTCCTGATCCATGCAGGCTTTCTGGCCTATGAGATCGGTGCCTCACGTTCCAAGAATGACTTGGCATCCGGCATGAAGAACGTGCTGACGCTGGCCTCGATCATCCCCGCCTTCTACTTCGTGGGCTGGTGGATCTACAACGCCTTCCCCAACGGGCTGATCCCCATCGAGGCGTCCGCCGCTCTGCCGTGGAGCGCGAGCATGCGTCCGGACGCCGATGACATGGGCACCGGCATCTTCTTCGCCGCCTTTGCCCTGTTCGGCGCGACTACCGGTTCCATCCTGTCGGGGGCGGTGATCGAACGCATCCGCCTGGGGGCCTTCCTGATTCTGGCGGTGATTCTCGGTGCCGGTGTCTGGATCATGGCGGGCGCCTGGGGCTGGCATCCGGATGGCTGGATGCTGCACAAGCTGGGCTACCACGATGTCGGCGCCGCCGGTGTGGTGCACGCCGTGGCCGGCTTCTTCGCGCTGGGGGTGCTGCTCAATCTGGGCGCGCGCATCGGCAAGTACAGTGACGATGGCAAGCCGCAGGTGATCGCGCCGCACAACATGCCGATGACCCTGATCGGCCTGATGCTGATCATCGTCGGTTTCTTCGGCTTCCTCGGCGGCTGCATCATCTTCAACACCGGTGACATCGGCTGGACCACCATCTACGGCAATCGTACCAACCTTTCTGCCTTCGCCTTCAATACCCTGATGGGCTTCGGTGGCGGCGTGATCGGTGCCTATCTGTCCTCGCGTGATCCCTTCTGGACCATGTCCGGTGCGCTGGGCGGCATCATCACCGTCGCGGCGGGGCTGGATCTCTACAACCCGGGCCTGGCCTTCGTGCTGGCGGTCACCGGTGGCGCCCTGATGCCGAAGATCGGCGCACTGCTCGAGAAGCGTGGCCTGGATGACTCCGTCGGCGCCTTCGCGGTGCATGGCTTCTGCGGCTTCTACGGCGTGGTACTGGTGGGCATCTTCGCGGCCGGCTTCCCGAATGTCGGCGAAGGCGTGCCGGACGTCTCCTTCACCGGCCAGCTGACCGGCGCGGTGGTGATGGCGCTGACGGGCTTCATTCCGGGCTGGGGCGTGGCCTATCTGCTCAAGAAGTTCAACCTGCTGCGCGTACCGCCGCATGTCGAAGTACTGGGGCTGGACCTGTTCGAAGTCCCGGCCAAGGCCTACCCGGAGAGCATGGCAACCGAGTCATCTTCGAGTGTGCCGGCACGTTCCGGTGGGGTGGTCGCGGCGCCGATGGACAAGCGCCCGGACATCAGCTGAGCCCTGGTAGCTGAGTCCCGGTGCACCTTCTGAAGGGGCCGGTCTGTCGAGATGATGTCGAGATAAGCGCTGACTGGCCCCGTTATTGCAGTACTGGTAGACCGAACCGATATCCGCTTTCGCAAGGAGTCTTGCAATGGAAACTGTCGATACTGTGGTACACGCAGGCAACTACGCCTTCTTCTTCAGCAACTCTGGTGCCGTGGCGGTGTGCCTGCTGGTCGCCGCTGGCGTCTGCATTGCGCTGAGCGCCAACATCCTGCGCCACGAGAAAGCGTCCTTCGAGAGCAAGAAGACGCCGTGACCCTCCGGGCATCAAGACCGGCATATCAAACGCCGCAGCGCTCAGCGCTGCGGCGTTTTTGATAGGTGCCATTGCACCCGATTGGCTTTGCGCGAAGAGAGTGTGGCGTGCGTCACGCAGTCGTCACCTGAGAGCTTGATAATGGCGGCCCCTCAAGGTGGCACTCATGGAACGCGCGATAGCATGAAACTGATTCATCTGACCGATACCCATCTGGTCGCCCCTGACAAGCGACTTTACGGGCTGGACCCGCGTGCACGGCTGGCGGCTGCCGTCGCCGATATCAATCTGCACCACGGCGATGCTCAGGGTGTGATCATCAGCGGTGACCTGACCGATCGCGGTGAGCCGGCCGCCTTCGAGGCGCTGCGTGAGGTGCTGGAAGAACTGTCGATGCCGTATTTCCTCGGCATGGGCAATCACGATGCGCGTGAGACTCTGCAGGCCGCCTTCCCGGAGCTGCCCTGTGATGACGGAGGCTTCGTGCAGTATGCGCATGCCTTCGGCCCCGGCACCGATGATTGCGTGCTGGTGATGCTCGATTCGGCCGTCGCGGGGGAGCATGGCGGTCTGCTGTGTGAGTCCCGCCTGGCGTGGCTGGATGCCTGTCTGGCTGCGCATCACGATCGCCGTATTCTGCTGGCGCTGCATCATCCGCCCATGGCCCTCGGTATCCGCTACATGGATGGCATCCGCTTGCAGAATTCACAGGCGCTGCATGACGTGATCCAGCGGCATGGCAACGTCGAGCACTTGCTGTTCGGGCATGTGCATCGTCCGGCCAGCGGTGTCTGGCGAGGGCTCTCGTTCTCGACCCTGCCGGGCGTCAATCATCAGGTCGGGCTGGATCTGGTCTCCGCGGCGGATTGTCTTGCAGGCAGTCATGAGCCGCCGGCCTATGGCGTGCTGATGATAGGCGAGGAGCAGATCGTCAATCACCTGCACCTCTACATGGATGACAGTCGCCGCTATTTCTTCCACGACACGCTCGAGGCCGCCCAGTCGCTGGAGGCGCTCGATGAATTGATCGCTCTGCAGCGCGATGAGCGGATTCCGACTCGCGAGCGCGAGCCGTTGAGCAATACCTTGCAGGCAGCTGAGGCAGCAAAAGAATGAACAAAGCGTTATATGTCTTTGATTTTGATGGTGTGATTGCCGACAGCCTGACACTGTGCCTCAAGGCCTGTGCACATGCGGCGTACCTGGAAGGGCGGACGATCGTGCTGGAACGCGATAGCTGGGAGTCGCTGGACAACGTGACCTTCGAGGAGATGGCGCGTGTGCAGGGCTTCACGGGCGAGGCCGTCGCGCGCTTTGCCGCACATGTCTTTTCCTATACCCGCCAGGCGACGCCGCCGGCGGTCTTCACCGGCATGCGCGAGGCCTTGTCGGCACTCGCCGAACAGGGCGACGTCATGGTGCTGTCGGCCAATCACAGCGAGATGATTCGTGCCACGCTGGCCGCCGCCGGCCTGGCGGATTGCGTGTCACAGGTGCTGGGCGGTGAGATCGCGGGTAGCAAGGGGGCCAAGCTGGCGGGTCTGTTGGCAGCGCCGCAAGTGGCGGTGGAGCGCAGCTGGATGGTGGGCGACGCCGTCAGCGACATTCGCGCCGCGCACGAGGCTGGGTGTCGTGCCGCTGCGGTCAGCTGGGGATGGCAGAGCCCCGAGCGGCTGGCCAGCATGGCACCGGAGCGGGTCATCGCGCAGCCTCAGGCGCTGATGATGCTGAGTGACCCGAGCATGACCCCGTCATTGACTCACGTTTGAGTCGCTGGAAACACGACCCATGGCGTTGAGTCGGCGACGCTGTATTTTCAGTGCTCAGCCCCTCGCCAAGGATTGATTTGTGCTTGGCGAGGTCTATAGTCGCGATGTTGATTCATCGACGACAGGAGATCATCACGATGACCCACAAGCGAAAGGTGCAGGACAACGCGCTCAAGGCGGTGCTGCGTACCCCGATGTTCAAGCAACGCGTGGTAAAGGCGCGCAAGGGCAAGGGCAGCTATCAGCGCCAGGGCAAGTCGCAGGGAAACAAGGGCGGCAGTGAAGCGCCTTCAGTCATTGTGCACAACGCTGCCTGAAGACGCTTCATTGGTGCGGTTTCCCACGACCTGACATGCATCACTGCAAGGGACTGAAACATGAACGCCGCAGCGTCAGCGCTGCGGCGTTTTGCGTCTTTTCTATTTTTTCGTCTGACCTACTGAGAGCGACTCAGCTCGAGAAGTGCGCATTCCAGGTCTCGGCGCGTGCGGCGTCGCGGGCCTCATAGTCGGCCAGCACCGTCTCCAGTTCGCCCAGTGATTCATGCTCACGATCCTCGCCCAGCTGGGTCAGACGCAGGGTATACCAGGCTGTCACCCCGCCTTCAGGCGGCGCGCTGAAGCGCGGGAATTCTGGCGTGGGGCATTCTCCGGCCTGCCAGAGTGTGGGCAGCGATGGGTGCAGCGCCAGTGGGCGGGCCAGGCCGACGAGGTCGACGGCGCCCTGTGCCACGGCGTCTTCGGCCTGGGCGAGTGTCTTGAAGCCGCCGGTTGCCATCAGGGGCAGGGTCGTTACCTCGCGTGCACGCTTGGCGAATTCGACGAAGTAGGGGCCGCTGGCGCTGGCATCCGACGCCGAGCTCGCGCCGGGGAAGTAGGTGCCGCCACTGATATCGATCAGGTCGATGGGCAGCTCATCGAGCGCTGCTATTACCTGCAGCGCTTCGGCTTCCTCGAAACCGCCTTGCAGTTGGTCGCTGGAGTTGAGCTTCACCAGTACCGGGTAGTCGTGGCCAAAGGCCTCACGCACGGCAATGATCACCTCACGCATCAGGCGCATGCGGTTTTCGAGGCTGCCGCCGTAGTCATCCGTGCGCTGGTTGAAGAGGGGAGACAGAAACTGGCTGAGCAGGAAGCCGTGTGCCGCATGCACCTGTACCCCGCCAAACCCGGCTTCACGCGCCAGGCGAGCCGTCATTGCCATGGCGCCAGGCAGTGCCTTGATGGCCGCCAGACTCATGGCCTCGCAACGTAGCCCGGGAATATCCAGTGCACTGGGGCCGTGCGCCGTGCTGGTCGGTGGGTAGGCCATCGCACCGGCGTGGCCGAGCTGCAGCCAGAGGTCTGCACCGTGCTGTTGACCGCGCTGGGCCAGTTGCGTGAAGGCCGCGAGATCGGATTGCGCGTTGAGCACCAGATTGCCCAGTTTCTCGGCATGGTGGTGGTCAGGCTGTACCTCACCGACCAGCGACGCCGCCACGCCACCCTCTGCCCAGCGCTCGTAAAGGCGCAGCTGTGCCTCACTGGGATGCCCCGTGCCATCGCCGAGAGAATCCGACATCGCAGCCTTGACGATTCGGTTGGCGAGCACCCGGCCGCTTGGCAACGTGAGAGGGGTAAACAGGGCGGAGGCTGTCGGCTGGTCTGTCATGGCGGCGATGTCTCTCTTGGTGCGGGTTGAGTAAAAAAGATGTGGCAAGGAATATGCTGAGCAATGTGGCACTGAATCTGTCATTTCAGGAACTGATGACAGGGTGACATGCCTTGCGGACGGAGATAATCCGTTGTGCGCGCACAGTATCCGTGAGCAAATGGAACATATGAAAACGCATACGGACCTCGACATCTTTCACGCCGTCGTCGACGCCGGCACCTTCACCGGGGCGGCGCGCCAGCTTGGCATTACCCACTCCGCGATCAGCAAGCGCATCGCGCAGCTGGAACAGCGCCTTGGTGCCCAGCTGTTGATTCGCTCCACTCGGCAGATGCGCTTGAGTGAAGCGGGGCAGCTCTATGCCCTGGAGACGCGCGAGTTGCAGGAGCGCCTGCGCAATGTGGAGCAGGAGATCGCCGAAGGCAGCGGCGCGCTCAGGGGCCGCATTCGCCTCTCGTGTTCCAATGCCTTGGGCAAGCTGCAGGTGATGCCCCTGCTGTTGCGCTTCATGGAGCGCTATCCCGAGGTGATCGTGGACCTGACGCTGTCGGACGCGGTGGTCGACCTGGTCCATGAAGGGATGGATCTGGCGATACGCAGCACCGCACAGCCCGAGCTCGGCCTGATCGCCAGACGGTTGGCCACCAACCATCGCGTCATCTGTGCATCACCGGACTATCTGGCAAGCCACGGCACGCCGCGCTCAGTGCCGGAGCTGGCGGAGCATGTCAGCCTGATCCTGAATCTCCCCGGCGGCTTCAATGCTTGGGGGCTCAAGTCACTGCCCGACATGCGTTGCGGCTTCCTCTCCAATTCCCTGGAAACCCTGCACGCCGCCTGCCTGGGCAGCCGCGGCATTGCCTGTCTGCCGCACTACCTGATCGCCGATGACCTGACTTCTGGACGCTTGATCCCGCTGCTGGAAGACATACGTGGGGACGGCGCAGATACCAGCATCTACATCGTCCGCCCGGAGACGCAGATTCTTCCTCGGCGAGTGAGGGTGCTGATGGATGCCTTGATAGAGGGATTTGAAACCGGCTAGGGGCGTTTGCCAAGGGCATGACTTATCTGGTGATCATCATGGTCATTACATGACATATTATCTCCAGGAGAGATAACAGGATTTCAGTGACGTACATCATGGAGCGATACATGTCACAGATAGGACGCAATAGATTGGCGGTACTTATTGATGCTGACAATGCGCAGGCTGCTATCTGCGAAGCGCTGCTGGCAGAGATTTCAAAGCTGGGGGTCAGCACCATCAAGCGGGCTTACGGAGACTGGACGACGCCGAACCTTGCGCCATGGAAAGAGCATCTTCTGCGTCATGCCATTCATCCGGTTCAGCAGTTCAGCTATACCCAGGGCAAGAATGCAACTGACTCTGCGTTGATCATCGATGCCATGGACTTGCTGTACTCGGGGAACGTGGAGGGGTTCTGCCTCATCTCTTCGGACAGCGACTTTACACGGCTGGCGGCTCGTTTGAGAGAGAGCGGCATGCTGGTATATGGCTTCGGTGAAGACAAGACACCGCAGCCATTCGTGTCTGCCTGCGACAAGTTCATCTACAGCGAAGGACTGCGCAAGGTGGCTGAGAAGCCTGTCCCGGCCATGTCAGTCAGCAAGCCGGCTGCTGAGCCGGTAACCCTCGTCAAGCCGACCAAGGCACAGAGGCAGTTGAGGTCGCATATCTTGAATGCGGTGAATGAACTGCAACAAGTTGATGGTTGGGCTCCTTTGTCAGCAGTTGGTGGATATCTAAAGAAGAAGATGCCCGACTTGAAACCGTCTGATCATGGCGCCAGCAAGCTTGGAGCGATGATTCAGAAACTGGATTATCTGGATGTATGCCGTAGGCCTGTTAAAGGGGGAAGTATGCATTTCTATATCCGAAAAAAGAGTAGCCAGCCTGCAAAGGCCAGCTGATCAGGCAATCTAATGATAGAGGTAGTCAGTCACACAAGCCGATGGATAATAATCGGCCGCTATTTCCAGGTAATGCGCAGTCGTCGCTTTACTTAGCCGCCATCATTCGCTCGTACAGACCATCCTTGAGCAGGCTGCGCTGGTGCTTGAGCTGGTGCATGGAGTCATCGCCGATCGGCGATTCATCGACTTCCAGGGCGTGAATCTCGATATCGATACGGGTATAGGCTTCCGCGATGCGGGCAAACTCTTCATTGCCATTGATCAGGCGCAGAATGAGTTCACGTTGCTGAGGGAAGTCGTTGCACAGGGAGTGGTCATCGATATGCATGGTGTGGCTCCGAAATAGGGTGGGAGAATCCAAAAAGAGAAAGGGGGTGGGAGAATTCAAAAAGAGGGAGTGTCGCCACTCCCTTAAAGGGCATCCTTGCTTACGTTGCAGGACGTATTCTCAAACGATGGACTGGACGTCGATCACGATCTGGTCCCAGTTGCGCTGGGCGGTCATGTCGTTTTCGACATCGCTGTCATAGGCATTCTGGAAGCGCTTGATGGCGGCGGTCTGGCTGGTGGCCTGATAGAGCCAATAGGCCTCTTCCTTCAAGGCGTCTTCGATGGGCTTGTCGATGGAGGCGTAGACGGCCTGTTTGCAGGCGTTGATGGCGGCTGATGGCCACAAGGAGATTCGCTCGGCCAGCGAGTCGACGAAGGGGCCGATCTCCTGCGGGTCCAGCGCACGATTGATGGTGCCGTATTCGGCGGCCTGATCGGCATCGAAGTCCTTGGCGCTGAGGATGATTTCCAGCGCTCGGCCAAGGCCTGCCTGACGTGCCATGCGTGAGGCACCACCCCCGCAGGGCAGAATGCCCATCGCGACTTCCATCTGCATGAAACGGGCCTTGCCACGTGCGGCGAAGCGCATGTCACAGGCCAGGGCAAATTCGTGACCACCGCCGCGGGCAAAACCCTCAATCTTGGCGATGGTCGCCTGGGGCAGGCGGCTTACGCGCTCGAGGACCACCTGCAGGTCCAGCAGCTTGACCTCACACTGGTGGACCGCATGAGTCGACATGTCCTTGAGGAAGTCCACGTCTGCATGGGCGACAAAGATTTCCGGATGGGCTGACTGGAAGACCACCACCTTGGTGTCGCTGTCACGCTCGAGCTTCTGCGACAGCATGGTCAGGTCGGCCAGCATGGGAATGTCCTGAATATTGACCGGCGGATAATCGAAGGTCACATACAGAATGGCGCCTTTCTGTTCAGTGCGGAACGTCGTAAATTTCTTGTATATCATTATGTTATCTCGGTTCGTTCGCTGCCCGTCGTGTGTGATTAACGTTAGCACCGAGTCCGGGGATTGATTACCGAGAGATTGGAAGAAAGAAATTATTCGATTGATTGAGAGTCGGGGTTCGCAAGAGGAATCAATGGGTTATCAGGCGGTATCAACAGCCGCCAATAAAAAAGTCCCGCGATAGTCGTATCTGGCAACGACTTTCACGGGACTTTTGCCTGCGAGCGGGTCACAAGCGTGGAGGGACGAGCCTAGCCCTTGCTGTCATCGGCGCTCTTGGCAGGCCCTTTGGCAGAGTTATTGGCTGAGCCCGCCTCTTGCTCGGTTTGCTCGTAGACGGGTAAAGCACCTTCACCAGAGCCAGCTTCATCGCCCGAGACAGCACCTTCACCAGCCGCCGTTTCAGCGGAAGGCTGGGTGCTTGAGGTGTTGGCACCGATACGCTTGGTCCAGCGCTGGCGGGCAAAGCGGCGCAGATTGGCCACGTTGTCCGTCTCGTCGATGATGTCCTCGCCCAGAATCGTCTCCATCACGTCTTCCAGCGTGATGACACCCAGCCAGTTGCCGAGGTTGTCGTAGACCACGCACAGATGCTGTCGTTCGCGCTGCATGAGCCCAAAGGCATGTTCGACGTTGTCTTCGGCGTGCAGCTCGCTGATCGGGCGCATCAGATCCTTGAGCGGCGTGGTGGGCTCTGCCTGATGGGCATCGGCCCGATGGATCATGCCCAGCGTTCGCTCATCGTCGGTCATCACCGGGTAGCGGCTGAAGGGCCAGATCGTCAGCTGGTCATTGAACTCGGCCACGCTCATCTCGGGACTGACCGTCTGGCAGACAGGGCGCGGCGTCAGAACGTCACGCACCTTCATCTCATGCAGATTGAGGATGTTGGTGATGACGCGCTGTTCATCATTTTCCAGGGCTTTCTTGTCGAGCCCCATCTGGGCCAGTGCCTTGATCTCGCCACGCACATCGATGTCATGGGCATCCTTGCCGATGCGCGAGGTGATCAACTCCGACAGCCAGATCAGTGGCTTGAGCGCGATGACCATGGCATTGAGCACGCCGGGCAGCATCGGCGACAGCTGACGCCAGTAGGTGGCACCGATGGTCTTGGGGATGATTTCCGAGGCCACCAGGATCAGCAGCGTCATCACCGCCGAGGCTACGCCGACCCAGGCTTCCCCGAAGACGACCGATACCTGCGCGCCCACCCCCGTGGCACCGACGGTATGCGCGATGGTGTTGAGCGTCAGGATGGCGGCCAGCGGCTTGTCGATATTGTCCTTGAGCTTGGCCAGAGCGGCGTGGCGCTTGGGGTGCTGGTCTCTCAGGCTTGCCACATAGCTGGGAGAGAGCGACAGCAGCGCCGCCTCGAGCACGGAGCAGATGAATGAGATGCCAATCGCGATGGCAGCGAACAGGATCAACAGAAACATGAGGCGTGCTCCTTGGGGGAAAGGCATCCATTAGTGACATAAGGCGCAGCACTGTCAAACCCGTGAATTCTCGCAGAGTTTTCAGCCTGCTGGCCAAGCTTGCCAGCCTGTGTCGCAAAGTGCCGTTGACTCGAGGGATGCAAGAGGGCTGTGAGAGGACTGGGAGAGAGAACAGGGCTTTACATGAGACAAGATGCAATACTTATATGATAATGAGATTGTTTTGCTTTCGGTAATCATTGTATTTTGTGGTCGCCAGCCGTATTCGCAAGCCGCGGCCTGGCGTGGCCGCTGAGTAGCATCGTGCGACCCTTCAGCCGTCAGTGCGACCCGCAGCAGGCGATAGGCCTTCACCAGGATTCACCTTGCAGGGATTTGCAGCGTCATGTCACAGCCGCTTGGAGACATAGCCGACAGTCGGGCCACTCGCCGCGTCATGGCCCCACCTCAACAGCGCCCTTCATCGCTCAGCGAGCGGCGAGGCTGGCGAGCAGCGAAATATCCGCATTGCGAGGGGCAGATGCATGACCTGCATCCCTGGCGGGATGCGCATCTGACGCTGTGTGATCTAGAGGTGTCACGCGCCTATCATGGCCAGCATCAGTTTCATGAGGGCCTCTATCTCTGCCTGGTGCTGGAAGGGCGATTGACGCTATCAGGCGTGGACGGCGCGGGGATCGACTTGTCCGCGGGGCAAGGAGGGATATTTCGCCCGGCGAGAACGCAGTCTGCGCCGCCGACGCTGAAGAGCTATCACCCTCAAGGCCGCCTGCGCTGTATCAGCTTGCATCTGGAGGGCGAGTCCAGCCAGAGCCTGCAGGTACGGCGGGGGCTGGCGAACTGGGATGCATTACCGTGCGCGCGTCATTCCAGCCCGCTGGGCTGGACGCCGGGGCGCTGGCTTCATCAGCAACTGGATGAGCGTGTCAGGGTCCCTGATGGTGAGGGCGTACGAGGAGAGTGCGAGACGCCAGCGACCCCCGCCTGCGAGGGTGATATGCTGGAGTGGCAGGGGATCGCGCTGCAGTTGTTGGGGGCGGCACTCAAGCGCCGCGCTGGTGAGGCGCAGGAGGTGCCGGCGTTCTCCGCAGCTCCTGCACCCCCTGCATCGCCATTAGCGTCCCCATCGGGACCCCACGGTGCCTGTCGACATCTGGAGGCGGTGCGCCAGTGTCTTGCCGCCGTGCCGCATGGCACACACTCGCTGGAGGAACTGGCGCGGCTGGCCTGCATGAGCCCCTCCGGTTTGCGCCACAAGTTTCGCCAGGCCTTCGGGCAGTCACTGGGCAGTTATCAGCGTGAATGTCGCATGCGGTGTGCCGAGCAGGCTCTGCGGCGCGGGGTGAGCATTCAGCAGGTGGCGCATCAGGTGGGGTATGCCCATGCCTGCAACTTCGCCACGGCCTACCGGCGTCATTTCGGGGTGTCGCCACAGGTGGCACGAGCCAGGTTTCATCGCGTTGAGTGAGCCGTGATGGCGGCGAGCACCTGACAATGGGCTTGGGGTTGTCACAATACGCAAGCGGGCACCCAATGGGTGCCCGCTTGCGTATGTCGTACTCGAGAGTTGAGTGCTGGTGATGCCCGCTGGCCTTACAGGAAGGGAATCATCGGCAGCACCACGTCATCCAGCAGACCCGTCGGGTAGTGCAGGTTCATCGCCGCCTGCATGCCGAGCAGGAAGACTGCCACGCCCAGCGCGAAGAGCCCTGCGAACAGAGGCGACTTGCGCGCGATGGTGAGCTGGAAGCCCAGGCAGAACAGCACGGCGGTAGAGACGAAGCCCAGCAGCGCACTGACGCCTATCAGCACGAAGAAGCCAAGAACCACACCCACTGCCTTGAAGGCCGGTTGCTTGACGCGAATCATGCCGCGACGCCAGCCGTTGAAGACCACGGCGATCACCGAGAGCAGCGTGATGAAGGCGGCCAGCGTCGGGAAGGCCTTGCCCAGCGGCATCAGGTCCCTGACGTCGTAGAGCGCCCACAGGGCGGCTGCGCCCATCATCAACAGCAGCAGGAAGTCGACGCCACCGAAGCCACGCGATTCCAGCACATCCTCTTCCGGCGACGGCGCAGTCTCGACCACTTCATGGGTCTGGCGACGACGCATGATCGCCTTGCGGATCACCGGCAGGAAGAAGGCCAGCAGGATCAGGCCGAGGATGATCAGTACGCCCGGACGCAGGAAGGCTTCGGCGCCGTGGAACTGCATGCTCTGGTAGAAGTAGTTCTCGGCACCCGGTGCCAGCACGAAGCCGATCAGGAAGGCCGGACGCGACCAGCCAGCACTCTTGAACAGCACACCGATCATGCCGATCATGCCCAGCGCGGCCCAGTCACCCAGCGAGCGGCTGGCCTGATAGGCAGCGAACAGGATCAGCACGGTGATGGCAGGGGCCAGAATGGCGAAGGGCACACGCGTCAGCTGCGCGACCGGACGCGCCAGCATCAGACACAGGCCCGCGCCCAGGATATTGGCCAGCGCCAGTGACCAGATGATGGTGTAGGTCATGTCCAGATTGGTGGTGATCATCGACACACCGGGTTCCAGACCCAGCAGCAACAGCCCACCCAGGAAGACCGCCGCCGTGCCGGAACCTGGCACCCCGAACAGCAGTGTCGGCACCATGGCACCGCAGGCGCAGGCATTGTTGGCGGATTCCGGCGCGATGACGCCGCGGATGTCACCCTTGCCGAACTGGCTCGGGTCCTTGGCGGTCTTGACCGCGAAGCCGTAGGTGATCCAGTCGACCACGGAACCCGCCAGACCCGGAATGGTCCCGATCAGGCTGCCGATACCGGCACAGCGCGCGACCAGCCACTTGTTCTTGACCACATCCTTGATGCCGGCAGACCAGCCCTTGCCCAGGTCGGTGTTCCCGTTCTTGGCGATACTGCCACGTCCCAGCAGCAGCTCGACGATTTCCGGCAGGGCGAAGATGCCCAGACCCAGCACGATCAGTGGCACGCCGTCGTACAGATAGTCGATATCCAGGTTCATGCGGTACTCGCCGGTCGCCGGTGCGGCGCCGATGGCACCGACCAGCAGGCCGAGGCCGCAGGCTGCGGTGCCCTTGAACAGGTTCTTGCCGGACAACACCGCCACCATCGTCAGGCCCAGCAAGGTCAACACGAACAATTCGGCTGACGAGAAGGCCAGTACGAGGGGGCGTGCGACGAGGATGAAGCCGGTCAGGATGATGGCGCCGATCACGCCACCACACAGAGAAGACAGGAAGGCACTGGTCAGCGCGCGGGCTGCCTGGCCCTTCTTGGCCAGCGGGAAGCCATCCAGCACCGTGGCTTGCGACGCGCTGGAACCGGGAATGCCCATCAGGACAGAGGCGAAGGTATCGCCGGTAGGAATGACCGCGACCATGCCCATCAGCATGCCCAGGGCGTAGCCCGGGTCCAGTCCATAGAGGAAGGGCAGCAGCAGGGCCATGCCGGCGATGCCGCCCAGGCCGGGAATGATACCGACCAGCAGGCCGACGAAGATGCCGATCATCATGAACAGCAGATGCGTCAGCGTGAAGACGTGTCCAATGCTGGACAGGAGAGTGTCGATCATGGCGTTACTCAACCTCTTGTTCTTCTCTAGATGCTTCTCTAACACTCAGAGGCGGTGCCGGGGAGAGCATGGTGAGGCAGGGAGTGAAAGGCTCACGGGGCTGCTGGTCGGCAGCCCCGTGAGTGGGTCCCCATCACACCCGGGGATCAGGCCGTTACGGGTGTGATTGCGCGCCTCAACGAGATTGCAGGCGGATATTGTGGCGTTCCATCAGCCAGTTCTTGACCCATTCGTGCTCGGCTTCGCTCAGCTGCATGGCTTCCTGAAGCTGGGTCGCGGCGGCCTTGCCGACCATCAGGCCATAGGGCCCGACCTTCTCGGCGGCCTCCTTGAGGAACTCGGGGTCCTTGGCCAGATCACGCGCGGCCTGGCGGTAAAGCTCCAGCAGTTCCGGGTCCACGTCCTTCGGCACCAGCAGCATTTTCTGCATGGCGTAACCGGAGGCGAAGAACTTGTGGAAGATCTGGTAGGCCTCGTCGTCACGTGAATGGCCTTTCTGGGCCAGATACAGCTCGGAGAAGGTCGGCAGGTCCGGGAAGGACGGATCGCGCTCGATATGGCCTTCGTCATCCATCACGCCAAGGCTGAACAGCGGTACGGCCTGGCCGGCGTCGACCAGCGGCGTGACGTTGCTCTTGTAGGCGGAGGTGGTCTGGAAGTCGAGGGCGACTTCGCCACGCTCGAAGGCCAGACGGCCTTCACCACGGCTCTTCATGCCGAAGACCGGGTCGACCTGGAAATCGAGCAGATCGAAGGCCATCAGCACCGGCATCTCGAGCCCGGTCGGGTTCTGACCGGCGAACTTCACTTCTTGGGAGGCGAGGGCCTCGAGCGCACTGGCGCTGTCCTTGCCCAGCGAGCTTGAGGCGTAGACGATACCCCCTGTCGGTGCGGCGAAGATCGGCTCCCAGTCGGCATAGTCATAGCGCACGCGACGGTCGCGCAGCATGGCCGGATACTGGGTAGAGGCCGAGGTGACGACCATCTCGTCGCCGTCATCGCCTGCACGCTTGCTGAACAGGTTGACGCCGGTGATGGAACCACCGCCCGGGACGTTGTCGATGACGACAGCCGGGTTGCCCGGCAGGCCCTTGGTCACCCAGTTGGACATGAAGCGTGCCCAGACGTCCGTGCCGCCCCCGACACCGAACGGGACGGTCCAGGTCAGGGTGTCGGGGACTTCCGCCGCGGCGTGAACGGCTGAGGACAGTGGCATCAGGCCCATGACGGGCAGCATGAAGGCCAATGCGGTGGTACGGGCATGACGCTTGAGGGTCTGGCGCTTGGGGGTAGACACGATGATGGACATGGTCTGACTCCTGATTATTGTTGGAATGCGTTGTCGATCAGTGATGCGCTATCTGCATGGCGGCGCAGTCAGGCTATTTCGTTTAGCGAAAATTCATTGTAAATCAATATACTGCAGTACCAGCTCGTTGCCTGTCGACGAACTCTTCGCCTCTGGCGCTTGCCAGCGCGGTCGTCTGGCGTGTCATGCACGCCCAGGCATCTCCACCGAGTCGGGGAGGTTCAAGAACACCTCGCCACTCATGATCTTGCGTGCCGTGCGCAGCAGAGACACTCGGCTGGGGGTCATCGGGTCGGCATTGGCATGCTCGACCTCGACATCCAGAAATCCGGCGGGATGTTCCAGATGAACGTTTGCCGCCAGGCTATCCGGTGCCAGAGTGCCGGCCGCGAGTGCCACACGATTGGCCAGGGTGCCCGGGATGCTGGTCGCAACGGCCAGCGTGATGGCACCCGTGACGGCCAGGGCGCCATGGCAGCGATGCGGCACGAAGTAGCGGGCGCACAGAGAACCGTCCTGGGTGCGCGGGGCGGAGAGAATCACCGGCTTGGGCAGCACCGAGCCGCTGACGTCGCCCATGCCCATCAATTCCCCCGCCTTGAGGCGAATCTGCTCGAGACGTGCCATCGCCTCGCGGTTGGCATCCATCTCGGCCGGCGCTTCGTTGCCTGCCCAGCCCAGACTTGCCGCTTCGATCAGCACCACCGGCGTGGCGGAGTCGAGACAGGTCACCTCGACGCCATCAATCACGTCGATGACCTGGCCGCTGGGCAGCATCTTGCCGGTCTTGGCGCCCACCGCGCCGAGGAAGCCCAGCTTGATGGCGCTGCCGGCGCCGGGTACACCACTGATGCGCGTGTCACCCTGGTAGGCCACCGCGCCGCCGGGCGTCGGCACCTGGCTATCGATCAGCGTGCGGGTGTTGAGGTTGTGAATCCGCAGACGCGTCAGGTCGCCCTGCGGCGCAATCATGCCGGTCTCGATGGCGTAGGGGCCGACGGCGGCCAGCATGTTGCCGCAGTTGGGCGAGAAGTCGACCTTGTCGCCTTCTACGTCGACCTGAGCGAACAGGTAATCGACATCAGCTTCAGGATGACTGGGCGGCCCGACGAGGGCGACCTTGCTGGTCAACGAATTGCCGCCGCCCAGGCCATCGATCTGCAGTACGTGGCCGGAGCCCATGACCTGACGCAGAACTTCGCGACGGCCTTCGTCATCGGCGGGGAGGTGATCCAGACGCAGGAAGGGACCCCGAGAGGTACCGCCACGTAGGATCATGCAAGGAAGTGAATGCATCATGTTGGAACGCGCTCCTGTCTGTTTGCGCCTTCGTGAAGCATCACAGCCGATGATCTATGCATCAAATGCAAATAAAACCTATACTGTCATCATTGTGCGCATTAATCCGAAAACTGAAACAATAAGGTAGTTGCATGCATAGATTGGAGTTTCTGGATCTGTCGGCGTTCGTCGAGGTCGCCGAGAATCATTCCTTCAATGAGGCGGCAGAACGGCTGCATATTTCGCAGCCGGCGTTGTCGCGCCGCATCCAGAAACTGGAGGAGATTCTGGGCGCCAAGGTGCTCGAGCGCACCACGCGAAGAAGTCGATTGACGCCCGTTGGGCGTGATTTCCTGCCCAAAGCCCGCAAGTTGCTCGAAGATTATGAGTCGTCTCTGGTCGGCGTCCGCGAGCTTGCCACCCACCGCAAGGGGGTGCTGACCATCGCCTGCCTGCCCACGGCAGCCTTCTACTTCCTGCCCAGCGTGGTGCGCGAATTCAATACCGCCTATCCCGGTATCCGGATTCGCATCCTGGATGTCAGTGCCAATGAAGGGGTCGAAAGGGTGGTTTCGGGGGAGGCAGACTTTGGTATCAATATGGTCAGTGCCCACCATCCGGCGGTGGATTTCACCTCCATCTATCGTGATCCCTTCGTGCTGGCCCTGCGGCGTGACCATCCTCTTGCACAGAAACAGCGCGTGGAATGGAGTGACCTGGACGATGTGCGCCTGATCACGGTCTCGCGTGACAGCGGCAATCGCATTCTGCTCGACAACACTCTGCTGTCCGCCGGCCTGCATCTGGATGGCTTCTACGAAGTGCAGCACCTTTCGACGTCATTGGGTCTGGTCGAGAGCGGGCTGGGCGTCGCCATCCTGCCGTCGATGGCCATGCCGGGGCCGGAACACGAGGTGCTGTGTCAGCGTGAACTGCCCGAACCGCGCATCGATCGCACCATTGGCCTGCTGCGGCGGCGCGGTGAATCCCTTTCGCCGATTGCGGAGCTGTTCATCGAGATTCTGCTCAAGCGCTGGAACTGAGTCGCTCGTCTGGAGTGAGGGGGCCAAGGCCACAATGGAGCGCAGAGTGGCAGGCATCTCTCGCCAGGGTTGGCGTGGCGTGGCCTAGTACATAAGATGGTTGTGTATAAGACATTCATGTTTCACGGCAAGGCCGATGAAACCGTCTTGATGTCGCGTGGTCAGCTGCCGCCGGGCGTCGGTGAGGGTCTTCTCCTCATCGCTTGTCTCTGCGGCCATTGACGACGTGGCGTCTTGCCTAACACAAGGATGTACATGCCCATGAGTACCCGCACAGCCACTCACGCCACCTCTCGTCAGACGGCCCTCGCGCTGGGTCTGGCACTCGGGCTCGGCAGCGCACTGCCTGCCAGCGCAGACGAGCCGATGGCGGCCGATGACACGGGCAAGCGCGCACCGCAGGGTGAACATACGCTCAAGCGTGCCCAGCTGGTCAGCTTGATCGAACAGGGCCGGCAGGAGCTGGCGCCGGACTTCAATGGCTTTTTGACCCAGGTAGCCGAACGCAATTCCCAGGACACGGCCGTCAGGGCCGCCATCGAGCAGTATCAGGCTGGTGAGACGCTGGAAGGTGACGCCTTCGTCAACATCTATCGTCTGCTGGGGGTCTACAACCGTCTGCAGTACGGCGATGATGTCCAGGCGCTGCTCAAGGAAATGGTCGCGATCCCGACCGCCAAGGTGGGGGAGAAGCCGCAATTCGAGAACCCGGAAATCGCGCGCTTCGGTGAGTTGATCAAGGCGCGCGCCGAGGCGTTCGGCCTGACGTTCCGTAACGTCGACAACCGCGTCTTCGAGGTTGAGCTCGAGGGAACTGGCGATGACGTGTTCGGCATTCTGACCCACGGCGATGTGGTGCCGGCAGGCGAGGAGGGCTGGACACTCGACGACGGCACCCATCTTGACCCGTTCGCGATGACCGAGATCGACGGCAAGCTCTACGGGCGCGGCACCGAAGATGACAAGGCCTCTATCGCCGCGGCGCTGTATGCCATGAAGTCGCTCAAGGAGAATGAGGTGCCGCTCAAGCGCACCATTCGCCTGATGATCGAGACCACGGAAGAGACCGGCGGTGATGGCTTCAAGTACTACAAGGCCAGAAATGACCTGCCGGAATACAACATCGTGCTCGATAGCGGTTATCCGGCGATCACGGCCGAGAATGGTTTCGGCACCATCGATGCGCATTTCCCCTTGACGCCCAAGGCGGGCGAGGCGTCATCTGATCAGGCAGTCGACGCTCTGCCGACGATCACCAACTTCCAGGGTGGCCTGGCGACCAACCAGATTCCGGAGCGCTCCACTGCCACGCTGCACGCGGCTGACGCAGCGGGCGCCAAGGCGCTCAGCCACAAGCTTGAGACGCTCGGCAGCCGCTACGTTAAGGAGCATGGCCAGGACTTCAGCGTCGCCAGTGAGGTGGAAGGCGAAGAGGTCAGCGTGACGGTGACCGGCAAGTCGGCCCACTCCTCGGCGCCGGCCAACGGCGTCAATCCTGTCACACGGCTGGCGGGCCTGCTCGCCACCTCCGGCATCGATTTCCATGACAATGCTTATGAAGATGCCATCCATTACCTGAACGACAACTACGGACTGGACTATCACGGCAAGCAGCTGGGCATCGCGTATTCCCATGATTTCATGGGGCCGCTCAAGGTGACGCCGACCTTCTTCGCCAGGGAGGACGATGCGCTGCGGGTCGCGGTCAATGTGCGTGCGCCCGCCGGTGAGAAATCACCTGAGGAATTGAGCCAGACGATTCAGGACAAGCTGAGCGCCTATGCCAGCGAGCAGGGCATGGACATGACGCTGAACGTCGAGATTCGCGACTGGATGCTGCGTGATCCCAGCGGTGCCTGGCTGCAGACGCTGCTCAATATCTTCGGGGATACCACCGGCATGAAGGCCGAGCCGCGCTCCTCCGCGGGCAGCACTACCGCTAAGCTGTTGCCCAATGCGATCAACTTCGGCCCGTCCATGCCGAGCGAGACCTATACCGGGCATACCTCCGAGGAGTTCAAGCGGGTCGATAACCTGATGCTCGACATCCAGATGTTCACCGAGATGATGGCGCGCATCGGCAATCAGGATTCGCTCAAGTAACGGGGCCGGCTCACGGGGCTGCGTTCATATGAATCGCCTTTTGCAAGGCGTATTGAAATAGCCCCTTTGATCGCTTTTTGAAATAGTCCTTGAAAATAGTTCCTGGAAATAGCCTGTTGCCTGGATGACAGGCATCACAGCCAACGCCCGCCACCGCCCTGATGAAGGGGCAGTGGCGGGCGTTGTCGTATGTGAAGGTCGCCGGTCAGCCAGTGCGGCCGCGATCTCACCTCGCGGGGTAGGGCTCGGCGGGATGCGCGGTAGGGTAGGCATCCATATAGGCAGCGGCTGCCCGCAGCAGTCGCACGTCATCGTGCTTGCCGCCTGCCAGCTGAAAGCCGACGGGCAGCCCCTGAGACGTGAAGCCACAGGGCACTGACGCCGCAGGTTGGCCGCTCAGGTTGAAGGGGTACGAGAACGGTGCCCATTCCTCCCAGTCATGCATCTGGCTACCCGGGGGTACCTGATGATTCAGGGCGAAGGGGGTGACGGCGACGCTGGGTGTCAGCAACAGGTGGTAATCCTGATTGAATTGCTCCAGCGCCTGGGTGATCCGGTAGCGCTCCTCAAGCGCCTTGAAGAGATCCAGCGACGACCATTCGCGTGCACACATGGCATTCTCGACCAGCCCGGGGTCGAGCAGTTCGCGCTGTTGGGCATCGCAGTCATCCCAGAGCCCCAGCGAGGCGGTGAACCAGATCTTGCGAAACGTCTCGAGGCTTGTCTCGACCGGGGGATCGACCGTCACGATGTCCGCGCCAAGGTTCGCCAGACGTTGTGCGGCGCGCTCCACTAGACTTGCGATCTCGGGGTCGACCTCGACAGACCCGAAACATGGCGAGTAGGCGATGCGCAGTCCTGCCAGCAGCTTGCCGATATCCGCTCCCCAATCCTCGGGTTGGCCGCGATTGGCGTAAGGGTCCTGGGCATCGTGACGGCCGATGACATTGAGCATGGCGGCGGCGTCACGGGGGCTGCGGGTCATGGGCCCGATGCTGGACAGAAAGGCAGCCTTGGAGGGCGGCCACTGCGGTGTCCAGCCGAAGGTGGGCTTGAAGCCGAAGATGCCACTGAAGGCGGCAGGAATACGGATCGACCCTCCGGAGTCACCGCCCTGATGCAGCACGCCCAGATTGAGGGCGGCGGCGGTAGCCGCGCCACCGGAAGAGCCACCGGGTGTCAGTTCGGTATTCCAGGCATTGCTGGTGGTGCCATGCACGAGGTTGTCGGTGACGGCCTTCCAGCCAAACTCGGGGGTGTTGGTCTTGCCCAGTAGAATCGCGCCTGCCTCACGCAAGCGCCTGACCGGCGGCGCATCCTGCTGGCATGGCGTAGCCGTCGTGATCAGGGAGCCTGCTCTCGCTGGCATGCCGGCAACATCGGTCAGGTCTTTCAGTGAGGTCGGAATGCCATCGAGCGGACTCAACGGCTTGCCGGCCTGCCAACGCTGCGTGGATTCACGCGCCTCCTTCAGCGCCGTGTCATGCGCGACATGCACATAGGCATTGACGAGCGGGTTGAGTCGCTCGATACGATCGAGCACCGCTCGGGTCACCTGTAACGGGTCGAACTCACCGTGTTGATACCCGCATGCCAGTTGCTCGGCGTCCAGCGCCGTCAGGTCATCCTTGGCAGTATGGGGCGAAAGATGTTGAGGAAATTCGACGTCACGCATGGTGGCTCTCCTGCTGCTGGATGGCGATATTCTTGTTGAGGACTGTTATCTGTCTCTTCTACATGGCCTTGGGTCAGAGAGGGGAAACTCAAGGCATCGCGAGGCTTGAAAAGGGCGAAGGCGGGCCGCATGGCCTGTGGAGAGTGACAGCAAGCTGCATGGTCGAGCTCATGGCAGCCGACCATGGTTCACGATATTCGCCCAGAGGGAGGACAATCATGCCAGCCAAGTCCAAGGCACAGCAGATGGCAGCCGGGGCAGCACTGTCAGCACGTCGCGGCGAGCAGAAGGTCAGCGAACTGGATGGGGCCGCTCGCTCGATGTATGACTCCATGAGTGAGGAGGAGCTCGAGAAGATGGCCTCGACATCACGTGAAGACAAGCCGCGACACGACAATCAGAGCTGAGCCCTGCGGGATGCCCATTGCGGTTTCCTGGCGCGATAGCTGAAACGACAAGGCGCCTGGCAAATGATTGCCAGGCGCCTTGTCGTAGCTGCATGTCGTGGCTTGTGTCGCTGATGCGCCGCTGGCCTCAGCGGCAGTCGTTCAGGCTCTCATGCGGCGGCTGGTGTGACTCGCTGTCGGGCGGGGTCGGGCCACCGTTGGCCTTGGGACTGACATCGGGCAGCGGAATCTCGGCGCGCTTCCGGCGGCGCTCCTCGGTGCTGATGCCCAGGCGCTCATCACGACGCTTCATCAGC
This sequence comes from Cobetia sp. PDI-23MA, assembly GCF_059507735.1. Classification (NCBI taxonomy): domain Bacteria; kingdom Pseudomonadati; phylum Pseudomonadota; class Gammaproteobacteria; order Oceanospirillales; family Halomonadaceae; genus Cobetia; species Cobetia sp. PDI-23MA. Next base: position 1,614,107 of record NZ_CM183352.1, read on the forward strand.
TCCTCGTCGATCTGACCGTCACGGGTGAAGGCCATCATCAGCTGCGGGATACCGTAGGGGAAGTCGTCGCGGTCGATCTGCCAGGTGTGGAAGGTCTTGCCGTAGGTGGTGACGAGGTCCTCGAAGTAGCTGCGCTCCGCCAGTTCCGGAATCCCCGGGGCCACCAGGATGCCGGACTTCACCTCATAGTGATGGCTGTGCCAGAGCGGCTTCTCTTCCTCGGGCAACTGCTCGTAGCGCTCGGCGCTAATGATGTATTCGATCCCGATCAAGCGGGCATCACTGCGATTGGAATCGAAGATCACGCATTGGTGCAGATCATGTTCCAGGTGGATGCAGAAGTGGCTGGCCTCCACCTGACGCCCCATGTCATCGGCGTAATGGTGGAAGCCGTTGAGGTAGGTACTCATCGCTTCCAGCGGATACTTGCGCTGCATGACCTGCGAGGCTGCATCGAGCACCTGATGCTTCAGCGGATGGCCGCTACTGACCTTGCGAGCACTGTTGAGGCGCCGGCCCAGAAAGAAGGCAGTCGCCGCGGCGGCGCCGGCCAGAAGGCCCGTGCCGAAGCCGGATGAGTGTGAGGGATGTGAACATGTGCGGGAATGGCGATGTCGCATACTTCCTCCTGCATGGGTGTCTTGATAAGGCAAGAATTCCTGTCATGACGTTGCCATTGCAGTGCATTACCCTTGAACGCGTCAAGTCACCTACCGACAGCCTTGCCTCGAAAAATCCTCGCTCAGATCTGCTGCAGAATGTCGGGATTGCTTTTCAGTTTTCTGCCCTCATCAATAAGGGATATCACTTCTTGTGGCCGCTCAATGCCTTGCGCGACAAGGTGTCTTGTTCATCACGTGTTTCGGCCATCTTTTCTCGAATTGGAGCTCGCATGAAGCAACTTATCTTTGATTGTGACGGTGTACTGGTGGATAGCGAGATCATCGCTGATGGCGTGCTCAAGGAAAAACTTCCCGTCTGGCTGCCAGACTTGGGGAGTGAAGAGCAGATCGAGCATGAGCTGGACCGCTGTCTGGGCATGATCACGCGCGATATCCTGCTGGACCTGGAAGCCCGCAGTCAGCACACGCTGCCCGTGGATGCGCTCGACCAGGTACGCCAACTCGTCGATGCCCGTCTGGGCGACTCGCTCAAGGCCATGCCCGGGGTGCGCAAGACGCTGGAGTGGATTCGCGATCAGCGTCTGCCGTTGGCAATCGTGTCCAACAGCTCTGAGCAGCGCATGAAGATCAATCTCGAGAGTTCGGGGCTGCGTGGCATTCTCGATGAGATTGCCGCGGCCAATGGCGACGAGCAGCTGCCGATTTTCACTTCCGATGAGGTCATGAATCCCAAGCCGGCGCCTGACCTTTATCTGCTCGCTCTCAAGACGCTGGGACGCTCTGCCGAGGAATGTCTGGTGGTGGAAGACAGCCGCACGGGAATGCAGGCTGCCGTGGCCGCGGGCCTCAAGGTCGTCGGCCATCTGGGCGCCAGCCACATCCCGCCGGGCCACGCCGAGGTGCTGCGGACCACAGGCGCCTGGCAGGTCATGAAGCACTGGGATGAATTCAGCCGCCTGTGCACTGATGCCGGTTTCGTGGCCAATGAAGAAGCCGTGAGCCAGTGAGGTGCCTCCAATCCCTTCGCATTCTCCACAGAGCTTGAGCCATGCACATTCTGCTGAGAGCTGGCCGGATGGATGATCTTGGATATGGCACAGCAACACATAAAAGCCGCCCTCGGCAGGGGCGGCTTTTATGTGTCAGGGCTGACATCCCCGGGGGGACATCTCTCGGGTATCACTTGAAACAGATACGCGTGCCCCAGGCGAGAAGCTCTTCCTGATTGAGGCTGCGCGATTCGACCCCGATCATTTCATCTCCCCATTGATCCGCCCAAGTCAGCACGCCGTGGCTGATGCCGCGCGCGCCCATCAAGTCGCGTATCTCACCGGTACCCTTGAACCATAGTGCGCTGTGATCATTGCGCGTCAGGTCCGAGATGCCGTGGCAATGATGGATTCTCACCTTGTAGATGCCATCCAGTGACATGACCTCGACCACCGGCACCATGCCGTGCTGCAGTGCGCGTGCCAGCGACTCGAGTGTCATGCTGGTCTCGTCCTGGTGGGCGAGCGGCTGATCGGCGAGCTGGCTTGGGGGTAGTGGGGTAGCAGGCGACGCGTGGGTGGGGGTCACAGCGGTGCGTGGCGGGTGTGCTGCAGTGGTATGTGCAGGCATCGGGAATACCCTCGGTGGGATGTCATGTCGGCGGTGAATCGCGTTTTATAACTATCGTACAAGTAATGTAGAGGTTATCTGGCGATCTCGCCATCGTGAGTGGCCAGCTTGCCCGGGACTTTCCGTCCCTCTGCTCCTTCGTCACTGTCCTTCCAGGGCCTGCACAGTCCTTCCAAGGTCTGCACTGTCTTTCAAAGCCTGCACTGACCTTTCAAAAGCGGCTTTCTCCTCCCACGCGGAGGCTGTGGCCTGGTTGGGGCAAACGCTTACCTGTACAGACGGTGACAAATTTTCCTGTGCTGCTGACGTCGTCTGCCCTTGAAGTTCTGGGGAATCAGGTTCATGTCTAGAAGGCACTGCGAATATTCGTTGGCGATACGCTACTCGTTTCTCGCTGGTGCGCGATCCACCTCACCGCTGTCACAGCTCACAGGGAGTAGCGATTTATGACATCTGGAGGAAAGCGCGTATTCAGCGCGTCGGTCATCATCATTCTGGGGCTGGTCGCATTGGGGGCAGGATTCCCCACCCGTTTCGGTGAATTGGCAGATCAGGCGCTCGGCGCCGTGACCAGCATGTTCGGCTGGTTCTATCTGATATCCGTCTTTGGTTTCGTGATCTTTCTCATCAGTCTCGCGTTGAGCAAGTACGGGAAGATCCGGCTCGGGCCGCAGGATAGCCGGCCTTCCTATACCTTCTTTTCCTGGGTCAGCATGCTGTTGGCAGCAGGGTTCGGCGTCGGACTGGTGTTCTATGGGATGGCGGAACCCATGCAGCACTATCTGAAGCCGCCGTTCGCCGATATGCCGGGCGAGACGCCAGAGTCTGCGCGCTATGCCATTCAATATGCCTTCTTCAACTGGGGCGTCCATCAGTGGGCTGCCTTCTCGGTGGTCGGCCTGATCATTGCCTATTTCCAGTTCCGCAAGGGACAGGCGGGGCTGGTGTCCTCGGTGCTGTCTTCCGTAACGGCCAAGCATCCCAAGGTGCGCCGCTATGGCCCGGTACTGGATGTCTTTGCGGTGGTGGCGACCGTGATGGGGGTCGCGACGTCGCTGGGCCTGGGCGTGTTGCAGATGAATGGCGGGCTGCACTTCGTCTTCGGCGTGGAAGAAGGCTGGCAATGGCAGTTCATCATCATGGGCGTGATGTTCTGTGCCTACATGGCCTCGACCTGGTCCGGGCTCGACAAGGGCATCAAGCGCTTGTCCAACCTCAACATGAGCATCTGCATCGCGCTGATGCTGTATGTGCTGTTCACCGGCCCGACGCTGGACATCCTCAAGACGATCACCCTGGGTATCGGCGATTATCTGCAGAACTTCATCGGCATGAGCCTGCGCATGTCGCCCTATGACGGCAATGACTGGAACAGCTCCTGGACCGTCTTCTACTGGGCATGGGTCATCGCCTGGTCGCCGTTCGTCGGCACCTTCGTCGCGCGTGTCTCGCGTGGCCGTACCATCAAGGAGTATGTGGTGGGCGTGCTGATCGTGCCGCCGCTGCTGGCGTGCCTGTGGATCGGTGTCTTCGGTGGCGCGGCGATCAACATGGAGTTGGCCAGTGATGTCGGTCTGGCGGCCGCGACGGATGCCAACATCACGTCTGCCTTGTTCGAGATGTTCGATCTGATGCCCTTCAGCAGCGTGCTGTCGGTGGTCGCGATCATGCTGATCTTCATCTTCCTGGTGACCTCCGCCGATTCGGCGTCCTACATCGTGGCACAGATGACCGACGGCGGCTCGATCAATCCGCCGCTCTACAAGCGTATCGCCTGGGGCGTGCTGATCGCGGCCATCTGCCTGACGCTGATCTCGACGGGCGGTCTCAAGGGCTTGCAGTCAGCCTCGGTACTCTCGGCCTTGCCCTTCACCTTCATCATCTACGGCATGATCGTGGTACTGGTGAAGGAGCTGCGGGCTGATCGTCGCCAGATGCTCAGTCAGCTGTATCGCCGTCATGGTGAGACACCGGTCGGTGCGGATATCTTCGAGGCTGACAGCCTGGCGGAGGAAGATCGCATCCGCCGTGCGCCGGACGTCAAGAATCGTCGCGTGAACCCGCGCGACCATCATTGAGCCGAGTCGTGGCATGAACTTATCGCCTTAAGCTCATCGTTTTAAGTTCATCGCCTTCAGCTCATGACGTCAGTGCGTGTCTTCACAGCAGGCTCAGAACGACAGACGCCGCTCACAGGGGATGTGAGCGGCGTCTTGTCTTGGCAAGCCAGTCAGCGTGAAGGGGCTCACGTCATTGACTGGCGGCCGGCGTCCGGCGGCCGGCGACCTCGGCGAGTATCTCGTAGCTCTTCAGGCGGTCGGCATGCTCATAGAAATCCGAGTTGAACATCAATTCGTCGGCTTGGGTCACCTCCAGCAGATGCTCGAGTTCGCTGCGAATGCGCTCTGGCCCGCCGATGATGGCAGCGGCCAGATTCTGGCCGACCATGGCTTCCTCGCGTGCTGACCAGTCCAGTGTCTCGCGTGGGGGCAGGGCGCGCGTGCTCTTGCCACGGATCAGATTGAGGAATTTCTGTTGCTGGGTGCTGGCCAGGAAACGGGCGCGTTCATCGTTGTCGGCGGCGATCAGGGGCAGGCCGAGCATCACATAGGGCGCATCCAGCACCTCGGAGGGCGTGAAGTTCTCGCGATAGAGCTTGATGGCCTCCAGCATGTAGCCGGGGGCGAACTGACCGGCGAAGGCGAAGGGCAGACCTTTTTTCGCTGCCAGGCGTGCGCTGTAGTCGCTGGAACCCAATAGCCACAGGGGGACATGAGTGCCTTGTCCCGGCATGGCCTTGATGCGCTGACCAGGTGAAGCCTCGCCCAGATACTGCTCGAGTTCGGCCAGCCGCTGGGGGAAGTCATTCACGCCGGCGGAAGGGTCGCGACGCATCGCCTGCATGGTGATGCCATCGGAGCCCGGCGCGCGGCCAAGGCCGAGATCGATCCTGTCGGGGTAGAGCGTGGCCAGGGTGCCGAACTGTTCCGCTACCACCAGCGGGGGATGGTTGGGCAGCATGATGCCGCCCGAGCCGACCCGCAGGCGGGAGGTCTTGCCCGCCACATGACCGATCAGCACCGAGGTGGCGGCACTGGCGATGCCATCGATGTTGTGATGTTCGGCCAGCCACAGGCGATGAAAGCCCAGCGCTTCGACATGCTGGGCGAGACTGACGCTATTGTGGAAGGTTTCAGCAACACTGCCGGTATCGCGGATGGGGGCAAGGTCCAGCACCGAGAGCGGAATCGTGCCCAGGCGTGAGGTAGGGGCTGTCGTCATGTGCGCTCCTGATAGCGAGTTGGCGTGCAGAGAGCAGCTGGGGCGTGGCCCCTATAGGCATGTGGCTGGTCTGCTGAATGGCGTCCAGCATAGTGGACAACCGCGTCTCTGACAGCGCCTCGCCCCTTCATTTCACTGTTTCTGATATGGCATATATGAGGCGGTCGATACGTCATGCCATTCACGGTGGTCAGTCACCCTGGGGCAGGTGAAGCCCAGGGCAGGTGAAGTCCAATGCAGGCGAAGCCCGGGGCAGGTGAGGGCCTGCAACGTGTACAGGAGGCGGACATGAACGGTTTGCAGCACAAGCAGCGCCGCAAAGGCATGGGGCTCACATTGATATGCCTGGTGCTCATCGGCCTGGGCGTTGCGGTCCAGCGCGATATCATCGTGCTGGAGCGCTGGATACCCGCTCACTATCTCCCGTGGGCGCCACTGCAATTGGAGGACCCGCCCGGCATGGTGACCGGCTGGAAGCTCTCACGCTTGAACGAGAACCCGGCCGCCTGTCGCGCATTTCTCGCGCGGGAAGCCCCGCAACGGGTGACCTTCCTGCCGGACCGCCCCAGCAACAACGGCTGTGACCTCATCAATAGCGTACGCATGCATTCGGCGTCAGGCGCGAGTGGTGAGCAGGGTGTTCGCTTCAATCAGTCCTTCATTGCCAGCTGCCCGCTGGCGGTGAGCTGGCTGCGCTTCGAGCGTCATGGGCTCAGGTCAGCGGCGCAAAAGGTCATGGGGAGCGAGGTGACGCAAGTGTTCCATGTTGGCAGCTACGCCTGTCGCAACATCTACGGACGAGAGAACGCACGCCGCAGTGAACATGCCACTGCGGATGCGCTGGATGTCACAGGCTTCACGCTGGCGGACGGCCGTCAGGTTCGCCTGCCGCGCGACTGGACGGCGCCCGAGGATGAAGATGCCCCGGGCCGCTTCCTGCGTGCCGTGCAGGACGCTGCCTGTGAGAGTTTCGGTACCGTGCTGGGGCCGGATTACAACGCCGCCCATCGTGATCACTTCCACCTCGACACGCGGGGCTGGCGATTCTGTCGCTGAGCAATACTTAATGCTGCGTCGGGCAAGAGTGCGGCAATGCGGACATCCGCGCACGCTGTCAGTGGGGCATTATTGGCTCGGCGTGATAAAGGGGACTCATGTTTGCCACGCCTGTCATCATTTGTCGGTGTCTCTGTAGGAGACTCGCGCTTGCATGGGGGAATTACGCCTGATCACGGGCAGATTCCTCGCATTTATTTGTTTTCACTAATACCCTGCGGACAAGCATGCCTTCCATGGCATATCTCGCGATAAAGCCTCTTGTTCAATGACAGGGAGTCAAGAATGACAGGGATGACGAAGGCGTTATTGGCAGCTTCCATCACCTTCGTGATGGCCGGCTGTACCTCGGTGCAGGTTCAGCCTCTTGAGCGCATGTCCTATCTGGATACCGTGTGCATCGAGCGCAATGAAGCCGTGATCGTGCCCGGCTTCCTGAATGTGATTCAGCAGGGCTTCAGTCGCAATGGCTTGAATACGCGAGTCTATGACGCGCCGGTGCCCGGATATTGCGAAGTAGTTCTGAAATATACCGCGCTGCGCTCATGGGATTATGTGACATACCTTTCTCACGCAGAACTATGGCTAGACGATCCGTATGGCGATGAAATCGCCTATGCGCAGTATCATCTAATAGCAAAAGGGGGATTGGGGTTCTCTAAGTACGCCAGTGTCGAAACCAAGATGAACCCGGTCATTGATGACCTGCTCGTCAACTACTGACGTGTTTACCGTGATGGGCATCCAAGCCATTTTCTTGCACGCCTCACCAGAACGTCTTTTCTCGCCATGATGGCGCACTTGATAGCGGGGCCGGCGCTCTTGTCATGCGCTGGCCCAGCGGAGACTCTCGAGCCATCTGGTGTGCTGGAATCTCAGGGTGCCATGCCCATGCCTCGGCTGATCGTCGGAGCGCAGCGCTCGGGGTTGATGCTGACCACGCGTAGGCGATGCCCATCGGGGAGCACGCAATCGAGCACCTGCCAGGCACAGCCGGGGGCGCTGCTGCCGTGACTCTCGATCAGATGCGCTCCCTGGGCCTGCCATTGCTCGCGGAAGCGGGCAAAGTCCGTTTGCTCTATCTCAAGCGTCAGCTGGCGGCTGTCGGGTTGCTCGGCACTGCGCTGCAACAACAATACGCTGGTCTGCTTGTCTCGACGATGGTTCAGCTCCAGGGTCGCGCTGGTGGCATTGCGCAACAGGATGGGCAGGGCGAGTGTTTCGGTGAAGAAGCGGCAAGCGGCATCGAGGTCGCGCACTTCAAGGATGGCTGCGTGCAGGGAAAGGCGCTGAATCATGGCGAAGCCTCATGGCGTGAGGGGAAGAAGGGCTTGGGGGACTGGCTCCATTGCAGGAGCATGGAGACAGTGTCGTGTCCGTCCGGGCGAGGCGCACTTTGAATCTGATGATGGTGGTGATGGCTTTACGCTATCTGGGACCTTGTCGCGCTTGCGAAGGCCCGGGGGAAACGCTGTGGCAACTTGTCGCATTAGTGGTTTCACGAGTGTGAATGGTTAGCATCCCTGTCATCGACCCTGCTGCCTTTACCTTCTCTGCACGCCACGCTGGAGTGTTCATGTCGCCGCGCAAGCTGATCCTGATGGGACTCAGTGCTTTTGCCCTCGTCATTATCGCGTTGATCACGGGGCTTTCTGCCTCGCATCAACCGCGTGATGCGTGGCCGACGACGCTCGAGCTGCCTTCTACGCGGGGACTGCTGCACGCGGACACCCTGTCTCGGGGGGAAGCGGGCCATCTAAGCGTGCTGATTCCCGGATTTACGCATTGCCCGGACATCTGTCCGTTGTCGCTTGCCCGGTTGCAGATGGCCTGGCAGCGCCTTGACGAGACGTCACGCGCGCATCTGCATCCGATGTTCCTGACACTGGATCCGGCGCGCGATACCCTGCCCGTGCTATCACGTTATCTGTCTGCCTTCAGCCTGCCGGTGACCGGCCTTCGCCTCCCGTCACAGGACGACACGCGTCTGGAGGAATTCACCCAGCGCCTCGGCATCCAGTTTCAGCGGCGAGAACCCGAGCAGAGTCATCCCCCTGAACACGCGCAAGCGCAGGCGTCGGCCGGCGAGGCCGATTACATGATTGACCACAGCGTGGCGATCTTCGTGATCGATGAGCAGGGTCGGCTGCGTGACACCCTGCCGCTCAGTCAGACGCCTGCGCAGCTTGCCGACCGCCTGACGTTCCTGCTCCAGTCCGTGGCCGCAGCGCCGTCTTCTGCCGATGTTGCGACCGTCAACACGAGCGCAGATACGAACGCTGATGCTCCGGCCATGGGGGGCGCATGACAGAGACTTGTCCCTCGACTCGCCACGCCAGGCGTGAATCCGTCTCCTATCATCGCGCCTTGTCGCGACTGACTGCGGCCAATGGGCATGTCGTCTTCGTGATGTTGATCGCGTTGGCCGCCATGCTGGTCATGCCGCTGGCGGCCCCACGAGTGGTGATGGTCAACGACCATGCTGTCTTCGAGAGTGTCGGTACCGGGCGTTGGGTGACTGCCGATAGCGACTGGATAACGCGTGCCGCTCGTGAAAGCGGTTCGCAGGCGCAGATCACCCATAGTTCCGCTGCCTCAGATTGTCCGTTGGCCAGCATGGCGGCCTTTACGCTGGCATTGGTCGCCGTTGCCCTGTTGCTGGCGTTGGGGCGCTTGTCTCGCGACGCGGCCCCGCGTCCCTGCCTTGTCGCGTTTCGCGACATCAATGTCTATCTGCGTCCGCCCGGGCGCGCACCTCCCCACGATTCCCACGCGCCATGAATTGATGGGCTGCCTTGTGGCGGCTCTCCATAGTGTTCGGTGACCGCACGTTGACCGACGGACAAAGTATCCGTCGCGCGTCGTGGCACCTGTCGATGGGTAATCGAGATGAGTTCAACAACCAATACCGAGTCCGCGGGTCGCGCCGCTCGCGGTTTCAGCGATATCTACCGCGCTGTGTGGCGCTGGCATTTCTATGCCGGCCTGCTGGTGCTGCCTTTCCTGACCTTGCTGGCCGTCACCGGCGGTCTTTATCTGTTCCGTGAAGAGATTGACCACTTCGTGCATGCCGACCTGATGAAGGTCAACACGCCGGTGGTGCAACAGGCCAATGGCCAGGCACAGGCGAGTGTCCCGCTGAGCGAGCAGGTGCGTGCCGCCGCGCAAAGTCTGCCCGGCAAGGCCGTGCGTGTCGTGCCGCCTGCGGCCAGTGACTTGACCACGGAAGTCGATATCGTGGCAGCCGATGGCAGTGGCAAGCAGGCGGTCTACGTCAATCCCTACAGCGGTGAAGTGCAGGGGCAGATGGCCTACCGTGACAGCATCATGTGGACGGTGCGCAATCTGCACAGCCTCGCCATCACCGGCCCCATCGGCAATGCCGCGATCGAGATCGCCGCCGGCTGGAGCATTCTGCTGGTACTCAGCGGCCTGTATCTGTGGTGGCCCCGGGGCCAGAAAGGTGGCGTCGTCACGCTGCGTACCACGCCTGCACGCCGTCTGTGGTGGCGCGACCTGCATGCCGTGTGCGGCATCTTCGCCGCTGGCTTCATCCTGTTTCTCGCCGTGACCGGTATGCCGTGGTCGATGGTGTGGGGTGCCAAGGTCAACGAGTTGGCCAACGGGCATAACTTCGGGTATCCCGATGGCGTGCGTGTGAACACGCCGATGTCTGATACACGCCTCGTGGATCAGGAAATGACTACCTGGTCATTGGAACAGGCTATTATCCCGTTATCTTCGTTACCGGCTGCCGCGATAGGCTCAGGCGTAGATGAGGGGGAGCATGCCGGGCATGGCGGTGGTAGCAATACTGGTGCCGAGCAGGCCTCCGGCGCCGCGGCCGTGCCGCTGAGCGCCGCCGCGATTGCCCATGCCGATATCGGCCTCGATCAGGCTGAGCGCATCTTCGCTCGAGAAGGCCTGGCGCCGGGCTATGCCATCAATCTGCCGAGCACGCCGCAGGGCGTCTACACCGGCTCCATCTATCCGGATGCGCTGGAGCGCCAGCAGGTGGTGCATGTGGATCGCTATTCCGGTGATGTGCTGCTGGACATGCATTACGCCGATTATGGCCCGCTGGGTCGAGCGCTGGAGTGGGGCATCAATGTTCACCTAGGGCAGCAGTACGGGCTGATCAACCAGCTGGTGCTGTTACTGGCCTGTATCGCGATGGTGATGATGAGCGTCGGTGCGGGCGTGATGTGGTGGAAGCGCCGTCCGGTGGGCGGTATCGGTATCCCGCCGCTGCCCAAGGAGCGCAAGCGAATCGCCGGTGTCTGGGGCTTGATGATGATCATCGGTGTCATCTTCCCGCTGGTCGGCCTCTCGCTGATCGTGATGGGGCTGCTGGACTGGCTGTGGATTCGCGCCACGCACAAGCGAGGGGATGACCTGCAGGAGGCCAGCGCATGACACTGCCTCTCGCCAATTTCCCGATTCGTGCGCGTCGTTTGTCATCGCCAGTGAGCGCATCGCGTGGTCGTCTGCCCTTGGCCATTGCTGCCGCGATCGCGGGTAGTGGCACGCTGCCGGTTTACGCCGATGCTGACACCACCAGCGTATTGCCGTTGATCAGTATCGAGGCGCAGGCGCCCATGGCCAGCCCCGTACACGCGGTAGATGAGGGGCACGCTAGGGGCAACATGGACCTCGGCGAACAGCTGCGCGAGGTCAATGGCGTCAGTGGTTCGCGCCTGGGTAGCCACGGTGTCTCGCCCATCTTTCGTGCTCAGGGCGGTGAACGCCTGATCCAGGAGGTGGATGGAGCCTCGCTGTATCCGGCCTGCCCGAGCGGCATGGACTCCACTCTCGGCTATGCCACCACCGGTAGCCAGTCGGACCTCACGCTCTACAAGGGCGCGCAGACCGTCAGCCGTGGCCCCAACTTTGCCGCGGGCAGTATAGAGGTGACGCGTCACACGCCAACGCGCAGTGATGATGGGGTGCATGGCACGCTGGGCGCTGGCTGGCGCAGCAATGATGATGCCACCAGCGAGACTCTGTCACTGACCGCCAAGCAGGGCGATGTCTGGGCTGCGCTGGACTTCGAGCATTCCGAGCGCAACAACTACGAGGATGGCAACGGTGATACCCAGCCCGGCGCCTATCGCAGCGACAACGGCAGTCTCCGAGTCGGCGCCTTTGCCAGCGAGGATGTCGCCATTGAGGCGGGCGTCGCCGTGGTGCGCATCGATGATGCGCTGTATCCGGCGATGGATGCACCACGCAGCGATATGGACCGCCAGTATCTCAAGCTGACCATCGACAACGTCGGACCGTTCTCGCACACCGAGACACAGGTCAACCATGCTCGCGTCGTGCACGACATGGATAACGTCACCCTGCGTGACTTTGATGACTCCTCGATGAGTATGGATATGGGCTCTGGCATGGATATGGGCTTTGGCATGGATATGAGCGACATGGCCATGTTCTCCAGCGCGACCACCGAGACCTGGTACGCCAGCACCCAAGGCGATATTTCGCTGACTGTTGGGGGCCATGACGCGATATTGACGCTGGGGGCCGATGCCGAACGGCTCGAGAGCAACACCCACTCCAGGATGGGCATGTCACTGGATAGCCTGTCGGATAGCCAGACCTGGCCGGATGTCGTGCGGACGCGCGGTGGGGTGTTCGCGGAACTGGATACCACCCTCGATGCCGACAATCGGCTGGTGACTGGCGCGCGTTATGACGTTTCCATCAGTGATGCGCGAGATGCCGATGAGGTAGTGGGCAGCAATGCCTCGGCCATCTCCGCCTGGCGTGCCCAGTACGGCGATGATGTAGAAGCCAAGCAGCGTGACGGGGAGTTCAGTGCGCTGGCGCGGCTGGAGCATCGCTTCAGTGAGGAGGTGAAAGGCTACGCAGCCCTCAGCCGCAGCGTACGTTTTCCTACCGCCACCGAGCGTTATTACAATCGCCAATCGGACAGCAATGTTTGGTTGGGCAATCCGGAGCTTGATCCCGAGGTCCATCAGCAGCTCGAGCTCGGGGTGGCGGTCAGGCAGGGCGCTTGGCGGTATTCGGCCGATACCTACTATAACCGGGTGCATGACTGGATCGAGCTGAGCGAAGGTGACTCACTGACTACCTACGACAATGTCGAAGCCGAGATCTACGGTCTCGAGCTTGAAGCCAGCTGGCAGCGAAGCGGCTGGCGACATTCTGCCGGCGTTGCCGCGACACATGGCACCAATCTGAGCGATGGCACGCCGCTGTCGCAGGTCGCCCCCTTCAATGGCTATCTGGCGACTCGTTATGATGCGGATCGCTGGTGGGCTGGTGCACGGCTGGATGCGGCCGCACGCCAGTCGCGCATTTCCGACAATGAAGAGGCGACGGCAGGCTTCGGTATCGTCGGGCTCGAGGGTGGCTACCGCGTCACGGATGCCATCGAGCTGAGTGCCGGCATCTCCAACCTGTTCGACAAGGCCTACGCCTACCACGTCAATCGTTTCTACGACGATCCGTTGCAGGGCGATGTACAGGTCACCGAGCCGGGGCGTATCTTCTGGACGCACGCCAGCTGGAGTTTCTGAGAACCATAACCCTTGCCTTGGTGCCTGACGGACCATCGCCGTGAGACGTGACAGGTACTGAAACGACAAGCCCGCCACCGGTTGCCAATCAATGGCCGGTGGCGGGCTTTTGCGTGTACGGCCCGTCAGCGAGAGCCAATCAGCGAGCGCCAGTCAGGCGCTTGGGTTGCTGTTGGGTAATGCAGTGGATGTTGCCACCCCCCAGCAGAATTTCACGAGCATTGACGCCAAGAATCTGCCGAGTCGGGAAGATGGCTTGCAGTTTCTCGCGCGCGACATCATCCAGCGCCGGGTCCAGCAATGGCATGACGATAGCCTCGTTGGCGATGTAGAAGTTCACGTAGGAACCTGCCATCCGATCGCCGGGGCGTCTCGGGTGTGAGCTACCCAGGCGGTCCAGACCATTGGCTTCATCTTCCTGGATATACAGAGGCCCGGGCTGTGGGAGTAGATGCACCTTGAAGGCACGCCCTCTGGCATCCACGGAGTTCTCGAGAACCTCAAGCGCCGCCTTGGAAATCGCATGCTGTGGGTCCTGGGGATCATCGCTCCAATTGAGGGCGACTTCTGCAGGCCCGACGAAGCAGCACAGGTTATCCACGTGGCCATCGGTCTCATCCAGATGGCAGCCATTGGGAAGCCAGATGATGGTGGTGACACCGAGATGGTCCTTGAGGATCTGCTCTATCTGCTCGCGACTCAGATCAGGGTTGCGATTGGCGTTGAGCAGGCACTCTTCGGTCGTGATCAGCGTCCCTTCGCCGTCGACATGAATGGCACCGCCTTCCAGCATGATCGAGGCATCAAAGCGCGGAACATCCAGAATCTGCGAGATCTTGGTGCGGATTCTACGGTCCTTGTCCCAGGGGAAATAGAGCCCTCCATTGAGGCCGCCCCAGGCATTGAACTCCCAGTCGATCATGGCAATACGGCCATCCGGATGAGTCAGGAAGGTCGGCCCGACATCGCGCATCCAGGCGTCGTTGCTGGATATCTCGACGACACGCACATGCGCGGGCAGTTCATTGCGTGCGTTTTCGTACTGCTCATCATTGACGCCGACGATGACGGTCTCGCTGCCGGCGATGGCTGTGGCGACATCCACGAAAGCCTGTTGGGCGGGCTTGGCACCATAGCGCCAGGTATCCGGCCGTTGCGGCCATAGCATCCAGCAGGCGTCATGCGCTGCATATTCGGCAGGCATGAAGAAGCCCTTGGCAGCAGGCGAACCCGGAGTGAAGGCATCAGAAGGAGAGGGCATGGGAGAAATCATGATGTTCGTCTCACAGGTAGCCGGCAGCAAGGAAGATGAGAGCGGAAATGAAGGCCGCGATCAGGACATACGGCAGTTGGGTCAAGGCGTGTGCCATCGGCGAGCAGCCACTGCCCTGTGCCGAGAGCACCGTGGAGTCGCCATAGAAGCAGGCGTGACTGCCGAAGGCACTGGCCGAGATCAACGCACCGACCACCAGTGGCATGTTGGCATCCATGCTCATGGCCAGCGGCAATACAATCGGCATCGCGACCGCGAAGAGGCCCCAGAAGGAGGCCGTCGCGAAGGCCAGCAAGGCCATGGTCAGGAAGATGACCATCGGCAGCAGACCCGGCGTCATGATCGGTTGCACGTGGGTAATGACGAAGGTAGTCAGGCCCAGGGTGTCGTTGACTTCCTTCAGGAAGAAGCCTGAGACCAGTGTACCCAGGGGCAGCAGCATTGACTTGAAGCCTTCCAGTGCCGTGTCGAAGGTGTCATTGAAGCTGAGAAGGCGCTGCGCAAGGATCATCACGAACAACACCAGCAATGCCACGATCACGCCACGCAGAATGTCAGTGTCGAAATACCAGGTAAAGAAGACCAGCGCGAACATCGGGATCAGGAAGTTGAGCAGATGTGGCGGTGTCTTGCCGCTATCTTCGACTTCCAGAGTGGTATCCGTAGTGTCATCCGGAATGGTCTTCCCGGTAGCGGCACGCATTTCGGCGGCTTTCATCGGGCCGAAATCGGGAATCCAGCCCATGGCGACCATCGGGACGATGGCGGCCGCTACCCAGGCATAGAACATGTACGGAATGGCTTCGATATACATGCTCACGCCATTGCCCGGGATGCCATTTTCTTCCAGCAGGCCCGAAAAGAAGACCGCCCAGGTCGAGAAGGGCACCAATACGCAGACGGGAGCTGCGGTGGAATCGACGATGTAGGCGAGCTTTTCGCGCGATATGTTGAATCCATCGGTAATCTTCTTCATCGAAGCACTGATGGTCAGCGCATTCAGATAATCGTCGACGAAGATCGCCAGACCCAGCAGCCAGGTGGCCAGCAAGCTCTGGTTTCTGCTGCGGATGCGGCTGCCAAGTGCCGCTCCGAAACTGAGTACACCGCCTGTCTTTACCAACAAGGCGATGAAGCTGCCAAATAGACCACATACGAGAATGATCCAGGTAACCGTATCATTGGCCAGCACGCTCAGCATGGTGTCTGCGCCGTCTGAGATGGCAGTGTAAGGATTGATCATCAGTAGGCCGACGATGGCGCCTGTCATGAGGGACTCGATTGTTCTGCGGGTAATGAGTGCCATGATGAGCACGACCGTGGTCGGTATCAGGCTCAAGTATCCAAAATTTTCCATGAGATGCCTTTGGTTCTGTCATTGTATTTTTTATATCGCCATGTCTCAGGCATGGCCGCTGGCGGGGAGAAAGCCTGGTCGCCAGCGGCAGTTCTGCAGGGGAGCGACTCTGCAGGGGAGCGACGCTATAGAGGAGCTACGGCGGCTCAGAGGAAACCGTCACGTGACAGGGATTCGGTCACGGCGGTGAAAGAGGCATCAAGAATGGCGACCACTTCATCGACGACGGCTTCATTCCAGATGAGCGTCGGAGAGATGATGTTCAAGTGGCCGACGGGGCGAATGATCAGGCCACGTTTCTGAGCTTCTGCAGCGACCCTATCCCCGACACGCGCTTCCAGTGGCAAGAGCTCACCGGTTGCCTTGTCTGCCACATTTTCCAAGCACATCATGAAGTTACTGCCACGAACGTCGCCAACGGTAGCGTGATGCTTCAGGGTTTTCAACTGCGCCTCAAGATAGGGGCCGACTCGCTGGATGTTTTCGCACAGCGCTTCTCTTTCCATGATCTCGATGTTCTTGAGCGCGGCGGCACAGCTGACCGGATGGCCTGAATAGGTAAACCCTGTGCTCAATACACCCCCTTTCCCCTGGGGTGTACTCAGCACCTCATAGAGGGAATCTGAAATCAGCGTTGCGCCAAGCGGCACATAGCCTGAGGAAAGTCCTTTGGCGCAGGTGATGATATCCGGACTGAGACCGAAGACCTTTTCACTGCTGAAGAAGTGGCCAAGACGTCCGAAGGCTGTCACGACTTCATCGACGATCAACAAGATATCGTGCTGGCGACAGAGGGCCTGCATGCGAGTGTGGTAACCCTCGGGAGCGACGAGAACACCGCCTGCGCCCATGATGGGTTCCATGATGAAGGCCGCGATATTGTCAGCGCCGAGCGTATCGATCCTGTCCGCGAATTCATTGATCAGCTGATCGCAATATTCCGCCTCGCTCATGCCCTGGGGGCGACGATAGCAATTGGCTTCACTGAGATAGCTGACATGTGAATCGAGCGTATCGAACATCCAGTTGTTGCTCTCGATGCCGGTCAGGGTCGCTGCCATGTAGGTCGTGCCGTGATAGGCATTTCTGCGCGAGATGATGGTCTTTTTCTGCGGCTTGCCGATACGGTTGAAGTAGTAATGTACCAGGCGAATGGCGACATCATTCGCGGTGGAACCACCGCAGGTATAGAAGACGTGATTGAGGTGTGCCGGTGCCAGGCTGGCAAGCTTGGCGGACAGCTCTGCTGCCGGGATATTGGTCAGATTGTTGAACGTCGAGAAGTACGTCATGCGCGTGGCCTGTTCCGCCATCGCGTCACCAATTTCCTTGCGACCATGCCCCACGTTCACGCACCACAGCCCCGCGATACCATCGATGAAGCGGTTGCCTTCGATATCTGAAACATAGATACCGTCGCTATCACTGATGATGTCGCAACCCTGCTCGTGGAAGGTCGAGAAGTCAGTGAAGGGGTGGATGAAGTGATTTCTGTCCTTCTCCCAGACAGCCTGAGCATCGCCGCTCAGGCCATGGGCGGAATGTTCGGATGGCGCATTGATCGATGAGGTGTGATCCAGAGTGTTGGTGGTCATCAGTGTTGTCTCTTGTTGTTGGTGATGGCGGAGAGCCAGTAATTGTCTCGGTCTGGTGTCATGCAGCGTGCCAAGCGCTCTTCACTGTCGCTTTCGCTGCAATCGTTCACTGGAGCCAGCGTATCCAGATCGGATAGCCGCCCGGTATATCCCAATGGGGGTATTCCGCTCCTGGTGCGTGAGTTTCTAAGGTGACGGTCTACTCGAT
Source organism: Cobetia sp. PDI-23MA (assembly GCF_059507735.1). Classification (NCBI taxonomy): domain Bacteria; kingdom Pseudomonadati; phylum Pseudomonadota; class Gammaproteobacteria; order Oceanospirillales; family Halomonadaceae; genus Cobetia; species Cobetia sp. PDI-23MA. The sequence continues at coordinate 1,631,669 of NZ_CM183352.1, forward strand.
GTGACGGCGGGGTGCTGATCGACAGATCGGTACACGCCCATCGACATACGGACACAAGAACAAGAGGACGTAATCATGCGGGCAGTTGCACAAGAGGTTCAGGCGCTCAGGATCGATCAGCAACGTCTCTGGGATAGCCTGATGGATATGGCGAAGATCGGGGCCACGGCCAAGGGCGGCTCCTGCCGTCTTGCGTTCAGCGAGGAGGATACCCAGGGACGCCGCCTGCTGATGCAGTGGTGCGAGGCACTTGGTTGTCAGATGCGCGTCGATGAGGTCGGAAATCTGTTCATTCGTCGTGAGGGCAGCGAGCCGTCGTTGGCCCCGGTCTCGACCGGCAGCCACCTGGACACTCAGCCCAAGGGCGGACGTTTTGATGGCATTCTCGGTGTGCTGGCGGGACTTGAGGTCTTTCGAGTGCTGGATGCGCAGGGCATTGTCACGCGCCGGCCGCTGGAATTGATCGTATGGGGCAATGAAGAAGGTAGCCGCTTCTCCCCGGCGATGGTGGCCTCCGGCACCTACGCGGGCGTCTTTGAGCCGACTTATACCCTGGCGCGTGAAGACAGCGAAGGCATTACCTATGGTGAAGCGCTGGCGAGCACCGGACTGCGCACGCCAGATTTCAAGACGGGTCCCAGGTTGGACAGTTATTTTGAGCTCCACATTGAACAGGGGCCAGTGCTGGAACAGGAAGGCAAGTCACTGGGGGTTGTCACCGGCGTTCAGGGAATTCGCTGGTTTGATGTCACGATTTCTGGTGTCGCGGCGCATGCAGGGCCGACGCCGATGCGTTACCGCCGCGATGCGATGATGGCGGCTGCGCGTTTGATGGATCAGATCCACCAGCATGTGCAATCAGACCCGACGGGGAATGCACGTGTCACGGTGGGCACCCTGAATATTCCCTCCGCCTCGCGCAACGTCATTCCGGGCGAGGTCAGCATGACGGTGGACCTGCGCCACGTGAAAGAAGCCGAGCTTGAGTCACTGGAAGCCACGTTCATGTCGATGCTTGAGAAGGTGTCGGAGGAATATGGTGTCAGTGTGACGCAGGAGCGCATCTGGAAGTCAGAAGTCGTCGACTTCGATGAAGCATGCATCGAGGTCGTCAGGCAGGCCGTCGCCAATCAGGATGCTCCCTCACGAGAGATGATGAGCGGTGCTGGCCATGACGCCGTCTATGTCTCGCGCGTGGCGCCGACGGCAATGATCTTCGTGCCGTGTCTCGATGGCATCAGCCACAACGAGGCGGAATATGCTTCACCTGAAGACTGTGCCCTCGGCTGCCAGGTACTGCTGGAATCCGTGTTGGCGCGCGCGGGTCGCTGATTTCTCCACCGTTGCCATCTCGTTCTCACGTCTTTTCCGCCGCAGTCATCTCCCGGAGCCATACCATGCCACTCACTCATACCCAATGGCAGCAACGTGCCAGCCAGCTGTCCTTTGAAACTCGCGCCTATCTCGATGGCGAGTTCACCCACGCCGCCAGTGGCAAGACCTTTCCCTCTCTCAATCCTGCGACGGGCGACACTCTGGCGCAGGTGGCCTGCTGCGAGGCGCCCGAGGCAGAACGTGCCGTGGCGTGTGCCAGAGCTGCCTTCGACAAGGGCGATTGGTCGCGGCTGGCACCGGCTGCCCGCAAGCGCACCTTGCTGCACCTGGCAGAACTCATCGCCGAGCACCAGCAGGAGCTCGCACTGCTCGATACACTCGACATGGGCAAGCCGATCACCAGTGCGCTGGGCGATGTGGCCTCTGCCATTGAATGTCTACGCTATACCGCTGAGTCCCTGGACAAGCTCTATGGTCAGGTCGCGCCGACCGGCGAAGAAGCACTGGGACTGATCGTGCGTGAACCCTTGGGCGTGGTTGTCTCCATCGTGCCCTGGAATTTCCCGTTGATGATGACGATCTGGAAGATTGCTCCAGCCCTGGCAACTGGCAACAGTGTCATTCTCAAACCCTCCGAGAAGTCATCGCTCTCGGCGCTGCGCCTGGCGCAACTGATCGCGACGACGGATATTCCCCGTGGCGTCTTCCAGGTACTGCCGGGATTCGGCGCAGATGTCGGCAAGACCCTGGCGCTTTCGATGCAGGTCGATGCCATTGCCTTTACTGGCTCGACTCAGGTGGGCAAGCTTCTGACGCAATATGCGGGTCAGTCGAATCTGAAGCGCACTTTCCTCGAGTGTGGTGGCAAGAGCCCGAATATCGTGTTCGAAGACTGTGCTGACATCCCGGGCGTCGCACGTCAGGCCGCTGCCGCCATCTTCCATAATCAAGGAGAGGTTTGCATCGCAGGTTCTCGCCTGTTGGTGCACAACCGTATTCGCGAGCCATTCGTTCGTGCGCTGTGTGAAGCTGCCAGGAGCATGCAGCCGGGGGACCCGTTGGACCCGCAAAGCTTCATGGGCGCCATCGTCGATCAGGAGCAATACGACAAGATTGCCAGCTACATCGCGCTCGGTGAGCAGCAAGGGGCAAGACGTGAGGCGATCATCACGGGTGACAATCGCCAGGTTGAGGGCTGTTTCATTGCACCGACCATCTTCACTGGCGTGACGCCCGACATGGCGATTGCCAACGAGGAGATCTTTGGCCCGGTTCTCGCCGTCATGGGGTTTGATGATGAGGAAGAAGCGATTGCGATCGCCAATGACTCTGACTATGGGCTGGCAGCAGGGCTCTGGAGTCAGGACGTCAACCGGGTGATTCGTGTCGCGCGCCGACTGCAGTCTGGGCAGGTCTATATCAACAACTGGGCAGGGCCGGACATGACGATGCCCTTTGGTGGTGTGAAGCAGTCCGGTAATGGCCGCGACAAGTCATTGCAGACACTCGGTGAATATACCGAGACGAAGTCCATCTGGTTGGCCATTACCTGAATGGTGGTGGCGGGAATGAGCCGTACTGGACGTTCTGACACGAACAAGCGTCTTGCAATGAAAGCGCCAGGCTCATGCCTGGCGCTTTCATTGGCGTTCGGGGCGTGATGGCTCCGGATGCGCCAGCGTTATACCTTCGTTGGCTATGCTAGGATGTCTCGATACGTCACCAAGGTCGGCTCATGATTCACAAAGAGTTGTTGTGTGCTCCAGAAATATCGAGCTGGCATTGCGTGCTGGCGAAGCTGATGACATCGGCATCTTCGGCGGAATTCCCTCGCTTGCTGCAGGACGTCTTCCACGACCTTCTGCCTTTTGACACGATACTGGTCAGCACCTACAAGCAAGGGTGCGCACCCATCCTGATCTACGACAATTATCCTCCTGAGCGTCGGCAGCAGGGGGTAGAGCGTTATATTGGCGATGCCTACATATTGGATCCCTTCTATACCTCGACCCAGCAAAGCTGTCGTCCCGGCGTCTACCGCCTGAGTGAGCTGGCGCCTGATTGCTTCGAAGACAGTGAGTACTACAAGCATTATTACGGCGCGTTGGGGCTCAAGGATGAAATTGGCATCTTCATACAACTGCCCGGCGACATCGTGATGGTATTTTCGCTGGGATTGCATGAGACCTCTCTGCCGCTGACTCGAAAATCACTGCTGGCGCTCAAGAACCTGCAACCGATCATCGAGCCCCTCGCGCGCGAGTATTGGAAGTGGCAGGGCGTCAGTTTCGTGGATCGCCTGGAGCATCATGAGCCGGTAGAGGCCGCCTTCGATAGCTTTGGTGATGGTCTTCTGACGCAGCGTGAGCAGGACATCGTCAAGTTGTTGCTGGCCGGACACTCCACCAAATCTGCCGCGCGTGAGCTCGATATCAGCGATGGCACCGTCAAGGTACATCGCAAGCATATCTATCAGCGCCTTGCCGTCTCGAGCCAGGCCCAGATGTTCCGCCTGTTTCTGGATCACGTCTCGCTCGTCTCTCGCCAGAGCGGGGCACTGAGCCAGGTCGGGCCTTGATAGGTGTCCTCGAGCGTCGGATTATCGCTACTCGATGGCTGAATGACGGCTACTCAACGACGAAAGGCTGCCCATGGGCAGCCTTTCGTGTATTCGAGAGCTTGAGAGAGGCGTCATCAGCTCAGACTGTATGACGCCCCGAGCCTTCAGGCGCGGCCGACATGCTCGCGAAGGTGCTCACGATAGGCTTGGGTATAAGCGGGGATGTCCGGATTCTTGATCACGTCATTGGCCAGATAGGTCGGCAGTCCCTCGAGACCGACAAATTCCATTGCCTTGTGCACCGGATAGTAGACAGCGTCGATACCCTTGCCTTCGAAGAAGTTGCCCGCTTCATCGAAGGCTTCGATGGGAGCATTCCAGGTCAGTGACAGCATGTATCGGCGCCCCTGCATCAAGCCACCCGTGCCGTAGCCCTGGGTCGGGGCGGTACGATGCCGGCCATCGCTGGCATATAAGGCGCCATGGCCTTCTGTCAGGATCTCATCGAGATACTGCTTCACGGTCCACGGCAGACCCATCCACCAACCTGGGGTCTGATAGATGATCAGGTCCGCCCATAGTTGCTTCTCGATTTCCGCCTTGGCCTCGAAACCTTCCTCGATGACGGTTTCACGCACTTCATGACCCAGCTCGGCCAGCTCACCGCGCGCCAGTTCATGCAGCGTCGCGTTCAGTTCGCCATTGGAATGGGCGAAGGCCTTGCCGCCGTTGATCAGTAGAATCTTCATGCCGGGTACTCCACAACTGTTGGCTTTTCAGCAATGGCGTACAGCATGAGTGTTCGCAAGTCATTGATAAAGCGGCGCTGGCGTAAAACACCTTTGCTGTGGATGCAACAATCCGATCAGATTGCGCGCGATATCTACGCATTTAATCCCTTCACGCTCTCTGCGGTATGAACGCCCAGGAAAGGGATTGTATTGCTGATGGTTGTGGCGGTCGAAATTACGCTCAGAGCATTCGGCCAAGCCTACTAACGCAACCGCTTCAATTCCTGCCAGTTGGTGGTGTAGCGGGCGCTGCGGTGGGCGCAGCGCAGTTGCCAGGCGGCGTCGGGGCGTGCGACGCCGAGGCGCACGGTGCCGCGGCCCATCTTCTGATTCATGGCGTCCAGTGTCGCCATCAATTGCTGGCTGCGTTCGCGCTTGGCGATGTCCTCTTCGCTTTCCAGCAGCGAGAGTTGCTCGCGTGGCTGGTCGATGAGTTCGAGCAGCATCACGCCAGCCTTCATGAAGCGATAGCCGCGCAGGTAGATATGCTCCAGCGCCTGTTGCGCGGCGGCGAGTATCTCGCGGCTGTCATTGGTGGGGGCGGGCAGCTCGACGATGGTGCTGGGTGAGTATTGCGGCAGGTCGGGTCGGTGGCGATTGCTCTTGAGGAAGACCAGCACGGCGCGTGTCAGGCTGCCTTGATGGCGCAGCTTCTCGGCGCCACGCTGGGCATGCTGGCGGATGGCATCCCTGAGTTCATTCAAGTCACCGGTCATGCGCCCGAAGGAGCGCGAGGTCATGATGCGCTGGCGAGCGTCATCGGCATCATTCATCTCGAAGCAGGGCGTGCCTTGCAGTTCGCGCGCGGTGCGTTCCAGTACCACGGAATAGCGCTGGCCGATGGCGCGCGGGTCGGCGCAGCGCAGGTCCCAGGCAGTGTGCAGGCCTTGCAGTGCCAGGCGTTCGACCAGACGTCGGCCCACGCCCCAGACATCGCCCAGTGGCGTATCGGCCAGCAGGCGCTGGGTGCCGACTTCATCGGGTTCCAGCACGCAGACACCGCCGAATTCCGGACGCTTCTTGGCAGCGCGATTGGCCAGCTTGGCCAGCGTTCGAGTTGGCGCGACCCCGACACATACGGGGATGCCGGTGAACTTGCGGACATTGCGGTGCAGGGTGCGGCTCAACGTCAGCATCGAGTTGCGATCAAAGCCATCGAAACGCACGAACATCTCATCGATGGAGTAGGGCTCGACCCCGGCACAATATTCCTCCAGCACCTCTCGCACGCGCGCCGACATGTCGCCATACAGCTCGTAATTGGAGGAGAGCAGGTGGATGCGCCCCTCACGGACGAGTGGCTGTAGCTGGAAGGCGGGGGTGCCCATCTCCACGCCCAGCGCCTTGAGTTCGTTGGAGCGCGCGATCACGCAGCCGTCATTGTTGGACATCACGCCGACAGGGCGGCCCTCCAGGCGCGGGTCGAACACTCGCTCGCAGCTGGCATAGAAGTTGTTGCAGTCCACCAGTCCGATCATTGGCGTCTTCATACCGCGTATTCGTGGATGACGGAACGCACCACCCCCCAGACCTGGCATTCGAGGTCGAAGATCGCGACCGGCGGATACAGCGCATTGCCGGAGCTCAGATAGGGGCGCTGACCGATCATCTCATAACGCTTGACCACCACCTCTCCCTCGACCAGTGCCACCACGATATGCCCGGGGCGGGCATCGATGGAGCGGTCTACCACCAGGGTGTCGCCCTCATAGATGCCGAAGCCTTCCATGCTGTCACCCGCCACCGTCATGAAGAAGGTCGCTGCCGGGCGCTTGATCAGCCGCTCGTTGAGGTCCAGCGTGCGCCCCGCGTAATCCTCCGCCGGCGAGGGGAAGCCGGAAATGCCAGCGCGCCCCGTGATGTGAGGGTGCGGCAGTGCACAGGGTTCCGGCGTTGGATGAGGGCGAGCCAGCGAGGCGTGGGACGGCTGAGCGGCAGATACGGTCATGGGTGGGGTCTCCTTTCGATACTGTATTCCTATACAGTATCGGCGCTGAGAAGCCCTCAGGCAACCGATAATCCCTGCGAGTGCTGCACATTCACGAGACGCAGATCAGATGAGGTGCACCTGTGTTCAATGGTGGACGACAGGTAAAGCTGCTAGCGGAAAAAATTTCCCGGTAGGACTCGCATTTGCGTTTGCCTGATATCCGCCTTACCTTCGTTATTCCTTATATAACAATATTAGAGGTGGAAAATGCGGCTTCCGATGTTGGCGGTGGGTTTGGCATGCGGTATGTGCAGTGCCGGTGCGCAAGCGGCGGACTATCAGGATGTTCAGGATGCCGTCGAGCAACAGCGAGCGCCTCTGCTGGAGACGCTGGAAACACTGGTCAACGTGGATTCGGGAACGGGCTACCGTGAAGGCTTGAATGACGTTGAGGCAATGCTGACCCAGCATCTAGAAGCGCTTGGCGCACAGGTGGAAACGCACCCTGCCAAGACCTATGGCGGCAATACGATTGTCGGTCGCCTGCAGGGGGATGGCAGTCGCAAGATCATGTTGATGATTCACTACGATACCGTCTTCGATGAAGGCGCCGCCACGGAGCGTGCCTTCCGTATCGAGGATGGGCGTGCCTATGGCCCGGGCGTGGGCGATGCCAAAGGTGGTGCAGCCGTTATTCTGCACAGTCTCGAGGCGCTGAAGTCGCTCGGGTTTGATGACTATGGCCAGGTGACGGTTGTCTTCAATCCTGATGAGGAGAAGGGCTCGCCGGGCTCGCATGACCTGATTCATGAGCTGTCGGCAGATCAGGATGCCGTGCTGGTATTCGAGCCTACCTTCGCTGACCCGGGAGTCGATGCCGTCACCGTCGTCACCAAGGGCATCAACTATGCGTTTCTCGAGGTGAAAGGCCGTGCCTCCCATGCCGGTGGCGCACCAGAGGAAGGGCGCAACGCCATCATGGAGTTGTCTCATCAGCTGCTGCAGTTGAATGAGCTTGATGATGCGGACAAGGAGACGACGCTCAACTGGACGATCGTCGAGGGCGGCGTCAAACGCAACGTGATTCCGGAGCATGCCAGGGCGGAGGGTGATATGCGCTACTTCGATAGCAGCGAGTATCAGCGTGTCCTGGAAGAAGCGCAGGCCATCACGAAGAACCGGTTGATCGATGATACCGAAGTGGAGTTTCACCTCGAGAAGGGGCGTCCGCCGCTGCCTGACAATCCGCAGAGTCAGCAGCTGGCCGAGCAGGCCCAGAAGATCTATCAGGAGTTGGGGCAGACACTGCAAGCGGTCGAGATCGGTGGCGGCACGGATGCGGCCTACGCCTATCATGCAGATTCCGATAAACCGGCAGTGCTCGAATCCCTGGGGCTCGTCGGCGGCGGCTACCACAGCGATCAGGAGTTCGTGCTGGTCGATAGCGTCGTACCACGCCTTTATCTGACGACACGCATGATCATGCAGTTGTCCGAGGAACAGTCGCAGGAGTGAAACCGGGGCTATAGCGGTAAATGATATGCCGTCATGATGGCAAGCCCGATAAAAAAGCCCGGCCTCCTGGAGGCCGGGCTTTTTGGATCTTCCCCAATGCTGTTCTGTCAGCCCGCCGGGCTCAGGATGCGGATATCGCCATCGGCGATCCAGTCACCGGCATTGTCGCGGAAGCGCTGCATATGTTCCGTCTCGCGGTGGGCCTGCAGGGCATCGTGGGATTCCCAGGCTTCTACCACGGTGATGGTGTCGGGGCGTGGATCGTTGTCCTTGTCGGCGGCGCGCTCGGAGTCCATGCACGGATGGTAGGCGTGGCAGCCATCTTCCTCGCGCACGGTGGGCGCGACGGCGCAGAGTTCATTGAAGACATCCTGAACGTGGCCTTCCTTGGCGGTAACGGTGGCGATTACCCAGATCATCTTGGCTCCTTGTGACGGTACTGACCGCCGATGTTGTCGGGATTCTCGTGATGAGATGTCCCGACTATGTGGAGGCGTTTCTGGCCACTGCAAGGGGCAGGGGCTGACTCTGACTGCCGGCATGATCCTGCATGATGAGCACACGAAAGCGCCGGACAGCAGGGCTGTCCGGCGCAGTTGTTATCAGACGCAGTTGTTATTAGATGATGATCCGCGGATCAGAACGGGAAGGCGATGGTTCAGGACGGGAAGGCGAACTGGGCGCCTTCACGCAGGCCGGCGGAAGGCCAGCGCTGGGTGATGGTCTTGCGGCGGGTGTAGAAGCGCACCGCATCCGGGCCGTAGGCGGACAGATCGCCGAACAGCGAGCGCTTCCAGCCGCCGAAGCTGTGATAGGCGACCGGTACCGGCAGCGGCACGTTGATGCCGACCATGCCGACCTGGATATGATCACTGAAGTAGCGGGCGGCTTCGCCATCCCGGGTATAGATGCAGGTGCCATTGCCGTATTCGTGATCATTGATCAGCTGCATGGCGGCTTCCATCGAATCGGCGCGCACGACCAGCAGCACCGGGCCGAAGATCTCTTCCTGGTAGCAGGTCATCTCCGGGGTGACGCCATCGATCAGTGTGCCGCCGACGAAGAAGCCGTTCTCGCCGCCTTCGACCTGCGGATTGCGGCCATCGACCACCACCGTCGCGCCTTGCTGCTCGGCGCTGTCGATGTAGCCGACCACCTTGTCGCGATGGGTTGCGGTGATCAGCGGGCCGAAATCATTGCCCTTGTCGCTGTAGATGCCGACCTTGAGGCCTTCCATCTGCTGCTTCATCTGCGCGATCAGCTTGTCGGCGGCGTCATCGCCCACGGCCACTGCGACGGACAGTGCCATGCAGCGCTCACCGGAGGAGCCGAAGGCGGCGCCATTCAATGAATTGGCCACGTATTCCATGTCGGCGTCTGGCATCACGATGGCGTGGTTCTTGGCGCCACCGAGGGCCTGACAGCGCTTGCCGTTGGCCGCGGCGCGGCTGTAGATGTATTCAGCGATCGGGGTGGAGCCGACGAAGCTGACCGCCTGGATGCGCGGGTCGTCCAGCAGTGTATCGACGGCTTCCTTGTCGCCATTGACGACATTCATGACGCCGGCCGGCAGACCGGCCTCCATCAGCAGCTCGGCGATGAACAGCGTGGAGGTCGGGTCGCGCTCGGAGGGCTTGAGGACGAAGGTGTTGCCGCAGGCGATCGCCATCGGGTACATCCACAGCGGCACCATGGCCGGGAAGTTGAACGGCGTGATGCCGGCAACCACGCCCAGCGGCTGGAACTCGCTCCAGGAATCGATACCCGGGCCGGTATTGCGGCTATGCTCGCCCTTAAGCAGTTCCGGGGCGCTGCAGGCATATTCGACATTCTCGATGCCGCGCTGCAATTCGCCCAGCGCATCGTGACAGATCTTGCCGTGCTCCTGACCGATCAGGCGAGCGATCTCGTCGGCGTGTTCTTCCAGCAGCTGCTTGAAGCGGAACATCACTCGGGCGCGCTTGATCGGCGGCGTATTGCGCCATTCCGGGAAGGCCGCCTCGGCAGCCGCGATGGCTTCCTCGACCGTCGCCTTGCTGGCCAGGCGCACCTGACCGCCGACTTCGCCGGTGGAGGGATTGAAGATGTCCTGGGTACGGCCTTCGCTGTGATCGATGTTGCCGTTGATGAGGTGTCCGAGCGTCTTCATTGGGTGGGTCTCCCTGAGATGACTTGTGAAATGAATGGCGATGAATGAAGTAGTGTTGATCGTCAGTTCTGAATGTTGATGGTCAGTCTTGAACGTCGACCGTCAGCCTTGAGCGTCGAGCGTCAGTCCTGGGCGGCGAAGGCATCGCCGAGGGCATTGATCAGACGGTCCAGCTCATCGTGTTCGGTGATGAACGGCAGACCCAGCTGGATGGTGTCGCCGCCGTAACGGACATAGAAACCGGCCTTCCAGCAGTGCATGGCAATCTCATACGGGCGCCGCGCCGGCTCGCCGGGATAGGCCTCGACCTGCAGGGCGCCGGCCAGGCCGTAGTTGCGGATGTCCGTGATGTAGCGGGTGCCCTTGAGCTCGTGCAGCTTCTTCTCGAAGACCGGACTCAGCTCGCGGACGCGCGGGATGAGCTGGTCATTCTCGAGCACATCGAGAGATGCCAGCGCCGCGGCACACGCCACCGGGTGGCCGGAATAGGTGTAGCCGTGGGGAATCTCCATCATGTAATCGGGGCCGCCGTTGTCCATGAAGGTCTGGTAGATGTCGCCCTTGACGACCACGGCACCCATCGGCACGGCGCCATTGGTGATCTGCTTGGCGACGTTGAGGATATCCGGCGTGACCCCGAATTCCTCGGCGCCGCTCATTGCGCCCATGCGTCCGAAGCCGGTGATGACCTCATCGAAGATCAACAGGATGTCGTGCTGGTCGCATATCTCGCGCAGGCGCTTGAGGTAGCCCACTGGCGGCGGCAGCACGCCGGCCGAGCCTGCCATCGGCTCGACGATGACGGCGGCGATGTTGGAGGCATCATGCAGCGCGATCAGCTCCAGCAGCTCATCGGCGCGCTCGGCGCCGGTCCTGGGCATGCCGGGGGTGAAGGCATTCTCCTTGAGCAGGGTATGCGGCAGGTGATCGGCATCGACTCCCTGACCGTAGAGCGTGCGATTGGCGCCGATGCCACCGACGCTGAAGCCGCCGAAGTTGACGCCGTGATAGCCCTTGCTGCGTCCGATCAGCTTGGTCTTGGTCGGCTTGCCTTTCTTGCGCCAGTAGGCACGCGCGATCTTCAGAGAGGTGTCGGCACTCTCGGAGCCGGAACCGGTGAAGAAGACGTGATCCAGCCCCTCGGGCATCAGCGTCTTGATGCGGTGCGCCAGCTCGAAGGCCTTGGGATGGCCGTACTGGAAGGCGGGCGCGTAATCCAGCTCGCGCAGCTGCGCGCTGACCGCTTCGGCAATCTCCGGACGGCAATGGCCGGCACCGCAGGTCCAGAGGCCCGACAGGCCATCGAAGATCTGACGGCCCCGGGAGTCCGTGAAGTAGGCCCCCTGCGCCTTGGTGATGATGCGCGGGTCCTGCTTGAACTGCCGATTGGCCGTGTAGGGCATCCAGTAGGCATCGAGCTGCTCCTGGCTCAACCCTGCCTGAGCGGAAGGGGATGTATCGAAGGCGGTCATGATGTCTCCCACAGAGTGTGTTGTTGTTGGTTCTCGGCTCCTGTCGACTAGATTAGGAAGTCCTTTTGGTAAGATAAATGTCATTGTCTTTATCTTCAGGAAAGCATTTACTTAACTTTCTATGTTGTGGAATTCAGGAGGGCAGACCATGCGCAAGGACGGCATGAGGGGGCAGCTTGGCGATGCCGATCTGCGTCTGCTGCGCATCTTTCGCAAGGTGGTGGAGTGCGGCGGTTTCTCGGCGGCCGAGATCGAGCTCAATATCAGTCGCTCCGCCATCAGCATGGCGATGAGTGACCTGGAGGCGCGGTTGGGCCTCAAGCTCTGTCAGCGCGGGCGCAGTGGTTTCGCGCTCACCAATGAGGGAAGAGACGTGCATGAAGCTGCGATGCAGATGCTGGCGGCGGCAGAGGGCTTTCGCACCCGCATCAATGGTCTGCATGCCTGGCTCAAGGGCGAGCTGAACATCGGCATCACCGACAATCTGGTCACCATGCCCGAGATGCACATCACGGATGCGCTGAGTGCGCTGAAGGGCCACGGCCCGGAGGTGATGATCAACATCCGCATGATTCCCCCCAACGAGATCGAGCGTGCCGTGCTGGATGGCCGCCTGCATACCGGGGTGATCCCGACGCTCAAGACGCTGCCGGGGCTCGAGTATCGCTCGCTCTATGAGGAAACCTCCTGCCTTTACTGCGCGCGGGGCCACGCGCTGTTTCGCGAGCCCCGCGCGGGCGATACCCTTGCGCGGGGGCGTCCGGTGGGTGAGGAAGAGATTCGCCAGCATGATGCGGTGCTACCGGCCTACGCGCAGACGCCTGCGATCAAGGCGCTGCATGAACCGCTCAAAGCCGCCGCTTCCGCGACTGACCGCGAGGGCATCGCCTTTCTGGTGCTTTCCGGGCGCTATCTCGGCTATCTGCCCACCCACTATGCCGAGCGCTGGGTGCGCGATGGCCAGATGCAGGCGCTCAGTCCGGTGGCCAATTCCTATGTCACTTATTACAGCGCCATCACGCGCAAGAGTCGCCCACCCAATCTGGTGCTGGAACGTTATCTGACGGAGCTGGACGCCCTGCGCCAGGCGAAACCGGCCCGAAGAGCGCAGGCGGCGAGGGAGAGCAAGCCATGAACAAGCCCAGGCGTGCCGGGGTCAGGGAAGTCGCCCAGCTGGCGGGGGTGTCGGTCGCGACGGTCTCACGGGTACTCAACAATCCCGAAAAGGTGATGAAGAAGACGGCCGACAAGGTGCTGGCGGCGGCCGACGCCCTCGATTTCCTGCCCAATAATGCCGCGCGTGTGCTGTCTCAGCATCAGTCGCGCACTCTGGGAATCGTGATCCCGACCTTCGAGAACCCGATCTACGCCAAGTTCATCGATGCATTGGAAGGCGCGCTGGCGCGGGCGCACTACAGCCTGCTGGTGACGACCACTCAGAAAGGGCGGGTGACGGAATTCGACAAGGTACGCGAGCTGGTCAACATGGGGGTGGACGCCGTGATTCTGCCCGGTGGCAGTCATGCCGCCGAGACACTGGACTACCTGTCACGCTTCTCGGTGCCGGTGGTCTTCAACAGCATCTACCTGCCGGACTCGCCGTTGATCACGGTGGGCTATGACAACTATGGCCTGGCCAAGGCGCTGGCGGAGTATCTGATCTCCTTGGGGCATCAGCGTATCGTGATCCTCTCCGAACCGTTGGCTCACAACGACCGCGCGCGCCTGCGCTACGACGGCGCCGTTGCCGCATTGCAGGCGTTGGAGGCCGCCCGCACCGATCGCGAACATGATCAGTTCGTCGATATCACCACCGCCGGGGCGAGTGCCGCGATAGGCGAGCTTCATTGTGAGACTGGGGGCGCGCTCGATGGCGAAGGGCAAGGCGGCCTGCGGGATGGCATCACCGCCGTGATGTGCCTCAATGATGTACTGGCCAGTGGTGCCATGCTGGCACTGCAGCGGCGGGGAATTCGTGTGCCGCAACAGGTCTCGGTGGTGGGATTCGATGACCTGGAAATGGCGGAGTTTTTCAATCCACCGCTGACGACGGTAGACCTGCCGGTGGAGGAGATGGGCGAAGTGATCGCCCAGGCGTTGATCCGCCATCTCGAGGACGACGCGCCCTTGACGTCACGCTTGCTGGACGCGTCGCTAGCGATTCGCGGCAGTGCAGGCCCGGCGCCCAGTCCGGACTGAGCACCTGCTCGCGGGGTCTGATTCTCGGGGCCTGATTCTCGGGGCCTGACTCACACTGCCTGGCTCACAGCGTCTTGTAGTCGACCCAGCCCGGACCGTAGATCGGCTGCAACCAGGCGCGATGCAGGGAGTTGTCCAGCGACTCGGCCTGAAAGCGCACGTACTTCCAGTCGCCGTCCAGCTCCAGCTCCCACTCTGCAGCAGCGGTGGGGGCCGTGATCTCGATCAGCTGCGGCGCACCTGTCTCGCCCGCACCTGTGGGGGCCACGCCTCGCTGCACCATCGCCTTCCACTTCACCTTGTTCTGTGCGCTGACGCGCAAGGTGTAGCGCCCCTGCTGTTCAGACATTGCCAGTGGCGTATCAGCCAGCATCACCCCAGTGCTGGCATAGAAGCGGTTGCGCTTCACGTTGCGCAGGATATCGGCCTCGTTGAGCGCCGCGGCCACCATGATGAAGCCGAGGGGGGCATAGTTCTCGTAGATGTACTGTTCACGATAGAACTCGTCATTGCCGGCAAAGCCGGCACAACGCACCCCCTCGCAGAGCAGATCATCCCAGCAGGGCTCTGCCATGTGTGGCGCGTAGGACTTCGCCCCCATGTGTTCTTCCAAGATGGAAAGGCCGTTGTAGACCTCCATGCCCATGATGTTCATCTCCGCGAGGCGGACACACGGGTTGAGGAGTGTCTTCTTGATCTGTGTCCATTCGCCGCCTTCGCGCGGGCGGGTGGTCTCGAAGAAGTTGGGGTGGGCGCAGATCGACAGGCCGCCGACCTTGCCCATGCTCAGTACATGCAGATATTTCGAATGCTCGCCGGCGAAATAGCCGTCGAGATAGCCGCCATCGTCGATAGTGTCGTTCTGGATCTCGCGTCCGGGAATCACCACGAAGTCATCACGCTGCTCGCCGCGTGAGAACAGCTCGATATTGTTGAGGTAGGGGTGAACCGAGGTGCACACGAAATCGAAGTGGAAGGGAGCGGCCTGTGAGCGCCGGATCACTTCGTCATGATCCTCGCCATGAATCCGGTCCATCGAAATGCTTTCATCGAGCGCTTCGCAGGTGTGTACATGGATATTCCCCTTGAGCCAGCGCGTGCCGGGCTGAGGCTCTGACTCGCTCAGTGGGGCGTAGGGGTTATTGACACGATGGGCGGCTGGCATGGCGGCGCTGCGGGAAGTCTGTGCTGCTCGGGTCATGTGTGGCGTCCTAGTGATGACAGCGGGCCGAAATAACAGCTCTGCTGATCAGTCAGCAAATGAAGGGATCACAAGCAAGCGGGGGCAGGTACCAGACTTCAAAAAGCGGCTCGTGGCAGCAACAAGCCCCGAGCCACTTACTCTCGTTCTGGTTCTTGCGATTCAGGCTCGCTCAGCCAACTTTCGAGGTCAGCGCGAGATCCGCTTTGGAAGCGCTCGATGCGACGCTTGTGGCCTGTGAATCGGCGCCGTCCCAGTAATAGGCCGCAACATCCTCGCTGGGGCTATGGCGGGTCAGCTTGCTGACGACCACCAGCACCACCAGCGAGGTCAAAAAGCCCGGGTAGGCGGGGTCTATGTCGGTCGACAGCAGCGGCCAGAGAGCAGTGACGCTCAGGGCGCTCGCCATGCTGCTGATGCAGCCCTTGGACGTCGCATGCTTCCAGAACATCACCGCGAAGAACGGGAAGATCAGCGTGGTGGCCGAGATACGCAGCGCCCACTGGTAGGCCGAGATGATGTCGGTCATCAGGAAGGTGACGCCCAGTCCCAGCACGCTGATGATGACGACACTCAGACGTGCCGAGGCCATCTTCTGCTTCTCGTTGGCCTGACGATTGATGAAGTTGCCGTAGAGGTCATGCGCCAGATTGGAGCTGCCCTGCAGGATGTAGGAATCCGCCGAGGTCATCAGGGCGGCCAGCAGGCCGACGATGACCAGCCCGCCGATGGCCGGATGCAGCAACTGCATGGTGACGTAGGAGAAGACGTGGTCGGCCGAGGTATCCAGCGGCACGAATTGACGCGCCAGCACGCCGATGCAATAGGGCAGGAAGGAAATCAGCATCACGATCGAGAAGCCTGACACGCCGGCCTTGATGGCCACGTCCTCACTCTCGGAGGCAAAGATGCGCTGCCAGGTGCACTGCCAGACGAGATAGAACGGCGCCACCGTCAGCGCGAAGGTCACTACCTCCATCGTCTTGCCTTCCGGCAGCGGGGCCAGAAACTCGATCGGCGTATTGAGCAGGGCATGTTCCAGGCCTCCGGCATAGCTGAGCGCTGTGAAGCCCAGCACCATGATGCCGGCGATCAACAGGATGCTCTGCAGGGCATCGGTGACGATGGCCGCTTCAAGTCCTCCCAGAATGGTGAAACCGAGAATCAGCGCAAATGACACGAAGATGGCGGTATTGAACTCCAGCCCCAGCACCACGGTGAGAATGGTGCTCATGCCGATGATCTGGATCGCGGTGGCAGGCACCGAGTAGATGAAAGCCGAGAAGCACGAGGGAAACAGACTGGCCTTGCGGCCGAAACGGCGTCCGAACAGGTCTGCCAAGGTATAGAGCTTCTTGCGCCGCAGCGGGCGGCTGAAGAAGATGACCAGCATCAGGCTCGCGATGATGCCGGGCAGGGCGAACATGAAGTAGCCGGAGAGCCCCTTGGAAAAGCCCATGCCCATCCAGCCGATGAAGGCTGCCGCGCCACACCAGGTGCTGATGGTGGTGCCGGTGATCTTCCAGTAGCCCATGTTCCAGCCGGCAATCAGATAGCTGTCAGAGGTCTTCACCTTGCGGAAGTAGTAGTAGCCGATCGCGAACATGATCACGAAATAGCCAATGATATAGGAGTAGTACCAAGCCATAGTCGAGTCTCCGTTTATTGTTGATTGTTCTATGAAGGGCGTGCATGAGGCAGAGCGTACGTGGTGTTGCAGGGACTGAAGCGCCCCTCTGATTGTCGGGGATGGCGCAGTGGGGCAGGTAGCGGACATGGCCGGGACAGCCATGTCTTGGCTTCGAATGTAACCCGTTACATCGACTCAATCTAGCCGAGAAAAAGGCGCTGTCAAAAACAAATTTCACCGATGGACGAAAGTCTCATGCCGGCGCGATGGCAAGATTCTCGTGGGGAGGAGAGTCATGCAAGAAGCGTCATCCACATGCCTCTTCGCGCAGAAAACAGGTGCTGTAGCTGGAGGAGACGACGGCAATTCTGCCGCCATTCAGGTGATACGACTGCCAGAGGAGTGAAGGGCTATACAGGTCACATCGCGCAACGCAGTCATGGCAGACGATTTTTTCTTCGGCCTGCGGGGCATGGCAGGGCATGAACTCGGGGCGAGCTCAGTCAGGGAGGCGGGCAGAATCACGGGGTCATCTGAAAGACGCACTGTGTCTTGGCCAGCGTAAAGCCGCAGGCGGCATAGAATTTCCTGGCGACATCGCGCGCCTCATGAGTGCGAACTCGCAGGGTCAGCGCCTCGTCCGATGCCCAGGCAATGGCCTGCCTGGCCAATGCCCGCCCTGCGCCTTGTCGTTGCGCCTCCTGGGCGACGGACAGGCCCAGTATCTCGATGAAATCGGCTGAAGCGACACGAAAGACGTGCTGGGCGTGCAGCCAGCCAATCACTTTCCCCGCCTGTTCCGCTACCCAGATGCGGTCATGGCGTGACGCCAACAGGTGCTCCAGTCGCTGCAGGATCAATGCATCATCGTCGTGGGGCAGATAGCCCAGTGCGGACGCAACGCGTGAAATTCCTAGGGCATCCTCGGGTGTGGCAAGGCGAATCTTCATTGATGTTGTCCAGTCCCCATGACGATGATGATGGATGTTCGAGGGTCTCATTCGTCAGAGAGGCTCATTCATCGTCATAGTGAATGATCGACAGAAGCTGAATCGGTACCTCGTTCAATTTCTCGGGACCATGCGGCACACCGGCATCGAAGGCCAGACTGTCGCCAGGTTCCATATCGTAGAACCTGTCGCCATGACGATAAGTGAGACGACCTGAGAGCAGGTAAATGAACTCATGGCCGGCATGACAAAAGTTGGGGAAGACTTCGCTGGCATCATCCATGGTGATCAGAAAGGGCTCGTAGCGTTTCTTTGGTCCCTGCTTGTAGCTCAATAGTTGATAGGCATGGCCGACTTCCGTGCCGGTACGCACCACCTGCATGCCTTGCCCGGCCCTGATGTGCTGGGCACCACGCCCATTGACATCGTAATCGCTGAACAGCTTCGAGATCGGCAGGCTCAAGGCATTGCACAGCTTGTTGAGGGTATCGAGGCTGGTGGATACCTGAGCGTTTTCCACCTTGCTGATCATGCCCTGACTGACCCCAGCGATACGCGAGACGTCGGAAATCTTGTAGCCCTGTGAAACGCGCTGCTGCTTGAGCGCGCGCGCAATGTGCTGCTCAAGTCCCAGGCGTGTCTCGTCGGCTGCCGCGGTGATGGTCTCTTTCACCTCGGACTGCACGGCAGGTTCCGCGGCCAGTGCAGCGGAATTCGTGACAGAGGATTTGGTGTCAGACACCTTCGCTTGAGGTGTGTCGGGAGTACTGGAGGATTCTCGCGGCATGGATAACTCCTGTGGCGGAGGTGAATGCGATAGGGATGGGCAGGCGGGGTGAGAATACGCGTCCTTGTGGGAGTCGTTGCGCGTCACCCGCGTGCGGATATCGGGTGACATTATCAAGTTTACCGCCAACCCACATCCACGTTGATGACGAGCCCTCGGTTTGGCTCCATGGCATCTGATGCAAGAGGCCTCCTCGACGTCATGCCGAGGAGGCCTCTCAGGTTTCACGCTATCGAGCATCACGCGATTCGCGCTGTCGCCTCGGGGCTTGAGCTGTTGCCTCGTGGCTATGGCGCGCGATCAGCCGCGCGCCAGTCGCTTGGCCTTTTCCGGGTCATCGAAGGGCAGGGAGTGGCTGATGGCCGAGAGGCTGGTCTCGCCGTCAGTGCCGGTCTTGAGGGTCAGCGGGGTGCCATGCTCGGCATAGCCGGGTTCGAGACGTGCCAGCGCCATGGAGCGATCGCTCAGGCGCGAGTACATGCCCTGGGTAATGACACCGACACACTTGCCGTCGGCATAGACCTTGTCACCGATCTGGGCGACGTCTCTCGAATCCAGCAGCACGCCATAGACCTTGACGCGCTCCTTGCCCTGCAGCGCGAAGTGTTCGCTGGCGCCACGGAATTCGGTCTTGCCCGGCGAGACTGTGAAGTCCAGGCCCAGCTCCCACAGGGTGTCGCCCACCGGCTGATCAGGATAGGGGTAGGTTTCGGAATTGTCCGCCGGGTAGAACAGCAGGTGGCTCTCGACCCGCAGCCAGTCAAGGGTACCGAAACTGCACGGCTTGATGCCCATGTCGGCGCCGTCCTCGAGAATTTTCTCCCACAGAGAGGGGGCGTCCTTCGCCTTGCAAAAGATCTCGTAGCCACGCTCGCCGGTGTAGCCGGTGCGCGAGATCATCACGTGGTAGCCAAATAACTGGGTCTGCAGATGGTGGAAGTAACGCAGCTCACGAACACCTGGTACGTGACGCTCCAGGAAATCCACCGCGACCGGCCCCTGCAGTGACATGTCATGCATGTCGTCATCGAAGGTCAGGCTGACGGCGCGCCCCAGGGCACTCTTGGCCAGCATTTCATTCGCGGTACCTGTGCCGTGCACTACGAGGTAAGAGTTCGGCGCCAGACAATAGACGATGCAGTCGTCGACGAACTTGCCTGCCTCATTCAAGACGCTGGCGTACACCGATTTGCCCGGATACAGCTTGGACATGTCGCGCGTGGTGACGTAATCCAGCACGGCCTGGGCATGCGGGCCATTGCAGTGGATCTTCTTGAGTCCCGAGACATCCATCAATCCGGCGCGGGTGCGGATGGTCTCGTGGTCATCGGCCGTCTCCGAGACGGCGTAATTCCAGGCGGTGCCCATGCCATTCCAGTCTTCCAGCTCCGCGCCCAGCTTGCGGTGTTGTTCGGCCAGTGCCGAGATGCGCCATGAATTCGCCATGCGTCCCTTTCTCCTGTGAGTCGTGCTGCCTAGCGTAAGTGGGGGGTGCCGTAGTCCTGCTGATGATGGCGCGCAAGACGCGCATCCGCCGCAGGAGGTGTTGTTGTTCTTTCGCCTTGTCAGGCGCCTCTTCAGGCGCTTCACAAGGGCTTGTGCCTGCTGCTTGCCTTGCCTGATCGCACGAGGATCGATTCTTGGAAGGAAAGAAACATTCCTCATGGTTAAGCAAGGGGCTTGCCAATTCCGTCAAAGGCCATGGCCACGGCAGCCCTTGAGCGAGTCAGGCGCCAATTGGCAGCACGAATTCGGGCGTGAATATTAGCGGTTTGCGTCATGCTGGTGCGAAGAGATAGCTCTGGGCACCGAAATGATGCCTATTTCGAGAAACGGGCGGGAATTCACTCTGGATCACCTGGCGTTTCCTGTGGGGTGAAATGAACTTGGAAAATAAATTTCCATGCAAAACAGGAGGTTGGTGAAAAGTTCCGGGCGGCAACTGGCGAAATGGCATGCTGCATGCTTTTCTTTGAGGGAAATAAAGTTGACCAGCAGGAATCACAAAAATCGTTTCATCCGCTATCTTGACGTGGCGAGTCACCACAAGGGGTCAGGTTCCCCGGGGTGGCAGACAGTGTCGAGGGAGATGGAACCCGGTCCGCTCTCAGAGGAAACCCAGATGTCACCCGAAAACGCGCAACAGTTCATCAAGGATCACGACATTCGCTATCTGCTGGCGCAGTTCGTGGATATTCATGGCGCTGCCAAGACCAAGTCCGTGCCGGCCAATTGCCTGATGGATGTGGTCGAGAAGGGCGCCGGCTTTGCCGGCTTCGCCGTCAGTGGTCTTGGTATGTCCCCGGAGGGGCCGGACTTCTTGGCGCGGGGGGATCTGAGCTCGTTGTCGCTGGTGCCGTGGCAGCCGGGTTATGCACGCATGGCTTGCGATGGCTACGTCAATGGTGAGCCGTTCGCCAATGATAGCCGCGTGGTGCTGCTCAAGCAGCTAGAGCGTTTGAAGGAGAAGGGCTGGACGCTCAATACCGGATTGGAGCCAGAATTCTCGCTGTTCCGTCGGGGAGAAGCGGGTGAGCTATTGCCGGTGGACGAGAGCGATACCCTCGCCAAGCCCTGCTATGACTACAAGGGTCTGTCGCGTTCGCGGGAATTCCTCGAACGTCTGGTCGAATCGCTGCAAGCGGTGGACTTCGACGTCTATCAGATCGATCACGAGGACGCCAACGGCCAGTTCGAGATCAACTACACCTACAGCGATGCGCTGACCTCGGCAGACCGCTTCACCTTCGTGCGCATGGCCGCCGGCGAGATCGCCAATGACCTGGGCATGGTGTGCTCCTTCATGCCCAAGCCGCTGGCAGACCGCCCGGGCAACGGCATGCACTTCCACCTGTCCATCTGCGATGACACCGGCCGCAACCTGTTCGGCGATGATTCCGACGCCCAGGGCATGGGCCTGTCGCCGCTGGCGTACCACTTCCTCGGTGGTCTCCTGGCACATGCCCCGGCACTGTGTGCCTTTGCCGCGCCGACCGTCAATTCCTACAAGCGTCTGGTCGGTGGTGGCAGCACCAGCGGCGCGACCTGGGCGCCGGTCTTCGTCGCCTATGGCGACAACAACCGTTCGGCCATGGTGCGTGTACCCTACGGCCGCCTTGAGTTCCGCCTACCGGACGCCGGCTGCAACCCCTATCTCGTCCACGCCGCCATCATCGCGGCGGGACTGGATGGCGTGGCACGCAAGCTGGATCCGGGCACTGCACACAACATCAATCTCTACTCGCTCAGCCCGAGTGAATGCGCCGAAAAGGGCATCGAGAAACTGCCGCAGAATCTGGCGCTGGCCATCGATGCGCTCGAGGCGGACAGCATTCTGCGCGAGAGCCTGGGCGAGGGAATCTGCGCCGAGTTCATGCGTCTCAAGCGCGAGGAATGGCTGGATTACAACGCCCAGGTCAGTGCCTGGGAAGTCCAGCGCTACGCCGAATTCTTCTGACCTCATCCGGTGGCCTCGTGGATATCGCGGGTCATGCCTGACGAGGGTCACCACCTCACTACCACGCTCAAGATAACAAGCAGGAGACGCCTCCTGCCCGTGAGAGGACATCACCATGTGTGGAATCGTAGGACTATATCTCAAGAACCCGGCGCTGGAATCGCGCCTCGGGGAGCTGTTCGAGCCGATGTTGATCGCGATGACCGATCGCGGCCCGGACAGCGCCGGCTTCGCCATCTATGGCGACGAATTCGACGCTGGCATCAAGCTGACGCTGCAAAGCGATGGTGCCGATGAGGATTGGGAAGCGATCGCCAGAGGCCTGGGCGAGCAGGTCGGCACGGTGGCGGACTGGTTCAGCAATGCCAGTGTCGCCGTGTTCAAGATCGCCGGGGAAGAGAGCGCCGTGCGCAGCTGGCTTGCCGACAGCGCCCCGCAGATTCGCGTGCTGAGCGTGGGGCAGAGCATCGAGATCCTCAAGGCGGTGGGCCTGCCGGCCCATATCGCCAGCCTCTATGGCCTCAAGGGCATGCAGGGCAGCCACATCATCGGCCATACCCGCATGGCGACCGAAAGCGCCGTGACCCTGCAGGGCAGTCACCCGTTCTCCACCGGGCGCGACCTGTGCCTGGTCCACAACGGCTCGCTGTCCAACCACAACTGGCTGCGCACCAAGCTCAAGCGTGAAGGCATCAGCTTCGAGACCGACAACGATTCCGAAGTTGCCGCCGGCTACCTGACCTGGCGTCTGGAGCAGGGCGACAGCCTGGAAGCCGCGATCACCGGCGCCCTGAAGGACCTTGATGGCTTCTTCACCTTCACCATCGGCACGCGTGATGGCTTCGCCGTGGTGCGTGACCCGATTGCCTGCAAGCCAGCCGTGATCGCCGAGACCGATGACTACGTCGCCATGGCCTCGGAATACCGTGCCCTGGCCAGTCTGCCGGGCATCAAGGATGCCCGCGTGTGGGAGCCGGAACCCGGCCGCCTGTATCTGTGGGAAAAAGACACCGCCCGTTCGGAGGCCGCGTAATGATGAAGACACACGATCTGGCCGTTGAAGGGCTGCGCGAATTGAACCAGGCCCTGCACGATGCCGACACCCTGAAGGAAGCGCGTGAGTGGCGAGTGGTCAATTCCGACGGCGCCCACAACATCGCCTGCGGCATCAATGACGACATCAGTGTCGATATCGATGGCCATGCGGGTTACTACTGCGCAGGCATGAACCAGAAGGCCAACGTCACCATCCACGGCAACACCGGGGTCGGGGTGGCGGAAAACATGATGTCCGGCTGCGTACGAGTGAAGGGTGATGCTTCCCAGTCCGCGGGCGCGACCGCGCACGGCGGCCTGCTGATCATCGAAGGCAATGCCTCGGCGCGCTGCGGTATCTCGATGAAGGGTGTCGATATCGTCGTCAAGGGCAACATCGGGGCCATGAGTGCCTTCATGGGCCAGGCGGGACGCATGGTGGTCTGCGGCGATGCCGGTGAAGGCCTTGGTGATTCGCTCTATGAAGCGCGGATCTATGTGAAAGGTACGGTCGCATCGCTGGGCGCGGATTGTGTTGCCAAGGAGATGCGTTCCGAGCACCTGGAAGAACTGGCGGAGTTGCTGGCGAGTGCCGGAATCGAGGAAGACCCGGCCAGCTTCACGCGTTATGGATCTGCGCGTCAGCTCTATCACTTCAAGGTCGATAACGCCTCAGCCTACTGATCAGGATGCCCAACATGACCGACGAGACTCAAACACAGCCTTATAACCCGGCACTGCGCGAATCCGCGACCTTCGGCCGCGATGCCATCCATGAGATTCAGCGAGCGGCAGAAACGGGAATCTACGATATCCGTGGCTGGGGTGCCAAGCGCAAGGTGCCACATTTTGATGATCTGCTGTTCCTTGGTGCCAGCATGTCGCGCTATCCGCTGGAAGGCTATCGCGAGAAGTGTGAGACCGAAGTCGTGCTCGGCACGCGTCATGCCAAGAAGCCGGTCGTGATCAGCACACCGGTGACCATCGCCGGCATGAGCTTCGGTGCCCTGTCCGCCCAGGCCAAGGAAGCGCTGGGGCGTGGTGCCTCGGAAGTTGGCACCTCTACCACTACCGGCGATGGCGGCATGACCCCGGAGGAGCGCGGCCAGTCCTCGCGCCTCGTCTATCAGTATCTGCCGTCACGTTATGGCATGAACCCAGACGACTTGCGCAAGGCTGATGCCATCGAAGTCGTGCTCGGCCAGGGCGCCAAGCCTGGCGGTGGCGGCATGTTGCTGGGGCAGAAGATTTCCGAGCGGGTCGCGGGCATGCGCACGCTGCCGCAGGGCATCGACCAGCGCAGCGCTTGTCGCCACCCGGACTGGACCGGCCCGGACGACCTGGCGATCAAGATTGCTGAACTGCGTGAGATCACCGACTGGCAGGTACCAATCTACGTCAAGATCGGCGCGACCCGCACCTACTACGACGTGAAGTTGGCGGTGAAGGCGGGCGCGGATGTCATCGTGCTGGATGGCATGCAGGGCGGTACCGCCGCCACCCAGGATGTCTTCATCGAACATGTCGGCATTCCGACCATGGCCGCCATTCCTCAGGCCACTCAGGCACTGCAGGAAATGGGCCTGCACCGTGAGGTGCAGCTGATTGTCTCCGGCGGGATTCGCAACGGCGCCGATGTGGCCAAGGCGATCGCGCTGGGTGCCGACGCCGTGGCCATCGGCACCGCCGCCTTGATTGCGCTGGGCGACAACCATCCGCGCTACGCTGAGGAGTACAAAAAGCTGGGATCCGCCGCCGGTTTCTATGATGACTTCCAAGATGGCAAGTGCCCGGCCGGTATCTCCACCCAGGACCCGGAGTTGAGCCAGCGACTGGACCCGGCCGCAGCCGGAAAGCGTCTGGCCAACTACCTGCGTGTATTGACACTGGAAGCTCAGACTCTTGCACGTGCCTGTGGCAAGTCGCATCTCCATCACCTGGAACCGGAAGATCTGGTCGCCCTGAACGTGGAAGCCGCGGCCATGGCCCGGGTGCCGCTGGCGGGCACCAACTGGGTGCCGGGACAGGGTGGATATTGATGACATGATCTTTATTGTGCGTGTGCCATTGCGCATGTTTGATGTGGCAATGTGACCTGAAAATATCGAGTCATAAAAGCGCCTCACCCCTCCGGTGAGGCGCTTTCTTTTGTGCTGAGTCAAGCTAAGGAATCCGGCCAATATCATGCAAGCGAAAGCGCGTCAGAATGCTGACGACGGAGTAGCACATGGTGTCGTTTCGAATGAAAGGTCGTGATTTTATCAAGGCAGATTTTTTCTACTCTTTCAGGATGTTGTGGTTATTTAGTGAGGAAGATGTCAGGCGTAGAGGTTGGCTTGTTGAGTGAGGTTGAATCAGGGCGATAATGGTGAATACAAGCCGTGTTGCCTGAGCTTAGTGTTCTGTTTTGGTGCGTGAATATCTCCATTGGTCGTTCATATATGAAGTGGGGTTTTCAGGTGGTTTTTCGGGTGTGTAGGGCAATGTTTTTGCCGTCAATGGCACGAAATATGCTCAAGAAATGGAGTGGTAGTCGGATGCGCGTCATCGTCAAGACGGCGGCATTACAACAAGGACAATTTCTTGGAGCAGGGTCGTGTCATGAAAAGCCCGCAATCATCCTCTGTCACTGCCGGGATTCGAAGTCGGCAACACTATCCACGCATCGAGGCACTGCCCGATGCCCAACGCTATCTGGTGGCGTGTCAGTCTCCCGAGAGCCTGCCTGGCACTGGTGAGGCGGGGGGCAACGCCCGTCAGCAGCTGCAGTTGCATTGTCAGCTGATCAGTACGCTGCTCGATCAGCTCGGCAGCCACGAGGTGGGAGGCGCCGTGCAATCCGCCCCGGCAACAGAGGCGTTGCCCACGGGGCCCGCCGACAACGCCCGCCTGCATCGCTGGTATGACGTCGATGACCGCCCGAAGGCCTGCGACGCACTGGTCGGCGCCATCAGCGAGATCGGTGTCGCGGGGTGTCTAATCATCATCGGCAGTGAGCATTTCGTGTGGCAGATCGCCAATCTGGCTCAGCAGCAGGGGCTGCTGCTGGATGACATGGTGATGTTGCCGGTGGCGGCGCTGGGGCGGCATATGTTCTGCGTGCACTGTCAGCAAGTCAGTGAGCATGTCATCCACTCGCCGGCAGCCTGTGATGGCTGCGGTTTGATGCTGGAAGTGCGTGATCATTTTTCCAAGCGTCTCGGCGCCTACATGGGCGTGCGAATCGATGCGGAAGCCCCGGGAGAGATTCCCCCACAAGAGGAGGTGACGCCATGTCTCGCTTCATGAAGGCGCGGGTCGCCGCGGTCGATCAGCTCAGCAGCAGCGTGCGTCGGCTTACTCTGGTGCCTGCCGATGAGGCTTCCCCCTTCACGCCGTTCTCGCCGGGCAGTCATGTGGTGCTGGGCATTCCGGGAGAGGGGCGTGTGTGTCGCAACGCCTACTCATTGATCAGCCCGCCGGATGATCCCTCGCATTACTGCATCGCGGTGCGTCGGCAGCCGGTCTCGCGTGGTGGCTCCGAAGCCATCCATTCCCGCGTGCAGGTCGGCGATGAGCTGGAACTCAGCCCGCCGGCCAACCTGTTTCTGCCGCACTGGCAGGCACGCCATCACCTGATGCTGGCAGGGGGCATCGGCATCACGCCGTTTCTGTCCTACCTGCCGGAGCTTGAGCGACGTGACGCCAGCTGGGAGCTGCACCTGCGCAGTCAGGACCTCGACATCGCCCGCTTCCCGGAGGCCGCGCCCTATCTGGCAAGTGGCCACATCACCCAGCATCGTCTCGAACGCCCGAATCTGAAGGCCTTGCTGGCGCGACAGCCCGCCGGCACGCACGTCTACCTCTGCGGCCCGCAGGCCATGATCGATGCCGTGAAGGAAGCGGCACGCGAGCTGCACTGGAGTCTCGCGCGCATCCACCACGAGGTCTTTGCCGCCCCGGAACCGGGAACTCCCTTCACGGCCGTGGCACGCGCCAGCGGCGTCGAAGTGGCAGTCGGTTCGGATGAATCGCTGCTGGAGGCGTTGGAGCGCAGCGGTGTCGAGGTTACCAGCCTGTGTCGTGGTGGCGTCTGCGGACAGTGTCGGGTCGAGATGCTGGAAGGGGAAGCGGAGCACCGTGACGCCTTTCTCGATGAACAGGAGCGTGCCGGTCAGCGCTGTGTGATGCCGTGTGTTTCTCGGGCACGCAGTCAACGGCTGGTGCTGGATCTCTGAATACGTCTTCTGGCGAGATGGACACTCAAGGAGCAGGAATATGCAATTTTCCCCACGGGATGACCAGGCCTTCCATGGTCAGTTCACCTTCAAGAATTCCGATCACGCCATCCAGCGTTTTCCCTTTCCGTTTCCGGAGGATGAGTATCGTTACTCGGTCAATATCGAACCGCACACCTTGCCGGGCAAGCCAGGTTCCATCACCGAGCACATGCTGGACATCGATGAGCACTATCTGAGCGAGATCGCCGAGCGTGAGCGAGTGCTGGCCAAGGACCCCAGGCGCTGCCTGGTGATGCCGCACATGCAACCGGCGGCCTGGGACTTCCTGGAATTCGTGATGACGCATTACGCCCGGGACTATCCCGAGGCCTTCAGTTTCGAGCGCGACGGCGATGACTGCGTGTGGCGCAACCATCTGCTCGGGCTGGAGCAGGCCTTTTGCATGGGCGATGACGACAGCCTGCCATTGCCGCCGCTGGACTATATCGGCCGTCAGATGCAGGGCGATATCGCGCTGCTCGACCAGCGTGACGGTGACCTCTTCATGGATGCCGGCATGATCACCTGCCCGGCGGACTGGTCACTGGCCTTCGATGCCGGCATGAGCTTCAAGCAGTGGCATGGCCCGGTGCCGCTGGCGCATGAGATGGGTGTGTTCGATCGCGCGCTCAAATACCTGTGCGCCATCCAGGTCGGCGGGCCGGTGCGGCGCCTCAACTGGACCATGACCATCCATCCGCGCATGGACAGCTCCCCGGAGACCTATGCCGAGTGGGGCAGAGATCGTACCACCATCACGCCAGAGAATGCTGGCCGTGATGTACATCTGCGGGTCGAGCTGCAGACGCTGGTGCGCATGCCACGCAGTCATGCGCTGTTCTTCGGTATCCGCACCTATCTGATCAGCCTGGAAGACCTGTGCACCAACCCGTTCTGGCAGACGCGGCTGTTGAAGGTGCTCAAGACCCTGCCGCCGGAGCTGATCGACTACAAGGGACTGACGCGCTATCTGCCCAGCGTGATCGAGTGGCTGGAAATCCGCGAGGCGAGTGTCGCGACCAACACCGAGGCGACGGCGCAGGCAGCGGTCTAGGCCAAGCTCTCGGCAAGCTGCTTCTGGCAAACCGCTCCTGATAAAGAGCTCTCAGCAAACCACTTTCGGCGCCGAGGGCGTGACAGGGAATGGATCGCAAGCTTCTGACCACGGCGCTTGCAGATAACAACAAAGAGGAAACGCTGGTGAATATCGATGTGCTGCAACTCAGCTACGCGCTGGATACGTTCTACTTCCTGATGTGTACCGCGCTGGTCATGTTCATGGCCTGCGGCTTCGCGATGCTGGAATCCGGGCTGGTACGCTCCAAGAATACCGTCGAGATCCTGACCAAGAATGCGCTGCTCTATGGCATCGCCTGCCTGGTGTTTCTGGTGGTGGGCTACAACGTGATGTATCCCGGTGACAATGCCATCAGCAGCGTGATCCCCGGGCTGTCGTTCATGCTCGGCGCTGACAATACCCTCAGCGACATCAGTGCCGGCGAAGGCGCCGCCTATTACTCCAGCATGGCGGACTTCATCTTCCAGGCGGTGTTTGCCGCCGCGACCATGTCCATCGTCTCGGGGGCCGTGGCGGAACGCATGCGCCTATGGCCGTTCCTGATCTTCGCGGTGGTGATGGTCGCGGTCATCTATCCGGTGGAAGGCTACTGGAAGTGGGGCGGCGGTTTCCTGGATGCGATGGGCTATCAGGACTTTGCCGGTTCGGTCGTGGTGCACATGGCGGGCGCGGCGGCGGCATTGGCGGCGGTACTGCTGGTCGGTCCGCGCAAGGGCCGCTACGGCGTGGACGGCAAGGTGCGTGCCATCCCGGGCGCCAATCTGCCGATCGCCATGCTGGGCATGTTCATCCTGTGGATGGGCTGGTTCGGCTTCAATGGCGGCTCGATGCTCAAGATCGCCAGTCTCGATGATGCCAACAGCGTGGCGCGTATCTTCGTCAACACCAATGCCGCGGCCTCTGCGGGCATGGTGGCCGCGGCGCTGCTGTCACGCGCCATGTTCGGCAAGACCGACATGACCATGGTGATGAACGGTGCCCTGGCCGGGCTGGTCTCGATCACTGCAGAACCGCTGCTGCCGTCTGCCGGCCTTGCGGTGCTGGTCGGCGCGGTGGGCGGCATCATCGTGGTGCTGTCGGTGGTGGGGCTTGATCGTCTCAAGATCGATGACCCGGTCGGTGCCATCTCCGTGCATGGTTCCGCCGGTCTGTGGGGCATCATGGCGGTGCTGTTCTCCAATTCGGATGCGGTCTTCGGCACCCAGGTACTGGGCACGCTGATCATCTTCGTCTGGATGTTCGGCGCAAGCTTCGTGGCGCTGCTGGTGATCAAGAAGGTCTGTGGTGGCCTGCGTGTCAGCGAGCAAGAAGAACTGGAAGGCATGGACATGCACGAATGCGGCATGGGCGCCTATCCGGAATTCGTCAACATGTCCTCGCCGTCACAGGGGGATGGCAATGTGTCCGGGCACGCCGGCAAGGCGAGCACAGCGGCCTCGGCTGCGGTGCTCAAGGGGGCGACGCGTTGAGCCCGCACCCCGAGTGCTGGAGTCTCCTAGTCTGATGATTCAGAGGCGCAGAATTTGATGACTCAGAGTGTGATGCGCCCCGCCAGCATGTGATACGAGAAGGCCCGCCAATTGGCGGGCCTTCTCGTGTTCCGGGGTGAGCGAAGGGGAAAGGAGAGGAAGAGAAGAGGGAGGATGGCCTGGGATGAACAGGCCGCGACCAGACGGACAGGGCGTCAACGGCGGTGCAGCCCGCCTAGCTCATGATTGATATGGCGGGCGCAGTCCATCAGCGCGCCGCGCAACAGCAGGCGGCGGCGTTCATCGGCCATCATCGCATCGGGTCCCGAGATATTGATGGCGCCGACCAGATGGCCGGTGTGGTCATACAGTCCCGTGGCGATGGCAGTGGCGTAGTCGGAGCGGCTCTCCACCCACCCCTGGCGGCGGGCTTCCTCGATGGATTCCTTCAGGGCAGGCAGATTCTGTGGCGCCGGTGGTGGGTAGTCATCCAGGCGGATCTGGCGGTAGAGCTGTTGCAGTTCATCCTCGCCTAGGACCGTGAGCAGAATGCGCCCCATGGCGCTGACGTGACACGGCAGACGGGAGCCGATGGGGATGTTGACCGACATGCGCTGCGCGGCGAAGGCGCGGTAGAGATAGATGGCATCGGTGCCCTCGCGAACGCTCAGGTGACACGACATGGTGGTCTGGTCGCGTAGGGTATCCAGGTGAGGCGCCACTACCTCGACCAGGTCACGACTGGCCAGATAGCTGAAGCCCAGCGAGATGACCTGTGGCCCCAGTTCATAGGTATTGCGGGCGATCTTCTTGAGATAGCCCATGTCGGTGAGGGTGATGACGATGCGGTAGATAGCCGAGTTGCTGGTACCCAGCTCCTCAGCGAAGTCATTGGTGGTCAGCACCTTGCGACTGCTGCTGAACATCTCGAGGATTCTCAGCCCGCGAAACAGCGCCGGCACGGTGTAATCGTTCTCGCGTGATGTCGCAAGCGAGGAAAGTGCTGTCGGGGCGCTCGCGACATCTTGCCCGCGGGAAAGCGACACTTGGGAATCGGACATACCTGGTTCCTTTGGCTACGTACGACAGGCGGTGGGCGAAACGCAGCGTCCCCGTCGCGGCCTGTGGGTCAGACTACGACGGGGAGCGGGTGGTAAAGCGAGAGGCATCCGCTGACGGATGCCGATGTCGCGCCGCAATCGCTAGCCGTGATGATGGGCCAGCAGGGCAGCGGCTGTCACTTTCTCGCCGGAGTATTCGCGCATGGCATCGAGCATGACGCCCCATAGATAGTGGCTGGAGGCGATGTCGAACAGCAGGTGGAAGCAGGGACACGCAAAGCTCCCTGCATTGACGATGATGGCATTGGTGCGTGCCACCGATGTCTGGGCGACGCTTCCCGGCGGGAAGGACTCACTGCGCAGGTCCACCCCGCACAGCTTGGCCATCAGCGCGGGCAGGGTGCTGCCGCTCAGGCTGAACCAGGCGTGGGAGTCCCGCCGTGGCAGGGAATGCACGCGAATGCCTTGGGCCAGCGCTTCATCCGCCTGTGCGATGAGCGGCAGCTCGGCCACGCCCGCCTGTGGGCTGATGGCCGGCGCGAGGTGCAGAAACTCACCCACTGACAGCCTGACCAGCCAGCTGCCGTCTGACTGAAGCGTTGCCGCATTGGGCGTGCCCGGTACCGTGAAGCCCAGCGAGGCCAGCCAATCGGCGGCGGCGCGGCCGCGAACGCCTGCGCGACCCAGAGCGCTCATGTCGGCGAACGCGCAGTGACTGAGGGCCGCCGTCATGTCACTTGAGCTGTCGGCGGTCGACGCGCCAGTGAGGCTTTGTGGCAGCGCGCAGCGTGCCAACAGGCTGGCGCTGTTCAGAGGGTCCGTTATTGTTGTCGTCATCTCACAGCTCCTGGCGGACAGACTCGGGATCAAAGAAGGGCAGTGCCACGACGTCGGCCTGGACCAGTACGTCGCCCTGCGTGCGGATGGTGATCTTGCTGTCGGGCGAACTGCTGTCGATACCGACGTAGGCCAGGCCGATGATGGCGCCAAGGGTCGCGCTATACTCGCACGAGGTCACGTTGCCGGTGATGTCGCCGCCGGGCTTGGCGGCGTCTGCGCTCTGCTCACCTCCGCTGAGCACCAGCTGACCTTCCAGCGGTTGCGGGCTGTCCTTGGGCAGCATGAAGCCGACCAGCTTGCGGGTCTGGGGCTGGGCGGAAAGAATATCGATCGCACGGCGGCCGACACAGAAGGGCTTCTTGTGGCTGACCGCCCATTCCAGGCCGATCTCGCCGGGATGGCTCATGCCATCGGTATCCTGACCGATGATGATGTGGCCCTTCTCGAGACGCAGCAGTCGCTGGGCCTCGACGCCGAAGGGGCGGATACCGGCTTCCTTGCCCGCCAGCATCAGCAGATCCCACAGCGCTTCGCCGAAACGACTCGGCACATGGATCTCGTAGCCCAGCTCTCCGACGAAGCCGACCCGCAGCAGGCGTGCCGGTATGCTGCCGGTAGTGCCCAGCAGCTCGGTCTCGATGTGGCCGGTGCGGAGCTCCAGGTAGGGGAAGGCCTCGGCACTTAAATCGATATCGCGGCACACCTTGCTCAGTACTTCGCGGGCCCTGGGGCCGGCCAGATTGATGGCGCAGTAAGCGGCGGTGACATTGGTGATGTCGACATCGAGTCGCCACTGGGCATTCCACTTCAGCATCTGCTGGTAGACCCGGTCCACCCCGCTGGTGGTGGCGGTGACATAGAAGTGTTCCTCACCGAGGCGACACGACACGCCGTCGTCGATGATCACGCCTTGCTCGTTGGCCATGGTGGCGTAACGTGTGCGCCCCACTGGTTGCTTGAGGAAGGCAAAGGTATAGATTCGGTTGAGCAGTTCAGCGGCGTCCGGCCCGCGCAGCTCGATGCCCCCCAGGGTCGAGACATCGATCAGACCAACACCATTGCGCACGGCCAGTGCCTCACTCTGCATGGCGTCATTGCGCTCCTCCGGGCGGCCATAGAAGGCCGGGCGCGCCCAGTGGCCGGCCGGCATCATGGTGGCGCCCAGGTCCAGGTGGCGCTGATGCATCGGTGTCTGGCGGTAAGGGTCGAAACTGCGACCGGCCAGCAGGGGCAGCGGTTCGGCAACGAAGGGCGGGCGTGCGGTGGTCACGCCGGTCTCGCTGACGGTGCGCTGGGTGGCGTCGGCCACCAGACGCGCGGCCGGCAATGCCGAGTGACGACCCTGGGACGGACCCATGCCCAGCGTCGAGAAGCGCTTGACCAGTTGGATGTCGCGATAGCCGTGGCGGGTGGCATTGACGATGTCGCGAATCTGCAGGTCTTCGTCCAGATCGACGAATTCCTTGCCCTTGGGGTGTGCGAACAGCGGCCAGCCATGCTGGCGGAAGGGACGTGATGGCGTGACGGCTGGCGGCTCATTCGCCTCAAGCGTGACATCCACGACCTGGCCTGCGGCGGCAAGCCCGGCCAGTGCAGATCTGGCGGCACGCTGGCCATCGGCCATCACGTCCTTGAGGTGATAGAGGCCATTGGCAGAGCCCGCCATGTGCAGGTGTGCCGGCAGGCCGCTGAGGCTGAAGCGTGCATCGTCATCCAGATAGGAGAGTTTGGCGCCCGCCTGGCAGGCCAGCTGGTAGACTGGCATGTAGCCCGCCGTCATGCAGACCAGATCACAGGGGATCACCTCTCCCTCAGTGGCCAGTTCGCCGCGCGCGATGATCTTGCGTACCTCGACGCCCGTGACGTGATGCAGCGACTTCTCCGCCTGCGCCTCGAAGATGGCGTGCTCGAGCTTGAGCGCAATGCCGCAGTGACGCACCGCATCGGCAAGGCTTGGCTCATCGGGCTGGGTGCGCATGTCGAGCAGGGCGACGATGTTGACGCCGTGCTCCATCAGGTCCAGCGCCGCCAGATAGCCATCATCACTGCCGGTGATCACCACCCCTTGCTTGCCCGGCAACACGCCATAGTGCTGCATCAGGCGCTGGGCGGCACTGGCGAGCATGATGCCCGGCAGGTCGTTGTTGCGAAATACCACTGGCTGATCGAAGGCGCCGCTGGCGAGAATGCACTCCTTCGCCCGCACCTTGTAGAGGCGTTTGCCGCAGATCACCGGCAGGTAGTTGTCGGTAAACCAGGCATTGCAGGTCGCCTCGGTCATCACGTCGATGCGCGGATGCGCCGTGACGGCCGCACCCAGACGCTCAAGCGTCTGACTGGCCTCACGTCCTTCGGCATCGAAGCGTGCGTAGGTCAAGGCACCGCCGAGCAGACGGCCCTGTTCGACCAGCAGCACGCTCGCGCCACCCTCGGCAGCCTCAAGTGCGGCCGTCATGCCCGCCGGGCCCGCGCCTACCACCACCACATCGTGGAACAGATAGGCCTTGTCGTGATACTCGCCGCACACGTTCAGATTCAGCGTGCCCAGACCGGCCTTGCGCCGAATCAGCGGCTCCCAGTATTTCCAGACGCCCTTGGGCTTGTAGAAGGCGCGGTAATAGAAGCCCACCGGCATGAATTTCGAGAACTTGCCCAGCCGCATGTCGCGGTCGTTGTCCAGGCTGCCAGAGACGTTCTGGGCGGTGACTTCAAGCCCCGGGCTGATCTGGCGCTCATCGCCCAGCACGTTGGGCTCATCCGGCAACTGCACCAGGGTATTGGCGTCCTGGCCGGCGAAGGTCAGGGCGCCACGCGGGCGGTGATACTTGAAGGAGCGCGACAGCAGCCAGCGGCCATTGGCGGCCAGGGCACTGGCGATGGTGTCGCCGGAAAAGCCCTGATAGCTCTTGCCGTCGAAGCTGAAGGTCATGGGCATGTCACGGTCGATCAACCGCCCCATCGGGGCCGGCAGACGTGCGCCGCGGGTCATGGGGACTCTGGCGTTCATGCGCGTTCTCCCGAGCTATCCGTGGTGTGCAGTGGGAACTCCACGCGCTGTGTGAAGCGCTCGGAGGGGTCGAAGGTGCGCAGGATCTCGTCGGTCACGGTGTGACGCTCGGCGAGGAACCAGTAACTGGAGGCTGCGTGCATCCACCATTCGGTGACGACACCGGCGGTGTTGTCGCTGAAGAAGACGTAGTCAGCCCACTCGCGATCACTGCAGGTATCGGGGTCTGGCATGTCGGCAAGCTCGCCGCCATACACGAATTCGCTGATATTTCGGGGCCCATTGAGTGGGCAGGGCATGATCTTCATCGCGGAAATCCTTGACCGTTGTTCTTGTACATCCACCGTGGGGTACGCATATCCGGGCAGTCATCGAGCCTTGTCGGTCGAGCCGTCGCGAGGCATCAGTGGCTGGCGGCAGTCGCGCCCATCTCGTTGACCTGACGGAAGCGTGCGAAGCGTTCCAGCGCGAAGGGGGCAATCAGGTCTGGGGTCTTGCCGCCGGAGGCGACCAGCTCGGCCATGGTCTTGCCGCAGATCGGCGTCGCCTTGAAGCCCCAGGTGCCCCAGCCGGCATCCAGGTAGTAATTTTCGACGGGGCTCTCGCCCATGATCGGGCTGTAGTCCGGCGTCATGTCGGTCGTGCCTGCCCATTGGCGCATCAGGCGGGCCTGGGACAGGAAGGGGAACATCTCCAGCGCCGCCGCGATCAGGCTTTCCTTGAGATCCAGTGTCGAGCGGGTGTTGTAGAGCGGATAGGGGTCGGAGCCACCGCCGAACACCACCTCGCCACGGCTGGTCTGCTGCACGTAGCAGTGCAGGGCCGAGGAGCTGACGAGCGGATCGAGAAACGGTTTGAACGGCTGGGTGACCATTGCCTGCAACGGATAGCTGATGATGGGCATGGTGAAGCCGGCTTTCTTGGCGAGTACCGAACTGTGTCCGGCCACCGCCTGCACTACGCAGCCACAATGCACGGTGCCGCGATTGGTCTTCACCGCACTGATCTTGCCGCCTTCGACCACGAGGTCCTGCACCTCGGTGAGCTGGTGGATCTCGACGCCGCGTTTGGCGGCCTCCTTCGCATAACCCCAGGCAACCGCATCGTGGCGCGCGGTGGCGCCATCGATGTGCCACAGGCCCGCCATGACCGGCAGGTGGCCGGGGTCCAGATTCAGGGTCGGTACCAGCTCACGGATCTGCTGGCGATCCAGCATCTCGGTGCGTCCGCCGAAGTGGGTGTTGACCTCGGCGCGCTGGCGGAAGGCACGCACGGTGGCATCGGTGTGCGCGAGGGTCAGCTGGCCACGTTCCGAGTACATGATGTTGTAGTCGAACTCGTTGGACAGCCCCTGGAACAGACGCACCGATTCGCTGTAGAAGCGCACGCCTTCCGGCGTCAGGTAGTTGGAGCGAATCACCGCGGTGTTGCGCGCGGTGTTGCCACTGCCCAGGTAGGCCTTTTCCAGCACGGCGATATTGGTGATGCCGTGATATTTGGCCAGATAGTAGGCAGTGGCCAGGCCGTGCCCGCCGCCGCCGATGATGACCACGTCGTAACGGGACTTCAGCTCCGTGGGCGGGGGGAGGTCGACTTCGGCCGGATACTCGGAGGACAGGCCGTACTTGAGCAGGGAAAAGGGCATCGGTGACTCCCGGTACGCGCAAACGTACCTCTAGTGGTTCAGGTCGACTGACGACGCGCGGCAGTCAGGGTGTTGGCGAGCAGGCAGGCGATGGTCATCGGCCCAACCCCGCCGGGCACAGGCGTGATGGCACCAGCAATCTTGCTGACCGCAGTGAAGTCCACATCTCCGACCAGACGGGTGCGTGCCTTGCCGGTGGGGCTTTGCTCGGCGGACTGCGCGATGCGATTGATGCCCACATCGATGACTACGGCGCCAGGCTTGATCCAGTCGGCGCTGATCATGTTCGGGCGCCCGACCGCAGCCACCACGATATCGGCCTGACGACAGAGTTCGGCGGGATTCTGGCTGCGCGAGTGCAGCTGGGTGACGCTGCAGTTGGCGGCCAGCAGCAGACTGGCCATCGGCTTGCCGACGATGTTGGAGCGACCGATGATCACCGCATGCAGCCCGGAAAGGTCAACGCCGCGCTCTGCAAAGGTGTCACGCAGCAGGCGCATGCAGCCGGTGGGGGTGCAGGGCGCCAGGGCATCGGCCCCCTGCACCAGTGCGCCGACATTCATGCGATGGAAGCCGTCGACATCCTTGGCGGGGTCGATGGCCTCCAGCACGGCGTCTTCCTGGATATGGGCCGGCAGCGGCAGCTGGACGAGAATGCCGTGCACATCAGCATCGGCATTGAGCTTCTCCACCAGCGCCAGCAGCTCGGCCTGTGAAGTCTCGCTGGGCAGGATGTGCTCGAAGGACTGCATGCCACATTCGACGGTGCGCTTGAGTTTGTTGCGCACATACACTTGGCTTGCCGGGTCTTCGCCGACCAGCACGACGGCAAGCCCCGGTATCACGCCTTGTTGCGTGAGGCTTGCGACCTCTGCCGTGACTTCCTTGAGCAGTCGCGCCGAGGCGGCCTTGCCATCGATCACGGCGGCGGTGGGTTGTGCGAGTGTCTCGTCCGCGATCGCGGTGGGTGTCGCTTGGGTATTCATGACTGCGCTTCCTCCTTGTGTGACGGCTGATGATTCACGCGTGGTCTGTCTTGAAGGCTTGTTTGAAGGCTCATGTAGCGCCTGTCTTGAAGATTTTTTGAACACCTATTTAAAGATCACGGTGCGATCATTGGCGAGGAAGACGCGGTGTTCGATGTGATAGCGCACAGCATTGGTCAGCGCCTGGGTCTCGGTATTGCGGCCCGCTGCGACCAGGTCATCCGGGGCAAAGTTGTGTTCGACTCGCTGTACGGCCTGATCAATGATCGGCCCTTCATCGAGATCCGCAGTGACGTAGTGGGCGGTGGCGCCAATCAGCTTGACTCCGCGGGCGTGTGCCTGGTGATAGGGCTTGGCGCCCTTGAAGCCCGGCAGGAAGGAGTGGTGGATGTTGATGGCGCGCCCGGCCAGCTTCTGGCATAGCTCATCGGAGAGAATCTGCATGTAGCGCGCCAGTACCACCAGTTGAGTGCCGGTTTCTTCGACGATGTCCATCAAGGCCGCTTCCTGGCGCGCCTTGGTGTCCTTGGTGATCGGCAGGTAGACGAAGCGGATGCCTTCGCGCTCGACCATCGGGCGCAGGTCCAAGTGGTTGGAGACTACTGCGGTGATCTGCATGTCCAGCTCACCCTTGCGATAGTGGTAGAGCAGATCATCCAGGCAGTGGTCGAACTTGGAGACCATGATCAGCACCGGCATCTTGTCCTTGCCACCATGGATCTGCCATTGCATCTCGAAGGGCGCTGCCACATCTTCAAAGGCCTGACGCATACGCTCGATATCGCCCTCGGTGCCCGTGTTGAAACGGAAGCGCGCACGCAGGAAGAACTGTCCCTTGT
This sequence comes from Cobetia sp. PDI-23MA, assembly GCF_059507735.1. Lineage (NCBI taxonomy): Bacteria > Pseudomonadati > Pseudomonadota > Gammaproteobacteria > Oceanospirillales > Halomonadaceae > Cobetia > Cobetia sp. PDI-23MA. The sequence goes on from NZ_CM183352.1 coordinate 1,669,864, forward strand.
CCTCATCGTCGTACTGCGCCAGTTCACTGATGTAGCATTCGTGAGTGTTCAAGAAGGTGGTGATGGCCGCCACGATACCGGACGTCGCCGGGCAGCTGATGGTGAGAATGAAGTGATCGTCTGAGGTGCAGGTCGCGTGAGGCATTCTGGGCTCCGATGTCGGCAGAGAGGCATTGTTGTTGTGATCTGAAGAGTTTCATTCACTGACGTGTTTGTGGATCGGTTATTTCCTGTCAGTGACTTAATTTTCTTCTCAAGTAAATAACAATGTTTTTCTGGCGCTGGGTCAAGCCTGATCGACGCGCCGGCCGGCGATAGCACTCATTAAATGAAAACAATCATTCACTGATGAATTTTTACCGCTTTGGGGGAGTGCGGCGCAGGGTGAAACCATGAGGCGGATGAGGGTGGGACAGGTGTCAGATGAGACACGCTCGTCTCGGGATGGCTACAACTTTCAGATAAGGTGAAAGAAATCGTCATGTCAGGGATCGACAATTGCGAGCTTGAATATCAACACGTTAGTGTCTGCTCATGACAAACCTCGAGGGACGCCCTCCAGGACTCGGTATTCATGCAAGGTGACGAGGTAGATACGATGCGCAAGTTGACGATCGCAGTACTGATGGTGGCCAGCATGGCCGGTTCCTCCGTGGCACTGGCCGGCAATCCGACGCTTGAGGCTCACAAGGACAGCGCCAAGTCTCAGTACTCCCAGACCAAGGACAGCGCCAAGTCCCAGTACACTCAGTCCAAGAACAGCGCCAAGTCATTTGCCAAATCTCACAAGGCCACGGCAAGCAGCAAGGCATCGGCCAAGACATCACACGCCAGCCAGGCGGCCAAGTCAGCCAAGTCCAGTGCTAGCAACAAGGCGAGCGATACCCATTCTCGTTACCAGAAGAAGAGCTACGCCGACGTGCTCAAGAACGAGCGCCACTGAGGCATGACATCGCTGCCTGATGGCAGCTGAGTGCCCCGGGTGATGAAAGCCCCCCGCAGCCTTTGGTTGCGGGGGGCTTTTGCGTTTCTGGCTATTGCGGATGCGACAGTGATTCGCTGAAGGTCTCGACCAGATGCTGGGCAAACGCCTGCACACGACGCGGTTGGGCGCGCGCCGGCGGAAACAGCAGCTGCAGCGGTGAGGGCGGTGCGGCATGTTCCGGCAGCAGTTCGATCAGGCGGCCCGCGTGGAGATCCTCCTTCACATCGACTTCCGATTTCAGGGCGATGCCCAATCCTTCCAGGCACCACTGGCGTACCAGTTCGCCGTCATTGGCGATCCGGTTGCCACTGACGGTGACGATCTGCGGCACCTTGTGACTACCGAAGCGCCATTCGTTGTCGAGGCTCTTGCCGAAGCGCATTACCAGGCAGTTGTGGTGCTTGAGGTCCACCGGCGTCAGCGGAGCAGGATGCTGCGCCAGATAGGCGGGGGAGGCGCATAGCAGGCGGCGTTTCTGGCCCAGATGCCGCACGCGCAGCGTACTGTCCATGATGGTGCCGAAGCGCAGGGCAAGATCGATCCCCTGGCCGACGATATCCACGTAGCTGTCCGACAGCAGCAGTTCTATCTCGATGGTGGGGTGCTGATGCTGGAATTCGGTGATGGCGCGTGACAGGGCATTGCGGCCCAGGTCGCTCGGTGCACTGATGCGAATGCGGCCGGTGAGGGTCTGGGCGCCCAGGCGGATGCGGGTCTCGAGTTCTGACACGCTATCAAGCAGGCCGCGAGCTTCTTCCATCAGTGTCCGGCCTTCTTCGGTCAGGCTGATGGCGCGCGTGGTGCGGTTTAGAAGTACGACTCCGTAATGAGCTTCCAGCGCGGCGAGGCGTTCGGACACGGTGGTGGGCGACAGGCCCGTCTCGCGTCCTGCAGCGGTCAGGCTGCCTTTCTCGATGATGGTCAGAAACAGGGCAATATTATCCAGCAACATTGTACGGTTTTTCCGAATTATATTTGCGCAAGTTGTACGTTTATACGGTTGAGGCTTGTGGCTAGGATGATCACATTGCTTGCGCAACTCAAGTTTCCTGATCACGCCACGGAGTCCCTTTCATGACTCAGCTGACCATCATCGCCAATATCCATGCCAAGCCGGACCAGATCGAGCAGGTCAAGGCAGCACTTCTGGCACTGGTACCCATCACTCGTGCTGAAAAAGGCTGCCTTGGATACACCCTGCACCAGAACAACGACAACCCGGCGCATTTCACCTTTTATGAGAATTGGGCCTCGCGGGAACTCTGGCAGCAGCACATGCAGGCGCCGCACCTGGAAGACTACATGGCAGCGACGGAAGGCGCGGTCAGCGAATTCACCCTGCATGAAATGACCGCCTTCGACTGAGGGCGGGCCTGGGTCCTGGATATGGGCTCTGGCTTTCCTGGGCGGCCATGCAGGCCTGCTCGCTTTCTTTCTTCTTCAATGACCCACTCGAGGCAGTCATGACAGACCCCATCCGTATCGGCCATATCGCGTTGTCCTTCCATGAGGCCAGCGCTCTGGAAGTGGCACGTGTGCTGGAGAGCCACGGCCATGAGGTGACCTTCGCTTCTGCTCCCCATGAAGAGGCCTTCGCGATGCTGGGGCGAGGGGAGGTCGACATTCTGGCCTCCGCCTGGTTGCCCTCGAGTCATGAGGCCTACCTGGCCCCCATGCTGGATGACGTCGACAAGATCGCCGTCATCTATGAGCCGTATTGCATCTGGGGAGTGCCGGATTACGTGCCACAAAGTGCGGTGGCAAGCGTCACGGACCTGCTGCGGGAACCGGCGCTCAGCAAGATGGAGCCCATCATTCAGGGGATCAATCCGGGGGCCGGCATCAGTCGCTTCTCGGCCGAGATGATCAAGCAATATGGTCTGGATGCCGCCGGGTATGTCTTCCGCACCGGCAGCGAAGCGGACTGCTTCGATCGTTACGAAGCGGCGGTGGCGCAGGGGCGATGGGTCGTGGTGCCGCTGTGGCATCCGCAGTTCCTGCATCACCGCTACCGAATTCGCGCCCTCAAGGAACCCAAGGGGCTTCTAGGTACCCAGGATGAGGCCACGCTGGTGGTGCGCAAGGAGGCTCGCCAGCGCATCGGCGCCGCGGCCCTCAAGGACCTCTCTCAGCTCTACATCGGCAATCCTCGCTTGAGCGAACTGGAAGACGACCTGCGTCGTCGCGCCTGATGCGTCGCACCTGATTTATCTCGCCTGAATCTCGACAAATCCCGGGCGATGGCCACGCCACCGCCCAGTCTCTTCATCTCATCATCATCGACCCTGCCGGTGCAGCGCATAGCGCCAACCGGCGGGCAAGGAGTCCCCATGCCATTTTCTCGCCTCAAGACTGCCATCCTCATCGCCTCGCTGGGCGTTGCCACCGTCGCCGGCGCCACTCAGGCGGCCGCTGACAGCACGGCCGTAAACCCCCAGAATGCGCAAGCCGCCTCCCTGCGCGACGGCACGCTGACCACCGTCGCCGAATATTCGGACACCCGCCCCGGCAACATCACCTTCACGCCGGATGGCCGCTTGATCATGTCCCAGCAGCCATTTGATGCACCGGCGCTGCGCGTGGTCGAGATCACCCAGGACGGCAAGCGTGTGCCGTTCCCGACCCTGGACTGGGCCGATGGCCCGGAAAAGGGCGAGGTCGGCATCGCCTCGATCATCGGCGTGCACTCCGACAGTCAGGGCGTGGTGTGGATGCTTGACATGGGCAGCCAGGACAGTGCGCCCAAGCTGGTGGGCTGGGATACCCGCAGTGATTCGCTCAAGAAGGTGATTTCGCTTGCCGGTGACAGCGTGCTGCCGATCTCCTTCCTGCAGGATTTCGTCATTGATGAGCAGCGCGGCAAGATCTATATCGCTGACATGACCTTTACCGCGCCGGCCTCCAGCATGAAACCGGCTTTCGTGGTGGTGGATATCGCCAGCGGCAAGACGCGTCGCGTGCTGCAGAGCGATGAAAGGCTGATGCCGGTGGAACACGACATGGTCATCAATGGCCATCTGATGGCGGCCAAGGGCGACAAGAATGGTGAGCCGAAGCCCTGGTACCTGGGCTTGAATGCCATCGCCTTCGATCCGGCGGATGACGTCGTCTATTTCGGTGGCGTGAACGGCAGTGAGGTCTATCGCCTGCCGGCAGCTGAGCTGGCCGATGACACTGCCACGGCGGCGGAACTGGCTCGCGCCATCACGCCTTACGCCCCCAAGCGCCCCAATGATGGCTTCATCTTTGATGCCAAGCGCGGCGGCATCATCGCCGGAGACGCGGAGCACAACGCACTGACCTTCTCATCGCCGGAAGGTATGTCGGTGATCACCCAGGATGACGAGCGTCTGCGCTGGCCGGATGGCTTCGCCTTCGCGCCGGATGGCAGCCTCTACCTCACCACCAACCAGCTGAACGCCCATCCGGCACTCAACCAGGGCGTGGATGGCAGTGACAAGCATTACTACCTGCTCAAGCTGACACCCGCCAACTGACCCTTGCTCCCTTGGGCCTTGGGCAACACATTGCCTTGGCGCCATGGCTTTCTCGTTAGCCTGTGATCTGCGCAGGACGTGTCTCACGACCGTCCTGCGTTGTCGTTTTTGAAGTGGTCCAATTGGAGCGGACACCCCGATAAGCCTCATAATAGAGGCGATGGAGGTGTTCATGACCAAGAAGACTCGACGTCGGTATTCCGATGAATTCAAGGCCGATGCGGTGAGCCTGGTGAGCGATCAGGGATATACCGTATCCGAGGCAGCTCGGCGCCTGGGAGTTGACCGTAGCTTGTTGGACCGTTGGTGCCGCAAGCAACGTCAACAGACTTCAGGCGCCTCGAGCCAACATGCGGATGATCGCGACGACGAGATCAAAATGCTCCGCGAAGAGGTTCGTAAGCTTCAGATTGAAAAGGATATTTTAAAAAAGGCGGCGGCCTTCTTCGCCAAAGAATCGAGCTGAGATATCAGTTCATCGAATCGGAGAAGGCTGCCTATCCAGTGGCCTTGCTGTGTCGGGTCATGCAGGTCAGCCGGAGTGGTTTCTATGACTGGCGACGGCGTGGCCCAGATGATCATCGCCAGGCCCTTCACCGTGAGGTCAGAGAGATCCACCGCCGGAAGCGAGGCAGCTACGGCAGCCGCCGCATCGCCAAAGAGCTGCAACGTCGTGGCTACGAGGTTGGCCGTTACCAGGCCCGGAGTCTGATGCGGGAAGCCGGCGTAGAAGCAAAGCAGCGGCGCCGCTGGCGTCATACGACCGACAGTGAGCACAGCCTTCCGGTGGCGCCCAACCTGCTCAACCGTCAGTTTTTGGTGTCGGCACCGAACCGGGCCTGGGTGGCCGATATCACGGCGATCTGGACGTTGGAAGGGTGGCTCTACTTGGCGGCAGTGCTCGATCTCCACGACCGGCAACTTGTTGGTTGGGCGATGGCAGACCACATGCGCACACAGTTGGTTCTGGACGCCTTGGAGATGGCCGTAGGGCGCCGGCAGCCCAAGAGCGGATTGATCCACCACAGCGACCGCGGCAGCCAGTACGCGTCACATGACTACCGATCCACGCTGGATCGGCACGGGTTCCAGACCTCCATGAGCCGCAAGGGAAACTGCTGGGACAATGCTGTTATGGAGCGGTTCTTCGGCTCACTGAAAAGCGAGTGGCTGGCTAACCAGCGATATGGAACCCGCCAAGCAGCACGGCGAGATGTGATCGAATATATCGAGATGGAGTACAACAGCTGCCGACTCCACTCGACCTTGGGCTACCGAACGCCGAGGGATATTGAACTGGCTGCTGCGGCTTAAAAATGTGTCCGCTCTCACTTGACCAGAACATTTTTGTGCCTGGCCGGCGTATCTCACATCGCAAGCTGATCACCCGTCGGCGTCTCCTTGCACGCAACACGCAAACTCGTCATACATTATCCGCTTTATCCGGATTAACCTTGCGGTTATGGGTTGTTTTTACGCCAAGGCCATAGAGTTAACATGCTGTCATCGCATCACGGCAAGGCCCTCAGCGCTGCCGTGACTGACCTGATCTTTAGGAGAGACTCTGATGAAAGCCATTGGTTACTACGCTGCCGGTTCCATTGATCGTGACGACGCCCTGGTCGATATCGAACTCGAGACACCGGTCGCCACCGGTCACGACCTGCTGGTCAAGGTTGCTGCGGTTTCTGTGAATCCGGTGGATTACAAGATTCGTGAGAGCCGCGAGCCGGCCGCCGGCGAAGCTGCCGTAATCGGCTGGGACGCCGTGGGCGAGGTCGTCGCCATCGGTGACCAGGTTACGGCCTTCGCCCCGGGCGACAAGGTCTGGTATGCCGGTGATATCACCCGCGCTGGCACCAACAGCGAACTCCATCTGGTGGATGAACGTATCGTCGGCCAAGCGCCCAAGTCCGTGCCGGTTCATGAGGCGGCTGCGCTGCCGCTGACCACGCTGACCGGCTTCGAGATGCTGTTCGATCGCCTGCGTGTCACCGAGCCGGTGCCGGGTGCTGCACGTGCCATCCTGATCATCGGTGGGGCCGGTGGCGTGGGCTCCATCACCATCCAGCTGCTGCGTGAGCTAACCGACCTGACCATCATCGCCACGGCGTCACGCCCCCAGACTCGCGAGTGGGTGAAGTCACTGGGCGCGCATCACGTCATCGACCACAGCCAGCCGCTGCCGGCCCAGATCGAGGCGCTGGGCATTGGTGCCCCGGCCTTCGTGTTCTCGACCAACTTCTCCGAGCACTACGCGCCGCAGGTCGCCGAATTGATCGCGCCGCAGGGTCGTTTCGGCATGATCGATGACCCGGAGACCCTCGATGTGGTGCCGTTCAAGCCCAAGGCCGTTTCCATCCATTGGGAGTTGATGTTCACTCGTTCACTGTTCACCACCGCCGATATCACGCGTCAGGGCGAGATCCTCACCAAGGTGGCGGGTCTGCTGGATACTGGCAGAATCACCTCCACCGCGACGGAAACCTTCGGCACTATCAACGCCGAGAACCTCAAGCGCGCGCATGCCTTGCTGGAAAGCGGCAAGGCCAGGGGCAAGATCGTCCTCGAAGGCTTCTGATCGAAGCCACTGTTAAGGCGGTGATGTGAATAAAGTGCGGCCGGTTACCCGGTCGCACTTTTTTTGTGATCAAGAGCGGCCAGGGTTCTTTCATGAGCGGCAGTCAGTCTGCTACAGAGTGTTCTCCGATCTTCTGCCATCTTGGCCAGATGAGCGATATCTGGCGTCAAGTGCTTGTCATTGAAGCGAAAGTCTCTAAACGGGAGGCGTATCCGACCGCAAATTGCGTTGCTGACACGTTATGCTGGTAGCGTGAATGGCGATCAACCCGTCTCGCTGCTTGTTAATGGCAATCATCGTTGCCTGAACCAGACTTGGCATGCCAGAGGCATCCAGCCTGATGAGGAGGCAAGACATGAATAAAAGGGCTTTGCGAGGGCTGACTCTGGCGTTAGCTGTGTTGGGCGCTTCAGGGCTACAGGCCGCGGAAGACGGCAAGGACAGCGACGATCATCTCAAGAAGAAACATGAAGCACTGGAAGGGCAGGCCAAGGCTCAGCGTGTCCAGGCCGAGCAGATGCGAGATCTCAAGAAGATCCAGAAGCAGCAACAGGCTCAGGAAGCTCAGGAGCAGCAGCAGGAGGCTCAGGAAGCTCAGGAGCAGCAGCAGGAGGCTCAGGAGAAGAACCAGCAGCAGGGCGGACAGGAAGCTCTGGAGAGTGAGAAGCAGCAGGGGGCTCAGGAGAAGCACAAGGGGCCACAGGCAGAAAGGTCCGCCGCCAGCTCGGCGGAGCGTGGGCCTCTGCTCAGACGGGGTGACCAGCTGCCTGATGCACTGGCCTCCGATGAGAGTCTGCGGGTGAAGGACTGGCAGCAATCCCGACTGCCCGAACCTGGCGAAGGGCAGCGCTGGATCCAGCTCAAGAGCGGTTATGTGTTGACGGATATCCAAAGTGGCGTCATCGAAGAGATTCTTCTGGGGCCGTGACGCTGTGACTCTGGCCCGATGCCTACGCGCGAGGCCGAGGGTGTTGCTTTCTGCCAACATCGGCTGCCTTTCTTGCGACATACGCGGGCATATCGTCAGAAAAAGTGAAGAGGACGCGTGGGGCTTGCAGTTTTCCCTTGTAGCCCACAGAATTATGGAACAGTGTTTTGTAATTCTTGACACCCCCGTGTCCCGGCATGACAAGGAGAGCGAACATGCGACACCGTACTCTGGCAGCCCTCGGCATGACCATCGCGCTGATGAGCGCTTCCGTGGTTCAGGCGGCACCTAGCGATCGTGATGATCGTGGCCAGGGTCAGCAACATCAGCAGCAACAACGCAAGCAGCAAGGCAATCATCAAGGGCAAAAGCAACACGCCAAACAGCAGCACGCCAATCAGGGACATGGTCAGTCCCGTGCCGCACGGCACTCTAATGGCCCCAGGAACTGGAAGCGTGGTGATCACGTATCGCGCGCTTACTACAATGACAAGCGTTACTGGGTCAGCGACTGGAAGGCCCATCACCTGTCCCGGCCGCCAGAAGGACACCGCTGGCTGAAGGTAGATGGCCGCTACGTTCTGACAGCGGTCGCGACCGGCGTGATTACCTCGATCATTCTCGACCACTGATCCAATACAGTACGATTCGCTGGCATATCCAGCAGAAGAGACAAGAAGGGCCTCCCGCAGGGAGGCCCTTCTGCGTATTGCCAACAGCCGTTGATCCTCTGCGCGTTGTTGCAATGATCCAGCACGTCACTATTGCGCGAGCAGTGTCTCCAGCGCCTGGGCGACGCGCAGCAGCGCCACATCCTGACCCTGAGGGCGTGACAGCATCAGGCCCAGCGGCTCTTCGTTCACCGCCGCTGGCGCCGGAATCGAGATCGAGCTGGCATCCAGGTAGTTGAAGACGCTGGTGTTGCGCAGCGCGCGCTTGTTGAGCTGGGCGAAGAGCGCGCCATCCTGCTCCAGCAGGTCACGACGTGGGGCACGCATGGCAACGGTCGGCATCAGCACCGCATCGACATCCTGCACCTGCTGAGCGAAGCGTTGCTGGATGGCAGTGCGCGGCCACAGGCGTGCCAGATACTCGCTGGAGGTGATGTCGCGCCCGCCGTTCAGGCGTTCGGCGATCAGCGGATCATACTGGGCTTCATGAATGGCCAGCAGTTCGTGATGCACGGCGGCCGCTTCCGGAATGACCAGGCCGCCGCGCTGGTTGATGGCGTAAGCGGCCTCGATGGCCTCGATCGGCGCACGCTGGAGGCGAACTCCCAGCCCTTCGAGCCGTTCCAGCAGGGCGGCGAAGTCGGCGGCCACATCGGCGTCAACTTCACTGACCAGCTCGCTCTCCGGCACCAGCAGCGTCAGCGGGCGAGTGAGCGGCGTCGCGTCAGCGACCTCACCGCTCAGGACTTCCCACAGCGTGCGACAGCAGGCGACGCTGGGCGCGATGGGGCCAATGCAGTCCAGGCTCGGTGACAGCGGGAAGGCACCATCTCCCGGCACGCTGGCCTGTGACGGCTTGAAGCCCGTCAGGCCACAGAAGGCCGCCGGAATCCGCAGCGAGCCGCCGGTATCGCTGCCCAGGGTCGCCGCGGCCAGCCCGAAGGCAACGGAGGCCGCCCCGCCGGAGGTCGAACCGCCGGTGATGCGCTCGCCATCGTAGGGGTTGGGCGGCGTGCCGACATGCGGGTTCAGGCCCAGGCCAGAGAACGCGAACTCGCTCATGCTGGTGCGGCCGGCGTGCAGGATGCCGGCGGCTTTCAGGCGGCTCAGCGCCGGGGCGTCTTGACTGGCAGGAGCGCTTCCTGCCAGTGCCCGCGAGCCTGCCAACGTCGTCATGCCGGTCTCGTCGAAGAGGTCCTTGATCGAGACCGGAACCCCTCCCAGCGGCAACGACGTCGCAGCTACCTTGAGTTGCTGCTGAGCGGTGGCCTGCACGCTCATGGCGGCATCATCACGGCTGATGATGCTGTGGCTGGCGGCCTCGCCCAGGGCCTGATGGCGCTCGGCAAGCACCGTGGCAGTCTGCTCGGGGCCGAAACTGCCTGTCTGATAGGCCTCGAGCAACTGCGTCAACGTGCGCTGGCGGGGCGGGCGCGCCCAGAATTCACGCGCCTGCTCAAGGCGCTTGTTCTCATCACTCATGCCACCACCTCAAGTTCTTCCACCTCATAACGGTGCTCGATGCGACGACCGGTCTGAGGGTCGATCAGGCGCATGGTAAAGCTCGGGCTGGGGCGGATGCCACCGATCGCCGGTACAGTGCCGCACAGCAGCACGCTGTTGGGGGCCAGGCTGCCGTCCTTGGCGATGGCGGCGGGCAGGCGCTCCATCAGAGTGGCGACCGGCAGCAGCTCGGCGAGAGTGCCCTGCTGATAGCTCACGGTCTTGCCGGTGTCTTCGATCTCGCTTTCGATCTCGAGGCTGTCCCAGTGGTCGATGACCTCACTGAGCTTCCAGGCGTGGCGGGCAATCGGCTTGGCGCACAGCTGCTTGGATTCGGCGACGCCGACGGCTTCGAGCTTGCGGTCGGTGTGGTCCGAGGCGATCGTCACCCACAGGGTGCCCTCGGCATCGCTGACCAGACAGGTCTCGACCTCACCGGAGCCTTCGCCGCCGAGCATCGCGACCTGAGAGGCCTGGGTCAGGGTCTCGCGGGTCACGCGGTAGAACAGCGGGGTCTGGGAGGGCGGCGCCACGCCCAGCAGCTTGAGCTCGTCGATATGGTGCTGCACGCCCGCCTGGTCGCGTCCGGCCCAGCCGGCAATCGCGACGCGCTGGACATCAAGGGTGAATTCGCCGTTGTCATGGGTAAAGGTCAGCATGGAAATCGCTCCGTTATCGGGGGGTGTCGTTGTTCTGTGCTCGAAGTCTTGAATGAACGGTGTTGCGCCAGTGACACCTGCCGGCTTGCCAGCAGGTGTCAGGCAAAAGCGGCTTTACAGTGCCGAAGGCAGCCACAGCGCGATCTGCGGGAAGGCCACCAGCAGCGCGGCCATCACCAGCATCGCGCCCAGATACGGCAGGGTGCCGATGATGACGTCGGCGAAGGCTTCGCCACGCCGCGAGGCCTGCACGATGTAGAGGTTCAGGCCGACCGGCGGAGTGATCAGTGCCAGCTCGACGAACAGGATCATCACGATGCCGAACCACACCTTGTCGTAACCGGCCGCCGCGATCAGCGGGGTGACGATTGGAATGGTGATGACCATCAGCGACAGGGTCTCGATGAAGAAACCGAGCACGATGAACAAGACGATTACCGCCATCAGCAGCGCGAAGGGTCCCAGGTCATAGGCCTCAAGCAGGCCGGTGACCTGCTGGACCATGCCGGAGGAGGCCAGCGCGAAGTTGAGGAAGGAGGCCGCCATGATGATGAACAGGATCATCGAGGTGGTCTTGACGGTGCCGTCCAGCGCGCGGCTGATCATCGCCATATTCAGCGAGCGGTTGATGGCGGCGAGGCCTAGCGAGGCCAGCACGCCGATGGCGGCGGCTTCGGTCGGCGTCGCCCAGCCCAGATAGATGGAGCCGACGATGACGATGAACAGCACCAGCAATGGCAGCAGGAATGACAGGCTCTTGATGCGAGTGCTCCAGCTGGCGCTCTGACGCGGGCCGCCCAAGGACGGCTTCCAGACACACAGCAGCAGCGAGGCCAGCATGAACAGCGCCGCCAGGCCGAGGCCCGGCACCAGGCCGGCCATGAACAGCTTCGGGATGGAGGTCTCGGTCAGGAAGCCATAGACGATCAGGTTGATCGACGGCGGAATCAGGATGCCCAGGGTGCCGCCCGCGGCGATGCTGCCGCAGAACAGCTTGGCGTCATAGCCCAGCTTCTTGCCCTGGGGTAAGGCCACGGTCGAGACCGTCGCCGCCGTGGCTACCGAGGAGCCGGAGGTCGCCGAGAACAGTGCCGAGGTGGTGATGTTGGCGTGCAGCAGGCCGCCCGGCAGCCACGACAGCCAGTGGTCCATGGCGCGGTAGGCCTTCTCGGCGATACCGGCACGTACGATGATTTCGCCCATCAGCACGAACAGCGGAATCGCGATCAGCAGGAAGGAGTCCGCGGCAGACCACAGGTTCTGGCCCAGCGCCTTGGTCAGCGGGAAGAAGGAGTAGAACTGGTCGATCCCGAAGGCGAGCAGGAAGAGGGTGACCGCAACGGGAATGCCGGCCAGCAGCAGGGTGAGGATACCCACCGAAAGAAAGCCCAACATCAGCGAGTCTCCTTGGTCGTGGAGGCCGCCTGGGCCAGAGCCCCTTCGCTTTCTCCGTGATCGGGGCCAGCCAGTGTCTCGAGCGTGGTGGTATCACGCAGACAGGCGGCAACAAGAACGCGCAGTCCCAGCACGCTGGTGGTGATCGCGAACCAGGCATAACCGGATAGCCACAGCAGCTGCGGAATCCATAGCGGTGTCGCCAGCGGGGTGTTGGCGGTGGAACCATTGCTCAACGACTTGCCGAGCACCGGCCAGGCATTGATCAGGATCACCCAGGCCACCAGGTTCAGCGCCAGCATCGCGAGGATATCCAGGGTGTGACGCGAGAAGGCCGGCAGCTTGCCGTGCACGACATCGATACGGATGTGGGCGCGCTCCATCAGGGTATGGGACAGACCCCACGCCGAGAGCATCGCCAGCACATAGCCGGCATATTCATGCACGCCGGGCAGCGGATGATTGAATAGTTGGCGCATCAGGATCTCGGCGCCGATGAAGACCACGACAGCCAGCAACAACAGGCCCATCAGGCGTGCGGCGTGGCGTGATATCGCGCGTGTCAGGCACACGAGGACATCGAGTGCGTGAAGGAAGGAGTTCATGAGTCGGGTCCTGCTGGGGCGCTGAACGAAGGCCGCTTTCTCGAGAAAGTCTGCTTTTGAAAGCTTGCGCTTGAATACACAGGCGCGAGTCGTTCAGCGCTACGTCTCTGGGGAACATGTCTGCCACGTCGGGACAGGGCGGGGCTATCGGCACCTGCTCACGAACCGGCTTCGGTGAGCAGGTGCCACTGGATCACTCCGCGGTGGCGGTCAGGCCGACGACCTTGCCGACGCTCTCGTTCCAGGTCTTGCGCGTCTCGGCATCGACACGCGCCGCCCAGGCTGGCAGGACGGTGTCTTCGAGCGCCGCACGTGCGCGCTTGGCGTCGTCATCGCTGAAGTCGACCAGCGTCATGTCGGCGCTCTTGCCCAGCGGGCAATCGCCTTCGCCGGTCAGGCAGGCCACGCCACGCGCGGTCTCACCACGCGCGTTTTCCCACACCGGCGCGGTGAACTCGCTGTCCACCTGTTGCTGGATCAGCGTCTGGCTATCAGTGCTCAGGCTCTGCCACTTGTCCTGATTGATGGCGGTGATCACATAATCCCAGCCGCCCAGGGGCAGCGGCATCAAGTGGCTGGAGACTTCATGCCAGCCGGCGCTGTAGCCGGAGAGCGAACCGGTGACTGCGCAGTCGATCACGCCACGCTCAAGGGAACCCGGCACCTCGTTGAAGGCGATGTTGAGGCTCTGCGCGCCCAGCGCCTCGATGAACTCACCGGTGGAGCGGCCACTGGCACGCACCTTCTTGTCCTTCAGACCATCGAGCCCTTCGATCGGGGTATTGCAGAACAGCACCTGGGCCGGATACGGCACGATGGCCAGCACGTGGCTATTGAAGCGCTTGTTCATGGTGCTTTCTGCCAGCGGGCGGAAGGCCTCGGCGACCTGCTGCGCTTCCTCGGCAGTGGGGGCCATCATCGGCAGATCCAGCCCTTCGAGTTCCGGTGCATCGGACACGGTGTAGTCGGCCACGGTCATGCCGACATCGAAGACACCATCGCCCAGATAGCGATAGACGTCAGAGCCGGGGATACCCATCTGATCGAAGGTGGTCACCTGGGTGCTGAGATCGCCATTGCTGGCGGCCGGGAGGGTCTCGCTCCAGAACGGCTTCTCGAATTGGCGGTTGAGCTCCAGGCTGCTCCAGCTGCCTACCACGTTGAGGGTATCGGCAGCATTGGCGCTACCGGCGGCGGCGAGTGCGAGACCAAGGGCGGAGAGGGCAAAACGTGTTTTCATGGGGATCACCATTGTTGTTGTGCATCTGGTGTTATCGGAAAAGCTTGTTGGCTACTTCTTTGCGGGGTGTGTCTTTCCCGCTGCTGTCCTGTGCGTTGCTGTGTTTCGATTCGCGGTGCGTCTCTGCACTGCGCCGGGCGTGATGAGTGCGGATTTCTCTCATGCCCGGTAGCACGCCTGGCAGTAGGTCATCCGTACTTGAGACGATGATTGGGAATGTCGGTAATCAGCATGTGGCCCGGGCTATGCGCGATCGCCAATGGCAGTCGGGCATTCTCCAGCGCCAGTTGTGGCGTGACGCCACAGGCCCAGAACACCGGCAGATCACCTGTCTCAAGCGTAGGCGCATCGCCGAAGTCGGGGCTTTCGATATCGGAAATACCGATCAAGGCGGGGTCGCCCAGATGGACGGGCGCACCGTGAACTCGAGGCATGTCGGTGGTGATCTGGATCGCGCGAATGGCGTGTGCCGCCGACATCGGGCGCAGGGACACCACCAGGCTGCCATGGAAGCGACCGGCACTGATCAGCGGGATATTGGTGCGATACATCGGCACGTTGCGCTTCAGGCGCGCATGGCGAACCTCGACACCCTCGTTGAGCAGCGCCTCTTCGAACGAGAACGAGCAGCCGATGGAAAACGCCACGAAATCGTCCTGCCACAGGGCGGCGATATCCTCGCGCGTTTCCTCAAGCTTGCCGTGACGGTAGATGTGATAGGCCGGCAGGTCGTGGCGCAGGTCGATGTTCTCACCGAGCCCTGTCGGGGCGGGAGAACCGACGTCCGTGACATCCAGCAATGGGCAGGCCTTGGGATTGGCCTGGCAGAATTGCAGAAATTCGCCGGCAGCCTCGTCTGGCAGGATGATCAGGTTGGTCTGGGCGTAGCCGGCAGCGATACCGCTGGTGTGGCTGGCCCAATGACCGCTGCGGATCTGCTCGCGCGCCTCGCGGGGGGACGACGCGGCACTGAGAAGTGTCTGGGGCATCGTGGGGGCTTCTTGTGAAGTTGTTGTTGTCTGTCTTCACCATAAGAAGCGTACCGGGATAAATCCAATCGATTTTTATCGAGTCAGGCCATCGGAAATTCCTTTCATATGGTGCGGGTTAGTAGAGACATCATGGCCGGAAGGGGCGCTATGCAGGGTATGGAAGACTGAGAAGATCAGGCGATTCGTGAATGCGCCTCCTGATCCTGCCTAGCGATCTCGATGGCGAGTTCACACACGCCTTCGGCGAGGGCGCTTTCCATATGGGTCGGCCAGGAGGCGGTGAAAGTCAGTTCTGGCAGGTCGCAGGGCAGGCTGAGCAGGGAGCCCTGGCGGACTTCCTCGGCGACAATACGTGGCGGGATGGCGCCGACGCCCAGGCCATCCAGCGTCATGCGCACGATGGTCCATAGCGAGCTGGAGCAATGCAGCTTCACGTCATCCAGCCCCATCTGATGGAGCAGGGAGCCAAGTTCATGGTGCGGTCGGCTGTTGCGGGCAAACGAGATCAGCGGCAGAGCATTCAGGCGCCGCAATGAGAAGTTGTCTTCGGTGAAGCCCAGCGCGGGACTGATCACGAAGCCCATCGTGTAGTTGCAGAGAAAACGATTGAGCACGCTCTCTGCCGTCACCGGCCCCATCAGAAAGGCTAGGTCGATATCGCCGGCGGTGAGCATGGCGGCAAGTCCCGGGGAGCTGTCGACCTCGAGTTCCAGCGTGAGGTCTGGATAGCGGCGCGCCAGTTCGGCCAGAAAGCCGGGTAGCCAGCTATGCGCGACGGTCTCGACGACACCCAGTCGCAGCACGCCCTGGAAGGGCGTATTCAATTCCATCATGGATAGCGCTTTCTGGCGCGCTTCCAGCAGCGCCTCGGCGTGGCGATAGAATTCGCGCCCCTTGAGCGTCGGCTGTACCGGTCGGCGAGTACGCTCCAGCAGACGGGTTTCCAGAGTGGTTTCCAGCTTGTTGATACGTTCGGAAATCGAGGGCTGGGTCAGATGCAGGTGCTGGGCGGCCAGCCGGAACGATCCCAGGCGGGTGATCCACACGAAGGCTTCCACTTCCTTGAAATCGAACATGGCCAGATCCTGTCTTAATGGATGATGCACCCCTGGGCCCACACTATCATTCGTTGAGAAATTGCGTTCTCTGTTGCTTGCGTTCCGGTACGATGTGAGGCATCAAGAGATGGTTGATTTTCATGAAAAGGAATGATGATGAAGACTAGTATGCGACTTGTCAGCTTGGTGATGCTGAGTACCTTTTTCATGGCGGGGTGCAGTTATACGCCGGCGCGAATCGATGCCGAACCTATCATCGAAATCGGTGATGGACATCATGATCACAAGCGTGGAGGTGGCAGCTTCTGTCCGCCCGGGCAGGCCAAGAAAGGCAACTGCTGATCACGTCGAACCACAAGGAGCCGCTCAAGCGGCTCCTTTTTCGTTGTCGAACTCTTCACGATATGGGCCTCTGGAGCCGCTTGATCTGCAAGGATATCCTGAGTGTTTCGAGTCTTACCTCTTCCTCCACTTCTGCTGGCGGGTACTGTCTCCATGCTCAATCCCAAGGCGCTGACGGCGCTGAATGAAATCATCCGCCGGGGCTCACTGCGGCGCGCGGCGCGGCATCTGAATCTAGACCCTTCCGCGGTCAGCCGCCAGATCAAGCAGCTGGAAGAAGAGGTGGGTGTCGCGCTGTGCGAGCGCAGCGAGACGGGCATGCGTGCGACCCAGGCCGGGGTTGCTGCTGGATCACTTTCATCGTCAGCAGGCGGCGGAGGCGGCAGCGCTCTCGCAGCTGAGTGCCTTGCAGGGCCTGCGTAGCGGTGAGGTGCGAATCGCGGTGGGCGAGGGCTTCATCGCCGACCTGATCTCGCTGCCCTTGCAGAGCTTCATGGCGCGTCATCCGGGTATCGAGGTCGTGGTGCGCATGGCCGGCGTGAATGAGGCGACCGAGCTGTTGCGCGACTTCGAGGTGGATATCGCGCTGCTCTACGCCCCGCCGGTGGACCCGATTCTCTGCTGTCATGTGGAGACCTGCCAGCCGTTGGACCTGATCGTGCCGGCGGCGCATCCATTGCTGGATATCGGCAGACCCCTGACGCTTTCGCAGGTGGCGGACTGGCCGCTGGCCTTGATCGACGACTGCACTGGCATGCGCCAGATGGTGAACCAGGCGGCACAGCAGGAGCGGGTTTCGCTGCGTGCACAATTGCGCACCAACTCCGTCTCGGTGCTCAAGAATTTCGTGCGCTCGGGAATCGGTGTGACCTTCATGCCGGAGCTGAGCGTGCTGGAGGAACTGCGGCGTGGCGATATCTGCCTGCTGCCGATGCAGCACCCTGCGCTGGCACAGACCCGCGCGCAGATGTGTACGCGGCGAGGGCGTGAGATGACGGTGGCCGTCGAGGCCTGCCTTACCCACCTGCAGCAGGGACTGCGGTTCTTCACCGCAGACGCGCCACGTCTGCTTGGCATGTGATGTCCGCTGCATCCAGTGTTTGCGCATCCTCGTATAGGGGCAGGGCAGGGTGACAACTCATGACAACCATTCCTGATGCGAGGACTTCCTCCGATGCTGAGCCCCCTCAAGAAAGCACTGGCGCTGGCAGCGCTCCCTTTCAGTCTGCAGGCCCAGGCCTATGAGATAGAACCTCTCGGAGAGGGGCTCTATCGCTTCATCGATGATCGCCACCGCTCCGTGTTCATGATCACCGATCAGGGCGCGCTGGTGACGGACCCGATGAATCACGCTGCAGCGAGCTGGTTGAACAACGAGATCAAGCAGCGCTTCGACACTCCGGTTCGCTATGTGGTGTATAGCCACAACCACAGTGATCACATCTATGGCGGCGAGGTCTTCGACACCCCGGAGACCACCTTCATCGCGCACCGGCTGGCCGCTCAGGATATCGCCAATACCCGTGCGAAGGCCCTGCCGCCGGACCTGGTCTTCGATGATGAAATGACCTTGCGACTGGGCGGCAAGGAAGTCCAGCTGCGTTATCACGGCCCGAATGACGGGCGCGGGTCGATCAGCATGTACTTCAAGGACCACGCCACGCTGTTCGTGGTGGACTGGGTCGTCATCGGACGCATGCCGTGGCAGAAGCTCTGGAGCTACGATATTCAGGGCATGATCAACTCGACGCGTGAAGTGCTGGAATACGACTTCGATACCTTCGTTGGCGGGCATGCCGAGGTGGGTGACCACGCGGATGTCGAACGCTATCTGGCGTATCTTGAATCGCTGTATTCCCAGGTGACGGACGGCATTCTCGCCGGCAAGTCACTGGAGCAGATTCAGCATGAGGTCGATCTCTCCGAGTACAGTGATTCGGCCCAGTATAAGGAGTGGGTCGGCCTCAATATCGAAGGCGTGCATGAGCGCCTGATGGAAGAGTCCGGTATGGGCTGGCGCAGTGACCTCAAGGGGGAGCATACCCACTGACGATGTAGCGGCTCGTTCGGCATGGCTATGCCCAGCACGGCTCCTTTCAGCCCTGCTTCATTCAGCCCTGCCTTGTTCAACACGGCCTCGCCGTGGCGCTGAAATGGCCCCGAAAGCTCCGGTTTTCGGGGCCATTCTGGTTTATAGGCATGTCTCATCAGCGGCGTGCCGAGACAGCCCGATAGGCGTGGACGAAAAAACAACACTCACACGATTGATTAGTCTACAGCGACAACGCTACTTTCGACGTGTGGGAGCAACGCTCGATATTTGGCTGGCCACAGTGCCATACCCCAGAACGGCGCTGCTCCGCCGCATACAACAGATATCTACAACAACAAAAGGGAATCCACATGTCCTTGTCCAAGACATCTCTGCTGCGCAAGACGCTTACCGGTTCCACTCTGGCGCTCAGCCTGCTGGCGGCCAGCGTGCAGGCCCAGACCATCAACCTCAGCTACAACGGTGCACCGGATGCCGACAAGAATGCCGTGCACGTCTTTGCCAGCAATCTGAAGACACTGGTGGAAGAGAAGACCGATGGTGAGCTGGAACTCAAGCTCTATCCCAACAGCATGCTGGGTGAAGAGCAGGAACGCATGGAGCAGGTGATCAGCTCACCGAGTCTGAACATCGCTTCCTTCGCGGGCATGGCCCCCATCGTGCCGGAAGTCTATGTCAGCGCCACGCCGTTCATGTTCGACGGCTTTGAGGATGCCCGCCGTTTCTTCGATGAAGGTCAGTACTGGCAGCAGGTGCAGAAGCTGTTCAGCGAGCGCGCCAATGGCGCAGAGATTCTGGCTGTCGTGGAAGAGGGGGGCTTTCTGGCCTTCACCAATGACAAGCGCCCGATCACCAGCCCGGATGACTTCGAAGGGCTTCGCTTCCGTGCGATGGACCCGAGTCAGGTAGCGCTCTATGAGGCATTCGGTGCCTCGGGTACGCCGATTCCGTGGACGGAAGTCTACATGGCGCTGCGCACCGGGGTAGCGGATGGCCAGATGAACCCGCCGATGTACATCCTGCTGGGCAGTCTGCAGGAAGTGCAGAAGTACCTGACGCTGGCCAACATCCAGTATTCGGATCAGTTCCTGGTCGCCAATGGTCAGCTGCTGGAGAGCCTGTCGGACGAGGAGCGCACGGCACTGCTCGAGTCCGTCAAGGAAGCCAATGCCCAGGCCCGCCAGGACAACCAGAATCAGGTCGAGTCACGCATCGCCTCACTGGAAGAGCAGGGCATGCAAGTGATCCGCCCGAGTGAGGCGGACCTCGAAGCATTTCGCAGCAAGGGCCAGCCGGCCTATCTGGAATGGCTCAAGAGCCAGGACATCGCCCCAGAGCTGATCGAAACCGCGATGAAGGATGCTGGCCTGTCCTCGTGATGGCCCTTTGCGATGACCTGTCGCGATGAACTGACACGTTGACTCGATGAGAAGCGAGTGACGCTCGAGCATCAGTGAGCATCCCGCTGCGGTACCCGGTGCCCGGGCGATGACAGTCCGGGCATCGAGGCTCTGAATTTCCCTCCTTGTTGGTGGATGCGGTAAATGACTTCTATGACTCCTTCACGACAGCCTTCCCTGCGGGAAGGCCTGTTGCTTGCCTGTGGCCGCGTGACGCTGGCGATCGCGGCGATACTGCTGGCTTCCACGGTACTGATCATGCTTTACGGCGTGGTGATGCGCTATGTACTGGGCGGCGCGCCCATCTGGGTCGATGAACTGACCCGCTATCTCATCATCGCCAGTGTCATGCTGGCGATCGGCGTCGTCTGGGCGGAAGGGGCGCACATGCGCGTGGCGCTGCTCGAACGGCGTCTGCCTCCACGCATGGCCAAGGTGCTGATCCATTACCAATGGTGGCTGACGCTGGTGCTGATGGCCGGCGCGAGCTGGATGACCTGGCACTACGCCATGTCGGCGAGCATGTTCCGTACCATGGGGCTGGGCATCAGCCGCAGCGTGCCGATGCTATCGATGCCGATCGGTTTCGCGCTGATCACGGCCCAGGTGCTGCTGCATGGCCCACGGCCGCTGAGATCCCAGACACTGGAGATCGCACCACACGAGCAGGCCGCCGATCTTGTGGCGCATGATGACCCGACTGGAGGGCCGCGCACATGATCTGGGCAATGCTGGCCATCTTTGTGGTGCACGTCCTGCTGGGCCTGCCACTGTTTCTCTCTTTGCTCGCCACCGCCGTGACCGGCTTTTTGTTCGTCGATATTTCGATGTTGGAGCGCCTCGGGCCGCAGCAGTTCTTCGGCGGCATCAATGCCTTCTCGCTGATGGCGATTCCGCTGTTCATCCTCGCCGGCAACCTGATGAACATCAGTGGCCTTACCGAACGCCTCATGCGCCTGGCGCGCCTGATGGTCGGACATCTGCGCGGTGGCATGGGCCATGTCAACGTCGTTTCTAGTGTGTTCTTCGCCGGCGTGAATGGCTCGGCGGTCGCCGATACTTCCGCGCTGGGCTCACTGCTGGTGCCGGCCATGCGCAAGGAGGGCTATTCGACGTCCTTCGCCGCAGGCCTGACAGCAGGTAGCTCGTTGATCGGACCGATCATCCCGCCCAGCATCTTCATGATCCTCTACGCCTCGCTGACCAACACCTCCGTGGGCAGTCTGTTCCTGGCCGGTGTCGTACCCGGTCTGGTGCTGGCGGTGGCATTCATGGCCATGAATGCCTGGTATGCCCGGCGTCATGGTCTGCAGGCGCGTGGCCAGGCACCGGCGCGTCGCGAAGTGATCGCGGCGATCATCGGGGCGCTGCCCGCGTTGGTGGCACCGGTAATCATCGTCTCCGGTATCGTGCTGGGCATCGTGACCCCGACCGAATCCGGCGCCTTGATTGTGGCCTATGTGCTGCTCTGCGGCTTGTGCCAGGGGCCGCTCAAGCTTGTCGAGGTGTGGGGTGCCATCAAGGACACGGCGCGCCTGACCAGCGCCATCTTCGTGATCATGGCGGTGTCATCCATCGTCAGCTGGCTGCTGTCCTATGCCCAGGTGCCCAATCAGTTCGTGGCATTGCTGACACCCTATATCGACAGCCCGATCCTGATCCTGTTGCTGCTCAGCGCCATCACCTTCGTCACTGGCATGTTCATGGAGGAAGTCTCGGCCTTGATGCTGTTGACGCCGATCTTCGTGCCCGTGGCCATGGCCGCCGGCATCGACCCCGTGCACCTGGGTGTCATCATCACGCTCAATATCACCATCGCGCTGATCACGCCGCCGATGGGGGCCTGCGTGTTCGTGGCCGCCGCGGTCAGCAAGCTCGAGATCACCTCACTGTTTCGCACTATCTGGCCGTTCGTGCTGGTGGCGGTCGCGGTGCTGCTGATGCTGATCATCTTCCCGCCTCTAACCCTGTGGTTGCCGACCCTGTCTGGATAACAACTCATGACGTCAACATTGAATCGCCCAATTCCCCCCATCCCGAGTCATGACGAGCCGGACTGGACGCAGGTTACCCGAATCCCCGTCAAGGGCTGTGACAGTACTCTGGTCCCGACCAGCCTCGGGCCGTCATGTCTGAAGGTCTATCCCGCCTACGCGCGCCTCGGTATCCCCGGGGCGGTCAATGAATGTCTGGTGCGGCGTGTGGTGTATCAGCGCCTGTTGCAGGCCGCGCGCGCCTTGCCGCAAGGGCTGTCGTTGGTGGTGATGGATGGCTGGCGTCCTTGGCGGGTGCAGCAGTATCTGTTCGAGACGCTGTATCAGTCGCTCAAGACGCATGACCCTGAGCTTGATGAGGAGCAGCTACTTGCGCGTACGCGCGAATTCGTCTCGCTGCCCAGCCGTGACCCGAACGCGCCGAGTCCGCATCTCACCGGCGGCGCCGTCGATGTCACCCTGTGTGACGCCGATGGCTTGCTGCTCGAGATGGGGACGCTGTTTGACGAGGCGACCCCCGAGTCCCACGCCGATCATTTCGAGCGTCATCCGCCTGCCAGCGATACGCCCCAGGCCGAGGCACGCGACAATCGGCGTCTGCTCTATCACGTCATGACCGAGGCCGGTTTCACCAATCTGCCCAGCGAATGGTGGCACTTCGATTTCGGTGATCAGCTCTGGGCCTGGTACCGCGGCGAACCCGAGGCGCTGTTCGGTCCGGCGGAGATGGACAGTATCGAGAGTCTCTGGAAACGCTCAATGGCGTGAAGGTATCAGAGCATGCCTGACAGCCGCTGGCCTGCAAGACACGAAAGCCCCGCTCGATGACGACTCGAGCGGGGCTTTTGTTTCAGCAATATGCGTGATCAAGGATCAGTGAGCCGTGCCTGTTGGCTCAGCTGACGATCTCGGCCTGATCGAGCATGGCGTGGAAGAGCACGTTGCAGCCGGCGTGCAGGTCCTTTGGCGCCGCGTTCTCGATCTCGTTGTGGCTGATGCCGCCTTCGCAGGGCACGAAGATCATGCCGGCGGGAGCGATACGGCCCATGAAGATGGCGTCGTGACCGGCGCCGCTGACGATGTCGAGATGCGAGTAGCCGAGCTGGCTGGCGGCATTACGCACCGCATTCACGCAGTTGTCGGCGAAGTGTTCCGGCACGAAGTCGGCGGTGGGGGTGAGCTCGTAGGTCAGGCGATGCCGCTGACTGACGGCTTCGACGACTTCTTTCAGCTCCGCGACCATCGCGGTGAGGGAGTCGGGTTCCAGCGAGCGCAGGTCGATGGTCATGTTGACCTGCCCGGGGATGACGTTGCGCGAGCCGGGGTGGACCTGCATCACGCCCACGGTACCGCGGCCATGCGGCGCGTGATCGATGGCGATGCGATTGACGGCGACGGTGATCTCGGCCGCGCCAAGCATGGCGTCCTGGCGCAGTGACATGGGCGTGGGGCCCGCGTGCGCCTCCTGACCGGTGAAAGTCAGATCGAACCAGCGCTGGCCCAGCGCGCCCATCACCACGCCGATGGTGGTCGCTTCATCTTCCAGAATCGGGCCCTGCTCGATATGGCTCTCGAAGAAGGCGCGCACATTCTCGCGGGGGATCTCATCGCTGCCGCGATAGCCGATGGCGTCCAGTGCCTCGCCGGCGGTCACGCCGTCACTGTCCTGCTGGGCGAGCATCTCATGCAGTGACAACTGGCCGGTATGCACGCCGGACCCCATCATGCAGGGCGCGAAGCGGCAGCCTTCTTCATTGGTCCAGACCACCACTTCCACCGGGCAGCGGGTCTTGATGTCGTGCTGGTTGAGGCTGCGCAGGACCTCAAGCCCGGCCATCACCCCGAAGCAGCCATCGAACTTGCCGCCGGTCGGCTGGGTGTCGATGTGGCTGCCTGTCATCACCACCGGCGCGTCCGGGTCGGTGCCGGCGCGGCGCGCGAAGATGTTGCCGATGGCATCGATACGGATCGTGCAGCCCTCGGCCTTGCACCATTGAATGAAGAGGTCGCGCGCCTGGCGGTCCAGCTCGGTCAGCGCCTGTCGGTTGACGCCGCCCTTGGGCGTGGCGCCCAGCTTGGCCAGGGTCATCAGTGATTGCCATAGGCGATCGCTGTCGGTGCGCAGCTCGCTCAGGATGCTGACGGGAGAGGTATCCATCTGGGCAGTGGTCATCGGCTTGATCCTTTCGTGGGTATTGTTGTTGTGATGTGTCGTGCGGTTTCAGGCTTTGCTGTCAGCCATCAGCTGCGCGGGGGTGACGAGCAACTGATCCGCCATTTCTACCTCGAGGGCCGTCATATGGTGCTCGGCATCCTGCATGTGCTCCGTCATGAGCTGACGGACCTGTTCGTGGTCCTCGTGGCGATACGCCGTGATCAGGCCGGTGTGATAGTGCTGATTGGCCCGATCGAACTGTTTGCGCTCCGGCAGATAGGCTTTCTTGATGACGACCAGCTCATGCAGCATGTCGTTGAGGAACTGGCACATGAAACTGAGCAGCGGGTTGGGGCAGGCGCGTGCCAGCACCTGATGGAATTCGATTTCCAGAAAGCGCTGGCGTCGCTGGTCCTCGTCCTGAGGTTGGTGACAACTGCACTCATGGACATTGTTCTCGAGCACCACCAGGTCCTCTTCGCTGAGCAGACCCACCACCGAGACCGCCATCTCGACTTCCAGCAGTCGGCGTAGCTGATAGACCTGGGCGCCATTCAGTGTCTTGAAATGCAGGAAGCTTCTCAGCATGCGGCTGGCGGGCTCCATGCTCGGCGCATTGAGCACGGCGCCGCCATTGGGGCCCGTCTTAAGAGTGATCAAGCCCTCAACCTCAAGAATCTTGAGGGCTTCGCGCAGCGTGCCCTTGGCGCAGCCGTACTGGGCCATCAGCGCCTTCTCGTTGGGCAGCCGGTCGCCTTCGCTCAACCCATCGCGCACGATGCTGCGCCTCAGGTCATCACTGATCAGCTCGGCCAGCTTCTGCCGTTTGGGCAGGTGGGTGCCAGAGGCGTTGGCACTGGTGCTGGAACGTGAAGTGTCCAGAGGGGAAGGCGATGTCGGCATGCGGTGTCCTGAATGGGCGAGTCAGTCAATTTATTCGTATAAATAAGCTTTAGTCGTGGACTGGAGTGCTGTCAAACCGCTGTAGTGGCTTCAAGCGTTGCCAGGTATGTCATGGGCATCACGCGTCGCGATGAGAGCCGTGTCCCGGCATGCCATTGCACAACGCTCTTGAAAAGGCTTCGAAGTGGCATAAGGTTTTCATATTCGTTCCTGCTAAAGGAGGTCGTATGGAAACGCACGATTCTCACCGCACGCGAGACACCGACATCGTCATCATTGGCGGTGGTGCTGGCGGGCTGGAGCTGGCAGTCCGCCTGGCCAAGGCAGGCCACAAGGACGTACTGCTGATCGATCGCGAGACCAGCCATGTGTGGAAGCCGCGCCTGCACGAGATCGCGGCAGGCCTCGGGCGGCGGCAGGTCGATGAACTGGGCTATGCCGGTCTGGCCGAGCAGTGGGGGTTTCGCTACGAGTGCGGCACACTCGCAAGCGTGGACCCTGAACAGCGCCAGTTCACCCTGGCCGCGATCCAGGGCAGGGAAGATCACGCGAGCGCCGAGGTGCCGGCCCGCACCAGGGGGTATCGTCAGCTGGTGCTGGCACTGGGCGGCGTGACGCCGGATATGGGCGTGGAAGGCGTGTTGGAGCATGCCTGCTTGCTGGACTCCCCCGACAACGCCGAGCGCATCGCTCAGCAGTTCTCGCGTGGGCTGCTGGCCAATCATGTGGCGATGGAAATATCACCGACAGGCGATGCTGGCCTGTCAGCCAGCCAGGGCGGCGCTCAGGTTGGTACTGAGGGAGGCACTCAAGATAGTGCCAAGGAGTCCCCGGGACGGCCGTATCAGGTGGTGATCGTCGGCTCCGGCGCCACCGGTGTCGAACTGGCCGCCTATCTGCATGAGTCGCGTGGCATGCATGACGCCCCTGCACCCAAGAGCGCGAAGGTCGAGATCACGATTCTCGAGGCCACCGAGACCTTCATGCCCGGTGTCTCACAGGAACTGCGCGAGTCGATCCATCAGCGACTCGAGGCGCAGGGCATCAAGATCGAACTGTCTCGTCAGGTCGCCAAGGTGTCCCCCGGCAGTGTCGAGATCAGTGAAGGCGCCGAGTCGGTGACGCGGGACGCGGATCTGGTGGTCTGGGCGGCAGGGCGTGTCGGGCCTGCCATCGTCGAGGAAATCGACGCCCTGGAAAGCAACAACAAGCGTCAATTCACGGTGACGCCCGGGCTGCAATGCCTCGGCCATGACAGCATCTTCGCACTGGGCGATTGTGCCAACATCGATGAGGCACCGCTGCCGCCCACCGCTCAGGTGGCCAGCGAGCAGGCCGAGTTTCTCGCCGATGAACTGCCGCGTCGCCAGCAGGGTAAGCCGGCTCAGGCCTTCGAGTTCAAGGACCGCGGCACCTTGCTGTCACTCTCCAGTGCCGGCAGCGTCGGTGAGCTCAGCGGCAAGTTGAGTGACAAGCTGGGCAATGCCCAGGGCAGTAAGGGCAATGATGATCTGCAGGTGAGAGGACGCTTCGCCCGCGCCGCCTATCAAGGGCTGCAGCGCCAGCACCAGTTCCTGCTGCTGGGGCCGCTGAAGGGCTCCGCCGAGGTGGTCAGCGA
The DNA here is from genome assembly GCF_059507735.1 of Cobetia sp. PDI-23MA. Taxonomy (NCBI): domain Bacteria; kingdom Pseudomonadati; phylum Pseudomonadota; class Gammaproteobacteria; order Oceanospirillales; family Halomonadaceae; genus Cobetia; species Cobetia sp. PDI-23MA. Next base: position 1,696,443 of record NZ_CM183352.1, read on the forward strand.
CGTGCTGCGCCGAAGCATGGGGCCGCGTCTCAAGGTGCATTGAGTCTTGAGCGGATCTTGAGTGTGCCTTGAGCGGGTATTGAGAGGCTCTTGAGTGATTCTAGAGAAGCGCTTGAGTGAGCCTCGAGAGAGTCGCCAGCCAGTGATGACAGGCCGACATGCGCCGTGGTGGATTCCACGGTGCATGTCGGCCTTGTGCTTTTCAGGGCGTCATTGCTGCACCGCCCGTGTTCAGGAGGTCGTGTTCAGGATGTCGCGCCCAGCGCGTCATGGGGTTCCTGGCGGCGTGATGCTCGCGCTGCTTCTCTCTGCGAGCTGGCCACCGGATAGGTGCCGGGCCTGAGAATCCGGGTGTCCACGTCGTGGATATCACGCAGTCCGCACAGGGCCAGCGTGGTGTCGAGTTCCTTGTGGATGATCTCCAGGGACTTGGTCACTCCTTGTTCGCCCATGGCGCCGAGCCCATAGAGGAAGGCGCGACCCAGATAGACGCCCTTGGCACCCATTGCCACCGCCTTGAGCACATCCTGACCGGAGCGGATGCCGCCGTCCATGTGGACCTCTGTCCTGTCGCCGACTGCCGCGAGAATGTCCGGCAGGGCGGAGATGGAGGAGGCGGCACCATCCAGCTGGCGTCCGCCGTGGTTGGAGACGATCACCGCGTCGGCGCCTGCCTGCACGGCCAGCTCGGCATCTTCCGGTTCCATGATGCCCTTGATGATCAGCTTGCCGCCCCAGCGGTCCTTGATCCACTTGATGTCGTCCCAGCTCAGGCTCGGATCGAACTGGCTGGCGGTCCATTTTGAGAGGGAGCTCAGGTTCTCGGCATCCTTCACATGGCCGGCGATATTGCCGAAGGTGTGGCGCCGGGTCTTGAGCATGCCGGCACACCAGCGCCACTTGGTGGCCAGATCGAGCACGGTCGCCACGGTGGGGCGAGGGGGCACGCTCAGGCCGTTGATCAGGTCCTTGTGGCGCTGGCCGATGATCTGCAGGTCAGCGGTGAGTACCAGCGCGGAACACTCCGCGGCCTTGGCGCGATCGATCAGTCGTCCGATGTAATCCTTGTCGCGCATCACGTAAAGCTGGAACCAGAAGGGCCGTGAGCTGACGGACGCGACGTCCTCGATGGAACAGATGCTCATGGTCGAGAGCGTGAATGGGATACCGAAGTCACTCGCCGCGCGCGCGGCCAGCATCTCGCCATCAGCATGCTGCATGCCGGTCAGGCCAGTCGGTGCGATCGCCACCGGCATGGCCGCCTCCTCGCCCAGCATCGTCGTGCGCAGGGTGCGATTATCCATGTCGACCATCACCCGTTGGCGCAGCCCGATCGCGGCGAAGTCGGCCTCGTTGGCCCGATAGGTGGACTCCGTCCACGAGCCGGAATCGGCATAGTCGTAGAACATCTTCGGCACGCGGCGTTTCGCCAGGCGTTGCAGGTCATTGATGCAGGTGATGGTCATGCGGGTCTCCATCCGTGGTGGGTCGCGCGGGGGCTGGCAGGGTCACTTGCGCCACTGTCACCGAATCGGGTCATGTCCAGCTATAGGCGATACGTCTAGGGGGAAGCGTTCGGGGGGTGGAATTCAATGAAAAAACCGCGCTCCAGACCGGCGACCACCCACAAGACAGTCGATTCCTCCAGCGCGTGTCGCGGATTGTCATCTTTGCGTGGAATACTATGGCATTGGGATGATTTCCGAGTGGATGGAGAGATGGCATGGATCAGGCCTGGCCTGAAAGCACGCGCGACAACCTTCGATTTCTGTGTTCGGAAGTGGATAGCCAATATGGCTGGCTGCAGGCGTTCGTGTCCGCGCCCACGGCGGCCATGGCGCGCAAGCTGCTGGAGCGCCAGGGGTACGCCGAGAACCTCTGCCAGCGTATCGAACAGGCATGCCCTGAAGCCCGAAATCACAAGCGCTCGCACGCGCGGGCCCGCTTCCAGCAGAGCCTGGTCGAGGTCGCCAGTGGTCTGGCACGGCTCAGTGAGCTGGCGCGTAGTTGTCTGGAGCAGCTGATTCGCGTCGATGATGTCCAGCTGGTCGATGATGTCGTGTTGGTCAAGTCGCTGCGCCGTGTGCGTCGCGGCATTCTGCGCAGCGAGATGTCGCTGGAGAACGGCTCCCTGTCCCTGGCCCTGAAACTCGCGCGCAGTCGCGAGAAGCTGAAGCGGGACAGTGAAGGCCGCATCCGGGCACTCACTGGCCAGCTCAAGAAGAAGCGCGCTCCCGCCGAAGACCTGACACATCTGCTGTTTGTGGCCCGTGAAATCAGCCAGATGGGCGAGGTGCTGGGGCAGTTGGGTGAGGCGGTCATCTCGGCAACCCTCGGTCAGTCACTCAACTTCGAGCGCTATGCCTCGCTGACGCACCTGGTCAATGAACTCGGTGATGGCAGTCAGACGGCGGGCGAGATGCGCGTCGACACCCTAGCCGAGACACGCTCCGGCAGCCGGATCTCTGGGATTGCCAGTGAGAAGGGCAGTGACAAGGGCGATGCGAAGAGCAAGCCGGCCAACCACAAGCAAAAGCGCAGCAAGCAAAAGGGCCGCAAGACAAAGGCGAGCAAGTCCAAGGACAGCAAATCAACCGGCGATCTGCCGCTGACCTCACCGGAGTATCTGGCCATCTTCAAGGATGGCCTGGGGCGCAAGGTCGAGGAGGAGCGTCAGGGCGTCGAGCGCTGGCACGACATCTATCCCGGCATCGCGCCCCGCATCCTCTCGCATCATCAGCAGGGCGACAGCGCGGCACTCTTGATCGAGCACCTGCCGGGCATGACCCTCGAGCATCTGTTGATCAACGAATCGTCACGCCTCAATCGTACCGCCCAGCAGGCGCTGGTCGAGACGCTACACTCGGTGTGGACCACCACCCGTCGCGACAAGCCGGTCACTGCAGGGCACATGCGTCAGTTGCTCAAGCGGCTGAGTGATGTCTATCAGATCCATCCGGAATTTCGCCACTGCGGTGCCTCGCTGTGTGGGCGCGAGATGCCCTCGCTGGAAGCGTTGATCGAGCAGGCCGCAGAGCTGGAGCGTTCGCTCGAGGCTCCTTTCGCCGTCTATATCCACGGCGACTTCAATGTCGACAACATCCTCTTCGATCCGGCGAAGCAGAGCATCCGCTTCATCGATCTTCACCGCTCGGCCTATCAGGACTATGTGCAGGATGTATCCGTGCACATGGTGTCCCATTACCGTCTTCAATTGACGGATGCGGCGCTGCGGGCCCGTATTCTGGCGCTGGCACTGAGTTTCGGTCAGCAGATGCGTCGCTTTGCCCACGAGCAGGGCGATACCACCTTTGAATGGCGTCTGGCACTTGGCCTGGCGCGCTCCTTTGCCACCTCGACACGTTTCATCCTCGATGCCGGGCTGGCAGGGCGCATGTTCAACCGCGCCCGCTTTATACTCGAGCATGTGCTTGGCGCCGACCCTGAACGGCCGGCCGATTACCGTATTCCCCTGGAGGAGTTGTTCGTTGACTGATTTCAAGATTGGCGTCGTGGGTATTCCCGGCAAGTGGTCGACCGAAGTGCTGGCGGATGCCATCGAAGCACGGACGGGCTTTCGTCTCGTGATCGACATGGCGGCCGTCTCGCTGGACCTGACCCGCAACTGCCTCGAATTCCGTGATTCTGCCGGGGTGTGTCATGACCTGACCGAGCTGGATGCCCTGATCGTCAAGAAGATCAGCGCGGAATATTCCCCGGGCAGCCTGGACCGCCTGGAGCTGCTGCGTGGCGCCGAAGCCGCGGGCGTGCGTGTCTTCAGCAGCGCGGAGAGCATGATTCGCCTGATTGACCGCCTGAGCTGTACCGTCACACTGGCCAACGCCGATATCCCGATGCCGGCCACGCTGGTCACCGAGGATGTGCCAGCGGCCTGCGAGGCCGTCAAGCGCTTCAAGGCCGCCGTCTTCAAGCCGCTTTTCTCCACCAAGGCGCGGGGCATGTGCATCATCGAGGACACCGGCGATGATGCCGCACTGGAAGCTGCCGTGCGTGAGTTCGCCGCCGAGCACCCGATGATGTATCTGCAGCAGCGCCTCGATCTGCCGGGGCAGGATTACGGCATGGTCTTCGTTGGAGGGCGTTATCTGTGCAGCTACGCCCGGGTCAGTGGGGGCGATGCCTGGAATACCACCATCCACGCCGGTGGCAAGTACGCGCCCTTCGAGCCCTCCGAGGAGCTGATCGCGCTGGCGCAGCGTGCCCAGGCGCCGTTCAAGCTTGACTTCACCACCGTCGATGTCGCGCTGACCGACGATGGCCCGATCATTTTCGAAGTTTCGGCCTTCGGCGGCTTCCGAGGGGCGCTGGAAGGTGCCGGTGTCGATGCGGCCACCGCCTATCTCAATCACGTGATGGAGTGTCTGGCATGAACGCGACGACCTGTGACAGCCCAGCCAGCCTTGCCACGCTGCCTTTTGCAGAGTGGAGGGCCGCCGTCTGCTTTACGGCGCTGACGCCGTCACGCCAGTGCCTGAGCGAGGCGCTGCTGTTCGAGGTGGATGACTTCCGCCTGTGCGTGATGACGGATATGCCTCGGCTGCTGCAACGTCTGGCGACATATTTCCGCCATTGCGCGCGTATTGTGGCGCTCGACACGGTCCCGGTAGAAGTCAAGCTCGTGCATGTGCTCGAGGCACCGGCACTCAAGGACATGCCATCGGCAGCGAGCCTCGGCCTCTTGCCCGAAGCCTTCGTTGATTGGATACCGGAGCCCGGCAAGACACGCCGCAAGGACGCCATCATCGATTTGGCCGATGGGCGCCTGATCCACAAGGTGCGCACGGGCATGGCCTTTCTGCGCAGCAACAACTACAACTTGGCGTTCGGGCCCTGTGAAGACAACGAAAGCCAGGTGATCAACTTCCTGCTCAATCTGCATATGTCGCATCTGCAGCAGAATGGCGGCTTGATCTGTCACGCCTCGGCGCTATCGAAGGGCGATCGCGCGGTGGCCATCGCCGCCTTCTCGGGCGGCGGCAAGTCTACCACCATGGTGAAGGCGCTCGACAATCCCGAGTTCGACTTCATCAGCAATGACCGGCTGTTCCTGGACTTCCCGGGGCCTGATGGAACGCTGCGTGCCCGAGGCGTCGCCAAGTTGCCACGTATCAATCCTGGCACCATGCTCAACAATCCACGACTGCGGCCGCTGCTGGACCCCGCGCGTATCGCAGGCTACGAAGCGATGCCGCGTGATGCGCTGTGGGACCTGGAAGAGAAGCACGACCTGATCATCGAGGACGTCTACGGCCCCGGGCGTATCCGCGCCAGCGGCGAGCTTGCGGCCATGGTGATACTCAACTGGACGCGTGGCAGCGAGGCGCCGCTCGAGGTGCGCGAGGTCGAGGTCAGCCGCAGCGAAGCGCTGATACGCGCGGTGATGAAGACACCGGGACCCTTCCACCAGCAGCGGGATGGCCGTTTCGTGCCCAATGGCGCGAGCCTTGATCCCGCGCCGTATCTGGAGCGCCTGGCGGGAATCCGCGTGCTTGAGGTGACCGGGCGCGTGGACTTCGCCGCGCTGGTCGAGAACCACCTGACCCCCTTGCTGGAGGCTTGAACATGCGTCGTGAACTGCTGTTGATGCGCCACGGAAAGTCGGACTGGTCAGTGGCAGCTGACGACTTCCATCGCCCCCTCAAGGAGCGCGGCAAGCGGGGCGCCCAGCGCATGGGAGCCTGGCTTGCCCAGGAGGCGCTGGTGCCGGATGCCATCCTGAGCTCGCCAGCCCTTCGCGCGCGCGCCACGGCGGAAAAGTGCGTGAAGTCGATGGGCCTCGGCGTCGACATGATCGAGCTCAAGCCTGCGCTTTACTGCGAGGACGAGGCGCCGCTGCTCAAGACAGTGCGCGCCTGCCCGGACAGCGTGCAGCGACTGATGATCATCGGCCATAACCCGGCATTGGAAGATGCGCTGGTGTGGCTGACCGGCAAGCGTCCGCGCCCGCCCAAGGAGACCAAGCTGCTGCCGACGGCGGCGGTGGTCAAGCTGACCTTCGAGGGGCGCTGGGAAGACCTGCGCTCCGGCCAGATGAGTCTGGAGCTGATCCAGCGCGTGCGTGCCTTGCCGGATGGCTTCCCCTGGCCGTTCCCGGCCGGTGAGGAGCGCCGCGAACGCCCCGCCTATTACTACCGTCAATCGGCCGTCCTTCCCTGTCGTCTGCAGGGGGAAGGCGACGATGCCCAGTGGGAGGTGCTGCTGATCGGTTCTTCCTCCAATCGTCACTGGAGCCTGCCCAAGGGGATCGTCGAGCCGGGGCTGAGTCCGCTTGAGTCCGCGCTCAAGGAAGCCCGCGAGGAAGCGGGCATCGAGGCTGAGGCGCTGGACCACGCAGCGCTGGAATTCAGTTACGAGAAGTGGGGCGCTCCTGTCTCGGCCAGTCTGCACGCCGTGAGAGTCGTACATGAGCAGGAGGAGAGCGAACGGGAGGAACCGCATCGCAGTCGGCGCTGGGTGGCGGCGGAGGTCGTGCCGAGCCTGTTGAAGAACCACGAGATGGGGCACGCCGTCATGGCGCTGCTGGCACGGCTTGAGTAGTCGCGCCAGGCGACCTGAGCGCGGGAGACTGGCGCCTTTAGCTCCATTGGCGCCACTTGCCCCGTACGAGGCGACGCATGGCGAGGACCGCCAGCTGAATCAATACCGAGTGAAGACGGGAAGAGCGACGGCCGATGACTGATGAACCGACAATCCGACGTGTGGCATTGATTCGTCATGCTGACTATCACCAGCAGATTGATACCCCGAGCGCGCTGCAGCCGTTTCCCTTGACCCGTCGCGGTGAGCGTCAGGCGCGAGAGGGAGCCGAGGAAGTGCTGACGCTGTGTCAGGCACATGGCTGGCAACCGGCCAGCACGGTACATGCCTCCAGCCTGTTGCGTGCCTGGCAGACGGCGCAGGTGATGAACGAGGTCATGGGAGACAGGACAGAGCGTGTGTTCTCGCTCCTGGCACATGATGCCCTGTGGGAGCGCAGTCTGGGCAGCGCCGCCAATCTGACCACGGCACAGATCGCCGAAGCGGTGCGTCATGACCCGCGCGTGGATTTCCTGCCGGCCGACTGGAAATCCAACAGCCACTTTCGCCTGCCGCTGCCGGGGGCTGAATCCCTGATGCAGGCCGGTCAGCGGGTGGCCGACTTCATTGCTTCGTTGCCGGCTCCCACATCAACCCCCACATCGGGCGCTACGCTGACGCTGATCGTCGGCCATGGCGCAGCGCTGCGGCATGCGGCGTATCTGCTGGGCGTGCTGGACTTCGACCAGATTGCCGGGCTGAGCATGCACCATGCGCGGCCGGTGGTCATCGCGGAAACTCCGTCAGGGTCATGGCGGCATGTGGCTGGCGAGTGGAAGGTGCGCCAGCGTCACGAGCCCGCGCAGGACTGAGTTGGCGGCCAGCCGGCGGGGTACTGAAGTGCAAAGAATGGGCGGAGTGCTGGAGAGCAGGGGGTGGGCGGAGTGATTTACAGCAGAGAAGCAGGCCTGCGCACCAGCGTGATGCAAGTCTGTCATCTTTCTGTGATCAAACGGTCATAAGCTTGTCGCCCTGTGCTCGCGAGCTAACCCACATTCCTCATCCCCGGATGGGCCCCAAGGGGCGGCAAGGCGCTTGCTTGCCACAAGCCGGTAGTTCAACGAGGCAAGCAGATGCCACAAGGAGATAGCCCAATGACCCTCAGTCCCCCCATGAGCGACGCCGTACCGCGTTACCGAGGCCCGACGCGTTATCTGAAGGCGCTGCCCAGTCACGCGGCTCAGTGGCCCGAGACACATCAGCACCTGCGCGCCGGTGACAAGGTGTCCCGCGCCGCTCGCAAGCTGGGCAGCAAGGACTGGCCACGCCGCGATGTCATCTTCATCTCCGATGCGCATGCCGACGCGGAAGCCTTCATCGCGTCTCTGGTGGCCAGTGGCGGTGTGCGCCTGACCTCACGGGACAACCTGGTGTTGACGGCGCGGGGCAAGCGCAGTGTCTTCGTCATCGGCGGTGACTGCCTCGACAAGGGCCCCAGCAATCTGGAGCTGCTGGAAGCCTTGCGCACCTTGATGCGCAGCGGGGCGCGTCTCAAGTTGCTGGCGGGCAATCATGACATGCGGCTGATGCTGGCGCTGATGCGGCTGAGTCATGATGATTCGGCGCGGACCGATCATCTGTTCGTGCGCATGGGCGCCAAGGGCCTGGCGCTGCTCAAGGAAGTCTTCGATCACTATCTGGCGGACAGACCGCGGGCGATGAAGAGCATTCCCTCGCGAAGTGAGTGCCGTCGACGCCTGTACCCGGGGCCGGACTGGGCGGAGCAGTTTCGCCTCTCGGCAAGCCATGTACTCAAGGGGGAGGCGCTGGAGAAGGAGATCACTCGCCTGAGTGCCAAGGCCGATGGCTTCGAGCATGCCTGTGTGAAACATGGCCTCTCGCTGCGCCAGACCTACGCCGCCGCACTCAAGGCCCACGAGCTGTTTCTCAAGCCCGGCGGACGCTTTGCCTGGTTCTTCGACGAGATGCGACTTGCCTATCGCAGTGGCGCCTTCCTGCATGTTCACGCAGGCGTGGATGATGCCTTCGCCAGACGACTCGGCCGCCAGAAGGTCTCGCAGATCAATCAGGAATTCCGGCGCATCCTGCGCGAAGACCCGTTCACCTTCTATTACGGTGAGCTGGCCAATGTACTGCGCACCAAATATCGCAAGAGCGACATGGTGCTGAGCGCCGCGGGCGTCAAGCGCCTGCACAAGGTCGGCATTCGTGCCGTGATGCATGGTCACGTCAATCATCAGGCGGGCCAGCAACTGGGCTGGCGTCACGGGCTTCTGCATATCGAGGGCGACGTCACCCTGGATCGCAATTCACGCCGCAAGGAAGGGCTGGATGGCGTGGGCATGGGGGCGACGCTGATAGAAGCCTGTGGACGCATCGTCGGCATCAGCAATGACCATCCCGAGGTCAAGGTCTACGCGCCCTGAAACACGCACAGGAGAGGCAGGTGAAAGACGACAAGCAGGACAAGTCGCTGTTCCGACATGAATCATTGCAATCCATCGATGGCGTTCAGGATATTCTCAAGGCCATCATCAAGGGGCTGGGCAAGGGGCTTTTGTCATTTCGCGATGAGGACGGCGAGATACGGCTGGCACCGCGCGGCCTGATGACCCTCAAGGTCACGGCGCGGCGAGAGGATGATCATCATCGCCTCGATATTCGCCTGTCATGGCATGCCAAGCCCGGCGCCAAGCGCAACAAGACGCTCAAGGTTCTTGATGAGTGAGGTCAGCGTGCGCTGGCATTGACCCAGATCAAGTCTCTGCCAGTCCGCGGCCCGTAGTGAGATGGCCGGCATGTCCGCGCTCGAGCCACTATGGTATATGTAGCATGCTGCATATTAGGTCGTGTCTTGCGACACGGCCGCTCCCCATGATCAGGACATGTCATTGATGCCTTCATCCCCTCAGCGCCTGTGCGGTGCCGATCATCGCTCGTCTCCATTGCACTCTTCCAGCCTTGCGGCAAAGCCTGCCGTCAGGCCCACAAGGCGCTGGCAGCAGTGGCTGGCGGCCGCCGCGCTTGCCTGTCTGCCGCTGGGCGCACAGGCCGCAGACGATGCGCTGGCCGCTGACAAGCCGCTCTCGGTGTCGGCCATTCAGGCCATCGAATCAGAGGTCGGCGCGCGAATCGGTGTCACCGTTCTGGATACCGCCGATGGCACCCGTTTCAGCTGGCGGGGGGATGAGCGCTTCCCCATGAGCAGCACCTTCAAGGTGCTGGCCTGCGGTCATCTTCTCTCCCGGGTGGACGAAGGCCAGGAATCGTTGTCACGCACTGTGGAGATTCGCCCGGGGGATCTCGTGACCTATTCCCCCATCACCGAGCATCACACCCAGGATGGCGGGCTGACGCTCGAGGCGTTGTGCCATGCCACCATCACGACCAGCGACAATACCGCGGGCAACCTGATTCTCGATGCTCTGGGCGGGCCTGCCGCACTGACGGCCTATTTGCGGCGTCTGGACGATGACAGCACGCGGCTGGACAGACGTGAAACGGCGCTCAATGAGGCCACTCCCGGTGATCCGCGCGATACCACCACGCCGCACGCGATGGCGGCCACCCTGCAGCGACTGCTGGTGGGGGATGCGCTGAGCGAGCCATCGCGCCTGGCCCTGCAGGGCTGGATGCTGGCCAACACCACCGGCGATGACAAGCTGCGGGCGGCCTTGCCCGATGACTGGCAGATCGCGGACAAGACCGGTGGTGGGGGATATGGCACCAACAATGACGTTGCCATCCTGTGGCCGCCGTTGCGTGCTCCGTTGATCGTGGCGGTCTATCTGACCGAAAGCGAGGCGGAACTGGCAGCGCGCAATGCCGCGATTGCCGATGTCGGGCGTCTGCTGGTCAAGCAAGTGCTGGAGGCTGAGGCGAGTCGCTGATGGTGGGGTGCTGGCATGGCGTGCGTGAAGTATGGGCAACTCAGCGTTGCCGTCATCACGGCCAACCTGCGCTTGTGGCGCCTGTTCGGTGCCCGCATTATGCTTGCACTGCATCGGCATTGACAGCACGGACCTAGCACGGACCTTCTCGCCATGTTAGTGCCTGCGTCTTGCCGAACCCGCCCTGTCTGCCTCCAGAGGAACTCCATGTCCACACTGTTTTCATCGCTGAAACTCGGCCCGCTCACGCTGGACAATCGCATCATCATCGCACCGATGTGTCAGTACTCCGCCGAGGAGGGCCGGATGCAGGCTTGGCATGATCAGCATCTTGGCAATCTCGCCCAGTCCGGGGCTGGGCTGTTGATCTTCGAGGCCAGCGCCGTTGCCCCGGAAGGGCGCATCACCCATGGCGATGTCGGACTCTACGATGAGGCTTGCCAGCAAGCCATGCAGGGAGTCGTCGAGCGTATCCGCCGCTATTCGCCGATGCCGCTGGCGGTGCAGATCGGTCATGCGGGGCGCAAGGCATCCTGCCAGAAGCCCTGGAAGGGCGGTGCTGCCATCGCGCCCGGCAACGAAAACGGGTGGCAGGTACTCGCGCCCAGCGCGATTCCCTTCAGCGAAGGCGGGCCGTTGCCCGTGGCGATGAGTGGCGAGCAGATCCGTCGCACCATCGCGGACTTCGTTGCGGCGGCGCAGCGCGCCGTCGACATCGGCCTGGATGGTATCGAGCTGCATGCGGCGCATGGTTATCTGCTGCACGAGTTCCTGTCGCCGCTCAGCAATCAGCGCGACGATGACTATGGTGGCTCGCTCGAGAACCGCATGCGTCTGACGCTTGAGGTCTTCGACGCCGTGCGGGCTGCGATCCCGGAGCATGTGATGCTGGGCATCCGGATCAGCGCCACGGACTGGGTCGAGGGCGGCTGGGACCTCGAGCAGAGCATCGAGCTTGCCAAGGCGCTGGACCGTCGTGGCTGCCACTATCTGCATGTCTCCAGTGGCGGGCTCAGCGCGCAGCAGCAGATTCCGGTAGCACCCAACTATCAGGTGCCGCACGCCGAGGCCCTGAAGGCGCAGGTGAAGATGCCGGTGATCGCCGTTGGCCTGATCACCGAGCCGCAGCAGGCCGAAGACCTGCTAGCGAACGAGCGTGCCGATGCTATCGCACTGGCGCGTGGCATCCTCTACGACCCGCGCTGGCCGTGGCACGCGGCCGCTGCGCTGGGTGACACCGTCAAGGCCGCGCCCCAGTACCTGCGTTGCCAGCCGCATGGTCTGAAGTCGCTGCTGGAAAATCAGCAGGATTGAGCCGTGTGAAGCGCCATTGAAGAGGTGAAAAGCCATTGAGGGCCGACGCCCGCGTTCACGAGCCCCTGCTCGCTGATCGCGGGCGTTTTCGTGTGCGCTGCTCATGGGCACTGCTTGTGTGGTGGGGAGCTTTCGGGGCAGGGGCCTTGCATGATCAGAGCGATGATCAAGGCCCGGTTAGGGCCAGCAAGGTGGGGATGAGCACACGATGGTTGGCACTAATTATACGACTGTGCAATAGTGTCGAAAAACCCGCCCTAATCCATCGGTCGCCAGCCGTGTCACAAGGAGAGCCAATGCCAAGCCAAGCCCCGATTCTGGGTGTCTATCTGAGTGAGTCCCTGGACCTGGACAGCGTCTACGGTGAAGCGCTGCGCCAGCGGGGCGACGATGTCGTACTGCGTCATCCGCATGAGATCGAGGACCCGAGCGAGGTGCGCTTCGCCATCTGCTGGCAGCCGGGGGAGGACGCCTTCACGCCGTACCCGAATCTCACGCTTGCCATGTCGATCGCGGCGGGGGTGGACGCCCTGCTGGGGCATCCGGGGCTCTCGGCCGAGGTTCAGGTCGCACGGGTGCGCGACCCGCATCAGGCGCATCTGATGGCCGGTTTCGCCGCTCATGAGGTACTACATCGCGAGCGCGAGTTTGCCGTCATGGCCGACAATGCCACGCGTGGCGAATGGCAGCCGCTGGCCATGCGCGCACCAGAGAAGGCACAGGTGGCCGTGCTGGGCCACGGCAGCATGGGGCGCGCCGTGGTCAGCTCGCTGGCGACTCTGGGGTTCTCGGTGACGGTCGCCTGTCGCAGCAAACCGGCCGCGCCGGTGCCGGGTGTGCGCTATCTGACCGGTGATGGCGCCGTCATGTCGGCGGCCGATAGTGCCGATTATCTGGTCAATATCCTGCCACTGACTCCGGTGACCGAGAACGTGCTGAACGCTGCCTTGTTCGCCCGGCTGCGCCGTGGTGCCTGGCTGGTGCAGATTGGCCGTGGTGAGCACCTGGTGGAAGCGGACCTCGAGTCAGCGCTCGACTCCGGACAGTTGGCGGGAGCAACGCTGGATGTCTTCCGCGAGGAGCCGTTGCCGCCCACTCATCGCTGGTGGCAGGACACGCGCCTGCGCATCACGCCGCACGTGGCCAGTGATTCGCTTCCCGAGGTGGTGGCCGAGCAGGTGGTGGCCACGGCACGTGAGCTGCGCAATGGCCTGCCGCTCACGCTGGGCGTGGATCGCCAGCGCGGCTATTGAGGCTCACAGCTATTGAAGCCACGTCGACTGAACCCCGAAGGTGGACGCTTCAAGGCTTCTCAAGGCTCAGCCGAGCCTTTCCCGACTCCAGACAGCGACATCTTGAACACAGGAGACAGCAACATGACGGCATCGACCATGAGTGACGCGGAGTGGCAAGCACGTCTGGACCTGGCGGCCTGCTATCGGTTGGCAGCGCACTATCGCATGACCGACCTGATCTACACCCACATCACGGCGCGGGTGCCGGATGAGGAAGGGCATTTTCTGATCAATCCCTATGGCTGGCGCTGGGAGGAGATCACGGCGTCCTCGCTGGTCAAGATCGACGTCAACGGCCAGAAGGTCGATGACAGCGCCGCGCGGGTCAATCCGGCCGGTTTCACCATTCACTCGGCGATCCATGCGGCAAGTCACTCAGCCAGCTGGATCATGCATACCCATACGCGTGCCGGCGTAGCGGTATCGAGCCTGGAGGAGGGACTTCTGCCCCTGAACCAGATTGCTCTGCAGTTCCATGGCCGCGTCTCCTACCACGATTACGAGGGTATCGCGCTGGATCTGGATGAGCGCGAGCGCATCGTGGCAAGCCTTGGCGACAATCCGGCGCTGATCCTGCGCAATCATGGCCTCCTGACCACCGGTGCCTCTGCCGCCGAGATGTTCAACAACATGTTCTATCTCGAGCGCAGCTGCGAGATCCAGGTCGCGACCCTGTCCATGGGCCAGCCGGTGCGCCGCCTGTCACCCGAGATCTGTGAGCATGTGGTCGGTCAGTACGACATGGCCATTCATGAGGAGGGTGATCTGGCACTGGAATGGGACGCTCATCTGCGACTGCTGGAGAGTCTTGGCTGTGATTATCGTTGTTGAGTATTGCCAATTTGCTGCGCGCATCAGTGACACACAACAGGAGTTGCTGACATGAGTCGCAAGGCATTTCAGCGGCTTTCCCAGGATCAGCGTCGTCGCGATCTGCTGGAGGCCACCCTGAGCTGTGTCGCGCAGCACGGTCTGGCTGGCGCCAGCGTGCGCCGCGTGGCGGAGGCAGCCGGGGTCTCGCCCGGCCTGATTCGCCACCATTTCGGCACCAAGGACGACATGGTGCGGGCCGCCTATGCCTACATGATGGGCCAGCTGACCTCCGATATCGCCGATGCCAGCCCAGCCAGCGATGACTCCCCGGCGTGTCGTCTGGCGCGCTTCATCGCGGCGAGTCTCACCCAGCCCAACCTGGCCGCCCACAAGATCTCCCTGTGGGCGACCTTCATCGGTCGGGTGCGCCACGATGCCAGCTATTCGGCGGTGCACCAGGAAACCTATCGCGAGTTTCTCGACCTGCTCGCACAGCTGGTCCAGCCGGTGCTGAGCGCCCACGCACTGCCCGCCACCGAGAGCGAATGTCAGGAGCAGGCGATCGCCCTCAATGGCTTGATCGATGGCCTGTGGCTGGAAGGTGGGCTGGAACACGGCCTCTATCCGGTCGAGCGGCTGCCCGCGATTGCCATGCGGGCGGCAGAGGGCATCCTGCGGCTGCCACAGGGCACCTTGCTTGAGCACGTCGCTATCACGACATCACCCCCACCTCACAGGAGTTGAGCATGCGCTACGCCACCATTACCGAACGACTGAGTGATCTGGGCGGTGACAAATGGGCCGTTCACAGCGCCGCCCGCCAACGTATCCAGGCCGGCGAGCCGATCATCGAGCTGACCATCGGAGAGCCGGATATCGCCACGCATCCGGCCCTGGTCGAGCACTGTGTCGAGGCGCTGCGCGCTGGTCGTACCCGCTATTCCGATGGCCGTGGTGAACCTGGGCTGGTCGCGGCACTGGCCGAGCGCTACGCCGCGCGCATGCCCGAGATCAGCGCAGACAACGTGCTGTGTTTCCCTGGCACGCAGACGGCACTGTTCGCGGTAATGCTGGCATTGGTGGAAGAGGGGGCCGGCGTGCTGACCGGCGACCCCTACTACGCCACCTATGAAGGCGTGATACGTGGAGCCGGCGGTAACCTGCAGCCGGTACCGCTGCGCATGGAGCATGGCTTCGTGTTGCAGCCACGGGATCTGGCCGCGGCCATCACGCCGCAGAGCCGTGTCTTGCTGCTTAATACCCCGCACAACCCGACAGGGGCGGTGATGGACCGTGCGACCCTCGAGCAGCTCGGTGAGCTGTGTCGCGAGCATGATCTGTGGATCGTCTGCGATGAAGTCTATGAAGCGCTGATCTTCACGGGGGAATTCGTCTCGCCGCTGGAAATCGAGGCTCTGCGTGAGCGCACCGTGGTGGTGTCCTCGATCTCCAAGAGTCACGCTGCCACCGGCTTCCGCAGTGGCTGGGCCATCGGTTCGGCGGAATTCTGTCGTCGATTGTTGCCTGTCTCGGAAACCATGCTGTTCGGTAACCAGCCTTTCATCGCCGACATGACCGAAGCCGCGCTACGCGGGGATTTCGATACTACCGAGCGTCTGCGCGATTCTCTCGGGCGCCGCGCGCGTCTGGTGCATGAGGCGCTGGCGGCCATCCCGCAGCTGTCCTCCAGTCTGCCACAGGGGGGCATGTTCCTGATGGTCGATGTCTCCCGCACCGGCCTTGACGGTGAGCAATTCGCCTGGCGGCTACTGGAACAGCAGCAGGTGGCGGTGATGCCCGGCAGTGTGTTCGGTGATTGCGGTACCCCCCTGGTGCGTGTCGCCCTGACCGTACCGGATGACACTCTGCTGGAAGCGGTGCAGCGCATGGCCATGCTGTGTGACCAGCTGGAAGCCGAGGTCGTGCCCTGAGATCGTGGTCTGGGATCATGGGTAGATCCGTCGCCTGAACGCAGAAACGCCGCCCTTGGGCGGCGTTTCTGCGTTCAACGGTGCTCATGCCGGGCCATCATTTCCAGCCCATCTGCCAGACGTCATCTGCCTTGAGCTCGCGCCAGGAGAGAGTGTAATCCTTGCGGGTCAGTACCGCTTGCAACACGACTTCGACCACATGCTCGTCCTGCTCATCACGAATCAGGCGGGTGACGATGAAATGTCGCTCACGCTCCCGGGGCGACACGGCGGTCCATTTGCTCTGCAACAGTTTCTCGGGGTTGATGCGATTCATGGCGGGCTCTTGGAAATGAAAAGTGATGAGAGACTCACGATGTCATGCGGCAGGCAGACTCTCATTGAGCAGTTGCCCTGATGCACTATCTCTGTGCTGTTGTTGTCATTGCGGCAATAGCAGGTAACCTCAAGGGGCGGGCCACCTAGATCATCCGGCAGCGAAACCAGCTTGCCGCCGTCACGCGCTGCCCATGCCACTGCCCGAGCGGCGTTGCTCGCGTTCCTGCAGGTAGCGGGCGGGCGTGGTGCCGAGCAGTTTCTTGAACATGCTGATGAAGGCGTTGACGGACTGATAGCCGACGTCTTCCGAGACGCGCTGCACGCTCATGCCCTCTGCCAGCAGGCGAATCGCCACCACCAGGTGCAGTTGCTGACGCCAGCGGCTGAAGCTCAGGCCGGTGTCACGCTGGATAAGCCGGGCGAGGGTGCGTTCGCTCATCGCCAGTTCGCTCGCCCACTCGGCCAGGGTGCGTCGGTCGTCCGGGGTCTTGATCAGAGCATCGCTGATGCGGGTCAGCCGCGGGTCTTCGGGCAAGGGTAGATGCAGACGTTCGCTTGGCATGCAGGACAGCTCTTCCAGCAGCACGCCGACCAGCCGCGAGGTCGGCCCCTGTTCAGGATACGGCTGGGGCAACTCCGCCAGGCGCAGCACCAGCTCACGCAGCAGGGGTGAGATCGACAGCGTGCAGCTGTGGCTTGGCATCTCGAGCGCACCGGGCTCGATGAACAGGTGGCAGACGCGGCCGCCACGGGTCAGATGATTGCTGTGCGGCAGGTTGCCGGGAATCCAGACCCCGCTGTGCGGCGGCACCATCCACAGACCTTCCGGTACGCGACTGGTCACCACGCCATGCAGGGCGATCACCAGCTGTCCCTTACGATGCTGGTGGATCGGCACCTCCATCACCTGCTGGCCGGTCTCGACATGCAGGGCGCTGGCCGGAATCTCGTAGATGTCCGGGTCGTGCTCGCAGACGCTGCTGGAGAAGGGCACCTGATCGGGGCCACGGGGGCTGACCCCGGGCGATGACGGCAGGACGGGTGTGGTCACTGACATGGCGGCTCGCAGATTGTCTGATTTCAGTGATCTGATGTCATGATGGCTCAATTCTGCAGTGGGCGAGGGGATTAAGCTAGCCTCACTCTGTATGCGGACTCACCTTTGGGTGTCGTCCCGCCATTACCCCGTTTCACGATCGCTGCGAGCGCCTCATGACTGAACTCTGCCACTCGTCTCCTGTCCGGCGACTGAGCCACCCGGCCGTATTGATCGCCGGTATCCTGTTGATCGCCATGAACCTGCGTGCGCCCTTCACCAGTATCGCGCCACTGCTGGAGCGCCTGCAGGCGGCGCTGGGCTTCAATGCCACGGCGGCTGGCCTGTTGATGATCCTGCCGCTGCTGGCCTTCGTCGTCGTCTCGCCCTGGGTGCCGCGCCTCGCCAGAGGTCTCGGGCTTGAACGCAGTCTCTTCCTCGCCTTGCTGACGATCGCCGCGGGCATCGCGCTGCGGGTGCAGGGCAGCATGCTGGCCCTCTATCTGGGTATCGGCCTGATCGGGGCAGGCATTGCCGTGGGCAATGTGCTGCTGCCCAGCCTGGTCAAACGCAGCTTTGCGCAGCATGTCGCGTTGCTCACTTCCTGCTATGTGCTGACCATGGGCATCATGGCCGCCATCGCCTCGGCGCTGATGGTGCCGTTGGCCCAGGGCAGCAGCGCTGGCTGGCAGTACGCGATGCTCATAGTGGTCGTTTTGCCATTGGTGACGATGGGGGTGTGGTGGCCGCAGTTGTCACGTCGCTCCCTGCCGGCGGCGGCGAAGGAAGCCGAGAAGGTAGCAGAGAAGGGGGCCGCGCGGCCGGTGCGTCAGGCAGCGGTGTGGCGCTCGCCACTGGCCTGGCAGGTGACGCTTTTCATGGGCATCAATTCGTTGCTGTTCTATACCGTCAACAGCTGGCTGCCGAGCATGCTGGCGGACAATGGCTTCTCGGCCGAGAAGGCGGGCTCGTTGCATGGTCTGCTCCAGCTGGCTTCGGCCTTGCCGGGATTGATTCTGGTGCCCCTGATGCCGCGCCTCAAGGATCAACGCCTGATCGCCTTCGCGACGCCCTGCATGTCGCTGGCGGGATTCATCGGGCTATGGCTGATGCCAAAGTGGGCACTGATGTGGGTGCTGTTGCTGGGCGCGGGCTCCGGGGCCAGCTTCATTCTCGCCTTGTCGTTCATGGGGCTGCGGGCGCGCGATGCCATGCAGTCGGCATCGCTGTCGAGCATGGCGCAGACGTTGGGCTATCTGCTCGCGGCCATGGGGCCGCCGCTGATCGGCGCGCTCTACGATATGCAGGGCAATTGGCAGCTGGCACTAATGGTCTGCGCCGTCCTCAGTGTGCTGATGGCAGGTGTCGGCTGGCTGGCGGGCAGAGACCGCCAGTTGCCTGAGGCGTCGCCATCTGAATAATGGAGCGCTGCCCCCAAGGGGCACTGGCATATCCCCCCATGACAAGGAAGTGAGAGATGGCGAATGCTTCATCGGCTAGCGAAGATCAACGGGCGTCTGACTCGCCAGGTGTTGCGCAGCACCCCGGACGTCGGCGCAAGCCGCCTTTGCGGGCAGCCATCCTGGGCCTGGCCAGTCTCGGCGGTATCTTCATGATCGCTCAGCCAGCCAATGCCGCGACGCTGTCACTGCGTGTGATCGAGACCACCGACATCCACGCCAACGTGATGGATTACGACTATTACAAGGACCGGCCCAGCGTGCGCATCGGCCTGGTCCGCGCGGCGAGTCTGATCAAGCAGGCGCGTGCCGAGGTAACCAACAGCGTGCTGCTGGACAATGGCGACCTCATCCAGGGTAGCCCGATGGGCGATTACATGGCGGCAGAAGGTCTCGAGGAGGGCGATGTCTTCCCGGCCTATAAGGTCATGAATCAGCTGGATTACGATGTCGGCAATATCGGCAATCATGAATTCAATTACGGGCTCGAGTATCTCGAACGGGCGCTGTCCGGCGCGCAGTTCCCCTATGTGAACGCCAACCTGCTGGACGCCACGACAGGCGAGCCGTACTTCACGCCCTACCAGATCACCACTCATGCCTTCACCGACAGTGAGGGCAACGCTCAGACATTGAAGATCGGCTATATCGGCTTCGCGCCGCCGCAGGTGATGACCTGGGACCGCAAGCATCTCCAGGGCCGCCTGACGGCCGAGGACATCACCGAGAGCGCCAGGCGCTGGGTGCCCGAGATGCGCCGGGCGGGCGCGGATGTGGTGATCGCCATCCCGCACTCCGGCATCTCGACTGACCCCTACCGGGTGATGGCCGAGAATTCGGTGTATTACCTCTCGCAGGTCGAGGGCATCGATGGCATCGCCTTCGGACATGCCCATGCCGTCTTCCCCAGCGAGGAATTCACCGAGGTGCCGGGTGCTGATATCACTAAAGGCACCCTCAATGGCGTGCCGGCGATGATGCCGGGGCACTGGGGCAGCCATGTAGGCGTGATGGATCTCGAACTGAGCAATGCCTCGGGCCAGTGGCGGGTCGTGAGCGGCCAGACAGAAGCCCGGCCGATTCAGGTGGGCGGCGAGGCACAGGTGGCGGAAGATGCCGAACTGGCGGCGCTGGTCGATCATGAGCACGATGCCACGCGCGAGTACGTCAATCGCAGCATTGGCCGCGCCAGTGCGGCGATGAAGAGCTATCTGGCGCTGGTGCAGGACGACCCGACGATCCAGATCGTCAATCGCGCCCAGGCCGATTACGTCAAACGCTTCGTCGAAGGCGACCCGGACCTGGAAGGCTTGCCGGTTCTCTCGGCGGCCGCGCCATTCAAGGTCGGCGGCCGTCACAATGACCCGACCCAGTTCACCGAGATGGAGGCGGGCGAGCTGAGCTTCCGCAATGCCGCCGATCTCTATCTCTATCCGAATACGCTGGTGGCGCTCAAGGTCACCGGCAGGGAAGTGCGGGAATGGCTCGAATGCAGCGCCGGCCAGTTCCATCGCATTGATCCGGCGCTCACCACGCCCCAGCCCTTGATCAACTGGGAAGGTTTCCGCAGCTACAACTTCGACGTGATCGACGGCGTGGACTACCGGGTGGATGTCACTCAGCCGGCGCGTTACGACGGCAATTGCACGCTGATCGACGCCGATGCCCACCGTATCCAGGGCCTCACCTACCAGGGCGAGCCGGTCAAAGACAACGATGTCTTCCTGCTTGCGACCAACAACTATCGCGCCTACGGCGATGACTTCCCCGGCACCGGAGAGTCGCATGTCGCCTTCGCGTCACCGGATGAAAATCGCAGCATTCTGGCCCAGTACATCTCGCGACAAACGCAGCAGCAGGGCGCGGTGGACCCCGCGGCGGATCACAACTGGCGGCTGGCCGCGATCGACACCGACACCCCGCTGGACATTCGCTTTACCACCGCCCCCGGCGAGGATACGCAGCAGTTCATTGATGCTCAGGCGGTCTACCCGATGACCCTGGTGGATCAGGACGAGATGGGCTTTGCCCGTTATCGCGTCGGGCTGGACCGGATGGAATAGCCGAGGCAGCGCATTGTCGAGCACGTAGTTACTGGGTCGAGCACGAAGTTACTGGCCTGGATTCCGGTAGGAAAAAACGCCAATCAACGATTGCTGACTGGCGTTTTTTTGTCGCCAGGCGCTACCCGCTATCTGTCTCATTATTCGCTTTTGCCTCAGGTTCTTTTGCGCAGTCCCATTGCGGGTCAGCGCCAGGGCGCGTGCAAGGCGATGCTCAGCAGTACGCGTTTGCCGCGCTCGATGCGGCTGACGCTGTGTTCGTGGAGGTCCGGTCGAAAGAGGATCACGCGATCAAAGAGATTGAAGATGGTGTCATCGGTCTCGAACACGCCACCTAGAGGAGGTTGCTTGAGGATGACATTGAGTTTGTAGTAGCTGCCGCTGCCCATCGGGTCGTTGTGGCGCATCACGCTGTGGCCTTCGGGGTAGGTCACTAGGTTGATGGTCAGACGGCGAAGATCGAGCAGACTGCGGTTGATGACACGGGCCATGGGCGTTTCCCTAGAATTTGATGGGGTCATTAAAGCGTATTTTGAGCAATCAATCAAAATTGTTCTTGAGTGATCGCTCAGTAATCCGTAAGGTGGTCCCACGTTCACGGCAACACCGCGATATAGCACTGTTTCGCCAGGCCGTGATTGAGTATTCATCAAGCGAAGAGGTCAGCAATGAGCCACGACAACGTGACAATGGAAGCCCTGGAAACCCGTTATGCGATGATCGAAGGTCACCGCATTGCCTATAAGGAAATGGGTGAAGGTCAGCCGCTGTTGTTGATCCACGGCATTCCGACCAACAAGCTGATGTGGCGTGATGTGATGCCGGAATTGGCCAGGCATTATCGTGTCATCGCCCCGGACATGCTCAACTATGGCGAGTCGGACATGCCGGTGGATGCTGACGTTTCCATCAATGCCCAGACACGCATCTTCATCAAGCTGATGGATTCACTGGGTGTGGCGAGTGCGGATGTCGTCTCGCATGATATCGGTGGGGGTATCGGTCAGCTGATGGCCGTCAATCATCCCGAGCGTGTTCGCCGTCAGGTACTGATCGACAGCGTATGCTTCGATTCCTGGCCGATTCCGGAGTTCAAGCAGCTGCTGGAGCCGGGCGTCGAGGAAGCGACCAGCGTCGAGGAATTCATCAGCACCATGCGCGGCTTCATGCCCAGTGGTGTGCATGATCCGGCCGTCGCGACCGAAGAGATGGTCGAGCGCTATGTGTCCCAGTGGAACAGCGAGCAAGGCAAGGCGGCTTTCTTCCGCAACATGCGTCGTCTCAACAAGGAATACACCCAGGCCATCGCCGGTGAGCTCAAGAATATCGAGATCAAGACTCTGGTGCTTTGGGGGGACAAGGACAACTTCCAGAAGCCGGATTACGCCCCGATGCTGGCAGATGCCATTCCGGGTGCCGAGCTGATCTGGGTGAAGGACGCCGGTCACTGGGTGACGGATGAAAAGCCGCAGGATACCGTGCACTATATCCTGGACTTCCTCGCCCGCTGAGGAGAAGCCCATCAGCCATCAGCGCAGTAAAAGCTCTCCCATGATGGTGAATGAGCCCTGAACGACAATGCCCGGTCATAAGACCGGGCATTGTCGTATCTGGCGGAAATCGCGCACGGGAAATCGCCTAATGATGCGCGATATTCCGCGCGCCCGGAGGGGGCTGTCGCTTGCGCTTGGCGGTGATCGTCAAGGCGTCTTCCTCGGTAAGGTCGTCGATGATCGTGTCGAGAGAGGCATTGCCTACCGGGGGCAGGGGCGCGTGATCACCCCGCGGGGCAAGCGTCGGCGCTGTCTGGAAGGCGAGGGGTCTTTCCAGTGCCATGATGCTGCCACTGCGCGTCGGGGTGCACTGCTCATTGACCAAGGTGAAACCGTGGCGCTGGTAGAGCGCCAATGCCGGGCTGTCGGAGAAGACTCTCAGGCGCAGCGCGCGCGGGCAGGGCTGAGCGCCCGGGGAGAGCTCGGAGGCGCGGTCTTTCATCAGCGACTGGCCGAACTCCTGTTGCGTTGCCAGCTGGATCAACCAGTTCAGGCAGGCGGAGCCGGCGCCACGGCCTTGCCAATGTGGCACCAGTTGCAGGTCGCGCAGATACAGGATATCCGGCAGGGCCTTGAGGCTGATGAAGCCGACCCATTCGCCATTGATACGTATCGCGTAGTTCTCGTTGTCCCGCCAGCGCTCGCTGAACAACTCCTCGTCCCAGCTCATGCCATGCCGTTTGTAGGTCGCGAGCATGTTGCCGCAGCACAGTCGCCGAGCCGCGGCGCTCAGATAGCTGCTGCAAGCCGAATCGCTGATAGGGGTAATGCTGAGATCATCCATGATCCTGTCGCTTATTGTTGAGGGTATGGGCACAGATGCGCGGACTGATGACCATTCGTCCAGAATAGCGGACCAGTCGGTTAGCGCATACTAATGTAGCTTGCCATCTATCATCGGATGTTGAGTTGCCGCTGACAAGTGAATGCCTGTCCAGTACTTGACCCGCACCTTTCAAGTGCCTCTCAAGCACCTCTCATGCGCCTGTCCAGCCTTGCCCAGTCTTAGAAGGTGAGTCGAGAGTTGTCAAATTGTAATAGTTATACTATAACATCGCGTTTCGTTCGTTGGCGCCAATTATGCGTCGGCCTCAACCTTCTTGCTCTTGCTCGGATACGCGATATCGATGGTCAAATTGCTTTCAGAGCTTCGGTGGCCATACCGAAACTCCCTTCATTTTCGCAGTCAGCTGGCCGTCGTCAGCGTCGCGATGAGCTTGCTCCTGGTTCAGCCCAGCCATGCGGATGATGCCACATCGACACAAGAGGCAGCGATTGACGCACGTCGTCTCGAGATTGTCGCGCCCTTCGATATCAAGGGGGCAGGCCCGCTCCTGAGTGGCATTCTTTTCCAGCGCATGCAGATCGTCGAGACACTGGTCGAGGTAGATGCCACGGGAGAATTGTTGCCTGGGCTGGCAGTGGACTGGGAGGTCTCGGACGACGGCCTGGAGTGGCGCTTCACGCTCCGCTCCGGCGTGCAGTTCCATGATGGCAGCCAGTTGAATGCCGAAGTCGCGCGCCAGAGCCTCGAGATCGCACGAGCCAAGCCGGGCATCATGATGTCGGTGCCGGTTGAGCGGATCGTCGCCCAAGATGCTCAGACGCTGCTGATCACCCTCAGCGAACCCTTCGCGGCATTGCCCGCCTACCTGGCTGACTATCGCCAGCAGATACTGGCACCGTCATCTTTCGACGAAACGGGTACCGCTCAAAAGGTGATCGGTACCGGTCCTTATCGCATGCTGCGCATGACGCCGCCCTTGAGTCTGGAAGTCACCGCATTCGAGGACTACTGGGGCCCGCAGCCCGAGGTGCGTCAGGCGCGTTATCAGGCGGTCAGCCGAGCCGAGGGCAGGGCATTGATCGCCGAGAGCGGAGATGCCGACTTCACCTACGGGCTGGATCCCGCCAGTCGCCAGCGACTCTCCAGCTCGCCACGTGTGACTCTGGCAGCGGCCGCGACACCCCGTACGATGATGTTGAAGGTCAACGCGAATCACCCGGCCTTCAAGAATCCTGATGTGAGACGAGCCGTGAGCCTGGCGATCGATCGTACTGCCATCGCACAGGTTGTGCTGCGCTACCCGCGCGGTGCTAGCCAGCTGTTCCCGCCGATGGTGGAAGGCTGGCATGACCCCGAGTTGCCTGAGTTGCATCAGGATGTCGACGAGGCGCGTGCACTGCTGGACGCCGCCGGTTGGGTCGTCGGTGAGGACGGTATCCGCCACAAGGATGGCCAGCGCCTCGCGATCAGCCTGATCTCCTTCTCGGACCGTCCGGAGCTACCGCTGGTCGCTACGGTGCTGGAACGCCAGTTCCATGCCATTGGCATCCAGACAAACCTCGATATCACAAGCTTCTCGGCCATTCCGGCGGGCCATCATGACGGCAGCCTCGACATGGCGTTGTACGCGCGCAATCTGGCCATGGTGCCGGACCCGATCGGTAACGTGCTGAGCGATTACGCGGGAACCCCTGAGGCCCCTGGTGGTGACTGGGGGGCGATGGGCTGGTTCGATGCAGACTTCACCGCAGAGCTTCAGCGTATGGCACGCGAGGGTTATGGGCCCACACCTGAAGGTGAGGACCCGCGGGCCTTGGCCAGCGGTGTGATTCAAGAGGCGCTGCCGGTGATCCCTATCGCCTGGTATTACCAGAACCTGGCGATCTCCAATCGACTGCAAAGCGCTCAGGTAGATCCCTGGGAGCGTAGTTTCGGCCTTTCAGAATTGCGGTGGGCACAATGAATATCCCCTCACGTCTGTTGCAGCTATTGATGGTAGTGCTGATGGTTGGTGGCGCCAGCTATCTGATGATGCAGAGCCTGCCCGGAGATGCCGCCTGGCGTATCGCGGCCGGCCGCTTTGGTTATGACGCGCTGGATGCGGCTGGCGCAGCCGCGGTCCGCGCCGAGCTGGGTCTCGATACACACGGATTCATGTACTTCCTGCACTGGCTGGGCGATATCCTGCGTCTTGACTTGGGCACGTCGTTGATTTCCGGGGAATCGGTGTGGGTAGAGATTCGTCACCAACTGGGCAACTCCCTGTCGCTCGCCGGCGCGGCGCTGGGTATCTCGCTGTTGATCGGCCCGCCGCTGGGCCTGCTTGCTGGTCTGCGTGCCGGTGGCTGGTTGGATAGAAGTCTGCTGGCCGTCTGCAGTTTGCTGCGCGCTACGCCGCAGTTCCTGATGGCGCTGGTGCTGATCCTGCTGATCTCAGTGGAAATGGGCCTGCTGCCGGCCGCCGGTCATGGTGAGCCGCAGCATTTCATTCTGCCGGCGATGACCTTGGCACTTGGCTTGGCTGCGGTCTCTGCACGCCTGGCACGTGATGCCATGGCCGCCGTCACCCAGACGGCCTTTCATGATTTCGCACGCTGGAAGGGCCTCAGCAATGCGCAGACCTTCTGGCGTCACGGCCTGCGCCATGTGGCCTTGCCGCTGGTGACCTACCTGGGACTGCAGTTCGTGACCCTGGTGGAAGGGGTGGTGGTGATCGAGAGCATCTTCGGCTGGCCGGGCATCGGCCATGCGCTGGTGCACGCCATCTTCTCGCGTGACGTACCGATGGTGCAGGGCACCGCACTGGTGCTGGGCGTCGGCTTTGTCTTGATCAATCTGCTGGTCGATCTGCTGGGTCGCCAACTTGACCCACGGGGTGTGAAATGAATCAGGTGGTGGAAGGACTTGCACCTCAGCGCGTGGACGCCGCGCGGCGTTCGCGTTTCAACTGGCCATTACGTCGAGTGATCGGCGCCCTGATGGTCGCCAGTCTGGTACTTCTGGCCTTGCTGGGCAATCTGGTGATACCGGGGGACCCGCTGGAGCAGCATCTCTATCGAGCACTGCAGGGCGCGGATGCCGTTGGTGTCTCTGATGCTGGTGAGGTGATCACCAGCGCGCCGCTGGGGTATGACCATCTCGGCCGCTCTTTGTATCACCGCCTGGTAGCAGCACTGGGACTTTCGCTCTCTATCGCTGCAGGGGCTGTGATTCTTGCAGCGTTCTCGGGCATCTCGCTGGGCCTGCTTGCGGCGGGGCGCGGTGGCTGGGTCGAACGTGTGTTCAGTTTGGTGGCTGACAGTCTATTGGCGCTACCGGGACTATTGCTGGTGCTGATGGTCAGCGTCATCCTGCCGTCGACGCCGCTGGCATTGTGGTTAGGTCTCTCGCTGGTGTTGTGGGTAGAGTTCTTCCGTCTGGCACGTGCCACTGGTCGCAGCGTGCTGGCGAGTCCCGGTGTCGAGGCCAGTCGTCTACTGGGCTTCGGAGCCTGGTACCGTTTCCGTCATCACCTGTGGCCGGAAATGGCGCCCGTGATGATGACGACGATGGCCTTTGGCATGGCCAATGCCCTGATGGCAATTGCTGCATTGGGTTTCGTGCACGTCGGCATTCCGGAGCCCACGCCAGAGCTGGGCACCATGATGGTCGAGCTGTTGCCGTACTGGCGTGAAGCGCCGTTCGCGCTGCTGACGCCGGTGCTGGTCACCTTCCTGCTGTTGCTGGGGCTGTTGCTGATGTCCGGCAGCAAGGCCAGAACGTCAACCGCCGCAGACACCCTCGAAGGAGCGCGCCCATGAATGTCGCGACAATGACCACGCCTGCCTCTCACACGCGGGATGGGGGAACGGCGGATGATGTGGTGCTGAGTGCCGAGGATGTGAGCGTGCGGGTCCAGGGCGCGCAGTCGGCGCTGCTGGCGCCTGTCTCGCTTGCGCTCAAGGCGGGCGAGCCGCTGGTGGTGATCGGTGAGACGGGGTCCGGCAAGAGTTTGCTGGCTCAGGCGCTGCTGGGCACGCTGCCCCCGGAGCTTGTGGCCTCCGGCAGCCTGTGGCTTGACGGCGAGCAATATCCTCTGCATACGCCAGAGAATCGTCGCCCGCTCTGGGGTCGCCGCCTGGCGGTATTGCCCCAGGAGCCATGGCTGGCGCTGGACCCGCTGATGAAGGCGATTCGTCAGGTCGGAGAGGCCTATCGACTGGTCGCGGGGCGTTCGGCGCAGGCCTCCCATACGGCCGCGCGTAGTGATCTGGAGCAGCTCGGCGTCGCCGCGGCCAGCGAGCAGCTGCCGGGCAAGCTGTCCGGCGGCATGGCGCAACGTGTGGCCTTTGCCGCCGCCCGCGCCGGCGGCGCGCCGCTGTTGATCGCCGATGAACCGACCAAGGGGCTGGACGCCGCCCGCGTCAGCGAGATCGGCGATCTGCTGCTCAAGTCATTGGCCGAGACTCCGCGTGCCGGCTTGATGGTCATCACTCATGACATGGCGTTGGCGCACCAGATCGGCGGCCGTTTGATAGTGGTACGCAAGGGGCAGGTGATCGAGCAGGGCGCAACGCGTGACGTGCTGGCCGCGCCGACACATGACTATACTCGACGCCTGGTGAATGCCGCGCCGCAGGCCTGGCCGGAAACCGCCTTCAAGCCGGCAGCCGACAGTGTGAGCGGTGATGGCAAGGCGGCAGGCAAGACCATCATCCACGCCGAGAATCTGACCATCGCGCGCGGGGCCACCACACTGCTGCGTGACGTGGAACTCAGCGTGAAGGGCGGTGAGATCATCGGCGTCCAGGGCGCTTCAGGCTGTGGCAAGTCATCGCTGGGCGATGCGCTGCTCGGCCTGTTGGCACCGCATTCAGGACGCGTGGTCCAGCATGCCGAACGCCTGGAGTATCAGAAGCTCTATCAGGACCCCGTGGCAACTTTCCCGCCACGCCGGACACTGGGACGCCTGTTGAAGGTTCTCAGCGCACGTCATCGTCTCGATGACAGCCAGCTGCCGCAGCTGATGGAGCAACTGAGCCTGGCGCCGGAATTGCTCTCACGTCTGCCGGGCCAGGTCTCGGGTGGCGAGCTGCAGCGTTTCGCACTGTTGCGTCTGATGCTGATCAAGCCGCGCTTCGTGTTCGCCGATGAGCCGACATCGCGCCTAGACCCGCTGGTCCAGCAGGAGGTCATCGCCTGCATGGTGAAGATGGTGCGCGAGCAGGGCACGGCGTTGGTACTGGTCAGTCATGATGCGGCGCTGCTGCGCAAGGTCGCGGATCGCGTGCTGGTAGTAGAGGAAGGGCGCTTGAAGGCGCGTCAGGAGACCTGATAGAAGACCTGATCGCTCCAGCAAGACGACGCTGGATATGACAACGCCCGTTCGAGACGCCCAAGAAGTCTCGGACGGGCGTTGTCGTTTGGTGTGCGCGGGGAGGGTCTGGCGTCGGGGCGCGAGTGCTGGCCGCTCATCGGCCATCAGGTCGATCGCTGACGGTTCAGCCGCCCAGCAGGGCGGGATTGGCTTGCCAGACGGACCAGGTCAGCGCACTGGCCAGCGTCACCCATGCCAGATAGGGCAGCATCAACAGCCCGGCCAGGCGACTGATACGCCAGAAGGTGATCAGGGTGACGGCGATCAGCGTCCACAGCACCAGCACGTCGATGAACGCCGCCTGACCGAGATGCCAGGCGAAGAACAGCCAGCTCCACAGGCCGTTGACGATCAGTTGCCCCACGAACAGCCCGAGCGCCAGACGATGGCGGCAACGGAAGCCATTGCTGGCATGCAGGCCATCGCGCGCGACACGCCAGGCGGCGAGCGCCATCATCACGAACAGCGCCGTCCACACCGGCCCGAAGGCGCCCGCCGGCGGGGCCCAGGGCGGTTGGGTGAGGCTTGCATAGAAGGTCTTGGCATCTACCGAGGCCAGCGCGCCGATGGCGGCAGTGAGGAAGCTCAGCCCGAACCACATCACCATCTGGGCGGTGGAGCGCGCAGCGGAGGGTGAGGAAGGCGTGGAACGTGGCGATGTCATCTGGCGGTCTCCTGTCTCGAAAAGCGTGATAGAGAAAGACACGATATCCCACGCTGCATCCTGATTCACCGTCCTGTTCTTCCTGA
This sequence comes from Cobetia sp. PDI-23MA, assembly GCF_059507735.1. NCBI lineage: Bacteria > Pseudomonadati > Pseudomonadota > Gammaproteobacteria > Oceanospirillales > Halomonadaceae > Cobetia > Cobetia sp. PDI-23MA. The sequence goes on from NZ_CM183352.1 coordinate 1,725,567, forward strand.
AAGGAGCCCCTGAACTGTTCCGCCAAGTGGTGCGGGCAAGTGGTTCAGGTCACTGGTTCAACTGAGAACGGCGGGGAATTCCTCAATCCGGTACCGGCCCATCGAAGACTTCCTTGCTGCGACCGGTCAGCGTCGTCCCCACCGAGGCGGCGATGACCAGACCGATGGCGAGCCACTGAAAGATGCCCAGCGCCTGACCGAGGAACAACAAGCCGGAGAGCGCCCCGATGGCGGGTTCCAGGCTCATCAGGGTGCCGAAGGTGTGGGTCGGCAGGCGCGGCAAGGCCACCATCTCGAGAGTGTAAGGCAGCGCGGTCGAGAGCACCGCGACGGCTAGTGCCAACGGCAGGATATCCACGGAAAACATGGCGCTACCGGCCTCCATCAGGCCGACGGGTGCGACGACCAGCGCCGCGATCGTGATGCCCAGTGCCGCGCTCTGGGTGCCATTGCCTGCGCCAGCCTTCTGGCCGAACAAAATATACAGTGCCCAGCAGATGCCAGCGCCGAGGGCGAAGGCGGCGCCGACGGGGTCGATCGGCGCGGCGGTGTCCTCACCCAGCAACAGCAGCAATACCAGCCCGGTGATCGCCAGCGCCACCCAGCCAAGGTCGATCCAGCGGCGCGAGCTCAGCAGCGCCACGGCCAGCGGGCCGGTGAATTCCAGTGCCACGGCGATGCCCAGCGGTACCGTCTTGAGGGCCTGGTAGAACAGCAGATTCATCACGCCCAGCGCCACGCCGTAGATGGTGATGGACTTCCAGGCCTTGCGCGTCACCGGCTTGCGCCACGGGCGCAGTATGGCCAGCAGCAGAATCGAAGCGATGATCAGACGAATCGACGTCGCGCCCGCCGCGCCGATCATTGGGAACAGGGAAGTGGCCAGCGAAGCACCGCTCTGGATCGAGCACATGGCGACCAGCAGCATGGCGACGGGCCACAGACGAGAAGAGGAGGCGGCGACGGCAACGGACATGGGGGCTCCTTGAGCGATCCAGTGGGTGACGGGCATGGTCAGTCAAGAACACATGCGGCATGATTCAGGGCTATTGAGGTAGCAAGGAAAGGGAGCTTGAGGCCAGTTGGACATCGGCTTCCCTTATCGTCAGCGAGATTGTACGGATGCGCACTATATTGCACAACAGGAAAGATCGACCCGATGTTCTGGTCCATGTCGCGGCCAATGTTCGCCGTCTGCGCCTGGCCGCCGAGCTGAGTCAGCAGGCACTCGCGGACCAGGCCGAGATCAGTCGCCGCATGCTGGTGAACATCGAGAAGGGCGACGTCAATGTCAGCCTGGGCACGCTCGACAAGCTCGCCGAGGCGCTTGGGGTGCTCTTCTACGCGCTGGTGCAGCCCCCGGAAAGCGAAGACTCGGCACGCATCAATGAGCTGGCGTGGGTCGGGCAGGCGCCAGAAAGCCGCGCGGTGCTGCTGGCCAGCAAACCGGCGACCCAGGAAGTCGAGTTATGGGACTGGACCCTCGCCCCCGGCGAGCACTATGACTCCGCGCCCGATGATGCCGGCTGGCACGAGATGTTGGTGGTCACGCAGGGCGAGCTGACCCTCACGCTGGAACGTGAGGAAATCGTCATTCACGCCGGGGATTTCCATGTCTATCCCAGTGATCAGGCCTACCGCTACCACAATACGGGCACCGGGATGCTGCGCTTCATTCGCAATGTGCTGCACTGATGATGATTGTGGTTCAAGGTCTTCAAGTGGCTAGCACGAACTCAATCCCGCATGGCCTGTCCCACTGTCATGACGTTTCATTTCAAGGAGTCATGCATGGCGAAGGTACGTATCACGCAACAGGGCACGATCCATTGTTTTCCGGCAGGCTTGAAGGATGAGGATGGCAAGCTGGTGAACGCCGAGATTTCTGCCGTGGCCTATGACGGTGAGCGACTGCTGATGGCGAGTGACAAGCCGATTCCGGGGGAGGGGCGTTCAGCCGTCTTCTCCTTGCCACTGGATTCTCGCGGACCGGATGACAGCCAGCTTGAGTATCTGACCACGCCGTTGATCCGTCAGGCGGTCAAATATGAAGACTTCGCGCTGACCACCGATGGCCGTCACGTGTTGGCGACTACGGGTTTTGATCGTATCGACAGCGAGAGCCATGTCCTGAATGCCTACAACCACCTGTTGATCTGGCCGCTGGGCGAGCCGGACAAGGTGCAGGTGGTTGACCCGGACCCGCGTGACGGAGTCGAGGGCTCACTGGAGTTTCGTCAGAAGCTGGGCACGGCCATCGGCCACCCGTATTACAAGATAGAAGGTCTGGCGGTCGTGCCGAGTGACAAGGGCGATGGGCTGATCCTGTTCGGGGTGCGCGAACAAGGCAACTCGCATGATGACTTCGCGTACGTGCGACGCGTCATCGGGGCGCGCTATGCGATGACCGACAGCGACAATATCGAGTTCATCGAGGACCTTCACGACGTCTATGCTTTTGACCCCGCCGAGTATGAGGGCGTGAATCACGAGTGTGGTCTTTCGAGCCTGGAATATGATCCCTATCACGCACGTCTCTATCTAGTGACCAGCTTCGAGACCGAGCAGGGCAGTGAGGAGGTGATCGGGGGCTATCTGTGGGTGCTGTCGCTGGCCGACTTTCATGCGGGCAGGCCTCCGACGCTGGTGACCCATGAGGATGGTCGCGTGCTGGAGTTCGAGCACAAGGCGGAAGGCCTTGCGGTACTGGATCGCGAACGGCTGTTCGTTGTCTATGACAATGATCGCAACCATGAGCTGGGTAGCGTGGATGAACGCGATGAGCGCCACTCCTGTGAAGCGCCCTATACGATGCTGGCACTGGTCTGACGGCAACTCGTCGGATCAGGCATCTTTTCACGCCGTGGGGAAACAGTCTCACGGCTCTTGCGTAGAAATGGGAAGCCGTCTGACTTCGCGATGGCCTCCCTGATCATCTCTTTTGCGCCCCTGTTATCGCCTGCATGATCACAAGATTTTGCTTGTTCAATTTCATGCTGAATCAGCATCTACCTGCCGGGATTGGTGACGACAAAGCCCCGACATGCCTATGCATGTCGGGGCTTTTCATGATCGCACCTTCCCTGTGTCAATGCGCGTTGTCACACGACATCGAGTGGTGAATCCATGTTATTGAAGGCTTGAGATTACATGGCCTTGTAGAACAGGTAATCGGCCTGGTACATCACGATTTCGACCTTGTCCTTGAGAGCTTCATCGCAGGCCATGTCAGGTGCGGCACCGCCCTGCGTATTGAGGCGCTGAACATAGGTGACGCCCTGCATATGCCCTTCACCTTCGGCCGGATTGGCCTCGACCAGCTGCAGCGGGATGTTGCCCTTGCCGTTGGGCTCTACCGCCAACTGTGTGCCGGTGATCTTGGAGCCATCCATGGATTCCCAGGTGGCGGGCGGACCATAGTATTTGCCGACCTGCTTGCCATCGGCATCATTCAGCGCGGCATCCGGCCCCTTGAAGACCCAGCCCATGGTGCCATCGTCCTTGGCTTCGCAGGCCCATTTGATCTTGCCGACACCGACGGTTTCCATGGCGACTTCATTGCCTTCTGGCACCGTGACGCTCTCGGGAACCTCCATGGCCTGAGCCAGCGGGCTCAATGCGAGGGCAGCGAAAATACCAGAGATACAGGCGATTGTTTTCATCTTGACGACTCCGTAGACAGATAAGGTTCAGCTAGCGGTTGCAGGTGTGTCGTTGTCTCCCTTGCACTGTTCATAACGCTGGCTTTCTCGTCTGGATGTCACGGGATCACATTTTTTTCGTGGGTCATTCATCGCCTGTGTTCAGCGCCTATCAGCGGCGTCATGAAAAGAGGACAGAAGCGCCAGGAGTGCAGGGTGAAGGCCAGGTGGCAAGCAATAGACCCAGATACACAGACGCCCCGCAGCACGTGGCTGCGAGGCGTCTGTGTGACGGCGTGAACCCTGAAGTATTCAGTCGTAATTGCGGGTGCCGCGAATCGGGTAGTCATTATCCGGCTTGCGGATGAACTCGATGCCACCGATGAGGGTATCCAGGTCAGGCCGCACGAAGGGCGCGTTGGCAATTTCCTGGATCTGGATCTTGCCCTCGCCATTGACGACGAAGAAGGCAGGCTCCGGGAAGTCGTGATCGGTTTCCTTTTCGCTGCGCGGCGTCGAGATGAACAGCCCAAGCGTCTGCATCTGTTCGAGGGTCAGTCCATAGGCGAGCGGGAAGTTGACCTCCAGCGACTCGCGATGCTGTGTGAGCTGCTGCTGATCATCGGCAGACACCGCGACCAGATCGACGCCCTCGGCGCTGAAGCGCCCGCGATAGCTCTCCAGTTTGTTGAGGAACTTGCTGCAGATCGGGCAATGCTTGCCGCGATAGACCACGACCAGCTGCCAGTCATGCTCTCCCTGGGGCTTGCCGAGGGTCAGTGTCTCACCGTCGCTGCGTTTGACCTGGATGGCCGGGAATTCACTGCCTGGATGAAGCTTGTGTGTATACATGCTGTCTGACTCCCAGAATGTCTGGTGGGCGAATTGCCGTGTCCACGAACAATGGCGCTGCTGGTGAATATTTCAATGCCCGGCCGTGCAACGAGGTGTTGCCTGAATCAATATCGGCAAGGCCCTCATGGGCGGGGCTCAGCCGAGATAGCCGGTATGCTCCAGCAGGATGACCGTGCCGATGCCGATCAGCACCAGACCACCGATGATTTCCGCACGCTTGCCGACCATCTTGCCCAGCACACCGCCCAGCATCACGCCGGTGGTAGCCATTACGAAGGTGGCGGTGCCGATCGCCAGCGCAGTGGTGACGATGTTCACGCCCGCAAAGGCAAGCCCGGCACCCACGGCCATGGCATCGATGCTGGTGGAAAGGCCGGTCAGCATCAGGCGGGGCAGCGACTGCGGCGTGGTGCAGTCCTCGTCTTCCTCGTCCTTGGAAAGCCCCTCATGAATCATGTGCAGACCGAGCAGCAGCAGCAGGGCGAAGGCGATCCAGTGGTCCCACTGTTCGACGTAGACGGCCAGTGAGCGACCGATCAGCCAGCCGATCACGGGCGTGATGGCTTCGATGACCCCGAAGATGAGGCCGATGCGCAGGGCGTCTTTCAGAGAGGGACGACGTATGGCGGCTCCCTTGCACAGGGCGGCAGCAAATGCGTCGCAGGACATGGAGAAGGCGAGCAGAAATGTCGATAGCAGAGGCATGAGTCAGGATGTTCCAGGCCGGTTGCGAGTCAATAACAGCGAGACACCACCGGCCGGAAGCGTCTGACTGTCATTGGTCTCGCCGAACCTCGTCCTGATTGATCACGGGCATGATCGGATAGGTGGGTCCTCGGTGCCACGGCAATGCCTGCCGACTATGTTGACATCCGAGACTCTCGTTGGGTGACGAGAGCGGGCTACTCCCCAAAAACCGGTGGCATACTAGCAACAAAATCTTGTCATTTCATCCCCTTGTGTCACGAGCGCCTTACCGTCATAACTTGTCTACCGAGTCAGAGCGGCGCCACGCCGACGTGTCTGACGCCACCGAAGTCTTGAAGCGTCAGTCTTGAACCTTCAACAGGATGCCAAGGAGTCAAGGGTATGAGCGACAGTTATCAGCCACCCAAGGTCTGGACATGGGAAAGCGAGAGTGGCGGCAAGTTCGCCAGTACCAATCGGCCGATCGCGGGCCCGACGCATGACATGGAGTTGCCGGTCGGCGAGCATCCCTTCCAGCTCTATTCCATGGCGACCCCCAACGGCGTGAAGGTCACCATCATGTTCGAGGAGCTGCTGGCGCTTGGGCATAGCGGTGCCGAGTACGATGCCTGGCCGATTCGCATCGGTGAGGGCGATCAGTTCGGCAGTGATTTCGTCGCGATCAACCCCAATTCCAAGATCCCTGCACTGATGGACAGAAGCGGCGAGACGCCGATTCGCGTCTTCGAATCCGGTTCCATCCTGTTGCATCTGGCAGACAAGTTCGGTGCTCTGATCCCCAAGGATCCCGCCAAGCGTGCCGAAGTCATGAACTGGTTGTTCTGGCAGATGGGATCCGCGCCGTATCTGGGAGGTGGCTTCGGTCACTTCTACAATTACGCGCCGGAAAAGCTCGAGTACCCGATCAACCGCTTCGCGATGGAGACCAAGCGTCAACTGGACGTGCTGGATCGTCAGCTGGCTGACAACGCCTACATCGCCGGTGACGAATACAGCATCGCGGATATCGCCATCTATGCCTGGTACGGCGCGCTGGTCGAAGGCAAGCTCTATGACGCCGCCGAGTTCCTTTCCGTGCAGGAGTACACTCATGTACAGCGCTGGGCGGCCTCGATCGCCGAGCGTCCTGCGGTCAAGCGTGGCCGCATGGTCAATCGTTTCTGGGGCGAACCCGAGGAGCAGCTGATCGAGCGCCATTCGGCGAGTGACTTCGAGACCAATACCGAAGACAAGCGCGCCGACTGACCCTCAAGGCCAGATGTCCGGCGAGTCGTTGCTGGCAGGCATGCAAAAGGGCTACCCGATGGGTAGCCCTTTTTCCGTTCAGGCCTTTGTACGTTCAGGCTCTTCTGCGTTCAGGTCGTCTTGGGTTCAGATCAACCTGCGTTCAGGTAATCAGTCGTGCGAACAGATTGGCTCAGTCCTCGCGAACCTTGAGTACGACCTTGCCCACGTGGCCTTTCTGCTGAAAGACTTCCTGAGCAGTGGTGATTTCTGCCAGCGGGAAGACCTCGGCGACCAATGGCTTGATGTTGCCTTGCTCGATATGGCGCACGAGATTGGGGAAGACTTCCGGTTCCAGCACCGTGCAGCCGAAGAAGCTCAGGTCCTTCAGGTAGAGGGTACGCAGGTCGAGTTCCACCATTTCGCCACCGATGGCACCCGCGACGGCGTAGCGCCCCTTGTGGCCAAGAATATCCAGCAGCTCTGGCCATTGCGGGCCACCCACCAGATCAATGACTACCTCGACACTGTAGCCGTTGAGCACCTCGCCGAGTGTCTGCTCACGCAGGACGATCTCATCGGCGCCGAGATCGCGCAGGGCATCCGCCTTGGCCGTACTGGTAACGGCGATCACATGGGCGCCACGTGCCTTGGCCAGCTGGACTGCCGCGGAGCCGACGCCTCCTGAAGCACCGGTAATCAACACGCGCTCGCCCTTGGCAAGCTGGGTGCGGGTCAGCAGATTCTCGGCGGTGGAGTAGGAGCAGGGGAAGGAGGCGAGTTCCACATCGCTGAGCGAGCTCTCAACGCGGTGGGCATGGCGCGCCGCTACCTTGGTGTATTCGGCGAAGCCACCATCGCATTCAGCGCCGATGTACCACGCAGAGGCGAGGTTCTGGCCATCGTGCTCCTGCAGGCAGGGTTCGATCAGGACACGCTCGCCGATACGCACATTGCTGACATCTGAGCCGACCGCGACGATCTCGCCGCAGATATCCGCGCCCTGAATGCGTGGGAAATGGATCGGTTGCCCAGACCAGCTGGCATCTTCCGCGTCACCTTCTCCCTTGGAATACCAGGCCAGACGTGTATTGACGTCGGTATTGTTGACGCCTGCCGCGCCGACTCGCACCAGCACGTCACGCGGGCCGGGCGCCGGGCGAGGGATGTCATCACGCACTTCCAGGACTTCCGGGCCGCCATGGCCGGTCAGGTAGACGCCGTGCATGCTGGCTTTGCTTATGGGGGGAGAGCTCATTTGCGTGGTGCTCCCAGTAGCGTGAGTGTCGTGGAGCGTGCGGTCTCGATGGCCTTCTCGCCCAGCACCAGCCAGGCGGAGGAGGCCCCTTCATGGATCAGGAACAGCTCGGTGGCGAGGTCTGTGCGGTGGCTGCGTTGGCCCAGCCATTCGAGAATCTCGTGCTTGTGGCGATCGACGGCCTCGCGCACCTGTGGGTTGTCGGGAAAGGCCGCTAGGGCATTGACCGACATGCAGCCGTTGGGTGCCTCGAACGCCATCCAGTGGCCCAGCCGCTGGTAAAGGTGGCTGAGCGCAGCAGCGCCATCCTCGGGCACTCCCTCGTCGAGGAAGGCCATGTAGCGCTCATGGCGATGCTGAAGCGCACCGATCACCATGCTCTCCTTGGAGGGGAAGTGGCGATAGAGGGTGCGCAGACTGACGTCTGACGCTGCCTTGAGCTCAGCAACACTCGGTTCTGCGAAGCCGCGCTGGCTGAAGAGTGTCTCCAGGCGGGCGGCGATATCGTGCTGAATCATGTCGGTGCCATGGTCGAATCAACGAGGGAGAATGTTTGTTCTACCTGTGCAGGGTAGAGCGCCCATTCTTCCTGTGTCAATGCAGCCTTTCCGAGTCTTGTGTCATTGCTCCCATGGCCTGACGTCGCGAATTACGTGTGTGACGCTTCGATGTCAGTAGAATTACGCAAGTAGAGGTTATCTGAGCGTTAAATGAGGCAAAGCTCAGGTCATTCCGCGGAAAAAACACGCACCTTTCGTTGCGGTAGCATTTGATAAAGATTAGCATTCGCGACTCATTTACTGGCGCGGGGGGCGTCAGTCATGACCACTTTCTGCTCATCGAGCAGATGAAAGGTGTGGTTCAGCAGGACGCTGTCGCATCGCGTACAAAGGGTTTTCAGGTGCCAAATCATTCTCGGGATAGCGCTGCAAGCACGAACAAGGGACATTTTTCCTGCCTGATCTTCAGCCTGATGGCATTGCCGGCCACTTCGCTGGCGGCAGAGGGCGCCACCTCAAGCGAGTCGCCAGTCGCGAATTCGGTAATCGTGGTGACAGGGGAGCGTGAGGGCGAAGTGGCGCCGGGCAGTTACCGCGCCGAAGCCTCGAGCCTGGCCAACAAGCAGTCGGTGGACTTCCTGGAGCAGGCACGCACCATCAATGTGGTAACCCAGCAGGTCATGCATGATTTCAATCTGGATGATCTGGAAGAGTCACTGCAGCCGGTGGCCGGCATTCAACTGGGCAACACCCTGGGGGGCACCGAGGATGGCTTCGTCAAGCGGGGCTTCGGCAGCAACAGTGATGGGTCGATGCTGATCGATGGTATCCGTCAACCGCGGCGTACCTACACCACGGCGACACTGGACCGCGTCGAAGTGCTCAAGGGGCCTTCATCACTCTTCCAGGGCCAGCAGAACCCCGGCGGTGTGATCAACATGGTCAGCAAGCGCCCCCAGTACGAGACGCACACCGAGATCAGTGGCGAAGCCAGCTCCTTCGGCGGTGGCAATACCACCCTGGACACCACCGGCCCTATCGAGGATACAGGCCTGGCCTATCGCTTCATCCTGTCGCATGAGGATGAAGATTCCTGGCGCGAGTACGGCAATGACCGTCGCACCACCATCGCTCCGTCACTGCGTTGGGAAGGCGAACACAGTAGTGCTCAGGTCAGCTATGTCTATCAGGATTACGAGCTGGATATCGATCGTGGCACCGTCTTCTACAACGGCAGCGCCGCCGACGTCACACGGGGCACGCGCTTCGATGAATCCTGGAACCGTGTCTATGGCCATGACGAGTCCGTCAATGCCTGGTGGAAGCAGGAAGTCACCGACGACTGGGACATGAAACTGACCTACGGCTGGACGCGGCGCCAGTACAGTGATGCACGTGCCAACGTCACGAATGTCAGTGACAGCGGTGATGTGACCGTGCGAGCGGAAGAGAACCAGGGCTATGATCGCAGCGAACATTACACGGCGCTGGATGCAATGGGCGATGTCGAGATTGCGGGCCAGCGCCATCAGCTGGTCATCGGTGCCGATTATGAAACCACTCGCGACTATCTGGATGAGCGCTATTTCGGCGATTCGGTCACGGTTTCCACCGTCACCGATGTGAACCACGGCCAGCTGGCCCAGGTGACCTCCGACGACATCAATACCTCGCGCAGCAATCGTCTCGACGAGACCCAGGCCATCGGGGTCTATGTCAGCGACAGCTGGTACCTGACCGACAAGTGGATTCTGGGGTTTGGCGGGCGCTACACCTGGTTCGATCAGCAGAGCGGGCAGGGCGAAGACTTCGTGTCTGACCCCGATTACAGCGACGACCTGTTCCTGCCCTCTGCAAATCTGCTGTATCGCATCGACGATGCCAGCTCCGCCTATATCAGCTATAGCGAATCCTTCGTGCCGAACGGCAGCGACAGTGACAGTGGGGAGAGCCTCGACCCTGAGCTCGGCAAGGGCTACGAGATCGGCTACAAGCGTCAGTGGAATCCGCGTCTGGCGACCTCCGTGGCGCTCTACCAGATCCGCAAGGAAAACGTCGCAGTCACTGACAACGGTGTGACACGCACCATCGGTGAAGCCGGCTCGCAGGGCCTGGAATTCAGCCTCGAAGGAGCCCTGACGGATCGCACGTCCCTGCTGTTCAGCTATGCCTATACCGATACCGAAGTTCTGGAAGATACCGAGGGCACCGAGGGCAATCGTCTGCCGAATGCTGCGCTCAACGCGGCCAGCCTCTATCTGGCACATGATCTGGCGATCGATCCGTCCTATGGCGAGTGGCGAGTCGGGGGTGGCGTACGTTATGTCGGCGAGCGTGAAGGCGATGACGACAACAGCTTCTCGATGGATGCCTACACCGTGGCAGATGCCTTCGTCGGATGGCGTCATGACTTCTTCGGCCCGGACACCGAATTCAAGCTGAATGCCAAGAACCTGTTCGATACCGGCTACTACTACGGCAGTGGTGGCGATACCCGTGTGCTGGTGGGTGACCCGATGGAAATCACCCTGTCAGCCAGCGTCGGCTGGTAATGTGGCTCCCTCTGGCAGGTTGACTCGCCAGGGGCGGTTATATGCCGGGATAGTCACGATATATAGACAGTCACTCCATATAGACAGTCACGGCATCCAGACAGGCAAGACAGACGATATAAGTCAGTTTCGGAAGTCGGGTGATTTAGCCATAGGCTGGTGATCTGGTAATAGACTGGTGATCTAGAAATAAAAAGGGGCGCTCATCAGCGCCCCTTTTTGCATGTGTTGTTTACCGCTCAAGATCCCACGAGCCACTCGTCGTCGGGGAAACTTCGTGATGAAAGCCTGCGCTGCCGCTGAAGACGTCGATGCGGCTGGTAGACTGCTGACATGATGCTCTGTCACTGACTGTCTTCGATCGCATGTCTTCGGTCGAGTATCTTCGATTGAGTGTCTTGGCGTGCCTGCCTCTGTGTTTCCTCTCGACATCACACCTCTGGAGAGCCCCATGCTCGAGTCGCTTCCCCTGGCCGATATTCGTGCCTTCGTCATGACGGCGGAGCACGGCAGCTTCACCCGCGCCGCCGAGCAGTTGGGTGTCTCGCGGTCGCAGGTCTCCAAACAGGTGACTGCGCTGGAGCAGGCTTTGGGGGTGACTCTGATGCAGCGCTCGACACGCTCGTTGCGACTCACCGAAAGCGGTCATCTGCTGCATGCCCAGTGTCGCAGTGCATTGGGCGACATCACTCAGATCGTGACGCTGGTGCGCGAAGAGCGTAATGCCATGCGCGGACGGCTGCGCATCAACAGCGTCGGTGGACCGGTGGGCGAGCAATTGCTGGCACCCGCCGTGCACGCCTTCATGCAGGCGTGGCCGGATGTGCAGGTGGAGCTGGATTTCAGCAGCCATCGCGTGGATCTGATTCGTGATGACTTCGATATCGCTCTGCGCATGGGCGCCCTCGAGGATGCCGATTTCATTGCGCGTCCGCTGATGACACTGCCCTACGTGGTGGTGGCGAGCCCTGACTATCTCGCTCGCCATGGCGCGCCGAATACGCCCGGCGAGCTGGTGGATCACCGCTGCCTGGTCGGCTCGGTCTCGCGCTGGTCCTTCACCGCGCGTGGGGTAGAGTCTCGCGAATTGCAGGTAGACGTCGGTGGCCAGCTTGAATGCCGCAACGGGCATGTGCTGGTCAGTGGTGCCATCGCCGGCAACGGCATCATTCGCGTGCCCAGGCTCTACTGTGAATCAGCCCTCGCGCGAGGGGAGCTGCAGGAGTTGCTGAGCGACTGGCAGCCGGCGGATGTGCCGTTATCATTGATCTATCATCGTGAGCGCCATCGCCCGCTGCGCACGGTGCGCTTGATCGAGCATCTGCTGGAATGGTTCGCGAGATGATATGCGCGCGTCTCTGAGCGCGGTATGCGTCATGCTTCAATACGAATAAGGTAAAGACTTGATGAAGGAAACATTGAGATACGTCATTGATATCGCCTAATATTCACTAGGTACTTTTTTATCACGTGCTGTCTATCAGATCCTTTTTAGCAAATGCAGGGGCTTGGAAGAGCTGGTCTTCAAAATGGGTGTGAAGGCTTGAGCTTGCCAGATGAATGTGAAACACAAATCTAAAAAAACGAACAAGAAATAGTCTTTCGTCATTCCGGGCTGATGCGACCCCGGTGGCGCATCGATCATGAGCCCCCTGATGACTCACGCCCCTTGACAGGCAGATTGCACAAGGAGCCCCCATGGAAGATATCCTGTTCGCGACACGGGTCGTGCTTGACGGTGATGACCCCTTGCCGGGCTATCTCGCCTTGCCGCCCCCCGGGGAAAAGCCCCTCGAGCCGGCAGTCATCTGCCTGCTTCGCGTGTTGTACCAGCATGACAGCGATACCTTGGCACATTCCTGGCGAGTGGCGGGACTTGCGGTCTTTCTCTATTCGAAATTGCTGCCGCCTGCAAAGCGCAATGTGCCATTGTCCGACCTGCACAGTGCCGCTCTGCTGCACGATATCGGCAAGATCGACATCTCGAACGAGCTCCTGACGGCACCGCGTGCGCTCAGTCAAGAAGAGCGTATCACCATGCGCGGCCATGCCAGTCATGGCGGGCGCCTGCTGCTTTCATTGCGTGGCCCTCTGCGAGCGCTTGCCTGCCAGGTGGCGATCACCCATCACGAAGCCTGGAATGGCACGGGCTATCCCACCGGAACAGGCGGCAAATCCCTGCCGCTGTATTGTCAGGTCGTCGCGATGATGGATGTCTTCGATGCGTTGGCTTCGCCGCGTGCCTACAAGCCGGGCTGGTCATTGGTGCGGTTGGTCAGACTGTTTCGCGAGGAATCCGGCAAGCAGTTCGACCCGCGCCTGGTTGCCCGTATGGCGCCACTGTGGAGGCCATTGCATGCCGAGCATCGCCGCCTGTTTGCCTTGACCAGTCAAGGATGAGGCGCTGGTGTCAGCTCACGTGGTGCAGTCCTGCAAACACAAGGCCCCCTGTCGAGAGTCTCGGCAGGGGGCCTTGCTACATCAGTACCCGCCAAAGGCGATCAGCGAGCCATGAGCCGCCTCAGCAGCAGCGCTCACGCTTGATGGCGGCCCAATCGGTGGTGGGGTGCTGGCGGCCGTGGTTGCCAGCGTAAGCCGCGACCTTGGGCGACTCCCAGCCTGCGAGAACATCGCCTTCCAGTCGGTAAATCTCGACACCCAGCGGGTTGCAGGTCTCGAGCGGGTCACGCGCATCAGGGCCCCACAGGTCGACTGACAGGTCACCGCCCGGGCAACAGGACATCGCGCATAGCAGGTCCGTCTCGGCAAAGAACTCCAGGTAATCGCCCTTGCGTGCCGGGCAGGCTTTCATGAAGTACTTGTCTTCACTGTTGAGACCGGTGCACTGGAAGATATTGAGCACATCGTGGATATCGAATTCGGTCAGCCCCCAGGGCGCCACTGCGCGAACCAGATTGGAGTGACAGTGGTGATCGAAGTCCTCGCCGGTCAACAGGCGATTGACGTAGGGGTCGCAGCGCGTGCCTAGCAGGTCATGCACGCGGCCGCCTTCGGCATCGACGCCATAGTCGGCGAGGGTGTCATCGATGATGGTCGCCATCGGGCGCAGGTAGGGCAGTGTCGACCACAGGCGATCATAGGTGCTTACATGCGCGCGCTGCAGCTGGCGGGTGCGAGACGCCCACATGCGCTCACGCGGGTTGTGCAGATTCCACATGTTGAAATCGCCGACCTGTGAGCCTTCGGTGATCTTGATGCGCAGTACGTGGCCCGCCGGCACTTCCCATGCCAGGCCATCACGCAGCGGCACGCTATGGGTCGCGATCAGCGTGCGCTCAGCCTTGCCTCCGGTGAGGCTGTCGTAGAAGTCGCGATCGACGTCCAGAATCGACCCCTTGCTGGCTTGATAGGCGGCAGGTACATCACTCATGGCAGGACTCCTCGTGAGTCGAAATTGGATCTGATGACCAGGCCGGACTGCCTGGAATTCGCTGCCCGGCCGGGGCTTGCGAGCACTGCCGGCAAGTGTGATGGCCGGCAGTGGCGGTTTCTGTGGGGGCCAGAGAGAAATTCTTGGTTCTCTCGCGCGGGATCATGCCTGTTCGCGGTGCCAGTGCTTCATCAGACGGTCGAAGCAGACGCTAGCGGCAGGTTCTGTGCTCATGCGGCTGACGATGACGACGGCGATCAGGGCGAACAGGAAGCCGGGGACGACCTCGAACATGTCGAAGATTCCCAGCGGCCCGCCGCTCAGCGGCTTCCAGATCGCGACGCTGAGCGCGCCGACCAGCAAGCCGGTAATGGCGCCGTTGCGGGTCATGCCGCGCCAGAACAGTGACAGCAGGATGACGGGACCGAAGGCGGCGCCGAATCCACCCCAGGCGTAGGACACCAGGCCGAGGATGCTGCTGTCACGCTCGCTGCCCATTACGGTGGCAAGCAGCGCGATGCCGATCACGCTGGCACGGCTCAACCAGACCAGCTCCTGCTGTGACGCCTTGGGACGAATCAGGCCGCGGTAGATGTCTTCGGCGATGGCGCTGGAGCACACCAGCAGCTGGGAGTCGACAGTGCTCATGATCGCGGCCAGCACACCCGCCAGAATGAAGCCTGCCACCCAGGGATTGAGCATGATCTGACTCAAGGTGATGAAGACGCGCTCGCTGTCCGTGAGACCGTCACCCAGCTCACCTCCGAACCAGTAATACCCCAGCACACCCACCGCGACCGCCGCCGCCATCGTGATAGCGGACCACAGCAGGGCGATACGTCGGGAGACCTTGATATCTTCCCGCTTGCGTACGGCCATGAAGCGCACCACCACGTGGGGCTGGCCACAGTAGCCAATGGCCCAGCCGGCCAGTGACAGCATGCCCAGGAAGGTCACGCCTTCCAACATGCCACCGATGGGAGCGACATCCTGCGCCGCTGCCGGAGCGGCTGCCCCATCGCCGAACAGCGCCACAGCCGTCATGGCAGCCACGGCACACAGGGAAGCCGCCATCATCAGGCCCTGGACGAGGTCGGTCCAGGAGGCCGCGAGAAATCCGCCGAGAAAGGTATAGCCGACGATGACCAGTGCACCCAGCCACAGGGCAACCCGATAATCGATCTCGAACAGGCCTTCGAACAGCACGGCACCACCGACCAGACCCGCCGAGACATAGAAGGTGAAGAACACCAGCATGACCACGGATGATAGGGTGCGTAGCACGCGTGAGCGGTCCTCGAAACGCGCTTCCAGGTAGTCCGGCACCGTCAATGCATTGCCAGCGGCTTCGGTGAATACACGCAGGCGCTCGGCGACCAGCGTCCAGTTCAGGTAGACACCGACCAGCGTCCATACCGCGATCCAGGCCTGGGAGAGGCCACCGCTGAAGATGGCGCCGGGCAGGCCCATCAGCGCCCAGCCGCTCAGGTCAGAGGCCCCGGCACTGAGGGCAGCGACGCTGGGCGGCAGGCAGCGTCCCCCGAGGATGTAATCCGATAGATCGTGGGTGATGCGATAGAAGTAGATGCCGATGCCCAGCATCAGCAGCAAATAGAGTCCGAATGACAGCAGGACAGGTAAGTTCATCCCGGGAGACCTCATGGTGACGCCAAGGCGTCTTGTTATTGTTCAACAGTGGTGTCGTGCTTGGTGTCGTGCTGCAGCAGGTGGCTGCCTGACAGCGAGTGTGCCGGCACTGACACCCTCACCTTATCCATGAGCCGGGTTGCAAAAAAGTGACCATTTATCGTTTGATACATGACTGAATGTCATGAGTCAGATGTGATGACGCCATCGTCATGACAGGACGTCGTATCTGCAGAGCATGGCCTGTCGTCATGCGTCACTTTGAGCGTCGATCGCTGGCGGCTCGCTTGGCTTGATCACAGGAAAACTCGATGCGCCCCAGTCTTTCATCGCTCAATGCCTTTGAAGTCGTGTCGCGCCTGGGCAGCCTCAGTGCAGCGGCCCACGAATTGAATATCACCCAGTCGGCGGTCAGCCATCAGATACGTCGACTCGAAGCTGCTCTGGAGGTGAGCCTGCTGGAAAGGGCGGGACGCGGTGTCGTGCTGACCCATGCCGGACGCCGACTCGCGGATGGCCTGCAGGCGGGCTTTGCCCGAATCGAGCAGTCAGTGGCCGAGTTCGAGGTGGGATCACTCGGCAGGCAGCACCGACGCCAGCTACGTGTCAGTTGCCTGCCCTCGGTGGCGGTGCGCTGGTTGATACCGCGACTCAACAGTTTCCGTGAGCAGTGCCCCGACATCGTGGTCAGCCTGCAATATGCGGGGATCAGTGCACGAGGGCTGTTGCCGGAAGTCGATGTGATGATCACCTGGCAGGATGAACTTCCCGCCAGGACCGTACAGGGAGTCCGGCTGTTCTCCGGGGCCACCCAGCCAGTGGCCAGCCCCCTGTATCTGGAGCACCACCGCCGCCCGAGTCAGCCAGCGGATCTTCTCAAGCTTGAATTGCTGCATGATCAGTCGCGCCAGCCTTGGCATGACTGGTTCAACAACTGTGGCCTGTATCCCCCTCAGCTCGACAAGGGCGATCTCTATCAGGACTTCAGCCTGCTGAGTGCGGCGGTGGTTGCGGGGCAGGGTGTCGCGCTGTGTCCTCCACGTCTGATCCGCAATGAGCTTGGGGACGGAACCCTCGAATGCCTGTTCGAGATGGCTGCCAACCGTCAGCGTGCCTACTGGCTGTTTCATCATCCGCAGCCCGCGACGCACGTAAAACAGTTCCGAGACTGGATGTGCGAGCAGATCGCCGCTGAGGGCGAGGTGGCGGATAGTGGATATATTGCTGATGCCTGATATCTGACGCCTGAGTGGGTGGATTGCATGAACTGCCTGGCATGGACTGGCTGGCACGAAAAAGCCCCCACCGAGAGGCTCGGCAGGGGCTGAGGCGTGCCCGGGTTCATCTCGGGAACACGTGAAGCGCGATCCGGAAATGCGCGTTAGGGCTGCTGGCCTGTCGGTGCCAACACGATTTCACGGATGCAGACGGATTGAGGCTGCTGGTAGGCAAAGTGGACGCTGGCAGCGACATCCTCCGGTGCCAGCACGCCGCCCATCTCTTCTTTCCACGCCTTGTAGCCGTCCTTGATCTCGTCGCTGGTGGTGTGATCGATCAGTCCCGTCTCGACAGCACCGGGCGCGATGGTGATCACGCGGACGTTGTCGGCGGCGACTTCCTCGCGCACGTTCTCGCTCATGGCGTGTACCGCGAACTTGGTGCCACAGTAAGCCGCGTGTCCCGGGAAGGTCTTGCGTCCTGCCACCGAGCTGATGTTGATGATGGTGCCACCCTTGCGTGCCTGCATCTTGCCAAGGACGGCCTGCATGCCATTGAGGACGCCCATCACATTGACATCCAGCATGCGTTGGAACTCGCCGGGGTCCTGGTCGGCAATCTGGCCCAGCAGCATGGTGCCGGCATTGTTGACCAGACAATCTACTTCACCGTAGTGGGCCTCAGCTTCGGCGATGGCCGATTCGATGGCGGCCTTGTCGCAGACATCGACGCTGGCGCACAGCGTGTTCGGGAGCGCCAGTGCCTCGAGTGCGTCCACGCGGCGTGCCAGCAACAGTAGCGGATGCCCGGCAGCACTGAGTGTCTGAGCAATGGCAGTACCGATGCCGGCGCTGGCACCGGTGATGACGATCAATTTCTTCATGAGTGACTCCAGGAAAGGACTAATCAGACAACGGCATGCAGTATGGCATGCACCGCAGAAGAGATAATCGCGGTGCAATTCACGTTATTGTTGCCTGTGGCTTACTAATCCTCCCTTGGCGCTCATTGCCATCGTCGTCGATGACCCCGGCGGGTCGCGATCAGCCGTTGAGCACACCCAACCAGGCCCACAGCCCCAGCAGGCTGGCGATCAGTACCGGCGGGGTCAGGATCAGGCCGACCTTCATGTATTGCCCCCAGCTGATGTGATGGCCTTTCTGATCGAGCACATGCAGCCACAGCAGTGTGGCGAGACTGCCGATCGGGGTGAACTTGGGGCCCAGGTCATTGCCGATCACGTTGGCGTAGACCATCAGCTCGCGCGTCGCGTCATTGACCTGTTGCGCACTGAGGTGGTCGATGGCCAGCGCGCCGATCAGCGTGGCCGGCATGTTGTTCATCACCGAGGCGGTGACGGCGGCCAGCACGCCGGTGCCGAGGGTGGCGGCCAGCTCGCCTTGGCTTGCAAGCCAGGCGAGGATGTCGCTGGCGTGATTAGTCAGGCCGGCATTGCCCAGCCCGTAGACCACCAGATACATGCCCACCGAGAACAGCACGATCTGCCACGGCGCGCCGCGCAGTACCGGGCCGAGTTCGATCACGGCATCACCGCTGCCCAGCCAGCGCCCGGCGATGGCCAGCAGGATCAGCGCGGCGCTGCCGGTGACGACGGCGAGCGGAATGCCCAGTGGCGCGGTTACGAAGTAGGCCACCAGTAGCACCCCCAGCAGCGGGAAGGCGGCGCGAAATACCTGCGGGTCCTTGATGGCGCCCGACGGTGCCTCGAGCTTCTCCAGCGCATAGTGTGGCGGCAGCTCCTTGCGGAACATCAGCCATAGCACGATCAGCGTGGCGGCCAGCGCGATCAGATCCACCGGCACCATCACGGCGGCGTAATGCGTAAAGGAGATGTCGAAGTAGTTGGCGCTGACGATGTTGACCAGATTGGAGATCACCAGCGGCAGGCTGGTGGAGTCGGCCACGAAGCCGGTGGCGATGATGAAGGCCAGCGAGGCCGCCGCCGAGAATTCCAGGCGCACCAGGATCGCGATCACGATCGGCGTCAGCAGCAGGGCGGCACCATCATTGGCGAAGAAGGCCGCGATCACCGCGCCCAGCAGCACGATAAGAGGAAACAGCTTGCGTCCGTTGCCGCCGCCCCAGCGTGCGACATGCAGTGCGGCCCAGCTGAAGAAGCCCGCCTCATCGAGGATCAGCGAGATGATGATCAGCGCCACGAAGGTGAAGGTGGCGTCCCAGACGATATCCCAGACCACCAGCACATCTGGCAGATTGACCACGCCGCAGGCCAGCGCGACCACGGCGCCGCCGAGGGCGCTGGTGCCGATCCCCAGCCCACGTGGCTGCCAGATCACCAGTGCCAGCGTGATGACGAAGATTGCCAAGGCAAGCATGAGGTCTCCTTGTTGAGGGTGAAGAGTCAGTGCGAAGCCGCGTGTGCGACCACGGGCTGCGTCAGATCGTGCTCTGATTGACGCGACGGGAGACCTCTTCGGCGCTCTCGACACGCTCCGAGTAGCGCTCGGTCAGATAGGCGCTGCGGTCGCGGTTCATCCAGGTGAACTTCATCAGCTCTTCGCAGACATCGACGATGCGCAGATACAGCGGCGACAGGCGCATGCGGCCATGCTCGTCGAATTCATTGAAGGCCTTGGGCACGGATGACTGGTTGGGGATGGTCAGCATGCGCATCCAGCGGCCCAGAATGCGCAGCTGATTGACGCTGTTGAAGCTCTGGCTACCACCACTGACCTGCAGGATGGCCAGCGTCTTGCCCTGGGTGGGGCGCACGCCGCCCAGTGACAGGGGAATCCAGTCGATCTGTGCCTTCATGATCGAGGTAATCGCGCCGTGACGCTCCGGGCTCGCCCACAGCATGCCCTCGGACCACTGGGCCAGCTCGCGCAGCTCCTGCACCTTGGGATGGTCGGCCTCGCAGTCATCCGGCAATGGCAGGCCGGCCGGCGAGTAAAGGCGCACCTCGGCACCGAAGGCGCGCAGCAGGCGCGCCGCTTCCTCGGCGGCGAAGCGCGAGAAGGAACGCTCACGCAGGGAGCCGTACAGCACCAGAATGCGCGGCGCGTGACGCGGGGCATCCGGCCCGACCAGGCGATCGATCTTAAGCGGTCGCCAGTGCTCGGCATCGATATTGGGCAGGTCGGCCAGTGCCGCTTTCATCTCGTCGGTCATGATTTCATCGGTCATGAGTTCATTGGTCATGAGTTCATTGGTCATGGTGTCGCCTGTCGGCAGGTGAGACGTGTCGGGAGTGTGTGCGTTCATGATTCAGGTCCTGGGGGCGTGGACGACGTCGCCGTCTTCCTTGGTGTATTGCGCGACCGGATTGTCCAGCAGCTCCAGTACCGCCTCCGACGGGCGGCACAGACGCGTGGCCGTGGGCGTGACCACGATGGGGCGATTGATCAGGATCGGGTGGGCCATCATGGCGTCGATCAACGCCGCATCGCTCAAGGCCGGGTCATCCAGATTGAGCTCGTCATAGGGCGTGCCCTTGCGGCGCAGCAGCGGGCGCGGGCCACCTCCCATGGCGGCAATCAGGGATTCCAGCGTCTCGCGCGTCGGCGGGGTGACCAGATATTCGATCACCTCCGGTGTCTCGCCGGAGGCCTTGAGCATGGCCAGCACATTGCGTGACGTACCGCAGGCCGGGTTGTGATACATCGTGATCTTGCCGGAAGTACGGACGGAATCAGTCATCGTTGCGAGGCTCCTGAGAAGCACAGGGGGTGGCAGAGGCGCTGCAGTCGGGCACGGTGAGCGAGGCCAGCAGTGGGTCGCAGACCACCGAGGAGCCCGCGCAGCAGTCACGTACCAGAAACTGCACGGTGGCGAGCATGTGCTCGAGGTTGGCGCGGTAGATCAGCGAACGGCCTTCGCGCTGGGAGTGGATCAGCCCCGCGCGGCTCAATACGCCCAGATGGGTCGAGAGCGTGTTGTGCGGCACCTCGAGACGACGGGCGATCTCGCCGGCGGGCAGGCCTTGTGGCTCATGGCGGACCAGCAGGCGAAACGTGTCCAGACGCGTGGCCTGGGACAGCGCCGCGAAGGTGTCCAGCGTGGCCTGCGGGTCGGGCAGGCTGTCGGAGTCATTCATTTGATATGTCCATATGTCGAGACTTGTCGAAATAACGATGGTGCGATGATAGATCAGCGTGCCGCGGATGGGAAGTCTGCTCTCTGCTCTCGGTCATCAGCGCTCGATCTTCATCCCCCTGTCTTGGGCTGACAGCCATCAGTATTCGTGCTGGCCATCTTAGACCTGCTCATGCAGCCAGCTGGCCAACGCTGCCTGGCGCGGGTTCTGGCTCTCGAGACGCGCCGCGAGCCAGTAATCACAGCCGGAGGAATACTCTAGTGTCCCCAGCCGCACAAGCTGTCCCCGTGCCACCAATGCACTGACTTGCTGATGACTGCCCAGCGCGACGCCTTGTCCGGCCAATGCGGCATCCAGCACCAGGTGGTAGCTGGTGAATTGACGTTGCACATTGAGCGCCAGCCCCGGCTTGCCCATGCCACTGAACCAGCGTGGCCAGTTGATCCAGTTGGGTTCGAGGCGCTCGTAGTCGAGCAGTGGCAGAGCCGCCAGCAGAGGTAGCTCCCGACAGTCGTGGGCACCTTGTGGCAGCTCGGCGATGAAGTCGGGTGACGCCACCGGATAGAGCGTCTCTGTGAACAGAGGGGTCAATTGCCAGTCCGGATGCGGCGCCATGTCATAGCAGATGGCGAGATCCACATCCTCGGTGAGGATGTCGCGATGATGATCTGCAGTGATCAGGCGCAGGCCACTGGCAAGCGTCGGCTGGGTGGCGCGAAGTCGATTCAACATCGGCCCCAGCCATAGGTGTGAGATGGCGCTGTTGGCGGCCAGTGTCAGGCGGGCATTGGGAGAAGGGCGGCTGACGCTCTCCATTGCGTCGATC
The DNA here is from genome assembly GCF_059507735.1 of Cobetia sp. PDI-23MA. NCBI lineage: Bacteria > Pseudomonadati > Pseudomonadota > Gammaproteobacteria > Oceanospirillales > Halomonadaceae > Cobetia > Cobetia sp. PDI-23MA. The sequence continues at coordinate 1,747,465 of NZ_CM183352.1, forward strand.
ATGAAGTCGAAACTGGTCGCCAGGCGCTGGCTCAACTGCTGTCCTGCTGCGGTCAGAGAGACGCGTCTGCCATGGCGATGAAACAGCTTGGTATCGATGTGATGCTCAAGGATGGCGATCTGACGGCTGACGGCAGCCTGGGTGATATGCAATTCGCTGGCGGCACGCGTGAAGTTGGCGTGACGCGCGGCTGCCTCGAAGGTCAGCAGGCTGTTGAGAGGCGGAAGGCGATGACGAAAGCTCTTCATGCAGGGCTCCGAGACGAGGAGGGTAACGTTGGCTGATAGGTCAATGCTTGATGACTTCAGGTTATCAAGGTTGATCAGGATTGAGGCTATACACAGCTGGAATCATCAGGTTCACACTGATGTCATCGTGATGCATAGGGTATTCCGTAGATGACTACGGGCTATCAGCATGACACTCCGTGACCTGACTGGGTAGCAAACATGAATGAACTTGATTGGCATGCCGACCGTAGTGACCTTCACCCGCTGGAGCTTCAGGACAATGCCCCTGAAAGTGAAGGCATCGACCTGGTGGCCGTGCGTCGTTATCGACAGAATCGCCTGCGCGAAGAGATGAACACCCAAGGTGTTGATGCCTTGATCATTTCGGACCCGGTCAACATCCGCTATGCCAGCGGCGCACGCAACATGCAGGTCTTCAGCGCTCGCAATACTCCGGCGCGTTACCTGCTGCTGACCCAGCATCGCAGTGTGCTGTTCGAATTCACGGGCTGTGAGCATCTCGCCGATGGCCTGGAAACCATCGACGAAGTGCGCCCGGCCATGACTGCCAGTTTCGTTGCGGCAGGTCACGATATCGCTGAGCGTGAACAGCAATGGGCGCGCGAGATGCTGGCGACCATTACCGAGCTGTGCGGTCTGAAAGCGGTGATCGGCATGGAGCGCATGAATGCCGGGACCGCCATCGCCTTTGATCGTCTGGGCGCGCGCGTCGTCGATGCCCAGGCACCGCTTGAACGTGCACGTGCCATCAAGTCTGACGAAGAGCTCAAGTGTGTCGTGGCCTCGCTGCGTGCTACCGAGCGCGGCGTAGGACGTCTGCGTGAAGCGATTCGCCCCGGCATCACCGAGAACGAGCTGTGGTCAGTGCTGCATCAGTCCATCATCGCTGACAATGGCGACTACTGTGAGACTCGCCTGCTCAACTCAGGCCCGCGCACCTATCCCTGGTTCCAGGAAACCGCGTCCAAGCGACTGGCCGCCAACGAGCTGGTGGCACTGGATACTGACGTCGTCGGCTGCCACGGCTATTACTCCGACTTCTCGCGCACTTTCCACGTTGGCCCTGACAAGCCGACCGAGACCCAGAAGCTGCTGTATCGCACCGCCCATGAGCAGGTACAGCACAATCTCGACATCCTGCGTCCCGGCATGAGCTTCCGTGAATATTCCGAGAAGGCCTGGAACATCCCCGAGCGTTTCCATGCCAATCGCTATTACCTCTCTGCCCATGGCTGTGGCATGACCGGCGAATATCCCTACCTGTATCACCATGCCGACTTTGCCGTCTCAGGCTACGACGGCGTGATCGAGCCGGGCATGGTGCTCTGCGTCGAGAGCTATATCGGCGACCCCGAAGCCGGGGAAGGCGTCAAGTTGGAGGAGCAGTGCGTGATGCGCGAAGACGGCCTCGAGATCCTGAGCAAGTTCCCGTTCGAGGAAGCCTTGTTGAACTGATGATTTCAGGATGGCGCTGCTGGTCAAGCAGCGCCATGGCACTCCTTGGCCCGCAGTCTGCCGTCTGCAATGACGTTGTTTTCATACTCCGGGGTGTTCGGTCGGGCAGCTGCCTGATCGCAATCTCCTGACGCGTTTCGTAGTGACACAGATGTAGAGACACAGATCACCATAATTCCAATAAATGATCGTGCCGCCATTGTCTGCTTCCTTCATGTACCAGTGCCTATGGCGCGTGAGGGACGGCTGGCTGCGCGCCTACTGACGTGAGGTAAAGACATGTCGTCCGATGTGAATGACAGCAGTATCACAATCACTTGCCAGAAAACGGGGTTATATCGAGGACTCAACATTCCAGTGACGCTGATCAGCAAACTGATCATCACTCTTCTCGTGGCATTTGCCGTGGCCCTCCCTGATCGGGCCGTAGCGCTGTTGGCCACGATCAATCAGACCATGCTTGAGCACTTCAATCTCTATTACGTCTATGCCGTCGCCTTCTACCTGGTGTTCTGCACGGTGCTGTGTGTGTCGCCGTTGGGGGGCAAGCGACTGGGACGTGATGATGAAGTGCCTGAATTTTCGCGTTTTGCCTGGTTTTCGATGATGTTCGGCGCCGGAATGGGCATCGGGCTGCTGTTCTACTCCATCGGGGAACCTGTCTCGCACTTCAATTTCAATCCGGATATCGCGGCAGGCCAGGTGCAGGCGGGGTCCGAGCAGGCCATTGAAAGTGCCGTCAGCTATACCTTCCTGCACTGGGGGCTGCATGCCTGGGCAATCTATGCCTCTGTGGCGCTGGCGCTGGGATATTTCGCCTACCGTCGTGGCTTGCCGTTGACCATTCGCAGTACCTTGATGCCCATCTTCGGCAAGCGGTTGCTGGATGGCCCCTTGGGTCACGCCGTGGATATCATCGCCGTGGTCGCAACCACTCTGGGCGTGGCCACCACCATGGGCGCCGGTGTCAGTCAGCTGGTGGCAGGGCTGGATTTCGTGATGCCGGGCACTGAATTGCTGGACTCCGCCGGTATTCCACGCCCCTGGCCGTTGATCCTGACACTCGTCGTGATAATGGGGCTATCGACACTGTCCGCCGTGACCGGAGTGAAGCGCGGCGTCAACTGGCTCAGCCAGTTCAACATGCTGCTGTCCTCTGCCCTGCTGGCCGTCTTCATCTGGTTCGGCAGTCGTCTGTTTGCCAGTGAACTGCTGGTTTCCGCGACCTGGGATTATTTGAGAACCCTGCCGGAACGCAGCTTTCAAACCTGGCCGGTGACGAGTGCGTTAGGCCAGTGGCAGGTCGACTGGACCATTCTGCAGCGTGCCTGGTTCATTGCCTTTGCGCCATTCGTCGGGCTCTTCCTTGCGCGTATTTCACGTGGTCGCACGATTCGTGAATTCGTGTTGGGGGCGGTCGTGGCTCCCAGTCTCATGTGCTTCGTATGGATCTGTTACATGGGTGGCAGCAGTCTGCACATGGAAACCAGCGGATTGGCGCAAGGCACGATTCTGGCAACCGTGCGTGATCATATCGCCACCGTGTTGTTCGTGACGCTGGATTACCTGGATACCGGCGCCTTGATCCATGTCATTGTCGGCGGCACCTTGATTCTGATCATCACGTATCTGGTGACCAGTGCGGACTCGGGCGTGCTGGTGCTCAACGCCATCATGGCCGGGGGAGAGGAAACCAACGAGCGCCGTCACCGCATCATCTGGGGTGTGTTGCTGACACTGGTGGTGGGCTCATTGCTTCTGGCGGGTGGCCTGGCGGCGATTCAGAAGGCAATGCTCATCGCTTCTCTGCCGTTTTCGTTGCTGATGATCCTGATGTGCGTTGCTACATTCATGTCGTTGTGGCGTGAGCCCAGCGACCTGCCAGCCGTGAACGAGGCTGAGCCAACCTGATGCCGGTGGCTTAAGTCAGGCATTTGCCCGACAGTATTGGTAGCATGTGCGCCATTAATTACCGGATAAGGGAAGATGGCGCGATGATGATGGTATTGCAGATTCTGGGCGGCTTCGTGCTGACAGCAGGGGTGCTGCTGGCGGCAGTGCCGGAGCTGGTCAACCGCTTCAAGGGCCCGAACGACACCCCGCTGACTGTTCCGAAGGAAACCGGCGCGGCGATCTCGCGGCGCATTCGTTGGGGCTGGGTCATCGCGGTGGGGTACCTGCTGATGTATCCGCCGATCGGCCTGGGTCTGTTGCCGGTGCTGGTGACGCTCGCGGTGGCCGGTATCGCCGGCATCATGACGGCCCGTCTGATGGGATTGATGCTGGATGGCATCGAGATGCGCCATCTGTTCCGCTTCGCCGCCGAGTCGCTGATTCTGGGCGGTCTGTGGACCTGGTTCGTCAGGCTGTCTGCCTGACGCCATTGCCGCGTACATTGTGCCGTCAGATCGCCAATGACTGCATTCCGGGAGTCCGTCCATGCCGCTCAATGCGTCTACGCAAACTTCATTGGCAGGGCTGGAGCGATCGCGACCGGTACTGGTGACCGGCGCGACCGGCTATGTGGCGGGGCAGCTGATTCGTCGCTTGCTGCAAGAGGGCCTGACGGTGCATGCCGCCGTGCGCGATCCCGGCAATAGCGAACGTATGGCGGCGCTCATGGCACTGGGCGAGCGCTTGCCGGGGGAGCTGCGTGTCTTCGCCAGTGATCTGCTCGAACAGGGCTCCTACGCTCAGGCGATGGCAGGCTGTGGGGTGGTCTTTCACACCGCCTCACCCTTCGTGGTTAGCGTCCTGGACCCCGAACGCGATCTGGTGCGTCCGGCGGTGGACGGCACGCGCAATGTGCTGGAAGAGGCCAATCGTCAGGCCAGTGTCGAACGGGTGGTGCTGACCAGCAGCTGTGCCGCCATCTACAGCGACAATGCCGATGCTCAAGACACCCCGGGCGGCTGTTTCGACGAGAGTGTCTGGAACACTACAGCATCGCTGACCCATCAGGCCTATTCGCTCTCCAAAACGCTGGCGGAACAGGCCGCGTGGCAGATCGCCGAGCGGCAGTCACGCTGGCGGCTGGTGGTGATCAACCCCTCGCTGGTGCTTGGCCCCGCGATCAGCGATGACACGCGCGGCGAATCCTTCAACCTGATGACGCAGCTATGTGATGGCACGCTCAGGATAGGCGCGCCGGATTACGGCATGGGCGTGGTGGATGTGCGGGATGTGGCCGAGGCGCATCTGGCGGCGGGATTTCTGCCCACGGCCAATGGGCGTCACCTGGTCGCCGGGCATTCCTCAAGCTTCATCGCGCTGGGGCGCCTGTTGAGTCAACACGCCGGCCCGCACTACGCAATTCCCACTCGCCAGCTGCCCAAATGGCTGGTGTGGCTGGCGGGTCCGCTGGCCAACAAGGCCGTGACCCGCAAGGTCGTCGCGCGCAACGTGGGCCATCCCTTCGTCTTCGACAATACCCGCAGTCGCGAGCAGCTGGGTCTGATCTACCGGCCCCTCGAGGCGACGCTGCACGACATGTTCGATCAACTGGAGGCCAGCGGCCGCCTGTCGTGATTTTGGTCAATACATTGTCGGGAAAAGCCCCAGTGTTCCGCTTGGGTCATACCCCATTCTATAGCGTATTGTTGTATTGGGAGTAATGGTGTCTTTCACTTCTTTTACTCCAGTCTCACAAAGCCCTTGATCCGCTGAAGCGCTGACGATATATGTACCCGGAGTAAGATCCAGCGAGACAGTTTCTGCAGGGTCAAGCTTGGCGGTTAGAACTCCATTGATTTTTACAATGATCCCGCAAGCGCTGCCTAACAGCCCACTATCACGGGTCAGAGTCAATGTCCCATGCTCCTCCTGTAAAGGTTGATTGTGTGCATAGATTCGTTCAGGAGGGACGGGGTCGGCATCTAATGATGAAATTGGCGTAGTAGAGCAACCTGTAATGGTAAGCATGAGTACAGTTGTTATTAGTGTGCGTGTCATGATTGCCTCAGAAATGGTGGGCATGAAGTTAGGAGCATGCAAAGACCATCATATATTTTGGTTGCTCGCAGGTATATTTAAATCAACTTAATCGACAGCATAATTCTCTTTGGCTCCTGGATTCATAGAATAACCGCAGCACTTTGGACCGCACGGTAGAGGCAGGAGGGCCAGCGCCGGTACCCTTCTCGGCTCACCGACCAAAGTGAAGCAGAGTATGGAATACCGACAGCTGACCCAGACCCAACGATATCAGATTCACGCCCGTTATGACTTGGGCATGAGCCAGCGCCAGATCGGCAGGGAGCTGAACCTCCACAGCAGCACGATCAGCCGTGAAATTCGCCGTAACGCCACCGCTAATGGCTATGATCCCGAGCAGGCTCAGATACTCAGTGATCATCGGCGCCGCACTGCTAACAAGTGGACAAAGCGCCTTCCAGGCATGATGGCCGCCGTTGCCGGTCGGCTACGTGAGGAGTGGAGCCCACAGCAAATCAGTGGCTTCATGGCGCCCTTGGCTGGCGTTAGTGTCAGTCATCAATGGATCTACTCCTTGATCTGGGACGACAAGGCACGGGGTGGTGACCTTTGGCGGCATCTCCGTCATCCTAAACGCCGCAATAAGCACCGCACGCACGCCAAGAGCGCCGGGTTGGGCAAGATCCCCAATCGAGTCGGTATCGAGCACCGCCCAGATGAGATTGATGACCGGCGCTTCATCGGCCACTGGGAGGGCGATACCGTGATACAGGGGCACAAGCAATCAGGCCTTGTCACGCTGGTCGAGCGTCGCAGTGGCTATTTACTGGCGGCACGATTGCCCAAGATCTCGGCCGAGTTGACACAAGCAGCCATGATCCGCTTGTTGAAGCCGCGTCGGGGAGCGGTCCAGACGATCACACTGGACAATGGATCGGAATTCGCTGGCCACGAAGCGGTGGCCAAGGCCGTGACGGCGGCGATGTACTTCTGCGATCCCTACTGCTCTGGACAGCGTGGGACCAACGAGAATACGAATGGCCTGATACGGCAGTACTTCCCCAAAGGAACGGATTTTCGTCAGGTCAGCAATGCAGAGCTACGCAAGGTGGTCGAAAAGCTGAATGACCGTCCTCGAAAGCGACTCGGCTACCGGACACCGGCGCAGGTGTTTCTAGGGGAATACTCAGGTGGGCTGGATACTGCAGGTGCTGCGCTTATTGCTTGAATTCAGGGCTTTAGCGTTTTCTCAACGGCTCCAGCAGCGCATTCAACCCGTTGTGATCAATCTCGTGCATCAGCGCGAGCAGGCGACCGATCTCGCCCTGCGGGAATCCCTTGCGCGCAAACCAGCCCAGATAATCCCCGGGCAGGTCGGCAATCAGGCGTCCGGCATACTTGCCATAGGGCATCTGGCGGGTCGTCAGTTTCTGCAGGTCTTCAGGGCTCATCCTTTGACTCTCATTCGGTTTCGGTAGGGGGGATGCTCTCAGTTGGCGGTGCCATTCTGGCATAGCTGAGTTGCGGTGGTTGGGTTTTGCCACACTATCGCCATGTCTCCTATAACCCCATAGCACGGAGAGACTCATGCCTCGCGATTACCAGAACCTGGAGCAGCTACCTCTCGCCGGTGAATGGCGTGCCGGACGAGCCGGCAAGACGCTTGAGGTGTTGGACCCCTTCGATCAGAGCTCGCTGCTCTCGATTTCCATGGCCAACGCCGAGGATCTCGACGCCAGCTATCGCAAGGCGCGCGATGTCCAGCCTGACTGGGCCCAGACGCCGGCAAGCGAGCGCGCGGGCGTGATGCACAAGGCGGTGGAGCTGATGGACGAGCGACGCGAGGAGCTGCTCGGCTGGTTGATTCGTGAGTCCGGCAGTACTCGCATCAAGGCGCAGGCGGAACTGGCCGCGGCTCGCGCGATCACGCTGGAATCTGCCGCGATGGCTAACCGCGTGGCCGGAATGGCGATGGAGGCTCAGGTGCCGGGCAAGGAGAGCCGTGTCTTTCGCAAGCCGCTGGGTGTCATCGGCATCATCAGCCCGTGGAATTTCCCGCTGCATCTGACCCAGCGTTCCCTGGCACCGGCATTGGCGCTTGGCAACAGCGTCGTCATCAAGCCGGCGAGTGACACGCCGCTGACCGGTGGCCTGCTGCTGGCCAGATTGTTCGAGGAGGCGGGCCTGCCTGCCGGCGTCTTGAGCGTGGTGGTCGGTTCCGGCAGCGAGATCGGCGATGCCTTCGTGGATCACGAGGTGCCGCGGCTGATCTCCTTCACCGGTTCCACCCAGGTGGGCAAGGGCATCGGCGAGCGCGCCGTCGGTGGTGATCATCTCAAGCACGTTGCCCTGGAACTGGGTGGTAACAGTCCCTTCGTGGTGCTGGATGATGCGGATATCGAGCAGGCGGTGGACGCCACTCTGGTCGGCAAGTTCCTCCATCAGGGGCAGATCTGCATGGCCATCAACCGCATCATCGTCGATGAGTCGGTCCATGACGCCTTTGTCGATCGCTTCGTGGCGCGTGCCCGTGCACTCAAGGTCGGCGATCCCGCACAGGACGATACCGTCATCGGGCCGATCATCAATGCCAAGCAGCGTGATGGTCTACTCGAGATGATCGAGACGGCCAAGGGCGAGGGCGCCCAGGTGATGCTTTAGGGCGAGACGCAGGGTCAGCTGGTGCCGCCGCATGTGTTCACCGAGGTCACCAATGACATGAGTCTGGCCCGCAACGAGATCTTCGGTCCGCTGGTCGGCATCCAGAAGGCCCGTGATGAAGCTCACGCGCTGGAGCTTGCCAATGGCACCGAATATGGCCTTTCGGCGTCCGTCTTCACCGCGGATATCGCACGTGGCGAGCGCTTCGCGCGCCAGGTCGAGGCTGGCATGGTGCACGTCAATGACATGCCAGTGAACGATGACCCGCGCGCGCCCTTCGGTGGCGAGAAGAACTCCGGCCTTGGGCGCTTCAATGGCGACTGGGTGCTTGAGGAATTCACCACCGACCAGTGGGTCAGCCTGCAGGTCGAGCCCCGCCAATATCCGTTCTGATGTCTCTGACCTGTAGTTGACGCATGACAAGCAGCGCCCCGCTCAGCCTGATGCCTGAGCGGGGCGCTTTTGATGGTAGGTAATGCTGACGTGTCATGATGGACGAGGTAGGCAAAGAGCCAGCTCAGTGTGACACCCAAGGCATCCCTGTCGAGAGGACAGGGACACATGCTGTGATCATCAGCGCGACCGCCAGATGAGCCGTGCGTGAGAAGCGGATCAGGGCGCGCCTGACGGCGGATCAATGACTGATCAGAGAAGCGCTACCCAGCCAGGCAAGCCTGAGCGCCAGCAATGACAGCGCCCATTTGAACAGGCCATCGAAATGCCGGTTGGAGACGCGATCCAGAAAGCGCAGTCCGAGGCGGGTACCGATCAGGCCCGCGCCGATCATCAGCACGATCAGGGGCAACCACTCCTGGAAGAGAAACCCTGCCATGCCGAAGATGAAGGCTTTGGTGAGGTGCTGCGCGACCATGCAGGCCGCGAAGGTCGCCACCTTGGCGTGACGCTCGCCGCCGCCTTGCTTGATGAAGCTCGCGACCAGTGGGCCGCTGGCACCGATCAGACTCGAAAGGAAAGTCGTGATGGCTCCGGCGATCAAGGTGCCCGTGCGGCTCAAAGCTCGCTTAGGCAGTGCCGGCCCCCAGCAGGTGAACAGCACGAACAGCGCGATGGAAAGCTCCAGTACCCCTTCAGGCAAGCGGATCAACACCCAGGCCGCGACCAGCGCACCCAGCGCCACGCCGGGCAGAAAGGCCAACAGGCGGCGCATGTCGATATGGCGCCACGTCATCGCCATGCGCCCGCCGTTGGAGCCCAGCTGCACCATGCCATGCACCGGAATCAGGGCAGCGGCAGGCATCAACTGCGCCATGAACATGATCAGCAGGGTGCCGCCGCCGACCCCGACAGCTGCGGACATGGCTGACGTCAGCAGGGCAAGCAGCAGCAACGTGCAGACGATAGATAGCGAGAGCGGGAAATACTGCGCGAGGCCCTCAAGCAGGCTTGCGAGGTAGGGAATATCGGCGGGACTTGCGAGCATTGCGGGCATCCTGTGCAATTAGCCAATAGAGAGAGAATAGGGGCTCAGGCAGCCGACATGATGCATGTCCTGCCTGACAGGCGTGCAAGGCTACCGTGACCAAGAGGCGCTATCCAGCCAAGCGTGCGTGGCTGGATAGCGCCTAGGAGATTCGAGCGGCTTCGCGTGTTGGTGAAATTGCATGTTGCTGTCTTTTCAGCTAGAGATCAGCTTTCCCCTATAGGATGGTGAGGCTTACCATGGCATGTTGGTTTAGCCATATGCCGCAGTGTTCAGTGGGTGTTTTGTGGATCAGGAGAAAGCTGGCATGAAGCTGTTGTTGCTTGAAGATGATGACCTGCTGGCGGAAAGCCTGGCCGAGCTGCTTGAGGACAATGGTTATCGACTGGATGTCTCCTCCAATTTGAATGATGCGCAAGCCTTCATGGCAACCGAGCAGTACGCGCTGGCCATTCTGGATCTGGGACTACCGGACGGCTCCGGGTTGGATTTGCTCAAGCGCTGGCGTCAAGGTCAGGTGGATATTCCGATACTGATTCTCACGGCCCGTGACACGTGGGAAGACAAGGTCGTCGGTTTGCGCAGCGGGGCAGATGATTACCTGACCAAGCCATTTCATGAAGCAGAGTTGCTGGCACGTCTTCATGCGCTGCTTCGGCGTCGTCAAGGGGCAAGTCATGGGTATCTTCAGGTGAGCGGAATTCAGCTGGATGAAGAGGCGCAGCGTGTGTGCTGTGATGGAGAGCAGTGGGCGAGCTTGACGGCCACCGAATTTCGCCTGTTACGGTACCTCATGCATCATCCAGACAGAGTGCACTCCAAGACACAGTTGCTGGATCAGCTATATGCCCTGGAGCAGGACGCCGCGGCGCCCAATCTGGTAGAAGTCTATATCGCTCGCCTTCGCCGCCGCCTGGGCAAGGACTTGATACAGACCCGCCGCGGACAGGGGTATCTGCTTGTTTCACATCGATCGTCGTAGCCTTCGTTTTCGCCTGCTGACCCGCCTGGGAGGTGCATCCCTCGCGGTGGTGTTGTTTGCCTGGTATCTGCATGGCTTCTTTCTCCACGAGCTGGCGAAGGACTTTCTTGGGGAGCGTCTCAAGGATGAGGCATCGCATATCGTCACCTTGCTCAAGAAGGATGAGCGGCCTGTTGCCCAGCTCATGGCAGCGGCCCGTGAGGAATCTCTGAGCTTTCATCATTTCTATGTGTTGCGAGTCGGGGAGAAGGTCAGTACCTCGTTGCCTGCCTTGCCGACGCAGATGCTCCCTTTGCTTGAGGGCAAGGGGGATGCGTTATTCATGCATCAGTTTCAGCAACAGCCACTGTTGGTCTATCGGCACGTCTTCGATATCCGCGGGGACGCGGTGCAATTGTTGATTGCCGAGAATTTCTCGCCAGTGGAGCAGGGCTTGACCCGAGTTCATTGGTGGATCGCCGCCAGCGCCATCCTGTTGTGGGGGATTCTGATATCACTCAATCTGCTGGCGGTAAGGCGGGGGCTCAAGCCGTTGAGTGTCCTGCGCCATCAATTGAGTGAACTTCAGTCCGGGTATCGAAAGCGGATTGTGCTTGAGGCCCCTTCCGAGCTTGATGCGCTGGTATCACAGCTCAACACCTTGCTGGATGAGTTTGATCTTAGGTTGACTCGTTCACGAGAGTCTGTGGCGAATCTGTCCCATGCGCTCAAGACACCTCTGGCGGCACTGACACAGGTGCTGCGTGGCAAGCGACCGATCAATGAGGTACGTCGTGGCAAGATGCTGCAACGTGTAGAGACGATTCATTCCCAGCTGGAGACAGAACTCAGGCGAGCCCGCATTGCTGGCCCGCGCGCCGGTCAGACAACACGCCCGGTTGAAGAGGCCCAGCGCTTGATCGAGATGTTCCAGGGGATCTATCCGCAGCGTACCTTCTTGCTGGAGTGTCTGGGCGTATCTAATGAGCATGCGGATAGCTGGGTGAATGTCGAGACACAGGATTTCACCGAAATGCTCGGCATATTGCTGGATAATGCGGGCAAGTGGTCTGTCAATCAGGTGCAATGCCGATTGACGATAGAGAGTGACCAGATCGTGCTCTGCGTCGAGGATGATGGTCCGGGGGTGCCGGAGGCACAGTTGGCCCATCTTGGCGAGCGTGGGTGGCGTCAGGACGAAACTCACCCGGGTTATGGGTTGGGGCTCTCCATTCTTGCCCATCTCGTCAAGCATTACGCTGGTTGCGTGAGCTACTCAACAGCCGGCGCAGGGGGATTGAGAGCCGAGGTGCATCTGCCCACACGCAAATAGGCACTCCATTCAGGTTCGTTTCAGCTTGCCGTGGCTTCATCCATGTCATGACTCTTCATTCATGACTCGGGAGCAGCAACGGCCATGGCACCAAAACCGTCTGAATTTTCTGTATCACGTCGTCAGTTGCTCAAGGGAGGTTCTGCCCTGGGGCTGGGCGCAATGGTGTCAGGCGTGGCACCCGCCTGGGCCAACCCCTGGGGGCGCACATCAGGTTACTCCCAAGGGGTTGAGCATGGGCCCGAGATCTCTCTTGTCATTCGACGTGAAGACATCGACATTGCCGGGCAATTCGCTCGTCCTATCAGCATCAATGGCAGTAGTCCCGGGCCCATGGTGCGCTTGAAGGAGGGGCAGGATGCTGTCATCAAGGTGACAAACCTGCTCGATGAGCCAACCTCCATTCACTGGCATGGCATCATACTTCCTCCGGAAATGGACGGCGTGCCGGGTATCAGCTTCGCAGGGATAGCACCGGGCGAAACCTTTACCTACCGGTTTCCTGTCACTCAGAGCGGTACCTACTGGTATCACAGTCATTCAGGCCTCCAGGAGCAGGAAGGCCACGCAGGTCCATTGATCATCGACTCCGCAACACCCGAAGCCTTCACCTATGATCGTGAGCATGTCCTGCTGCTGACTGACTGGACATTCGAAGACCCCAAGTCCGTATTTCGCAATCTCAAGACCATGGAAGGCTACTATAACTACCAGGAGCGCACCGTCGCTGATTTCTTTGCGGATGTACGACGGGGTGGTTGGGTGGACACGATCGAGTCGCGCAGCATGTGGGCAGAGATGCGCATGAGCTCACGGGATATTGCCGATGTCACCGGCAGTACCTATACATATCTTCTCAATGGTCATTCACCAGAAGAAAACTGGAGCGCGCTATTCAAGCGTGGGGAAACAGTGCGTCTGCGTGTCGTCAATGGCTCGGCAATGAGCTACTTCGATTTACGCATTCCCGGCTTGAAGATGACCGTGGTGGCGGCAGATGGTCAGCCAGTGCAACCGGTTGAAGTGGATGAGTTCCGTATTGCCGTGGCGGAAGCCTACGATGTGCTGGTGACACCGGAAGATGACAAGGCGTACACCATCTTCGCCGAAGCCATGGACCGCAGTGGCTACGCGCGAGCCACGTTGGCACCCCGCCCCGGAATGGAGGCGCCCGTACCTGAACGACGGCAGATCGCTGATCGCGGGATGGAGGCCATGGGCGCTCATGCTGGAATGGACCATTCGCAGATGGCAGGCATGGATCATTCGCAGATGGCGGGCATGGATCATTCGCAGATGGCGGGCATGGACCATTCGCAGATGGCGGGCATGGACCATTCGAAGATGGCAGGTATGGACCATTCGAAGATGGCAGGCATGGACCATTCGCAGATGGCGGGCATGGACCATTCGAAGATGGCAGGCATGGACCATTCGCAGATGGCAGGTATGGACCATTCGCAGATGGCGGGCATGGACCATTCGCAGATGGCAGGTATGGACCATTCGAAGATGACTGGCCTGCAAGCCGATGCAGCCCAGGGCGGCATGCTGATGGCGGGTGCTGCTCAGCAAGGGGCTCGTTATGACCAGGCAGGAATCGGTCTGGACCAGTCGCTGCGTCGTGTACTGGTCTATCAGGATCTCAAGGCCTATTCACCATGGCCGGACAGACGTGGGCCCATGCGCGAGATGGAGTTGCATCTGACCGGCAATATGGAACGTTATATGTGGTCCTTCGATGGCAAGAAGTTCAGTGAAGTCAATGGCCCTATTCATTTTCATAAAGATGAGCGCCTCCGTCTCATCTTGATCAATGACACCATGATGGAGCATCCCATTCATTTACATGGGATGTGGATGGAGCTCGAGAATGGCCACGGTGACCTGATCCCTCGCAAGCACACCTTGAATGTCAAACCCGGTGAGCGCGTCTCAGCGTTGATCACTGCCGATGCAGAAGGTAGCTGGGCTTTCCATTGTCATCTTCTGTACCACATGGATGCAGGTATGTTCCGTGTCGTAAAGGTTTCCTGAGGAGTCATCATGTCAATCAGTCAGCATTCATTTCGTCTTGCCTGCGTGACGGTATGTCTATTCTCCAGTGCTGGTGCCTCCCAGGCATTTGCCCAGGATGGATATGATGCCCCGGCGTCATGGCCATCGCCCATGGCCGAACATCTCCAGTGGAGCGCAGTTTTCGATCGCCTGGAATATAGCCTTCCGGACAAGGGAGAGGACTCCCTGGTGTGGGATTTTCAGGCCTGGTATGGCGGAGATACCCACCGCGTCTATCTCAAGTCAGAAGGGGAGAATGTCCAAGGCGATGGTGAAGAAGCCGAGTTTGAATCCCTTGAGCTTCTCTACAGTCGCCTGGTTGCCGATTTCTGGGAGTTCCAGGTTGGAGCTGGCTATCAGGGTGGTGTGTTCAACGATGATCATGATGAAGGCGTATATGGGGTCTTCGGCTTTCAGGGGACCGCCCCCTACCGGATCGAGACGGATGCCGCAGTGCAGTACCGAGAGGAAGGTATCGTGACTGCCAGCCTGGAGCTTGAACATGATGTGCGCCTGACCCAGCGCTGGTATCTACAGCCACGTAGTGAAATGGTGTTCGCTGCCAATGAGTCCAGGCAGCAGGGGATTGGGACGGGCCTCAACTCAGTACGAATCGGCTTGCGTGCACGCTATGAGATAACTCGGCGGGTAGCGCCTTACGTCGGCATGTACTGGCAGAGAGAGTATGGCGAAACCGCCGATATGCAGCGTGAAGAAGGTGAGGATGTGGAGGATACGGCTGTCGTGGTCGGTGTGCGCATGATGTTCTAGAGGAGTCAGGATGGCAGTGACATTTTTCAATTGAATAGCGGTGGTGTAGTTGCGTGATCATGTTTTACATGAATATGCAGAATGGCCTTTTGATTGGGAGACTATGTCTTATGGTTTTGTACAATGTGATGATAATCTATTCTATTTTCAGGATGTTTTCAGGTTGTGTTGCCATGATGATAAGTGAACCCATAAAGAGATGATTTTCATGAAAACATCAACGCTGTTACTTGCTGCTACCATGACTTTTTTTACCGCTGTGACGCAGGCCAATGATGAGCATAGCCGTCTTCCGACTCTTTCGGCTGGAGTTTCAGAAACATATGGACTTGTGGCTGGAAAGCCATTGCGTTTCCAAATAGCCGTTGAACATGATGCAGTTCTAAAGATCAGCAGTCGACATTTTGCAGCTGATTCGAGTAAGAACAACCTGATGACTGCTGTGCTACGAGACCCACAAGGAAATGTCGTCGCGACAGCCTCTGATGATAATGGGCATTTTTCACTGGAGCAGGATGTCCAAGAAGGCTATTACCAATTGGAGGTCGCAGGAAATTCAATAAGTGGTTCGGCTGACGAAAATGGGCGTAGCTATTCTCTAAATGTTGCTTTTGAATAAGAGGTGGTTATGGCGAAAGATGATCAATGATAGGTTTAATGTAAATTGCTGAGCGATATTTGAAAATTATTCATTGATGTTGTGTTGTAAATAAGGCGTCACTCTGGATCGTGTTGATGGCCGGCATTCGTCGGCCTTTTTTTTCGCTTTGGTTGACAGCCTTGTCATTGACTATTCTTGCCGTCTAAAAGGGGGGCGACATGAAGAAATTATTGTTGGGGATGTGTCTGGCATTCATGGTGCTGCTGGCAGCAGGGGCCGGAGTCATTTACTCCGGCGTCGTCAGTGTCGCGGCAGATGATCCGCATGGGTCATGGGTCCATGGAATTCTTGAAACGGCGCGTGAACGTTCGATCGAAAGCCACGCGAGTGATATCGCCGCGCCACCCCTCGATGATGAAGCCATGAAAGTGGCGGGGGCCGGCAATTATGCATCGATGTGTGCCTCCTGCCATCTCGCGCCAGGCATGCAAGAGACAGAGCTCAGCAAGGGGCTTTACCCCAGTCCACCGAATTTTGTATCTTCGGATATGCATGGTGAGCCTGAAGAGCGCTTCTGGGTCATCAAGCATGGGATAAAAGCCAGCGGAATGCCGGCATGGGGCAAGAGCATGCAGGATGAATATATCTGGCAGATGGTCGCTTTCATGCAAGAGCTACCGGACATGAGTGCTGCTCGTTATACGGCTCTTGTGGCAGCAAGTGATGGTCATCAACATGGCGGAGGCGAGACTGCACAATCACCGTCATCGCATCATGACGATGACACCCGCCAACCACATCACGCTAGGGAAGCTGATGGGCCTGCTGATTTACAAGACAGCCATGAGCCGGAGGGCAGTCATGAGCCGAAAGAGAATCATGAGCCGAAGGACAGTGGCCGGGCTGAGGATCATCCTCACTCATCACATGATGCAGAGCATCAACATTGAGGCCAGGGCCAGCATCAGGCATCGGAAGTGACGTACACGGCCAGCCGCAAACAACATGACCTGCCTGACAGGCGTACGATGCCAGAGCCGGCCTCAGCTTGAAGAGGTGGTGCACGGCGACATTCTCGATGTGCTGGCAGAGACGCCGGCATCCTGCGTGGCGATCAGCTGTCGCATCAGTGCCAACTGGCAGCAGGGCGAGCAACTCGCGAGACTCGTCGAGGTGATTCTTCGTCATCCACGCCTGCGAATCGTGATCGATGCCTGTGATGTCGAACGTCTGCCGTTGTCCACGCGCATCGTGTCGGGCAGCGGTCGCCATCAACTGGCCTGGCAGACCCTGTCACGTCACATGCTGGAGCCGGAATGGGGCATGCATGCCGTCCACTGGCGGGGCGAGAAGCCTGATAGGCCGGCATGGGTCAGCGCCTGTGAACCTGCGACGCTGACCCGATGTCTTGCCCGCCAGTTGCCTGGTCATGAGGTGCGTTGTCTGCCGCCCCTGATCCCGCAGGACCCCGGCTTCACGCTCGTCATCACGCCACGCACGCCCTGATTCCCCCGCACGTTCTCATTCTCATGCCGGCCATCGGCGTGAGCTGATGTGTGAGCCAATTCGCGAGCAGAGGCATGCCGTGCCGAATCACGCCGTCTGGGTAGCTTCCTCGACCCGCTCGGCGCGTTCGGCGCGTTCGGCACGCTTGAGCATGCGATAGCGAGAGCGCACCTCGTCACGTTCCAGGTAGCAGCCTTGCAACCAGCGGCTGCCGCTGTCGCCCTCGAAGGCATCGCGGGCGTGCAGCAGGCGGCGATTGTCGAAGATGACCATGTCGCCGGGGGCATAGGTGAAGCGCATGGCGAAGCGCGGCTCACGCAACATGCGCTGTAGCGTCATCAGTGCCTCATAGGCGGTCTCGGTCTGCTCGAACGGCGCCATCATCGGCCCGCGCAGGAAGTCGGCGATTCGCACCTCCAGCAGTTCTCCTGCCTGACCCAGCACGATCATCGGCGAATACCAGACATGATCGGTATTGCGCGAGGTATTGGCGTAGCGCCAGTGCACCGTGGTGAGTGTCGCGTAGGCCTCGGGGTGTTCTTCCTTCAGCGCCGCCGCGATGGCGAAGCCATCCATCATCACCGCCATGCCGCCTTCCACGGTGTTCTCGAGACAGTAGAGGCATTGCAGGCCCGGCTGATATTCCCGGGTCGGCAGGTCCACATGCGGCGGCAAGGCGATGGAGGTATAGGCGTTCGAATCCGGGTTCTGGATTGCGCGGACATTGAAGAGGTGGCCGAAGTTGGTGGTGCGGATCGAGCCGATGCGCTCGGCGACCTTTTCGATGGCGCCTTCTTCCGTCGGCAGGTTGCGCAGGCGCACCAGTCCCTTGCCGAGCAGTTCGTGCAGGGTCGGATACAGAATCTCCGCCTCCTGCGCGCTGCCATGATCGGCCTCGGCCAGGCGGGCGGCATCGATGGTCGGCGGCTGTTCCAGCTGCTCACCGTGCCAGAGCGTCAGCGGCGGCAGTTCCGGCGGCAGCGCGTCCTGGTTGTCATAGTCATTGGCGCGCAGGAAGCCCGGGTGGAAGCGCAGGCGGCGGTCTTCTGGCGTGAACAGTACGCTGAGTGCGCCGTCCTCATCGATGCTGGCCTCGGCGATTTCCGGCCAGGCGGGAATCTGGGAGAGGTCCAGAATGCGTTCGCGCGTCGCCGGATTGACGGTGGTATCGTCCGCGGCGTTCTCGCGCAACCAGACACTATGAAAACGGCTGACGCGGCCATCGCTCCAGGTCACGCTCAGATAGCGTGCTTCGTGAACGACCTTCACGAGAGTCTCGTCAATTGGCCAGCTGTCGTAATCGGGTGTGATCGGGAGCGCCATGGAGAGTCCTTCCTTCTGTCAGGTGAGCGATTCCCCGACAGAATGGCAGCCCACGGCGCTCGCTACTGTGCCCAATTCGACACCGACTGTGCCCAATTCGACATCGCGTTGCGGGTATCGAGCGTGGATCACATCAGAGGACGTGGTGGCTGACGGCGTGCCTGGGTCGGGGTAATGCCGAAGCGACGGCGAAAGGCACGGGTGAAACTCGAATGCGAGGTGAAACCGCAGGCCAGGGCGATATCGGTCACGCCATGGCGGGTATCGTGAAGCAGGCTGCGTGCATGCAGCAGGCGACGCTCCCCATGATAGGCGCGAGGCGTGCAGCCGAGCCCTTGCTGGAAGCGGCGCTCCAGCTGGCGCCATGAGAGGCCGAGTTCCTCGGCGAGTGCCTCGATGCTGAGCGGGGCCTCCAGGGTGTTCTCCATGCGCGTGATCGCACGCCTGAGCAGCGGGTCAGCCAGATCGGCCGTCTGCTGACTGATGCCGCGCTGGCGGCTGGCCGGCAGTCGGCCCTGATCGAGAATCAGCTGTTCGCGTACCGCTTGATAGAGTGTCTGGCCATGCTGGCGGCGGATCAGCTCCAGGCTCATGTCCAGCGGGGCGCTGCCGCCGGCGCAGAAGAAGCCATCGTCACTGATTTCATACAGTGACTCCACGGCGTCCACCTCATCGAAGCGCTGGCTGAATTCCGGCAGGCTTTCCCAATGCAGCGTGACCGTCTTGCCGGCGAGCAGGCCGGCGCGCGCCAGCACGAAGCAGCCGGTATCCACGCCTCCCAGCTGGCAGCCGCTGTGTGCCCGCTTCTGCAACCAGTGCAAGGTGCGGTCTTCCAGATAGGCTTCCGGGGCAAAGCTGGTGCACACCACCAGTTTGTCCACTGCGGTGAGCTCATCACGTGCAGTATCCACCGGCAGCAGCATGCCGTTGGAAGCCTTGACCGGCGCGCCATCCTGGCTTGCGAGTGTCCATTGATAAAGGCGCGCACCACGCAGTCGATTCGCGATGCGCAGCGGCTCGATCATCGAGAAAAGCGCGACCATCGCAAAGCCCGGCAGCAGGAAGATGCCGAGTTGGTGACGGTCAGCGGGGGCAGGCGAGGCAAGGGTGGCGGTCAGGGGCGCAATGCTGGTGGGCTGGTCAGACAACACGCCGTCTTCCGGAAGGCCGAAGGCGTAGGACGCACCGGGTGGGACAGCGCTGGAATCGTGTGAAGGCATGAGGATAGGCAACGACGACGTCGGGTGGCTCGGCAGAAGGGGATGGGCCTGACCTTAGCGTGTTCGCTACCTGACTGCGAGAGAGACGATGGCGTGACCCAAGGGCTCTGTTGAAAGGAGTTCAGTAAGCAGGCTCCGCCTTGCATGTGGCTCCTGATCAGGACAGACAGGGCGGAGTATTTCACGAATCATTGCGTTATAGCATCCTGAGGCAGTTGCGCCCTGCTTCCTTGGCCGCGTACATGGCCTCATCGGCGCGTGCGATCAACTGCTCACGCGTGGCGCTGTCATCGGGCTCCAGACAGGTCACCCCGATGCTCAATGACAGTGGAAGTTGTTGGCCATTGTACTTCAGGACACTGTCCATCATGCGTTGTCGGAGCAGGTTGAGACGCGTGGCCGAGTCACTGAGCAGCGAGTCAGGTAGAATTGCCAGGAATTCTTCTCCACCCCATCTGGCAAGGGTGTCGCCGGGCAACAGAACCTCTCCGGCGAGGACGCTCAAGTGTTGTAGAGCAAGATCCCCGGCGTCATGGCCATGATTGTCGTTGATCTTCTTGAAGTGATCGAAGTCCAGCAGCGCTACGCACAGGGGGTGATCCACCTCGGCACTGGCAAGTGCCGCGATGCTGTCGTCGAGCACCTGCTGGGCATGGCGGCGATTGTAGAGGCCGGTCAATGGATCGGTGATCGCGATCTTCTCGAGTGCCTGATGCGCTTCTTGCAGGGCAGTGAAGTCATTGGCGCGTGCGACCTCGTGGCCGGCCCAGAGCGCTATCAGACGCACCAGCTCGATATCCTGTGGGGTGAAGGGGGGGACCGGGTCCGGGCTTGAGAAATTGAAGGTGCCATAACGCTCGCCATCCACGATCACTGGCGCCCCGATATAAGCTTCCAGGTTGAAGCTGGCGTAGCAGGGGTGATTGCGTATCTCACTGTTGGCCACATGGTGGAAGGCCTGCACACTGTCAGCCCTGTAAACGTGATCGCAGTAAGTCTCGCTTAGCGAAAAGCTCAGCCCTGGCTCCAGCAGGTCTTCCGGGTGACAGGCACGCTGGACGATATAATCGTCGCCCGAGATGCGGCTGAAGATACCGATCGGCAGACCGAAATGAGCGCAGCCCAGTTTCAGCAGCTCGTCAATACGCGCATTGAAGTTGAGATCGCGTGATGAAGTGATGGCATGCAGGCTGTGCAGGGTATGTTCTGCTGTCACGCGCCGTGAGACATCGCGGATCAGCCCGAACATGAAGATGTTGTCGCTGGTGGGGTCCTTGATGGGGCCACCGAGCGTTTCTCCATAGAAGTAGGTGCCATCCTGGCGTCGGTAGCGGATGACCCGGCCTTCCTTGGCGGGTTTGGCATCGACACGAAAGCGTCTCTGCCCCTGGCGTTCGAACTCATCACTGGAGGCATACAGCACACGTGTCTGCTGGCCGATCAATGCTTCACGCGGGTAGCCGAATGCCTCCACCGCACTGTCGTTCATATAGGTGATATGGCGCTGATCATCTGCAAGCAAGATGATGTCGTCGATCTGGCCCAGCATCTGGCCCAGCAGGGTTTGAATCGTCTCAAAGCGTTGCATGATGCAGACTCCTTGTGAGTGCCGCTATCTCGGGGAGAGGCTTCCCTTGTCTCAGACATCCATATTGTCATGTCGACGGGAAGGCACGGCATTTCTGGCATCAAGCTCAGGCTTCACGCCAAATGTTGTACGATGCAGAATTCATATTATCGTATGAGGAGGCAGGTACGCCTTGCTATCATCCCGTCCGGCATTCGTGTATTCAACGCAAGGGTAATTCAGTGCCAGAGGCCGTATCTGAAGATATCCCCCACGCTCCTGTCGAACTTCATGGCTTCGTGCTGACACGCCATTGGCGGGACACGTCAGAGGGAGTGGTGATCAGCTTCTGGATCCGCACCGAAGAGGGCGCCGTACGTGTTGAATGTGCGCCCCAGAATGTCGTCGCTTTCCTGCCCGCCGAACAGCAGGTGCTGGCAGAGACACTGGTGAGGTTTGAGGTCGGCGCCGAGTTGCGTCCGCTGGCATTGGAAGACTTCCACCATCGCCCGATAGTGGGGCTCTACTGCCGTGAATATCGCACCCTGGACCAGCTGGCGCGTCGTTTGAAGGCGATTGGGGTCGATGTCTACGAAGCGGATGTTCGTCCGACGGACCGCTATCTGATGGAGCGTTTCATCACGGCAGGCGTCACGGCACGCGGCGAGCGCCAGCCTGATGGCAGCGTGAGGAATGCACGGCTGGCTCCGCTGAAGGGCTATCGGCCACCACTGCGATGGGCATCGCTGGATATCGAGACCGATGCGCGGGGCAATCTGTATTCCATCGCGCTCGAGGGTTGCGGTCAGCATCAGGTGTACATGCTGGGCCCCCCTAATGGCGAGGAGAGCGCCAGCCGCGATTTCTCGCTGGAGTACCGCGTCAGCCGGCGTGACTTGCTGCAATGCCTGCTGGACTGGGTCGCAAGGCATGATCCTGATGTCATCATCGGCTGGAACGTCATCCAGTTCGATCTGCGCATGCTGGTGCGGCTGTCAGAGGCCGAAGGCCTGCCGCTGCGACTGGGGCGTGACGCCAGCGTGATGCAGTGGCGCCCTCATCCTCGCCAGGCCGAGCACTTCTTTGCCGGGATCGCCGGGCGCTGGGTGGTGGATGGCATCGAGGCGCTCAAGTCAGCCTTCTGGCATTTCGAGTCGTTCAGCCTCGAGAATGTCTCGCGTGAGCTGTTGCACGAAGGCAAGGCCATCGATGACCCTTACGGCCGGCTGGACGAGATTCTGCGCATGTTCGCCGAGGACAAGCCTTCCCTGGCGCGCTACAACCTCAAGGATTGCGAGCTGGTCACCCGTATCTTTTCGAAGACGCGACTGATGGAGTTTCTGCTCGCGCGGGCGGCAGCCACGGGGCTCGAGGTAGATCGCAGCGGTGGTTCGGTGGCGGCCTTCACGCATCTGTATCTGCCGAGATTGCACCGGCTGGGCAAGGTCGCGCCCAATCTGGGAGACGTGGTGGGGGAGGACAGCCCCGGCGGCTTCGTGATGGATTCCCAGCCAGGGCTTTATGACTCGGTGCTGGTGCTGGATTTCAAGAGTCTGTATCCCTCCATCATCCGCACTTTCCTGATCGACCCGCTGGGCCTGGTCGAAGGGCTGCGTGGGTCGGAGAACGGCACGGATGATGCCCCTGAGGCCGGTGTGCCCGGTTTTCTCGGCGCGCGCTTCTCGCGTGACCGACACTGCCTGCCGGGCATCGTCGCCGAGATCTGGCAAGCACGTGACGCCGCCCGCGCGGCGGGTGATGCCCCGCTGACCCAGGCGCTCAAGATCATCATGAATGCCTTCTACGGCGTGCTGGGGTCACGCGGCTGTCGTTTCTTCGATCCACGGCTGGCGTCCTCGATCACGCGGCGTGGCCATCAGATCATCCAGCAGACGGTGGAGTTGATCGAGGCGCAGGGCTATCGCGTCATCTATGGCGATACCGACTCCACCTTCGTGTGGCTGGGCGCTGCGCATGAGGAAGCCGAGGCGAGCCGGATCGGCCGTGAGCTGGCGGCGCATGTCACCGACTGGTGGCGACGGCATCTCAAGGACAGTCTGGATCTCGACAGCGCGTTGGAGCTGCAGTTCGAGACCCACTATCAGCGCTTCGTGATGCCGACCATTCGCGGGGCCGAAGAGGGCAGCAAGAAACGCTACGCTGGGCTGCAACAGACAGGCAGCGGCAGCCAGACGGAACTGGTGTTCAAGGGACTGGAGTCTGTGCGCTCTGACTGGACGCCGCTGGCAAAGACCTTCCAGCAGGGACTCTATCGCCGCATCTTCGAAGGCAGCCCCTATCAGGAGTACCTGAAAGGCTTCGTGCAGGATTACCTGCAACGCCATGCCCATGGAGCGGCGGACACTACGGATGTCGAGGCCTTGATCTACCGCAAGCGACTGAGGCGCAAGCTCGACGATTATCAGCGCAACGTGCCGCCCCATGTCCGTGCGGCGCGTCTGGCGGATGAAGAGAACCGCCGGCGGGGCCTGCCGTTACGCTATCAGCGCGGCGGCTGGATTCGCTATGTGATGACCACCTCCGGCCCGGAACCTCTCGAATATCTGCGCTCGCCCATTGATGTCGAGCATTACCTGAGTCGCCAGCTCAAGCCCGTCGCCGATGGCATCCTGCCATTCGTGGGGGATGATTTCGATCGCCTGCTGGATCGTCAGATGACGCTGTGGTGACGCTTTTTGCGTAGTGATAATCTTTCTCATTATTTCTTGCATTAATGTATGTTCGACGTAAGATCCTCTCTCGGTGCAGCCATCAGGCCTGCACAGTTTTCATGTGATGGCGGTCTGATCGCCATGGTGCCCGGGAGCAGGTGTGACGTTACTGAAAGTGGTTCTTGCCCATTATCGCTGGTCCTTTGTTGGCGTGATGCTTCTCAGTCTTGCCAGCGCGGGATTGGGTATCGGTGTCATTGCCTATATCAACCAGCGACTCATCACACATGCTGATTCCGCCCCCCTGGATCAAGGGCTTGCGGCCCATGTCGGGGTGCTTCCGGAGTTTCTCGGACTGATTCTGCTGTTGCTGGCGATCACCTTGGGGGCACAGCTGGCGTTGACGACGCTGGGGCATCATTTCGTGCACGGACTTCGCGGGCGTCTGGTCAAGCAGATTCTCGATACCGATATCGAGCGGCTCGAGCAGCTGGGCAGTGCCAATCTGCTGGCGAGTCTGTCCAGCGACATCCGCAACATCACCCTGGCGTTCGTGCGTCTGCCGGAACTGGTGCAGGGCATCGTGCTGACCCTGGGGGCCGTGTTCTATCTTGGCTGGCTATCCCCCGGCATGATGCTGGTCACTGCCATCTGGGTGACCTTGACCATCATGGGGGGCAGCTGGCTGGTCACGCGAGTCTATCGCCACCTGGCCGAGGTGCGAGAAGCGGAGAGTCGCCTTTACGCCGACTATGAGGCTGTCATCGATGGACGCAAGGAACTGGCGCTCAATCGACCCCGTGCGCGTGACTATTTCGACACTCGCTACAGCGTCAATGCCCGCGAGTATCGTCACCACGTCGTACGTGCCGATACCTACCACCTGAGTGCCGTCAACTTCTCCAATATCATGATGCTGGGGGCCATCGGCATCGTCTTCTATCTGGCCAATGGCCTGGGGTGGGCCAGTGGTGAGGTCGCCGCGACCTTTTCCCTGACGCTTCTCTTCCTGCGTACCCCGCTGATTCAGGCAGTAGGCGCATTGCCGACTCTGCTGGGGGCGGATGTGGCCTTCGCCAAGCTGCGCAAGCTGGCATTGGCTCAGGTCAACGCCGATTTCTCATCACCTCAAGGTGTGCAGCCTCAGGCACAGGCATCAGCCGCAGACACGTCGGCCGAATCTGGCTGGCAGACCCTGAGCCTGCAGAGTGTCTGCTTTCGCTATGGCAGTCACGTGAATAGTGAGCACAGCGCACAGCAGGACGATCAACAGGCCTTCTCGGTCGGCCCGCTGGATCTCACCCTCAGACGCGGTGAGCTGGTGTTTCTGATCGGCGGCAACGGCAGTGGCAAGTCGACTCTGGCCAAGCTCTTGACCGGTCTCTATCAGCCGACGTCAGGCTCACTTCTGCGCGATGGGCGCCCGATTAAGGCGCATGAGCGGGAAGGTTGGCGTCAGCAGTTCTCGGCAGTCTTCACCGATTTCCATCAGTTTGATCGTCTGCTGGGGCCGACCGGCGAGCCGGCGGACCCGGCACTCATCGCACAGTGGATGGAATATCTGCAGATGCGAGAGAAGCTGATGCTGGACGGAAATCGCATCGTCAATACGGAGCTGTCGCAGGGACAGCGCAAGCGACTGGCGCTGTTGATGGCCGTGGCCGAGTGTCGTGACATCCTGCTGCTGGATGAATGGGCGGCAGATCAGGACCCGCAGTTCCGTCGTATCTTCTATCGTGATCTCTTGCCGCATCTGCGCGAGATGGGCAAGACGGTGTTTGCCATCAGTCACGATGATCATTATTTCGAGCAGGCGGACCGATTGTTCGAGATGCGTGCCGGCAAGCTGCAGGAGTTGTCGGGCGCCCAGCGTGATCGCATCAGTCAGGATGCCGTCGCGCGTCTGGATGAAGCCTGAAACACCCCGATCGGGCTGGCGGAGAGGACGGCCGCGGGATGCCGCGGCCGCTCATTTCCACCGAAATCACCTGACAGGCAGTGGCAGGACGTGAGCCCAGGAGCCGGGCTCATGTGATGGGCCAGGGAGGATACCCACGGCAGCAGACTCCACGACTTGCGTTGCTGCAGTGTGGTGACACGCGCGATTCTCGAGATTGCAGGCAGGATCTCCGTGAAATGGCGGGCCATCATGATCGATGAAAGATAAATACGAATCATCCTGATTCCATTCCGTATTCGATATCAGCGTGCCAGTGAGAGATGCGTCGAGACGGAAGGGGAGATTGACCACATAACGATCGTTGCAAGGGAACACGACATGTCCAGATATCCAACATCACGGCAGGCACCTGTCCGGCCGGCACTCGCCCCTCTTTCGCATGCCATACGGCTCTGCATCGCGGCAGGGCTCCTGTCACAGTCGGCCAGCGTGCTGGCTGACGAGACCGATGACACCATGGTCGTGGTCGGCACGGCACTGAAAGTCGATGCGCCGCTGGTGGAGACGCCGCGTCCGGTCTCGACGGTCAATCGCGAAGAGCTCGACACGCGCAACGTCCAGCAGCTCGATGAAACCTTCCGCTACCGTGCCGGCGTCCTGTCTGGCCACTATGGGTCGGACAACAATACCGATTGGTTCAAGGTGCGAGGCTTTGATCAATCCACCTATCAGGATGGCCTGCGCATCTACCGTGAAGGCTTCTATCAGTGGTTGCCGGAGACCTGGGGGCTGGAGCGCGTCGATCTGTTCAAGGGGCCTTCTTCCATCCTTTACGGGGAGGCGCCTCCCGGCGGATTGATCAACGCCATAAGCAAGCGCCCCACCGATGAGCCACAGAGCGAGATTCAGATTCAGGTCGGCAATCGCGGTCTGCGCCAGACGGGGCTCGATACCAGTGGCTATCTGAGCGATGACGGTGACGTACGCTATCGGCTGGTCGGGTTGTATCGCGAACGTGATGGGGATCTCGACCACACTGAGAACGAGCGCTACTACTTCGCGCCGAGCCTGACCTGGGACATCTCGGATGCAACCCAGCTGACGCTGCTCGCCAGCCTCCAGAAGGATGATGGCGTGCCCACCAATGCCTTCAAGCTGGCCTATGGCACCGTGGACGATACACCGTTCGGCAAGGTGGACCCGCAGACCAACTACAGCGAGCCGGGGTATGACAAGGATGAGCGTACCCAGACCTCCCTGGGCTATGAGCTGCGCCACCAGCTGAACGACACTTGGGCGCTGGAGCAGGACTTCCGCTATAGCCAGCTGGATCTCGACCTGATCAGCAGCTACATCCTCTTTCAGTCCTCGGCGCGCGAAGGGCAGCGGGGGCTGCTGTACCGCGAGGGCACCATCGACAGCTATACCGTCGACAATCGCGCCATCGGCAAGTGGTATGGCGAGCGCACCGAGAACACCTTGCTGCTGGGCGTGGATTATCAGAATCTGAGCCTGTCGGGCAAGGAAGCTGATGATTATGCCTTTGGCGATCCGATCGATCTATTTGACCCGCAATACGGTAATTACACCGCCTTGAGCGATGACCAGATTACGCGGCGCGATATCGACAAGGAGCAGATCGGCCTCTATGTGCAGGATCAGCTGCGCATCGACGACGAGTGGGTATTGCTGGCCGGGGTTCGCTACGACCAGGCCGAGACCGAGAACGTCAATCGGACTACAGGGGTTCGTGAGCGCTCCGATGATGACGAGATCAGCTGGTCGGGCGGGGTGATGTACCTGACGGACTTCGGTCTCAATCCCTATCTGAGCTATACCGAATCCTTCGAGCCGATCAGTGCGACCGATGATGGTGGCTCTCTGTACGAGCCTCGAGAAGGACGCCAGTGGGAGCTGGGTGCCAAGTATCAGCCCGCCGGCTGGGATGGTTACGTGACGGCGGCTGTCTTTGACCTCACCGAAGACAATACGCTGGTCACCACCGGCGGTGTTCAGGTGCAGGAGGGCGAGCGTCAGTCGCGTGGCTTCGAGCTGGAAATGGTCGGTTACCTGACGGACCACCTCAAGCTGACCTCGGCGTATACCTATACGGATGCACGCCTGGAAGACGATGTCCGCGCGCCGCTGATACCGCGCCACCAAGCTTCCAGCTGGCTGGATTACGCCTTCGAGAGTGGTTCCCTGGAGGGCCTGCGTCTGGGGGCGGGTGCCCGCTATGTCGGTGAATCGGTGGATGGCGACACCACCGTGTCGGACTATCTGCTGTTCGATGCGATGGTGGGGTATGACTTCACGCGCGAGCTGAGCGCTCAGATCAATGTCAGCAACCTCACCGACAAGGAATATGTCGCCAGCTGCAGCTACTGGTGCTACTACGGGGAATCCCGCAGCATCATCGGCAGTCTGAGCTATCGCTTCTGATTCCCTGCGTCCTTGCATCAGTCCTTTGAACGACAACGCCCCGCAGGCTGCTGCCTGCGGGGCGTTGTCGTGTCTGGCCGGGTATCACCTTCCTTCCCGTCATGGGGTGCTGTTGTCCCCGGTAACGTCCTACATCAACGCCAGATGATTGTCCCAGTGGGTATTGGCCAGGCGCACCGGCCCCAGTGCCGGCAGGCCATCCTCATCGATCAACAGCCATTCCCCGCGTCCATTGCTGACCACGAATCCTGCGGGGGTCTCCTGCGTCGCCGGCACCGCCAGCACCCCGGCGCAGTCAGCGAAGTCCAGTGTCGTCTCAAGCTCTCCTGTCTCGAGGTTCCAAAGCGTGATCAGATTGCCCCGTGGGGCGGTCGCCACGGCCAGGTGACCCTGGGGGGTGATGGCGATGCTCGCGATGTATTGCTTGAACTGCGGGACGTATTCCTGTGGTAGCGGCAATTCCTGCAAGGTCTCGCTGGCGGGGCGCTTCATCACCACCAGAGGGTGATGGTCCGAGGCCGGCCCCTGATACTGGTACCCCGCGACGATGGTGCCATCACGGCTGACATCCAGGTGTCGCAATGACAACTGGTGGTGCGATGGCTCGCCTTGCCAGCGAATCTCGCCCGAGACACGGTCGAGCAAGGTCAGATTCGACTGCATGCTGCCCAGATTGAGCTTGACCCGACCGGTTTCAGGCCGCGTCAGAATCCCGCCATTGGCGATGATCAGCTGCTGACCATCCGGATGCAGGCGAATTTCATGCGGGCC
This sequence comes from Cobetia sp. PDI-23MA, assembly GCF_059507735.1. Lineage (NCBI taxonomy): Bacteria > Pseudomonadati > Pseudomonadota > Gammaproteobacteria > Oceanospirillales > Halomonadaceae > Cobetia > Cobetia sp. PDI-23MA. The sequence goes on from NZ_CM183352.1 coordinate 1,776,331, forward strand.
GATCCCGCCACTGGCGAACTCGCCGATCCGCGCGAAGTCACGATTCACGTCGTAGATGCCGATGCGGCCTTCTCCGGGCGCGATGGCATTCTCGGTGGTGTAGAGCAGACCGCCATCCGGGCTGAACACGCCATGCCCATAGAAGTGGCGGTCCGGTGCGGCCTCGATGCGTGCGATCCGCTCACCGCTATCGAGGTCGAAGACATTGATTTCCGTCCCCGGACGCCGTGAGAAGGTCAGCGCCCACGGCTTGTGAGGGTGCCGAGTGGCACCGTGGGCGCGCTGGCGTATCGGCTGGCGCCAGCGCTCCACTCCCTGATAGCTGGTGCAGCTGGCAAAGTGCTGCCCCGTGTCATCATCACATGCTGAGATGGCCACCCCGAGCGGCTCGCGCCCCTGGGCGCTGGCGGCGTTGTTGCCGCCTGCCACGGCCATGCCGCAGGGCAATCCCATCAGTGGCGTGCAGGCCAACGCCTTGAGCAGCCGACGTCGCTGGCGGGCGTCGGCTGCGTGTGTGTCTGTCATGCCGTGAGGCATCTCGCCTGGCCCCTTGTCAGTTGTCATTCGCCGCTCTCAATTCCTCAGTCGCCATCGGTGCTGTTGAAGCCCAGTGACAGGCCCAGCGCCGGGTTGAGCGTGTCGGCAAAACTGGCCTGCAGGGTCTCGACATGGATCAAGGCCTGCTGCAGCTCACCATTGCGCGGGTCATCGCGCAGTATGGCGGCGAGATCATCCGGCAGGGCGACGAAGGCCTGGCGTGCATCGACGAAATCGCTTGTGGTGGAGGCCACCATGCGCGGATCGACCTGCTGATTCAGATAGCCTTGAATGCCAGCGGCCTCGTCATTGCCGAGCCAGAGCGTTTCCATCATCGCAAGCGTCGCCCCGATGTTGGCGAGCCCCATGCCGCCACGCCAGGACTCAGCCGCATAGGGGTTGGCCGTGCCGCCGTTGTCGAGGCCGATCGGGCGACGCAGTTTGCGGTCCTTGATGGCTTCCAGCTGGACGGTCATCGCGCGTACCAGGGAAAGCACGGCGTCACGCGAATCGCTGAAGGCGCCAGTGCCTTCGGCCAGTTGCGGCGCAAACTGCTGCCACTCATCACGCAGCGTCTTGCCAGTATTGGCGGCATAGGAGGTGTTGGCCGTCATCAACTCGCAGCGGCGCGAGTCGGCGGTGAGGGGAGAGTCGGCATAGCGGGCATCGAACAGCTGATACTCCACGCTGCCCAGTCCCTGCATGACGATGGATTGCTCCGCCAGACTCTCGACCGTGATCGGGGCATCACCGGCGAGCAGGGCGCGGGTCTTGCGCGCGACCAGATCCTTCTTGTCAGGCCAGAAATATAGCTGCCATTGACGCGAGTTCTGCAGGATCGGGCCCATTTCCACCCAGTTGACCTGATTCAGCCCCAGCATGGCGCTGCGCCAGTCCTGCTTGAGGGTGTCGAGGGTCACGTCACCCTCGGCGGAGCAGAAGTCTTGAGTATGCTGCTCTAGCTGTTGCAGGCGGCTGGCAAGTTGCTGGTGCGCCTCGCTCAGCGTGTCAGCGGCAAACCGGCTGACCGCCGCTGCGCTGTTGGTGTCTGTGGCGGCGTCTGTGTTGGCACCAGAAGAGTCCGTCGCCGCCAGTGTGCTCGTAGGCAATAGCGAGGCGCCCAGCAGCGTCATGCCACAGGCCATCAGGGCCAGGGGCGAGGTCTTCCGCAGGGCAGGTTTCATCGGGGTTGCAGCTGGGGTGAAGGTGTCGCGGGGCATGAACGGGTATTCCTTGTCAGAGAGTCTCGAGGAAGCGCAACAGGGCTTCACGCTGGTCAGTCGGTAGGGCCACGACGGCATCGCGGCTGGGCTGGGCTTCGCCGCCATGCCATAGCACGGCCTCGAGCAGGGTGCGTGCACGGCCATCATGCAAGAAGCCCGTGGCAGGGTTGACCTTCTGGGCCAGGCCGATGCCCCACAGGGGCGGCGTGCGCCATTCTTGACCGCTGGCGTCGAATTCGCGGCGATCATCCGCCAGTCCTTCGCCCATGTCATGCAGCAGCATGTCGCTGTAGGGCCAGATCGTCTGCTCGGCCAGTTGTTTCGCCACGCCGCCGGACCGGGTGGTCATGCGTGGGCGGTGGCAGCTGGCGCATTCAAGCTCGCGGAACAGTTGCTCGCCTTGGCGCACCGTCGGGTCATCGATGTCACGCCGAGTGGGTACGGCCAGGTTACGCGAATAGAACGCCACATTGTCCATGACATTGTCGTCGACCTCGATCTCTCCCCCATCGGGCAGTGTCTCGCACTTCTGATGCGGGGTGCAGTCGCTGGAGCTGACCAGGTTGGAGGTCAGCCCCATGTCGCCGGCGAAGGCCTTGGCGCTCTGCTGTCGCACATCGGGCTGGCCGGCCTTCCAGCCGAAACGCCCCATGACCTCGCGTTGCTCGGCGAGTGACCAGACAGTATTGGGGCGCCCGCTGATGCCGTCGCCATCCGCATCCTGCGGGTCGGCCCACTCGAGCAAGGTCTCGTCGCTGACCGCCTCGAGCAGCCCCAGCCCCACCATGCCGGGGGCGAGACGCGGGGAGAGCGCGATGGCGCCCGGATCACCGAAGCCGGGTTCGACGATGGAATAGCGCGGCTTGCGCAACGCGATCACTTCCCCGTCCGCCAGGGTCACCGTCACTGGCTCGTAATCCACTTGCATGCGGCCTTCGCGCGCGATGCCCGGTGCGGCGGCATTCTGCAGCTGGGTGCCATAGACAGGATGTGGCATCACCCCGGCGATACGCCGGAATTCACGCTCCTCATCGCTCCAGCTGTCCTCGTGGCTGTCCGGCAGACCCAGGCGCAGGAAAAGGCCCACCGAGGGGTCGCCCTCGGCCGGCAGGCTGCCGCGACCATCCTTGACGTGGCAGTTCTGGCAGGCGTTGGTGTTGAACAGCGGGCCGAGGCCATCGCGCGCGGTGGTGCTGGCGGGCGCGATCACCCAGGGGCTCTTGAAGAAGCTGTTGCCGACACTGAAGGACAGACGCTGATCGAAGCTCAGGTTCTTGGCCGGCAGCGAATAGGCATTGGTATCGTGCTTGGGCACGCTGCCTTCACCGCCGCTTCTGGCGTTCTCCTGCATCGGTAGCGCGGACAGGTACTGTGTCACTGTCAGCGCTGAATTCGCGGCAGGCTCGTCATGAACTGCCCACACCGACTGCGCCGGCAGGAATGTCAGCGCGATAGCGAGTGATAGGGAGCGCCGTAGCGGGTGGCGTGAGGGGATATCGGATATCAAGGGTTGCATCACGGTAGGTCCTTGCATGCGCTGTCAGGTTGCGAGCTCGTCTCAGGCTGCCGAATGCCCAAGAGATTTAGCATGAGCGCATAAAACACTGTCACGAAAAGCATCAACGCCCGCCCTGTACAGGACAGGAGCGGGCGAGGGGGTTGACACGATACGGGGCGATTCAGGAATCGCCCCATGAACTGGTAATGGCGAGATCAGAACTCATGGTCCGCGGTATCGGCCTTCATGCCGCTGATGCCGACATCGTCTGCAATCTCTTCGATCAGGCGGGTCTGGGCGACCAGATCCTGAATGCTGGCATTGATGATCTCGGCGCCTTCAGCGTTGCCCGGGGCGATCATCTGGTCAAACTTCATGCCGCCGTCGGCTTCTGCCGTGTCGACCATCACCTGCAGCTGGCCCATGGTGGTGTCCAGTGCCTCGTGCATCTTCTCGGCCAGTTCCGGGTCATTCTGGGCGACGAGTGCATGCAGTGACGGGCCTTCGAAGGTGCGACCGTCCAGGGTCACGTACTTGCCTTCGTAGACGTTCTGGATGCCCTTGGCATTGTAGAAGTGCGAGTAGTGGGTGTTGTCGGAGAAGCAGTCATGCTCGTCTTCATAGGAGTTGGCTTCCAGCGCGACCTTCATGCGCTCACCGGCCAGCTCGCCCAGTGACAGGGAGCCCATGCCGAACAGCATCTTCTCGAGGCCTTCACCGGCTGGCAGTGAAGTCAGTTCCGCACGGTAATTGTCCTTCTCGTCCTGTGCCCACTGGCCGACCATGTATTCCAGGTCGCTGATCAGCAGGTCGTTGGCGGCCAGCAGGTAGGCGCCACGACGGTCACAGTTGCTACCGGTGCAGTCCTCGCCCTTGGCGAAGTCGGTCGCCGGACGCTCGCCGGCACCGGCCTCAAAGCCGTGCATGTCCTGACCCCAGAGCAGGAATTCGATGGCATGGTAGCCACTGGCCACGTTGGCCTCGAAACCGCCCAGCTCGTTGAGGGACGCCAGCAGCTCCGGGGTGATCTCGGTGGTGTCGATCTTGTCAGCACCGATCTGCACGCTGTCGCTGGCGATGATGTTGGCGCTGGCACCCGGGTTGCCCAGCTCTGCCTGATAGCCGTCGCCTTCGACGTAATCGATCAGCCCTTCATCCAGCGGCCAGGCGTTCAGCTGACCTTCCCAGTCATCGACGATGGAATTGCCGAAGCGGAAGACTTCGCTCTGCTGGTAGGCGACGCGCGCTTCCTTCCAGGCGGCACGTGCCGCGGCCAGCGTCGCCTCGGAGGGAGACTCGATCAGCGCGGCATTGGCGGCGCGCAGGGCATTGGCACTGGCCAGGGCATCGCTGTAGGTAGCGTGCGCGACGTTGGCGTACTGAGCGACGACAGCGGCTGCCGTCACCGCATTGTCATGTGCGTCGCCATGATGCTCTGCCAAAGCGGCACCGGTGAACATGGAGGCTGACAATGCGATGGCAGCTGCCAGCGGCTTGCGTGAGGCAAAACGGAAAGAGGCAGTCATGTGAATCCCTTGATCGGTCTGTTGTTATGCAGTGCGCGCAGAACGGCAGTGCGTGGGGTAGCTCGAGAGAGGGCGGGAAGTCATTACACGATCTCTCGATGGTCGGCCCGCATCTCACTGGATAATATTGAGAACCTTTATTATTTGCAATCGACAAAACGTGAGTCCTGCAACGCAAGGGTGCACTGACTGCAATGCGTCAATGCGCTGCACATCACTTGTGGCTGCCTGAGCAGGGTGATCGTCACACTCGTGCTGGTCGGGCCAGCCAGGCTAACCGAGTCCGGTCAGGCCATGGCAGAGCGTGTCAGGCCAGACCCGCGGCCTGTATCAGGGCACGCGTATAGTCCTCGCGAGGGTTGCCGAGCACTTCTGCCGTCGTGCCCGTTTCCACCAGACGTCCTTCACGCAACACCATTACCCGATGGGACAGCGCGCGAACCACTGCCAGGTCATGACTGATGAACAGATAGCTCAGGCCTCGGCGTGCCTGAAGTTCACGCAGCAGGGCAATCAGCTGTTTCTGCACGCTGCGGTCCAGTGCCGAGGTGGGCTCATCGAGCACCAGCAGTCTGGGCTCGAGGATCAGGGCGCGTGCCAGGGCAATCCGCTGACGTTGGCCGCCGGAGAACTCGTGGGGATAGCGATCGGCACACGCCGAGGGCAGTTCGACTTCCTCCAGCACCCGTGCCACACGCAGGCGAACCTCGTCCTTGTTGAGCGTTGGATGATGAAAGCGCAGACCTTCACTGATGATGTCCGCCACCGGCATGCGCGGCGACAGCGAGCCATAGGGGTCCTGGAAGACGATCTGCATCTGACGGCGACGCAGGCGCAGCGTATTGCGATCCAGCGTATCGATGCGTTCGTTCTCGAGGTGGATCTCGCCCTTGGCGGCCTGCAACTTCAAGAGCGCCAGGGCGAGTGTTGTCTTGCCGGAGCCCGATTCCCCGACCACGCCCAGCGTCTCGCCGCGGGCCAGTGTCAGATCCAGCGGATGAACGGCGACGAAGTCAGCGGGGCGCTTCTGGAACAGCTTCTTGCTGCGCGCGAAGCGCACCTCCAGCTTGCGCGCGGCGAGAACCGGTGTCGCGGCGTCCTCGGCACTCAAGTCGCTGGCGAGGCCTTCGGGTTCGGCGGCCAGCAGCTCGCGGGTGTAATCGGCCTGCGGCGCATCGAATACCCCGTCGACGCGCCCTTGCTCGATGCATTCCCCGTCGCGCATCACGATCACGCGGTCGGCATGACGGCGCACCAGATTGAGGTCATGGCTGATCAGGACCATCGCCATGCCCTGGTCGCGACGCAGGCGATCCAGCAGCTGGAGTATCTCCTGCTGCACGGTGACATCCAGCGCCGTGGTCGGCTCATCGGCGATCAACAGCGGTGGCTGATTGGCCATCGCCATGGCGATCATCACGCGCTGGCGTTGCCCGCCGGAGAGCTGGTGTGGCCAGGCGTCGATCAACTCCTCGGGGCGCGGTAGCTGCACCTGGCAGAGCAGCTCCAACACGCGCTGGCGGGCGGCATTGCCACGCAGTCCCTGCTGGAGGCGCAGGCTTTCACTGATCTGTTCGCCGACACGCATCAATGGGTTGAGCGAGGTCATCGGCTCTTGGAATACGAAGCCGATCTGTCCACCACGCACCCGCTGCCATTGGCGTGGCGTCAGGGCGGCCAGATCCAGCGTCTTGCCGTCCGGCTGCGTGAATTCGCGCTGCCCGGTGACATGGGCGTGGCCTGGCAGCAGGCCAAGACTCGCCAACAGACTGACGGACTTGCCCGATCCGGACTCGCCGACGATGGCCAGGCATTCTCCCCGTCTGACTTCAAGGCCGAGATGCTTGACGACGGCTGTCTGACCGAAGCGGATGCAGAGGTCGTCAAGTCTCAGCACGCTGGCAGTGGCGGCGGTGTTGGCTGCAGGTGAAGAGGGATGACTCATGCGTTCTGCTCCCGGGCACTGATATGACGTGGGTCGAAGGCATCGCGCAGCCCTTCGCCGATGAAGACCAACAGCGTCAGCATGATGCCGAGGCTCAGGAAGGCGGTCATGCCCAGCCACGGTGCCTGCAGATTGTTCTTGCCTTGGGCGACCAGCTCGCCCAGTGAGGGGGAACCGGCCGGCAGGCCGAAGCCGAGGAAATCCAGTGCGGTCAGAGTGGTAATGGCGCCGGTGAACAGGAAGGGGATGAAGGTCAGGGTGGCGACCATCGCGTTGGGCAGCACATGACGCCACATGATCAGGCGCGAGGGCAGCCCCATGGCCCGGGCGGCGCGCACGTATTCCAGATTGCGCGCGCGCAGGAATTCGGCGCGCACGATATCGACGATGCCCAGCCACGAGAACAGCAACATGATGCCGGTCAGCCACCATAGGTTCGGCTCGACGATGCTGGCGAGAATGATCAGCAGGAACAGCACCGGCAGGCCAGACCACACCTCGATCAGGCGCTGGCCGATCAGGTCGACCTTGCCGCCGAAGTAGCCCTGCACGCCACCGATCACCACCCCCAGCACCAGCGAGCCCGCCGTCAGTACCAGCGCGAAGATCACCGACAGCCGGAAGCCATAGATGACGCGCGCCAGTACGTCACGGCCCTGGTCATCGGTGCCCAGCCAATGCCGGCCATTGGGGGCCGACGGCGCCGGAGAGCCCAGATTCAGATCCAGGGTGTCGTAGGAGTAGGGAATCAAGGTGTTGAGCATGAAGCCCTGCGCCTCGATGGCCTCGATCACATAGGGGTCGCGATAGTCTGTGGCGGTGGGCAGGAAGCCGCCGAAGGTGGTCTCCGGATACTCGTGCAGCATCGGCAGGTAGGTCTCGCCTTGATGCTCGACCAGCAGGGGGCGGTCATTGGCGATCAGCTCGGCCCCCAGCGAGAGCACGAACAGCACGCCGAAGATCAGCAGCGACCACCAGGCGCGACGGTTGTCACGAAATGCCGCCATGCGCCGTCGGGTGATGGGCGACAGGCGTGAGGCGCGCGGGCGTTCCAGTGGCTGCTGGCTTTCGTCGCTCGCGTCGTGAGCGGGTGTTTCGTGATTTGAGGTTCTGTGAACCGTTGTCTCGTGGCGCATGTCAGGCCTCCCGTGTCGCGAAGTCGATGCGCGGGTCGATCCACACATACATCAGATCAGAGACCAGCTTCAGGATCAGACCGATCAGGGTATAGAGATACAGGGTGCCGAAGATCAGCGGGTAGTCGCGCTGCAGGACAGCCTCGAAGCCGAGCAGTCCCAGCCCGTCGAGGGAGAAGATCACCTCGATCAGCAGCGAGCCGGTGAAGAAGATGCCGACCAGCGCCGCGGGCAGCCCGGCGATGATGATCAGCATGGCGTTGCGGAAGACGTGCCCGTAGAGGATGCGGTTCTCGCTGGCTCCCTTGGCGCGTGCCGTCAGGACGTATTGCTTGTGGATCTCGTCCAGGAAGCTGTTCTTGGTCAGCATCGTCAGGGTCGCGAAGCTGCCGATGGCGGAGGCCAGCACGGGCAGGGCGATGTGATGGAAGTAATCCAGAATCTTGCCGGCGGTGGACAGCTCCTCGAAGTCCGGCGAGGTCAGCCCCCTGAGCGGGAACCAGTCCAGATAGCTGCCGCCGGCGAATACCACGATCAACAGGATCGCGAACAGAAAGCCCGGAATGGCATAGCCGACGATGACGACGCCGGAGGTCCAGATGTCGAAGCGCGAGCCATGCACCAGTGCCTTGCGGATACCCAGTGGGATCGAGACCAGATAGACCAGCAGCGTGGTCCATAGCCCTAGCGAGATGGAGACCGGCAGGCGCTCCAGCATCAGGTCGATCACCGGGCGATCACGGAAGAAGCTGTCGCCGAAATCGAACTGCGCGTAATCGACGACCATGTTGGTGAAGCGCTCCCAGACCGGCTTGTCGAAGCCGAACTGCTGCTCCAGCTCCTCGATCAAGGCCGGGTCGACCCCTGACGCGCCGCGATAGGTCGAGGAGCCCCCGCCACCGCTGATGACGCCATCACCGCCACCACTGTTGAGACGGGTGCTGGCACCGGCACTCATGCCGTCCAGACGTGACATCAGTTGTTCGATCGGGCCACCGGGGGCGGCCTGAACGATCAGAAAATTCAGCAACAGGATTCCGAGCAGCGTCGGAATCATCAACAGAATCCGGCGCAGAATATAGGCACCCAATGGCAATCTCCCTGCGTGCCCCTCATCACCGGCATCTTGTGTGCGGTGCAAGGGGCATCGGTTATTGGTGTCGTGGACGCATCAGCAAGGCGTCAGTCCCGCCAGGCATCTATGCCTGGCATAGGCGGCGAGCGTGTTCTTCAGGTTTGTTAACCAGACGTATTCGCTCGGCTCATTCACCTGGTTCAAGCGAGGCATCCTTGTCGGGCTCGATCCACCAGCTGTCCAGACTCAGCTGGTATTCCGGGAAGGGCTGCGGGTAGCCGAACTTGTTCCAGAGCGCGATGCGCGTCGCCGCCAGGTGCCACTGGGGCACGACATGGAAGCCCCAGCGCAGTACGCGGTCGAGTGCCCGTGTCGCGCTGAGCAGGTCTTCGCGGGTCTGTGCCTGAATCAGAGCATCGGTGAGCGCGTCCACCACCGGGCTCTTCAGCCCGATCAGGTTGCGTGAGCCGGCCACGTCGGCATAGTCGCTGGTCCAGTATTCACGCTGCTCGCTGCCGGGACTATTGGACTGCGGATAACTGCCGACCACCACGTCGAAGTCGAAGCTGCGACGGCGGTTGATGTACTGATTGACGTCGACAGTGCGAATTCGCGCCTTGATGCCGATGCGCGCCAGATTGCGAATCCACGGCTGGATGATGCGCTCGAACTGGGTGTCGTAGTTGAGCACCTCAAGCGTCAGCGGCTTGCCGCTGCTGCGGCTGACCATCTGGCCCTTGACCACTTCATAGCCCGCTTCGCGCAGCAGCCCCAACGCCTTACGCAGGCGAGGGCGCAATTCCTTTGGCTCATCGATCGGCAGGGGCTTGTCGAAGACCGCGCTGGGCAGCTCATCCTTGAAGGGCTCAAGCAGCGCGAGTTCCTTGCCGGTGGGCATGCCATCCGCGGCCATGTCCGAATTCTCGAAATAGCTGTGGGTCTGCTGGTAGGCACCGTAGAAGAGGTTGCGGTTGATCCAGTCGAAGTCGAAGACCAGCGCCAGTGCCTCACGGACCCTCGGGTCCTGGAAGCGCTCGCGGCGCTCGTTGAGCACGAAGCCTTGCATGCCGGCCGGGTTGCTGTCCGGGACTTCCAGCTTCTTCAGTCGCCCCTCGTGGAGCGCGGGAGTGTCGTAGGCGGTCGCCCAGTTCTTGGCACTGCTTTCGACGTGCAGATCGATGCTGCCGGCCTTGAAGGCTTCCAGCGACACGGTCTGGTCCCGGTAGTAGTCGTAGACCAGTGTCTGGATATTGTGGCGGCCCTTGTTGACCGGCAGGTCCTTGCCCCAGTAGTCGTCGACACGCTCGTAGCGAACCTGGCGGCCGGCGTCCAGAGATGCCATGCGATAGGGGCCGGAACCCAGCGGGATTTCCAGGGTGGCGCGCGTGAAGTCTCGGCTCTTCCAGTAGTGCTCCGGCAACACCGGCAGCTGTCCGATGATCAGCGGCAATTCGCGCGCCGCGCCTGGCGCCATCTCGAAACGTACGGTGTCGGCATCGATCACGCTGACGCCGGTGACATCGTGGTAATAGCTCTTGAAGAACGGCAGGCCTTCATCCTTGAGCAGGCGATAGGTGAAGACGACATCTTCGGCAGTCACCGCCACGCCATCGTGAAAGCGCGCCCGATGATCGATATCGAATTCGATGGCGCTGCGGTCCTCGGCCAGGCGGACGCCGCTGGCCAGCAATCCGTATTCGGTGAAGGGTTCATCGGCGGAGGGGATCATCAGGGTGTCGTAGATCAGCCCCCCGAAGTAGTTGAGTCCCGCCACCGAATTGCCCTTGAGGATGAAGGGATTGGTGGAGTCGAAGCTGCCGATGGCGGCGCGCGTCATGCGCCCGCCGACCGGTGCCTCTGGATTGACGTAAGGAAAGTGCGTGAAGCCGGGCTTGTGGGCGGGCTCGCCGTAGATGGCCAGGCCATGCACAGTCGGGACGTCCAGCGGTGTCTGCACGTTCGAGGTTGGGATACTGGATGCCTGCGCGCTGGTTGCCTGCGCGCTGGTTGCCTGAGTGCCCGACGCCGTCTCGGCGCTGGGACGTGAATCGGCAGATTGCTCGCTATTCGTATTGGACTTGGTCGTATTGGACTTAGCCGCATTGGGCTCAGCCGCGTTGGCCGTGGCAGTGAACGAGCCGCTCACCATCAGCGCCCCCAGGCATAGCGCACGTAGCGCGGCCCAGCGACGGTGGGTGAGTGAAGAAACACGCTGCATCGAAGACTTCCTTGACTGAATGACCCGGGCCTCGCGGCCGTGATGAAATGACCGGCATCTGGGCAGCGGCTGGTTTGCGCCTGACTCGCCATCAACTCCGCTGGCTTGGGTGGCCTCAGCGGTTGCCGACAAGAGTGTCGACAATTGTGAGGACACCTCTGTCGACACACTACCGTGAGCTGCCGTGAGCTGAAGAAGAACCGCAGGAGAACTGCAGAAGCGGTACAGCAGGTGCGCGCCACGCGCCGGGCTGCGGCCGGTCTCCTTGCATCGACCCCGCCAAGAGTAACGAAGTTCCCTGTCAGCGGCCATGCTGCGGCGTTTGAATCGCAAACGCCCCCACCATCGCAGATGGCAGGGGCGTGGGAGAATCGCATATCACGGTCATCGCCAGACGCGTGAAGCGACTGGCTCAGTCGGGCTGAAGGCTCAGTTGGCGCTGTAAAGGGTCAGCATCTGACCGGGGCGCAGGTAGTCCGCAGATGACAGCTTGTTCCAGCGCGCGAGCTGGTGGGTGCTGACATTGTGACGCGCGGCGATCAGCGACAGAGAGTCGCCACTCTTCACGCGCACCTTCTTCTCGCCGTTGGCCGAGGCCAGCTGAGTGGCGACCGAGTTGCCGCGGTCCGGTACCAACAGTGCCTGACCGATGCGAATGGTGTTGCCCGAGAGACGGTTCCTCTGTTTCAGCTCAGACAATGTCAGCCCATTGCGACGTGCGATGACGGATAGGGTGTCGCCGTGTTTCACGCGATAGCTGGCCCAGCTCTGGCGCGCTTCTTCGGGCAGCGTAGCCAGCTGACTGAGGAAGGTGTCGCGGGCGGTGACCGGAATGACCAGCGAGCTGTCGCCCGGCTTGGTGGCCCAGCGCTTGTAGGCCGGATTCAGGGCGCGCAGCTTGTCTTCACTGATACCGGCCAGCTCCGCGGCAGTGGAAAGATCCAGCTGTCCGCCCGTCTCGACGGCCGCGATCTGCGGCTTGTCGGCAATCTTGGGCAACGACAGGCCATATTCCTGCGGATCGCGAATCACCGCGGCCAGGGCCAGCAGCTTCGGCACGTATTCCATGGTCTCGTTGGGCAGCTTGATGTTCCAGTAATCCTCATCGCCACCGGCGCGGCGGCGTGCACGATTCACGGTGCCGGCACCGGCATTGTAGGCGGCCAGTGCCAGCTCCCAGTCACCGTCATACCAGCGCTCGCCCTGAGTCTCCAGGTAATCCAGCGCGGCGTCCGTGGACAGCAACACGTCCTTGCGACCGTCATACCAGCGGTTGCGTGTCAGCCCCATGGCGTCACCGGTGCGCGGCATGAACTGCCACATGCCGGTCGCACCGCCCGGATGCGCGGCATCCGGGTCGTAGGCGCTCTCGATGAAGGGCAGCAGTGCCAGCTCTGCCGGCAGGCCGCGTGCTTCGGTGCGCAGTGTCACGTAGCGAATCCAGGGGCGGGCCTGTTCGGCGATGCGCTCCACGTGGTGGGGGTGTTCCTGATACCAGCTGATCCATTTGCGCACGCGTGGGCGACCGGTGTCCTGCTGCAGCTGATAGCCGGCGCGCAGGCGCTCCCAGACGTCGTCGTAGTGCGCGGGAATGGCATCGACGGCCTCCATGAAATTCAGCGGGGCGCGCTGATATTCACTGGTGGGCGTAACCCCGGGCACCATCGCTGAATTGGCGCTGGCGGTCAGCGGCATCAGGCACAGGGTGGCACCCAGAGAGGCGAGGCGAATCAGGTGACGCAGTCGAGCCGGACGGAAAGGGGGCTGGGTCGGAGTGACACGACACGGCGTGTCGGCGGCCATCTGGCCGTCGGTACGGAGGTCTTGCTGATGCATTGACGAAATACTCTCTGGCGAGCCGCGGCTGGATGGGGTCAGCTGCGGCTCGGCTGGCCGGCCATGCCGGCACGAATCAGTGACTGCGGGGGCTGATCGAGATCAGGAATGTTCTCGACCCGCTGTCACGCGAAATGCCATTCACGCCGCGCTCCAACCGCTCACCAGAGTGGCGTCAGAACGGGGGCAATGGCACGCGGGCAGCAGGGCTAGAAGTTGTCCTTCCACTGACGCAGTGCCGTGAAGGCCGCCAGTGGGGAAGCTTCCTGACCCGAGGGTGCCGAGAGGCGTCCTTCCTGCTCGAGGTGGCGTTGCAGCGCCACCTCGTCACTACGCAGGAACGGATTGATCTGCTTTTCTCGGCCGATGAGGGTGGGCAGCGTGGGGCGGCCCAGTGAACGCAGCTGTTCACATTCTGCGTTGAGGGTGTCTCGCGTGGGGTTGTTTGGCTCGGCGGCTCTGGCGAAGGCCAGATTGGCCAACGTGTACTCGTGTGCCGGGAAGACGAGCGTCTCTTCCGGCAGAGCGGCGAGGCGCGACAAGGAGTGATGCATCTGCTCCGGCGTGCCTTCAAACAGGCGACCGCAACCGCCACTGAACAAGGTGTCGCCGCAGAACAGCAGTCCCGGCATGCCGGAGCTGACAAAGGCGATGTGGTCCAGGGTATGGCCCGGCACTTCCAACACCTCGAAGAGGCGGCCCTGCAGGCGGAAGCTGTCGCCATCGCCGACACGCTCGTCGATACCGTGGATGGCCGGGTTGTGCGGGCCGACCACGTGAGGTTGATAGCGTTCGATCAACTCCGGCAGGCCGCCGGTGTGATCCTGGTGATGATGGGTGATGAGGATGGTGTCGAGGATCAGGCCTCTGGACTCCAGGACCTCCATCACCGGGCGTGCATCACCGGGGTCGACGACCGCCACGCGGGGATTGTCGTCGCTCTGTATCAACCAGATGTAGTTGTCCTGAAAGGCCGCTATGGGCGTTACGCTCATCATGGTGGTCAGGTGCTCTTGATGTCTTGCAGTCGTCGATCGAAGCAATGACAGGCCAGTGACGCGAAAAGGGGCTTCATACGTCCTCGCCGAGGAATCGGCCAGGCTGAAGCAGTTGAACATGGCATGTCATCATCGCCTGCAATGCTGATGGGCAGGCGGTTCCATCGACTCCTTACTGAAAGTTAGTTGTCGAAATCGGCATAAGATCATGCTCAGAGACGGCTCGGGCCGCTCGTGCTAATGAGAGCTCCCCCATGCCGCGTATCCGGGCGGCAGGGGCAATACGGGGGCTCCATCATCGACAACGCATGTTTATGGGTCATTCGCAGGATGTTGGGTAACACCTTGCTTCACTCTATCCTGAGTGTCGGGCCGGGCTGTCGAGACGCTCGGTACCCACAGTTCTGTTCAAGACTCGCTCATCGGCATTTCGTTCCCGGTCGGGCTCGCCGTTTGCGATCAGGCAGCGGATGGCAGATGCCTGGTCCTGCAGGGAGTGTCCTTGAGGAAGAGTCCATCAGGAAAAGCCACGACTGGCCGCCTTTGCTCAGGTCCATGAGCGCCATCAATCGCAAGGCCGAAAGCCAGCGTGATGATGCTCAGTGGACTGATTCGTGGCGGGAATCTGATTTTTCCGGATAACAAGCCTGACGAGCCAGCAGGTAAGTGTCAAACCTCTTATGGTGTGAGAATGTAGACAAGTGTCAAAGCCTGTCTATGCCGTGGGGAGTGTCTCCCCGCCTGAAGCCCGGGAGATGCAAGATGTGGAAAGGCCCCTTTGGTGTGAATGACTCCGGTGCGGACGAGGCCAGCGCGTCCCTGACCGCCGAGGAACGCCAGCGCCAGCATGCGCGCCAATTGAGTGCCCATGTGCGCGCCATGCGTGCCTTTTTCGAGGGCTCGGATGGCCAGGATATCCTGACGGCGGAGCGCGAGATGCTGTCCCCGCTGTTCGAGCGCTGCTTCGGTTTTCACAGCCTGAACCTGGGCCCGGGCAGCAATGACCTCCTGTCACTCTCCGCCATCCGACATGCCATCCAATGGAGTCCCGAGGCAGCGCTTGCCGAGTCGCCTTCCACCTTGATCTGCCCGCTGACGCAGCTGGCATTGCCGGACGAGAGCATGGATCTGGTGATGCTCCACCATCTGTTGGAAGTCGCGCCGGAGCCGCACCGACTGCTGCGCGAGGCGGCCCGCGTCCTGCGCTCCAGTGGCTGTCTGGTCATCGTCGCCTGGCAGCCGTTATCTGGCGAGGGGCTGCTGCGTCTGGACCCGCGCCGTCGCCACATCACTCCCTGGGAGGGGAGCTGGCGAACGCCGGCGGCCCTGCGCGATTGGCTGGCCTTCGTGGATTTCGAGATCGAGCGCATCGACTATGCCGGCTTCCACCTGCCGGGGTTACGCCTGCGACACGGTTGGCTTGAACGTATGGGGCGCCGCTACAACCTGCCGCTGGGCAGCCTGATGTTGATACGGGCGCGGCGCAATGTCGGGTACGTGCAACCCTTGAATGCCAAGCGATCGCGAGTCGCCATTCCCGGTGTCTCCATCGGCCAGGCCACGCGGGTGCATTCCCGGGAGGAGCATGTGAAGCGTGAGTCACGCAAAGACCTGTCCGAGTGCGGCTAGCTCGGCGGCTCGCTAAAGGGCTCCCTTTTCTTCAAGGCTTCAGTCTGGCTGAAGCTGTAAAAAAACACAGGGGCTTTGGCCATGCTGCATGCGAGTGGGTAGAATGACGCTCATTGTGGCGAGGCCTGCTGTTGCCGCGGGAGGGCTACCGGAGAGTGATTGTCAGGGGGCGGTTTCCAAGCCCCGCCTCTGCGAGCCAGGCTTGCCCCTGTCGTGACAGCCTGCGCCGTCGCACTTGCCCGTCTTCGTTTCCTTTGTCGAGAGTGCCGTTTGTGAGCCAGAGTGCATCCACGTCCGAACCCCAGAATCCCTCCGCTGTTGCGACGTCCGAATCCAAGGCGGCGCCGACGCGCGTGGTCATCCACACCGATGGTGCCTGTCGTGGCAACCCGGGGCCGGGTGGCTGGGGCGCGATTCTGGTCAGTGGCAAGCATCGCAAGGAACTCAATGGCAGCGAGGCCCAGACGACCAACAATCGGATGGAGATGATGGCGGCGGTCGAGGCGCTTACGGCGCTTACCAAGCGCTGTCAGGTGGTGCTGTGGACCGACTCCGAATACGTCAAGAACGGCATCACCAAGTGGGTGCACGGCTGGGTCAAGCGCGGTTGGAAGACGGCAGCCAAGCAGCCGGTAAAGAACGAAGATCTGTGGAAGGCACTGCTGGCCCAGAGTGAGCGGCATGATATCGAGTGGCGCTGGGTCAAGGGCCATAGCGGCGATGAGGGCAACGAGCGCGCCGATGCGCTGGCCAACGAGGCCATCGACGAGATGCAGCGCCGCCGCTGAGTGTCTCGGCTGGCAGGCACGCCGAGCGCGGTGGCCAGCCGTGTTTGAGCACGGACATGCAGGATCCGATATTGAGGCACCCTGATGCGCGGGCCGAAGCTTGAGGCGGACCGATCAGGGAGCTGTCACTGTTTACCAAGAGGTCTGAGATGCGTCAGATTATTCTCGATACCGAAACGACAGGTATCGACCCGAAGGAAGGCCATCGCCTGATCGAGATCGGCGCGGTGGAGATGATCAACCGCCGCCTGACCGGACGCACCTACCATCAGTACGTCAATCCTGAGCGCTTGATCGATGCAGAGGCGATCGGGGTCCACGGCATCACCGATGACCGAGTCGCCAACGAGCCGGTCTTCGCCGAGATTGCCGATGCCTTCTGGGACTTCATCAAGGGTGCCCAGCTGGTCATCCACAATGCGCCCTTCGATGTGGGCTTCATCGATCACGAATTCGGGCTGATCAACCCCGGGCGTGCCAACCCGCTGGGCCCGGTCGCCGATCACTGCGCCATACTCGATACCCTGAAGCTGGCCCGAGAGAAGCACCCCGGACAGCGCAACAATCTGGATGCGCTGTGCAAGCGCTACGATATCGACAACGGGCATCGCGTGCTGCACGGCGCCTTGCTGGATGCCGAGATTCTCGGCGACGTCTATCTGGCGATGACCGGTGGCCAGACGGCGCTGGGCCTGGACGTGATAGAGGAAGGCGATGGCGAGGAGGGCGGTATCGTCGGGGTTCGTCGCCTGCGTGCCGATCGCCCACGTCTGGTCACGCCCGGCTTGTCCGCGCTGGAACTTGAGCGTCACTCGGCCTGGTGTGAAGAGATTCGAGGCAAGGCGGATGAGTGCCTGTTCGATCGCCTCTCGATCGATGCCTTGGGCAGTCTTGAAGGCGCCAGTCTGGACAACCGAGGTGCCCGCGGAGACGACGCCTGATGTTGATTCGTGATCTCTCGCGTGTGACTCAGCGCCATGGTTATCTGATTCGCGTGGGACGTGATGGCGTGGCGCCTGCGCCGGATGGCGGCATCATCCAGCCTATCGCGGATTGGCCCAGCGGCGCCGTGGCCCTTGGGGAATGGCTGGGCGCACCGATTGCGGTGTTCGGTGAGAATGGTAGTGCGGATTGGCCCACCGCGCGTCAGTGGCTGCATACGCTACCACGTGATCAGTTTCCGCTGCTTTCCAGCGCGCTGCAGGTACTCAAATGGCTGCGTGACCATCGATTCTGTGGCCGTTGTGGCAAGCGCATGAAGCGTCTGGAACATGAGTTCGCCATGCACTGCACCGGTTGTCAGCATCGCAGTTATCCGCGTATCTCGCCCTGTATCATCACGCTGATCACCCGGGGTCGCGAGATGTTGCTGGCGCGCAGTCCGCGCTTCGGGCCGGGCATGTATTCGACCCTGGCGGGCTTCATCGAAGCCGGTGAAAGTGCCGAGGAAGCCGTGCGGCGTGAGGTGCATGAGGAAGTCGGTGTCGAGGTCGGGCGAGTCAGCTATTTCCAGAGTCAATCGTGGCCGTTCCCGCACTCGTTCATGCTGGGCTACTACGCGGAATATGCCGGTGGCGACATCACCATCGATGGTGTCGAGATAGAGGATGCCCAGTGGTTCACGCCGGAAGACTTGCCGGGGCTGCCACCGAAGTTCTCTATCTCGCATGCCTTGATCGACAATTTCCTGCGCTCGGTCGCGACGGGCCGCTGAAATTGTGAGCCTCTCCCCAAAGAAAACGCCCCGACCATTGGCCGGGGCGTTTTCTTTGGCAGGTGCATCAAGCGAATCTTTCCATCGGGCATGTTCGCAGCGTTGCAGCTGCTCAGCAGACGCTCACTTGTTCGGGAACAGAGACGTCAGCTTGGTGGCCAGCATGATGTTGCCGGTGGCTTTCAGGCGGCCAGTCATGAAGGCCTGCATGCCGTCGACTTCGCCCTTCATCACACCCTTGAGGGTGTCGCTGTCGGTGCTCAGGGTCACTGACGGATCATCGTGCTCACCCTCGCCGACGTCCAGAGAACCGTCCTTGACGACCATGTAGTAGTCATCGCTGTCGGTGATGTTGAATTGAAAGACCTCATCCATGCCCTTGGCGGCTTCGGGGTTGAAACGGCTCTTGAGCATGTCGATGACGGCGTTGGCGTCGGCCATGGTGATATTCCTTGTCAGTGCTAGCGGTGGAGAAAGGCCAATGATCACGGGGAAAGATGACGTGCATGGCGAGGGGGAGGTGTCGTTCATCACCTTGCTCACCATGAAGTGATCACGCTGCTGACCTTCAAGACTGACATCAGACTATTTCAAACGATCGTTCCAATCAAGTCGTGTGATCGATCTGGCGTGTTCCGCGCTTCAGCGCTCAGCTCTGAACCTGCAGAAGTAACGTGCAAACATAACGCACAGGGATAACGTACAGATCGTGTCCAGGTCACCTGGAGAACTCGCACAGGCGGCACGCCAGTCCCATGACAATACGAGCAGTGTGTAATCTGCCCAGGCGCCTGCCAGCCTTGCAGGCGGGCAAGCTCGCCCCCATATCGAGTACCATCCCGCACCGGCCCTTTAGCCGGTGATTTCGTTATGGGGTCCTGGTCGTGTGGCAGATGTCTTGACCTTCTGCCTGACAGCCATGCACTCGAGAGCGAGCGTTCGTCGCTCACGTGCAGGCGAGAGATCAGACACCTTCTTCAATGTTTCAGGAGCAAGTGCATGCAATGGATTTCACAGTACGGCCTCTTTCTGGCCCAGGCGATCACCGTAGTGGTCGCGATCGCGGCCATCGTGCTCATCATTGCACGTGCACGACAGGGGGAAACGGGAGAGCGCCAGGCCAAGCTGAAGATTCGCCCCTGGCATGAGCGCATCAAGGGCTATCAACGCGAATTGAGCCACGCCGGCCTGGAAGAGGCCGAGTACGCCGCCAAGGAGAAGGCGCGGGCCAAGAAGCACAAGCAGGAAGCCAAGGCGCTCAAGAAATCGCTCAAGGCCAAGGCGAAAGCCAACAAGGGCGGCAATGCGGACAAGGACGATGCGTCGGCCAGTACGCGTGGGCGTCGGGTCTTCGTGCTCGACTTCGTCGGCGACATCAAGGCCAGCGGTGTGGAAAGCCTGGCGGAGCAGATCACGGCACTGGAAGGCGTGCTGGGTGAGCAGGATGAGGTCGTGCTGCGACTGGAGTCCGGCGGTGGTCTGGTGCATGCCTATGGCCTGGCCGCGGCACAGCTGGACCGTCTGCGTGCCAGTGGCGCGCGCCTGACGATCACGGTCGACAAGGTCGCGGCCAGTGGCGGCTACATGATGGCCTGTGCGGGGGACCACGTGGTGGCAGCGCCCTTTGCGGTCATCGGCTCGATCGGGGTCGTGGCTCAAGTGCCCAATGTGCACCGTCTGCTCAAGAAGCATGATGTGGATGTCGAGATTCTGACGGCGGGGCGTTACAAGCGCACCTTGACCATGCTCGGCGAGAACAGTGAAGAAGGGCGTGAGAAGTTTCTGTCGGACCTGGCGCGCACCCATGAACTGTTCAAGCAGCATGTCGGCAGCCGTCGTCCGCAATTGGATGTCGAGGCAGTGTCCCAGGGCGATATCTGGTATGGCAGTGAAGCCATCGATATCGGTCTGATCGACGAGGTCGGTACCAGTCAGGCGTTGCTGGCACGCTATCTGAAGGAAGAGGTCAAGATCTTCGAGGTGAGTCTCGAGAAGCCGCGCCGCGTGATGGATCGTTTCGGCAAGGGCGTGACATCGAGTCTGGATCGTGTGCTGGACCGCGTGCTGGAGCGCAATGCAGAGTCGCGCTGGCATCAGCAATAAGCGACAGATTGCCGTCGCGGGCGAAGAGAAGAGGCTTGGAAGGCCATTCCGTGGCCTGCCCGATCTTGTTGGAGTCGGCGAGTGATACAGTTGTCCAGCGGGTCACGATCAGCGTGACTCAACGATATTCCCCTCAAAGGGCGTCAGTCACCGGCTGGCGCCCTTTTTCATTTATAGAGATCCTGCAGGGCACGAATGACTCCTGCGGCGTTGGGGCCTTGCAGCGAATAATAGATGGTCTGAGAAGCGCGGCGCGTCCGCACCATGCCTTCACGACGCAGAATCGCCAGATGCTGCGACAGCGCGGATTGCGACAGTTCCAGGCGCGAGTTGAGCTCGCTCACCGACATTTCGCTGTCGCTGAGCAGGCACAGGATGCGCAGGCGGTTCTCGTTGCCCATCGCCTTGAGCAGGGCAGTGGCTTCTTCGATGACGCGGTCACCGGCCTGGTGCAGGGTGATGGCATCGCTGGACACTGGCATGGGGTTATTCCTTGCAGCTGTAGAAAGTGTTGCGTTCATGCGGTCTCTCCCGGTCGGTCTATCTTAGTGCATCCCGAGGGACGCAATGAGCCATTGGTATGTTGTTATGACCTAACCTTGTTTTAGTGAATGATCAATAACTCCGCCTGCTATGTCCAAGACAATCTTAAACGATAAATCATCGACTTTGTCGTTCTCAGGCTTTGACTTTTTGTCGCATCTGCTGTGAGACCGCGTTCAAGCGTATGTTTTATTGCACGAATGACGCCTTTCACGCTGTCAGCTCGTCTGCGACCAAGGATTGAGTCTAAGACCATCAGACGCTGAAAACGGTGAGCTGAGCAGGTTTGAAAGGCGATTTTTGGCCTAAGGTTTCAACGTAACTATCGGTTCAGGCATCTCTGTCCTGCCTGTCCTTCCTCCATCGTCGTCTGTCGCATCGTCGTTGGCGAGCGACATCAACGACGACATGAAAAGAGGTCCGGTCAACGGGCCCCGGGGACAAGGCCTTGCGTCAGGACAGGCAAGAGATGTCCACAAAGCCATTCGTGGATCACGAGGTACGCCATGCCCGACGCCAATCACTCCTGTGCACGCGAGCGTTATCTAGCTCTGACGGCAAGAGCCAACGAGACGCCAGAAGACTTCTGGGCTGAGCAGGCGCAACGCATCGCCTGGTTTCGCCCGCCGCAGACCATTCTGGCCTGGGATGAGCAACAGCATGCTCGCTGGTTCATCGATGGCGAGATGAACATCTGCCATGCCGCGCTGGATCATCACGTCGCCAATGGGCGCGCGGATCAGGTCGCGTTGTACTGGGATTCGCCGGTCACCCAGAGCAAGCGGCAGTACACGTTTCGTGAGCTGCGTGATGAGGTAGCCCTGCTGGCGGGGGCGTTGCGTGATCTCGGGGTGGAGAAGGGCGACCGTGTCGTGCTCTACATGCCGATGGTCGCCGAGACCATGATGGCGATGCTGGCCTGTGCACGTCTCGGGGCGGTGCACTCAGTGGTCTTCGGCGGCTTTTCCCCCAAGGAGCTGGCGGTACGCATCGATGACGCCGCGCCCAAGGTGATCATGGCAGCGTCCTGCGGGGTGGAAGTCGATCGCATCATTCCCTACAAGCCCTGGCTGGATGAGGCCATCGAGCTTGCTGAGCAGACCCCGCAAGCCTGTCTGATCCTGCAGCGTGAACAGCAGCGGGCGACACTTGGGCCGCGCGATCATGATTGGCATGAATGTCTGGCCAGCGCCCAGGCCACTGAAGCGGTCAGCATGCTGGGCAGCGAACCTCTCTATGTCCTCTATACCTCCGGCACGACTGGCAAGCCCAAGGGAGTGGTGCGTGATCACGCCGGCTACGCCGTGGCGCTGCATTATTCAATGGAGCTTCTCTATGCGACCCGTCCCGGCGATACCTTCATGGCGGCCTCGGACATCGGCTGGGTCGTCGGCCACTCCTATATCATCTATGGCCCGCTGCTGATGGGGGCCAGTACCGTCATGTATGAAGGCAAGCCGGTCAAGACACCGGATGCCGGAGCCTTCTGGCGCTTGATCGAGGAATACCGCATCAACTGCTTCTTCACCGCGCCCACGGCGTTCCGCGCCATGAAGAAGGAAGACCCGGAAGCCAGTCATATGGCCAACTACGACCTTTCCAGCCTGCGCAGTCTGTTTCTGGCCGGAGAGCGACTGGACCCGCCGACCTATCACTGGCTCGCCGACCTCTTGCCGGTGCCGGTCGTCGATCATTGGTGGCAGACCGAAACCGGCTGGCCCATCGCCGGCAACCTTTTGGGGCTGGACATGCTCACCGAAGGCAGTCGCGAGGTGACGGCGCCGGTCGAGGCACGTGCCGGTAGTGCCACCTGGCCGTTGCCGGGCTTCAATGTGCAGATTCTCGATGGCATGGGAGATGAGGTGCCCACGGGAGAGCAGGGCAATGTCGTGTTACGCCAACCGCTGCCGCCGGGCTGCCTGACCGGACTCTATCAGGATCCCGGACGCTTCCATTCTGCCTATCTTGCCGCCTACCCCGGCTATTACCTGTCCGGTGATGGCGGCTACTTCGATGAGCAGGGCTATCTGTTCGTGATGGGACGCATTGATGATGTCATCAACGTGGCGGGGCACCGTCTGTCGACGGGCGAGATGGAGCAGGTGCTCGGTGCACACGCCGCGATCGCGGAATGCGCGGTGATTGGCATCGAGGATTCGCTCAAGGGCGAGATGCCGTTGGGACTGGTGATTCTCAAGGATGGCTGGCAAGGGGATGAAGCCAGCCTGTGCGCCGAGCTTGCCCAGCGGATACGCGAGGAAATCGGGGCCTTTGCCTCGCTCAAGGAGGTGCTGGTCGTCGAGCGCCTGCCCAAGACGCGCTCAGGCAAGATACTGCGCAAGATGATCCGTCAGATCGCCGCGGGCGAGAAATACCAGGTGCCCTCGACGATAGATGACCCCTCAAGCCTGGAAGATGTGCGTGAGGCGCTGAGCGAGGCCGGCGTCGGTCAGGCGAGGGAGGCACGTAGCGCATGAATCGAGGCGCATGAGCCGATGCAGTGATATCGCGGACGCATGACGCGGTCCGTGCTGCTCCAACAAGGCAAAAGCCCCCGCCATGAGACATGGCGGGGGCTTTTTCAGCAAGGCAGCATTTATTGCATCACGTGCGTGCCACGACCGGATCGGCCATCTCGCGTCGTGCAAGCCATGCAATGCTGATGACCAGCAGGCCCGCCAGGCTCAACCAGCCGAACAGGGTGCTGTCGGTCACGCCCATCACCAGGTAGGCGATCAGCGAGATCGCGGCACCCAGTAGGGCGTAGGGCAACTGGGTGATCACGTGATCGATATGGTGGCAGCTGGCACCCGTCGAGGACAGGATGGTGGTGTCGGAAATCGGCGAGCAGTGATCCCCGAACACGGAGCCGGCCAGCACCGCCCCCATCATCGGCAGCATCATGGCGAGCTCGGTGGCGGCCGCCATGTCACCGGCGATGGGCAGCATGATGCCGAAGGTGCCCCAGCTGGTGCCGGTGGCAAAGGCCATCAGGCCGGAGAGCACGAACAGCAGCATCGGCAGCCAGGTCGGAGACACGACGCCCTCGACCAGCGTGGCCAGGTACTGACCGGTCCCCAGAGAGCCGATGATGCCGGTCAGCAACCAAGCGAAGACGAGGATATAGACGGCCGGCAGCATGGAGCTGGCGCCTTGGGCGATGGCGCACAGGCTGCGACCAGCGCCCATGCGATGCCGCAGCAGCATCGCTACCGCAGCCAGCAGACCGATGGCGCCGCCGATGATCAGCGATTTGGCGACATCCGTCAGTTCAAAGGCGCGAATCAGGCCGAAGGCCTCACCCTCGGCGGCCAGTGCGCTGGCGCCGGTCTGCACGATCATGAAGAAGGTCGCGATGACCAGCACGATGATCGGGATCAGCAGGTCCATCGGGCGGCCACGCTCGGACTCTTCCACGTGGGTGTTGCCCGGCGGATTGCCGCGCTTGGCATCGAAAAGCTCACCGTCGCGCGCCGCGATGGCATGACGGCGCATGGCACCGAAGTTGATGTCGAACCAGGCGGAGGCGATCACCAGCACCAGCGCCGCAATCGCGTAGTAGTTGAAGGCGGATAGCTCGAGGAAGGCACCGAACGGGCTGACATCCGTGATGTGGTGGGTCGCCAGAATACCGGCGATCAGGCTGATGATGTAGGCACCCCAGCTGGAGATCGGCGTCAGCACGCAGACGGGCGCGGCGGTGGAGTCGATCAGATAGGCCAGGCGCGCGCGCGACAGCCCCTGACGATCGGTCAGTGGACGACAGATGTTGCCCACGGCCAGGCTATTGAAATAATCATCGATGAAGATGAATACCCCCAGCAGCACGGTCATCAGCTGCGAGCCACGGCGGGTAGTGACTCGCGCCCGCGCCCAGTTGCCGAAGGCACGGGTGCCGCCTGCCAGCGTGATCACGCCAACCATGGCACCCAGTGCAAGCAGGAACAGCAGGATATAGACATTCCAGCTGTTGAGGCTGGCATCGGCAAGCTGACCGCTGTCCGGTATCTCGATGAAGACGGCAACCAGCTGTTGCCAGAGATAGTGCAGCGTGACGAGCGGCGAGAAATCATTCAGCAGCAGGGCGCCTGACACGATACCCAGCCCGAGGGAGAGCATGACACGACGTGTCAGTATTGCGAGACCGATGGCTATGATCGGGGCGAGCAGCGAAAGCGGGGACGCCGCGTAGCTGGTCAATTCCATGTATCACCTGTAATCAAAGGCAGGCGCCGGGACAAAGCGCGCTACCGGGTGCCGTGATGGCGGTTATGGTGCGTGGGTGTCAGGGAGTTGCACCGCCTGATCGCAGCGCACACTCACGGGATCGCCGTTGCGCAACGGCAATCGATGAGTCGCGAGCCTGCGCTCGACAAGTCCTGGGCCGCCACTGGCAGGCGGCGACTTCCGGAAGGGGGCGCATTATGCCCGAGCCAAACAAGACGTGAAACATTACCGTGTTCACCTAAAGTCTAGATCGCAGTGAAAAACACCGTCATTGCGCTATTTTTCCCCTAGAATTCGGGCGCAGAAGACCGCTACACAGTGGGCTCTTCTTGCTTATCCCCGTGGGATATGAAGAATGGCGCTCACCAAAGCATGTCGAGCAGCCCTATCGTAGTGGTTGCTCGCTGTCAGTCGCAGGAAAGTCATGGGCTTTCCGTTGCCCTGGCAGCGTCGACAAGACCAAAAACCCGCCAAAGCGAGACCGACATGTCGGAAACAACGTCCATCATTCCAGCGCCGATTCTGGCGTTGATCGATGCAGGCAATGGCCTGCTGTGGGGCAGTGTATTGATTTACCTGCTCATCGGAGCGGGTCTCTTCTTCACGGTCATGACCAAGGGTATCCAGTTCCGTTATTTCAGACACATGTGGAAGCTGCTGGCCACATCTCGTCAGGGCAGTGAAGGGGGTATCTCTTCCTTCCAGGCGCTGGCCACTTCTCTGGCGGCGCGCGTCGGTACCGGTAACCTCGCCGGTGTCGCCGTGGCGATTTCCCTGGGTGGCCCGGGCGCCATCTTCTGGATGTGGATGACGGCGCTGGTCGGCATGTCCACCAGTTTCATCGAGTCCACCCTGGCGCAGGCCTACAAGGTCTCCCACGATGACAATACCTTCCGTGGTGGTCCGGCCTATTACATCGAGAAGGGCCTCGGTCAGCGCTGGATGGCCATCCTGTTCTCCGTCTGTCTGATCATCGCCTTCGGTCTGGCCTTCAACTCCGTGCAGTCCAACTCCATTGCGTTGGCCATGGAGCAGGCCTTCAGCGTGCCGCCGTGGATCATGGGTGTGGTGCTGGTCGTGGTCATGGTGCCGATCATCTTCGGTGGCATGAAGCGCGTCACGCGCACCGCTGAGCTGATCGTGCCGATCATGGCACTGCTCTATCTGCTGCTGGCCATCTTCGTCGTCGCCATCAACATCACCGAGCTGCCGGCGGCGCTGGGTACCATCTTCCGCAGTGCCTTCGGTCTTGAGCAGGCCGCAGGTGGCGCGCTGGGCTACACCATCGCCCAGGCGATGATGAATGGCATCAAGCGAGGTCTGTTCTCCAACGAAGCGGGTATGGGTTCCGCCCCGAACGCCGCCGCAATGGCGACCACCAAGCATCCGGCGTCCCAGGGCTTCGTCCAGATGCTGGGCGTGTTCATCGACACCCTGGTCATCTGCACTGCGACCGCGGCCATCATCATCATGAGTGGCACCCTGGGCAACGATGGCGGCAATGACGGCATCCAGATCACCCAAGTGGCGCTGTCTTCTCAGGTCGGTAGCTGGGGGGGCGGCTTCGTGGCGATCGCCATTCTGCTGTTCGCCTTCACCTCGCTGGTGGCGAACTACTCCTATGGCGAGTCCAATATCGAGTACATCGCCGGCAAGAAGAACGCCAAGGCCGTCGTCATGGTCTACCGCTTCGCCGTGCTCGGCATGGTCATGCTCGGCGCTGTCGCCAGCCTGAAGAACATCTGGAACTTCGCTGATCTGTCGATGGGCGCGATGGCCTTGATCAACCTGATCGCCATCCTGCTGCTGTCGCCGCTGGCCTTCCGTATCTTCAAGGATTACGACCGTCAGCATAAGGCCGGCAAGGAGCCGACCTTTGATCCAGAGCAGTTCCCGGAGCTCAAGGGCAAGGTCGATGCCAGCATCTGGAAGAAGTGACTCTGAGACTCGCTTTCTTTGCAACGTAAGCGGCACCGGGGGAGACTGACGGCCTGATCATCTGGCCAGATTTTCCCCGCAGGCACCTGTCAATGGCCGCGCATCGTGATACGATGCGCGGCCATTTTGCGTTCTGACGATGTGCAAGCCTCCCTGCGGTTGTCAGTGGAGCATGTCGGCTGCCGCTTGCCAGCAGTGCTCAATCGTTGCGCCTAGGCGTCAGCGGCCGAATGCCAGTCGATGGCAGTGATGTCAGCATCGACGACGCAAACCTCAACACGCTCGTGACAGGGTTCCCTCACCCCTGGACGACGGCTTTGATCCAAAAAGGACCTGCAATGCTACTCCTCTCGTCTGCCCAGACGCAGCGCGCACTCGTCGCCCTGGCCCTGTTTCACATCCTCATCATCACCGCCAGCAATTACCTGGTGCAGTTGCCGATGACCCTGTTCGGCTTCCATACCACCTGGGGCGCCTTCAGTTTCCCGTTCATCTTCCTGGCAACGGATCTGACGGTTCGTCTGTTCGGCAAGTATCAGGCGCGGCGCATCATTGCACTGGTCATGCTGCCGGCGCTGTTGGTCAGCTACATGGTGTCGGTGATGTTTCAGGCGGGCAGCTTTGCCGGAGTAGAGGCGCTGGCTGACTTCAATCTGTTCGTGGCCCGTATCGCGCTGGCAAGCTTCATTGCCTATGTGATCGGTCAGTTGCTCGACATTCAGGTGTTTGATCGTCTGCGTCGCAATGCCCACTGGTGGATCGCGCCGCTGGCGTCGACATTGTTCGGCAATCTCGCTGACACCTTTGCCTTCTTCTCGGTGGCGTTCCGCAACGGGCCCGATGCCTTCATGGCGGCTCACTGGATCGAGATCGCCTGGGTGGATTACGCGATCAAGCTGGCCATCTCGATATTGCTGTTCCTGCCGATGTACGGATTGTTGCTCAATCGCCTCACGAATCAGTTGCTCAAGCGCGGCCTGGTCGATGAGCGAGAGCCTGTTTGACATAAAACTGTCATATCATTTTCTCTCGTTTCGCCGTTGTCAGTCAGGGTTATGGCGCCGGATTGTGCTAACGTTGCACAAACTGGAATGACGGGAGGGAGCCATGAAAATCGCTGCGGTGTACAGCATCAAAGGGGGCGTGGGCAAGACTGCTTCTGCCATCAATCTGGCGCATTGTGCCGCCAACAGTGGCCTGCGTGTGTTGCTGTGGGATCTTGATCCGCAGGCCGCTGCGACCTTCTACGTGCGTACCAAGCCCAAGTTGAAGGGCGGGGTCGAGAAGCTGATCAGCGGCAAGCAGGACATGTCCCGAGTGATCCGTTCCACGGATTATCAGAACCTGGATGTCCTGCCGGCGGAATTCTCCTACCGCAATCTTGACCACATACTCGAGGAAGAGAAGCGAACCCGACTGCGCAAGGTCCTCAAGCCGGTACGCGATGACTACGACCTCGTCATCCTTGATTGTCCGCCGAGCATTTCCAGTCTTTCCGAGCAGGTCTTCGCCGCTGCCGATACTCTGCTGGCGCCGATCATTCCCACGGTTCTGTCGCTGCGTACCCTGGAGCAATTGAACGCCTATCTGGCCGAGATCGATCTCGATGTGCCCGTCTGGCCGTTCTTCACTCTGGTGGATCGCCGCAAGACATTGCACAAGGATGTGATGGAATCGCTCAAGCAGGATTATCCGTTGCAACTCAGTGGCTATATCCCGTATTCCAGCGTGGTCGAGCGTATGGGAATCGAGCGCAAGCCCATCGGGACTTTCTCGCGCAACAGCTCACCGGCCGTCAGCTATCGCAGCCTGTGGCAGGAAATCGGCCAACGCCTGAGCCTGCTCAAGGAGCCGACGGTGTCGCCAGCCGCCGCCAAGGCTGCTGAGGCTGAATCAACCGCCACCGCGCCTCAAGGTGCTGCCACCGGCAAGGCCAGCGCCAAAGGGGAGGCGGCCAGCAATCCAGCCGCCAAGCCTGCCAGCAAGAAAGCGGGCGGCGCTGACAAGAAACCGGCGAGCAAGCCTTCCGCCAGTAAAGACTCTCGCAAGGCGTCTAGCAAGTCGGCCGCCAAGGGCAAGAAGAAGGGCGGTAACCTGGGCGATTGATGCCGAGTGTCAGCCAGCCAGAAACACAGAGCCCCGCCAATTGGCGGGGCTCTTGCGTATTGCAGCGGCAGTCTGTCATTAAAGTCACGTCATGAAAGTCATGTCATCACAGTCGCGTCACTACAGTCTTCTACCCAGCACTTTACCAAGTGCCTTCCCTACAGCCCCGGCAGCCCTGAACTGGCGTCGGCCTCCTCCAGCAGGCGCTTGAGCGGGGCATGCAATCCCGGCGAGGCTACCACGATATTCTCGCCATAAAGCTCATCAGGGATGCCGTCCGGACAGCGATACAGGTGCCCCGTGCGTGCGCCGGCTTCTCGCGCGATCAGAAGGCCCGCCGCAAAGTCCCAGGGGGAGACGCTTTCGTAATAGGCATCCAGGCGTCCGCACGCCACATCACAGAGATCCAGCGCGGCACTGCCGTTGCGGCGCACATCCTGGCAGACCAGCAGCATGGCCGAGAGGCGCTTGAGCAGCGGCGGACGGCTGTCACGGTTGTAGGGGAAGCCGGTCGCGACCAGCGCACGGCTCATCTCATCGGTCTCGCTGACCGAGATGCTCTCGCCGTTGAGCCAGGCCCCCTTGCCGCGGATGGCGGTGAAGGTCTCGCCGAGGAAGGGCGCATGCACGACCCCCATCTGGATCTTGCCACGCTCGCACCAGGCGATGGACACGGCGACATGGCGCAGGCCATGGGCAAAATTGACGGTACCGTCGATGGGGTCGATCACCCACAGGCCACCCTTGGTACCGATCACGTCCCGCTCGGGCGACAGCTCTTCGGTAAGGCGCGCATCCTCGGGAAATTCGGCTTCGAGCGCTTCCGCCAGGAAGGTATCGATCGCCACGTCGATGTCGGTGACCAGCTCATCGCCTTTCTTGTAATGGTGCGCGAAACCCTGTTCCTCGCGCGCTTGCACCATACGTTCACCAGCCTGTCTGGCCAGTTGTGTTGCTCGTTCCAGGCGTTGTTCCAGCGTCATGTAGCTCTCCGGCAGCGATGATCAGGTCGGATGAGGCAACCCTCACTCATCCGATACCTCCTTGTATAACAGACTCATGTGGCGAGTTCAGCCTCGGGCAGTGAGCGCCGGCGCATGAAACAGGTAATGAAAGCGTCGATTCCGCTCATTCATGCCCTGCCATGGTGCCTGCCAGGCAAGGCATGCACCGTCAGAGCGACACCGGTCAGTGTGGTCAGCAAGATTATAGCGTTATCCTAGAGCCATGCCGTCTTTTGCCGAGGTGCCTTTCTGTCATTCGGTTATCAGGTTGCCTGATTGCCTTTTGCCCCTCGATGCCCACGCCATGACAGGGAGGTGGCGCCCGTCAAATACACCGGTAATTCAACATTTGTTTCATTTCTGAAATTCTGGCGCACTTGTTGCAGTTGTCTGGGCATGAGGCTCGGCGAGTTGGCGAGTCTTCCCGCATTCCATGCCCTGCTGCACGAGGAGCGACCGTGAGCCCGACCTTTGACCAGATTCATCCTCCCCAGCGCCTGCTGATGGGCCCCGGTCCGATCAATGCGGACCCGCGTGTATTGCGAGCGCTTTCCGCTCCCTTGATCGGCCAGTACGACCCAGCGATGACGCACTACATGAACGAGACGATGCAGCTTTATCGCGGCGTCTTCGAGACCACCAATGATGCCACCCTGTTGATCGATGGCACCTCGCGTGCCGGTATCGAGGCGGTGCTGGTCTCGCTGATCCAGCCGGGGGAGCGTGTGCTGGTGCCGATCTTCGGCCGTTTCGGTCATCTGCTGCGCGAGATCGCCGAGCGCTGCGGTGCCGAGGTTCATACGCTGGAATGCGAGTGGGGCCAGGTGTTCCGCCCGGAGCAGATCGAAGCCGCCATTCGCGAGGTCAAGCCCAGTGTGCTGGCGCTGGTGCAGGGCGATACCTCGACCACCATGTGCCAGCCGCTGGAAGACATCGGCGCCATCTGTCGCCGCGAAGGCGTGCTGTTCTACAGCGATGCCACGGCCTCGCTGGCGGGCAATCCTCTCAAGACCGATGAGTGGGGACTGGACGCCGTCACCGCAGGCTTGCAGAAGTGTCTGGCGGGACCGTCAGGCAGCTCGCCGTTGACGCTGTCGCCGCGTGCAGTGGAGGTGGTGCATTCGCGTCGTCATGTCGAGGCAGGTATCAGTAGCGGGGCGGATCGACTGGCGGAGCCGGGCGCACGCATCCGCTCCAACTATTTCGATCTCTCCATGGTGCTCGATTACTGGGGTGAGCTGCGCCTCAATCACCACACCGAAGCCACCAGCATGCTGTATGGCGCACGTGAGTGCGCGCGCCTGCTGCTCAATGAGGGCATGGACAACGCCATCGCGCGCCATGCGCTGCATGGTCAGGCGATGGTCGAGGGCTTGAAGGGGTTGGGACTTGCGCTGTTCGGCGACCAGGCCCACCGCATGAACAACGTCAGCGCGGTGATGATTCCCGACGGCCTGGATGGCGATGGCCTTCGCCGCAGCATGCTGGAGGATTTCGGCATCGAGATCGGCACCAGCTTCGGCCCGCTGCATGGCAAGGTCTGGCGTCTCGGCGTGATGGGCTACAACGCGCGTCGCGATACCGTGCTGACCACGCTGGCGGCGCTGGAACAGACTCTGCGCCGGGGTGGCGTGAATACTGTGGCCGGTGGTGGCGTCGGCGCCGCGCTGGACTTCTATCAGGAGCATCAGGGTCAGGCGGCCAATGGTCGTGCCAATCCCAGCACGGGAGGTCAGTCATGAGCGATGCCGGATCCATACCCCCTGACGCCACCGCGCCGCTGGAAACGGCCGCCGATGTGCTGGCCGCCTGCGACACCCTGGCGGCGATCTCGCGCAGCGACAGCGGGATCGATCGCCGCTATCTGACGCCGGAACACGCCGCCGCCAATGCCACCACGGCTGGCTGGCTCAAGGCTGCCGGTCTGCGCAGCTGGCAGGATGGCGCCGGCAATCTCTGGGGCCGCTGGTGTCCACCCGCTCTCACCGCTGCCGCTGACAGCGAAGCCGGTGTGCCGCGACTGGTGATCGGCTCGCATCTGGACAGCGTGCCGGACGCCGGCCGTTATGACGGCATTCTTGGTGTCCTGCTCGGCGTGGCCGCCTTGACGCATTTCAGGCAGTGCGCCGATGCCGGCGAGCAGAGCTTGCCCTTTGCGCTGGAAGTGGTCGGTTTCGGTGATGAAGAGGGCACCCGCTTCGGTGCGACCCTGCTCGGCAGTCATGCCATCGCCGGACGCTGGCAGTCGGACTGGGAGCGGGTGGAGGATGAGGAGGGCATCCCGCTTGGCGACGCGCTCGAACGCTTCGGGCTTTCCGGGCAGACGGCCGCCGGGGCCAGCCTGCAGGCGAATCCGCCGCTGGGCTATCTGGAAGTGCATATCGAGCAGGGCCCGGTGCTGGAAGCCGAGAAGCTGGCGCTGGGCACCGTGACCGGTATCGCCGGTGCGCGACGCTTCGCGGTCAACTTCGTTGGCCAGGCGGGACATGCCGGCACCACGCCGATGGCACTGCGTCAGGATGCGCTGTGTGCGGCGGCAGAGTGGACACTGGCGGTGGAATCGCTGGCGCGTGATGTCCAGGCGGGCAAGCGCGCTGACATGGCGGACCACTCACTGGTCGCGACCGTGGGCTGTTGCGAGCTGCGTCCCGGGGCGGTGAATGTCATCCCCGGGGGGGCGGCGTTGAGTCTGGATATCCGCGCGCTGGACGATGCGCAGCGTGATCGTGCGCTGGATGAACTCTTGAATGTGGCGCACAGAATCGCGGCGCGACGGGGCCTCACCTTTCACTGTGAACAGACGCATGTGGCCGATGCCGTGGCCTGTGACGAGGGATTGATGCAGGCCGTCGATGCCGGTATCGCGGCCATCGGTCAGGCGCCATTCCAGCTGCCGAGTGGTGCCGGGCATGACGCCATGGCGGTCAGTCATCTGTGTCCGGTGGGCATGCTGTTCCTGCGCTGCGAGCGCGGTATCAGTCACCATCCGCTGGAGGCGGTGACCGAAGACGATGTCGCCAAGGCCCTGGCGGCACTGATCGCCAGTATCGAGGCCGTGGCCGCCAGGCACGTGCAAGACGCCACCTGAAGGCCAGAGCGTGCTGGTGGCCACTGCGGTGTGGGTCAGCCGGCCTCGAGCAGTCCCGGCAGGCGCACTGCGGCGATCGCATTTATCTGGGCCAGAGCCTCCTGGTATTCCGCCTCGGTGGGTTGCGGCAGGCGGCGCTCCAGTTCCTCGAGAATGCTGGTGGCGCTGTGGCCCTTGACGCAGATGATGAACGGAATGCCGTGGCGCGCCTGGTAGTTGGCATTGGCAGCCAGGAAAAGTTCACGGGTGGCGTCATCGAGCTGATCGAGGCCTGCGCCATGCTGCTCGCCTTGCGAGGCGGGCGTCAGGGTCTCCAGCTTGCCGGCAGCCAGCTCAGGATGGGCCAGAATCAATTGGTGGCGTTCGTCATCATTGGCCTGGCGTACCGCATTGGCACACGCCGTCAGCAGGACTTCCATGCTCGCGAACGGGCGCTCTGCCGCGGCGCGCTCCACCACCCAGTCCGAGTGCTCATAGAGACCACTAAAGCGTCGTGCCAGCGCCTCGGGTGGCAGGGCGTTGAGCGTGTCCAGCATCACCAGATAGTGCATTGGGGTCTCGATTGGCATGCGCCTTGCTCCAGAGAGGGGGGTGAAAAGCTCACGGAATCATCAGCTTGCAAGGCGCATGCCGTCGCTGGCAACGCGTCTGACCAACGCTGTGTCACACGTTGCATCGCCATGCCAGTGGTTGACGACAAGGCTGTATCGCCACCGGCTTGCCTGACGGCGCCGAGCGGCGTCTGTCATCGGGTGATACGGCCTGCACCTTGACCGATCGGTCAGAATGCAGCAATGCACTCATCGGGTGCAATACCACCAACCGCTGACGGCAGGCCAGAACAGAGCAAGCCAGAAAACCGAAACACGGCCGTCTT
Source organism: Cobetia sp. PDI-23MA (assembly GCF_059507735.1). Classification (NCBI taxonomy): domain Bacteria; kingdom Pseudomonadati; phylum Pseudomonadota; class Gammaproteobacteria; order Oceanospirillales; family Halomonadaceae; genus Cobetia; species Cobetia sp. PDI-23MA. The sequence continues at coordinate 1,810,340 of NZ_CM183352.1, forward strand.
TCGCAGGGCTTCATTTGTACAGGCCCCCGTCTTACAGGGCCCAGCCGTACCCGCCACATCCACACAAGAACAGGAAATCGCCATGCCTAGACTGACGACGCATGTGCTCAATCAGGCCGAAGGCATCGCTGCCAGCGGTGTGCATATCAGCCTGGAGCGCCAGGATGCGCAGGGTCACTTTCACGAGATCGCGCAGGTCACGACCAATGCCGATGGGCGTCTCGATGCGCCGCTGCTTGAGGAAGCCGACGCTCCCGCTGATCTCTCCGGCGTCTATCGTCTGACGTTTCAGGTCGGGGATTACTTTGCCAGCCGCGCGGTGGGCCAGGGCATGCTCGGCCGCGTGCCGGTCGAGTTCACCCTCGAGGCCAGTGGCCATTATCACATTCCGCTGCTGGTCACTCCGTGGGCCTACAGTGTCTACCGCGGCAGCTAAGGAGCCGGCATGAGCGCATATCTTCTCGATTGGGCGATGCTGCTGACACGCTGGCTGCATGTCATGGCGGGGATCGCCTGGATCGGCGCATCGTTCTTCTTCATCTGGCTCGACAACCGGCGACAGCCTGCCACTCATGCAATCGATGGCCGCCCCGGCGGCGAGCTATGGGCGGTGCATGGTGGCGGTCTCTATCATCTTTTTCGTCATGATGGGGTCAGCGAACGGCTACCCAGCGAGATCCACTGGTTCAAGTGGGAGGCCTATGTCACCTGGCTGTCCGGGATGGGACTTTTCACGCTGATCTACCTGCTGCAGCCGCACGCTTACCTGATCGACCCGCGCGTCTTCGAGATGAGCGGCACGCTCGCCGTGTGCAGCGCTCTGGGTGTGCTCGTCGGCGGCTGGCTGGGCTACGAGGCGCTGTGTCGCAGTCCCTTCAAGCGCCATGCCGGGGCGCTGTTCGTCGCGGTCGGTGTTTGGCTGACGCTGGCGGCCTGGGTCGCGACCGAACTGTTCTCGGGGCGTGCCGCCTTCCTGCTGATGGGCGCGCTGATGGGCAGCATCATGGCGGGCAACGTCTTCAATGTGATCATCCCGGGTCAGAAGGCCCTGCTGGCTGCTGCCAAGCGTGGGGAAACGCCGGACCCGATCCACGGGCAGCGCGCCAAGCAGCGCTCGGTGCACAACACCTTCATCACGCTGCCTGCGGTGCTGATGATGATCAGCAACCACTATCCGCTGCTGTATGCCAATGACTATCGCCTGGGCGTCATTCTGCTGCTGCTGGTGACGGGCGGTCTGATCCGCATCGCCACGGTGGATCACCACAAGGGCGTCAAGCGCCTGTGGGTTCCCGCGGGGGCAGTGTTGGCGTTGATCGGCGTGATTCTGCTCTGCGCACCGCGCTCACAGACGGCGCCTGCGACCGCCCAGACTACAGCGTCTTCAGCATCTGTCACGGCCAGCAGCGCTGCGGTCAACCAGGGCCTGGGGGAGAATCAGGCCCTGCGAGACAAGGTCAGCCATATCGTCGAGCAACGCTGCGCCGGCTGTCACAGTGATACGCCGAACTTGATCGGTTTGACGGCCCCGGCAGCCGGCGTGGCCTTCAATGGCTGGGAGGACATCAAGCGTCAGGCCATGCGTATCCATCAGCGCACGGTGGTCGACAAGAGTATGCCGCTGGCCAACATGACCCAGATGACCGATGCCGAACGCCAGCTTCTGGATGACTGGTTGCGGGCGAGTCAATAGTCAGCCTTCTGTCTTTCATCTTGTGTCTTGCCTTCGCAGAGTGACGCACTCATGAAGCCCCCGCCAATCTCCCTGGCGGGGCTTTGTCCTTTCAGGCCGGGTGTCGCGCCGCAAAGCGTGCCAGCTCCTGAGGCTCGCAGCGCTCGCCGACGAAGACCTCGACATACTCGGCGACACGGCTGATGCGCTCGCTGACGCTTTCCTGAGTGCGCATCGACAGATAGCCGATCTGGGTCAGGTAAGTGGTGCGCGCCCGCACGTTGGCGAGTTGCTCGGGCTGGCCGTAGCGCACCAGCATGCTGGTCAGCGCTTGAATGCGTGCCTGATCAGCGAGGGCGACGGCAGCGGCGACCTCCGCGTTCTGAGAAGCCCAGTTGCGGATCGCCAGCTCGAAGCGGGAATCGAACAGCGATTCATCCAGCCAGCAGTCGAAGACATTGAGCATGGCTTCCACCACCGTGGCGGCGTATTGCTCGCAGCGCCCGATTAAGCCAGCAGTATTGTGAGTATCCCATCGGGCGAGCAAGGCCGCGAGCAGGGCATCGCGGTCCTTGAAGCTCCAGTAGAAGCTGGTGCGAGACAGTCCCAATGTCTTGGCCAGCGTCAGAACGCGTACCGAGTCTACGCCACCGAGCAACAGCTGCTGATAGGCGGCCTCCAGCCAGTCTTCGGCCTTGCCGCGCCCGGCAGCCTGGGCGCCGTCACTGGCCCGGGGGACGCTTTGGGACTCTGGCATGGGCGGTCTCCTGAAAGGCGGGGGATGGTGGGGCTGATGTGAGGTAAATCGTGTGATGACGCCAAGAGCATGCTGTTTGCGACAGCGACGAGTCTGGCTGCGTCAGGCGGGCGAGAACGGCGTGTCCGGCGACGCATGGTCTGAAGCCTAGGACTATAGTCAGCGTATGTACACAGGTGTACGCAATAAAGACACCCCTGTTCTCGCTCTGCTCATCAGGAGGCCACATGGCTCAGGACCCGCTGCTCACGCCGTTCACGCTCAAGCATCTGACCCTCAAGAATCGCTTGATGATGACCTCCCACGAGCCTGCCTATCCGGAAGATGGCATGCCCAAGGCGCGCTACCGCGCCTATCACGAGGAGCGGGCGCGCGCCGGCATTGCCCTGACCATGACGGCGGGTTCTGCCTCGGTGGCAAAGGACAGCCCGCCGGTGTTCAACAACCTCCTGGCGTATCGCGATGAGGTGGTGCCCTGGCTCAGCGAGCTGACCGATGCCTGTCACGAGCACGGTACCGCGGTGATGATCCAGCTCACGCATCTGGGACGCCGCACGCGCTGGGACAAGGCCGACTGGTTGCCAGCGGTCTCGGCGTCCCATCGTCGCGAGGCGGCGCACCGCGCCTTTCCCAAGCGGGTCGAGGACTGGGATATCGCACGGCTGATCCAGGACTACGCCGACGCCGCTGAGCGCATGCAGGCAGCCGGCCTCGACGGTATCGAGCTGCAGGCCTATGGCCATCTGATGGACCAGTTCTGGTCACCGCTCACCAACACCCTGGAGGGGCCCTACGGCGGCAGTCTCGAAAATCGTCTGCGCTTCACCATGGAAGTGTTGAGCGCCATTCGCGCTCGAGTGGGCAGCGAATTCATCGTCGGCGTTCGCTACACCGGCGATGAGTGTCTGAGTGGCGGGCTGGATGCCAGCGAGGGCCTGGAGATCTCGCGCCTGCTGCGCGATAGCGATCAGGTCGATTTTCTCAATGTGGTACGCGGCCATATCGACACTGATGCGGGCCTTACCGATGTCATACCGATCCAGGGCATGGCCAGTGCGCCGCATCTCGACTTCGCGGGGCAGATTCGCGAGGCGATGGATTTCCCGACCTTCCACGGCGCCAAGATCCAGGACATCGCCACCGCCCGTCACGCCATCGCCACCGGCAAGGTCGACATGGTCGGCATGACGCGCGCCCACATGGCGGACCCGCACATCGTGCGCAAGCTGATGGCCGGGCAGGAGGAGACCATCCGCCCCTGTGTCGGGGCCAACTATTGTCTGGATCGCATCTATCAGGGCGGCTCCGCCTACTGCATCCATAACGCTGCGACCGGGCGAGAGCTGGAGCAACCGCATGACATCGCGCCTGCCGAGGTCACCCGCAAGGTCGTGATCATTGGCGCGGGCCCGGCAGGGCTCGAGGCCGCGCGCGTCGCCGGTGAGCGTGGGCATCAGGTGGTGGTGCTGGAAGCGGCCGACCAGCCGGGTGGCCAGATTCGCCTCACCGCCCAGAGCGAGCGGCGACGCGAGATGATCGGCATCATCGATTGGCGCATCAGTCGCTGTGAGGCGCTCGGCGTCGAGATGCGCTACAACGTCTTCGCCGATGCCGAGGATGTGCTGGCTGAGCAACCCGATGTCGTTATCGTCGCCACCGGTGGCTATCCCGAGGAAGACATGCCGCAGGTCGGCAGCGAGCTGGTCGTCTCCAGCTGGGACATACTCTCTGGCCATGTCACGCCTGGCCGCAATGTGCTGCTGTTCGATGATGCGGGGGATCACGCTGCGCTACAGGCCGCCGAGATGATCGCCAACTCCGGTGCCAGGCTCGAGATGATGACGCCAGACCGCACCTTCGCGCCGGAAATCATGGCCATGAACCTGGTGCCCTACATGCGCAGTCTGCAGCGTCTCGCCGTCACCTTCACGCCGACCTATCGTCTCGGCAGCGTCACACGCAGCGAAGATGGCCAGCTGATCGCCCATATCGGCAGTGATTACCTGGATGACGCCGTGGCGCAGGGCAAGGGCACCGGCGCCTACGCGGATCAGCGTCTCGTCGATCAGGTTGTCGTCAACTACGGGGCCCGTCCGATGGAAGACCTTTACTTCGAACTCAAACCCCACTCGCGCAACGGCGGGGCAGTGGACTACGACGCCCTGATCGCAGGCCTTGCCCAACCGGTGGACGGCCCGAGTCCGCAGCACACCGAGCGCGCAGCAGAGGGCAGCTTCCAGCTCTATCGCATTGGCGACGCCGTCGCGACCCGCAATACCCATGCGGCGATCTACGACGCGCTGAGGCTGATGAAGGTGGTGTGAGTAGTCAAAAATTCACTAATTAAAATATAAGCTTACGAATCTACAGGATGAGATTTTCCACAAGCGGGTAATCAATCAGGCGAGACCCGACAGTCAGGCACAGCATGAAGATTGATGCAGTGTCCTGCAGCGTAGAGCATCGGTGTGCAGAGTTCGGGATATGATGCAATGGAGAGCGAATATCGAGTACAGGAATCCACTTCATGGGGCTCGCCACAAGGAGAGAACAATGGCACTGAAGATTCTGGTCTTTCTGGGGTCGGTGCGGGCCAGCACACCCCCTGCACCTGCACGTCTTGGGGAGAGGGTTGCCAGGTGCTGCGTCGCACAGCTCCAGGAAAGTGGCCATGAGGCGGTGCTAATCGATCCACTCGATTACGATCTGGCAGACCCCTTCAAGCCGCTGTTTTCCTATGCGCAACGCAATGCCCCTCAGGACTTGCTCAATCTCGCCCAGCAAATCGAAGCGGCGGATGGTTACGTGATGGTCAGCCCCGAGTACAACCATTCCATGAGTCCGGCGTTGGCCAATCTGCTGAATCACTTCGGCAGCTCGCTTTACTCCTACAAGCCCTCGGTCATCGCGACCTATTCCGCAGGGCAGTGGGGTGGGTTACGCGCAGCAGTCAACATGCGCACCTTCTTGTCGGAGCTGGGTTGCCTGCCGGTCTCGGCGATGATTCATGTGCCTCGAGCTCAGGAAGTGCTCAACGAGGATGGCGGCTACGCTGAAGGGCACGATGCACGGGAATGGGCTGGCTATCTCCAGCGCGCCTTCGAACAACTTGCCTGGTGGGCGAATGCCGCCAGGCGTTATCACGAGAGCGAAGACGGTGAGAAGCGCCCCGGCGCCTTCACGCGCAGTCCCACGCAGCGCAACGCGCCTTGAAGGAATGATAGCGTTTCACGTCTCGACAGAGGGGGGACGCAGCAAAAAGGGACTGCCTGAGCAGTCCCTTTTTGCATCGATAGTCAGTCACGTTCCGTCATGTGACTGCCAACTCACTCGAAGTAGCCCCGCAGCTTGTCCATGTCATCGGTCTCCGTCAGCGCCAGAGAGAGCAGAATGCGCGCCTTCTGAGGATTGAGGGCGCCACTGCCAATGCCTTCTTCCTTGGCACTGACGATACCATTGCCGGTACGGGTGCTGCGCACGACCGGGATGCCATCCGCCATGGCCTGCTTGACCAGCGGCTTGACGGTCTCCGGAATCGAGCCATTGCCGCTGCCGGCGATCACGATGCCTTTGGCACCGTTGTCGAGGGTGGCGGTGAACAGCGCCGGGTCCATGTCCTGGTGGGCGTAGATGATATCGACCTTCGGCAGGCCATCGAGGGACGTCACATCAAAGTGAGGCTTGTCGGTCGGTGTCGCCGGTGTGTAATAGAAGTGCGGCTTGCCGCTGACGAAGGCACCGAGGTAACCCTGCTCAGTCGCCTTGAAGGTGTCCATCATGATGGCATTGGTCTTGGTGGTGTAATACGCCGAGCCGATGCGGTCGTTGAGCACGATCATCGCCCCACGTCCCTCCGCGCCTTCATCGGCTGCCAGGGTGACCGCCTCCAGCAGGTTGAACGGGCCATCGGCACTGATGGCAGTCGCCGGACGCATGGCGCCCACCATGACCACCGGCTTGTCACTGTCGACGGTGAGATCCAAGAAGAAGCCGGTCTCCTCCAGAGTGTCGGTACCGTGGGTGATGACCACGCCGTGGGTGGCGTCCGTCGCGAGCTCTTCATTGATCGCCTTCGACAGCTTGAGCAGGATTTCCTGATCGATATTGCTGCTGCCGGTATTGGCGATCTGTTCACCGGTCACTTCGGCGACATCGGCCAGTTCTGGTACGGCGTCCAGCAGCGCTTGCACCCCCAGGCTGCCGGATTTGTAGTTGGTGGTGTCCGTGGAGGAGGCAGAGCTACCTGCAATCGTGCCGCCGGTGGCATAGATCTTCACCCCCGGGTGTTCCGCGGCGTTGGCCTGAATGCCATAGGCCAGAGAACAGGCGGCAATCGAGATGGCAGCTACAAGGCGGCGGGGAGTCATGAAGTCAGCTGTTGTCATTGTGATGAGTCGCTCTGTCGTTGTTATGAGTGCAAATGAAGGTCGTGTCTCAATCTTTCATTATTCATGAATAAGGAATATATAAATTCAAGAGGTCAGTTCTCCTTGTCATCTTGTGTGGCGACTGATGCTCAGCATGGGGTGGAGGTGGTAGTCAGGCGAAAGGCTTCATCCCCCATCGAGTCAAGCAAGAATCCGGCCAGTTCGTGACATGACACTGGCCGGTTTTCATCACGTCAGCGCCGCGCCACCATCACTGCGTGGGTCGTGGGCCGCCTCGACCTGCCCATCCGGGTGGCGCATCACGGCACCGGCGTGACCCAGGGTGTCGCTGAAGGCCTCATCGAGGACTTCCACTTCATGGCCCATGGCCGCGAGTGTCTGAGCCGTTTCGCCCGCGAGGCGCGATTCGAGCTTGAGGCTGGTGCTGACATCGCCCCAGGTACGGCCAAGCAGCCAGCGCGGTGCGCTGATCGCGGCCTGCAATGACATGCCGTGGCGGGCGATGCGCGTGAAGACAGCCGCCTGAGTCTGCGGCTGACCTTCACCGCCCATGGTGCCGAAGGCCATCACGCGGCCATCATCGAAGCAGGCCAGTGATGGATTGAGGGTATGGAAGGGCTTGCGGCCCGGTGCCAGGCTGCGCAGTTTGTCCGGCGCCAGATCGAACGCCAGCCCACGGTTCTGCCACATCACGCCACTGCTCGGCAGCACCACGCCACTGCCGAATTCCCAATAGACGCTCTGGATGAAGCTGACGGTGGTGCCGTCACTGTCCGTGGCGCCCATCCAGATGGTGTCGCCTTCGGCGGGCTCGTGCGGCCAGCCCAGCGCGGACTGCATGTCGATCATCTCGGCCTGGCGGGCGAGGGTCTCCGGGGAAAGCTGTGCCTGTTGCGTGGCGATGCTGCCTTCGAGGCTGTCCTCGAGCGCCCCCTTGATGCATTCCGGCGAGGTAATCAGGCTGTCGCGTACCAGGAAGGCGCGCTTGGTGGCTTCGATCAGTGCATGCAGGTGACGCGGTGTGTTGCCGTCTGCCTCGCTGATACCGTGTCTGGCGCTCAATTCATCGTAGAGCCCCAGAATCATCAATGTGGCCAGACCCTGGGTCGGGGCGGGCAGGTTGTATACCTCACTGTCACGCAGGCAAACCTTGAGCGGCGTGACGCGCTGGGCGCGATAACCGTTGAGATCAGCCAGGCGCAGCGGGCTGCCGGCGGCTTCCAGCTCCTGTGCCATGCGCGTGGCAAGTTCACCACGATAGAAGTCATCGAGTCCGGCATCTGCCAGACGTGAGAGCGTCGCGGCCAGCGCCGGCTGACGCAGCCGCGCGCCTTCTTCCAGCGCGATCGGCTCACCTGACTCACTCTGACCCAGATAGCGCTCAGCGAAGCCGGGCTGCTGCGAGAGCACGGCCAGGTGTTTTTCGCTGAGTGCCTTCTGGCTGGCGCTGACGGCCACGCCATCATTGGCATGGCGGATGGCATGGCTCAACAGTGTCGAAAGCGCCAGGGGCGAGCGCTCATCCGCCGAGGTTTCGGCAGAGAAGGCCAGCGCCTCCTGCCAGCCGCCGATGGTGCCGGCCACGGTCAAGGCCGACAGCGGCCCGCGGGTCGGGATGCTGCTGCCGTTGGCGAGGGGAGCAGTCCCCTCACTGTCAGCCGCATAGCCATGGCCGTGTTCGGCATAGAATTCGCGGCTGGCAAGCCCTGCCGCCGGGCCACAGGCATCGATCGCTAGCGGCGCCAGCCCCGGGCGCTTGATCAGCCAGAAGCCGTCACCCCCGATGCCGTTCATGTGGGGGTAGACCACCGCGATGGTCGCTGCCATCGCGACCATCGCCTCGATGGCGTTGCCACCATCGCGCAGGATATCGCGGCCCGCTTGCGCCGCCAGATGATGGGGCGCGGCGCAGGCGCCGCCAAAACCACGTCGGGTATGAATCATGGCGTCTTGCTCCTGAGGATTCCGTTGTTGTTATTGAGCGTCCAGTGCGGCTCAGCTACCGGTGAACAGGTCGTAGAACATGCGCAGTGCCGTAAACATCAGGAAGATGGCGAAGACCTTCTTGAGCTTGGCGGCGTCCATCGCGTGAGCCAGCTTCGCGCCGATCGGGGCGCACAGCATGGTGGCCGGGACAATGGCGGCGAAGCCGAGCAGATTGACGTAGCCGATGGAGCCCGGCAGCAGGTTCGGTTCGCCGATGCCATTGAGCAGGAAGCTGGCGGTGCCCGGCAGACTGATGACCAGGCCCAGCGCCGCGCCCGTGCCGACGGCCAGGTGCATAGGGGTGCCCAGGGTGCTCAGGGTCGGTACGCTCAGGGTGCCGCCGCCGATGCCCATCAGCGTCGAGACACTCCCGATGAAGGTACCCAGTGCGCTGCTGCCCAGCGGGCCCGGCAGGCCATTGCCCAGCACGGTGGACTGACGGCGGAACATGTTGAGCGCGACCAGGAAGGCCACGGTGGCAAACAGCCCCATCAGTACCGCACCACTGAACAGGTTGGAGAGCAGGCCGCCGATGATGACGCCGATGATCACGCCCGGCAGCAGGCGCTTGAGAATCGCCGGGTCCAGATTGCCCTTGGCGTAGTGGGCCCTGGCCGACATGATCGAGGTAGGAATGATGGTCGCAAGCGAGGTGCCGACCGCCTGGTGCATGCGCACCGCTTCATCGACGCCCAGCAGGCTGAAGAGGTGAAAGAGCACGGGCACGATGACGATGCCGCCGCCGACCCCCAGCAGGCCGGCCATCACGCCGGCGATCATGCCGGTGACGATCAGTGCGGCGATCAGGCCGAGAATCCAGTGCAGTGGATAGGCTGAGAACAGTTCCATGGTGTTTCCTTGTCGTCCCCTATGGCGCGGGGTCATTTATTGCTTTTTAAAATTGCCGACGAATACCATCGACAGACGTTGCATGCCCCCTGAAGCACTGCATGGAGCACTGCCGGGTGTGCTGTCTTGAGGGGCGGCGAGCCGCAGGGCAGGCCACAAGACATTACGCGTTGCTGAATTACCTTTCCAATGGCCTTTGCGCTGAATCACCACTCGAGTGTCTCGAGCCCCGCCGGTACATGGCTGGCCGGCTTACCAACCGATCGCCTCCGGCAGCCAGGTCGCGAGCCCCGGGAAGCAGAACAGCAGCACGACTGCCGTAGCCTGCAGGCCCACGAAGGGCAGCACACCGAGATACAGATGGCGGGTGGTGACCTCTGGCGGGGCGACGCCCTTGAGGAAGAACAACGCCCAGCCAAAGGGCGGCGTCAGGAAGGACATCTGCAGATTCATTGCCACCAGCACGCCCAGCCACACCATGTCGGTGCCATAGCCGATGAAGACCGGCAGGAACATCGGCAGCGCGATGTAGCTGATCTCGATCCACTCCAGGAAAAAGCCGAGCACGAAGAGTATCACCATCAGGAAGATCAGCGCGCCCAGCTCGCCACCCGGCAGCAGGTTGAACAGATCATGCACCATGTTCTCGCCGCCAAGGCCGCGGAAGGCCAGTGAGAAGGGCTGCGCGCACAGCAGAATGAAATAGACCATGGCGGTGATGGTCAGGGTCGAGTGCAGACAGGCCTTGAGCATGGTGAAGTTGAGACGCCGAGCCAGCAGCGCGATCAGCATGCTGCCCAACGCGCCCATCGAGGCCGCTTCGGTGGGAGCGGCCACGCCGCCCAAGATCGAGCCGAGCACCGCGAACACCAGCATCAGCGGCGGAATCACGCTACGGGCCAGGTCACGCAGCAATTCCTTCATGCCACCGGCGGCGGCGCGCTCCTCTTCCGGGATGGCCGGAACGAGAGCCGGCTTCCACCAGCCCAGTACGAGCAGATAGACGATATAGATGACGGCGATGGCCAGCCCCGGTACGAAGGCGGCCGCAAACAGGGTACCGACGGATTCACCGAGAATTTCCGACAGCAGGATCAACACCAGACTCGGCGGGATGATCTGCCCAAGGGTGCCGGAGGCGCAGATGGTGGCCGAGGCCACGCCGGGGTGGTAGCCACGCCGCAACAGGGTCGGCAGCGTCAGCATGCCGACGGTGACCACGGTCGCGCCGACGATGCCGGTAGAGGCCCCCATCAGCACGCCGACCAGGATGATCGCGATGCCCATGCCGCCATTGACGCCGCCCATGGCACGCCCGATGGTCTCGAGCATGTCCTCGGCGACCCGCGATTTCTCGAGCATGACCCCCATGAAGACGAACAAGGGGATCGCCAGCAGGGTGTAGTTGGTGACCACGCCATACAGACGGGCCGGCATCAGGCTGAACAACAGCGGGCCAAAGCCTGCCAGCCCCGCCACGAAACCGGCCACGGCCAGGGAAATCGCGACCGGAATGCCGATCAGCATCAGGACCAGAAAACCGCCGATCATGGCCAGCGCGATCCACTCGTTCGGGCTCATGGCGTCACCTCGCGTTCCAGGTCACCGTCGACGGGCTTGCCCGACAGCACCAGCAGCGCGTGCAGGCAATCTGCCACGCCCTGCAGCGCAAGCGCGACGAACCCGAGGGGAATGAAGGCCTTGAGCAGATAGCGATAGGGCAGGCCGCCGGGGTCGGGCGAGCCTTCCATCAGCAGCCAGGACTGCTCGGTGTAGCTCAGGCCCAGCCAGGCGATGGCGGCGCCGATGGCGATGGTCATCAGCGCACCGATCAGGTCCACCAGCGCGCGGCCCTTGAGAGAGAAGCGGTCGTAGAAGACATCGACGCGAACGTCGGCGCGATGCTTGAGGGCGTAGGAGATGCCCAGCAGCGCGATGGGAGAAATCAGGTGCCACTCGAATTCCTGGAGTGGCACGGGGCTGATGCTGAAGAAGTAACGCAGCAGCACGTTACTGGCGACCAGCAATACGAGCGCCAACAGCGAGTAACGGGCGATGACGCCCAGTCGCTCGATGATGCCCTCGAGAAAATGGATGATGTACAGCATGGCATGGCCTCATGAACGCCACGACGGGACAGGTCGTGGCGTTGGACAGGGAAGCAGGAAGACGGAAAAAGGCGTTTGCGCTCGGGGTTTGTACCTTGAGTTCGCCCCCGCAACGCAGCGAAGGGCGAATTCATAGGGCGATGAGTCTGAACGCGGGGCTTGAGCCGACAGAGACGAGACCCGAGACATCAGGCGTCAGAGCGCCAGGAAGGTCTTCTCGCTGACGGCGGCCCATTCCTTGTGCTGGTCGCGGAAGGCCATGAACGACTCGTGCACGCGCGCGGTATCCGGATCGGCCGCCGCCATGTCGGTCAGTGTCTTCTCGGTGACTTCCTTCAGGCGCGCTACCACCGCGTCCGGTAGCGGCTGGGCGGTGACGCCTTCGTTGTCGACCAGATCATTGAGCGCCTCGGCATTCACCGATTCGCACCAGGCCTGGCTCTCGACGTTGCACGCCTGGGCGGCGGCCTTGACGATGGCCTGCAGGTCTTCCGGCAGGCCCTCCCAGGCTGCCTTGTTGATCATCAGCTCGGTGACGTTGGTCGGCTCGTGCCAGCCGGTGGTGTAGTAATACTTGGCAGCCTTCTGCAGTCCCAGACGACGATCCTGATAGGGGCCGACGAACTCGGCGGCATCGATGACGCCACGTTCCAGCGCCGGGAAGATCTCTCCGCCGGGCAAAAGACGCACGGCCACGCCCAGTTCGGCGTAGACCTTGCCGGCCAGCCCCGGGATACGCATCTTCAGGCCCTTCAAGTCTTCGACGCTATTGATCGGCTTGCGGAACCAGCCGGTCATCTGCACGCCGGTATTGCCCATCGGGAAGGCGATCAGCCCCTTGGGGGCGTAGAGTTCATGCCACAGCTCCAGCCCGCCACCGTGATACAGCCAGGCATTCATGCCCTGGGTATTCATGCCGAAGGGTACGGTAGTGAAGTACTGGGCGGCGGGAATCTTGCCAGCCCAGAAGTAGGCATTGCCGGCGTTCATCTCCACCACGCCACTGGCGACGGCATTGAAGCCCTCCAGGGCCGGAATCAGTTCACCGGCTGCGAAGTGCTGGATCTTCATGCGCCCGCCGGACATGGCCTCTACCTTGCGGCAGAAGTCGGTCGGACTGCCCGGACCCTCGACATAGAAGGGCGAGCCCGGACCATAGGCATTGGTCATCTTCCATTGATAGGTCTTGTTGGATTCCGCGCGCACGATGGCGGGCGCACCCATCACGAGTCCAGCGGTTGAGGTTGCCAGTGCGGCACCCAGGAACTTGCGACGATCGAATGTCATGGGAAGATCTCCTGCGGACGGATGACCAGTAATGCCCTTGCGACAGACTGCTTTGAACGCTCTGTGTGAAAGAGTCTTCTGTCTCAAGGGGCGCCTGTACGGCATGCCGACATCGAGGCCGGCGATCTTGTTGTGTAGGTGTTTCTGCATGTTCTTGAGTAGCGTTGCCTGTCATTTGTCAGCCAGGAGGCTGCCATTTGTCAGTGGGCTACGTGGAAGACATTGCAAGGCATGTGCCATTTGGCGCGTAGGGAGATTTATTCTGTATTTTCAATTGATTGCATGGGGATTCTGGACGCTGTGTTCCGCGGATGGAGCGTGAGCGCGCCCCTGGCGTTGCCCAAGTGAGGCCGTGGCAGCGCTGATTGGAAGAGTTCAGGGACTGACAAATGTCAGAAGATGACGCCTGTCGCGGCATTTGTTCACCGATAGAGACCTAGAGGGTGACATCTGGCTCACGAATGTGGGGTGGAGATGATCAATTGTCATGCTCGCGACCTGATGGTGCGTGCGATCGATCATGGTGCACCTGGATAGGGGCGCTCGGAGTCGGTCAATCAGCGTCGGTCAATCTGAGCAGGTCAATAAGAGTCGGTTCGCTCACATCGAGTCTTCATGCGAGGCGCCATAGACGACAGTCTGAGAGGCTGGTGGCATCATGCGGCTTTGTCCTGATGGAGCGTTAGATGTCACCTCATGAGCCTGAAGAGCCTACCGCCCGCTCGGAGTCTTCTCCTGCCGCCGCATCCACCTGCGTGACGAAGGCTGCCGGGCCGCGCCTGCCCGCCACGCTCGGGACGCCGGAAGGGGCACAGGTGCCGCGCATCCTGCTGGTCTTCATCCTGGTGGTGATGGCGGTGCTTGCCTGGTGGGAAGTGCCGCAGCAGTGGGCGCTGGATTTCCTCGACGCCACTCTGGGTCAGGCCTTCAGTGCCTTCGCCATCGCCAAGGGGTTGAATGCGACCATCTCGGTGCTGCAGTCCTCGACCATCGACCTGCAGGTCTTTCAAGTCTCGCCCGGGGAAGCGCTGGACCCCGCCAATGACATGATCGAGCGCTTCTCGTGGGTGATGTTCGCGGCGACCGGCTCGCTGGCGCTGCAGAAGCTGCTGCTGGGCATCTCCGGCTCGCTGATCATCAAGGCCTTCGCCAGTGGTGCCTGCCTGCTGGCAGCGCTGGGACTGCTTACGGGAAGTCGCCAATCGGACGAGGGGATGCATCCCCGCCAGCGCTGGTGGCAGGTGGCTATCCTGCGCGTGGCCCTGTGGGGCATTGCACTGCGCTTCGCGGTGTTGAGTGTCGCGCTGGCCAGCGGCGTCGCGGGTCAGGCCTTTCTCGATGACAGCCGCGATACCCAGATGGCGCAGCTGAGCGTGACGCAGCAGCAGCTGGCGGAAGTCGCCGACAAGCAGGTAGGTGGCGCGCACGAGGAGCGCAGCTGGTGGCAGCAGTTCAAGGGCAGCATGGAAGGCTGGGTCGGCGGGCCGATCACCAGTGTCACCCAGGGCTTTGATGCGATGACCGACAAGGTGATCGACCTCACCATGCTGTTCATCACCCAGACGGTGCTGTTCCCGCTGGGCTTTCTGTGGATCGCGCTACGGCTGCTGCGCGGGCTGGGAAGGTTGCAGTGACGCTTGAGGTGATACTGGAGATGACGATTGAGCTGACAGCCCTGGCGCCTGCCGGGGCTGCGGCGTCAGAGATAGAGGCGGAGGCAGAAACAGAGACGTTATAGCCGCGCACCGCCACGCCGGTGCTTCACGCGAGTCATCAGCGACTTGCAGTCGACGGAGAGGATCTCGTCGCGGTTGAAGATATGCGCGCGCACGAAGGCATCGAAGGCCTCGTAGCTGTCGGTTAGGGTGTGGATGTGCAGGCTTTTCAGGTCGCTCATGATATAGAGGCTGACCACCTCGACGCAGGCGGAAAGCTCCTCGGCGATGCGTTCGATGGCACTGGGGGCAACGGTCAGGTCCACGAAGGTGGAGATGCCCTTGCCGAGCTTGTCGGGGTTGATGACGGCGGTGAACTGCTCGATCACGCCGCTCTCGACCAGCGCCTGGACGCGGCTGCGTGCATGGGCACGCGAAATGCCGAGCTTGCGGGCGATATCGGCGTAGGACATGCGACCGTCCTTGATCAGCAGGTTGAGCAGCTCACTGTCGGTGCGGTTGAGATTCATGGGCCAGGGTCTCGACGGTCTTTGTTGTAGTGGTGCGCATGTCGTATCAAACCTGTGCGATCCGCACTTGTATAGTCCGAATGCAGCCTCTGGCGAGGATATTCCGGCTCTGGAAACCACAACGGGACGCCAAGGCGCCCCGTTGTCATGTGCATGTTTAGAGCAGAAGCCTCAAGCGTCACTGATAGATGATCTCGCGCGCAGGCAGCGAGGCGCGCACGCCACCTGCCCTGATAGAGGGCAGGAATTCGCGCAGTTCGCTGTCCTCGGGATTTCCTTTGCGACCAGCACCTTCCTGCGCTTGCCATTCTTCTCTACGGTCTTCTTTAGATTCACCGGAATCAGCTGATAGTTGACCATTGTCAGCTCGCCATTGCGGAACTCGTAATCGGCGGGCTTCTTCCTTGGGGTCGCGGAAGTCGAGGTTGATGAAGTATCGGGGTTGCCGATGCGCACGGTGTCTTCGGTGGTCAGGCGTGTTCCTGGTCCGCGCTGATGCTGTCGATGGACTCACGCTCACTCGCTCTGGGATTGAATACCTCGGCGTCTTCCATCTTCGGCAGCAGCAGCTCGGCGATGATGGCGGTCAGGCCGCCCATGGTGATCGGCGAGCGCAGCGCATCGGCGAAGGCGCCCGGAATGGCGTTCAGCACATCCGGTACCATGCCGACGCCAAGCCCCAGCCCCAGGGCCAGCGCGATGATCATCATCTCGCGACGCCCGATGGGCTGCGCCATCAGGATGCGGATACCGGACACCGCGATCAGCGCGAACATCAGCGTAGTAGTGGCACCGAGCACCGGGCGCGGCATCTGGGTCAGCAGGGTAGCGATGAAGGGCGACAGGCCCAGTAGCAGCAGGAAGCCGGCCACGTAGCGGCCCACATGGCGGCTGGCGATGCCGGTCAGCTGGATCACGCCGGTGTTCTGGCTGAAGGTGGTGTTGGGGAAGGTGCCGGCCAGCGCGCCGAGCGCGGAATTCAGGCCATCGCCCAGCACGCCGCCACGCAGGCGCTTCTGGTGCAGCTCATCATCCACGGCGAGACCTGAGGCGCGTGCGCTGCCGGTGAGGTCACCGACGGTCTCGATGGCGGTGATCATGAAGATGAAGGCTACCGGCAGGAAGGCGGCCAGCGAGAAATCGAAGCCGGTATTCAGGGTCGCCGGATGCGGCAGGGCCAGCAGAGCGGCATCGGCGAGATGCGGAGCGTCGTACATCCCGCCCAGCGCCGCGATCACGCAGCCTACCGTCATGCCGATGAAGATGGAGGCGATTCTCAGCCACGGATGACGCGAGACCTGGCAGGCCAGCACTGTGATCAGCACACAACCGGCCAGCGCCAGATTGGCGGGCGCACCGAAGTCCTTGGCGCCGAAGCCGCCGCCGATATCCGTCATGCCGACCTGGATCAGGCTCAGGCCGATCAGCATTACCACCACGCCGGTGACCACGGGCGTGATGACCCGCTTGAGCCACGGCAACACCGTACCCAGCGCCATCTCGATCAGGCTGCCCGCCAGGCAGGTGCCGAACAGCACCGCCAGTACCTGCTCGTCACTGGCATTCTGCGAGCGTGCGATCAACCCGGCGGTGATCAGCGCGGACACGAAGCTGAAACTGGTGCCCTGGATGCTCAATAGCCCCGAGCCGAACGGGCCGATGCGCTGGGACTGGATCCAGGTGGCGACCCCGGAGACCACCAATGCCATCGACAGCAGGCTGGCGGTGTAGGCATCGAGGCCCAGCGCGCTGGTGATGATCAGGGTCGGGGCGATGATGCCCGCCAGGCTGGCGAGCAGATGCTGGGCGCCGGCGAGGGCCGAGATGGGGACCGACGGGCAGCTTTCGAGGCCGAGCAGTGGTTCGTCGATCCCCTTGGAATCGGAAGAGGATTGGCTCATGTGACGCTCCTTGTTCTGCTCGCGGTGCAATGGCGGAAATGGTGTCGGGCACTGGAGGGTTCAGCGCGGGCAGCCAATTATAAGCAAGATGTGAACCAAGTTCAGTGATCGTATCGATTTTTCCATCACTTGTTGCGTGTCCCGCGGCCTGGCCAGCGGATGAGCAGGCCAAGTCCGTGTGCCACAAACGCAAGATCCCCGCCGGGCGTGATGCCCGGCGGGGATCTGTCTTTGCTCTCGCGGCGCCTTGTCTGAGCGAACGTACGCCCAGCGGCTCAGGGTGTCAGCAGGCGCTGGATATTGAGGCTGATCTCGCCTTCGCCGAAGGTGCTCAAAAAACCCTGGAAGTGTTCGGTGGCCACGTGGGCTTCGATGGCGTCTTCATCCCACCATTCTTCCAGTACCACGAAGTCGCCTTCCGGTACTGGCTCACCTTCCGCGACGTTCTTGTCGATCGCGAAGAATTCGTACTGCAGGCAGCCCTTGTCGGACCGGCTCTTCTCGACCAGTTCGGCGAGAGCATCGCGTGCCTTGTCCTGCTGGTCGGCGGGGAAGGTCAGTGTCGCGATAAGCTTGATGGACATGGCATGAATCCTGTCGTGAGCGTAAGAAGTGGACGTAACGGATGGGCGAAATAAATCAGGCACGCAAGCCGGCCATCGCCGCCGGGAATGCAGTGCGCTGGCCTGCCTCGAAAAGGTGGCATGTCCGCCATCGGGATGCAATGCGGCGGGCACGGGCGGCGACTTGCCCCCCGTGCCCGCCGTTGGCCGGCAAGGCGGTCACGTCGATGTCTTGCGAACAGCTGCTGTGAACAGATCTTCAGAATCCGCTCTTGAGAGCGAGCTGCTGAGAGCCTGACCTTGAGAGCCTGACCTTGAGAGCCCGGCCTTGAGAGCGAGCCTTACAGGCGAGTGAAGATCTCGTCTGCCGGCAGGCGGGACTTGGGCAGCTCGGCATTGAAGTCGTCAGCGGCGCGGTAACCCAGGCTCACGGCGACCAGGGCGTTGAAGCCTTTTTCGCGCAGGCCGAATTCCGCATCCAGCGCCACCGGATCGATGCCTTCCAGCGGCACCGCATCGATGTTCAGGCTGGAGGCTGCATACAGCAGGCTGCCGTAGTTGAGGTAAACCTGCTTGTCCATCCAGTGCTGCAGGTCCTTGAGGTCATGACGGTGCAGGTCGATGAACAGACGACGCGCGCCGTCCATCATCGCGCTGAACTCGTCATCCTTCTTGAAGCGGCCATCAGACGCTTCGGTGTCCAGCAGGTGGTTCAGGTAGTCGTCGTCCAGGGTGGAGCGAGTGCAGAACAGCACGACGTGGGACGCATTGGTGATCTTCGGCGAGTTGAAGGCGTACTTGTCATCGGTACCGGCGCGCGCGAAGCGCTGTTTGGCATCGTCGGATTCCAGCACCAGGAAGTGCCACGGCTGGGAATTGACGCTGGAGGCGCTCAGGCGCATCACGTTTTCCAGTTCCTGCCAGTCGGCGGCGCTGATCTTGCGTGCCGGATCGAAGGCCTTGGTGGAATAACGACGTTGCATGATGGCGGTGGGAGTCATGATGATGGTCCTCGTAGTGGCAGGCCAGTCGCTGAGCGTCCATGACCTTGTGAGAAGCCTTGTGGAAAGACTTGTAGAAGGAGATGCCGCCATAATAGCGAGTGGATTCAGCGTTGAGTATCCGCGTTGCTCGCATCTTTAAGATGAAAAAATGGCACCAATCCCGAGAATTGGTGCCATATGTCAATTACTTGTCATCGCTGTGATGCTTTCATGGCATTAATGCTGCGGCAGGCTCTCTGGATGGCGTCTCAGAAGAAGCACTCAGCATCAGGCCGTGCAGCTTGCGACACTGACCCGCCACATGGACTTCGCGTATCACGCGGTCGTCGCCCAGCATCATCAATGCGAACAGCACCTCCTGCAGCGATACCTGGCTGGACTGACCCCAGCGAGTGCGCCGTGCCAGCAAGGGCGTGGCGGCCGGGTCGAGCACGATGACATCGGCTTCCATGCCCGGACGCAGATTGCCGACCTTGTCTTGCAGACGCATGGCGCGCGCATTGCCCAGCGTCAGTTGATAGAAGCCCTGCCAGGGTGTCAGCGGTTGATTGGCGCGTGCGTCGAGTCCGGCGACATCATGGGCGACGGCGCCGTGAAGCTCGCCGACCTGATAGGCGGCCTTGAGGCTCTCCAGCTGACACAGGCTGGAGCCACCGCCGACATCGGTGGCGATGCTGATGTTCATGCCCATGGCGCGGGCACTGGCGCGATCGAAGAGTCCGCTGCCGAGAAACAGATTGGAGGTCGGACAGAAGGCGATGCTGGCGCCACGATCCGCGATGCGCTGGCGCATGCCATCGTCCAGGTGGATGCCATGGGCGAAGGTGGTGCGCTCATGACTCAGGCCGACATCCTCATAGACCGCCAGATAGTCGCGAGCGTCGGGGAACAGTTCGGCGACCCACTTCACCTCATCGAGGTTCTCGGCCAGATGGGTCTGCAGGTGCAGGTCCGGCTGGCTCTTGAGAAGTTGGCCGGCAGCCTCGAGTTGCTCGGGCGTGGAGGTCGGCGCGAAGCGCGGCGTCAGCACGTAGCCGAGGCGATCACGCCCGTGCCAGTCGGCGATCAGGCGCTCATCGTCCTTGAGCGCGGCGACTCCGGAGTCCAGCAACTCGGGCGGGGCGTTGCGGTCCATCATCACGCGCCCGGCGTGTACGCGCATGTTGCGCGCCTGGGCGGCCCGGAACAGGGCATTGGCACTGCTGGCATGTGAGGTGGCGAACACCTGGGCGCTGGTCGAACCATGACACAGCAGCGCATCGAGGAAGGCATCGGCGACCTCGGCGGCATGTGCGGGGTCGGCGAAGCGCTGCTCAGCGGGGAAGGTGTAGGTGTTCAGCCAATCGATCAGGCAGTGGCCGTAGCTTGCGATGATATCCAGCTGCGGGAAGTGCACATGGGTATCGATGAAGCCCGGCATCATCAGGCCTTCGACCTTGCGCGGCGGAGACAGGCGCATCAGCTCGCCCACGGTCTCATGCCGGGCAAGCGAGCGATGATCCCCCACGGCGACTACATGGCCTGCGTGCATCACCAGCAAAGCATCGGCGTAGTGTTCGACGGCGCGTGCCAGGGTCGCCGCCATGTCAGAGGCTCGACTGTCGCTGTTTCCCTGATTACGGTCTCCCTCGTCGCTGTCACCTTTATCGTTGCCATCGCTCGAGGCCGCGTCACTCAGCATGGCGTCTTCAGGGTCGGCGACGAAATGCAGCAGTGCGCCGCGCAGCAGGCTGACGCAGGAAGCGTCCCTGGCGGCCGCGCGCAGGGCTACTGTCAGGCGCTGCTCATCCAGGTGGCAGGCCGCAGTGTGCGACGTGTCTTGGTCAGTCATCATTCGGCCTTCTGTATCGTTTCTGTCTGGTGCATCGCGTCACGGGCAAAATGGGCGCGTAGCTGGCGGGCACCCTGACGCGTCAGCCCATGGCTGTCCAGTGACGCGCCCTGGGTTGATGTGCCATGGGCGGTGGCCTTGTCGGACGAGTTCACGGCCGCTTCATCATTGCGCCGCGCCTCGATCTGCAACAGTTCTGCGACGACGCCAATCGCGATTTCTTCAGGGCGCTTGCCGGGAATGCCGGGTACGCCGATCGGGCAGCGAACCCGGGCGATCTCGTGCTCATCGAGATCACCGCGCAGGCGCTGACGAAAGCGCGCCCACTTGCTGTCGGAACCGATCAGTCCCAACGACGCCAGGTCATCTCGTGGTGCGAGCGCCGCTACCAGGGCCTGATCCTCGATATGGTCATGGGTCAAGATCAGTACATGGCAGTTCGTCATCCCGGGCAGCAGGGTAGACAGTGACTCCTTGGCGGGAGTGGCGCTGGCGAGCGACGGCCCACTCAGGATATTGAATATCTGACGCTGCACCCGGCCCTCATAGCCCGGCGGTACCGCGGCGGCCGCGAGCTGCTCGGCACGTGAGTCGTGCCAGTCGATCTGCCAGCCCAGCGGTGCCAGCAGCGTGACGATCGCCTGACCGACATGGCCGGCGCCGAACAGGGCGAGGCGTGGCGCAAGTGCTGGGTACAGCTCGATCAGCACCTGCACATGGCCGCCGCAGCATTGCTGGGCATGCTGGCCGAGCGCGATCTCCTCGAGCAGGCAGCCTGACTGCCCTTGGGCCAGCCTCTCGCGGGCGCGCTCCACCACCAGCTGCTCCAGCCGACCGCCGCCGAGGCTGTCGTGCAGCGTATCGGGGGTGATCAGCATCTTGCTACCGGCACCACGCGGGGCAGAGCCCGCCACCGTCACCACGGTGGCCAGTGCATGCGCCGTCAGCGCTGCCTGAGCCTCGGCGAGCGCCTGATACCAGCGGCCGGTCGCGGCACTCTTTGCATTCATGACGGCACCTGCGCTGGCTCTGCGCCAGCAGTGTCGTGCTGCGCCTGCCAGTCACGCTGTTCGCGCGCCGCCAGCATCACACGCTCCGGCGTGGCTGGGGTATCCAGGCGTACTGCGCGGCGGTAGTCGGTCAGCGAGGCCAGCGCATCGCGCAACGCCGCCCACACGCTGATGGCGAGCATGAAGGGCGGCTCGCCGACCGCCTTGGAGCGGTAGATGCTGGCGGCCGAGTTGGGGTGGCCCTCCAGCAGGCGCACCTTGAGCGCGCCGGCCGGCACGTCACTGATCGCCGGAATCTTGTAGGTCGCTGGGCCATCGGTGAGCAGCCGGCCATCCTCGTTCCACTTGAGCTCCTCCGTCGTCAGCCAGCCCATGCCCTGCACGAAGCCGCCCTCGATCTGGCCGATGTCGATGGCCGGATTGAGCGAATCACCGACATCATGCAGGATCTCGGCGCTTTCCAGACGGTATTCACCACTCAGCGTATCGACGACCACTTCGCACAGCGCCGCGCCGAAGGCGTAGTAGTAGAAGGGGTGACCGGTGCCGCTGGCGCGATCGTAATGGATATCCGGGGTGGCATAGAAGCCTTTCTCGGACAGTGAGATGCGTTCCAGATACGCCGCCTGGATCAGCTCGCCCCAGGTCATCAGCACACCGCTTGGGCCATGCAGTTTGCCGTCCGTGAGGCTCAGGCTCACGCGTGGCTGGGCGAGATGCTCGGCGGCGAAGTCGAGCAGGCGCGTCTTGAGACGCAGACAGGCATCGCGTGTCGCCATGCCGTTGAGGTCCGCCCCGGAGCTTGCCGCCGTCGGCGAGGTGTTGGGCACCTTGTCGGTGCGGGTGGCGGTGATGCGTACCTTGTCCACGCTCAGCCCCAATTCACGCGCCGCGACCTGGGTGATCTTGGTGTGCAGGCCCTGACCCATCTCGGTACCACCGTGGTTCACCTGCACGCTGCCATCGGTATAGACATGCACCAGCGCCCCTGCCTGATTGAGGTGCTTGGCGGTGAAGGAGATACCGAACTTGACCGGCGTCAGTGCCAGCCCCTTCCTGACCACCGGATTGGCGGCATTGAAGGCGCGTATCTCGGCGCGGCGCGCCCAATAGCGGCCGCTGTCCTCGAGCTGATCGATCAGGGTGGCCAGCAGCGGGTGCTGATTGACGTGTTGGCCATAATGCGTGGTCTCACGGCCTTCGCAGTAGAGGTTACGCTTGCGGATCTCCAGCGGGTCACGCCCCAGACGCCGGGCGATATCCTCCATCGCGGACTCGACCGCCAACATGCCCTGAGGGCCGCCAAAACCGCGAAAGGCGGTATTGGACGCCACATTGGTGCGTGCGCGAATGCCGCGCACGTGGGCATTGCCCAGGTAGTAGGCGTTGTCGGCATGGAACATGGCGCGATCGACGATGGCATCCGACAGATCCGGCGAGTGGCCACAGTCGCCGGTCAGCTCGATGATGGCGGACTCGATGCGCCCGCTGTCATCGACGCCGAATTCATAGCGATGGTGGAAAGGGTGGCGCTTGCCGGTCAGGCGCATGTCATCTGCGCGTGCCAGACGCAGGCGTGCCGCGCGGCCGGTGCGCCGGGCGATCATCGCGGCCAGGCAGGCCACCGGCGCGGCCTGGGTTTCCTTGCCGCCGAAGCCGCCTCCCATGCGGCGGGTCTCCACCGTGATGGCGTGGAAGGGCACGCCGAGCACTTCGGCAATCAGCTTCTGGACTTCGCTGGGGTGCTGGGAGGAGCTATGCACCAGCATCTCGTCATCTTCGCCGGGCAAGGCCAGTGCGGCCTGACTTTCCAGATAGAAGTGTTCCTGGCCGCCGCTTTCCAGCTCACCGCTCAATTGCCAGGCGGATCTGGCGAGCCTGGTGCTGATGCTGTCGAGATCGCCGGCGCGACCATTGGCAAGCCGTGCCTGGGTGTGGGTCGGGCGCACCAGATCACCGCGGCTGGCCGCCTCGCGCGGGTCCAGGCATACCGGAAGGGGGGACGTTGCGACCTTGGCCAGTCGCGCCGCTTGACGTGCCGCGCGCTCGCTGTCGGCGGCGACCACGAACAGCGCCTGACCATGATGGCTGATGATGTCACTGACCAGCAGCGGGTCGCCGGGGAAGACCGGCCCCACATCGCTGTGACCGGGGATGTCGGCGGCGCTGAGCACGCAGACCACGCCGGGGGCACGGCGCACCGCTTCGAGATCCAGCGCATCCAGAGTGGCGTGCGCGACCTCACTCATGCCGATGGCCAGATGCAGCGTGCCGGTGGGCAGTGGCAGGTCATCCACATACCGCGCCGAGCCGCTGACATGGCGCTGGGCGCTTTCATGCTGACGTGACTGGAGAACGGGGGCGGCCGGCGCAGCGCTGGCGTCGGACTCAAGACTGTGCAAGGTACGCATCGAGGCTCTCCAGTGGCGTGAGGGAGGTCGTGGGCTGGCGCTCATTCAGGATGCGCTGGGCCACGCGGGGAATCAGATGGCTGGCGGCCAGCAGGCGATACTCGCGTGAGCCGCGCACGTCACTGAGTGGTGAGAAATCGGCCTGCACGGCCTGTTCGATCTGCTGGCGAGTCTGCGCCGTCAGCCGGGCGGGCGTGAGAGATTCCAGCGCTTGCAGCGTCAGCAGTGCCTCCAGGTGCGGGGCGCGGGCCGGAATGCCGGCCATGCCGCCGAAGGCCACCCGCCAGTGTTGCGCGCGCCCGCTGGCATCCCGCCGCCAGGCGAAGACACCGAGCAGGGTGGAGATGTCATCATCACGCCGCTTGGACAGCTTGTGCACCGCCAGTCGCTGGTTGGGTAGCGGGCGTGGCAGGAAGACGGAGTGGATGATCTCGTTCGGCATCAGCTGGGTACGCTTGTAGTCGAGGAAGTAGTCCTCGAGCTTCAGAATGCGCTCATTGTCCTGGCTCATCAGCTGGATATAGGCGTCCAGCGCGATCAGCAGCGGCGGCATGTCCCCGATGGGCGAGGCATTGCCGATATTGCCGCCCAGGGTGCCACGATGGCGGATCTGTTCACTGCCCAGTCGCGTGAGCAGCTCCGCACCATTCGGGTAATGTTCCCGCAGCAGCGGCATCAGCTGGTGATAGCTGACCGCGGCCCCGATCCACCAGCCTGCCTGGCCGGCGTGCTCGCCTTCCTCTATCTTGCCAAGCGCCGCGACCCGGGTGGTGTCGATCAAGGCCGGGAAGTCGCGCAGGCGCTGGGTGTGCTCCAGCATCAGGTCCGTGCCACCGGCGATCAGCGCGGCATCCGGGTGCCCGGTGCGCAGCGCCAGCAGGGCCTGCAAGGTGACCGGCCGATAGAAACGCCCGGTGTCTGGCTCGTCATCTGGGGCGGTATCGTGCGCTTCCGCTGTGCTATCGCCAGCGTCCTGCAGGCTGGCTGGCCCGAATTCGCCTTGCAGCAGGCGATGAGCGGCCTCGCGAATCGGGCGATAGCCGGTGCAACGACACAGGTTACCGCCCAGTGCATGGTCGATCATGGTGTCGCGCTGTCTGGCATCGATCACTTCGCCCTGATCGATCTGGCGCTGATGACGGACATGCAGCACCGCAAGGCTCATGGCGATGCCCGGGGTGCAGAAACCGCACTGGCTGGCATGGGTGCTGACCAATGCCTGCTGCACTGCCGAGAGGGTTGGCGTCTGGCTGGCACTCGCCAACCCCTCGACGGTGATCAAGTCGCAGCCGGCCAGCTGGTGGGCGGGCATCAGGCAGGCGTTGGCGGTGCTCATATTGTGGCCCGGCCCCTGCAAGGCAATGGTGCAGGCGCCGCAGTCGCCGGAGGCACAGCCTTCCTTGGTGCCGTCTTGCCCAAGTGAGGTGCGCAGCACTTCGAGTACGCTCGTTCCCGGTGCAGGTGAGGGCAGTCGGCACGCGCGCCCGTTCAAGGTGAAGTCGATCATGCGGGCATCCTGTCAGGTCGTATTGTCATTGTGGTGCCTTGTTGCGTACAGCGTTGTCCCAGCGCTCAAGTCCTCTGTTCTACGCTGCCAGCGAGCCTGTTCTTGCCAGGCGGCGAGCGTTGGTCTGCTGGCTGTTGTCTCTATCAATGTAACAGGTCGTATTGTGATTCCTGCAAGAATCTGACCAAATGGTCAGTGCATGTTGTGGTATTTTGTTCGCCGGTGTCTCAACGGGCTGTTTTCACTGCTTTTCCAACGCCAAGTGATAGTCGCTTGACCAGAGCCTCCTGCTTGCGCACATCGCCGCTGACAGGCGAGACCGACAGGGGGCTGTCGCCAAGAGACTCGAATGCTTTTTTCTGACCTGATGAGTGATGCCGATGCCCGCGGATTCTCCTTCCTCCCTTTACGCTGAAGTCCGTCGTACCCGTAGTGCGGAGTTGAGCGTGCCGCCTGCCAGCTCTCCGCGTGAGCAAGCCGAGAGCCGCATTCTCGAGGCCGCCGAATGTGTATTCGCCTGTCACGGTTATCGCGGCAGCACCTTGAAGCAGATTGCGGAAGTGGCCGAGTTGCCCAAGGCCAATCTGCTCTATTATTTCGGCTCCAAGGAGAAGCTCTACGTTCACCTGCTGGAGCAGACCCTGACGCGCTGGAATGCCTCGCTCGAGGATATCTCGCCTGATGACGAGCCGCGTGAGGTGTTGGAGGCGCTGGTGCGCGTCAAGCTCAAGCTGGCACGCCAGGCACCGCAGGCCTCGCGTCTGTTCGCGGCGGAGGTGATCAGCGGGGCGCCTTTCCTGCGCGATTATCTCAGTGGCGACCTGCGTGACTGGGTACAGGCGCGCTGCGATGTCATGAAGGCCTGGATGGTCGCGGGCAAGCTGCGTGAGGCGGAGCCGATGTGGGTGATTTACCTCATCTGGTCCACCACTCAGCATTACGCGGATTTCGCCGCCCAGATCGATCAGCTGGGGGGAGCGCCGCAGAGCGATGAAGACTGGGAGCAGCTGGCGGATTTCGTGGCCAGCACGCTATGTGATGGTCTGTGCCCGCGACAGTCATGAGCGGCATGAGTGGCGTAAGCGCTTGAGCCGGCGGGTTCAGCGCTCTGTCAGTTGCCTGCTGTTTGGTGCCTGTTCTCACAGCCTCGCCGCACAGTAAAAAGCCCGCCCCGGATTCCGGGGCGGGCTTTTTGGTTCTTGAATCTCGAGTCGTTCTTGCGTCGCTCGCTCTTGCGTCATTCTGGAAAAGCGAAGGAAAAGACCTTCAGGTGGTCAGCTTGCCATCTCCAAGGGCATGCCAGGATCGCGATCCAGCACGGCTTCTTCCTCTTGCTTGGCCCCCGACAACTCGGCTTTTTCCAATTGAGAGATGTCACAGTGTTGATGCATCTGCCAGCCATCGCGGGCATCGTCGGCAAGATAGATCAGCGCGGCATCGGCGCTGGCCCATAGCCGGGCGAGGTCACGTTGGTGGCGGGTGCGGTTGGCCAGCGGCAGGGCATCGGCGGTGACCACCACTACCGGCGCCTTGCGTAGCCAGCGCGGCGCATGACTCGGCCAGCTGTGATGCACGGCGTCCAGCCAGGGCGCTTGGGGATGGCCGGGCGATGACTGCCAACGCCAGCCACGCCCGACTTCGGTGATCCCGCGCGCCGTCCAGATCAGGCTGCGGCGCGGCAGCTGCGCCTCCAGGCTTTTCAGCAACGCATCGTCGCTATCCGTCAGCGGCTGGATGGCGCCTGACATCATGCTCAGGTACTCGCCAGTGTGCTGGCCGGCGGTCAGTTCCAGCTTGATGCGAGGCGCCGGGGTGAGGGCGATGCTGTTCTCCAGCGGTATGTGCATGCCGCATTCCATGCCGATGG
Source organism: Cobetia sp. PDI-23MA (assembly GCF_059507735.1). Classification (NCBI taxonomy): domain Bacteria; kingdom Pseudomonadati; phylum Pseudomonadota; class Gammaproteobacteria; order Oceanospirillales; family Halomonadaceae; genus Cobetia; species Cobetia sp. PDI-23MA. Next base: position 1,837,666 of record NZ_CM183352.1, read on the forward strand.
TATAGACGCTCATGCCAGCATTCCCCGACGCGTCATGGTCTGTCGCAGCAGGGTGTGGTGGCGGTGCATCGCCTCCCAGTCGGCGTGAGCCTTGCGATTGATGTCCGGGTTGAAGACGGCTTTCTGCTGCGCGATGGGCGATGCTGTCGAGGTCGAAGTAGGAGTGTATGTCTCGGCTGAGGCCTGGGCCGCCATGGCCGAGGCGGCAATCTCAGCCTGGCTGCGCGTGTCATGGGCCGGCGAATGCGGCGTGGGGGCCGCCGTTGCCTTCAGACTCAGCGGCGGTGCCTCGTAGCCCATTGCCATCACGCCCAGCAATTGAGCGGACTGGGCACTGGCGACATCCTGGCTAGCGCTGCCAGAGCGGGGCAAGAGGGTGAATGTCTGTGTCGTGACCTTGGCTGTCATGGCTCGGCAGGTATCGAGGAGGGCAGTCATCGTTGAGGTGGCCATGAGAATGCTCCTTGCGCATCGCGAGCGCTTTATCGGGAATATTGCAGTCCGGCAAGGGTCGTTGGCGTTACTGCGCGGCATATGACCTGTCGGCTGACTAGTCTTGATCAAGCGGCTCGCGTGCCGATTTGATGTGATGAACAGTAAAAACAGGCGCTTGTGTCTGTCGCGCGGTGCGGATGGTTGGCGTCGTGCAGCGATTGAGGGCGTCAGAGGCGCTTGAGATGAGGAAAAAGCGCTCATCGCGAGGGTTACGCCTTTCGTCTATGCACTTTCAGTCAGCGCTTGGCCCAGGCTTTGCACTGTCTTGATGCAAGCGTTGAGGCAATCATTGCTCTGCGCTCACGCAGAATCTTTTCAGGAGTGTGTCTTCATGCCACGAGCGCCCATGGATCACAGCGCGGCCCCCGAGGATGACGTGTCCGGCGAGTCGCGGGCAGTGCACCCGGAGGGGGATGTGCCTGCCCCCGTTGCCGATGCCACTGTCAGTCTCGCTGTCAGCCGCACTCGCCATTCCGCAAGGCAGTGCAACAAGAGCCTGAGTCTGCATCAGCGTCTGACCCGTTCGCTTGAGGAGCTCACCCCGAATGAGCAGCGCATCGCGCGCTTTCTTCTCGCGCATCAGGATGAACTGGCGCTATACAACGCCGCGGAACTGTCACGGCTGACCGACGTCTCCAAGGCGACGGTCAGCCGCCTGTTCCGCCGTCTTGGCTATCAGGACTTCCGTGAAGCGCGGGATCAGGCGCGCAGTCTGCGTCAATCGGGTGTGCCGGTGGCGGCAGCGCCGACGGCAGACCATCACCAGCGTCACTATGAGCAGGAGTGTCGCAACCTGCGTCAGGCGCTGGCGGCGCTGGACATGCTCGACATGGCGGCCTTGAGCAGCGCTCTGGCCAAGGCCGAGCGGCTGCAGATCATCGGCTTTCGCAATGCCTATCCACTGGCGCTGCACCTGCGCCAGCAGTTGCTGCAGCTACGCGAGCAGGTGGCGGTGTTGCCGCAACCCGGCCAATCACTCGGCGAGGAGGTCGCACGCCTGGATGCCGATGATGCCGTGGTGGTATTCGCCATGCGCCGACGACCGCAGGGGCTGGCCCGATTGCTTGAGTGGCTGGGGCAGGCACCGTGTACAGTGTTGCTGGTCTGCGATGACAGCTTGAGCACCATCCCCGCCGGTATCGAGCATGTTCTGCGCTGCCCGTTGGACAGCGTCAGCGCCTTCGACAGCTACGCCGCAGGCATGAGCCAGATCAACCTGCTGGCCACGCGCCTGCTGCATGACGACCTCGTCGGCGGGCGCAGTCAGATACGCCGCGTGACCGATACCTTCGATGCGCTGGAGGAACTGGGCGACGGCTGATCGTCCAGCGTGAAGTGCTCCTGCCTTTCCTTTCTCCCTCTCTATCTCCCTGTGGGCCGCCAGTCTTGCTTGTGATCTGTGCCGCGGCCCGATTCGACTCGCCGCGCTCTGCGCACTCGCAGGGCGCATATGCCTGCCTGACTGCACCATCTGCTGCCATATCGCTGGTGTCGGCGCCCTGATCTCGCCGCCCGGTGAGGACGTCATCCTCGATTTCGCCTCCCGCAGGCGTGTGTCGCTTCTTCTCCTTTCCATTCGCTGTTTGCTTGCATGCCTGTGCCCAGTCCTGTGCTGAGGCGCGTTCTCGGGCGTGTGAGCCGCAGTTGACTCTGCGCTGCCTGCAACTCGATCACCTTATTGAGCACGAAGCGGAAGCTTTGGCACACCTGTTGCAAAGATTGATAAGGGAATCACTTGTTTCATTGGTCAGGTTCTCAAGACGAATGGGGCAGGGAGTCACTGGATATGACTCGACGAGACACTCGGCAAGCAGCACGGCGGGACAACCAACAACAATCCACTGCCGCAAGGCACCAGGTGCACCAAGAGCCGTTCTCGCATCAGCGCCTGGCATTGACGGATACCGGAGTCGACCGATGAGCAAGCGTCACGAGAGCAAGGCCCAGCAGCGCGCCGCACGGACAGGCAACAAGCAGCGTCTTGGCAACTGGGTCCGCAAGGGAATATTGCTGGCCCTGTGGGGCACGTTGGCGTCCACCGCCTTGAGCGCACACGCGGATGCACTGAGTGACATCAAAGATAGCGGGGTGCTGAAAGTGGCGGTGCCCCAGGACTTCCCGCCCTTCGGCTCGGTCGGCCCGGACCTCAAGCCGCGTGGCTACGATATCGACATGGCGCGCTATCTGGCAGACGAGATGGAGGTGAAGCTTGAGCTGGTGCCGGTCACCTCGGCCAATCGCATCCCTTACCTGCAGACCCGCAAGGTCGATCTGGTGATCTCGAGCCTGGGCAAGAATCCCGAGCGTGAGAAGGCGATCGATTTCTCCGATGCCTATGCGCCGTTCTTCCTCGGCGTGTTCGGCGAGAAGGGCAGTGAGGTGGACTCCGCGCAGGGACTGAGCGAGAAGACCATCGGCGTGACACGTGGCTCGGTGGAAGACATGGAGCTCAGCAAGGTGGCACCGGAATCGACCACCGTGAAGCGCTTCGAAGACAACAACACGACCTTGTCGGCCTTCCTGTCAGGGCAGGTCGAGATGATTGCCACCGGCAATCTCGTCACCGCCGCCATCGCCGAGCGCAATCCTGCCCGCGTGCCGGTCAGCGTGCTGCCGCTCAAGAATTCTCCCTGCTATGTGGGCATGCGTCATGACACGCCGGCGCTCAAGGCGCGCGTGAATGAGCTGATCGCCCAGGGAATCGAGGATGGCACGCTCAATACGCTCTCCGAGACCTGGTTCAAGGCGCCGCTGCCGTCACTGGATGCCTGAATCGAGACGTCACACGTCTGATCCCTTTGCCCGTGAGGCTTGATCGATGAATTATCTCCCTGATTTCCCGCGCCTGTTGCCGTATCTGCCCGACCTGATGGCCGGGCTGATGACGACGGTCTGGCTGACGGCGCTGACCACCACACTGGGGATACTCGGCGCGGTGATGTGTGTCTGGCAGCGCCATCGTGCGCCGACCAGCCTCTTCAGCCGGCTGCTGGGCATGCTGGTGGAGCTGCTGCGCAACACGCCCTTCATCGTCCAGCTGTTCTTCATCTTCTTCGGCCTGCCGGCGCTGGGGCTGTCACTCAGCGCCGAGATGGCCGCGGTGATCGCGATGACACTCAACCTGGCGGCCTACAGCAGTGAAATCCTGCGTGCCGGGGTCGATGCCACCGGTCGCGGCCAGTGGGAAGCCGGGCGGGCACTGGGCCTTACCCGTTGGCAGAGCTATCGCCATGTGGTGCTGATGCCGGCGCTGGAACGCATGTATCCGGCGCTGACTAGCCAGTGCGTGATCGTGATGCTGGGCTCCGCCGTGGTCTCCCAGATCAGCGTGGCGGACCTGACCTTCGCGGCCAACTTCATCCAGTCACGTACCTTCCTGAGCTTCGAGAGCTACGTGGTGACGGCGGGGATGTACCTGCTGCTGGCCATCGCGATGCGTGCCTTGCTCAACCGTATCGGGCGTCGCCTGTTCGGCTTTCGCCACCTAGCGCCGGCCCCGCGAAGCCGTCTGTCTTCCCCTGTCCTGAAAGAGGCCCACTCATGATCGACTTCACGCTGTGGGACATTCTGCGCAACCTGTTGCTGGCGGCGCGCTGGACACTGGCGCTGTCCCTGATCGCCTTCATCGGCGGGAGTCTGGTGGGGCTGGCGCTGACCTTTCTGCGCCTGACCCGCTGGCCGGGGGCGGCGCTCTTCTGTCGTCTCTATACCGAGCTGTTCCAGGGCACGCCGCTGTTGATGCAGCTGTTCCTGGCCTTCTTCGGCGTGGCGGTCTTCGGGCTGGATGTCTCGGCCTGGACGGCGGCGGCCGTGGCGCTGACGCTGTTCAGCAGTGCCTTCCTGCACGACATCTGGCGGGGCTGTGTCGAGGCGGTGCCCAAAGGGCAGTGGGAAGGGGCGCGGGTGCTGGGGCTCGGCTACCTGAAGACCATGCGCCACATCATCCTGCCGCAGGCACTGCGCATGGCCATCGCGCCGACCGTCGGCTTCTCGGTGCAGATCATCAAGGGCACCGCGCTTGCCTCGGTGATCGGCTTCGTCGAGCTGACCAAGGCCGGCACCATGCTCAACAACGCTACCCTGGAACCCTTCACTGTCTTCGCGCTGGTCGCGTTGCTGTATTTCGCCATGTGCTATCCGCTGTCGCGGCTGGCTCGCCATCTGGAGGCACGTCTCAATGTCACTGCTCGCTGAAGTTTCTGCGCTGGATAGCGCCTCATCCGACGCCGCTGTCTCCGAAAAGACTACTGTCACCGGGAGCGCTCCCGTTTCCGAGAAGGCAAAGTCACCGCTGGTCAGCCTGTCGGCGCTGACCAAGTCCTTCGGCGACGTGGCGGTCCTCAAGGGCATCGATCTCGAGGTGCGTCCGGGGGAAGTGGTGTCGATCATCGGGCGCAGCGGTTCCGGCAAGAGCACCTTGCTGCGCTGTATCAATCAGCTCGAACAGCATGACGGCGGCGCCATTCATGTCGCCGGCAAGCTGCTGGATGGTAGCGAGATGGACGCCGCCGCCCTGGCGCAGGATGTCGGCATGGTGTTCCAGAGCTTCAATCTGTTTCCTCACAAGCGCGTCGGCGAGAACGTGATGCTGGCGCCGGTGCTGGTCAAGGGTATCGCTCGCGATGTCGCGGAGCGCGAGGCTCGCGAGATGCTGGCCAAGGTCGGGCTGGGGGAGAAATTCGATGCCTGGCCGAGTCAGCTCTCCGGTGGACAGCAGCAGCGGGTGGCGATCGCGCGCGCCCTGGCGATGCACCCCAAGGTGCTGCTCTGCGATGAGATCACCTCGGCGCTGGACCCGGAACTGGTCGGCGATGTGCTCAAGGTGCTGGAACAGCTCAAACGTGAGGGCATGACGCTGATTCTGGTCACCCACGAGATGAATTTCGCCCGCGATGTGGGGGATCGCGTGATCTTCATGCACCAGGGGCGCGTGCATGAGTCGGGCGATCCCGCGACGCTGTTCGCCAATCCGGCCACGGAAGAGCTGCGCCAGTTCCTCGGCGCGGTGCTATGAGCGCAGCGTCTTGAGCGTGCAGCGGTGGACCACATCATGAGTCGAAAGGAGTCGCTCCCAGTGGACAAGCGTATCTATGTAGCGCCGGCACGTTTTTCGGGGCCGCGGAAACAGGGGCCGCTTGATGGTCAGAGACTGGTGGTGAAGGATCTGTTCGCGATCAAGGGCGAGCGCATCGGCCAAGGCAACCCTGACCTGCTGGACAGTGCTCCCATCGAGCGGCAGACGGCGCCTGCTGTCCTCGCGCTTCAGCAGGCGGGGGCCGATTATCGAGCCCGCACCACCACCGATGAGCTGGCCTACAGCCTCAACGGCACCAACAGCCATTTCGGTACGCCGCAGAACCCACGCGCGCCGCTGAGATTACCGGGCGGCTCTAGTGTGGGCTCTGCGGTGGCGGTGGCGCGCGGCGAGGCGGAGATCGGTCTGGGCACCGATACCGGCGGCTCCATCCGCGTGCCGTCCAGTTACTGCGGGCTTTATGGGCTGCGCCCGACCCATGGCCGTATCAGCATGACCGGGCTCAAGCCGCTGGCGCCGCGCTTCGACACCGTCGGCTGGATGACGCGGGATCTGGCGACGCTGACGCAGGTCAGTGAAGTGCTGATGCCGGCGGCGACAGCCACCCGACTGCCTGCGCGCATCATCCTGCTGGTGCCGGAAGGGCTGGTCGCGGGGCCTTATCAGCGCCTGTTGGGGCCGCTGTCCCGGCGCCTTGAGTCGCTCGGCTTTCAGTGCGAGCGGCGCATGCTGAGCCAGGCCTTCATGGCACACGCCAGTGAAGCCTTCCGGATTCTGCAGGGCTGCGAGATTCGGCGTACGCACCAGGCGTGGTTGAGTACGCCGGAGCAGGGGCCCGAATCGCGCTGGCCGCGCCTCAACCCGGATATCGCGGCGCGCCTCAAATGGTGCATGACGCTCAGCGATACTGATGAGGAGGCGGCAGAAGCCAAGGCAGGTACCGTTCGACGCTGGTATCGCCAGCAGCTGGCGGCCAACCAGCCGGCCAGTCATCAGGAAGACAGCGAGGCGCCAGGGGAGTCCGGCAGTCGCGCGTCTCATGCCCAGGCCGAGGCCACCAGCGAGGCGGTCTTCGTGATGCCCACCACGCCGGGCGCCTCACCGCTGCTGGGTGCAAGCCTTGAGGTGATGGAGGCCTATCGTCATCGCCTGATGGGGCTCACCGCGCTGGCGGGCTTGAATGGTGCGCCGCAGCTGAGTCTGCCGTGGCTTGCCGACTCGGCGGCACGTCTGCCACAGGAAGCCGCGCCCCCGCCCTGGGGCGTATCATTGCTGGGCCTGCCGGGTCGCGATGAGAGCCTGCTGGCCTTGGCCCGCATGTTGGAAGACTGACCAGCATGTTGGAAAACTGACCAGCGCTGCCTTGCATGTGCGATTGCAGACATTGTCTGGAGTTGAACAGAAACGCCGCATCCCGAAAAGGCTGCGGCGTTTCTGGTGCTGGCGCTTGAAGGGATGGTTCGTCAGCTGGCGGGGGGATAGGGATGCTCGCGTTGCCAGTGCTCGGCGATATCGATGCGTCGCGTGATCCATACCTTGTCATGCGACTGAACGTAGTCGAGGAAGCGTTTCAGCGCCGCGAAGCGTCCCGGGCGGCCGGCGATCCGGCAGTGCAGCCCGACGGAGAGCATCTTGGGCGCCGTGTCGCCCTCGGCATAGAGCACATCGAAGGCATCGCGCAGGTACTGGAAGAAGTCCTCGCCGTTGTTGAAGCCCTGGGCGCTGGCGAAGCGCATGTCATTGGTGTCCAGGGTGTAGGGGACGACGAGATGCGGCACCTGCTCGCCATTGGCGGTAGTCACCTCCATCCACAGTGGCAGGTCATCGCCGTAGTAATCGCTGTCGTAGGTGAAGCCGCCGTGTTCCACCACCAATCGGCGGGTGTTGGGGCTGTCGCGCCCGGTGTACCAGCCCTGCGGTGCATGACCGACCAGCTCGCGATAGCTTTCTACCGCCCGTTCCAGGTGGGCGCGCTCATGGACCTCATCCATGTGCTGGTAATGAATCCAGCGCCAGCCGTGACTGGCGATCTCATGGCCATCCTCCAGAAAACGCGCCACCAGATCCGGATGGCGCGCCAGCGCCATGCCGACGCCGAAGACCGTCAGCGGTAACTCGCGGCGCTTGAATTCATCCAGAATCCGCCACACGCCACTGCGCGAGCCGTATTCGTAGATCGACTCCATGCTCATGTGCCGCGCGGGGTAGGCCTCGGCACCGATGATCTCGGAGAGAAACTTCTCGCTCTCGCTATCCCCGTGCAGCAGGCAGTTCTCGCCGCCTTCCTCATAGTTGAGCACGAACTGGACCGCGATCTTCGCGCCACCCGGCCAGTTGGCATGGGGGGGATTGGCACCATAACCGATCAGATCACGCGGATAGTCGTCGCCCCACAGGGCGTTGTCGTTGTCTGGCATCGTGCGGCTTCCTTGCGGGTGGCTAACGAAATGAAGAGCGATATGAATACCCCATCACTCTCCATTGATGTGCAGGCATTGTGCCATCACGGCGCATGGTGGCGTCGTCACGCTTGCATCCCGCATCAATTCGTCGGTGTCCACCAGCGAGGCAGCAACCGTGCGACTTCCGGGCGCATGAAGCGGTCATCGATCAAGTGGATCACGCCCTGATCCTGCTCGCTGCGAATCACTCGGCCGGCAGCCTGCACCACTCTGGTGAGTCCCGGGTACAAATAGGTGCAGTCATCGGCATTCAATGGCTGGATGACCGGGCGAGGTGCGCGCGGATCGTCATGTGGGTCGCCTTCAGCCTGATTCGGTTGGCTGCGCCGCTGAGCGTCGTTGTTCAGCCACGTGGCCAGACGCTGCTTGAGTGCTTCATTCTCGGGGCTGAAACCGGCCAGTCCCAGGGTGGCGATGAAAGCCCCGATCAGCCGCGAGCCGGGCAGATCGATCCCTTCGCCGAAGGCGCCACCCAGCACCGCGAAACCGATGCCTTGGCCGTCGGGCGTGAAGCGCTGAATGAAGCGGGTGCGCTCAGCCTCCGTCATGGCGCGGGTCTGGCGCCATTGGGGAATCTCCGGCGCCAGCTGTTGCAGGGTGCTGGCGACCTGTTCCAGATAGGCGAAGCTCGAGAAGAAGGCCAGATAGTTGCCCGGGCGCTGACGGTATTGGCGCGCCATCAACTCGGCGATCGGCCGACAGGAGGCGTCGCGATCCCGCAGGCGTGTCGAGATCCGATGACGACTGACCTGCACCTGGGTCGCGGTGAAGGGGGAGTCGACACTCAGCCAGACGGTATCGTCCGCCAGACCCAGCAGGCGATGATGATAGGCCGGTGGATTGAGCGTGGCCGAGAACAACAGGGTGGCGTGACTGGCGCGCAGGCGGGGGGCCAGCCACGGCGCTGGGCTGACGCAGCGCAGTCGCGGCTGGATCTGGCGCACGCTGCGCCCGCGGGCCTTGCGTGGCCGGGCTGCTGTTCCTGCTTCTCCTCCTGCTTCTCCTCCTCCTGCTTCTGCTTCTGCACCTGCATCCGATGCTACGCCGCAACTCGAGTTTGAATCGCTGGCGAGTGATGCTTGCCGCGCAGGGGGCGTGGCGGCGAGTTCGACCTCGAACAGCGAGTGATCGCCGAAGCCTTCGGCGAGTCGCGCCAGAGTCAATGCCGCGAAGTAGGCCTCCATCATCTCGACATCGGGCTCCATACGGTGCCTGGCCGTGGTGGAGCCGGAGATTGTCGTTGCAGTGCCTGAAACAGTAGTGCCCGGAGCAGCAGAGGAGGCATCGCTTGCGATCAGACCCAGCTGTTCGGGGGCTTGTGTGGCGGTGGCTTTCGCTGGTTGTTGCCTGACCGCAGCAGGGGATGCGGCCTTGTCAGGCTCTGCCAACCAGTCACCCATCGCGCCGGTCCACTGGCTCAAGGCCTTGAGGAAGTCGCCGGGCAGAGCCTCCAGCGCAAGTCGCTGGGCCTTGCGGCCTTCGTCCTTGCTTGTCTGTTTAGCGCCTTCAGTACCCTGCTCGAGCTGCTCCAGCGCGCGCCATTGGCGAGCCAGCGCGCGTGAAGCCGAGCGCAGCGGGGCCGGATGGCCCGTGCGGCTCAACTGCTTGAGCAGAAAGTGGAACTGGCGCGCGTCGAGCTCGGTGCTGTACATGCCGCGGGCGCGCTCGATGAGATTGTGGCTCTCATCGACCAGTACCACCGTGCGCCAGTCATTGGCCTGGGTCAGGGCGAACAGCAGCGCATGATTGTCGAAGTAGTGGTTATGGTCGCCGATGATGACATCCGCCCAGCGCGAGAGCTCCTGGGCGAGAAAATAGGGGCAGATGTCATGGGCCAGGGCGTGGCGGCGTGTCGTCGCCAGATTCAGGGGCCGTCGGTCGGCGAGGGCGGCGTCGCGCACCGCGGGCAGGCGATCATAGAACCCGCGCGCCAGCGGGCAGGACTCGCTATGACAGGCGAGGGACGGGTGCTCGCAGGTCTTGCTGCGCGCGCCCAGTTCCAGAATGCGCAGCGGTGTCGCCGGTGCCTTTTCCTGCCCTTCGCTGTCATCAGCGGCTGGTGCCAAGGTGGCCAGTGCGTCGAGTGCCAAGGCGCGCCCCGGGGTGCGGGCGGTGAGGTAGAACAGCCTGTCGGTGCCGCTTTCGGGCATCGCGCGCAGCGCAGGATACAGCGTCGCCAGGGTCTTGCCGGTGCCGGTCGGCGCCTCGGCCAGCAGCTCGCGGCCGGTCATCACCGCCTTGTAGGCATGCTCGGCCAGTTGGCGTTGCCCGGGGCGCCAGTTCGGCCACGGAAAGGCCAAGCGGCTCAGCGCGCTGTCGCGGGCACTGCGATGGGCCAGCTCATTGGCGGCGAATTCGCTGAAGCGTGCCGCCAGACGTGCCAGCTCCGCCTCCAGCGCCTCACGGCTCCACCAGGCTTCCAGACGCTGCTCATCGTGATGCGGCTGGCCTTTTTTGGGGTCAGTCTGCTCGTCCTGCTCATCCTTGCTGCCCTTGGCGCTCCCGGGCGCATCCGTCGCGATGTCCAGATAGACCAGCGCCAGCGTGATGCCTTCGAGGTCCCGGCTGCGACACATCAGTGCGCCGTAGACGCGTGCCTGGGCCCAGTGCAAGGCGCGATGGTGTGTGGGCTGGCGGGAGAGGTCGCCGCGATGGGTCTTGATCTCCTCGAGGCAGTTGCGCTTGGGATCATAGCCATCGGCGCGCCCACGGATGGTCAGGTTGCCGATGTCACCGCTGAGCGAGATCTCGCTTTCATAGTCCTTGCCGCGTCGGCGCACGATACGCTGATGACCACGGATGCCCTGCTGGGCAGTGGGCGATGGCGTGAAGCGCAGGTCCAGATCGCCCTCGCGCGCGGCAAAGGCACACAGTTCACGCACCGCGATCCGGTAGCGTGCGGGCTCAGCGTGGTTCTCGTCTGCCTTGGTCATGATGCAGGAGGTACCTTGTGCTCGGAGGATTCACCCTGCGAGGCTTTGGTCGCGCTCAGCCACTCGACTCGACACTCTAGCGCCGGCATCGCATGGCGTGCGAACAGGGCCAGCCATTGACGCTGGTTGTCCTGCAGGCGGTCAGTGGGCGCCTTGACCTCGATCAGTCGATAACGGTCGCTGCTGTGTTCGGGGAAGAACTGGATCAGGTCCGGCAGGCCGGCGCGATGTTCGCGAGGGTTGGCCAGCAGGTGGCGGAAACAGGCTTCCAGGTGCGCGGGCGGAATGCAGTCCAGTGCGTGGTTCAGCAGTTCCTCGCTCAACAGCTCCCAGTGCACGAAGGGTGCCTGAATGCCCTGTTTCTGCTGGTGGCGTTCACGAATCACCTTCCGGTAGCTTTCGTCCTTCAGGCGCGCGAAGCAGGCCTCGAAAGCGGCCTGGCGGCGGCTGACGAAGTCAGGACGATAGAGGTCCGCCGGGCCGGTATGGAAGGCGTGGAAGAAGGCCCCCGGCAAGGGGGCGAACAGCGCCTCCCAGCACAGCAGAGTGAAGAGCGCGGGGATCAGGCCATTCTCGACATAGAAGACCGGTGCCTCGGGCGTGGCCAAGGCATGGGCGGCCGCGCGCTCGACGCCGTGGATGCCGTCAGCCGCCGAGGTGGCAAGGTTGGGCACCGTGAGAGTGATCTGCGGAGTGGTCGGTGCCTTGGCGCGTCTGGGCGCGGGCAATCCGAGACCACGACACAGACGCGGCAGGGCGCGTTCGAGTGCCAGCTGCTCGTCCAGCGTGATCTCGGCGCGCGCCAATCGCTCGCTGGCCAGCCCGTGGGCTGTGCTGATATCGCCAGACAGCTCCAGCGCTCTCACCCGGCGCGGCATGGCACGCGGGGCATACGCGGAGTCCTCGAGACAGGCGTACTGGCGGGCAGCCGCCTGATGCCAGCCCTGACGCTCGGCGTCGCGGGCCAGGGAGAAGCGCAGGCGGTCACGCCGCTGTGCCAGCCAGGCATTGGCACGATCATCAATAGCGCGCCCGTCGGTGGCATGAGCGTCAGTGAGCTGATGAGGCGCGGACGGCTCAGCGGGGATCTCATCTGACGCTGCAGACGGCGTCGCATCCAGCGCCGCGACGATGCGCTGCCAGTGCAGCTCAAGCCCAGCGTTAGCCGTGCGGCCCAGCCGCTCCCGGGCTTGCTGCCAGTCCTCACGCAGCTTCTCCAGGGCCAGATAACGATCCACCTCCCAGCGATGGGTGAAGGCGCGCGAGGCCGGCGACAGGGCGACCGTCTCGCAACGCAGCAGGCCAAGCTCGCTGAGTACGAAGTCCGACAGGTTCTGGCGCAGGTTGCCGAAGAACATCAGGCTCAGGCGCCGCGACAGCTCACCCAGCCCGACACTCAAGGTGTCGGCGGCAGGGTCGCTCAACCACGCTGGCAGTGGCCGTGGCGTGACGTCGCCCAGCAGCTCGCTGATGGCATCATGCATGCGGCGCTTGGGCGTACTTCTGGGCAGCTCGGCAAAGGCAGCCCGGAGGCGCGGCAAGGTCACCAGCGCCAGCATCTCGTCCAGCGTCAGATCGGCATTGTGGCGGCACAGACCGTCAGGCGTGGCACTGTCGGCGAGCGGTGTGATCAATGGCTGGCTTGCGGCCTCGATCGCACCGATCTCGGCATAGTGCAGCTGTGAGCGCTCGAAATGATCGCCCTTGCGCATCAGCAGTCGCACCAGCAAGGCCCGCGACGCATCCGGCAGACGCGTGATGGCGTCCACCGTGGCACGCTCCGTCTCTGTCAGCAGATCGGCGTGACACTGGCAGACCCAGTCGATCAGGGTGTCGAAGTTGGCCAGGTAGTAGCGTGGATTGTCGAGGGGAGCGGCTTGCATGGCGACCTGTCGAAGTGGCGGGCAGTGCAGCGGTTTGCCCGAAAGCATGGGGTTATATACAGTATATGGCCATCTATCGTGCTGCAATCTCTTGCAAAGCCTGTCACGAGTCACCACCTGACCGTCATCCAGTGGTAAAATCGTTTCATCTGCATGTCTTGAAAGCTTCATGACACGACAGGTGGGCAGGCGTGACAGCGCGCCGACCGCGATTCCTCCCCTCGGAGGCATTTCCGCGATGGTTCAGGATGGGCCATCGATCATCATTCAAGCAGGGCAGGAAGGCAGTCCATGTTTCTTGATCAGTTTCACCGGGTCGAAGATGGCCGCGTGCGGATCACCGCCGAGCAGGCAAGTCGTTTCGCCAAGCAGATGGCGGGGGATTACAACCCCATTCATGACCCGGACGCGCGACGCTTCTGTGTGCCCGGCGATCTGCTGTTCTCCCTGCTGCTGGCGAAGTTCGGTCTGTCGCAGTGCATGACCATCCGCTTCTGCGGCATGGTCGGCAACGATGTGCCCTTGATCTTCGAAGCGCTGGACGCCCCCGACGAGAATGGCGTGTCCCTGCTGGTGCGCGATGAAGCCGGCAAGGTCTATCTGACGGTCGAGCGCAGCGGCGATACCACTCATGATGAGGAAGTGGTCGCCAATTTCACCCGCCAGTACATCGCCTTCTCCGGGCGCAACTTCCCGCACTTCCTGCAGCCGTTGATGCTGGAGAAGGGCGTGATGTTCAACCCGGCGCGCCCGCTGGTGATCTACGACAGCATGGGCTTCTGTTTCGAGCGTCTGGATATCGCCGACCTGCACCTCGATTTCGTGGGCTCTTCCCTCGAGGTCAACGGCAAGCGTGGCGATACCCTGCTCGAGTTCAGCATCCATGATGGTGAGCAGTGCATCGGCAGTGGCTCCAAGAAGCTGGTCGTCAGCGGGCTGCGGGATTACTGTGCCGAGACCATGGATGCGTTCGTGGAGTCCTTCGAGGCGCTCAAGCGCGAAGCCGAAGCCTGAGATAGCCGGTCAGTCTGACGCTTGTCGCCAGACGCCCCGCGCATGAGTCGGCAGTCATGAAGACGCCCGCCAGAGAGTTCTCTGGCGGGCGTCTTGGCATCTGAATGTCACAACGCTGAATGTCACACCGCTTGTGAAGCGTCGCTGGAAGTCGCCGGTTGTCATTCACCGTCGGCTGGCTCACTGTGTGACCGTCTAACCGTGCTCAGCGCTTGATGCTGATCGGCGCCAGTGCATCGCCCTGGGGCGTGATGCGTCCGATGATGGCGCTGGCGTGATAGCCGGCGGCCTTGAGCGCGGCCAGACAGGCCTCGGCCTCTTCGGCCGGCACACTGGCTAGCAGGCCACCGGCGGTCTGCGGATCGAACAGCAGCGGATAGCGCGGATGATCGATGACGCCGGCCTGATCCTTCAGGGCACGCTTGAGGCGCAGATTGGCCGGTTGCAGCGAGCTGACCACGCCGCGGGCGACACAGTCCTCGGCGCCCTCGAGCACCGGCAGGGCATCGATCTCGAGTTCGGCATCCACGCCGCTGGCGCGGGTCATCTCCACCAGATGGCCGAGCAGGCCGAAGCCGGTGACATCCGTGGACGCGCTTGCCTGATGCGTTCGCAGGATACCCGCCGCGCGCTGACTGGATTGCTGCATGCTGCTCAGCGCGGCGTCGATCCAGCGGCCGCGGGCTTCCAGGCGTGCATGCGCCGCCAACAGCGTGCCGGTGCCGATGGCCTTGGTGAGGATCAGCACCTCGCCCGGCTGCATGCCGCCCTTGCAGGTGACGCCGGTCAGACTTTCCTCCACCAGACCATTGAGCGCGAAGCCCAGCGCCAGCTCCTGACCTTCGCCGGTGTGGCCGCCGACCAGACTGCAGCCTGCCTCGTTGAGCACCTCGGTCGCGCCTTGCATCAGCTCGCGCACCAGCGGTTCGACCTTGCGCTCGACCCCTTGCGGCACCGTGGCGACGGCGGTGGCGGTATGGGGTGTTGCGCCCATGGCGTAGAGATCGCCCAGCGCGTGATTGGCGGCGATGCGCCCGAACAGATAGGGGTCATCGATGAAGGCGCGGAAGAAGTCGACGCTGTGCACCAGCGCCTGTCCTTCGGGTACGCGCACGATGGCGGCATCATCCGGGGCATGCAGCCCGACCAGCACGTCCGGGTTATCGCGTGGGGCAAGGCTCTGCAGCGCTCGCGACAGCACGCTGGCACCGACCTTGGCACCACAGCCGCCACAGCGCATCGCCAGAGCGGACAGGGCCTGATGTGCCTCCTGCTCATCCAGCTCGGCGGTCAGGCGCGGGTGGAGCCTGCCATCGCCGCCCTTGAGCGCTTGCCAAGCAGCGCTGATGCGCTGGTGCAATCCTGACAGGCCGCCGGTGGCCGTGGCGTCCTGCATGTTGGGCAGTTCAGTGAAGCGCGTCATGAACTGGCGGTCGATATGGTCCTTCCAGCGCCACAGCCACGGGCGCAGAGCCGGGGCGACCAGCCCCAGGCTGCCGCGTGAGGCGATGGCGTCGCGATCCCCAGTGCTGATCAACGCCAGCCAACGTGACTGTGGGGCATGGGGCTTGAGTGGCTCGCCGCGCACGGCCCGTCGCAGGTTGTCGGCCAGTGGTCGCGCCTGACGCACGGCAAACACGCCGGCCTTTTCGCGGGGATGATTCAGCTGATGCGCGATATCGCCCGCGGCGAAGATGGTGTCATCCTCCAGCGTCTGCAGGCTATCGCGCACCTTGAGGAAGCCATCCTCATCGAGGCTCAGTCCTGTCTTCTCCAGCCAGCGCGCCCCCCCGGCGCGTGTCACCCAGATGGCCTCATCGGCTTGATGGCGGGTGCCACTGGCGCTGATCAGCAGCCGCTGTGAGGACGTCGTGGAGGATTCGACAGCGGTGATCTCCTCACCGAAATGTACCTGGATACCACGCTCGTGCAGGGTAGTGGCAAGCGCCTCGCTGACCGTGTGCGCATGGGTGGGCAACAGACGCTGTCCGCGGGTGATCAGCGTCAGGTTCGGCTTGAGCGCATCGGGCAACTCGGTGGCAAGGCGCTGCTGGATGGCCAGCAGCAGCTCGACCCCGCCGGCACCGCCGCCGACCAGCACGATATCGAGCGGGCGCTCGGCGCTTCTGGCGCGCTCGAGCAGACTCAGCCAGCGCTGCTGGAAGGTGCTGATCGGCTTGACCGCCACCACGGGGGCGTCTGCGACTTCAGGATCACCGATACCATCGATGTGGGACAGGCGAGGCGTGGAACCGATATTGATCGACAGCAGGTCGTAGTCCACCGCCGGGCGCTCGGCGCAGATCACGCGGCGTTCACGGCGGTCGATGTCGATCACCTGATCGCGATAGAAGCGGGCGCCGGCGAACTGACACAGCCGGCGCAGGTCGATATGCACATCGTCGAACGTATAATGACCGGCGACGTAGCCCGGCAACATGCCGGAGTAGGGCGTGTCGGTGTCGCGACAGATGACGGTCAGGCGGACACCGGGCTCTGGCTGCATGGCAAATCGCATCAGCACGCCGACGTGGCTGTGCCCACCGCCGATCAGGACGATATCGCGCACGATGGGTGCTTTGACTGGCATGGAGGCGGACGGCATCGTGAATCTCGACAATCAGTAAAATAGGGAAACAGGAGCACAAGAATGCAGAGCCTGGGTGTGACAGATCAGACCGGCGACAGGATGCGCAAAGGCCGGAGTCTAGCAACTTGAACTTCCTCGGTCATGCACGCCTGAGCCTTTCGGGCAGCGATAACTACCTGTTTGGCAACCTGATTGCTGATGGCGTGCGCGGCAGTGACCTGAGCGACTGGCCGCACGAAGTGGAGGCGGGCATCCGTTTCCATCGCCGCTGTGATGCGGTGATCGATGCCCACCCCGAGACGCGCTGGCTGCTGACGCAGGTGCCACCCACATCGCGACGCGTGGCCGGCATCGCCTTCGACATGATGTGGGATCATCTGCTGGCCGCCGACATGCAGGATGACGATATCGAGCGCCTCTATCGCCTGCTGGCACGCGAGGAGGTGCCAGCACGGCTGGCGAGCCTGATCGAGTGGATTCAGGTGCGCGATGCACTCAGGCGCTATCGAGAGCTGGACTTCACGCTCGCGACGATTGCCAGCATCGGCGAGCGCATGGTGGCCAGACGTCGGTCACGCAATGGCGGTCGTTCGAGCGGCGTAGAAGGTACGCACGGACAGCGAGTTCTGGATGCAGAAGCCAATCCGCTGGCGGACATGACGCCGTGGCTGGCGGATAACCGCGCGATGCTCGAGGACAGCTTCGCGCGGTTGTGGCCGGACATGCTGGCATTGCGCCAGCCGCCCGCTATCTGACGATCAGGCTTGCACTCAGCGCAGCTCCAGACGCGTGAAGGGCCTCAGCAGGTAGGAGAGCACGCTGCGCTCGCCGGTCTCGATGTCGACCGTGGCGACCATGCCCGGCTTGATCGGCAGCGTCTCGCCGTTGTGCTCAAGTGCCGCGGTCTCGCTGCTGACCAGCACGCGATAGTAGCTCTCCTCGCCGCGTGGCGTTTCCTCCTCCAGCGTGTCAGAGCTGATGCGCTCGACCTTGCCTTCCAGCGTGCCGTAGACCGCATAGTCGTAGGCGCTGATGCGGATCGTCGCCGGCATGCCCGGGGCGATGAAGGCGACATCCTGCGGCCGGATGCGCGTCTCGAACACCAGGGTGTCCTCCAGCGGGGTGATCTGCATGATCTCCTCGCCGGGCGGAATCACTCCACCGCGGGTCGTGATCGAGATGTTGTTGACCACCCCGCGCACCGGCGAGAGCAGCCGTGTCCGATCCAGCTGGTCACGGCGCTGCACGCTGGTTTCTTCAAGCGTCGCCAGTTCGGACTTCTTGTCGGCAAGCTCGGCGTAGGAATCCTGAAGATAGGTGTTGCGGATCTCGGCCTGACGGCCCTTGAGCTCGGCGATCTCACGGTCGAGCTTCAACATCTCCATTTCCCCCACGGCGCGACGCTTGACCAGCGGACGGATCACCGCGAGCTGGCGCTGTGCGGCACTGATTTCCTTGCTGACTGCCTCCAGGGCGCTGTCACGCTTCTTGCGCCGGGCCGTGAACAGCTCGCGCTCGGTGGCGGTCAGTGCCTCGTTGTCACGCACCTCTACAGGGAACTCGATGCTCGACTTGTCCAGTACCTCGGCTTCCAGACGGGCGATGGTGGCGCGTAGCGCCTGTGCCTGGCTCAGTGACTCCATGTAGGCCGAGCGGAAGCGGGTCTCGTCGATGGCGGCCAGCAGCTGACCGGCCTCGACGATCTCGCCTTCGCTGACCATCATCTCGTCGAGGATACCGCCCTCGAGGCTCTGGATGGTCTGCTGGCGGGAGGAGGGGATGACCTTGGCTTCGCCACGCGCCACCTCATTGACCTCGGCCCAGCTGGCCCAGGCGATGAACAGCGCGATGACCAGGAAGCTGGCCCACAGCAGCGGA
Organism: Cobetia sp. PDI-23MA; assembly: GCF_059507735.1. Classification (NCBI taxonomy): domain Bacteria; kingdom Pseudomonadati; phylum Pseudomonadota; class Gammaproteobacteria; order Oceanospirillales; family Halomonadaceae; genus Cobetia; species Cobetia sp. PDI-23MA. The sequence continues at coordinate 1,855,956 of NZ_CM183352.1, forward strand.
CGCGACCAGTGGCTTTCCAGCTTCTGGTCCGGCGCGCCCAATTCGCGTTTGATGAGTTCGGGATCGAAACGCTGGCTCATGAGGCCTCCTGGCGCTGACGGGATGCGGAGGTGGCCGGTGTCTTGCCGGCCGATTGTCTGGCCATGATCTGATCCAGCGGGCCGTCCATGACGCGCTTGCCGTGGCGCAGCACCAGGGCACGTTCGACCCAGCCGAGCAGCGACTTGCGGTGTGTGGCCAGCACCAGGGTGCGGCCAGCAAGCCAGGGGCCGAGGGTCTTGATGACGTGTTGCTCGGTGGCCTGATCCAGCGAGGCGGTGGGCTCATCCAGCAGCACCACGGCCGGGTCCTGCAGCACCAGGCGGGCAAGGCCGAGGCTCTGGCGCTGGCCACCGGACAGGCTGTGGCGGTCATGCAGCATCATGTCCAGCCCCAGCGGGTGGCGGCGCACGAAGTCGCCCAGCCCGGTCATCTCGATGACCTCCAGCAGGCGCATGTCGCTGACATCCCGCCCGTCGATACACAGGTTGTCGCGCAGCGTACCGCTGAACAGGCTGATGTCCTGCGGCAGATAGCCGATGGCACGCTGGCGATCGGCAGGGTCGATCTGACTCAGGGCGAGGTTGTCGAGGGTCAGCCCGCCACTGGTGGGCGTGAAGTAGCCGGCCAGCAGACGCAGCAGAGTACTCTTGCCGGCGCCGTTGCCCCCCAGCAGGGCGAGGTGCTCACCGGGTGCGATGCTCAGGCGGTCCAGCGCCAGGGCTTCCGGGGCTTCCTCGTCGTAGCGCCAGTGCAGATTCTCGGCCTGGTAGTGCCCGCGTGCCTGGGCGAGGCGCGCGAAGCGACGATCGCTAGGACGCTCGATGTCAGTCTCCATCAGCGCATCCAGCCCTTCCTTGGCGACCTTGACGTGCTGCCAGCGACTCAGCAGCGCACTGATCTGCAGGGTCGGGCCGATAGCGCGCGACGACAGAATCGAGCAAGCGATCAGGGCACCGACACTCAACTCGCCGGCCATGATCAGGTAGACCCCGGCGATGATGACGCCGACGTAGGCCAGCTGCTGCATGCCGGTGCCCCAGCTGGTCAGCCAGGCGACGGCGTGGCGGAAGGTGACGCCGCGGTGCGTCTGCTCGGAGGTCAGGCGCTGCCACTGACGGCTGGCATGGCCCTCGGCGCGACAGGCCTTGAGGTTCTCGAGATTGTCGAGGGTCTCGAGCAGCACGCCATTCTTGACCGCGGATTCGCGCATGCCTTCACGCGACAGACGCGACAGCCAGGGTTGCGCCAGCAGCACGGGAATCAGCATCAACACGATGGCGGCCACCGGCACCCAGACCACCGGGCCGCCCAACAGGGCGATCAGCCCCAGGAACAGCAGCGCGAAGGGCAGGTCACCACAGGCCCCGAGGGTCGAGGCGGTGAAGAATTCGCGAATGGCATCGAAATCACGGATCTGGCTGGTCATCGCGCCGGTGGAACGGGGCTTGGCGGCCAGGCGCATCTGCACGGCATGGCGGAAGATATGGTCATTGAGCTCGAGATCGATCTTCTTGCCCGAGTTCTCGATCAATTGGGCCCGCAGCGCACGCAACAAGGCTTCCAGCCCAATGGCCAGTATCACGCCGATGCCCAGCGCCCACAGCGTATCGACGGCGCCGGTCGGTACCACGCGATCATAGACCTGCATCGCGAACAGCGCCGTGGCCACGGCCAGTAGGGCGGCAAGTGAGGAGGACAGTGCGACTTCGGCAAAGACGCGCCAATGCGACTTGAGACGTGAGGTCAGCCAGTGCCCCTTCCGGGTCTGGCTGTAGCCTTCCGCGCGCTCCAGCGAGATCTCGCCATGCGCAAACAGTGCAATGCCGGCATAGGTGGCAGCCAGCGCTTCCTGTGACAGCCAGTAGGCGCCGCCGGACAGAGGATCGAGCAGCCGGTAGCTGGGTCCGCTGGAGGGGGTTGCCGTGTCATCCTCTGTCTGGGTGTCGCTCGTGTCGCTGCCCGACTCACTAGACAACTGGTCAGGCCACTGGTGCGAGGCTTCATGGGCCAGCAGTACGCGACTGCTGCCGTCTTCCAGCAGCACGACACAGGGCATCAGGCTGTCGGGAATCTCGCTGAGCGGCGCCTGACTCAGACGCGCGGCGATGCCCTGGCGCGACAATGCCTGCTCCAGATCCTGCGGCGCCAGTTCACCCTTGGTGAGGGGCATGCCGTGTCGTAGACGCTCGAGATCAATGCCGTGGCCCTGCAGGCGCAGCAACTGGCGAACGCTCTCCAGCAAAGGGTCGGGTTGCGATGTCGCCGTGGCCGAGGAGGAGGTGGTCTGTGGGGCGCTCATGGGCTGACTCCCTGGCTGGCATGGTGATGAGAGTGGGGCAGCGAGGTGCGCGCCGTCTCTGGCGGGGTGGCAGTGGCGTCGGCCCGATAGGGCGAGGAGACCAGCGGCAGGGCACCCAGCTGGGTCGCCAAGTCATATTGATCGGTGAGCAGCTGGGTGTTGAGCTCGATCATCTGGCGGCGTGCGGCGAAGATCTCGCTTTCGATGGTCAGCAGGTCCTCGATATTGCGCGCCCCGGTGATGAACTGGTCGCGGTAGCTGCTGCGCAGGCGCTCGCCGCTGCGCGCCTGTTGGTCCAGCGCCTCGATGCGCGCCTCGACCGCCGGCTGACTGGCCGACAGACGCTGGATCTGACGGCGCAGCTCGCGGGCGGTGGAGGCGGTCTCGAACTGGGCGGCGGTCAGGCGTGCGCGGTCCGCTTCGGGTTGGCGCAACGGCGTCAGACCCTGGAAGACCGGGGCCTCGATGCGCAGACCGATGCTGGAGTCGCTGACCATGTCGTCGTTCGACTCATAGCGTGAGCTGGTCGCCTCCAGACGCAACTCCGGCCAGCGCTCGGCCTCGCTCAGGCTCAAGGCGTGGCGTGCGGCATTCTGCTGGCTGACATGGCTGCGATAGGCTGGCGCATTGGTGATGGCGGCATCGGTGGTGGCGGGATCGCGGGCCAGGTCCGCCACGATCGGCAGCGGCGGCGGGGCGCTCAGGGCGACATCCCTGAGGGAGCGACCGCTGAGTATCTCGAGCTCCTGCCGGGCGGTGTCGGCATCGCCCTGCAGACGTGCCAGCCATTCGCGGGCACTGGCGAGGTCCACGGCCGCGCGGTCCAGCTCGACGCGGTCACCGTAGCCCGAGAAGGTGCGGTCATTGGCCAGGGTCTCGAGGCTTTCGAGCTTCTCGATATAATCGCGTACGCGGCGCATCATGGCGCGGTTGGCTCCGAGATCGATGTAGGCGGTGATCGCCTCCTGGGCAACCTCCATCCGCGTCTGATCCAGAGTATCCCGCTCGACATCCCGCTCTGCCTTGCGCTGCTCGACCTCGGCCTCCACCTGGCCCCAGTCGTACAGCATCTGGCTCAGGGTGAGCCGGTAGCCGCCTTCGGTGAAGTTGTCTTCGGTACCGACACTGCTCTCCAGGCGCGGCCAATAGCCATCCTCGGCGATCTCGATCTCTGTCCCTGCGGCACGCACATTGGCCTGAGCGGCCTCGATGCGAGGATCATGGGCAAGCACATCGCCCAAGACGTCGGCAAGATCTCGATTCGTCTGGGCAGTGGCCGTGAGTGATGCTGAAAGCCCGGCGGAGATGACACAAATGGCGACGCAACGCTTTGTCGCTGGCATGCGCGCAAGTGTTGCCTGTCTGTGGGCAGACGGGCAACGAAATAGGGTGGGCATCATGTGACTCCTTGTCTTCAGAGTGTCCTCTGAAGTGCTGCGTCATCCTGACGCTCTAGTGTTTCTGAATCATGCTGATCATCAAGGGAGGCGCCCCTTGCGGGGCACCTCGATCAGGCTTATCCGTTGCTGGTATTCACGGTCACGTCTTGATCGATATACAGCGTTGCCTCACCAAGTTGATAAGTATCATACGTCGTGCCGTTGAACTCGGTCGTTGTCGCGGAGGATGTTGCCCCAGCCGCTTCCACGCTATCGCCTTCATCGCCATCGATGTACAGCTCGTTATCACCATCGGTGAGGTTCAATACCGTATCGGCATCGATTTTCAGACTGGTGCCGGTCTCGCTGCTGGCCGAGATATCGAGCACTTCGATGTTGGTCATGACACTGGGCTCAGCCTGGGCGGACAAGGCGACGAGATCGATGCCTTTTCCTGTGCCATCGAAGCTGACGGTATCGCTACCTGCACCGCCTTCGATGATGAAGTCCAGGTTGGAGATGACAATCAGGTCATCCCCATCGCCACCATCAAAGGTATTGCTGCCCGAATCGCCAATCAGCAGGTCATTCCCTGCGTTCCCGACCAGTGAGTCATCCCCCTCGCCCCCTCGAATGACATCATCAAAGCTACTGCCGATGAGAGAGTCATTGCCGGAAAGGCCGAATATGGTGCTTCCTTCGAGGTTAGCTGAAATATCGATTTCATCATTGGTCAGCAGGCTACCAATAAAGGTGTTGCTCTCGTTGATACCCGAGAACAAGGGGTCATTGCCATCGAGCAGCTCCACACCTGCCAAAGAGGAGATGCCATCCGTGGTGCTGGCATCGTAGGCATCGGTTGCCGTGATGCTATAGGCATCAAGTAGATCGATGTCCAGCAAGTTGTATTCCGCAGCACCGCCATCATCAAATCCGATAGTCGCCAAGAATTGATTGAGCGCAAGGTTGTCGATGTCTCCACCGTCAATTGCAGTAATGGTCAGCTCCGCGGTAGTGGCGAGTGTCCCGATGATCCCGCCATTGCTACTTGTAACTGATAGACCAAGCGAAGTTGCCAGGTCGTTGTCCCAAGTGAATTGAGGATCAGTGAGCAAACCGCTCAGTGCACTGACATCCACAACTGCAGCGTAGTTGATCACGACTTCGCGCAGGTTGTTGTCAGGGTCTGCGACGAAGACCTTGTTGTTGGAAAGGTCAATTAGATCGAGTGCCTCGAGACCGACCAGGCCCAACAGCTCAGAATCCTGCAGGGTGACGATAGGGGCGGTATTGGAGACCGCATCCAGGCTTTCTTCACCGACGAAGGTGATTTCACCCGTCGCCGTGTCGTCATCACCATCCACGACAGTGACACTGACATCAGACTCATTGACCTCCGTGCCCACCAACAACTGCTCGCCGCTGATGAGGGAATCAATGACCTCACTGCTCGTCAAGGTGCCACCTTCGGTCAGGTCGAGGCCATTGATGTTGATGACCTGATTGGCTGACGTGGCAGGGTCAGCGGTCAATCCACCCTCTGTGTTGAGATAGAGGACGGTAGTATCAGTTGCCGAGACATATTCGGCACTGATATAGCCCGCAAGATTGTTGGTGGCGCTATCGATGTAATAGGCCCCGTTGAGCATATCGCGCAGATCAAGAATGTCTCCCGATCTGGCGCCACCATTATTGAAGTTGAGCACGGTGTCTGTTGCCGCAGCGACAGTGCCCTCATCACCAGCTTCCCAGCGAATGACGTCGACGCCTGCTCCGCCATTCAGGCTGTCATTACCTGAACCGCCGATCAGCAAGTCGCTGCCAGCTCCACCATCAAGGGTGTCATCACCATTCCCACCCCGCAGGATGTTGCTTCCACTTCCACCATTCAGTGTGTCATTACCTGCGTATCCATAGAGGTTGGAGCCTGCCTGTGAAGCGTTAACAGAGTCGTTTCCGGTAGTCCCTTCATCTACAGGAACAACATAGTCACTCGTAAGAAGGTCCACATTAGCTATTGAGGCATCACTATCAGACGAGCTTGCAGCGAGTGAGTCCGTTGCATAAATGGTGGTGGTGCTCAAGATTGAGTCAGCCAGAGAATCCAAGTCGAGCAAACTTAGCAGACCAGTCAAAATACCTGCAGAGGAAACTGTAAAGTCGACGCTTGCCAATAATTCATTGATTTCGATGTTGGTGATTTCGCCACCATCAATTTTAGTGACAGTGATGCTTTGGGTAGACTCACCACTAGGTGAAGCCGTTACTGTCAGACCTAGCTCCGCAGCGAGTTCTTCACTATAAGTCCAACTGCTGTTCCCTACTAAAATATCTATTAGCTCTGAGACAGTAGGGACTCCTGGGACAAGCGAAAGAGTATCTAGGAGTGCATTCAATGCCTCACTGATAGCATCTAGATAGTCAGTTACAGTATTGATTATTCCATCTGCTGTGATAGTGACTGAGGCCACATTGTCTTCGGCATCATAGACACTATAGAGCTGATCGTTGCTCAAGGTCACGATATCAAGCACATTGACGCCGACAAGGCCTAGCACACCATCGCTTTCAGTCAGGTTGGCTTGCGGACGTGTATTGACATCCTCTGTTGCGCTGAACTGGCCCTGGTGGCTGTAGCTGTAGTCCCCTGAGTCGATATTCAGGCTGAAGGATTCACCGGACAGCGTTTCGACCGCCAGAATGCCATCGACGATGCTGACAATACCGCCAGCTTCCAGGCCAATCTCGGTTGAGGTGCCGGTCACGTCCGCGTAGGTGCCATCATCAGAGACAGTAAATGTCAGGCCCTTGAAGGTGAAGGACTGTACCTGCCCATTTGCCGCATCAGCCCCAAATCCGAAGTCGCCCTCACCATCGAAGATGGAGCCGGTGTAATCCGTGTTCGAGCTCAGTGACTCCACGATGGTACTTGCCGCAATCGTCGGTACATCATCAGTGATATCGATGTTCAAGGTACTGCTGGTGCTCGACGCACCGTCGGTCAGAGTGACTAGCACATCCACCGTGGATGACTCGGCATCCACCTGATCAATATTGCCGAGCAGTTCTGCGCTGTAGATAACTTCCGAGCCATCCTCGGTGACGGAAACGACCATGACGGCCGTCGCTGCAGCGTTGTCGACATCACTTGCCAGTGTGAGCGTGCGTCCTTCATCCGTGACAACCCAATCAAGCGCCTGGCCGTTGCTGGTGAGCGACTCGGTGGAGCTGAGTGATAGTGTTGCCTCACCGCTGGTATCAGCGAATGCCGGCGTGCTGGCGACAGCACCTGCCACAGAGGCGATCAGCGCTTCCGAGATCGTCAGACGGTTGGCATTGCCCAGATCGAGGAAATCGTCGCTCAGCTTGGTCGCCGTATCGGTCACGGCGGCCACATTCTCGTTGCCTGCATCGTCCGTCACGGTCATGGTCACGGTCAGCAGTCCCTCTGCCAGACTGGTGAGATCGACGCCTGACACAGTCACTTCGCCCGCCGCCGAGACAGTGATGTTCTCGGTCGGGACGGTGACGGAGCCATTGTCGGTATCGGTGATCACGATCGTGAGATTGCTGCTGGTCAAGCCAGCTTCGACAGTGCCTTCGAATGTCACATCTGTCGCTTCTGCAGCGTTGAGGTCATCCCCATCTGAATCCGTGAAGTTGATGACGCTCCCTGACGGAGCAGTCGTATCGATGACGATGTCTTGACTCTCGATGGCGCCATCGTTGCCGGCGGCGTCCTGCACCTTGAGCTGCACGGTGGCAGAGGTGGTGAGGTCGGTATCTACGTAGCTGACGGCAGTACCGATCACGCTGTCGGTGATGTCTACCCAAGTGGTGCCATCGGTGCTGTAGAGCAGAGTTTCCCCGGTGGCGAGCTCGGTACTCAGCGTAGCGGTAACGGTCAGACCATCATCGTCATTGGTGATGAAATCATCGGCTGCGAGGCCAGTATCATCACTGATGGAGTCGATGGTGATAGTCGTTGTGGGGGCAGTGGCATCTATGGTCACTGTACCCAGATTGACTTCATTGCTGACGTTGCCTGCGGCGTCAGTAATGACAGCTGAGGCGTTGTAGCTACTGCCATCGGTCAACGTGTCAGCCGGGATGGTCACAGCCACAGTGCCTGCGTCGATATCCGTTTCATCCAGCTCCACATCAGCAGTAATCACATTGACCGCATCATCTGTGTCAACCAAGGTGACCGTGGCCGTATCCCCTGCGACGGTATCCGCACTGAGCGCGACCTCGGCTTGCAGCCCATCTGCCAGCTCATCGATATTTACGCCATTGAGGGCTTCACCAATCACTAGTGACGGAGGTGCGCCCGGCGCTGTGTTATCAACCGTCACAGCGCCCAGGTTCACGGCGTCGCTGACGTTGCCGGCGACATCGGTCTGACGAATCTGCACAACACCATCGGCATAGACACCTTCCTCCAGTGTGAAGGTGGTGCCAGTGCCATCGATCCAGGTGCTGCCGCCGTCGAGGGAGTACTCCCAGGTCGCCCCAGTCTCGAGGCCACTGACGGTGACCTCACCATTGCTGGTGATGCCGTCGGCATCGAGCGTGTCGGTGGTCAACGCGACGGCCGGATCAGCGATGGTGGTATCGATCGTCACTGCGCCGAGGCTGGTCTCATTGCTGACGTTGCCGGCCACATCGGTCTGACGGACCTGCACAACACCATCGGCATAGACACCTTCCTCCAGTGTGAAGGTGGTACCGGTGCCAGCATCCCAGGTGCTGCCGCCGTCGAGGGAATACTCCCAGGTCGCGTCTGTCTCGAGGCCACTGACGGTGACCTCGCCATTGCTGGTGATGCCGTCGGCATCGAGCGTGTCGGTGGTCAGCGCGAGGCTCGGAGCGTCAGGCACCGTGAGATCACTGGTGGCGGTGCCGTCAGTCTCGAACGTATTGCCCGCCACATCGGTCACGGTCATCGAGACGGTGAGGGCGCCTTCTGTGAGCCCGGAAGTTGCGGTGCTCAGGTCCAGACCGGTGACGGACAGATTGCCGTCACCGTCGACCGTGATATCAGTCGTGGCGACGGTGATCTCGTTGGCTGGATCGGCGCTGTCAGTGATGGTGAGCACGACATTGCTGCTGTCGAGGCCGGCCTCGATGCTGCCAGTCAGGTCGACGGCGCTGATGTCTGCCAGATTGAGCAGGCCATCGTCACCATCGACGAAGGCGATGCTGCCCGTCGGGGCGGTCGCATCGATCGTCACCGCTCCGAGGCTGGCCTCATTGCTGACGTTGCCGGCCACATCGGTCTGACGGACCTGCACAACACCATCGGCATAGCTGCCTTCAGCGAGGGTGAAGGTGGTGCCGGTGCCAGCATCCCAGGTGCTGCCGCCGTCGAGGGAATACTCCCAGGTCGCGTCGGTCTCGAGGCCACTGATGGTGACCTCACCATTGCTGGTGATGCCGTCGGCATCGAGCGTGTCGGTGGTCAGCGCAAGGCTCGGAGCGTCAGGCATCGTGAGGTCACTGTTGGTGGTGCCGTCAGTCTCGAACGTATTGCCCGCCACATCGGTCACGGTCATCGAGACGGTGAGGGCGCCTTCTGTGAGCCCGGAAGTTGCGGTGCTCAGGTCCAGACCGGTGACGGACAGATTGCCGTCACCGTCGACCGTGATATCAGTCGTGGCGACGGTGACCTCGTTGGCTGGATCGGCGCTGTCAGTGATGGTGATCACGACATTGCTGCTGTCGAGGCCGGCCTCGATGCTGCCAGTCAGATCGACGGCGCTGATGTCTGCCAGATTGAGCAGGCCATCGTCACCATCGACGAAGGCGATGCTGCCCGTTGGGGCGGTCGCATCGATCGTCACGGCACCCAGGTTCACGGCGTCGCTGACGTTGCCGGCCACATCGGTCTGACGGACCTGCACAACACCATCGGCATAGCTGCCTTCAGCGAGGGTGAAGGTGGTACCGGTGCCAGCATCCCAGGTGCTGCCCCCGTCGAGGGAATACTGCCAGGTCGCGTCGGTCTCGAGGCCACTGACGGTGACCTCACCATTGCTGGTGATGCCGTCGGCATCGAGCGTGTCGGTGGTCAGCGCAAGGCTCGGAGCGTCAGGCACCGTGAGGTCACTGGTGGTGGTGCCGTCAGTCTCGAACGTATTGCCCGCCACATCGGTCACGGTCATCGAGACGGTGAGGGCGCCCTCAGTGAGCCCGGAAGTTGCGGTGCTCAGGTCCAGACCGGTGACGGACAGATTGCCGTCACCCTCGACCGTGATATCAGTCGTGGCGACGGTGAACGTGTTGGCCGGTTCGGCGCTGTCAGTGATGGTGATCACGACATTGCTGTTGTCGAGGCCGGCCTCGATGCTACCAGTCAGATCGACGGCGCTGATGTCTGCCAGATTGAGCAGGCCATCGTCACTATCGACGAAGGCGATGCTACCCGTAGAGGCGGTCGCATCAATCGTCACCGCTCCGAGGCTGGCCTCATTGCTGACGTTGCCGGCGACATCGGTCTGACGGATCTGCACGTCGCCATCGGCATAGTTGCCTTCGGCGAGAGTGAAGGTTGTGCCAGTGCCATCGATCCAGGTGCTGCCGCCGTCGAGGGAATACTCCCAAGTCGCGTTGGTTTCCAGGTCGCTAACGGTGACTTCGCCATTGCTGGTGATGCCGTCGTCGGTGATGTTGGTGTCGTTGGTGAGCGCCAAGGCCGGATTGGTGGGCTCAGCAGTATCGACGGTGAGGGTGAACTCGCCAGAGGCTGCACTTTCGTTGCCGGCGGCATCGGTCGCGGTGACGCTGAAGACGTGATCACCGTCGGTGAGATCAGTGCTCGGGGTATAGCGCCAGCTACCATTGGCATCTGCCACGACCGTATCAACGACTTCGCCGTTGTGGGTGATGGTGACGGTGCTGCCGGCTTCGGCGCTGCCGGTCAGCGTTGGCGTCGCGTCATTGGTGCTGTCGCCGGAGGCGAGGGTACCGGTATCGGCTGGTACATCGTCGACCGCCGAGGTGATGGTCGGCGTGTTCGGCGCGGTAACGTCAGCATCGACCGGCACATCGAGTGCCGCGGACGCTGCGCTTTCATTGCCGGCCGCATCGGTTGCCGTGGCTGTCAGAGTGCTGCCAGCTTCCTGCTCCGGTGAGAGCTCAACGGAGAAGTTGCCTTCTGCATCGACGACCGCAGTACCCACCACATCATCGTTGGCATTGGTGATCTCGACCGTGGTGCCCGCTTCACCGGTTCCGGCGACGGTGGTGCCATCGGTCTCGGACAGGACTGGCGCATCCGGCGCAGCAGTATCGACGGTGAGGGTGAACTCGCCAGAGGCTGCACTCTCATTGCCGGCGGCATCGATCGCGGTAACGCTAAAGACGTGATCACCGTCGGTGAGATCAGTGCTCGGGGTATAGCTCCAGCTGCCATTGGCATCTGCCGTCACGCTATCAACGACTTCGCCGTTGTGGGTGATGGTGACGGTGCTGCCGGCTTCGGCGCTGCCGGTCAGCGTCGGCGTCGCGTCATTGGTGCTGTCGCCGGAGGCGAGGGCACCGGTGTCGGCTTCCACGTTGTCGGTTGCGGAGGCGATAGTCGGGGCGTTGGGGGCAGTGACATCCGCAGCTTCCGGCACCACCAGGGTGTCGGAGACCGGGCTTTCGTTACCCGCGGCGTCAGTGACAGTGGCGGTCAGCTCAGCGCCGGCTTCCTGCTTCGGAGACAGCGTGATGCTGAACGTGCCGTTATCGGCCACAGTGCCGGTGCCCAGCAGGTCGCCATCACCATTGGTGATGGCGACGGTGCCACCGGCCTCGGCGCTGCCATTGGCCGTCTCGCCATCGGTCTCGCTCAGGACTGGGGCATCAGGCGCGGAGGTGTCGACGGTGAGTGTGAACTCGCCAGACGGCGCACTCTCGTTGCCGGCGGGATCTGTCGCAGTGACGCTGAAGACGTGCTCGCCATCGGCGAATTCAGTGCCTGGTGCGAAGCTCCACGTGCCATTGCTATCGGCGATGGTCGTGCCGATCACTTCGCCATTATGCGTGACGGTGACGGTGCTACCGATCTCGGCGCTGCCGGTCAGGGTCGGCGTCGCGTCATTGGTGCTGTCGCCGGAGGCGAGGGCACCGGTCACGGCTGCCACATCATCCGTGGCGGAGGTGATGGCTGGGGTGTTCGGCGCGGTAACGTCAGCGTCTTCCGGCACCACCAGGGTGTCGGAGACCGGGCTTTCGTTACCCGCGGCGTCAGTGACAGTGGCAGTCAGCTCAGCGCCGGCTTCCTGCTTCGGAGACAGCGTGATGCTGAACATGCCGTCATCGGCAACAGTGCCGGTGCCTAGCAGATCGCCGTCACCATTGGTGATTTCGACGGTGCCACCGGCCTCGGCGCTGCCGTTGACGGTGCTGCCATTGGCCGTCTCGCCATCGGTCTCGGACAGGACTGGCGCATCCGGCGCAGCAGTATCGACGGTGAGCGTGAACTCGCCGGACGACGCACTTTCGTTGCCGGCGGCATCGGTCGCGGTGACGCTGAAGACGTGATCGCCATCGGTGAGATCAGTGCTCGGGGTGTAGTTCCAGGTGCCATTGGCATCGGCTATCACGCTATCAACGACTTCGCCGTTGTGGGTGATGGTGACGGTGCTGCTGGCTTCGGCGCTGCCGGTCAGCGTCGGCGTCGCGTCATTGGTGCTGTCGCCGGAGGCGAGGGCACCGGTCACGGCTGCCACATCGTCTGTGGCGGAGGTGATGGCCGGGGTGTTCGGCGCGGTAACGTCAGCGTCTTCCGGCACCACCAGGGTGTCGGAGACCGGGCTTTCGTTACCCGCGGCGTCGGTGACGGTGGCAGTCAGCTCAGCGCTGGCTTCCTGCTTCGGAGACAGCGTGATGCTGAACGTGCCGTCATCGGCAACAGTGCCGGTGCCCAGCAGATCGCCATCACCATTGGTGACTTCGACGGTGCCACCGGCCTCGGCGCTGCCGTTGACGGTGCTGCCATTGGCCGTCTCGCCATCGGTCTCGGACAGGGTTGGTGCATCAGGGGCGACAGTATCGACTGTGAGGGTGAACTCGCCAGAGGCTGCACTTTCGTTGCCGGCGGCATCGGTCGCGGTAACGCTGAAGACGTGATCACCGTCGTTGAGATCAGTCCTCGGGGTATAGCGCCACGCGCCATTGGTATCCGCCGTCACGCTATCAACGACTTCGCCGTTGTGGGTGATGGTGACGGTGCTGCCGGCTTCGGCGCTGCCGGTCAGCGTTGGCGTCGCGTCATTGGTGCTGTCGCCGGAGGCGAGGGTACCGGTATCGGCTGGTACATCGTCGGCCGCCGAGGTGATGGTCGGCGTGTTCGGCGCGGTAACGTCAGCATCGACCGGCACATCGAGTGCCGCGGACGCTGCGCTTTCATTGCCGGCCGCATCGGTTGCCGTGGCTGTCAGAGTGCTGCCAGCTTCCTGCTCCGGTGAGAGCTCAACGGAGAAGTTGCCTTCTGCATCGACGACCGCGGTACCCACCACATCATCGTTGGCATTGATGATCTCGACCGTGGTGCCCGCTTCACCGGTTCCGGCGACGGTGGTGCCATCGGTCTCGGACAGGACTGGCGCATCCGGCGCAGCAGTATCGACGGTGAGGGTGAACTCGCCAGAGGCTGCACTCTCGTTGCCGGCGGCATCTGTCGCGGTAACGCTAAAGACGTGATCACCGTCGGTGAGATCAGTGCTCGGGGTATAGCTCCAGCTGCCATTGGCATCTGCCGTCACGCTATCAACGACTTCGCCGTTGTGAGTGATGGTGACGGTGCTGCCGGCTTCGGCGCTGCCGGTCAGCGTCGGCGTCGCGTCATTGGTGCTGTCGCCGGAGGCGAGGGCACCGGTGTCGGCTTCCACGTTGTCGGTTGCGGAGGCGATAGTCGGGGCGTTGGGGGCAGTGACATCCGCAGCTTCCGGCACCACCAGGGTGTCGGAGACCGGGCTTTCGTTACCCGCGGCATCGGTGACAGTGGCGGTCAGCTCAGCGCCGGCTTCCTGCTTCGGAGACAGCGTGATGCTGAACGTGCCGTCATCGGCCACAGTGCCGGTGCCCAGCAGGTCGCCATCACCATTGGTGATGGCGACGGTGCCACCGGCCTCGGCGCTGCCATTGGCCGTCTCGCCATCGGTCTCGCTCAGGACTGGGGCATCAGGCGCGGAGGTGTCGACGGTGAGTGTGAACTCGCCAGACGGCGCACTCTCGTTGCCGGCGGCATCTGTCGCAGTGACGCTGAAGACGTGCTCGCCATCGGCGAATTCAGTGCCTGGTGCGAAGCTCCACGTGCCATTGCTATCGGCGATGGTCGTGCCGATCACTTCGCCATTATGCGTGACGGTGACGGTGCTACCGATCTCGGCGCTGCCGGTCAGGGTCGGCGTCGCGTCATTGGTGCTGTCGCCGGAGGCGAGGGTGCCGGTCACGGCTTCCACGTCGTCGGTTGCGGAGATGATGGTCGGGGTGTTCGGCGCGGTGACGTCAGCGTCTTCCGGTACCACCAAGGTGTCGGAGACTGGGCTTTCGTTACCCGCGGCATCGGTGACGGTGGCGGTCAACTCAGTACCGGCTTCCTGCTTCGGCGACAACGTGATGCTGAAGGTGCCGTCATCGGCGACAGTGCCGGTGCCAAGCAGATCGCCATCACCATTGGTGATTTCGACGGTGCCACCGGCCTCGGCGCTACCATTGACGGTGCTGCCATTGGCGGTCTCGCCATCGGTCTCGGACAGAATCGGCGCATCCGGCGCGGTGGTGTCAACGGTGAGTGTGAACTCGCCAGATGCTGGGCTTTCGTTGCCTGCGGCATCGGTCGCGGTGACGCTGATGACGTGCTCGCCATCGGCGAATTCGGTTTCGGGCGTGAAGCTCCAGGTGCCATTAGCATCGGCGGTGGTGGTGCCGATCACTTCCCCATTGTGCGTGACGGTGACGGTGCTACCGATCTCGGCGCTGCCAGTCAGAGTTGGGGTCGCGTCATTGGTGCTATCGCCGGAGGTGAGGGTGCCGGTCACGGCTTCCACGTTGTCGGTGGCAGAGGCGATGGTCGGGGTGTTCGGGGCGGTCACGTCAGCGTCCTCCGGCACCACCAGGGTGTCGGAAACCGCACTTTCATTGCCTGCCGCATCAGTGACGATGGCGGTCAGCTCACTGCCGGCTTCCTGCTCCGGGGAGAGCTCGACAGAGAAGGTGCCATCTGAATCGACGACCGCTGTTCCCAGCACATCATCGTTGGCATTGGTGATCTCGACCGTGGTGCCCGCTTCACCGGTTCCGGCGACGGTGGTGCCATCGGTCTCGGTCAGAACGGGCGCATCTGGCGCGGTGGTATCTACGCTCAGCGTGAATTCGTCAGAGACGTCGCTGACGTTGCCAGCCTCATCGGTCGCGGTGACGTTGAAAACGTGATCGCCATCGGAAAGCTCGGTGTTTGGAGTCAAGCTCCAGGCACCGTTGCTGTCGGCGATGGCGGTGCCGGTCACTTCACCATCGAGCGTGACAGTGACGGTGCTGCCGGCTTCGGCGCTGCCGGTCAGGGTCGGGGTCGCATCGTTGGTGTTGTCGCCGGAGGCGAGGGTTCCGATACCGGCTTCCACATCATCCGTGGCAAAGGAGATGGTCGGGGTGTTCGGAGCAGTGACGTCAGCGTCTTCCGGCACCACCAGGGTGTCGGAGACTGGGCTTTCGTTACCCGCGGCGTCGGCGACAGTGGCGGTCAGTTCAGCGCCAGCTTCCTGCTCCGGTGAGAGCTCAACCGAGAAGTTGCCTTCTGCATCGACGACCGCTGTTCCCAGCACATCATCGTTGGCATTGGTGATCTCGACCGTGGTACCCGCTTCACCGGTCCCGGCGGCGGTGGTGCCATCGGTCTCGCTAAGAACCGGCGCATCCGGCGCAGTGGTGTCGACTGTGAGCATGAACTCGCCAGACGCTGGGCTTTCGTTACCGGCGGCATCGGTCGCGGTGACGCTGAAGACATGCTCGCCATCGCCAAGCTCGGTGTTTGGAGTCAAGCTCCAGGCACCGTTGCTGTCGGCGGTGGTGGTGCCGATCACATCGCCATCGAGCGTGACGGTGACGGTACTGCCGATTTCAGCAGTACCGCCCAGGGTCGGCGTGGTGTCATTGGTGCTGTCGCCACCCTCGAGCGCACCGGTGATGGCTTCCACATCATCGGTCGCGGCGGCGATGGTCGGGGTGTTGGGTGCCGTGGTGTCAGCATCCTGCGGCACGGTAACTGCGGTGGAGGCTTCGCTCACGTTGCCGGCGGCATCGGTCGCGGTGGCGGTCAGTTCGGTGCCGGCTTCCTGTGTGGGGGACAGCTCGACCGAGAAGTTACCATCCGCATCGGCGACGGCGCTTCCTACGCTGTCGCCGGCGGCATTGGTGACCTCGATAGTGGCGCCGGGCTCACTGCTGCCGGTGAGGATGTTGCCATTGGTCTCGTCGAGGATAGGCGCCTCAGGTGCTGTTGTGTCCTCATCCGAGGAGGAGTTGTCATCGCCAGTGGCAGCGGCCACGCCGACACCGGCGGCCACGGCAACGCCGCCTGCCACGAGGCCAGCGGTGCTGATGCCAGCCCCCGCGCCTGCGCCCGTCGCAGCTTCTGCTCCCGCAGTGCCCGCACCCGCTGCTGCGGTAGTGAGAGCCGTCTCTGCCGTCGTCAAGGTCGCGGTACTGGTGAAGGGCACGGCCCCTCCTGCGCCAGCTTCACCCAGACCCACCTGAAAGAGCTCACCGGCGAACTCATCGCCTTGCAGATACAGATGGCTGAGCTCGGTGGGGTCTGCGTAGAAGTTCTCGATCGTGATCAGTTCCCCGTTTTCGAGGGTGACAAGCAGGTTGTCTCCCTGGCGGGTCATCACCTCGATATCGCGAGGATGGAGATCCAGACTGACATCCGATGATCTATTGAGGGCAATGGTATCGACTTCACGCAGGACCGTTTCCTGTTCCGCGAGCTGACCGTGGGGCGCGACCTTGGCAGTTACCGGCATATCGTTATTCTCAATGGCACATCTTGTGCATTCGCGACTTTCTATTAATTATCTATAATCAACACGTTATTATGGCTCGGATCATTTTTCTAGTACTCAGGTGTCAATCTCTTTCGTTGTATTATAGTTTATTCGTGTATAGGTTTTCTTTCGGCTGTAAATTTTCATGACTCAATGTCTCGTTGCCTTCGCGAACCGCTGCTCTACTGGAGATCGGGGAGTCGAGCGTTAAATTCAATAACGCCTGGTGAAGGGGTTCGGATCATGCGCTGAGTATGATTTTTCTAATCGCCTCTCAGACTAAAGGCCAAGTAGTGCTAACTGGTTAATTTAGCGTCAAAAAATGATCTTAATTTAAGGTGTGCTTATAAACTGTTGGCTGTTGAGGCGCAGCATGCGTTGTTTAAACGCATGAAATATGTCTTCGAGAATAAAAAAGGCGCCACCCGCGAGGGTGGCGCCTTTGTCGTCCGTGGCGTGCCTTGTATCAATCAGCGCTGAAGGGGGCGGGCATTCTCTCCGCCTTGCCATTCACGGTAGGCGTCGATCTGTGCCTGGGAGGCTTCGATCGGCGTCTTCATGACAAACCAGGTGACGGGCTCAGAGCATGGTGGGGTGGTAAGCGAGCCGGAGTACTGCCAGCCGGCATGCTCGCGCGGCAGCAGCAAGTTGGCAGACAGGCCGCTTGTCAGGGTCTCGGAGAGGCCGCGCTGGGGCAGGCGACTCAACAGGCGGCTGAGAGCCAGGTTGTCATGCCCTTCCTCGACCAGTACGGCCAGAACGGCCAGCTTGCCTTCCGGCGTGCTGTGCACCAGATGGATTTCCATGGCGGCACGCTTGCCGTCGATGGCGTGCTCTGACGGCACATGCAGGTGCACCTGCGACAGAGTGTACTGGGTGCCATCCAGCGTCATGGTATTGCCGCTGGCCCCTTCGATCTGCAGGGTGTGGCCCGTATCGCGCGTGACGAGCAGCGACGAATGGTAGTCGAGTATCGGGCCCGCTTCATTCAGCGTGCGTGACTGGCTATCGATGTCGATCGGCGACTGCTGGCTGCCGGCCGAGCACTCGGCATACCCCGGGGTGAGCTCCCCCCAATGCTCGGGGCCATTGGCACCGGCATTGGTACCGTCCGCTGATTCACTCTCATAGCTCCACTCAGTGACCGACGTGCCCGGGGCGGGCGACGTAGTAGTGTCATCGGCGAGCGCCGGGAAAGATGACGACGTGGCGGCAAGCAACACGGCCATGGCAAGTGGGCGTAACAGCGCGCGAGGCGACGAGGAAGAGGCTGGCATTGAGGTGTCCTTGCTCAAGAGTCCGTAACCGATCAGTGTCCTGAGTCGCCGTAGGCAGTCAGAACTCAGATGAATGAAGGCAGTTAGTGTGCCGGACTCAGGGGCGAGGTCAAGATGACGCTGGAGTGTCACTAGGGTGTCGCATTCCAGCGTCAGTTGTCGCGACGTTCATCGCATCAGTAGTCACGACAGTTGTAAAGACAGTTGTGAAAATAGGGAGGGGGAGATGTCAGCGCTCGAGCCACAGGCATTCCACACTGTCGCCGTGGTTGAGCTGTGCGTGGGGCGGAATCATGGCTAGTGCCTGAGCACCGGCACAGGAGGAGAGAACTGCTGAATTCTGGTCCGGGAAGGCATGCGCTTCAAGCTGGCCGTCACTGCCGGGCGACAAGGTCACGCGCAGGTGGTCCTGACGGATGGCAGTCTTCGCCGTGAAGGCTGCGCGAACCGTCATGCGTTTCAGCTCACGCAATGCATCACAGTCGGTCATCTCGCCCAGCAAGGGGCGAACGAACAACCAGCCGCCGACCCAGCTGGAAACCGGATTGCCCGGCAGGCCCACGACACGCACCGCGTCACCACGGGGGCTGTTGATACGCCCCAGAGCCAGCGGTTTGCCCGGTTTGATGGCCAGACGCCACAGATCCAGGCTGCCCAGCGCCTCGATGGCAGGGCGGACGTGGTCTTCCTCACCGACGCTGACTCCACCGCAGGTGACGATCAGGTCAGCCTGTTGCGCCGCCAAAGCGAGGACGTCACGGGTGGCCTCGAAGGTATCGGCCACATTGAGTGGCGCCAGCACCACCTCAGCCCCGAAGTCGCTGAGCATCTGGCTGAGCATTACGCGGTTGGAGTTGTAGATCTGGCCGGGCTTGAGCGGCTGGCCGGGTTCGATCAGTTCATCGCCGGTCGCGAACAAGGCCACTCGTACCTTGCGGCGCACCATCACGTGACTTGCCCCCTGGCCACACAGAAGGCCCAGCGCGGCAGCGTCCAGTCGCGTGCCCGCCGCGAGCAAGCGATTGCCTTTGCTGACATCCCTGCCTTGTACCCGAATGTTGTCGCCGTGGGTGCGAGGTCCGGGCAGCCAGACCAGGGTGGTGCCATCTTCGTCTTCACGCAGTGTCACCTCTTCCTGCATGACCACCACGTCGGCACCGTCGGGGATTTCCGCTCCGGTGAACAGGCGCGCGCAACTCGCCACGGCCAGCGGCGTGGCACGCTGACCTGCCGCGACACGCTGACTGATCGGCAGCCAGGCACCGTCACCAATGTCTGCCACGCGGGCACAGTAGCCATCCATCTGGGAGTTGTCGGCAGGCGGCACGTCAAGCTTGGCATGCACGTCCTCGGCGAGCACGCGCCCGGCAGCGTCACTGACTGCCACGCGCTCGGCAGGCATCAGCGGGCAGCTGTCACGTAGCGCGGCGAGTGCACTGGCCAGGGGCGCCAGCCCCTTGGCGCCGACAGGCACGGCGTCGCAGCCACATTCTGCCGCTGCGGAGGGCGACGGGCGAGAATGCGGGTCTTTACTGGTGTCAGTGGGCATGGGTTCCGCGCTCCGGAATCACCAGGTTGGCGAAGTTGCAGGGGCGGTGACGGCTGTCGAGCTGCTCCTTGAGGATACCGTTCCAGGCCGTCTTGCAGGCACCGGTGGAGCCGGGCAGGCAGAACACCACGGTACGGTTGGCAAGCCCTCCCAGACAGCGGCTCTGGATCGTCGAGCTTCCGACTTCCTGGTGGGAAAGCTGACGGAAGAGTTCGCCGAAGCCCTGGATTTCCTTGTCGAGCAGCACGCGAATGGCTTCCGGCGTGGAATCACGCCCGGTGAAGCCTGTGCCGCCCGTCGTCAGGATGACCTGCACGGCCGGCTCCGCGATCCACTCGCTGACCACGGCGCGCAGTTGATAGACGTCATCGGGCACGATGCGCTTTTCATGCAGCGTATGGCCAGCCGCCGTCAGGTTGTCGACCAGGGCGTCGCCGGAGCGGTCATTCTCCGCCGTACGTGTATCCGAGACGGTCAATACCGCGATGGTGAGGCCGATCTGTTCGTCATTGCCGCTCATGATCAGTCCTTCTTGCCTTGTTGACGTGCCTCGAGCGCTGCCAGCTGCTCAGGTGTCGCCTTGGCCTGGTGGTGTGTCTTCCACTCGGAATAGGGCATGCCGTAGACATGCTCGCGCGCCGCGTCGTAATCGAAGCTCACGCCGCGCTCCTCGCCAGCGGCCATCAGCCACTTGGACAGGCAGTTGCGGCAGAAGTCGGCGAGGATCATCAGATCGATGTTCTGGACATCCTTGTTGTCATCCAGGTGCTTGAGCAGACGACGGAACGCGGCCGCTTCCAGTTCGGTGCGGGTCTGTTCGTCCAGTTGGCTCAGGTCTTGTACGGCTTGAGGGGTCGGGTCGCTCATCGAATTCTCCTGAGAAGGCGCAGCCTGGCGCCTGCCTTCATGCTGTCGGGGTGCCTGGTGGGCCCAGGCGGGATATCTGAAACTTTACGCAACTAATGCAGAGCTGTGAACCAGCGCTGCACGCCCGTGGTTCGGTCTGTGATTTGGCAGACGGATTGGCCGGTGGAATGCCAGTGGGTGGCAGAGTCGCGAAAGAGTGTGCGCGGGCAAGCGAGAGAGCAGGCGCTGGCAAGCGAAAACGCCCGGCAGGCGAACCTGACCGGGCGTATCTTCACTCATCCAGCGGATGTCTGACGCCGCGCTAATTCGGACGTTGCTGACGTGCCAGGCTATCGTCAGGTGCCGTGGCGGGGTCTGCTGCCGGGTCTGCCGCTTCGGCCTGCTTGACCTCGTCGTACCACAGATTGTGGTGCTGCTTGGCCCAGGTCTCATCGACATAGCCGGTCTTCATGCCCTCGAAGGCACCCTCGGTACCAGCGGTGCCGATATAGATGTGGCCGAAGGACACCGCGATCAGTATCAGCGAGGCGATGCCGTGGAAGACATTGGCCCACTGCATGTTGTCACGCGTCTGACCGAAGATCGGGAAGTCCAGCACGAGCCCGCTGGCAATCACTACCAGGCCGACCGTCGCCAGAATCCAGTACCAGGCCTTTTCCCCGCCATTGGCGAAGCCGGCATCCGGATGCTTACCCTTCATCATGCCGCCACCCTGACGGAACCAGTCAAGGTCATGCTTCTTGGGAAGATTGAGCTTCAGCCACTTGGCCAGCACCAGGATCAGCATGATCGAGAACAGGGGGCCCACATAGTTGTGGATCACCTTGGTCGCCATGATCATGTTGGCCCAGAACACATCCCCGAACACATTGCGGAACACGAATTTGCCCCACAGCAGATTGATGCCGGTAATGGCCAGCGTCAGGAATAGCGTCGCCAGCGTCCAGTGCATGGCACGCTCCAGCGCCGTCCAGCGCAGCATCAGCTTGCCGCTGCGCGGGTGGTCCAGATTGTTGCGTCCCACCAGCAGGTAGAAGATCGCCAGCACGGCCAGCATGCCACCCAGCGCGATCAGGCCGCCCGGTGAGATCCAGCGATTGCGGATCTGGCGCCAGGTCTCGCCGCTCTGGTTGATCAGGCTGTAGTTGGAGTCATGACGGCTGTCGATGGAGTTGCCCCCATTCTTGACCTGCCGCCAGGTATCGGCGTCCACCGTGCCGACCGCCTGACCGATCTCGCCGTCAGGGTTCGCGGCCAGTGCCTGAGGAGCCAGCCAGAGACTGGCCAGCATCAGGCACAGGAACATGGCGACCACGGTCAACCGTGAAGCTGTAAAGTGCGCGCGCATGTCGCCTCCTTACCCCTTGCGGGCTGCGTCGTAGGCCAGGTGGTCCGCCTGCTGGACGCTGCTGGTGGTCAGATTGGCAGAGGTTTCCGGATGGCTGGCCTTGTCGACCGGCGACCAGGCGCCGTCTTCATGGCCGCGGTAGACCACACGCTGACGGAAGATGTCGGAGACGGTCTCGGCATCGCCGGCCAGCAGGGCCTTGGTGGAGCACATCTCGGCGCACAGCGGCAGCTTGCCTTCGCTGATGCGGTTGGCGCCGTACTTCTCGAACTCTTCTTCCGGGCTCTCGGCCGGGCCGCCGGCACAGAAGGTGCACTTGTCCATCTTGCCGCGCTCGCCGAAGGCGCCTTGCTGCGGGAACTGCGGGGCGCCGAACGGGCAGGCGTACAGGCAGTAGCCGCAACCGATGCAGATGTCCTTGTCGTGCAGGACGATGCCATCATCGGTCTTGTAGAAGCAGTCGGTGGGGCAGACCGCCATGCACGGCGCGTCATCGCAATGCATGCACGCCACCGAGATGGAGACTTCACTCGGCTTGCCGTCGTCCAGGGTCACCACACGGCGACGCTGGATGCCCCACTCGGTCTCGTTGGCGTTCTTGCAGGCTGTCACGCAGCCATTGCACTCGATGCAGCGCTCTGCATCACACAAAAATTTCATCTGGGCCATGGTGCTTCTCCTTCACGACCTGTCGCCGGGTTACTCGGTCAACAGGCCGGATGATTCTGGTAACGGATACGTACGATCGTGTCCTGTGCTGCGTCATGGCCGCGTCACTTGGACGCGGCCGTCACTCGAGTCAGGCGAGGCTGACGCGGCACAAGGTGACCTTGGTTTCCTGCATCAGGGTCACGGGGTCGTAGCCGTAGGTGGTCGCGGTATTGGCCGATTCACCGAGCACATAGGGCACGGTGCCTTCCGGATAGCGGGACTCGAGGGATTCGCCTTCGTAATGCCCACCGAAGTGGAAGGGCATGAAGACGACATCCGGGCCGACACGCTCGGTGACCATCGCCATCACCTTGACGCGGCCGCCCTCGGCGCCCTCGACCCACACCATGTCGCCGTCCTTGATGCCCTGGTCATTGGCCAGAGCCGGATTGATCTCGACGAACATCTCCTGCTGCAGCTCGGCCAGCCACGGAATGGAGCGCGTCTCTTCGCCACCCCCTTCGTATTCCACCAGGCGGCCCGAGGTCAGGGTGATCGGGTACTTGGCGCTGACGTTCTTCTCCTGGATGGAAGAGTAGAGCGTCGGCAGGCGATAGATGGACTCGGAATCCGGCCAGGTCGGGTAGTCCTTCACCAGGTCGCGACGCGCCGTATACAGCGGCTCGCGGTGCTTGGGAATCGGGTCCGGGAAGGTCCACACCAGGGCGCGCGCCTTGGCGTTGCCATACGGCATGCAGCCATGCTTGATGCACACGCGCTGGATGCCGCCGGACAGGTCGGTCTTCCAGTTCTTGCCCTCCGCCGCCTGCTTTTCCTCGGCCGTCAGGTCATCCCACCAGCCCAGCTGCTTGAGCAGCTTGTCGGTGAACTCCGGATAGCCATCCTCGATCTCGGCGCCCTTGGACCAGGAGCCTTCCGCGAGGATGTTGGTGCCGTTGTGCTCCACGCCGTAACGCGCGCGGAAGTTGCCGCCACCCTCGGCCACCGTCTTGGAGGTGTCATACAGGATGGGCGAGCCCGGGTGCCCCATCTCCGGCGTGCCCCAGCACGGCCACGGCAGGCCGTAGAAGTCGCCGTTGGCCGGGCCGCCACGGGCCTTGAGCGTCTCGAAGTCGAAGGTGTGCCAGTTCTGCTGGTGAGCCTTAAGGCGCTCAGGGCTCTGGGCGGTGTAACCCACCGTCCACATGCCGGCATTGAACTCGCGCGTGATGTCCTCGACGACGGGCACGCTGCCCTCGACCTTGATGTTGCGGAACAGCTCGTCGGCGAAGCCCAGTTTGCGAGACAGCAGGTACATGATCTCGTGGTCGGGCTTGGACTCGAACATCGGCTCGATGACCTGATCGCGCCACTGCAGGGAGCGGCTGGAGTTGGTCACGCTGCCGGTGGTCTCGAACTGGGTCGCGGCCGGCAGCAGATAGACACCGTCGGTACGGTCGTGCATGACGGCGGCGATGGTCGGGTAGGGGTCGACCACCACCATCATGTCCAGCTTGGCCATCGCCTTCTTCATCTCCGGCCCGCGGGTCTGGGAGTTGACGGCGTGGCCCCAGTAGAACATCGCCTTGAGCGCCGTGCGCTGCGAGATGCGATCCGGATTCTCGAGCACGCCATCGACCCAGCGCGAGACGGTGATGCCGTTGGTGTGCATCGGCTTGCCGTCATGATATTCGGTCTGGTCGTAGCGGTTCTGGATCCATTCGTAATCGACGTTCCAGACCTTGGACCAGTGCTTCCACGCGCCTTCGGAGAGGCCGTAGTAGCCCGGCAGGGAGTGGGACATCAGGCCCAGATCCGTGGCGCCCTGGACATTGTCGTGACCGCGGAAGATGTTGGCGCCGCCACCGGACTTGCCGATGTTGCCCAGCGCCAGCTCCAGGATGCAGTAGGCGCGGGTGTTGTTGTTGCCGGTAGTGTGCTGGGTACCCCCCATGCACCACACGACGCTGCCCGGACGGTTCTGGGACAGGCGGCGTGCGACGTCGAGCATGTCGGCCTCGGCGACGCCGGTGATGCGTTCGACTTCCGCCGGTGGGAACTTGGCGACTTCAGCACGCACTTCCTCCATGCCGTAGACACGCTGCTGGATGTAGGCCTCATCTTCCCAGCCATTCTCGAAGATGTGCCACAGCAGGCCCCAGATGTAGGCGACATCGGTGCCCGGGCGCAGGCGCACGTACTTGTTGGCCTTGGCCGCGGTCCGCGTGAAGCGCGGGTCGACGACGATGATCTCGGCGTTGGAGCGTTCCTTGGCCAGCAGGATGTGCTGCATGGCCACCGGGTGCGCTTCGGACGGGTTGGAGCCGATGAACAGGATCGAACGACAGTTGTGCATGTCGTTGAAGGAGTTGGTCATCGCCCCGTAGCCCCAGGTATTCGCGACCCCGGCCACCGTGGTGGAGTGGCAGATACGCGCCTGGTGATCGACATTGTTGGTGCCGAACAGGGCCGCGAACTTGCGCATCAGGTAGGCCTGTTCATTGCTGAACTTGGCCGAACCCAGCCAGTAGATGCTGTCGGGGCCGTGCTCCCTGGTGAGCTCGAGTACCTTGTCGCCGACTTCCTCGATGGCCTGCTCCCAGGAGAGTTTCTTCCACTTGCCACCTTCGAGCTTCATCGGGTACTTGAGGCGACGGTCGGAGTGACCATGCTCACGCAGCGATGCGCCCTTGGCGCAGTGCGCGCCGCGGTTGAAGGGGTGATCGAAGGCGGGTTCCTGCTTGGTCCAGACACCTTCTTGGACCTCGGCATAGACGCCGCAGCCCACGGAGCAGTGTGAGCAGATGGTGCGCTTCGTCTCGACCGGCGCATCAGACACTTCGGTCTTGGCTTCGGCGCGTTTCATCATCGGGGCGGCCATGAAGCTCGCAGCGGCAAGGCCGCCGGTGGCGACACCGCTGCGTTTCAGGAACTGGCGGCGGTTGATACCGAGTCCTGAGGTCTCTTTGGCAGAGGGGGTGGGGGTCAGTCGCATGACATCATCTCTCCTCGTCACCCGAATCATTGCCCGGGCCGCGTGAGCGGGTCAGGGGGCAATGTCGGGAGCGGCGGTCTTTCAGATCAGGGGCAGTCCTGATCCGTGCCGACTTGTCACTGTCGATGGCGGGCGGAAACCTCTCCGCGCTGCCCGTTGTTCAGGCCGCTGGCCGCGCGCATGGCGCTGGCTCTGTGCACTGTCTGTCTGGCATTCAGTCACGCAGCGTGGCGTAGAAGGCCTTGATGTGATCACTCTCGCGATAATTGTCAGTGCCCTTGTCCTTGACAGGGGCCTCTGGCGCGGCCTGGTCCGGAATCACGGCACCGGCCAATGACCCTGCTGCGGCAACTCCTACGGTGCTGGCGCCCAATACGCGCAGGAATTTGCGGCGTCCCTGGCGCGCCTGGTTATGGCTGTCTTTTGCGTCATCAGTCTTCATGCTGATCTCCTGTCGGCAATGCTGCTGGGTGATGCGAGATGGATAGCGTTGCAGTCTCGAATGTTGCTTCACGTCATGCGTGACATCAGTGTCTTGCGTCGGGCGCCACACTGGCTGGCATGACGAGCTGGACGGTCTCGGCCGTCACCTGCTCGCCAGAGTTGTGTTCGGTCGCCGCATGCAGCGGGATCGAATCACCGAGGTTCAGGCGCTCTGCCCGCAGGAAGGCCTGCCCCAGGTAGCCGACAGCGGCATAGAAGGGGCTCTCGCGTCCCGCGAGGTCGGCGCAGCAGCGCTCGCCCCAGCTGGCCACATGGCGGCGGAAGAAATTGACCTGCTCGCCGGGCATCTCATCGATCAGCATGGCCATCACTTCGCACAGTGCGCCGAGATGATCCTCGGGCTCATGCACGTCGCTCTGGCGTTCGAAGCCGAGACGTTTCAGGTCCTGGCGCAGGGCGACCAGCGGCATCTCCATCAGCGAGCCGGTGAGGTACCAGCTGGCGTAGGGCACTACCTCGCCCTGCACCACGCCTACCAGGCTCTGGAAGAAGTCGTCTTCCAGCCGGCGCGAGTCGCTGACGCGGGCGGCCAATGACAGCGACGCCAACGCACGCGGCAATTGTTGCTCGGCAGCCCCGGGCAGGCTGATGGCGTCATGGTCGAGTTCGGCCAGAAAGCCGATCAGTTCCGCATCCGGCGCTGCGCGCAATAGCCGCGCCAGTAGTCGGTAGAGGTCGACGCGCAATGCCTGCTGTTCTTCACTATGGCTTATCAGAGAGTCGGCCGCAGTGGTGTCAGGTGCACGGTCGTCAGTCCCACCTGCTGCAAAGTCGTCGGGAGTCGACGTGGGTGATGTCATTGGCTCACACCTTGAGTTGGGCATCGGGATTGCGTGCCATTTCGTGCCAGATGTCCTTGACGCGGCAGTCGCTGCACATCTTCAGGCGCAGTGCACCATCGCCCTGGAAGTAGGCATGCGAGGCCAGTTTGGTCTGCATCGCCGTGATGGTGGCGGTGGAGCCGAACGGCGTGCCGCAGCTGATGCAAGGGAAGGGCACATCCTGCTTGATCAGCTGCGGTTCGCGGCGCACCTCGGGCTGCGGCGCAAAGCCAGGCGTCAGGGTGATGACCTGCTCCGGGCATGCCTGCTCGCACAGGCCACACTGCACGCAGTCACCTTGAGTGAAGGATAGTGCAGGCGAGGTGCGATTGGCCGAGAGGGCGCTGGTCGGGCAGACGGCGACACATCCCTGGCACAGCGTGCAGTTGTCGCTGTCGACGTTCACCACGCCGAAGGGCGCGCCTGTCGGTACGGCGACGCTGTCCTGCGCCAGGTCCGCGACCGACAGGGTCGCCAGGTGATCGAGCACCCGATTGAGGCGTTCGCGCTTGCCGGGGCGTGCCTGCGGCTGACCCAGCAGCCAGTCACGGGCGATCGGCTGGCCGGGCTGCTGCTCTTCTTCGCTGTCCGCGCCCGGTGCCAGAGCAACACACAGCGGCGTAATCAGGGGCAGGGCTTCAGCCTCGTTGCTATCCATTTGTGGCAGAGGGGACGGCATAGAGACGAAGCGGATGCGCGGCTCGCCACTGGCCGCATTGGCAAGTCCCATGCTGTCGAGCAGGGTCAATGCCAGGCGACGTTCGCTGTCGAGCTGCTGGTGCTGGCCTGCAGGCAGGTCGTGGGGCAGTTCGACGATGACCTGTGTGGCGCCGAGTGCGAGTGCGGCCAGCCACTCGTCGTGCCCGGTGGCGGAGATTTCCTCGAGAGTGATATCGAGGCAGCGCTCCTGGTCGACACTCGCCAGGGCAGTCTGCGAGGCAAGGGATTGCTCCAGGCGATAGCGCAGCAGCGGGTAGAGGCCGCCGCCATCCTGATAGCGCTCCAGCAGGCGCTGGATCTGTTCCATGCGCTGCTCGGCCGGAGGCTGGGTGAAGCTCAGCGCGCCGGTCGGGCAGGCGCTGACGCAGCTGGCCGCGCCGTGGCACAGGTAAGGGTCGATCTCGATATGCGCATTGCGACGACCAGCCACCGAGAAGATGGCATCGGCACTGCACGATGACAGGCAGCGCGTACAGCCGATATTGCCGGCACTGGCGTGCGCGCAGGTATCAAGATTGACGGTCACGTAATTCGGTTTGTCGAAGTTGCCGATCAGGCCCGCGAACTGCATGGCCCAAGCGGTCAGCTGTGGCAGTGATTCCTGAGAGGCCTCTGCATCGGCGACCAGCTGATCCAGCTCGGCGATGATGTCCGCGCCGGCCTGCAGATAGCCGGGCGGTGGCAGTTCCGCCTGGTTGAGCGGCTGGCTGGACAGGTCGGCGATCAGGTCGAAATGGGGCGCGCTGCCGGCACCTTGCGGCGCCAATGCGGCGGCCAGATTGACGCCATCACTGGCAAGGCTGAACTGGCCGAGGTGACCGCTCAGCGCGAGCATGTCACGCGGGACACTGTGCGCAGGCAGGGACTCGCTGGCGGCGAGATGCTGTTCATCCATCGTCACCAGCGCACTGTTGTCCTGCTCACTGATCAAGAGTGCCACCGGCAGCTGAGCGGTAGCCGGCAGGCGGGTCAGCAGACTTGCCAGTGCGCGCACTCGCGCCTCGCTGCCGATGATCACGGTGCGTCCCTGACTGTGATAGCGGATGGGGGCGCTGCCGGCATCCGTCGCCAACAGCGGCAGACTGGAGGCAGGCGAGCCACCCATGGCGGATGACAGGGCGCGTTGGCGTGCTTGTTGATTGAGGGCGCGTTGAGCGCTCTCGAGGCTTGAGCTGAGCATCCTCATCCTTATTCGGTCGTGGCGGACCTTGCATGCAAGCTGCCGTCAGGTGGCAGGCGGATGATGCAGGTCCCGGTCGTCGCTGATTCTCGCGGCCTCTCTCGGTCTTTCGCGGTCAGGGCCGGGTCGGCGATCGACAGTCGTTCAGTGGGGATTCATGACAGGCCAGCTGTCCTTGCACCATGTTGATGACATTGCCGTTTTCGCGCTCGGCGCGCGCGAGGTGCGGTCAGGTCGCGCAGGCGCTCATCACCGCAGGCGGTTGACGTTTGTCATCATCTTCAAGGGTTGGCATGTCATGCTGAATCTTGCCTGTGTGTTGCAGACAGTGCGCCTTGATTGGGCGCGTCAGGGTGACCCATGAGGCATCAGGATGACCTTGGTCAGGCGTGCTCGGCTTGCTCGTGGGTCATAATGACTCATGTCGAGTCGCGGCGCGTCATCCTGACGCCCTGTTGGGGCTTGTGGTATCGGCCTCTCGTCACGGCTTGTAACGGGCGACACGGCCATCATCTGATTCGGGTGCTGTCTCGGGCGAGTCTTGCGCAGGTATCGCTTGCGGGTCAGGCGAATCGACTATCTCTTCTCTGGGTGTCGCGTGTGTCTCGCCCACCGACGCCCCGCCATCAGGTGCCTGCTCAGCGATCTGATCGTCTGTCTCCTGCGCCGTATCCACCTGGGGTGTCTCGCTCGCCTCATTGAGCTTTTCCAGGCCTTCTTCGACCTTGCGGGTCCAGCTGCGCAGCGTGTCGGCGACACCTTCGGCGAGCGGGCGCATCTTGGAAAAGTCCTGGTCGTAGTCATCCAGCCCATCGCGCACCGAGTGCTCGCCACCCATGAAGATGCGTCGCAGCGCACGCTGGCGTAGCGCCGGGTCTACGCCGCTCTGCATGAAGGCACTGATGTCGGCGTCTGGGGTCAGGGTGTCGGGGTCTGGCAGCTCGATGGCTGGCGTTTCAGCATTGTCATCGCCCGATGCGTGCTGAGCGTTCTCGGCAGCTGCCTGTTTTGCTGTGAAGGTGCTATCGCCGCTCGGGGCTTCGTGCACCGAGACGCTCGCTGCTGAGGTGTCAGCGCTATGGTCAGAGACGACTTCCGCCTGTGAGGGCGGGAGGGTGTCGTCTTTGGTTCCCACGGCGCTGTCCGGCTGTGCCAGTTGGTCTTCTCGGCGGGTGTCGCCTTGCTTGCGGCGTGACCAGCGCGAGAACAGGCCTTCATTGGCCGGGCTTGCGTTATCGTCGTGCTGGCTCATGACGTGCTTTCCGTACCATTACCGGGCTGATGCGCCCTGTGGGGTGTCGCGGCGGGTTGCTCTGCCTGACTGGCGCGCCCGGCGCCCTTGCGTTTCTTCTTCTTGCCTTCGTCGATGCGCTCACCGTGACGCGCGAGGTAGGCTTCCAGCCACACCATCAAGGCAGGGGGCATCGGCACGTCCAGCACCAGCTGGTCGCCATCCATCCACTGCGATGCCACCTCCTGACAGGCCGTCACCACGCGAGGCTGCATGCCGTCGGCTTCGCGCTCATCGCATTGGACGAACAGGCGCGGCTGCTCGCAGCGCAGGTTGTAGCGGTAATCGGTGCGCTCAGTCAGGTGAAGCTGCAGCGGCAGGATGCGGCGATGCGCTACCTCATCAGCGGGGGCGGGCTCTGCTACGTGCGATTCCGTCTCTGGCGTTGCAGAGGGCGAGAGATCGGCAATCCGCCAGGTGTCGATGCTGAAACGCCCCAGTTTCTGCGTGGTGGGCGCCAGGGTGATGCTCAACCAGCGGGTGTCGTCACTGCGGGGAGGGATGGATTCAGACATGGCTTCCTTGTTCACTGCTGTACCCGCAAGCGGGTCTGAAAAGAATGCTGCGAGGGTGCTGGTTTGCAAGATGCATGCCGGCGCTTACGATATCAGGGTCTTCATCAGTCAGTGCGGGGACAGCTCTGCCATCGGACTGGTACTCTACGGCGATTCAGCGCAAGAATTGCCATTCCAACCGGCTCGATCAGGGAGACCCGAGTTCATGATGCCCTCTGCACGGCCAGCGATCAGTCGCGCCACACTACCCACTACGCTGGACATCGAAGTCATGGATGAGTGCGGTGAGCGCCATCAGCAGTCCATTGCCGCCGAGCGCTCGCTGACCATCTATCTCAATCGGCGCGAGATCGTCACCTTGATGACCCTGGGTGCCGAACCTGAGGCGCTGGTGGCCGGTTATCTGCGCAATCAGGGACTGCTGGGTGAGCTTGAGGACCTCGAAGCGCTGCAGGTGGACTGGGAAGTCGAGAGCGCCTCGGTAGTGACGCGTCATCTGCCCGAGGATATCGAGCAGCGCCTCGGCAAGCGCACCGTGACCACCGGCTGTGGGCAGGGCACTGTGTTCGGCAATCTGCTGGAGCGCCAATCACTGGCCTCGCTGGACGCAGGCCCCTTCAGTCAGGCCTTGTTGTATCGCCTGCTGGAGGCGCTGGCGGCGCACAACGCGACCTATCGCAAGGCCGGTGCGGTTCACGGTTGCGCCCTGTGTCGGGATGATGAGGTATTGGCGTTCATCGAGGATGTCGGCCGCCACAACGCCGTCGATACGCTGGCGGGGCTAAGCTGGTTGGCGCCCCTGAGTGATGATGCCAGTGATTATCAGGGGGCCAACATCTTCTACACCACCGGCCGCCTGACCTCCGAGATGGTACTGAAGGTGGCTCAGGCGGGGATCTCGGTGCTGGTCTCACGCTCCGGCGTCACGCAGAAGGGGGTGGAGCTGGCGGAACGCTTTGGCGTGCTGTTGATCGCGCGCGCCAAAGGGCGCCACTTCCAGGCGGTGGACCCTGCCGGGCGGCTGGTGCTGGACGCCATCCCGCCGCTGCGTGCAGGTGACGCTCTCAAGTCATCGCGCCATGACGCGTCAGGCAAGCCATCTTCATCAGCCTGCGCAGCCGGGCACGACAAGGAGGGGCAGTGATGAGTCGTCTTTCTTCGCCGCTGGGCGTCATACCCTCACAGGGCTTTTCCTCTGAACTCGGCACACCTTCGGGTAGCTCAGTCAGTGAGTCTTCAGGCGAGGCCCTGAATGCGGCCACCGGTCGGCAGGCTCCGGTCTCCCACGACAACCCCTTTCTGACGGTGCAGGAAGTCGCGCGACTGCTGCATCTCAACGAGAAGAAGATCTATCAGCTGGCCAGTGACGGGACCATGCCGGCGACCAAGGTGACCGGCAAGTGGTTGTTTCCACGCCGATTGGTGGAGCAATGGATTCTCGAGTCCAGCCATCATGGTGTACTGGCGGATCGTCTGATGATCACCGGCAGTGACGACCCGCTGCTGGCCGCGCTCTCCATGCGCCTCAATCAGCAGCATGCCGGTAGCGCCTTCTATGGCATGAGTGTGACCGGTACGCGTCTGGGGCTTGATCTGCTCAGCCAAGGGCGGGCTGACGTCTGCGCCATTCACTGGGGGCGAGCGGAAGAGGCGGCGCTGCGTCATCCGGCGCTGATTCGCGGCCACGATGGCTATCGTCAGTGGGTGATGGTGCGGCTTGCGCGTCGTACCCAGGGGCTGATCATCCGCAATGATGATCGTCATCTGTCCATCGACCCCAGCGGCCTGTTCGGTTCGCAGCGGCGGTGGGCGGTGCGACAGGAGGGGGCGGGCTCGCAGCGCTTCCTGCAGGAGTGGCTGTCCGGCCATCAGATGCGTGCCGAGCAGCTCAACACCCTGGCGATCGCCTATTCCGAGCGTGAAGTGGCCTCGATGGTGGCGCGGGGCGAGGTGGATGTCGGCCCCGGCACGCTGTCGGCCGCCAATGAGTTTGGCCTCGGCTTCGTGCCGGTCTGTGAAGAGGCCTTCGACCTGGTGGTGCCGCGCAATGTCTACTTCCGCGATCTCTTCCAGGGATTGCTGGACTATCTGGCCACACCGAATGGTATTCAGCTGGCGCAATCCCTCGGCGGCTATGATCTGCGCGAATGCGGACAGTTGATCTGGCGCGGCGATGCCGCACAGCACGATTGAGACGCTCGGTATCGAGACGCTCAGTATTGAGACACTCGGTATTGAGATGCTCTGTAATGAGACGCTCGATAAGCTGAACACCTAGCGGATGCTGGCGGTCAGGACTGGCCGGAAGCCATGAGTGTCTTTACGACATCCAAAAAATCGCCCATTAGCGCATGGCTAGTGGGCGATTTTTTTATTGCGGGCTGACGGCGAGCATGGTCTAGCAAGTCATTGTTTCGAATGGACCGGCCAGGTGGCACTCGCGTTAAGGCAATCTTTGCGGTTTAGCTTCCCGCCAGCGCGTCATATGGCTTATCTCAGCTCATCTCACTTCAACACAGCCCAGCTCGCTTAAACACAGCTCTGCTCACTTCACATCAGCTCAGCTCGGATCCGAATCATTGCGAGTACACACTGACAGCACGATGGCATCTTCTTCGCTGGTAGAAACCAGAGCGTGACCCATGTCGGAGTCGAAATAGATGCTGTCACCCTCACTCAGCGGCAAGGGTTCATAGAATTCCGAATAGAGCTGAATGCTGCCCGCCAATACCATCAGGAACTCCTCGCCGTCGTGACGCACCCAGTCGGGGAAGTCATCGAAGCTGCGCGCACGCACGCGAGTCTTGAAGGGAATCATGCGTTTCTGCGCCAGCTGCCAGGACAGCAGCTCGTGCTCATAGGTCGGTGTCGGGTGTGACTTGCCATCGCCGACGCGCGTCAGATCGCGACGCCCGAGAGTGCCACTCTGGCGCTTGGGCGGGCTCAGCAGCTGCGGCAGGTCGATGTTGAGTCCATGAATCAACTTCTGGACCGCAGTGAAGGTCGGCGAGATCTGCTCATTCTCGATCTTGGACAATGTCGAGCGTGCCAGCCCCGTGCGCTGGCTGACATCTTCCAGCGTCCAATGATGGGAGAGGCGGATCTGCTTCACGCGTTCGCCAAGCTTCAGGGGCTCAACGAAGGGTTTGCGACCGGAAGCGATCCGGACGGCGGCGTCCTTGTCTGTCGGTGTGCTCATGAGAGTGGCTTCGCTATGGGCGTGATATTGGCGGCGCACGACATTGAGTGTCGCAGCGCTGTCAGCTGGCGATAAAGTTTACTATCGGAAACTTTATCGCCAGCTTATCACAGCATGGCAAGTGCGCATCATCCCGACACGTAGCCAGCATGGCTGTCCGCGACATGGCTGTCTGTAACACTCAAGGCTTGCTGGTGCTCGCTTGATGGAGCGACAGGTTTCCTGGCTGCGCGAAACCTGTCGCGAGGTGTGGTGCTCGCCAGGGGGAAGCCACCTGTGCGGGGGATGCCCAGCGCTAGAACAGCCGGGCATTAGAACAGCAAGGCGCTAGAACAGCGGGTGATCACGCTCATCCTCGGCGGGCTTGGCAAGCGGCGGCTGGACGCAGTCTGGTGTGCCAGGGGCGGAGCGGGTTGGGAGGGTAGCCACGGTGGGAGGCGCGAGATCGAGCTGATCTAATGGGCACTGGCCGGGGCGTTGGCCGCTGGCACGCGCATCGAGGCCATCCTGCATCGGCAAGCCCGCCAGCGCCTTGAGATGCGCCTCGGTGCTGCGCCCCAGTGCCTCCAGGCAATACCCGCCCTCCAGCACGGAGACGATACGCCCGTGGCAATGGCGCCGCGCGACATCCATCGCCAGCAGGGTGACCCAGTAGTAGTCGTCATCTTCCAGGCACAGTTCCGCCATCGGGTCTTCACGATGCGCATCAAAGCCCGCCGAGATCAGGATCAACTCCGGCTTGAAATCATCCAGCTTCTTCAGCCATTGGGCTTCAATGGCGCGTCGGAAGGCCAGTGAGCCGCTGCCTTCGCTCAAGGGGGTGTTGTGGATGTGCTCCCAGCGGCTCTCCAGATAGCGCCACGGGTACATGGCGTCTTGGAAGGAGGAGCATACCAGCGTATCGGGATCATGCTTGAAGATATCGACGGTGCCGTTGCCCTGGTGCACATCGAAATCGAGGATCGCGATCCGCTTCACGCCGTAATGCTGGCGGGCGTGCAGGGCGCCCACCGCCACGTTGTTGTAGAAGCAGAAACCCATCGCATCGGCGCGTTCGGCATGGTGGCCCGGTGGGCGCACGGCGCAGAAGACGTTGTCGGCCTGATCGCGCATCACCTGGTCGACCCCGCGTACCACCGCGCCGGCGGCCAGTCGCGCCGCGACCAGGCTATCGGCACACATCACGGTGTCTTCGTTGATGGTCAGCAGCTGCCCGGCCTGGGGCGGGCATTTTTCCAGTGCCTGCAGGTGGCGCATGGGGTGCACGCGCGCCAGCTGCTCAAGCGTTGCCGCTCGCGCACTGTATTGCTGGACATGCTGAATCACGCCGCTCAGCGCCAGCTGACGTTCGATGGCCTGCAGACGCAGTGGGCTCTCGGGATGGGTGGGGCCCATGAAATGCTGACCGCAGTCGCGATGGGATATATAGGAGGTGATCATCGGCATGCCTGCGTGAGTGTGCGGGTCATAATGGTCTGCACCATGACGTAACAGTAAGAGTCGTCAATGGCATGAGCCAGTCGCCGATGGTCTACCTTGTTTCACGCATGAAGGGCGCGAGGATAGCTGTTCAGACCTGCGCTTTCGCGGCATGCTGCTCATTTCGCGCTGACGAGGCGCAACCGCTGACAGGACAAGCCTATGGGAACGCGATTTCTGCGCAATTTCTTCGAGCCCGCCAGTATCGTGGTGATCGGCGCTTCGGAAAAGCCGCATTCACTGGGCGGGCAGGTATTGCGCAATCTGCTTGAAGGGGGCTTCAAGGGCGCCCTGACGGTGGTCAATCCCAAGGGATATGAGACGGTGCATGGCGTGGCGTGCGTCAAGCGGGTCAATGAGCTGGAGCAGGTGCCGGACTTGGCCATTCTGTGCTCACCGTCGGATACCTTGCCGCGTGTGGTCGAGAAGCTGGGCCGGCGCGGCGTCAAGGCGGCGCTGCTCATTTCGGGAGGTGTCGCGCCGACACCGGTCAGCTCGTTGGCTCGCGTTACCGGCAAGGGGCTTGAGATGCTGTCACGCCGCGATGGGCTGAACTTCTCTGCCCCGCGCCTGCCGGGCATTCACACGTCCATTTCGAGCAAGTCAGGCCCCAATCCCTCCGCCACCGAGTCGTCGTCTTTGGATGAGGCCGGCGAGCCTTTAGCGTCGAGCCCCGAGCGCTATCCGCGAATCGCCGACAGCACGGACGACGTGCTGGACGCCTCGCAGGCACGAGAGCCGGGGGCCGAAGTCCCGCGTATCCACCGTGATCAGGAAAGCCTCAACAGTCGGTTGCTCAAGGCCGCACGAAACAGTGGGATTCGCCTGCTCGGGCCGGAATGCATGGGCATCTGCGTGCCCAATCGTCACCTCAATGCCTCCTTCAGCGGACAGCCGGTGGCCAAGGGCAAGGTTGCCTACCTCGGCCAGTCGGGAATGCTGGGCAATGCGATGATCGACTGGGCGGCGGGTCGCGGCATCGGCTTCTCGCATCTGGTCACCCTGGGCGACAGCGTCGATGTGATGCTGCCCGACCTGATCGACTATCTGAACCAGTACGGGCCCTCGCAGGCCCTGCTGCTGCACCTGGAGCGCATTCACGACCCGATGCACTTCATGACCGCCTTGCGCGAGGCATCCCGCAATCGGCTGGTGCTGGCGATCAAGAGTGGGCGCACCCCGGAAGCCGACCTGTTCGGCACGCATGTCACGCGGGGCGTGCCCAATCGCGACCGGATCGTCGATGTTGCCCTCGCGCGTGCCGGGGTAGTGCGGGTCAATGACAGCGAAGACATGTTCGATGCGCTGGAGACGCTCAACCGCATGAAACCCTTGCGCGGTGATCGACTGGCGATCGTCTCCAACGGGTTGGGCCCGGCCTTGCTGGCCATCGACAAGCTGATGGCGGGCGGTGGCAAGCTGGCGGAGCTGAGTGCTGACAGCCGTCGCGCGCTGCTCAAGGCCGAGCTGGATGTCAGTCTGCCGGGACGCAATCCGGTCGACCTGGGCGGCAACGCCACGCCGGAAGATTTTCTGGCCGCGGTCGACATCGTGGCCAATGACGCAGGGGTCGATGCCGTGCTGGTCGTGCATGCGCCGACACGTCTTGCGCCTTCGCGGGCGACGGCCGAGGCGCTGGTGGCGCATCGCAAGCAATTCCGACGCAACCTGCTGACCAGCTGGATGGGACTTGAGCAGGCACTTTCGGCCCGTCATGAATGTCATCTGGCCGGCATTCCGACCTATCTGTCACCTGAGAAGGGCGTCAAGGCCTTCCTGCAGATGGTCGATTATCACCGCGTGCAGACACTGTTGCAGCAGACGCCACCGAGCCTGGCCTTCTCGACCAGTGCCGAGATCCGCGCCCGTGCCCATGACCTGGTGCATAGCGCGCGGCGTGCAGGCCGTGAATGGTTGACCCACTCGGAGACGGCGCAGGTGCTCGATACCTATGGCATCGCGACCGCGCCCAGCCGCTATGTACTCGACGCCGCCGAAGGCGTGCGTGCCATCGTCGAGTTGCAGCGTTCTGCCACGGATGACGACAAGCCTTCTCGTCAGGGCCCCTATGCGCTGCGCGTGGTGCATGAACACAACAGCCAGCCGTTCCGCTATCGCCGCTACCCACAGCGGTTGTCTTCCGGCGTGGTGCAGGACCTTTCCGGTCCGGAGGATATCGCGCTGGCGATCCGCCGCATCACCCAGAAGGTGGCGGAGGGCGATGCAGAGCGCGGCCGCAGTGACCACGAGCGCACGCGCATTCATGAGTTCTGCCTGCAGCCGATGCAGCGTGGCAAACACTCGCTGCAGTTGAGCGCAGGCATCACCCGCGATGACGAATTCGGCCCGGTGATCGTGTTCGGTATCGGCGGTTACAAGGTCAATGTGCTGGCGGACCGCCAGGTGGCCTTGCCGCCCCTCAACATGACACTGGCGCGTGAGCTGATCTCGCGCAGCCATGCCTCCCGCCTGATCGCCGAGCACTCGCCGGACCCGGAGCGTGATTTCGAGCGCGTCAGCACGCTGTTGATCAAGCTCTCACAGTTGGCATCGGATTTGCCTGACATAAGAGGGTTGGAAATCAATCCGTTGTTGCTCAACCGTGAGGAAGCCGTGGCGGTGGACTTCGCGTTGGATCTCGGCAAACCGGCTCGTTTCGCGATCATGCCGTATCCGGAGGAGCTGCGTGAATGGGTGTCGCTGGACAATGGCATGCACGTCGAGGTGCGCCCGATACGCGGCGAGGATGCGCCCTTGATCACGGCCTTCCATGCGCGGCTCTCCGAGGAGAGCATTCGTTTCCGCTACTTCCACCACAAGGCGGCGCTGACTCAGCGAGATCTCGCGTTGCTCGCCCAGATCAATTACGACCGCCAGATGGCCTTCATCGCCGAGCGTGAAGTGGAAGTCCAGTCAGGTCAGTCGCCGCAGCGCGAGATGCTGGGGGTGGTGCGGGTATGGAATGACCCGGACAACATTCGCACCGAGTTCTCCGTCATCATCCGCGATGACATGCAAGGCGAGGGGATCGGTCGTCTGCTGATGGAGAAGATGCTGCGCTATTGCCGCTCGCTGGGCACGCTGGAGATGGTCGGCAAGATCATGATCGACAACCATCCGATGCGTGCCCTGATGAAGCACCTTGGCTTCACCTGTCGCTACAACATGGAGGAGCAGGTCATCGATGCCAGCATCCGTCTCAACGAGCCGGTCAGTGACTGGCAGCGCCTGAGGCTGGAAGCCAAGGCCTGATGCGTCTTGTTGGTGCATGGACTCATTTGATAGGCGTGTGCGGGGGGGGGCAAGGGCGCGTGCACGTCAGGCGGTTCTCGGCCACACGCAATGCGTCAGGGGATGGAGAGCAATAGACCAATAACAACATGCAATGTCGTGATTCAGGGAGGTACCAGCAAGAAGCGTCAAGAGCATACCACCTTGGTCGTATAAACATCTGTTCGTGTTTGAGCGCTTATCAATAAAACTGTATTGTAAGTACAAATATAAGAATCCTTTATGGTTAATGGCGCAGGGGATGACACAGTATTCTGCCAGCAGGTCGGCAAGCGCAGCTTGCGGCCAGATTGCGCGATGTCAGCGGCAGGGTGAGCCATTCTCCCTGCCGGATTGAGTGCGTAATGGACAGAATCCGTGAATATTTCCTGCCCGCTGACGACAGGAAAGCCAATGACTGACACTCGCGACGTGAAGATTCGAGTGCGCAATCTGAGCAAGGTGTTCGGCAATCAGCCCGACAAGGCACTCAAATTGCGTGATGAGGGCATGAAGCGCCCTGAGATTCTCGAGAAGACTGGCCAGACGTTGGGGCTTTCCAACGTGGAATTTGATGTGATGGAAGGCGAGTTGCTGGTCATCATGGGGCTGTCTGGTTCCGGGAAATCGACCCTGATCCGCTGCCTGAACCGGTTGATCGAACCAACGGAGGGCGAGATCCTCATCGATGGCGATGATGTCGCCAAGCTGGATGACAAGTCGCTGTTGCGCTGTCGCCGCAAGCATTTCTCGATGGTGTTCCAGAATTTCGCGCTCTTTCCGCATCGCACTGTGCAGCAGAACGCCGAATTTGGCCTCGAGGTGCGCGGTGAGGACAAGACGGTCTGTTATCAGCGTGGGCGCGATGCGCTCAAGCAGGTAGGGCTGGAAGGGTGGGAAGATGCCTATCCCAGCCAGCTCTCGGGTGGCATGCAGCAACGGGTCGGCCTCGCACGCGCCCTGGCCAACGACTCAAGCGTTCTGCTGATGGACGAAGCCTTCTCGGCGCTCGATCCTCTGATTCGCAAGGATATGCAGCAGGAGTTGCTGGCGCTGCAGCACAAGATGAAGAAGACCACCATCTTCATCACCCACGACCTCGATGAAGCTCTGTCCATCGGCGACCGCATCATCCTGCTCAAGGATGGCGAGATCGTGCAGATCGGCTCCCCCGAAAGCATCCTCACTTCCCCGGCCAATGATTATGTGGCGCGCTTCGTCGAAGGCGTCGACATGTCGCGTATCCTCACTGCGCGCTCGGCGATGACCGATGTGCGGGCCACCGCACGTGATGACGATGGCCCGCGCACGGCGCTGCGCAAGATGGGCGACAACGGCCTCGACAGCCTGTTCGTGGTCCGTCGTGATCGTACCGTGCTCGGGATCATCACCGCCGAGGATACCGAACGTGCCGTGCGCGAGAATCTTACCGATCTCTCGAGCATCATCCACTCCGATTGCTGTCAGGTCTCGCCGGAAGAACCGCTGCACAACCTGTTCGCGATGTTTGCCGGTCATCACCATCCGCTGGCGGTGGTCGATGAGCAATCCCGCCTGTTGGGCGTGGTGATCAAAGGGTCCGTACTCGCGGAACTGGCGGAAGCAGGGGAGGCACACGCATGAGCGACGCAACCGGTTTTACCATCCCGAAGATAGAGCTGGGTGACTGGATCGAGACGGGGCTGGATTACCTGACGACCAACTACTCAGGCATCACCCGCGGTATCTCCAAGTTCACCGAGACCGGCATCGACGTCCTGAACGATGCACTGATGTGGCTACCCGAGTGGGCGCTGATCGCCCTGGTCGCGCTGTTGTGCTGGCGGCTGGCCGGCCCGCGACTGGCCATCGGTTCCGTACTGGGGCTGGGGCTGATCTGGAACCTGGATTTGTGGCACCCGATGATCGAATCCCTGACCCTGGTGGTGATCGCCACGCTGGTCGCGGTGGTCATCGCGGTGCCGCTGGGGATACTGGCGGCACTCTCGGACCGCTTCTACAAGGTCATCATGCCGGTGCTGGATTTCATGCAGACCATGCCGGCCTTCGTCTACCTGATTCCGGCGATTCCCTTCTTCGGCATCGGCTCGGTCTCCGCCATCTTCGCCACCGTGATCTTCTCGATGCCGCCGGCGATTCGCTTCACCACGCTGGGCATTCGTCAGGTGCCCAACGACCTGATCGAAGCGGCCGATGCCTTCGGTGCCACCCGCAGCCAGAAGCTCTTCAAGCTGCAGCTGCCACTGTCACTGCCCACCGTGATGGCCGGCATCAACCAGACCATCATGCTGGCACTCTCGATGGTGGTGATCGCGGCCATGATCGGCGCCGATGGCCTGGGGAATGAGGTCTGGAAAGCCATTCAGCGCCTGCGTCCGGGAGATGGTTTCGAAGCGGGCATCGCGGTGGTCATCCTGGCCATGCTGCTCGACCGCCTGACCCAGACCTTCAGCAAGGAAAAGAAGCCCCGTTCATGAGGGGATTCACCAGTGGCCTCCGTGCGCTTTGTGGCTACGCGGAGGCCGCTTCGAGGACTTCCATACCCGACTCAACGTTTGGCCGTCGACACGCGTTTCTCGACAGATGTGCTTCGATAAGCAATGAGTAAATTCGAATAAAGGGGAAAATGATGAACAAGCAAGATGCCTCCCGCACTACCTTGAACGTCACCGCGAAGATGAACGCTGCCACCAAGGCATTGCTGCTTGGCGCTGTCATGTCCTCCTCACTGGCCGGGGCAAGCGCCGTGTATGCCGCCGGTGACAAGGGCGATGTGACGCTGGCCTACGTCGAGTGGTCTTCTGAAGTCGCCTCCACCAATGTGGTCAAGGCTGTGCTCGAATCACAGGGCTACAACGTCGAACTCAAGGCGCTCTCTGCGGCGGCGATGTTCCAGGCGGTCGCCTTCGGCGATGCCGATGCCATGGTCGGTGCGTGGCTCCCCACCACCCACGAAGACTACATGGCCAAGATCGCCGACAAGGTCGACGACCTGGGCGTCAATCTCGAAGGCACCAAGCTGGGGCTGGTCGTGCCGTCCTACAGCAAGCTCGAGACCATCGACGACATCAAGACCCACGCCGAGGACATCGATGAGCGCATCGTCGGCATCGAGCCGGGCGCAGGTCTGACGCGCCTGACCGAGCAGGTGATCGAGGACTACGATCTCGAGGACATCGACCTGACCACCGGTAGCGGTGCGACCATGACCGCCGCGCTGAGCAATGCGATCAAGGGCGAGCGTGAGATCGTCGTCACCGGTTGGACGCCGCATTGGATGTTCGCCCGCTGGGACCTCAAGTACCTGGATGACCCGAAGGGCGTCTACGGCGGTGCCGAGGAGATCCACACCCTGGCGCGCAAGGGACTCGAGGAAGACATGCCGGAGGTCTACGCGATTCTCGACAACTTCGCCTGGACCCCGGCTGACATGGGCGAAGTGATGCTCAACAACCAGGAAGATGACGCTGACCCCTACGAAACCGCCAAGGCGTGGGTGGAAAGCCATCAGGATATCGTCCAGCAATGGCTGCCGGCCGCGGCTGAGTGATGCCTGACACATGACTCGCTGAGTCATGTATGACGAAACGCCCCCACAGGGTCTCCTGTGGGGGCGTTTCGTTGTGTGTCTGCAGATCACTCGACGGGCTTAGGACAGGCTGGCTCAGAACGGGCAGGGACTGCGCACTTCCATGCGCTCACCGCTCACCGGGTGATCGAAGCTGATCATCTCGGCATGCAGCATCAGGCGCTCGGCCATGAAGAAGGCCTCATCCGTCGCATAGAGATCGCAGCCCAGGATCGGGTGGCCGATCTGCTGACTATGGATGCGCAACTGATGCGTGCGGCCGGACACCGGCGTGAACTCGACTCGCGTCCGCGCCGGATTCTCAAGACGCTCGATGACGCGGAAGTCACTGATGGCGGGCTTGCCGGTCTCGTGGCAGATTTTCTGCAGCGGAAACTGGTTGACGTCCTTGGCGATGGGCAGCGAGATGCGCCCGCTGTCCTCCTCGAGATGGCCATGCAGGATCGCGGTGTAGGACTTGCCGATGTTGCGGTCCTGAAACTGGCGGGTCAGGTTGCCGTTGGCGGGCTTGTTGAGCGCAACCAGCATGATTCCGGAGGTGCCGAAATCCAACCGATGCAACAGCTTGGCACTGGGGTATTCCTTGACCAGGCGATGATGCAGCGAATCCAGATTGAGCGGATGCTTGCCGGAGAGGCTGAGCAGGCCACTGGGCTTGTGGATCAGCAGGATGTCATCGTCGGCGTACAGTACCTCGTAGGTCTCGTGGCAGACGGGAACGATGAACGGGTCGGCTTGTGGCTGCATAAAGGCTCGTCAGTGACGTCAAGGGAGTCGGGGCGTAATGGCAAGAGGGGCAATCGCTGGCATGGTCTAGAGCGCGATGTCCTGCCAGTGATATTCGTATTCATCGTCCTCGTCATCATCCGGCGCACGACCGATGAAGAGGCTGGCGGTGAAGGCGCGCACGAAGATCACCTGGCTGCCATCCAGGGCGGTCAGCAGTTCACCCTTCTTGAGCTTCTTGATCTTGCGCTTGCGCGCCGCGACGGCCTGACGCGCCGCGCGGGTGTCGGCGCGCCATTGGGCGGCAATCTGACCGGGTGCCGTCGACTGTGCCAGCAGCTCTTCCGGGCATTGCAGCGGAATGTCGGGCGTGCCTTCGTCACGGATATGGTATTCCCAGCGGCTGGGATCCCCATTTTTCGGGGCCTGCATCAGGTGCTGGCGAATGAAGGTATGGCCGCGAGGATGCTCGAGCACGGTATACAGCACATTGCCGACCACGGCGTGATCGACCAGCGAGATACCATGACTGTCGGACGGGGTGTAGCCCGCCAGTAGACGGTCTACCAGTGTCTGACGTGCCACCTTGGGTGTGCCGCTGTCATCCCAGGCCATGAAGCCTCCAATCTGAGCGTGTCTGGCATCGCAGGCCATGTCGGCTGCGCCATGAGAGGCGCAGGATGACGGGCGTTCGCGAGGCCGAAAGGGCGGCCATTGTCCGGCTTGTGCCCGGTGAGGGCAAGCCGCGGGTGAGGGAATGCCCTGACGGGGGCTCGGGCGGTACTCATGCGGTACTCGTTCGGCGCTCGTGAGGCACTTATCCGACTTGCAGCCAGGCGGAAAACGCAAGAGGCCCCGCCTGAGCGGAGCCTCGAGAAGAGCGCACGGTGTGGCCAAGCCTGGCGATTGGTGTAGATTGGCGGTGGTGCAGGCCGGCGATCGGTGCAGACTGGCCAGCGGTTCAGGGCGCCAGAAGTTGCTTGTGCCATTCACCGTCTTCCGCGTCCTGGCGCTGGTAGCGCACGCGATCGTGAAGACGCGAGGGCTGGCCCTGCCAGAATTCGATCATCTCCGGCACTACACGATAGCCGCCCCAGTGTTCCGGACGCGGCACTTCGCTGGTGGCATAGACCTGCTCGAAGCGGCCCTGGCGCTCGCTGAGCCACTCGCGATCGGGAATCTCGACACTCTGCTGCGAGACCCAGGCGCCCAGCTGGCTTTCCTTGGGACGTGAGGCGAAGTAACGGTCGGAGAGCTCATCCTCGACCTTCTCGACGCTGCCTTCGATACGTACCTGACGCTGCATTGCCGGCCACCAGAAGGTCAGTGCGGCGAAGGGAACATTGGCCAGCTCGCTGCCCTTGTGACTCTGATAGTTGGTATAGAAGATGAAACCCTCACTGTCGCAGCCCTTGAGCAGCACGATGCGCGCATGCGGCTTGCCCTGGCTGTCGACGGTGGAGAGCGTCATCGCATTGGCGTCACTGTCATCGGCTGACAGCGCGCTGGTCAACCACTCCTGGAACAGCTCGAAGGGTTCCATCGGTGTGTTGGCAAGGCTGAGGCCATCACCGGAATAGGTTCGGCGCACATCGGCGATATCGCGGTTCATGGTGGGCTCCCTTGATGAATTGCTCATGTAATGACATGACTGTGACCGCTCACGTGCTGGATCGCAAGCCTCAGGCTCCGCCGAGTTGCAGCCAGGCCATGTAGAGTCCGGTGCCGACGGCAATCGAGAGCAGCGCATTGCGTCGCCACAGATGCAGTCCTGCCACGCAG
The DNA here is from genome assembly GCF_059507735.1 of Cobetia sp. PDI-23MA. Lineage (NCBI taxonomy): Bacteria > Pseudomonadati > Pseudomonadota > Gammaproteobacteria > Oceanospirillales > Halomonadaceae > Cobetia > Cobetia sp. PDI-23MA. Next base: position 1,900,473 of record NZ_CM183352.1, read on the forward strand.
GCGGCCGCGATCAGCATGCCAGCACCCTCGGCGCTTTCAAGCCAGTCTTGCCAGGCGGCGAGGCGTGACGCGGATTGCGTCATGTCCGGCAGTTGCATGGCCGACAGCGAGACGATGATCAGCACGACCATCACGATGGCCGGCAGATAGCGGCCCATATGCAGAATCAGCGGATGGGCCGAGTGGCGTGACAGGAACACGAAGGGCAGCGCGCGCGTGGCGAAGGTCGCACCGGCCGCCACGATGATCAACAGCAAGGCCTGCAAGGTGGTCATGGGGTAGGAGGCTCCGAGGCATCAGTGCATTGCGTCCGTCGTGGGGCGGACGTCTTTTCTGGGCGATGAGTGTCTCGCGGATGATGAGCGTTGCGCGAGCAATGTCTGCCGCGCAGATAGTGATAATGCCCCAGCAACAGTACGCAGGCGGCCGCGATGCTGCCCAGCAACAGTTGATCCTTGGGCAACCACCACAGTCCGGCGAGCGTAACCAGCAGGCCAAGCATGAAGGGCCAGCGCTCGCGCAGGGCGAACCACTGCTCGATGCCCAGCACCACGAACAGCGCCGTCAGCGCGAATTCGATGCCGCTGCTGTCGAAGCTGAGTTGGCCGGCTGCCAGTCCCAGCAGTGTGCCCAGGACCCACCAGGATTGATTGAGCAAGGTGATGCGCACCATCAACCGCTGGTCATCACGGCGCGCCACTGGGTCATCGCGTTCGCCGCTGCGTGGCAGACTGGCCAGCAGCGAGTAGGTTTCATCGGTCAGCCCGAAGATGAGGTAGAGCTTGGCGAGGCCCGCGGCGCGAAAGCGCTCCAGCAGCGACAGGCCGTAAAAGAGGTGGCGTGAATTGAGCAGCAGTGTGGCCACGAAGACCTCGGTGATGCCGGCCCCCGCCCCGAGCAAGGCAACCGCCAGAAACTGGCCGGCCCCGGCCAGGATGATCAAGGACATGAGCAGGCCCAGCCACGGACTCAACGGCAGCTGGCTGAACAGCACGCCGAAGGCAGCGCCCAGCGGGATATAGCCGAACATCACTGGCAGGGTCTGGTTGAGTGCCTGTTGCCATAGGTGACGACCGCTGATTGGCTGCCGGGGAGGCGAGCCCGCACCGGCGGTGTCGTCCCGGGAGGCGTGCGAGGTACTGGCCGTGGAAGGCGATGACATGGCGAGAGTTCCGTTCTGCGCAGGCGGGGTGAAGATGGGCGACACATGCAGGGAGTCTTCAAGAGGCCGAGTCCCCACAAGCCGCAGACAATCTACGCAGCATATAATGTCATCAAGCGTCAGGCGATGCTGCCAAGGTGGCAGCTGGCAGTGGAAAGTGCTGAATCAGCGCTGCATTGCTGATATTTCATATGTCTCATGGCGCTGCGATGGATTGATTTACCGTGGGTCGCCAGGTCATGGCCACCTATACTGGTCTGTAGCCGCTCGTTGGCTGTCATCGCTGCCTGACCGCATGCTATGTCACCCAGGGTTCATTCGCTGAGGGAATCATCAGGATGAGTTCGAAACGATCCCGCAAGTCCACGCCTGATATGGCGCCTGTCGACCAGGGTGCGCCTTCGCCGTTGCGCAGTGTCGAGATATGGGGGCTGGCCATCCGGCTGTTTCACCTGCTGCTAATTCTGGCGATCATCGGCATGTGGTACACCGCCGAGGTTGGGGCAGGGCTCGATTTTCCGATGGTCTGGCATGCACGGCTGGGATATTGCGTGATCGGACTGGTGGTGTTTCGCGTCATCTGGGGGCTGGTGGGCAGCGGCCATGCTCGCTTTGGTCGCTTCGTGGTATCGCCGCGCATGACCTGGCGCTACACATTGGACTTTCTGACAGAGCGGGCGAGGCGCCATGCCGGTCATAACCCCTTGGGTGGCTGGATGATGCTGACGATGTTGCTGGTGCTGGCGATTCAGACAGCGAGTGGACTGTTTATCACCGATGACCTCTTGTTCGAGGGGCCCTTGCATGATCGAGTCCCGGCGAGTGTCGCCGAACGTCTGGGTTGGGTGCACCACACCAATATCACGCTGCTGTGGGGGCTGATCGTGCTGCATCTGATGGCCATCGTCTGGCATGGTCTGCGCGGTGAGTGGCTGATCTGGGCGATGGTGCATGGCCGCAAGCATGTCCGGCGCGATGAGTCGCTGGTGGGTGAGGGGCAGTCGGTGCCGACTTCACGCTCTCGCAAGTGGCTTGCACTGGGGCTGGCGGCCGGTATCGGGGTGTTGGTCATCTGGCAGGGCGCGCAGTTGCCGTAAGCGCTGCTTACTGCTGCTTTCGCCCCCAAGTACCTCAAGACGCAAAAGCGCCGCCTGAGCAAGCTCATGGCGGCGCTTTTGCGTTCTGGCGAAGCCTTGGTATGAGGCGGTATGAGGTGTTATGAGCCGGTATGAGGCGTTCAGCGCGCTTCACCTTCGTAAAGACCCGTGCAGACCCCTACAGACCCGAAGAGGCGCTCATCAGTCAGCGCGATATTGCTGATGACAGCCCTTGCAGGTCTTGGCTGTCTCGACGAACTGGCTGCGCAGGGCGTCAAGATCCAGACTGGCGGCGGCGTCGGCCAATGCCCGGCTCTGGGTCATCAACGCCTCTGCACGCTTGTCGAAGCCTGCACGGTCGCTCTCTATCTTGCTCAGCGCGTCGGTATCACCGTCGTAGGAACCGGCGATGAATCCCTCCCATGGCATCTGCGCCAACAGCGCCAGTCGCTCGGCGCGAGTGCGAAACTCCTCGGCATCATACTCCTGCTTGCCCTTGACCATCGCGCCCATCGGACTGAACTGCCACGCCAGCGCCTGGAAGACTGCCTGGCGATACTGGATGGCATCCTCCGCCTTGTCAGCCAGTGCCGCTGGCGACGCCAACAGGCTGGCAAGCACCACGCCAGCCGCCAGCACGCCAGTGGACAGGCCGTTGCGCGCTACGCCCGCAGGGCGGTGGCGCGAAATGCCCGCAGGGCGGGGGAAAGACAAGTGTGTTGTCAGGCCGGTCATGGCAAAGCCTCGCTGGGGTCAACTCGCAAAGCCGATACAGCATGGACGGCTCGCGATGGTTGAGGAGACACGCTGGAAGGAGCGGTGGGTAAGGGTGGGGAAAGCGGCAAGCCGCTATGGGAAGGCGCAAACCGATACCCGCCATTCTAGCCGCTTATTTTAGTCGGCTATTCTAGCCGAACAAGGCACGACGAGAAGGGCGGGTAATGGAGAGGCCAAGGCTTGATCAGGCCTGCGGCTGACGCTTGAGGTTGCGCGAGCGGAAACGGGCATACGCCATGCTGGAAAGGAACAGCCCCAGCGCCGCCACGGCTTCAAGTCCACCGATGACGGCGTGGCCAGGCACACCGGCCAGCATCACGCCCTGCATGATGTAGAGCAGGCTGACGAAGGCCAGCCAGACATGGCCGCGCGCGCGCCGGGTGAGAATGGCGGGCAGAAACAAGGCGAGCGGCAGCAGGCGGATCAACAGCGGCAGCAGGCCGTTGTTCTCGCTCTGGGCCATCAATTGCATGCCGCCGATCAGCAGTAGCAGGGCAAGCGCCGCGAAGCTTGCGATCACACCGCGACGGCTCTTGGCTTCCAGCGTATCGAGTCCCTGCTCACGTTCCAGTCGTTCAAGCCAGGCACGCATCTATTTCGTCTCCCTGAGCGATTGCATGGCAAGGGCCAGGCGAGCGATGCGCTTGCCTTGCGCCAGTGCCAGGCGCTGTTCGTTGTCATCGACGTCGTTGTCGCCACGCTTGCCGCTGACGTGGGTCGTGCCGTAGGGCGTGCCGCCCTGGGTGGTCTCGAGCAACTCGGTGGCGCTATAGGGCACGCCAGCATAGACCATGCCGTGGTGCAGCAGCGGAATCAGCATGGTGATCAGTGTGGTTTCCTGGCCGCCATGCAGAGAGCTTGAGGCACTGAAGGCGGTGGCAGGCTTGTCGATCAAGGCCCCGTTCATCCATAGCTCACTGGTGGTATCCAGGAAGTACTTGAGCGGTGCCGCCATGTTGCCGAAACGGGTCGGGCTGCCCAGCGCCAGGCCCGCACAATGGCGCAGGTCGTCCAGCTCGACATACATGGCCCCGCTGTCGGGGATTTCCGGTTCGGTCTGCTCACAGGTGGCCGAGATCTCGGGCACCCGGCGCAGGCGCGCCTCGACACCGCTGATGGACTCGATACCGGCGGCGATCTGCTCGGCCAGCGTGCGGGTCGCACCATGGCGGGAGTAATAGAGGACGAGGACGTACGGCGTCGCGTCAGGGGTCGTTGCGGACATGAGCTTCCTCAGGTGGATGACAATCTATCGAAAGGGGCAAGCCGAGCGCCTGGGTGAGCACACCCTGTCAGCGGGGACTCAGGCATCACCCAGCAGCACCAGCACATCTTCGGGCGGGCGCCCGATGACGGCACGCTTGCCATCATCGAGAATCGGTCGCTGCATCAGTTTCGGCGTTGCGGCAATGGCATCGAGGCGTTGCGCGTCACTGGGGTCTACAAGGCCCAGCGCCTTCCACTCGGCTTCGTTCTCACGGGTCAGAGCCCGCGCCCCGCCTTGCACGCGGGCGGCCAAGGCCCCGAGCTGTTCGCGATCGAGAGGGTGCTCCAGGTAGCGGACAATCTCGAGGTCACTCACCTCGAGACGCGAGGTCAAAAGGGCCAGTGTTTCCCGTGACTTGGAGCAACGCGGGTTGTGGTAGAGTTTCAGGATCGACATGACTGTCTCCATTTTCGAACAGACGATGGGGCATCACGCAGGCGCTACTGGCCATGGCCGGCGGTGGCGTATGCATCAGGCACGCATTGTAGAGGGGCGCACAAGAATGCCACAACTGCCAGGGATTACGCGGGGCATGCCCGCCATCGGCGTCATTCTCAAGCTGGTATCACGATTCAACTACCATGACGGCAAGAAGACCGCGTCGGCACTGACCTATACGACGCTGTTCGCCATTGTGCCTCTGATGACGGTCATCTATGCGATGTTTGCCGTCATTCCCAGTTTCGATGGGGTAGGCGATCAACTGCAGACCACGGTGTTCTCCCAGTTTCTGCCCTCGACCGGCGCTACGGTGCTCGAGTATCTCAACGAGTTCTCCGGTCAGGCGCGCAATCTGACCTCGGTGGGTCTGATCTTCCTGTTCGTGACCTCGGTGATGATGATGATCACCATCGAAGGCGCCTTCAATGCCATCTGGCAGGTGCCGGAAGGGCGCAAGGGACTGTCGAGCTTCCTGATGTACTGGGCGGTGCTGACCCTGGGCCCTCTGATGCTGGGCTCGGGCTTTCTGCTGTCCTCCTTTCTGACCTCGCTGTCGTTCTTCGATTCGGCCGCCGAGATGCTGGGCGGCAAGGCGCTGCTGCTGCGTCTGTTGCCGCCGCTGTTGAGCGCCGCGGCCTTCACCTTCATCTATGCCGCGGTGCCCAACTGCAAGGTGCGACTGCGTGACGCCGCAGTCGGGGCCGTGACCACCGCGCTGGCGCTGGAGCTGGCCAAGGCGGGCTTCTCGCTCTACGTGACGCACTTCCCGTCCTATCAGGCGATCTATGGGGCCTTTGCCGCCGTACCGCTGTTCTTGCTGTGGGTCTTCCTTTCCTGGTGCATCGTGCTGCTGGGGGCGGAGGTGGCGGCCTGGATGGGCGAACGCTCCAACGCCGACTGGCATCGCTGGCCGCCGTTCTGGCAGACCCTCGGCGCGGTGATGCTGCTCAAGGATGCCCACGAGCGCGGTGAGCCGCTGTCTGATGATCGACTCACGGAAGTGCTTGGCAGCCGTTACCGCCGAGTCCTAAAGCCGCTGATCTCCGAGAACATCGCCAGCCAGACCCAGGATGGCCAATGGGTATTGGGGCGTGACCTCAACCATTACTCTCTGTGGGAAATGGCCCATGCCTTGCCCTGGGAGTTGCCGGCCGGCGAGGCGGGCGAAGCGCCGCATCCGCGCCTCGAGCCGCTGCGCGAAGCGCTGGCGCATGCGCGCGCCGCCGAGAAGGAACGCATGGCCTGCAGCCTGGTGGATGTCCTGCCCGGAGTGGAGGAGGTGGACGCCGAGTCCGCGGCGGTGGAGAAGAAGGGCTCGCAGGATCCCGCACTTGCCGCGACCTGAAGGCGACGGGTACGCGATGGCAAGGTGACAGCCCGAGGTTGAATGGGCAGAATGCGCACCCTGTGCCGACGGCTCTCCCCGCACAGGGTGAGGCGAACGCCGAAGACTGATGACAATGAAAAGGCCCGACTCCCGCTCGGGCCTTTTCATTTGTCTCTCACGCATGACCCGGAACCGCTCGCTTGTCTTGCTAGAAGTCGACCTGCACGCTGGAGAGCCTGACTGAAGTATGGGTGAGGTGTGAGTGAGACAGGTCAGCTGGCGGCGGCTCGCGGCGGCTCGCCGTGCAGACACGCAAGTGAAAGGTTGGCATGCCAGACTGACGACGGTGCCTTGCCCGCTGCCTGATGTGACCTTTGCGCGACCTGTGTGCGAGCGGCGAGTCGAGAGCTGGCAGTCTCCCGGTGGCCAGGCACGATGGAATTGACGATGTGGCGTGCCAGTCCCTGGCGCGCCTGACATGCATGAGGGTGCCGTTCGCGGCGCCCGCTGGAGGTGACAACCCGCCGATGAAAAGCTCTGCTCCTGAGAAGGCCCCGCTGGTCAAGTTGCGTGGCATTTCCAAGACCTTTGGTGATCGCAAGGTGTTGGACAGCCTTGACCTGGATTTGAACGATGGTGAGTTCGTCACGCTGCTGGGCCCGTCCGGTTGCGGGAAGACCACCGTGCTGAGAATGATCGCCGGTTTCGAATCGCCGGATAGCGGCACTATCACGCTCGAGTCGACGGCCTTGCATGAGCGTCCCGCTCACCAGCGCCCGGTCAATACCGTCTTCCAGAGCTATGCGCTGTTTCCGCATATGAACCTCTATGACAACGTGGCCTTCGGTCTGCGCATGGAGAAGGTCGCCAAGGCCGAGATTCATGAGCGGGTGCGCGATGCGCTGGAGATGGTGCAACTGGCCCATCTGTCGGACCGCCGCCCGGACCAGCTCTCCGGCGGGCAGCAGCAGCGCGTCGCGATTGCCCGCGCCGTGGTCAAGCGACCCCGCGTCCTGTTGCTCGATGAGCCGCTGTCGGCGCTGGACTACAAGCTGCGCAAGCAGATGCAGAATGAGCTCAAGCGCCTGCAGCGACGTCTGGGCATCACCTTCGTCTTCGTCACCCACGATCAGGAAGAGGCGCTGTCGATGTCCGATCGCGTGGTGGTGATGCGCGAAGGCGGCATCGAGCAGATCGGCACACCGCGTGAGGTCTATGAATCGCCGAGCACGCTGTTCGTGGCGCGCTTCGTCGGTGAGATCAACCAGCTGGCGGCACAGGTCGTGCGCCCCGCGGCGACGGCCGGACGCATTGAGATCACGCTGCTCGGTCAGACGCTGGAACTCAGCAGCCATGGCCGGGCCTATCAGGGCGGAGAGGCGGTGCAGGTGCTGCTGCGCCCGGAAGACATGCGACTCAAGGGCGCCGAGGACAGCGAAGGTTTCCCGGCACGGGTCATCGAGCGAAACTACAAGGGCATGACCTTGGACACGGTGCTGGAGCTGGACAGCGGTCAGCAGTTGCTGGCCAGCGAGTTCTTCGACGAGGATGATCCTGACTTCGACTATCGCCTTGGCGAGCGCGTACGTGTCAGCTGGGTGCCGGACTGGGAGATCATCCTACCCGATGATGCGCCTGCCGTGACGGGAGCGGGTGCATGAGTCTGGCGCGCAATCCCTTCAAGACGGCCACCCTGACCGTCATCTGGGGCTGGCTGATCCTGCTGGTGCTGGCCCCGACGCTGCTGGTGGTGCTGGTCAGTCTGATGCCGGAAAACACCGGCCAGCTGCTGGGCGGTGAGCTGTCGCCGAGTACGCTGTGGCAGGGCTTCGTGACCAACTATGGCCAGATGATCAGCCCGGTGTATCTGAGCGTCTTCGGTCATTCGCTGTGGATCGGCCTGGTCACGACACTGATCTGTCTGCTGCTCGGCTATCCCTTCGCGTGGATGATCTCGCGGGCCAGTCCGCGCCTGCAGCCCTTGCTGCTCCTGTTGGTGATCATTCCGTTCTGGACCAACTCGCTGATCCGCATCTATGCCCTGCGCACGCTGATCGCCACGCGCGGGCTGCTCAACGATGTGCTGATGAATCTCGGCCTGATCGATGCGCCGCTGCGTCTGCTGTATACCGAGGAGGCGGTGATCGTGGGGCTGGTCTACATGCTGCTGCCGTTCATGATCCTGCCGCTGTATGCCGTCTTCGAGCAGTTGAATCGCCCGACACTGGAGGCGGCCCGCGACCTTGGCGCCAATGGTCTGGCCACCTTCCGCCATATCGTGCTGCCACTGACCATGCCGGGCATCATCGCGGGCGTGCTGCTGGTGTTCCTGCCGGCGATGGGCATGTTCTATGTCTCGGACCTGCTAGGCGGTTCGCGCCATCCGCTGATCGGCAACATCATCAAGGGTCAGTTCCTGGAGGCCAACAACTGGACCTTCGGCGCGGCGATCAGCGTGATGCTGACGCTGGTGATGGCGTTCCTGCTGTTGGCCTATTACCGCAGCGTCAAGCTCTTCAAGCGTGAGGTGACCCTATGAAGGCGAGCGCCGCGCTGCGTTGGTTCAACCGCTGTTATCTGACGCTGATCTTCACGCTGTTGTATGTGCCGATCCTGGTATTGATCGGCATCTCGTTCAATGACTCACGCAACCCCTTCGTGTGGGGCGGCTTCAGCTTGCGCTGGTACGACAAGCTGCTGGGCAATGGCAATCTGATGGAGGCTGCGCTCAATACGCTGTGGCTCGGGGTGACGGCGGCGACGCTGGCGACCCTGATCGGCACGCTGACGGCCACCGCGCTTTATCGCTATCGCTTTCGTGGCAAGCCGTTGCTCAATGGCATGCTGTTCACGGTGATGATGATGCCGGACATCGTGATGGCGATCGCCTTCCTGGCGCTGTTCATTGCGTTGGGTATCCAGCTGGGCTATTTCTCGCTGCTGGTCTCGCACGCCACCTTCTGTCTGCCGTTTGTGGTGATCACCGTCTATTCCCGCCTGACGGGCATCAACCCGCAGTTGCTGGAAGCGGCGCGTGATCTTGGTGCCAGTGAAGCCCGCGCCGTCTGGCACGTGCTGGTACCGGCGCTGATGCCGGCGATCGCCTCCGGCTGGCTGCTGAGCTTCACCCTGTCGCTGGATGATGTGGTGATCTCGACCTTCGTCACCGGGCCGACCTTCGAGGTGCTGCCGCTGCGCATCTACTCGATGGTGCGACTGGGGCTCAAACCTGAAGTGAATGCATTGGCAACCCTGCTGTTGGGGCTGTCGCTCTGTCTGCTGTTGATTTCACAGTTGTTGCTCAAGGAGAAAAAATAACATGCAAGGTACCCGTTTCCCGCTGCGCGCCGCTGGCCTGATGGCTGCCGTCAGCCTGGCCTGCGTGGCCACATCCGCCCCCGTTCTGGCCGCGGATGACAGCGACAAGGTCCTCTACGTCTACAACTGGACCGAGTACATGCCTGATGAGGTCATCGAGCGCTTCGAAGAGCAGACCGGCATCGATGTCGTCTACTCCACCTTCGATTCCAACGAAGCGATGTACGCCAAGCTCAAGCTGCTGGACAGCGACAACAGCTACGACCTCGTCTTCCCGTCGACTTATTACATCGACAAGATGGCGCGTGAAGGCCTGCTGCAGAAGCTGGATGTCAGCAAGCTCGACCATTTCGAGGACCTCGACCCGAATCTGGTTGATCGTGACTTCGACAAGGGCAACCAGTACAGCGTGCCTTACATGTGGGGCAGCGCCGGTATCGGTTACAACCCGGACTATGTCGAAGAGGGCGCGCTGACCAGCTGGAACGATCTGTGGAACGACAAGTATCGTGACAAGCTGCTGCTCTCCAACGACATGCGCGAAGTCTTCCATGTCGCATTGGCAAGCCTCGGCTTCAGCGGCAACACCACGGACCCCGATGAGATCAAGGCGGCCTACCAGAAGCTGACCCAGCTGATGCCGAATGTGCGTGCCTTCAACTCGGATGCGGCGCGCGTGCCCTTCATGCAGGGCGAGGTCGATGCCGGCCTGATCTGGAACGGTGAGGTCTATCAGGCCAACCAGGAAGGCGTGCCGGTCGAGTATGTCTATCCCAGGGAAGGCATCATCCTGTGGATGGACACCATGGCGATTCCGTCCAACGCGCGTCACGTCGATGCGGCCTATCAGTTCATCGATTATCTGATCAGTCCGGAAGTCAGCAAGGAAATCAGCGAGTACGTGGGTTACACCACGCCGAGCCTGGCGGCCAGGAACATGATGGACCCGGAAGTGCGTGACAATCCGGTGGTCTTCCCGACTCAGCAGGATCTCGCCCGCGGCGAATTCCAGACCGATGTCGGCGATGCGCTGTCGATCTATCAGAAGTACTGGGAGCAGCTCAAGACCGGGCATTGATCCGCCCTTGATGCGTGATGACGCAAGAAATCACGTCAGCGACTTGAGCTGAACCGACGCCCCGAGGCATGCTCTGTCTCGGGGCGTCGTCGTTTGTCGACCTTGACTGCGCGCTCCACGTAATTGACACGTCCTGGTGAAGACTGGAGGGTGCCATGTCACGTTTTTCCCCTGCAATGATGTCGGCGGCGCATGCCCGTGAGTTGAGCAGTGCCGAGGCGGATGATCTGTTCAGTCGTGAGATGCAAGACGTTGCTCCTCTGACGCGCGGCAAGGACCGCGCCGATGTCACCACGGCCCGCAAGGGCCCCAGCGAGGCTCAGCTGGCACGGCGTGAAGACGCACAGAAGACCCTGGGCAATGAACTGGACGGGTTGTCCGACAGCTACGTGGAGCATCTCTCGCCGCATGACCCGGTCGAGTTTCGCCGCGATGGCATCCAGACCGGTGTGCTGGAGCGCTTGCGCCAGGGCGGCTACCCACCTGAGGCGCAGCTCAATCTGATGCGTCGTCCGCTCATCGAGTGTCGCCGTGAGGTGCATCGCTTCATCCAGGACGCCTGGCGCAGCGAGTTGCGTTGCCTTCTGGTGATTCATGGCAAGGGGCGTGACAGCGAATCGCATGCCGCCTTGATTCGTGCCTACCTGGTGCACTGGCTGGAGCAGATGCCCGAGGTGCAGGCCTGGAGCAGTGCCACGCCGCGCCATGGTGGGCTGGGGGCGACGCTGGTGATGTTGCGCAAATCCCGCGCGGCGCGTGACAACAACCGCGAACGGCACCAGAAGCGGCGCGGCTGATCGCCACGAGCAGGAAATCCCGCAAGCAGGCGAATCCGTAACAAGCAGACAGACACAAGAAAGCCCCGCCAGGCCGCGATCATCGCGAACTGGCGGGGCTTTTTCATGCTCATGGCTCAAGCAGACTATTGCACGCTGTAACCGCGACCAGTGAAGCAGGCACTCAGAGCGCGTCGATAGGTGTCTGCGTTGCTGGCGGTCACGGGCGGCGCCGCGGAATTAGCTTCGGCGCCACTCTGCTGATTGGCCCAGCGATGGCACTCATAGCGGTCACGCGCTTGCTGGTCTTCGCTCTGGCCCTTGGTGGGGTAGGCGATGACATCAACCGCCGCGGCCGTGAGTGTCGCCTGAGCGGGGGCCTGGACCGGCAGATACTGCTGCTGGCTCTCTTCCCACAGGTAATAGGTGCCTGCCGCCAGGAAATACAGCGTAGCGCCCACCCAGACACCACGCGCCCCTGCGGGCAGGCCATGACCGTGCCCCGGGCCACCCGGTGCCCAGCGAATCAGCCGACCGGGCTTACCATGCCCGATCACGATGTCGGGGCCTATGTAGCCCGGACCATCGAAACGCCCATGCCCTGGTCCGGCCATAGCAGATGTGGCCGGCAGGGCACTCAACAGGGCGAGAGCCAGCGCGAGATAGCGTAGGGGGGCCTTGCCGGAATGACGATTGCGACTCATGCGTTTACTCCTGTACGAACAGCATGGCAATTGAGTGTGCTGATGGTGTTGGAGGCCAGCGTGCAAGCATCAAGAAAACAAATGGCATTGTGCACCAGAGCGTGGCGAGAAGTTGGACGGTAGTTGGACAAGACATTGGCTGCTTAGTTATTAGATGATATTATTTCCAAACGATCTGATTATTTTTTTTCATTATAGTGTCGTGTGCCAGCAAGGCGTCGACACCGGTCATGACTGCCTTGCAGTACACTCACAAGGAAATCCTCATGCGCAATACTCCTGCAGCGGGCGGTGGCGAATCCGCCAGTGACGCGCCGCGCTCCGGCCTGTTTGCCAAGGTCAACCCACCGGTCTTCTTCGGTGCCAATGCCATCGTATTGATGCTGGTCATCTTCACGGCGGCCTTTTCCGGTACCGCTATGTCGATATTCGAAGCGGTTCAGAGCTGGATCACCAACACGGCAAGCTGGTTCTACATCCTGTGTGTCGCCATCGTGCTGATTTCGGTGGTGTATGTCGGCTTCTCACGCCATGGCGAGATTCGCCTGGGGCCGGACCACTCATTGCCGGACTACAGCAACGTCACCTGGTTCGCGATGCTGTTCTCGGCGGGCATGGGCATCGGGTTGATGTTCTTCGGTGTCGCCGAGCCGGTGATGCACTTCCTAAATCCGCCGACGGGCACTCCCGAAGAAGTCGAGACCGCGCGCGAAGCGATGAAGCTGACCTTCTTCCACTGGGGGCTGCATGCCTGGTCGATCTACGCCATCGTCGCCTTGATCCTGGCCTACTTCAGCTATCGTCATGATCTGCCCCTGACGCTGCGCAGTGCGCTGTACCCGCTGATCGGCAAGCGTATCTACGGCCCGATCGGCCATGCGGTGGACATCTTCGCCATCGTCGGCACCGTCTGTGGTGTCGCGACCACGCTGGGCTACGGTGTGGCACAGGTCAATGCCGGGCTCTCGCACCTGACCGGCATGCCGAACAACGACTGGACCCAGGTTGCGATCATCGTCGTGATCACCGGTCTTGCCACCGTGTCGGTGGTGACAGGCCTGGACAAGGGCATCCGCATCCTGTCCGAGATTAACCTCGGACTCGCCGTGGTGCTGTTGCTGTTCGTGCTGCTGCTCGGCCCGACGGCCTTCCTGCTCAAGGCATTCGTGCAGAACAGCGGTTTCTACATGGCGGATATCGTCGGCAAGACCTTCGAGCTCTACGCCTACGAACCCAACGATTGGATCGGTGGCTGGACGCTGCTCTACTGGGGCTGGTGGATGTCCTGGTCGCCGTTCGTCGGCATGTTCATCGCGCGTGTCTCGCGTGGTCGTACCATCCGTGAATTCGTGATCGGCGTGTTGTTCGTGCCGGCCGGTTTCACCCTGCTGTGGATGACCATCTTCGGCAACACCGCCATCTCGATGATTCTGGAGCAGAACGTCACGGCGCTGGTCGACACCGTCAACGACAACTATTCGCTGGCCCTGTTCACCTTCCTCGAGCAGCTGCCGCTGTCGTCCATCACCTCGGTGATCGCGCTGGTGATGGTGATCGTGTTCTTCGTCACCTCGGCGGATTCCGGCTCGATGGTCGTTGACATGCTGGCCTCCGGCGGTCGTGAAGACACTCCGACTTGGCAGCGTATCTACTGGGCCTTCGCGGTAGGTCTTCTGGCCATCGTGCTGATGCTGGCCGGTGGACTGGGTGCGCTTCAGACCGCCACCATCGCCACGGCCTTGCCGTTCGGCATGATTCTGCTGGCGGCGATCTTCGGTCTACTCCGACAGCTCAATCTCGAGTCCGTCAAGCGCCGTTCTCTGTCGGTGAACACTGCCGCCGCGACACCGATGGGCGAGAAGGGCAACTGGCGCAAGCGTGCCCAGCACCTGATGAGCTTCCCGACGCGCGCCATGGTTCGTGGATTCCTGCGCGGCACCGTCGCGGAAGGCATGCAGGAGCTGGCCGAAGAGCTGCGCAGCCAGGGGCTGGAAGTCGACGTCACCACCAGCCGTGATCGCGTCTACTTCAATGCGCGCCACGGTGAGGAAGATGACTTCATCTACGGCGTGCGCATTCGCTCTCACCTGCGCCCGGATCTCAATCTGGATCAGGAAGACGAGGGGGATGAAGAGGATTACTGTCGTGCCGAAGTCTTCCTCAAGGAAGGCGGTCAGTCCTATGACCTGATGGGCTACAGCAAGGACCAGGTCATCAATGATCTGCTCGAGCAGTACGAGCGTCATATGCACTACCTGCACCAGTTACGTCTGAGCCAGTCGGTCGGTCAATGATCCGGGCGGGCAGTCAGTGACGCTTCTCGCGTCGCCATGACGCAAGAGCCCCTTGTGGAGAGATCCGCCGGGGGCTTTTGTCTGTCTGGATGAGGTTCCCTGAACGAGGTTCCCTGAAAGAACTGGCCTGGATAGTGCATGTGTCGAAAGGTGCCTTGACCTGAGGCTTCGTTTTCCCAGTTCAGGTATTAGCTCTGCTTATCCAGCCGACGTCGAGATCTTATTTGTCTCGCAAGCAGGGGGCCTCTAGCATGGATTCTTCCCACAAAGTCGCATATCGGCTGGGGCCAGATGACATGCCGCGGTGTTGTCTCCTGCCAGGATTCTCGCCCATGACTGACCGAAGGTGAACGCGATCTGCCCGCAATATCTCCATGACGGCTGAGGTTCCCTGAGCCCCAGCATCCGCAGTCATGAACAACGATACCGCTGTCATCAACGACGATAGCGGCATCATGAAAATGATAATAAATACCCGTCACGAGGTAGAAACATGCTGAAAGGAAAGGAACTGGATGCACTCATCGAGCAGCGAGGTGTCCTGAAGGGACTCAACTCGACGCTAGGTATCACCGCGATCACCATGACCGTGTTCTTCATTCTCTATGCGATTCTGTTGGGCAAGACGGCCAGCGAGCAGTTTCTGGGCATCAAGTCCTGGATAGAGAGCACCCTGGGCTGGTACTACGTGCTGGTGATGTTCTCGACCTTCATGGTCTGTCTTTACGTGATGTGTTCGCGTGTCGGCAAGATTCGGCTGGGGCGTGACGATGAGCGTCCCGAGTTCAGCAATTTTGCCTGGTTCTCGATGCTGTTCGGCTGCGGGACCGGCGCAGGCATGCTGTTCTTCTCGATGTCCGAGCCCATGATCCATTTCGCGAGTGATTGGAGCGGCGGCAATCCGTTTTTGAGTGCTGACGTCAAGGCGGCGGTCGCTGCCTTCTTCGAAGCCAAGCAGGCCGCCCTGGCGAGTGGTCTCATGCCGGGGGACGAAGGCTTCCCGGTGCCTGACAGCCGCGTCGCGGAAGCGGCGGCCGGTGGCATCAAGCTCACCGTTTTCCACTGGGGCACAATCGCCTGGGCCATGTATGCCATCGTCGGGCTGTCACTGGCCTATTTCGCCTTCCGCAAGGGCCTGCCGCTCTCGATGCGCTCGGCTCTCTATCCGCTGATCGGCAACCGGATCTACGGGCCCATCGGACACACCGTCGATATCCTGACCGTGTTCGGCACCATTTTCGGCATCGCCACCACGCTCGGTCTGGGCGTCGAGCAGATCGGCTCCGGCCTGATGTCACTGAGTCTCATCGAAGAGAAGTCGCGCATGGTGACCGTGGTCTCCATCGTGTTGATCAGCGTCATTGCCACCCTCTCGGCGACCAGTGGTGTCGCACGGGGCATCAAGTTGCTTTCCACCTTCAATACCTGGGTATGCCTCGCCATCCTCGCCTACTTCCTGCTGGTGAGCGACGCCAACTATCTGATCGCGAGCTCGATCACCGCACTGGGCGATTACCTCACCGACGCCGTCTCGATGACATTGTGGACGGCACGCACGCCGGATGAGCGAGTGTGGCAGGGCGGCTGGACCATTTTCTACTGGGGCTGGTGGATCGCCTGGGCCGGCTTCGTCGGCATGTTCATTGCCCGCATCTCGCGTGGCCGGACCATCCGTGAATTCATTCTCGGGGTGATGGTCATTCCCTCCATCGTGGCGCTGGTCTGGTTCGGGGTCATCGGCTCGGCGGGCATCTACCAGTCCCTGTACGGGGCCGATATGGGCATCTACACGGCTGCGGTCACCAACTGGGATTATGCCGGCACCCTCTATCACTCGTTCGAGGTGCTCACACCCGGCATCGCTGCAACCGTGGCCAAGGTGGCGGCGCTGATCGTGGTGATCATCTTCTTTGTCACGTCTGCGGATTCCGGCACCCTGGTGCTGGGACGTCTGCTGGCCTTCGGTCGTCGCCCTCCGGTTCAACAACGCATCATCTGGGGCATGATGCTGGGCGCCGTGACCTTGATCCTGCTGCTGCTGGGGGGCGATCAGGCGCTCAAGTCCCTGCAGGCTGCCTCGATCGCCGGCGCCTTGCCGTTCACCTTCGTGCTGATCGCCATGATGATCGGGTTGTTGAAATCGCTGCGCGAGGACGGCGAATCGCTGATCGAGAACGAGGAGCACATCCGCAAGATGATCGAGAACGAGGTTCGCGACCTATCGTGAGTTGCCATGTTCCTGACTACGCACCAGACGCATGCGCCTGACGTAGGCGTTCGGTGTGAAAGACATGAGGCCTCTGCCCCCTGGGCAGGGGCCTCGGTGTTTCTCGCTTTCAGGTCAGGGCCGTTTACCTCCTGGGCTCAGGGCTGTTTCCCTGCTCCAGAGCAGGTCTGCGCATGTCACCAAGGTCGCAAGGCAATATCAAACGTACGTATGTTCCAATGCTGACAGGTCCATCGATTCCGCCAACGGCGCGCAGCATCGGTTTGCGGCTATGCTGTCGACAGTGAGGGCCCCACAGACTGACACTCACCTGACGGAGCCCCAGCAGCGCCTCACCACGTATCTCATCACGACGTCTTACGATCTAGTCTCATGACGACGTCTACAACAACAAGGTAGCGGGGGCAGTGACGCCGAGCGCCCCACGTACTGATCAAGGAGCAACGCCATGCATGATCCCCTAGCGGCTCGACCCGATGAGTCAGGCAAGCCCACTCCCGATTCCACTCTCGACTCCACGACAGACCCCTCCCACGTGGCAGATGTTTCGCCCGACGCTTCGAGAGCACAGCCAGCGGCAGGCGACATGAGCGGCATGTCGTGCCTGCGGTCTTCCCAGGAGGTGGATTTCAGCGGCTACGACTCCCTGATGGACATGCTGGAGAAGGCCTGCTCGGCGCATGGCGAGCGCCCTGCCTTTACTTGCATGGACCGCACCATGACCTTTGCGGAGCTGGATGCCACCAGTCGTCAGCTGGCGGACTGGTTCCAGCATGAGACCGACCTCCAGCCGGGCGATCGGGTCGCCATCCAGTTGCCCAATACGTTGATGTTTCCGGTGGTGGCCTTCGCCGTGCTGCGTGCAGGCCTGGTGCTGGTAAATACCAATCCGCTGTATACCGAACGTGAGATGGAGCATCAATTCAATGATTCCGGCGCGCGGGCGTTGGTAGTACTGGCCAACATGGCGGACAAGGTCGAACGCGTGCGGGGGCGCACTGGCCTTGAGTACGTGCTGGTCTGTGAATTGGGCGACATGCACCCGGCCTTCAAGCGACTGCTGATCAATACCGTGGTCAAGCACGTCAAGAAACTGGTGCCGAGTTACCACCTGCCTGACGCCATTGCGCTACGCACGGCCATCTCGCAGGGCAAGGCCGAGCGCTGGGAACGGCCGACACTGGCACTCGATGATATCGCTGTGCTGCAGTACACCGGCGGCACCACCGGGGTCGCCAAGGGCGCGATGCTGACTCACCGCAACCTGCTCGCCAACATGCTGCAAGGCAAGATGGCCCTGACGCAGGGCTTGAACCCCGGCCACGAAACGCTGGTGGCGCCGCTGCCGCTCTATCACATCTACGCCTTCACCATTCATCTGGCCTGCATGCTCAGTGAAGGTAATCACACCCTGTTGATTCCCAATCCGCGCGATATCCCGGGCTTCGTCAAGACGCTGCAAAAGCACGACTTCACGATGTTCGTCGGCCTCAACACGTTGTTCGTGGCGCTGTGCAACAACCCCGGCTTCCAGGCACTGGATTTCTCGAAGCTCAAGATCACCACCTCAGGGGGCGTGGCGCTGACGCGCAAGGCGGCAGAAGAGTGGAAGCGGGTCACCGGCAGCGATATCTCCGAGGGCTACGGCATGACCGAGACCTCGCCGATCGTGTCGTTCAACCCGCTGGATGCCATTCAGCTCGGCACCATCGGTCGGCCGATGCCCTCCACCGAGGTGCGCCTGTATGACGATGAGGGTGCACTGGTCGCGATGGGGGAGCCGGGCGAGCTGTGCGTGAAGGGGCCGCAGGTGATGAAGGGGTATTGGCAGCGTGAGCAGGCAACCAAGGACAGCTTCACTACCGATGGCTTCCTGCGCACCGGGGATATCGCAGTCTTCCAGGACGATGGTTATATGCGCATCGTCGATCGCAAGAAGGACATGATCATCGTTTCCGGCTTCAACGTGTATCCCAATGAGGTCGAGGACGTCATCGTGCGTCACCCGGATGTGCTCGAGGCGGCCGCCGTCTCGGTGGTGGATGAGCGCAGTGGTGAAGCGATCAAGCTATATGTCGTGCTCAAGGACGGTGCAGAGCTCGAGGCGGATGCGCTGCGTGACTGGTCGCGCAAGGAGCTGGCCAGCTACAAGGTGCCACGTCAGGTGGTCTTCATCGATGAGCTGCCCAAGACCAACGTTGGCAAGGTGCTCAGGCGTGAACTGCGCGATTCGCCGCCGGAATCTGCCTGACCTTGCCGTTGATATCTCCCTGTTGGTGACAGCCTGAAATACGGAGTCTGAACACTGCTTTTGAAACACGAACGCCCCGCTCATTGAGCGGGGCGTTCGTGTTTACGATGCATGTTTCAAGGCCTGGCGCGGTTGAGAGCGCCTGAGCCTGCTTCAGGCGTCTTTCTTGTGCTGGAGCGCGTTGTAGATCTCGAGGTCCAGCTCGTTCTCGGACTTGCCAACCAGGGTGGTGACCATCAGGTCGCCCGCGACATTCACGGTAGTACGTGCCATGTCGAGGATACGGTCGATGCCGGCGATCACCGCGATGGCTTCCAGCGGCAGGCCTACCTGGCTCAATACGATGGAAAGCATGATCAGCCCGGCACCGGGAACGCCCGCCGTGCCGATGGAGGCCAGCGTACCGGTCAGCACGATCATGCCGTAATCCATCATCGACAGCTCGATGCCGGTCATCTGGGCGATGAACAGTGCCACCACGCCCTGATAGATGGCGGTGCCATCCATGTTGATGGTCGCGCCGACCGGCAGCACGAAGCCGGAGACACCTTCCGAGACGCCGAGATTCTTCTGGGCGCAGCGGATGGAGATCGGCAGGGTGCCGGAGCTTGAAGCCGAGGAGAAGGCCACGACCAGTGCATCGACGATACCGCGCAGATAGCGCACCGGGTTCAGCTTGCCCAGCGTCGCCAGCAGGCCGGAGTAGACCACCAACACGTGCACGATGCTCGCCAGATAGGCCACGCCGATCACCTTGGCCAGCGGCAGCAGCACGTCCAGTCCATAGTTGCCGGAGACATGTGCCATCAGGCCGAAGACGCCGAACGGTGCAAAGGCCATCACGAACTCGGTCAGCTTGTACATCACCTCGGCGAAGCTGTCGAAGACGCGCACGACCGGCTCACCCTTGTCGCCGATCATGATCAGCGAGATGCCGATCCCGATGGCGAAGACGATGATCTGCATGATGTTGCCGTTGGCCAGCGCATCGATGGGGTTGCTTGGCACCAGGTTGACCAGGATTTGCACCAGCGAGGGCGCCTCCTTGGCTTCCATCGCCTTGTCGAAGTCGAACGTGAAACCGTTGCCCGGCTGGAAGATGCTGGAGGCCAGCATGCCGATGGCGATCGCGAAGGCGGTCGTCAGCAGGTAGAGGGCGATGGTCTTGCCGCCGATGCGGCCCATCTTCTGCGGGTCACGCATCGAGGTGATACCGACCACCAGGGTGCTGAAGACCAACGGTACGATCAGCATCTTGATCGCATTGATGAAGATATCGCCCAGCGGCTTGAACATGCTGGCGCTTTCTCCCATCAGGGCGCCAGCGAGTATCCCCAGGGCGAGGCCGCCCAGGATCTTCTGCCACAACGGCAAACGGCGCCACAGGTTAGGGCGGGAGGAATCACTCATGGAACTGTCCTTAGGTGTCTAGCGATGATCATCGCTGATGATGCTCAGGGCGCGCCCGAGTCTGTCGTCTCGATGCCTTGTCACGATTGCGCACTGCATTAAGCACTTTTTTGGTGCGGGAAGATTAACAGTCAGCCTTCACTCACCCTCTGCACCTTTAGTCGCAAAAAAGCGTTCTTACGCGCGAATTCAGCTTTCTATGCCGAACGCGCATGAGCCCATGCCGCAAAAGGTTCCACCAAAGAAGTAGTTGTCAGGCAGGCACATCGTCTGCCTTTGCGATACCTTGACGTTAACGTTAACTGATAGGCCGCCAGAGCGACTTTCCACTAGTCTGATGGTAGGCACTGTCGCCATCGTCGAATCGACAGCTTCCGGTTCGACATTCCTGAAGGTACGTCATTGCCTGCCCGGCCTCACGAGGGCTGGGTAATCCCTCAAACGCCTGATCGGTAAGAGAGGACGCTGAGCATGTCCGATACAACAACACGCGGACCCGTCTCCCCGGGGAGCGCGCCGCCCGATGGCTTACAGCCAGAGCTGAATGACCTGACCGCCATGCCGACGGCAGACCAGATCGCGCCGCAGGGGCCGACGGTGCTGCATCATCTGGCCTTCATGACCGGCGATGAACTCTGCATCCCGATCTTCAAGCGCCTGCGTCAGGACGGCACCCTTTATCCCGTCGATGAGTCGCAGGTACAGGGAGAGCCGTCACAGGACGCTTCACCTATCGAACGTGATCCGATCGAGCGCGACCCGATCGAGCGCGACACGGCGCTCAAGATCTACCGCACGATGCTGTTCACCCGGGTGCTGGATGAGCGCATGCTGGCTGCCCAGCGCCAGGGGCGCTTGAGCTTCTACATGCAATGCACCGGCGAGGAAGCCACGGTGATCGGCAGTGCGGCGGCGCTTCAGGAAGATGACATGATCATGGCGCAATACCGTGAGCAGGGTGCGCTTGCCTGGCGTGGCTTCAGCTGTGACGAATTCATGAACCAGATGTTCGGCAACGAGCGCGACTACGGCAAGGGCCGTCAGATGCCGATCCACTATGGGTCGCGTGACTTGCACTACATGACCATCTCTTCACCGCTGGCTACCCAGATCCCCCAGGCCACCGGCTATGCCTACGGTCAGAAGCTGGCGGGCAAGGGGCAGTGCACCATCACCATCTTCGGTGAAGGGGCCGCCTCCGAGGGCGATTTTCATGCCGCCCTCAACATGGCCTCCGTGCATCGGGTGCCGTGCATCTTCCTGTGTCGCAACAATGGCTATGCCATTTCCACCCCGTCATGCGAGCAATTCGCCGCTGATGGCATCGCGCCCCGCGCCTTCGGCTATCACATGCAGAGCATCCGGGTGGATGGCAATGATGTGATCGCCGTCTACGAAGCCACCCTGGCGGCGCGCAAGATCGCGGTCGAGACCCATCAGCCGGTATTGATCGAGGCGATGACCTACCGTCTGGCGGCGCACTCCTCTTCGGATGATCCCTCCGGGTATCGCAGCAAGAAGGAGGAGGCCATCTGGCGCGACAAGGACCCCATTCTGCGCATGCGCAACTGGCTGGAGGCACAAGGCTGGTGGAGCGAAGAGGAGGAAAAGGCCACTGGTGATCAACTGCGTCGCGAAGTGCTTGAGTCCATGAAGCGCGCCGAGAAACTGGCGCCACCGGCGTTGGACACGCTGATCAGTGATGTCTACGACACGCCGACGCCGTTGCTCACACAGCAGCTCGAAGACGTGAAACAACATATTCGCAAGTACCCGCACGCCTACCCCAAGGGCGCCGCCAGCATGGGATTCACTTCGCAGGAGCTGGAAGACAGCCGCAAGGTGTATCAGGAACGCCATCAGCGTGTGGATGGAGGCCAGACATCATGAGCGAGCAGATGAGTGAACAGCCGTTGGAGAAAACGCCAGTGACAGATTCAGCTACAAGCGACTCAGCTGCGGCGGGTTCAGCGGCGAAAGAAGCGTCTGCCGCGCCTGGCAGCAAGGATGCAGTAGCCTCGGCCTCGGGCAAGAAACAGATGAACATGCTGCAGGCGATCAACAATGCGTTGGATATTGCCATGGCCGCCAATCCCCGTGTGGTGTTGTTCGGGGAGGATGTCGGGGTATTCGGTGGCGTCTTCCGGGCTACCAGCCACCTGCAGGACAAATACGGTCGAGAGCGCTGCTTCAATACGCCACTCACCGAGCAGGGCATCATCGGGTTTGCCAACGGGCTGGCGGCGCAGGGCTCGACACCGGTGGCCGAGATCCAGTTCGCCGACTACATCTTCCCCGCCTTTGACCAGATCGTGAACGAGGCGGCCAAGTTCCGCTACCGCTCCGGTGATCTGTTCGATGTCGGCGGCCTGACGATTCGCACGCCCTATGGTGGCGGCATCGCAGGTGGGCTCTATCACTCCCAGTCGCCCGAGGCGTATTTCGCGCATACCCCGGGCCTCAAGATCGTGATTCCACGCAACCCCCACCAGGCCAAGGGCCTTCTGCTGGCAGCGATTCGTGATCCCAATCCGGTGCTGTTCATGGAGCCCAAGCGGCTCTATCGCGCCTCGGTGGGCGAGGTGCCAGAAGCCGATTACGAACTGCCCCTGGGCGTGGCCGATGTCATTCGTGAAGGCCGCGATATCACGCTGCTCGGCTGGGGCGCTCAGATGGAAGTCATCGAGAAGGCCGCTGCGCTTGCCGAGCAGGATGGCATCGACTGCGAGATCATCGACCTGCGCAGCATTCTGCCCTGGGATATCGAGACGGTGTGTGACTCGGTGCTCAAGACCGGTCGTCTGGTGGTCAGTCATGAAGCCCCGCTGACGGGAGGCTTTGCCAGCGAGATCGCCGCCACCGTGCAGGAGCGTTGTTTCCTGTATCTCGAGGCACCGATCCGGCGCGTCACTGGCCTTGATACGCCGTTCCCGCTGGTGCTCGAGAAGGAGCATCTGCCGGACGAGCTCAAGATCTACGAGGCCATCAAGCAAAGCTTGAATTACTGATGACAGGGAGTGATGCGCGCCATGAATGATTTCATCCTGCCCGATATCGGCGAAGGCATTGTCGAGTGCGAGCTGGTCAAGTGGTTGATCAAGGAAGGCGACGTGATCGAGGAAGATCAGCCGGTGGCCGAGGTCATGACAGACAAGGCGTTGGTGGAAATCCCCGCGCCCCACGCCGGTACCGTGGTCAAGCTTTACTGTCAGGAAGGCGAGATTGCGCGTGTCCATGCGCCGCTCTTTGCGGTGGATGACGGCGTTGGCAGTGATAGTGATAGCGAGAAGACCGGACACGGCGAGCGCGAGGATGATCACGCCGGCGATGTCATGACGGTTGCAGCACCTGCTCGCTCGACGGCACCGACTCAGTCAGCCGCCAGCCAGGCGGCCAGCAGTCAGTCGGATGTCGCTGCGTCAGCGTCTGCCAAACCAGCCAGCAATGGGGCAGCTAGCCCACAGACAGCCGCGGCCCTTGAACGACGTTCGCGTGATTTCATCCTGCCGGATATCGGTGAAGGCATCGTCGAATGTGAGGTGGTCACCTGGCACGTCGCGGAAGGCGACACGGTGGAAGAAGACCAGACGATCGTGGATGTGATGACCGACAAGGCGCTGGTCGAGATCACCGCCTCGGAGCCCGGACGTATCGTGCGCTTCCATTATGCCCAGGGCGAGAATG
Source organism: Cobetia sp. PDI-23MA (assembly GCF_059507735.1). Classification (NCBI taxonomy): domain Bacteria; kingdom Pseudomonadati; phylum Pseudomonadota; class Gammaproteobacteria; order Oceanospirillales; family Halomonadaceae; genus Cobetia; species Cobetia sp. PDI-23MA. The sequence continues at coordinate 1,924,286 of NZ_CM183352.1, forward strand.
CTCGAGTGCATACGCCGCTCTATGCCTATGTGCCTGATGAAGAGGCAGAGGCTGAAAGCGCTGAGAGCACTGAGAGCACTGAGAGTGACGTCACCGCGCCTGAGCGCAAGCAGGCTCAGCCAGAGTATCTGACGGAACACCGCCGGGAGGGCGACGACAAGAGCGACCAAAAGAGTGGGCAAGACGGTAGTCATGGGGAGAGCCGGCCTCGCATACCCGCGACCCCTGCCGTGCGCCGCCTGTTGCGCGAGCATCAGCTCGAACTCCAGGCCATTGCTGGCTCGGGGCGTAACGGCCGGGTGCTGAAGGAAGATGTGCTGGCTTATCTCAAGCAATCCGAGGCTCGCGAGACTGACCTCGTGCCTGATGATGCTCACAAGGTCGGCGAGGCTGTCGAGACCGGCAAGGCAGCTGCCGAAGCGTGTGCTGTGGCCAGTGACGTGGTCAGTCACGAGGAGAGGTCGTCACGCCTTGAGTCGAAAGCGGTACCGCTCAAGGGAGTTGCGGCCGTTATGGCTCGGCGCATGGTACAGGCCAGCACGCAGATCCCGCATTTCCATTATGGCGATGAGCTCGATATCACCGACCTGCTGGCGTTGCGGGCTCGCCTCAAGGTACGCGCCGAGCAGCAGGGCATTCGCCTGACCCTGATGCCGTTCATCATGAAGGCCATGGCGCTGGCGGTCATCGAGGAGCCGATTCTCAATGCGCGCCTCAGTGAGGATGAAAGCGAGATTCTCTACCAGGGCACCTGCAACATCGGCATGGCGGTGGACAGCGCCAGCGGACTGATGGTCCCGAACGTGAAGAGCGTCGAACGCCTGAGCATTCTCGAGATCGCGCGTGAGGTCGGGCGGCTGACCGAGGCTGCGCGCAGCGGGCGCGTTGCCCAGGCGGACCTCAAGGGCGGCACCTTGTCGATCTCCAATATCGGTGCGCTGGGCGGCACCTATGCCGCGCCGATCATCAACCAGCCCGAGGTCGCCATCGTCGCGCTGGGGCGCACTCAGCGTCTGCCGCGCTTCGATGACGAGGGCAATGTCTGTGCGCGTGACATCATGACCATCACCTGGGCGGGAGATCATCGCATCATCGATGGCGGAACCATCGCGCGCTTCAGCAATCTGTGGAAACATTATCTGGAGCACCCTGACGAAATGTTGCTGTCGCTGTCATGAGGCGCTGTCTGATCCAGGGGCCGGCTAGAGAGCATCCTGCATGAGTGATGCGCGCGCCCACGAGCGCCTGCAACAGTTCTATATCCCGGAAGAGCAGTCGATCTACCTGCTCTCGCATCATGATGCCAAGAAGCTCAAGGATTGGGTGGCGCTGTGCATCTCCCAGCTCCAAGGGCTTGGCTACCGGGATATCCATCTGATCGGAAAGGGCGCCTACGGCTTCGTATTCGCGGGCTGGCGCCTTGGCGAAGACCGGCGCACGCGTGAAGAGCACGTCTTCAAGTTCACGCGGGTGACTCTGCCCCAGGCACTGCAGGACCGTCTGGAGGAAGAGGCCTACATGCTCGACCAGGTCGCCCACCCGCTGATTCCGCGTCTGATCAGCTATCAGCGGGTACGGCGGCAGTCGATTCTGGTCATGCAGCGTGCACCGGGCATCAATCTCGAGGAATATTCGCTGCGTCATGGGCGCATGGCGCCGCGTCTGGTGGTCAAGATCGCCAGTCAGCTGGCCGATATTCTCAAGTCGTTGCGCGGATCAACGACGGGAGCGAATACACCACCCATCGTGCATGGCGACATCAAACCGTCGAATCTGGTCTTCGATGTCGAGCAGGAACAGGTGGCATTGATCGACTGGGGCAGTTCGGTGTTCGCTCAGCTCGATGAACATCAGCAGTTCATTACCACCAACGTGATGCAGCTGATGTCGGATAACCTGCAACAGACCAATGCGCGTCTGGGCGATGTCTATTTCATCGGTGAGGAGCAGCTCAATGGAGCGCTGTCCTCGCCGCGCTTTGATGAGCAGGGTGTGGCCGCCACTCTTTACGCCTTGGCTTCTGGGCAATCGTGTCGCTTCGGCGTGCGCGCCATCCCGGCGGTGTCGCTGGGGTTGCCGCGGGAATTCGCGCGTCTGCTTGACGGCATGCTGGCGGATGACCCGCAGCTGCGTATGCAGGCCGGCGACTATTTCCTGCGCGAAATGGGCAGGATCGCACGGCTGGTGATGCCGGAATTGCCTCTCGAGCCGCCACAGTCTCTGCTGCCGGTCTGGGTGAGGCCGGCAACGCGGGAGATCGATACGGTTGTCTATACCTCGCGCAAATCCTTCCTGCGTGAGGCCTTCGAGACGCACGAGTCCGGTGAACACGCTGGCAACGCGCTGGACGCCGTCAATGATGTCCAGCTGGATCGTTACTACAAGAACTTCATGCAAGGCATGGGAGGCACCGAAAAAGCCTTCCTGGCCGCGGTCAGTCGTCTGGGCAAATACCCGATCGTCGGCGGTCTGGCGATTCGCTGGGAGCCACAGGGCATCTTCGTGGATACTGCGCTGCACCTACATGACCCTGCCTTGAAGGCCGCCTTCGTCGTGGCGATCAACAACATGGTCGCTCTGGCGCGTGCCATCTATCGCCGGGGCGTGTTCAAGGCGTGTCTGTTCAATGCTCGCGATACCCTGCATCTGGAGCGGGAAGACCCGGAGGCCGCCTTCGTCTTCGCGCCGACGGCAGACGGGGAGGCCAGACCTCGTTTGAGCTATGAGGTCAGCGCGGTGCCGGAGCTTGAAGATGACTCGCGTGTGCACTCCTACTTCGAGGACGGACCGGACCCTGAGGAACTGCTGGTGCTGCCCGAGGAGATATTGAAGGCACTGGAGTCACTCAATGCCATCCATCACACCGGCATGTTGATCTTCGAAGCCCTGCCACACCACCTCAAGATTCACAGTTATTACCGACTGCTGGATCCCTCGCGCGAGCAGGAATTCGCGCGTCTGCTGGCGGAGATTCTCGATGCGGTGCCGCTGATCTCCGGGCTGGGAATTTCCGGCTTCATGAAGATGCCCTACAAGAACACCAAGCATTTCGATCATATCGAGGCGCAACCCGAGCGCTTCTATCCACGGGATCCGCGTGCGGTGTAAACCCAAACAAAAACCCGCCTAAGCAATTGCTTGGGCGGGTTTCATCATTGACATGCTATCGAGTTGCTTTCAGGTTCCCAGGACCACTCAGTCCTTCATCTGGCGTGGGCGCGTCATGGCCTGCGGAGACAGCAGTGCCTCCAGGCGAGCTTCATCCAGCAGGCCTTCCTCGCGCACCAGTTCCAGCACGCTGCGCCCGCTGGTCAGGGCTTCCTTGGCGATACGAGTGGCATTGTCATAGCCGATATACGGGTTGAGTGCGGTGATCAGGCCAATGGAGTTATTGACCAGCTCGGCACAGCGATCGCGGTTGGCGGTGATGCCGATCACACAGCGATTCTTGAGCATGGTCATGGCGCGGCTCAGCTGGCGGATGGAGTCGAGCAGCTTGTAGGCGATTAGCGGCTCCATCACGTTGAGCTGCAGCTGGCCGGCTTCCGCCGCCATGGTCAGCGCGGTGTCGTTGCCGATGACATCGAAGGCGACCTGATTGACGGCTTCCGGAATCACCGGGTTGACCTTGCCCGGCATGATCGAGCTGCCCGGCTGCTGAGGCGGCAGGTTGATCTCGTTGAAGCCGGTGCGTGGGCCTGAAGACAGCAGGCGCAGATCGTTGCAGATCTTGGACAGCTTGACCGCCAAGCGTTTGAGCATACCGTGGAATAGCACGAAGGCGCCCATGTCGCTGGTCGCTTCGACCAGGTCCGACGCCGGACGAAAGTCGATGCCGGAACGACGCGCCAGAGCCTCGATCGCCAGTGCGCTGTAGCGCGGGTCGGCATTGATGCCGGTGCCGATCGCGGTCCCGCCCAGATTGACCTCCTTGAGCAATTCATTGAGGTTGGCGATGCGATCGACGTCTTCACGCAGGGTGTTGGCGAAGGCGCGGAATTCCTGGCCCAGCGTCATCGGCACCGCATCCTGAAGCTGGGTGCGACCCATCTTGACCACGTCATCGAATTCCAGCGCCTTGCTGGCGAAGGCATTGGCCAGTTCGCTCAGCGCATCCACCAGCACCGAGTGGCTGCGCAGCAGGCCGACACGGATGGCGGTCGGGTAGGCGTCGTTGGTGGACTGCGCCATGTTGACGTGGTTGTTGGGGTGCAGCTGCTGGTAATCACCTTTCTCATAGCCGAGGAATTCCAGGCCCAGATTGGCGATCACTTCGTTGGCATTCATGTTGGTTGAGGTGCCGGCGCCGCCCTGGATCATGTCGACCACGAACTGATCGTGATGATCGCCATTCATCAGACGCGCACAGGCGTGCTGGATGGCATCGTGTTCGCGTGTCTCGAGATAGCCCAGCGCATGGTTGGCTTCGGCGGCGGCGGCCTTGACCAGCGCGAGCCCTTCGACAAGACGCGGAAAGTGTGACAGCGGCACCCCGGAGAGGTGGAAGTTGTTGAGCGCGCGCTGGGTCTGCACACCGTAGTAGGCATCAGCCGGCACCGGCTCGCGCCCGAGGAGATCCTTTTCAAGTCGGAAGCCGTTGGCCAGTGCCTCACGCTCGGCATGGCTCAAGTCGGCCGGTGTGGAAGCTGCCGGGGTGGCATTGGCGGCGATGGGGGTTTCCGAGAGATGGTTCACTTGGGCGGAACTCCTGGCTGAAGTACACTGTGGCGCTTGAATGGCGGCTAGGTGGACAAGGGTAACCAGCGCAGCCCCTCGGCGGCCAATGCCATTCAACGCTGCCGTATACGTCAAATGCATAAGACGAAGGTGGTGGTGCGCCGCGACGCACCATTCTCCATGACAAGACCCTGCATGACCGGCCAGGCAAGCCTCGCTTGGGCATGTTCGACATTTTTGGGAGTTCGGGTGAACCTGGAAACTAAGTGGTTGGAAGATTTCGTTGCGCTGTCCAATACCCGCAGCTTCTCCACCTCGGCTCGCCTGCGACACGTTACCCAGCCTGCGTTCAGCCGCCGCATACGTGCGCTTGAACAGGCCGTGGGCACTACGCTGGTCGACCGCTCGACGACCCCGGTCAGTCTGACGCCGGAGGGCCAGTTGTTCCTGGTCACCGCGCGCAACCTGACAGAGCAGCTGTCAGAGTGTCTCGCCCACCTGCGCGGGCTGGGCATGGCCAACGAGACCCTGGATATCGCGGCCGCTCATTCGCTGGCGCTGGCCTTCTTCCCCAAGTGGATCTCGCGTCTCCAGCAGGGCCTGGGGGAGCTGCCGACACGCCTGTCCGCGATGAATGTCGGCGACGCCATTCACTCGCTGCGTGAAGGCAACTGCGACTTGATGCTCGCCTATTACGACCCTTACGCCAGCATGCAGCTGGACGCCGAGGCCTTCCCATCCTTCTCGGTCGCCAAGGTCAACATGCTGCCGGTGTGCGTGCCGCTGGAGAATGGCGAGCCCCGCTTCCCGCTGACCGGTCAGAGCGAGACCAGCCAGGATGCGATTCCCTTGCTGTCCTATACCCAGGGGGCATTTCTGGGTCGCAGCGTGAAGATGCTTTTGAAGAATGATCCACTGCGCCTGCGCCTGCGCACCGTCTATGAGATGGCGATGGCCGAGGGCCTCAAGGGCATGGCCTTGCAGGGCGTCGGCATGGCGTGGATTCCGGATTTCTGCATTCGCGATGAGCTGGAGAGCGGCAAGCTGGTGCGCGCGGGCAACGAGGCATGGGATATCCCGCTGGAGATTCGTCTCTATCGTTGCTCGCTGGTCCACAAGCCCGGCATCGACAAGCTGTGGAAACAGCTGATGAACCTGCCGCGTGATTTCCTCGAAGCATGAGCCCGAGAGTGGCAAGTGAAGGCAAAGACAAAAGTGAAGACAAGAGAAAGCCAGGTGCCTTGTGACGAAAACGGCAGCCCCGCGGGGCTGCCGTTTTCGTTGTGCTGATGCAGGGAAGTGTGCGCGACTGCATGGGCCGTTCCAAGGAGTCAGAAACTGCTTTGGCCTGCATGCAGGCCGAGGAAATTCTGAATGATGAAGAAGTGGTCCTCGAAGAGGGTGTCGGGCTCCAGATCCGCCAGCGCGACCCAGCGTGCCTGCTCCTCGCTCTCGCCGCCGCTTCTGAGCTTGGGAAGCTGCTGCTCCGGTCGCAGGGCGAAGTAGAAGGCCTCTGCCAGGGTGCGCCCGCGCCAGCTGCGATGCGGTGCGTCAAACAGACGCTGACCGCGCAGAGAGCCACGCAGGACTGGTTCCGGCACCTTGAGGCGCACACGCTCCTTGAGCTCACGCAGACAGGCATCCAGCAGGCGCTCTTGGGGTTGCACGAAGCCGCCAGGCAGGGCGTAAAGCCCCTTGCCGGGTGCCGCACGACGTGTGGTGAGCAGCACATGACCTGACTGCACCACCACGGCGTTGACCGTGATGAACAGTGGCGGGTAGGGCGCATCGCTCCAGGCGGCGCGATATTGCTCCAGCAGGCGACGTTCCTCGACCAGCCCTTGCCACGCGGTCTCCTCCAGGAAGCCATGCAGGTGCTGAGCCACCGGCGGTGGCAGAAGCTCCAGCCCCTCGTTGTCCAGCCAATCCTCGGCGCGGGCGCGCTCGGTGAAGATGACCTCACGAATACGGCTGGCCTCCATCCCCTCGCGCAGTGGCACCGCCACTGACTCCCACTGCGGGAAGAGGCTCAGGTAGTAGCTTGACTGGCTGTTGCTGTCACGACGATTGGCACCGATCAGTGCGATTCTCGGCATTCGATTGGCCTGCGGACGCGCGATATCGCGTACCTTGCGCTGCACATCACGTACCCAGACATCGTCGTTGTAGAGGGCATCCAACAACGGCACGATTTCCAGGCGCGCATTGTCGGCATCGTCAAAGCAGCTGCGGATCATGCGCGTACGTTCAGAGAAGGTGAACGGGTTGCGCAGTGAACGTGCCTGCCAGGCAGAACCGACCAGCACGATGACCTGCCGCGCGAGGCGCAGGGCTTCTTCCATCACGGCAACATGGCCATGGTGCATGGGCTGGAAGCGACCGATGAAGACCAGGCAGTCGTACTGGGTGTCGGCGATTGCGGGAGAATCCTGAGTGCGAAGCGTTGCAGCGGGGGCAGAGGGCAACGTTGTCGTCGAAGGCATGATGAGCTCCGTGGCAGGCAGGATGGGGCGGCGTATGAGGCGCTTGCCCAGTGAGATTCCGCTAGCGTATCAGATTATGTGCATGCGCCGAACGGCTCGCCATTCACTCTTGTCTGGTAAGGGGTATTCAAAAGTTTATCCCGTTATCTTGCTGAAAGATTATCCATAATTTAGCAACTTCTCGGTGTTCGGGGGTGGGAAGGCAGTTGCGGTAAAAGGAAAGACGCGAAAGAGGAGAAGAGGGAAGGATAGGGGAAGGTGAACAAGCGCGAATGCACAAACCGAGCCAACGCCCGCCAGCGAAATTGTTGCCGGGCGTTGGCTCGGTTTGTTGGCAAGCCCGATGGTAGACCCAGGCGGGCCTGCCGGGCGCCGGATCAGGACGCCTTGGCGGTCAGCACGTCGGTGATCCACTCGACGACCTTGTCGCCCTGGGCATTGAGGCAGACGTCGACCAGCGGCGTCTGGGACCACTGGTTGCCGAGGAATTCGCGACCCTCAGGGGCGAACAGCGTCTGACCTTCGGCCAGGCCTTCGACTTCGACATTCAGGTGGCCGCGCTCGGTAGTGAACAGCTCCGGCTTCATCAGCCAAGCGAGGGCGCAGCTGTCGTGCGGGCAGCAACCATCGATGCCACGCGCTTCCTGATAGAAAGCCTTGTAGAACTGATAGCTGCCGGACAGCACTTCGCCGAGTGCGCCTTGCGCGACGCGGATGCGCTCGACATGGGCCGGAGACAGCACGCAGCGGTGCGTCGCATCGAGACCGACCATGGTCAGCGGCCAGCCGGCGGTCAGCACCTTGGCGGCGGCATGCGGGTCATTGAAGATGTTGGCTTCGGCGACCGGTGAGACGTTGCCGCCTTCACGGATGGAGCCGCCCATGATGACGACCTGCTTGACCTTGCTGATGATGCTCGGGTCCAGCTGCAGTGCGGTGGCCAGATTGCCCAGCGGGCCGACGGCGACGAGGGTGATCTCGCCCGGACGCGCATTGACCTGCTCGACGATGAACTGCGGTGCGCTGATGGACAGCGCCTTGCCCTTGGGCTCCGGGATCTCCATGTTGCCGAGACCATTGGCGCCGTGGATGTGCGCCGGCGCCGGGAACTTGTCCTTGACCAGCGGCTGGGCAGCGCCCTGGGCGACCGGAATCTCCTGGCCCGCCAGTTCGCCCAGCAGCAGGGCGTTGGAGGTGGCCGTTTCGATGGTAACGTTGCCGAAGGTGGTGGTCATGCCGAGGAATTCGATGTCCGGATGCGCCAGACAGATGGCAATCGCCTGGGCATCATCCACGCCCGGATCGGTATCAAAGATAATCGGTGTTTTCATGCTGACCTCGTGAAACTCGTGAAACTCGTGAAAGAAGTGACCTGCAATAGAGGGCGTTACGCCAACAGGGCGCCCATGAGGTGACACGGGCACGGCACGGGCCACGTGGTAGTGCCCCGTGCAGGTAGTTCAGTCGTTCAGAGACTTGTTGCTCGAAGACTCAGTTGCTCAGGACGTCGAGTGTTGGCCATTCGGCCAGGGCAGCGGCGACATCACTGGCCAGCGGAATGCTCGGCGCTGCGCCTTCGCGGCTCACGCACAGGGCAGAGGCGGTGCTGGCACGACGCAGGCTTTCTTCGATGCTCTGGCCTTCGATCTGGCTTGCCAGGTAATAGCCGATGAAGGTGTCGCCCGCCGCGGTGGTGTCCACGGCATTGACGCGATGCGCCGGCAGCTGGATGTGCTGTTCCCCCAACTGGTAGCAGACGCCTTCACTGCCCAGAGTCATGACCACTTCGGTGTCAGGCAGACGAGTGTGCAGCGCGGCGAGCAGGGTGGCGACAGGCGCGCTCTCTTCCAGCTCGACCAGCTGTGCCGCTTCGCCACGATTGAGGAACAGCACCTGGCAGTGTTCCAGCGGCAGGCGCAGGACATCAGCCCCCATCGGGGCCGGATTGAAGGCGATCTTCATGCCCTTGGCATGTGCCAATTCGATGACCTTGCCCAGTGCGTTGCACTCATTTTGCAGCAGCAGCCAATCTCCCTGTGTCACGCCGGAGAACAGCGTCGCGAGATGCTCATCGGTGAAACCGTGATTGGCACCCGGATGCAGAATGATGCTGTTCTCGGCGTGGTCGTCCACCTGGATGATGGCGTGGCCACTGGCGCTGGCGCTCAGCTCGACCTGCGAGGTGATGACACCGGCGCTTTCCAGCGGCTCAAGTGCCCAGCGATCACTGTTGCCAAGGCGGCCCCAGTGCGTGACGTCGCCTCCGGCGCGCGCAAGCGCGAGCGACTGGTTGGCACCCTTGCCACCCAGTACCTGACGGTAGGAGAGACTCGCCAGGGTTTCACCCGGTCGTACCAGGTGAGGTACCCGATAGACGTGATCGATATTGATAGAACCGTAGTTGTAAAGCATGCAGCCTCCTTGGGGGCGAGCATCCTAGCAAAGCCTTGGCCGCCTGTCCCCAGTCGTATCACCAAGGTCTGACCTTTAGGTCATGATTAAGCGTTGAAGCTATTAGCCTCTTGGAACGCAAGAGAAAGTGCATACTTCCCGCATCTCGCTGGATTCAGGATAGTCGCCCATGTCGGAGTCGAAGCAACCCGCCGTCACGATAAAGAAGTGGGTCTGGCGAGCACTCTTCACCAGTACCATGATTCCATTGCTGTTGGTCGAGACCGCCCTGGTGGCGGTGTATTTCGTGTCCAATGACGAGATTCGGGATGCCAACCTCAATTACCTGCAATCCCAGTCGAGCAGTGAGCTCAATCTGGCAATGCTACGGGAGGCCAAATCACTCAGCCAGCAGCTGGAGCATGTCCAGAACCTGTCGCGCGGGCTCGGTGTTCAGGCAGGCGAGCTGGCCATGGGCGATGCCAGCTCTGGGGTAACGGCTCGCGAAATTGCCCGTCACGCAAGCCTGCCCAGCGGTGTCTGGGCCAGTCAGCAGACGGCGGACAATCAGGGCAGCGGCTTCTATCCCGCCTTGCCAGACTTCGAGCAGGACATTCCCCTGGCGCTGCGCATGACGGCGGTCGACCCGATCATGCGCAGTGTCGTGTCCTCGCACTCGGCCGTGGTGCAGTCATTCGTCACGATGGCCGACTGCTATGTCCGCCTTTTCCCCTATGTCGATCTGGTCTCGCTGTTACCAGCCGACCACGACTGTCGTGATTTCTCCTTCTTCTATCTGGCCGCGACAGAGGCAAATCCCTCACGAAACACCATCTGGACCGACATCTACGAAGACCCGGCCGGCAATGGCTGGATGACGTCGGCCGTCAGTCCCTTCTATTCCAAGCAAGGCGAGTTTCTCGGCGTCGCCGGCGTCGACATGACCCTGGACGTGATCGTCAATCAGGTGCTGGCGATGGAGCTGCCCTGGCAGGGCTTCGCGATGCTGTTCGATGCCGAGGGGCGCTCACTCGCCGTCCCGCGGGTCGGTGAGCAGTTGTTGTCGCTGCTGCCGCTGGAAATTCCCGATGCCAATGACCTCCAGGAAGAGGATGTCATTCGGCCCGCCCAGTTGGACCTGAAAGGTCATGATGTCTTCAAGGGACTCGCGCCCCGTATCCTCGAGCAGCGTCGTGGCCTGGAGAGCGTTAATGTGGCGGGGGCGCCCTACAAGGTGGCGTGGGAGCGCTTGCCGGGCAATGGCTGGATCATGTTGAGCATGGTCGAGGAGAGCGCAGTCTTCTTCCGTACCGCCGAGATCGGACGCAACTTCCAGCTGGTCGGCATGGCGCTGGTCGGTGGCCTGATCCTGTTCTATTTCGCCTTCTTCATTCTCATGAGCTGGCGCACGCATCACATCAGCCGTCGCCTTTCGGTGCCGCTGGCCGAGCTGCGTGAGCGACTGCATCGCATCGGCATGGGCGCGGAGGTCGAGTCCGTGGGCAGCAGTGGCATCGTCGAGCTGGATGATGCCAACGCCACCGCCGAAGAGATGTATCAGCGGCTGCGCCAGACCCAGAAGGAATTGCAGTCCAGCGAGCGTCGCCTGCTGGATTCCCTCGAAGCAAGCGGTGATAGCCTGTGGGAAATGGACATTCCTGAACGCATCGTGCGCATCCATCCCAATCTCTGGAAGATGCTCGGCGCTTCGGGCCACGAGCCGTTGGTAATGCGCGAAATGGACTTCGATCGCTTGATTCACCCGGAGGATCTCGAGCAGGTACATGCGATCAGGCACAAGATCATCACTACCTATGGCGAAAGCTTTGAGTGCCAGTACCGGATGCGTGCGCCGCAGGAAGAGGACCTTCAGCAGATCGAGGCGATGGGAATGAACGAAGCCGGCATAGACGCCGAAACAGGTAATGCCGGCGACAAGCCCCTGCAACAGCGGAGCCTGGCCGCTGGCGATGGTGGTGTACGGGAGGGAGGTGCGCTAGAGGGCGACGACAAGGAGGGGGCAGAGCGAGCGATCGGCACCCGGTGGGTACTGTTGAGCTCACGTGGTCGTGTGGTGTCGTGGGACACTGAAGGCAATGCCCTCAAGGCGGCGGGCATGCATATCCGCATCCGTTGATGCTGACCACTCACGAAAAAGCCCCCGACTTGGCGTATATGCCGGTTCGGGGGCTTTTTCGTGACCTGCCGCTCGCACCTGCCACTCGGCGTCAGTGGCTGGCGCAACGAGGGTGTGGCCGTGTCAGGCGTGTTCGTTCAGGAATGTCTCGATATTGGCCAGACTGAGATCGAGCATGTTCTGGCGCGCCTCCTGGCTGATCCAGGCATTGTGCGGCGTGACGATCAGGTTCAAGGGCGCACTCGCCGAATGATGCTGGCTTTCCAGGGCCGAGATCAGCGAGTGGCCTTCACGTGGCGGTTCTTCCGGCAGGCTATCCACCGCCAGGCCGCCGAGTTGTCCGGTGGCCAGTGCCTCCAGCGCTGCGTCCTCGTCGATGATGCCCCCGCGGGCGCAATTGACTAGCAGTGCACCTGGCTTCATGGCTGCGAGCGCCTGCTCATCGATCAGATGCTGTGTCTTTGGGGTCAGCGGGCAGTGCAGGCTGATGGCGTCAGCCTGGGGCAGCAGGCTTTCCAGCGCGGGGCGCTCGGCGGTGGGGGCGGTGCCCGGTCGAGCGGCATAGGTCACGCGCATGCCGAACGCCTCGGCCAGCCTGCCCACCGCAGTGCCCAGCTCTCCCTTGCCGATGATGACCAGATGCTTGCCGGACAGCTGCACCACGGGGCGGCCCATCAGACAGAAAGTCGGACTGCGTTGCCACTCGCCCGCGGCGATGTCGGTCTGGTATTCCGGCAGGCGACCTGCCAGTGCCAGCAGCAGCATCCAGGTATGCTGCGCCACCGAATGAGTGCCGTAGGCATTGACGTTCATGACCCGAATGCCACGTGCTTCGGCGGCCGCCATGTCGATATTGTTGGTGCCGGTCGCCATTACCGCGATCAGCTTGAGGGTCGGCAGCTCATCCATGTGGTGCGCCTCGATGCGTACCTTGTTGACCAGCACGATGGAGGCACCTCTCAGTCGTGGCACCACTTCCTCGGGTGCGGTGGCGTCATGACAGACCAATCCTTCCAGACGGGCCTCGAGGCGCGAGAAGTCCAGTCCGTCACCGACGGAGCCGGCATCGAGCATGACGGCCTGCGGGGCGCCGGTGGACGAGGCGGGCTCACAGTGAGAGGAAGCGGGCATGGAAGAACGAGAGCGAGACTGCGCAGTACGATCGTGATCGGACATAGGTGCCTCATGATGGCGTAGGAAAACAGACAGGAAGACATAAAGGGCTGGCCCAGAAATGACGAATACGTAGCGTCTGGGCCGGTTTGTGCTTGGGTGTTGCCCCGCACGGGGCCGAGCACGCTATAATGTGCCCCTTTCGCTTTGACTTGAAAGCCGCTCAACTGGCCTTATTGTAGGCGTCTCTTGCTGATGCTTGCGAAAGCTCTCATGTTGGGGCCGCAGGTGCGCTGAACGCAAGACGCGCCGCAAGGCATAACATTGTCATGGTTCACGGTGCTCAGACAGCCCCGTGACCAGTATCGTCAGGAAAGAAAACCATGCCGATCTATGAATACCACTGCAAGGCCTGTGGCCATCGGATGGACAAGTTGCAGAAGATCAGCGCTGCGCCGCTGACGGAGTGTCCGGAGTGCAAGACGGACCAGCTCGAGAAGCTGGTCTCCGCCGCCGGGTTCCGTCTGGCAGGTAGTGGCTGGTACGAGACGGATTTCAAGTCCGGCAGCAAGAAGAATCTGGCCGGTGGTAGCGACAGCACCGCCTGATACAGCTGGGATAGTGCGTCAGGCATCAGCGTGATGAGGGTCAAGGGCGCCCAACGGGTACCCTTGACCCTCATCGCCAACGGCAGGCCCTCTGAGACAGATGCGCATCAGCGCGTCGATCATGAATTTGAGCAACAAGGAATCAACATGCGCAGCCACTATTGCGGCAAACTGAACGAGACCCTGATCGATCAGGATGTCACTCTGTGCGGGTGGGTGCACCGCCGTCGCGACCACGGTGGCGTCATCTTCCTCGACATGCGCGACCGTGATGGCATCGCCCAGATCGTCGTCGATCCGGACACCGTCGATGCCTTCGCCACTGCCGACAAGGCGCGCAGTGAGTTCGTACTGCGTATTAAGGGCCGTATCCGTCTGCGCCCGGAAGGCACCCAGAACCCGAACATGCCGACAGGCATGATCGAAGTGCTGGCCAAGGACGTCGAAGTGCTCAACACCGCACAGACGCCGCCGTTCCAGCTCGACGATCACAACAAGGTCGGTGAGGAAGTTCGCCTCAAGTATCGTTATGTCGACCTGCGTCGTCCCGACATGATCGATAAGCTGCGTCTGCGCTCGCGCATCACTCACAGCGTGCGCGCCCAACTCGAAGCACTGGGCTTCCTCGACATCGAAACCCCGATCCTGACACGTGCCACCCCGGAAGGTGCACGTGACTATCTGGTGCCGAGCCGCACCTACGCCGGCAGCTTCTTCGCGCTGCCGCAGTCTCCGCAACTGTTCAAGCAGCTGCTGATGGTCGCCGGTGTCGATCGTTACTACCAGATCGCCAAATGCTTCCGTGATGAAGATCTGCGTGCTGACCGTCAGCCGGAGTTCACCCAGATCGACCTCGAAGCCAGCTTCGTCGACGAGCAGGACATCATGGGCATGACCGAGACCATGATCCGTGGCCTCTACAAGGAAGTGCTCGATGTCGAGCTGGGTGACTTCCCGACCATGCCGTATTCCGAGGCCATCAGCCGCTTCGGTTCCGACAAGCCGGACCTGCGTATCCCGCTGGAACTGGTGGATGTCGATGACCTGATGAGCGGCGTGGACTTCAAGGTCTTCTCCGGACCGGCCAAGGACGACAAGGGCCGTGTCGCCGCGCTGCGTGTGCCGGGCGGTGCCAGCCTGTCACGCAAGGAAATCGACGCCTACACCAAGTTCGTCGGCATCTACGGTGCCAAGGGCCTGGCATGGATCAAGGTCAACGAACGTGCCAAGGGGATCGAGGGGCTGCAGTCGCCGATCGTCAAGTTCATGGAAGACGTCGTGGATGACGTGCTGGACCGCTGTGGCGCCGTCGATGGCGACATCGTGTTCTTCGGTGCTGACAAGGCCGACATCGTGGCCGAGGCCATCGGTGCGCTGCGCGTCAAGCTGGGTGAAGACCTCAACCTCTACACCCGCGAGTGGGCACCGCTGTGGGTCGTCGACTTCCCGATGTTCGAGGCCGATGCCAATGGCCGTCTGAGCGCGCTGCACCACCCGTTCACTGCGCCGTCCTGCACGCCGGAAGAGCTCAAGACCAACCCGGAAGCGGCACTGTCTCGCGCCTACGACATGGTCATCAACGGCACCGAGCTGGGTGGCGGCTCCATCCGTATCCACGAACAGGCCATGCAGCGTACCGTGTTCGAAGTACTGGGCATCGGTGAAGAAGAAGCGGAAGAGAAGTTCGGCTTCCTGCTTGATGCCCTGAAGTTCGGCGCGCCGCCCCATGGTGGTCTGGCCTTCGGTCTCGACCGCCTGGTGATGCTGATGACCGGCGCCAAGACCATTCGTGAAGTGATTGCCTTCCCGAAAACCCAGAGCGCCGGCTGCATGATGACCGACGCTCCGGGTGTGGTCAGCGGTGAGCAGCTCAAGGAGCTGAACATCCGTCTGCGTCAGAAGGTCAAGGTCGAGGGCGAAAGCGGTCAGGCCTGATTCAGCGGCGCATGACCGAGAGAGTGACTGGTGGGGCCGTCAGGACTGATTCGATCAGACCCGGGCGGTCCCGCGGTGGCAGGTTTGCCCCTGTGGCCTGATAAACTAGGGGGCGAGCAAGCCTGACAAGGCGGTGCGAGACTGTTTGCTGGCGTTCACGTCAGGCAATGACAGTGTCGCACCGCCTTTTTTGTGGCATGGTGGCTGGTTATATACACAGTAAGAGCGATGGCGTGATGACGACAGCGAAAACGCAAGGTGTGAGAGACGAGGCAGCGGCATGATCATTCTTGGCATCGACCCGGGCTCACGTCTGACCGGGTATGGGGTACTGGATGTCTCTGCGGCTCAGCCTCGCTATGTGGACAGTGGCTGCATCCGCATGTCACAGGTCAGCCTGGATCAGCGCCTGGCGCAGATCTATGCCGGTATCAGCGAGGTTATCGCCCTGCATCGCCCCGCGGAATTCGCCATCGAGCAGGTCTTCATGTCCAAGAACGCCGATTCGGCGCTCAAGCTGGGCCAGGCGCGCGGAGCTGCCATCGTGTGTGCAGCCAACCACGGCTTGCCGGTATTCGAGTACGGGCCGCGTCAGATCAAGCAGGCCGTGACCGGTACCGGTGCCGCGGAGAAGTCTCAGGTGCAGCATATGGTCACGCATACGCTCAAGCTTTCCGCCACGCCACAGGCCGATGCCGCCGATGCGCTGGCCATCGCCTTGACGCATTGTTTCGCGCGTCGACGACTGACGCCCGGCAATGACCAGCTGGAAGCCTTGGGGCTGGGGAATACCAGTCGACGCAAGGGAACCCGCGTGCGACGTAGCAGCAGCTGGCGAGACTTCGAGCCTGACGCCTGACATGCCGCTGAGCGACAAATGCGGTATTGTGCTCAATTAATATCGATTTTTCAGTCACTTGTAGAGTGTCTGCCGAGCCTGGCAGCAGCCGATTGCGTGATGCGCCAAGCCGCGCGGCATCAGGCTTCGGGTCCTCACCCAAGGTATGACTGTCAGAAAGATGCGACAAATTCGTCGTGACACTGGGACATGCCGCCTGCGCTTCATCTTTGGTAGGCTTGCCCGCATTGTAACAATCCGTGCAGAGAATCGGGTCTGCGAGCAGCACGATCCCACCGAACACGTTCTCTGCCGAGCAAGGACAGCCGCAACATGATTGGACGCCTGACCGGGACATTGCTGGAAAAACAACCGCCGCAGCTGGTGCTTGACGTACAGGGTGTCGGTTATGAATTGGAAGCTTCGATGAACACCCTGTTGGGCTTGCCGGCCGTGGGTGAACATTGCCAGCTTTACACCCACCTGGTGGTGCGCGAAGACGCGCAGTTGCTGTATGGCTTCGGCAAGGAGCCCGAGCGTCGTTTGTTCCGTGAATTGATCAAGATCTCCGGTGTCGGTCCGCGACTGGCGCTGGCGATTCTGTCAGGAATGGAGCAGTCCGATTTCATTCGCTGTGTTCACGACGAAGATAGCCGAGCGCTGACACGACTGCCGGGCGTCGGCAAGAAGACGGCGGATCGACTGATCATCGAGATGCGCGATCGCCTCAAGCATTGGACGCTGCCGGCGGATGATGGGCTGGATGAAATGGCGCGTGCCTCCCAGCCGCAACCGCCGGTCACCCATCCTCTGGCGGATGCCGAAGCCGCGCTGGTGTCTCTGGGCTACAAGCCTGTCGAGGCGGCCAAGATGCTCTCCGGGCTCGAGACCGGCGCCTCCACGGAAGCGCTCATCAAGGCGGCACTGGCGCGCAAGATGGCCAGCTGAGGCGCCGCCGGAGCAGCAAACATGCGCCCTATAGTTTCCGTGAAGGAAACGGCGCATCGTGATTGGATTTATTGACTAGGGATTGGCAGGTTACTGGGGTAGAAAGTGCGCGCTTGAACGCAGATGCGCTAGATCGTTGCACCGCCCTGGCCAACCTTGCCACCTGCCACTGACGCATGTTCATGGCCCATCATCTGCGTCATGTGCGTGACCTGCGTCATCAGGAGTTGAGCAAGCATCATGATGGAGTCGGACCGACTGATCTCCGCGGCGACGCATGATCCGGAAGAGCGGATCGATCGCGCCAACCGGCCACGAACGCTGAGTGACTACATCGGACAGCCCATCGTCCGCGAGCAGATGGAAATCTTCATCAGTGCCGCACGAGGACGAGGCGACAGTCTGGATCACACCCTGGTCTTCGGCCCACCCGGTCTCGGCAAGACGACGCTGGCGCACATCATCGCCAGCGAGATGAGTGTCGATATCAAGTCGACCTCCGGGCCGGTGCTGGAACGGGCAGGGGATCTGGCAGCGATGCTGACCAACCTGCAGGAAGGCGATGTCCTGTTCATCGACGAGATTCACCGCCTGTCACCGGCCGTCGAGGAAGTGCTCTATCCGGCGATGGAAGATTACCAGCTCGACATCATGATCGGTGAAGGGCCCGCGGCCCGCTCGATCAAGCTTGAACTGCCACGATTTACCCTGGTGGGCGCGACGACGCGCGCAGGGCTGCTGACGGCGCCACTGCGCGATCGCTTCGGCATCGTTCAACGCCTCGAGTTCTACGATATCGAGTCACTCACCGACATCGTGGCGCGCAGTGCCAGGCTTTCCGGCATGGAAGTCGAGATGGAAGGGGCGCTGGAGATTGCGCGTCGCTCCCGCGGCACGCCGCGTATCGCCAATCGCCTGCTGCGCCGGGTGCGTGACTTCGCCGAAGTGCGCTCGGATGGCCGCTTGACGCTGGAAGTGGCCGACAAGGCGCTCAACATGCTCAACGTCGACAGTCACGGCCTGGATCATATGGATCGTCGACTGCTGTTGGCGATGATCGAGAAGTTCGATGGCGGGCCGGTCGGGGTCGATTCACTGGCGGCGGCCATCGGGGAAGAGCGCGATACCATCGAGGATGTGCTGGAGCCCTATCTGATTCAACAGGGCTTCATGATGCGCACGGCGCGCGGGCGTCTGATCAC
The DNA here is from genome assembly GCF_059507735.1 of Cobetia sp. PDI-23MA. Taxonomy (NCBI): domain Bacteria; kingdom Pseudomonadati; phylum Pseudomonadota; class Gammaproteobacteria; order Oceanospirillales; family Halomonadaceae; genus Cobetia; species Cobetia sp. PDI-23MA. Next base: position 1,942,618 of record NZ_CM183352.1, read on the forward strand.
ACGCTCGGCCTATCTGCACTTCGGGATCACCCCACGTGAAGAGCAGGCGCGGCTGGGACAAGAAGGAAATGATGCGTCATGACATCTGAAGACGCTGGAAATACGTTGAAGGGGGAAGCTGCATGTTTTCACCACACTGTGCGCGTCTACATCGAGGATACTGATGCCGGTGGCATCGTCTACTACGTAAATTATCTGCGCTTCATGGAACGTGCGCGCAGTGAATGGTTGCGTGCGAAGGGCTTCACGCAGCAAGCCTTGCTTGAAAAAGGCATTCAGTTGGTAGTACACAGTGTAACAAATCGTTATCTTCGTCCTGCGCACCTGGATGACCTGCTGACCGTGACGGCAACGGCAGGCGCCTTGCGCGGTGCACGCTTGACGTTCACCCAGAAGGCGCTGCGCGGTGAGCAGATCTTGAGCGAAGCGGAAGTCGTGATCGCTTGCGTCGATGCCACGACCTTGCGCCCCAGGCGCTGGCCCGGGGAATTGCTCGCGGCTCTTGAGGTCTGAGACCACAAGGCGCGATGAGGCCGCTGTCAGCCAGGCACAGAGACGCCAGGCTGATGAACAGATTATTTATCGTGTCACTGAGTGACGGTGGCACAGACTGAACCAAGTAAAGAGGGATTTCCGTGGAAGATTCGATGTCGATCATTTCGCTGTTCGCGAACGCCAGTCTGGTCGTTCAGGCAGTCATGTTGCTGTTGCTGGCAGCTTCCATTGCATCCTGGGTGGTGATCTTTCAGCGCGGGATGGCATTGTCCCGTGCCAAGCAGGCTTACGCGGCCTTTGAAAAGCGCTTCTGGTCCGGGGTCGACCTCAATCACCTCTATCGTGAATTGCCGGCAGATGAAGAATCCACCCCGGGCGCCCATGGCGTATTCCGTGCCGGCTTCCGCGAGTACAGCCGCCTCAAGCCCAAGTCCAGCAATGCCGATGCGGTGATGGATGGCGTGCAACGCAGCATGCGCGTCACGCTGTCACGTGAAGAAGAGCGCCTCAACGTGCACCTGCCGTTTCTGGCCACGGTCAGCTCCGTCAGCCCCTATGTCGGTCTGTTCGGCACCGTGTGGGGCATCATGGGCTCCTTCCAGGCACTGGGTACGGCTCAGCAGGCAACTCTGACTACCGTTGCCCCCTGGATTGCCGAAGCACTGGTCGCGACTGCCATGGGCCTGTTCGCCGCCATCCCGGCCGTCATCTTCTACAACCGTCTGGCGAGTCGTGCTGATCAGCTGCTGGGTCGCTATGAAGACTTCGCCGAAGAGCTTCACTCCATTCTGCATCGTAATCTGCACGGTCGTGGCAGCAACGACGCTTGAAGGGAGTCGAGTCAATGAAAGGACCGTATAGCAGAGGCCACAAGCGCAAGCTGTCCTCCGAGATCAATGTGGTGCCCTTCATCGACGTCATGTTGGTGTTGCTGGTCATCTTCATGATCACCGCGCCAATGATGACGCAAGGGGTTCAGGTCGAATTGCCCAAGGTCACCTCCAAGCCGATCGACAATCCCGATGATGTGACGCCATTGATCGTCTCGCTGGACGACAGCGGCAAGTACTACATCGATCTGGGGTCGGATGAAGACAAGCGCACGCCGGTGGCGCTGGACGAACTGGGCAGCAAGGTCGCGTCCATCGTGGCCGAGAAGCCCAAGACGCCCGTGCTGGTCAAGGGCGCCAGAACAGCGCCCTACGGCGATGTCATGGGGCTGATGAGCACGTTGCAGGGTGCCGGTGTTCCCAATGTCGGGCTGATTTCAGAACCACCGACCGAGGGCTGATGGATGAGTCAGCCAGAGATAGAACAGCGGGTCGGGTTGGGATTGCCTGTGGTGCTGGCCGTTGGCCTGCACTTGGGCATCCTGGTTCTGACTCTGGTGAGTTGGCCAGAATCCGAACCGGAGAAGACCAACACCACCATCGTCAACGCGACACTGGTCAGTACCGAGACAACGACCAATCAGGCCCAGCAGGCGAAGTCCAGCAAGGCGCGTGATGCGGCCGAAGAATCGGATCAACGCCAGAGCGCGAAGGAAGAGGCGGCCAGAGAGGCAGAGCTTGCAGCGGAACAGCAACGCAGCGCCGCCGAGGAAAAAGCGGCTGTCCAGAAGGCGCAACAGCAAAAGGCGGCTGAGCAGGCCAAGGCGGCTGAGCAGGCCAAGGCGGCTGAGCAGTTGAGGACTGAGCAGGCGGCTGCCGAAAAGGCCAAGGCAGAAGCGGCCAGGCGTGCAGAGGAAGCCAAGGCGATTGCCCTTGATCGCAAGAAGGCCGAAGCGGAAAAGCAGGCCAAGGCCGATGCCTTGAAGAAGGCTGAAGCCGAAAAGGCTGCCAAGGCCAAGGCGGAAGCCGAAAAGGCTGCCAAGGCCAAGGCCGAAGCCGAAAAGGCCGCCAAGGAAAAAGCCGCAGAAGAAGCGCGCAAGAAAGCCGAAGCGGAGAAGGCGGCCAAGGCCAAGGCAGACGCTGAAGCCAAGAAAGCGGAAGCCGAAAAGGCAGCCAAGGCCAAGGCAGCAGCGGAGAAGGCCGAGAAGGAAAAGGCAGCCAAGGCCAAGGCGGCGGAAGAAGCGCGCAAGAAAGCGGCCGCTGAGGCCGCACGCCAGAAGGCGCTTGCCGAGAAAGCGGCGCAGGCCTCTGCCGGCTCGCTGGATAGCCTGATAGACAGTGAAAGCGACGCCATCAGCGGCGCCAAACAGGCCGCTCAGGCAGCCAACAGCTTCGAGAGTCTGCTCAAGAAGTATGTCGGACAGAATTGGAATCGGCCCTCGGGCTCCGTTCCCGGTATGACGGTCACGCTGAGAGTGTCATTGTTGCCGACAGGCGAATTGGTGTCGGCTGCGGTCAGCAAGAGCAGTGGTAACGCCGCCTTTGATCGCTCCGCGGTTCAGGCGATCCAGAAAGCAGCGCCGTTTACCGAGATGCAGGACCTGCCGGCTGGTGCCAAGAGCCAGTTCCGAAACTTCAACCTGTACTTCAATCCAGAGGACCTGGGCCGATGAGACGATTGACCGCATGGATGATGGCAGCCGCCTTGCTGGCAGTGACCAGCCTGGCAAGAGCTGACCTGACCATCGAGATCACCAAGGGCAATGACAGCGCCACACCTATCGCTGTCGTGCCGTTCGAGAATCTGACCGGGGGAAGTCTGCCGCAGGACCTCGCACGTATCATCTCCGATGATCTGGCGCGCAGTGGCCAGTTCGACCCGATCAAGCGCGACAATCTGATCGCGTTGCCGGGTACGACGCAGGACGTCTTCGTCAATGACTGGAAGCGCCTGGGGGCCAGTTACCTCGTGGTGGGGCAGGTAAAGTCGGCCAGCAATGGTGGTTATAGCATCCAGTATGAGCTGATGGACGTGCTGGGCAACAAGCGCATGCTTGGCGAAGTCATCACCGGAAGCAATGGTGAGCTGCGCGCGCGTGGCCATTATATGAGCGATGAAATATTTGAGGAAATTACTGGAATTCGCGGTGCTTTCTCGACAAAAATCGCATACATTACCGCCAAAGGTGTTGGCGACAATATTCGCTTTGCCCTGTACGTGGCGGACTCAGATGGCCACAATAGTCAGGAGGTTCTGGCGTCCGATGAACCGATCATGTCACCGGCATGGTCGCCGGATGGCAAGAAGCTGGCCTATGTCAGTTTTGAAGCCGAACGTCCCGCTATCTATGTGCAGGAATTGGGTAGTGGTCGTCGTGCAAAACTGACAGGTTTCCGAGGCATCAATGGTGCCCCGGCCTGGTCGCCGGATGGTCGTAAACTGGCAATGGCATTGTCAAAGGATGGCCAGCCGGAAATCTATGTGATGGATATTGCCAGCCGTCAGTTCCAGCGTCTGACCAACAATCCTGCGATCGATACCGAACCGGATTGGTTGCCGGATGGCAGCGGTATGGTGTTCACCTCTGATCGTGCAGGCTCCCCACAGATCTATCGACTTGATCTGTCCGGCGGCACGGAGCGTGTGACATATACCGGCAATTACAACTCCCGCGGGCGCATCTCACCCGATGGAGAGAACCTTTTCATGATCAACCGCGCAGGCAACGGTTATCAGGTTGCCAAGCAAGATCTGAAGAGCGGTCGGGTTACCTCCCTGACCGATACTCAGTGGGATGAATCACCAAGTGTTGCGCCGAATGGCACTATGGTGATATATGCCACTCAGCAAGGAACCCGCGGGGTCCTGGGCCAGGTGTCGGCAGACGGAAGGGCACAATTCTCCCTGCCGTCAGCACAAGGCGACGTGCGTGAACCTGCGTGGTCGCCGTTCCTGAACTAAACCACTAGAATGCAACTGAGCCTCCAAGAAAGGCTTGGCATTCGTACCCATTAGAGCAAGGAGTTTCACAATGCAGTTCACCCCGTATGCAAAAGGTCTGTTGGTTGCCCTGTCCCTGAGCGTGATGGCAGGTTGTTCCAGCAGCGGCGGCGCTCAGGACGGCGACATGGATTCAGCCAACAGCGGTGCGAACACTGCCGGCATGAATACTGGTGCCAACACCAACGCCAACCAGATGAGCAACGCCACCATGCCTGACGTGCGTACCATCTACTTCGCCTTCAACAAGGACACCATCCGTCCTGAGTTCGAAAGCGTCCTGATGGGTCACGCTCAGTACCTGAAAGCCAACACCAGCGCCAATGTCGTTCTGGAAGGCCACGCTGATGAGCGCGGTACTCGTGAATACAACCTGGGTCTGGGCGAGCGTCGTGCCAAGTCTGTCGCACGCTTCCTGACTGTCCAGGGCGTGTCTCCGTCACAGATCGAGATCGTCTCCTACGGTGAAGAGCGTCCGGCAGTCCAGGGCCACGGCGAGTCTTCCTATGCCAAGAACCGTCGTGTGGTCTTCGACTACTAAGCACGGTTCATCTCCGCGACTCTCTCATGAGGCGTGGAGACGCTAGAAACTTGTGTTGAGCCGGCCCGGGCAAGAGGCGTGACCTTGAACCCCGGGCTTGCTTGCGCGATACCATGATGATTCGGCGGAGCCGACAGCATGAAACACAGCCTGAAAGGGTTGTTCGGTGCGGGAGCCTTGTTGCTCCCGTTGTCCGTTTTGGCCGCACCGACGGTCGAGGACCTCACTGGGCAATCAAACTCGCTCTATCAGCAGGCCAATACTCGTTTGAGTGGCGGCGGCACCCTGACCCTTCTCAATCAACTCGACGAACAGGCACAGGAAATTGCCCGACTTCGCGGTCGAATCGATGAGCTGGAATACCAGTTCAAGCGCCTGACCGAGATGTCACAGCAACGCTACCTGGATCTGGAACAGCGGGTTTCTGGTGGCGCTTCGGCCGGGGAGAACGGTCAGGTTGTCGATTCACAGGCAGCAGCGGCAGTCACTGGCGGCGCAATTGCCGGTGGTACAGCCAGCACCAATGCCGACAGCGGTGCAGCTGCTCAGAAGGATTACGAGAATGCCTTCGCCAAGGTTCAGTCTCGCGACTTCGACGGTGCCATTGTCGCCTTTGAAGCTTTCGTGGTGGACCATGGGGATTCCAATCTAGCAGCCAATGCACATTATTGGCTGGGCGAGCTGTATTCGGCCAAGAACCAGCTGGATGCTTCCGCCCAGGCCTTCGAGACTGTAATCAGCGAATTCTCGCAATCCAGCAAGGTGCCGGATGCGATGTACAAGCTGGGACTGGTCAAGGCGCGTCAAGGCAAGGCGCAGGAAAGTCGCTCCTTGCTCGAGAAGCTGGTCCAGCAGTATCCGGACAGCAAGGCTGGCACCATGGCCAAGGACTTCCTGTCCTCCGGCGCCTGAGTGCCCGTGGCCATTGGCCATCTGTATTCCGCAAAGCCCGCGCTTGGTATTCTACCAGGTGCGGGCTTTGTCTTATGTGGCGCTCGGCGCCTTATGCCATCGGCAGGCGACCCGAGTGCGCTTCATTCGATTCATGTGGCCAAGCAAGTATTGTCGGTGAAGAGGCAGTGACTCTCATCGGCGTTGACGACAGATCTCAGACAGGGATATCACCATGGCAGAGTGCAAGATCGACTATCAGGCCCCGGGCGACATGCTGAAAGGGCGGATCATTCTGGTGACCGGGGCGGGGTCCGGCATTGGGCGTGAAGCGGCAGTCGAATATGCGCGTCATGGGGCGACGGTGATATTGCTGGGCAGAACCATTGCCAAGCTGGAAGAAGTCTATGACGAGATCGAGGCCTTGGGAGCACCACAGCCGGCCATCTATCCGCTCAACTTCGAAGGGGCTTCGCTAAAGGATTATCAGCAGATGGCTGACACCCTGCACAGCGAGTTCGGTCGACTGGATGGTCTGCTGCACAACGCTAGCCTGCTGGGCAAGATCACTCCGTTCGAGCAGTATGATCCGGCGCTGTGGGAGCAGGTCATGCAGGTCAATATCAATGGCCCCATCTGGATGGTCCAGGCATTGCTGCCGTTGCTCAAGGCCTCGAAGGACGCCTCAGTCGTGCTGACAAGCTCCAGTGTCGGGCGCAAGGGGCGTGCCTTCTGGGGCGCCTACAGTGTCTCCAAGTTTGCTACGGAAGGCTTCTCGCAGATGCTGGCTCAGGAACTGGAGAATACCAGTCAGGTGCGGGTCAATACGCTCAATCCCGGTGGCACGCGGACTCCGATGCGCAAGTCGGCGTTTCCGGCCGAAGACCCCGATACCCTGCGCACGCCCGCCGACATCATGCCGACCTATCTGTGGTTGATGGGGCCGGACAGTCGTGGTCGTACCGGCGAGATGTTCGATGCCCAGCCGCCGAAAGTCTGAGCCATTGTCAGCTGTCATCTCCTCACTGGATGACGAGTAACGCCGCCAGGCGGGCCAGTCGTTACGCCTCACAACAAGAACGCCGACGGCCATGGCCGTCGGCGTTCTTGTTACTAACTGCCTGTTTCTAGCTGCGTGTGTCTATCTTCTGATATTCAGCTGCGGATCACTTGCTCGTGGGGACTGATTCGTGTGAGCTTCGCGCGTGTCGCTCGGTCAGCGCAGGTCCGCTGCCCTTAGTGCGGCATTGACGACCTCTTCCGAGGTGTCAAACCATACGTCGGCAGGCCAGGCATCCACGTCATCGCCGTCACGCACATAGCCATAGCGCACCGCGACCGCCAGCATGCCCGCTGCGCGCGCCGCCTGCATGTCACGGTCATGATCTCCCAGGTACCAGCATTCGGAAGCATCGACGCCGAGGCAGCGCGCCGCCTCCCACAGAGGCTCTGGATGCGGCTTCTTGACCGGCAGGTCATCGGCACACAGCAGGCAGCCGGGCGTAAGCTCGAGCGCGGCAATCAGCGGCTCGGCGAACTGACGGGGCTTGTTGGTCACGATGCCCCACGGCAGGCCTGCGCGCTGACAGATCTCGATCAGGGCGTCATAGCCCGGGAACAGCACACTGTGCGCCGCGACATCGCGGGCGTAGAAATGCAGCAGACGAGTGCGCTCGGCAGCATGCTCGGGATGGTCGAGATCATGGCCCAGGGCAAGGGTCACCAGTGCACTGCCACCGTGGGAGACTTCGGCACGGATCACCTCGTACTCCAGGGGGGGGAGGCAGTGATGCTGACGCAGCTCATTGGTGGCGCGCGCCAGGTCCGGCGCGGTGTCCACCAGGGTGCCATCGAGATCGAAGATCAAGGCGGCGGGACGAGGTAGCGCTGCCGGCAGGCTCACGCAAGCTCTTCCTCTGTGGGGCGACGGGTGTGCATCAGGTAGTTGACCGACAGGTCGGAGGCATTCAGGCGATATTTGCGCGTCAGCGGGTTGTAGGTCATTCCGGTGGAGCCTTCCATCTTGAGGCCCGCATCACGTGTCCAGCGACCCAGCTCGGCCGGACGGATGAACTTGCGATACTCGTGAGTGCCACGTGGCAGCATCTGCAGCACATATTCCGCGCCGAGAATCGCGAAGGCATACGCCTTGGGATTGCGGTTGATGGTCGAGAAGAACACCATGCCGCCGGGCTTGACCAACCGTGCGCAGGCCGCGATCACCGAGGATGGGTCTGGCACGTGCTCGAGCATTTCCAGACAGGTGACGACGTCGAACTGGCCGGCCATCTCTTCTGCAGCGGCTTCGGCGGTGGTCTGGCGATAGTCCACCTCGACACCGGACTCCAGTTGGTGCAGGCGGGCAACGGAAAGTGGCGCCTCACCCATGTCGATACCCGTCACCTGGGCACCACGATGCGCCATGGCTTCGGAGAGAATGCCGCCGCCGCAGCCGACGTCGATCACGCGCTTGCCTGCCAGGCCAGCGTGGGTGTCGATATAGTCGACCCGCAACGGATTGATGTCATGCAGTGGCTTGAATTCACTGTCACGGTCCCACCAGCGACTGGCCAATGCCGAGAACTTGGCGATCTCGCTGGCATCGACATTGCCCAGATGGTCCTGGGGCTGGGCATCTTGCTGGGTGTCGTTATCGCTCATCTTTGCATCCTTACCGTTACGGAAGTGCTGTTCGGGAGGTGGCAGGCCTGTACAGGCACCTTACCCTCGGGCACGATTCCACCATTCTAATCCGACTGCCGTCGCGGGTCAGCGTCCAGCGCAAAAAACTCATCATGACGGGCACTTGCGTTACGATGGGGCAGGACGTCGCGCCACACGTGATGGCCAGTCGTCATTATTGTCATGTAGCAACGGGGAGTGGTCATGAGCCTGGTTCCGATTCGCTGGGTAAGCCAGCAGGAGTGTGCGTCGCGGGAAGAAGACACGGCAGTAGTCCAGCCCGATGCCCGCGCTGGCGTCACTCATGATGTCACTCAGCCGGCGGTGAAGCTTGTGTTGCTCGACCAGCGCCTGCTGCCGGGTGAGACCCGTGAGGTGCTGCTTGAGGATGCACGCGGGGTCGCGACTGCCATTACCGACATGGTGGTTCGCGGTGCACCGGCCATCGGGATCGCCGCCGCCTATGGCGTGGCGCTGGAGGCTTTCGTCATCAACCGCGAGGGCGGCGACTGGCCGTCACGCCTGGCCAGTGCCTGTGATGTGCTGGCTGCCTCGCGCCCTACAGCGGTGAACCTGTTCTGGGCGCTGGATCGCATGCGCAAGGTGATTGCCGCACACGCCACCCAATCGCAGGCCCCGTATGAAGCGTTGCTCAAGGAGGCCGTGCGCATTCATGAGCAGGATCTGGACGACAATCTGCGCATGGCCGAGTTTGGTGCCCAGGTGATTGCGGCCTCCCTTGCGCAAGGCGAGACGCAGTGCGAGGTCATGACCCACTGCAATACCGGCGCACTGGCCACTGGGGGCCACGGCACGGCGTTGGGCGTGATCCGTACCGCCTACGCCCAGGGCATTCTTGGCCGTGTGCATGTCAACGAAACACGCCCCTGGTGGCAAGGCTCTCGCCTGACGGCGTGGGAGCTGGTGCAGGAGAAGATACCCGCACGGCTGGCCGTGGAAGGCGCAGCCTCGTTGATCATGCAGCAGGGGGCCCGGACGCCGGAAGGGGTGCGCTGGTTGATCGTCGGCGCGGACCGCATTGCTGCCAACGGCGACACGGCCAACAAGATCGGCACCTTCTCGCTGGCCGTTCAGGCGCGTGCCCACGGCATCAAGGTCATGGTCGTGGCCCCGCTGGCCACGTTCGATGGCACCCTGGCCAGTGGCGCGGACATCCCCATCGAGACGCGCGGCGCCGACGAGCTGCGTGAGGCGGGTGGTCGCCAGATCGCGCCGCAGGACATCGATGTCTTCAACCCGGTCTTTGATGTCACACCGCATGAGTATATTGATGCCATCGTCACGGAACATGGCGTGGTAGAGTCGCCCGATAGCGACAGTGTCGGTGCGCTGCTCGGGCGCGCCATGCGCCGCTGATGGCGCTCCACAAGGTGGTCGCGCTCACCAAGCCTCAGATAGTGCAGGAATTTCGCACTCCTTGATCAAACTGGCATAATCTCTGCCTATGATGAAGGATGGTCGTTGATTGGCTTCGACGGCAGTAACCCGGTGGAGGTCCTTCGATGGTCCTCATCACGACATAGACACAAGGAAGACGCTACATGATACGCAAGGCTGTTCTGCCTGTTGCCGGTCTCGGCACACGTTGCCTCCCGGCCTCCAAGGCCATCCCCAAGGAAATGATCACCATCGTCGACAAGCCGGTGATCCAATATGTGGTGGAAGAAGCGGTCGCAGCCGGTATCAAGGAAATCGTGCTGGTTACCCATTCCAGCAAGAACGCCATCGAGAACCACTTCGACAAGCACTTCGAGCTGGAAACCACCCTGGAAGCCAAGGGCAAGCTCGAGCTGCTCGAACAGCTGCGTAACATCATCCCGGATGACGTCAAGATCATCAGCGTGCGCCAGCCGGAGCCGCTGGGCCTGGGCCACGCCGTGCTGTGTGCCAAGCCGATCGTCGGTGATGAGCCGTTCATCGTCATGCTGCCGGACGTGCTGGTTGATGGCGAAGGGCTCGAGAAGAATGATCTGGCGCGCATGATGGAGGCCTATGAAGCCACCAACGCCGCCCAGATCATGGTCGAGAATGTTCCGCAGGACATGGCTTACAAGTACGGTATCGTCGCGATCGACGGTGACACGCCGGAAGCCGGCAAGTCCGCCCTGATCAATGGCATGGTCGAAAAGCCGGCCCCGGGCACCGAGCCGTCGACCCTGGCGGTCATCGGCCGTTATCTGTTGCCGGGCCGTATCTTCGAGCTTCTGGAGAACACTCCGCCGGGCGCCGGTGGTGAGATCCAGCTGACCGATGCCATCGACACCCTGCGTGACGACAAGGCCGTCGCGGCCTACCGCATGGCCGGTGACACCTACGATTGTGGCCACCAGCTGGGCTATCTTGAAGCGACTCTTTCCTTCGCCAAGCGTCACCCGACCTTCGGTGAAGGCTTCCGCGAGCTGCTGACTCGCTACCAGGAGAAATAAGCCATGCAGGTGCTGGTGCACGGAAGCGAACTGGCGGCGGCAACGGCCAGCGCCGCTCTGGCGAGCGTGGGTCACCGTGTCTGGTGGTGGCCGCATGAGGATATGGACTGGGCTGCCCTGGAACACGTCGACTGGTTGAACAGTGAGCCAGGCCTGCGTGAACGCCTTGATCGCCATCGGGAGCGCGGCGATCTCACCCTCATCGATGGGCTCGAGTCACTGCGGCGCATCGATATCCACTGGATCGCCGTCTCGCCGGACCAGCGCGAAAGCGCGCTGAGCCGTGTCGAGCAGCTGGTGGCGACCCTGGATGAGCCGCTGGTGCTGGTCAACAACTCGACCTTCCCGGTGGGCACGACCGAGCGTTTCGAGGCGTTGCTCCCGCGTGACGACCAGTACGCCGTCGCCTTGCCGGACATGCTGGAAGAGGGCCGTTCATTGGCCACCTTCGAGCGTCCGGCCCGCTGGTTGCTGGGCAGCGAAGCGGAACCTGCCACCCTGCGGGTGCAGGAGCTGCTGCGTGCCTTCAACCGACGTGAAGATGTCTTCCAGATCATGCCACGCCGCGCCGCCGAACTGACCAAGCTGGCCATCAACGGCATGCTCGCGACGCGTATCAGCTACATGAACGAAGTGGCGGGTCTGTCCGACTCCCTCGGCGTCGATGTGGAATATGTGCGTCAGGGCATGGGCGCCGATCCGCGTATCGGCTTCGGCTATCTCTATCCGGGCTGTGGGTTTGGTGGCCCGAACTTTTCGCGTGACCTGATGCGTCTGGCTGATGTCCAGTACCAGACAGGGCGTGAATCGATGTTGCTCGAGCATGTGCTCGACATCAACGAAGCCAAGAAGGAGACGCTGTTCCGCAAGCTGTGGCAGCACTTCGATGGTGAATTGCGCGGCCGTACCGTGGCGATCTGGGGTGCGGCATTCAAGCCGGGTACCGCGCGTATCGACCATGCGCCGGTGTTGACCTTGCTGGAAGCGCTGTGGGCCCAGGGCGTGCGCGTTCGCGTACATGATCCCGCGGCCTTGTCGGCGCTGGGTGAGGCCTGTGGCGCGCATCCGTTGCTGGAGCTGGTCGATGGCAACATGTATGACGCCCTGGAGGGGGCTGATGCCTTGATGCTGGTCACCGAGTGGAAGTGTTACTGGAACCCGGACTGGCAGCGCCTGAAGCGTGAGCTAGGCGCGGGCCTGGTGCTCGATGGCCGCAACATCTTCGACCCGCGTTACGTGGCAAGCCAGGGACTGGTCTATCGCGGTATCGGCCGCCGTGCCAGCCCCTGATGGGCAACTCGGTGGAACAGGCTGACGCGCTCTGAAGTTGATTTTCTCTCAAACTGATGCATCTTCAGGCTGACCCTTGCGTGCTCGGTATGCAAAAGCCCTCATCCGGAACCGGATGAGGGCTTTTTGTCGTGAGCGTCAGGCTTTTATCATGGGGCCCAAGCTTTTCATGATGACCGCCAGGCTGTCTTCAAGCCCAGGGCTCGAGCACGAACTTGCCCACGTGGCCCTTACTCAGAAACTGCTGTTGGGCAGTGACGATCTCGGTCAACGGGAAGCTGGCCGCGATCAGCGGGCGAATCTCGCCTTGCTCTACATAGCGAATCAGATTGGGGAAGGTGGCTTCACACCAGGCAGTGGTGCCTAGCAGTCGCAGATTCTTGAGGTACAGGTCGCGCAGGTCCAGCGTCACCATCGGGCCGGCGATGGCGCCGGTAGTCACCAGACGGCCGCCACGCGCGAGCAGCTTCATCATGATCGGGAAGTTGTCGCCCGCGACATTGTCGACCACCAGGTCGACGCTTTCGTGGCCCAGCAGTTCGAGCAGGTCGGCCTTGCGGTCCAGAAGTCTGTCGGCGCCGAGTTCGGCAAGGGCCTCATGCTTGGCGGCGCCCGCTACTGCATACACCGTTGCGCCGCGGCGCTTGGCCAGCTGCAACGCGGCGGAACCGACTCCGCCCGAGGCGCCCAGAATCAGCACACGCTCGCCCGTCTTAAGCTCTGCCTGTTCGAGCATGTTTTCCGCCGTGCCGTAGGCGCAGGGCAGGGAGCCAAGCTCGACATCGCTCCAGTCACAGTCCACCGCGAACACTTCACTGGCGCGCACGCTGACGAATTGCGCGAAGGCGCCGTCGAAGTCCGAGCCCATCCATTCATTTTCCAGTGAGTCCCAGCCCTCGCTGCGCATGCAGGAGCGTACCAGCACGCGCTTGCCCAGCAGGCTGGTATCCGCATTCGGGCCCAATGCCACCACCTCGCCACAGCAATCCGTGCCCTGTATCAGGGGGAAGGGCGTCTCTCCCTTCCAGCCACCTTCCGGCGGCGCCGGCCTGTCAGTCGCCGTCTCTGCATCCGCGTTGTCATGCACGCTGCTGGCCTGTTGGGTCGCGGTGGTGATCGTGGAGGAATACCAGCCCAGACGCGTATTGATCTCGGTGTTGTTCATGCCAGCTGCCAGCACCTTGATCAGCACCTCGCCTTCACCGGGTGTCGGCACCGGGCGCTGCTGCGTCTCGAGGCATTCATAACCCCCATGGCCGATGGTCACGATCGCCAGCATGGAGTCGGGCAGTGAGGAGGTCGAGGTATCAGTGGGCATCGGTATTCCCTTTTTAAAAGTATGTATTTCGTGCAGTCAAAGAATGCATTTCAAGCAGTGTGTGCCAACAATGTCGTCGAGTCTCTTGTCGTTGAGGCCCTGTGAACGATCAAAGGCACGCAACGAGGTAGAGCATACGTTCTACTTCTACATCATTAGATAGGGGCAACGCCGTGGTTTGCAAGTCGACAGGCGAGATTCTTCTTCTGGCGGCGCATTCCTTAGCGTAGCCAAGCCTTGCGTGTAGCAGGATCGCGGCAGGGTGACGTTGTCTTGAACGAAAAAAACCCCGCCAAGTGGCGGGGTTTTTAGAGCAGGGCACTCAGGCGTCATATCAGGGTGACGTTGAATGCCTTGGCTCAGCTGGAGTTCCGAGCGGTAAACGACTCGGCTTCCTGAGGCTAGCAAAGCTCGGTCTAGCCAAACTCAATCTGGAAAAGCTCAGGCTGCGAAGTTCTGTGCAGCGAATTCCCAGTTGATGATGTTCCAGATGCTTTCCAGGTACTTCGGACGTGCATTGCGGTAGTCGACGTAGTAAGCGTGCTCCCAGACATCGACGGTCAGCAGCGGAGTCTGACCAGACTTGGCGATCGGGGTGTCAGCATCGTCAGTGTTGACGATTTCCAGCTCGCCCTGGGCGTTCTTGATCAGCCAGGTCCAACCGGAACCGAAGTTGCCAGCGGCGGAAGTGTTGAAAGCTTCCTTGAAGTCAGCAACGGAGCCCCACTTGGCCACGATAGCGTCTGCCAGCGGACCGGACGGCTCGCCACCACCATTCGGGGACAGGCAGTGCCAGTAGAAGGTGTGGTTCCACACCTGAGCCGCCTGATTGAACAGACCACCCTGGGCGCTCTGGATGATCTCTTCGAGAGATTTTTCTGCGTCAGCAGTGCCTTCGACCATGCTGTTCAGCTTGGTGACATAGGCTTGGTGATGCTTGCCGTAATGGTACTCGAGGGTCTCGGCAGAGATGGTCGGCTCGAGTGCGTTCTTTTCGTACGGCAGTGCTGGAAGTTCAAATGCCATGGGGATCAGCTCCTTTTCCTCACCAATTGGGTCGTACTCTGCCTTCGTGGGGCTTGGGGCTGAGTATTTCAATGCCTGGCCTGCCATCGCGTGATGGAAGAGGGTCAGACAAGCACAGTCTCAAGCTCCGCGACCAGCATCACTCCCAGCCCTGAAACTGGCCGCCCGCTCAGGCAGCGGGCAAGGGCGAAAGTGCATGACTCGCCGTGCATCCTTCATGCCGTGGCTACGCGCATGAAATGTGCAATCAGCGTGAAAAACCTTGTGAATCCAGATAGCTACGAAGACAGAGGCTGCGCGTATCGCAGTGTCTGGCACTATAGCACCCAGACACCGACAGGCCAACGCCGGTGGGCACCGACCGCGGTATCCTCTCAAGCGTCTTGCAAGGCTCGCGTTCATTGCCAGGCTCTTGTCCCATTCCTGCCACTCTGCCCTCGATGGCGGGCCATCGCGGGAACCTGATGAGATGACCGAGGTCAGCTGTTAGACTCGATTTCCTGTACGTGAACCGTGACTTATCTTTTGCAGAATCTGCATGACTGTATTTTTATACAGCAGCGCGAAAAAGCGCGCTTTCGGTCGCCTTGCATCTGCTGCTGCGATGGGGCCAGTGAGCCCACCGACAAGCCCGAAGATGCTGCGCTGACCCTTTCGCTGCTGATTGACTGCCGGAACTGGAGCCAGAATGCGGCCGCACAATGCTGAACCGTCTCTCAATGACTCACCGGACGATGCGCTGGTCGCGCGTCCCGACGATGCGCTTGGCGTGCATCACACTCGTCCCCCCGCGCCCAGACGCTGGCCGACGTGGCTTTGCCTCCTTGCCCTGGGGGGCGTGGTGGGCTGGCAACAGTGGCAGCTACATGACCTGCAGACCCTCGGGGGCGATCAACGCGATCAGCTTGGTGTGCGTGTCAGTCAGCTCGAACGTTCCGTGGCCCAGCTTGAGCAGCAGGGCGATGAGCGCCTGAACGAACTGCGTGATGCACTGGATGGGCAACTCAGCGCTCTGGACAGCCAGTTGAATGACACTGTGCTGCCGGCGCTGACCACCCTGCAGAAGGACAAGGCGTCCCTGTCGAGCGAGGCCGTCGCGCGCCTCGAGACGCTGGAAGACAAGGTGACAAAGGATGCGGATGGTGCTCAAGAGCGTCTGACCGCCATGGACGAGGCGCTTGATCGTCTGGAGGGTCGCGTCACGACGCTTGCCCAGATAGGTGACAATCACGCGACCCTGATCACGGCGCTGCAAGGTTCGATGGCGGCGCTGGAATCGCTCAGCCGTGATGGCCGTGCAGCGTTGGGCGCGCGCCTGGACGCCCAGTCGGCCACGCTTGAACACCTCGAGCCGCTGATGGACAAGACCTCCAGCACTCTGGACACGCTGGCTACCCGCATCGAGACCTTGCAGAGCGATATTGAAAGCGTTAACGCCGAGCAGTTGGCCTCGCTCGAGACTCGCCTCACGGCACTCCAGACGGGCCTAGCCACGCAACAGATCCAGACGCGCGACTTGCAGCAATCGCAGCAGCAACTGGGCGAGACGCTGAAGGCACTGCCGGAGCCGGTGGCGGCCGCTGATGGCGATGAACTGGCCAGCAAGCTCAAGGGCCGTTTTGCGCCGCTTGACGAGCTGACAGCGCTTGAGACCGCGCAACGCTCACTGGCCTCCCAGCTGGGTGAGCTGCGTCGTCAGCAGACAGCGCTCAGTGCCGGCCTGGAAGCCAGCTCACAGGGGGCGTCAGAGGACACGCGAGAGCAGTTGCGCTCGCTGGATGCCAGCCGTCGTCAGCTGAGCGGACGTGTCGCGTCACTATTGGGTCAGATGTCTGAACTGGAACAGCGCGTCAATCGACTGGAGCGCCGTTGAGCCTGTGAAGCAGGGATACAAGTAACGACGATATGGCGTGGCCCGCCATCCAGGCAGGCCATGTGCAACGCCCCGTGATGACCGAACGCCGCACGACATGATGAACGGGAACGATGGACAGTGCTTTCCACCAGCACTCAACAAAGGACGAATCATGAGTGGCGACAACAAAGAGCCTGCTCGAGCGACCGGGCCGCGCGGTTTGCCGCATCGCTATCTGATGCCGCTGATCCTGTGTGGCGGTCTGTGCTTCGCATCCCAGGCGCTGGCGATCGATGCCGCCGTCAAGGGTGTCAAGGGCGCGACGGCCACCAATGTGGTCAACTTCCTGGCCGGGATGACGCTCGAGGGCGATGCGCCGGCCGAGCGCTATGAGGATGAGATCATCCGGCGCACCCAGGAAGCGCTGCAGGCCTTCGGTTACTACGATGCCCAGATCACGCTCAGCTATCCCGAGAAGGGGCTGCTGGGCGGCGATGATGTGGTCGTGACGGTGGATGCCGGTGAGCCGGTCACCATCGAGACGCTGGAGCTGCGACTCGAAGGCGACGCCGCGCGTGACAAGGTCATGAAGAAGGTGCTGGCCGACGCCGACCTCGAGGAAGGCGATGTGCTGCGTCACTCACGCTATGACAGCCTCAAGTCGACTCTGACGTCGCTCAGCCTCGAACGCGGCTATTTCGACACCTCCTTCTCCCAGCAGCGCATCGAGGTACGCCCCTGGCTGCACTCGGCACGCATCTATCTGGTCATGCAGAGCGGTCAGCGCTACCGCTTTGGCGATATCACCTACCTCAACAGTCAGATAGAGCTGGATCGCGTCAAGACCATGCAGCCGTTCAAGACGGGAGATTATTACGAAGCCGACAAGTTGAACCAGTTCAACCAGCGGCTCAGTGAGGCCGGCTGGTTCCGCTCGGCCGCGATCAAGCCACAGCTCAATCCGGGCGCCGAACTCAAGACCACCAGCCCCGACAGCGAGATCAAGACCCCTTATGCCGTGGCACAGGGCTATGAGGGCTCATGGCTTGCCGATGTCGAGAGGACTGAAATCGAGGCGGAGGCTGATGACGCTGGCTCCGCTGTGGCTGGCACTAAAGGTGCCGCTGGCAACGACACGCCGGTGCTGACGGGCGATGCGCTGGAGGCCGCGGTCAAGACGGCCAACGGCCCCATCATCCCCGTGGACATCAGCCTGATTCCCGCTGACCGTCACAAGTTCGAGACCGGTATCGGCTACGCGACGGATGTCGGACCACGCCTGCAGTTCAGCTGGGAGATGCCGTGGGTCAATCGCTATGGCCATAGCCTGACCAACAGCCTGTTCCTGTCCTCGCCGGAACAGACCTTCGAGGGCGAATACCGCATGCCGCTCGAAGACCCGCTCAAGGATAGCTATATCCTCGAGTACGGGATGTCGAACACCGACGATGAAGATACCGAGAGTCTCGAGACCACCGTGCGCTTCACCCGTGAGTGGAAGTTCGACAATGGCTGGACCCAGCGCGTGTTCTTCGGTTCCACCTATGAGGACTACACCCAGGCTGACGAATCCGGAGCCGTGCTGCTGCTGTATCCCGGCGTGAGCTGGAATCGTACCCGCACCCGTCCCAAGACCTTCCCGATGTGGGGCGACCGCCAACAACTGACTTTCGAGTACGGCGATCAGTTGTGGGGCTCGGACGTGACCTTCCTGCGCTCCCAGTTCAACACCAACTGGATACGCTCCATCGGCGACAACCATCGTTTCGTCGCGCGCATGGGCGTCGGCCACGTCGATACCGACAATTTTGATGACATGCCACCTTCGATGCGCTTCTTTACCGGGGGCGACAACAGTGTGCGTGGCTATTCCTACGAAACACTCGCCCCGGAAGACGACGATGGCGATCTGGAGGGCGGTAGCTCGTTGCTCACCAGCAGCCTGGAATACGATTACCGCCTGACCGGCGACTGGTGGGGCGCGACCTTCTACGATGCCGGTAACGCCTTCAATGGCTGGGACGCACTCGAGCTCAAGACGGCGGCCGGCATGGGGATTCGCTGGATCTCGCCGGTAGGGCCGATTCGTCTCGATATCGCCCATCCCTTCGATGACGATGACAACGATTACCGTATTCACTTCTCGATCGGGCCGGAATTCTGAGCGGGCCACGCCTCTAAAACGAGTGTCGTGCGGATCAAGCGCTAGCAAAGGACCCTCAGCTGAGCGGGCGAGCTGATAAAAAGCTATGGAGATGTTGGAATTGTCTAATCCCTATGTACGTCGGGGCGGCCTGGTCATCCGGTTGCTGATATGGCTGCTCGTGTTCCTGATCGGGCTGACGATGCTGCTGGTCGGGGGCGTGCTGTCCCCGTGGGGCACCGGGCTGGTGCTCGATCAGGCGCGCTCGCGTGGCTTCATCGATTACTCCCGGGCCTCTGGCTCACCGCTGGAAGCGCTGTCACTCAAGGACGTCTCGCTGGACCTGCCGGGGCTGGCCGTCAATGCCGACTCGCTGTCACTGGTCTGGGGCGAGGACTGTCTGCTCAAGGGCAAGCTGTGCCTCGAGTCGCTGGAGTCCAGTGGTCTCGCGATCACCCTGAGCGATAACGGTGCCAGCACTGAACCGGAAGCGGAGAGCGGCGAGAGTCTCAACGTGCCCATCGTGGTGCCGATTCCCATCGAGGTGCGCAAGGTTGCCATTGATGACTTCGCCCTGGCGCTGGCGGATGGCAGTCGCGTCACCTTTGATCATTTCCATACCTCGGCCGCGCTGTCAGTGAGTACGCTGACGCTTGGCGAGACACGCCTGATCACCAGTCGTTTCATTCCCGCCGATGCCGCCGCGGCGCAAACGACGTCAGACACTGCCAGCCTCGAGGGAGTGAGCATCACGCCTGAGGCTCAGCAAGCGGCAAGTGAAGTGGTCCACACTCAGGTCGTGGCGTCTCAAGCCGAGAGCGCCGCCAAGGCCATCTCGAATGAGACCATCTCGAACAAGGCCATCACGGATGACGCCGCAGAAGTATCTGACACGTCTGCCGCTGAAACCACGGATGAGCCAGCACAGGCCGGGCGCATCGCCTTGCCGGAAGTCTATCTTCCGCTGACCATCGAGGTTCCCGACCTCGCCATTGAAGACTTTGCGCTCAAGGGGCCAAGCCCGTATGAGGTCAGTCGCCTGTCGCTGGCACTCAAGGCGGAAGGGCATGACATCACGCTCTCGCGTCTCGAGGTCGATTCCCGCGACGTGAACGCCGATCTCGTGGCGCAGGTCACCTTGAAGGGCGAGTATCCGCTGAGCGCCACGCTCAATGCCGAGACCCTGATTGACCCCGTGCGTCATGAAAAGCTGCGCCTGTCTCTGGAAGGCTCGCTGGCGGATCTTGAAGCCTCTCTCAAGGCCGACGGCCCACTGGCCGCTGAGCTTGTGGCCAGCGCGGATGTACTGGACAGTGATCTGCCCTTCGAGGCGCGCCTGAGCTCCGAGCGGATCACCTGGCCCTTTGCTGCCGTCACTGATGCCTCCGATGACACCCCCGCGGATGCGCAGACGGGCGCTCAGACAGCGACTCAAGCCAAAGATGGCAAGAATACGTCCGGCACCGCTGCCGCTGCCTCCTTCACGCCTGACTATAGCGTCGAGAATCTGGCGCTGGTCGCCAAGGGCTCACTGTTGGGGTATACGACCACGCTGGACGCCATCATCGAGGGGCGTGACATTCCGCGCGCCACCTTGTCATTGGCAGGCGACGGCGATCTCGAGCATTACCGCTGGCAGCCGCTCAAGATCGCGCTCAAGCGTGGCTCCGCGACCACCCGTGGCGAGATTCACTGGCAGGAAGGTATCCAGGTCGCCGCCGAGCTGGCCCTCGACAAGCTGCATCCCGAAGACTTGCTGCCGGCTCCGACCGGGGGCGGTCAGAAAGCCGTGCGTGGTGAGCTGAGCGGCAATCTCGTGGCCAGCTTCCAACAGCCGCAGCAAGGACCGTGGGCCGTCGATGTCAGCAAGCTGGATATCCACGGCACCTTGCTCGAGCGTCCGCTCACGCTGACTGGCAAGCTTTCAGGCAATGCCGACATGCAATGGAACGTCAACGCGCTGGAGCTGCGTCAGGGCCAGAACCGGCTGAGCGCCAAAGGCAAGATTGCCAAGACCATCACCCTAGCGGCCAACATCGATTTTCCGGCGCTCTCGACCTTGATGCCGGATATCGCGGGTGAGCTTAAGGGCAAGATCGATGCCTCGGGCACGCTCGACAAGCCTCAGCTGGCCAGCAACTTCACCGCACGGCGCCTGCAGATCGGTGAGAACCGTATCTCCGACTTGGCGCTGTCGGCCGGGGTCGATGCCCGCAAGCGGGGGATTGATGACCCGGCACTGGATATCGCTCTGAATGCCGATGATGTCAGAGCTGGCGGACAGCAGATCGCTACGGTCGCGCTGACGCTGGGAGGCTTCCTGAGCGATCACACCCTGCAGTTCGATACCGAGATGGCCGGTGAGATGCCGTTGTCTCGTCTGGGGCTGACTCTCAAAGGTGGGCTCGACAAGGCGCGTGAGCATTATCGCGGTGCGCTGTCTCCGCTGACGGCGAATACCGATTTCGGGGACTTCAACTTCGACACGCCGGCGAGCTTCGATGCCAATCTCGCCAAGGGTAGCGTGCTGGTGCAGCCGTTCTGCCTGAGTCGTGAACAGGGCGGCCAGATCTGTGTCGCCGAGCCCTTGAGCGCGGGCAATGACGGTCAGGCCGTGGTGACGCTCGAGGGGATTCCGCTGGACATGGCCCAGAGCGTCATGCCGGAGAGCTGGACCATCGGCGGTGCCACGGGCGGCAAGATCACGGCAAGCTGGAAGCAGGGTGGCCAACGCTGGAATGCTGACGCGGAGCTGGCGGGCAAGTTGACGCTGGCCGGCGAAGACGCCGACGGCAATGCCTGGTCTCTGCCCGAGACCACCCTGCAACTGGCGCTGGAGGCCACGCCCGACAAGGCCGATCTCGATACCCAGATTCGCCTCGACAGCGCTGGCGGCATCGGTCTCACCGTGTCGGTCCTCGACCCGGCGGGCGCAGGTCAGCTGGATGGTTCGCTGGCCATTCGCGACATCGACCTTTCGCCGTATCGTCCGCTGGTGGCGGGCATGACTCAGCTGGAAGGCAAGCTGGCGGGTGACGTCGAGGTCGGCGGCAACCTGAGCCTGCCGTCGCTGACCGGCCCGATCGCGCTGACCGGCGTCAAGGTGCAGGGCGAAGGCCTGCCGGTGTCGCTGTCGGATGCCCAGTTCACCGTCGACTTCGATGGCAACAGTGCCGATATCGATGGCTATCTGGTGGGCAATGATGCGCGCTGGGGCATCGATGGCGAGGCAGCCTGGCCGACGCTTGAGGACTGGACGGCATCATTGAACCTCGACGGTGCGAAGAATCCGCTCGAGCTGCATATCGCCGGGATCGGCCGCATGCGCGTCGCGCCGGATCTCGAGATCAATGCCAGCCCTACGCTGCTCAAGCTGCGGGGTGACGTCAAGGTGCCGTGGACACGCATCGAAGTGGACCAGGTGCCGCCGTCTGCCGTGTCACCCTCCAGTGACACCATCATCATCGAACGTCCCAGTGATGAGGACACCTCCAACCCGGCCGAGCTCGCCGATGGCAGCGATACCGCCAAGGCGCTCAACGAGGCCGGCATGGCGCTGGATGTGCGTATCGGCATCCATATCGGGCCGGATGCACGCCTGGAGGCGATGGGGCTCAAGACCAAGCTCAGAGGCGATCTCGATGTGCGCCAGTCCAAGGGCGGCGTGCAGGTCTTCGGTGAGGTCAATCTGGTCGACGGAACCTACAAGAGCTTCGGGCAGGACCTGCAGATCAGCAAGGGGCAGGTCTTGCTGGCCGGACCGCCTTCTAGCCCGCGTCTGAATATCGAGGCGATCCGTGATCCTGACAACACCGAGGACGACGTGACCGCAGGGGTGCGTGTGACCGGACTTGCCTCGTCGCCCAGCGTCGAGATCTTCTCGGACCCGTCGATGGATGAATCCTCGGCACTGAGTTATCTGCTGCGCGGTGAAGGCCTGGACAGCGACACCAGCAGTGACAGTGCGGTCACGTCCGCCTTGATCGGCATGTCGCTGGCGCAAAGTGGTCAGGTGGTCGGCCAGATCGGGGAAACCTTCGGTGTGCGCGACCTGAGTCTGGATAGCTCCGGCAGCGGCGATGACAGCCAAGTGGTGGTCAGCGGCTATATCGCCCCGGACCTGAAGCTCAGTTACGGCGTCGGGCTGTTCTCGCCGATCGCGGAGCTGACGCTGCGCTACAAGCTGTTCCGCAATCTGTATGCCGAAGCGGTGTCAGGCACGGCGCAGGCTGTGGATCTGCTCTACAGCTTCTCGCTGGGCCGCAGCGAGCTGGCGCCCAGAGTCGGCAAGGACAGATGACACGTCAGGCCAATTGATTGCCTAAGCTTCAGCCCCCATCGACAGGTTCGGTGGGGGCTGTCTCGTTTTGGAGGGGGCGTTTCAATGAGCTTGTCTTAAAGCGCTCGTTTCGAAGGGCTCGCAACGCTTATGCTCGAGAACTCAATCTCAAGCGCACGCGCGTCAGCACAAGACGCTGACGGTCACGCAGTGCAGCAACGCTTGATCTTCTTGCCGCTGCCACAGGGACACAGGCTGTTGCGCCCTGGCGTCAGTGTCTGCCACTCGGCATCACCGTCGACATAACGCCAGTGATGGCCATCGTGATGGAAGCGGCTAAGTTCTTGCAATTGTTGGAACTTTCCCTGCTCGAAGAAGGTGGCATGAAAGCGTACCATGCCGGTATCGGCATCTTGTCCGCTGTCCAGAATCTCCAATGCCAGCCATTGCGGGCCAGCACCTTCGAGATCGGCGCGTGCCGGGCAATGGGCCGGGTCCCAGCTGTCGATCAGGAAATCGCTGAGCGACAGGCAGAAGGCACTGTAGCGGGCGCGCATCAATTGCTCGGGGCGTTCGGCGCGGGTGATGTCAGCATGAATCGGCTGACAGCAATCGACGTAGCGTCGCGCCTCAGCACTATTGGGCTGGCAGGGGCAGATCTTGGGGGGCAGAGATGACATCATTGAACCTATACACGATTGCACGACGCGACACAGGAGAGAGTCCGCCATGTGGATAACGGAAGATAAGCAGACCATTCCTTCAGCGCAGGACAGCTTGCCAGGGCGCAGTGAAGCGGTTCGCATCAGCGGCGTTCATCACGTCAATGGCCGCTCGATTGTACCGCCGTTCGACAGTGAGTGTGAGGAGATCGTGCTGGGGCTGGGCTGCTTCTGGGGAGCCGAGCGCCTATTCTGGCAGCTGCCGGGTGTCAAGGTGACGGCGGTCGGCTATGCCGGCGGCTATACGCCGAATCCGAGCTATGAAGAGACCTGCACCGGCAAGACAGGCCACACCGAGGTCGTACGCGTGATCTTTGACCCAACGGTGATCGGTCTGCCGGAGATCCTGCGGGCCAGCTTCGAGGCCCATGACCCGACCCAGGGCATGCGTCAGGGCAATGACATCGGCAATCAGTACCGTAGCGCGATCTATTACACCCGCGAAGACCAGCGCGCCATCGTCGAGAAGAGCATGGCCGACTACCAGCAGGCGCTGGATCAGTCCGGTCTCGGCCGCATCACCACCGAGGTCGCACCGCTGCGCGAGTTCTACTACGCCGAGGAATATCACCAGCAGTATCTGGCCAAGAATCCGGGTGGCTACTGCGGTCTGAAAGGCACGGGAATCAGCTGTCCCATCGGCTGACAGTTTGGCACAGTCTCAAGACAGGCAGGACATGGCTGCCACGAGACTGTGCTGAGAGATTACCGCTGAGAAACACGAAAGCCTCATGGTCGCCGCGAAGTTCACGGCCACCATGAGGCTTTTGTCTGTCTGGAGCAGCTTTCGGTCAGGCGCTGCGATGCACGGTGTCAGCGGTAGCGCTGTCGATCCTGCTCGGCTTCTGCAAAGCGGTCGATCCACTGTACCAGGGCACCATCGCCAGTGACGTTGCACGCGGTACCGAAGCTGTCCTGCGCCAGATAGAGCGCCATCATCAGGCCGACGGCGGCGGCATCGAAGCCCAGCAGGCTCTGCAATACCCCCACCGAGGTCACTGCGGCCCCGCCGGGCGAGCCGGGCGCGGCAATGATTGTCACCCCCAGCGCGGCGATGAACGGCAGCAGCGCGGTGAGCTCGGGCGTTGCCAGTGAGGGAGTGACCAGCATCACGCCAATGGCGCACACGGTCAGCGTGATAGCACTGCCGCACATGTGGATGGTGGCCAGCAACGGTACCGCAAAGCTCGCCACGGATGGGGAGATGTGATTGAGGTGCATCTGGCGCACGGTAACCGGAATCGTGGCCGCGGAAGACATGGTACCGGCGGCGGTGAAGTAGGCGGGCAGCATGTGGGCCAGCGCCCTCATGGGTGAGCGGCCGGTGCTGGTGCCGCTGGTGACGTAGAGCAAGCTCAGCCACAGCCAATGCAAGGTCAGCGCCAGCAGCAGGATCATGCCGAAGCTCTTGAGGGTATTGGCCACCGTGCCGGCGATCGTCATCTCGCAGAACAGGCCGGCGATATAGAACGGCAGGGCAGGAATCAACGCTTTGGCGATGAAGCGCTCGACGATATCGCGGCCGCCGTCGGCCAGCTGACGCATGCCGTCATGCTCGGTGGCGGAAATACCGATGCCGAACAGGAAGGCCGTCACCAGGGCGGTGCTGATATCGGTCAGCGGCGGAATATCCAGCGTGAAATAGGGGCTCAAGTGCTTGATGGCATGACTGACCGGCAGCTGGTCCTGCTGCACGATATGCGGCACGACCTCCAGGCCAACGATGCCCGCCAACAGGCCTGCCAGCGTCGTCGAGGCATAGGCCAGCACGATGGTCAGGGTCAGCAGACGGCCCGAGGAGCGCTCGAGACGAGCGATCCCACTCATGATGAAGAACAGGATGATCAGCGGAATGGCGTATTCCAGCAGCTCACCGAACAGTACCTTGAAGGTCAGCAGGGTGCGGATCAGGGATTCGGGAGCCCATGGCCCCAGTAGTATGCCAGCCACGATGCCGAGCACCAGGCGAAAAATCAGGTTCATTATCAGGCCAGTAGAGTCTTGAACGTAGGGTGGGCGCGCAGTCTACCATTCTCCCTGAATCGTGACAGTGATCCGTGTCACCCTTCACTCCATCATCCTGTATACCGTTATCGTTTTTAATGCTCTAAATTTGACTATCCCAAAACGCATACGGTCGTAGTCAGGGCTCAGGGCTTTCCACCGGATCTGAGGGTGGGAAGGCGAGCAAGGGTGGAAGAAGCAAAAAAGGCAAGAAATGCCCCAAGGACAAGGCAACCAGGGAGGGGAATGCGTGGTGGTGCCTGAGTGGTAGTCAAGCCCGCCAGTTCAATGCCCGCCAGTTCAATGCACGCCAGTTCAATGCACGCCAGTTCAATGCAGGTAGCTCAGTACAGATAGCTCAGTGCGCTTCGCTCTGCACCTCGGCCTGCGCTTGCGGCTTGGGTAGCCCGCTCCAGGCCTCCAGCTGCTGACTGACACGGCGAGCCAGCCAAGAGCTAAGTCGCCCACGGCGCCATTCGACGAAGCCGACGTGCCCACCGCGCTCACTGAGCTCGATACGCACGGCCTCGGAGGGTTGGTGGAAGCGTGCGAACAGATCGCGTGGCATGAAGGGATCATCCAGTGATTGCAGAATCAGGGTCGGCAGTTCGATCTCGCTCAGCAGGCGGCCCGCCGAGGAGCGCGTGTAGTAATCACTCGCCGAAGTGAAGCCATGCAGGGGCGCGGTAACTTCGTTGTCATAGGCCCAGAAACTGTTCAGCTGGGTCAACTGATGCGCTCCGATCGAGATGGGTAGCGGGCCATTGGCAAGCTTCGCCGCCACCTTGGCCTTCAGGCCCTTGAGCAGATGGCGCTGGTAAAGGCGCGAGAAGCCGTGATTGAGCACATCCGCGCTGGCCGCCAGATCCAGCGGGGCGCTGATGGCGATCGCGCCAGCCAGGTCCAGGCCATCACCGCCTTGTTCAGCCACCAGCTTGAGCAGCATGTTGGCGCCCAGTGATACGCCACAGGCGACCTTGATGGCGTGCGGATAACGTCGCCCCAGCTCGCCGAGCACCCAATAGGCATCTGCGGTATCCCCGCTGTGATAGGCGCGTGGCAGGCGGTTGGGAGATTGCCCGCAGCCACGGAAATGCATCATCACCGGTCGCCAGCCCATTCGAGCGGCAGCATTGAGCAGCTCACGGGCGTAGGGCGAGCTCAAGTCACCCTCAAGGCCATGAAACAGCACGAACAGAGGCGCATCCTCGCTCAGGGCCGTCGTACGCTCATGCTTTTCATGACCGTCACTGATGACCCAGGCGAGCTCGACGAAGTCACCATCGGGAAGATTGAGAATCTCGGTGCGACGACTCAGGGGCGCGCGGGGCAGAAGGCGGGGCAACAAGGTCTGGACATGGCGATTGCGCAGGCCAAGGGCAGGGCGAAACTCTGACGTGAAGATGGAGTGCGGCATGTGAGGTAGCTCCAGTGGCAGGCCTGGGCGATGACGTTGGTAATCGGGTGATGGGCATGCCCTTGATGGCGGTGGCCTGCAGCAAGATCTGACAGGAATTTCTACACGGATGTCGTTGGCATCATTTCACTTGGCGACGCCAATCGCTAGTCGCAGTGCAGCATACGCATCGACGCCAATGGGGCTAGCTCGCCTTGGATCACATTCCCGGCCTGGCGCTCGAATACTCAGCCTTGGGTCACGCGACAAAAAGCCGCCATCGGCACAAGACCCATGGCGGCGTGAGGCAGACGTGACCGCAAGTGTTACAGCGAGGGGGCCGACGGCGTCGTGACAGGCCTGATTACAGACCTGTCGCCGGGCTGCGTGTCAAATTGAGGGCACCGTCTGCGGTGATGACCAGATTGTCTTCGATACGCACACCACCATGCGGAGCCAAAGCCTCGACCAACTTCCAGTCGATATGCTCACCGCGTGCATCGTTGCGCAGCGGCTCCAGCAACATGGGGATGATGTAGCAACCCGGTTCGATGGTGATGGCCATGCCGGTCTCGAGCACACGCGTCAGGCGCAGCATCGGGTGACCTTGCGGCGGATGACGGATATCGCCGGTGGTGTGATCAGGAATGCAGCCCGCCACATCATGGACCTGCAGCCCCAGCAGATGCCCGAGACCATGCGGGCAGAAGGCTGCCGTGATCCCTTGTGCAACCTGATCTTCAGCGGGCAGCGACACCACGCCCAGCTCCCGCAGCAGCTCACCCAGCTCGCGATGCATCTCGAGGTGCAAGTCGACGTAGTCCACCCCGGGCGCGAGTCTTGCGATCAGACGCTTCTGCAGCGCTTCCACACCCTCGATCAGGGCGCGATACAGCGGCAGCGCATCGTCGCCCGCCCAGCTGCGCGTGATGTCAGAGGCATAGCCGTGCACGCTGGCGCCGGCATCCACCAGCAGGCTGTGACGGGCAGCAGGAGCCTGTAAACCATAATGCTGGTAATGCAGAACCGCGGCATGCGCATTGAGACCCACGATATTGCCGTAGGGCACATCCGATTCCCGTTGGCGAGACGCGCCAAGATAGGCCAACTGGATATCGAGCTCCGCACCGCCTTCCATGAAGGT
The DNA here is from genome assembly GCF_059507735.1 of Cobetia sp. PDI-23MA. NCBI lineage: Bacteria > Pseudomonadati > Pseudomonadota > Gammaproteobacteria > Oceanospirillales > Halomonadaceae > Cobetia > Cobetia sp. PDI-23MA. The sequence continues at coordinate 1,970,682 of NZ_CM183352.1, forward strand.
ACGTCGGGCAGCCAGATGGCCACGCGCGGCGCGCAGGCTGGCTTCTTTAAGACAGGCGATCTCGAATTCGCTCTTGCAGACGCGCCCCTCGTCGAGCTGGCGCACCAGGCCGACCGGGTTGGGCAGTGCCTCAAGTTCGCTGACCACCTGCGGCTGAAGCTCAGCGATCTCGCCCAGCAGCGCCACGCGGCCCTCGGGACGCTGTGGCAGTGTCGGCTTGCGCAGATGGACGATCTCGAACTGCTCGGCCCAGGGCGCAGTGTCTGACGTCGGCAGGCTGGGTGACAGATGCCAGAAGTCATCGGGGGTATAGAGGTAAAGCGTCGGACGCTCGCCCGGACGAATCACCAGCCAGCTATCGCTGAGACCCGCCATCGGCACCCAGTGCAGAAAATGAGCATGCGACTTGAAGCTTGCATCCTGATCATCGGCGAAATGCCGCTTCGGCTTGCCACTGTGCAGCACGATGGCCTCTAGATCGTGCTGCTGCATGGCGACTTCGTAGCCTGTTTGCAGCGCCGCCAGATGGGCGCGGTGTGCCGCGGCGTGGGTGATGGTCGGGTCGTTGAGCTGGCTGTCGGACATCATGTTTCCTTGCAAACGGTCGTCACGCCTGACATGGAGAAGTGAGCGTCAATGGCGTGGTGTGGTGGAGAATGAGGGGATGAAGGAGAGAGGAGAGTGCCGCTGAGCCGTCGCCCCTCCTGCCCGGATGACTCACGAGAAATGGGCTTCCAGCTGGTGCCAGAGTTCACTGACACTGTCGTGGCGCGGCACGCGCGGGCGATACAGGCGAATATGCAGGCCAAGATCCCAGCGCGAGTCACCGGCACGCACCAGCTTGCCGCAGGCGATTTCTTCTGCGGCCAGTCGCTGCGGCAACCAGCCGATGCCATAGCCCTGCAACACCAGTGCCTTGATGTTGGCCGCCTGGATATTCTCGTTCATGGTGACCAGGTGCGCCTGAATCGGGACCTGAGCGAGATGCGCCATCAGCGAGGTGGCGACGACGGCGCGCGGATGCGGGCTGATGAACGGCAGCGGATTGCGCCGTGTGCCCGGCAACTGATGGCGGGGGTTACCATCCGCGCCGGGCGCACACAGCGGAATGAAGGTTTCTTCGCCGACTACCAGGTATTGGTAGCTGTCCAGCTCAAAGCCGAGATCGACACGTGCCTGGGGCCAATAGCACAGCGCCAGATCACATTCGCCGCGATCCAGGCCGTGGAAATAGTCGGCCGCCAGCCAGCCGGTGGCACGCAGATAGGGCAGCACCTGTTCACGCAGCTGAAGCTGATCGAGCCAATCGGGCAGGAAGTGCGACACCAGAGACTGCGGTGCCCCCAGCGATATCTTGCTGGCTTGCTGCTGGGCCATGTCCTGCAGGCGTTCGCGTGTGATGCGCACGCGCTCGGTGATCTGCTCGCACAGCTGGAGAAACTCGTCTCCGGCGGGAGTGAGCGACAGCGGCAGGGTCTGACGATTGATCAAGGTGGTGCCCATCTCCTCTTCCAGCAACTTGATGCGGCGGGAAAAGGTGGGCTGAGAGACATTCTGTGCATCGGCAGCCCGCGAGAAATGTCGGGTCTGAGCCAGAACGATGAAATCTTCGAGCCAGCGAATTTCCATGTAATCGGAGTGCCTCGTCGGCCTGGGAACAGGCCATGTCAGGAGGTCGGGCGCACATCTCTTCGGACGTGTCACACCAGAGTATCTTGGGGATGCGTCATCGGGGCCCGGTGCCACGCTGAATCTTCTTCTAGCATCGTGGGCAATGGCGTCAATTGACCTGTTGGTCAATCGCGGATGTGCGAAATCTTGCCCACACAAAACGCGAGATGCAATCGTCAATGAGGGCAAGACGCAAGGTTGCCGATGACAATGGCAACCTTGCGCGGTCTTTCCTTGCTTGAGGCCGGAAACACAATGATCGATGGCGCCCATTACATCGCCGTCACCACTTTCGTCACTGCCATCCCATCAGTCGATGCGGCCTTCCTCCACGGCGTGGCAGGCGACCTGACCGGTGTCCGTGGCGATCAGGCGCGGAATCTCCGTGCGGCAACGCTGATTGGCATGCGGACAACGGCCATGGAAGACACAGCCCGAAGGCAGATTGACCGGCGTCGGCACCTCGCCCTCGAGGCGAATGTGATTGGGTTTGTCGTCATGCAGGCGCGGGATCGCCGACATCAGCGCCTGGGTATAGGGGTGACGCGGACGGGCGAACAGTGAACGGGTGTCCGCCAGCTCGCACAGCGTGCCCAGATACATCACCGCAACGCGGGTGCCGAAGTGCTCGACCACGGCCAGATCATGGGTGATGAACAGATACGTCAGGTTGCGTTGCTCCTGCGCCTCCATCATCAGGTTGAGCACCTGGGCCTGGATCGACACGTCCAGCGCCGAGATCGGCTCATCGGCGACGATGAATTCCGGGTCCACCGCCAGTGCGCGCGCGATCGAGATACGCTGACGCTGCCCGCCGGAGAATTCATGGGCGAAGCGCTTGCCCCAGTCGGGGTCAATGCCCACCGAGCGCATGACCTCCTCGATCTTGTCACGGATCTCGCCATCCTTGAGGTTCGGCTGATGGAAGCGCAGCGGCTCCTCCAGGGTCTGCTGGATGGTCATACGTGGATTCAGCGACGCATAGGGATTCTGGAAGATCATCTGCATGCGACGACGGTAGGGCAGCAGGTCCCGCGGGGCCATGTCATCGATGCGGGTACCGTCAAAACGGATCTCTCCACCGCTGGGCTTGAGAAGCCCCATCACGGTCCGTGCGACCGTCGACTTGCCACAGCCGGATTCCCCGACCACGCACAGCGCCTCACCGCGCTTGACATCCAGCGTGACGCCATTGATGGCGTGCACATATTCCTGCTTGCGACGCAGGCGTCCCTTCTCGAAGGTCAGCTGCTCGAGGAAGTCGCCGGACAACGAGAAGCGCTTCTCGAGATCACGGATTTCCACCAGGGTTTCGCCAAGCTCGGCGCTATCCACACGGGTGGATGCCTGGGAGGAGGACTGAGCGTCCTTCAGAATTGCCGCGCTCATGCGTTCACCTCCGTGCGGTGGCTGTCAGTGGGTGTGGTGCCATTGCCGTTGGCATCGGAGATGATCGGGGTCCAGCGCTCGCCGGCCACCATGGCATCGACCATATGGCAGGCCACCTTGCAGTTGCCGGAATGGGCAAAGGCCGGCACTTTCTCGAGGCAGACATTCGCCGCGAAATCACAGCGCGGATTGAAGGCGCAACCGGCCGGAATCTTGGTCAGGGTCGGCATCGAGCCACGAATCTGGTTCAGACGGCTGCCCGGAGTGGCCATCTGGGGCAGGGCGTTGATCAGCCCCTGGGTGTAGGGGTGCTGAGCATCATTGATGATCTCGCGGGTCGGACCCTGTTCGATGACACGCCCGGCATACATCACCAGGGTGCGCTGGGTGACCTGGCTGACCACCCCCAGATCGTGGGTGATCAGGATCAGCCCGACGTTGTGCTTCTCGCACAGCAGCAGCAACAGCTCCATGATCTCGGCCTGGATGGTCACATCCAGTGCGGTGGTCGGCTCATCGGCGACGATGATGTCCGGGTCCAGCAGCAGCGCGATGGCGATGATGATGCGCTGTCGCATGCCACCGGACAGCTCATGGGGGTACTGATCCAGGCGCTTCTCCGGTGAGGGAATGAAGACCTGATTGAGCTTGTGCAGGGCGATGGCGCGCGCATCCTTGCGGGAGATGCGACGGTGCGCCTTCAGACACTCGATCATCTGCTCGCCGATGGTCAACACCGGGTTGAGCGTCATCATCGGGTCCTGGAAGATCATCGAGATGCGGTTGCCGCGAATCGACTGCATCGCCTTGGGCTTGAGGGTGTTGAGCACTTCCCCATCGAACTTGATTTCGCCGCCGGCGATGTAGCCCGGCTTGGCGATCAGATTCAGGATGGTGAAGGCCGCGACCGACTTGCCGGCCCCCGACTCACCGACGATCCCCAGCCGTTCACCGCGTTCCAGGGTGAAACTGACGTCGCGCAGGGCGCGCACCTCACCGCCTCGCATGGCGAAGCGGACGTCGAGATTGTTGACTTCAAGTAGTGCCATTGTCTTGACTCCTCTCGGCTTCAGCCCTTGTAGAGACGCGGGTTCATGACATCACGTAGCCAGTCGCCCAGCAGGTTGATGACCAGGACCAGCACGATCAGTACGCCACCGGGGATCAGCGTGATCCACCAGCTACCCGACTGCAGATAGTCGAAGCCAGACTTGATCAGTGACCCCAGCGACGGCTGGGTCTCCGGCATGCCAAGACCGAGGAAGGACAGCGCCGCCTCCGAGATGATCGCGTTGGCGATCTGCACCGTGGAGATGACGAAGATCGGCGACAGGGTGTTGGGCAGGATGTGACGGAACATGATGCGACGGGAGCGGAAGCCCATCACCCGCGCGGCATCGACGTATTCCTTGTTCTTCTCCGCCAGCACCGAGGCGCGGACGGTACGCGCATACTGCGGCCATTCCGCCAGCCCGATGATCAGGATCAACAGGATCAGCGCGTAGTCCGAGAAGGCGGCGCCACCGAAGGTCGCCTTGATGATGGCACCCACCACGATGGCCACCATCAGGGTCGAGAACGATAGCTGGATATCGGCCATGCGCATCAGGAAGGCATCGATACGCCCGCCCAGATAGCCCGCCAGCAGCCCGAAGGTCACGCCGAGCAGCGCCTGCAGGATGACCGCGCCGAAGCCGATCAGCAGTGACACGCGCGTGCCGTAGAGAATGGTGGAGAGCAGATCTCGCCCCTGGGCATCGGTGCCCAGCAGGAAGGCCGGATCACCGCCCGCCATCCACGCCGGCGGCAGCTCCGAGTTCATGATGTCGATACTGGCCAGGTCATAGGGGTCAGCCGGAGCGATCCACGGCGCGAGGAAGGCCCCGAGCACCATGGCGATGAACACCAGCAGACAGGCCTGAGCCATCCAGTCACGCTTGAAGCTGTAGACCAGATAGGACTCGCGGAAACGCTGCCAACGGCCGGGGACCACGATGGAACTGGTCTTCGGGGTGACGGGCGCGTTGCTCGATTGGGTGTTGGATTGGCTCATGCCGGTTTCCCCGCAAGCTTGACGGTGGGGTTGACCAGTCCGTAGATCAGATCGACGAGGGTATTGGTGATCACGAAGATCACGCCGACCATCATCAGATAGGCCACGATCAGCGGGATGTCGGAGCGGGTGATGGCCTCGAGGAACATCAGGCCCATGCCCGGCCACTGGAAGACGGTCTCGGTCAGGATGGTGTAGGCCACCATGGTGCCGATCTGCACGCCGCCGACGGTGATCACCGGCAACATGGTGTTCTTCAGTGCGTGCAGGAAGTAGATACGCTTGAGGCCGATGCCCTTGGCGCGCGCGAACTTGATGTAGTCCGACTGCAGCACTTCCATCATCTCGGCACGAATCAGGCGGATGAACAGCGGCAGCATGATCGAGGCCAGCGAGATGGCCGGCAGCACCAGGTGCCAGAGGCCATCGGCGGTGAAGAAGCCGCTCGACCAGGTGCCCGCGACGTGCACCAGCTCACCACGTCCGTAGGAGGGCATGCCGCCATCGGTGGAAAGCATGCCGTTCAGGACACTGCCCCAGGTGGTGTCGCTGGGGAACCAGTCCACCGTCACGCCGATCGCGAACAGCTGGATCAACACGATGGCGGTCAGGAAGACCGGCACCGAGATACCGATGATCGAGGTGCCCATGAACAGGCGGGACAGCCAGTTTCGTGGACGGATCGCTGCGAACACCCCGATGGGGGCAGACAGCAGGATGATGATCAGGCTCGAGGCCATCACCAGTTCCAGCGTGGCTGGCAGGTGCTTGAGAATCACCTCGGTCGCCGGCTGTTTGTAGAAATACGAGGTGCCGAGGTCCCCTTGCAGGGCATTGCCGGCAAAACGCAGATATTGGGTGATGAAGGGGTCGTTGAGGCCCATTTCATCGCGCATGACTTCACGCTGGGCTTCCGACACGGCCTGGCCGGTCATCTCGCGCAGCGGATCGCCCAGGTTGTCCTGGATGGCGAAGCTGATGATGCTGATCACGAACATGACCAGTACGGCGTGCATCAGGCGTTTGATCAGAAAGGCAATCATGGATCGCCACCTTCCTCGTGAACATCACGGTCTCGCGCGTGTCGGCCCTGGCCATGCTGACCGATCACGCTGGGTGTCAGGTATCCCGCCTGTCGCTGGCCTGACACTGGGCACAGGCTCCCCAACCCATCACCGAGAGGCGATGACCAAAGGGGAAGAACAGGCGAGGGTAAGTCGTCGCGTTCAGGTCAGCAGGGCAACCAGAGAGTTCGCTTTGGCTATCTCCGGTTGCCTGACTTGCCTATCGCAAGGGGTTCGTGGCCAGAAACATGGCACTGAACGATGCAAGGCGGTTCAGTGTCTGTCCCTCACTCACGCGGCGGGATCACTCCTGGTCGATGACCAGATCCCCCAGGTACGGGAAGTTCATCACGTTGAGGACCGGCTCGATGTTGACGCCATCACGCGCCCCCCAGGCCAGGTTCTGCCAGTGCAGCGGCACGAAACCGGCGTCGTCGTAGACGGCCTTCTCGGCGGCCTGCAGCATCTTGGCGCGCTTGTCGGTATCGGTCTCCAGGTTGGCCTCGGTGACCATCTTGTCGACGTCCGGGTTGCAGTAGTTGCCTGAGTTGTACTGGCCGACACCGCTGTCGGCGTCCGGGCAGAAGGTCAGGAATTCGAAGAAGTTTGCACTGTCTTCGGTATCCGAGTGCCAGCCGATCATCATCATGTCAGCCGCACGCGCATCGAACTCCGGCCAGTACTGGGCCTTGGGCAGGGTCTTCAGATCGACCTTGATATTGATCCTGGCCAGCATCGAGGCCACGGCCTGGGCGATCTTGGCGTCGTTCACATAGCGGTTGTTGGGCGCCATCATGCTGATCTCGAAGCCATCCTCGTAGCCGGCTTCCTTCATCAGCTCCTTGGCCTTGGCCACGTCATAGCGCGGCGTCAGCTCGGGGTTGTGGCCCTGATAGCCATCCGGGGACATCTGGGCGGCGGGCGTCGCGAAGCCTTTCATCAGCTTCTGGGCGATGCCTTCCTGATTGATGGCGTAGTTGACGGCCTGACGGACGCGCTTGTCCTTGAAGGCTTCGACACGCTCCTGGTTCATCTGGAAGGTGATGATGCGGGTGCCGCCCATCTCGACCAGATGCACGCCGTCCTGCTTGCGAATGCGTTCCAGATCGGTCGGCGGTACCGGCGCGATGAAGTCCATGTCGCCGGAGAGCAGCGCCGCGACGCGCGTGGCGTTTTCCTTGATCGGGGTCAGCACGATGTCATCGACGTTGCCCGGGGATTCGGTGTCCCAGTAATCCTCGAAACGCTCGAAACTGATCTTCACGCCCTGTTGGCGGTCGGTAACCTTGTAGGGGCCGGTACCGGATTCATTGCGCGAGGCGAAGGTGTTGGCGGCCTTGGCGATCTCGTCCTTGGCCTTGCCGTCTTCGGTCTCACCGGTATAGAAGGCGCTGTCCATCGGGAAGATGTAGGTGGCGGCATTCAGCACCAGCGGGAAGGGCTTCTCGGTCACCAGGTCCACGGTGTAGTCATCGACGGCCTTGACCTCGGTGAAGGGCGCAAAGATTGCCTTGAAGTCGGCACTCTTCTTGAGGCGCTCGATGGTCCAGACCACATCCTTGGCGGAGAAGTCATTGCCGGAGTGGAACTTGACACCTTCGCGCAGGTGGAAGCGCATGGTGTTGTCATCGACACGCTCCCAGCTCTTGGCCAGGCGGCCATCGAAGCCGAGATCCTTGTTCCAGCGAATCAGCGGGTCGTACACCATGTGCGACAGCTGCAGGGTGCCGCCGGAGAGCTGTTCGTGGATATCGAGGGTCACGGGGTCAGCGTCGTAGGCCATGCGCAGGGTGACGTCTTCGGCCATTGCCGGAGCCGCCATGGCCAATGTCGCGCTGCCGATCAGCGCGCACAGGGTCTTCTTGTGGAAGAGGGTCTGGAAGGCATTCTGACGGGTCATGAGCTTCCCTTTGCTTGTGATGTTTGGTTGTTCTTGTGGGCTCTCTTCGCGTTGTCCCTGTCAGGACATCACGCAAGGATGCGCTTTCACAGTAGTGAGGCTGGCTGCATGGAGACAATCGAAATGTTGAGTAGCCGGATTCAGGTGGTGAATAGCCTTTTCCTCGCGGCGCAACGTCATCCAGGCTGGTGCAAGGTTTGGCAGGGATGAAGTGACACCCCGGATGTCACACGGCGTTGTCATTTTTCACCTCGATAACGACGTGAGCTGCGCGCGCTTTCTGCCAAGGCTATACGGGGCGATTCAGCAATGCCACGTGCAAGGAAAGCCACCGTGACACTGGCCTGCCTCGTTCATTCTTCAAGCCTTCAAGATAATTAAATTACAATAGAATTAGTCACTTGGGCCTGGCGCAATAATCGAGGACTGGAAAGTTTTTCGTAGACGGTACGGCCGTGATGTGTGTCAGTTCCGTCAGCCGACAGCGCCTGGTTGAGAGACATTGCATACGCTGAATACTGCCAACCAGGCTTCACGCCACCTAGCGATAAACAAATGCCATCAACGGCAGAAAAGCCGCCAGGGTACGCAGTGATTTTTCAATGAGTGCAGCCTCTGCACTTGATTGGTGCGCATGGCGTTCTGCGACCAAAGTTGCGCCTCTGAGGCCCTCCACGAAGGCCTGCGAGGCCGATCCTGCGCTGTAAAATTCACAAACGGTGCGCTGAAAGCACGTGAAAGACTTCCCAGCGCAGATGATCGCTAGCCCTGATCCCATTCAATAGACGCCAAGCCATAGGGTGATCGGAACATTGCAAGTCAGCACATTGGAGATCAGGCCGACAGGCGCCAGGGCAGTCGCCGCTGACAAGCACTCGCGATCAAGCACTGGCACGGGGAGGAGCGTTTGAGGTAAGGCGACTGAGAGCCAGTCTTGAAAAGAGGCAGGCCTGAAACGCGACGCGCCTCCCGAATGGGAGGCGCGTTGGAGGCACTGCTGACGATTCTACCGGTACCCTGCGGCATCGGCAGCTGGATCAGGTCAGGCTGGCCTGCTCAGTCCTGCTGGGGCAAAGGCTCGATGCGGTCCACGCGATACAGCTGCGGCACCTGTGACAGATTGCTGATGGTGCAATCGAGGTTGTTCACTCGACCATCGGAAAGGCCGTAGACCCAGCCGTGCACTTCCAGCTTCTGACCGCGCTCCCAAGCACGCTGCAGGATCTTGGTTCTGGCCAGGTTCTGCACCTGAGAGCGGACATTGAGTTCGCACATGCGGTCGACCTGCTCATCCAGCGGTAGGTCCTTGAGCTCGTCATAGTGCAGGTTGTAGAGCTCACGCAGGGTGTGAAGCCAGTAGTCGACCATGCCATTGTCACCGCCGGTGATCGAGGCACGCACGCCACCACAACCGTAATGGCCGACGATCATGATGTGCTCGACCTTCAGGACATCGACGGCGTACTGGATCACCGACAACGCGTTCATGTCGTTGTAGTGGATCAGGTTGGCGACATTGCGATGAACGAAGACTTCGCCGGGCGGCAGGTCGATGATCTGGTTGGCCGGTACGCGGGAATCCGAGCAGCCGATCCACAGAAAGTCAGGATTCTGCTGGTCCGAGAGGCGCTTGAAGAACTCAGGGTCGCGCTCGGTCATGGATTCAGCCCAGACCTTGTTTTGCTCAAGCAGCTTTTCGATATTGCTCATGGCAGGGAGACCACTTTTTCAAATGACGGGGGCAGGGATAGTTCTCACACAGAGGCGTTGGCCGTGATGCCTCTCGGGCGGAGAGCCTCTTGGCTCAGGCCAACAGGCAGGCATTCACTTCAGCGTCAGGAAGACATCAGAGCGCTGATGCGACGAGCGACAGTGTTAAGAACAACAATGTTACGCGCCCGCGTAGCGCTTCGCCAATGACGGAACTTGCCCCTGTGCCAGCACGTTGTAACTTTTGTCTAACATGCTTGTGAGACATATTTACCGTGTCACAGGCCACAGGGTCAACCTGAAGGCCGAAACGCGGGTAACCGTGCCCAGCGACACGGGACTCCCGAGGCCGCACGAGTCCTGATACCATGTGGCCAATTCATCAAGGAGATTCCCGTGACCGATCAGACCCATCAGCCTGCGACAGGCCAGTTTGACTTCGACCTGTTCGTCATTGGTGCCGGTTCCGGCGGCGTTCGTGCCGCCCGGACCGCCGCCGCGACCGGCGCCCGCGTTGCCGTGGCAGAAGACCGCTACCTCGGCGGTACCTGTGTCAATGTCGGTTGCGTGCCCAAGAAGCTCTACTCCTACGCTGCCCACTACCATGACTCCTTCAAGGACAGCGCCGGCTTCGGTTGGGATCTGGGGGACGCCCCTCGCTTTGACTGGGCGACCCTGCGCGATCGCAAGACCGCCGAGATCTCTCGTCTGAACGGTATCTATCGCAATCTGCTCAACAATTCCGGCGCCACGCTGATCGAAGGCCGTGCCACCATCGCCGATGCCAACACCGTCGTCGTCAATGGCGAGCGCCACACCGCGGCCAAGATTCTGGTCGCCACCGGGGGCTGGCCGTTCCTGCCGGACTTCCCGGGTCGTGAACATGCGCTGGATTCCAACCGCATCTTCGATCTGGAAAGCTTCCCGAAGCGCTTCTTCGTCATCGGTGGTGGCTATATCGCCGTCGAGTTCGCCAGCATCTTCAATGGCCTGGGTGCCGAGACGCATCTGAGCTATCGCGGCGACCTGTTCCTGCGCGGCTTCGACAACGAAGTGCGCGAGTTCACGCGTGACGAGATGGCCAAGAAGGGCGTCAACCTGCACTTCAACACCACGGTCGAGTCCATCGACAAGCAGGGCGACGTCTACAGCGTGCGCCTGAGCGATGGCCAGGTGCTGGAAGTGGATTGCATCCTCGCCGCCACCGGGCGCAAGCCGAACATCGAAGGCCTGGGGCTCGAGAATGTCGATGTGGCGCTGAATGTCGATGGCACCGTACGCGTCAACGAGCGCTTCGAGACCACCACCCCATCCATTCTCGCGCTGGGTGACATCATCGGTGGCCCGGAACTGACGCCGGTGGCGCTTGAAGAGGCCATGCACCTGGTGCGTGCGCACTTCGGCGACGGTGTCGTGGGTGGCCTGGACTATGACAGCATCGCGACAGCGGTATTCTGTCATCCGAACATCGGTACCGTCGGCCTCAGCGAAGAAGCCGCGCGTGAGAAGTTCGACAGCATCCGCGTCTACACCGCCGATTTCCGTCCGCTCAAGCACACTCTATCCGGCAGCGATGAACGCAGCCTGATGAAGCTGATCGTCGATGATGCCAGCGACAAGGTTGTCGGCGTGCACATGGTCGGTGATGAAGCCGGTGAGATCATGCAAGGCATCGGCATCGCCGTGCGTGCCGGCCTGACCAAGGCCGACTTCGACCTGACCGTGGGCATTCACCCGACGGCAGCGGAAGAGTTCGTCACCATGCGCAGTGTCACGCGCACCTGACAAGCCAGTCGCCAAGACGGCTCAGCGAAAGGACTGAGCTTCGAAAAGACTGAACGTCGAAATAGAACATCGAAAACAGAACGCCCCACGGCCTTGCCGTGGGGCGTTTTTGCATGCGTCTTTTGCCTGCACCCTGACGCGAATGGACTGCAAAAGGGGAGTCATGGTTACTGAGTAACGTTGCAGGTTACACGGTCTGCAGCAGCCACTACTTGAATCCGTGCTGACAGTTGCACGCAATGAGGAAGCGGCAATCCTCTAGTGGCCATCTACACGTCGTTGCCTGCGCAGTTCACTGCCAACACCTACACCTTTCGTAGCACAAAGCATGACAAGCTGGTACTCGCGCACTTCAGCTATGCTAGTCTCAGTGCAGCGTTATGCACCTCAAATTACTGAAATATCAGCCATGTGGCAGTGGATAAGCCTGAAAATCGGCTTGTTTCACACACGAGAAAAGCAAGGGCCTGGCCGGTATCGAGGTGCATGACGGCAAGACCAATAACAAGCCAGCAAAGGGAGTTTCAACATGACCATGATCAAGAAGTCGCTGACAGCGGCGGTCGCGACCGCAGGTCTTGGCCTGATGGGGATCTCCGGAGGCGCCAGCGCCGCCGAGCAGACCTTCGTAACCATCGGCACCGGCGGTGTAACAGGCGTTTACTATCCGGCTGGTGGTGCAATCTGCCGCTTGGTCAACCGTGGCAAGGCCGAACATGGCATTCGCTGCAGCGTCGAATCCACGGGCGGTTCCGGCTACAACCTGAACAGCATCCGTACCGGCGAGCTGGACATGGGCGTTGCCCAGTCTGACGCGCATTACAATGCCTATGAAGGCAAGGGTGACTTCGAAGACTTCGGCCCGAACAAGGACCTGCGTTCACTGTTCTCCCTGCACCCGGAACCGTTCACTGTCGTCGCTCGCAAGGACAGCGGCGTGACTGAGTTCGACCAGCTGGAAGGCAAGCGCATGAACATCGGCAACCCGGGTTCCGGTCAGCGCTCGACCATCGACACTCTGCTGTCCTCGCAGGGCAAGGACACCAGCGTGTATTCCGTGGCCTCCGAACTCAAGGCCTCCGAGATGTCTTCTGCACTGTGTGACAACAAGATCGACGGTTACGTCTACGTCGTGGGTCACCCGTCCGGTTCCATCAAGGAAGCGACCACCACCTGTGACGCGAACATCGTCAATGTCACCGGCGACGCCGTCACCAAGCTGGTCGAAGAGAAGCCTTACTTCTCCGTCGCGACCATTCCGGGTGGCATGTACCGCGGCAACGATGACGACGTGACCACCTTCGGTGTCCGTGCCACCATCGTCTCCAGTACCGAAGTCGAAGACCGCGTCGCCTACGAAGTGGTCAAGGCCGTGTTCGACAACTTCGATCAGTTCCAGCGCCTGCACCCGGCGTTCCAGGTCCTGAAGAAGGAAGAGATGGTCAATGCTTCCCTGACGGCGCCGCTGCACGATGGCGCCAAGCAGTACTACAAGGAAGCTGGCCTGCTGAGCGAGTGATATGCCCTGTGCGCCTCGCCTGCGAGGCGCCGTGCATGAACGCTTACCCTGCGCTCAGGGAGCCGAGCGCAGGGAGCACAGGGAATTACCGGAGACCGCACTCGTTGCGGTCTCCGTGCTTGTGGTCTGCATTCCCGGGCGGCCACTCAGGTCGAGCAGGAAAGGGCCAAGCAGGAAAAGGCCGAGCAGGGAAAGCGCAGCAGAGACACCCGCCGTCAGCGCGCCGCCAGGACTTGCCTGCGAGTGGCAAGTGGCGTGACGGCAGCCGCAGCATGGACAAGCGTGACCAGGCAAGGTCTCACGCTCGTCACGAGCCTAGCTCACTGCCCGTTCAGGACATCGTTCAGGAAATTTACGCCCTGATCGGGTGAATCAATGGAAACATCTGTCAGGCCGGACATACTGAAGACGTAACCAGCTTGATAAGCATGTGGTTGAGCAGCGCCTTCTGGTCGAGCAAGAAGGTGAACTGTCAGCCATCGCCTGACTCGCGTACCGGATCACACAAAATGACCAAAACCCAAACTGCAGCAACGTCTCAGGCGCCAGACGCCGAGACGCATCATGATGCTGAAGTCCTCGAGATGCTGGAGTCGGAAACCGGCGGCCGTCATCCCGTGGGCTTCGTGGGCCGCCACTTCATGTGGCTGATTCCACTGGCATGGTCGTTGTTTCAGCTTTATCACGCCTCGCCGCTGTCACTGCTCAATTCCGACACCGCGCGCGCCGTGCATCTCTGTTTTGCCATCTCGCTGGCCTTCGTGGCGTACCCGGCCTACAAGGGTGCCCCCGCCAACCGCATTCCTCTCTATGACTGGGCATTGGCGATATTCGCCGTGGCGGGTGTCGCCTATGTGCTGATCTTCAGTGATGAGCTGGCACGCCGCGCTGGCGCCTATACCACCGTGGACCTGGTGTTCTCGGGGATCGGCCTGGTCCTGCTGCTGGAAGCCACGCGTCGCGCACTCGGGCCGCCACTGGCGGTCGTCGCCAGCGTCTTTCTGCTCTACAGCCTGTTCGGCGCCTACATGCCCGATGTCATCGCGCATGCCGGGGCCAGCCTCAACAAGCTGCTCGGCCACCAGTGGCTGACCACGGAAGGGGTTTTCGGAGTCGCGCTCGGCGTTTCCACCGACTTCGTGTTCCTGTTCGTGCTGTTCGGTGCCTTGCTGGAACGCGCAGGCGCCGGTAACTACTTCATCCGCATGGCCTTCTCCATGCTCGGCCACATGCGTGGCGGACCGGCCAAGGCCGCCGTCGTCGCCTCTGGCCTGTCCGGCATCATCTCCGGCTCCTCCATCGCCAACGTCGTCACCACCGGCACCTTCACCATCCCGCTGATGAAGAAGGTCGGGTTCCCGGCCACCAAGGCGGGCGCCGTGGAAGTGGCAGCGTCCACCAATGGCCAGCTGACGCCGCCGATCATGGGCGCCGCAGCCTTTCTGATGGTCGAATACGTCGGCATTCCTTACCTTGACGTCATCAAGCATGCCTTGCTGCCGGCATTGATCTCCTACATCGCTCTGATCTACATCGTGCACCTGGAAGCGTGCAAGGCCGGCATGGAAGGCCTCAAGCGCACCCAGAAGACCAACATGATCGCGACCTTGCTGACCTTCCTGACCGTCTTCATCGGCATGGGGATACTCACGCTGGTCGTCTACTACGGCATAGGCTGGATCAAGACCCTGGCGGGTGATGGCGCGGTCTGGATCGTGCTGCCGCTGCTGCTGGCCTCCTATGTGGCACTGATCGCTTATTCGGCACGCTTCCCGGAGCTCGGGGAAGGCGATATCGATGTACTGCCGCCGGTCGGCCCGACCGTCAAGGTCGGTCTCTACTTCCTGCTGCCGGTCGTGGTACTGGTGTGGTGCCTGACGGTTGAACGCATGTCACCGGGGCTGTCGGCCTTCTGGGCCGTGTTGTTCATGATCTTCATCACCGTGACCCAGCGTCCGCTGGTGGCCATCTTCCGCAAGCAAGGCAATGTCGGCGGCGCCGCACAACGCGGTGGCGAAGATCTCTTCCATGGCCTGGTGATCGGCGCCAAGAACATGATCGGTATCGGCGTGGCCACCGCGGCGGCAGGTATCGTCGTGGGCACCGTGACCCTGACTGGGCTGGGCCTCAAGATGACCGCCTTCGTCGAGTTCATCTCGGCCGGCAATCTGATGCTGATCCTGCTCTTCACCGCCGTGATCAGCCTGATCCTGGGCATGGGCCTGCCGACGACTGCCAACTACATCGTCGTCTCGACGCTGATGGCACCGGTCATCGTCAATCTGGGCGCGGAAAACGGCCTGATCGTGCCACTGATCGCCGTGCACCTGTTCGTGTTCTACTTCGGGATATTGGCCGATGACACGCCACCGGTGGGGCTAGCCGCCTTCGCGGCGGCCGCGATTGCCAAGGCAGACCCGATCAAGACCGGTATCCAGGGTTTCACCTACGATATCCGCACCGCGATCCTGCCGTTCATGTTCATCTTCAATACCAACCTGTTGCTGATGAACATCGACAGCTACTGGCACCTGGCGATCACGGTGGCCTCGGCCGTCGCGGCGATGCTGGTCTTCGCGGCGGCGACGCAAGGCTACTGGCTGACGCGTACGCGCTGGTACGAGACCATCGGCCTGCTGCTGATCACCTTCACGCTGTTCCGTCCGGGCTACTGGTGGGACATGATCTATCCGCCCACCACCATGGCCGCGCCGCAGCAGATTGAAGCGCTGATCGCCGAAGCGCCGGTGGACAGCAAGCTGCCGATTCACGTCTCGGGCATCAACCTGGATGGCGACGAGGTCTCCAAGACCGTGTTGCTGCCGGTTTCTGACGCCGAGAGTGGCGAAGCCCGCCTGACCGATGTCGGCCTGACGCTGGATATCAGCGACGAGCAGGTGCTGGTCAGCATGATCGAGTACGGCAGCGTGGCACAGCAGGCCGGCATCGATTTCGACTTCACCATCGATGGCATCCAGCAGAAAGCTGAGCGTCCGCCGAAGGAAATCGCCATGCTGCCGGCACTGGCATTGCTGTGGCTGATCGGCTTCCTGCAGGTACGTCGACGCCGTCAGCAACCCGCTGTTGCCTGACGCCTAAGCGCTTCCGCTCGACAAGGTAGCGTTTGAGCACCAACCCTCACGGCCGATGCCGTGAGGGGATAAACAAAAGCCGCCCCGAGATTCTCTGTGGGCGGCTTTTCATGCCTGAAGCGCTGGCGTTGAGTGCGGCGCGGCTTGCACTCTCGGCTGCAAGGTGATGCTGCTCAACATGATGTTGTCAGGCACCGGGCAAGAAGGCATTTCATGAGGGAGCCACAGTATGCGCCTGCCTTGCGTGACCTGTCTGCAAGGCTTGCGTGAAATCTGAACGCGTTTTTGCAACACGATCGACATATTCATCATGCTAGGTTCAAGGGGCACACTCCAACGGAAGGCATGTCGCCAATGGTAAGAGTCGAGAAGCAGTCCCGTCGTCTGTACGTCCTCGATACCAACGTGCTGATTCACGACCCCTCAGCCCTGTTCCAGTTTGACGAGCATGATGTCGTCATCCCGATGACGGTGCTGGAGGAGCTGGACAAGCACAAGAATGGCCACAAGGAGATTGCCCATACCGCCCGCCAGATCAGCCGTACGCTGTCCGATCTCACCGCGGATGTCACACCTCAGGAAATCCTGCGTGGAATTCCGCTCCCGCCCTCCATGAATGGTGCGGGCAACCTGCACTTCCTCTCCGGCCACGTCGATCAGAGCGACGCCTGTGCCGACAATCGCATTCTCGCCGAGACCCGCAGCCTGGCTACACGCTGCCAGGACGCTTCGGTCATCCTGGTCACCAAGGACATCAATCTGCGCATCAAGGCCGCCGCTTTGGGGATGGCGGTGGAGGACTATCTGACGGACCGCGCCTTCACCGACAGCGATGCCATGATCGAGGGCGTCAAGCTGTTTCATGAAGCCGGTCCCGATGGCCAGGGCGTGTGGGACGACTTGCAGGTCGATGTCACCGTCACGCGAGAACACCATCGCACCTTCTATGAGCTGTCCGGCCAGATGCCCAAGGACTGGTACCCCGGCATGCTGATCGCGGATTGCGATGGCGATGGCGATGATGGTGCAAGCTTCGAGGCCATCGTACGCGAGCTGGAGCACGACTATGCACGCCTGGAAGTGCTGCAGAACTATCGCAACGAGCGCAGCGCCTGGGGGGTGAATGCCCATGACAGTCGCCAGAACTTTGCCCTCAACCTGCTGATGGACGATAGCGTCGACATGGTGTCAATCGCGGGCAGTGCCGGCACCGGCAAGACCTACATGACCCTGGCTGCCGCGTTCGAGCAGACACTGGAGAAGAAGCGTTTCGAACGCATCATCTTCACCCGCGCGCCGATCGCGATGGGCGAAGAGATTGGCTTTCTGCCCGGCACCGAAGAAGAGAAGATGTCACCGTGGATGGGCGCCTTCCACGACAACATGGACAACCTGCTGCGCAAGGAGGGAGAAGGCACCAGCGCCTGGAACGAGGAGGCCACGCGCGCCTGGATCGGTAATCGTGTCCAGATTCGCTCACCGTCCTTCATGCGTGGCCGCACGCTGAGCGACACCTTCCTGATCATCGATGAAGCCCAGAACCTGACACCCAAGCAGCTCAAAGGTCTGCTGACACGGGCGGGCGCCAACACCAAGGTGGTACTGCTGGGCAACGTCGGCCAGATAGACACTCCCTACCTGACTGCCAACACCTGTGGCCTTGCAGTGGCAGTGCAGCGTTTCAGCTCGTGGCCGCATGCCAGTCACGTGACACTCAAGTGCGTCGAGCGCTCACGTCTGGCGCTGGTCGCGGAAGAGCTGTTGTGAGCGGTTCACCATACTTTCGACAACCTGTTAGCCACACGATGGTGTCGTCATCACGACACTGGCGACTCTGACACCACAGGCTCGGTATCAAGGGAGTGGTATCACGAGAATGAGATCACGACAGCACTGACAGAAAACGCCGCCCATCTGGGCGGCGTTTTCGTGCGCATTACTCATGCCAGTCACGGAAATCATGCCACAAGTGCGTGGCAATCACTCGCAAGGCTTTCAGCATACGAAGGGCGGCAAGGGCGCAAAGGCCAGGCGTTCCTTGAGCAGCTTGTTCTCGTGCGTCAGCTGCCCAAGCTGAGCCTCCAGGCGTGAGTATTCCGCAGAGGAGTGCTCCAGCTGCGCACGCATGTCCTTGAGCTCCGTCTCGCGCTGCTGGCGAGCCGATGTCTCTTCAAAGCGGCGACGCTCTTCTTCCTGCAGCTGCTTGCGTTGCTCGGCCGCCTGGGCATCGAGACGCTCGACGCGCTTCTCGAGCTGCTCCTGGCGGCGTCGATGCTGCTTGTCGAGCTCGCTCTTCTCGAGGCGCGCATCATCCAGCATCTTCATCAGGCGCGTTTCACTGGCCTCATGACGCGCCTCTTCCTGCGCGAGGCGTTCCTTCCACTCGCTTTCCTGCGCCTGAATCGCCTGTTGATGGCGCTCATGGTCCACTTCGCGCGTGCGCTCCATGGCCGCGATGTCTTCCTGGGCCAGGGTCAGACGCTTTTCGAGCTTGTCCTGCAGCTGCTGCCAATGTTCCCGCTCATTGGTCAGTGTCGCCAGGGCCTGCACGCGCTCTTCAAGTCGCGCCTGCACCTGGGCCAATTGCTCGGACAGGGCGCTGAGACGCTGTTCGGCATCTTCCGCGCGGCGCTGCGCCTGCGCTTCGGCTTCACGCGCCTCGACGGTCTGCTTGTCCGCTTCCTGGCGATAGTGCACCAGGCTTTCATTGGCCAGTGACTGCGCCTCCTTCCAGACCGTGGCCAGGGTCTCGGTGAGACTGTCAGGCATGGCCTGGCTCAGCGGCTCATCACGCTTCTCGGCGCGCCGTTGGCGCCAGTCACGCAGGTGATCGCTGATGGTGGTGAAGCTGCCGGTCCCCAGCACTTCACGAATCTTCTGCACGCTCGGGGCCTCGCCCCGCGCCATCAGTGACTCGATGGCTCGTTGTACATCCTCGTACTGGACGCCAGTGCGCGCCATGGGAATCTCCGTCCTTAGTCCGTCATTGATACGTAGTCTGTCATTGATACGCAGTCTGTAATTGATACGTCGTCAGTCGTTGCTGCTTGACCGCCATTACGCCACGAAGCGCGGCCAACTACCACTCTCCAGCACGCACTCTCGTAACGTAAAGGCAGCGGATGGGCCACGCCATCTGGCGAGAGCAATACCATGGATGCCGCTCGCCTTCTTCTGCCGTCAGCCTGTCATCAGCCTCGCGCCCATCTTAGCGATGTTTTCTGACAAGATAAAGATAATTACATATTACGTAATATGTAATGTACGATACGAGCAGATTGATAAATTCATGATTACTCGCCTTATCTTGAATTATGGTGACCGTAACGTCACAATCAGCCCCGAGGACAGGCCAAGCCTGGACAGAACAGAGAAGGACAGAACAGGAAAGGGCAGACAAGAGAAAGACAGGGGCGCTACAGAGCGGCGCACGCCTGAAATGACACGCCAGACGGGCCATATACAGCCGAGAGGCAGCAACGGGAGTTGATCGGTGGAAGAAAGCACACATGACGGCATCACGGCGCTGGTCGGGCATCTGGAGGGCGAGCTATCCAGAGCACAGCAGCATGCCCAGCTGACGGCCGCTGATGATCGCTCACTGATTCGCGCCCGCACGGATGTCGAAGCCGTGGCCGCCTGGCTCAACGAATATCGCCACAGCGCTCAGACGCTGCGCGCCTATCGGAAGGAGGCTGAGCGCCTGCTGCTATGGCTCAAGGCCGAGGGAGAGCAGGGCAGAGAATCTTCACTGGCCAGCCTGGATCGCGAACGCCTCGAGCACTTCGAGGCGTTTCTGGCCGACCCTCAGCCTGCAGAGGTCTGGATCGGTAGCGTGCGCGCCCGCAAGCATCCGCAGTGGCGACCCTTTCGCGGCCCGCTGGCCCCCGCCAGCCGCCGTCAGAGCCTGGTGATCCTGCAGGGCATGTATGCCTGGCTGATCGAGGCCGGCTACCTGTCACGCAATCCGTTCCGCCTGATGCGCGACAAGCGCCGCATGGACAACCGCACGCTGCGCATCGAACGCTATCTCGAGCGCCCCTTGTGGGACTGGCTCTGGGGGCGTATCGAAGCGCATTGCGAGGAGCTGACACCGCTCGGTGATTCACCTGAGGATGGAGTGTCCCGCGAGCGCTTCGTGGCCGAGCGCCAGCGCTTTCTGTTCGCGTTCGCCTATCTGATGGCACCCCGCATCGCGGAAATGGCCGCCGCAAGGATGGGCGATATCGTCAAGCGGGAAGGCCAGTGGTGGTGGCGGGTGATCGGCAAGGGCGCCAAGCTGGCCGAGATTCCGCTGCCGCCGCCGATGCTCGAGGCGCTGGTTCGCTGGCGACGCCTGCGCGGGCTCAGTGATCTGCCGCAGGCACTGCCCGCCGACGAGTCGCTGCCGCTGCTGGCGCGCCTGGATGGCACGACACCGCTCGGCGACAACCAGCTCTACCGCTTGATCAAGCAAACATTCACACAGGCTGCCGCTGACATGCGCCAGCGAATCCAGAGCCCCGGCGATGCCAGTGAGCTGATGGCACGCACCCTCGATCAGGCAAGCCCTCACTGGCTGCGCCACACCGCGATCACCCATCAGGCACAGGCTGGGGTAGAGCTGCGCTTTCTGTCGCGCTCCGCCAGACACTCGCGACTGGATACGACATCGCGCTACCTGCACGCCGAGGACAGCGAATGGCAGCAGCAGATGGCCAGACATTCGCTGGCGACGCCAGGCTATCCGCCTGAGGCGCCAGAACACGACTCATGAGCGCTGCCACCACGCACAGACTCCAAGGCGCCGTGCGTCCGGCGAGGTCAGGCGTTATCATGGCGACAGCGTATCTTCAGACACTTTGCAGTGACATCATCGGGAGTCAGCATGAGCGACGCGCAACAAGCGCAGGCGGAACTGGTCGAGGAATTCAGCTTCTTCGACAACTGGATGGACCGCTATCAGTACATCATCGACATGGGCAAGGCGCTGCCGGAATACCCGGAAGCCCTGAAAGGCCCTGAGACCAAGATCGACGGTTGCCAGTCCAACGTCTGGATTCATCCTGAAGTGCGTGGCGAAGGGAGCGAGCAGCGCCTGCATTTCCAGGCGACCTCGGACGCCGCCATCGTGGCAGGCCTGATCGCCGTGGTGCTGCGCATCTACAACGACCGGACGCCGCAGGAAATCGTCGCCACCCAGCCGACCTTCCTCAACGAGCTCGGCCTCGACAAGCACCTGTCGCCGACGCGCTCCAACGGCCTGCATGCGATGCTCAAGCGTATCTACGGCGTCGCCGAGCTGCACGCCAACGCCTGAGGCCTGGCGCTTTAGCTCTGATGCTTGAGGTCTGGGCCAACACGAGTAACGCAAGACGCCCGCCATTCCAGTCTCGAGATTTCGAGCGGAATGGCGGGCGTCTTTTTTGGGTCTTTTTCAAGAATTTCTCAGGGCTTTCTCAGGCTAATTTCAGACTGTTCAGCAGGGCGCTGCACGCTCTCAGCGATGCTCGCGCACTTCCAGCACATGCGTCATGGCCTGATGCTGACCATCCCAGACATAGCGCAGGTGTGGCCCCTGAATGGGGATGCTGACCGCCGGCGGACGCAGGATGGCAGCGCACTCGGCGCTTGCATCCACCTGAGCGTGGCGCACGCTGGGGTAGAGCAGGCCAAAGCTGCCAGCCTCTCGCAACCTGGCGGCAAATGCCTGACCGGCAGGGTAGCTGGCCATGTCTGGCTGACAGAGGGCGTCATGACCCTCGCGAATGTCATGCAGTGGCTGCGTCACGCGATTGACGTAGCTGCGCATGGTCATTTCCTGACTGGGCTGCGCGGTATCGGCCAGAAAGCGTGCCATGTGGAAGCGGGTCTCGCTGATCGCGGTATCCAGCGTACTGGCGCAGTAATAGACCCCGAAACTGCCATCGGTGAAGCGCGAGGCACGCCCGATGTGCGTGAAGGCCGCCATCACCGGCGTGGAGCCCGGTCCGCTGATGCGGTCTTGCGGCGCGACGCGACTCAGCTCGCCGGCTTCTTCACGCAGACGGTCATTGGTCAGCGCCTCGATGGCAAACGCCATCTCCAGCTCATCAGGCTCGAGAATATCCTCGAATACCGAAATGGGCGGGAAGGCGCTGGAGATCACGCGCCAGGCGTTCTGCCAGTCCGGCAGCGTCAGCGCGGGCAGGGCGGAGTCATCGACATGCTTGCCTTCGCTCGTCCATTCGCTCATCCACGCACTCCGTCGAGATAACGGCGAGTGTCGGCCAGCGAGACCACCTGGCCGGCCAGCATGTAGTCCAGCGCACTCTGGCCATTGAAGGGCGCCGCCCGATTGGGGCGACGCACCCATTCATGGGCCATCTCGGGCGTATTGCTGAACAGGATGCGCAGGGCCTTGTGGATCCCCATCACGTAGGAGATACGCTCCAGGGTGTCGTTGGGCAGGCGCACTTCCGGCAGCTTGCGATACTTGTGATAGGTGGTGGTACCGATGCCCCCCAGCAGCACGCGCTGATCCGCCGCGCTGCACTGCCACTTCTCCATGATGTTGAAGAAGGACTTGAGGGCAACGCGGCCCGCACTGGGGCTGGTCGGGGACACGCGATCGAGGGCGGCTGCGGTGGACATGACATTCTCCTGCTGACTGACGATGGCGTCACAGCTGACGCCATATACATGTGAATGATAACACATAAACACTTCACATGCGTAAAGCCAGCCGCAAGACTCCGCCGCTCGCAGGGCACTCGACCCAGTCACTCGCAAGGCGTATGCCCTCAAGGCCTGGGCGCGTCGTCCTGATCATGCGCATCGCAGCTGCTGGCAGTCGAGGCGTGACCCTTGCGCGGTGGCACGGGGTCCACGCCACCCGGCCCGCCCAGCGGGTGGCAGCGCGACAGACGCCTGGCCGTGAGCCAGCACCCCTTGAGGGGCCCATGCACCTTGATGGCCTCCAGTCCGTAACTGGAGCAGGAAGGATAGAAGCGACAGCGCGGCCCCAGCAGCGGGCTGAGCACCAGCTGATAGCCGCGCAGCAAGCCGGTCAGAAGGCGCGTCATGACCGACGTCACGCCGCGCCTGAGGGAGTGGCGACGTTCAGGCGTTTCCATACAAGGTGTTCGGATCAATGATCGGTGCATCGGTAATCTCGGCACCTTCAGCATCCAGGCGCCAGTAGAAGCAGCTCTTGCGGCCGGTATGGCAGGCAGGGCCCGTCTGATCGACCTTGACCAGCAGGGTGTCGCCATCACAGTCCAGATGCGTACTGACCAGCTTCTGCTGTTGGCCCGAGCTTTCGCCCTTGCGCCACAGCTTGCTGCGCGAGCGTGAGAAGTAGCACACGCGACCGGTGGAGAGCGTCTCGCGCAGGGCTTCGGCGTTCATCCACGCCATCATCAATACCTCGCCGCTGTCATGCTGTTGCGCGATGGCGGGAATCAGGCCATCGCCATTCCAGGGCAAGGCGGCGATCAGCGCCTCCAGCGCGACCTTCTCGCCGACGTCGGCATTCTCCAGCGACTTGAGCAGTCCATCCTGTACCATTGAGGGGGTTCCTTGCAGAGTTCATATCGAAGCCCCTGCCAGCGTGATGTCACGCTGGCAGGGGCTCACGCAGTATCAGTATCACAAGTCGCGAATCAGCGACGCAGTCCGCCACGGGCGCTGCGCCAGATGAGCGACAGCAGGTAGGCGACACCGGCCACCAGCACGATGGTCGCGCCGGCGGGCAGGTCGAACTGCCAGGAGAGCGCCAGGCCGCCGGTGGTGAAGGCCATGGCCGCCAGACTCGCGATCACGATCATCATGCCCAGTGAGCGGGCATGATGGCCGGCAAGCGCGGCAGGCAAGGACAGCAAGGCCAGCACCATGATCAAGCCCACCGCCTGCAACAGCAGCACGACGGTGATCGCCACCATCACCAGCAGCAGCAGGTAGAGCGTCTTGACCGGCACGCCCCGCAGACGTGCGAACTCTTCATCGAAGATCACCGCAGTCAACGGGCGATGCACCAGCAGCAACACCAGCGCCAGGCCTCCCACCATCCAGGCCAGGGTGCCGATGGCATCCGCAGGCACCAGCAGCAGGTTACCGAACAGGTAGCTCATCAGGTCGACCTTGTAACCCGGGGTCTGACTGATGAACAGGATGCCGGTGGCCATGCCGATGGCCCACAGCGCGCCGATGACGGTGTCTTCCTGATCAAAGCCCTTGAGACTGATGTAGCCGATCAGCAAGGCGGCGAGAATGGCGCTGATGAAGGCGCCGACCAGCGGGCTTGCGCCCATGAAGTAGGCGATCCCCATGCCGGCAAGCACGGTATGGGCGATCCCCCCGGCCAGATAGCCGATGCGGCGCACCACGACATAGGGGCCGACCAGACCGGCCGCAAGACTGGCCAGCAGGCCGGCGAAGAGGGCGTTCTGGAGAAAATCCTGGCTGCCCAGGGCGGTGATGAAATTCATGTAGTGTAAGCCTAGAGCGCAGAGCGGGCGACGTGAAGGAAGTGAAACAGGCCAGACGGACAGTCACCGGCCGCGGCATCAGTGATGGTGATGGATCATCTGGACGTTTTCACCATAGAGCCGCTCGATCGATTCAGCGGTGAGCGTCTCGGTGTCATGGACGATCATCTTGCGGTTGAGGCAGGCGACCCGATCGACGTAATCGCTGATGAAACCGAGATCGTGACTGATCACCACCACGCTCATGCGATTGGCCAGGCGATTGAACAGCTCGAACAGGGAGCGCTCGCCATCGCTGTCGACACTCGCGGTGGGCTCATCCAGCAGCAGCAACTGAGGCTCGGCCGCCAGGGCGCGGGCGATCAGCACACGCTGCAGCTGCCCCCCGGAAAGGGCATCGATGTGCCGACGGCGCAGATGACTGATACCGACTTCTTCCAGCACCGCACCGATCGCCTCACGGTCCGCGCGTGGCCAGGGGCCCCACTGACGACGACGCCCCTGGCGCCCCATCAGCACGACGTCTTCCACGCGGATGGGGAAGCGCTTCACGAAGTTGGCAAACTGCGGCACATAGCCGATATGGCGCGCGGCGGCCTTGGGCGTGCGCCCCAGCACGCGGACACAGCCAGCCGCCGGCTTGTGAAGACCGAGTATCAGCTTGAGCAGCGTGCTCTTGCCACCACCGTTGGGCCCGATCAGCCCCACGATCTCGCGCGCGCCGACCTGAAAGTCGACATCGTCGAGAATAACCTGCTCGCCATACCGGAAGGTCACGCCGCGAATATCAATGGCATCCGGTGCATCTGCCGGCACCGGGCGAAAGACCGGTCCGACACTGCGCCCAGTGGCTGACGCCTCCGGATGGCTGTCCGTGCGCGGGCGCGCGACGGAGATGGGGCTGACCATGACGTAAGGTACCTCGTTGCAACGCAGACGGGCGCATGAGCGCCCGTCTGACTTTTCGATGGGGCAGGGCATTGTGCAAGATCAGGCGATATGCGCAACACCCCGGCCGGCAATTACTGGCTGTCAGTCAACTTGAAACCCGCCTTCAGCGCTTCGGTGGCGTGCTTCAGATTGTCGAGATAGTCCTCTGCCAGCGGGTCCAGCACGGCCACTTCGGCCTCCAGGGAGCTCGCGATCCGCTTGGCCGCCGTCTGGGAGAACTGCCCCGAGACGAAGATGGTGCCGATGTTCTCATCCTTGGCACGCGTGATCAGCGTGGCCATCTCGCGCGGCGTGGGCTCACGACCACTGACTTCAATGGCATGCTGCTCGAGCGAGTAGCGGTCCGCGAAGTAGCCGAAGCTGGGATGGAAGATCAGGAAGTTGCGGCCCTTGTAGGGCGCCAGCGTCTGAGCGATCTGCGCATCCAGCTCGCTCAGGGTCTTGAGCAGACGCTGCTCATTGGCATCGATCTCGCTGGCATGCTGCGGCAGGCGGGCCTCGAGCACCTCGGCGGCACGCTCGACGACGGTCTGCATGCGCTGCGGGTCCAGCCAGAGGTGGGGATCGGCTTCGCCGAGGCCATCATCCTCGCCATGCTGGGCGCCATGCGCCTGATGATCAGCGTGCTCATCGTGGTGCTCGGCGTGACCTTCATGCTCGTCATGATGTTCTTCATGACCTTCGTGAACGTCGTGATGCTCGCCGTGGCCACCGTTATCAGCATGATCATCGTGCTCATCATCGTGATGCGCGTCATGCTCATGCTCATGCTCATGCGCTTCATCATGACTGTGGTCATGCGCCTCGCCACTACCGAAGTGGCGTGTGTTGAGACCCTCTTCCAGGTGCACGACCTGCATCTCGGCGTTGTTCTTCTCCAGGCGCGGCAACCACACCTGCTCGAATGGCACACCGATGGCGAGATAGAGCGGGACTGTCGACAGCTCGGCCACCTGGCGCGGGGTCGGGTCATAGGCGTGCGGGTTGTCGCCCGGCTTGGCCAGCGTGGTGATCTCGACATGCTCACCGGCCAGCTGATCGACCATCCACGCAATGGGCGGCACGCTGACGGCCACATGCAGAGGGGCGCTGTCCTGGGCGTGGGCGGCAGGCGTCGCGAACGCGGCAAGCGCGCCCAGCACACTCAGCGGCAGGGCACGCGCGGCCCGCGGACCCAGCGTGCGCTGGACCCGGGACAGCAGCTTTTCACACAACACTTGGCGAGACGCCAGGGGAGAGCCCGCATGCATACTCATGACACCACTTCCTTTGCTAGTGATCACGGCATGATGCAGGCAGGGCGTGCCGAGAACCGGCACGCCAGGACCGCCATCAGCCGCGGTTGAACGAGAGTCGCTGGCCGTTGGCCACCGAATTGACGGTCTTGCCGTCATAGGCTTTCACACCGTTGACGAAGGTCGCATCGATACGTGCCTTGAAGGTCACGCCATCGAAGGGGCTCCAGCCACACTTGTAGAGCACATTGTCACGCGTGACGCTGGTCTCGCCATTGAGGTCGACCAGCACGAGGTCAGCGAAGGCCCCTTCACGGATGTAGCCGCGATCGACGATGGAGAAGCGATCCGCCACGTTGTGGCTGGTCTTCTGCACCAGGGTCGCCAAGTCATAGATGCCGTCCTGTACCTGATCGAGCAGTGACAGCAGGGCATGCTGCACCAGCGGCAGGCCGGAAGGCGCCTTGAAGTACGGGTTCTGCTTCTCTTCCCAGGTATGCGGTGCGTGATCGGTGGCGATGATGTCGATACGGCCATCCATCACGGCAGCGCGCAGGGCGGCGCGGTCTTCGGCGGTCTTCACTGCCGGGTTGCACTTGATCAGGCTGCCACGGATGTCGTAATCGGCGTCGCTGAACCACAGGTGGTGCGCGCAGACTTCGGCGGTGATCTGCTTGCCCTTCATCGGGCCGGCCTTGAACAGCGCCATTTCCTCGGCGGTGGTCAGGTGCAGGACATGCAGCTGGGTACCGTTGCGAGTCGCCAGGTCGATCGCCAGACGCGAGCTCTTGATGCAGGCTTCGCGCGAGCGGATCAGACCGTGTTCGGAGAAGGGCACGTCTTCCCCGAAACGCTCACGCCAGCGAGCCTCGTTCTCGAGAATCATCGGCGTATCTTCGCAATGCGTGACGATGGGCGTCGGTGCATGCTTGAAGATGCCTTCGAGAATCTCCGGATCATCGACCAGCATGTTGCCGGTAGAGGCGCCCATGAAGATCTTGATGCCGCAGGTCTGGTTCGGATCCAGCGTCTTGATCGCTTCCAGGTTGTCGTTGCTGGCACCCAGATAGAAGGCGTGGTTGGCATGGGCACGGCCGGCCGCCACGGCAAACTTGGCTTCCAGTGCATCGCTGTCCAGGGTCGCCGGCTTGACGTTGGGCATATCGAAGAAAGTGGTGATCCCCCCGGCCACGGCAGCAGCTGACTCGGTGGCGATGTTGCCCTTGGCGGTCAGGCCCGGCTCACGGAAGTGCACCTGATCATCGATCATGCCCGGCAGCAGGTGGCGGCCAGCGGCATCAATCACTTCACGTGCATCGAGGTGAGACAGGTCGCTGCCGATGGCGTGTATACGCCCGTCCTTGATGCCCACATCCAGAGTGGAAATGGTGCCTTCGTTGACGACTTGCGCCTGTGAGATGCGGATGTCCAGCATGTGACGTCCTCCGTGGGAAGCAAATGTTATATCGTATCAAAAGCGCTCGCAAGCGCCGTTCACTGAGCGTTTTCTGCCATGGCAGCTGCTTGAGAGGTGCAATCCTGGCAACGCCCCTCGAGCTCGATGGTCTGGCGTTCGATCGAGAAACCATGGCGATCGGCGCTGGCGACTAGCCGAGTGCCGAGATCGTCATCATGCATTTCCTCGACACGACCGCAGCCGCGGCAGATCAACAGCTGAAATCCGTGCTGATGTTCCGGGCAGTGGCAGGCAAGGTAGGCATTGAGTGATTCGATGCGATGAACGAGGCCCTGTTCGAGCAGGAAGTCCAGCGCACGATAGATCGTGGGAGGGCGGGCAGCGCCATGTTCCTTGGCGAGCTGATCCAGCAGGTCATACGCCTTGAGTGCGCCATGACTGGTCGCGATCATTTCCAGTACACGTCGCCGGATCGGCGTAAATCGCACACCGCGCGCCAGGCATTGACGCTCGGCCTGGTCGATCAGCGAAAGTGGCTCTGGCATGAAGAATCCTGAGTGTCGTGAATCCCGGATGTCAAAAGGCGTCGAGCGCGATGAGGGCAAGGGCGTCAGCGCGCAGCCTGAATGACCAGATGCTTATTCTAGGGCAATTGGACCACGACGGGCCACCGGCAAAGGCATCGAGGCTGCGTGAGTCACTCAAAGGCAACGCACGGCGCGGGAGCCGACATGAAGTCGTGGACAACAAAATAATATGATATAACATAACAATAATGACTTTCTGGTCGCGATGATAGACCACCGACCATCCCTGACAGGAGTATTACATGGCCCAGTTCGAGGCGCTGCACCCGCCCCTTCACACACGGCCCGTGCCACCCCCGGCGGCCAGTTCGTCACCTTCTACTCTCGCGTCGGCGCAAAGGCCTGTGGCTCATTGGCATATCGGGCACGAGGCACGTGACCTGGGGGCGATCTTCGAACCCCATATCAGCCTGGCCGTGATGCAGCGCCGCATCGATGCGGCATTGAAAATGGCGGTGAAGGCCCAGTCCTCGGGTGCCTACCCGCTGCGCATGCGCTGGCGCGGCCCTATCAGTGAGCTGCGTGAGGCGCTGGAGCGCTACCTTCCCGCACCGGATGCCGGGGCTGCACTGATAGAGGATATCCGTGTGCTGGGTGAGGCCATGGGCGAGCTCTTCCAGGTCAAGGATATCGGCATGCGACTGGAGATGACCCAGAGCGCCATGTGCCCGCGCTTTCATGTCGACCGCATCCCCGTCAGATTGGTGACGACCTACGATGGCCCGGGCACCCAGTGGCTGCCGGAACATGCCGCCGACAGAATGGCACTGGGCCATGGCCAACCAGGACATCAGGACATCTGCCTAGCCCCCGGCGAGATACATGAGCTGCGCCCGGGCAGCCTGGCGTTGCTCAAGGGAGAGTGCTGGCCGGGCAACGAAGGGCGAGGGCTGATCCATCGCTCGCCTGTGGTGCCCAATGGTAGCCGCCTGATGTTGAGCGTGGACCCCGGCTAAGCTGAGGCTCGGTGAGCCAGCAAACAGAAACACCCCGCCTTGGCGGGGTGTTTCTGTCTTTCCAGACGCTGGAACGCTCGATCAGCCACACCATCGGCCAGCAGACGAGTCGATCGGCAACCTGGTGGAACCGGGATCAATCGGCGATGGGCGCCATGCCGACATTGGCGACATCTTCCTTGCTACGCGAGAAATGCTTGCGCGCAAAGGCGACACGCTCGGCGACCGGCACACCGTCGGGCTGACGCTCGATCAGCTCGAGCCGCTTGCGCAGGCCCTCGCCATTGGCCATCTGGATGGCCAGCCCCGGACGGGCGTTGAGCTCCAGAAGCATCGGGCCATGGCGACGATCCAGCACCATGTCGGTGCCCAGATATCCAAGTCCCGTCATCTCGTAACAGCCGGCAGCCAGCTCGAGCAGGGTGTCCCACTGCGGTACCTTGAGCGAGAAGATATCGTGCCCGGTATCGGGGTGCGCGAACTGCGGGCGATCGTACTGCACACCGCGTACCGCCCAGCCACTGCCGATATCCAGCCCGACACCGACCGCGCCCTGGTGAAGATTGGCCTTGCCATCCGAGGCTGCCGTCGACAGGCGCATCATCGCCATCACGGGATAGCCCTTGAAGACGATGACACGAATGTCCGGCACACCCTCATAGGTGAACTCGGCGAAGGCCTGATCAAAGGAAATCAAGCCTTCGACCAGTGCCACATCCGGTGAGCCACCCAGCGAATAGAGCCCTGACAGGATATTGGAGACGTGACGCTCCATGTCGGCACGCGTTATGCGCGCGCCGCTGGGCTTCACATACTCTTCGCCATCATGGTGCTCGATAACGAGGATCCCCTTGCCGCCTGAGCCCTTGGCCGGCTTGATCACGAAACCTGCGTGATCGCGCACCATGTCGACGACGCGCTCGACCTCGAACTGGCTGGCGACCTTGCCGATCATCTCCGGCGAGGCCAGGCCGTACTTCTGACACAGCAACTTGGTCTGCAGCTTGTCATCGACCAGCGGATAGAGGCGGCGGTCGTTGTATTTCGAGATATACCCGATGTTGCGGCGATTCATGCCGACAACCCCCCGGGCGCGCAAGGCGCCCGGCGTGGTCCAGTTGCGCGACCAGCGATTCAGCCATGACGAGAGCATCTCAATCCTCCGTCAGCGGCTTGAAGCGGCGCAATTCCAGCAGACGATAGCCGGTGTAGTTGCCGAGCAGCAGGATGAAGGCCATCAGCACCAGTTGCAGACCGAGGAAGTTGAAGGTCAGGTGACGCACCCACGGATTGTTCATCGCCAGATAGGCCAGTACGGCGGTCAGAAGGCTGCCACCACCTTGCTTGAGCACTTCCTTGGGGCCTTCCTCTTCCCACAGGATCGACATGCGCTCGACGGTCCACGACAGGATGATCATCGGGAAGAAGGTGATGGTCAGGCCGGCGTTCAGGCCGAAGCGATAGGCGAGCACCGAGAAGATGGAGATGATCGCGATTACCGTGATGATCACCACCGAGACCCTCGCCACCAGCAGCAGATTGAGCCGCGACAGGTAGCTGCGGATCACCAGGCCCGTCGCGACGATCAGCAGGAAGCCGATCAAGCCGGTCACCAGGCTTGTCTGGATGAAGGCGAGGGCGATCAATACCGGCATGAAGGTACCAGAGGTCTTGAGGCCGACCAGTACACGCAGCAGCACCACGACCAGCGCGCCGATCGGGATCAGCAGGATGGTCTTGAACAGCGCCTGTTCTTCCAGTGGCAAGGAGTGGATCGAGAAGTTGAGCAGCTCGTCATTGGCCAGCTTGTTGCGCACCGCGACGGCCGCCGGCTCGTTGTGACGGATCATCGAGAAGCTGACACGGGAATTCACGCCACCTTCGACTTCCAGCATCGGCGCGCCACGACCTTCCCACAGCAGCAGGTTGTCCGGCTCACCTTGCTTGCCGGTTTCCGGGTTGATCAGCACCCA
Organism: Cobetia sp. PDI-23MA; assembly: GCF_059507735.1. Lineage (NCBI taxonomy): Bacteria > Pseudomonadati > Pseudomonadota > Gammaproteobacteria > Oceanospirillales > Halomonadaceae > Cobetia > Cobetia sp. PDI-23MA. The sequence continues at coordinate 2,002,431 of NZ_CM183352.1, forward strand.
GTCGGTGTTGATGTCCTCAGCAGCGGCATCGACCTCCACCGCCTCGTTGCCTTGCGGCGTTTCGGCGAAGACCTGCAACCAGGACGAGACCGTCTGGCGACGACGACCGTCTTCCAGGCTCAGGCCGCTGACCAGACGCGCACTGACACCGGCCTCATTGAGCAGGCGCAGCATGAGCTCGGGACGCTCGAACTGGGTCAGCAGCAGGCGCGCATTCTCGCCCTGACGCTGATTGTCGAACTGCTTGATCAACTCGCGAGCGAAGGTGAAGGAATCGGCACTGCGCTCCCGGGCCTGATCGATGACCTGGGCTGCGGCGGTATCATAAGGACGCTCCCAGGAGACTTCCTGGGGGGCAGGCAGACGCTTGATGGCCGCAGGCGTCGCATTATCGGACTCCAGCATGGTCACGGTGTAATACAGCAGCTGCGAGCCTGCCGCTTCACGGATCGACCATTCGGCACGACGGCCCGGCAGGTCATCCAGATAGGACAGCCCGAAGCCCGAGGACGCCGTGTTCTCGGTCAGGACGCTGTAGCCCTTCTGATTTTCCGGCAGCGCCAGCGACGCCTTGACCGGGCCGCCAGTGGCCGTGAAGGCCACCTGGGCTTCGATATCCCACACTTTCTGCTGTGCACCGGGCACCCAGGGCACATCGAACGAAATATGGCGATAGGCGGTCAGGCCTACACCGATCAGCATCAACAGGCCGACCAGAAGATAGAAAGCAAAACGCGACATGGGAGTCCTTGAAATGTCTGGAGCAGTCATGATGGCTCGGTGGCGCACCGAGCCATGTCAGGCAACGAAGCCGGGCAGAGGAGACAAGAGGGCGCTTGCCACTCAGTCGCGGTTGCCTTCGTTCGGGTCCTCGTCCTTGGCCGCTTCGTTACTGGGTGCACTGCCCGGGTATTCCGGACGTGCATTGATGAAGGTACGGCTGACGTCCACCGCGGCGATGTCCATCATGAAGCGACGGCCCAGCAATACCGGATAGGTGAGATCACGACGATCATTGAGGGTGAACTCGACCTTCTGCTTGATGTCACCCAGTGTCATAAGCAGGCTGACGACGGGACGCTCTTCGCGACCGGAGGCCTGGATGATGGTCACCGTGCGGCTGACCTGGGCCTCGACCCACTTGTCCCGATCACCTGACACGAAATACTTGCCGTCATCCCGCAGTGCGAGCTTGAACTTGACCCATTTGGCGCCGTCGCGCTCGAATTCGGTGATATCACGCGCCGACAGCGACGAGGTGTTGGCCCCGGTGTCGATACGCGCCTTGAAATAGCTGCTGATGGTGGGGAAGCCGACCCACTCGACACGCCCAAGCAAGGTCTTGTCGAGGATGGGGTTGTCGGTCACGGCCTTGCAGGCTTCCACGGCCTGCGGCTGTGGGGGCTGTTCCATCTCGGCATGGATCTGGCGCAGCTGACTGCCGACTTCTCGCACATCACGACGCAGAGAGCGGCTCAGTGCCTGCTGGTCGGCAAGTTGCTGCTGTTGGACGTTGCATTGTCCTGCCAGCTGTTCCTGCAGGGCATCGATACGCTGTGAAAAGGCATCTGGCGTCAATACCGGTTTCTGCGGCTGCGGTTGTGCCGGGACGCAGCCGGCCATGACAACGACACTGGTCAAGGTAACAGGCAATAGCAGCTTGCGGATCAGCATAGGGGAGAAGGTTCCTGTTCAGCCTTGCTACCGCTCTACAACCTGTGTGAACGGCAGACATAATTCTTGTCCATCGTCAGTCAGCACACTGACCCGACGATGCCTGGGTATTCCCTTGTATAGCTTGGGCGTTCTAGCACCGAAGCGTTACTGGGAGCGATCATACGTAGCCCGAATGGTGACTGTCCATGTTTCAGCACCTGACGCCGAGCCATTTCCTGCGATTCACCAACGTAGCGATCACTTTCTGTCGCCAGTCGAGGACAGACCACACAAGGGCCCACCATTCGTGGGTCAGGGCCGCTGTCAGCCGGCCGGAAATATAACGCCAGCTTGGCTTGCGTCGCCTTCAGGTGACGAAAACCTTAATGGAATCCAATCTGCAGACAGGACTAGCCTTCGCGGCAACTTGCACAGCCAGACCTCACTGTTTGCGCATTGTTCAGGGTGTCACCGTAGAGTCAGCACGGAATCACCGCATGACAGCGCCACGCTCTAGGATGAGAACACGCCGACATAGCAAGTCAGACTGTCGCCAAACTGATCAAATGCAAGCTACTCAGCAAAAGATAGGCGGGAACACCGGCTGACTCCATCGGCTGGTTTCATCCATAGGCAGAACCTAAGATTCAGAAGCAGGCATGCAGAAGCTGCTATTCGCACGGAGGAAGCCTGGTACCAGGCGATCGACGCTCAAGCATTGCCGTACACAGCCCGGATGAACAAGGCACCGACGTACACAGCTTGAGCACGCTCACGAAACATCGTATTTAACATAATATATATTATGCGAACTACAATATACACGGGTTCATTAGTGATCCTGGGCGCCCGTATGGTCAGTTGCTTTGGTCCATCAGGTCAGGCCTATCAGGTCGAGTCGTCGGGCCAAGTCCAGCGAGTTGAACCTGTCGCTTGCATCAGCGACGGCAAGGATCACGATCCACTTGAGCTCGCACCAGGCACTCCGAGCCATTTTGCCAGAGTCCGTGTGCAAACAGCCCGTTAGCTCAAGAGCGCGAAAAAACTTATCCTTGATATAATTAACGCACAAGTGCTGTAGAATAATTCGAGCCACATGTGACCCACACCGCTCATCTAGTCACTCAACCTTGCCGCGCGCCGTGATGACTCACGCGTCGGCGCGAATCGGAGTCAGCGATGCCCTCCTTCCCGTCCTGTCTGTCAGCTAGCGCTGGATTCATGCACAACGGCATTCGACGCCTTCGGCGCATCAGCGGCCGCGCAGCAGTGTTGATCATGGCAGCGGGATTGTCAGCCTGTAGCGGGCCTCAGATAGAGGATTACGCGGGCAGCGGCCCTGAATTTCGCATCGATGACTACTTCCTGGGCCACACGCGTGGCTGGGGCATGGTGCAGGATTACCGTGGTGAGGTGACGCGGCGGTTTGTGGTCGATGTCATCGGCAGCATGCAAGGCAACCAGCTGATTCTTGAGGAAGACTTCGTCTATGCCGATGGCGAGACACAACACCGCCGCTGGACCTTTACCCCTGCGGGTGATCGCCAATGGATCGGTCGAGCGGCGGATGTTACGGGCGAAGCGACAGCGACGACCCGCGGTAATGCCCTGCGCATGAACTACGTGCTTCAAGTACCGATCGACGACAGTACTTGGGAGTTCAGCATGGATGACTGGATGTATCTGCAACCGGACGGCCGCATCCTGAACCGAACTTCGATGCGCAAACTGGGCCTCGAAGCCGCTAATATTACCCTGGCATTTCAGCGTTGTCCCTGTGACTCACCAGCGTCTGAGCCGAAATGACAGCTCTTGCGCGGCAATAACGTGAGCCCTTAATGGCTCCAATCCTTGATAAGCGCCAGCATCTGATAGCCTAGCCATCATGTGTCGGCGGATTTGTCAGATTGCGGCTCAAGAGAGCTTTCCACCCTAGCCTTCCATTTACCGTAATCTTCATCTGGCGCCATCGGCTCTCCGAAAGCGTGTCCCTGCAATTGATCAAAGCCCAGATCAACCATTGTCTGGCGATGGCGTGAGTGTTCGATGCCAACTGCGATGGCGGATATATCCAGGGCATGCAATGCCGCCGTCCAGGCTTTCAATAGCCGCCCCTGACGCGTATCGGTCTGCAACAGACTGATCCAGCGAGGATGCAGTTTCACGCTAGCGATGGGCAGCATGCTTAACAGACGCAGGCTGTCATGCTCAGGGCCGAAACGGTCGACACAGAAGCTGATGCCGTCATTGGCCAGCGATTTCATCGCCGAGACCAATGGCTCAGGCGTCGCGACAAAACTCTCGACACCGCTGATATCAAGGCGAAGGCAATCTCCCCTGAGTCTGTAGAGGCGAAGAACGCGCCGCAGAACATCCATATACTCGGCTTCAACGAGACGCGACGCCGTTACGTTCAACGACAGCGGCAACACGGTAGCCCCCTCCTCCCTAGTCGAAACCCAATGGCTCAGCAAAGCGCAACTTCTGCGCAAGACCCAGATATCAAGCTCCTCATCCAGCCCCGCGTGTCTGGCGATGCGCAGCATCTGATGGGGTGTGATCCAGCGATCCTTGTCCTGCCAGCGCAGTAGCACTTCCTGACCACTGAGGCTTTGACGGCCAGCAGTGACGATTGGCTGCAGGTGGATACGTAGTTCATTGTCACGAAGTGCTTGGGCAAAGCGGTTGTTCATCTCGAAACGCAGATTCAGATTGTCTGTCAGATCCGCGAACTGCACGCCCTTCTCTTTCGGCGCCCATTCACTGGCACAGACAAGCTCCTCTTCCACCACCTCGACCAGTTCCGCCCCTGACATGTCATCGCTGATGAAGGTGCCTGCTCCGATCAGTAAATCAGGTCGGGTGTTGGCGGAGAGATGCAATAGCCAAGGTTGTTCCACGAAACGATGCCAGCGCATGCCGTGTAAGGCCTGGTTACGAGGTAACAAAATCATCAGGGTATCTTCGCTGATGCGCCCCTTGAGTAGGCTCTCATCATCGAAGTTTTCATTGAGCTGGTGGGACAATGATTGCAGTACGCCTTCGTAGAAATCGACACCCTGCTGCCTGCGCAGTCTTTCAGCATTTTGCAGCTTAATCAGGATGACTTGTATCGGCCCTTGACTTGCATATTCTTCTAGCCAAGCAGCCATTTTCTGAAGAAAGCGCCTACGCAGGCTGTAGCCGGTAATGGGGTCGATATTGGCTTGCAGGGTGGCGCGTGCGCGTTCTGCCAGCAGCGCATCACGCTGGATTAGCTCATTCTCGACCAACAGTGCACAACGCTCCAGCCGCTCCAGCTGGGCCGTAGCCAGCTGACGGGGCTTGTGGTCGATCAGACACAAGGTGCCCAGCGGCAATCCGCTACTATCACGCAGCACGGCACCCGCATAGAAGCAGACATGCGGTGGCCCTGTCACCAGGGCGTTATCAAAGAAGCGCTCATCCTGACGCGCATCATTGATGACCAGAAAGCGCTCTTCATGCAGCGCGTGGGCACAGAAAGCGAGATCCCTGTCCGTCTGCCGTGCATCCAGCCCACAATGGGCCTTGAACCACTGGCGGTCTTCGTCCACCAGCGACACGAGGCAGATGGGCACATCAAAGATATCGGCGACCAGGCGCGTCAGATCGTCATAACGCTTTTCATGATCACTATCCAATACATGTAAAGAATGCAGGCTATTGAGACGCTCTTCTTCACGCGGATGAGGCGCCGCCGGCCTGAAGCCGGGGCGCCCACCTGGCGCGAGGGTCGTCTTTGGAGTGGAATCTGCCATGGCCTACTTCCTCGTTGGAATTTCCAGGAGATATAACCGCATTTTAGTACTTGAGCATACTCGTCTCGACTGTTGACTGGCAGAGTCGGCAAATTACGCGCCACTAACGATAATTGAGCGTGTAAAGCCCTGCACGCCCTGCCATTAGGCAACTTCATGATGCAATTTCTCTTCACCACGACGCAGAAAGCCCCGCAGCAAGGCTACGGGGCTTTCTGGATGGCGCTTGTCCCTTTGAGGTCAGGCGCTTCGCGCCTCACTCAAGACGCGACAGGGTCTCAGGCTTCGGCAGGTGCATAGGAGCCATCTTCACGATGGACTTCCTTGCCGGTCAGGCCTGGGGTGAACACACAGGCCAAGTGCATGGTCTTGGTGGCACGCAGCAGGTGATCGTCATGCTCGTTGAGGATATAGATGTCGCCCGGCTTGATCGGCCAGATCTTGCCATCGGCCAAGGTTTCGACCTCACCCTCACCTTCCATGCAATACACCACTTCATAGTGATGCTTGTAATGGATGTGGGTCTCGGTGCCTTCAAAGATTCGGGTGATGTGGAACGAACACTTGCCACCATCTTCATCGAGCAGCAGGCGCGTGCTATCCCAGTTGCCATTCTCGGCCTTGACCAGACGATCGGTGCTGCGAGCTTCTTCGAGATTGCGAACGATCATGTGTTTTCCTCACTAGGCTGCCTGACATCGACAGCTGACAGATGGCGATTACCGTAACGAAGGGATGACCTGGATGGGCAATCGGTGGGGATGGCAAGCCAGGGGCTCACCAACGACCCGCGGGGCACCGATGATCGGGCGCCCCGCGGGAAGACAACGTTACTTGGACAGCACCGCGGCAGCGTTTTCCTCGATGATATCGAGGGCCTCCAGCAGATCTTCGTCGCGGATGGTCAGCGGGCACAGGCACTTGACGACCTGACCGGAATGACCACTGGTCTCGATGATCAAGCCCTGCTCGAAGCAGCGTGAGGTGATGGCATCGGCCAGCTCACCGTCACGGACATCGATACCGCGCATCAGGCCACGGCCCTTCTCGTGCGCTTCGAAGCCGTTCTCGCGAGCCTTGGCGGCAATCTTCTGGAAGCGGTCTTCGACGATACGGCCCTTACGCTGGATGTCGCGCTCGAACTTGTCATCGCTCCAGAAGTGGCGCAGCGCGGCGGCGCCGGTAACGAAGGCCAGGGCGTGGCCACGGAAGGTGCCGTTGTACTGGCTCGGCTTCCACTGGTCCAGCTCGGGACGCATCATCACCATCGCGAACGGCACACCGGAGGCAGACAGCGACTTCGAGTTGCAGACGATATCCGGCACGATGTTGGCGTGCTCGAAGCTGAAGAACTTGCCGGTACGACCACAACCCGCCTGGATATCATCCACGATCAGCAGGATCTTGTGCTCCTTGCACAACGCATCCAGACGCTGGAGCCATTCGATGGAGGCCGGGTTGATACCGCCCTCACCCTGTACGGTCTCGACCAGCACTGCTGCCGGGCGATCCAGACCGCTGGAGGAATCTTTGAGCAGCTTGTCGAGATAGGCAACGGTGTCGATGCCCTCACCCATGTAGCCATCGTAAGGCACGAATTGCGCACCCTGCGCCGGCAGGCCTGCCGCATCGCGGAATTTGGCGTTACCGGTGGTGGCCAGCGCACCCATGGTCACACCATGGAAGCCGTTGGTGAACGACACGATGTTGTGGCGGCCGGAAACCTTGCGCGCCAGACGAATGGCAGCTTCGACCGCGTTGGTGCCGGTCGGCCCCGGGAAGTGGACCTTGTAGTCCAGACCACGCGGCTTGAGGATCACTTCCTCCAGCGCTTCGAGGAAATCACGCTTAGCGGAAGTCCACATATCCAGACCGTGAATGATGCCATCATTGCTGATGTAATCGACCAGTGCCTTCTTGAGTACCGGATGATTATGCCCGTAGTTGAGCACACCGGCACCGGCGAGGAAATCGATGTAGCGCTTGCCGTCCTCGGTGAACAGGTGGGCATTCTGCGCCTTGGTGAAAACGGTCGGGAAAGAACGCGAATAAGTGCGTACCTCGGATTCCATCTGTTCGAGAATCTGCGTATTCATGCTGTCACCTCCCTGGTGATGGATGGCCGCGTACTAAAAGGCCATACCAGAATGTAAAGACGATCCAACGAATGACACTGCCCCCACCTCGCTAACACATGGGGTCAGCAGGAGATGTCACAACCTTCCTGTCGTGAACATCTGCCGAACGGGACGTGATTCTTCTCGACGACCGACACAAGAATCATGACGGCGTCCCGTCCGGGACTTCTTGCGATTTGCTACCCGCCCTTGCTGCGCATGGGCCTTGATTTTCACAAGAGCCTTGAGCGCGTCGAGCACTCAGATGTCTCTTGGCAGGAACGGGCCGATGCGCACCAGGTTTTCGGCTAGGTGCACGCCACCCAGCTGGTCTGAAGAGAAGTATTCACGCGAGTGAAGCGGCACCTGCCAGCGCTCGGCGAGGCGAGTGAACAATGCCCAGGACGCCTCGTTGTCCGGCGTGATGGTGGTCTCAAGATGACGCACGTGCGCCATTTCGGGACGCTTCATCACGGCTTCAATCAAACGACGTGCCAGGCCAGTACCACGCGCCTTCTCACCGACGGCGATCTGCCAAAGGAAGAAGGTCTGCGGGGCGTCGTTGCGGGTGTAACCGGAAACGAAGCCGACGACCTCACCTTCCTCATCTGTCGCGATGGCACAGCTGTCACGGAACTGCGTGGCCAGCAAAACGTACGAATACCCTGAATTGAGGTCCAGCGGCGGGCAGGCCTTGACCAGCTCATAGATGCCCCAACCATCATCGGTAGTCGGCTGACGGATGAACAACGGCGCGCTGGCGCGGTTGATCACAGCATCGTGGGTGTGGTGGGCCAGGCCCTGAATCGTGGAAGTCATTGTCATGGTTTTCATAAAATATTTCGCAGTTGGCGAATTCGCTATAAACCATAACAAACCGTTATGGATGTCGCAAACCATAAATTATTCTCGTGAAGCGTATGGATAACGTAGAATTATCCCAAGCCCCGTGTCGGTGAGCGCGCAAGCCGGGGCCATGGCCAGTACCAGTACCGGGCAATACTCGCCCTTGCCCACCGCCCGCAGGTGGTTTGTCCCCACCAGACGCAAAACGGCACCCCGAGGGGCGCCGTTAGATTGCCTGCTCATGCGGCATCTAGCCTTGCTATCGTTGCCAATGCCGCTGAGGCGGCTTCTGCACTAGTGCTTGAACCCTAGGGCTTCCGTCACTGCTGTTTCTGCACATCACGCTTCTTGCTCGCGATCGCGACAATCTGGCCCAGCTCATCATGGCGGCTGAACTGCACCGCGCAATTGCGTCCCTCATGCTTGGCGGCGTACAGCGCCATGTCCGCATTGTGTGATAGCTGTTCACGGTCGGCGCCATGTTGAGGGGCGATAGCAATCCCGATGCTGCAGCCCACTTCCAGCTTGTGCTCTTCATACAGGAATGGCTTGCCCAGACTGTCGATGATGCGCTGGGCCAGCTGGGCGAGTTCCCCGTGGCGACCCAGATTCGCCTGGATGTCGGCATTGTGGACCAGCACCACGAACTCATCGCCTCCCAGACGCGCGACGAAATCGCCCTTGCGCACCACCTGATTGAGTCGCTCCGCGATCACCTTGAGCGCCACATCCCCGGCAGCATGGCCATGGATATCATTGATGGGCTTGAACTTGTCGATGTCCAGCATGAGACACGCCAGCTGCCCGCCTTCGTCACTGACGCTTTCGAGCCAATGCTCGACCCGCTCATAGAAATGCTGTCGATTGGGCAGCCCCGTCAGAGAATCATGCATCGCCAGTTGCGTGATACGCTTCTTGTAGTTGTTGCTCTCGATGATGTTGTACTTGAACTTCTGCAACGCCCGCGCCATCTGGCCCACTTCATTGGTGTGCTGAGTACTATCGATCACCACGCTCACATCATCGTTGGCCAAGGTATTCATGGTCTGCGTTAGACGACGTATCGGCACCAGGACATAACGTCCAAACAGCCACATCGAGATGCCGATCAGCACCACGATCATCGCCAACGCCAGGCCATTGACGACCGGCGCCACCGTGGCCAACAGATTGAGCGTCTTGCCTACCGAGGCAGAGGTCGCCCCGATCCGCATGCGGGTTTCATGATCCAGCACCGCCAGTGCTGCAAGCGCTTGTGCTTCATTGATCCTGACTTGCTGATCGATCTCACGCGGCGAAAGCTCTGTCTGCTGGTCATGCAACTGGCTGACCTTGTTCAAGCGGTCACTGTAGGACTGGATGACATCGGCAATATCGCGAATAGCACGCTGCTCGGCAGTATTCATGCCCATCTCACGATATGCCGCCAGTGTCGCTCGCAGCGACTCGAGGTCCTGCGCCGCCTGTTGACCGTAGATAGCATCACTACGCAGTACGTAATTCTTGAAGTGGTGGATCATCTCGCCATAGCCGAGGTCACGTCGCAGGTTGGCTACCAGTCTCGCCTTACCCATGCCGTTCTCAAGCGGGTTGTCATTATCACGTAACTCAGCGACGGAGATACGGCGCAAGGTATCTAGCCCTGAGACAGCCTGGAAATCGTCGATCTTTACCACCTTGTCGATATCGGTACTAGAACGCCCCTGCTCAATCATCTCGCGTATTCTAGGAGTCATCTGCTCATAGCGACTGATGGTGGCACGCAGACCCGCCACCGCCATTTCCTCTCCTTGTGATAACCCGAGGTTTTGATAGCGGTTAAGAGCACTACGTGCGGCCCCAATCTCACTTTGTATCTCAACGAGCAAGTCAAGGTCCTGACGCAATACGAGATTCTTGAAATCATGCACCATACCGCCATAGCCTAAGGCCTTGGTCAGCTGCCCCTCTAGGCGCGGCTTGTCAGAGCGCGCCTGCTGATATTCCTGCCAGTCACGCTGCAGGTCGGACACATTACGGGTAATAAATGCCAACACGATCAGCAACACCAGACCCGCCAAGGCAGAAAGCACACAGATGATGATGTTGATGGTGCGAAAACGCAGGTTGGCCAGACTCATGAAGGCTATCTCTTGACGATGGAAGGAAAGGTTCGACGAACACACGTCATGCCGGACGGCCGTAGAGCTGATGCCAGCATGAAAAAGATACTGCCACGATACCAGATAACCCTAATACTTTACTCAGCTACTTCACTGAGCCTCCCTTCATACGCCGAGCGCCCTGGCCTGGATATCCCAGGCTCGCGCCAGCTCGCCTCAACCCATGAGAGGCCGACGTCGCACGCATAAAAAAATCTCCCACCGAAAATCGATGGGAGATTGCATTCTTGGCCTGTGCTTGGATCGACTCTGGCATTGGCCTGGCCACATGCCTGAAGCCAGACCCGCCCTCAGCTGTAGTAGGCGTTGGTCGTGTCGGTATGATCGGTGACGTCACGGACACCGGTCAATTCCGGGATACGCTCCATCAGCGTCTTCTCGACACCATCCTTCAGGGTCAGATCGACGGCGGAGCAGCCTTGGCAACCGCCGCCGAACTGCAGGACGGCGACCTGCTCTTCGGTCAGCTGCACCAGTTTGATCTCGCCGCCATGAGCTGCAAGCCCCGGGTTGATCTCGCTGTAGAGGATATAGTTGATGCGATCTTCCAGCGGGCTATCCGCGTTGACCTTGGGCATCTTGGCGTTCGGTGCCTTGATGGTCAGCTGGCCGCCCATGCGATCGGCATTGAAGTCGACAGTCGCTTCTTCCAAGAAAGGCACGCTGTGCGTGTCGAGATAGACCTTAAGCTTCGGCAGATCCAGGATCTCATCCGTCGGCTCTTCCTCGCCCGGACGGCAATAGGCGAGACAGGTCTCGGCATATGGAGTGCCCGGCTGGGTGATGAAGATGCGCACGCCGATACCTTCGACGTTCTGCTTCTCGAGCAGCTCGGCAAGATACTCTTGGGCGCTATCGGTAATCTGGATGCTCTCACTCATGGCGCAGAGACTCTCTTGATGTCAGGTGACTAATGGCTCCATGTTAAGGGAAAACCTGCTGCACTCGCAATCCTGAGCAAATCACTCGGGTTTGGTGACTGCGCGCGACCACTCCCTTTTAGACACTCCTGACTGACTCATGTTGCCCATGAATCATGCTCATCGTGACGCTTCTGTAGTCTGATACGATAGCTCCAACTGGCCAAGGCGGGGGTTTCTGAGCGAATCCCTCGCCGGCGCCTCTCAATAGCAATGAGTTCGCGCCTGTGGCGTGTGACTTTCTCGGCAAGATGCTGGCTTGGCAAAGCACTGGCTTGGTAGAGAAAGTTGCCCGCCCGGGAAACAACGCGACAGGTCACGTACGCTGGAGTCCGTCATGGCGCAAGCCCAATCCCCTGTTCCTTATTCTCTGTCCTTGTCCGACGCGCTGAGCCAGGCGCTGCAGGAACGCATCCTGATCCTCGATGGCGGCATGGGCACCATGTTGCAGAGTTACGGGCTGGAGGAGGAAGACTTCCGAGGTGAGCGCTTCGCCGACTGGCCCAGCGACATCAAGGGCAACAACGATCTGCTGGCGTTGACCCGACCGGACATCGTCGAGGCGATCCACCGCGCCTACTTCGAGGCCGGCGCCGATATCGTCGAGACCAACACCTTCAATGCCACTCAGCTGTCGCAGTCCGATTACGGCATGCAGGCGCTGGTCCACGAGATCAACCTCGAATCGGCACGCCTGGCGCGCAAGACGGCGGATGCCGTGGCCGCCGAGACTGGCATCCCGCGCTTCGTCGCCGGGGTGCTGGGTCCGACTAGCCGCACCTGCTCCATCTCGCCGGACGTGAATGACCCCGCCAAGCGCAATGTCACCTTCGATATCCTGCGCGACAACTACCGCGAAGCCGCATTGGCGCTCTTCGAGGGCGGCGCAGACCTGATCCTGATCGAGACAATCTTCGACACCCTGAATGCCAAGGCGGCGATCTACGCCCTCGAGGAGCTGTTCGACGAAGGCCATCCGCGCCTGCCGGTGATGATCTCCGGCACCATCACCGATGCCTCGGGGCGTACGCTGTCCGGCCAGACTACTGAAGCCTTCTGGAACTCGGTCCGTCACGCGCGCCCGCTGAGCATTGGCCTCAACTGCGCACTGGGCGCCGAGGAGCTACGTCCTTATCTGCGTGAGCTGTCCGAGAAGGCCGATACCTTTGTTTCCGCGCACCCCAACGCCGGCCTGCCCAACGAATTCGGCGAGTACGACCAGACCCCGGACGAGATGGCCGAGATCATCGGATCCTTCGCCGCCGCGGGCCTGCTCAACATCATCGGTGGCTGCTGTGGCTCCACCCCGCAGCACATACAGGCGGTCAAGCGCGTGGTGTCCCAGTACCCGCCGCGCAAGGTGCCGGAGATCGCGCCGGCCTGCCGCCTGTCGGGACTTGAGCCCTTCAACATTCAGCCGGACTCGCTCTTCGTCAATGTTGGTGAGCGCACCAACGTCACCGGCTCCGCGCGCTTCCGCCGCCTGATCAAGGAGGAGGACTACACCACCGCGCTGGAAGTGGCCCTCGAACAGGTCGAGAATGGCGCCCAGGTCATCGACGTCAACATGGATGAGGGCATGCTGGAGTCACAGGAGGCCATGGTGCGCTTCCTGAACCTGATCGCCTCGGAGCCGGACATCTCGCGCGTGCCGATCATGGTCGATTCCTCGAAGTGGGACATCATCGAGGCGGGGCTCAAGTGCATCCAGGGCAAGGCGGTGGTCAATTCCATCTCGCTCAAGGAAGGCGAAGAAAGCTTCCGTCAGCAGGCGCAGATCTGTCGTCGCCATGGCGCCGCGGTAGTGGTCATGGCGTTCGATGATGTCGGTCAGGCCGACACCTATCAGCGCAAGATAGAGATCTGCGAGCGCGCCTACCGGATGCTGGTCGATGACATCGGCTTCCCGGCCGAAGACATCATCTTCGACCCCAACATCTTCGCCATCGCCACCGGCATCGAGGAGCACGACAACTACGGGGTCGATTTCATCGAGGCCACGCGCTGGATTCATGACAACTTGCCCCACGCGATGATTTCCGGTGGCGTCTCCAACGTGTCCTTCTCGTTCCGTGGCAACAATCCGGTCCGCGAAGCGATCCACTCGGTATTCCTCTATCACGCCATCCAGGCGGGCCTGAGCATGGGCATCGTCAACGCCGGCCAGTTGGCTCTCTACGATGACCTGCCCCGGGAGCTGCGCGACGCCGTCGAGGATGTAGTGCTCAACCGCCGCGATGACAGCACCGAGCGCCTGCTCGACATCGCCGACAAGTACAAGGGCGATGGCAGCAGCGGCGAGAAGAAGGAAGACCTCGAATGGCGCAGCTGGTCGGTCAACAAGCGCATCGAGCACGCGCTGGTCAAGGGCATCACCGTCCATATCGAGGAAGATACCGAAGAAGCGCGCCTGCAGGCAGCCCGGCCCATCGAGGTCATCGAAGGGCCGTTGATGGACGGCATGAATGTGGTCGGCGACCTGTTCGGCGCGGGCAAGATGTTCCTGCCCCAGGTGGTGAAGTCGGCGCGCGTCATGAAGCAGGCGGTCGCCCACCTGATCCCCTTCATCGAGGCCGAGAAGAGCGGCGAGACCCAGGCCAAGGGCAGGATCGTCATGGCCACCGTCAAGGGCGATGTCCACGACATCGGCAAGAACATCGTCGGTGTGGTGCTTCAGTGCAACAACTATGAGGTGATCGACCTGGGCGTGATGGTGCCGGCGGAGAAGATTCTGCAGACCGCCATCGACGAGAAGGCCGACATCATCGGGCTTTCGGGGCTGATCACGCCGTCGCTGGACGAGATGGTCAGTGTCGCGAGGGAGATGCAGCGCCGTGGCTTCGAGTTGCCGCTGCTGATCGGTGGTGCCACCACGTCCAAGGCCCATACCGCAGTCAAGATCGAACCGCAGTACGATCAGCCGGTCATCTATGTCACTGATGCCTCACGCGCGGTGGGCGTGGCATCGCGTTTGCTGTCGCCGGAACTCAAGGCAGCTTATGTCGATCAGATTCGCACCGAGTACGCCGTGGTGCGCGAGCGCAATGCCAAGCGCCGCCCCAAGGCCGCGGATCTCGACTACCGCGAAGCGCGCAAGCGTCGCTTCCAGACGGACTGGGAGCATTACACCCCGCCGGCCCCGAGCTTTACCGGCCTCAAGGTCTTCGATGACTACGATTTGAATGAACTGGTCGAGCGCATCGACTGGACGCCCTTCTTCATGAGCTGGCAGCTGGCGGGCAAGTACCCGAAAATTCTGCAGGATGAAACAGTCGGGGAAGCGGCGCGTTCGTTGTTTGCCGATGCCAAGGTGATGCTGCGCAAGCTGATCGATGACAAGGTGCTGTTGGCGCGTGGCGTGATCGGCTTCTGGCCGGCCAACTGTGTCGACGACGACACCCTGGAAGTCTACGCCGATGAATCACGCACACAGGTGGTCGAGCGCCTGCATCATATCCGTCAGCAGATGACCAAGAATCGTGATGGCGTCTGTCACAGTCTTGCCGACTACATCGCCCCGCGTGATAGCGGCAAGCCGGACTGGATCGGTGGCTTCGCCGTGACCACCGGGCATGGCGCGGATGAACTGGCCAGGGAGTACGAGGCGGCTGGCGATGATTACAACGCCATCATGGTCAAGGCGCTGGCGGACCGTCTCGCCGAAGCCTTTGCCGAGCGCCTGCACGAGCGCGTACGCAAGGAGTTCTGGGGCTACGACAGCGAGGAAGTACTCGACAACGAGGCGTTGATCGCCGAGAAATATCGCGGCATTCGTCCGGCGCCCGGCTATCCGGCCTGCCCGGACCACACCGAGAAGGCCACGCTGTTCCGCATGCTCGAACCAGGCAAGCATGCCGGCATGGAGCTGACCGAGAGCTTTGCCATGTGGCCAGCCGCCGCCGTCTCAGGCTGGTACTTCGCGCACCCGGAGTCGAAGTACTTCTCCACCGGCAAGATCACTCGCGATCAGGTGCAGTCCCTGGCGAGCCGCAAGGCAATGGAGCTTGGCGAGATGGAACGCTGGCTGTCGCCGGTGCTGGGCTACGATCCAGACACCGATTGACTCCTCCCGTCAGCTGCCCCCACCGTCTGACACCGCCAACGTCGCCCCGCGCGCCTCACCTCTCAGGAAGTGGGGCGCGCTGTTGTCTGTGAGCCGATGTCTTCAGTTTGCCGAGCGCGCTATCATGTTGCCCCTCTTGTCCGCTGTCGTGAGTCGCCCGTGCTGCCGTTGTCACTGCTTTGTCTATCACTCCTCTATAAATCAATGCTCTGTTCACTGGTTTCCCGTTTTTCAGGCACATTCGAGGCTTTCAATTCTTCCCGAGCTTCATATCCTTTCGCCACCCCGCGTGGGAGCGTCTGATGCTGGGGAATCTTGCGCGCAACACACGAATACTGAAACTGGCGCTGCCCATCATCGGGGCGATGCTGTCGCAGAGTCTGCTCAACCTGATTGATGCGGCACTGGTCGGCAGCCTGGGGGAAACGGCGCTGGCGGGTGTCGGGATCGGTGGCTACGCCATGTTCATGGTCACGGCACTGATCTTCGGGCTGTCTTCCGCCGTTCAGGCTCAGACCTCGCGACGCCTGGGCGAGGAATCGCCCGAGCGTTGTGGCGAAGGCCTCAATGCCGGCCTGGTGTTGGCGTTGTCGATCGGCATTCCTGTCACCCTCGCCTGCCATCACTGGGCTGGGCCGCTGCTGTCACTGATCAATGACCAGTCCGGCGTGCATGAAACGGCCTCGTCATATTTTCAATGGCGTGTGCTGGGGCTGATACCTGTCGCCATGGCGTTCTGCTTCCGGGGCTTCTGGAATGGCCTGCAGCGCACCGGGATCTATCTGCGCATCATGTTGATCACCCAGGCGGTCAATGTCGTGCTCAGCATCATTCTGATCCATGGCCTGTTCGGTGCTCCGCAGATGGGCGCGGATGGCGCCGGGGCCGGTACGACACTGTCCCTGCTGGTCGCATTGGCGCTGTGGATCAAGGCGACGCTGGGCGAGCGCAGTCTGCACGGTGTTCTGCATGCCTGGCCGCCGATGACGCATTACCTGACGCTGTTGAAGCTCGCGGTGCCCCACTCCTTTCAGCAGTTATGGTTCGCGGCAGGCTACGCGATGCTGTTCTGGATACTCGGTCAGATCGATGCGGCCAGTGTCGCGGTCGGCCATGTACTGGTGAATCTCTCCCTGCTACTGATACTGCCCGGGGTCGGACTTGGGCTGGCCGCCATGAGTCTGGTGGGGCAGTCTCTGGGCAGCGGCGAACATGAAGAGGCCCACCGCTGGGGGTGGGACACCGTGCGCGTGGCACTGCCGTGTCTATTGCTGCTGGGCTTGCCACTGTGGGTCGCGCCCGAGAGCGTGCTCGGATTGTTCCTGCATCGCCCACAGTTGATCGAGCTGGGCAAGCTACCTCTGCAGATGACGGCCGCCATGATCGTGCTCGATTGCACCGCTATCGTGCTGGCCCAGGCACTGCTGGGCGCCGGCGCCCATCGCACCGTGATGCTTGCCACCTTGAGCCTGCAGTGGCTGATCTTTCTGCCCGCGGCCTGGTGGTGGGGGGTTCATCAGGAAGGGGGCCTCGTCGCCATCTGGGCAATTCAGCTCGCCTATCGCCTGCTCAACTCGCTCGTCTTCGGACTTATCTGGCAGCGAAGAGCATGGCAAGCCTTGCGCCTTTGATAATGCTCTATGATGCGACTCGCCATTCATCGCTGTAGCCACTCGCTCCTGTAGCTCATGGTAAATATCAAGAGTCAATGATATAGATCGTTCAATCGTTGAAATTTGGTAAATGGCAGCTTTGTTGCAGTCAATTCAAGGCCTGCCCAGTCGCGTATCCTGATTGAATTGTAATCAAATGTAATAGGGAGAACGCCATGTCCGCTGCCACCCACGAGACAGGACGAGTACAACTTGGCTTGCCAAGGCTGATCGTCCTGTGTGGTTGCCTTGCCCTCAGCGGGTTGGTCAACGCCGCATCCTCTGGCTCTTCCTCCTCCGATCTCACGCCTCGAGCCTCAATAAATACTCAAGCTTCGACCTATCCTTAAGGCGAGTCGAGGGCACGTGTTGCACAGAAGGCGATGCCAGGACGCACGCTGAACGCCACCTTCGTGAACCCCGGGCTTCGTGGCGAGCGCTTCTGGGACATGGTGACGAACACCATGCGAGCGGCCGCCCTGGACTTGAACATCTCGCTGGAAGTCGTCTAAGCCGAGCGGAATCCCATCCTGCTCAGGAAACTCGCGATTCAGGCTTTGGAGAGCCCTTCCGCTCCTGATTATCTCCTGCTGGTCAATGAAGAGCAGGCGGCATCCGAGTTGTTGACGATCGCGGATGGCCACGACACCCATGTCGTGATGCTGTTGAACGGACTGAGCCGCGAACAGGCGCTGATTCATGGCACCCCGGGGTCCCTCCACCCCTCCTGGATCGGCAGCGTCATCCCGGACAACCATACCGCGGGCAAACGCATGGCGGCCCAGTTGATCAAGGTGGCGCGGGAAGGGTCCCCCACCGAACAATTGCATGGGCTTGCCTTGATCGGGGATACCCGAACACCTGCCTCGATTGCCCGCAATACCGGCATGCTTGCCGGCTTTTCCCAGGACCAGAATGTCCACATAGACCGCATACTCGAGGCGCGCTGGAATACTCGGGATGCTGAACATCTTACTGCGCAATATCTTAAGTGGGTCAGCCGCTCAAGCGGTCAGAATGATCTGATCTGGGCGGCGAATGATGCCATGGCCGAGGGGGCCATTCTTGCGCTCGAGTCAGCGAGCCTCACGCCCGGCGTGGATGTGCTGGTGGCAGGACTCAACTGGTCACCGGAGGGTATCAGCATGGTGAAGGATCAGCGCATGCTGTTGACGGACGGCGGTCATTTCATGGCGGGAGCCTGGGCGATGGTGATGGCAAGAGACCATGCCGATATCGAGGAATGGACCCCCAGAACCGTCAACTTTCCGATGAGCGCCATCACGCATGGTAATGTGGCTCGATACGGCCCATTTCTGGAAAATCCTGACTGGGAGGCTGCAGATTTCGCGGCCTTCGGATTGCAGCCATCGCAGGATGACTATGGGTTTGATCCGATGAAGGTATTGGCGCAGATGCTTGATCACCAGGCCGCGGCATCCGGATTGCTCCCTCAGGCTCCTGCCGTCTAGAAGAAGATTGCACATTCCAGCGCGCTCATGAATACCCCTCAATGAGGGGCCGCAAGGATAGCTAGCAGGGCGACTTTCATCGCCACCGAGGGAGAACAGCGTGATCAATGATGGCCCGACACCCGTCAAGACCCCGGATACGGCACCCGGGGGTGATGGCGAGCATGCGTCACCGCTCAGATGGCGAATACTGCGGATACTTGCGCCGCTGGTATTCGCCATCTGTGCCATCAGTGGAGCCGTGAGTTATTACCTTTATGCCAGTGAGGCCGTCGAGCACATGCATGATGACCATCAGGAAATGATGGATATCGTGGCACTATCGATGCCGGACGCCATCTGGAACTTTGATGATGAGAGAGTTCATGCCTACCTCGAGACTCTCAGTCATCACGCCAGCGTCCATGCCGTGCGCTACTTCAATCATGAGGGTGAGCTTGTCGAGGAGATAGCCAAAAGCGGCACAGCCTTGAACCCCCGTCACGCATTCGAAGCCACTTGTCTATCAGAATTCTCTGGTCAAGCAGGCCGTTGGCAGACTTGAACTGGAGAGCACCAACGCACCGTTGCTTGCCGCCCGTTACCAGGGTGGAGCAGTGCTGTTCGCGATTGCCCTGACCATCATCCTGTCGATCCTGCTGATGCTTTCCTGGCAGTTGAAGCGCTATGTGATGAACCCCTTGAGCAAGGCTGTGAGGCGCATGAGGCAGCTGGAGGGCCAGCATGCCACCTTCCAACGAATTCCCCCTGTTCACTCGCGTGAGATCAACAAGGTCATCGTGGAGCTGAACAAGCTGGGGCAGCGAATCTTCAACATGATGGAAACGCTGCGTAACAACGAAGAGCGCTATCAACACTTCTACCGTGATACCCCCGCATTGCTGCTGGTGATCGACGACAAGGGCACAGTGCAGGATGCCAGCGAGCAAATGCTGGAGGTGACCGGTTGGACACGTGAACATCTTGTCGGCATGCCCTTCGATACTCTCATCAGCAGTCAGAATAGCAAGCATATCCATCGCATCAGTACTGCCTTGAAGCTGGGCAATGCCTGCAATGACCTTGTAATGACATTGAACTGCCGACATCAGGAAGACCGTCAGGTCCAGGTGGTCATTCCGGCCGCCAATGGCAGCCAATCCCGGGGCACGATGATGCTGCTGACGGACATCACCGAACTGACCAGGACCCAGCAGCGACTGTTGGAGCATGAGCTGATTGACCCCTTGACTCAATTGCCCAACCGGCTGTCACTCAATCAGCACGTACAACAGTTGATCGCACGTGACGCTGTCTTTGGTTTGCTGCTGGTCAATATCGATCGATTCCACAGCATCAATCACCACCTGGGGCCGATGGACGGTGATCTGCTGTTGAAAGAGGTTGGCGCACGACTCAAGGAGTGTGACCCCGCCTGGATCGGTCGTACTGGTGGTGATGAATTCGTCATGACCTGTGATATCAATGACTTGCGACCACTTGTTCACCGAATTCAAATCGCCTTCTCCCATCCGCTGCTCAAGGCTGGCGAACCCATCCATCTCAGTCTGAGCATGGCGGGTCTGCAGGCGCAGGCAGATGACGAGAGCCCGAGCCGGCTGATGCGTCTGCTGGAACTTACCGTGGTCGATATCAAGCATAAAGGGGGCAATCAATACCGCACCTGCGTCCGTGACAGCGCGCTGGAAGACGGTGAGCCGTTGTTCCTGAAGGAGCGCATGATTCGCGAAGCCTTGACCATGGGCTGGTTCCGCCTCTATTTACAACCCATCTTCCGGGCGGCCAGTGCCGATCTGGAGGCGCCGGAACTGCTCGGTGCGGAGGCACTGATCCGCCTTGAGCACCCTGAGCTCGGCCTGGTACCACCCGATGAGTTCATTCCGGCAGCAGAAAAGACCGGACAGATCGTCGAGATCGGCAACTGGGTATTGGAAGAGGCTGCCGTCATCCTGTGTGAATGGCGACGACTCGGGATCGAGGAGCGCTATCTGTCCGTCAACGCCTCTGTCATCCAGTTCAGGGATCAAGGCATGCTGCACCAGCTCGAGTCACTGCTCGAGCGCTACCCGATTCGTCCCTCGCAGCTGGTGGTCGAGGTCACCGAGAACCTGATGCTCGACAGCAAAGACAGCTTGCGTTATCAGTTGCAGGCCATACGCAGGCTGGGCGTCAACCTCTCGCTGGATGATTTCGGAACAGGCTTCTCATGTCTCTCCTATCTGCATGATCTGCCTTTCGGCATCCTGAAGGTCGATCACTCCTTCGTCATGAACGTCGAGACCAGTCGCCGGGACAGGGAGCTGGCGCGGGTCATCGTCGCGATGGGCCAATCCCACGGCATGCAGGTCGTTGTCGAGGGGGTCGAGGAGCTGGGGCAAGCCGAAATCTTCCAGACCATGGGCGTCCACGCCTTCCAGGGCTTTCTCTTCGGTCGCCCGATGCCGCAGCAAGTCTTCGAGACGCGCTTTCACGCCCATGCGGATTCGCGCCTCAGTCTGCTGAAACCTGTCAGGAGCGCACCAGGCACAGGCAATGACCTGGACTGATATCGTCTGACTGATGTCGTCAGTTCTGCGCGAGCCCGGCCTGTGGCAGGCCCTTGCCTATCGTGAGCCCTCGTGTACTTGGCCAGACGCCTGCCAGCCGGCGTCTGGTCTTTTCTTTTTGGCTGCCGATAGGCAAACTCGACGCGCCCTTCTTAATAACGTCATCATCGAAAACTATGAGGATTTATTCTTTTAAAGAATAAAGAATAGAGGGTATGGTGGCTTCAGCATCAACAAGATTCGCATCAGTGGACGATCATCTGATGCCCGACCGCAGGACACCCCTGACATGTATCGCTATGACACCTACGACCAGACACTGGTCGACGAGCGGGTAGCTCAGTTCAAGGACCAGATGGATCGCTATCTGGCGGGCCGTCTGGGGGATGAAGAATTCCGCCCTCTGCGCCTGCAGAATGGCCTTTACATCCAGCGTCACGCCCCGATGCTGCGTATCGCCATTCCTTACGGCATGTTGAGCGCTGTCCAGCTGCGCGCCATGGCGGCCATCAGTCGTCGTTATGACCGTTCCTATGGACACTTCACCACCCGCCAGAATCTGCAGCTGAACTGGCCGAAGCTGGAAGATGTCCCGGCAATTCTCGCCGAACTCGCTCAGGTCGAGATGCATGCGATCCAGACCAGCGGCAACTGCATCCGCAATACCACGACTGACCAGTTCGCCGGTATCGCGGAAGACGAGACCGTCGACCCGCGTCCGTGGTGTGAGCTGATCCGTCAGTGGTCCACGCTTCACCCGGAATTTGCCTATCTGCCGCGCAAGTTCAAGATTGCCGTCACCGGCGCAAGCGCCGACCGTGCTGCCATCCAGGTCCACGATATCGGCATTCGTCTCAACCGCGCCGACGATGGCAGCGTCAAGGCCACCATCCTGGCGGGTGGCGGCCTCGGCCGTACACCGATGGTCGGCGACATCGTGCGCGAAGACCTCGACTGGCAGCACCTGTTGACCTATCTGGACGCTATCGTGCGTGTCTACAACCAGTG
Organism: Cobetia sp. PDI-23MA; assembly: GCF_059507735.1. Classification (NCBI taxonomy): domain Bacteria; kingdom Pseudomonadati; phylum Pseudomonadota; class Gammaproteobacteria; order Oceanospirillales; family Halomonadaceae; genus Cobetia; species Cobetia sp. PDI-23MA. The sequence goes on from NZ_CM183352.1 coordinate 2,024,652, forward strand.
GGGCCGTCGCGACAACAAGTACAAGGCGCGCATCAAGATCCTGGTCAAGGCACTGGGAATCGAGGAATTCCGCCGTCGCGTCGAGGAAGAATGGGCCCACCTCAAGGATGGCCCGGAAACCCTCACCGACTCCGCCGTCACCAAGGCGACCAGCTACTTCCCCGAGCCTGAGCGCCGTGAAGTCAGCGCCGAGGCCATCGAGGCCTACGAGACCCTGCGCCGCGAGAACCGCGCCTTCGCGCGTTTCGTGACCAACAACGTCGTCGGCCACAAGGTGCCGGGCTACAAGGCCGTCACCCTGTCGCTCAAGCGCCGTGAACTGGCCCCGGGTGACGTCACTGCTGACCAGATGGACGCCGTGGCTGACCTCGCGGAGCAATATGGCTTCGGTGAACTGCGCGTGACACACGAGCAGAACCTGGTGCTGTCAGACGTGCCGGTTGATGAGCTCGAGACACTCTGGAAGGCGCTGGAAGAACTCGGCATGGCCAACCCGACCGTCGGCACGCTGGCGGACATGATCTGCTGCCCGGGTGGCGATTTCTGCTCGCTGGCCAATGCCAAGTCGATTCCCATCGCTCAGGCACTGCAGGACCGCTTCGAAGACCTCGACTTCCTGTACGACCTCGGCCCGCTGGACCTGAACATCTCGGGCTGCATGAACGCCTGTGGCCATCACCACGTCGGCAACATCGGCATCCTGGGTGTCGACAAGAAAGGCCAGGAGTTCTACCAGGTCTCGCTGGGCGGACGCAGCGACGACAACGCCACGCTCGGCAAGATTCTCGGCCCCTCCTTCAATGCCGAAGACATGCCGAACGTCATCGACAAGGTGCTGCAGGTCTACGTCGAGCAGCGTCTGGAAGATGAAGTCTTCGTCGATACCTACCACCGCATCGGCATGAAGCCGTTCAAGGAGCGGGTCTATGCCTGAGGTGACTGCACAAATGACATCAGCACGTGAATTGACCGATCAGCGCCAGGGTGGCGTCATCCGTCAGAATCAGCTGGTGAGCGAAGATGCCTGGCAGGTCGTGCGTCTGGATGAAGACGGCAATCTACCGAGCTATCAGCAACCTGCCCTGCTGCCGCTGGCAGAATGGCAGGCGCTGGTCGCCGCCGGTGAAGGTTCTGATCATCTGGCGCCCTGGCTTGCCAGTGACACCGAGCTCACGCCCGAGCTGGGCAAGGCACTGGCGGACGCACCACTGCTGGGGGTCGACTTCCCGAACTTCAATGATGGCCGCGGTTACACCATTGCCCGCCTGATGCGTGAGCGCTTCGGCTACCAAGGTGAGATTCGCGCCATCGGTGACGTGCTGGTGGATCAACTCCACTACATGAGCCGTTGTGGCATCAGTGCTTTCGCCCTGCGTGACGATCAGTACGTGGAAGATGCTTTGCATGCCCTGAGCTTGTTCAGCGTCAGCTACCAGACCGGTGTCGACCAGAAGACGCCGCTGTTCGCGCGTCGTTGATCGCCCGCTCTTGATCACTCACCGTTACTGCCTGCGGATAGACGCGGGATAGAAAGCAATCGCAGTCGAGTGAACCAAGCAAAAGCCCCCGTCCAGGATGGTCTCCTAGGCGGGGGCTTTTTTCGTGCCGGATGGTTAGTCTCTGCAGTGTCTTGCCTGACGTTTCGTCTCAGTCGCCTGAGCGGCTCTTCAACCGGCGACGACCGTGGACAGCAGTGCCATCCCTCCCACCAGCAGTGCGGCCATCACCAGTCCCACCACCAGAAAGTTCAGCGCATGGCCGTGCTCGAAATCACGCTTGCGATTGGCCTCCTTCTGGACACCAAAGAATGCTGCCAGTACGGATTTGACTTCATTGATCATGATCGCCTCCTGGTCGGTGACCTCACGCAATTCATCATCAGGGCACAGGGTTGTCTGAGGACAGGGGGGGCCGGGATAGAGTTGACTGGAGACAGCACAGGATGCTCGCGCGCATTCCAGCAGAGGGAGCTATGCTCAACTCAGCTCAGGTTGCGAAGCCTGTGCCACTAGACACCAGCCACTATCACTATTGGTCACAATAACGCCAAACACCAGCCGCCCCGCCGGTATTTTCCCCAAGGTCTGCACTCATCAGCTATCAGATACCATGAGACAGGAGTCCGGAATGCCAATCGCCAATCAACCGATGCACCCTTTCGCTGCCTTGTTCAGCACCCCACTGCCCTGGATGAATCGACCCGATGACCTCGTGCATCCCCTCGCCCCCTTGATGCGTTGTCAGCAGGTATGGTGGAGCCTGAGCCTCAAGGCATATGAGCAGGAGATCGAGTTTATTCGCATGTGGCAGACCAAGAGCATGGAAATGGGCCAGTGCCTGCTATCCTCCGGGTTCGTTGACCCTCACGAGTCAAAGGAGTGCCTGACGGAGATCGTCAGTGATGTACAGGAACATACCGTCAAGCGCCTGCAACGCCTGCAAGGCCTGACAGACGAATTGAAGGAAGCCATCTGGGAAGAGATCTAGGGCGCAGCTCTGGGCCTGGGGCCGGTGGGAGCGTTGCCCAAAGGCCCTTGTCGACAACAGGCTAGTGGTGTCGTCGCCAGGTCAGCAAGCCACCAAGCCAATAAGAAGACGTCAGAAGATCTATCGGGCTAGATGATCCATCGGATCCAGGTGAACCAAGCGAGAAACGCACAACGCCCAGCCTTCAGGTAGAAGTGCTGGGCGTTGTGCTTACACGCTTGCAGGCCTGATAAAGCCATCGCGACGCGCGAGCCACTGCATGACTCAGGTGATAGCTCATGGCTTGCTCAGAGCGTAGCGCAGGACAAGTCAGGCAAGACGAGGGCTTACTCTGAATCCGCTTTCCCCTTGAATGCCTCAAGCTCTCGCAGCCATGTCTGGGCGGCCTCGCGATCAAGATCGAATTCCGCGATCAGGCTTTCGAGTCGCGCCACGAACTCCTCATCACGCTTCTGGGCGCGCGCCTCGTCAGCGTCGTGGTTCGACTCGGCGGCGGGGGCAGGCTGAGAAGAGCGATCCAACGCATTCAGCTCTTCTGCCAACGCCTTTTCGAGCTCATCAAAGAGAGCACGCTGCTTGCGAGCACTGGCAATGATCTTTTCATCATGTCGGTTCATGCACGATTTCCACTTTTGATCTTGTCGACAACAAGAAGACAACGCTATGAGTTCACTGCAGGACGATGAGCGACAATTTGACTTGCAGCTTATGCACGACACCTTCAACACTCGACCGGCGCGCCTCAAATCAAGATGTTAGCGAGCCTCTTCTGGACAGCCATCGATAAATGACAGATATCTTCTTGAAAGCCATACAGAAAACTAGCTTCATCATGCCCCTTTCAACGTCTGCTCGCAAGACATCGCGCGACAGGAAAAACGTGCAATTGCCCTGAACTGGGGCTTCGCGGAGTGTTGAGTGCCCTCTCTTGGCATTGGGGCGGTAACATCGTAGCGTTGGCTGGATGACATAGAGGACTGAAACGATATCCTCTGGGTCTTGCGCTAGCCGCTATGCTCGAAACAGTGCCATCATCACCCTCCCCGGCGCCACCGCATCACTCATGGATGACGTGACTCGATGATCAAGGATAGTGATCTCTCTCGACATGGGCCAGATACCGGCCCGCCCGATCTTCGCTCCCCGGTCAGACAGCGTCCGTTGGGCAAGCCCTTGCGCCTATGGCTGGGGTTGACCGCACTCTCCTGTCTCTCACTTGGTGCCCTGCTGGTATTTCAGGAATCGCAGAGTCGCGAGCAGGATATTCTGCAGGCCCAGGCGACACAGATGCTGGTCGCCAAGGAGCGGCGTCAACAGGCCAGATTAATGGTGGAGCAGACGCTCGGCATGATCGCCTCGCGGCATCGCGATTACGAGCATCGTCTGCAACGTCTTCTCATCACCACCATGCGCTCCCCGTCACTGGGCATCAGCCATCTGAGTGGACGCGATCGCTCCTTCGTCAGTACCGAACTGTTGCGCCAGTTCCCGGACCTGCGCATCAACCCGGACTGGATCGACATCATGCAGCTCCCCACCACGCTCCACCCTGACTGGTGGAATCAGGAGCTGAATCAGCGCCTCAATGCGGGCATGCGCAAGCCACAATTCCTGCGCGGCACGGATGCCGGGCTGGTGTTTGCCGTGCCGCTGGGGCAGGAGGAAGGTAACCCCGGCGCCGTGCGCCTTGATCGACGACAACAGCCCGCCCCCTGGGCGCTGGTGCATATCGACCCGAAGATGGTGGCCTTTCTGGTCGCCAATGAGCTGAGACAGTCTCTGCACGCCAGTATCGAGCGCGAGGAAAGCCGCTATGTCTGGATCAACGAGATCCTGGACCCGACCGGAGGTGAGGGCTATGCACGCCGGTTGATCCATCCTCTGCTGCCGGCCACCGAAGGCAAGTTGCTGTCGACCGAGTACCAGGACAGCAGTGGCCGCTTCCCGTATCGCACCGAGCTCGAGGGTGTCTTGAACGGCAGTGGCATCTACTTCGATTACCGCTTCCCCAAGCGCCCGGGCGCCGAGCAGGTCGACAAGACCGCCTACGCCGCCCTGTATCCCCCCTTCCAGTGGATCATCGCCAGCGGCGTCTATCTCGATGACATCAGTGAAGCCGCCCTCCAGGCGCACGAAGACTTGATGAACAAGAAGCACGCGCTGGAGCGTTGGCATTTCCTGATCACCCTGCTGGTGACCTTGATGCTCTGTCTGGCCTTTGGCTACGCCTTCCTGTGCCAGTATCGCGAGCGACAGCTGCAGATGCGCCAGCGCATGAATCAGCTGGAGCATGAGCTTGAGCAGCGCGGCGAAGACAGGCTCGGGGCGGTGATGCGCATGATCCGTGAGGAACGCTGTCCCGAGCGCTCGGGAGAAGACTTTCTGGCCGCCAATCTTGTCAGCGCCATCGCGACACGACTCGGGATGGACCGCCAGGAAATCGCCACGCTGGAGCGCGTTGCCATGCTGCACGATATCGGCAAGCTGGCGCTGCCTGACTCCCTGCTGCGACCGCGCGATGAACTCCATTTCGATCAGTATCACTTGCTGCGTCGCCATGTCGAGGTCGGTGCACGCATGATGGAAGATGCCCTGATGGCACCCGCGGAAGCTGACCTGTTGCGTGCCAGTCAGCAGTTCATGCTGGGGGCCTGCAGCAGGTTGACATCGTATGCAAACGGCAACGCTGCCGCGACCTCGCAAACCTCTGCAACACCTCCTGCCATGTCTCCGTCTGCTCCTCCTCGTGCAGATATCCCACAGGCAGAGCAGACCTCGGCCGATACAGCAGCGACGTCGCTCGCTGCCAGCACTCTGGCACTGGTCGTGCAGGTCATCGAGCTGGTGCGACACACCGGTGTCAGTGAGGCCCAGGCACTGAGCGAGATCGAACACCGTCTAGGCCTTATGCCACCAGAGTTGCTGCAAGCGGCGCGTGAAGTACTGACGGAGCAACCGATAGCGCCGGCACCCACCCTGCATCGACTCTGCCCGCAGCAGGTAGAGCGTGACCCGAACCGGTGGCGCGACAGCCACAGTGGCTGCTTCACCCGCGCACTGCTGGATGCCGCTCTCGAAGCGCTGGCCCGGGAGTGTCAGGACGCCATGGGGCAGCACATCACGCTGTGCCATCTTCACCTGGGCGGCATGAAAGGATCGCGCCGCAGCGCTGACGACAGACACCTTGCGCCACTCGATGCCCAGCTTGGCCCACACCTGAATGCCTGCTTCTATCCGTTGCGTGTCTTCCGCGTCAGTGAGGGCAACTTCATCGTGATGGGGCACCAATGTCGAGATATCTCGCCTGCGCAGAAAGTGACTCGCCGCCCTGAAGGCAATGAGCCACTGTTCGAGGCGCCAGCCAATGGCACTGCCTCGCCACCCACCGCCAATTCCCTGACATCGCTGCTGTCATCGCTGGAGGACACCGCGACGCTCGAGATCACGCTGCTCGATCTCTCCTGTGCCCAGACACTCAAGGAATGGCAATTGACCCTCAATGGCCATATGGCTCGCTACCCGCCATCGGCGTGATCTGATCATGGCGCCAAGCTTTCCTGGTGACCCGCTTCCCGATGACCCGCTTTGCATGTGAGCCGTCTTACCAACCGTGACAGGGGCCAGACATCGTGTCTGGCCCCGTTCGTTGTAGATGCACCCTTTTCACTCCCCCTTGTTACCCGCCTCCTCGTTGGCTGCGCCATTGTTAGCTGTGACGGGCGAACTTTTCGCGCGACCAAAGTTGAAGAGCTTGTGGCTTGTTGAAATGTCCGACATTTATTAATGTGTGTTCAGACATTTATCCTGATGCTCGGAACCTCATGCGTCAGCGCCGCGCTCGAAGGCGATGCGATGCAGTGACTCTCCTGACCATCCTCTCACGACAGGCATCTCAATGACCGACTCTCTGGCGGCAGCCTCACTCGCCACTGACAGCGCCTCGGCGAACGACGCGACCCCGCGCAGCATGGAGGCCATTGCCACCTGCATGGCGCGGGAAATTCTCGCGGGCAGCTTCGGCCCCGGTGACAGCTTTCCGCGTGAACTGGACCTCTGCCAGCGCTTCGACGCCAGCCGCAACCGTGTTCGCAACGCCCTGGCTCAGCTGGTGAGCGCCGGGCTGCTGGAACGTACCGCCGGGCGTGGCACCATCGTGCGCGAGATGAGCGAATGGCAGCTGCTGGATCCGCTGATGAGCCATTGGGTCAGCGGTCTCGACGGTATCAACCCGGACCTGATGCGCGAGATCTACGCCTTCCGCCTGTCCGTCGAGCCCTATGTCAGTGCGCTGGCCGCAATGAAGGCCAACGCCCAGGACCTCGCGCGCCTGGAGCGCGCCTTCGAAGGCATGGTCAATACCGCCAATGACAGCTCGCGTGAGGCGCACGCCGAGCACGATGTCGCCTTCCACGAAGCCATCTACCACGCCACGCACAATCTGGTGTGGACACAACTTGGCAGCCTGCTGCGCCCTGCCATCAGCCAACTGATCCACAGTACCCAGCAGTCCGCGCAGCAGCATGATCACAGCCATCATCGCGCCAGCCTCGATCGTCACCGCGCGGTGATGGAGGCCATTCGCCTGCGCCAGCCCGAGATGGCACGCACCTGTGCCGAGCGCGTGCTGGAGACCGCAGCGCGCGATCTCGGCTTCTCACCTGACCACCCACAGCTGGGACACCGCCGCTTCTGATGCTGATCGGGCGTCAGCTGATGACGACCGATTCCACCACCCGCTTCGCCTGGCGCTGAGCCTCGTTCAAACGCCCATTCTCAACAAGGATGCATCCGTGAAAATCACCCGACTCAAGACCTGGCAAGTTCCGCCGCGCTGGCTTTTTCTCAAGATCGAGACCGATGAAGGCTGCTATGGCTGGGGCGAACCGGTCATCGAGGGCCGCGCCGCGACGGTCGAGGCCGCCGTGCACGAGCTGTCCGATTATCTGGTCGGTCAGGACCCGCGCAATATCGAGCACCTGTGGAACGTGATGTACCGCGCGGGCTTCTACCGTGGTGGCCCGATCCTGATGTCTGCCATCGCCGGCATCGATCAGGCGCTGTGGGACCTGAAGGGCCGTGATCTGGGAGTGCCCGTGCATCAGCTGCTCGGCGGCCCGGTGCGCGACAAGATGCGCATGTATGCCTGGACCGGCGGTGACCGCCCGTCAGATGTCGGCGCAGGCGCCAAGGCGCTGGTCGATCAGGGCTTCACCGCCTTCAAGATGAATGGCACGCCGGAGATGCAGATCGTCGATTCGCACAAGAAGATCGATGACGCCGTGGCACGTGTCGCCGAGGCCCGTGATGCGGTCGGTGCGGATGTCGGCATCGGCATCGACTTCCATGGTCGCGTGCATCGCCCGATGGCCAAGGCGTTGCTGCGTGAGCTGGAGCAGTTCCACCCGATGTTCATCGAGGAACCGGTCGCGCCTGAGCACCTGCCGTCGCTCAAGCACATCGCCGAAGGCATCGCGACGTCCATCGCCACCGGCGAGCGCCTGCACACCCGCTTCCAGTTCCGCGATCTGCTGGCGGACGGCATGGTCGACATCATCCAGCCGGATCTTTCCCACTGTGGCGGCATCAGCGAAGGCCTGAAGATCGCCACCCTGGCCTCGGCTTACGATGTGGCGCTGGCCCCGCACTGCCCGCTCGGCCCGCTGACGCTGGCGGCCTCGCTGCAACTGGACGCGGTGTGTCACAACGCCTTCATCCAGGAACAGAGCATGGGAATCCACTACAACAAGGACAACGACGTACTGGATTACCTGGTCGACAAGGATGCGCTGGCAATCAAGGACGGCTTCTGCGCCATTCCGCAGGGCCCGGGGCTGGGCGTCGAGATCGACGAAGCCTTCGTCGAGGAGCGTGCCAAGGTCGGCCATCGCTGGCGCAACCCGCTGTGGACCCACGAAGACGGCTCCGTCGCCGAGTGGTAATGCCGAGCAAGCCGCAACGCACCCGCTGACAACCTAGACGCCATGCCAGGACAGGCCTTCCGCCGAAGGCCTGTCACGCTCAAGGAAGGATTCGACATGACTCGTACCACATCATCCACGTCTGAAGGCTCCGCCTTCGCCGACTTTCGCTACCCGGACCTCGAAGGCGCCAGCGTCTTCATCACCGGAGGTGGCTCCGGCATCGGCGCCGCGCTGACCGAAGGCTTCCTCGCCCAGGGCGCCAAGGTCGCCTTCGTCGGCCTGTCCGATGCCAGCGAATTCTGTGACGCCATGGAAGCTCGCTACGCCAATCGTCCGCTGTTCATCCCCTGCAACATCCAGGACATCGAGGCACTGCAGGCCGCCGTCGCTCAGGCGCGTGAGGCCCACGGCTTGATCAATGTACTGGTCAACAACGCCGCGCGTGACACCCGTCATACGCTGGATGAGTGGACGGTGGAACAGTGGGATGAATCCATCGCCACCAACCTGCGCCCGCAATTCTTCACTGCCCAGGCCGTCGCCCCCGACATGCGCGCGTTGGGTGGCGGCGCCATCATCAATCTGTCCTCCAACAGCTACATGCTGGGACTGGGCGGCTACCCGACCTACGTGACCGCCAAGGCCGGCATCATGGGCATGACCAAGGCACTGGCACGTGAGCTGGGCCCGGACGCCATTCGCGTCAACTGCCTGATTCCGGGCTGGGTGATGACGGAGCGTCAGCGTGAGCTGTGGGTCAACGACAAGGACCTGAACGAGTGCATTGATCAGCAGTGCCTGAAAGAGGCCATTCCGGTCGAGGACATGATCAATCCGTGCCTGTTCCTGGCCTCCAGCGCCTCGCGCATGATGACCGGCCAGCCGATGGTGGTAGACGGAGGCCGAGTGTGAGCGGCGTCAGCGTCACGCCGGCCTGGATCGCCGTCGATTGGGGCTCCAGCAATCTGCGCGCCTGGGCCGTCACTGACGAAGATGAGGTCATCGCTCAGGCCAGCAGTGCCCGCGGCATGCTGGGACTGGCGGCGGATGAGTTCGAGGATGTGCTGCGCGTGCTGATCAATGACTGGCTGCCGGATGATGCGACGGCACCCGTACCGGTACTGATCTGTGGCATGGCCGGCGCGCGTCAGGGCTGGCAGGAGGCGGCTTACCTGCCGCTGCCCGCAGACAAGACGCCTTCCCGTGATGTGCTTGCTGCCCTCGGTGAGCGACTGACCCATGTCACGACGCGCGACAGCCGCCTTGCCGTCGCCATCGTGCCGGGCCTCTGTCAGCAGCAGCCGACCTACGATGTCATGCGTGGCGAGGAGACCCAGCTGGCGGGCCTTGTCGCCGCCCAGCCCGGCTACAGCGGTGCGGTGTGCCTGCCCGGCACCCACGCCAAGTGGGCGCATCTCGTCAATGGCGACATTACCGGCTTCAGCACCTTCATGAGCGGCGAACTCTACAAGCTGCTCAGTCAGGATTCGGTGCTCAAGCACTCCGTCGCTGCTGGAGATCTCACCGACGCCACCCAGCGCGATGCCTATCTGGAGGGCATCGATACAGCGCTTGCTGCCCCGGAGCGCACCACCGCGCAACTGTTCGGCATTCGTGCCCGCGATCTGCTCGATACATCTCTGCCTCAGAGTGACGCTCGCAAGGCGATGCTCGGTGCACGCCTGTCAGGCCTGGTGCTGGGACTTGAGCTGGCGGGCGCTACTGCGGAGCTTTCAGATCACACCACCATCACCCTGATCGGCGACGCCGTGCTATGCCAGCGCTATCAGGTCGCGCTGGAGCATCTGGGCTATCAGGTCACCACCGCGGCCAACGCCGACATGATTCTGGCAGGGCTCGGACGCATCCGGCGTGGACGATCATCCACGCAGTCATCATCAGACCGTGGCTTGTCATCAAAACATGCCTCTGTGAGCCATTGATTGAGCATTTCTGGCATTGCCAGACAGCATTTCTCTCTTCACACAGCCCTTGTTCACACAGCTCCTCTTCAAATAGACCCATTTCTGGAGATTGCCATGAGCCTGCCTCTGGTCGCCATACTGCGCGGTGTGACACCGCAAGACGTCATCGCCATCGCCGACGAGATCATCGCCGCCGGCATCACCCGCATCGAAGTCCCGCTCAACTCCCCACAACCGCTGGAGAGCATCGCCGCGCTGGTCGAGCACTGCGAGCGCGCGCATGACGGCAAGATCCTGATCGGTGCCGGCACCGTGCTGATCCCACAGCAGGTACGCGATGTGCACTCCGCCGGCGGCCGTCTGATCGTCTCGCCCAATGCCGATGTCGACGTCATCCGCGAAAGCCGCCGCCTGGAGATGGTCTCGCTGCCCGGCATCGTCACGCCGACGGAAGCCTTCGCGGCTCTCACTGCCGGCGCCTCGGGCCTCAAGCTGTTCCCGGCGACTCAGGTCGGCATCGTCAACATGAAGGCCATGCTGGCCGTGTTGCCCAAGGACATCGAGCTTTATGCCGTCGGCGGCATCGGCAGTGACAACTTCGCCGAATGGCGTGCGGCGGGTGTCCACGGCGCCGGCCTCGGCACGGCCATCTACACGCCCGGCCTGAGCGCGGCCGAAGTGGGTGAACGTGCCCGCACGCTGGTCGCGGCATGGCTGGCGGCAGACTGATAGCGACAAGTCACGCCGCCGCAAGAGTGACGAGACAACGAACAGAGCACGGATATCGCAAAGGAGCAGCAGATGATGTCATCCCCATGCCTTGGCACTGCCAGTCGCCTCGTCGCCAGTGGCTGCGAGCTGGGCGAAGGGCCGGGCTGGACGCCCGCGACAAGCACCCTACCTGCCCGGGTGCGCTGGCTGAACATCCTCGCCGGCGAGCTGCATCACGCGGCCGCGGACGGCAGTGATCACGTCATCACTCAGCTGGCGCGCCGCACCTCCTACGCAGCCGTTACCCAAGACGGCGATTACCTGCTGGTCGGCCAGGGAATGCTCTCGCGCTACACCCCCGAGACCGGCGCCGTGGAGGATTTCATGCCCTTCGAGGCGGACGCGGCGCCGGCCACGCGCAGCAATGATGCGCGGGTCGATCGCCACGGCAGTCTGTGGCTGTCGAGCATGGGCTGCAACGCCGAGTCCGGCGCTGGCAGCCTCTATCGACTGCATCGCGGAGAGCTGACCCGCGTACTCGAGGGGCTGACTATTCCCAATGCGCTGTGCTTCTCGCCGGATGGCCGCTTTGCTTATTTCACCGACACCGTTACCGGTCAGGTGATGCGCTGGCAGCTGGACGCCGATGGCTGGCCACTCAAGTCAGCAGGTGAATACAACGCCCCCGAAGTCTGGGCCGATCTGCGGGATGCCGGTGGTGGCCCGGATGGCGCCGTGATCGATGCCGAAGGCCATATGTGGATCGCGCTCTGGGGGGCCGGCCGCGTGGCAAGGCTGAACCACGACGGCAAGGAAATCGCCCATGTAGCGCTGCCGGTCAGTCAGCCTTCGTGCCCACTTTTCGGTGGCGAAGGGCTGAACACGCTGTATGTCACCACGGCGCATGAAGGCATGGCCACGCCGGTTCATGCGGCGGGCGATGGTGATCTCTTCACGCTGAACCTGTCAGCACACGGCTTCAAGGGACTAGCAGAGCTACCACTGGTGCTGGGCTGACACCGCCACTCCCTCTCTGATCTTTCTTTATTTCTGGACCCCTCATGATGACCGCAGACGCCCCATCCTCCCGACCTCCGGCTGCGCCTGACGCGACCTGGTCAAGCGATCAGCAGTGGTTGAGCCTGAGTGCCGATGGCATCCAGCTACAGCTGGATCTCGCCGATGGCCTGCTCAAGCTGGCCCATTTCGGGCGCATCGCGCCCATCAATCCGGACCAGCACCGCCTGATGAGCGCTGCCGCCACGCCCCAGGCCAGCCTGGATCAGCTGCCGCCCAATACCCTGTTCAATGATGCCGGGCTCGGCTTTGCCGGCTATCCCGCGCTGATCGGTGACCGCGAAGGCCGCGACTGGCTGACGGCGATGCGCCTGAGCGATGTGGCCTGCTCGACGGATGCCTCCGGCGCTCACGCCCGCCTGACGCTTCGCGACAGCCTGAGTGAGCTGGAAGTATTGCTGGCGCTGACCGTTACCCGCGAGGGCGTATTGCGCCAGCAGACGACCCTGACCAATCAGTCATCCGCGCCCTATCGGCTCGAGTGGCTGGCGGCCGCCTGCCTGCCGCTGCCAGTCCGCTTCGAGGAGTGCCTGAGCTTCGGCGGCCGCTGGGTGCAGGAATTCACCGAGACGCGTCATCGTCTCAGCGAAGGCACCTTCACGCTCGAGAACCGTCGCGGCCGCAGCTCGCATCAACGCGTGCCGACGCTGATCACCGGCACGCCAGGTTTCAGCGAGCAGCGTGGCGAAGTCATCACCGCGCATCTGGCGTGGAGTGGCAATCATCGCGCATTGATCGAGCGTCAATTTGATGGCAGCACTCAATTGCAGATGGGTGCCCTGCTACTGCCTGGCGAGCAGATGCTGGCCGCCGGCCACAGCGTGGCCACCCCGGAAGTGGTGATGGCCTGGTCGGATAGAGGTATCAATGGCGCTAGCCAGCGCATGCATCGCACCCTGCGCGCGCGGCTTGACTGGCCGGTGGCCGACAAGCCGCGTCCGGTACACGTCAACACCTGGGAAGCACTCTATTTCGATCACGATGCGGCGCGTCTCGAGGAGTTGGTCGTTGCTGCCGGTGAGGTGGGTGCCGAGCGTTTCGTGCTCGATGATGGCTGGTTCGTCGGCCGAAGTGGCGAGCGCGCCGCCCTTGGCGACTGGTATCTGGATTCCGACAAGTACCCGCAGGGGCTGGGGCCGCTGATCGAGTCCGTGCAGGCGCACGGTATGGAATTCGGCTTGTGGGTCGAGCCCGAGATGGTCAACCCGGACAGTGAACTCTTCCGCACCCATCCGGATTGGATTCTCGGGCTGGAGGGGCGCGAGCAGCCGCTGGGACGTTATCAATGCGTGCTGGATCTGACTCGCCGCGAGGTCTGTGACTACCTGTTTGCGCGCCTCGATGCGCTGCTCAGCGACTACCCGATCAAGTATCTGAAATGGGACATGAATCGCGACCTGACCCACGCGGGCGGCCAGTCGGAGGAAGGACGCGGAAAGCCTGCCGCCCATGCCCAGGTCAGCGCGCTCTACTCGCTGCTGGCCCGCCTGCGAAAGGCGCATCCCGGCGTCGAGATCGAGAGCTGCGCCTCGGGCGGCGCGCGCACCGATCACGGCATTCTGCGGCACACCCATCGCGTCTGGACGTCTGACTGCAACGATCCCCACGAGCGCACGCATATCCAGCGCGGGGCCAGTCGCGTGCTGCCGCCGGAGCTTCTGGGTGCGCATATCGGCCCGCAACACGCCCATACCACCTCGCGACGCACGTCGCTCGCCTTCCGTGCCTCCACGGCGCTGTTCGGTCATCTGGGACTGGAGCTGGATGTCAGCCAGCTCGGCCAGGCAGAGCGCCGTGAGCTGGGCGGCTGGATAGCGCGCTACAAGGCGCTGCGTGGCCTGCTGCACAACGGTGTCAGCTGGCGTCTGGATTGCCTGGATGACGATCAGCATGCCCATGGCGTGGTCAGTCAGGATGGGCAGCAGGCCCTGTTCAGCATCAGCCAGCTGGCCATGCCACGCCACGCCGTGCCCGCCGCCCAGCCGCTGGCCGGCCTGCAAGCCGACACGGCCTACCGGCTCGAGCTGCTGGAACTGCCGGAGCACCCGGAGCGACGCATGAAACAGCTGCCCGCCTGGATCAGCCGACAACAGGCCGGCGAGCCGGTCGTCGTCTCCGGTGAGTACCTGATGCGAGAAGGCCTCGCCCTGCCGGTGCTGGACCCCGACCAGGCAATCCTGATTCACCTCCATGCGGTAGCGCCATGACGCGTGCCACGCAGGATGTCATTGCATGCGACGCGCTCGCTCCCCACTTTCAGCATCAAGGATGAACCCCATGCAGCTCGGTGTCTGTTATTACCCGGAACACTGGCCACGTGATCGCTGGCCGCAGGATGCTCGCGACATGATGGAAGCCGGCGTTCGTGTCGTGCGTATCGGAGAATTCGCCTGGAGTCGCCTGGAGCCCAGCGCGGGTGACCTGCGCTTCGAGTGGCTGGATGAGGCCGTCGAGGTTCTGGCGGCGGCTGGTCTCAAGATCGTGATGGGCACGCCCACGGCGACACCGCCCAAGTGGCTGGTGGATGCTCATCCGGAAATTCTGGCCGTCGATGAGAATGGCGACACACGCGGCTATGGCTCGCGTCGTCACTACTGCTTCTCTTCGCCGACGTTCCGCACCTTGAGCGAGCGCATCGTGCGCCTGATGGGCGAGCGCTACGCCCACCATCCCGCGGTCATCGCCTGGCAGACCGACAACGAGTACGGCTGCCATGACACCATCCTCAGTTACTCCGCAGCGGCCCGCGCCCGCTTCCCCCAATGGCTCGAGGCGCGCTATGGCACGGTCGAGGCCCTCAATGAGGCCTGGGGCACGGTGTTCTGGAGCATGGAAGTCAGCGAGTTCTCCCAGGTCGAGGCGCCCGTCGGCACCGTGACCGAGCCGCATCCGGCCATCGTGCTCGATTATCGACGCTTCTGCTCCGACATGGTGGTCGAATACAACCGCCTGCAGGTCGACACCCTGCGTGCCGCGGGTGTCAGCGGCGATATCGTGCACAACTTCATGGGCCTGTTCACCGAATTCGATCACTTCGATGTCGCCCGGGACCTGGATATCGCCAGCTGGGACAGCTACCCGCTGGGCTTTCTGGAGCGCGGCGCCCACGACGACGCCACCAAGGCCCATTATCGCCAGCAAGGTCATCCGGACTTTGCCGGCTTCCATCACGACCTCTACCGCGCCATGTGCAAGGGCCGCTGGTGGGTGATGGAGCAGCAGCCGGGCCCGGTCAACTGGGCGATCAGCAACGCCGCGCCCTTGCCCGGCATGGTGCGACTGTGGAGCCACGAAGCCTTCGCGCATGGCGCCGAAGTCGTTTCCTACTTCCGCTGGCGTCAGGCGCCCTTCGCCCAGGAGCAGATGCACGCTGGCCTGCTGCGCCCGGATGGCTCGCCCGCCTCGGCCTGGCCGGAGCTCTTGCAGGTGCGCGATGAACTGGCGACACTCGCGGAACATGACTCGGCGTCTGCCCAGCAGGCGCCCGCCGCCCTGATGTTCGATTACGCCTCCATCTGGGCCTGTCAGATCCAGCCTCACGCCGAGAACTTCAACCCGCTCGAACTGTACCTGAGCTGGTACAGCGCGCTGCGGCGGCTCGGGCTTGATGTCGATATTGTCTCACCGCGCGATGCGCTTTCTGGCTATTCACTGATTGTGCTGCCCTGTCAGGTAATTGCCGATGAGGCACTGGCGGCGCGTCTTAGCACGGCGCGCGATTCAGGCAGTCGCGTGGTGATCGGCGCACGCTCCGGCTCGCGCACGCCGGAGTTTCAGATACCCGCGCAGTTGGCACCCGGCGCACTCAGCGAGCTGGCTGGCGTCACGGTCGATCGAGTCGACGGCCTGCGGCCAGGTGCCAAGCCGGCCGTCATGTTGAGCAACGGTGCACACGGCCATGCCCTGCGCTGGCGCGACCTGCTCGACCATCAGCGCACCAGTGCCCAGGTGGTAACGCGCTTCGAGGATGGCGAACCCGCCATCCTGCATCAGCGCGGTGTCAGCTATCTGACCGCCTGGTTGAGTGAAGACACTCTGGTGGCGATTCTGCAGGCGGAGTGTCAGGCCTGCGGCATCACCACTCATGCCCTGCCCGACGGCGTGCGCCTGAGGCGGCGCGGGCCGCTGAACTTCGCCTTCAACTATGCCCCCGAGCCGCGCTGGCTGCCGGAAGGCCTCGTCAATGACAGCGGGCTGCTGGCCGGTAGCCGGGTGCTGGCACCCGCTGACGTCTGTATCTGGTTCAGTGACGAAAAGCGCCCCTGAGTGCGGCGGCTCCTGCCCACTCATTCAACGCGAAAATCGACTTTGCTTGAAAGCAGGACATCTCTCGGATTTCGCGACCGGCAGACTGTTCGATCACTTGTCGCGGCGCCTTCGGGCGCCGCTTTTTTGGATAGCTATTCTGGGTCTGCAGGCTTCATGAGTGACTACAACACGTGCTGACCCCCCCCCCTGCTTACCGGATGACTGAGGCTGTCTTATCGTCAAAATAAAGCAGAATGAAGATAACGGTATATATTTTGATGTAAAACGACCTCTCTTTTCACTGCGCAAGGCCAGATGGAGTTTGCCCTTGAGTGCTTGCTGACCGCACAGCGCTGCCACTTAAGGCGCATTGTTCTCATGTCAGACAATCTCTAGTGTGCTGGATGTCTCTGTATATAAGCCAATAAATAGCAAAAACAACAGGCCACGCACCTGTAAACAGGACAACCGTCGTCAATGGCAGACGACCCACGACTACGATAACGCCAACTACGAGATACCCCCATGAGTATTCTTGCCATTCTGATATCGCTCGGGCTGCTGATGTTCCTGGCCTACCGCGGTATCACCGTTCTCTTGCTTGCCCCTCTGATGGCCGCCCTCGCCGTCGTCCTGTCAGGAGATGCAGCCGCCCTGCTGCCCAGCTACACCGTGACCTTCATGAGTCAGCTGGGCGGCTATCTGGCAAAGTTCTTCCCGCTGTTCATCCTCGGTGCCCTATTCGGTCAACTGATGGCCGATTCCGGGGCCGCGCATGCCATCTCCGAAGGCCTGGTCAAACGCCTAGGCACACGCCATGTGATCCTGACTGTGGTCCTGGCCTGTGCACTGCTCACCTATGGGGGCGTCTCGCTGTTCGTGGTCGCCTTCGCCGTCTACCCGATTGGCGCTCAGCTCTTCCAGCGCACCGGCACGCCCAAGCGACTGCTGCCCGCGGCCATCGCCCTCGGCTCCTTCACTTTCACCATGACGGCACTCCCCGGCACACCTGCCATCCAGAACGCCATCCCGATCCCCTACTTCCAGACCAACAGCTTTGCAGCGCCAGGCCTGGGCATCATCGCAGGCCTGATCATGCTAGGGCTGGGTACCTGGTGGCTGAAGGGACGTGCCAGCAAGGCTCAGGCACAGGGGGAAGGCTACGGAGTTCACAAGGACGAAGCGCTGGAGGAATCCATGGCGCCCACCGCACAGATGGGCATGATCACGGCGCTGATTCCGCTGGTGATGGTCATCGGCCTGAACGCCCTGATGACCTATCTCGTCTTCCCGCGCATCGATTTCTCCTACCTGAGCGAGGCCTTCCCGGAGCTTGACCCGGCGGGCGCCACCGGCATGTGGTCGATCCTGATCGCGCTGGCCTTGGCCTCCACCTGGCTGGTCATCTCACGTTGGAAGCAGTGGGCCGACCTGAAGACCACCGTCAACAATGGCTGCTTTGGCGCCATGCTGCCGGTCTTCAATACCGCCTCAGAGGTGGGATATGGCGCGGTGATCGCCAGCCTGGCCGGTTTCGCGATGGTCAAGGAGGCGGTGCTCGGCCTGTATCCGGGCAACCCGCTGATCTCGGAAGCGGTGGCAGTCAATGTGCTGGCCGGCATCACCGGCTCGTCATCCGGCGGCATGAGCATCGCGCTGTCGACTCTAGGCGAAACCTACCGCGAGATGGCCGTCAATGCCGGCATCGACCTGGAACTGATGCACCGCGTGGCGGCGCTGGCGGCGGGCAGCATGGACACCTTGCCGCATTCCGGAGCGGTCATCACCCTGCTGGCGATCTGCAAGCTGACTCACCGCCAATCCTACGGCCAGATGTTCATGATGACGGTCGCCTTCCCGATGCTGGCCCTGATTGCCGTCGTGACCCTGGGCAGCCTGGTCGGCAGTTTCTGAGCCGTAACAGCTTTTGAACCGTTTAAGCTACTGGCCATAAGCGGAGCAAAGTGACACCAATACAATGACAAGAAGGCCACCCATTCGGGTGGCCTTCTTGTTGAGCAATCACGCCAGCAATGCGCTGACACCTCAGTAGACGTGGTGAGCCCGCTTCGGGTTCAGCGTCTCATGACGTGCACGCGTCTTTATCCAGAGCGTAAGGTCATCGCGGTCGGTGCCTGGATTCTCGGCGACCCACTCGACGATACGCGAGGCGATGAATTCGGCATGAAACTCATCATCGAACTGCAGCAGCATGAGGTCCTCGCCCGCCTGAGAGATGCGCAACAATACCTCGCTGGTCGGCAGTACATAGAGATTCAACTCATGCAGGTATTGTGTCGTGAAGGTGACACGCCGAAAGCGTTCGGGAACATTGCGCCCGC
The DNA here is from genome assembly GCF_059507735.1 of Cobetia sp. PDI-23MA. NCBI lineage: Bacteria > Pseudomonadati > Pseudomonadota > Gammaproteobacteria > Oceanospirillales > Halomonadaceae > Cobetia > Cobetia sp. PDI-23MA. The sequence goes on from NZ_CM183352.1 coordinate 2,043,363, forward strand.
TGTGAGTAATATCATTCATGAAAGCCATGGCTCTCTCCTGCATCAAGGCGCTCATCGTTTTTGCTCATTTTTGAGCTTTGCCACTTATCATAGCGCACAGGATGTACTTCCGGCTGATTTATGCATATATTTTAATAAAACCTGCAAACAACATCCTTCAACCGGTTATCAACTCTATATCCTGGCAAGTCACTTTCGGATAGCGGCCGTTATCACTGTTGCCGCTGAAGCAATGCATCACTTTGCAAGGTTAGCTGAACTCGCGTCAGCCAGCCCGCCAGCAGCGCCTGCTTGTGCCGACTCATGGTGCGATGTTGCTCGATCACTTCGCATAATCGATCGCCGGCCGCACGCATTCTGGTAGGGCTCTCCCCTCGGGCACAGCGCTGATAGTCATCCGCCAGCCCATGGATCAATTCGCGCAAGGCGTGCTGTACCGGGCGCGGCACATCGTTGCCCAATTCCCGCCGCACGAAGCCTATGCCGCGTCCGATATCCATCCCTGTCAGGCCCAGCGTCAGTAGCGGCATTCCGAGCACTTGCTCCTGTGCAGCATCGGGCTGGCCGTTTGCAGTTTCGCCACTGCGGCGCGCTTCCTGTTCACGACTGCGAGTCTGCTCATGCCGGGCCAGGCGCAACAGCCTGTCGCCCATACGGCCGCCGAACCAGCTGTCCAGGCGTTCGGTAGAGCGCTCCGCCAGCTCACGAATATCACTCGCCGTGGCGCGAATCAGCTGGCGCTTGTCCCAACCGGCTCCCGGCACAGGGATCAGGCGGAATCCAATGATGGTCACGATCAGACCGATCCCGGCTGCCAGACTTCGATTGAGGGTATAGGCGACATCGAAGGTCATACCGTTGTCCGGCATCACCAGCAGAATATTGAACACCACGAAGGGCAAGGCGATACCCGCCAGCGCCGGCACGACGGACCCCATCAGGCCGAGGAACAGAGGAATACTGAAGATGGTCACAAAGGGCACGAAGTGGTGGGCGTGACTGAGCATGACATTGCCGAACAGCAATACGCTCGGGACCGCCAGCAGCAAGCCCTTGAGCACCATCGGAATGATCGGCGCCGGATCACCACGGCTGACGAAGATGCCCGAGAACAAAGTCCCTAGCAGCATGGCCACCGCCCCGTTGTCCCACGCCGTCGCAAGCCAGAAGATAGCCGTGGCGCTGAAGATGGTCATCGCGCGGATCGCATCAATGGCGGCGCGTCCGTGATCGCGGTGCCAACTCATGCTTGGCTGACGCAGCTGATGACGGTCGGGATGATTGATGACCTCACGTGCCTGCAGGATGACCAGCGCATGCCCCAGCACCTCACGCAGACTGAACAGCAATCTGGCTTCCAGCGCGGTGATGCTTCGCTGACCGCGTGACAGGCGCAGACATTCCCCGCGCAGCTCCTTGAGCGTCTTGCGAGCCTGGGCCGTGCCCTGATTGTCGGCCATGCTTTGTAAAGCCGCGCCCAGACGTTGCATCAGGTCCTGGGTCGGCTGACTGAAACGCTCGGCTTCCTCTCTCTTTACCTGGTTCAACTCGTTGGGCTGTGCGCTTGCCCCACCGTCATCGTTCTGTGATGGCACAAAGAACTCGGGATGACGCAGCTGGTGCAGGGCCTTGAGTGTCGCGTAGAGACGCATGCTGCGCCGTGTCAGCAAGTGAACACCGCGAATACGTCCCTTGCCTTGGGGGCCTTCATAACGCGCCGAGTGAGCATCGATCTCGAGATTGTTGAGCGCCTCCAACCCGGTCATCATCTGCTCGAGCATCGCCATGCGTTCCTGATGTTGATCCTTTTGCCGTCCAGTTGTCTTGCCTCCCTCTAACGGCATCGAGAACGCCAGCGCCATATAGCGGAAGGTGGCATTCACCGCTGTGTCCGCCAGCTGGCCGAGATGATCCCGTACCCGTATCGGCCATAGCAGCGCACTCACGACGACAGCACACAGCGCGCCGAGACTCAGCTCACTGAGACGGGCCAGCGCCACCGAGAAGAAGTCATCCGGCGCCGAGGACGTCAGCACCACGATGATCATGCAGGCCACCGCCGCCATCACACAGCCATAGGACAGATTGTTGTGCGTCAGCGAGGCGCCATAGATACATAGCCCGATCCACAGTGTGACCGAGCCCAGCGCCAGTTCGGGTACCTGGGCAAAGCAGCCCATGATCACCACGGCCACACAGGTACCGACGAAGGTACCCGTGACCTGACAGATGCCCTTCTCGACCACCATGCCCGACATCGGACGTGTCTGCAGAAACGCCGCCGAGATCAGCGCCCAATAGGGTCGATCGAGGTCGAAGAAGAAGGCGGCGTAGAGGGCCAGCGCCATCGCCAGCACACCCTTGGTGGCGAACTTCAGGGCGAACGGCGAAGGCCTGAGAAAGGCGGCCAGAGCGGGAGACATGGATCAGTGCTTCCCGTCTGCGTCTTGGGCGGCCTGATCTATCTCGTCAGGTTCCGCCTTGGCAGGATCCGCCTTGGCATGACTGGTCTCATCCTTGCCATCCTCAGCAGTGATCAGCCTGACACTCGCCGTCATGCCGGCGGCAAGATTGACACCTGAGGCACGTACCGCCTCGATATCATCAAATTCCACCCGTACCGGAATGCGCTGCGCCAGACGCACCCAACTGAAGGTGGCGCTGACCTGAGGCAGCTGCTGGGCATTGGTCGCGGTATTGTCATCGGCGATGCCCTGACCGATCCCCACGACCCGCCCCTTGAAGTCTTCATTGCCGCTCATCAGCGTGATCTGGACCGGATCGCCCGGACGCACATGCTGCAGCTTGGTCTCCTGGAAGTAGGCGCTCAGGTAGAAGGAGTCTTCCTTGATCAGCGCCATCACCGCCGTGCCGGCCGTGACGTAATTGCCCTGACTGAGGTGCATGTTGAGAATGCTACCGTCGGCGGGTGCCACAAGACGCGTACGATCGAGATCCAGCTGCGCGGATTGCACCGCGGCTTCGGCCTGTTGCACGTCGGCGCGGGCGACTTCGGCTTCCAGACGCGCACTGTCGCGCTCTTCCTCACTGATGGCACGATTGGTCAAGCGACCACGACGATTGGCTTCATGCTCCTTCAGACTCAGGGTCGCCCTGGCACTGGCGAGACTGGCCTTGGCCTTGGCGAGCGCGGCCTCATAGCGCGCACGATCGACCTGAAGGATGACGTCCCCTTCCTTGACGCGCGTGGTATCCGCCACATTCAGCTCACGCACCCAACCGGAGACATCCGGGCTCAACGTGATCACCTCGGCGCGCACCCGGGCGTCGCGCGTCCAGGGACTGTACATGTAGGTATTCCACAGCCACACCGCACACCAGGCTGCAGCCGCCACCAGACAGAGAGTGATGATCCATTTGACGGCTTTGTGTCGCAGGTTGCGCATGCGGTTTCCTTGGGGAATAGAGGGGCTGGGGAAAATGGGTGCCACGAAACGGGGCATGGGAAGATCGGGATCACGAATGGCGTAACGCTGAAGGAATGGCGCACGTCACGTCACGAGGGCGACCACCGCCGCCAGACAGATGACAAACAGCGAGATATCGAACCAGGCCTCGAACCAGAGCTCGTGATTGGCCAACAGACGATGCAGCAGCGTGCGAATGATACCCGCCGCCAGCAAGGCGACCAGCGCATAGACCAGCATCGGGCTGATCAGGAATTCCCCGACCACCATTTCATGCAGCGCATTGAAGCCAGGCGCAACATCATTGCCTGCAGCGATTTCCTTCATCGAGATGTCCTAATCCTGTGTTATGCGAGATCTGGCTTGCGTCATGCGAGAGCTTGGTCCCACCTGACAAAATCCCGACTGACATGCGTACAATCAGCGTTCAACGATGGTGGCAGACTCGTGCGCATTCAAGGTCCGCGAGTGGACTGTTCCACCATGCGGATCTGGAGGGCAGCGTCGTCGCTGAGAATATATGCAGGCTAACATTTTTTGCCGTCGCGCACCGTTGCGTCAGAAGAATCACCCCATTCCTCGCACAACGGGCGACCAGAATCCGCTCTCAATTTGGCTGAACGCTAATTGGAACAATCAGCCTGGACGCCAAGTATTCAGGTAGTAGCAGAGTACAAGGTGCCCCGAACGCAAGACGGCTTACCCGGAAGGCAAGCCGTCTTGTTTTTTCCACTTCCTGCTTCCTGCAGATTGCTACACCGCGTAGCCGAGCACGCGTGGCAGCCACAGGGCGAGCTCAGGGAACAACATCACCACCGCCAGCGCTGCCAGCATCGCCACCACGAAGACCATGGCCCAACCTACCGTCTTCTCGAGCCGGACCCCGGCCACGCTACTGGTCACCATCAGATTGACCGCCACTGGCGGGGTGAACTGCCCGATCGCGATGTTCATCGCCAGCAGGATACCGAACCACACCGGATGCCAGCCGAAGTGCTGCATCACCGGAATCAGCACCGGCATCAGGATCAGGTAGATGGAGACCGCATCCAGCAGCATCCCGGCAATCAGCACTGCCACCATCACCAGAATCAGCAGCGTCGTTCCGCTATCCGACAGCGTGATCAGCCATTCGGCCAGATGCCGGAAGGTACCCAGCATGGTGCCCGCCCAGGCGAATATGCCCGCCAGCGCGATGATCAGCATCACCACACCGGAGATGACGGCCGCCTCTCTGAGCAGTTCCCACACCTGGGAGAGCTTGAGCTCGCGGGTGATGAATAACCCGACACACAGCCCATAGGCGGCGGCCACTACCGCCGCTTCCGTGGGCGTGAAGAGGCCTGAGCGCAGTCCGCCGAGGATGATCACCGGCGCGAGCAGGGCCGGGATCGCTGCGCGGAACGCCGGACCCAGCGCGATACGCTCTACCTGAGTCGGGTCTTCCCAGCGATAGCGACGCGAAAGGAACCAGGCCGGCAGCAGCAAGGCCACGCCCACCAGCAAGCCCGGAATCAGGCCCGCGGCAAACAGCGCACGCAGATCCACCCCCGGCACCACGATGGAATAGAGGATCAGCGCGATGGACGGCGGGATCAGGATCGCCGTGGAGGCCGAGGCCGCAATCAGCGTCGCCGAGAACGCCCTGGGGTAGCCCGCCCGAGTCATGCTGGGGATCATCACCATCGCCACCGCGGCCGCATCCGCCGGGCCGGAGCCGCTCATGCCGCCCATGATCAGGCATACCAGCACCGCCACCAGTGCGAGCCCCCCGTGACGCGGGCCGATGAGCGCCTGGGCAAAGCGCACCAGCCGCGCCGCCACACCGGCACGCTCGAACACCAGCCCCGTCAGGATGAACAGCGGAATGGCGATCAGCGGATACTTGGCGATGCTGTTGTAGGTATTGGTGCCGAGGGTGGCTAGCATGCTGACCGGCAGCCCCGCGACGATACCCACCGCACCCGAGAGCCCCAGCGCGAAGGCCACCGGCACGCCGAGTATCAACAGGGCGGCAAAACTGGCGAGCAACCAGAGATCAGGACTCATGATCTGACTCCTTGTGCTCTGACGACGCATTTTGACCGGGCCCTTGCGAAAGACGCTCGACACACTGCTGCAACTGACGCCAGGCCATCGCCAGCGCCAATATGGGCAGCCAGATCACGTACCACCAGTTGGGCAGACCCAGCCCCGGTGACAGCGAGTCCCACTGATACTCCTCCAGCGCGAAGGTCCCCCCGAACCACACCACCAGCCCCAGCACGACCAGCACCGCCAGGGTCTGCACGATCACGACCAGTCGCCAGAGCGGCAACGGCAGCACGTCTTCCAGCAATGCGATACGAATATGCGCCTGACGGCGAATCGCCACCGAGGCGCCCGCCAGCGTCAACAACACCAGCAGGAAGACCGAGAATTCCTCGGTAAAGGCAAAGGAGGCATCGGTGGCATAACGCACCACCACATTGGCCAGACTGATGATACCGATCAGTCCCAGCGCCAACGCCGCCAGCCAGGACTCCGGCCGCACGCGTGGCGGTGGCCTGTCCGTGGGGGCAGGCGCTCCATTGGCGCCGTCTTGCAGAGCTCGTTGCGACGTTTGAGGTGATGCTTGTTGAGAGGATTGTTGCGACTTTTGCGACATGACACGCGATCCACACGAACGCCGAGGCTGTCAGGCCCCGGCGTGGTTCTTCACTCAATAACGCGCATAGACCGCATTATTCCCGATGTCATCTGCTCTGTGAGCAGCGGCGATCATGGCCAGGCTCAGCGCGAGGCCTCGACCTCGGCACGTGCCGTCTCGACCAGCGCCTCACCGATCTTCGGTGTCCAGCTTTCGTAGACCGACTGGGTGGCATCCCGGAAGGCCTGCATCGCATCCTCATCCAGCTTGACGACATTCACGCCGCGCGCCTCGATGTCCGCCAGCCGCTGGGCATTGCCTTCACGACTCATGGCGATCTCCCACGCGCCTGCTTCCCTGGCGGTTTCGGTCAGCAGAGTGCGCTCCTGTTCACTGAGCGACTTCCACACGCGCTGGTTGGCGGCGAAGATCAGCGGGTCCGCCATGTAGTGCCAGAGCGTCAGGTGGCTCTGACCGACCTGATCGATGCGCGCGACATCGAACACCGACAGCGGGTTCTCCTGGCCATCCACCGCGCCGGTGGTCAGTGCCGGCTTGGCATCCGCCCAGCTCATCTGCGTCGGGTTGGCGCCCAGCGCCGTGAAGGTGTCCTGGAACAGCGGCGAGCCCACCACACGAATCTTCAGGCCCTTCAGGTCATCCGGCGAGGTGATCGATTTCGACGAGTTGGACACCTCACGGAAGCCGTTCTCGCCCCACGCCAGCGGCTTGATGCCCTTGGACTCGATGGCGGCGAAGACCTGCTTGCCCGACTCGCCCTGGGTCAGCGCATCGATGGCGGCATGGTCCGGCATCAGGAACGGCAGCGAGAACAGGTTGAGCTCCGGCACCTGGGGCGACCAGTTGATGGTCGAGCCCACCGCGAGATCGATCAGCCCCTGACGCATGGCCGAGAACTCCTTGGTCTGGTCCCCCGCCACCAGCTGGGCATTCGGATAGACGCGCAGGGTGAGGTCGCCACCGGAGCGCTCCTCTACCAGCTCCGCCCACTTCTCGGCCGCCTGCCCCCACGGGAAGGCATCCGACAACACGGTGGAGACGGACAGCTCGCGCGCCTCGGCATCACTCGCCATCAGCGGTGACAGCAGAGCCAGCCCAAGCACGCCGGCCATCAAGGCGGAGCGACCCGTGGCAGCGGCACGCGGGCGCGCGGTCTGGCTTTGAGAAAGGGCTGGAGAATGATCCGAAGTGCAGTGACGCAGATGACGAGGGGCGGGGCCAGCGTTGGCGTGTACAGCGGTCAGGGTCATGAATAACCTCTTGATTATGATGTTATTGAGTGTGTCCAGAGGCAGATTCGCATCTACTTTGGTCGCTGACCATTCGACCATGCGACAGATCGGCGCTTTTTCGACGCTCACAGGCTGACTCGCTGCATTACGAATCACTGTACATTTATCCACCCCACGGATTTTCCGAGACCTCTTGCGTACGAAACGCTCGACCATCGGGTGTCATCAGCGTGTGTCGCCAAGAAATGTATCCAGCGATGCAGGATGGCCAATCCTCGCGCAGGCCCCGCCAGCAGGGAGTTTTACGATATTTCCCCTTTGCAAAATGCCGTGCCTTTCACATCGTCGGCGTGTCCTGGGTCGTATCGGGTCATGATTTCATGAGGGACTGTATATTCATCCACCCCATTACATCCTTGAGACAAATTTCACGATATGTCGCCTTTCAACCACGCAATGGCGCGCCACGGGTCGCAGACTCCGGATTCGGTCGGTAGACTGAGCGCCGTTCCCGCAAGGACCAACCACGACTGACCAACATCACGCACGCAAGTGTCGTACCTGACATCTCGTCGGCACCGCTCCCACGGTCCCGACCCCGACCGATGAGGCCCCTTCCATGCCGCACCCCCAGCAGGAAGCCGTACCCACTCCCACCTTCGAGACCGAGCCTCTCGACACCACGCGCAAACGACTGCAGCCGACCAGCAGTCTCGGCGCAGCGGTCGTTCTGTGGTCGCTGCTGCTGGGAATGGGGATGCTGATGCTGGCCAACGGGCTGCAGGGCAGTCTGTTGGGGATTCGCGCCTCCTCGGAAGGCTTCAGCAACACCATGACGGGTATCATCATGTCGGCGTACTTCGCCGGCTTCCTGCTCGGCTCGACGCTTGCGCCCCGCAAGCTGCGCCGGGTCGGCCATGTGCGCACCTTCGCGGCGCTGGCCTCCATCACCTCGGTGTGCATCCTGATCCATGCGCTCTATGTGGTGCCCGAGGTGTGGATCGCGATGCGCTTCATCACCGGCTTCGCCTTCGCCGGCCTCTACGTGGTGGCGGAGAGTTGGCTCAACAGCCAGGCGACCAACCAGATGCGTGGCCGTCTGCTGGCCATCTACATGGTGATCACCTATCTGGGCATGGGCGGCGGCCAGTTGCTGCTCAACGTCGCCAACCCGGACACCTATCTGCTGTTCATCCTGGTGTCGGTGATCATGTCGCTGGCGCTGGTGCCGATGCTGCTGTCCGCCTCACCGCAACCGGAAGGCGCTCAGCCGGAGGCCATGGGGCTGGTACGTCTGCTGCGCCTGGCACCGCTGGGCACCCTGGGCGGCTTTGCCACCGGTATCGCCAACGGCACCGTCTTCGGCATGGGCGCGGTGTATGCCGACCGCGCGGGCTTGCCGGTGCAGGAAGTCTCCTGGTTCATGGGCGCCTTCATTCTGGGGGCCGCCCTGCTGCAATGGCCGCTGGGGAAGCTTTCCGACAAGCTGTCGGCCAAGAAGGTGATTCTGGGCTGCAGTCTCGGGGCGATCGCGCTGTCCATCGGTGGCGTGCCGTTCAGTGGCGGTAGCATGATGACCATGGCGCTGCTGGGTGCAGGCCTCGGCGGGCTGATCCTGACCCAGTACTCGCTGTTCCTGGCGGCGGCCAACAATCTGCTGACGACGGCCCAGATCATCTCCGCCAGCGGCACGCTGGTGCTGATGCATGGTGCCGGCGCGATTCTTGGCCCGCTCACCGCGGGGCTTCTGATGGAGCGCTTCGGGGCCGTCGGCTTCCTCTATACCTTGACTGCCATTCACGTGCTGATCGTGATTCTGGCCGCCAGTGTCACCAGCAAGCCGCGTCAGGAGCTTGAGGCCGAGGAAGGCGATCACCCCGGCCACTATGTGGTGGCGCCCTCCACCACCAGTCCGCTGAGCGCCGCCTGGGTCGAGGAAGCCATCACCGAGCCGGAAACCGGTCAGCTGGAATTCGACTTCGATGCTGAGCCTGATTTGAGCGAGGAAGAGCTCGCTACCCAGCAACAGGAAGCGGCCTCCGAAGCAGAAGGAGGCGTCGTGCAGCAGGTCGACAATGAGGAAGGCGTGATGAACGACCGCGTCACCGGCATGGAAGACGACTGGCACCTGGATGGCCATATCGACGAGCAGGCCCAGCACCTCAGCGAAGAGGAACGTCGCGTAAAATCAGAACCGGAGCGCGAGAGCTACTGATCACGCCTGACGGCATGCCGAAATTGACGAGATAAAAAAGAGATCACCAAGAACACCGCCCTGAGAGGCGGTGTTCTTGGTTGGAGCGGGCGAAATAGCGGCGGGCGGAACAAGGAGAGGATAACGTTCGGGGGAAACCAAGAAGGCGCAAAACGATAGAGACTCAGCGACGACGATTTCCAAGCCACATACCCAGTGTTTTTCTCATTCTCAGCGGCTAGACCCTAATAAATAATTACCATTGCACACCCCGCACTAGACCTCAGACTACAGAAAGGTAGTCACCCTACAGCACCTACGACGTATCGCTTACCGCACCGCAAACGTTTGCGGTTCATAATTGGCGCCATTGTGAACCAGCGGATTCAGATACTGGATCGACTCATTCCTGCTTTACCCAAGGACTGCGACGTGAAACGACACGGCATCTTGAACGGACCTCTCAGTGGCCACCTCGCCCGCCTCGGCCATACCCACACCGTGGTGATCGCCGACGCAGGCCTGCCGATTCCCGAGGGCGTGCCCTGTGTCGACCTCGCGGTGGTTTCCGGCCTGCCCGCCATGCTGCCGGTACTGGACGCCCTGCTGGCCGAGCTGTGCATCGAGGCCACGACCCTGGCCGAGGAGCTGCCGGTCAAGAGCCCCTCCTTCCATGACGCCATCATCGAACGTCTGGATACACTGGATCGTCTGTCACTCACGCCGATCACTCGCCAGCAACTCAGTCATGAAGCCTTCAAGGCGGCGCTACCCGAGGCCAGCGTCATCGTGCGCACGGGCGAGTGCACGCCGTACGCCAACGTGATCCTGCACTGTGGGGTGCCCTTCTGATGCAGAGCCATGCACAACCGAGAGTGCTGATGGCACTCAAGGGCATCGACAAGGGCTTCTCAGGGGTCAGCGTGCTCAAGGGTGTCGATCTGACCCTGCGCGCGGGGCGCGTGCATGCGCTGGCCGGTGAGAATGGCGCGGGCAAGTCGACGCTGATGAAGATTCTCTCCGGCGTCTATCGCTATGACGCCGGCACGCTTTGGCTGCGTGACGAGGAAGTGGTCTTCACCACTCCACGTCAGGCGATGGACAGCCGCATCGCCATCATCCACCAGGAACTCAATCTGGTGCCAGGCCTGTCCGCCGGCGAGAACATCTTTCTCGGCCGTGAGCCACGCACCGCGCTGGGCACCGTCGACTGGAAGCGTCTGCATCGCGATGCCCGCCAGCTGCTCGACCGCCTGCGCCAATCGTTGGATTCCCGCACCGCCGTCAGCGAGCTGAGCATCGGTCAGCAGCAGATGGTCGAGATCGCGCGTGCGCTGTCGCTGGACGCCGAGATCATCATCATGGATGAGCCCACCGATGCGCTGACCGACATCGAGACCGAGATTCTCGCCGAGGTCGTGGCGGAGCTGCGCGCCGAGGGCCGCTCGCTGGTCCTGATCACCCACCGCCTGAACGAGATCTTCAGCATGTGCGATGAAGTCGCCGTGCTGCGCGATGGCCAGATGATCCACCAGGGCCCGACGGCGGAACTGGATGAGGATGGCCTGATTCGCCTGATGGTCGGCCGCGAGCTGGCCGAGCGCTACCCTTATACGCCCGCCACCCCTGATGGCGAAGCGATGCTCGAGGTCGAGGATCTCGAGGCGCCGGGTGTCAAGGGCATCAGCTTCTCGGCCCGTCGCGGGGAAGTGCTCGGCTTTGGCGGCCTGATGGGCGCCGGGCGTACCGAACTGGCCCGCGCCCTGTGCGGCGATACCCGTATCAGCGCCGGCAGTGTGAAGCTGCATGGCCAGCCGGTGCGCTTCGCCTCGCCGGCCGAGGCATTGGCCGCGGGCCTGGTGTACGTGCCGGAAGACCGCAAGCAGGCGGGCCTGATTCTCCCTCACTCGGTGGCCAACAACATGTCGTTGAGCGCCCTGCCCAGCTTCTGTGGCGCGTTCGGGCGTATTCGCCATGGCGAGGAAGCCGCCGCCGTCGAAAGCTTCGTCAAGAGCATGCAGATCAAGGTCAGCAATACCGACCAGCCGGTCGATACCCTGTCCGGCGGCAACCAGCAGAAGGTGTCGCTGGCCAAGGCATTGATGCCGGCGCCGGAGCTGGTGATTCTCGATGAACCGACCCGTGGCGTGGATGTCGGCGCCAAGCGCGAGATCTACCTGCTGATCAACGAGCTCAAGCGCCAGGGCAAGTGCGTGCTGCTGATCTCCTCGGAGATGCCCGAACTGCTCGGCCTGGCCGATCGCATTCTGGTGGTCGCCGACGGGCGCATCTCCGGCGAGTTCAGCCGTGAGAACGCGACCCAGGAAGCGATCATGACCGCGGCCTCGGGCCTCGAGAGCCCCCTCAACAGTGGCAACGACGCCGCGAATGGCACGTCAACGTCCAGCGCTGCATCACGCGATGCCATCCGCCCGTCTTCTACCCCCGATTCCTCCGCTTCCCGCCACGAGATGCCGAACTGATGTCTACTCCTTCTTCCTCTGCCGCCAGCGGCCGCCGCCTCGACGTCATGCGTCTGCTGGTCGACAACAAGGCGCTGATCGCGCTGGCCCTGTTGATCGCCGTGAGTGCCGGCCTGTCCGACAACTTCCTGTCTTCTGACAACCTGCTCAACGTGCTCCGCCAGACCAGCATCAATGCCATCATCGCCATGGGCGTGACCTTCGTCATTCTCACCGCGGGCATCGATCTGTCCGTTGGCGCAGTACTAGCGCTGACCGGCGCCTTCGCGGCCTCGATGACCGCCGCCGGCCTCTCCCCCTGGCTGAGTGTGCCGGGCACCATCATCGCCGGTGCCGGCCTGGGCGCCATTTCCGGCCTGTTCGTCGCCTTCGGTCGCATCCAGGCCTTCATCGTCACGCTGGTGGCGATGACGGTGCTGCGCGGTGCCACGCTCGTCTACACCGATGGCCGTCCGGTCTCCATCGGCGTCAGCGAAGCCGCGGACAGCTTCTGGAATCTGGGCGGCGGTTACTGGCTCGGCGTGCCGATTCCGATCTACATGATGTTCTTCGTCTACGTGCTGTGCTGGGGCGTGCTGCATCACACCCGCTTCGGGCGCCACGTCTATGCGGTCGGGGGTGGTGAGAAGGTCGCGCGCCTGTCCGGCATCAACGTCAATCGCATCAAGATCAGCGTCTATGCCATCGCGGGTGCCTTCGCGGCACTGGCTGGTGCCATACTCGCCGCACGTCTGGGTTCGGCACAGCCGAATGCCGGCACCGGTTACGAGCTGGACGCCATCGCGGCGGTCGTCATCGGCGGTACCAGCCTGATGGGTGGCCGCGGGCGCATCTTTGGCACCTTGATCGGTGCACTGGTGATCGGCGTGCTGAACAATGCGCTGAACATCATGGGCGTCTCCAGCTACTACCAGATGATCGCCAAGGGCGCTGTCATACTGCTTGCGGTACTGATCGACAGCCGTGCGCAGAAATAGAAGAGCAAGTACGTAAGACACGACACGATTTCATTCCCTGCAGCATCGAAGACCCTCGCCCCCGTGCGCCAACCACGGGGGCCCTTCAGCGGGTCGCCGACAACAATGAAAGGACCATCGCCATGAAGAAGAACGGAAAACTGCTCACCTCCACGCTGACCACCGCCATCACTGCCGCAGGCCTGAGCTTGATGCCGGTGCAATCCGCCATGGCCGACAAGATCGCGCTGGTGGTCTCGACGCTGAACAACCCGTTCTTCGTCAGCCTCCAGCAGGGTGCCAAGGACAAGGCCGAGGAACTGGGCCACGAGCTGATCGTGCTGGATTCCGGTGATGACGCCGCGCGTGAGCTGTCCAACGTCGAGGACGCCCTGTCCCGCGGCGTCGATCTGCTGCTGATCAACCCGACCGACTCCGATGCCGTGGTCTCAAGCGTGCGCACCGCCAATGGCCGTGATGTGCCGGTGGTGACACTGGATCGCAGCGCCAACGGCGGTCGGGTCGCGGCGCACGTCGCCTCCGACAACGTCGCCGGGGGTGAACTGGCGGGCAATTTCATCGCTGAGAAACTCGCAGGCAAAGGTGAGATCGTGCAGCTGGAAGGTGTCGCCGGCGCCTCGGCCACGCGCGATCGTGGTGAAGGCTTCATGAAGGCCATCGACGGCCAGTCAGGCCTCAGCCTGGTGGCCACTCAGCCGGCCAACTTCAACCGCACCCAGGGGCTGAACGTGATGGAGAACCTGCTGCAGGCGCACCCGAGCGTGAATGCCGTCTTTGCACAGAACGATGAAATGGCGCTCGGCGCACAGCGTGCCCTGCAGGCCGCTGGCAAGGACATCCTGCTGGTCGGCTTCGATGGTACCGATGAAGGCATCAAGGCCGTGCAGGCCGGCAAGATGGGCGCCACCGTCGCCCAGCAACCGGCACTGATCGGTAGCCTCGGCGTCGATACCGCCGACAAGCTGCTCAAGGACGAAGACGTCGAGAAGACCATTTCCGTGCCGCTCAAGCTGATCACCGAATAAGCGACCGCACGGCTCGCACCCTCTTCATCGCAAGACAGGACGCCGGCCACTGGCCGGCGTTTTTCCGTCTTTCCTTCAATGGCGTGTCTTGCTCGCCTCGCAGGGACAGTGACGCCCACTCGACTTTCACCACCAGGGATAGAGATGTGATTCGACTCAAGGATGTGGCGGCACACGCCGGAGTTTCCGTGACCACGGTGTCGCATGTCGTGAATGCCACCCGCCCGGTGGCCAGTGCGACCGAGGCCCGGGTACGCGAATCGATCGCCGCACTCGGCTATCGACCGGACAGCGTCGCCCGCGCGCTGAAATCCAACCGTAGCCACACCCTCGGGATGATCGTCACCAATGCGCACAACCCCTTCTTCGCCGAGGTGATCCGCGGCGTCGAGGACCGCTGCTACCAGGCGGGCTACAGCTTGATTCTGTGCAACAGCGACGATATCGACGCCAAGCAGCTCAGCTATCTCGAGACACTGCGGGACCGACGCATCGATGGACTGGTGGTGATGACCGCCAAGAACGGAGCCGGCTTTCTCGAGGCGCTCAGTGCTCTGCCACTGCCCACGGTGATGATGGACGCCGAGCCCCAACCGGGCTGGGACATGACGGTGGTCAATGATGATTCACGCCTGGGGGGCAGGCTCGCCATCGAACACCTGCTGGAGCAGGGGATCGAACGCATCGCCCTGCTGACCGGGCCTCGCGATCATGCCCGTTCCCGCGAGCGACTGAGCGGAGCGCTGGACGCTCTGCACGCCGCCGGCCTGGGGCTTGCCGAGGACTGGCAGATCGAGACCCAGCTGATGCTGGCCGACGGTCATCGCGCGGCCCATCTGCTGCTGGCCGATCCGGCCGACAGACCCGATGCCATCTTCGCCTTCAATGACCTGCTGGCACTGGGCTGTCTGCGCGCCGCTCGAGACCTGGGCCTTGAGGTACCCACGCAGCTCTCGATCATCGGCTACGACGATATCGAGATCAGTGCCTATCTCTCACCCGCCCTGACCACCATCCGCCAGCCGATCTATGCGCTGGGCACCACGGCCGTCGATCAGCTGATCGCGCGCCTGGAAGGCACCCCCTTCCCGGGCCAGACCCAACTGGCCCCGAGGTTGGTGAAACGCGACAGTGTCGCGCAGCCAGGCCAGCGCCTTCAGAGCCACGTTTGAGCGCAGCCACGTTTGAGCACAGTAAGTATTGAGCGCCTCCAGGATAGATCACAGATCTATACCGGTTGAGTATCAAACATATCAAACACCAACATTTCTCTTATAGGTGAACACTGCCTACCCTGCCCCTCGTGAATCACCGCTGCCACGGCTGGCAGCACGCACATGAGGACACCCAGGTGACAGGCACTCCCCCTTCCAGCACTTCCCGATCGGACACAGCCCGATCAGATACTGTCCAGTCAGGCCCAGCCTCGCCGACATCGACATCGGACGCCGACAGCACGCCCGCCATTGGCCGTGGCCTGCTGTTGCTGATGGCGATCGCGGTCGCTGCAACTGCCGCCAATCTGTACTACAACCAGCCGCTGCTGGCAGAGATGGCCCGCTCACTGGGCGTGAGCCAGGGCTTGATCGGCCTGATTCCCTCCGCGACCCAATTCGGCTACGCCGCCGCCATCCTGCTGATCTCGCCGCTGGGCGACACCATGGACAGGCGCCAACTTATCCGCAATCTGTCCATCATCCTGGCACTGGCCTCACTGGGCATCTTCCTGGCACCCAGCTTCTGGCCGCTGTTGCTGGCAAGCTTCGTGGCCGGGCTGGGCGCCAACATCACCCAGCAGCTGATTCCGCTGACCGCCTCGCTGTCCACCCCCGAGGCGCGCGGCAAGAACATCGCCACCCTGATGACGGGGTTGACCATCGGCATACTGCTGTCACGCACCCTGAGCGGCAGCATTGGCGAATACTGGGGCTGGCGCAGCGTCTTCCTGGTCGCGGCCATCCTCGCCATCATCATCGGTGTGCTGCTGCATCGTCACCTGCCCAGTCGCGCGCCTGCCGTGCAGATGGCTTACCCCAGACTGATCCTCTCGATGGGCACGCTGTTCAAGCAACATGCCCTGCTGCGAGAGTCCGCACTGACCGGCGCACTGTGGTTCGCGGCCTTCAATGCCATGTGGGCGACGCTGGCCACGATGCGCCGTTTGACTACAGCGTCCAGCAGGCGGGGCTGTTCGGTATCATCGGGCTGGCCGGCATCTTCGGGGCCAAGGCGGCGGGCCGTCTGGTCAATCGTGTCGGCGCAGGGCGCCTGATCAGCTTCGCCCTGGTGATGGTGCTGGCGTCCTTCGCGGCGCTCGGCCTCTGGGGAAACAGCCTGGCAGGGCTGATCGTCGGCATCATCCCGCTGGACCTGGGCGTCTTCGCAGCTCAGATTCCCAACCAGGTGCGCGTATTCTCGATCGACCCCAAGGCCCAGAGCCGCATGAACGCCGTCTACATGCTGTGCTACTACCTCGGTGCGGCAGCCGGTTCCGCCATCGGCGTCAAGATGATGAGCGTGTATGGCTGGCAGGGCATGTCGCTGTTCGGGCTGGCACTGGCAGCGGTGGCACTGGTGCATCATGGTGTGAAGCAGCGCCGCTCGGCCTCTTCATCACAGTGAGATAAAGACAGTGAGGCGAGAGCGCAAGCGAAGCGCTGGATGGGCAGGCGAGGCGCGAAGGAGAGAAAGCGCGAAAGTGATGAAAGCGAAGCGATGAACGGCTGAGAGCCTGAGATGGCGCCTGGTCAGCACGTCGAGTCATGGGCAATCACACCCCATGCCACGGCAGCTGGCCAGGCGCCTGAAATGGTGGCGCAATTCAGGTAAACTCTGCGCGCCATTTCGGTGCGTCGCCGAGGTGGTACGCGATTCACGACCCGTTATCGGGGCAAGAACCCGTCAAACCCTCGAGATCCACATGAAGCTCATCGTCAAACTTATCCTCGGCATCATTGCCGGCCTGCTGATCGGCCTGATGGCCCCGGATGCCCTCGTACGTGCCGCGCTGACCGCCAAGGTCATCATCGGCCAGCTGATCAACTTCACCATCCCGTTGATCATCCTGTTCTACGTCATGAGCGGCATCGCGTCGCTGCCGAAGAATTCCGGCGCCATGCTGGGTCGCACCGTCGGCATGGCCTACGGGTCGACGATTCTGGCCGGCATCTTCGCCTTCCTGGTGGCCAGCAACCTGCTGCCCGGCATGCTGTCCGGCATGGCGCCGGTCGCTGAAGGCCGCGATGCCCTGACTCCCTTTCTCGATCTCGAAATCCCCGCGGCACTGCCGGTGATGACGGCCCTGGTGCTGGCCTTCGTGTTCGGCGTGGTCATCAGCCGCCGCGAACTGCCGACCCTGAAAAGCGCCGTCTTCGAATCGCGTGAAGTGGTCGAGGTGTTCCTCAATCGCGTCATCATCCCGCTGCTGCCCCTGTTCATCGCCGGCACCTTTGCCGAGATGGCCTACGAGGGCAAGGCGCTGTCAACTCTGGATACCTTCTGGAAGGTGCTGGTGCTGGCGATCGTGATGCACTGGATCTGGCTGAGCACGGCCTACCTGATCACCGGCCTTATCCAGCGTCGTTCTCCGCTGGGCCTGTTGCGCAACATGCTGCCGGCCTACCTGACGGCGCTGGGCACCATGTCGTCGGCGGCGACCATTCCGGTCAGCCTGCGTCAGACCAAGGCCAATGGCGTCAGCGATGAAGTGGCCAACTTCAGCGTGCCGTTGTGCGCCACCATCCACCTGTCCGGTTCCACCATCACCATCGTCACCTGCGCCACTGCCGTGATGATGATGAGCCACAACCTGGCACTCGCAAGCCTCGGCGAAGTGATTCCGTTTCTGATCATGCTGGGCCTGACCATGATCGCCGCGCCCGGGGCACCGGGTGGCGCGGTGATGGCGGCGCTTGGCGTGCTGGGCAGCATGCTCGGCTTTGGCGAGGCGGAACTTGGCCTGATGATCGCGCTGTATCTGGCCCAGGACAGCTTCGGTACCGCCACCAACGTCACCGGCGATGGCGTGATCGCGCTGTGGGTCGATCACTTCGCGCGCCGCGATGGTGTGGTAGCTACGCCGGAGCTGGATGCCGCGACCGGTGAAGCACCGGTGGCACGCTCACAGCCGTGAGCTGCCATATGTGCTGAGCCGTGAGCTGTCGCATGCTCTGAGCCGTGCAAGAAGTGAGCTGAGCCACCTGTGCTGACAGTCGTCAAAAGCCCCGCCTCCTTTCGGAGACGGGGCTTTTTCATGCCAGCGGCCATCCATACGCTCATCTCCACGGTCTTCCTCACGGTCATCCTCGCGCTCATCCTCTCAACCACCCCGCAGGGTGGCGTGCCGGCGGCGAGGTGAGACATGACGCCGCGCCGTGCCTGACACCCACAGGCCAAACGGCTACCATTGGCGCCCACGCGCGAGTGCTGTCATCGCTGCCGTACGCCATCACCCTGTTACCGTTGCCGGAGTGCCAGATGTCCCTGCTTCCCCCTGCACTGTTCTGTCCTTCGATATCACTACCGATATCTCGCCCGCGTCTGGCACGCATGTTCGCCACCCTGTCGCTCACCACTGCCAGCCTGACCCTTGCCCAGCACGCCAGCGCGCTGGAGATCGGCATGCCCGCCGATGGCGGCGTCAGCGTCAGTCCCGCCGTGATGCTTGAAGCCGAGGGCACCCTCGATGAGCAACTGAGCAGCCCGCTGATGCTCAAGCAGTTCTCAAGCCCCGAGGCCGTGGAGCAAGGGCTGAGCGATGGTAGCCTCGACGCCGCCTACCTGACGCCGCAGATGCTCAAGGCACTGACCGACAGCGGCATGTCACTGCGAGTGCTGGACGGCGCGGATCTCGACGATGTCAGCCTGGTCGCGCGCGATGAGCTGATCCGCTACACCGAATTGTTCGAGCCGCAGGAGCTGCTGATCCGCTTCCTCAATGACACCACGCGTGCGGTGCGAGTGGTGATGCGCGATGACGATGCACGCTCGCATCTGGCGCTGAAGCAGTGGATCGAGGTCAAGGTCGGCTCCAGCATGCAGCTGGTCAGCCCGCGCTCGCTGGAAGAGCTCGAAGGCGATGAATATGTAGGGGATGCGCCTCAGGCACTGATCAACAGCCGCAAGATGCACGCCGCCTTCCTCAACGGCGATGACGCGACGCGTCTGGTGGCGCTGCATCCGCTGTCCAAGAACTGGCTGCCGCGCGCCGACATGCTCGACCTGCCGCGCATGCTGCTGGTCAGCCGCGCCGATATCGAGGATGCGAGCCTTGAGGCCGAGCTCGAGTCTCTGTCCGTCGCACACGCCCGCATGCAGCAGAGCCTGCACGGCGAAGAGCCGATGAAGCTCGCCTTCACGCTCAAGCAGGCCTGGCCGGCGGATGCCGGTGAGGCGCCGAGTCTGCCCAAGGTGGTGCATGCGCTGAACGGGCGCGCTATCCCGACCGCCGACATGCGCACCGCCCTCAAGGACTGGCTGGGCAAGCAGCAGTCAGCGGTCAGCTGGCCTGAGCTATAGCAGTAGACCCAGGTGTAGACCCGGCCGTAGGCCCAACAGTCATGCCCGCCACAGGGCAAATGACAGACACAAAAAAAACCCGCCGATTGGCGGGTTTTTTCGATCAAGGCAACGATCAGGCGTCGAGGGCTTCAGCGATCTGGGACTGAGCCTTCGGGCCGATGCCCTTGACTTCAGAGATCACGCCATCAGCGTGAGCCTTGCGAACCTTGGCGACATCGTCGTAGCCAGCGTCAGTCAGGGCACGGATAGCGGCAGCGTTGAGGCCGAGGTCTTCCAGAGAGGTCGCATCGGCTTCTTCGGTCGCTTCCTCGACGGCTGCGCCCATCGGCATCATGCGAGACTGGGCGATGGCCTGTTCGCGTGCCAGACGTGCCTTGTACTGCACAAGCTTCTGGTTGAACTCGTGTTCGACCTGCTTGCGGTGCTTGTCAGAGGCTGCGGCTTTCTCGCTCAGGCGTTCGTTGCGAGCGCGCAGGTCTTCGACTTCCTTCTTTGCCTTGTCACGGGCATTGCGGAGCTTGTCGGCTTCTTTGCTGGCTTCACGCAGCTGACGCTCCAGCTCCTTGATGCGGGCGTTCTGGTCCTGCTTGGTGTCCTGCTCCTGAAACAGGGATGCAAGCTGGTCGTCAAGATTAGCGTCGGTCATACTGCTATGTTGCCTCGAATAATTGATAAAGAGCTAAAGTCTGGGCGCACATTCTACCGCAGTTCTTCAGTTTGTGCTGCATTTGAGCGCAACCCGAGCGGGATGAATGTGAATCGGGGGTCCTGCATGGGGCAATATTACCCCAACTGTGTGACATCGCCAGCCACGGATGAACCAGTTATGGACGATCCAGTCATGGATGATCCAGTCGTGGAGGATACCGAGCGCGGGATGAGACGGCACTGAACGCACACGATAATCGCATGTCGGCGCCGTGGCGCAGGTCACGGAAAAGACAGCCCGCTTTCATGGGCTGTCTTTTTTAGCGGTTACCCAGCACTTGTGCAGGCCTGTCAGCCTAGACCTCAGTGCCTGCACCGGACTCAGTGCTTGCGCCAGTCCTCGAGCTTGTCGCTCAACTGCTGACGACGCGCTTCGGGCGATGCCAGCGTCTCGGACTGATGGCCTTCCCCGAAGCGATTCTCGAGATAGTCCATCAGATTGATCAGCTCATCATCGGTCAGGCTGTCATCGAAGGCCGGCATGAAGACACTGTGGCCATTGTTCTCACGCTGCACGCCATTGAGGATCGCCTGGGCCAGATTGTCCGGATAGACACTGCCGGTCACGCTGTTGTGGAACAGCGACGGGTAGTAGCCATCCTGGGTGCCGGCACCATCCGCGCCGTGGCACATGGCGCAGTGGCCCAGATACAGACGCACGCCCGGCGTGGCATCGGTCAGCTGGCCGATCAGATCTTCATCGTCGGGACGCTTGTCCAGCGGCTGACCGCGCAGCAACAGCACGTCATCGGCCGGTGCGCCCTGATTGAAGCGCGTGGCGACCTGCGGCTCGCTTTCGGCCTCGCGATCGCCATCATTGACCGCCTCGCCCTGCTCGCCCTTGCCATCCACCGCCGGAATCGACTTCAGATAGACCGCGATGGCGCGCAGGTCATCTTCACTCATGTGACGCATGGAGTGCTCGACCACATCCGCCATCGGGCCGCCAGCCTGCGCCTTGCCCTTGAGGTTGCCGGTCGCCAGATAGGTCTGGATATCCTGCTCGCTCCAGCTGCCCAGACCATCCTGCATGTCCGGCGTGAGGTTGAAGGCGCGCCAGCCCTCGATCATCGCCCCACCCAGATAGCCTTCTTCATCACCGGTCAGTGCCGTTTCCTGGAAGGCGAAGCCACGTTCGGTGTGACAGCTGCCACAGTGGCCCGGCCCCTGGACGAGATAGGCGCCACGGTTCCAGTCGGCACTCTTGTCCTCGTGGTCCTGCCACGGCTCCAGCGGCGAGAAGATCTCTTCCCACAGCGCCATCGGCCAGCGCATGTTGAGCGGGAACGGAATCTCGCTTTCGCGGTTGGGCGTGCTGCTCGGCGTCACCTCATGCATGTTCCAGGCGTAGAGCGCCTTGATGTCCTCATCCGTCAGACGGGCGTAGGACGGGAACGGCATCGCCGGATAGAGGTTGTGGCCGTCGGCAGCCTCGCCCTCGCGCAGCACACGGGTGTATTCCTCGAGGGTGTAGTTGCCGATGCCGTGCTCGGTGTCCGGGGTGATGTTGGTGGCGTAGATCTCGCCCACCGGGGTCTCGAAGCCGAGGCCACCGGCATATTCATCGCCGTCCTCGGTGCTGTGACAGGCCGCGCAATCGCTGGCGCGCGCCATGTACAGACCCTTTTCGATCAGCGCGGGGTCATTGGTGGCAGCCTTGTCGGCTTCCACCTGGCTGGCGTGCTCGTCCTCGCCACTACCACAGGCGCTGAGCAACAAGGCGCTGGTGCCCGCAATGGCGGCCAGGCGGACGGCACGGGTCAGGCGTGCGGGGCGAAGGATCGGGCGGGCACCGCGACCTTTCTCATCAATGGCATCACGGGTGCCAGCAGTACGGACGTGCGGGACCATGCTTATATTTCCTGTTCGAGCAGATCGGCAATACGCAGAGACAACGCCGCGATGGTCAGGGTGCAATTGACCGACCCGACGGTGGGCATGCTGCCGGAGCTGGCGACAAACAGGTTGTCATGGCCATGCACTCGGCAATCGCGATCCACCACGGAATCTTTGGGGTTGTCTCCCATCAGGGTCGTACCGCAGATATGCTGGTTGTTGGAGAACTCATCACGGAACGCGATGTCGGTGCCTCCCATCAGCTGAGCGATACGCGCATATTGTTCACGGGTATGCGCGGCGCTGCGCTTGACGTAATCATCGATAGCATAACGGAATTCCGGGCGCGGCAGGCCGAGAGCGTCATGTTTTTTTGACGGCGTGATGCGATTGGCGGCCTCTGGCAACAGCTCGTGGAAGCTGTCGAACTGCACATAGCGGCTGGCGCGGTTATCGATCTGCGCCTGCAGATCCGCGCCGAGCCTGAGCGGTGTTTCCGACAGCACTTCGGTCGTCATCTGCTGCGTGCGGGCAATGTTGGACAGGTGCAGCTTCTTGGACGCGAAGTCCTTGCGGAAGTCGCCGTCGCGCCAGGTGATGATGGAGGTCATCTCCTGAGGGCCACGCCCAGCCCACAGCGGCTCATCGGCCAGAAAGCTCACCCCGGTGCCGGGATGGTCCATAAGATGCCGGCCGACCATGTCGTTCTGGTTACCCACCCCATCGGGGGTATGGGCGTTGACCGACATCTGCATCAGCTTGGGCGTCTCGATGCCATTGGCCGCCAGCACCACTCGCGCCGCACTCAGGCGATGCTGCGTGCCCTCGGGGTCCAGATAACGTACCTCGCGAATCTTGCCACTGGCGTCGCTCTCCAGGTGATGCACGATGGCATTGTCGATCAGCCTGGCACCGGCACGTTCGGCCTTCTCGACATGGATGATGCCGGAATACATCGCGCCGATCGGGCAGATGGGCATGCAGTTGTTGTTGCCACAGCAGGTCGGGCGCTCATCATAGGGGCGGCTGTTGCGCGCCACCGGCTCGGTGACCATGTCAAAGCCGTGGGGATTGATGCGCTCGCTGACCCGCCGCTCGTTCCACGACAGCGGCAGAGGCGCCATCGGATACTCGGCGCTGCGTGGGCTGCCGAGATCGACATCATTCGGCCCCCAGACACCCAGCGCAACCTCAGCCCGGAAGTAATAGTCTTCCAGATCGTCATAGCCGATCGGCCAGTCGCGCCCGACGCCATACTCGCTCTTGAGCACGAAATCGCTGGGCAGAAAACGCCAGGAAGACGCCGCCCAGTGCCAGGTAGTGCCACCGACCGCGCGAATGTACTGGGCGTCGTAGGCCTGCTCGCCCTTCTGCACCAGATAGTCGGCATTCTCGCCGTAGAGCATCGGATGGGGCGCCGCCTTGCTGGCAGGATAGGGCCCCATGAAGTCCATCTTGTTGGCCTGGTTGCGGAAGCGCTCGACGATCTGCCAGCGCTGCATGCGCGGGCCGGCTTCCAGCATGATGACCGACTTGCCGGCCTCGGCCAGGCGATGTGCGATCAGGGCACCGGCAACGCCGGAACCGACCACGATCACATCGGCATCATACGCACGGGATTCCTCGGCCATGCAGGATTCTCCTCGGGAAATTGGGAACAGCAACAGGGGCAGTCAGGACGCCCCTGGAAGGTCTGGCATGCAGGCGATGTCAGGAGCTGAGGTCTAAGCACGGACTCAAGGCCCGACCATCCGCCACGCGCAAGCCTGGGGAGAAAGCGTGACCACTCAGGCCTTGGGTGCCTCTGCCCAGAACCCCGGGCGATTGGGGCAATAGGTACGCACCACCTGCACATCGCGCGGCCCGGCATACATGCCAGCGCGTTCGAAAGCGATGACCTCGGCGGCAGGGTCACTGATCGACTTGCCGACCGTGCCCAGCATCCAGGCCTGCAGCAGACGGCGCACCAGCGCCATCTCGCCGTCACTCAGGTCTTCCTTTTTCACGTACTCTCGCGACTCGCCCAGGGCCAGCAAGCGAGTCTTGAGGGCCGGCAAGCTGCCGACACCGGGCACTCCCTCGGCTGGAATTCTCGCCAGCGCCTCGAAGTAGCGCTGGCCCAGCCGCTCATCCAAGGTCTTGTCGCTGAGCAACCAACGCGACAGGACCATGAACGTCGCGAAGGCACTGTCATCCTGCGTCTGTTGCTCGTCAGCGACTGTCTCGGCCAGGGCCTGGAGGGACAGGCCGCCGAACACGGCAATGCCTGCCCCACCGAGCCCCAGCTTCAATAGCTGGCGACGTGAAGGATCAGTAGCGCTCTGGGATGTCGACATGCGGCCCTCCCGGACAATGAATGGTTCACCCGACGCCAGCGCACAAGGCGGTATTGCCACCTGTGTGCTGCACCCGAATAGCACTCGAACAGCACACCAGCAGACCTTGAGCGGTTCTGAACAGCTCTTGCGCAGCCCTTGCACAGGGTTTGATGAGTTGCATGGTAACAAGCGCCATCACGTTATAGACAAACGTATAATGAACAAGTAGTTCCTGTTTAAGCAACTCCAGAGACATGCTTTGCGCAACCCAGCCCGCTTACGGACAAACGCTTGCTGCTGGCCTACTGACAAGGGTCGTTCGAAACCGCGAGAGTTACCAGCGGATGCCCACGAATGCCGATGCCTGACGGAAGAGTCACCCGCGCCTGTCTCCCGCTCGCCGACAGTTCCCTGACTGTGCTCGGCGCAGTAGGATGTGGGGCAAAGGCAACAGCTGTGGCCAGACTGGCTCGCTCACGAGCCGACGCCCGCGCCGCCCATCAACTCGACTTCAGGGAAGACTCGCCATGCTTCGTCACTTGCGTACTCCACTCGCTCTGCTCATGTGCACCGCCGTTCTTGCCGGGTGTGAAAGCGCCTCGCGCATGGCCGACAGCATTTCGCTGCCGGACTTCGGCTCCTCCTCGCAGACCGAACAGGGCGAGCAACGCGTCCAGCGCACCGTCGCCTTCCCGGAGGCGGAGTACGCCAAGCTCGACAAGACCGGCACCTCGGTGATCAAGGGCCGCATGTCCTATGAGTGGCAGGGCCAGACGATCTACGCCAACCGGGCGGGCATCTCGATCGCGCCGGTCACCACCTACTCCGCCGAAGCCGCGGAATTGGCGCTGGCGGGCAAGACGGCGTCTCGCGCCGACCCCCGTGCCCAGGCCTATACCCACATCGTGCGCACTGACAGCAATGGCTACTTCAATGCCACTGGCCTGCCGTCCGGCACCTTCTATGTCGCCGGTGTCATCCAGTTGCCGGACGGCACACGCAGCCCGCTGATTCTCAGTCAGGTGCAGGTCGGCCGCGGCCAGACCCGCAGCATCGAGCTGAGCCGCTGACGGCCCGCGTGTTCCTCTTGCTCTGCTTGCTGCCCTTGCATCGCCGGATGATGGCCATCGCACCATGACGACACTCTCGTTGCGCGCCTATACCCCGCAGGCCACGAGTCATGACCACGACCACCACCAGCTGGTGCTGCCGATCCGCGGCCATCTCGATATCCAGGTCGGCAGCCATCATGGCACAGTGGTCACCGGCGAGTGCGTCATCATTCGCCCCGGGGAGGCGCACCTGTTCCATGCCAAGGACGCCGCGCGTTTCATCGTCGCCGACCTGGACTACCTGCCCGACAATCTCGCGGCGTCGCAACGCGTGGTGTTCTCGATCAGTACCCTGCTGATGAACTACCTGCTGTTTCTCGAAGCGCAGCTGCAGGGTGAGGTCGACAAGCACATCGATCAGCTCTCCATCGCGCTGTTTCTCGGTCTGCTGGAGAAGCAGACCTGTGATCAACGCGTCGATCGTCGTCTGCTCAGAGTGCTCGACGTCATGAACGCGCAGCTGGCCCAGCCCCACGACGTGGCATCACTGGCCCGACTCGCCCACCTGAGCCCGACCCAGTTTCACAAGGTGTTCCGCGACAATCTGGGCGTCAGCGTCAAGCAGTACCTGACCGCCAGACGCATGGAGCGCGCGCGGGCGCAGTTGATCCATACCGATCTCAGCGTCCAACAGGTCGCCGAGGCCGTCGGCTATCAGAACCTTTCCGCCTTCTCGCGGCGCTTTTCCTGCTACTTCGGCCAGTCGCCACGCGAGATGACGCGTCAGTATTCGAGCCTCACTCCCCCGAATGACTGAATCACTGAATGACCGACTGACTGACTGACACGATCATCTGAACAACCGATTGAGTCCCCGAACCCAGCAGTCAATCACCGCATGCTGGTGGTATATGACGTTTTTTGCTTCTCCTGGCAGATCAGAGCGTAGTTTCAGCACAATATATTCTCGCGATGCCGCGTAATCTCGTGCACACCGAGATACACTTCATTGCGAGCCATCCACCATGCAGCACTCCTTCTCCCGGACGCCCTTCCGCCCAGCGCTGGAACGCCAGATCGGCAATCTTTCCGTCCTCACGGCCGCCCTGCTATGGGGCACGACCGGCACCGCCGCCCACTTCAATCAGGATGTCAGCCCGTTGGCCACCGGCGCCTTCGCCATGGGCTTTGGCGGCATTCTGCAGGCCGTGCTGTCGCGACGAATCCTCCATGAGGAGCTGGCCGCCCTGCTGGTCCACAAGCATCTCGTGCTGTGGGCGGCGCTGTTCATCATCGTCTACCCACTGGCCTTCTATTCGGCCATGGAATACACCGGCGTCGCGATGGGCACCGTGATCACCATCGCCACGGCGCCGTTAGCGGCAGCGGTGCTGGAATATGTGCTGGATCGCAAGCGCGTCAGTGCGCGCTGGTACACGGCGCTGATGCTGGGCATGGCCGGCGTGGGGTTGATGGCCATGGGCGAGACACGCCTGGCAGACACGGCGGCAAACGCCACTGCCAGCGGCGTTGCCAGCGAGAGCCACAAGCTTATCGGTATCGGGCTGGGCGTGCTGGCCGGCGCCAGCTACGCCACCTATTCGCTGCTTGCCAGACGCATGATGCTGCTGGGCGTGCATCGCCGTGCGGCCATGGGGGCGATGTTCGGCTGTGCCGGCGTCCTGCTGTTGATCGGCCTGGCCATCAGCTGCCTGCTCCTCGATCCACGTCTGTTTGCCACGCCGGTGAATTCGGCGGTCGCCATCTACATGGCACTGATCCCGATGCTGCTGGCCAGCCTCATCTTCGGGCGCGGGCTCGCCAGCGTGCCCATCAGCCGGGTGACGGTTCTGACCATGTTCGAGCCGCTGGTGGCGGGCCTGTTGGCCGTCATCGTGGTCGGCGAGCAGTTCACGCTGATGGGCGCCATCGGCATGGTGCTGATCATGACCTGCCTGATGCTGCAATTGCGTCCGCAGGCAACGCAGGCACCGATGGCCAGCCCGCAGGCAGACCTCGCGGCCTGGACGACGCCCGACACGGCCTGCGACGCGCTAGCTGAGACACACGGCGACACTGCCCACTGGGGTGAGCATGATCCGTGGAGCGATACCGAGCATGGCCGCGATGCCAAGCAAGGGTCGGAGCAAGGATCGGACCCATGGCAGCGTCATGACGCCTGACGGCATTGATGAAATTGAGGGCAAGTCACAGTGCGCACTGAGCGGCAGCCAGCCGGCGCGGCAACTCAACTGCTCGAAAGTGGTTCCAGCACACTTTCGCCAGCGCTCATGCGGCGACTGAAAACGGCCAAGGGATTGGCAATACACGCAAGGACATCACCATGACAACCACACGCTCCGATATCGCCGGGTCTGCAAGGTCGACCGACATGGGAAGCCTGGCCGTCCTGTTTGCCGCGCTGCTGTGGGGCACCACCGGCACGGCGGCCCACTTCAATCAGGATGTCAGCCCGCTGGCGACCGGCGCCTTCGCCATGGGCGTCGGCGGCCTGCTTCAGGCAGTGATCGCACGGCCCAATATCATGGGCTGCCTAGGCCTTTTGATGGCGCAGAAGCGCTGGGTATTGCTCGGCGCCGTGTGTGTCGTCATCTACCCGCTGGCCTTCTACTCCTCGATGAATCTGGCCGGCGTCGCCATCGGCACGGTGATCACCATCGCCACTGCGCCACTGGCCGCGGCGATTCTGGAGCGCCTGTTCGGCCACCACCAACTCACTCTGAGC
Organism: Cobetia sp. PDI-23MA; assembly: GCF_059507735.1. Classification (NCBI taxonomy): domain Bacteria; kingdom Pseudomonadati; phylum Pseudomonadota; class Gammaproteobacteria; order Oceanospirillales; family Halomonadaceae; genus Cobetia; species Cobetia sp. PDI-23MA. The sequence continues at coordinate 2,071,532 of NZ_CM183352.1, forward strand.
TGGTATATCAGCCTCGCGCTGGGCATTGCCGGTGTGGCGATGATGGCGATGGGCGAAACGGCCACTCATGGCGGGGAACTTGCCACCGTCAGCGCCAGCGGCGACCCGATGGTGACAGGGTCAGGGGGCGTGCCTGATGCTGACTGGCAACGTCTGGGCGGTATCGTGCTGGGTATCATTGCCGGCACGACCTACGCCGCCTATTCGCTGATCGCCCGGCGCATGATGGACCAAGGCACCCACGCCCGCGCTGCCATGAGCAGCCTGTTCGGCGTCGCCGGTATCGCGCTGATCGCCGGCCTGGGTCTCAGCATGCTGATGGCCGACCCGCGCCTGTTCGCCACCCCCGGCAACACATCGGTCGCGCTCTACATGGCGCTGGTACCGATGTTCCTTGGCTATATTGCCTTCGGCTACGGCCTGAAGACCGTTGCCGCCAGCAAGGCCACCCTGCTCACCCTGTTCGAACCGCTGGTCGCCGCGCTGCTCGCCATCACCATCGTCGGGGAACATATCGCACCGCTCGGCTGGCTCGGCATGGCGCTGATCGCGGTCTGCCTGCTGATTCAGGTGAAGCCAGCAACCGCCTGATCAACGCGAGCGGCTCGACGAGATGGCCCCGGAAACGAAAAACACAAAGCCCAACCTGAAATTCAGGCTGGGGCTTTGCATTGCTGGGCATAAGCTCTCGGGCTCACGCCATCTCAATCACTCGCCGTGAAGAGCGCGCGCCGTCAATGCGAGGCAAGCTCGCCGGCATCCACTTGCGGTGTTATCCGACGTACGCCCTTGGCATCCTGCGCGTAGGCACGATGTCGCACATCCCAAAGCTCCACGGCATGCTGGATGTTGAGCCAGAACTCCGGCGTATTGCCTAGCGCAGCCGCCAGCTTGATGGCCATCGGTGCCGTCAAGGTGCCCTTGTCATGCACGATACGGCTCAGGGTATTTCTATGCACTCCCATCGCCTCGGCCAGGGTGCGGATATCGATGTTCATCGGCTCCAGAAACTCTGCCGTCAACATCTCTCCTACCGTCAGCGGGCGCCGCTGGGTGTTTCTCATCACTGCTACCTCCTCTAGCCCTTGTAAGCAGCGGGTCTAGATGTGTTTGATGGGCGACCCCTGCCTCCCACCGGAAGATGAGTCGATACTGCTTGTTGACAAGAATCGAGCAATAACCTGCGAGATTGCCCTGCAGATGCTCGAACCGATTGCCCGGTGGAACCCTCAGATCAGACTCCTGACTTGCGGCATCGAGAATCTGCAACTTTCGGTAGAGCGAACTGGAGAGCGCCGCAGGTATCTTGCGGTGGCCAACATCATGCTCATAGAAGCGCTCGAGCCACACATCCCTGAATTCCACCGCCATGGCAGCACCTTTTTTCCTCATTCTATGCACAACCACGTTGTGCATCAAGCGGTTCTACCCTGACGCTACCCCCCAGGAAAAACGCCCAACGAGTCCAGGACTCGTTGGGCGTTTCATATTCCTCTGCCCTTCACACCAGACGCTCAACCACTCACGCCGCCGTCTTGCTGGCCAGTTCTACCTTGGCAAGCTTGCTCAGCCCGCCGTAGACGACGAAGGCGACCATGACACCCACGACCGGCGGCATGAAGGGTGAACTCCAGGCGCACAGGCAGGCGATGGCGTAGGCGGCGAGACCCGGCCAGTGGTAATCGACCTTGTGCATCTCGGCGAGGCGCGGATACTGCCCTTTATGACCGAGCCAGAAGTTGGCCATGATCACGCCGCCGATCGGCGGAATGAAGGTGCCGAGCAGAATCAGGAACGGAATCAGCCACTCATACATGCCGAGTACCGCCAGCACTGTGCCGATGGCCGCGCCGCCCAGAGTGACACGCTGGCGATGCGGCGTGCGCAGCAGATTGCAGCCGGCGATGGCGAAGTTGTAGATGGTGTTGTCCTGGGTGGTCCAGATATTGAGGAACAGCATCAGGACGGCGAGGCTGACCAGCCCCTGGGCGATCATCACGTCAACGATATCGGCTTGCTGGTAGATCATCGCGCCGAGCGCGCCGGTGAGCACCATCAGGCCATTGCCAGCGAAGAAGGCCGCCAGGGTGGCAATGACGGCGATCTTCGGCGAACGCGCGAAGCGGCTCCAATTGGTTGCCTGGGTGCCACCGCTGATGAAGGTGCCGATCACCGCGGTGATGGCGGCCGTCCAGCTCATGGAGTCCGTCGGCGTCAGTGACGCAAGGCCTGCCACGCCGCCGACATCGACCATGCCGGTGTAGAGACTGAACAGGATGAACAGCAGCATGGCCGGCACGGCGATGCGCGAGAGCATGTCCAGCCCGCGATAGCCGATCATCGCCGTCAGACAGAAGGCAAAACCGAAGATGATCATCAGCGGCGTGGTCAACCACTCCGGCAAGCCGAGTGTCTTGACCAGCACGATGGCGATGGTCGCGGTGCCCCAGGCGTACCAGCCGATCTGGGTGAACCCGAGCACGAAGTCAGACAGGCGACTGCCCTTCTCGCCAAAGCACAGCCGTCCCATCAGCACTGAATTCAGACCACTCTTGCAGGCGATATAGGCCAGGGCAGCGGCGTAACCACCGAGCAGCAGATTGCCGATCACGATGATCCACAGCAGTTCATTGAGCGCGAACGCGGCACCCAATGACCCACCCGCCCACATGGTGGCGGTAAAGAAGGTGAAGCCGAGCAGCACCATCGAGATGGAAAGCAGCCCACGTCGTGCCGAAGCGGGCACTTCGCTCAAGGGATAATCATTGCCGGATTCGCCTGTCATCGATTGCTGATCTGAGGTGCGGTCTGAGGCGTGCGGTGAGGAGTTTTCTGCCATGAGTGCCTTCCTGGAGCTCGGTCGTGAGTCGTCGAGTCTTGTGGTGGTGTCAGCCTGCCCGAACGCCGGCCACCGCCCCCTGCGCGCAAGGTGGTGGTCAGAGCGGCGGTCGCTACCCTACCACCACGCAAGATTCACGCCACCCATCCTCAAACCGTGCAAGACGCCAGCTCGTCGTCTGCCTCATGAAGCTGACACAGGCGTCAGGATCTGGCCTGTCAGCAGGCGCGGTTGGGCGCAGGACCGCCTCCAGAAATGATTTCGCGACTAGTCCGGCGCAGTACCCACAACCCTTCAATTACGCAGACTTTGGCATCAACTTGAGTGCCAGACACCAGAACGCCACGCGGCGCACTCTTTCAGTGCAGCGCGTGGCGTGGCTCGAGGCGTCCTGCACTGACATCGAAACCTGACGCCGAGTACAGGATGCAAATTTTTTCAGGTTTTCCTTGTTCAGCGGTTCATGCTGAAGCCCTTCAGCTGCTCGCCAACACCCCTTCGCTGGCATTGACCTCTTCAGTGTCCATCAGGCGCAGTCTGACCGGCACCGATTTCGAGGCGGGCGTATTGCTGCGCGCATCGCGGTGATCCAGCGGAATCAGATCATTGGTTTCCGGATAGTACGCTGCCAGACAGCCGGTCGGGATGTCGTATTCCTTGAGCTTGAAGCCCGCCATGCTGCGCTCGACGCCGTCTTCGCTGACCGTTTCCAGCGTCACGCGCTGACCCTCGCTCAGGCCCAGCGTCTCGAGATCCTGCGGGCTGATCATCACCACCATCCGCGTGCCATAGACGTCGCGATAGCGGTCGTCATTGGAGTAGACGGTGGTATTGAACTGGTCGTGACCGCGCATGGTGATGAGCAGGAAGGTGCTATCCATGTTCAGGGTCTCATGGGTGACCTTGTTCAGCCCCTCCTCATCCGTGCCCAGCCCCTCGGGGAATAGGAAGTTGGCACGCCCCGAGTCGGTATGCCAGATGCGCTCGCGCGGGGCGATGCGGATATGGAAGCCGCCCTGAGCCAGGCGCGCATTGTAGTCGGGGAAGATCTGCGGGAAGACCTCTTCGATGCGATCACGGATGCGCGCGTAATCCGCCTGCAGCCAATCCCAATCCAGGGTCGGATGCGGCGGCAACGTCGCCTTGGCCAGCTGACAGGTGATGGCGATCTCGGAGTGCAGGCTTGGGTCCGCCGGTGCCATCACGCCGCGCGACGGCGCCACGTTGCACATACCGTCCTCGGCACTGGAGACCTGCTCCGCGCCCTTGCCATCGGCGCCCGCCTGCAGGTCACGTTCGCTATGGCCAATCGTGGGCAGCACCCAACCATGCTTGCCGGGGTGCAGGTGACTGCGATTGAGCTTGGTGGCGACATGCACCGTCATGTCGAGATCGTGTACCTTCTCGACCACGCGCTTCTGATCGGGAATCGCACGGAAGAAGTTGCCGCCCATGCCGATGAAGGCCCGTACCTCGCCACGCAGAATCGCCTCGCAGCATTCGGCGACATCATGGCCATTCTCGCGCGGGCACTTGATGTCGAAGACCCGATCGAAGGCATCCAGCATCGCGTCATTGGGCAGGTTCTCGATGCCGACGGTGCGGTCACCCTGCACATTGGAATGGCCGCGTATCGGGCAGGCGCCCGCGCCGGGCTTGCCGATATTGCCACGCAGCAGCAACAGATTGATGATCTGCTGGATGGTGTCGCCGCCGCGCGCATGCTGGGTGATGCCCATGCCCCAGCAGCAGATCACGCGCTCGGCCTCCAGATAGGTTTGCCCCGCCTGTTCCAGCGATTCACGTGACAGGCCGGACATGGCGACCAGATCCCGCCACTCGAGCTTGCGGCAATGCTCGGCGAAGGCATCAAAGCCGTGGGTATGCTGGGCGATGAAGTCATGATCCAGATAGCCCACCGCATGCGGATTGCACTCGCGAAGCGCGTCGTCAGCCTCGATCACGTACTTGCACATCGCCTGCACGGCGGCGAGGTCCCCGCCGATGCGCAGCTGATGATACTGACTGCTGATCTCGACACCCTTGCCGCCCAGCATGTCCTTGGGCGACTGCGGATCGGCAAAGCTGACCAGCGCCCGCTCGCGCAGCGGGTTGAAGCTGACCACCTCGGCCCCGCGGCCACGCGCCTCGTGGAGATCCCCCATCATGCGCGGGCTGTTGGTGCCGCTGTTCTGGCCGAAGATGAAGATGGCATCGGCCTGCTTGAAGTCCTCGAGATTGACCGTCGCCTTGCCGATGCCGATGGACTCCGGCAGCGCTCGGGAGGTGGTCTCGTGACACATGTTCGAGCAGTCCGGGAAGTTGTTGGTGCCGTACATGCGCCCGAACAGGGAAAACAGGAACGCCGCCTCGTTGGAGGTACGCCCCGAGGTGTAGAACTCGACCTGATTCGGGTCCTCATAGCGTTTGAGGCGTTGGCCAATCTCGGCGTAGGCAGCTTCCCAACTGGTGATCTCGTAGCGGTCCGTCTGGGCGTTGTAGCGCAGGGGGCGCGTCAAGCGCCCTTCCTTCTCCAGATGGTGATCCGACCATTCACGCAACTCGCTGAGCGTATTGTTGGCGAACAGCTCATCACTGACTCGTTCACGTGTCGCCTCCCACGCCAGCGCCTTGGCACCGTTTTCGCAGAAGTTGGCCCCCTTGGGCTTGTCACCATTCGGCCAGGCGCAGCTCGGGCAGTAGAAGCCATCGGGCTTGTTCATCTTCATCAGGCTGCGATGGCCCTCGATGGGTAGATGCTCCTGCCAGATGAACTTCTCGACCGCCTTGATCGACGGCCAGCCACCGCCCGGCGGCCGGTCCAGCTGACTGCCGGACAGCGACGCCGATAACGCCGGCGCGTGGGACCCCTTGGGGCCGAAGGAATCGACTGGCGTGGTCTGGTCTTGGGACATGTCGGGGCTCCTGACGGTGGCGGCCGGCGGCTGGCATCGATCAGACACCGCTGCGGTCACGCCACCGAACAAAGAATTCAAGGGTAACCATTGCTTCCTTGACTCGCGCCAAGCCTTTTTCAAGGCCGATCGCCGTTGCGCACTTGAACTTCCGCCGATCCGCCACCAGAGTTGTACAGACCTGACACAAACAAGATCGCACTTGAGCAAGACCGCACACAAGCAGACCTGCCACTCAACACGCCAGACATGATGAGGAGCTGGAACATGACCGTATTTGAAGCCCTGCGCGAGACCCACGACGAACAACGCCGCCTGCTGGACATGCTGCTGCAGACCGAGGGTGACAGCGAGCCGCGCGATGATCTGTTCAAGCGTCTCAAGGAATCGCTGACCAATCACGCCGGTGCTGAGGAACGCGCGCTCTACATGCCGATGATGGAGCACGACATGACGCAGGAGAAGGCGCGTCACAGTGTCGCCGAGCACCATGAGATCGATGAACTGGTCGAGAAGCTCGAGGCGACCGACTACAGCTCGCCGGGCTGGCTGGCCACAGCCAAGCAGCTCGAGCACCTGGTGACCCACCATCTGGATGAGGAAGAGCAGGAAGTCTTCCAGCTGGCAGGCCGCGTCTTCGATGACGCCACCAAGAAGCGCCTCGCCGAGGAATATCATCAGGACATGAAGGCGCGCGAAGCGGCCTGAGCCAGAATTCAGCATCGAGCCAGGTCGAAAGCGCTTGGCGCTGTGACAGGCTGAATGCTATCGATAAGCGCCGATGACGCACACGAAAACGGGCTGACCACATCATGTGGCCAGCCCGTTTTGTCATGCGTTCAACCAGCCGCGAAGGCGCTGCTGTCTCTCACAGCGTGTGTCATAGCGAATGAGGCGAAGAGTCATCCATCACGTCATCAGCCACGACGCACTCGGGTTACTTGCGGCGCGATGGCCGTGCGGTACCTTTCGCTGCCGACTTTCTGCTTGGGCTGCCTGAGCGCTTGCCCTTGCCTCTCCCAGCCTTAGGCCTGGCATCAAGTGCCTCGGAGCGCCCCACGTAACGCGCGATCCAGATGGTGTGCTTGGCTCCCGAGGTGCCATGCGCGTAGACCTGACGCGCCTCGGCCTTGAAACCGGCCCGCGACAGGCGCTGCGAGAAACGCGCATCGGCCGTGGCCGACCACACCGCCAGAATGCCGGCCGGGCGCAACGCCCTGGCACATACCGCCAGCCCCTCCGCACTGTAGAGCCAGTCGTTGTCATCCGCAGTCAGGCCTTCCGGGCCATTGTCCACATCCAGCATGATGGCATCGAAGCCACCGGGCGCTTCACGCAGCATCTCGGCGACATCGCGATTCTCGACTGTCGTGCGCGGGTCCCGAATCGGATAGCCCGCCTTGGCCCCCAGCGGGCCGTCATTCCAGGCCACCACTCCCGGTACCAGCTCGGCGACGACCACCTCGGCATCTGCCTTGAAGTGCTTGAGCGCGGCAGCCAGCGTGAAGCCCATCCCCAGGCCGCCGATCAGAACGCGCTGTGGCGCCGCCGACGTGCCGCGACTCTTGAGCAGGCCGGCAGGAATCTCAGCCAGCGCATCTTCCGAGCCATGCATGCGGGTGTTCATCAGCTGCCCGCCCTTGCCGCTCTCGATCTTGATGACGAAGTCCTCGCCATACTCGAACAGGCACAACGAATCCGACGTGCCGGGGATCGGCGCGGTATCGAGCAGCACAAAGCGTTTCATGGCACATCCATAGAAGGAAAAATGATCATCTGTCAGGTGGCTTCGTGGCCATCCTGACTATATTCAACATGACGGACATCTGTACGACATGGGGGAGCGTTAGTCTAACAGTCAGAACCCCATGGCAGGCATCCGCCTGCGCGAAGGCATGAAGTTTCGCGAAAGCACGAGAAAAATGAGAGCATGCGCGCATCAAGGCTGGAAGATATTCGCGAATTCTCTAATACTAGCTTTTGTAGAACGCAACACCGTCGTAAACCAGACACACTCAGAACGAACACTCTCAGTAGCAACTGTCACTTGCCTGATGGCTGGCGCGCAATGTAAAGCGCGTGGGTCTCGCCGGCAGATGGGCTAGCCTCACCACCGACGAAGCAGCGTGACACCTAGAGAATCACTCAAGATTCCGACTCATCGGAACCCGAAAAGAGGATATTTCGATGCCGCATACCCATCCGGAGCGACTCGCGACGATCAGTGCCAGCCAGGTCGAGGAACATTTTCGCGATCTCCATCCCATCGTGGCGTTGGTCTCAGCCACTCGGCTGCTGCAATTCCTCGAACGGGAAGGTCTGACACTGCATGCACACCGTGCCCTGTGCGCCAACATCATTCGCAAGGCATTGCCCAGCCTCGAAACCGGCCCCGGGCATGATCCTGCCAATTTGCCGAGCCTGCACGGAATAGAACAGACCGAGGAAAGCGAGCCGCGTGTTCCGCTTGCGCAGGCCTTGGCAGCGGGCGCCAGTACGCCAGCCACCATGCAAGACAAGCATGAGGATATCGCCTCCTGACAACCGTCAGGCTTGCCGATGACGAGACATTCTGACGCCCAGCTCCGTTCACACGGGGCTGGGCGTTTTTATATCGCTAAACAAGAAAATCATGATTAAGGGGGTTTAATCCGCCACGATCGTCCACAGATCTGTGGGTAGACGTTCAGCGTCTGAACGCGCAGCAGCGCATTCACGATCAACGAACCGGAGGTGACGGCATGACTCAGCAACAGCCCCCACAGCATCAGAACTATCAACCGGGCGATGAACATCGCATGGACCCCAAGCCCGAATATATCCGCGAGAGCTATCGGGGCAGCGGCAAACTTCTGGGCAAGGTGGCAGTCATCACCGGTGGTGACAGCGGTATCGGTCGCGCCGCCGCCGTGCACTTCGCACGCGAGGGTGCCGATTGTCTGATCACGCACCTGGGCAGTGAAGAAGTCGATGCCCAGGAGACCATCCGTCTGATCGAAGCCGAAGGCAGACGCGGACGCCGCATCGCAGGGGATATCGGTGACCCGGCCTTCTGCCGCAAGGTTGTCGAGGGCGCTCTGGAGGAATTCGGTCAGCTGAATATCCTGGTCAACAATGCTGCAGAACAGTACGACTGGGACGACGTCACCGAGATCGATGACGAACAGATCGAGCGCACCTTCAAGACCAATCTGTTCAGCCACTTCTACATGATCAAGGCCGCCGTGCCGCATCTTTCCAAAGGCGACTCCATCATCGCCACCTCGTCCGTCAACGCCTTCAAGGGCAACGACAGCCTGATCGATTACAGCGCCACCAAGGGCGCCATCCAGGGGCTGGTACGCTCACTTTCCGGCACGCTGATGGACCGCGGCATTCGCGTCAATGCGGTTGCACCCGGCCCGGTCTGGACTCCCTTGATCCCCGCCAGCTTCGAGGATGAGAAGGTCGCCAACTTCGGCCAGCAAGTACCGATGGAGCGCCCCGGTCAGCCTAGCGAGATGGGCCCGGCCTACGTCTATCTGGCCAGCGAAGATTCAAGCTACATGACAGGCCAGACAATCCACCTCAACGGCGGCGTCGTGCTCAACACCTGATCGCCCTGCTTTTTCAGGCTCCCACTGTGCCTGATGCTTGAGAGCAGTACCGCCGCAAGCGGCGAGAAACAACCGCGCAGGAAACGCAAGGCCACCCGATCCGGGTGGCCTTCTTGCATAGGGGACGGTTCATGGAAGACGCGCTGCACCTCGGCGCCTGCTCAGCGCTCAAGCCGCCTTTGCTCTCCCTGGAAGTATCAGGTCCTCCTGTCTGTCTCTATCAGTCTTTTCAGTCGGCTGAAAGCCAGTGGCCTCTCTATTCTGGTAGCAGCCACAGACGTTGCCGTGGACAGGATTGAGCATTACCCGCTCTGCAGGAGGCAAGCATGTCCAAGTTGATTCTTTCTCTGGATGGCGGCGGCATACGCGGGGCGGCCACCGCTCAATTTCTGATGCGTGTCGATGCGACACTCAGGAATGAGCACCGTACCAGTCTGCGTGAGCAGGTCGATTTCTATGCAGGCACCAGCACCGGCAGCCTGATCGCGCTGGCGCTGGCGACCACCGACATGAGCCTCGAGGACATCAATGGGCTCTACAGCGCGACCAGCGTCAGGCAGATCTTCGCCGACAACCGCGGCTGGTTCGAACTCGATGGCATCAATGCACCCAAGTACGAGGCCAAGGGCAAGAGCACGATGCTCAAGAAGCACCTCGGCCAGGCCAAGCTCAGGGATGTCCCCGCTGGCAAGCAGGTGCTTGTCGTCACCTACGGCATCGAGAGACGCCGCCCGCATGTCCTGAAGTCGAGCAAGCGCGAGCATCACAAGCTGCTGGCCTGGCAGGTGGCGGATGCCTCCAGCGCGGCGCCGACCTACTTCCCGACCCGAGACATGAAGCTCGGGCCGGACAACGAGCAGACCTGGCTGATCGATGGCGGCGTCATCGCCAACAACCCCACCATGTGCGCCATCGCCGAAGCCTGTCGCCTGTGGCCGCATGAGCCGCGTCGCGTGCTGTCGATCGGCACCGGAACACGCACGCGCAAGATCAATGGCCCGGATTCGCAGCACTGGGGCGCAGTACAGTGGGTGCTGGAAGGCAGCCTGATCGACGTGCTCTCCGATGAGAAGGTGGTCGGCTATCAGGCCATCACCATCTCGCCGCCGGGCAGCTATATCCGCGTCAATGCCGAGATGCGCCCGCAACCGGGGATGCTCAAGGCGCCTGATGACGCGATGGACGACATCAGCACCACCAACATCAAGCATCTGAAGGTCATGGGCGATTTCTGGTTCGAGCAATATGGTGACGCCGTGGTGGCCCTGATCACCGACCGCTACCAAGGGCCCTCGCTTGACCGCATCGATCCTCTCACCGGCCGGCCGCAAGCCTATCAACCGCACTGAGCAAGCCTTCCCCACATTGCACTCGGAGACGTCTGTCAGCGATTTTGCTACTCTGCGCTGCCGTGCTTCACGCCGACCCGAGTTCATTCAATGACACATGGCACACCGCAAGACACTCGCATTCGCCCCGCCACCTCAACATGGCGAATGCTGGTGACTTTCACATTATCTCTGGCGATTCTCGTACCCACTACAGCGCAGTCAGACGACGATATGCACTTTGACCAGCCGGAAGCCTTCGCCACCCTGAAGAAGGCGGTCAGCTATTTCGATGAAATGGATACCTTGCCGGAAGAGGCATGGATCAGCCGAGATCAAGCGTCGGCGCGCAGCGATATGGACGAGATGATAGAGGAAGCCATGCAGGCCCTCGACGTCCCGCAACTCTCGACACTGCGCAGCACCTATCGCCAGGTCGAGGACAAGATACGCGAGTCGCGTAGCGAGATTTCCGAGTTGAAGGAAAAGCGCATCCTTGCGCCTGACACCGATGTCTCGACGCTGACGCGCCTCACGCCCACCGACACCCTGCGCGAATTCACCGCCAGTACGCGCGGCGATTATGATCTGCTGATCGCCGCGCATGAGAAGAACATCGCCGCCTATCAGGGCGAGCTGACCACGCTGGAAGGCAAGCTGGCCGCGCGACTCGAGGAGATCGGCATCACCCTGACGCCAGACCAGATCCAGGTATGGCTGTCCTCGGTGGTCGGCGATGATGTGCTGACCATGAGTGTAGTGTTCGCCAGCATCAAGTCGGTGGCCCAGCAGCTCGCGGAGCTGACCCGCGACAGCGGCGAGAACCTCGACTACGCGCGTCGTTATTACGGCATGGTCGTCATGCTTCACCGCATGATCGTGACCATGCAGCAGGACTTCATCACGCGCGTGAATGATGAGGTACTGCCGCAACTGCAAGGCTTCGCCGACGAAGCCGAGGCCACCACGCGAGAAGCGCGCACGCTGATCAAGCAAGGCGGATCACGCGAGAGCCTGGAAAACAACATCCGCGCCAATACGCTGACGCTCAAGACGATCAACCTGTATCGTTCGCTGGTCACCGAGCAGCGCGACCGCGTCACGACCTCTCTGACCAAGAGCCAGCGCGAGCTTGCGGTGGCGACCAATACCTATCGCACCGTCAAGCTCAGCGCTCACGTCGCCGACCTGATCCGCCAGGGTGTCAAGACCTTCGACACCCTCGCCGGACTGCAGGTGCCGGTCGCCACCAGCTTCGAGAACAGCGCTATGCGCGAGGAATTCCGCAAGCTGACCGAGCGCATGCGCTAGCAGTCCACCTCCCTCTGGGCCAGAGGCAGGAAGCATGGTTCAGAGGGCATTTACCGTCTCTCTTCGGCAGGTTGCGCACGGCTTTCAGTTATCGATCATCTCTATGGGCTTGAGACATGGAACCTGAGATATACAACCTGAGACATGGCACTTGAGATCTAGCACTTGAGAAACAGAGCTTCAGGCACGGAGCTTGAGATTCACGCTGTTTCGCCCACTGCTCCCTCCGCACTTCGCGAATTACTCCGCTGCCCGTTTCGTTCCTGACTCCCCTCTTTATTCCATCCTGATCATTCCATCCTGATGAGAGTCTCTTCTGCTCTCAGCCCTGCTTTCCGCTGTACCCTCTCACTCAGGCCGTCCCCGTATCCTCTGTCAATCTTCCCTTGGCGACTTCGCCTGACCTCCTCCTCGCGGCTGCTCTTTCTGATTACTCTTGAAGACTGCTCTTGACGGTAGAGGTTTTCCGTTAATTCAACTATCCAACTCCAGCTTCAGTGGCCCCTGCTCTCGAGACGCCCACCATGAACTTGCGGGAAATCGCTAAACTTTAGAATAATCGCAGAACCTGAACTAACATGAAAACATGTCAGACTAGCAGGTGGCAGAACATCACCTGATGAGAAATACGTTCTTGACCCTGGATAGCCGGATTGAAGAGCGACAAGGCTTGTTCAGAGGAATCACACAGGAATGTCAGTCCTTTGACTGGGAGATTGATAGTCATTATCCAGGTCAGGACGCCACGATTTGCCTTCGTTACCCATGACAGGACGTGACTCATGCGCAAGCAATCGTTACGGACAACGGGACTGCTGGTACTGGGCAGTATGGTAGGGATCACCACCGCTCATGCCAGTGAAGCAACCGAGACCACATCTCCCAGGGCCGAGATCGAGCATGGGAAATACATCGCCCGGGCGGCTGACTGCGCGGCTTGCCACATGGGCCCTGATGGCACGCCATACGCTGGGGGCCGGCCGATCAGCACGCCGATGGGCGACGTGGTCGCCACCAATATCACATCATCAAAGGAATACGGTATCGGCGATTATTCGCTGGAAGACCTCACCAACGTATTGCGCCATGGCAAGACGCCCGACGGCAGCCACCTGTATCCCGCCATGCCTTACCCTTCCTATCGTGGCATGAAGCAAGACGATATCGCGGCACTATACGCCTATCTGCAAAGTATTCCCGCAGTGGATCGCGAACCCGAGGCCCACACCGACATGGACTTCCCATTCAATTTCCGGATATTGATGGCGATGTGGAATACGCTCGAACTTGAAGATGATCCTGCCTCACAGGGGCAGGATGGGGCGGTGAGTCGTGGGCAATACCTCGTGGATCATCTGGCACATTGTGGTACCTGCCATACCCCTCGCGATGATTTCATGGCCAGTGACTCGACGCGTTATCTGAGTGGTGCACGGTTGGGAATCTGGTCGGCCCCCAACATAACCTCCGATGAGACGTCGGGTATCGGTGCCTGGCAAGACCAGCAACTGGCGGATTATTTCAAACATGGCATGGCAGGCTATGTCGCCCAGGCAGCCGGCCCCATGGGCGAGGCTGTCCATCAGAGCCTGCAATATCTGAGCGAGAAGGATCGTCTGGCGATCGCCGCTTATCTGAAGACGGTGCCAGCAATTGAGGATGAGACCCAGCAACAGCCCGTGTTCGATCAGATGGCCAATCAGGCACTGCTAGGCCATGAGCCGGTGGTGAGCCCCGCCACCCGCCACCGCGAAGACACGCTGGCAACGCAAGGCCTCAGGCCAGACGATATCGCGCAACCAGACACCGGACAGGGGCTCTACCTCACCCATTGTGCAGCCTGCCACGCGGCGGATGGCAATGGTCAGCCGGTCTCCTACTACCCGAGTCTGAACGGGAACACCACCCTGCGGCGCGCCGACCCGCGCAACCTCATCGCGGTGATTACCGAGGGTGTCGCCTATCAAGGCGCGACGCCACTGCCTCAGATGCCGGGCTTTGCTGAAGTGTTGAGCCATGCCGAGACCGCCAAGGTGGCCAACCATGTCAGAACCGAGTTTGGCGGGCACGACGAGAGTCAGCTCACGGCGCAGGACGTCAATGAGCTGATCACGGGTGAGCGCCCGGTGCCGGCACTGATACGCCACGCCGGTACCCTCGCCTGGCTGGGCATTATCGTGGCCGTGACACTGGCGGGCCTCGCTGGTTGGTGGCTATGGCGGCGCCGTGATCGCCGCCAGCCCGCCAGTGCCACGTCCAATACCCATCACTCGCCATAAGGGTGTTCTCATGCCTACGCCTCCTTTCATGACACGTCGCGACCTGCTGACCATGATCGGCAGAACCGCTGGTGCGAGCGCACTGTATTCCGCCATGTCCTCCATGGGCCTTGCCAAGGCCTCGACCTTCACCGGTGAATTGAATCTCTCACAGGCCCCCAAGGGCGACAGCGTCCTGGTGCTGGGGGCCGGCCTCGGGGGCATGACGGCGGCCTACGAATTGCGCAAGGCGGGTTACGACGTCAGCGTACTGGAATACAGCGAGCGGGCCGGCGGGCGCTGCTTCACGCTCCACGCCGGGGATACGGTCACTGATCTTTCCGGCGAGACACAGCACTGCGACTTCTCACCTGGCAACTACATCAATGTCGGCCCGTGGCGGGTGCCTTATCACCACTACGGTGTGCTGCATTACTGCAAGAAATTCGGGGTCAAGCTAGAACCCTTCATCCAGCTCAACTACAACGCCTATGTGCACGCGCAGAACGCTTTTGAGGGCAAGCCACAGCGGGTACGGGAAGTGCTGACCGACATCCACGGCTACACCTCGGAGCTGCTGGCCAAGGCCACCGACCAACGTGCACTGGACGAAGTACTGACGAAGGAAGACTGCGAGGCTCTGCTCGACCAGCTGGATGACTGGGGGCGCCTGACCGGCGATCACCAGTATCAGCAAAGTCTCAAGGCCAGCCGCTTCCGAGGCTACGAGCATTGGCCTGCCGGCGGCCTGATGCCAAGGCCGTCGCCCAGCAAGCCACTGGATTTCAAGGAGCTGCTGCACTCCGGCCTGTGGGGACTGCTGCTGGATTACTTCAACAACGAGTACCAGCACACCATCTTCGAGCCGGTGGGCGGCATGGATCAGATCGCCAAGGGCTTCGCGCGCGAGGTCGGGGACCTGATTGAATATCGCGCCCAGGTGGTGCGCATCGAACAGTCCGAGACTCAGGTCATCGTGCACTACATCGACCCGAGCCGGCCGGACGACATCAAGACGCGCAGTGCCGACTGGTGCGTGTGCAACATTCCGCTGTCGATCCTCAGCCAGATTCCAGTGGATGCCTCGCCGGCCTTGCGTCAGGCCATCGCCGCAGTGCCCTATGGCAGCTCCACCAAGACCGGTCTCGAGTTCAAGCGTCGCTTCTGGGAACAGGACGAGAGCAT
The DNA here is from genome assembly GCF_059507735.1 of Cobetia sp. PDI-23MA. Taxonomy (NCBI): domain Bacteria; kingdom Pseudomonadati; phylum Pseudomonadota; class Gammaproteobacteria; order Oceanospirillales; family Halomonadaceae; genus Cobetia; species Cobetia sp. PDI-23MA. Next base: position 2,086,964 of record NZ_CM183352.1, read on the forward strand.
CTTCGGGGGTATTACCTTCACCGACCTGCCAATCACCACCATCTCCTATCCGGCCTACGACTACTTCAGTGATGGCCCGGCGGTCCTGCTGGCTGCCTACACCTTCGATGATCCCAACAGCTACACGATGTCCACGCTGACCGCCAGGGAACGCATCAAGGCAGCGCTGGCCTACGGCAAACAGATCCACCCCCAGTATGAAGAGGAATTCTTGAGCGGGGTCTCGTGGTCCTGGCATCGCAGCCCCTGGTCACTGGGCTGCTACGGCCTGTGGACCGATGAACTGCGTGCGGCACACTACGAGACACTGTGCGAGATCGATCATCGACTGGTGCTGGCCGGCGAGCACTGCTCCTACATCCCTGCCTGGCAGGAAGGCGCCATTCTGTCGGGCATGGATGCCAGCCAACGTCTGCACGAGAAAGCCACCAAGCACAAGGCAAGCGCCTGAGGGGGCCAAGTTGATCTTCCACGACACCGGTTCATCGGCGAAGGGCGCAACCAGGCAAGCAACGAAATTCGCCACCATGGGATGGCGTAGCAGCGTGATGGCCTGTGCTCTGGGCGCGGTGAGTCTGACCACCACGGCCCTGACGGTATCGGCCGCCGCAGCGACGAACGACAGTATGCAACATCACCGTCTCACGCCGCCGTGGGTAGTGAGTCAGGCAGACTCCCGCCAGGCCACCACGGCACCCCCGGACCGGAAGCCTGAACAAGGGGCGAAAAAGACACCCGAAAGCGGTGCTGGCGGGCCTTCCCGAGAAGGCGCCAGCAACTCGACTGACAAGACCGCCGAGGACAGCTCTAGGCCAGGCGCCAGCAAGGGCACCCTGAAAGCCACCGGCGAGGCAACGGGGAAGACAGGCACTATCAGTGCGCCCGTCACGTCCGGCAGCCAGGAGGTGAACCCGCGCTGGGAGGAGTGGTTTGCCGACACCAAGGGCTATTCCGCCAGCAGCGGCAAGGCAGTCTATGAGACCCTGTGTCAGGCCTGCCACATGGCAGATGGTCAAGGCGCTCAGAGTGCCGGCACCTTCCCGTCCTTCGTCGGCAATGAACGCCTGCGCACGCCCTACTATGCCGTTGATGTGGTGCTCAATGGCCTGCGCGGCATGCCTGGCTTCGGCGACACCTTGAGTGACAAGCAGATCGCCGATGTGGTGAATCACCTGCGCAGCCATTTCGGCAACCAGCTCGAGGCGACGCTGAGCGCCGAGGATGTCGCGCGCATGCGTCCCGATCTCGGCAAGGCCGAACCTCGCTGAAGCCGGGCGTACCTATCCTGTGGTCAGCAATCACGCCCGTCCGCAGGCCACAGGATCACGACAGCGAGTGTCGTCATACCCGTCAGGACTAGCGTAGCGGGGAGCCGCCCAGCGGGGTGCCGCCCAAACGGATGTCGCGCATGCTCAGGATGCTCTCCAGCGTGCGCCGTAGGCGCGCCACCTCGTTGACAAGGCTATCTCCCGCCAACATCCCCACTCCGAGCACCAGGCCACGACGCGAATCATTGGCACTACACACCGGACTTAACGGCCGCACGATCAGATGCTCCTTGACCATCAGTTGCGCGACGCGCTTGTCGTCGATCTCGGGGGCAAATTGCACGCACAGGCTGATACCGCGTGATGGCGGCGAGACACTGATCACGCCCTTCACCTGGCACAGCTGGTCATGCACCACCTGCTGTCGGCCCAGATAATCGCGCTGGATGCGCTGATACCAAGCGTCCAGATCGCCATCGGCGATGAACTGCGCCAGCACCGCCTGATCGAGCATTCGCCCCTCGCGGAACACCTCACTGCGCAGACGGTTCATCGGCCCGGCCAGCGCGCGCGGTACCACCAGGTAGCCCAGCCGCAGCCCGGGAAACATCAGCTTGGAGAACGAGCCCACCAGCAGGCGATTGCCGGAATCGGGATCAAACAGCAACTCGCCATGATCATCACCGCTGAACTCGTAATCATCCTCGAGGATATAGGCGGGCTGACAGACCTCGCAGAGCGCCAGCTTGTCACACCGCGAGGTGGGCACACTCAAAGGATAGTGATGCGAGCCGGTGAAGTAGGCAATCTGCACCGGCCCCTTGGCAAGCGCGGTGAGATCATGTCCGGCCTCGCCCGTCGTGTCGCTAACAGGCCGCCAGGGAATCTGCCGGGTCTCGAGTCCAGCGGCCAGAAAGACATTGCGTGCCCCCCAGTAGCAGGGAGACTCCATCACCACCTGCTGCCCCGCATCTGCCAGCGCCAGCGCGCACAGTTCGATGCCGTGGTGAGTGCCCTCGGTGATGATGATCTGCTGGGTATCGCAATCGATATTGCGCCAGCGGCGTAGAAAATCGCGTATCTCACGCTTGAGCGGGCCGTAGCCGCCGCTCGAATACGACAGCAGCAGCGCATTGTGGGGCACCGTCACACTGGCATATAGCTGACGCCACTTGCGCATCGGAAAGCGTGCGATATCCGGAATGCCCGGCACGAAGGCACCACTCTGGATCAGGCTGGCCCCCTGCCCGCCCAGCACCCGGTGCGCACGGGTGGAGAGCGGCAGTGGCACAGGTGATGCCTCAGGCATGGCGCTGCCGGGTCTCGCGGCATAGGGGCGGCGCGTCCAGGTGCCCTGACCCTGCCCGGTGTGTAGATAGCCCTCATCTATCAATGACTTAATGGCCAATGACAAGGTGTTGCGCGCCACCCCCAGTGCATCGCACAGTTTGCGGTGCGGCGGCAGCCGAGCACCGACGGGCCACTGTTCGCGGATCATCTCCAGCAACGCCTGCTCCAGGCGCACCTGCTTGCCCAAGGTCTCGGACTGGCGGCGATAACATTCGATCAGCGGCTCAAGCGCAGCCAGTTCCATCCAAGTCTCCCGTTGTCGTTGTCGATATGGTGTCACGCAGCTCCTCGAGGTTGTCCCACTCCCGTCAGCCACGCGCTTCAAGGCCGGCGCGCAACGCCCATTCAGCCCTGATTATCCGCAGCCCCAGTCGATTGGTCCAGTCAAACGCGCAATTGGTCTATTCGCCTAAACAGTGGGCGCTGATAGCGTGTGTTTCATCAATCAGGCGGGTAGCGCAACCAATCTCCGCAGCCCGTATTCGTGTCCAACGACCATCGTCAGCAGCAGGAGCTTCACATGTCCCGTTCCGCCCTCCCGATCAGCGACTTCCTGAAGCGCTACGTCAACTCGGAAACCAGCAGCGACGTCTTCGTCCCGGCGCTCATCGGTACCGAGCACCGCGAGACCGGCACCACCTTCAACGTGACCAATCCGGCCACCGGCGAGCAGCTGGCCCGTGTCGCCGAGGTCAGCGCCGATGACACCCGTGACGCCGTCGCCGCGGCCGAGGCCGCCGGCAACGCCTGGAAGAAGGTGCCGGTGAAGGAGCGATCCGCACTGCTGCGTCGCTGGTTCGATCTGGTGCTGGCGCATCGTGAAGATCTCGCCCAGCTGATGACGCTGGAACAAGGCAAGCCGATGGCGGAGTCGCGTGGCGAGGTGACCTATGGCGCCTCCTTCATCGAATTCTTCGCCGAAGAAGCCAAGCGCATGGCCGGAGAGACCCTGCCGTCCCACGGTGCCGACAAGCGTCTGATGGTACTGCGCGAGCCGATCGGCGTAGTGGCCGCGATCACGCCGTGGAACTTCCCGCTGGCGATGATCACCCGCAAGTGCGCCCCGGCGATCGCCGCAGGTTGTGCCGTGGTCATCAAACCGGCTGAAGCCACGCCGCTGACCGCATTGGCACTGGCGGACCTGGCGCTGGAAGCCGGCCTGCCGAAGGGGCTGATCAGTGTCGTCACCGCCATGAAGCCGATCGCCATCGGCGAAGTGCTGACCACCGATCCGCGCATCCGCAAGGTGTCCTTCACCGGCTCCACGCCGGTGGGCAAGACGTTGATGGCGCAGTGTGCCTCCACCGTCAAGAAGACCGCGATGGAGCTGGGCGGCAATGCGCCCTTCATCGTCTTCGATGATGCCGATCTGGATGCGGCCGTCGATGGCGCCATCGCCTCCAAGTTCCGCAATGCCGGCCAGACCTGCGTGTGCACCAACCGCTTCCTCGTCCAGGACGGTGTCTACGACGCCTTCGTCGAGAAGCTCGCGGCACGCGTTGAAAGCATGCAGGTCGGTGATGGCCTGGTCGAAGGCAACACCATCGGCCCGCTGATCAATGATGCGGCGGTCAGCAAGGTGCAGAGCCACGTCGATGATGCCGTCAACAAGGGCGCGCGCCTGGTCACTGGCGGCAAGAAGCACGCTCTCGGTCACAGCTTCTTCGAGCCGACCGTACTGGCCGATGTCACCACGGAAATGGTCGTCGCGGCTGAAGAAACCTTCGGCCCGCTGGCGCCGGTGTTCCGCTTTGGCAAGGACGAGGAAGCCATCGCGATGGCCAACGACACCCCGTTCGGGCTGGCCGCGTATTTCTACGCCAACGATTACCGCCGCATCTGGCACACGCTGGAAGCGCTGGAATACGGCATGGTCGGCGTCAATGAAGGCCTGATCTCGACAGAACTCGCGCCCTTCGGTGGCATCAAGGAATCCGGTCTGGGTCGTGAAGGTTCTCACCACGGTCTGGAAGAGTTCACCGAGCTGAAGTACATCTGCATCGGCGGCCTCTGATCCTGCGAGGGCGCCTCGCGACGACGCATCGCGCCGATGCCTCGAGAGGACGTCCCACAATGTTATCCCACCACGTTTACTGCACATCGGTGGCATGGCCCGCGCCATGCCACCGGCAACAAGAAAAGGGACCTGACATGAGCCACTCTCAGCTGAGCAACGAACAACTCGACGTCCTCAAGCACAAGTACGTCGCCAAGGGTGCCGTCACTGCCACACCGCAGTTCGCCGACACCGCGCTGAACGCCGAGATCTGGGATGCGGACGGCAACCGCTGGATCGACTTCGCCGGTGGTATCGGCGTGCTCAACCTGGGTCACCGTCACCCCAAGGTCGTCGCCGCCGTCAAGGCACAGCTCGACAAGGTCATGCACACCGCCGCGGGCGTCATCTCCTACGCGCCGTATGTGCAACTGAGCCAGAAGCTGGCCGAGCTGACGCCGGTGCGTGGCCCGGAACGCAAGACCCTGCTGGTCAACTCCGGCGCGGAAGCGGTCGAGAACGCCATCAAGATCGCACGTGCCGCCACCGGACGCAGCGGCGTCATCACCTTCGACGGCGCCTTCCACGGCCGCACCATGATGACCCTGGCGATGACCGGCAAGGTGCTGCCGTACAAGAACGACTTCGGTCCGATGCCGGGTGATATCTTCCGTGCGCCCTACCCAAACCCGATTCACGGCATCAGCGAAGAGCAGTCCCTGAACGCCATCCGTACCCTGTTCAAGACTGACCTCGCACCGCACCGCACCGCCGCCATCGTCATTGAGCCGGTGCAGGGCGAAGGCGGCTTCTACATCGCCTCGCCGAGCTTCCTGACCGCCCTGCGTGAGCTGTGTGACGAGCACGGCATCCTGCTGATCGCCGATGAAGTGCAGTCCGGCTTCGCGCGTACCGGCAAGCTGTTCGCGATGGAGCACAGCGGCGTCGAAGCCGACATCATGACCATGGCCAAGAGTCTGGCTAACGGCATGCCGCTGTCGGCCGTCGTCGGTACCGCCGAGGTGATGGATTCCTCCGGCCCGGGCTCGCTGGGCGGCACCTACAGCGGCAACCCGCTGTCCTGCGCTGCGGCCCTGGCCGTCATCGACGTCATCCGCGAGGAGAACATCCTGGAGCGCAGCACCCAGATGGGCGAGCAACTGGCCGCGCGTTTCGCCCAGTGGGAAGAACGCTTCGCGCATGTCGCGCACTCACGCAATCAGGGTTCCATGGCGGCCTTCGAGCTGGTGGATGCCGATGGCAAGCCGGACCCCGCCGCGACGGCGGCGGTGTGTGCCAAGGCCAAGGAGCTGGGACTGATCCTGCTGTCCTGTGGCTTCTACTCCAACTCCATCCGCGTGCTGGTGCCGTTGACGGTCGAGCCGGAAGTGCTGGAAGAAGGTCTCGACATCGTCGAGAAGGCGCTGGAAAGCCTCGTCTGATCCACGGCCTGTCATGAGACAGACAAGCCAAGCAACGGCCACCTTAGGGTGGCCGTTGTCGTTTCCAGCGCAGCTCGCTGTGTTGGATGCCCCCCCCTGGGCCAGGACATGCATCGCAGCTGATTGCCCATCTAACCATATAGCCAATCAACCCAAGCAGCCTTTTGTGGTAACTAATTGATTAAATTATGATATTCGCTGAATTTCTGCGTCTTCCCGACCGATTATCGCCATGCCACACGCCATCATGAATGAAGGTTGCCAGAGAGAGCCCTTTCTCATCGGCAGCCCCTCGAGTGACCCCGACCATGACTGACAGCAACGCCCACGACTTCAAACGCAGCATGCAGCAGCGTCACCTGGTGATGTTGTCCCTCGGCGGTGTCATCGGCACCGGCCTGTTTCTCAGCTCCGGCTATACCATTCAACAGGCGGGCCCGGCGGGGCGGTACTGGCCTACCTGATCGGCGGACTGGTGGTCTATCTGGTAATGATGTGTCTCGGCGAACTGGCCGTGCATCACCCGGAACCCGGCGCCTTCAGCGCCCACGCCACCCGCTATCTTGGCCCTGCCACCGGCTATACCGTGGCCTGGCTCTACTGGCTGACCTGGGCCGTGGCGCTGGGGTCGGAATTCACCGCCTCCGCCGTATTCATGGGGCGCTGGTTCCCCGGCGTCGAGCCATGGGTCTGGTGCGCCATCTTCTCGCTGATCGTGTTCGGCATGAACATCGTCTCGGCGCGCTTCTTCGCCGAATCCGAATTCTGGCTGTCGCTGATCAAGGTCGCCGCGGTGATCGTGTTCATCGCGGTGGGGGCCGCCGCCATGTTCGGCTTCACGCCCCTGGCGGGTAACGTCGAGGCGCCGGGCATCACGCGTATCCTGCAGGAGGGGGTATTCGATCACGGCGTGATGCCGATTCTGATGACGCTGCTGGCTGTCAGCTTCGCCTTCTCCGGCACCGAGCTGATCGGCATTGCCGCAGGCGAAAGCAAGAACCCCGAGAAGAACGTGCCGCTGGCGATTCGCGCGACCCTGTGGCGGCTGATCATCTTCTTCATCGGTACCATCATCGTCATCGCCGCCCTGTTGCCGCAGGACAGCGCCGGCCTCAAGGAAAGCCCCTTCGTGGCGGTCTTTCAGCTCACCGGTATTCCCTACGCAGCGGATATCATGAACTTCGTGATCATCACCGCGCTACTGTCAGCGGCCAATTCCGGCCTCTACGCCGCCTCCCGCATGCTGTGGACCCTGGCGGACCAGAAGACGCTGCCGCGTGTGTTCAGTCGCGTCAATCAGCGCGGCATTCCGGTGCCCGCCCTGCTGATCACCATGCTCGGTGGCCTGCTGTCACTGCTCTCCAGCGTGTATGCCGAGGACACCCTCTATCTGGCGCTGGTGTCGATTTCCGGGCTGGCCGTGGTCCAGGTGTGGATGGCGATCGCCGCCAGTCAGTTCAGCTTCCGCCGCCAGTGGCTGAAGGCCGGCCATAGTGCCAGCGAGCTGACCTAGCGCGCGCCGCTGTATCCCGTCGTACCGATTGCCGCCTTCCTGTTCTGCGCGCTGGCCTGCATCGGCATCGCCTTCGATCCCAACCAGCGCATCGCGCTCTACTTCGGCGTGCCCTTCGTGGCGCTGTGCTATCTGGTCCACTCTCTGACCCATCGCACGTCTGCCGACGCCGCGAATTCCCCGACTCCACAGGAGGCCCTCGATGCCCGCTGATGCCACCCGCAATCCGCTGAGCGCCATCACCGCGCGCCAGCCCTTCCTGATCGTCGATGGCGCCCTGGCCACCGAACTTGAGCGCGCCGGGTTCGATCTCTATGACTCGCTGTGGTCGGCCAGAGTGCTGGCCGATGAGCCGCAGGCGATCGTCGATGTGCACCGCGCCTACTTCGAGGCCGGCGCCGATGTCGCCACCACCGCCAGCTACCAGGCAACGCTCGAGGGCCTGATGGCGCGCAGCCTGAGCGAGACCCAGGCCAGCGCGCTGATCCAGCGCTCCGTGACCCTGGCGGCGCAGGCCCGCAGCGAGTACCTGGCTGCGCACCCGGAGCGTCTGGACTGCCCGCCGCTGGTCGCGGCCTCCGTCGGCCCCTATGGCGCATATCTCGCCGATGGCTGCGAATACCGTGGTGGCTACGCGCTGGACCGCGCTGGTCTGCGCGACTTCCACCGTGCCCGTCTCGCCACGCTGCTCGATGCCAAGCCGGACATTCTCGCCGTGGAGACGCTGCCGTGTGCCGAGGAAGCACTGGCCGTGTGTGATCTGCTGCGCGATGACTTCCCCACGGCGCGTGCCTGGATCGCCTTCAGCGCGCGCAATGCCACCGAATTGAGCGACGGCACGCCGATCCGAGACGCCGTGCGCGCCATCGCCGACTGCGAGCAGGTGGTCGCCATCGGCGTCAACTGCACCGCGCTTGAGCACATCGAATCGCTGGTGCGTGAGATTCGTGGCGAGACCGACAAGGACATCGTCATCTACCCGAACTCCGGTGAGGTCTATGACCCGATCACCAAGACCTGGTCTGCCGCCTGTGCCGTCTCGGCTGATGACGAGGGCCAGGGCGTTGAGCACGGTTTTGAACACGGCTTTGACCACGACCATGATCTCGCCGGCTGGACACCGCGCTGGCTGGCCGCCGGCGCCACGGCGATCGGTGGCTGCTGCCGCACCGGCCCGGACGACATCCGCGCCCTGGCGGACCTGCGCAAGGCGCTGAGTTGATTGAGGCACGGGGCTGATACGAACGCTGAGTACGCCGCAGTGAATACGCAGCACTGAGCTCCAAGTACTGAACTCGAAGTGTTGAACTCCAAGCACTGAACACGAACGCCCTGTCCGGTCATGTCGCATGATCGGTCAGGGCGTTTTCGGTAGCGTCCCGCGCCCCAAATCGCTAGGATGGCAGGACACTGATGAGCGATTACTCAAAATCATTCCGACATGCTCTCAAGATGGCCGTAGGCTCCCATTGAAGAGCGCGTGAGAGATCAGCAGGAGAATCCCCATGTCACAGCTCGATATCCAGGTCGCCTACGACGTGGTCTGCCCCTGGTGCTGGATCGGCAAGCGTCATCTTGATGACGCCATCGCGCAACTCGACTTCAAGGATGAAGTGCGCGTCAGCTACCTGCCCTTCCAGCTCAATCCGTGGGTGCCACGTGAAGGCATGGCGCGCGCCGACTATCGCGCGCAGAAGTTCGGCAGTGTCGAGCGTGGCGTGGAGCTGGATGCGCAGGTGGCCCAGTCAGGCGCGCAGAGCGGCGTCACCTTCCGTCATGCCCTGATGAAGCGCACGCCCAACTCCACCGACGCCCAGCGTATCGTCTGGCGCCAGCAGTCCGCGGGCCTGGCGGAGCGCCCGTTGCTGGAAGCGCTGTTCAGCGCCTACTTCCACGATGGCAAGGACGTGGGCGACCGCCAGGTGCTGGCAGAGATCGCAAGCCAGCACGATGAGAACCTGAGCGTCGAACAGGCGCTGTCCTTCCTCGAATCCGACGCGGGCGAGCAGGAAGTCGCCGCCCAGCAGGAAGCGCTGCGCAACGCCGGTATCCAGTCGGTGCCCAGCACCATCGTCGGCCAGTACTACGTACCCGGCGCACAGCCGGTGGAAGTGCTGGTGCAGATGCTCAACGAGGCACGCGCCCAGTAGACGGATAGATCTGCCTCGCACTGACGCCAAGCGCTGTCACCAAGCGCGAATGCCATGCACGGACAGACGACACGCCCTTCGCAAGGATGGCGTGTCGTTTTGCGTTCAGGCATAAAGGAAAGGCTCATAGAGGCAAATCACGACAACAAGACGACTCACGACAAGGATTGCTGCATGCCGCGCCCCATCATTCTCGATTGTGATCCCGGCCACGACGATGCCATCTCGCTGATTCTGGCCCTGAGTTCAGACGCGCTCGACGTGCTGGCCGTCACCACCAGCGCCGGCAATCAGACCCCCGACAAGACCCTCAACAACGCGCTGCGCGTGCTCACCCTGCTGGGGCGGCATGACATTCCGGTCGCCGGTGGTGCGCCCAAGCCGCTGGCGCGTGAGCTGATCATCGCCGACAACGTGCATGGCGAAAGTGGCCTGGATGGCCCCGAACTGCCAGACCCCGCCTTCGCCCCCGTCACCCAGAGCGCCATCGAGCTGATGGCCGAGAAGGTCCGCACCTGTGAGCAGAAGGTCACGCTGGTGCCCTCTGGCCCGCTGACCAACATCGCGCTGTTTCTCGCTGCCTACCCTGAGCTGCACTCGCGTATCGACAGCATCGTGCTGATGGGCGGCGCGGCAGGGGTCGGCAACTGGACCCCCGCCGCCGAGTTCAACATCTTCGTCGACCCCGAAGCCGCCGACATGGTGTTCAAGTCCGGCCTGCCCATCGTGATGTGCGGGCTGGATGTCACTCATCAGGCGCAGGTCATGGACGAGGATATCGAGCGTATCCGCGCCATCGACAATCCCGTCGCCCAATGTGTCGCCGAGTTGCTCGACTTCTTCATGATCTACCATCGCGACCCCAAGTGGGGATTCACCGGTGCGCCATTGCATGACCCCTGCACCATCGCCTGGCTGTTGAAGCCTGAGCTGTTCACCGCTGTCGAGTGCTGGGTCGGGGTCGAGACACAGGGCGAGCATATCCAGGGCATGACGGTAGTCGACCGTTACCAGCTCACCGGCAAGCCACACAACGCCAGGGTGCTGTTCGAGATCGACCGCCAGGGCTTCGTTGACCTGATCGCGCAACAGCTCAAGCGCTATCAATGACTACCGATGACTATCGATGACGACCGCTGATCGCCACGCCAGCGCCACTGCGCCACAAGAGCACGGCCATGGCTTCGACTACGACTACCTGATCGTGGGCTCGGGCTTTGGCGGCTCGGTATGCGCGCATCGTCTGACCGAGAAAGGCTATCGCGTGGCGGTCATGGAACAGGGCAAGCGCTGGACGCCGGACAACATGCCCCGCTCCAACTGGCGTCTTCGCCGCTGGCTGTGGCGACCGATGCTGGGGCTGCGCGGCTTCTTCACCATGAGCTTCTTCCGCCATGTCATCGTGCTGCACGGCAACGCGGTGGGTGGCGGTTCCATCACCTATGCGCAGACACTGCTGGTGCCGCCTGCAAGGATCTGGGACAACGGCCAATGGGCAGGACTCAATGACTGGCATGCGGTGATGCCAGAGCACTACGCCACGGCGCAGCGGATGCTCGGCGTGACGACCAACCGGATCATCGCGCCGGCGGATGACGCCCTGAAACGCATGGCGGAAGTCGCCGGCTGCGAAGACACCTGGTACCCCACCGAGGTCGGCATCTTCTTCGGCCCCGAGGGCGAAAGCGGCACGCCCGCCGCCGGTAGCACCCATCCAGACCCCTATTTCGCTGGCGAAGGGCCTGAACGAAAAAGCTGCATCGGCTGTGGCGGCTGCATGATGGGCTGCCGTCATGGCGCCAAGAACACACTCGACAGGAACTATCTCTATCTGGCCGAGAAGCACGGCGCCAAGGTGCACGCCGAGACCAAGGTGATCGATGTCGTACCGCTCAATGGCAAGGCGGATGGGGCCGATGGCTATGTGGTGACGACGGTGCCCTCCACCTTCGCCGGGCTCTATCTTGGCAGAGGCAAGCGCACGTTCACCTGTCAGTCCATCGTCTTCGCAGGCTCGTCGCTCGGCACCCAGGAGTTGCTGTTCCGCCTTAAGGACAAGGGCTCATTGCCGAACCTCTCGGACGCGCTGGGCAAGCGGATGCGCACCAATGCGGAGTCCTTGATCAGTTGTCGCATGCCGGGAAGTCGCGATGACATGTCCAAGGGCATCGCCATTGGCTCCGGCATCCATATCGATGAGCACACCCATATCGAAGCCACGCGCTATCCCGCGGGCTCCGATTTCATGGGGCTGCTGTTCACCGCGATGGCCAGGGGCAAGCCTAGCTGGACACGCCCCTTCTCGTGGCTCAAGGCCATGGCGAAGGTGGTGGCGGCCAATCCGCGCCGCGCGCTGAAATTCCAGCTGCCGTGGGGCTTCGCGAAGGAAACGATCATCTTTCTGTGCATGCAGACGGCAGAGGGCCACCTCGACATGACGCTCAAACGCCTGTGGTACTGGCCATTTCGCAAGGCGCTGGTCACCGAAGGCAAGCGAATACCCACCTTCATCCCCGAGGCGAATGACTTCGTCACACGTGGCGCAGAGGCCATTGGCGCCATCCCCGGCAGCAGCATCCCCGAGATACTCTTCAACATCCCGACCACGGCGCACTGCATGGGCGGCGCGGCCATGGCGGCCTCCCCCGAGGACGGCGTCTGCGATGGCCAGAATCGCGTCTTCCATTATCGCAACATGCTGATCTGTGACAGCTCGATGCTCGCCGCCAACCTGGGCGTCAATCCAAGCCTGACCATCACCGCCTTGGCGGAACATGCGATGAGCCATATCCCGCGCAAGGAATGATCTGCAGAATGCGTGGTGTGGAATGTGCTGATGCAGGAAGTGCTGGTGTAGAGAGAGAGAAAGCGACGGCTGGTATCATTGCCCGCCAGCGCCTCAGGCCAGGTGCCTACAACACGCGGGATCGATCAACACGGGAGCAACAGCAATGAAACGGGTATCACTCTACAGCATGGCCAACTGCCCCCACTGCAAGACAGCCAAGCAATATCTGGAGCAGCAGAAGATCGGCTTCCGCCTGGTGGATGTCCGATCCCCCGCGGGACAAAAGGAATTCGCCAAGACCGGCTTTCGCAGCGTGCCGGTCCTGAAGATTGGCGATCAGTTCCTGAAGGGCTTCAGCGTGAAAGGCTTCAATCAGTTGTATAGGGGTTGAGAGGAGTACTCTTTATGACAGCAGTATCTTCTGGATACAGTTCATTACCCTGACAACCGCCTACTGCATGGGCCGGAAACTGAAAATATTTATAAAAACGGCTCTTCGACGCCAGGTGTGGAATTAGTGCCCTAGAATGGTCCAGGATATGGGGCCCCGAACAGACTGGAGAATTGACATGGATGGTACTCAGATCCTGACCCTTGGTTTGGGCTTGCAAGCGCCTTGGAAACTCAAGGACCAGCATCTGGATACCACGTCATCTCCGCATCGTCTCGAGCTTTACGTGGAAGCCGACCGGGGGAGCCTTTATGCCTGCCCGGAATGCGGCAAGGCATGCCCGGCGCATGACTTTGCCGACAAGTCCTGGCGACACCTGAACTTCTTTCAGCATCATTGCTATCTCCATGCCCGCGTTCCTCGCACCCGGTGTCCAGAGCACGGCGTCAAGCGAGTCGAGGTGCCCTGGGCTCGCCCTGATAGTGGTTTCACACTGTTAACAGGCTGCCATGTCGTTGGTCAGGGAGATGCCTGTGCTCGCCGTCTCTCGGCAATTGGAAGTCACTGACAAGCGTCTGTGGCGCATCGTGCATCATTACGTAGGCCGCATGCTGGGAGACCTGGATCTTTCTCAGGTTGCCAATGTCGGGGTAGACGAAACGGCATCACGTCGAGGGCAACGTTACGTCACCGTATTTCTCGATATGCAACGCCAACAAGAGCCGGTGATCTTTGCTGTCCAGGGACGTGGCAAAGAGACGATCAAGGCGTTCAGCGCCTTTCTCGAGGCACATGGCGGCGCCCCGGGCAATGTGGTTGAAGTCGTGTGTGACATGTCTCCGGCCTTCCTCAATGGCACTGCGAAACATCTTCCTGATGCTCGAGTGACGGTTGACTGGTTCCATATCGTGCAGACGTTCACCAAGGCGTTGGATGAAGTGCGTAAGCGGGAACGTCGAGAAAAAGCCCATCCCAGGGCCCTGCGCTGGGCAGTGCTGAAAAGCATGGATAACCACAACCTGACGGAAAAGCAGCTGGTCGCCCTCCGGGAGCTGGTTGCTGACCAAAGGGCTACCGCGAATGCATGGATCATCAAGGAAAAGCTGAGGTGGATTCGTCGCGCACCGACAGCGCGCGGGGCTCGTTGGCGCATCACGAATTACCTCAATGTGATGCGTGAGGCAGTCGCCGGCCACACGCTCCTCAAGCCAATGGCAAAAGCACTCAATACGTTGGAGCGACATGCCGATCAGGTTGTGAGGCGCTGGTATTCAGGCCTGACGAACGCATGTCTGGAAGGCATGAACGGCCTCTTTCAGGCTGCCAGATCTCGCGCTCGCGGCTACCGAAACGAAAGCAATTTCATTGCGATGATCTACCTGATCGGCAGCCCCGTGGGGCGCATGCTGGATGAAGCCAAATCCACATGAAACGTCGAAGAGCCACATTGATATCAAGCACCTGCCCCAAATGCCTGACGAAGATCAGAAGCGTTATCTCTACGTCGCGATTGATCGTGCCACTCGGTGGGTGTATCTGGAGGTCAGATCAAGTCAATCTGCAAAGGACACCCAGGCGTTCATGAAGCGTGTGGAAGAGGAGGCTCCCTTCACGATTCGAACCGTGCTCACGGACAATGGTAAATCCTTTACCGATCGCTTCACCGTGGGTGGCGAACGTAAGCCCAGTGGAAATCATCTTTTCGATCAGGAATGTCAGAACCATGGTATTGAGCATCGATTGATCAGGCCAGGCAGACCCCAAACGAACGGGATGGTGGAGCGCTTCAATGGGCGTATCAGCGATGTTCTGGCGACTCGGCGTTATGACTCAAGTGAGGATTTAGAACAGACACTCGAGCGTTATTGCTGGCTCTATAACCACCACATTCCTCAGAAGGCACTACACCACAAAGCGCCTATAGCAGCAATGAAGGAGTGGCAGGTTGAACGACCTGAGCTGTTTACGCAAGCTATAGTCAATCAGACGGAACCCGACATCGCTGGCGCTGGAGATGATCAGTGAATGCCTGGCGGCCAGACCCGCCCAGACGGATGCCGGGGAAAGGCATCCTCCCCGGGAGACGGCAGACTGGAAGGAAACGCTGGAAGACTGGATCCACAACGGGGAAGTTGCCTATCAAAGCCAGGCGGAGATCGCCGCTCGTCTGGGCATGAGCGTGCGCCAGTTGCAGCGCCGCTATCGCGATGCCTACGGCCAGACCATGACGCAGGACCTGAGACGACGACAATTGGTCCGTGCCGCTCACCTGCTTCAGGACCGCAATGTCACGGTGGAGGCCGCGGCCGAAATGGCGGGGTATCGCAGCGCCGCCAATTTCGCCACCGCCTTTCGTCGCCAGTTCGGCGTGCCGCCCAGTCAGCGGCCTGTCATTGACAACAGCGCGGTGTAGGGTGAGTCGACATGCAAGGGGGACGGTCAGGGCAAGGCGCTGGATGTCAGGCGCAAGCGGCAAGGAAGCGAACAAGTCGTGTCATCACTTCCTCTGGCTGTTCGCGATGCGGAACATGTCCGCAGTCGTCGAGAAGATGCAGCTCAGCGCCGCGCCCCGCGTTCTCGGTCAGGCGCGCCGGCTGGGAAGCACTTCCGTACTCATCCTGCGCGCCATGGATCACCAGCAACGGACAACGCAACGCTGCCAGAGAGGCATCGAGACACCAGTCACGAAAAGCGGGGGCCAGCCAACTATCGATCCAGGCGCTGAGCACCCACTCGGTCCTGGAGCCGTGATATCGGGCAAGTCGTGCGCGCTGGTCGGGCTCGGCAAACAGGCGTTGCGCTTCACGGATACCGTTCAGGGTCAGCTCCTCGACCATCGCCTGCGCCGCCAGCGTGATAACAGCCTGACAACGCGCATGATGTGTCGCGGCGCCGGCGATGGCCATGCCCCCGCCGACACTGTGGCCAAGCAGGATGAAGCGCTCCAGCGCGAGCCCTTCGATCACGGCCTGCAAGTCGCCGCGAGCCTCCTGCTCGATGAAATCCAGCGGCATGGGGTGATGGCGTGCCTCCGAACGGCCGAAGCCTGCCCGGTCGTAGGCGATTACCTCGCGTCCGCTACTGACCGCCAGCGTTGCAGGAAAGCCTCGCCACAGCGCCACGCAGCCCAGTGAGTCATGCAG
Organism: Cobetia sp. PDI-23MA; assembly: GCF_059507735.1. Taxonomy (NCBI): domain Bacteria; kingdom Pseudomonadati; phylum Pseudomonadota; class Gammaproteobacteria; order Oceanospirillales; family Halomonadaceae; genus Cobetia; species Cobetia sp. PDI-23MA. Next base: position 2,103,005 of record NZ_CM183352.1, read on the forward strand.
CAGAATGATGGGCGCACGCACTGGGTTAATGGCCGGAACGGCAGGCTGCCATCGGGCCACGAACAACGCACCATACGGGCCTTGCAACCAGTTCTGCTGGCATATGATGTCTTGTGATGTCACATCCATGTCTCCTGTGCCCACCATGGTGGAATCTCCGAGCTGTTGCTCTCAAGACACTGCCACAGCCCGCGCCGGGAAACGCTTAGACATCCTGATGACCCATTGCTAATGTTGGGCGTCGTCGCGGTATGCGCCCCTGTTGGTGTTGGCGGCAGATCGCAGCCGCACGATCGCAAACAGCACGAACGAAAAGCGCACGAACGAAAAGCGCACGACAGAACAAGAACTTCGCCACGCTCTCGCACAAGGACACTGTCATGTCGGTTGACAACATGAAGCTGGAATCCCTCGCCCTGCATCACGGCTATACCTCGGAAGCCACCACCAAGGCCGCGGCGGTGCCGATCTACCAGACCACTTCCTACACCTTCGATGATACCCAGCATGGCGCGGATCTCTTCGACCTCAAGGTGCCGGGCAACATCTATACCCGCATCATGAACCCGACCAATGACGTGCTGGAGCAACGCATGGCCGCCGTCGAGGGCGGTATCGCAGCGCTGGCGGTGTCATCCGGCATGGCGGCGATCACCTATGCCATCCAGGCGCTGGTACAGGTCGGCGACAACATCGTCAGCACCAGCCAGCTGTATGGCGGCACCTACAACCTCTTCGCCCACAGCCTACCGCGTCAGGGGGTCGAGGTACGCATGGCAGCCTTCGATGATTTCGAAGGCCTCGAAGCACTGATCGATGACAGGACCCGCGCCGTGTTCTGCGAATCCATCGGCAACCCTGCCGGCAACATCGTCGATCTCGCGCGTCTGGCCGAGATCGCTCACAAGCATGGCGTGCCACTCATCGTCGACAATACCGTCGCCACGCCAGTGCTGTGCCGCGCCTTCGATCACGGCGCCGATATCGTGATCCATTCGCTGACCAAGTACATCGGCGGCCACGGGACCACCGTGGGTGGCATCATCATCGATTCCGGCAAGTTCGACTGGGTCGCCAACAAGGACCGCTTCCCGATCCTCAACGAGCCGGACCCCTCCTACCACGGCGTCGTCTACACCGAAGCCTTCGGCCCGGCTGCCTATATCGGTCGCTGTCGCGTGGTGCCGCTGCGCAATACCGGCGCGGCACTGTCACCGCAGAGTGCCTTCCTGCTGTTGCAGGGCCTGGAAACCCTCAGCCTGCGCATGGAGCGCCACTGCAGCAATGCGCTCGCACTGGCCGAATACCTTCAACAGCACCCGAGCGTCAGCTGGGTCAACTACGGTGCCCTGCCGGACAGCTCCTATCACGCCACCTGCCAGAAGATCACCGGTGGCAAGGCCTCCGGCATCATCAGTTTCGGCATCAAGACGGACGCGACAGGTGACGACAAGGCCGAAGCCGGGCGCATCGCCGGCGGCAAGTTCATCGATGCGCTGCAGATGATTCTGCGCCTGGTCAATATCGGCGATGCCAAGTCACTGGCCTGTCACCCGGCCTCCACCACTCACCGTCAGCTCAACGAGGAAGAACTGGCCAAGGCCGGCGTCTCGGCGGATCTGGTGCGCATCTCGGTGGGGATCGAGCATATCGACGACATCATCGCCGATGTCAGCCAGGCACTGGACAAGGCGGTGGCCTGACGCGGGAGCGGTTCCTAAACGACAGTCAGGCGACATTGAGGCGCCAACCAGGCAGTCTCAGTCATATCTCAGCGCCCGCGAAGACTCGCTTCTTTGCGGGCGCCTTGTGTTGCGTATCCCGATGACTGTACTTCTCTCAGGCCTGCCAGACCTGCAAAAGACGACAAGAAAGATAACGGTATACATATCGCTGAACCGTTAGGTCGGCGGGACATCCAGACCCAGCATAAATCTGGTTAATACCAAGAATAAAAAATCGAAACTACCGAAATACACGAGCAGAACACACTCTTGGCTCAAGGCGCACACAGAGGCGCCTGTCACGATGATAACAACTCCAAGAGGTGTCCCGATGAAATCCGTCCAGTTGAAGCCAGCCCTGCTGACCACCGCCATCGCGGTGGCCTGTGCCTTGCCGCTGAGCGCCGCTCAGGCCCAGGATATCAAGCTCGGCCACGTGCTGGCGCCCACCCATAGCTGGAACATCGCGGCGGAAGGCTTCGCCAAGGAAGTCGCCGAGGCCACTGATGGCCGCGTCAATTTCCAGGTCTTCCCCAGTGGTCAGCTCGGCAACGAGAAGACCGTCGTCGAAGGCATGCAGATCGGCAGTGTGCCGGCCGGCGTGATCGGCTGTGGTTCCTTCCAGCCGCTGGATGCGCGCTTCGGCATCGTCGAACTGCCCTACTCCTGGCCGGACCGCGAACACGCCTACGCAGCCTATGACGGCAAGCTGGGCGATGCGCTCGAGGACATCGCCGACGAGCACAACATGAAGATCCTGTCGTGGTGGGAGAACGGCTTCCGTCACGTCACCAACAACCGTGGCCCCATCACCACCCCGGAAGACCTCGCGGGTCTGAAGATTCGCGTCACGCCGGACAAGATGCGTCTGGATACCTTCACCGCGCTGGGCTCAAGCCCCGCACCGCTGTCCTTCGGTGAGCTCTACTCCGCGCTGCAGCAGGGCGTGTTCGATGCCCAGGAAAACCCGCTGGCCATCATCTATTCCTCTTCCTTCAGCGAAGTGCAGGACTACGTCTCCCTCACCGGTCACGTCTGGGCACCGGCGTGTCTGACCATGTCCAACTTCACCTGGAACCAGCTTTCCGAGCAGGATCAGGCGGCAGTGCAGAAGAGCGCCGACGAATGGCGTGACAAGCAGCGCGCGATGACCCAGAAGGATGACGCCGAGCTGGTCGCCAAGCTGGAAGAGGCCGGCATGCAGGTCAACGAGGTCGATACCGCGCCCTTCAATGCCAAGGTGCAGGGTGTCTGGGCCGAGTACACCGACGTCTTCGGGCCTGAGCTGATGGGCCTGGTCGAGCAATACCGCAAGGGCGAGTGACGATGTCTTCCGCCACTCCCTCCGTCAAGCCGCTGGCCGTGTTGTGTGCCGTGCGTACCCTGATGATCACCCTCTCACGTTGGAGCTGCCGGGGCTGTCTGGCCCTGGCTGCCAGCGGAGTCGCCGCGCTGTCGGCACTGGTGATCTGGACCGTCTTCATGCGCTGGGTCATGGGTCAGCCGCCGCACTGGGCAGAAGAGTTGCCGCAGCTGGTACTGGTATGGACCACCCTGCTGGCCGCGGTGTCCTGCACCCGCAACCGCACGCATCTGAGTGCGGGCCTGCTGCCGCTGCTGGTGCGCTCGGTGCGTATCCAGCGCATCACCTGCCGCATCACTGACGTCATGATCCTGATCATGCTGATGATGCTGGCCAAGGCAGGCATGGACCTGACCGCCATCACCATGCGTCAGACCACCACTGCGCTGCAGATTCCGGCCGGTATCGTCTATCTGTCCGTGCCGCTGTGCTGCACCGCAATGGCCCTGATCCAGCTTGAGCATCTGTTGAGCCCTTCGGCCATCGCAGCCGAGATTCACGAGACAGATACCACTGCGTCTGACAACGCTTCATCTCGCCAAGGAGATGCCCCATGACACTCGGCGCCCTGGCTCTGCTCGGCGTCTTCGCGCTCGGCATCCTCATCGACATTCCCATCGCCTTCGCGCTGTTGATGTCGGCCCTCTTCTACCTGCTGGCCTTTGGTGCCGCGCCCATGATGGTCTCCGCGCAGCAGTTCGTGGCCGGAATGGAAAGCTTCACCCTGCTGGCGATCCCGCTGTTCGTGCTCGCCGCCCAGTTGATGAACCGCGCCGGGCTGACCGAACGCCTGGTACGCCTGTGCATGGCGATGGTCGGTGACATCCGCGGCGGCTTGGCAGTGGTCGCGGTTCTTGCCTGCATGATGTTCGGCGCGCTGTCCGGCTCCGGCGTGGCGGACGTGATCGCCATCGGCAGCATGCTGCTGCCCACCATGGCCCGCAACGGCTATGACAAGGGCTTCAGCAGTGCGCTGGTCGGTACCGCCAGCTCCATCGGCACCGTGATTCCGCCCAGCATCGTGATGATCGTCTACGGCACCACCTCCAATACCTCGGTGGGCCAGCTGTTCATGGGCGGCATCATCCCCGGCCTGATGCTGACCGTCGCGCTGGTCGGCGTCGCCCTCTACATGTCACGCAAGCATGGCTGGTCGGGCGGTGTCGCGGCCCGTGTGCCCGGCGAGCGACGCCGCGCCCTGCTCAGTGCCATGCCGGCACTGATGGTACCGGTGATGATCATCGGCGGTATCCGCTTCGGGGTCTTCACGCCCACCGAAGCCGCCGCCTCCGCGATTCTCTACGCCATCATCATCGGCACCTGTGTCTATCGCAGCCTGACCTGGCGCGGCTTCCTGGACAGTGTCCGCGCAACCGCCGAGACCACCGGCGCCATCCTGCTGATCATCGGTGCGGCCGGCATGTTCGCCTGGGGCCTGACCTACGAGCAGGTGCCGCAGGCCATCGCCCAGCTGATCGGCGAATTCACCGACAGCCGCATCAGCGTCCTGCTGCTGCTGACCGCCGTGCTGCTGGTACTGGGGTCCTTCATGGAAAGCGTGGCAATCATCATCATCGTGACGCCCATCGTGATGCCGCTGCTGGCGCAATACGGCATCAGCCCGGTGCACTTCGGGGTACTGCTGACCGTCAATCTGGCCATCGGCGCCAATACGCCGCCGCTGGGGATCGACCTGATGGCCGCCTGTCGCATCGCGGGCATCAACGTCAGCGACTCGCTGCGCCCGCTGGGCCTGATGCTGGGCGCGATGCTGACCGTGCTGATGCTGATCACCTTCATTCCGGAACTCGTGCTGTTCCTGCCCAACCTGATGGAGGGCTGAGTGATGACCACCGCCATGGACCACAAGCTTCCCCAGCGCTGGCTGTTCGTGCCGGGTGACGACGACGCCCGTCTGCAGGCCGCCCTCACCAGCGGCGCCGATGCCATCGTGGTCGATCTCGAAGAGTTCACCCCGGCCGCCGGACGCAAGCTTGCCATCAGTCGCTTCGCCGACTTCGCCAGACGCGCCCGTGCCCTGAAGGTGTGGCCGGCCGTGCGCCTCAACCTGCTGGAGCACGGCGGTCGCGAAGAGCTGGCAGAGCTGATCAGCACCACCCTGGGCGATCCCACCGGGACTCCCGCCGCCATCTTCCTGCCCGCCGTCGGGCAACGCGCCCAGCTGGCCGCGCTGGATGACGCCCTCGCCGAGCAGGAAGCCCTGCATGACCTGCCACGGGGCAGCCTGAAGAGCGTCGCGACGCTGGAAAGCCAGGCCGGACTGCTGGCCGCCGAGGAACTGCTCGCCGCGGGCGATGACACGCCACGCCTGCTGGGAGCGCTGATCGGTACCGGGGATCTGGCCACGGATCTGGGCCTGATGCCCGACCAGCCCGCCGCCACCATCACCGAGACGCTCAAGCCGTGGCGTCAGCGGCTGGCGAGAGCCTGCAAGACCCATCGCCGGCTGGCCATCGATGGCCCGTGGCGCTGGAAGCACGGGCTGGGTACCGACCAGCACTGGGCCAATCAGCAGGGGCTGCAGGCGCGTTGCGTCATCTACCCCGAACAGCTCGAGGCGCTTTACGACCTCATGCCCGCTCGCGGCGCTGACCCGATGCCCGTCGACAGCACCGCGCCTCAGACCTGAGCCGCTGCCCTGCTGAGCGCCGCACCGAATTCATTACCGCGTCAAAACTACCGACGTCTCAACACCGATTTCTCAACATCCGAATTCTCAACATTCGAATTCTCAACAACGAGAGCACTCCCATGACTCAGGCCGCGAACACTTCCTCCGCTTCCACTCTGCCGCTGCGCAATGGCGGGCAGATTCTCGTCGATCAGATCCGTCTGCACGGTACCAAGCGTGTCTTCTTGGTGCCGGGCGAAAGCTACCTGCCGTGCATCGATGCACTCAATGAGCACAAGGGCTCCATCGAGCCCATCGTCTGCCGCCAGGAAAGTGGCGCAGGCTACATGGCCGAAGCCTACGGCAAGCTGACCAACGAGCCGGGCGTGTGCTTCGTCACCCGTGGCCCGGGCGCCACCAACGCCTCCATCGCCGTGCACACCGCCTATCAGGATTCCACGCCGATGATCCTGTTCATCGGTCAGGTCGGGGGCGACTTCATCGAGCGCGAAGCCTTCCAGGAAATCGATTACCGCCGCATGTTCGGCGAGATGACCAAGTGGGTCGCGCAGATCGACGACACCTCGCGCATTCCGGAATACATCGCGCGTGCCTATCAGGTGGCACGCAGCGGCCGTCCGGGACCGGTGGTGCTGGCACTGCCCGAAGACACCCTGTGGGGCGAAGCCCAGGTCGCGGACGTCAAGCCGCACCCGCGTCTGGCCACCTATCCGGGTCAGCCGCAGCTGGATGAGCTCAAGCGCCTGCTCGCGACTGCCGAGCGCCCCTTCCTGCTGGTCGGTGGCAGCGGCTGGACCCGCGATGCCCAGGTCGCGCTGGAAGGCTTCGCCGAGCGTTTCGATATCCCCACCGGTGTCGCCTGGCGCCGTCTGGAGTGCGTCGATGCCGAACTGCCGCAATTCGCCGGTCACGTCGGCATGGGCATGCATGACGCGCTGCGTCAGCAGCTGGTCGAGAGTGATCTGGTGATCGCCGTCGGCACCCGTATCGGCGAAGCCACCAGCGAAGGCTACAGCTGGATCCAGTCGCCGGTGCCGACCCAGAAGCTGGTGCACATCTACGCAGACCCGGAAGAGCTGGGCCGTGTCTATCAGCCGACGCTGGCCATCAATACCGACGTCAACGGCTTCGCACTGGCGCTCTCCACCCTGTCCCCGGATAGCGCCCCGCGCTGGTCCGGCATTACCCGCGAGGCGCGCGCCGCCTACCTGGCCACGCTGGAAGAGCAGCCGTCGCCGGGCCCGCTGAGCCTGGACAAGGTCAGCTTGACCGTCGACCGCATTCTCGATGGCAAGGGCTGCATCAGCGTCGGCGCCGGCAACTACGCGCTCTACGCACACCGCTACGTGCGCTTCCGTGGCCTGGGCAGCTCGCTGGCCCCGACCGTCGGTTCCATGGGTTATGGCCTGCCCGCCGCCATCTCCAGCAAGCTGGAATTCCCGGAACGCCCCGCCGTCTGCTACGCCGGTGATGGCTGCTTCCAGATGAACCTGCAGGAACTGGGCGTGGCACTGCAGTACCGCCTCGGCGTCGTGGTGCTGGTGTTCAACAACGGCATGTGGGGCACCATCCGCGCCCACCAGGAAAACGACTTCCCGGGCCGCGAGATCGCGCTGACCTTCACCAACCCGGACTTCGCCGCGCTGGTCACCGCCTACGGCGGCCTGGGCCAGGTGGTGGAGAAGGACGAGGACTTCGAGGAAAGCTTCAAGCGCGCCCTGGAATTCGCCGACCGCGAGCGTCTGCCGGCCCTGATCGAGCTGCGCTATGACCCGGACGGCATCGCCCCGGGCAAGCTGCTCAGCGGCATCCGTGAAGATGCCCTCACGCGCAACGCAGCCGAGTAAGTCACAGGGAGGCGCGCCTTCCCGCCTTCGGACGACCTTCCCGTCGCCCGAAGGCGGGAAGGTCGCCAGTCAGAACAGTTGAACCATGCCGCCAGAGCGCGACGACAGGAGTCATACAACAACATGTCCACTACCACTACCCCTTCAGCTCCCTCTGCCAATACCGAACAGACCCAGCAGATTCTGGATAGCTTCGCCCTGCGCGTCGACGGCAAGCGCCTGTGGGACGCGCTGATGACATTGGCCGAGATCGGCGCGACGCCCAAGGGCGGCAACTGCCGTCTGGCCCTGACCGAAGAAGACCGCGCCGGCCGTGAGCTGGTCACCGGCTGGCTCGAGGCCGCTGGCCTGACACTGCGCGTCGACGAGATCGGCAACATCTTCGCCCGTCGTCCGGGCCGCAATGACAGCCTGCCGCCGGTCGCCACCGGCAGCCACATCGACACCCAGCCCACCGGCGGCAAGTTCGACGGTTGCTACGGCGTGCTGGCTGGCCTGGAAGTCATGCGCGTGCTGGATGAGCGCGGCATCGAGACCGAGGCCCCGCTGGAAGTGGTGATCTGGACCAACGAGGAAGGCAGCCGCTTCGTGCCGGTGATGATGGGGTCCGGCGTGCATGCGGGCTTGATCCCGCTCGAGAAGGCCCTGGCCGCCACCGACCGTGACGGCGACAGCGTTGCCGCGTCACTGGCGCGAACCGGCTATGCCGGCGACGTGCCGGTGGGCAGCCATGATTTCGGCGCCTATTTCGAGGCGCATATCGAGCAGGGCCCGGTGCTGGAACAGGAAGAGATCATCATCGGTGCCGTCACCGGCTCGCTGGGTCTGCACTGGTTCGACGTGGTGGTCAGCGGTCAGGAAGCCCACGCCGGCCCGACGCCGATGCCCTACCGCCGCGATGCGCTCAAGACCGCCTGCGCGCTGGTCAGCGACATCCTGACGCTGGCCGATGCCTACCAGCCCAACGGTCGCGTCACCTGCGGCGAATTCAATGTGCATCCCAACTCGCGCAACGTGATTCCGGGCCAGGTGCGCTTCAGCGTCGACCTGCGTCACCTGGAACCGGCCGTGCTGGCCGAGATGCACGACCAGCTCAAGGCGCTGTGCCTCAAGCATCACGCCGCCAACCAGAGCGACAAACAACGCGTGGACATCGAGCTGATCGAGGTCCAGCACATTCCGCCGACGCCCTTCGCGCCGGAACTGATCGAGATGGTGCGCAGCGCCAGCCAGGAACTGGAACTCAGCTACCGCGACATGGAAACCGGCGCCGGTCACGACGCCGTGCAGATCGCCGGCATCAATCCGGTGGCGATGATCTTCGTGCCCTGCGAAGACGGCATCAGCCACAACGAGAGCGAGAACGCCGAACCGTCCGATCTCGAGGATGGCTCCAACGTCCTGCTGCTGGCGATGCTCAAGCGTGCCGGCATCGTCAGCTCTGACACTGACGACGCCAATGCGACCCACAACACCGCGGAGAACGCCCAATGAGCACTGCCACATCCGCCCCGCTGACGCATGCCGACTGGCAGCAACGCGCCGCCGCGCTGACCTTCGAGACGCGTGCCTTCATTGATGGCGCCTATACCGAAAGCACCGGCTGCGACACCTTCCCGGCCTACAACCCGGCCACCGGCGAAGTGCTGGCGCATATCACCGCCTGCACCGAGCAGGATATCGACCGCGCCGTGATGGCCGCGCGTCGTGCCTTCGAATCCGGTGTCTGGTCGCGTCAGTCCCCCCAGGCCCGCAAGGCCGTGCTGCAACGCTTTGCCCAGCTGATCAGCGACAATGCCGAAGAACTGGCGCTGCTGCAGACGCTGGAAATGGGCAAGCCGATCGGCGACAGCCTGGGCTTTGATCTGGCGGAAACCGCGCGCTCGGTGGCCTGGTACGCCGAGGCCATCGACAAGCATTACGACGAGATCGCGCCCACCGGCGAGAACGTGCACGCCACCATCACCCGTGAAGCGCTGGGCGTGGTCGCGGCGGTGGTGCCGTGGAACTTCCCGCTGATGATCGCTTCCTGGAAGTTCGCGCCGGCGCTGGCGCTGGGCAACAGCGTAGTGCTCAAGCCGGCCGAAGCCTCAAGCCTGAGTGCGCTGCGTCTGGCGGCACTGGTCGATGAAGCCGGCATTCCGGCGGGCGTGTTCAACGTCACGCCGGGCCTCGGCGCGGTGGCGGGTCAGGCGCTCGGCCTGCACAAGGAAGTCGATGCGCTGGCCTTCACCGGCTCCACCGCGACCGGCAAGCGCTTCATGCGCTATGCCAGCGACTCCAACCTCAAGCGTGTGTGGCTGGAGTGTGGCGGCAAGTCGCCGCATATCGTGTTCGCGGATTGCCCGGACCTGGACCAGGCCGCTCGCGCCGCCGCCGATGCCATCTTCATCAATCAGGGCGAAGTCTGCATCGCCGGTTCGCGCCTGTATGTCGATGAGGCCATCTTCGATGACTTCATGCCGCGTCTGATCGCCTGCGCCCGCGCCATGCCGGCCGGTGATCCGCTCGACCCGGCCACGCGCATGGGCGCACTGGTCAGCGCGGACCACCACGAGAAGGTGCTCGGCTTCGTCGAGACGGCGCTCTCGGAAGGCATGACGCTGCACCAGGGCGGTCAGGCGATCGCGCCCAGCGATGCCACCGCCGGCGGCTGGTATCTGGAGCCGACCATCGTGGAAGGCGGCCAGAACAGCACCGTGATGCGCGAGGAAATCTTCGGCCCGGTGCTCGGCGTGACCCGCTTCAGCGGCGAGGAAGAGGCCATCGAACTGGCCAATGATTCCATCTACGGGCTGGGCGCTGGTCTGTGGACCCGCGATCTGGCGCGTGCCCATCGTGTCTCGCGGCGTCTCAAGGCGGGTCTGGTGTGGGTCAACTGCTACGCCGATGGCGACATCAGCGTGCCCTTCGGTGGCGTCAAGCAGTCCGGTTTCGGGCGTGACAAGTCACTGCACGCGCTGGACAAGTACTCCGACCTGAAGACCACCTGGATCAATCTCGCCTACTGAGGCCAGTGACGACCCACCCACCATCGGCACCGCTGCCATCCTATGTTGCAGGATGGCAGCGGTGTCGATGGTGGTCGTCGAGAAATGGGGCTAGAAACTGACATTCGGTCTAGACGGTTTCGCCCTCGCCCTCATTCTCGTCGGACTCGGGCTGCGCCGCACCCGGCTGGGCCGCACCCGGCTGGGCCGCATCAGGATCAGCATGCACGGCGGCAAGCGGGTCGCGACTGGCCGGCACGCCGTCGGCTGCGGCAGAGGCCGCGGCGGGCTGCATTTCCAGCCCGCGATGCAGGCGCTCTTCCAGCGGCACCTTGGCCAGCGCGTTGTGCATGAAGTTGACGAAGGTGGATTCGGCGGCACTGAAACGCGCCTCGCGGTGCCACATCAGGTGCAGGTCGATATCGGCCACGCCACCGTAGGGCGGCAGGGGCCACAACTCTCCTTCCGCGACTTCACGGCGCACGATGTGCTCGGGCATGCAGCCGATGCCCCAACCGGCCAGCACCATGCGGCGGATTTCCTGCAGACTGCTGGACTGACCGATCACCGGACCCTGCACGCCTTCGCGGGCACGGAACATCGCCAGCGGTGACAGCACGCCATCGAGCTGCTCACTGCCAAAGGAGACATAGCGTTCATTGCGCAGTGCATCCATCGGCAGGTTCTGCTGACCGAACAACGGATGCATGCGACCACAGAAGTAGCGGTAATTCTGGCGCGCCAGCACCTGGGACATCAGCTGTTCAGGCGTCTGCTGGGCCAGACAGATACCCAAGGCCCCCTGGCGCTGCAGCAGGCCCTGCTGCACCTCGTGACTGGACATTTCCTGGATCGAGAAGGTGACCTGGGGGAAACAGCGGTGAAAGCGTGCGAACACGCTATCAAGGAAACGGCATTCAATGCCGGTGATGAACAGGAGCGAGACATGTCCGGAAATCTCCGTATGACTATTGCCCACCTCAGAGGCGAGACGCGCCACATTGGCGTAGATCTCCACCGCCTCGCGATAGACCACCTGCCCCGCCCCGGTCACGCGAAAACTGTGACTGTCCCGTTCAATCAGACGCTGCCCCAGGCGCTCTTCCAGGCGCTTGAGTGACAGACTCACCGCTGGCTGTGACAGGTAGAGACGCGCCGCGGCCCGACTGACGCTTTCCTCCTGGACGATGACGATGAATGTTCTCAGCAGGTTCCAGTCCAGCGTGTCATGTATGGGTCGCATGGCGATTGTTCCTGTCCCGAAAGTGGCGCGACCGGCAAGAGCGCAATGAAACGCACTCCCGGTGGCACGCCAGATGGTAATAAAGTCAGCACCGCGTCACCAACGTCTGCCCTCGAGTGATATATTCCCCCTCGCTCAAGACACTAATGACGATCAATACAAGATCAATAAAGCGTAAAACACGACGATGTTCGATACCCGAGAAACCTTCATTCTCTCGATCATGATCATAGCATGTGGCGTATTTCTGATGGGGCTTTCGCTCTATTTCTTCCGCCGCATCAAGACCTATGATGATTACAATGTCGCAGGCCGTTCCACCTCGACCTTCCCGCTGATCTGTACGCTGATCGGTACCGCCGTCGGCGGTTCTACCCTGCTGGGCTTCGTCTCCAAGGGCTACACCTTCGGCATGGGCCAGCTGTGGCTGCCGGTGGGCATGACCTTCGCGGGCATTGCGCTGTACTTCTTCATCGGCAAGATCCACGCCGAAGGCGAGCGCCTCAACATGGTGACCCTGGCCGACTTCCTGGTCAGTCGCTTTGGCGAAGGCGTCAGGGTGCCGACGCTGCTCAGTATCCTGTGTGCCTACGCGGCCATCACCGGCATGCAGTTCGTGGCCGTGGCCACGGTGCTCAAACTGGTGTTCGGCCTGGCACTGCCGGTGGGCATCCTGCTGACCTGGGCACTGCTGACCGCCAAGACATGGCTGGGCGGCCTGATGGCGGTCATCTGGTCAGACGCCATCCTGGGCACCCTGCAGACCCTGGGCATCTTCTTCCTGCTGGTCACCGTCTACTACGTCAGCGGCAGCTGGGAATTCATCAGCGCGGCACCCATGCCCGAAGGCAACCCTGACTTCCTGAGCCTGACCGGCATTTCCGGGCATGAACTGGCGGTCTACATGCTGACCATCGGCGCCTATCAGTTCGTGCGTCAGGACCTGTGGCAGCGCTTCTGGGCCGCGCGCAGCCTCAAGGCGGCACGCACCGGCTACGCCGTGGCCATCGTCTTCACGCTGCTGGTCGGCGGTGCCGTGGTCCTGATCGGCGCCTTCGCCAAGCTGGGGCTGGATATCGCGGTCGCCAATCCGGACCTGTCCTTCTACGCCATCATCAAGGCCACCCTGCCGTTGCCGCTGATGGTCAGCATGGTCGTCGTGCTGCTGGCGACCATCATCTCGTGCGCCGATTCGTTCTTCATCGCCGGTGCGTCTTCCATCGCCAATGACATCATCAAGCCGCGCATGAAGGGCCGCGATGATGCCTTCATGCTGCGCATGAGCCGCCACTCGGTGGTCGCCATGTCCTTGATTTCGCTGGGCCTGGCGCTCTATGCACCGCGCCTGCTCGATATCTGGATTCTCGGCAGCGCGATGCTGGTCTGCGGTGTGCTGGTGCCGACGGTGGTCGCGCTGTGCCGTCGCACGCCAGACCCGCGTGGCGGGGTGATCATGATGTGGGGCGGGCTGGCCACCGCCGTGCTGTGGCAGGTGCTGGGCCATCCCTTCGGCCTGCACCCGGTGATGATCGGTCTGCCGGTCTCGCTGGCGCTGATGCCGCTGGCGTTGCGCAAGCCGAGCCTGGGCCTCTCGACCGAGTCTGCGGCGCGCTGACTGACCGAGCTGACTAGCCGAGCTGACTGGTTGAGAGAACAGTTGCGCTCAGTGCTCATCAAATAGTGATGCACCACCCGAAAGCCCCCGTTGCCGATGACCTCTTGAGAGCATCGGCAACGGGGGCTTTCCTGTGGTCAGGATCCATCGCTCTGCGGGTTTCCTGCTCGCCACTCTGATAGCTATTCCGATGACCATTCTGCTGACCGAGCAGATGGCTTCAGGCAGGTTTATCGCGAGCGACTGCCCGCTATCCTTGCGACGACTTGGCTGCCTTTTCTGCCATCAATCGGCCAATTTCTCATCGCAATCCCCGCATGTTGTCATCGCGCAATACACACATATTTTCTTACATAAATTTGGCAAATACTGCGTATTGAAATTTGAAAGCCCAAAAGGCTGATGATTCGTTGACCGCGAAGGGAGGGCCTCATAGATTGAAGGCGTACCATCACAACAAGAAGCAGGGACAGGTACCGCATGCATCTCCCGGACGCAGCATCATGGTCACGAGAAGTCCCGCATGCACTGCCCCGCTCACAATAACGATAACGTGGATACTGCTATGAAAACCCTCAAGCCCGCTCTGTTGCTCCCGCTGCTCGCTCTCCTCCCGGCCACCCAGTCCATGGCCACCGAATTGCGCATGCTGTCCAGTTACGACCAGACCACTGCCTACTCCCGCGAGATTGCCCAGCGCTTCATCAAGGAAGTCGAAGCCAACAAGGCCGCCGACCTCACCATCAAGCTGACCGGTCCGGATGTGGTGCCGCCCTTCGAGCAGCTGCAGCCTGTCGCGGCCGGTGTCTTCCAGCTGCTGTATACCCACGCCGCTTACCACACCAACACCACCGGCGTCGGCGCCGCGATGGATGGCGTGGCGGTGAATCCGGAACAGACGCGCGAATCCGGCCTGTGGGACATGGTCGATGAGCACTACAACGGCCTGGGCCTCAAGCTGATCGCGATTCCGCCGCTGGGCAGCCACGGCTTCCAGTACGTTCTGAAGGAGCCGATCACCGGTACGCCGGGTCTGGATGGCCGTCGTCTGCGCGGCAGCCCCACCTATACCAACGTCACCAAGGGCCTGGGCGGTACGCCGGTGCTGATGTCCAGTGGCGATGTCTACTCCGCGATGGACCGTGGCGTGATCGACGGCGCGGCCTGGGGCCTGAATGGCGTCAAGGACATGGGCTGGCAGGAAGTCGCCGGCTACTACTCCAAGCCGACCTTCGGTCAGACCTACAACTTCGTGCTGATGAACCTGAACGCCTTCAACACCCTGTCGCCGGAACAGCAGCAAGTGCTGCTCGACGAAGGCCGTGAGCTGGAAACCGAGATCGTCCCGATCCTGGATGAGCTGGCAGTCGAAGAGTGGAAGGCGCTCGACGAAGCCGGCATGCAGGCCACCGAATTCGCACCGGAAGACGCCGAGCGTCTGGATGCCCTCGTCACCGACGGTATCTGGCAGCTGGGCATCGACAAGACCCCGGACACGGTGACCGCCATGCGTGAACTGGCGATCGAGAAGAACCTGACCACCGTCAGCGAGTAAGGAATCCACCATGCTAACCCTGCTTGCACGTGTGCATGACGGCGTGACGCGAGCAGGCTTCCTTCTGGGCGGTGTCACATTGTGTGGCATCGTCCTGTGCTTCTGGCTGGAAGTCATCGCGCGCTACTTCTTCAACTCTCCCACCCTGTGGTCCGGCGCGATGGTGGCTTACCTGCTATGCCTCTCGATTTCGCTGGCAACGCCGGAACTGGCCCGCACCCATGGCCATATCGCCATCACCGTGCTGCCGGAGCGCCTCGGCCCTGCCGCGCGCGCCTTCTATGATCGTCTCCTCGCCCTGGTGACCGGCGCCGTCTGCGCCGTGGCCGGTTGGATCTGCGTGCAGGAAAGCCTGCGTCAGTTCAATTACCACACCACCACCGCCATGGGCCTCGACATTCCCAAGGTCTGGGTCTCCAGCTTCATCGCCTACGCGATGATCAGCGCCGCCCTGTACTTCCTGCGCCACGCCTTCACCCGCGCGACGCCCCCGGCTACCGCCGCCAGAAAAGGACCCTGAGTCATGGAATGGTATACCTCTCTGGGCCTGGCCATCGCCTTGCTGATGGGCCTGTTCGCCCTCGGCATTCCCGTCTTCGCCGCCTTCCTGACCATCAACGTGCTCGGTACGCTGTGGTTGATGGGCACCGCCGGTTTCGGCATGTTCGCCAACAGTGTCTACGACAGCATGACCTCGGAGACGCTGACCACCATCGCGCTGTTCGTGCTGATGGGGGAGCTGCTGTTCCGCTCCGGCTCCATCGATGTGATCTTCGACTCGCTGGATGCCCTGATGGGCCGCATGAAGGGTCGCCTCTACTTCTTCGTCGTCGCCCTCTCGACGCTGTTCGGTGCCCTGTCCGGCTCGGCACTGGCCGTGACCGCCATGCTCAGCCGCTCGGCGCTGCCGACCATGCAGGAGCGCGGCTATGACGACAGGCTCTCCATCGGCCTGATTCTGGGCGGGGCGAGTCTCGCGCCGATCATCCCGCCGAGTCTGTTGGTGATCATCATCGGCTCGATGGTGGATGTCTCCATCGCGCGCCTGCTGATCGCGGGTATCCTGCCCGGCATCCTGCTGGCCGCACTGTTCATCCTCTATGTGAAGGTGCGCATCACGCTGGACCCGCGTCGCGCGCCGCCCGTCGATGAAAGCGGTGGCGGCACAGCCCGGGAAAAGCGCCGCGCCGTGATCAACATGCTGCCGTTCACCATCATCATCTTCGCCGTGCTCGGCCTGATTCTGCTCGGCATCGCCACGCCGTCCGAATCCGCCGCCACCGGCGTGCTGGGCTCGCTGGTAGTCGCGGCCTACTACCGCAAGTTCTCGTTCAAGATGGCCGGCGAGGCGGTGATGTCCTCGCTCAAGGTCAGCACCATGATCATCCTGATCCTGGCGTGTTCGAAGCTGTTCTCGCAGCTGTTGAGCTTCACCGGCGCCACCAGCGGTCTGGTGAGCAGCGTGACCGGGCTGGATCTTGACCCGGTATGGATGCTGCTGATCCTGATGCTAATCCCGCTGATCGCCTGCATGTTCATCGACCAGATCGCCTTCATGATGGTGGTGATTCCCATCTACGCGCCGCTGGTCAAGCTGTATGGCTTTGATCCGGTGTGGTTCTGGACACTGTTCCTGATCAACATCTCGGTGGGCAGTCTGACCCCGCCCTTCGGCTACAACCTGTTCGCGGTGAAAGGCGCCGCCCCGGCGACGCCGATGCAGACCATCTACGCCGCGGCCTGGCCGATCGTCATCTGCTTCCTGTTCGCGATGCTGATGCTCTACTGGGCCCCGTGGCTGACGACCTTCCTGCCCAGCCTGATCTGACCGACCACGACGAGAGACTTCCATGTACCAACTCAATGACATGCCAGCGCAGGTCGCGCCTGAACGGCTGGAACAGCTCAAGCAGTGCGAGACGGCCACCATCGGCCACTTCCACACCCACGGCTTCGTCGAACCGGCGATTGCCAGCATGCTGCCTGAGGTGCGCATCGCCGGTACCGCCGTCACCGTCTCGCTGCCGCCGGAAGATGGCACCCTGCTCAACCACCTGATGCGCCTGGTGCGTCCGGGCGATGTGCTGATCGTGCATCGTCAGGGCGATCGCCACCGCGCCTGCTGGGGCGGCGTGATGACGGAAGTCGCCTCGCGCCTCGGCGTGGCGGGTGTGGTGATCGATGGCATGGCCACCGATGCGCTGACCATTCGCGACAAGCAGTTCCCGGTCTGGAGTCGCGGTGTCGCCTCGCTGACCACCCGCTTCGCCGGTATCGGCGGCGCGCTCAATGTGCCGGTCAGCATCGGCGGTGTCGTCGTCAATCCGGGCGATGCCATCCTCGCTGATGAAAGCGGCGTCATCGTCATGGCGCCCGAGGAAGTCTCGGCCATCGCCACTCACGCCATCGAGGTGCAAGAAGCGGAAGAAGTGCTGCTGGCGAAGATTGCCGACGGCGCCTGCCTGCCGGACCTCACCGGCTCCAGCAAGCTGATCGAGGAAGTGAATGCACGCGGTTGATTCCCTCGTTTGATGCGCTTGCGAGACGCTGAAACCAAAAAAGGCCACCAGATTGCTCTGGTGGCCTTTTGGGTTCTGACACGGTCTGTAAGACACGGTCAGTCTGACAAGGTCTGTATGACACCGTCAGTTTGACACGGTCGGTCGGACACGGTCAGTCCGACGCGGGATGAGGGCTACCCATCACTGATGGGTGATCACCGCCTCACAGCTGACCGGAAAATTCAGCGAATTGGCGATGAAGCACAGCGCATGCGCTCGGTGGTGGAGCTGATGGGCGAGCGCGATATCGTCACCGGCGGCCAGCGTGATCTCGGGGCGCAGCACGATGGAGGTGAAGCGTCCCGCCTCGCCCTGGCTCTCTGTCTGAGTCTTGTCATCGGCGGTGGGCGCGCCTTCCTGCATCGTGCCCTCGGCAAGGTCGTGATAGCTCATGACACGAATGCCGGCCTCAGCACACAGGTGCAGATACCACAGCTTGTGGCAGGCCGAGACGGAGGCCACCAGCATGTCTTCCGGATTCCAGCGGCCAGCGTCGCCCCGAAAAGCGGGGTCGGCGGAGCCTTCCAGGCTCGGCTTGCCGCTGACGCGGGCCACGAAATCACGCTCATAGGCGGTGTAATGGCGGGTGCCATCACCGCGATTGCCGGTCCACTCAAGTTCAACCGAATACTGGTGTCGTCTGGACATCGTTGTCTGCTGCTCTCTGAAGGGAAACCGCGTGCGTTGCATGACGCGCAGTCTGATACTTCTGCCTGATTAGGCATCTGAACAGCGTCAGCACGCAAGAATTCACCGTAGGCGGATGATAGGATTGAATCGATCGCACTCTGACAGGATGTCACGCATGGCGTTTGCCGTAACACGCTCCCTTGGGGCAATTCCCGGGCTGGCCGCCGCCGCCCTGACGCTCGGACTGGGCCTGAGCTTGTGCCTCATCACCCCCGGCGCCTCGGCACGCGCCGAAGCCGCACAGTTTCGCCCCACGCCCAAGGTCATCAATACGCTGAGCAGTACCTACGGCTTCGTCATCGCCCAGGACATCACCCTGTCACGCATCGCCGAGGAGTATCCCGGCCTCGCGCCGGATGCAGAGCTTGCCTCCGCCTATTTCGACAATGCCTTCCCGAACATCACCCATCGCCTGGCGGACAACCTCGCCACCTTGATGGGGCGGGAGCACGCACGCGAAGTGCTGGATGGCATCCGCCGTCAGATAAAGACGCAACTGGATTCGCAACTGACCACCGACAAGCTGACCAGCGACTTCGCGGCCCGCTTCATCGAGGCCATTCATCTGCGCGCCCAGGGGGAATACCTGCCCTCGCCGTTCAAGGAATTTCTGCTGGCGACCAAGTATCAGATCGAGCCGGTGTACGAGCTGTACGACGGCTATTTCCAGCAGTTCCACACCAAGGGCCATCCCAAGTCACTGGGCATCAGTCTTGCGCTGCACCTGCCCGCCTCGTGGTCTGCCGCCGAGGGACGCCTGCCGCATATCGTGCAGAAATGGCAGAGTCAGGCGGGTACCGGCACCGACATGATCATCCTCGAAATCTATGACCTGCATGGCGAGACTGTCAGCGACGCGCAGCTCAAGGTGATGGCCGCCACGGACCAACTGGCGCAATGGGCGCCCATCAACAGCCAGATGCTCGACTCCGGCCTGACCCGAGTGGATCACCGTCAGGTCTACTGGTTCGATATCGCCATGACACAGCGACACCAGGGCATGCCCATCACCTCGCAGACCCGCGAATACGGTCTCTTCCTCGACGACAAGCTGATCCGCCTGCACTGCACCAGCTACCACCCCACCGCCGACGGCACCACCTACGCCAAAGCCAAGACAGACCTCGCCGTCGATGACGGCTTCAGCGAGATCAAGCCGTTGTGTGAGGGGGTAATGGGGAGTTTGGTGGTGATGGAAGGAAGCTGAATTTATAAGCCTTTATAAAAAAGCACAATATAAACAACTATAACAATCATACAGAGACGTATGGATTATCATTAAACAGCACTCCCACCAACAGCCAACCTACAAATCAAGTATGCACGCCCAAAAATTTAATAAAGATTAAACAATAAACTTAAACCACATTTTCACTTTGTTTTTTTAGTTCAAAAAAACAAATATACTTTACAAAAAGTTCCGCCAGATAATGCGCCCTATCAAATAACTTTTTCTTTTCATGTATATCTAAAACCTCACCATGAGCTCGGTTATTCCTCTCCTCGCGCAATGTATTGAGGTGATAACCTTTGGTCACCACCCTTAATTTTACTGCGCAAGTTATCATACTAACCAGATTATTAAGCTCCTTTGAACTGACTTGGGAGGGATCCTTTTCTCTTCTTATATTCAAATAATCCCTCAAAGAGTTTTCAAATATCAAGCCTAGCTCGCCTAGTGCAATGTCAACGTTAGAGATTGTTAAATGACCGAGTGGCCTAGCTAACTTATTCTTAACTTCATCATTTGCTCCATATTGCGAAGGGTCTATTTTAATACTTATATCAGGCTCGTAGTGTTTATATACGGCGTAATGCTTCCCATTATCAGAGTATTGCTCTATGGAATCCATCTTTTCTAAATACTGATAAAATGTTGGCCTAAGGCAACTCACATTCGATATAACCATGTGATACAAATCACCTTTTAGTATTGGCTCATTAGGCCTTGCATAAAGAATAGATTTAACTTCATTTTGAACGAGATCTTTTAACAAAACCTTTTTAGTTTCTACATTTTTTATTAACTCATCAAGTAAACTTAGGTCTGGGCAAAACACCTCCTTACCACGGCCAGACTCTCGATCTCTAAGCTCAATAGCTTCTAACGATCTTAACTTTTGGCGTGCACTCACTTCGGAGCAACCTAAAGACTTAGCCACAATAGAGATGAGTGTAGCAAAAGGCTGAGGATTTTCTATTTGCAGCCCCTCCTTTACTGCTAGTGCAAAATCATGACTAGAAATTGATTTTAGCCGCTTAACTTTTGGTGATGGCTTAATGCGCCAAGAATTTAGAGCAAATAACCTACGACCTACCCTAGCAAACTTAGAGTCATCATTTAAATAAGTAACCACGGATTTTTCAGAAGCATAAGGGCGTATTTCTTTCAACTCACTAAGAATATCTGCATATTCCATTGGCTTGCCAGTACGATGGAGGATTCTTTCTAATGCCTGAACTATTGTTATATTTTCAATATCTGAACTGGATGATAGACCCCAAAAGCCACTTTTACCTACAGGTATGAATCTATCATCGGCTGTTAGCTGATTAGTCACATTGGTTTCGGATACTGGTGCGTACGTGTAGGGTGCCGGATGATCGGATTTCACAACGAAGCTATCCTTTGTTAGCCTCTCGTGAGCTCATCAAGCAATTGATTCAGGAAAAGCTTCATGGACATCAAGCTGCATAAGCAAGCGACGACGACACCGAAAATCCGTGCCGACATCCAAGCAGCTCCCTCCAGCATGACGAACAAAGATCTCGCTCGTCAGTTCGGGGTCAGCGTCTCAACTATACAACGCTGGCGCTATCGTGATGATGTCCTGGATCGTTCCCACACACGTCATAACCTACTCGCGACTCTGACCTCAGAACAGGAAGAGATCGTCATCGCCGCACGTGAACTGCTTCGCCTGGGGCTCGATGATCTACTTGTCGTTGCTCGGGAATTCCTGAACCCAAATCTGTCGCGTTCCGCACTTCAGCGCATGCTCAAACGACGTGATGTACCGACTCTCGCCAAGCTGGCGCGTCAAGATGCGAAGGAGGACGAAAAGCCCAAGCATCGGCCTTTCAAGGATTATGAGCCCGGGTATGTGCACATTGATATCAAGCACCTGCCCCAAATGCCTGACGAAGATCAGAAGCGTTATCTCTACGTCGCGATTGATCGTGCCACTCGGTGGGTGTATCTGGAGGTCAGATCAAGTCAATCTGCAAAGGACGCCCAGGCGTTCATGAAGCGTGTGGAAGAGGAGGCTCCCTTCACGATTCGAACCGTGCTCACGGACAATGGTAAATCCTTTACCGATCGCTTCACCGTGGGTGGCGAACGTAAGCCCAGTGGAAATCATCTTTTCGACCAGGAATGTCAGAACCATGGTATTGAGCATCGATTGATCAGGCCAGGCAGACCCCAAACGAACGGGATGGTGGAGCGCTTCAATGGGCGTATCAGCGATGTTTTGGCGACTCGGCGTTATGACTCAAGTGAGGATTTAGAACAGACACTCGAGCGTTATTGCTGGCTCTATAATCACCACATTCCTCAGAAGGCACTACAGCACAAAGCGCCTATAGCAGCAATGAAGGAGTGGCAGGTCGAACGACCTGAGCTGTTTACGCAAGCTATAGTCAATCAGACGGAACCCGACACGTACGCTTTATCATTTGTGCTACTAAGTAAATTAATTTCTCTACATAGCTTGGAATAATGCATAGGCTGCTTGACTGAATCCAACACTCTAAAAGCCTTATCAGCAGCGCTTCTCAAATAAGAAATTTTAACTCTTACAATATCGCTTACTTTTTCAAATTCTAGCACCGATTGCAATGCAACTTCTAAGCTATCATTCTCGATAGATTTGTTGACTCTTTTCTTAGAAAACTTTTTCGCTAATATTATTACATCAAACGTAGATAACCCCTCAGTATAATCAAACACGGAATTGAGTGCCATAAACATCAACTCAATCTCTTCCTTAGAATAATTATCTTGTGAGCACCAAGAGTCTTTGATAGTGCCTCTGAACCCCGGCACTGCTGTAGGTACTTTACGGTAACCTAAAACCTCCAATAACAAAGACAGATATGAAACATCCAAACTTGAGCCAAAATTTCGACTCAATGTAGATTTCACAACCTCTTCAGATATTATTGGAGAGTACTCTGAAATCTCACTCTCGAACGCATTGAAGTTATCAACAAGCTTTTCGCAAATTTTCCATTTCTTGGGCTGGATCTCGCCTTTCAAAATTCCCTTTAGCTCTTTTATACCTTTAGCCTCAACTTGACGAATTCTTTCCCTAGTGACATCGTAAAAAGTACCAATCTCCTCTAAAGTGTATTGTTTAGAATCCATCAAACCAAATCTCTTAACCAAGATGTCAAGCATCCTATTGTCACTATTTTTTATTCCTTTTTCTGAATAAAGAGTAACAAGAGCAGGAAAGCATTCAACTATATTACCATCACTGGCAGCAAAAAATGTCTCTCTAGGATCATTCAAACTTTTAACTAGCTCTAGCGAAAGACTATTAATCTTCTCTACAAATTCTTTAGAAGCAAGAGCTGATTCATTGACTGTCTTAGGGCCTACTCCTGACTCACTTGCCAATTCATACAGAATAAAACGAATTGCATCATAAGAATTTTCAATATTTTTAGACAAGACCAAGTTTAATGCACGCTTAGGTAGTCCAATTACACGAGGCTGAACCAAATATGCCTTATCACGATTTAATTCCAATTCATTTATTAAAGCTTCCATGCCCCACCCCCTTAACACAAATAGCCACTATAAACTATAGCAGAACAATAACATCAAATATATATTTCGCAATTGCAATACTTATCCAACAAGCTATACATAGCCAGCAAGTTTAATATACATTATTTTTACCAGCCTTATCTGTTCATCTTCTTGATTTTTCTCACCACCGACGGCTGACTGATCCCTGCCCTCTTGGCTATCGCATAGGTACTGGGCAGCTCCGCCGCCATCTCGTGTAACCATTGTGCTTCGATACGTGCCAGGCCTTCCTTGAGGGTTTCGTTAGGGCCAAGTTTGGGGACTGGCATAGCTACCGCCCCCTCAGCGGCAGGCGCTGAGAGGGATTTGTCACTATGTAAGGTATCGGCAGTGGGAAAACTATCATTAACGCCTATTTCATTGGATTTTTCATTACTGAAGCCAAATGAATTGCCTAGTCCATTAGCGTTATTCGTGGAACAAGTGTTGAGCAGTGTTTTTACTGAGTCGCTGTCGATGACATCACTGGGGGCGCTGAGCCAGGCGCGTTCCAGCCAGTTTTCCAGTTCGCGGATATTGCCGAGCCAGTCCTGGCGCATGAGGATGGGCCATAACGAGGCGTCGAGGAGTTTGCGGCGACCATGACGTTGATTGAGGCGAGAGAGGTGTTGCTCGATCAGGGCGGGAATGTCTTCGCGGCGTTCGCGTAGCGGTGGCAGGCTGACGGGGAGCACATTGATGCGGTAGTAGAGGTCGAGGCGGAACTGTCCCTGCTCCACGCGGGCGGCGAGGTCTTGATTGGTGGCGACGACCAGCCGAAAGTCGGCGCGGCGGGTGGTGGTGTCGCCCAGGCGGGTGATTATTCCGTCCTGAATCACCTTGAGCAGCTTGGTCTGGGTGGCCAGCGGCAGCTCACCGATTTCATCGAGGAACAGGGTGCCGCCTTCGGCCTGCTCCATCAGGCCCGCCTTGCCACGGTTACCCGCGCCGGTGAAGGCACCGGCCTGATAACCGAACATCTCGGACTCGAACAGGCTTTCGGGAATGGCGCCGCAGTTCACCTCGATGAAGGGGCCGTCGGCGCGTTGGCTCCAGCGATGCAGTTGATGGGCGAAGGCCGTCTTGCCGACCCCGGATTCGCCCAGCATCAATACCGTGGCGTTGGTGGGCGCGACCCGCTTGAGCAGCAGCGCTATCTCCCGCATCACGGGGCTTCTGACCTGCAGCTCGCCCAATTCCAGCGCGGCGTCTTCGCATTCCGCCTGCTCGCGCGCGGCCTGCTCGCACAGAGCACGCCCCTGCTGCGCGTCATGGGTGGTCTGCTCAGCAACTGAGCGCGCACTCCCCACCGTCCCCCAGTCACTCTCGTCCGCACTCGCCCCGCCCAGCTCACTGCTCCGCGAGTTGCGGCACAGGTGATCCGTGAAACGCTGCTGGAGCACAGCATATTCCTGCTGCAACAGCTGGATATCGGTGAGGTCCATCGAGCGGCTGACCACGCACTCAAGCTTGCCCGCGACGAATACCGGATGCGCCTGCGCCACCACTCGCCGCCCGGTGGCGGTGAGCTGCATCATCTGCAGCGCGCGCCCCGTACGCAGCACCTCCAGGCTGATCGATGGCTTGAGCACGCCACTGGCTTCCAGGTCATGCACGTTGGCGGCACACAGCTCCTCGCGGGTCATGCCATAGACCGCCGCGGCGCCGGGGCTGACATCCAGCACCTGGCCATCGGCATTGACCACGAAGTAGTGATCGTGAGCGGTGTCGATGATGGTCTTGAGAATCTGACGGTCGAGCTCTGACATGGCGGGTACCTCATGGTCGAGCCTGTGAATCGGGCGGGGCTTTCTGTGCTTCTTTTCGCAGGTCTTTCTCGCAGCTCTTTCTAACAGCTCTTTCCAGCAGGTCTTTCTCGCACTGCGCTGAAGACAGTCTCGATGATGCCTGAATGTGATCCACAAATGAATCAGTGATCCATTTTTGAATCATCAATGCCGCACTGGTGATCCACAAATGAATCACCCAGCAACCTCCGCCAAATAAAACTCAATAAAATCAATTGACTAAAAATTGGCATGGTTACTGCAATGCTGGAGTATGCGCCAAGGAGGATCGCCGGCTTTCATCACACCGTCCGGTCGGGCGATAAAGCGAACAAACACAATACCCCGCTCGCCGTCAGCGTATCGCGAGCAACTCAAGACCTGGAGAGACAGATGAGCGAGTTCAATCAGCCGCTGGGCGGCAACGACATGCCACGTTTCGGCGGCCCGGCCACCATGATGCGCCTGCCGGCTCAGGAAACCGCGGAAGGCCTGGATGCCGCCTTCATCGGCATTCCGCTGGACATCGGTACCTCCAACCGTCCGGGCGCGCGTCTCGGCCCGCGTCAGATCCGTGATGAATCGCGCATGCTGCGCCCCTACAACATGGCCACCCGCGCCGCGCCCTTCGACAGCCTGCAGGTGGCGGACATCGGCGATGTGCCGATCAACACCTTCCACCTGCCCAAGAGCATGGACATCATCGAGCAGTTCTACGATGAAGTGCTCAGTCACGACTGCGTGCCGCTGACACTGGGCGGCGATCACACCGTCACCCTGCCGGTGCTGCGCGCCATCGCCAAGAAGCATGGCCCGGTCGGCCTGATCCACATCGATGCCCACGCCGACGTCAACGACCACATGTTCGGCGAGCCCATCGCCCACGGCACGCCGATTCGTCGCGCCCAGGAAGAAGGCCTGCTCGACAGCCAGCGCGTGGTGCAGATCGGCCTGCGTGGCACCGGCTACTCCGCCGATGACTTCGACTGGTGCCGTCAGCAGGGCTTCCGTGTCGAGACCGCCGAGATGTGCTGGTTCAAGTCACTCGCGCCGTTGATGGCCGAAGTGCGCGACATGATGGGCGATCGCCCGGTGTACATCACCTTCGACATCGACGGACTGGACCCCTCCGTCGCCCCCGGTACCGGCACCGTGGAAGCCGGCGGCCTGACCATGCCCCAGGGCATGGAAATCGTACGCGGCGCGCGTGGCCTCAACATCGTCGGCGGTGACCTGATGGAAGTCTCCCCGCCCTACGACACCAGCGGCAACACCGCGCTGATGGGCGCGACCCTGCTCTACGAGATGCTCTGTGTACTGCCGGGCGTGCAACAGCGCGACTGATCCACGAACGACCCACGAATGACCTGCTGTCCTGCTGCACCCGCGCCGGGGGCCCGTCCCGCCCTCGGCGCACACAGAATCACCCGACACGATACGGCATGATGCATCACACGATGCACGGCTAGAGCCTGACCATTACAACAAGATCTAGGTGACCCGAATGACAACCAGCATCGACCCGACGGCGGATCACACGCCGTCCCGCTCCAGCCCAAGCGCCGATTCACCTTCAGACAAGGTGCACAAGGGTGAGAAGGCTCAGAAAGAGCTCATCGCCACCCGTCCCGTTCCGCTCACGACTCATGGAGTCATGAAATTCCTGCTGCCGTCATTGCTCGGCGTCAGCTTCTTCCTGGTGCCCTTCAGCACGGGTGACACCATCAATATCGGCATGGGCCTGATGGCCGATTGGCTCAAGGCGACGCTGGGCGGCGCACTACCCGCCATCGCCGTCGCGGTGCTGTGCCTTTCCGTACTGCTGACCGGCTTCGTCAAGCTCGCCAAACCGGCCTGGGCACGTCAGGGCGCGGCACACGAGCTGTTCGATGTCTCGCCGGTATGGTTTGGCATGCGTGCCCTCGGCGCCATCTTCGCGCTGATGACCTACTTCCAGTGGGGCCCCACTCAAGTGACGGCGGCCTTCACCGGCGGCGTGATGCTCAATGATCTCGCGCCGGTACTGCTGACCTTCTTCTTCTTCGCGGCCATTCTGCTGCCGCTGCTGGTCGACTTCGGCTTCATGGAATTCATCGGCAGCCTGGTACGCCGTCCGTTCCGTGCCATCTTCAATCTGCCCGGGCGCAGCGCCATCGATGCCACCGCCTCATGGATGGGCTCCGGCACCGTCGGCGTGCTGATCACCACCCAGCAGTACGAGCAGGGCTTCTACAGCAAGCGTGAAGCGGCGGTGATCGCCACCAACTTCTCGGTGGTCTCGATCGCCTTCGCATTGCTGGTCACCAGCTTCATGAACATCAACCACCTGTTCGTGCCCTTCTACCTGACCGTGGTCATCGCGGGCCTGATCGCCGCCGTCATCGTGCCGCGTCTGCCGCCGCTGTCACGCAAGCGCGATGACTACCACGAGCCGGTCGGCTGCCAGATCAGTGAAGAGAATCAGAGCGGCTGTGGCGTGCTGCGCTACTCACTCGGCATGGCCGTCGCGCGCGCCGAGCATGCGCCGGGCCCGCTCAAGCTGGTGAAATCGGCCTGCTTCAACGTGGCGGACATCTTCCTCGGTCTGCTGCCGGTGGTGATCGCCATCGGTACCGTGGCGCTGATGCTGGCCGAGTTCACGCCGGTGTTCACCTGGCTGTCCTACCCGATGATTCCGCTGCTGGAACTGCTGCAGATTCCCCACGCAGCAGAGGCAGCCCCGGCGACGCTGGTCGGATTTGCCGACATGTTCCTGCCGGCGGTACTGGCCAAGGACATCGACAGCGAACTGACCCGCTTCGTGATCGCCTGCCTGTCACTGACCCAGTTGATCTACATGTCCGAGATCGGTGCCCTGCTGCTCAAGTCGAAGATTCCGCTCAAGCTGTGGGAACTGGTGGCCATCTTCGTGCTGCGTACACTGATCACCCTGCCGATCATCGCTGGTATCGCCCATCTGTTCGTGTTCTGAGCCATCGATTGAACTGCTAGTTGAGCGACGACTCGCACTCGACTGACACCGCTTCGCGACCGACTCCTTTTCCTCATGACTTCAGGGAGCGCCACGGCGCTCCCGTCTGCCGGATAGACTGCCATGACCTGTGCTGAACTCCTGATCCGATTGCTGCGTGACACCTACGGCGTCGACACCGTCTTCGGTATTCCCGGCGTACATACCGTCGAGCTCTACCGTGGCCTGGAACCGGATGCCGATCCCGCCGCGAGCAGCATTCGCCACGTCACCCCGCGCCATGAACAAGGCGCTGGCTTCATGGCCGATGGCTATGCCCGCAGTACCGGCAAGCCCGGGGTGTGCTTCATCATCACCGGCCCGGGGATGACCAACATCACCACCGCGATGGGGCAGGCGCTGGCCGACTCCATTCCGATGCTGGTGATCTCCAGCGTCAATCGCACCGACACCCTCGGCCGTGGCCAGGGGCGTCTGCATGAGCTGCCCAGCCAGCAGCAGCTGGTGTCGGGCGTAGCGCGCTTCAGCCACACGCTGCTCGACACGTCCGCACTGCCGGAAGTGCTGGCCCGCGCCTTCGCGCTGTTCGAGGGCGCCCGCCCGGGACCGGTGCATATCGAGATTCCCATCGATCTGTTCAATGCCGAGGTGGCACTGCCTGCCGGTCGCACCACCCATGACGTCACGCGCCCGCGCATCGGCCGTCTGGCGCCGGACCCGGCCCTGCTCGAGGAAGCCGTGAGCCTGCTGCAGGGCGCCGAGCGCCCGCTGGTGCTGCTGGGCGGTGGCTGTGTCGCCGCACCCGCAGCGGCCCGCCAGTTGGTGGAGGCACTCGATGCCCCCACCGTCACCACCATCAATGCCAAGGGCCTGCTGGGCAGCGCTCACCCACTGGATCTCGGCGCCAATGCCGCGCTGCCTGCGGTACGCAAACTGGCGTGCGACGCCGATGTGGTGCTGGCGATCGGCACCGAACTTGGCGAGACCGACTACGACGTGGTGTTCGATGATGGCTTCGTCATCGGTGGCCAGCTGATCCGCATCGATATCGACCCCGAACAACTGGCGCGCAACCAGCAGGCGACACTCGCCATCGTCGCCGACGCCGGCTTGGCGCTGGAGACCCTCGCCGACCGGCTGACCGGCCTCGAGAGCAACCCGAAAGGCAAGACACGCGGCGCGCAGATTACCGCCGCCACGCTTGACGCCCTCGCGATACCGACTGACCCGGCCTTCGCGCCCTACGTGCCGCTGTTCAATACCCTGCAGCAAGCGCTGCCGGAGGCGATCTGGGTCGGCGATTCCTGTGCGACGGTCTACGCTGCCAATCACCTGCTCAGCCAGCCGGCGCCGCGCCGCTACTTCAATGCCTCCACTGGCTACGGCACGCTCGGCTACGGCCTGCCTGCCGCGATGGGCGCCACCCTGGGCCGCCCGGACCTGCCGGTGATCGCGCTGGTCGGCGATGGCGGCATCATGTTCACGCTGTCCGAACTCGCCTGCGCGGTGGAAGAACAGCTGCCGGTGGTGATCGTGCTGTGGCACAACCAGGGCTATGAAGAGATTCGCCGCTTCATGGACAACGCCGGCGTCACGCGCCTGGGAGTCGACATCAAGTCCCCCGACTTCCAGCTGCTCGCCCAGGGCTTTGGCTGCGCCGCCGTCGCGATCGACTCCCCCCGTGAGCTGGCGACAGCGATCAGCGAGCGCGACGCAAGCGCCCCGCTGCTGGTGGAAATCGATGCGGCGGGATGGCAGCGCTCAATCGCCGGCTGAGTCCGGCTAGGCGCAGCGCATCATTTTCACGAACAATGCCCGCCTGTGACCCTGAGGTGGCAGGCGGCAAGACACTCACATGTCAGGAATGTCCATGCACAAGCTCGATCATCAGTTCATCAACAATGCGTGGGTCAAGTCCCACGGCGAGCGTCGTCTGGCGGTCACCAACCCCTTCGAGGAAACCGTCATTGCCGAGGTGACGGCCGGCGATGCACGCGATGTGGAGGTTGCGGTCGCGGCTGCCGCCGAAGCCTTCGAGGGCTGGCAGGCACTGAGCGGCGCCGAGCGTGCGGTCTATCTGGAGGCCTTCGCCGAGGGGCTGACCTCACGTCGGGAAGCGCTGGTGGAGATGTCGTGTCGCAACAACGGCAAGATCCGCGCCGAGGCCGAGATCGATCTTGATGACGCCATCGGCTGCTACCGCTACTACGCCGCCCAGGCACGCGCGCTGGATGCGCGTCAGGGCGCGGAGGTCGCGCATGATGTCGAGGGCTATGCCGCGCACACCTATCACGAGCCGGCAGGCGTGGTGGGACTGATCACGCCGTGGAACTTCCCGCTGGTCACCAGCGCCTGGAAGGTCGCGCCGGCGCTGGCCGCGGGTTGCACCCTGGTGATCAAGCCATCTGAAGTGACACCACTGCCGGAACAGGTGATGGCCGAGATCGCGCTGGAAGCCGGACTGCCGGCGGGCGTGTTCAACCTGCTGCACGGCGATGGCGAGGGCATCGGCGCGCCGCTGACCCGTCATCCGCGCATCGACAAGATTTCCTTCACCGGCAGCAATGTGGTCGGTGAGAAGGTCATGCAGGCCGCGGCCTGCGGCACGCGCGGCGTCTCCCTTGAGCTTGGCGGCAAGTCGCCGATCATCGTGCTCGACGATGCCGACATCGAGGAAGCCGCCGACTGGGTGATGGCGGGTATCTACTTCAACGCCGGCCAGATCTGCTCCGCCACCTCGCGCCTGCTGGTGCATGAGTCCATCGCCGATGAGCTGCACGCCGCACTGGCCAGCCGCATCGATGCGCTGGTGCTGGGTGACCCGCTGGACGCCGCGACCCAGATGGGCCCGATGACCAGCGCCCGCCAGCGCGATACCGTGCTGAGCTATCTGAACGTGGCGCGCGAGGAAGGCCTGACGGCGCTGCGCGATGGCACCCACCGCAGCCTGCCGAACAAGGGCTACTTCGTGGCGCCGACGCTTTTCATCGATGTGCCGGTGACTAGCCGTCTGTGGCGCGAGGAGATCTTCGGGCCGGTGCTGTGCTCGCGCCGCGTCGTCGATGAGGCCGAGGCGATTCGCCTCGCCAATGACTGTGATTTCGGCCTGGTGGCCACGGTGGTCAGCGGTGATGCCAGACGCGCCCAGCAGCTCGGCCGTCGTCTGCGCGCCGGGGTGGTGTGGTACAACAGCGAGCAGTTGCCGCTGGTACAGGCCAGCTGGGGTGGCTTCAAGCGCAGCGGCATCGGCCGTGAGCTGGGGCCCTGGGGCATGGCGGGCTACCTGGAGGTCAAGCACATCATCGGACCAGTGCTTGACTGAACGTATTGGCTGAGTGCCTTGTGTTCAGATGACAAGACGCCCCGCCTCGGCAATCACCGAGACGGGGCGTTTTTCTTCAAGGCTCTTGCTTCAAGGCTCTTGCTCAGAGCTCCTCTTCTTCACGGCTCTCCGTTGAAACCAGGGTCTTCTCCTGTCAGCCAACCGCCGTCGTCTGGCTGATACCGTCGCGCGCGCAGGACTGGTCGCAATGGCTGCCGTGAATGCTCAGCGCCTGCCAGGCATCGAAGGTGCTGAGATAGATGTCGCCACCCAGATTGGCCGGCAGCTCCGAGCACTTGAGGCGGTCCATCACCGGGCCCTTCACTTCACTCAGATGCAGTTGCACGCCAGCGGCGCTCAAGCGCTCATTGATGACTTCCAGGCTTTCCAGCGCCGAGGCATCGATCAGGTTGACCG
The DNA here is from genome assembly GCF_059507735.1 of Cobetia sp. PDI-23MA. Taxonomy (NCBI): domain Bacteria; kingdom Pseudomonadati; phylum Pseudomonadota; class Gammaproteobacteria; order Oceanospirillales; family Halomonadaceae; genus Cobetia; species Cobetia sp. PDI-23MA. The sequence continues at coordinate 2,134,541 of NZ_CM183352.1, forward strand.
CCTGACAGGCCAGCACCAGGTGCTTGAGCGAGGGGCGTTCGGCCATCAGCGCCAGCACCGTGTCTTCCAGATAGCGCGCATTGGCGAAATACAGGCTCTCGTCGATCCGCAGAATCGCAAGTTCAGGATCGGTCTCCACCTCATGGCGCTCGACATTGCGAAAGTGCTCGCTGCCCGGCACGCGCCCGACCAGCGCACTGTGCGGCTGGCTGGTGCGCTTGAGATAGAGCCCCAGCGACACGACGATACCGACGATGATGCCGCTCTCCACCCCATGCGCGAGGGTGATGATCAGCGTGACCAACAGCGCCGCACCGTCACCCTTCGAGTAGCGGAAGGTGCGTTTGATCGCCGCGAGATCGATCAGGCTGGTAGTGGCGACGATGATGATCGCCGCCAGCGTCGCGCGCGGCAGCCACGCCAGCCAGTCGGTCAGCCACAGGCTGGCGAGCAGAATGCCGATGGCGGTGAAGGCCCCCGCCAAGGGCGTGGCCGCCCCGGCATCGAAGTTGACCACCGAGCGCGACAGCCCGCCCGAGATCGGCATGCCGCCGCTGATGCCTGCCCCCATGTTGGAGACGCCCAGCGCGATCAGTTCCTTGTCGGGGTCGATGCGCTGACGGCGACGCGCGGCGAGGGTCTGGGCCAGCGCCAGCGATTCGACGAAGCCGACCACGCTGATCAAGAGTGCCGAGAGCAGAAGGCCCGACCAGTCATTGCTGACGAAGGACGGCAGGCTCAGGGTGGGCAAGCCGCCGGGCACGCTGCCGACCAGCGCCATGCCCTGTTCTCCAAATTGCAGCCCCCACGTCAGCAGGCTGGTTAGGATGACAGCGAGAATCGGTGTGGTCTTGCACAGCATGCCCGCCGCGCTCGCGCGCATCCCGAGGGCCATCAGGCCCTGCTTGAGATATCGGCGTGCCAGAATCAACCCCGCCAGGCAGCCCACCCCGATGACGAGTGTCGGCCAGTGCAGCCCCTGCCCGCCTGCCGACAGCGATTCGCCCATGGCGATCAGATTGCCGCCGCTGAGGCTCAGGCCGGTGAGGGGCCCGAGCTGACTGGCGATGATCAGAATGCCCGAGGCGGTCATGAAGCCCGAGATCACCGGGTGGCTGATGAAATTCACCAGCACTCCCAGGCGCAACAGCCCCATGGCGATCAACATCGCACCGGAGAGAAAGGCCAGCAGCAGCGCGGCGGACAGCATCTCGGGCGTGGAGAGCGCTGCGCCATCGGCGCCGCTCATGCCCGCGATCGCCGAGGCCGTCATCAGCGAGATGATCGCCACAGGCCCCACCGCCAGGGTGCTGCTGGTGCCGAACAGCGCATACAGCACCAGCGGCAACATGCTGGCATAAAGACCGACCTGCGCCGGCAGCCCCGCCAGTAGCGCATAGGCCAGCGCCTGAGGCACCAGCATGACGCTGACGATCACCGCCGCCAGCAGATCGCGCCCGAGACTGTGGCGGTCATAATGGGCAAGCCAACCCGCCAGCGGCAGCCAGCGGGCAAGCGGCGTCCCCTTTGCCTCTCGAACCGGCTCAGACATCGCGTGACGCCGGACGCGCCAGCCATTCATGGCCCTTGAGCATCAGGTTCCAGTAGATGAACGGCAGCCCCCGCGCCTTGAGCTGCCAGGCCAGGCGAGTCGGACGCGTGCCGTCATTGACCCACTTGGGGAAGGTCGGCTGCAGTTCGCCGCCGTAGCCGAATTCCGCCAGCACGATGCGGCCGTTCTCCACCGTCAGCGGGCAGGAGCCATAACCCCGATAGCCCGCCGTGAGCGCGCCACCGGTCAGTGTGGCGAGCAGATTCTCCACCACCACAGGGGACTGCTTGCGCACCGCTGCGGCAGTCTTGGCATTCGAGGTGCCGCTGACATCGCCCAGCCCGAAGATGTCTGGATGGCTCATGTGCTGCAGGGTCTCGGGGTCGAGATCCAGCCAGCCAGCGCCGTTCGCCAGCCCGGACTGTGCGATCAACGCCGGTGCCTTCTGCGGCGGCACCACATGCAGCATGTCGAAGGACTGCTCGACGATCTGCGGCTCGCCGCCCTCCTCGGCTGCCGGCACCTCGAAGCGTGCCGTCTGCGTCTCGCCATCCACTCCGACCAGGCGCTGATGGAACCTGACATCGATACCATAGCCCGCGACCGCCTCTTCCAGCGCTGGCACGTAGGCCGGCACGCCGAACATCACGCCGCCGGCGTTGTGGAAGCTGACCTCGAGCTGCGACAGCACGTTCTCGCGCTGCCAGTGATCGCAGGCCAGATACATCGCCTTCTGCGGCGCACCGGCGCACTTGATGGGCATCGGCGGCTGGGTGAAGAGCGCCTTGCCGCCCTTGAGAGACTGCACCAGCTGCCAGGTATAGGGCGCGAGATCATAGCGATAGTTGGAGGTGACGCCATTCATCCCCAGCGTCTCTTCCAGCCCCTCGATGGCGCTCCAATCCAGTTCCAGCCCGATGGCGATCACCAGGCGCTCGTAGCGCAGGCGATGGCAATTGCCAAGCGTGACTTCGTGCGCCTCGGCATCGATGCCGGTGGCGGTATCGCGATACCAGTGCACGCCCTTGGGCATCACCGAGTGCATCGGCTTGCGCGTGAATTCCGGCGTGAAGATGCCGCCACCAACCATCGTCCAGCCCGGCTGATAGCTGTGCTGCTCGGCGGGTTCGACGATGGCGATGTCCATGCCCGGCTGGCGCTTGAGCAGACTGGCCGCCACCGCGATACCGCCGGCCCCACCACCGATGATCACCACCTTGTGGGCGTTGGGTGCCAGACGGTGATTGGCGGTGCGAGTCGCCTGCGTGGCCGAATCAGCGCCCTGATTGTCACAAGGCGTCGTTGCAGAACCCGAAACTGGCGGGGTTTGTGGCGTGCTCTGGCTCATCGATAAGGCTCCCATCGCGGAAATTCGTCCATTTGAGTCACAGAATTACGTAAGCAAGCTACATAGGCAAAGCACTTCAGCAAAGCCGGCATGGCGGCCATCACAGCTGATCAAAAGGCAGATTGAGCGGAATCTTGAGATAGGCGCGCCCGTTGTCTTCCGCCGGCGGCATCTGGCCGGCGCGCATGTTCACCTGCACCGCCGGCAGCATCAGGCGCGGCATGCCAAGCCCGGCGTCACGCTTTGAACGCATATCGACGAAGGCCTGCTCATCGATGCCGTCATGCACATGGATATTGTGCTCACGCTGCTCACCCACCGACGTCTGGCAGCAGAAGCCTTCGCGTCCTTCGGCCGAATAATCATGACAAAGGAAGATGCGCGTGCTGTCAGGTAGCGAGAGCACCTTGTGGATCGAGCGATACAGCGCGCGCGCATCGCCGCCGGGGAAATCGCAGCGCGCGGTGCCGTAATCGGGCATGAACAGGGTATCGCCGACGAAGACGGCGTCGCCGATCACGTAGCTGACGCAGGCCGGCGTATGACCCGGCGTATGCAGCACGCGGCATTCAAGCCCGCCGATGGCCAGGCTGTCGCCCTCTTCCAGCAGGCGATCGAACTGGCGACCATCACGCGCGAAACCCGCCTCGGCGGCGAAGATATCGGCAAAGATGTCCTGCACTTCGCGTATGCGCGCCCCGATCGCCAGCTGACAATCCAGCTTGTCTTTCAGGTAGGCGGCCGCCGACAGGTGGTCGGCGTGAACGTGGGTCTCGAGAATCCACGCCACCTCGAGGGACTCGGCGTCGATATGCGCAAGCAAGGCATCCGCTGAGCGGGTGCTGGTGTGGCCTGCGGGATAATCGAAGTCGAGCACGGGATCGATGATCGCGCACTGACGGGACTGCGGGTCACGCACCAGGTGCGTGAAGGTATTGCTGTCTTCGTCGAAGAAGCTCTCGACCTGGGGGCGCTGTGTTGAGGTTGCCATCTTTCGACCTCCTGCTTCGCTCAAGGATTGATGCCTCAAGCCTACGCCTGCATCGTCAACAACGCAAAAAAGAATAACGTTAAAACCATAAAGAATAACAATAAGGCGATTTCAATAACCTGCTGTTCTAGCGAGATAATTTCTGAGTCGAGGCCGAGCAAGTGCGGCTGCCGGGGCGGCTCTCCCCCAAAGGTATAGCGGATGGCACGCCGCAGGGCAGATAGGCTGATATCGCCAGGTGACACGATTCACCCTTGCACTCTTTAACGATTAACCTCCGCGAATCGCTGTCTTTCCTTCACGCCTCATTGGATGAGCTACGCCATGCCACGCATTCTTCAATGGTCGATCACGGTTGCCCTCGCCGGCTTCCTGTTCGGTTTCGATACCGCCGTCATCTCGGGGGCGGATACCTCACTGCAGAGCCAATGGGGTCTCAGCGATCTCAACCACGGCCTCATCATCATGTCGATGGCCCTGTGGGGCACGGTGATCGGCGCCATCTTCGGCAACTGGCCGACCGATCGCTTCGGGCGCCGTGCCACGCTGATCGGCATCGGTATACTCTATCTCGTCTCTGCGCTGGGGTCGGCGCTGGCCACTGACCCTTATGTGTTCTCGTTCTTCCGTCTGCTGGGCGGGCTGGGCGTGGGGGCCTCGTCCGTCGCGGCGCCCATCTACATCTCGGAAATCGCACCGCGCGAGCGGCGTGGTGCGCTGGTCGGGCTCTATCAGTTCAATATCGTCTTCGGGATTCTGATCGCCTTCGTCTCCAATTACTTCATCGGCTTCACCGACGGTGAGAACTGGCGCTGGATGCTGGGCGTGGAAGCCGTGCCAGCCGCGCTCTATCTGCTGATGATCTGCAAGGTGCCGCGCAGCCCGCGCTGGCTGATCCTCAAGCGCAACGATGAAGCGGCAGCGGCGGAGGTGATCAAACAGATCAACCCCAAGGCCGATATCGCGGAAGAAATTGCCATTATCCGTGGTACGGAAAGCAAAGAGAGCGTCAAGCAACATACTCGCCTGTTCGCCTGGCGCTATCGTCTGCCGGTGCTGTTCGCCTTCCTGATCGCGGCCTTCAATCAGCTGTCCGGCATCAACTTCATCATCTACTATGCGCCGCGCATTCTGGCCGAGGCGCAGCTTGAATCCAGTGCTGCCCTGCTCTCTACGGCAGGCATCGGGGTCATCAATCTCGCCTTCACGATGCTGGGCATGTCCTTGATCGACAAGCTGGGTCGACGCACATTGATCCTGATCGGCTCTGCCGGTTATCTGCTGTCGGTGTGCCTGATTTCCTGGGCCTTCTACCTCAAGGACTTCAGTGCCTTGGGCGGTTATGGGGTCCCGATTTTGATGGCTGTCTTCATTGCGGCGCATGCCATGAGCCAGGGTACGGTGATCTGGGTGTTCATCTCTGAGATCTTCCCCAACAAGGTACGCGCCATGGGCCAGTCCTTCGGCAGCTCCGTGCACTGGGTCTTCGCGGCATTGATCGCGCTGCTGATGCCGACCATTCTCAGCCACTTCAGTGGCGGACCGGTGTTCGCCTTCTTCGCCCTGATGATGCTGCTGCAGTTGGTCTTCGTGCTGTTCTTCATGCCCGAGACCAAGGGTGTCTCCCTTGAGGAACTCCAGGGCCGTCTGATCCGCCCTTCGCGCAAGGAGAAGGAGCTGGAACAGGCCGCGGCACTCGCTTCACAGGGCAACTGAGGCTCTTGACGATCGGGCTTTGAAACCTGACTCGAATAACGCTCTCCAGACGCCGACACCCCGCCCTGTGCGGGGTGTCGGCGTTTGTGGCTCTGGCAGTCATGCCCGTCAGGAGCCCCCGCCGAGCGTCGCCTCACGACATGTGGGAGCGACACCAATGCCAGCACTCCATATGGATTGCTGCCCTTCTCCTGCGCTGACGCGCGCCAGATCGCTACGTGCAAATAGCGTGGTATCGTCGCCGGCTCAATCGCCAGCCTCATCGGCGATTTTCAGCGCCAGATATCGGGATTATTACGGATATATTCTTTGGTCTCGTCATTCTTGCCAAGCCAATTGAAACAGTGAAAAGATCGCTTCCGAAACGTTTCGGGTAACGATTTCTGCTTACCGTTACCGCCAAGGGAAAAGTGCCATGCCGCCGAACATCACACTCAAGCATCTCGCCAGCCAGCTGGGCCTGTCGGTCACGACGGTCTCACGGGCATTGGGCGGATTCGAGGATGTCAGCGCCACGACCCGTGAGCGGGTGCAGGCCTATGCCAGTGAAGTGGGCTACAAGCCCAATCAGAGCGCACGCCGCCTGAAGACAGGCCGCACCTCTTCGGTGGGCTACATCATGAACGGCGCCCAGGGCGACTTTCGTGATCAATTCAACACCCGCCTGCTGGTATCACTGGGTCAGGCGCTGCACGACGCCGCACCGGAACACGACCTCATCGTTACCACGGTACCCGAGGACCGCGACGAGCTGGATACCTACAAGCGCTTCATCGATGGCGGCAAGGTCGATTCCTTCGTGGTAGCCCGTACCCGCATTCAGGACCCGCGCGTCGACTTCCTGCTCGACAGCGGCATCCCCTTCGTCACTCACGGTCGTACCGGCCGCGCCAGCGAACACGACTGGGTCGACATCAATGCCGCCGACGGCTTCATGCGCGCCACCCGCCATCTGATTGGCCTGGGCCATCGCAATATCCTGTTCCTCAACTTCTTCAGCGACCTCTATACCGCCGTCGAACGTGAGACCGGCTATCTGCAGGCGATGCACGACGCCGGCCTCGCGCCCAGCTCGCGCCATTGCCCGCACGGCTATGCCAGCGCCTATCAGGTCGCCCATGAAGCGCTGTCCGGGGCCAACGCCCCCACCGCCTTCGTGTGTGCCAGCGACATCTTCGCCTACGGCGTGATGGAAGCGGTCAGCGCTTGCGGTCATACACCCGGCGAGGACATCGCCATCATCGGCGCCGATAACCTGCCGCCGCAGATGTACCGCCAGCCCAGCCTCAGCACCCTGGACATCTCGTTCGAGATCGTCAGTCAGGCGCTGATCGAACTGGTGCTGGCACCGCAGGAGGGCTCGCCACGCCATCGCTGCTTCGATTACGACCTGCTGCTGCGCGATACCACTGCCTGAGCACACATGCCTGAGCACACAGGACCATCGACTGACCTCACGACGCCAGACGCCTGACCGCCAAACGCCAGAACGTGGTCAGCGTGACGCCAGAAAAACAATACCCGATCGGGGAGACCTCCATGCGCAAGATGCCAACCGCCCTCGCTTTGCTGGCGCTGCTGGGCACTACGTCCGCCCTCGCTGACATCACCTTCTTCAGCACCCAGGCCAGACCGCTGGAAGAGGCTCAGCAGATGCGCGAGATCGCGCTGGCACCCTACGCCGAGGCTATCAATTACATGCCGCAGGAGACAGGCACCTTCCTGTCGCGTCTCGAGGCGGAGAAGACCAGCCCCGATGGCGCGCTGGATCTGCTCGGCGGGCTGCACGGCGAACTGGGGTCGCTGACGCCCAGTATTCTGACGCCGCTGAATGACCTGCAAGGCTCGCTTGCGGACACTGGCATCAGCAAGCAGTACATGACGCTGGGCAAGCTGGGCGGCGACCAGCAGCGCTACATTCCGTGGATGCAGGCGACCTACATCATGGCCGCCAACCGCAAGGCGCTGCCCTACCTGCCCGAAGGCGCTGACCTGAACGCGCTGAGCTATGACGAGCTGCTGGCCTGGGGCCGCAACATGCAGGAGGCCACCGGCAGCCCCAAGCTGGGCTTCCCGGCCGGTCGCAAGGGGCTGATCCACCGCTTCCTGGAAGGCTATCTCTACCCGTCCTTCACTCACTCGGTGGTGCGTGAGTTCCGCAGCGATGACGCCGTGGCCATGTGGCAGAAGTTTCGCGAGATCTGGGCGGTGACCAATCCGCGCTCCACCGCCTACGGCTTCATGCAGGAACCGCTGCTCAATGGCGAGGTGTGGGTCGCCTTCGATCACACCGCGCGCCTCAAGGATGCCTTCAACAAGCAGCCGGATCAGTACGTGGCCTTCCCGGCCCCTGCCGGCCCAAGCGGACGCGGCTACATGCCGGTGGTCGCTGGCCTGGCGGTACCCGCCAATGCCACGAATCCCGATGCCTCGCGCAGGCTGATCCGCTATCTGATGACGCCGGAAGCCCAGATTCGCACCCTACGGGCCACCAACTTCTTCCCGGTGGTGGAAGCCGAGCTTCCCGATGACCTGCCCGCCAGCATTCGCATGTCCGGCAAGGCGGTCGCGGCCCAGTCCTCCGCCGACGACGCCGTGCTCTCGCTGCTGCCCAGCGGCCTGGGCCAGCAGTCGGGCCTGTTCAACAAGATCTACCGCGATGCCTTCGTGCAGATCGTACTGCGCGACGCCGACATCGAGGAGACGCTGGATATCCTCGCCCCGCGCCTGCAGACGCTGATCAACACATCAGGCGCAGGCTGCTGGCTCCCGGATCCCCCCAGCGACGGCCCCTGCCCGGTCAAGTAAGCCGCTGGCGCCAGAACGCAACACTCAAGAACGCAGCACTCGCAACACTCGCAACACAGCAGCAACAACGCCCCCCCGACGGGTCGCCACGACGGTACGCCAACCCCTGTCATGCCGACCCAGTGCCACCAAACCATTCCGACAAGCTATCACAACAACGCCAAAGGTGAGCAAAGATGAAGCACGATCGCTGGCTACCTTATTACCTGATCGCCCCCAGCCTGCTGTTCATGGGTGCCTTCTTTCTCTATCCGTTCATCCAGATCTTCGCCGAGGCCTTCACCAGCAGTGATGGCAACGTGGGCCTGGCCAACTTCACGCGCATCTATCAGGACTTCAACTTCTGGCCGTCACTCAAGAACACCCTGCTGCTGACCGGGGTCGTGGTACCGCTGCAGCTGGTGCTGGCCATCGGCATGGCGCTGATGGTCACCAGGATGAACAAGGGCCGCGACAGCATCCTCTACATCTGGACCATCCCGCTGGGCATCTCCGATCTGGCCGCCGGCATCATCTGGCTGGCGATCCTCGAGCAGTTCGGCTTCCTCAACAGCTTTTTGAGCGCGGTCAGCGTAATCGATGCGCCGGCGTCCTGGCTCAACTATCAGAATGCCTTCGCGCTGTTCCTGGCCGTGGTGGTCGCCGAGATCTGGCGCGGTACCGCCATCGTGCTGGTGATCCTGGTATCGGGCATGGGGCTGATCCCCAAGGAATATGACGAGGCCGGTCAGGTGTTCGGCGCCAGCTACTGGCAGCGCCTGTGGAAGATCACCCTGCCGATGTTGCGCCCCAGCATCCAGTCGGCGCTGATTCTGCGCACCCTGCTGGCACTCGAGGTCTTCGCGGTAGTGATGATGCTGGGCGGCAGTGACATGCCGGTACTGATGAGCGAGACCTTCGACTGGCAGTTCCTCTACCAGCAGACAGGTGCCGCTGCAGCCTACGCAGTGTTGATCATGCTGATCTCGGTGGTCATCACCGGCTTCTACATCAAGTTCCTCAATGTGCCGAAGGAGGCCCGCTGATGAAATCCTCTTCTTCCGAGGCCGTCATGCCGTCATCGCTTTCGTCACGCGCAAGCGCCTCCTTAGCCGATTCCTCAAGCCAGCTGGCGCAGACCGCCCACAAGCCACGTCGCAATGACATGGCCTGGAGATGGCTGTTCCGGGCCGGTGTCTCGATCCTGGTGCTGTGGGTGCTGGTGCCCATCGCCCTGCTGATGCTCAACAGCGTCAGCACGCCGGAGCAGATCACCGGCTGGCCCAAGACCCTGACCCCGGCGCTGAGCTTCGAGACCCTCGACTTCTTCTGGCACTACCAGGGCGTGATCAGCGCACTGGGCAACTCGCTGCTGGCCGCCGTCTTCACCATGGTGATCGCCATCGTGCTCGGCGCGCCGGCAGGCTATGCGCTGGCCCGCTTCGTGTTCCCGGGCATGAATGCCTACCGCATGATCATCATCCTGTCGCGGGCCTTCCCGATGCCGCTGCTGGCGCTGCCGCTGGCCGTCATCTTCATCCAGGTCGGCATCGATGACTCCATCCTGGGTCTGGCGATGGTGCACGCCACCCTGGCACTGCCGTTTGCGGTGCTGATCACCTCCAGCCTGTTCATGGGCATTCCGGTGGAACTCGAGGAAGCCGCCTGGTTGATGGGCTGCAACCGCTGGCAGGCCTTCCGCCGCGTGGTACTGCCGCTGGCCGCGCCGGGCATCACCGCCTCGGCCGTGTTCGCCTTCGTGATCTCGTGGAACGAGGTGTTCGCCTCGGCGATTCTCACCGTCGAGAACCGCACCCTGACCGCCTTCCTGGTGCAGAGCCTTTCCGAGTCACCTGCCGAGATCAAGTATGCCGGTGGTCTGATTCTGGTCGTCCCGGCGCTGCTGTTCCTGTTCGCGATCAGGAAGTACCTGTTCAGCATGTGGGGCATTTCCAACCGCTAACGTACGCCCGCTCATCAGGCCAATGACCGGCGGCGATCCTCATCGTCTCTCGCAAGCGAGTTCACTTCCTCGCCGCCGCTCTCGATCAAAGGAGTCAGACCATGTCAGCCATCCAAATCAGCGCCGTAAGCAAGCAGTTCGGCAAGCAGGAAATCCTCAAGTCCATCGATCTCGAGATCCGCGACAAGGAATTCACCGTGCTGCTCGGTCCATCCGGCTGCGGCAAATCGACTCTGCTGCGCATCATCGCGGGGCTGGAATACGAGAGCAGCGGCTCGATCCGCATCGGCGAGCGTGAGATCACCTCGCTGGCACCGCGCGATCGTCGCATCGCGATGGTGTTCCAGAACTACGCCGTCTTCCCGCACATGACCGTGGCGGAGAACATCGCCTTCGGTCTGCGCGTGCGTAAGGACAGCGAGGCGCATATCCAGCGCAAGGTGAAGGAAACTGCCGCACTGATGCATATCGAGGACCGCCTCGATCACTACTCCGGTCAGCTCTCCGGCGGTCAGCGTCAGCGTGTCGCGGTAGCGCGCGCCCTGGCGACGGAGCCGGAAGTGCTGCTGATGGATGAGCCGCTCTCGAATCTGGATGCCCTGCTGCGTCTGGAGATGCGCGCCGAGCTCAAGACCATCCTCGCCGCCTCCGACACCACCACCATCTACGTGACCCACGACCAGGTCGAGGCCATGAGCTTGGCGGACCGTATCGCGGTCATGAAGGGTGGCCAGATCGAGCAGTACGCGCCGCCCTCCGAGATCTACCACTACCCGGCGACCGAATTCGTCGGCAGCTTCATCGGCAACCCGCCGATGAACTTCATTCCGCCGGATGCACGCTGGAATCACCCGACCCGCTCCGAGCAATCGAGCCAGCAGGTGCACAAGTGCGGTATCCGCCCCGAGGACTTCGAGGTGCGCTTCGAGCCCACCGAGAGCTTCGCCCCGGTGCGCGTACTGGTCTCGGAATTGCTGGGATCGCACAAGCAGCTGACCGCGCGTTTCGGTGACGAGATGATTCGCGTCAACGTGCCGAGCGATCTCGAAGTCGGCAATGGCGGCGATATCCACATCCGCCCGCTGGCCGAGAAGGTGCGCTTCTACGACCACAGCGGCCACCTGATGTCGGCGTAAGAGCGCCGCGCACCTGACAGACAGTTGCCGGGCAATCTGCAACACCCGGCAAGCCGCCCGTGCTGCTTGCCGGACACGACACTGATTGACGACTGCTCACTTGCGATCAGTCGCTGACAGCCAGTCACTGATGACCATTCTCTCACAGCCCTTTTGTGACAGTCCTTTTGTAACTACACCGCGACCCACGACGGAGCCGACTCACATGAATGCCAAGCTCGACGCGCTCAGCGCTCACGACGTTCTCAAGCTCAACGACCTGGGCGGCTACACCGTGCCCACGCGTGGCCTCTATCCCTTCCAGTGGAACTGGGACGCCGCCATCACCGCGCTGGGATGGCTGGCCGCCGGTGACGAAGCGCGTGCCTGGCGTGAGGTTGAGCGCCTGCTGGAAGGTCAGTGGGACAACGGCATGGTGCCGCACATCGTCTTCCACGGTGACGCGGAAACCTACTTCCCGGGGCCGGAAGTCTGGGGCGTCAAGCATAGCCCGTCGACCAGCGCCATCTCCCAGCCGCCGGTGCTGGCCAGCGTCATGAAGCTGCTGTTCGAGGAAGGCCGTGATCGCCGGCTTGCCGAGGAAAAGCTGGTCGCCACCCTGCCCGGCGTCATCCGCTACCACCTGTGGTTCTACCGCGATCGTGATCCGGAACATACCGGCCGCGTGTGCAGCTATCATCCGTGGGAATCGGGCATGGACAACAGCCCCCAGTGGGATGGCCCGCTGGCTGGCGTGCCGCCGGTCGATGCCGAATACGTGCGTCGCGATACCGGGCTGGTCGATCCGTCCGAGCGCCCGCACAAGTACGAATACGATCGCTACATCTATCTGGTGAAGTTCTTCCAGCAGAACGAGCACGACGCCGAGGTGCTGTATCGCGACTGCCCGTACCGCGTCGAGGACATCAGCCTGATCTCCATCCTGCACCGTGGCACGCGCGACCTGATCGCGCTGTGCGAAGAGGATGCCGCCGGTCTGGGTCTGGTCAACACCCACGGCGAGGCGCTCTTCAGCCTCAAGCAGTCGTTGGCGCGCACCGAGGAAGGCGTGCAGGCGCTGTGGAGCGATGAGCTGGGCTGCTTCCTGAGCCGTGATGCGCGTGCCAACGTGCTGCTGGAGCACATCACCACCGCCGGTATCCTGCCGCTGTTCGCCGGGGTCGCAAGCGGCGCCCAGGCACAGCGCATGGGCGGTCTGCTCGAGGAATGGCTGGAACAGGCGCCCTTCGGTGTCGCCTCTACCCATCCGGCCAGCACCCGCTTCGAGCCCAAGCGTTACTGGCGCGGACCGAGCTGGTTGCACATCAACTGGATGCTGGGCACCGGCTGCGAGGAATATGGCATGTCCCGCGAGGCCGACCAGATCAAGCAAGCAAGCCAGAAGTGCGTCGAGGCCGCCGGCTACTACGAATACTTCAACTCGGTGACCGGCGAAGGCTGTGGCGGCCGCGACTTCTCCTGGACCGCGGCGATGGACCTCTACTGGCTCAACCCGCTGGAAAGCTTCACCGCCAGCAAGGCCGCAGCCGGCGTCGTGGAGACTTCCTGATGACTCAGCACGCCTCTCAGCAAGCCTCACCACTGGCGCAGGCACCGCAAAAGGCACCGCTGTCATGCCAGGCAGTACCGCCCATGCCGGCAACGTTCGCCAGCCGCGACTTTCTGGGTGAGCATATCCGCTCGATCATGGACTTCTATCTGCCCAAGGCTATAGACCATGAGCGCGGTGGCTACTTCCAGGCTTGGCGCGACGACGGTACGGTGTATGCGCCCACGGCGCGTCATCTGGTCAGCAGCACGCGGATGGTCTTCAACTTCGCGATGGAATATCTGCGCAACGGTGATGAGCAATGTCTCGCCGCGACCCGTCACGGCATCGACTACCTGCGCGATGTCCATCTCGATCCGCAGACCGGTGGCTATCTGTGGTCGCTGAGCGAGCAAGGCGAGGCAGACCACACCAACCAGTGCTACGGCCTAGCGTTCGTGATGCTGGCCTATGCGACGGCCTGGCGTGCCGGCATCGAGGAGGCTCGCGGCTGGCTCGAGGAGACCCGCGCGCTGATGGAAGACAGGTTCTGGTCACCGGAGGCAGGACTCTATGCCGACGAGGCCAGCGCCGATTGGCAGACACTGTCGGACTATCGTGGCCAGAACGCCAACATGCATGCCTGTGAAGCCATGCTGGCCGCCTTCGAGGCCACCGACGAGGCGCACTATCTGGAACGGGCCATGACCCTGGCCAGCAACATCTGCCAGCGTCAGGCCGCCAAGGCCGATGGCCTGATCTGGGAGCATTACGATCGCGACTGGAACGTCGACTGGGACTACAACCGCGACGACCCCAAGAACCTCTACCGCCCGTGGGGCTTCCAGCCGGGTCACCTGACGGAATGGGCCAAGCTGTTGCTGATGCTCAAGCGTCATCGCGATGACGACTGGCTGCTGCCGACCACGCAGCGTCTGTTCGATACCGCCTTGGATCTGGCTTGGGACAGCGAACGCGGTGGCATCTACTACGGCTTCGCGCCGGACGGCACCATCTGCGATGACGACAAGTACTTCTGGGTGCAGGCCGAGAGCCTGGTGGCCGCGGCGCTGCTGCACGAGGCCACTGGTGATTCACACTACGCCGAGTGGTACGAGCGCCTGTGGGGCTATGCCTGGCAGCACTTCATCGACCACCAGCACGGCGCCTGGTATCGCCTGCTGAATGCCGACAACCAGCGCTTCGATGACCTGAAGAGCTCGCCCGGGGCCAAGTGTGACTATCACAGCCTGGGCGCCTGCCATGAGCTGTTGCGCGTGATCACCGGCGACTGAGCCCTGTCGCACTGCCGACCGCACCACCCGACACCCCGCCTTGTGCGGGGTGTCGGCGTCTGGAGACCTTCACTGCCTGTCATCGCCTGCCAGCCCGCTCTATTTATTCGTACACCTATCATGTTTCTTTAGAGCACCGCTCCTGACAATACTGGATTGCGCTGACCGCCCCGGCAGAGGGCGGCAGCCGACAGCCGCGGGCATGCCCCGAGGCGCTGCATCCAGCCGTTTCAAAAGCTTCAGAAACTACAATAACAAGCGGAGTCCCACATGCCCCTTTCTCAACTCCTGGACTGGCGGTTGCACCTGCTGGTCGTGGTGCTGTCTCTCGGCGCCGAACTGATCGGTATTCTCAAGTTCCCGCTCGGCCCCGGCACCTTGCTGCTGTTGCCGCTGTTCTATGCCTTCATTGCCGCCGTACTGTGCAATCCGCACCTGTTCAGTGGTACCAGGCGCTTCATCCCGCCGGTGGTCAGCGCGGCGGCAGGGCCGGTCATCCTGCTGTCGATCATGCCGTTCATCGCCCGTTTCGGTTCCACCATCGGCCCGGCCATCGAGCAGCTGATCTCGGCGGGTCCGGCGCTGATCCTGCAGGAGCTGGGCAATCTGGGCACCATGCTGATCGCGATGCCGATCGCGGTGGTGGTGCTCAAGATGGGCCGCGAGGCGATCGGTGCGACCTACTCCATCGCGCGTGAACCCAATATCGCGATCATCTCCGACAAATACGGCCTCAAGGGCCCGGAAGGCGTCGGCGTGATGGGCGTCTATGTCGTGGGCACCATGTTCGGCACCCTGTGGTTTGCGCTGATGGCGGGCTATCTGACCTCACTGGACATCTTCGATCCTCGTGCGCTGGCCATGGCCTGCGGTGTCGGCAGCGGCAGCATGGTGGCGGCGTGTTCCGGCGCCATCGCCGGTGCCCTGCCGGAGATGGGCGAAGAGCTGCTGGCCTTCGCCGGCGCCAGCAACCTGCTGACCTATGCCACCGGCCTCTACGTCTCGCTGTTCATCGCCCTGCCGGTCGCGGAGCGCCTGTTCCGCTTCTTCAGCCGCAAGCGATCCCGCAGCGAAGACGCCATGAATGACGAGGAAGCCAAGCTCGCCTCCGAGGCACTGGCTGAAGACCGCCCGGAAAACCAGCTGGGCAAGACGGCCATGGTCGTCGCGGCTGTCTGCGTGGTCGGCTGGGTGGTCAACACCATCAATGGTGCCAGCCTGATCGACGCCGCCCCCGGCATGCTGATCCTGTACGTGATGACCATGCTCGGTCTGCTGGTCGCCCGCATCATGCCCTTCTATCTGCCGGCCATCGCCTGGGTGTCGCTGGTCAGCATCCTGATGACACTGCCGTGGTTCCCGGGCAGCGGCTGGATCACTGAGCAGCTGGGCTTCGTCAACTTCCTCGCCATCGTCACGCCGGTACTCGGCTATGCGGGTCTGGCGCTCAGCAAGCGCGAGTTCAGCATGTTCCGCCAGGCGGGCTGGAAACTGGTGATCATCTCGCTGCTGGTCTTCACTGGCACCTATATCGGCTCGGCGGTCGTGGCACAGGCACTGCTCTGATCACGCTAGCTTCGCCCTTTGCATCTCACCTTGCTTTCCCCTTCTCATCACTTTCACGCCGGCACTCCAGGGTGCCGGTTTCCACAGGAATTCAGCATGCAACTACCCGACAAGATCGACGAGGCACTGCTGCGCAGCTGGCGTCATGAGTTTCATCAGCATCCCGAGACAGCCTTCGAGGAGCACCGCACCTCGGCGCGCGTCGCCGAGATCCTGCGTGCGGCAGGCCTGGAAGTCACCACGGGACTCGCCGAGACCGGCGTGATCGCGGTACTCGATGGCAAGCTGGGCAAGGGCCAGACCATCGGCCTGCGCGCCGACATGGATGCGCTGGATGTCACCGAGGCCAACGCCGTCTCACATTGCTCGCACACACCGGGCAAGATGCATGCCTGCGGTCATGATGGCCATACCACCATGCTGCTGGGCGCGGCCTGTGAACTGGCGCGCGACCCTGACTTTGCCGGCCGCGTGGTGTTCGTGTTCCAGCCGGCCGAGGAGAACGAAGGCGGCGGCCGCCGCATGGTCGAGGATGGCCTGTTCGAGCAGTTCCCGATGGACGCCATCTATGGCCTGCACAACTGGCCGGGGCTGGCACTCGGCGAGGCGGCGGTGCATGAAGAGGCGGTGATGGCGGCCTTCGATGTCTTCACCCTGACCCTGAGCGGTCACGGCTGCCACGCCGCCATGCCGCATCTGGGCAAGGACACCATCCTGGCGGCCTGTCAGCTGGTGACTCAGCTGCAGGGGCTGATCAGCCGCGAGACGCCGGCACACCAGACCGCGATTCTCAGCATTACCCAGTTCCATGCCGGCGATGCCTTCAACGTGATGCCGGAAGAGGTCGAGCTGCGCGGTACCCTGCGCTGCTTCGACCCGGCACTGCGCGCGCATCTGCAGCAGCGCTTCCATGACGCCGTCGATGCCATGGCGACCTTCCACTGTCTCAAGGTCAACTTCGACTATCAGCCGCGCTATCCCGCGACCCTGAATGCGCCCGGCCATGCCGAACGCTGTGCCAGCGTTCTCGAGCAGCTGCCGAGCATCCAGCGGGTCCATCGTGATCTGCCGCCCTCGATGGCCTCGGAAGACTTCGCCTATCTGCTGCAGGAATGCCCGGGCGCCTATATCTGGCTGGGCAACGGTGAAGACAGCGCCTCGTTGCACAACCCGCACTACGACTTCAATGATGCTGCCACGCCCATCGGCGTCAGCTACTGGACATCGCTGGTGCGTCAGCTGCTGGCCGTTGGCGGATAGCGCATGGCTGCGATGAAGCTCTGACGAACCATCACCACTGATCAAGACCACCAGCGACACGGGCCCGGCGAGGAGTGCTGAGCATGAAGATCTGCGTGATTGGCGATGCGCCCATTGGCACTCGGGCCATACAGGCGCTTGCGCATGCCGGAGTCGAGGGCGTCATGGCAATGGCGGCCTCGGAGGTGCAGGACGCCCGGAGCCACCCACCCTTCAGCGCCGATGTCTATCTGATGGCGCTGGCGACATCACAACAGGTACAGAAGGTACTGACAGGCAATCAAGGCCTGCTGCGCATGGCGCCGCCCGGCAGTACCGTGATCGATCTCTGCAGTGGTGATGTCACGCTCAGCCGCGAGCTGGCCGTGCAGACACGCCTCGCCGGCCATCACTGGCTGGAAGCGGCCACCAACCGCAATCCTGCCGATGAGGCGAATGACAGCCTGACGCTGTTGATCGGCAGTGATGAGGCGACAGTGACGCGCATGACAGCGCTGCTTGACGCCATCTGCACGCAGCATCTGCATGTCGGGGACGCTGGCTGTGGCCATGCCGCCGCCCTGGCCAGCGACTATCTGCATGCCGCGCACCTGATCACCACCGCCGAGGCGGTCGCCATGGCCTATCGCGCAGGCGTGACACCCCAGGCGTGCATCGATGCCATCAACCTGGGTGCCGGGCGCAGTGCCGTGAGCGAGGTGAATTTTCCGCGTTGGGTGCTGCCGGGCCGCTATGACTCGGGGATCTCGACCGGTCAGCTGCGCCGCGACCTGCGCCTGGCGCGCAGTTTCGTCACCACGCTCAACCTGCCGGAAGGCTTGATGAAAGCGGTCTTCGAACGCTGTCAGCCGCCGGAGCTGTGTCCGGCGGACGAGGATGATCTCCATCATCTATGTGATCGCTGGCTGAGCAGGGTGCCCGCCCAGCTGCGCCCGCCTCGACTGACCGAAACCAGAGCCCCTGGATCATGAGGCCCGAGGTCAGCGCGCTTCCTGACGCGGACCGCTGAATGCCGTGATCCAGCGTTCGAGATGACGCAGCAACTGCAGGCTGGCACGCGGCATGCGCCGCCCGACCCGCGTGATGATATGCGCGCGGGCCTGGCGGAAGCTGGCACATTCCACATCGCGAGCGATCAACACCCCCTCCTGGAGCTCTCGGGCCGCGGCGAAGGCCGGCAACAGCGTGATGCACAGTTCGGACCGCGCCGCCTGCTTGAGCACTTCCATGGAATTGGTCTGCACCACCATATGCGGGCGCACCCCTGCCTCACGAAATCCATCGTCCATCAGCTGACGCACGCCGTGACTCGGCCCCCACAGCGCCATGGGGTGCTGCGCCACTTCCTCGAGTGTCAGCGCATGGGCCTCACTCGCCAGCGGATGCTCCGGTGACATGATGGCCACCAGCGGCTGCGGACTCGAATGCCAGAAGCGCAACTGGGGATGGACCCGCTCGTGATACATCAGGCCGATATCCGCCTCATCCTCGATCACGCTGTCGATGATGCTCTGCATGCTGCCGGTATCGACCTTGAGCGTGATGCCGGGGTACTGCTTGCGAAAGGCGCGCAGCGGACTGTTGATGATATCGCCGACGAAGCCTTCGCCGATGATCAGGCGAATCTCCCCGGTTTCCAGCCGCTGATAGGCATCGAGGCGTTCGCCGAGGTGCTGATCGAGCTTCTCTCGCTGCAGGATGTAATCCAGCAGCATCTCGCCGACCCGCGTCGGCTGCACCCCGTCACGGGTGCGCTCGATGAGCGAGGCGGCCATGGCCTCTTCGAGCAGACCTATCTGACGACTGACTGCCGAGGGGGCGATGTTCAGACGCGCTGCGGCACGCCGGATGGAGCCGGCTTCGACGGTGACCTGAAAATAGACAAGACGCTGATGCGGGATATCCATGAGGCGCTCTGCAGAGGATGGGAGAGAGAATTACATAAGTGCCAGGAAAAGTGCTGCCAGGAATGTCTGGAAAACTGGACAGTCTTCACACAGGACGCAGCCAGCAGAGTACCCGATATTCTGCCGTCTCGGGCAGCACGCGGTTGAACTCCCCCACCCTCAACGCCATATCAGAATGGATCATCGCCTCGCCTCCTCGCCTCTCCTCCTATTCATGACAGTTCTCACGGCCCTCTGCGCCGTGACGCGAGAACAGGCGATCAGCGTCGCGAGCCGGCCGAATGGAGAAGCGACGCACCGCCATTCTGAAGCCAGTACGCGAATAGGCTAAGATGGCCCATCGCTCCATTGACTGTGTCTGCGTGACACACCACACAGTCCCCATGACAAGGAGATTCAATATGCTGACCATCTCCAATTCGGTAACGCTGGCCGACTGGGAAATCGACCTCACCCAGATTCGCGCCCAAGGCAATGGCGGCCAGAACGTCAACAAGGTCGCCTCCGCCGTCCATCTGCGCTTCGATGTACAGCGCTCGACGCTGCCCGGCTTCTACAAGGAGCGCCTGATGCAGCTGTCGGATCAGCGCATCAGCAAGGAAGGCGTCATCATCATCAAGGCGCAGAGCCATCGCACCCTCGAGTTGAACAAGGAAGATGCGCTGGCCCGTCTCAAGGCGATGATTCTGGAAGCCGTGAAGGTACAGAAAGCGCGCCGTGCGACAGCGCCCAGCAAGGGCGCCAAGCGTCGCCGCGTCGACAGCAAGACGCGCAAGGGCAAGATCAAGGCCATGCGCGGCAAGGTACAGGACTGACATCGCCGCAAGCGGCGGCCAGTTCACGACTCATAATTCACGTCAGGGATAACAATACATGCGCAATATCATCAGCTCGGCCGTGCTGGGCGGCCTGCTGGCCGCGGGAATGGTCTGGAGTGGCAGCTATCTCAAGCAGGCTGCCCAGGTATGGGAATCTTCCAGCCGTGTAGTGACGGTCAAGGGGCTCGCGGAGCGCGAGGTCAAGGCCGACCTGGCCCTCTGGCCGCTGCACTTCAGCGTCAATGCCAATCAGCTGACCGGGCTTCATGAGGCGCTGGCCAATGATGAGCGCAAGATTCGCGCCTTTCTCACCGCACAGGGCTTTCCCGCCGACCAGGTCAGCGTGACCTCTCCCCAGGTGACTGACCTCTACGCCAACAGCTACAACGCCCAGCGCCCGGATGAGCGCTATCGCGCCGAAGCTACGGTGCTGGTGCGCTCGCCCAAGGTCGACCTCGTCAAGCAAAGCGCCTCACTGACCGGTGAACTGGTGCGCGAGGGTATCCTGCTCTCGGCTGACTATGCCTACCGCACCGAATTCCTGTTCACGGGGCTTGAAGCCATCAAGCCGGACATGATCGCGGCCGCGACCGCGGATGCCCGACGCGCCGCCCAGCAGTTCGCGGAGGATTCCGGTAGCACGGTCGGCCACATCAAGCATGCCAGCCAGGGCTATTTCTCGATCTCGGACCTCGACAGCTATACCCCTGACATCAAGAAGGTCAGAGTCGTGACCACCATCGACTACACCCTGAGCCACTGATCACCTCTCGACAGCCCCCTTCTTCGCCGTATGGAGCCCCAATGCCCGACACCCCGCTGAGCAAGACCCAGACAAGCTTCTATCGACGCCTGTTCGTGGCCCACCTCATCGCGCATGACATCGCCAGCGTGCCAGCCATCATCGCGGCCACCGGCATGCCGCGGCGTACCGCCCAGGACACCATCACCGCCCTGGGTGAGCTCGAGATCGTCTGTGAATTCCAGCGCGAGGAGGGCCAGCGCAACAATATCGGCCACTACGTGATTCGTGACTGGGGGCCGATCAATGCCCAGTGGGTAGCCGACAACGCCGAACGTCTGCAGAAAGCGCTGGGCTACGCGTGAGGGGCATGAACTTTATCGAACAACGAGGGCCGAGAAATGGGGAGCGAGAGATGGCTTTCGAGAATGAGCTCTCAAGCATGAGGCCTCAAGCATGATGGCTGACCCATGACGGCCGAGATTCTGGACAGTGCCGTTCAGCACGGCTTGATCGCCGTGCTGATCCAGCTGGCGCTGTGGCCGCTGTTTGGCGTGTGGTCGGCAGGTGCCATCGCCGTCGCCCTGTTTCTGGGCCGTGAGATCGCTCAGCATGAATACAAGGGCGATGGACCCAAGGCAGAGAACTGGGACTACGGCCTGCTGCAGCACTGGAATCTGGATTCCTGTCTCGATGTTGCCCTGCCACTGCTCTGCTGTGTGAGCCTGGCCAGTACGGTCTGGGCGTTAAGGCGCTACCTGGCCCGGGCGTGATCCGCGGCCCGCCTCGCGACTAGATGGGTCGCGCAAGCGCACGGCGAAAAGTGAACGTCGTAAAAAGTGAAAAACCCGTGCAGTCTTCTCTGAACGGCTCCCCTCCCCCAGCGCTGCGTTCTACCCTTCCTTGCCCTGCGCGTTTTGACTGTCCTTATAGCCTTCTCTTCCTGGCTGTCTTCCTTGCTGCCTCGCTAGCCCTTTGCTGGCTGTCTCTTGCCTACATCTGGCCTGCCTTTTCACCTCAGCACGGTGCAACCAGATTCGCTGGAAAGCGTTGCCTCAAGCATCATCAGCCAACGGCAATGCTGGTGACACTGCGCCGTACGGCGCCCGACCCAGTGGCGGAAAGCGCAGTGGCGGAAGGCGCAGAGGCGGAAGGCGCAGAGGCAGCGCGACGACGCAGCGGATGTCGGGCGCGATCCTGCAGGTAGGCCGAGAGCGTTTCCGGGCGGATGCCGGGATGCTGAAAGACGTAATCCTCGGTGATGATCGACAGAAATTCAGCACTGCGTGCGCCCGCGACCTCAAATCCCAAGATGAAGTGGCGCGACTGAGAGACCTCGAAGCAATAGTTTTCGGCGGCCACGGCGCAGGTCTGCACCACATAGCCTCCCCCCAGCTGTTCTCTGAGGATGGATCGTTCGGGATTGAATCGAGATGCCGTGTAAACGTCTATGATTTTCATTATCACCCCCAATATCGACTGGCGCAGTATATACGGAAAATCTAATACTTACATGCTTAGAGAACTCATCCCGCCTACCCCGCACTTCGAGCCGACAGTCAATTGATCCAGATCAACTCAAGCGGCAGCGCTTTCTGGGCCAGATGTCAGTGGCATCTGCCTGGATCAATAGAAAAGCGCTTGCGCGAGCACAGTGCTGATTGAGCTGAGAGGCCGGGAAAGTGAGCAATACGAACCAAAGGCGAGATACGTGAGGCAGGCGGGTCATCGCGAGAATGGTGATGAAGAATGGAAATCGGGAGCTGAAAGATGGAGAGCAGTGAGTGAGCAGTGAGTAAATAGTGACGAGATGGGCATCTTCAGGACATGCGAAAACGCAAAAAGGCCATCCGTTACCGGATGGCCTTTTCACTTGAATCTGGTCGGGACGACAGGATTCGAACCTGCGACCTCTGCAACCCCATTGCAGCGCGCTACCAAGCTGCGCCACGTCCCGACAGTGTCTGGAAGAGCTTCCCCCTCAAGACGAGACGTAATGTACCGCATTGATCTCAAAAAGAAAAGCAGGAATCTCACATTTCTTTACCTGCGTCGTGATCTGGTGTCGCACTGACGCCTGAATCCGCTGTCGGCATTGCAAAATGACCGGGTGCGACGCATGTTCATGAAGCAGGCATTCATTGCGCACCTTCGAATGCAACGCCCATGAACGACAATCGTCCAGAGGAGTTCGCGACCGATGATCCAATTCACGCTTACCACCACGCTCAAGGGCGGCACCAGCGTCAGCGGCGACCCCATCAAGGTCAGCGCCGAGAGCGCCCCTGCCGCCGGCAGCCAGATCACCAAGGGGCAATGGCCCGCACTCGACGCCTTGTCACCCAACTTTCCGGTGACAGTGACGGGAGTCGAAGAGGACGAGGATGGCAATACCCTCGTGCGCCTCAAGGAAGCCGACAGCCCGGATGCCAACGACCCCGAAAGCTACCGCTACACGCCCTGGAAGTAACGGAGCGACGCCGGGTAGCATCGGGAAGGTATGAGGGGTTATCGCGCCAGCGTCGAGAAGGCAATATATTGCGCTTCATGCGGAAAGTTGGACGCCTTCATTTCGCGCAGCTTCTTGTCAGACAAGTTATGACCCACGCTGCGTTAGCATAGGGTTTGCGGAGCCTTCGTTGGCTCTGGCGAGCTGTGGCTGATGATGAGGTGGTGTATCATCCAGCCTTTCCCGGTTGGTGCCTGATGTGCACTGACATCTCGATGCCCGAGGTCACATGGTCAGCCCATTGAAATTGATAGTTACCTCCTGGCGCTGGCTGGTCGGCAAGACCGGCTCCGCCCGAGAGACACTCCATCATGGCTTTCTCGTTTCCGCATTCTTCATCGGGTTGATTTCGGCCCTCTTCAATTCCCTGCTGGGCCTCACCCTGCCGGCGTACAACATCGTGCTGGTCATCACCAGCGCGTTCATCGCCCTGATGTGGTATCGCTCGCGGTTTCATGGCGAGTTCCAGCGCATGGCCTGGCTGTTCTGTGCGCTGGTCACTTTCGTGATGCTGCCCGGCAACTGGCTGTTCAATCATGGCGCGACCGGCCCGACCCTGCTCTTCTACCTGATGGCGTCGGCCTATGTATTGGCGGTACTGCCCGCCGACCCCAAGCGCCGAGGCATCATCGTCATCGGCCTGATGTTCATGCCATGGGCACTGCTGGCGTTTGAGCATGCAAGGCCGGGCCTGGTCAGCAGCTATGCCAGCGAAGGCATGCGTTTTCTCGATATGGGCTTCAGCTACACGCTGGCCTTCGGGCTTCTCAGCGTGGTGATCGCAGGCTATGCCCGACGTATCCATGAAGAGCGTGATATCGCCAATGCCTATGCGGCGCGACTCGAGCGCCTCAGCCTGCTGGACAGTCTGACCGGCCTCTACAATCACCGCGCCATCCACGAACAGGCCGAAGCCTGGATCAGGCGTTCGCAAAGTGCCTGCCTGCTGATCTGCGACCTGGATCACTTCAAGATGATCAATGACAACCACGGCCACCCGTACGGCGACACGGTACTGGAAGAGTTCTCACGCCATGTCAGCCAGTTGACCCGAGAGTTCTCGGGAGAAGCCGGACGCTATGGCGGCGAGGAGTTCATGATCCTGATTCCCGGCACCCTGGCGACGGCTCGCCAGTTCGATGGATGCCTGCGGGAGCGCTGCGAAGCCTCGCCCCTGTTGCATGGCGTGATTCTCTTCAGCACCGGCGCCAGCGAATTGCACGCCGATGACACCCTGTCGAGCTGGGTCAAGCGCAGCGATGACGCCCTCTACCACGCCAAGGAAAATGGCCGAGGCCGTCTGATGGTCGACAAGGACCTGAGCGTCATCTGAGCCTTCACCCGCCCGACCTGGACCGACTGAGCCCCCAGACACAACGCCCCCGCAAGCATGGCTTGCGGGGGCGTTGTGTCTGGGCCGGTGCGAGGCTGATGTCGCTCAGCGCTCGCCCTTCAGCCACTCGAGATTGATCTCGTGCTGGCCATTGTCATCGGTGATGAAGATGGTGCCTTCGGAGATCATCACGGTCCACTTGATGTTGCGCGGCAGCGACTCGGTGATGGCGTCCAGCGACCCTTCCGGCACGGCCGCGATGCTCAGGTTGGAGAGCCCAGCCACCGCCGGCACGACCTTGGTTTCCCACACACGCAGGCTGCCATAGGCCAGCAGCGAGGTACGCTCGGTGCGTCGCGAGCACCAGGTCAGGCGCTCGGCATCCGGCTGACCGACTTCGATCCAGTGCAGGATACGGCCATCGAGGCTCTTTTCCCACAACGCCGGCTCATCGACATCGGACAGGCCGCGACCGAACGCGATGTTCTCGCTGTACCACAGGGCGTGGCCCAGCAGACGCACGCAAAGACGCAGTTCGGTTTCGGAGGGGTGACGAGCCACCGTGAAGCGCAGGGTCTCGTAGACGCCGCGATCCAGGTCGGTCAGCGACAGATCCACCTTGTAAGGCGTGGAAGACAGGGCCATGAAAATCTCTTCTTGAAAAGGCAGACGTCTTGGAAAGGCAATGGCAGGAAGACACTATCCCGATAAAGCACCATGCTCCTCGACTGAACCACGCGCGTGAAAATGCAAGCGCGTGGGTGCGGAGCGCAGAGTCTACCCTAGCCGGGCCCTGAACGCCCGACTCCTGCCTGGCATGCCAGCCCTCAGGCGAGGTGACGCGCCACCAAGGCATCGATGGCATCGATATCGCTCAGGCGTTCGCGCGTCATGATCAACTCGCGCCCGAGCGCCAGCGCCCGCCGCTCGGCGCGTGCGCGGGTGGCCTCATCGCTGATGGATTCGAGCTCCAGAATATGCGCAAGCCCCACAGTGCGGCGGATCAGCTCACAGCCGGCATAGCCCAGTGCATCACGCAACATGCGAGACAACAGATGCTCTGCCACGCCCGACGCAGCGAAGCTGGCATCCGATGTATGGGTGGCCTGCTCACGATACTCACAAGCGAAGCTCTCCCAACTGGCGACCGCCTGGGCGCGCAGCTGCGCTACGTAGTCACGCTTGTTGCCCTGTTCTCCCTCAAGCTCGGTATGCGCACAGGCCGCCAGCCACAGTGCTGCCAGCCAGCTGCCAATATCAAAGCCCGCCGGCCCGAAGAAGCCGAATTCCGGATCGATGACCTTCGTACTGTCTTCACGCACGAAGATAGAGCCCGCATGCAGATCACCATGCAGCAGTGCCTCGGGCGCGGAGAGGAAACGCTGCTTGAGCTCCGCCACTTCGACCTTCAGGGCAGCATCCTGCCACAGGGCTTCGGCATCCGCGCGCAGCGCCGGATTGATGCTGTTGCGCTCGTGATCACAGAACGGATCGATGAAGAACAGGTCTTCGGTGATCTTGCACTGATCGGGATTGATGAAGCGGGCGACGCGCGCCTTCTTGTCGTGGGCATCGAGTGCCAGATCGCTGCTGCGATAAAGCGTAGTGGCCAGAAAATGCCCCATCTGCTCGCCCAGCCGGGGCAATGACGCGCGCTCCAGGAAGGCATGGCGCAGATTGCGGTGATCGCCGATATCTTCCATCACGATCGCTGAACGAGCTTCATCGAAGTGATAAAGCGCCGGCACCAGGTCCGGCGCGCAGTCTGCCTCGAACTGCAGAGTTTCCGCCTCGATGCGCACACGCACCAGCGACAGCGGCCAGCTTTCGCCGATGATGCGCACCCAGGGCAGGCCCTGCTTGACGATTACCGAGGCGGAGCGGTCCGGCGTGCAGACGCGATAGACATAGTTGATGTTGCCATCGCCGATCTCTTCGACCTGAAGTGCTTCAGCGGTCGCGAAGCCCGGATATCGAGCACCGACGTGCTGGCGCGCGAAGGCGATCACATCCGCATCATCGCGAAACTGATAGTCGATGGAAGGCGCGTGGCTAGCGGTGGGGTCTTGAGCAGTCATGGCAGGTCTCAGCGCTGAATCATGAAGTCGCCGGCCTCGGCGACGCTTCGCGTGCATGGCATGCGAAGCACCTCAAGGCTCTCACTTTATTCATTTAAGAAATAAGAAGGCGATCAGTTATAGCGAGAAGATGCCTGCTGGCGCGGCGATTGGCAAGACCTGCCGAGCGAGTTTTGCTCAGCTCGGCAGGCGCTTGTCGCATGCAGGATGCTGGATTACTGGATGGGAGCCAGCAGATAGGCCGCGCGCGAGATCAGCTTGCGCCACATCGGCCGCGCATCCAGCTCTTCGCAGCTGATTTCACGACAGTGGCGGAAGTCCTCTTCGAGCATCGCCTCCACTTCCGAGGCAAACTGGTGATCGGGCACGAACGCCGTGATCTCGAAGTTGAGGCGGAAGGAGCGGTTGTCAAGATTGACGGTGCCGATGGTTGCCGTATGACTATCCATCAACATCACCTTCTGATGCAGGAAGCCTGGCTGATAGCGGAAGACGCGTACGCCGGAGCGAATCATCTCGGACAGGAACGAGAACGCCGACAGGAACACCAGCAGGTGATCGGGTCGCTCAGGAATCATCACCCGCACATCCACCCCGCGCAGCGCAGCGATCTTGAGCGCATCCTGCACGCCCTGGTCCGGCACGAAATAAGGGCTGGTGATCCAGATGCGGCTGACCGAGGAGTGAATCGCCTGCTGCACCAGCAGGCTGGCCGTCTCGCGGCGGTCCGCCGGGCCGGAAGGCACGATCACTACATGCTGACATTCGTCACAGCTGATCTGCGGCTGCCATTCAAGCGACAGCACCTCACCGGTCGCCCAGTGCCAGTCTTCCCAGAAGGCTTCCTGCAGGCCCATCACGCTGGGGCCCTCAAGCTTGAGATGGGTATCACGCCAGGCCCCGTAACGCTCGGAATGGCCCAGATATTCATTGCCGACATTCAGCCCGCCCACGAAGCCGACACGGCCGTCGATGACGGTGATCTTGCGATGATTACGGAAGTTGATCTGGAAACGATGACGCCAGCCCCGCGAGGAATTGAAGGCACTGACCTCACACCCCGATTCCATCAGATCATTCAGATAGCCGTCGGGCAGCTTGCGCGAGCCGATCTCGTCATACAGGAAACAGACCCGCACGCCGCGTTCGGCGCGGCGCATCAACTTCTGCTTGAGACGCACCCCCAGTTCATCGTTTCGCACGATGAAGAACTGGATCAGGATGTAATCCTCGGCGGTATCGATGGCATGAAACAGCGAATCGAAGGTGTGCTCGCCATTGATCAACAACTTGGCGCGGTTGCCGGTGGTGACAGGCATCATCGCCAGGCGCTCTATGGCATCCAGATGGGTGGGATTGCCGCCCAGCGGGCGTGACAGCCACGGCGACAGTTTGGGACGGAAACGCATCAAGACGCGGCGCATGGTCGAGTCGCGCTCCTCGCGAGCGCTGACATAACCATAGAAACGTGGACGCCCGAATACCCAGTACAGTGGCAGGGCGACGTAGGGAAAGGTCAGCAGACACAGAATCCAGGCGATCGCACCCTGGGAGGTACGACTGGACATCAGGGCCATGACGGCGGTCATCGCACCCAGAATGTGACTGCTCAACAGCAGAAAGCCAAGTAACCAGGCGGTCATTGCAGCTCCATTGCAGGCGTCAGGGTTGCCAGAGTATGCCACAGCAGTGCGCGCAACGATGCCATGACATCGACGGCACACAGACGAAGACCCCCGCCGGCATGCCATCACCGGCGGGGGTCTTCAGGTCATATCCACACGATACGACGGCGTATCACGACAGGGCCATCATGCACGCTCAGCGATGATTTCCTTCCACTTGGCCGGGCCCGTCTGGTGCACGGAGACACCCGCGCTGTCGACGGCTACGGTCACCGGCATGTCTTCGACCTCGAATTCGTAGATCGCTTCCATGCCCAGGTCTTCAAATGCCAGCACACGGGATTTCTTGATCGCCTGGGCGACCAGGTAGGCAGCGCCGCCGACGGCCATCAGGTAGCTGGACTTGTTGTCACGGATGGCGTCGATCGCGGTCGGGCCACGCTCTGCCTTGCCGACCATGCCCAAGAGGCCGGTCTCTTCCAGCAAGGTGCGCGTGAACTTGTCCATGCGGGTCGCGGTGGTCGGGCCAGCCGGACCGACGACTTCGTCACGGATCGGGTCGACCGGGCCGACGTAATAGATGAAGCGACCCTTGAGATCGACCGGCAGCTGCTCGCCGCGTGCCAACATCTCGGTCATGCGCTTGTGAGCGGCGTCACGGCCGGTCAGCAGCTTGCCATTGAGCAGCAGGGTGTCGCCCGGCTGCCAGCTCTGCACTTCCTCGGGCGTCACGGTGTCGAGGTTGACACGCTTGACACTGTCGCCTGCTTCACGGGTGATTTCCGGCCAGTCCTCGAGCTTGGGTGCCGGCAGTTCTGCCACACCGCTGCCATCCAGGGTGAAGTGCACGTGACGGGTCGCCGCACAGTTCGGGATGATCGCCACCGGCTTGTTGGCCGCGTGGGTCGGATAATCCATGACCTTGATGTCGAGCACGGTGGTCAGACCACCGAGGCCCTGGGCGCCGACGCCAGTGGCGTTGACCTTCTCGAACAGCTCGAGACGGATCTCTTCGGCACGGTTGGAGGCACCACGCGCCTTCAGTTCCTGGATATCGATCGGCTCGAGCAGGGACTCCTTGGCCAGCTGCATCGCCTTCTCGGCGGTACCGCCGATGCCGATACCCAGCATGCCGGGCGGACACCAGCCAGCGCCCATCTTCGGAATCTGCTCCAGCACCCAGTCGACTACGGAGTCGGACGGGTTGAGCATCGCGAACTTGGACTTGGCTTCGCTGCCGCCACCTTTGGCCGCGACGTGGATCTCGACGCTGTCACCCGGCACCAGCTTGTGGTGGATGATGGCGGGCGTGTTGTCCTTGGTGTTGGCACGCTTGCCGTCCGGGTCTGCCAGCACAGAGGCGCGCAGCACGTTGTCCGGCAGCAGATAGGCGCGACGCACGCCTTCGTTGACCATGTCATCCAGGCTCATGTCGGCCTCGAAGCGCACGTTCATGCCGACGTGAACGAAGACGGTGACGATACCGGTGTCCTGACAGATGGGACGATGACCCAGGGCACACATCCGGGAGTTGATCAGGATCTGCGCGATGGCATCCTTGGCGGCAGGATTCTCTTCACGCTCGTACGCCGCGTTCATGGCGTCGATGAAATCCTTCGGATGGTAGTAGGAGATGTACTGCAGCGCGTCGGCGACGCTCTGGATCAGGTCATCCTGGCGGATCACGGTCATCAGGATCGGCTCCTCAAGGGCAAGCGATGGAAAAGACAGACACACTGGCGCACAGGGCACAGGGGCGATTACTGTTGTCAGGCACGGCAATCGCGCCGCCACGGGGCGAGCGTCAGATCAGGTGCGCGGGATTATACCTCATGCGAGCACGCGGCGGCAGAGCGAATCCTGCAACCCGCAAGACATGAGAATTCAGCAGGTTATGGCCCAGTCTGCGCAAGGCTCTCCCGCCCTGAGCCGCCTGCTTCGCTGCCGGCAGTCGCGTGTATCGCGAAGCGACTGCCGCCGTCCCGTTGCGGTACCGTCCTGTCATGCAGACTCCCCTTCTTCAGCCACGATGATTGCTCAATGACGCCACGCGACTGTTCACCCCCCTCCTTCTCGCCACGCCTCTTCCCGCGACGCTTCTTCTCGCGGCGTCTGCTGTCGCTGGCCGCTGCCGCGCTCACGATGTTGCTGGCAGGCTGTGGCACCCAGTCGGGTTCTGGCGCAGGTGTCGGGAGCGATACCTTCGACTGGGTGACGCCCTCCCCCCACGGCAAGAGCAATTCACGGGTTCGCCATCTGGTACTTCACTACACCGATGATGATCTGCACGGCTCCCTGCTCAGCCTGACGGGCTCTCAGGTCAGCGCTCATTATCTGCTGTCGGCGCCGATGCCCGCGACCGGCCTGCCGCGCGTCTATCCGCTGGTGCCGGAAGCGCGCCGCGCCTGGCATGCCGGCGTCAGCCAGTGGGGTGAGCGCAGCAATCTCAATGACACCTCCATCGGTATCGAGATCGTCAATGCCGGGCCCCTGGCACTGGAGCCATTGCAGGGAGGCGAGCAGGAAGATGCCAGGGAGGCGGTCGCCAGGCGCTGGGCCCCCTCACGTGGCTTCGCACCGTGGAGCGAGGCGCAGATCACTGCATTAATCACGCTGCTCAAGCCCATCATCGCGCGCCATGGCATCAAGGCGGTGGATATCGTCGGGCACTCGGACATCGCCCCTGAGCGCAAGACCGACCCCGGCCCGCGATTCCCCTGGCAACGCCTGCATGACGCCGGCATCGGTGCCTGGCCACGCACCTCTGACGTGCTGTGCTTCCAGCGCCAACTGGCAAGCGAAGGGCTGCCATCACGAGAGGTTCTGCTCACGGCGCTGACGCATTACGGCTACCCAGTGGACGTCGCACGGCCCGAACTGGCGATTGCCGCGTTCCAGGCACACTTTCGTCCCGGGTCGATCAGTGGGGCCTTCGATGTCGAGAGTATCGCGATATTGCTGGCGCTCAACGCACGTTACCGCCAGTCGCCTGGCTGCCAGCCGCCCTGAAAACGTCAGGCATGAGCCCCGGACAGTCACCTGAATGTCACTTCCCTGTCACATTTCTGACGCAGCATCGATTTGTCCTTGACGCACCAAACAGATTTGCATGGCAGTTTGACGACCGCCGTCTACTCTGGGATGAGGCATGACCAGAGAGGGTCATGGGCAGACAAGCTAGCGACTGGCTCGAAGAAGCCGGAATACCCCATCACAATGAGGTTCGTCATGGCTGACAACATTCTCAGTGCAGTACCTGAAACGGCAGCAGACATGACAACACCCGCCACATCCCCCGGGGCTCTTGGATTCGTCGTCTGTGATGACAATCGCATCTATGGGGCGGGCATGAGCGAAGAAGACTGCCTCGACAACGCCCTGGAGTGCCTGTGCGGTTTCTGTGAGCGCAGCGCGCTCAAGAAGATGCTGGAGCTATGTCAATCCGGCGTGCGCTATCCCTTGCGCCAGCTTCCCGCCAGCCAGGCCTGCGTCAGCAATTGCCAGGTCTCCGGCCCTACCGATCATTACCGTATCCATGACGGCGTCGCCTATGCTCCGGAAGAATTCGTGACACCTCTCTCGGCGTAAGCCATTCACGCCACTTTACCCGCCCCCCCCTGGCTCGCACCCTGCATCGCATCCTCAAGAAAGCGCCCCTGCCACCGAGGTTTCAGTGACAGGGGCGCGTTCTTTTGCATTGCCTTCCTCTGGTGAGGCGCGACAGCGAATCACGTGCCAGGCCTCTCAGCCGCCAAGATAGGCACGACGCACGTCATCATTGGCCAGCAGCGCCTTGCCGCTGTCCGCCAGCACCACGCGACCATGCTCCAGCACATAACCGCGATCGGCGATCGACAGGGCGCGATGGGCATTCTGCTCCACCAGGAAGATGGTGGTGCCCTGCTCGCGCAGCTGCTCTACGATCTCGAAGATCTGCCCGATCACGATGGGCGCCAGCCCCAGCGATGGCTCATCGAGCAACAACAGCCGCGGCCGACTCATCAGGGCGCGCCCGATGGCCAACATCTGCTGCTCTCCGCCGGACATGGTGCCGCCGCGCTGCTGAAAGCGTTCCTTGAGGCGCGGGAAGAGCCCCAGCACGTGCTCGATACTGCGCTCGTTTTCCTCCTTGCTCTGGTAATAGCCGCCCATGGCAAGATTCTCCTCCACCGTCATGCCGGTGAAGATGCGGCGACCTTCCGGCACCACCGACAGCCCTCCACGCATCACACGCGCCGTGGGTGTACCGGTGATCTCCTCGCCCTCGAACCACACCCGCCCGCTGGTCGGACGCGGATCGCCACAGATCGACATTAGAAGCGTCGTCTTGCCGGCACCGTTGGCACCGATCAGCGTCACGATCTCGCCCTGTCCGACGGCCAGCGAGACATCATTGAGCGCCTGCACCGGCCCGTAGTGGGTGGTCAGATGCTCGAGGGCCAGCATGGCCTCCCGGGGCGCGAGCTCCTCACCGGCAAGCGTGGCCTCGGGTGTCACGTCTTCGACATGCTCACTCATGATCACTCTTCCCCCAGATAGGCCTTGATCACGGCATCATTGCGCCGTATGTCTTCCGGACTGCCATCCGCCAGCGGCTGGCCCTGATTGACCACGTAGATGTGGTCCGAGATGCCCATTACCAGACTCATATCATGCTCGATCAACAGCACCGAGATGCCCTCATCGCGGGTCAGGCTGACGATCAGATCATCCAGATCGCGCGTTTCATTGGGATTGAGGCCCGCCGCCGGCTCATCCAGCATCAGCAGCCGCGGCCTGGCGACCATGCAGCGCGCGATCTCGAGCCGACGCTGCTGGCCATAGGCCAGATTGCCCGCCTCGCGGTTGGCGAATTCGAGCAGACCGACTCGCTCCAGCCAGTCGCCGGCATGCTGCATCAGCGCCTTTTCACTGCGTCGATAGCCCGGCGTCTTGAACAGTCCCTTGAGAAGGTTGCGTTCGGCGTGCATGTGCTGCGCCACCAGCAGGTTCTCGATGACGGTCATCTCCTTGAACAACCGCACGTTCTGGAAGGTGCGCACCATGCCAGCCTGAGCAATTCGGTAGCCCGGTAGACGATGCATGGCGCGGTTCTGGAAATACACCTCGCCGCCAGTCGGCTGATAGAAGCCGGAAATGCAGTTGAAGACGGTGGTCTTGCCTGCACCATTCGGTCCGATGACCGACACCACCTCCCCCGGATGTACCTGAAGCGTCACCCCATCCACGGCCTTGAGGCCACCGAACTGCATGGTGAGGTCACACACATCCAGCAACGGTGCCCTACCCTCGGCGCGCGCCTGACGATGTGAGGAGGTGGCTGGTGCTGCCTTGTCGAGGCCTTGCCTGTCGTGGACCTGCTTGTCACAGACCTGATTATCATGTGTGTCAGCCACGGTCGAGCTCCATCTGCGGTCGTTTGAGCGGCACCAGGCCCTGAGGACGCCATACCATCATCAGCACCATCATCAGTCCGAACAGCAGCATGCGATATTCATTGAATTCGCGTGCCAGCTCCGGCAACAGCGTCATGGCGATCGCGGCCAGAATCACACCCAATTGCGAGCCCATTCCCCCCAGCACCACGATGGCCAGAATGATCGCCGACTCGATGAAGGTGAAGGATTCTGGGCTGATGAAACCCTGACGCGCAGCGAAGAAGGCACCGGCGAAACCGGCGAAGCTCGCACCGATCGTGAAGGCCGAGAGCTTGATACCGGTGGGGTTCATCCCCAGCGAGCGACAGGCGATGTCATCCTCGCGCAGCGCCTCCCACGCCCGCCCGATGGGCATGCGCAGCAAGCGGTAGATCACGAACAGCGTGATCAGCACCAGAATCAAGGCCAGCAGATACAGGTAGATCACCTTGAGGGCCGGGTCATAGTCGATGCCGAAGAACTCATGGAAGGCGATGTTGCCCTCGTCGGCCCGCCGCGAGAACTCGAGATTGAACAAGGTCGGCTTGGGAATGCGCGCGATGCCATTCGGGCCGCCAGTCAACTCGGTCCAGTTGTTGAGCAGGATGCGGATGATCTCGCCGAAGCCCAGCGTCACGATGGCCAGATAGTCACCACGCAGCCGTAGCACGGGGAAGCCAAGCAGATAGCCGAACAGCGCCGTCATCAATCCGGCGATGGGCAATGCCTCCCAGAAGCTGAAGCCCAGATAGCTGTTGAGCAGCGCATAGGTATAGGCCCCAACGGCGTAGAAGCCCACGTAGCCGAGATCCAGCAGCCCGGCGAGCCCTACCACCACGTTGAGCCCCAGGCCCAGCATGATGTAGATCAGCGTCAGGGTGGCGAGGTCCACCGCCGAGCGGTTGGAGAGGAACGGGAAGATCAGCAACGCACCGATGGCCAGCATGATCCACAGCTGACGCTTCTGACCGCTCATGACATCAGGGACGCTGAAACGTGAAGGTTTGCGCGTGCGTGCGCGCCACTCCTCGATCTGCGGACGTACCAGCTGATGCAGGAAGACGGCCAGCGCCGCGGCCAGCAACCATCCCCAGGTGTCCATGCCCATCAAGCGTACCGTGGTGGTGATGCCGGTGGACTCGAGCTGCACACCCAGTACCGAGCCCCCCAGCACGAGGGTCAGCACGGCGGCCGCAAGTGCCGACCACCAGGGACGCCGATAGGAAGGCTGTGGCGGAATCG
Organism: Cobetia sp. PDI-23MA; assembly: GCF_059507735.1. Classification (NCBI taxonomy): domain Bacteria; kingdom Pseudomonadati; phylum Pseudomonadota; class Gammaproteobacteria; order Oceanospirillales; family Halomonadaceae; genus Cobetia; species Cobetia sp. PDI-23MA. Next base: position 2,169,354 of record NZ_CM183352.1, read on the forward strand.
TCTCGGCGGGTGAGGTACCCGCTGTATTCAAAGTCTGTTTCGCAAGCTTGGGCATCAGATCTTCTCCACTTCGGGCTTGCCGAGAATCCCGGAGGGACGGAACAGCAGAATCAGGATCAGCAGTCCGAAGGCCACCACGTCCTTGTATTCAGTCGACAGGTAACCGCCGGTCAGCGCCTCCGCGACGCCCAGCAGCAGGCCACCCAGCATGGCGCCGGGGATACTGCCGATACCGCCCAGCACCGCCGCCGTGAACGCCTTGAGGCCAGCCAGGAAGCCGATGTAGGGATTGACCACGCCGTAGTACATGCCGAGCAGCAGGCCTGCCACGGCGGCAAGTGCCGCCCCGATCACGAAGGTCATCGAGATGATCATGTCGGTATTGATGCCCAGCAGACGCGCCATGCCGGCATCCTGCGAGCAGGCACGGCAGGCACGACCCAGACGCGAGCGCGAGATGAAGGACGACAGCAGCAGCATGCACACCAGGGTGACGCTGAAGATGATCACCTGCATGTAGGAGAGATTGACTGCGAAGCTTTCCAGCCCGAACTCCCAGCCGCCCGGGATCAGGCTGGAGATCGCCATGTCCCGCGAACCCTGGGCCAGACGCATGTAGTTCTGCAGGAAGATCGACATGCCGATCGCCGAGATCAGCGCGATCAGACGCTTTGAGCCACGTACCGGGCGATAGGCCACCCTCTCCACGGCAAAGCCGTAGGCACAGGACACCAGCACCGCCACCAGCAAGGCGGCCGCCATCAGAAAGAAGGGGTTGGCGATACCCAGCATGCCCAGCGCCGCGATGACGATGAAGGTCACGTAGGTGCCGATCATGTAGATCTCGCCGTGAGCGAAATTGATCATGCCGATGATGCCATAGACCATCGTGTAGCCGATGGCGATCAAGGCATAGGTACTGCCGATGGTCAGGCCATTGATGACCTGTTGCAGGAAGTAGAGGATGTCTTCCATTGGAACGACCCTTGGCCGCGACTGTCGTCGGCTTGTGGCCGGTGACCGTCAGGGAAATGCCGCATGTGCGGCGACAACGGGAAGGCACGGCGATGTTGCATCACCGTGGACTCGACCGAACGGAGAAGCCCGCCATGCCAGGTGGCATGACGGGAAGCGTTTCGGGGGTGATCCACCACGGCCACATGAGGTCTCAAATACTCTCTCAAATGATCGCTCAAATGAGGTGCCAGATGTGATGTCACATGGCCGTGGCGAAGGCTGAGCTCAGACGAGCAGAGGCCAGCCGATGATCAATGTGCCGCTTCGCTCTTGGTTCCGTCGGCGTGCCAGTTGTAGACGACGAAGTTGAAGTCCTTCAGATCGCCCTTCTCGTCGTATTCGACCTTGCCGATGGGCGTGTCAAAGCTGTTGGCCTTGAGATATTCGGCGACGTCATAGGGGTCGGTGGAGTCAGCCCCCTTGATGCCATCGGCGATCAGCTCCACCGCGGTGTAGGCCGGCATGACGAATGGCCCGGAGGGGTCCTGATCCTTGTCCTTGAAGGCCGCGACCAGATCGGCGTTCTTCGGGTCTGTCTCGAAGGCCGGCGGCAGCGTCACGTAAAGCCCTTCGGAGGCCTGACCGGCGATCTTGGAAATGTCCGGATTGCCGACCCCTTCCGGGCCCATGAAGGGTGCATCGAAGCCCAGCTCACGCGACTGACGCAGCAAGAGGCCCAGCTCCGGGTGATAGCCGCCGTAGTAGACGAAGTCGACATTCTCCTTCTTGAGCTTGGAGATCAGCGCCGAAAAATCCTTGTCGCCTGCCGTGATGCCCTCGAACAGCACCACATCGATGCCGGCTTCCTCGACGGTATCGCGCACGCCGGTGGCGATGCCTTCCCCGTACTGCTGCTTGTCGTGGATCACGGCCATGTGCTTGGGCTTGACCGTCTCGGCGATATAGCGCCCGGCGACCGGCCCCTGCAGGGAATCCAGGCCGATGGTGCGGAAGACCAGCTCATAGCCCTGCTCGGTGATGGTCGGGCTGGTGGACGCCGCCGTGATCATCATCACGCCTTCCTCGGCGTAGATGTCCGAGGCCGGCTGGGTCGCACTGGAGCACAGGTGGCCGATCACGTACTGGACACCGTCATTGACGATCTGGTTGGCCACCGCCACCGCCTGCTTGGGATCACAGGCGTCATCGTATTTGACGCCCTTTAGCATCTCGCCGTCGACGCCACCGGCGGCATTGATCCGCTCGATGGCCATCTCGGCACCGATGAACTGCATGTCACCGTACTGGGCAACCGGCCCCGTGACAGGGCCTGCCATGGCGATGGTGATATCGGCCTGAGCCTGGGTGGACATCGCCGCGGCGATACCGAGAGCGAGAAGAGACCTGCGCATCATGATGAGAATTCCTGTTCCCGATTATTGTTGTACTACGGCCGGGCAGACCTGACTGACGCCTGGTGCCAACGCTGGGCTGACCGAAAAAGGCTGGCGACAGTGTCTGTCATTCGCTGACCTTGTGCGCCGCTGCCAGCCTGCAGGCAGGGGGTCGACACGTCAGGAATGCCTTGAAAGCATTATTGGCAGCAGCGAATACGCATGTAAAGTGACCGTTTGGGCGCTCATGAATGCGGCTCGGCAGCCTACCAATAGCGAAAAGCACCACGCTTCCCAATGTGGCCAGACAATCCTCGGAAAACCCGATCAAAGCCAGTCATTGGCACATGCCAACACGCGGATAACAGGATTTCCCTCTCCTCTCGCACCATCAGGAGGCACTGCAGCCCCCTGCCCGGCTACGCCCAAGGTTGTAAGAGAAGCAATGCTGCCGCCCTCCCCGAGCAACCGGTTGCCCCTGAGCCATGCACTGAGCTGCCATGTGATGATTTGCGAAGCATAGGCAAGATAACGGGATAACTCGCTGATGACACTTGCGCAACACATATCCGCCGCGCGCTGGTACCAGGGTACCTGCAGACAGGCACACGCCAGCCCTGAACGCCACGCGCCCGACGATGGGTGACATCGTCGGGCGCGCAGGGTAATGCCTTTGGCAACGCGAAAGCTGGGAGATGGAGAGTAGCGTCAGCCCAGCGCGATCAGGCGATTGCGGACGTCGTTGATCTGGTCGCGCAGTCGACCGGCTTCCTCGAACTCGAGGTTCTTGGCCGCGGCAAACATGGCATCTTCGAGACGGCTGATCTCCTTTTCAAGCGCCTGAGGACCTTCGGCCGCCAGCGCGGCGTAGTCCGGCGTCTCTTCCGCCACCTGACGCTCGCTGCCCTTGCGACGGCTGCTCTTGCGGCCCGGTGCCTGGGCACCTTCCATGATATCCGCCACCGACTTGGTGATGGTGCGCGGCGTGATGCCGTGCTCGTCATTGAAGGCCATCTGCTTCTCGCGACGGCGTTCGGTCTCGGCGATGGCCCGCTGCATGGAATCGGTGATGCGATCCCCGTACAGAATGGCCTTGCCGTTGGCATTACGCGCCGCGCGGCCGATGGTCTGGATCAGCGAGCGTTCCGAGCGCAGGAAGCCTTCCTTGTCGGCATCCAGAATCGCCACCAGCGAGACCTCCGGTATATCGAGACCCTCACGCAGCAGGTTGATGCCGACCAGCACATCGAACTTGCCCAGACGCAGGTCACGAATGATCTCGACACGCTCGACGGTGTCGATATCGGAGTGCAGATAGCGCACCCGCACATCATGCTCTCCCAGATACTCGGTCAGGTCTTCCGACATGCGCTTGGTCAGCGTGGTGATCAGCACGCGCTCGCCCACCTGGGTGCGCGCCTTGATCTCGGAGAGCACATCATCGACCTGGGTCGAGGCCGAACGCACCTCGATGATCGGATCGAGCAGCCCGGTGGGACGTACCACCTGCTCCACCACCTGGCCGGCATGTTCTTCCTCATAGGGGCCAGGCGTCGCCGAGACGAATACCGTCTGCGGCAGGATGCTCTCCCACTCCTCGAATTTCATCGGGCGGTTGTCGAGGGCCGACGGCAGACGGAAGCCGTACTCCACCAACGTCTCCTTGCGCGATCGGTCACCGCGGTACATCCCGCCGACCTGCGGCACGCTGACGTGGGACTCGTCGATGAAGACCAGTGCATCCTTGGGCAGGTAGTCGAAGAAGGTCGGCGGCGCATTGCCGGGATCACGCCCCGACAGATAGCGCGAGTAGTTCTCGATGCCATTGCAGTAGCCCAGCTCCATCATCATCTCGATGTCATAGAGGGTACGCTGCTCCAGGCGCTGGGCCTCGACCAGCTTATCGTGCTTGCGCAAGTAATCGAGGCGCTCGACGAGTTCTTCCTTGATGCGATCGACCGCAGCGACGATGGTCTCGCGCGGCGTCACGTAGTGACTCTTGGGATAGATGGTCATGCGCGGCACCGACTCGGCCACTTCACCGGTCAGCGGATCGAACAGCCGGATGGAATCGATCTCGTCATCGAAAAGCTCGACACGCACCGCCTGCTCTTCGGAGTCGGCCGGGAAGATGTCGATCACGTCGCCACGCACCCGATACGTACCGCGCCGGAAATCCATATCGTTGCGAGTGTACTGCAGCTCCGCCAGACGCCTTAGGAAGCCACGCTGGTCAATCTGCTCACCACGATTGAAGTGCAGGCGCATCTTCAGGTATTGATCCGGATCCCCCAGGCCGTAGATGGCCGAGACGGAGACCACGATGATCGCATCGCGGCGTTCCAGCAGCGCCTTGGTCGCCGACAGGCGCATCTGCTCGATATGGTCGTTGATCGAGGCATCCTTCTCGATGAAGGTGTCCGAGGAGGCGACGTAGGCTTCGGGCTGATAGTAATCGTAATAGGAGACGAAATATTCGACGGCGTTGTCGGGGAAGAACGACTTGAACTCGCCGTACAGCTGTGCCGCCAGCGTCTTGTTGGGGGCCATGACGATGGCCGGGCGCTGCAGACGCTCCACGATGTTGGCCACCGTGAAGGTCTTGCCGGAGCCGGTCACGCCCAGGAGGGTCTGATGCGCCAGACCCGCGTCCAGGCCGGTTATCAGCTTCTCGATGGCCGCCGGTTGGTCACCGGCCGGCTGAAACTTGGAATCGATGCGAAATGGTTTGCTCATGCGCTCTCAATGGTGGCAGTCAGTCGGGTCTTCAACTGACGACAGGCAGATGATTGCCCAGCGGCATCATTCGCTCGCGGGCGCTTCTCGACTGGTCACCAAGACCCGGGTGCTGGTCATCAGGCGATGGATGGGGCAACGCTCGGAGATCTCGATCAGACGCGCGCGCGTCTCGGCGTCCAGCTCATGGCCCTCCTCGGCCAGAAACTGCATGCTGACCGTGAGGCGGTATTCGCTGTCGCTGCCACGGCGCTCGTCGCTGTCGTCCCGGTCCACCGTGGTGGTGATCCCCGCCAGCGGCAAGCCTTTGCGCCTTGCGTACATCTGCACGGTGATCGACTTGCAGGCCCCCAGCGACAGGTCGAAGTAGTCATGCGGGTCCGGAGCGCTCTCGGCGCCACCGACCACCGCCGGCACATCGACCAGCAACTCATCAAAGCTTGCGACCTGTACCCGCTGCACGAAACTGCCTGACCGACGGCTGATTACCTCGATGCTCATTCGTCACCTCCCTGTCGCTGATCTGTCCGTGATCCCGCTCATGAGACGTTGCCTGCTCGCCGCCTGTCCAGCGTCTGTGCACTGCGGTCACTTGACCTTGTAACCGGCCTTCTCGACCGCCTTGACCAGGGCGTCATAACGCACCTGACCGTCGACTTCGGCAAAGCCACGCCCGACCTCGGCTTCCTTGACGCCATCCATCATCATCAGCGCCGTGGTGACCTTGTTGACGTCCTTGACGCTCTCGACACCGATCAAAGTAAGAGAAAAGCTGGCCATCGTGTCATTCCTGTCATGCAGTAAAAAAGGGGCGCCGCGGCGCATTGCAGCCGTCAAGAATAGCACGGTTGTCTGGCAGTCAGCGCGGACCAGACGCTTCGCAAGCCAGGCCGCAGAAACGCCTGGCAGGACGGGAGCCCTGATTTGCCCGTTCTTTTACTGTCACTTGAGGCACTAGGGGCTGACAGCCGCCAGCTGGCGCGTGACAATGCGGGCATCCGACATGCCGCATGGTTGCCAGAGCGCCACCGGCAGTTCACTCCTTCGCAACAGGATGGTGGTAAATGAATCCCTTCAAGACCCTGATGCAAGACCACGGCTACCAGCTCGGCGAGGACGGCCGCCTGACGCTGGGTGAGCCAGACGATGCCTCCATGCCACTCGCTGGCGTAGCTGACCGCACCCTGGCCGAAAATGGGTTGACCCCGCTGGGCAATTTCGAAGTCCTCGAGGTCTGCGGCAAGGATGGCGAACGCTTTCTGCAGGGGCAGACCTCACAGCAGCTGAGTCTGGTCGATGGCGAGCTGGCGCCGCTGACGACCTTCTGCACACCGAAGGGGCGCATTCTGGCCATGGCTCAGCTGCTGCGCGTCAGCGAAGGGCGCCTGTGGCTGGTGATGCCGGCTGGCACCGCCGAACCGCTGCGCGCCCATCTGGCCAAGTTCGCGCCCTTCTACAAGGTGACGCTGGAGGTGTCGTGCGAGCTGAGTGTGCTCGGCCTTCTCGGCGAACAGACTCTGGCGGCCTGTGCCGACGCCCTGGCGGCACCGGCTCTGCCCGCGCACGACCTGGCCATGCGCTCGGTTCTCCCGTCGCCCCTGCAGTCGAGCGAGGAAGAAGAACCGCAGACCTGCGCGCTGGCTCGCCAGCCGTCAGGCAATACCCCGCGCGCGATACTGGTCGGCCCGCATGCCGCCCTGGCAGACCTCGCGACGGCGCTTTTCGGACGCGATGTGGCCGCCAGCGACGAAACCCGCTGGCGCCTGGAAGATATCCGCGCCGGTCTACAGTGGGTCACTTCCGCGCAGACTGACAGCTGGCTGCCGCAGATGCTCAATCTGGAAGCCCTCGCCGCGATCAGCTTCAAGAAAGGCTGCTATACCGGTCAGGAAGTCGTGGCACGTGCCCACTTTCGCGGTCAGGTCAAGAAGCGCCTGCAACGCCTGACGACAATGCAGCCGGCCGACTTGCCGGCGGTGGGCAGCAAGGTCACATCTCCCGATGGCAAGTCCCTTGGCGAAGTGTTGCAGGCAGCCCATGATGAGCAGGGACGCCTGGAGCTGCTGGCCGTGATCAGCCTGCGTGATGAAGAGATAGCGTTGGCATTGGAAGATGGCACCGAGCTTGAGCGCAGCGCACTGCCCTATGCCGTCGAGCGTCGCGACCCGGAGCAGCTCAAGGGCTGAAGGGTACGGCTTGAAGGACTGGCTGTCTTGAAGGGCTTAGCCTTGAAGGACTTAACGCTTGAAAGCCGCCACAAGAAAGCCCCACACGTGCCAACGTGCGGGGCTTTCGTCTTTCACGGATTGCAGACCTGATGCACCTACCGGGGCTCACAGCCCTTCCGGCAGCCAGCCATCCCCTGCGATCAGGTGCTCGATCAGCTCCTGCACCGGCATCGGTCGTGCATAGAGATAGCCCTGATGCAGCGAGCAACCATGCGCGAGCAATTCGGCTCGCTGCTCTGGCGTCTCGATGCCCTCGGCCACCACCGCAAGATGGAAGGCCTCCGCCAGCCCCAGCATCGCTTCGATCATGGCCTGCCCCTTGCTGGAGCCCAGCGCCGTCACGAACTGTCGATCGATCTTGAGCTTGTCGAACGGCAACCGCTGAAGCTGTGACAACGAGGAGTAGCCGGTGCCGAAGTCATCCAATGCCAATGCCACGCCGTGAGCCCGGATGGTCTGGAACAGCACGGCGAGTGCCTGGATGTCATCCGGCAGCTGGCTCTCGACCAGCTCAAGCGTCAGGCGCTCACACAGCTCCGGATGCCGGAACAACATTTCCAGGTCTGACAGGAAGCGCTTGTCCATCATGTGGCGCACGGTCACGTTGACGCTCAGATGCAACTCATGGCCGCTTTCGTGGACGCGCATCAAGGTCGCGATGCTTTCCTTGAGCACCCAGCGCCCCAGCGCGACATCCAGGCGTGCGGACTCGACGATCGCCATGAAATCCGCCGAGCCCATCAAGCCATGTTCGGGGTGCTGCCAGCGAATCAACGCCTCCGACAGCTGCAAGCGGCCGCTACGCCCATCGACGATCGGCTGCACGAAGAGCCTGAGCTGATTCTCACGCAGCGCGACGGTGAACTCGGCCTCCAGCTGCTTGAGGCGACGCAACTCACGCTCCGCCTCCTCATCGAAGAAGTGCCACTCACGTTGGCACTGCTGGGTATCGTGCAAGGCACGCTCGGCGCGATAGACCAGCGCATCCACCTGGTGGCCATCCTCGGGGTAGCGCGTGATGCCCAGACTCGGCTGCAGATAGATCACCTCATCATTGAGCGTGACCTTGTCGCGCACGGCATTCAGCAGGTTGTCCAGCCAGCCACTGATACCGCCACGCGTCGCTTCCAGCAGCCGGCGCTGGACCATGATCAGCAGCCTGTCGGTCTCGAGGCGCGCCACATCGCCCGAATTGCCCAGCAAGGGAGCGATACGCTTCTTGACCTGCTCCAGCTGGTGATTGCCCGGCTCGGCGCCGGCATGATCATAGAGCACCTGCAAACCGCCAATCCGCAGCGCCATCAGCACGAAGCCTTCCATCGGCGCGACCTCACCCAGCTGATCAATCCGCACCTTGATCAGGCGCAGCATGCCTTCACGGCTGAGCAGGCCGGTATCGAGATCCGTCTCGCGCTCCTCGAGCAACTGGTGCTGGAGCAGCACGCGTTCCTGCTCCAATCCTCGTACCACCAGCGTATCGAGAGTCATGTCCAGCAACGGCATCATCTCGGTGGCGTTGAGTCGATGGCCACGACTGGCCACCAGCAGCAACTCGCTGCGCCCGGGATGCGGCGAGACCGAATAGCCCATCAGCTGACTGGCGCCCAGTCGCTGACACAGCAGCAGCGCGCGGTCATTCGGCTCATCGGCATTCTTCTCGACGCTCCCATCGCCATCGCGCCGCGAGCCATCACCGGGTGACACGCACACGCGCCCTACCGGCAGGCGCAATAGAGGATCACGCCGCAACGATGCTTCACTCAACCACTCACGCTCATCGTGACTCTGCAGAATCAGGTAGCCGGCATTGGGATTTCCCACCTCACGCCGATAGATGATGATCTCCGCCCCCAGCATCTCGCGCACGCGCTGCAGGTATCGGGTGAGAGACGCACGCGCATTCTGCGGCGCGTGGGTTTCGTAGGGGACGCTCAGAAATTGCTGGTTGAGAGTGTTGTGGCGCTGGTTTTGATGCTCGAGATAGGCGCCATAGGCCCGACACGCCCTGCGGCGCCGACTGTCGCGCACCAACATGCCAATGGTGCCCATGCCCGCCAGCACAATGATCAACAGCAGCACCGCCAGCGGAGCGCCCATCTCATACACAAGCTGAGCGACGCGATTCTCATCCTGCCAGCAGGCCTTGGCATGGTGGTAGCGATCGGCACGGCCGGATGCCGGCAAAGCCACGCAGATCTGCTGCGTCGCGATGGGCTGTGGCATGGCGTTGCTGACGACCTTCAGACCCTTCAAGCCCAGTACGGCCGCCTGCTCGTCCAGCAGGTCTGTCGTGAGCGGCATGCCCAAAATCAACAGCCCCTGCTCGTCTCGCGGTGGCAAGGCCTCCTCATCCTCGTAGAGCCCCTGCATGCCGATCAGCCATGGCTGGTTATCGACGATCAACCAGGCCAGCTGGGATTGTGTCGATGACTGGCGGGCAGCCTGCATGACGGGGGCGAGCGCACGTCGCCAGCTCACCGGCTGCTTGCCCAGCCAGTCGGCCCCCGGCGACCCGGCGTTGTGCTGCACCCAGGCTGCCACCTGCCCATCGCCCCGCACCGCAGAGATCAGATGTATGCCGGTATTGATGGCGAACTCGGGGCCATACATGTACTCGAGCCAGGTCGTGTCGAGCTCGGGCTTGCGCAGAAACCTGGTCACGGCTTCTTCCCAGTAGCCGTTCTCCTGCAACTGTCCTGCGAGCAGGCGCTGTTCACTCTTGATCCACAAGGCCAGCCGCTGCCTGTCGGATTCACGATCCGCCTCACGGGATTGGGTGATCTGGCTGGCCGTCAACCAGGCGGTGGCCAGCAGTGCCGCCAGCAACAGCAGCGGCAGCAGGTACATCCGATAGCGGGGGCCAGCAGGCATGAAGGCATGCGCGAAGACAGCAGAAGACTCATGTGACGACACACGAGAGGAGGAACGCGGTGCTGAAGAATCTGACATTGATTTACCGATGATGAGGCGACCTCCTGAACCGGGTCGGCAGGCTGTCGCCTGGCCTTTGAGGTCAGTCTAGATCAGACGTTCAGTTGAAGAATACGCTGCACATTCGTCGTGGTGGATAACGCGATATCGTGGCGACTGCTCGAGCGGAGCTCCGCCACCACGTCCGCGACCTTCGCCACTCGCGATGGCTCATTGCGCTGGCCCTGAAACCCGCACAGCGGCATGTCGGGGCTATCGGTTTCCAGCACGAAGCCATCGTCGGGCAGTGACGCCACCACTCCGCGCAGCTTGTTGGCACGCGGGTAGGTCACGCTGCCGCCCAGCCCCAGCACAAAGCCAAGCTCGAGAAAGCGCTGTGCCTGCACCTGACTGCCCGCGAAGGCATGGATGATGCCGCCACGGGTGAGTCGTGCCTGCTTGAGGCGCTTGGCCACTTCGTCGTTGGCGCGCACGCAGTGCACGATGACAGGCAAGGAGAATTCGCGTGCCATGCTCAGCTGGGACTCGAACAGCTGCCATTGGGCGTCATGATCGGCCAATCGCGTATCGAAGCCACATTCTCCCAACGCGACGATCTTACCAGCATGCTGGTCGAGAGCCTGATGAAGCGACGCCAGCGCGTCATCGCCATGCTCGGACAGAAAATAGGGATGCAACCCCAGGGCACCGAACATACGCGCCGATGAACCCGCCAGCGCCAGCACTGCCGGGAAGCTTGCCACCGTGGTGGCGGGCACCACGAAGGCCGAGACGTCTTCCTGCTCGGCACGCGCGATGACCGCCTCACGATCCGGCGTGAAGTCAGCGAAATCCAGATGGCAATGGCTGTCGATCAGCATGGAATCTCCCAGGGATGGTCGTACAGCCATCGTGCTATATCAGCGTGTGTCAGACAAACGAAGGGACCGGCCTGGTGACCGGTCCCTTGTGGACAAGTGTCGATATTGCTTGTTAGTGGTCGTGACTGGCGCAGATGGCCTAGGCCGCCTCCACCGGCGCTGCCGGCGCCAGTTCGGAGGTGCAATGACCACAACGGGTCGCCGCCAGCGGCACCCTGGAAAGGCAATACGGGCAATCCTTGTCGGTGACCTCTTCGGGCGCTTCCTCGGCTTCCTTCTTGAGCTTGTTGATCTGGCGGATCAACACGAAGACCGCCAGCGCCACCAGCGCAAAACTGATGATGGCATTGATGAACAAGCCATAATTCAGCGTCACGGCTCCCGCTTCCTTCGCGGCATCCAGGCTGGCATAGGGGGCAGCCTGAGCGCCTTCCTTGAGCACGATGAAGAAATTCGAGAAATCTACCCCCCCGATCAGCAGCCCCATCAGCGGGTTGAGCATGTCCCCCACCAGACTCTTGACGATCAGTGTGAATGCCCCGCCGATGATGATGCCGACGGCCATGTCGACGACGTTACCCTTGACGGCAAAATCACGAAATTCCTGCATGAATCCGGACATCTGTCATCTCCTGTCACTCGCTAACCATCCGGTGAATTGCCACGCATCATGCATGGCCCGCACTGAGACACATTCCACGCCATTGTTGTTGTCATTGTCTGCGCCCTACCGACCTTCGCCCCAGCAAGCTTCATCACACGGATGCCAGCAAGACAACATGACCCAAACATTATGCCGTGCTGATGCCGCGCCATGGGTTGGCTGTGTAAACGTAGGGTTACACGCATATCTGGACACAAAAAACGCCACCCCTCGGGGTGGCGTTCTTCATGACGTGATCGACAGTCTCGCTATCGCAGCGTCGCTGTGGCAACTGTCTCAGTGCTCACGGGTCGCACGGAAGGTGATGTCCGGCCAGCGTTCCTGGGTCAGCTGCAGGTTGACGCGGGTCGGCGCGATGTAGGTCAGCCAGCCGCCGCCGTCGTAAGCCAGGTTGGCACTGGCCTTGCGTTTGAAGTCTTCCAGCATCTTGGTGTCATCGCAGTAGATCCAGCGTGCGGTCTGCACGTTGATCGCCTCATAGATGCACTCGACCTTGTACTCTTCCTTCAGGCGGTGAGCGACCACGTCAAACTGCAGCGTACCGACGGCACCGACGATCAGGTCGTTGTTGTCGAACGGCTGGAAGACCTGGGTCGCGCCCTCTTCGGAGAGCTGCTGCAGGCCCTTCTGCAGCGCCTTCATCTTCAGCGGGTCCTTAAGGCGCACGCGCTTGAAAAGTTCCGGCGCGAAGTGCGGAATGCCAGTGAAGCGCATGTCCTCGCCGATGGTGAAGGTATCACCGATCTGGATGGTGCCGTGGTTGTGCAGGCCGATGATATCGCCCGGCCAGGCTTCTTCCACGTGGGAGCGGTCCGCCGCCATGAAGGTCAAGGCGTCGGGAATCTTGACGTCCTTGTTGATGCGCACATGGCGCATCTTCATGTTCTTCTCGTACTTGCCGGAGCAGACACGCAGGAAGGCGACACGGTCACGGTGCTTCGGGTCCATATTGGCCTGGATCTTGAAAACGAAACCGGTGAAGCGCTCATCGTGGGCCGTGACTTCGCGGGTATCGGTATCGCGCGGCTGGGGGGGCGGGGCATATTCGACGAAGCCGTCGAGCATCTCGCGCACGCCGAAGTTGCCCATGGCAGTACCGAAGTAGACCGGCGTCAGCTCACCGCGACGATAGGCCTCGAGATCGAACTCGTGAGAGGCGCCGCGCACCAGCTCGACCTCCATGCTCAGCTCTTCGATCAGGTCCTCGCCCAGCACTTCGATGGCTTCGGGGCTGTCGAGGCCCTTGATGCGCACGTCGTCGGGAATGCGGTTGCCCTGGCCCTGCTTGTAGAGATGGATCTCGTCATTGAGCAGATGATAGACGCCCTTGAAGCCCTTGCCGACGCCGATCGGCCAGGTCATCGGCGCGCACTGGATGTTGAGTACCGTCTCGACTTCATCCATCACCTCGATGGGATCACGCGTCTCGCGGTCCATCTTGTTGACGAAGGTCAGAATCGGCGTGGTGCGCAGGCGGCAGACTTCCATCAGCTTGATGGTGCGGTCCTCGACACCCTTGGCGCCATCGATGACCATCAGCGCCGAGTCGACGGCAGTCAGCGTCCGGTAGGTATCTTCGGAGAAGTCCTCGTGCCCGGGGGTATCCAGCAGATTGACCATGCGGTCCTTGTAGGGGAACTGCATCACGGAGGTGGTCACGGAGATACCACGCTCCTGCTCCATCTTCATCCAGTCGGAGGTCGCGTGGCGATCGGCCCGCTTGCTCTTGACCGAGCCGGCCATCTGGATGGCATTCCCGAACAGCAGCAGCTTCTCGGTGATGGTGGTCTTACCGGCATCCGGGTGAGAGATGATGGCGAATGTACGGCGCACATCCGCCGCCTTGGCAATCTGGGAATCTGACATGAGCTGAAAGGCATCCGGCCCGACGTGAGGCACGCCGCGCGCACTGTTGGGTGAATAGCAGAACAAGACGAATGGCGCGCATTGTAGCGGCTGGCGCGGCGCGGCAACAGAGGCGAGCGTGATCTACACGCCTTCGATCATCCCTACGCGCGCGAAAATGCCAAGGCCTTACTCCTCGACCTCAGACAGTGTCTCAATGATATGGCACTGTGCCATCACCCCGCCGGCACAGCAGTGCGTCAGGCGCTGCAACTCTTCCTCCATGACGGCGAGGTCGCGCTGACGCTTGCGCACCTCGATCAGCTGCGCCTCGATGCGCGCGTCTATCTGATCGCACGGCAAGGACTGCTGGTCCGCCAGGCCCAGCAAGGCGCGGATGTCATCCAGCGAAAACCCCAGCCTCCGACAACGGCGGATGAAGGTCAGACGCCTAAGCTGTGCATTGCCATACTCACGATAGCCATTGGACGCGCGTCGCATCGGGGCCAACAGCCCCTGCTTCTCGTAGTAGCGGATCGTCACCGCCTGGACATCAGACGCCTTGGCCAGTTGGCCGATGCCCATCGTCACCTCGCCGTGCGATGACGTGAACGATTCCCCTCTCCGTGCGAAATCTCTTGCGGTCATCGATGACTTCTCCTCTCGCCATGTGTTGCATGTCGATGCATCAACCGTTTCATCAGCCTACTTGACCTTATAGTGACTATAACCTCCATGCTGTCATCAACACGACAGGAGGCCAAGACCCATGAAAAGCTGTTGCGAAAGTAAATCCGGCGAGCTGGCAGAGCTCAGAGCCTCACAGGGCAAGGTCCTGAAGATTCTGTTGGCGCTGAATGCCAGCATGTTCTTCGTCGAATTCACCGCGGCCTGGTGGCTGGGTTCCACCGCGCTGCTGGGGGATTCCCTCGACATGTTCGGCGATGCCAGCGTTTACGCCCTGACTCTCTATGTCCTGCACCGCAGTGTGCGTGAACGCGCAATGAGTGCGCTGATCAAGGGCATCGTGATGCTGTCGCTAGGCCTGATCGTTTTTGGCGAAGCAGGCTACCAAGCCCTCAATGGAGTGGCACCGGCCGCCCACGGCATGGGCGTCTTCGCCCTGCTGGCACTGGTCGTAAACCTCATCTGCTTCGGCCTGCTGTGGCGCTTCAAGTCGGATGATCTCAACATGCGCTCCACCTGGCTGTGCTCACGCAATGACATCATCGCCAATGCCTCGGTCTTCGGGGCCGCGATACTGGTGGGCTGGACAGGCTCCCGCTGGCCGGACGTGCTGCTGGGGGCGGCGATTGCCGCACTCTTCCTGCAGTCCGCCTGGCAGGTGATTCGCGATGCGCGTGAAGAACTGCGCGAGGCCAGAGAGGCCGAGAACGATCAGATACCTGACGACCAGGACGCTTCCAACACCAGCAGCTGTTGCACCCCGCCGACGGCTGCGGTAGTGCTTGAGCAATCTCACGCCAGCAGTTGCTGCTCCAGCAAGCGCTGTGGTTGAAGCACGACGTCGCTGACCCATGACTGCCAGCAACACGAAAGCGCCCCGTCGGTACCGACGGGGCGCTTTCGTGTCTGGATAACACCAGGCTCAAGGGGCCGGACAATCTGGCTGACGCTCGGGGTGAGCCTGCCGGAAGGCTTCCAGTGACTGACAGGCCGCCTCGATGGCCAGAATCCTTGGGTAGTCCATAAGTTCACACTCGAAGCGCCGCGCATTGTAGAGCTGAGGCATCAGGCAGGCATCCGCCATGCCCGGGCTATCGCCATGGCAGAAACGCCCTGCACTTTCCGCCAGCATCACTTCCAGACGCGCGAAGCCCTCGGCGACCCAATGTCGATACCACTCAAGGCGCTGCTGCTGGGTGACCTCAAGCCGATCGGTCAGATAATTGAGCACGCGCGGATTGTTGAGCGGATGCATCTCACAAGCCATGAACTGACACAGTGAGCGCACCTTCGCACGCGCTTCAGGCGCGGAGGGCAACAGCGCCGGGGTGGGCCAGCGCTCCTCCAGATATTCTAGGATCGCGATCGACTGGCTCAGGGCCACAGATGTTGGGGTATCTCCCACCATCAGGGTCGGCACCAGTCCCTGGGGATTGATGGCCAGATAGTCCTCGCTGCGCTGTTCGCCCTTGAGCAGATTGACCGGCACCTGAGCGACCTCAATCCCCTTGAGCGCCAGCGCGATTCTTACCCGATAGCTGGTAGATGAACGGTAATAGCCATACAGACTCATTGAACTCATGCTGCATTCCCCTGTGACGCAGTTGGATGCCGGCCGCCCCTTCGCACTGTCTCGCGCCCAGTTGGCTTGAGGCTTACCGGCGCACGACGTCTTCCCGAGACGTGTCTCTGAGAAGCTCTGCCTGACGAGGCCGCCCTCAGGCGTCCAACTGCGTCACCTGCTGATCAATGGCGCCGAAGATGCTCTGGCCATCGCGATCGAACATCTCGATGCGGATGCGATCACCGAAACGCATGAAGGGAGTGCGAATCTCATCGAACAGGATCTTCTCGACCATGCGCACTTCTGCCAGACAGCTGTAGCCCACACCCCCTTCACTGATCGGCTTGCCGGGGCCGCCATCCTTGCCGGGATTGGACACGGTGCCTGAACCGATGATCGCGCCGGCGCCCAGTGGGCGGGTCTTCGCGGCATGCGCCACCAGCTGCGGGAAGCTGAAGATCATGTCTGGCCCGGACTCTGGCTCACCGAACTTCTCACCATTGAGATGCACGCTCAGCGGCAGATGCACGCGCCCCTGCTGCCAGGCCTCCCCCAGCTCGTCCGGCGTCACGGCGATGGGCGAGAAGCTTGACGACGGCTTGGACTGGAAGAAGCCGAAGCCCTTGGCCAGCTCGCCGGGGATCAGTCCACGCAGACTGACGTCATTGACCAGCATCAACAGGCGAATATGGTCCTCGGCCTGCTCCGGACTGACATGCATCGGCACATCATCGGTGATGACGGCGATCTCGCCTTCGAAATCGATGCCATGCTCCTCACTGACACATACGATATCGGCGCTGGGGGCCAGGAAGCTGTCGCTGCCGCCCTGATACATCAGTGGGTCGTGCCAGAAGGTCTCGGGCATCTCGGCGCCACGCGCCTGACGCACCAGCTGCACATGATTCAGATACGCCGAGCCGTCTGCCCACTGGTAACTGCGCGGCAGCGGGGAATGCAGCGCCTGACTTTCCAGCGCAAAAGCGTCCGCCAGCGTGCCATCATTTAGCGCCACGTAGCGTTGCTCGAGCCTGGGCGCCAGCGACGTCCAGTCTTCCAGCAGCGCCTGCAGCGTCGTGGCGACATCCGCGACCTTGACGGCGCGGGTCAGGTCACGGGAGACCAGCAGCAGTGTTCCATCGCGGGAACCATCCTGGCAGGTAGCGAATTTCATGGGTGCCTCCTTGAAGAGCAACGTGAGCAAGAATGCAGGAATTGCCTGGGGTCGGATGACGATGAAAAGTCAAAGGTCATCGCTGATGCAGGGTGGATTGAGGAGTGAATCAAGAGGTGGATTGAGGAGTGGTGTGGGACGTGAAGTGAGACGCGAGTCCCTGCCAGACCGAGCCATAGTCGCGCTGACGAGCGCTCGACGACAGGGCCTGCGGGGTGGGCTGGAACAGATAGCGACTCTCGAACATGAAGGCGAGCGTATTTCCCTGATAGCGGGGGGCAAGTTCCGCCCGACTGGCGGCCTCGAAGGTGGCAGCGTCAGGGCCATGCGGGGTCATGGCGTTGTGCAGACTCGCGCCTCCAGGACGGAAGCCTTCGCGTTTGGCGTCGTACTCACCATGGATAAGCCCCATCAACTCGCTCATCAGGTTGCGATGGAAGTACGGCGGCCGGAAGGTGTTCTCGGCGACCATCCAGCGTGGCGGAAAGATCACGAAGTCGAGATTGGCGACCCCGGCAGTGTCCGACGGTGAGGTCAGCACGGTGAAGATAGAGGGATCAGGATGATCGAAGCTGACCGTATTGATCGTATTGAAGGTCGCCAGATCATATTTGTAGGGCGCGTAATTGCCGTGCCAGGCCACGACATCCAGCGGTGAATGATCCAGACTCGCGCGCCAGAAACGCCCGCCGAACTTTGCCACCAGCGTGAAGTCACCGGCTTCGTCCTCGAAACGTGCCGATGGCGCGAGGAAGTCACGTGGATTGGCCAGTCCATTGCTACCGATGGGCCCCAGCGAGGGCAGCTCGAGAGGCGCGCCGTAGTTCTCGGCCACATAACCACGACAGCCTTCCGCGTGCCCCGCCAGCGGATTGAGCTGGAACTTGATACCACGCGGGATCACGACGATCTCGCCGCTGGCGACTTCCAGCAGGCCCAGCTCGCTGCGAACCTCGATGGCACCCTGCTGCGGCACGATCAGCAATTCGCCGTCAGCATTGTAGAAAAAGCGCTGCTGCATGCCGCGAGTGAAGGCGTAGAGATGCGTGGCACAACCCTGCTGCGCCTGGGCATCCCCATTGACCGCCAACGTGATCAGACCTTCCAGAAAATCGCCAGCGCAGAACGCGATGGGGTCCCAGCGCATCGGGTTGGGATCCGGCATTCCCTCGGCCAGCGGTGCGGTGGCGACCTGCGGCATCTCCATGGGCTGATAGGTGCCCTGCACCACCGAGGGCCGAATGCGGTAAAGCCAGCTGCGCAGGTTGTGGCTACGCGGCGCGGTGAAGGCCGAGCCGCTCAACTGCTCCGCGTAAAGGCCGTAGGGGCAACGCTGGGGGGAGTTCTGGCCCTGCGGCAAGGCACCAGGCAACGCCTCGCTGGAGACATGATTGCGAAAACCGGCGTGATAACGACACTCAGCATTGCGCTCGCGCATGACGATTCATCTCCTTGTGGGCTCGCGGCTCCTGATGACCCGGGGCATCTATGGCACGACATGCCGCCACCGCCCCAAATAGTAACATATGAAACCATATAGCCAGATCCATACCTTGGCAATCGCCAAAGTGGCCGACTTTTGTCTTGCCCAACATCGAAAGTGGTAACATTGGCAACCTGATCTGGCCGCAATGCTCTGATGCGACAACGCAAGTCAGCCCTCTCACCGAGACAGGTAACTCTCGATGCAACGCACTGATGACACTCCCGAAGCGCGCGATGCCCTTGATGGGGATGCCTCCCAGGACACGCCCCGCTGCGAGCTGGATCTTGACCAGTTTTTGCCCTATCGCCTCAACCGACTGGCCGAGCGTACCAGTGAGGCGATGTTCGCCCGCTATGGCGAGCGCTTCGCCATCAATGTCGCCGAGTGGCGTCTGCTGGCCTGGTTGAGCCGTGGCGTACCGATGACCGCTCGGGAAATCAGTCTGCGCACCCACATGGACAAGGTACGCGTCTCGCGCGCCGTCAAATCACTGGAGAACCGTGAACTTATCCTGCGTCGTCCGAGCGAGCAGGACCAGCGTGCGCAGCTGCTGGTTCTCACCGCCGAGGGTGAGGCCATGCTAGCCGAGCTGATTCCCGAAGCGCGGCGTTTCGAGGATGAGCTGCTCGGTGCGGTCAATGCACGCCAATACCGTGATCTGCTACTCACCATGCAGACCCTGGAGCGACAACTGGATCAACTGCCGGGCAGCGATTGAGCCAGGCATGCAAGACGCTCATTCACAGAACGACAGGGGGTTTCCTGGCCGCCATTTCGCGTGATGTATAATTATGGTATAGGTTGTGTACTGTTTTTAAGGAGCCTTGCCAGCATGCATCGCAAACCGCACCTGCCCAGCAAGCTGTGTCAGACCTGCCAGCGCCCCTTCACATGGCGCAAGAAGTGGCAGGATTGTTGGGATGACGTACGCCATTGCAGTCAGCGCTGTCGTCGCAACGCACGCCAGCTGGCACGGGAGACGCGCGATGACGTCCACTGACCCCTGGCTGGTATGGTTGAACGAGGATCTGCGCCTCGATGACAACCCGGTATGGCAAGCCGCACTCGAGGAGCGAGCCTCGCACCTGCTGGTCGTGCATGTTCTGGCGGAAACGACCTTTCAGCCCTTCGGCAGCGTCAGCCCTGGGAACCACGCCTGCAGCCGCTTAGCACGGGACGGCAACATGCCCTGCTCGGGAGTCTGGAATCGCTGCGCACACGACTTCAGGCGCTGGGCAGTGACCTGCTGATCCTCCACGGCGATGCGGCACAACTGATTGGGCAGCTAGCAAGGCAATATGACTGCCGAGGCGTCATCACATGCCGCGCTACGGGCGTGGTGGAACACCGACAGCAACGCGCGGTGGCAAGCCAGTGTCGCCTGCGGCGATTGAACAGTGGTTTGCTGCTGGACGAAGACGAGCTGCCGGAACCGCTTACCGCGCTCCCCGAGAGCTTCAGTGCCTTTCGGCGCAAGCTGGAGAAGGCCCGCCCGAGCCTTCCCGACATGCCTGCCCCGTTAAAAGCCCCCTCCCGGCTCCCCGGCTGGCCGGAGGCCGCCCCTCGTGGCTTTCAGGGCGCGGCCAGGTATCTGTTGGAGGCTCGCCACTGGCAGGCCGATACCCGCGGCGAATACACCTTTACTCCCGGAGAGCCCGCCGGCTTGCAACGCCTGCAGGATTATCTGAGCCCGGCCTCCGCCGGCCACTACAAGACCACCCGCAATCGCCTCAGCGGCGCGGATTTCTCGACCCGCTTCTCCGTGTGGCTGGCACTGGGCTGTCTGTCGCCGCGGCGGATACTGGATGCACTGCACCGCTTTCAGACCACACTCCCCGAGCACTGCGCGCATCCGCAGGCTGCCTTCAAGGACAGCGACTGGATCCGCATCGAGCTGCTATGGCGCGAATATTTCCACTGGGATGCACGGCGGCTAGGCAGACATACCTTCACGAGCGAGTCCCCAAGCCACGACGGGGCTCAACCGCGCGGCCATGAGCCGGGGTCACAAGCGCTTGAACGCTGGCAGGCCGGAATGACCGGGGTGCCATGGGTCGATGCCGGCATGCGCGAACTGGCGGCTACCGGCTGGCTGAGCAACCGCATGCGCCAGAACGTGGCGAGCTTTCTGGTCAAGGACCTTGGCGTGGACTGGCGCCAGGGAGCGGCCTGGTTCGAACATCAGCTACTGGATCACGACGTCGCCTCCAACTGGGGCAATTGGCGCTATCTGGCGGGTATCGGACGTGACCCACGCGGGGATCGCCACTTCAACATGATGAAGCAGGCACGCCAGCATGACCCTCTCGGCCATTACGTCAGCCGCTGGATACCTGAACTTGCGGCACTGCCCGCCGGCATGCAGTGCCATGCGCCCTGGCTCGCCTGGTCAAGCAGCGCCGGACGCGACAGAACAACGGCTCACTATCCGCGCCAGCCAATCACGCATGTCGAGGGTTGGAAGGCCCACCTGACCGACATCACACCGACACGCGTGACGCCCTGGCCGAGTGGCTCCTTCGAGCGAGGCTGACAACCATTGAATCCCGAAGAGAGCGCCACCAAGCGGTCACGACGCAGAGGAGGCGACCCAGGGGATCCCTTGGCGCCTTGACGCTAACTGTCCGTCAGGGCTGCACTTTATGCGCCTTATTCACTATCATGGCCGCATTCCTCGCAGGAGTTGTCATGAATCAGCCGCTACCGCCACCACTGTCCACGCCGCACCGCAATCTCATTCGTCTGACCATTGCGCGCGGCATCACCTGGACCGGCTTTCTCATCCTGATCATCTTCGGGATCGAGATCATCGGCTTTCAGCTCAACGTGCTGCCCGTCATCTCGATCATCATCGCGATGGGGCTGGTCAATGTCGCGACCTGGTGGCGCCTCGGGCAATCTCACCCTGTCACCGACACCGAGAACCTGATTCACCTGCTGGTGGATATCGCCGGCCTGACGATGCTGTTCTTCCATACCGGTGGCTCCACCAACCCCTTCGTGCCCTATTATCTGGTGCCGGTGACCATGGCGGCCGCAACGCTCCCGTGGCGCTATGCTTGGGTGATTGCTGCAGTCGGCATGGGCTGTTACAGCTTCCTGATGGTGTTCTACGAGCCGGTGCCGCAGCTGGCGACCTATGAGCTGGGCGGACGCATCAGCCTACATGTCATCGGCATGTGGCTGAACTTCGGCCTGTCGGCGTCTCTGGTGACCTACTTCATCTACAAGATGGCCCATGCGCTGCGCACCCGGGAGCAGGCGCTGTCCACCACGCGTGAGGCCGCCCTGCGTAGCGAGCAGGTATTGGCAGTGGCCAGCCAGGCCGCCGGCACCGCGCATGAGCTGGGCACCCCGCTCTCCACCATGGCGGTGCTGTTGAGCGAGATGCGCGAGGATGCCAAGGACAGGAACAACCCTCAGCTAGAGGATGATCTTGCCCTGCTGCGCAGCCAGGTCGACACCTGCAAGCAACGCCTGCAGGCGATGGTGGCCGCGGCCGACCGCCGCCGCATGGAGCAGCCTCAACCCATCAATGCTGCCCAGTGGCTGGAAGAAATCGTGCAGCGCTGGCTGGTAGTGCGCCCGGACGTGCAGCATAGCGTCGAGGTGACGCCCGGCGCTGAACAGGCCTCCATGCTGGTGGACACCACGCTTGAGCAGGCGCTGATGAACCTGCTCAACAATGCCGCCGACGCCTGCCCGGATGATATCGAGATCACCCTGGAGCAACGCGATCAGGAAGTGCTGATCGACATCCGCGATCATGGCGAAGGTGTGCCCATGGCGGTGGCGGATCAACTGGGTGAGACCTTCATCTCCACCAAATCCAAGGGCATGGGCATCGGCCTGTTCCTCACGCATGCCACCATCAATCGGTTCGGTGGCGGCGTCAGTCTGTACAACCACGAAGATGGCGGCACCTTGACGGAAGTGCGCCTCCCCCTTCATCTGACATGATGGCGGCAAAGACCGCCCAAGCGAGAACCCTGATGAGCGATGCAACCCGACTGCTGATCATCGACGATGATGAATTCTTCTGCCAGGTCACCGCGCGCGCCATGACGCGTCGCGGCTATGAAGTGGAAGTGGCCCGCGATGAGGCCCAGGCACTCAGCGTGGCGCGCAGCCACCGCCCGGAGCTGATCACGCTCGACCTGAAGCTGGAGCAGAGCTCTGGCCTCAAGCTGCTGCCCGAGCTGATCGCTCTGCTGCCTGACACGCGTATCGTGGTGCTGACCGGTTATTCCAGCATCGCCACCGCGGTGGAAGCCATCAAGCTCGGCGCGGTCAACTACCTGTGCAAGCCCGCCGATGCCGACGAGATTCTCAACGCATTCAACCGCGAAGGCGGTGACCCGGCCGCCGAGATTTCCGACAACCCGCCGTCGGTCAACCGCCTGACCTGGGAGCACATCCAGAAGGTGCTCAACGAGCACGATGGCAACATTTCCTCCACAGCCCGCGCCCTGGGAATGCACCGTCGCACCCTGCAACGCAAGCTGCAGAAGCGCCCGGTCAAGCGCTGAGATAGCGCCGCTGCCCTGGCCTGCACCCAGGCGACAATTTGCAGACGACCAAGCAAGAGCCCTCACCATCCTCGCTCGCAAACGCGATTCGATGGTGAGGGCTTCGAGTCACTGCAGTGACTGTAATGCGTCGGATCTCAATGATAAGCCGTTATTGCGCCGTCCACCCCAAGTCCATGTTGAAGCTGGAGCCGGTCACTGAACCTGCCTTGTCGGAGGCCAGCCATACCGCCATATCCGCCACTTCGGAGGGGTCAATCATTTGCTTGATCGCCGCTCCCTTGAGCATGACCTTCTCGATCACTTCATCTTCTGGCATGTCATTGAGCTTGGCCTGTTCGGCGATCTGCTTGTCGACCAGCGGCGTGCGTACATAGGCCGGGCAGATGGCATTGGCGGTGATGCCACTTTCCCCACCCTCTAGCGCAGCAGTTCTGGTCAGCCCCATCAAACCATGCTTGGCACTGACGTAGGCCGCCTTGCCCGGGGACGCGACATGGGCGTGAATGGACGCCATATTGACGATGCGCCCGTACCCATTCTTCTCCATGTACGGCCAGGCCGCCTGGATCAGCGTGAATGGCGCACTCAGCATCAAGGCGATGATCTGATTCCACTTGGCTTCGGGGAAGTCCTTGATACGCTCGACATGCTGGATGCCGGCATTGTTAACCAGGATATCGAGGCGCCCGAAACGGGACACGGCTTCTTCTACCGCCGCGCGACACTGCTCAGCATCCGTCAGGTCGGCCTTGAAGAAGGCAGCCCCTGCCTTGTCGGCGACCTCTGCCCCCTCATCACTGAAATCGACCGCCAGCACCTGATGCCCGGCATCGCACATCGCTTGCATGATGGCGGCGCCGATACCGCTGGCGGTACCGGTCACCAGTGCAACACGGGCAGGGGAAGATTGTTGTTCACTCATGCGAATCTCCTGACAGAGGGTAATGTCATGCTGCTCTGCAACATATAATGAAGATAGCGCTAATCTAGCCGTCTTTACCACCCGACCATCGCCGAGTTGCACTCCGCGCTGGCATTATCGAGCGCCAGCCAGCATCACAGCCGCATGATGCATTCGACGCAATCATTGACCTCCGCTGACGCAACCCGGCCGACAGGCGCTATTCACGACGAGAAGCGAACCTGCTATGACAGGAAGCGAACCTGCACCAGCAGCCCCGGGGCCTGGGGCGTTCCCAAGGGGCTCTCCTTCAGCGCCAGCGCTGCGCCTAGACGTTCGGCGAGCTCGCGCACGATGGATAGGCCCAGCCCGGAACCTTGAGTCTTCTGGCCGGCCAGACGCACGAAGCGTTCAAAGACGCGCTCGCGTTCACGCAGCGGGATTCCGGGGCCCGTATCGGCCACTTCCATGCGCCATCCAGCATCGTCGCGGCGGATATCCAGGCGCACCTCTCCGCCTTCTGGCGTATAGCGCAGCGCATTATCGAGCAGATTGCGCAGCAGCACGTAGAGGCCGTTCTCATGACTGACCAGCTGCGCGCCAGGTTCAACCTCGATATGCAGCTTGATGCCTCGCTGGCGTGCCATGGGGCCCAGATCCCGCGCCAGCTCATTGGTCAGCTGGGCGAGATCGACGGAGCGACGCGGTGCCTCTGCCCCGCTTTCCAGTCGTGACAGGGTCAACAGCTGCTCCACTACCCGTGTCATGCGATTGACGCCATCCACGATCATGCGTGCCGAGCGCCGCGAGGCCTCATCCCTGGCATCGGCCTCCAGATTCTGGGCATGCACCTTGATGCCCGCTAGGGGAGTCCGCAATTCATGGGCCGCATTGGCCGTGAAGCGCCGCTCCTTGTCAAGGGTGTCCGCCAGGCGCACCAGCAGCCCATTGAGGGCATCCACCATGCCGCGTATCTCGTCAGGTGCCTCGCTGGCATCCAGCGGCTCGAGGTACCCGGGTTGACGGGCCGTGATCTGATGACTGATGCGCAATACGGGACGAAAACCCCGCGAGACCGCCACACCGATCAGCAAGGCGATCACGAGCAACCCGACCACCAGCGCCAGCACGTTGTGCAACGCAATCTGGCCGGTCAGTTCATCGCGCACATCTTCACGCTGGGCCGCCGTGACCCAGATGCCACTCTCGGGGAAATACAGCGTGAAGGTGAACCAGTCATGATGATTGTCATGCTGCATGCCATAGCCAGGCACCGGCAGGTAATCCAGCGCCACAGAGGGTGAAGAGAGGCCAAGCAACGGCTGGCCCAGCGCATCCCACATCTGGAAGATCAGTTTGTCTTCATAGACATGCCCCAGCGGGGATTTCTCGTGACCATCGGCAAAGCTCAAGGAGGGTGGACGCAGGCTGAACTGGCCCGATGTCATCTGCTGCAACTTTTCCTGACGCGCGGCCGGTGTCAACGACGCCAATTGAGACTGATAGAGCCGCCCCAGCATGCGTGCATTCTGGGCCAGCTCAGCGTCGAACAGCTCATCAATCTGCTCGCGGGAGTCGAAGTAGCTCCAGGCAGCGGCCGTCCCCAGCACGATCACGACGCCACCAATCAGGTTGCGCCGCAGGAAACTGCGGATGGATTTCACGTGAGTTCCCCCAGCCGATAGCCCACGCCGCGCACGGTCTTGACCACCCCGGTGCCGAACTTGCGGCGCAGATGGTGCACATGTACCTCGATGACATTGCTCTCGACATCGCCATCCCAGCCATAGAGCTGCTCGACGAGCTGATCTCGGCTGAAGACACGGCTGGGGTGCAGCAGCAGGAACTCCAGCAGATCAAACTCGCGCCGTCCCAGCGCGACCTCACTACCGGAGAGCGTGACAGTGCGGCCAGCTTGATCAATGCGCAACGGCCCCAGCTGCAGGCAACCGCTGGCCTGCCCGGCATGGCGCCTGACCAACGCACGCAGACGCGCCACCAGCTCGGCAATGTCGAACGGCTTGACCAGATAGTCGTCCGCGCCGCCGTCCAGACCACGTACCCGGTCGCTGATGTCATCACGTGCCGTCAGGATCAATACCGGTAACGTCTGGCCCTGACGGCGCAGGTGACTCAAGACCTGCAGACCGTCGAGATCCGGCAGGCCAAGGTCCAGCACCAGCACATCAAAGGGCGAATGCTTGAGCGTGGCGGCAACGTTGGCGCCCTCCTTCAACCATTCAGTGCTCATGCCTTCGCGGCGCAGGGTATGGTTGACCCCCTCCCCCAACAACGGATCATCTTCGACGAGCAGAACTCGCATCTGGACTCCTTGAAATCGTTCTGATTCTGCCATGTCATATCAGGACATGAGACAAGACGTCCGCCACCGAAAGGTGACGGACGTTGGAAGCAAACCTCGGGATAGCACATCGCCTGTGTCGATGGATCAGCCAGCCATCACACACCGCTGCGTGCACGACGCCCCGGGTGTCGAGCATGGCGCCACCTGGCCAGACGCGCCGTCAGCAGCATCCTCTGCTCACGCAGCCCGAGCGCGCCACGCTCCAGCATGCGGCGCGGTCCTCCGATGACACGCCGCAACGCCTCACCCGCCATCAACCAGCCATACGCGAGCGGGTGCCCGGCTCGCGCCAGACGCAGTCGGAAGATCAGCGCGCGCGCCTGACGCGCCACACTGACAGGATGATTGCCCTGATGACGCGCCAGGCGCATCAAAAGAGGGTCCTCTTCACCAGTGATCAGCGCCGGGGTATGCAAGCGGATACGTGAGTGCTTCGCTGTCGGCAGCGGAACGAAAAAGTCGCCGTCTGCCTGCACGATCAACTCCAGCAGCGGGCGTCGGCTATCCGCCGAGCCATGAAGCTCAAGACACTCCAGTACCTTGGCGCGCACCTCGGCCGGCCACCCCCCACGCTCGAGCACATGCCAGGCGCGGCCACTCTCCAGATGCCAGCGGCCATCGCCCGGCAGGCTTAGCAAGGTATCGGGGCGCTCCGAAGCCGGGATGTTGTGCAGTTGCGTGCATAGCGCGTCACCCCTCACATCTGCGTGCGTCAGTGACAGGCGGCGGTGTTGCTGGCCACTCGGGGTGGGCAACAACCTGCACAGCAAGGCAAGGTCATCCCCCTCTCGCTCGACCAGAATCAATGCAGCCCCTGCCGCCGCCAGCTGCCAACAGAGTTCTCGACAACTGGAGGCCATCGGCGCCTCGACCAGGACACGATGCCCGGCTAGGCTAGCGGGCTTGAGCTTTGCAGCGGTGTGGGCAAGACCAGTGCGTTCAAGAACTGTGCGTGCAAGAGAAATGAACATGAGGGCTTTCCTTGGGTCGAGGCATTGCCAGACACAGAGGCGCGAGTGGATGACACGCCTTGTGGACCTGCATAGGAGCATGATCGATCAGCTCACTGACAGACATGTGGCAACGAGGTGACATTTCCACAAGACGTGCTGACGATTCCCATGGCCAACACGCAAGCGCTGAGCTTAACCATGGAGTGATCACCAGCATGAATGGCTGCGCTTAACGCAAACTTAAGCTCTCACAAGACGATGCCACGATAACGCTGGCCTTCCTGCTTCTTGCTCGCCTCCAGCTCGACTCTCCACCAATACCCCTGATGCTCAGAAGCCGAACAGCCTGACGATAGGCGGCACGATGAAGGCGGTCAGCAGACCGGTCAGCCCCATCGACATGCCAGCGAAGGCACCCGCCAGAGTGCTCACCGACGAGAAGCAGAACGCAGTACCGATGCCATGCGCCGACAAGCCCATGGTGAAGCCCTTGACGGTATCGTCTCGCGCCCCTGCCAGTCGCATGACAACGGGGCCTACCACACAGCCGAGGGTGCCGGTCAGCAGCACCAGCCCTGCCGTCAGCGAGGGGATACCGCCCAATTTTTCGGCGATCCCCATCGCGATCGGTGATGTGACGGATTTGGGCGCCAGGCTCAAGGCCACCTGGGTGTGTGCTCCCAGCGACAGTGACAGCCCCAGAGTAGTGGTCACGGCAGTGACGATGCCGACGCAACAGGCCGTCAGCAGTGGCCACAGCATCTGCTTGACCCGATCGAGATGGTCAAACAACGGTACCGCCAACGCGACGGTGGCCGGCCCGAGCAGGAAGTGGATGAACTGGGCCCCTTCAAAGTAGGTGGGATAGTCGGTGTCTGTCAGCCACAGAAACCCGATGATCAGCGCGATGGAGACCAGTACCGGGTGCGCCAGCGATGCGCCCCGTGCCAGACGATTGATCGCCGTCGCCAGCAGAAAGGCCACCAGCGTCAGCAGCAGATGCAATAACGGAGAAGCGCTCAGGTACACCCACAGGGCGTCAAGCGGGGCCAGATTCATGAGGACACCTCATCACCGTTGGGTGACTTGCCCCCTGGGCCGCTCGGCGTAGCAGAGCCTCGATCGATCAGACGCTGCAACAGCCAGGCCGTGACGAACTGGGTGACCGCGATCGACGCGATCAGCGTGATGGCGATGGCGGTGAGATCGCGTGCGATGAGCTCGAAATGGACCATGACGCCAACGCCCGCAGGCACGAACAGCAGCGACAGATGCGAGAGCAGGCCATTGCTGGCAAGCCTGAGACTGGCCGGCACGCGTTCCCGCAGTAGCGCACGGGCCAGCTGACGTTGACCGAAGTCTCGATCCGCACTCTCGTCAACGCGCAGCACTCCTTCCCCTTCTCTGTCCGGGGCAGGCAACAACCGTTTGCGCAGCCGCCCTCGCAACATCAACCCCAGCAGCAGGAAAAGCATTCCCAGTACTGGCCCTGGCACCGGCAACAACAACGCACGCCCCGTCACCTCGCCGAGAAACTGGCAAAGCAGAAGGATGCAGAACCCCTTAATCAACGCCATTTCCTTTCATACTCCTCTTGACCGTGTCAGCCCGTCAGGCTGCCATACTGACAATTATGTCACAGCCATCCTTGACGACCTCCCCTCTCTGCCCTGGCGTCCTTACTGCCCTCAATGTTCAAGACGCCAACAACGGTTTGGCAACGCTCTACTGTGGTAGTCTGCGATTTCGACCTCTCCATCACCGTTACAGACAGGGAAGGCTGCGACACGATGCCAGACTCTCTCGGGCTTGATACTTCCGTTATTCCCAATTGGATCAAGACATTGCGGCATGAAGAGGATCATCAGGCCCTGATGATTCTTGAGCTGGCTGCGGACCTTGCTGGCGCTCCTATGGGGATGATCAACCTGCGTGACGGCGAGCAGCTCAAGCGCTGGTTGAGTCTGGATGACAACGCGCATGAGTCCGTCCTTATTAGCAATGCGCTGTGTGGCGTGGCAGTACTACAAGCTAGTCCCCTCATCACGTGTGACGCCCGTCGACAACCCGAATTCGCCGGTTGCAGTTCGGTGCTTGCCGACGGCATTCGTTATTACATCGGCTTGCCCCTCAAGGCAGACAATGGCGAGATAATCGGCTGCATGAGCCTGGCGGACACTACACCGCGTCAACAGTTGCCCAGCCCAGACGTCCTCATCCGGCTGGACAAGCTCGCGACCCTGGCGACCGAGGCGCTGAAACGCCAAGTCAATCAAAGCTACCTCAATGCAGAGTTCGCAGACAGTCAATCGCGCGCCAGCTGGATATTGCGCAGCATTTCCGATGGCATCATCGAATGGAAAACAGGCAACGAGAGACTGACCATCTCTACCCGCCTGGAAAACCAGTTGGGGTATGAAGCCGGAACACTCGACACCGGACTCGAAGCATTGCATGAGAGAGTCGCACCCGACATGCGTGACGACTTCAAGGCCTTGGTCAACGCCAAGCGACTGAGCGGAACGCCTTTCAATTGCGAGTTGCTGATTCGCACTCAGCAGGGAGACCATCGCTGGTTTGAGCTACGCGCTCAATTCGAGGTCAGAGACGGCGAGCCCTACCGCTTCATTGGCTCATTACTGGACATCCATCAGCAGCATCTGGCCAAGGAGGCCCAGGCTGACAAGCTGCGCCGCTATGAACGCCAACAGGCGGCCTTGATCGAGCTCGGCAACACCCGCCACGATGACAGCACGCACCTAGATAGCCTACTGCCATGGTTATGCGAGCAAGTCGCCAAAGGACTGCAGATACGCAAGGTGAGCTTCTGGTATATGAATGCCGCCCACGACTGCCTTTCACTCGCCCACGTCCATGATGCATGGATTCCCCCTCCGCACGATGCGACGCTTAGTACGGTCCCCACCAGCCTCACTAGAAAACACAACGGACTCTATTTCGAAGCCCTAGATGCCGGACGCGCTCTCGCGTTGGCCGATGTGACCAAGGCCAATCAAGAGTTGCTGTTTGATGGAACCTTCCGATGCAGCGTGAAAGCCATCATCGACAGCCCGATCCGTGTGGCAGGTCAGGTGGTGGCCGTCATCTGCTGTACAGAAAGCCATGCCCCGCGCGAATGGGCAGATGATGAGCGGGCGTTTCTTGCCTCCGTGGCGGATCACGTCTCACAGCTCATGACCGAATTCGAGCAACAAGCCTCTCAGAAGCGCCTGCGGGCCAACGAACGACGCTACCGCGCCACCTTCGAGCACTCTGCTGTCGGCATGGCGCACCTGAGCACCAGTGGCCAGCTGTTGCGCGTCAACCAACGACTCGAGAGCATCCTGGGCTACACCGCCGCCACCTTGTCCCAGAGTGTCATTCGCGAACTGATCGAGCCGGAGGACCTGGAAAGCTTCCTGCAGCAACATCAGGCTCTGATCGAGCAGCGCAAGGACTTCTTTACCCAGCAATGCCGCTTCATCCACGCCTCCGGCAACTCGGTGCATGCCGAGATCAGTGTTTCTGCGGTTGAGGCGACGCCAGACCAGGAGGGCTATACGCTGCTGGCGCTGATCGACAATACGCTCAATCACACCATGTCGCAGCGCATGGCCCACGAGGCCAACCACGACAGCCTGACGGGATTGCTCAATCGCGGCGCCTTCAAACGTGAACTGACGACACTTTGTGATGATGCGCGTGCCACCCGCGCACTGCATTGTCTCGCCTACATCGATCTGGACCAATTCAAGGTCGTCAATGACACCTGCGGGCACTCGGCAGGCGATGCCCTATTGATCCAGCTGGTCGACGTCATTGCCGCCGGCTTGCGCAAACAGGATCGACTCGCACGCCTGGGAGGAGATGAATTCGGCTTGCTAATGCCCGACACGACGCTGGATGACGCCGAAGCGCTGCTTGAACAGATGCGCCAATCCGTCACCAACTTCCGATTCATGTGGGAAGATAAACTGTTCACCATCAGCACCAGCATTGGTCTCGTGAGCATCGACAGCAACCACAACGACCCGCACCAACTGCTGAGTGCCGCCGATGCTGCCTGCTATGAAGCCAAGGATGCCGGGCGCAACCGCATTCATCGGCACAGCGAATCCGGTGATGAGGTAGCACGGCGCATGCAGGAAATGCACTGGCTGACAGAAATCACCGCGGCCATAGAAGAACAACGCCTGGTGCTTTACCAACAGCCGATTGTCAGCACCCTCGCCACTCCACAAGCCGTCAACGCAGAGCCAGGCGAGGGCCCGCACTGCGAGCTTAACTGCGATCTACATTACGAAGTGCTGGTGCGCTTGAAAGGCCGGGATGGCACCATCATTGCGCCGGGCGCCTTCCTGCCTGCGGCGGAGCGTTATGGCCTGTCGGCCGCCATCGATGAACATGTCATTCGCCAATACCTGAGCTGGCTGGCAGCGCACCCTGCGCATGCCCAGCGACTGACCATGGTGTCACTCAATCTCTCCGGACACTCCATAAGCAGCCCAAGCTTTCGCGACCTGCTGGTCACGATGGTCCGCGACAGTGGCATCCCGGGTGACAAGCTGTGTTTCGAGATCACCGAATCCGTCGCCATCACGCGGCTGGGCGACGCCCGCGCCTTCTTCGAGGCACTCGGCGCACTCGGCTGTTCCTTCGCGCTGGATGACTTCGGGAGTGGAGTCTCGTCCTTTGGTTATCTGAAAAACCTGCCCGTCGACTTCCTGAAGATCGATGGCGCCTTCATTCGCGACATGGACACCAACCGCGTCTCCTACTCCATCGCCCGCGCCATTGCCGAAGTCGCACGTGAAATGGGCATGAAAACAGTGGCGGAATTCGTGGGGAGTGCACAAGTGCTCGACTCCGTCACCAGTATCGGTGCCGACTTTGTACAAGGCTACGCGCTGGGCATGCCGGAGCCACTCGAGACAAACGCCATACTACCCAATACCGATGATGCCCACGGCAAGGGGCATACTGAAGGCAAAGTCTCCAGCACAATCTCACGGGGCAATGACACTCGCGTGGTGGAGCCTTCTCCTAAAGTTTACTGAGACAAGGGCTTGCTGAATCAGAGGCTCGGGCTTGCTGAGTCAGGGCGGGGCGCCATAGAGCAGAGAAGCGGCATTTCCTCAAAACCACACACTACCCTATCTCCAGAACCGGACCAGAGAAGCCCAGCCTCTGAGCGGCGAACGCTACTCGGGGGCTGGGCTTATTTTCCCTTTCAGGGTGCAAGATGCAAGAAAGAGTAGCGGTGTCAGAAACCGGATTCGCGACGCCAGCCCCCACCACTTGACGCCAGGTTCGGCTCAACAGGCTGCGCGGCTCAGTATCGACATTGACCATGCCGCGCCGGCCAGGCATCGAGAGTGCCAGCGCCTGAGAGAAGTCCACTGGCTCAAGCGTGACCCGATAGAGG
Organism: Cobetia sp. PDI-23MA; assembly: GCF_059507735.1. Classification (NCBI taxonomy): domain Bacteria; kingdom Pseudomonadati; phylum Pseudomonadota; class Gammaproteobacteria; order Oceanospirillales; family Halomonadaceae; genus Cobetia; species Cobetia sp. PDI-23MA. The sequence goes on from NZ_CM183352.1 coordinate 2,202,056, forward strand.
CTGCGCATCAGTTCCAGCTGCCCATCATCACCCTCGCGAACCTTCAAGTCCCCACCATAGGGCGCGGCCATTTCCGGCTGCTCAAGCACTGCGACTGCCTGAGCCTCGACGCTGACCACGCGCATTTCCAGCGGCTTGCCTACAGGCGCCAGCGGATAGAACCAGGCAGTAGCACCTTCATCGACGCGCAGTACCTCTTCCTCTTCCACCCAGGCCGTCAGGGCCACTTGCCGAGGATTGCGCAGCGTCATCACCCACTCCCCTCACCGACCCAGCCCCCTGCTTTCAAGGCAGGATTGAGCGAGTGCACCTTGCCGGCGAATGCCGCCTTGAGCTGGCCGGTCGCCTGCTCGGCTTGCAGCGCGCTGACCCGTTGGCGCTGCACCTCAAGATCGGCCTGCACCACCGGGCTATCCTGCAGCAGTCTGCGATCCAAACCACTGGCGGAGCGACGCCAGTCCAGCTGCTCCACGCGACGCTCGGCACTGGCAAGGCGCTCACCTCGGCGGGGCAAAAACCATGTAAAGTTTTTAATAGCAGAATATTGGTTACATCAGTTTCTTGACCCAGAGCGCAGCAGCCTCCACCAGCTTCTGGTGTGCGTGGCGGAATGCCTCCTCACTCTTGCGATAGGGATCGGGAATCTCTTCTCCCTGGCCGCCAGCCAGCCAGCGGCCGAACAGCATCGTCTTGCCACTGACCTGCGGTGCCATCTGGTTGATGGCACGGCGGTGGCCATCGCTCATGACCAGAATCAGATCCGCCGCCGTCAGCATCTCAACCGACACCTGGCGTGCACGATGCTCACCTACCTCAAGGCCCGACTCGACGGCGAAGCGTGCTGCCGTGGGCTCGACAGGGTGATCGACCAGAGCGCCCACGCCCGCCGAATGCACTGTCTTGCCAGGCAACGCCTGCTTCAGCAGTGCCTCACCGACCGGACTGCGACAGATATTGCCGGTACACACCACCAGAATATTGTTGAACACGCTGACTTCCTCTTCCTTGTGACGCTTGCACTCATGTCGATGGCCCGGCACTGGAGACGCTTTCCCGCACCCGGGCACCAAGTATTCATTGTCGCATGCTGGCAGCCTGTAGTGGCAGGCTTGCGAGGCGCGATTGACGCAGCCTGTGGCGTTTCAAGGGCCAGCAGCGTGCTCATATGGCAACACTGAGGTGACCTGACGCATTTGTCCCCTGCCCCTTGAAGACCTCAGGCAATATCGCCAAGTCCTGATGTGTAGCCAATGAAGTGACTAGTCAAAGGGCCGATCTCGATCCCTTGCGACCCCCATTCAGTCACTTGCTGAACCAGCACCCACCAGGGAGGCAAGATGAGCAACAAGACACTGACCGCGTCCAATCCGGCCAATGACAAGGTTCTCAAGGAATACGCCACGCTGAGCAAGGAAGAGGTTCAGCAGAAACTGGAGCAGACGCGCAAGGCGTACTCGAGCTTCAGTCAGACCACCGTGCAGGATCGTGCGCAACGCCTCACCATTCTGGCGGACTTGATCGATGAGCATCAGAAGGAAATCGCCACGCAGATCGCTCATGAGATGGGCAAGCCCTATGATCAGGGCATCAGCGAGACGCAGATTTCCTCCAGCATCGCGCGCTTCTATGCCGACAACCTGCCCAAGCTGATGGAAACCGAGCAGCGTGAAGCCGACGGTGCCGTGCGTGCCAAGATCGTCAAGGACCCCATCGGCGCCGTCCTGGGCGTGATGCCGTGGAACTATCCGCTCTATCAGGTCATCCGCTTCGCGGCTCCGGCCCTGGCAGGCGGCAATGTCTGTCTGATGAAGCACGCCTCCAATGTCCCGGGCTGCGCCGATCTGATCACTCAGCTATTCCACAAGGCCGACTTTGAAGAGGGCATCTTCACCTGGTTGCCGGTGGGCTCGGAGATGATCGAAGACATCATCAATGACCCTGTCGTCCAGGGCGTCACCCTGACCGGCAGTGAAGAGGCGGGTCGCAAGGTCGCCGAGCAGGCAGGCGCGGCGCTCAAGCCAAGCGTGCTGGAGCTGGGCGGTATCGATCCGCTGATCGTGCTGGATGATGCCGACATCGAGCGTGCGGTGGATCTCGCCATCGCCGGGCGTTTCGACAATACCGGCCAGAGCTGCGCCGCATCCAAGCGCCTGATCGTCGACAAGTCCCTCGCCGAGGACTTCTCCAAGCGCCTGATCGAGAAGGTCAAGGACATGCGCATGGACGACCCGATGAGCGAAGGGGTCGATATCGGCCCGATGTCTCGCAAGGACCTGCGCGATGACCTGCACGATCAGGTCCAGCGCGCCATCAAGGCAGGCGCCAAGCTTGAGTGCGGCGGTGAGATTCCGGATCGCGACGGCGCCTGGTACCCGCCGACGGTGCTGACCAACGTCACTCAGGGCAATCCAGCCTTCAATGAAGAACTGTTCGGGCCAGTCGCCTCCGTGGTGGTCGCCGACAACGAAGCGCATGCCATCGAGCTTGCCAACGACTGCCCCTATGGCCTGGGCAGCACCGTGGTGGCCAAGGACGACGAACGAGGTGAACGCGTCTCTCGTCAGCTCCAGGCTGGCATGAGCTTCGTCAACCGTCCGACCACGCCCTTCGCCCAACTGCCCTTCGGTGGCGTCAAAGGCAGTGGCTACGGTCGCGAGCAGAGCGAATATGGTTTCGGTGCCTTCATGAACATCCGCACCGTCTATGTCGCTGAACACTGATGTGACACATCGTCGATGCCCCTGAGCACTGAGCTTTTGAGGCATTGATGTCGCGAAGTCAGGCAGCCCATGGCTGCAATCAACAACGCCCCGCTTTTCAGCGGGGCGTTTTGCGTCAGGCATTCGCATGCCTTGCCTTGCGATATTCCCCTTCCTCAACCATCGCGCTGAGCGCCCATCAAGTCAGCGCGTCACACAGCCCTGCCGACATGCCTCACCTTCCAGCTGAACCGTGACGTGCGAGATGTCGTGGCCGTCGCGCAGATAATCCTGAACCCGTTCCAGCACATCACCGGGCACACTGGTGGCGGCGACGACGACATGCAGACTGGCAATCGGCGACTGAGGCGTCAGCCCCCAGAGATGCAGGTCATGTACGCTCTCCACGCCCTCAAGCGCCAGAACGCCCGCCTGAATATCGGCGTGATCGAGCTGCTCCGGCGCTCCTTCCAGCAAGGTATGCGCCGAGCGTTTCACCAACGACCAGGCACCGCGCAATATCAGCACCGCCGCGAGCACTGACAACACGGGGTCAGCCTGATTCCAGCCGGTGGTCATGATGATCAGCGAGGCGACGATGGCCGCCACCGAGCCGAGCAGGTCCCCCATTACGTGCAATACCGCACCGCGCAGATTGAGGTTGTCCTGATCGCCCTGATGCAGGATACGAAATGCCGCGATATTGACGATGAGCCCAAGTACGGCGATGGCCAGCATCGGCCCCGCCAGTACTTCGGCGGGAAGCCAGAGCCGCTTGATGGCGGCCACCACGATCGCCGCCCCGATCACCAGCAGGGTCAGGCCATTGACGAAGGCAGCCAGCACCTGAAAGCGCGCATAGCCGAAGGTCAGCTTGCGGGTCGCCGCCCGATGCCCGAGACGAAACGCCCCCCAGGCCAATGCCAGCGACACGGTATCACTGAGCATGTGCCCGGCATCCGCCAGCAGAGCCAATGATCCGGCGACCAGACCGCCGACTACCTCCGCCAGCATGAAGCCGCCCGTCAGATACATCGCCATCTTGACGCGGCGCTCGCTATCGGCTGTCACCTCAGGCGCATGATCATGGTGATGCCCATGATGCTCATGCGAGTGGCTGTGCGAATGATCGTGTAAATGACCCTGCGAGTGACCGTCTGAAGAGCCGGGGACATGGGAATGATCGTGAGCGTGTTGCTCGCAAGACTCATGCAAAGGTTCGCGGGCGTCATCTTGCGGTGTCGATGCCATTCAACCTCCGGCCATCTAATGAAAAAAGAAACGTGTCTGCATGATGCGCAGCGTAACATCGAAAGTCGCGCGGCTTTCAAGACGCATTGGCGGATTTTCGCGTTCCGATAAAGGCCAGCAGCCACTGCGCCAGCTTGATAGGATAGTTATCACTTGCGAAGCAACGAATAAAGGATTCCTGCCCTCCCCATGAGCCTCTCCTCCGAGACCACCCCCTCCCGCTCGCCCCTCAAGGCCGATCTGCTGCTCCTGCTGGTCACCATCATCGCCGCCGCCGGCTGGATATTCTCCAAGGAGGCGATGGCCGGCATGCCCCCTCTGCTGTTCATCGGCAGTCGCTTCCTGCTTGCGGGGCTCATTCTGGCCATCTTCGATGCGCGCTCACTGGGCCAGCTATCCACCAGACGCAAGGTGCGTGCCAGCGGCGTCGGTGTCCTGTTCGGGGGTGCCATGGCCTGCTGGTCGCTGGGGGTCGCACTGTCTGATCAGCTGGGCGTGATCGCCTTCATCAACAGCTTCGGCATCCTGCTGGTGCCGGTGCTCGCACGACTGCTGTTCAAGGACAGGCCACCGCTGAGCACCTGGATCGCACTGCCCACCGCCCTGCTCGGATTCGCCCTGCTCGGCATGGGCCAGCCCGGCGCGACCGATGGCTTCACCATCGAGCCCGCTCAATGGCTCATCTTCGGCGCCGCCTGCCTGTTCGCTCTGGTGTTCAACTTCAATTCACGCCTGGTGCGCAATATCCCGGCCCTGCCGCTGACGGCCATCCAGCTGATGACCACCGGCGTCACCTGCCTGATACTGTCGGCGCTCAGCGAGAGCTGGCCCGCCGGCATCAGTCTCGACATCCTGAGCTGGTTCCTGGCCAGCACCCTGATCGCCAGCACCCTGCGCTTCTTCCTGCAGATCTACGCACAGGGCCTGACCACCCCCAGCCACGCCTCGGTCATCCTGATGCTGGAAGCGGTCTGGGCCGCCCTGATGTCGGCAGCCTGGTTCGGTGAGCGCATGACCCTGATCCAGATGACCGGCTGTGGCCTGATCTTCACCGCCCTGCTGATCAATCGCTGGCAGTGGATCTCACGCCTGTGGCGTCAGCGGCGGGCTGCCTCGTGAGAACAGCGTCCTGACTTGAGTGTCAGGCATGTCGCCACCATGTCTGACGCTTGAGCGTTCGACTTCCCGCCCCATTCTCTGCCATCGGAGCCACCATGATCCCCACACTACTCGGCGTACTGACGCTGCTGATGGCAGCCTTCACCCTGCTGCCACTGACGCGTATTCGCCATTGGTCGGTGCGCATCATGGATTTCCCCCGTCTGCAGCTGGCTGCATTGTGGGCGATGTTGTTGATCGCCGACCTCGCGGTACCCCAGCTTGCCTCCGGGCTCAGGGTGTCACTGGCCGTGATCGCCGTGGCCGGGCTTGTCTATCAGGCACACTGGATCGTGCCCTATACCCGCCTCTTCCCTTGCGAGTCCGCGCGCACCAGACAGCACGACCGGCAGCGTCAGGTCCGCCTGCTCACCGCCAATGTCCTGACCAGCAACCACGACAGTGACAAGCTGCTGGCCATCGTCGAACGCGAACAGCCCGACGTGCTGGTGACGCTGGAATCCGATGACTGGTGGCAGCAGCGGCTCGACGTGCTCGAGGCGGATAGCGAGCAATACGGCTATACCCACACCCTCAAATGCCCGCTGGACAACCTCTATGGCATGCATGTCTATTCACGCCTGCCACTGCATGACGCCAGCATCAATTATCTGGTGGAAGATGACGTGCCCTCGATGCATGCGCAGCTGGAGCTGGCCAGCGGTGATCGCGTGCGAGTGCACTTCCTGCATCCGGCGCCACCCAGCCCGACCGAGAATGACGAGTCATCCGAGCGAGATGCCGAGCTGATCATCGTGGCGCGCAGCGTCGCCGACAGCCAGCAACCGGTGATCGTGACCGGTGACCTCAACGACGTGGCCTGGTCTCGCACCACGCGCCTGTTCCGCAAGCTGTCCGGTCTGCTGGACCCGCGCGTCGGCCGTGGCATGTTCAATACCTTCCACGCCAACATTCCCCTGCTGCGCTGGCCGCTGGATCACCTCTTCCATAGCGAGCACTTCAGTGTGGTGCGCGTGGCGCGCATGGAAGCCTTCGGCTCCGACCACTTCCCGCTGCTCACCGAACTGGCGCTGACGCCCGCCCAGGACACCGGCGAGACGCTCGATGCCCCGGAACCGGACGCCGACGACCAGGCCGAGGCCAGCGAGACCGCCAGTGACGAGAATGTCAGTCAGCAGGACGTGCCGAAGCCAGGTCGCTGAGCGCGACATGCCTGAGATGGCATTTGGCTGAATTCTCCAAAAGGTCCCAGACTGGCTGATGAGGGTTGAGCCATACGGGAGGCAGGCATGCGAGGACTCGACTGGCTGGGCACGCGGCTGGCGCGTCATCTCACGGCGCCGGGCAAGCTGCCGGCGCATCGCGCCACGTCATCACCGGAAAAGCTGGCTGCCACCCTGCGGCGCGGCGATGTCCTGCTGGTCGAGGGCTCCTCGCGTATCAGCACCGCCATTCGCTACCTCACCCAGTCGACCTGGTCTCACGCCGCGCTCTGCGTGCGCACGCCGCTGGACAGCAGAGGACGTCCGGCCAGGGGCGACTGCCTGCTGGAAGCGGACGTCACCGCCGGGGTGCGCCGCGTCCCCCTCAACCATTACTGGCATCAGCACACGCGTATCTGCCGCCCGGTCGGGCTCACGGAGGAGGAGATCAGCGCATTGATCGCCCACGCCGAGGCGCGGCTGGGCCATCAATACGACCTGCGCAACATCGTCGATCTGGCTCGCTATCTGATTCGCACGCCACCGGTGCCAAGCCGCTATCGGCGCCGCATGCTGGCACTGGGCAGCGGCGACCCGACCCGTGCGATCTGCTCGTCGCTGATCGCCGAAGCCTTCCAGGCCGTGCGCTACCCCATCCTGCCAGACAGTGACGTCCTGCCCTCCAGCGACCCGGCATGCCTGCACTGCTATCAGGAGTTGCTGCATATCCGCCATCACAGCCTGTTTGCGCCCTGCGACTTCGATATCTCGCCCTACTTCGACATCATCAAGCCGACCCTGTGCGCCGGATTCGATCCCCATCGCCTGCAGTGGAGCGAACCGCCCGCCTGATCTGGTATGCTGCGCGCCATCCGCGGCCTTGCTGGCCGGCACCTGGGCATCAGTTCTGCTGTGCCGACTGCGCCGCCTGCCGCCCTTTGACACTCTTCACGACCGGAACCACGCCCGTGACCAATAACGACATCATCCGTCGCCTGCGCTACGCGCTGAATCTCTCCGACACCGACATGATCAACACCTTCGCTGCCGCGGACCACGAGGTCTCACGCGCCCAGATCAGCGATTGGCTCAAGCGCGATGATGATGAGGCTCAGCAGCGCATCAAGGACATCGACCTGGCCAGGTTCCTCAATGGCCTGATCAACGTGCGCCGCGGCAAGCGCGAAGGCGCCCAGCCGGCGCCTGAAAAGCGTCTCGACAACAACCTGATTCTGCGCAAGCTCAAGATCGCCTTCGAGCTCAAGGATGACGACATGCTCGAGCTGCTGGCACTGGCCGGGTTCGAGCTGATCACCAAATCCGAGCTGTCTGCCTTCTTCCGCAAGCCCGATCATCGCCACTACCGCGAGTGCAAGGACCAGATCCTGCGCAACCTGCTCAAGGGCATCGAGCTGCGCCATCGTCGCCAAGACCCCGAGACCGAGCAGCACGCCGTCGATCCGGTCTGATCAGACCCTGATGTGACGCCATACAACAACGCCGCCCCGGATTCCGGGGCGGCGTTGTTGTATGGCGGCAATGGCGGTACCCACAGCGGCTCAGCATTCGCGGTTGGGGCGCCCTTCCATGGTGACCAGGCGCGCCAGCAACGGCGCCATGCGGTGCTGGCTCCCTTCCGCCGCCGCAACCAGCGCCGGCAATACCCAGCACGGCAGGTCAGGCATCAGGCGGTAGTAGACCCATTGTCCCTGGCGGCGATCCAGCAGCAGACCACAATTGCGCAACTGGGCCAGATGGCGCGATACCTTGGGCTGCGACTCCTGCAACACGTAGGTCATCTCGCATACGCAAAGCTCGCCTTCTGCATGGATAAGCAACATCAGCACAAGGCGTGTATCGTCGCTGAGGCATTTGAAAAGACGTGTCGGGGTCAGAAGAGACAATGCAGAATTCCACCTGATTCAATGATGTGAGCGTGCCGCCAACCACAGCTGCAAGCGCGTGCGAATTTCGTTCAAGGCGCGCCCATAGGACACCGCAGTATCCTCATTGCGCGGATCCTCGATATCCCAGAACAACAGCTCATCGGTCTGGCCATCCCACTGGCGACACTGCTGCATCGCCTTCTGATACGACGCGATGGCGGTATCGAAGGGTTGAGATCGGTAGCGATCGACTCGCTCGCCAAGTCTGAGTCATCGCCCCCGGCGCGTGCAAGAAGGTCCGACGCATGCTGTAGCGAGGCACCAGTTGCTCGCCACTCGAGAGCTCTTCCCAAGAGCTGCCCGCCACAACCCAAGCCCCGGCCAGTAGCTAGCAGCTCAGCTAGTCATCATCGCCCTCTTCGGCACTCTTCTGGCGCGCCTTGCGCTCCTGCTCTTCTTCCATGGCCGCCATGATGTTCTCGAGCAGCGCATCCACGTCCGGCGCTTCGGCGTCGTCCTCATAAAGGCCCGTCAGCTCGACATCCGGGTCCATATCACCGGCCTCAAACAATGCCCAGATCTCATCGGCGTAGCGTGTCTGTGCCAGTTCAGGCGCGAACATCGCGTAGTAGGCGGTGATATTGGCGACATCACGCGCCAACATGCTCTTGGCATTATTGTTGGCCGCAGCATCGACCGCCTGCGGCAGATCAATGATCACTGGGCCATAGTCATCGACCAGCACGTTGAACTCGGACAGGTCGCCATGCACCAGGCCGGCATGCAGCATGCGCACGATGTACTGCATCATCAGCGCATGGTCTTCCCGCGCCTGCTCGGCGGACATCGAGACATCATTCAGGCGCGGCGCCACATTGCCGTCGTCATCGGTGACCAGCTCCATCAGCAGCACGCCATCGAAGCAGCCGAACGGTTGCGGCACGCGCACACCGGCATCGGCCAGACGATACAGCGCATCGACCTCGGCATTCTGCCAGGCGGCTTCCTGCTGGTTGCGTCCGAAGCCGGAGCCCTTCTCCATCGCCCGCTGACGGCGACTGTTACGCACCTTGCGACCTTCCTGATACAGCACAGCCTGCTTGAAGCTGCGCTGGGCAGCATCCTTGTAGACCTTGGCACAGCGAATCTCTTCTCCGCAGCGCACGACATAAACCGAGGCTTCCTTGCCACTCATCAAGGGGCGAAGCACTTCATCGACCAGGCCGTCATCTATGAGCGGCTGGATTCTCTTTGGCGTTTTCATCGCGTTCTTATACGCGTTTTGCGATACATCGGGAATCACCCTGTAGCAATTTTGTGACATACCTTACGACAAAACCCCCGCCAATGCGTCATTGGCGGGGGTTTCAGCATTCACTGACAGACTGCCTGATCGGCAGCAGCGTCAGCGCTTATTGGGCGTTCTTGAGGCTCTGCATGTCAATCACGAAACGATACTTGACCTTGCCTTCCTGCATGCGCTTCCAGGCATCATTGATGGTGTCGATGTCGATCATCTCGATATCGCAGCCAATGTCGTGCTCGGCGCAGTAGTCGAGCACTTCCTGGGTCTCGGGCATGCCGCCGATCAGCGAGCCGGCCAGCACGCGACGCTTCATCACTAGATTGCCGCCCTGCAGCGCGGGGTCCACTTCCTGCACCAGGCCGACGAGGATATGCGTGCCGTCGTACTTCAGGGTATTGAGGTAAGGGTTGAGATCATGCGGCACCGGCACCGTGTCGAGCAGGAAGTCGAAGGTTTCGGTGGCGGCTGCCATCTGCTCATCATCCGTCGAGACGATCACATGATCGACACCATTCTCGCGCGCTTCCTCGACCTTGCTCTCGCTGCGGGTGAAGAGCGTCACTTCACAACCCATCGCCTTGGCGAACTTGATGCCCATGTGGCCCAGGCCGCCCATGCCGATCACCCCGACCTTGTCACCGGACTTCACGCCATAGTGACGCAGCGGCGAATAGGTCGTGACACCCGCGCACAGCAGCGGCGCTGCCACAGCCGGGTCGAGCTTGTCCGGGATGGAGACCACGAAGCGTTCGCTGACGACGATCTTGTCGGAATAGCCGCCCTGGGTGAGGCTACCGTCGTGACGGTCCGGGCTGCCGTAGGTCATGGTCATGCCGTCAAGGCAGTATTGCTCGAGCCCCTTCTGACAGGCGCTGCATTCGCGGCAGGAATCCACCATGCAGCCAACGCCGACCATGTCGCCCACCTTGTACTGACTGACGTCATTGCCTACCTGGGTCACCCGCCCCACGATCTCGTGCCCCGGCACCAGCGGATACTGAGAAAAGCCCCAGTCATTGCGGCCGACGTGCAGATCCGAGTGACAGACACCGCAGTAGAGAATCTCGATGGCCACATCGTCCGGACGCGGCTGGCGACGCTCGAAGTTCCAGGGCGCCAGGTCTGCCGTTTCGGATGCCACGGCATAAGCGCGAGTCTGGCCGTCAAAACCACCGTTGGAAGGGCTAGTCATGGAGTCTCTCCTTGCTTGGCTGAGCGTCGGTTGGCGTAACCATCAAAGATGATTCAGCGCCCGTGAAAGGGATTCGCATGCCATGCGGCAATCGCGATCATGCCCACTGACCTCTTGCCGACAGCCCGACTTTTCAATGGCTTGGCTGCCCTGCATCACTGTGTTGGTCAGATCGCAACAGCGACCCACCAAGCTGCGCGAGGCTTGCAGACACAACAGAAAGCGGCGCGAAACATAAGGCTCCTGATTCCAAATTGACGCCATCAAGCAGCAAAGTTGCCACTGTGTTATCATACACCTTCACCCCTCACGTCTTGGAACGGAGTCCCGCATGGCGAATACTCGTACTGCTGCAAAGAAAAAAGCACCGGCTGCTGTCGAAACCTCAGCCTCGCTTGAAGCTCAGATGCAGGCCTTCCTGGACCGTGGTGGCAAGGTGGATGTGATTGAATCCGGTGTCAGCGGCCAAATCATTGGCGTCAAGCCGACCAAGCCGTCAAACCCTGCTGCCAAGAGCTGAAGCTTGCCCATCAAGCCTTGGTGCCCGAACGCGCTGCTCGCCTCTCTCAACTGGCGCCTGCCATCGAGTCACTGACTGGTGAGAGCGTTGTTCATCGCTAGACCTCCAGCCGCTGCCCTGCATCATCAGGTAGCGGCCGGCTTCTTTCTGGGGAGAGGAAAACCGCCTCTTGCCTGCCATTGCCCTCCCGCCACGGCGACGCCCATGTCAGCATCCTCTTCGCGCGACAGCTCTCTCGACTCCCGCCAGCATAGCGCGCATGGCACTCTCGACGCGGATGGGGCACGCACACGCCTGGCCGTCTTCATCGATGTGCAGAACATCTACTACACCACCCGCGATACCTTCGGTCGGCAGTTCGATTATCGTCGCCTGTGGGCAGAACTCGAGCGTCTCGGCTCGATTCAGCATGCCTACGCCTACGCAATCGACCGTGGCGACCCCAAGCAACAGCAATTTCAGCAGCGTCTGCGCGAGATAGGCTTTGAGGTCAAACTCAAGCCCTTCATCCAGCGCGGCGACGGCTCGGCCAAGGGCGACTGGGATGTCGGCATCACCATCGACGTGATGGAAGCCGCCCCCGAAGTCGATGAGATCATCCTCGCCTCCGGCGATGGCGACTTCGCCCTGCTGCTGGATCATGTCGCCACCCGTCACGCCATCACCACACGCGTCTATGGCGTCGAAGCCCTCACCGCCCTCACCCTGATGAAAAGCGCCCATCACTTCCGCGAAGTCGATGAAAGCCTGCTGATGCGCTGATACCGATCGATCGCGTCTCAACCGCGCTCGAATCCTGTCTGTCGCACAAGAAACACCCGCACTGCCTCCACTAATCAAGAGGATGTGCGGGTGTTTTCGTCTGGGCTACCAGCGGCCTGCCAGACATTCAGGCTTTACCGCGAACTTGTCGACTAGCTCTGTGGTGCGGCACTCAGCGTCAATTCGATGGCATCGTGGCGCCAGTGTTCATCATCGCAGTCCACCGCGCGGCCATTCTGATCGAAGTTGATTCGGGTGATGCGCTGCGCGGGGCTGCCTTGCGCGGCGTTCAGCGCGGCGGCGGCCTCAGCGTCGAACACCGTGGAGGCCAGTTCGAAGCTGACGCGGCTGACACGAATGGCGTATTCGCGTCGATAGAGGTCGGTCAGGGAGTGGGCTCCGAGATCGAAATCGAGGATGCCCGGGAAGCAGTCACGTCGCAGGTGATGGCAGACATGCAGCACGCGCCGCCCGTCGATACGCCGCACGCGAGTGATGCGATAGACCACTGAGCCCTCCGCAATCCCCAGTCGCTGCGCGATCACCGCGTTGGCAGCGACCTCTCCTGCCGCCAGTACCTCGGTGCTGGCCACCCGCTGCTGTGACTCGACCATGTCGCGAAATGGCAGGCACGCCAGCAAGTCATAGCGCAGTCGTGGCGGCGAGACGAACCAGCCCCGCCGATTCTCGCGATAGATACGCCCCTCCGCCTCCAGCTGCAGCAGGGTGTCGCGCAGGGTGACCCGCGTCGTGGCAAAGCGTTCGATCATCTCACGTTCGGAGGGCAGGCGCTGTGAGGCGCGTAGCGGCGCTGCCTCAAGATGGTTCAGCAGCTTGCCCTTGAGCCCTGCCACGGGGACATCCGCGTCAGGAGTTGCTGATGAAGCAGCGTCACTCTGGGGCTCAAGCGAAGATGAAGGCATGCGAAGTTCCTGAAAGATAACGAAAGACAGCAATTTCTGGCGAGTCACTTGCATGACATCCAGGGCGTCCAGGATGGAAAGGGTCAGAGAGAAAAGATTCCTGTGGTCTAGTTCAGATGACTCGCAAAGCTCAGTGCGTATTTTCAAGACACGCTTGTCGAGACACGCATGAGGAGAATAGTGGCATTGGCGTGACAACTCGGTGACAGCGCAGCTCTGGCTGCCACGCCAGGCCAGTCATCACACGCTGGCTCATGCCTTGCACGCCATGCTTTGCACACTTATGGCTGTGGAAGATAGCGAGGACTGAAGCCCGCGGCAAGGCACGGAGAAGGTATGAAGGAGGCAGAGGCAGAGCCCTCACCCATGCCATGACAACGACATGTTGACGACACGCAACTGTCACAGGCGAGCGCTAGAGTCGATCGTGTCTTTCAGACTGAACTAGACCACACAGTTTCGGCTCTCTCGGCACTTGCCTGAGCACTTGGCAGAGCGCTGGTCTGATCAATGATCCGAGAACCGGCCTGAGCAATGACCTGAGCACCCGGACGTGCTCTCAGCGTGTCGACAGGGTGCCTGATGCCCGTCACGCCTTACCTTCAGCGCAGCGATTGTTCATCACCTACTGGGGAAATCTCCTTGAAATCGATTGCCACTACCTCACCCCGCTCCACCGGCCTGCTGGTTTCCACCTGCATGGCCGCCCTGTTGGGCAGTGCCTCCGTCAGTGCCGCCGACATGCCGGCTGACCTTCTCGAGGCTGCTCAGTCCGAAGGCCGTGTCGATAGCGTCGGCATGCCGGACAGCTGGGCCAACTGGAAGGACACCTGGGCAGACCTCGAGTCGAAGTATTCCATCGCACATAGCGATACCGACATGAGCTCCGCCGAGGAAGTCGCCAAGTTCAAGGCCGAGGGTGAGAACGCCACCGCCGATATCGGTGACGTGGGCTTCGCCTTCGGTCCGATCGCGGTGCAGCAAGGCGTGACCCAAGCCTACAAGACCACGACCTGGGATCAGATCCCGGAGTGGGCCAAAGACAAGGATGGCCACTGGGTACTGGGCTACACCGGCACCATTTCCTTCATGATCAACAAGACGCTGGTCAGCGAAGATGAGCGCCCGACCTCCTTCTCAGATCTCGCCGAGGGTGACTACAAGGTGTCCGTCGGCGCCGTGGGCAAGGCCTCCCAGGCCAACAACGCCATTCTGGCCGCTGCCTTCGCCAATGGCGGCAAGGAATCCGACCTGACACCGGGCCTGGAAGTCTTCGCGGAACTGGCGCGCCAGGGCCGTCTGTCACTGGCAGAGCCGAGCATCGCCAACTTGGAGAAAGGCGAAGTCGAAGTCGCCCTGCTGTGGGACTTCAATGCCCTGAACTATCGCGATCAGATCAACCGCGACACCTTCGAGGTCGTCATTCCGTCTGATGCCTCCGTCACCTCCGGCTACGCCACCATCATCAACAAGCATGCCGCGCACCCGAATGCCGCCAAGCTGGCCCGTGAGTACATCCTCTCCGATGCCGGTCAGCTGAATCTGGCCAAGGGCTATGCCCGTCCGATCCGCGCCGAGCACCTCACCCTGCCTGAGGATATCGCCGCCAAGCTGCTGCCCAACGAGCAGTACGCCAATGCTCGTCCGGTTCAGGACTTCGCGGGCTGGGAAGCCAGTGCCAAGCAGCTGCCGCGTCAGTGGCAGTCCCAGGTACTGATCCACCAGCAGTGATCCCCGGCCTCTGCTTCACGCGAGCAGAGCGCGCACCATCCTGACAGACGGCATCGCCTTTGCGGTGCCGTCTTGAGCTTCACGGAGTCACCATGTCTCAGCGTGTCATTCTTGTCGTGCTCGACGGCCTCAACCATGCCGTGGGTCATCATGCCATGGGCTATCTGAGTGCCCTGGTCGAGGCCGGCCGTGGCCAGTATCAATCACTGGACTGCGAGCTGCCGGCCATGTCGCGCCCGCTCTATGAATGCCTGCTGACCGGCGACCTGCCTGTCGACTCAGGTATCGTCAACAACGGTATCGTGCGCCGCTCACGCGGCATCAGCCTGTTCGACCTTGCCAGCCAGCAGGGCAAGCGCACGGCTGCTGCCGCCTATCACTGGGTCAGCGAACTCTATGTCGCGGCCCCCTTCGTGCCGGCCCGCCATCGCTGGCTCGACAACCCGGAATCCGCCATCCAGGCGGGCATCTTCTACTGGCAGGATCATTATCCGGATGACCATCTGTTCAGTGACGCCGAAATGCTGCGCCTGCGTCACGACCCGGATTTCCTGCTGGTGCATAGCATGAACATCGACGATGCCGGCCATCGTCATGGCGGCGACACGCCGCAGTACCGCAACGCCGCGCGGCATGCCGACGTCGCCCTGGCCGACTACCTGCCGGCATGGCTGGAAGCCGGCTATCAGGTGATGGTCACCGCCGATCACGGCATGAATGCCGACCGCTCACATTCCGGCCTGCTGGAAGAGGAGCGTCGCGTGCCGCTGTGGACCTTCGGCACCGCCTTCGCCAACGCCACCGCGACGGATCTCAAGCAACGCGAGCTCTGCGGCACCCTGGCCACACTGCTGGGGCTCGAGCACAGCAAGGCGAGCAATCCGTCGCTGCTGGCGAGCCATGCTGCCACGCGAGGCCTCAAGTGATGTCTGCCGCCTTCAAGCGCCGCCTGACCAGCCCCGTCATGTGGCTGTTGCCGTTTGCACTGATCTTCGGCGCCTTCCAGATCGCGCCGCTGGTGTGGGTGATGATCAGCGCCTTCAAGCCCCCTACTGGCTGGGGGCTGGCCAACTTTCACGAGATCGCCTCTTCGGCCTTCTTCCGGCAGGCCATCTGGCGCAGCCTCGAGATCTCCTTCATGTCCAGCGTGCTGGGGCTGGCGATCGCCGCCGTGACCTGTCACAGCATGCAACGCTGCGGCCCGCGTCTGACGCGCATGATGATCGCCTTCACCAACATGACCAGCAACTTCGCCGGTGTCCCGCTGGCCTTCGCTTTCATCATCCTGATGGGCGCCAACGGCATGCTGACCCTGATGCTGGAGCGCTTCGGCCTGCTCGAGGACTTCAATCTCTACTCGCGCACCGGCCTGATCGTCATCTACACCTGGTTCCAGATTCCGCTGGGCATCCTGTTGCTGTATCCCGCCTTCAGCACCCTGAAGACGGAGTGGCGTGAAGCCGCCAGCCTGCTGGGCGCCAATCGCCTCGCCTACTGGCAGCACATCGGCCTGCCGGTGCTGTGGCCGTCACTGGCGGGCACGCTCACCGTGCTGTTCGCCAATGCCATGGGCGCCTACGCCACCGTCTATGCGCTGGTGAACACCAGCTACAACCTGATGACCATCCGCATCGCCAACCTGGTCTCCGGCGACCTGTTCCTGCAGCCGGAACTGGCCAGCGCACTGGCACTGGTGCTGGTCGTCATTCTCATCATCGTCACGCTGATTCAGCAATGGCTCATGCGCAGGAGCTACCATGTCACTTCCCGCTGAACTGCCCTATCGCCACGGCAAGCCCTTGCTGCCCAGCCTGATGGCGCGCCTGCGCCGCGTGAATCTCTACACCTTCATCGTCACCAGTATCTTCGCGCTGCTGGCACTGCCGCTGATCGCGACGCTGTTCTACGCCCTGGCGACACGCTGGGGCGCCAGCCTGACCCCCGACGCCCTGACCGTGAAATGGTTTCTGGAACTCTGGACCACACCGCGTTTTCTGGCGGCGTTCGGGCGCTCGCTGCTGGTCGCCGTCGGCGCGCTGGCACTGTCGTTGCTGCTGATCGTGCCGGTGGTATTTCTCGCCCATACACGCTATCCGCGCCTGGACAGCGTGATGAATGGGCTGATCCTGCTACCCTTTGCCGTGCCGCCCATCGTGTCATCGGTCGGCCTGCTGCAGCTCTACGCAGGCGGCCCGCTGGCCATCGTCGGTACGCCGTGGATCCTGATACCCACCTACTTCACCATCGTGCTGCCTTTCATGTACCGCGCCTTGGCCAACAGCCTGCGTGCACTGGATGTAGCCTCCCTGATGGAGGCCGCTCAACTGCTGGGGGCAAGTCCGCTCAAGGCGTTCTTCCTGGTCGTACTGCCCAATATTCGCGTCGGTATCCAGATTGCCGTCTTCCTGGCCTTCTCGTTCCTGGCCGGCGAATTCGTGTTCGCCAACATGCTGGTCGGCACCCGATTCGAAACCCTGCAGGTCTATCTGAACAATATCCGCGGCGCCAGCGGCCATTTCACCAGCGCCCTGGTCATCACCCTGTTCGTGTTCACCCTGATCCTGACCTGGCTCGGCAATCGTCAGCCCGCCGAGCAGGAGATGCCCGCGGATGACCCCGACGAGGTGCTGGCCACCGCCATGACCGACGGCTTGCCCGGCCCGGTGCCGAGCGCCGACCCCGAGCCGCGTCACACCACTCACCAGTCGCCAGACTCCACATACAGAGGGGACCGCTGATGCTTGCCATCGACACCGCCACCACATTCGATAGCCAGAGCGCCGGCGGCCTTCTGACCAGCGCCCTGCGCGAACGCGCCGCCGACCAGCACTATCTCAAGCTCAATGGCCTGGCCAAGAGCTTCGGGAAGACCCAGGTGTTCGCCGAGATAGAGGCCGAGATCGCGCGGGGGGAATTCATCACCCTGCTCGGCCCCTCCGGCTGCGGAAAGTCGACCCTGCTGCGCGCCATCGCCGGTCTCAATGATGTCGATGCCGGCCAGATCATCGTCGATGGTCACGACATCACGCCACTGCCGCCGCAGCGTCGCGGCATCGGCATGGTCTTCCAGCACTATGCGCTGTTCCCCAACATGCGGGTGGCGGACAACGTGGCCTTCGGCCTGCGCATGAAGAAGGTACGCCCGGAAGAACGCGAGCGGCGTGTCAGCGAGGTGCTCAGACTGGTGGAGCTGACCGATCAGGCGCAACGCTTCCCGCACCAGTTGTCCGGCGGCCAGCGTCAGCGTGTGGCACTGGCACGCGCGCTGGTGGTCGAACCGCAGATCCTGCTGCTGGATGAGCCGCTGTCGGCACTCGATGCGCGTATCCGCCGCCATCTGCGTGATCAGATCCGTGACATCCAGAAGAGCCTCGGCCTGACCACCCTGTTCGTGACCCACGATCAGGAGGAAGCACTGCTGCTGTCGGACCGCATCTTCCTGATGCATCAGGGGCGCATCCTGCAGCAGGGCAATGCCGAGTCGCTGTATACCCGCCCGGTGGATGCCACGGCGGCAGGTTTCATGGGGCATTACAATCTGATCGGTCGCGAGCTGGCGCGCCCGCTGCTCGGGTACGAAAGCGACAGCCAGCGCGTGGCACTGCGCCCGGAAGCGCTGTACCTGCAACCGGACACCAGCCCCCAGGGACAGCAGGATGAGTACGCCAACTTCCCGACCCAACCCTTGCCGGACAATGCCGGCCCCGGCTGCCCGGGCGTGATCCGCCGCCACCAGCTGCTCGGCAATATCGTGCGCTACGAGGTGGACTGTCAGGGACTGCGCCTGAATGTCGATGTCCTCAATCGCAGTGCTCGGCAGCTACTGCCGCGCCATCTGCGCGTGATACTGCACGCCGATCTGGATGAGGTTCAGGCGCTGGGCGGTAACGAGACCGCCACCACGACGCAGGTGTCCCATGACTGACATCACAGGGCTTGCCATCTTCGATCTTGACGACACCTTGCTCGAGGGCGATGCCACGGGGCTTTGGACCGACTGGTTGATCGCGAGGGGCTGGATCGTCGATGGCGAGAAATATCGCGCGATCTGGGCACAACAGATGCAAGACTACGTGGCAGGTGAGCTCGACATGGAGACCCACCTGACTCACCTGCTGGTCCCGCTGGCAGGGCGGGCCGTCAGTGAGGTCGATGCCGAGGTGGCACGCTTTCTCGATGCCGAGCTGATGCCACGCCTGTATCGTGAGGGGCTGGAGCGGATCCATTGGCACCGCGCTCAGAATCATCAGGTCGTGATCATCTCGGCCTCGACAGCGCATCTGGTCGCCCCCCTCGCCGAGCGCCTGGCGCTGGACGCGGCCCTGGCCACGGCCCTTGAGACCGAGCAAGGCTGCTACAACGGGCGGGCCTGTGGCATTCGCACCTTCCGCGAGGGCAAGCTCGCGGCACTCAAGGCATGGCAACGGCAACACGCCAGCCACAGCACTGGAGTGCCCAGCTGGGGCTATTCGGATTCACGCAATGATCTGGCCTTGCTGGAATTCGTCGATCACCCCTTCGCCGTCCACCCGGACCCGACCCTTGCCAACCTAGCGCAACAGCGCGCCTGGCAGACACTACGTTGGCAATGAAGGAAACCGGGTTGGTAATGAGAGAGGCTGGCAGCAAGAGACGCTGGGCTGGAATCGAGAGACGGGAATCGAGAGCTCCTGCGCTGGAATTGAGAGACTGGACGGGAATCGAGAGTCCCTGCGCTGGAATTGAGAGAAAGTGCATAATAGGCGACGCTGGGCGTAAAAAAAGGCACTCTATGCCAAAAATGCAAGCATAAAGGAAGCCATGCAATGGCCAAGGTCAGGGTCAGTCGGATCGCACGTGTACCCGATCCCATGCGCGTCAGGCGCTATCTTAAAGCCCCCGAAGTCGGCCCGCGCGTGCTGTTCTTCAGTGGCGGCACCGCACTGACCGGGGTCTCGCGCACCCTGACCCGCTATACCCACCACAGCATCCATCTGGTGACGCCGTTCGACTCCGGTGGCAGCTCAGCCAAACTGCGCGACGCCTTCTCGATGCCCGCCATCGGCGACCTGCGTTCACGCCTGATGGCGCTGGCCGATGACAGTGTCCTGGGCCATCCCGACATCTATCGCCTGTTTACCCACCGCCTGCCGCGTGAAGCGCGCCCGGAGATGCTGCACGCCACGCTGCGCGAGCTGGCAGCCGGACGTCATCCGTTGACCATGGCGGTCGCGGAACCGATGCGCACCCTGATCTGCCATCAGCTGGGCTTTCTCATCGACGCCATGCCGGAAGGCTTCGATCTGCGCGGCGCCAGCATCGGCAACCTGATCATTGCCGGTGGCTATCTGAACCATCACCAGCAGCTGGATCAGATCATCTTCCTGTTCTCCAAGCTGGTACACGTGCGCGGTACGGTGCGCGCCGTGGTCAATGCCGATTTCCATCTGGCGGCAACGCTGGAAGATGGCCGCGAGATCATCGGTCAGCACCGCATCACCGGCAAGGAAGTCGCCCCTCTCGATTCGCCCATCGCGCGCATGCGCCTGGCCGCGACAGAGGGCGACCAGCATGTGCCCGTGGTGCCGGAGCTACACGCCAACAATCGCCAGTTGATCGAGTCGGCCGAGCTGATCTGTTTCCCTCCCGGCAGCTTCTACTCCAGCGTGCTCGCCAATCTGCTGCCCAAGGGCGTCGGGCGCGCGGTGCTGGCCAACCCCTGCCCCAAGGTCTATATCCCCAACTGCTGCCCGGACCCGGAGCAGACCGGCAAACGCATGGATGAGCTGGTCAGCGTGTTGCTCGACACCCTGTGTGCCGACCTGACCGGCCGCATGGAAGACTGCCCCACCGAGAACCTGCTCAACATCGTGCTCCTCGACAGCCAGCGCGGTGACTATCCCGGCGGCCCCTGCATCGAGGCGCTCGAGCGCATGGGCATCACCGTGATCGACACCCGTTTGATCAGCGAGCAGAGCGCACCCTACTACGACAACGAGCTGCTGGTCACCGCGCTGTTGTCGCTGGTGTGACGCCAACCACGAGCCGCTCGGCCTGAAGTTGCTCTGAGCGAAGTTGCTCGGCATGAGCTGCTCGGCCTGAAGCTTCTCTGTAGAACAAGAACGCCCCCGCCTGCCAACGGCAGACGGGGGCGTTCTGTTATCAGATACGACGTCGGGACTTAGATCACGCCACGCACCGCGCCGAGGATCACCATCCCCAGCACCAGCTTCCAGGGTGCCAGCGAGAAGCGTGTCAGAGCGATGAAGGCGGCCAGCGCGATCACCATGTCCGTGCGGCTCAGCACGCTGGTGGTCCATAGCGGGTCATAGAGCGCCATGCCCAGCACGCCCACGACGGCTGCATTGGCGCCGGCGAGCGCAGCGCGCGCCCCCGCGCGGGAGCGCAAACGCCCCCACAGTGGCGCCACACCGATCAGCAGCAGAATCCCCGGCAGAAAGATGCTCAACAGCGCAATGACGGCAGCGAGCAATGCCGAACCGCCGTCCACCTGCGCCATGCCAACCCCCAGCCAGGCGGCAAAGGTGAACAGCGGCCCCGGCACCGCCTGGGCGGCGCCATAGCCGGTGAGGAAGGTATCGGCCGCGATATGCCCCGTCTCGACGGTAGAGGCCTCCAACAGCGGCAGCACCACATGCCCGCCCCCGAACACCAGCGCCCCGGCACGGTAGAAGATATCGACCAGACTGCCGGAGGCCACCAGCGGCAGCCCGATCAACAATACGAAGAACGCGATCAGGCAGTAGCGCGCCAGGCGCGGCGAGACCGGCAGTGACAGCCCCGCGGCCTGGGCTTGCTGGCACACGGATGCTGCCTTGTCATCACGACACAGCAGGCTACCGAGCACTGCGCCCATCGCGATCATTCCGACCTGCGTCCAGGCGCTCTGTGCCAGCGCCAGGCCCAGCATGGCCAACAGCGCCAGACAGGTACGCCGCAAATCCGGGCACAGCTTGCGTGCCATGCCCCAGATCGCCTGGGCGACGACGGCCACTGCTACCAGCTTCAAGCCGTGAATCACCCCGGAGGCCAGCGGCCCTTCGAGGCTGCCGGCCACCAGTGCCAATACCAGCAACGCCAGCGCAGACGGCAATGTGAAGCCGATCCATGCCAGCAGCCCACCCATCACGCCACCGCCACGCACCATGCCTAGCGCGAAACCGACCTGACTGCTGGCCGGCCCCGGCAGAAACTGACAGAGCGCGACCAGCTCGGCGTAGGCCTTGTCACTCAACCAGCCTCGCCTGCGTACCAGCTCATCGTGGAAGTATCCGAGGTGGGCAATCGGGCCGCCGAAGCTGGTCAGTCCCAGCGTGAGGAAGGTGCGCAGCACTTCACTGCGCCGCGTCTTGTCGCTCGCAAGCGGGGCATCAGGCGTCGCAGGGTCGCGCTCACGCCTTGCAGTTTCATCCGGATGTGACATGACGTTTCTCTTGGAACGGAAAGAAAAGGCTAACGACCGGAAATCCAGCCAGGAGCTTATATCAGGGACTTATGTGAGAGATATACAAAGATTCTTCACTTGCTGACGCTACGGTGACATCAGGTAAATGCGCAATGTCCTGATTCTCGCCCCTAGCATCACCCACCAGACTATCGCCGCCAGATGACAGGAAGCCCTTCCCATCAATGGGGAGGGCTTCCTGTAGGAGTGCTTTCTGCATACTGGCTCAGGCGCCAGCAACACGCCTTATGGCACCGGGTCATCAAGCGCATGGCGCCTTTAGTCATGGCGCATCAGGTGGCCGACGTCTTCTGAGTGGAGGCATGCTGCGTATCCGAGGGCAGTGCGATGGCCATCACGGCGCTCGCCGCCACCAGTGCCGCAGACCACCACAGGCAGGCTTCCAGACCATAGGCCTGATAGAGCCAACCGGACAGCAGCGTCCCCAGCAATCGGCCCATGGCGTTAGCCATGTAATAGAAGCCGACATCCATCGACACGCCTTCACTGCGCGCGAAGCGCACGATCAGGTAGCTGTGCCAGCTGGAATTGACCGCAAAGATGACGCCGAACACCAGCAGGCCGATGATCAGCCACTCGAGAGGTGCCAGCCCCAGCAGGATGGCCGCAGTCCTGTCGACTCCCTGCTGCACATCCAGCGACATGCTCGCCATCAGCGCGGGCAACAAGGCCAGCACACCAGCCAGCAGCACGGTCATCCAGCGCACGCCTGCATCACCGTGCAAGCGACGCGCGATCGGCCCGGTGATGCGCGGGGCCTGGGTCTGCACCCCGCCGTAACCGATCACCCACGCGGCCATCAGGATACCGACTGTCCAGAAGTTCCAGCCATGTACCTCGGCCAGATAGACCGGCAAGGCGACCACGAACCAGACATCGCGTGCAGCGAACAGACACATGCGCGCCGCCGACAGCACATTGACCGCTCGCGAGGTCGAGAACATCTCACGAAACGCCGGCTTGCGGCTGGCCTTGCTCTGCCCCAGTGATGCCGAGAGCTTGCGCAGGGACAGCACCAGCACCACAGCCAGCATGAGCCACATGGCCAACACCGTGCCCTGGAAGCCGATGAGGCTGAGCGCCGCGCCACCGAGGAAGAAGCCCAGACCCTTGAGAGCATTCTTGGAACCGGTCAGCAGCGCGACCCAGCGATACAGCGAGCTCTGCGACTGCGCCGCCTGCTGCCCCTTCGGCACCAGCACCTTGATGGCGCTCTTGGCGCTCATCTTGTTGAGATCCTTGGCGATGCCCGACAGCGCCTGGGCGATCATCACCCAGATCACCGTCAGCATGGGCTCCGGCACCAACAGCATGCCGAGCGCCACCAGCTGCATCGCAAGCCCGGCATTCATGGTGCGATTGAGGCCAAGCCTTGCCCCCAGCCAGCCGCCGACCAGGTTGGTGACGACACCGAAGGCCTCGTAGAACAGGAACAGCAGCGCGATGTCCAGCGCCGAATAGCCCAGCGAATGGAAATGCAGCACCACCAGCATGCGCAGTGCGCCGTCCGTCAGCGTGAAGGCCCAGTAATTCCCCGTCACCAGCAGGTACTGGCGCACCTCATGGGGCAGCTCTCGCAGGCGGGCAAGCATGTCAGCGCTCCCGTGTGCTGGCGTCGGCCAGATCACTCAGGCCCACTTTCAGCGCCAGCTCTGCGGTGCGGTTGGCATAGCCCCACTCGTTGTCATACCAGGCGTACAGCTTGAGCTGGGTACCCGCGACGACCATGGTCGAGGGCGCATCGATGATGCTGGAGCGGGAATCGGTACGGAAATCGATCGACACCAGCGGACGTGTCTCATAGCCCAGCACGCCGGCCAGTTCGCCTTCTGCCGCGCTCTGCAGCGCCTGATTGACCTCATCCACCGTCACTTCGCGGTTGAGCTCGAACACCATGTCGGTCAGGGAGGCATTGGCCAGCGGCACGCGAATGGCGTGGCCGTTCAAGCGGCCTTCCAGTTCAGGGAAGATGGCGCTGATCGCCTTGGCGGAGCCGGTGGTCGTCGGAATCAGGCTCATGCCGCAGGCCCGCGCGCGGCGCAGGTCCTTGTGCGGCGCATCCAGAATCGTCTGGGTATTGGTGATATCGTGCACGGTGGTCATGGAACCATGACGAATGCCGAACTGCTCCTGAATCACCTTGATGACCGGTGCCAGGCAGTTGGTGGTGCAGCTGGCCGCCGTCACGATGCGATGCTGTTCGGCGTTGTAGAGGTGGTCGTTGACGCCCATGACGATGTTGAGCACGCCCTCTTCCTTGACCGGCGCGGAGACCACGACCCGCGCGACACCCTGCTCGAGATAGGCGTTCAGCACCTCGGTACTCTTCTTCTTGCCGGAGGCCTCGATCACCACATCGCAGCCCGACCAGTCGGTATCACCGATCTCACGCTGGCTGGAGAACGCAGTGCGCTGACCATCGAGGGTAATGGAATCCGCGTCACTGGTGATACCGGCGCCCGGCGACCACTGGCCATGCACGGAATCGAATTCCAGCAGATGGGCGAAGGTAGCGGCATCGCCACCTGGGTCATTGATACGCACCACGTCCAGCGCGATATCCTCGCGCAGCTTCCACAGCGCGCGCAGCGCGAGACGACCGATGCGTCCGAAACCGTTGATGCCGACGCGCAGGGCCGGCATGCCCTCCGGCACGGTGATGGACGAGGAATAGGACGGAGCGCTATGAGCAGGACACATGGGCATTTCCTTGAGAGTGTTCGAAAGGATTCGGCTAACGTTCTTCGCCCTGTGCGCTCAGCAGCAGCGCACAGGGCGGTTGGGCATCGTCTCCAGCCACGCCACCCAGCGCGACACCTCGCGGGCGTTGGCCTGACAGAGAGTCGCGAGAATCTGATGGCACCAGGCCGGCAGATCAGGTGCCAAGCGGTAGTGCACCCACTGGCCGCGCCGCTGACTGATCAGCAGGCCAGCCTCTCTCAGCTGGGCGAGATGCCGCGAGACCTTGGGCTGGGAGATGGGCATGGCGCGCTGCTCCAGCAGCCAGATAAGCTCACAGACACACAACTCTTCCATCCGGGCCAACAGCTGCACGACGGTCAGGCGAGTGTCCTCGGCAAGGCACTTGAAGACCTGCAACGGTGTCAGGCGGGCCGCCATGTCTCCCACTCCATCAATAACGTCATGGGTTGACGGTTTCATGGCGATGTCCTCGCGTATGCCTGAGCCATCTTGCTCCCACTCTCGATTCCCCCGCCCGACTCCCCCACCCGATTCCCTCTCCCGCCCCCCTCTCACCGGCACCTGACGCATGGCGTGGCAGTTTGCCTGCCAGTCGGCTGATGCGCGGCGACATACGAAATATCATATATATGTTTTTCCATATATCAAGTGACACATGCATGACAGTTGGATGACAACCAGCGCGTGAATCGATGGCAACGATGGTGAGCGAGTGGCGGGTGAATGGAGGACGAATGAAGCGCGATCAGAGCATCGCTTGGCTGGGTGTAGCAGCGGATAGGTGGCCACACCCTCGCCACTGTTGCGCAAACGGCACGCATATGTTGCCTGGCCTCAAAAGCGAATGCGCTTGCGAACAAAAGTCGAGCGGCGTTAGTGTGTGCCCATCAAGCACACCAAGTGCCCTTTTGAATCACGCATCCCTCGTGATGCACAGGAGAGACAAATGGCGGATTTCGCACAAGTCGTCGATAGCAACTACACCCAAGAAGTCATCGAGAGCGAGCAGCCGGTGCTGGTCAAGTTCTGGGCACCGTGGTGCGGCCCGTGCAAGATGCTCGACCCGATCGTCGAATCCATCGCCGAAGAACAGGGCGATGCCCTCAAGGTCGTTGCCATCAATGTCGATGATGCACCGGACCTCGCCGCCCAGAATGGCGTCCGTGGCCTGCCGACCATCGCGCTGTTCAAGTCCGGCGAGAAGCTCGAAGCCCTGACCGGTGTCCAGCCGAAGGAAAACTTCGATGCCATGATCTCGCGTCACGCCTGATCAAATCGGCTTCTGGCCGCAAGGCACTTACGCTGAAATGAAAAACGCCCTCCATGAGGGCGTTTTTTTGGTCTGCACGGTACTTCAGGTTACTCTATGCCCATGATTTTTCAGGAAATTATCGTCATCGAGAAATCCCTTCCTTCAAAATATCGCTCATCGCGACAGTAACACCAGCATTACCACGACAAGGAAACATTGATGCCTGACCCCGTCCGTTCGACCCGACATCTGGGCATGGTCGCCCTGCTTACCGGCCTGCTGACGGGCTGCGCCAACGGCCATACGACCCTGCCGGCCACCACCTCAGCGCTCAAGGCCGGGCCTGCCTACGGTGAAATGCGCTCTGTCGCCGTCATGCAGATTCGCCCCGGCAATGTGGCGGTGACGCCCAATGGACAGGTCTTCGCCACCATCCACCCGATGGATGGGGACCACGATGTGCAGCTGGTCGAGATCACCGGTCAGAACAGCTACCGCGCCTGGCCCTCCCCCGCCTTGCAGACGCATGCCGGCCGCTACAGCGACGCCACCATCGACTCCCCGCTGGGCATCTACCAGGATGGCCAGGGCGGGCTTTGGATTACCGACATGGGGCTGCATCTGGGCAAGACCCGCCTGTGGGGCTTCGATATTGCCTCGGGCAAGCTGATCACCAAGCTGACTTTGCCGGCGAATATCGCCCCCGAGGGTAGCTTCGTGCAGGACCTAGCGGTGGACCGCAGCCGTGGCGTGGCCTATCTGGCAGACATCGCCAATCCGGGCTTGATCACCGTTGACCTGGAGAGCGGCGAGGCCACCCGCTTCGGCGAGCATCCGGCGCTTGAGGCAGAACCCGGTGCCAAGCTCAAGATCAATGGCAAGGACATCCAGTTCAATGGCAAGCCTGCCAAGGTCGGCGTCGACCCGATCACCCTGTCCGGCGATGGAGAGACGGTCTTCTTCGGCGCCATGACCGGCCACAGCTGGTACAGCGTACCGGCCAGACTGCTGCGCGAAGGCGCCGATCACGCCACCATCGCCGCTGCCATCACGCGCGTCGGCGACAAGCCCGTTTCCGATGGCGCGGATACCGCCGGGGGCATCCACTACTTCACCAACCTCAATCAGCATGGGCTGGATGTACTGGGCGCCGATGGCAAACTGACGCCGCTGGTGCGCGATGAGCGTCTCGACTGGCCGGATGGCGTGCGCATGGCAGCCGACGGCTGGCTCTATGTCACCGTCAACCAGCTCGACAGCACGCCGCCCTTCAATGACGGCAAGGACAGCGGCCAGGCGCCGTACCGTATCTTCAAGGTCTGGCCGGTCGATAATTGAGACGGCTATAAAGAGGTCCATCGAGTCGACCCTCTGAACGACAACGCCCGCATTCCTTGGTCAGGAATGCGGGCGTTGTCGTTTCTCATCCTGTTGAAACCCTGCTGGACACTTGCAGGAGGACTGAACAATACTGACGACAAACAAACGTTTGAATTTGTACTGACCAGCAGCGTGTCAAGACAGCCTAATGACAAGCCCAGCCCAAAATAAAAAAGAGACCAGATCGCCATGACCGAACGCTTGCCGGATACCTGCCCCGCTACTGCCAGTGCGCTTTCAACAGCGCCACAGAATCACGAAACGGCACAACACCCCGCCCGCTCAAATGGTGAACACGAGTGCGAGATTGCGGCGGCAGACGGCTATCGCCTCGCGGCGAGCGTGCATGAGCCTGAGCTGCATCCCGCCAGCGTAAAGGGCGTCGTCCTTCTCCACCCCGCCACTGGCGTGCCGCAGTCCATCTATCGCGCCTTCGCGCAGGCGCTGGCCAGCCGCAGCTTCCATGTGGTCCGCTACGACTATCGCGGCATCGGCCGCTCGGCGCCTCCCACACTGCGTGGCTTCGCCGCCAGCATGTCCACCTGGATCGATCAGGATGTCGAGGGCGTGACCCGCTGGGCCGCACAGCGCTGGCCAGAGTTGCCGCTTCTGGCAGTGGGCCACAGCATCGGTGGTCACGCCGTGGGCCTGAGTGACTCGAGCCGCCTGCTGAGTGCCGCGGCACTGGTGGCCTCCCACGCAGGCTGCCTGCATTTCATCAAGCCGCTTGGCGAGCGCCTTCGGGTCACGGCCCTGCTCAAGGTGATCGGTCCACTGACGTCGCACACCCTGGGCTATGTGCCGGGGCGGCGGCTCGGCATCGGCGAGAATCTGCCCCGTGGCGTCGCCCTTGAGTGGAGCCGCTGGACCAGCCTGCCACGCTACTTCTTCGATGATCCCTCAATGCAGGCCGAGCGCCGTTTCGCCAGAGTCACCCAGCCGTTGCTGGTATTGGGCTTTGACGATGACCCTTGGGCGACGGCCCCAGGCATTGATCTGCTGATCGGCTATTTCACGCAAGCCACATTGGAGCGCCATCAGATCGACCCACGCCAACACGCTACGGGGCCCATCGGGCATATGGGGTTCTTCCGCCGCCAACATCGAGACAGCCACTGGCCGCTGGTGATCGACTGGCTGGAACGCCAGGCAGCAGCCGCTCGGGGGAAATGAAGCCGCCAATGCGAGTTTCATGACCGCAATACGCAAGACGGCAGCCCGAGGGCTGCCGCTTCATGCTGTCGTCGTCATTCTGCCGTTGTCGTACTGTCGCTGTCTGTCTGCAAGGCACCACATCAATCGGGCTGTCGGAATATCACGAACTCGTGCTCACATTGCGGGCAATGCCCCGAGTAGACCGCCCCGGACTTGCTCAGGCGTACGCTGTGATGCTCGCAGGCCGGACAGTCCTGCTTGAGTGATGTATTGGCGTTGCAGACCCGACATTTGACGTAATAGCCGTAGGGGCCGTAACGCCCCAGCAGTGCATCTTTTTCCTGACATTTCTGGCACTGGACTCGCACTTCCGGTGGCGCTTGCGTGGTGGCGGAAGCCTTCAGGCGTGCGGTGATTCTGTCGAGATGCTCGCTCAACTGTGGCGAGGCCAGACACGCTTCAGGCACTGGCGACCCGACTGGTGCCTCGGTTGGCGGCGCTGGTGTTTCGGCTCTGGTTTCAGCTTTGGGCTTGGCGACGCTCTCGGCGCTTGCCTTCGCCTCATTGGCTGCCGCGGCGGCGGGGACGGCAACTGTCATTGCACTCGAATCGCCTCCCTGCCTGGCCACGGTGCGCGGCTTCTTATTACAGCGCGCCTGGCCGTCAAGCTCATGACTGCCAGGCGCATTGTCGCCAATGCCATTGCTGCGATGAGCACTGTAGCCCGCGCCATTGTTACCGAGGGCTTCGCTACCGAGGTCTTTATTGGCGAGGGCTTTGCTGTCAGATTCAAGGAGACTACCCTCATTGACCGCCCATCGACTCGCGGCATTGCCAGCGGCGTCTGGCCTCTTCGCTGCCAGCTGCGGACGACGACTCACCTCGCGACGGACGCTCTCGACGGCATGTGCGCGACGCGAACGAGCGTCCTGCTTGAGCAGGAACTCGCTGACACGCTCAAGCTCATCCTTGGTGAACTCCGGACGCGTATCAAACAGCAAGGCACGCTTGACCATCGACCGCGCCCCGATCAGACCACTGACCTGCTCGTGGAGAAACTCCGGCTTCACCACTTGAGCCGAGACCCCCTTGGCCATATCGTCACGGTGCACGATGGCATTGCTTGAGACGGCGCACAGCACTTTCCATTGTCGACCGGCAAAGCCGCCTTGCAGCCCCAGGGTCTTGTTCATCAAACGAGCGCGATGCTCGATCAACAGGCGCTTGAGAATATCCTGCTGCAATTCCGCCTGACGCAGTGGTGACTTGAGCCCAGACCAATTGCCCCGATAGCTGCGCTGCCATTCACCTGCCGCATTGACCCTGACTTCACCAGTGATGCTTTTCGACTCGATGATGATGAAGCCGAAGGGATGCATGACCAGATGATCGATCTGGGCATTCTCTTCACCATGTTTCAGTCGCAGATCATTGAAGATCACGACCTCGGGGTCGTCCCCGAAGGCACGCCGTAGATGGAAGGCCACATCCTCTTCCTGGCGGTGACCATATCTGGCGCGCTCATCGTCGCCACTGTAGGTGTAGGGTGCCGGATGATCGGATTTCACAACGAAGCTATCCTTTGTTAGCCTCTCGTGAGCTCATCAAGCAATTGATTCAGGAAAAGCTTCATGGACATCAAGCTGCATAAGCAAGCGACG
The DNA here is from genome assembly GCF_059507735.1 of Cobetia sp. PDI-23MA. Lineage (NCBI taxonomy): Bacteria > Pseudomonadati > Pseudomonadota > Gammaproteobacteria > Oceanospirillales > Halomonadaceae > Cobetia > Cobetia sp. PDI-23MA. The sequence goes on from NZ_CM183352.1 coordinate 2,232,263, forward strand.
ACGACACCGAAAATCCGTGCCGACATCCAAGCAGCTCCCTCCAGCATGACGAACAAAGATCTCGCTCGTCAGTTCGGGGTCAGCGTCTCAACTATACAGCGCTGGCGCTATCGTGATGATGTCCTGGATCGTTCCCACACACGTCATAACCTACTCGCGACTCTGACCTCAGAACAGGAAGAGATCGTCATCGCCGCACGTGAACTGCTTCGCCTGGGGCTCGATGATCTACTTGTCGTTGCTCGGGAATTCCTGACCCCCAATCTGTCGCGTTCCGCACTTCAGCGCATGCTCAAACGACGTGATGTACCGACTCTCGCCAAGCTGGCGCGTCAAGATGCGAAGGAGGACGAGAAGCCCAAACATCGGCCTTTCAAGGATTATGAGCCCGGGTATGTGCACATTGATATCAAGCACCTGCCCCAAATGCCTGACGAAGATCAGAAGCGTTATCTCTACGTCGCGATTGATCGTGCCACTCGGTGGGTGTATCTGGAGGTCAGATCAAGTCAATCTGCAAAGGACGCCCAGGCGTTCATGAAGCATGTGGAAGAGGAGGCTCCCTTCACGATTCGAACCGTGCTCACGGACAATGGTAAATCCTTTACCGATCGCTTCACCGTGGGTGGCGAACGTAAGCCCAGTGGAAATCATCTTTTCGACCAGGAATGTCAGAACCATGGTATTGAGCATCGATTGATCAGGCCAGGCAGACCCCAAACGAACGGGATGGTGGAGCGCTTCAATGGGCGTATCAGCGATGTTCTGGCGACTCGGCGTTATGACTCAAGTGAGGATTTAGAACAGACACTCGAGCGTTATTGCTGGCTCTATAACCACCACATTCCTCAGAAGGCACTACACCACAAAGCGCCTATAGCAGCAATGAAGGAGTGGCAGGTCGAACGACCTGAGCTGTTCACGCAAGCTATAGTCAATCAGACGGAACCCGACATGTAGGCCTCTTTTTCCTTGGCTATCATCTGCTCGTCCCTGAAGCGCTGATTACATCCTTCTCAGCCCAATATATCGCTATTGCCCGTAAAATACGCCATGCAACATGCGTCAATAAACAGATTTCATCAAGAGATTATAAACTTTATTTAAATCAGCCCGACTTCACTGCCATGCTTCAGGTGCGGGATAATCGTTAAAACTCTGTGCCAGGACAAATCAGCGCCCCTTTATCCGCTGTTGTCAGGGCAAGTCTGGGGCGCCAGACATCAGCCACTCACAGCGTCAGGCGGGTGGCGAGAAACTCGACGAAGGCGCTGATGCGTGGCGACAGCGTGCTGTTGCGGTAATAGACCGCCTGGATCTGCTCGCGGGGATTGGGACTCTGGACCTGCCCGGGCAACACTTCCACCAGAGCGCCGGTCTTGAGGTCATTGCCCAGCATGAAGCGCGAGATCAGGGCGATACCATGTCCCGCCAGGCACAGCTGACGCATGACTTCGCCACTGGTGGTCGGCAGATGAGGGGTCGTGTCGAAGCCCTGTGCGGCACCCTTGAGCGGCCAGCGATTGAGACGACTGGGGGGCAGGAACCCCAGCAGCTGATGGGTCTGCAGCGCCGCGACACTGGACGGCACGCCATGCTCGGCCAGATAGGCAGGGCTTGCGACCAGATGCAGCGTGGAGCGCCCCAGCACCTTGGCGTGCAGCGTGGAGTCATCCAGCTCACCGATGCGGATGGCCACATCGGTACGCCGTTCCAGCAGGTTGATGATGTCATCGGCCGCTGACAGCTCCAGCGCGATGCCGGGATAGCTGCGCGAGAACTCCGCGACCAGCGGCACCAGCTGATGCAGCACGAAGGGACTCGCGGCATCGACGCGCAGCCGCCCACTGGGCTGATCGCGCTGCTGCAACAGAGCCTCTTCGGCACTGCCGAGCAGCAACAAGCCCTCGCGCACGCGCTCGACGAAGCCGCGCCCCTCATCGGTCAGTGCCACGCTGCGTGTGGTGCGATTCAGCAGCGGCGTTTCCAGCTCACCCTCCAGGCGCTGGATGGCCCGCGATACCTTGGCCACCGGAATGTTCAACCGATTGGCGGCGGCGCTGAAGCCCCCGCTATCCACCACGGCCAGTAGCAACTCAAGGTCATCCGAACGGCTGCGCATGCTGTGATCTCCTTGAAAGTGCAAGATACATGGTCCCATGCATCTTTGCAGAAATCACAATAATCATCCGCATCAGGATCGCTTTTGCAATATTGCTTGCCGATAAAATCACCCAGCAAAATGATCTCCTAGAACCCGCCACGCCGACGCTCTCCGGGGCGCAGCATCCTGACGCGTGCCTTGGGCGTGCGCCGCGGCAATGAAGGTGGCGCAGGAGGCGCCTCCAACTGATCCGAAGGGGAAACATCGCTGGTGCCGATAGAGCCGCCCAACGTCGTCGCGAATTCCGAGCGCCGGGGAGGCTTGTCCTTGATCAGAGCGGAAGAGGCCCCCTCTTTCTCGGCCGCCGTACCACCGCCGCTATCGTCAGTTGCGAGGCCATTGCCCTCTGCCCTCGATGGGGATGGATCATGCTCATGACCTGTGGGCTGCGAAGCCAGTGGAGGAGGCGAAATGATCACCCAGGCAAAGGTCGGCAAGGTCAAATGCCAATAGATCGCCGGCAGGCGAATCGCCAGTATCAGCACGATGGCAGCGCCGGTGGCCCACGCCAGGCCAACGCCAGCCTCGAGAAGCGCGATATAGAGAATGCCACCCGCCAGCGACGCGGAGGCATAGATTTCCTGACGCAGCACCATCGGTACACGACGTGCGAGCACATCGCGGATCATGCCACCCGCCACGCCGCTCATGGTGCCCATCAGGACGGCCACGATGCCATCCACGCCCAGCATGCGCGCCTTGTGTGCGCCCAACACCGTAAACAGCGCCAACCCGAAGGCATCGGTGACCGGTAGGAAAACCCGCGTCAGGCGATGGATATAATGAAAGCCGAGCGTCGCCACCAGCACCGTCAACAGGATGACCCACAGATAGATCGGCTGCTCGACCCAGAACACCGGGCCGATCCCCAGCACGAGATCACGCAGCGTACCACCGCCGATACCGGTCACGGCACCCAGTACCAGCATGCCGATCGGGTCCATGCGTGAACGGCACGCCACGACGACACCGGTCAGGGCAAAGATCATCACACCGGCCAGGTCGAGCCAGGTTATCCAGTTCATTCTCGTGAAGCCTCCTGCAGTGCGCTGGCGTGCGCATGAAACAATGGCGTATATGCTTGTCGCGAACCGTGATGGCCTCTTCTGCCAAGTCGTCTGCTGCGATGGCGTTTCGGCGCAGCGGCGCGATCATACTCCCTTTGGCGGCTTTTTTTGCGCCCTCGATGTCATCCGCGCCACCTTCAGGGAGCGCAGGATGGTGGGCCGCTTCAGGGCGAGACCTGACCACGGCGGGCGGTCGCGCTGGGCGGCTCCCCGAATCGCTGACGATAGGCACGCGAGAAGTGCGCCAGATGCGCGAACCCGACGCCGAGGGCCGCCTGGGAAACGCTGCGACTGCTGTCGGCCAATACACACCGCGCATGATCCAGGCGCATGCCGAGATAGCGCTGCTTGGGCGTTTCCTCAAAATGCGCCATGAACAGACGCGTCAACTGGCGCTGGGATTGGCCGACCAGACGGCAGATGTCGGGGATCGAGAGCACCTGGGCAAGATTGGCCTCCATCACGGCCAGCGCCTTGACCACACTACGTGGCAGCGAATCGTCTCGAGTGCTGACCGCAGCAGGCGTGGCCAGATGTCCGCGCTGATGCACCAGCTGCCACCCGACGGCGTCCGCCAGCGACGGCCCGTACAGAAACTCGATCCACGCCAGCATCATGTCGATACTGGCCGCGCCGCCAGACCCCGTCAGCCGCTCGCCCTGCCATTCATAGTCGGCCTGACTGATCTCGAGTTGAGGAAATTCCTCGCGAAAGGCCGGCACGCTCTCCCAATGCAGGGCGACCCGATGACCGGCGAGCACCCCGGCGCGCGCCAGAATGAAGGGAGCGGTGTCCAAGCCTCCCAACCAGGCGCCGTGGGCTGCCAGATGACGAATCACGCCACGCGCCTGGCTGCCGACGCTGACTTCCGGCCCGTAGGATGACACCACCATCAAGCGCGTCTGCGCCCCACCCTGGCCACCCGACGACGGCTCATCGACCAGAGACGACAAGGCACCATCGACGTCGATGCGTACGCCATTGCTGGCCACGACAGCCTCGCCATCACTGGACAGCAGGCGCCAGGCGAACAGCGGCCGTCCGAAGCGATTGGCGACCCGTAGCGGTTCCAGCAGACAAAACAACGTCAACATCGAGAAGCGCGGCACCAACCAGACATTCAGCGTGTGCTCGGCGGCCCCCGGCGCCAGCAGCGGCGGTGAATCCGGGCGCGGATACGGCGCAGAGAGAGACTCCGACGCCGACGCTCGAGGAAGCATGAGGAATGGCGCGGGCTGTTCTGAAAGCCCGGAGGATTCAGAGGGGGCGGACTGCGGTTCAGACATGAGGCAAATTTCATCAACCTGTGGCCATTTTCCTCAACCTTACCCGTGTCATGCATTCGAGGTAAGTGGCACAGGGTTGAGACAGGTCACACCGGATGAAACATGATGCTGTACCCCGCTCACAGGCAGGGTGCAGCATCAGGCGTTCGATCATTCCCTGTCACTATCGCGAAATGCAGTTGCGAGATGCAGTTGCGATGCTCAGTCGTGCTTCTCTGCTGCGGCCTCAGTCGTGACCCCAGTGTTGATCATCGCGCCGAGTGATTCGAAGTCTCGAGGCCTACTACCAGCCCGGTCAAAGCAACGCCATCGTTGCTCAGCGCCAGGATACCCTCAAGATCGATGACATCGAGCAGCAGAGTGGCAATCCCCATCTGATAAAGGCCGTGCGCGATGCCAGCCATGACCCCGCTGACGCCACCCTGTCATTGAGCGTACCGCCCTCCTTTGCCGCCAAGTAGCTGATGCCTCGGCTGGCAAGCTTTCGCCACGCACATCCCGAATGGCAACTGCGGGTAAACGCAAGAGAGGGGCTTTCGAATCTGCATCAGGACGGGGTCGATCTCGCCATACGCCAGGGTCATGGCCAGCATGACGCCGGACTCAAGGCGATATGGTTGACGGGGCTTGAGCGTATCGCCGTCTGCAGTCCCGGCTATCGGGAACAGCTGGGCGAGCGACTGAATAGGCTCGATATGCGCGGCAGCGTATTGATCGAGGACAGTCATCAGGGGGGGCATACCTTTGCGGCACACTTCTCGGGCCTGGAAAAGGCCGATCGTCTCTGGGTCAATCACACCAGTCTCGCGATCGATGCCGCTATGGCGGATCAAGGTATCGCGCTGACACCGCGACTGATGGCGGCGGAAGGCATCGCGAAGGGGCAACTGGTCACCCTGTGTAGCCTGCCGGATCAGGGCCAGGGATTCCATCTGATCTACCCCGGCGCATGGGCGCATCAGGCAGAGCAAATCATGCTGCCGTGGCTTCGCCAGCAGCTGGGGCTGTCACACAAGACGTGAGCGCACACACCCTTGGGCGCTCGACCCAGACTCCACAACGACCCAGACTCCACAACGACACAACGACACAACGACACCACCACGACGCTAGCCGGCGAAGGCTCGGCCTAGCGCTTGCTGATTCTGCTGAGCAAACAGCTCGCAGCGATCTCGCCCCGAGGCCTTGGCACGATAAAGCGCCTCATCCGCCTGCTTCAGGATGGTCTCGAAGCTGCAGTTCTGGCCGGTGCCTGTGGCAGAAACCCCGATACTGACGGTGGCAATATCGTGGCGTGAATTCCCCGCGTGCGAAAGCGCCAGGTCGCGAACATGGCGGCAAATCTCTTCTGCGCGAGCCAGTGCCTGCTGCGATGTACAAAATGGAAGTAGCACCACGAACTCCTCACCCCCGAAACGCGCCACGATATCGACATCAGGGTGCACACTTTCAGAGATGGCCGTCGCGATACGCTTGAGGCACTGGTCCCCTTTCACGTGGCCGTAGTGGTCGTTGTAGGCCTTGAAATGGTCGACATCGATCATGGCCACAGCGCACTGGAGTCGACTGCCGGCCTGCTTGCCGGGCAGGGAGTTCACGAGACTGTCGAAGTGACGCCGGTTATAGACTTCGGTCAAGGGGTCGATCGATGCCAGACGCCGAAACTCTTCACTCTTTTCAGTGAACTCCTCGACCCTGAGCTGCTCGCGTAGCAGCAACAGGTAGGCAAGACGCTCGGCCTTTTCGCTGCGTAGATTGGCAATGATCGAAAACAGAGTAATGGAAAAGAACACCATGAAGGCCATCAAGCCCGCCGAATCGGAAGGCGTGGGATGCGTGGTAACCAGATACAGCATCACACTGAAATGAAAGATCGAGGAGCACAGGGCATACCAGAAGCGCAGCTGAAACAGGACATTGCCCACCAGCACGATAAGTCCGAGTGCGAACAGGTCGAGGAAGGAATGCGCAGAGGCTGACACCTGAAGCAACAAGGCAGTCAAAATCATCGCGAGGCAGATGAGTCCAGTCATCAACATCTCACGCATAATCGGTGAAACGCCACGCTTGAGCACGTATAGGCCGAACAAGGTGATGGGTGTCATGACCCCGACGCGAATGACGATGGCTTCCCGCATGTGGTCCGGTCGCAAATACCAGTCATTGAACAGAAACAACACATAGATACCTATCGCCACCAACCCCATCAAGGCGAGCTTATGACTACGTGCCTGATGAATATCCTGCTCGAAGCGGGCCTCAATCTCGACCGGGAAACACACTCCAGGACCGCCCTTATGCTGTATCTGTCGTTCCACCTGCACCATCAGGTCATTCATTAACATCCCCTCCAAGAGGAGTGACAATCAATGAGCTCATTCTAGGTGTGGCGATTCAGATCGTTAAGCAATCAGATACAAACGTGACAATCGTTCACAACCTCGCCATACGCAGAGTCTGTCAACATATTTCAGACAACTGTTCTTGAGCCAAACGCTCGGTTATCAGCGGAGTGATGCCCCCCGACATCACTCCGCCATGACCTACCAGGCTGCTTATCAGCGCTTGAGACTCCAAGGGGCGGCGATGCGGAAGAAGCGCAACGTCACCGCCTCATCCACCGGCCGGGTCAGCAATGACACCAGCACGAAGACCGGCAGGTTGAGCATCAGCCCCCAGAAACCGGCATGCAGGCCCAGCGGATGCGGCCATACGACGGTAAACAGCACCGTGACCACGAAGCCGGCACTGATGCCGCTGATGACACCTGACGCCGAAGCGCGCGGCCAGAAGAACATGCCTAGAAATGCCGGCAATACCTGAGAGGCAAAGCCCAGCCCGATCAAGAGGATCATCACCAGGTTGCCCGGCTCCCAGATCGCAAGCGGCGCCACGATCAGGAACATCACCGGGAAGATCAGCCAGCGCGCCAGCCTGCCAGCGCGTTGGTCATCAAGCTTGAGGCCCGGCTGCAGCACATCACGACTCAAGCTCAGGGCCACCGAGTGGATGAAGGGCTCGCTTGAGGACATCGAGGCCGCCAGCGTGCCCGCGCCCAACAGACCCACCAGCCAGACCGGCATGTTGGCCATCGCGTATTCGAGCACCACGGTGTCGGCGCGCGCAAGCTCTGGCAGGCTATAGATACCGATGAAGCCGACCACCACCAGCGGCAGGATCACCACATAGTAGGTCGGCAGCCAGCTGGCACTGCGGCGGATGGTGTCGGCGGAGGCGGCACTCATCCATTGGGTCCATACCGGCGGCATGAAGGACAGCATCGAGACGATGATCGAGGTGGTCCAGAAGCTGAAGCTCATGTCGCCGCCGGCGCCGGGCAGACGCAGATACTCCGGGTGGCTGGCCTCAAGACGCGTGAACACGCCACTGAACCCCCATTCGCCGGTGGAGAGATAGGCCGCCCACAGGCCGATCACCCAGGCAACGACCAGCATCAACACGCCCTGGAAGGCATTGGTACGCCCGATGGCGCGCTGGCCGCTGACGAACAGATAGACGGCAATCGCGCTGAGCACCAGTAACACGCCAGCCCAGAGCGGAATGCGCCCGCCGCTCATCACCAGCAGGATGTAGGCCGAGCCGATGGTCTGCAGGACCGCATAGGCGATGGAGGCAATCGACATCACCAGCGCCGACAGCGCGCCCAGCAGCGGGCTTTGATAGCGGTCCGCGATCGCGCTTGCCTGGGTGACATGACCGAACTGCTCGCCGAACTTCCACACCTTGGGGCCGAAGTACCAGGCCACCAGCGCCAGATAGGCCAGATAGATGGCGACATAGAACACCGGCACGCCCTTGCTGTAGGCCCAGCCCGGCGCGCCCATGAAGGTATAGGCACTGACGCTGCCGGCGGCGATCAACAGATAGAGCGTCACAGGCCCCATCGAGCGCCCGGCAACTCCCCACTGCTCCAGCGTGTCCATGCGCCGGCCGCCCCGCGCCCCGAGACCGATGGCCATGGCGAGGACGACATACCCTAGGGTGACCAGCAAGGGCACGCTGTCATGCACGGGCGAAAAGGCATGCGGATCAATCACGCGGCGCCTCCGTCTCATTCGCCAGCGGGTCCTTGGTCATCAGGCCTTTGGCCCACGGGCCTTTCGTCAGCGCGTCGTCACCGTGGCGACGGCGCAACAGGCAATTGCCCAGCAGCATCGCACCACTGCAGGCGAAGATGATCAGGTAACTCCAGATGATCAAGGACGGCATGCCCCACAACAGGGTCTGCTGGTTGATCCAGCCGATCACCGGCCAGACGCCCATCACGACCAGTAGCAGGAAGATCACCAGCAGGCTCCAGCCCCGCCAGGTCGAGGGCACGACGAGGCGTGGCAAGGAACAGGGGGTCTCTGCAGCCCGGGCATCAGGCTGAGAGGAAGACAAGGTGTCAGGCGCGGCCAAGACGATCTCCGATGTGAACAGGGAGTGAATGAAAATTCTCGGCGCGCAGTGTAGCCGCTGCGCCCCGCCCTGTGGAGTCACCCTGGTGAATCCCGCTGTTGAGTCGCCCGGTTGAATCAGCCAGTGGCGCCACGTGACACGAAATCGCGCTCGATAAGGCGACACAAGCTGACAGGGACAGCCGCTGCAAGGATGGGAAGAAAAGAAGCTCTCAAGGGTCGTCTTTACGAAAACTGCAAAAGTCTTTCATCATTTGGCGCGTTTATCACAAAGGTAACTCACGGCAGACTGCACAGCATCCAAGACCCACCCATTGCTGATGGAGAACTGCCATGCCCCTTGCCCTGCTGGCGCTGACATTGAGCGCCTTTGCCATCGGGACCACCGAGTTCGTGATCGTCGGACTGGTACCCACCATCGCTCAGGATCTGAGCGTCTCTCTGCCTTCCGCTGGCCTGCTGGTCAGCCTGTATGCCGTCGGTGTCGCCATCGGCGCCCCCGTGCTGACCGCCATGACCGGCCGCTTCAATCGCAAGCTGGTACTGCTGGGGCTGATGGCACTGTTCATCGCCGGCAACCTGCTGGCTTGGCAGGCACCCAGCTATAGCTCGCTGATCACGGCGCGCATCCTGACTGGCCTGGCCCACGGGGTCTTCTTCTCCATCGGCTCCACCATCGCGACAAGCCTGGTGAGCAAGGACAAGGAAGCCAGTGCGATCGCCATCATGTTCACCGGCCTGACCGTGGCTCTGGTCACTGGCGTGCCGCTGGGCACCTGGATCGGTCAGCACTTCGGCTGGCGCGCCACCTTCCTCGTGGTCTCGGTCCTCGGCGTGCTGGCACTGATCGGTAGCGCCATTCTGGTGCCCAACAATCTCAAGAAGAACGTACCGGCCACCTTCGCCCAACAGCTCAAGGTGCTGACTCATCCGCGCCTGCTGCTGGTCTATCTGATCACCATTCTCGGCTACGGCGGCACCTTCACGGCCTTCACCTATCTGGCCCCGCTGCTGCAGAACGTCAGTGGCTTCAATGAAGGCGCCATCAGTCTGATCATGCTGGTCTACGGTGTCTCGGTCGCCATCGGCAACATCCAGGGCGGCAAGCTGGCCGACCGCATGGGCCCGATTCGCGCCCTGACCCTGATCTTCGGTGGCCTGATCGTCATCCTCGGCGTGCTGACCTTCACTGCCGCCAACCCGATCACCGCCGTGATCACCATACTGATCTGGGGTGCCTTCGCCTTCGGCAACGTGCCGGGCCTGCAGGTCTACGTCGTACAACAGGCCGAACGCTTCGTGCCGCAGGCCGTTGATGTGGCCTCCGGCCTCAACATCGCCGCCTTCAACATCGGCATCGCGCTGGGCTCCATCGTCGGTGGCCAGGTGGTCTCCTCGATGGCACTGACCGACACCGCCTGGATCGGCGCGCTGATCGTCACCGCTGCCCTGCTGCTGACCCTGCTGGCCGGTCGCCTCGACAAGCGTCACGCGTCTTCCATCGCGACCGCCTGACTCGTCACCTGCCCGCCCGCAGCCTAATGCCATCACGACGTGCCCCCGATTCCGACAGCTCAGCCTGCTGGCTCGGGGGCACCGTCGTCTACATACCCACTTGCTGAAGGATTCCATCATGATCTCCCCGACCCGCCCGCTGGATCGCCTCACCCAAGGCCCCCTGACCCTGGGCGTCGAACTGCCTCTCGACAATGACTGGGTCCGCACTGACAGAGCCCCCTCCACGCCCTTCGGCGTGCCTGACATGCGCGCCCATGCCGAGCTGATCAAACAGGTCGACAGGCTCGGCTTCCGCGCCGCCTGGCTGCGTGACGTGCCGCTGTTCGACCCCGCCTTCGGCGATGCCGGTCAGGTCTTCGAGCTGTTCACCTACCTGGGCTATCTGGCCAGTCACACCGACAACCTGCTGCTGGGTACCGCCGCCGCGGTGCTGCCGCTGCGCCAGCCGTGGCTGGTGAGAAAGGCCGCCGCCAGCGTGCAGGCCCTGAGCGAAGACCGCCTGCTGCTGGGCGTCGCCAGTGGCGACCGACCGGCGGAATATCCACTGTTCGGCGAGGAGTTCGCGACCCGTGGCGCCGCCTTCCGTCACGCGGTGGATGTCATCAAGGGCCAGGCGGATGATGCCCTGCGTGAAGGTCAGGCCATCCTGCCTGCCGCAACGCGCCCGCCGCTGTTGAGTGCCGGGCTCTCGCAGCAGACGCCGGAGTGGATCGGCCGCGAGATGGACGGCTGGCTGGCCTACCCAGGCACACCGGACGATCACATCCGCCGCGCGGCGCTCTGGCGTCAGGTCGCCGGCGACAAGCCCTACGTCAGTTTCATCCACCTCAATCTGGAAGAAGACCCGCACGCCCCGGTGCGTCGTCATCGCTTCGGGTTGTCGAGTGGCCGCCTTGCCCTCATGGAAGAACTGTCTGCCATGCAGAATGCCGGGGTAAATCACATCGGCTTCCACCTGCGTCGCAATCGCCGCCCGCTCACGGAAACCCTCGAGGAACTGGGTCGTGAGGTGCTGCCGCACTTTTCATGAGGCTGATGGTTCACACTGATCTGCCCCCGCCATGGCGCAAAGGATTACCGTTCACGCTTGCAAGGAGATCCCATGTCAGATTCCACAGAGACCACTACCCCGCAAGACATCAGTCACAGCGCCACTCGGGTACCCGCCTGGATATGGCAAGGCCCGGGAGAGCCTGAGGCGCTCGAGCAGTCAGAGGTGGACATCGGTGCCCCGGGTGACGACGAGGTACTGGTCGCCACACGTGCCATCGGCCTCAATCCCGTCGACTGGAAGTTCATGGCGATGGACAGCGAGCTGTGGCAAGCCGGCCAGATACCCGGCGTCGATGCCTCCGGCGAGGTGATTGCCTGCGGTGCCAATGTCCGCCACGTATCGCCGGGCGATCGCATCGCGGTCCACACCACTCTGGCGGGGCCGGGCACCTTCAGCAAACGCCTGCGTGTCCCGGCGCGCGCCGTGATGCGCCTGCCCGTCACCCTGGGCTTCAATGACGCCGCCGCCTTCCCGTGCCCGGCACTGACCGCCTGGCTTGCCATCGACAAGCTGCCCGTCAAGACCGGGCGACGCCTGCTGATCACCGGCGCCTCCGGCAGCGTGGGCCGCTGGTTGATCCAGCTGGCCAGACAGCGCAACTTCCACGTCATTGGCGTTGCCTCCGAGAAGCGCCACGCGGACCTCAAGGCGCTGGGCGCCGACGAGACGCTTGCGGACGCCGAGCAACTGGACGCGCCGGTCTTCGCCGTGATCGACACCGTCAATGGTGATCACGCCCACAAGATGACCCGCCATCTGGGGGCCAATGGCCACATCGTCTGCATTCAGGACCGTCTGGAGCAGGCGGCCACGCCAGCCTTCGATCGCGCCATCTCGCAGCATGAAGTCGCGCTGGGTGCCCTGCACTGGGCGGGTGATGACGAGGACTGGGCACGCCTGGTCGAGGCGGGGGAAGGTCTGCTCGAAGCGATTGCCGATGGCTCCATGAATCAGCCGGCGCCCTGCGTCGAGTCGTTCACGGCACTGCCGACCTGTCTCGCCGAGCTGAAGGGCGGTGAGCGTCGCGCCCTGAAATTCGTTATCACGGCCAACGAATGAGGTGCATTGCGGGAGGCTCAGGTCGAGAAATGCAGCATTGTTGCGAAAACGGCACTTGACTGATGCGTAGGTACGCCATTGTCGCGCCACTTTTACAGCCCCAGTAAACACGACACCACACATGGAAACGCTCCCGTCATTCACGACGGAAACGTCAACAGGAGTTACCGCATGTCGACTACCCTACCGAATCCCGGCTTTGGCACTTTCCGTCTGGAAGGCGATGTCCTGCGTGACAGCATGCAGGCAGCGCTGGACGCCGGTTATCGTCACTTCGATACCGCTCAGTTCTACGGCAACGAAGCCGAAGTGGGACAGGTGCTCGCCGACAGCGGCATTCCGCGCAGCGAGCTGTTCGTCACCACCAAGATCTGGCACGACCGCCTGCAGCCGGGCGACCTGGAGAAGAGCGTCGAAGAGAGCCTTGAAAAGCTCAAGATGGACTACGTCGACCTGCTGCTGATTCACTGGCCGTCGCCGAATGACGAGGTGGCCATGGAGGATTACCTGCCGGCACTCGCCAAGCTCAAGGCTCAGGGCAAGGCCCGTCACATCGGCGTCTCCAACTTCACCTGTGCCCAGTTGGAACGCGCAGTGGGCATTCTGGGGCGTGACGAGCTGATGACCAATCAGGTCGAGGTGCATCCCTTCCTGCAGAACCGCAAGGTACTCGACAAGTGCCACGAGCTGGGTATTCAGGTCACCGCCTTCATGCCACTGGCTGTCGGCAAGGTGATGGATGACGACACCCTCAAGGCCATCGCCGAACGCCACGATGTAAGCCCCGCGCAGATCGCGCTGGCATGGCTCAATATGCAGGACATCGTCACCTTCCCGTCCTCCACCAAGGCGAAGAACATCAAGAGCAACTTCGAGGCCTTCTCGCTGACACTGACCGGCGAGGACATGGCCAAGATTGCCGAGCTGGATCGCGGCGAACGTATCGCCAACCCGGACTTCGCACCCGACTGGGACTGATGACCCTCAGGCCTGTGCCTGATGCCACGTCAAAGAAATGAAAAGGCCTCCCTCGGGAGGCCTTTTGCGTTGCTGTCCAAGGATACTGGCAGACAGACCCCGATCCCGCTCGCACGAATTTGACGTGTTATTCGCATCCTCACGCCTTATGGGAGGTAGCCCCTATCTTTTCATTCGTCTGTGAGAGCGGACCGAGATGACGTTCCATCACTTGACGCTTGCCTATCAATCCACGGTCCAATAGTCTCGGCCACAAACTATTGAGCACAGCGAAGGATCGCTCTGCCCACCCTATCGTTTGACGCACTTGTCCACTAGCCAACTGCTTCACCACAAGTCTCGCAACGCTTTCTGGCTCATCAATGGCATTGCCCAATGCCGCGTTCATCTGCTCAACATGTTGTGGATTGATGGGAGTACGAGTTGCCCGAGGTGCAATGTACTGTATCTTCACGGAACTGCCCGCGAGCTCTCGCGCCAATGCCTCACTGAACCCCCTGAGTCCTGCCTTCGAGGCACAATAGGCAACATTGCCAGGGTGGCCGATATGACCAAGCATCGACCCCACCAGCATCAACTGTGCTTTTTCTGCCAACGCCAGGATCGGCAAGAGCTGCTGGGTCAGCAAGATCGTGCTGGTCAAGTTGATGTCGAGCAATCGTTCCACCTTCTCGCTCGACTGTTGGGCAAACCAGCCAACCTCATTCACACCCGCCAGATGTACCACCAGAAAAGGTCGCTGAGACTGAGGACAGGTCAATAGTGCATCACTCAATGCCTCACGGGCACTGACGTGGGTCAGATCAAGTGCCAGCAAGCTGGTTACCACGCGCTTGGGCAACTCATCACGCAATGCCTCCAACGTGTCACGACGACGCCCTACCAACCATAGTTCACAGCCGAGCCTCGCCAGCTCATGGGCCAGTGCCCGTCCTATCCCGCCACTGGCCCCTGTGATCAATACTCTGGATGCGTGAAGCGAGTGGCTCATGCCAACGCCTCCTTCTCCATGGCGCAATCCGCTGCAAGCGCCGCATCAGTCCAGTGGAATGCATCCTCGAGCGCAGCCTGATGGACACTGGAATAGAGATGATAGAAGGCCTTGGCGGCATGGATAATTGCCTGCTGCTCTCCTTCATCGGTGATACTGTCCATGAGGTTGGCGAAGAACTCCATGTGAGAGATATCAAGCTCGCCATGAGAAAAAAGATAGTGGAAGGCATCATCTCCAAGCCCCAGACTGTCACGCACGGCTCGTCCGGCCCCGCTGGCCACAGCAGTACTGGTCCCCTCCAGCACCAGCACCATCCCGAACATGCTGAGTGGATGACGCCGACGTATGCTGTCGTAGGCATAAGCCACCATCAGCTCGGTTGCCAACAGTGGCGCTCGTTGCACCGCCCTCTCACGAGGGACTCCCGTCGCAGCGAGATCATCCAGTACCCAATGCTCGTGCCCCTTCTCTTCATCAATGTATTCCGCGACGGCCATACGCAGCGCGTCTCGCGAGACATGAGCGGGTTCTGACAACTGCGCCCCACAGGCCATCATGAGCGATACGGTATGGCGCACATGGTGATAGGCTTGAGCCAGGAAGGCGCGATATTCCGCCAGGGTGATCTGACCATTCAGTGCACGGGCCACCAGAGGACCGGATAGCAACTTCTCGCGTTCCGTGGCCGTGGCAGCGACCAACTGGCGGTAGAACCCATCAGGCCGGCCATTGTCGGAGGGGATGCCAGCTCCAGAGGCAGCAGGAGTCTGAGTAGCGACTTCGCCAGTATCCGCCTGCCGATTGACAGATTGGTATGATGAGACGTTGTTGTTTAAGGACATGATCATTTCCTCAGGAAGCACTGTGATGACGTGACAATACGTCAGACTCTTGGGAAGAAGAGGGGCAGGGATAAACGGTCGATGGCGTCGAGATGCGTTGAGCCAATCGCTTGAGATCATCACCACGCCGTTCACGAATACGCGCGCGCCTGAGGCGCCCGTTATCCGTCATTTCACCACTGGCAATCGATAATGGCTGCGTGGTATCCGGTGATGCTTCCAGTACCTGCCAGGCAACAAGTCGGGCGTAATCAGGCAAACGAGAATTGAGCAGGGTAATCGCTCGAGCAATGGCATCCTCCGTACACGTGGAGTCTCCGTTGAGCACCGGTGCCAGCAAGGCAATCAATCCGCATAGACCATCACCCTCCACGAAGGCCTGTCGGATACCGGGAATGAGTGCCAGCTCTGCCTCGATCCATCCTGGCGAGACATTTCGGCCCGAGGAAAGGATCAGCACGTCTCTTTGTCGCCCTTCCAGACACCAGCCCCCGGTTTCGAGACAGCGAGCAAGGTCACCACTGGGCCATGGCTGATCGGCTGACAAGGGATTAAGTTCCCCCAGATAGCCCAGCATGCGACGGCCGTGGATCATCAGCTGTCCCGTATCATCGAGTGAGAGATTCAGGCCCTCAAGCGGCTGCCCGACACTGTCAATTTCGCCTTTTTCCTCCCCAGGTAACGACAGACACACCACGGACCCCAATTCCGACAAGCCATATCCCTGGGCGACCGGCAGGCCAAGCCTTATGGCACGCGCCAGCAGCGAAGCGGGGACCTTGGCTCCACCGACCGCGACCAGCGTCAGTGAGTTGCGCCAAGGTGACTCAATCGGTGAGCTCTCACACAATGCAACCAATACCTGCAGCAGATTAGGGACCAGAATCAGGCTCTGGGGCCGACGTTCATCAAGCCAGGATTCAAGCGTCAGGGCATTGAGCCCTCCACTACCAATCAATCCAGTGCAACTAGCGGTATCCACGATGGCGCAGCGGCCTTGCCACAGTGCCAGCAGACCACCAGCGAGGTTCTCCAGTAGCACTGCCAGCGGCAGGAGAACGCCATGCCGCTTGAGCGTCACGGGCTCCAATCGTACCGATAGACCCTCAAGAACCTTTTCAAGATGCTCAAGCGACAGACAGACTCCCTTGGGCGCCCCTGTCGTCCCAGAAGTGAACGTGATCAATGCAGTGCCGGCAGGGACGGCAGCAGGGACGGATGAGCGCTGTATCAGATAGACCGCCTCACCCTTTTCCAGCGACAGACAGCGGGACCTCCATTCGCCCTCGCCAATCTCATGATCCAGCTGAGCATGCCATGACTCATCGGCCAGACTCTCATTGGAAACTTCTAAATTGACCAGACGAGTCAACGCCCCCGGTTCAGCGCTCGCGATGGCATCAAGTGCCGTAGTAGCCAACAGATGTTGGCACTGTTCGGAACTGAAGAAATTCGCAATAGGGGTAACGACAATACCCGCCCGCCAGGCGGCAAGTTGGATGACAAGCCACTGCGGACTGTTGTCCCCCGCCAACCCCAGATGGCGAATACCAACGGCATTGAAGGCGCCTCCAAGTACCTCGATCGCCTCCCATAGTTGCTTTGCCGTGTAATCTCGATCCTCATGGATGGCATCGCGCCCTATCAGCAAGACTCGCGCAGGGTCGACCTCGGACAGGAGCTCTAGCGTCTCCAGCAGTCGTGAGTTCATCTCAGCACCCTCCGTTAGTGGTAGGAAATGCCGGGAATGGTGAAAGACTTGTCTGCAGAAAGCGTGGTGCTCCAGCCAGCAATCGGCGTCCCAAGGGAGAGCTGCCCATACGCTGAGCCTCATCCAAGGGACGAATCACGACGACGCGAGGATCATGTGCATAATAGCTTCCCCAATCATCCTGACTGTCAAGGCATGTGGGATCGGCCTTGCCCATATCACGCATGGCGATACCCAGACGTGACAGACCATTTCTCACCTCGCGCGAAGCCGTCACCACCAGCCACTCGACCTCGAGACTCGCCAGCACCTCAACCAGAGCCAACATCAGCATCCGTCCTGCACCCGCAGTGGCGCTGCATA
Organism: Cobetia sp. PDI-23MA; assembly: GCF_059507735.1. Lineage (NCBI taxonomy): Bacteria > Pseudomonadati > Pseudomonadota > Gammaproteobacteria > Oceanospirillales > Halomonadaceae > Cobetia > Cobetia sp. PDI-23MA. The sequence continues at coordinate 2,249,720 of NZ_CM183352.1, forward strand.
GTGCACCGATTTCCATGATCTGATGCCGTTCGATCTGACGTTGCTCAGTGTCGGCCAGCAGCGTCTCGATGCGAACTCCAAGATAGGCTTCCACCCTCAAGGGACCTTCATCGGCGCGCATCAGCCCAGTCACTGCATGAATGTCGACATCTCCGATATCAAGCGAATGGCCATCCTCTGGCTCACCCTGCATCACCAGTAGACGAGAATAGTGGACGTGAATGCGCGCACTATGGTGACGCTGGAAACAAGCTTTCACGAAGGCCTCTGCCTGAGGCCGGCCAGCTATATCGCACCAATACAACTCGTTGCGCACCGTGACATCGGATGGCGCTGGCGTCTCTGAAAACGAAGTGTCTGTTGCTACAAGAGAAGAACTACTGGAACGGATAACAGGCGAAACATCATTGCTGACCGCAACCGTCGCTGTCGTAAGCTGAGAGCTTGAAAATTCCATGGGGCACCTCATCGAGGAAGATGTCCCCAGACTAGGGTCGCCAGCTTAGCGAAGGCTTAAGACAGGAAAAAAGATCGTCACTAGGAAATGCACGGCCTGAGAGGTAACCGTGCATGTCATTCTGCAAGCCAGGTCGATGGCCACAGAGAGGATTCCGGGATCAGAGTTTCTTTTGCGCCAGAACGCTACTCGTTACCGGAAGTGAGTGAACCCGAGTGATGCTCTGCGTACCGGGGCGCGGTGAAGCCAAGTCATGCTCATGCAGCAGATAGATCACCGTTCGCGCCTTGAACCAACCCTCCAGACGCTGTGCCATACGCTGTGTGGTGCGCGCATCCAGGCCGGAAAAGGGTTCGTCCAGAATCAGCAATCCCGGGTCCGTCAGCACGAGACGCGCCAACCCCAGGCGCCGCGCCTGCCCCCCCGAGACCTGCCGGCCGCCCTCACCCACTCGGGTGGCGAGCCCCTGCGGCAACTGGCGTGCCCACCCGGCAAGGTCCACCGCTTCCAGAGCCTGCCAGACCTGCGCATCGCTGGCCTGACGCGCGCCCAGTCGCAGGTTGTCGGCAAGGCTAGCATCCAGCAGCTCCACCTGCTGGGTCAGACAGCCCACCGCATGGGAAAGCGCCTCGGGCGAACAGGCCTCGATGGGCTGATCATTGAGCAGGATGCTGCCGCTCTGCAGGCGCGTCTGACCAGTCAGCAAGGCCGCCAGCGTCGACTTGCCGGAACCGGATGCTCCACAGATGGCCAGTTGGGTACCTGGGACGATATCAAGCGTTACCTCATGCAGCGCCTCGAACCAGGCACCGGGATAACGCCACGACACCTGCTGTATCTGTACCCGGACGGCTCCGCTGGCCAGAGCCTGCTGCCCCTTCAGCGCGCGAGTGGCGAAGGACAGCTCATTGAGACGTTCGGCAGCCCCCAGGCTGGCGCCGGCCTGGGTGAAGGCAGCAGGCAAACCCGCCAGGCCCTCACTCAAGGCCATGGCCGCGAGCGGCAGCATGACCATCACCGCCGGTGTCAGTCGCTCATCCGCCATCCCCTGCATGGCGGCCGCCAGCAACAGCAGCCACGCAAGGCCGATCACCAGACTGGCCAGCCCGTTGCCGATGGCCGCGATCACCGCCAAACGCCACTGATCCTTCAACAGCCGCGATTCGATCTCGTCCAGCCGCTGGCGGGCACTGCCCAGCGCCGCATAGGCTTCAAGCTCCGCCTGACCGCGTAGCGTTTCCATCAGTGCCGAGCGCAACGCCTCCAGGGTCGTGACGCGTCGTCGACTGGCAGCCAGCCCCCAGCGCGCCTGGCCCAGCGTCAACCAGGCCCAGCCCAGCACGAGGAGTCCCGCCAGCCACGCCGCCGTTACCGGCAGCCAGACAGCGACCAGCCCCACCAAGACCGCGATCAGCCCCAGCGCCATCAGTGGCGGCGCTGCCAGACGCAGGTAAAGCGCATCCAGGGTGTCGATATCCGCGGTGAGGCGATTGAGCCAGTCACTGGAACGCCGCGCCGCCACCCGCGCGGGGTCCATCGTCACCAGTGCGGCAAACGCCGTGCCGCGTAGACTGGCCAACAGACGCAGGATGGTGTCGTGGTTGTAGAGCCGCTCCAGATAGCGCGACACGGTGCGCACGACGGCGAACAGTCGAATGCCGCTGCCCGGGGTGTAGACATCGAGTGTCATGGCCGCGCCAGCGGCCAACGCCGCCCCCGTCAGGGCGGACGCGGTGATGAACCAGCCAGACACCGCCAACAGGCCGAGCGCCGAGCAGGCCGTGAGCAGCATCAGCACCACGCCGAGTATCAGGCGACGGCGATAGCGATCATGCAGACGCCACCAGGGAGCCAAGCGCGTAAGCGCCTCGCGCAAGGTCACACTGTCAGTCTCGGGATGTGTCACGCTCGTCCTCCTGTTGGCTCGTCGCTCCGGCTGTCACTGGCAGGATTCGCCCCTCCTCCAGCACCAGGTGGCACGTCGCCATGGCGATCAGCGCCGGATGGTGGGTCGCGATCACCAGAGTTCGCCCTTGCGCGCTCAATCCCTCGAAGCCCGCGATCAGATGACGTTCCGTCTCGGCATCAAGACTAGCGGTGGGCTCATCGAGCAGCACCAGCGCGGCATCGCTCAGAAATACCCGCGCCAACGCCAGGCGCTGTGCCTGACCACCGGACAGCCCACGTCCGCCCTCGCCAAGCGGCGTGTCGATGCCGTGGGGCAAGGCGGCAAGCACGGCCTCAAGCCCGGCGCGCTCAAGCGCGCGGGTGATCTCGGCGTCACTGGCCAGGGGAGCAGTGATCCGCAAATTGTCGGCCAGACTGCCCTGCATCAGCAGCGGGCGTTGATCCATCCAGGCAAGCCGCGTGGAGGGGGCTATCTGACGCTGACCGCTGTCCGGGGCCACGAACCCGGCGATCACCTGAAGCAGGGTCGACTTGCCTGCCCCGGACGCCCCGCTGAAGACCAGCACCTCGCCCTCCATCAGTGCCAGATCCAGCGGCCCGAGTACCTGACCGCGCTCGGGGTGGCTCAGACAGACCTCCGTCAGGCGCAACAGCTCATCTGTCGCTGAGGCGGCAGCGTCACCAGGCGCAGGCTTCGCCACAGGGTCGGCATGGCGCGTCGGCGCGCCATCGGCAGCGGCGAGAATCTCCATCAGCGTCTCGGAGGCGGCCAGCGCCGCAGCGCGATCATGATAGAACTGCGACAGGGTGCGTAACGGCTGGAAGAACTCGGGCGCCAGCAGCAGGATCACCAGTGCACTGAACAGCGTCAGCTCATCGGCGGGCCCGATGGGGATGTCGCCGAGCAGGCCGAAGCCGATGTAGATGGCGACCACGGCGATCGACACCGAGGCAAAGAACTCCAACACCGCCGATGACAGGAAGGCGAGCCGCAAGGTGCGCAGGCTGCGTTTGCGGTAATCATCGGCCACCAGCGTCACCTCACGAGTCGCCAGATCCCCTAGCCCGAACAGCCGCAGGGTGGTGATGGCACGCACCCGATCGACGAAGTGACGCGACAGCCGAGAGACCGCCTGAAACTGGTCACGATTGAGCGACTCGGCCCCCATGCCGACCAATGCCATGAACAGCGGTATCAGCGGCGCGGTCAGCGCCAGCAGGATGGCCGCCAGCCAGTCCTGACTGAGCACGATGACAAGAATCACCAGCGGCGTGATCACCACCAGGCGCATCTGCACATGAAAGCGCGCGAAGTAGCCTTCCAGCGCCTCGACCTGTTCCACCCAGCGCTGGGCGAGCTCGGCACTGTGATAACGGGCAGCGCGGACCGGCCCCAATGTCTCGAGCGCTGTCAGCACCTCGCCACGAATGGCTTGGCGCAGTCGCTGGCTGGCACGCTGGGCCAGCAGCTCCTGTGCCCCCGTCGCCAGCACCCGCGCGCCCAGGAGCGCCAGCAGACCGACGAAGGGCCATATGAGCTCTCCCAGCGCGGCGGGAGACGCGATGGCTTCGCTGATCACCCAGGCGGCAAGCACCAGCTGGGCGACCGTCAGGCCGCCGGCCAGGATGCCGAAGCACGCCGCAAACCCAAGCAGGCGACGCTCTCGCGTCGCCTGCTGTCTCAGCCATCGACCGGCCTGGCTGCATTTTCGGGTGCCCCGATCAGCGTTACCGACCGGGGACTTGACTGATTCAGTGATAGCCACCTTCCTTGACCTTGCCGCGGAACACCCAGTAGCTCCAGGCGGTATAGCCCAGCACCATCGGAATGACGAACAGGACGCCCAACAGCAGGAACAACTGCGATTCCGGCGCGGAGGCAGCGTCCCACAAGGTGATATCCGGTGGCACCAGATACGGCCACTTGCTGAAGATCAGCCCGAGATAAGTGAACAGGAACAGACCCAGCGTCGCCACGAAGGGCTGTCCTTCCAGGCGCTTGCTGGTGGCCCGCCAGATCAATGCCGCGCAGCACAGCGCCAGTACCGGGAAGACCCAGAACACGCCCAGATGATCGAACCAGCGCTCCCGCACATAGTCATCCACGAACGGGGTGTAGAGACTGATGACCCCGAAGCCGACCAGCACGGCAATCAGCAGTTTCGGCGTGATGCGATAGGCCCACTCCTGCACCTCGCCCTCGCTCTTCATGATGGTCCAGGTGGCCCCCAGCAGGGCATAACCTGCCACCAGCGCAAGCCCGGTGATCACGGTGAACGGGGACAGCCAGTCAAAGGCGCCGCCGACATAGACGTGCCCTTCAGTGGCGAAGCCCTGAATATAGGCACCGACCACCACGCCTTGACAGAAGGTCGCCAGGAAGGAGCCGCCGCTGAAGGCGATGTTCCACCAGTGACGATTGCGCGAGGACTTGAAGCGGAACTCGAAAGCGATGCCCCGGAAGATCAGCCCCGCCAACATCAGGAACACCCCCAGATATAGCGCCGGCAGCAGGATGGTGTAGACCGCTGGGAAGGCGGCCAGCAACCCGGCCCCACCCAGCACCAGCCAGGTCTCGTTGCCATCCCAGATGGGCGCGACCGAGTTCATCATCACGTCGCGGGCGTGCTCGTCAGGAGCGAAGGGATACAGGATGCCCACCCCGAGATCGAAGCCATCCATCAGGATGTACATCATGACGCCGAAACCGATGATCAGCGCCCAGATCATTGTCAGATTGATCATTTCCATCAGCTCAACTCCTCACCGTACGGCTGGCATCGTCATCCAGGCTCTCATGGGCGGCAGACAGCGGACGCATCGCGGTCTCGACTTCGTCATGCGGCAGTTCCGGTTGCATGCCACCGCGGATGACGCGGGTCAGGTAGTAGCTGCCGGTCACGAAGACCACCAGATAGACCAGGAAGTAGCCGATCAGAGTGGTCAGCACCATCCATCCGGTGAGTGACGGCGTAACGGCCTCCTGCTGAGTCATCATCCCGTAAACCAACCATGGCGACCGCCCGGCCTCGGTCACGAACCAGCCCGCCAGCACGGCGAAGAATGGCGCAATGGACATCAGGCGCAGCGTCTGCAGGAAAGGACGTGAGTGATAGAGCCTGCCCCCGCGGCGCAGATAGAAACCGATGAAAGCCACGGCGATCATCAAGAGCCCCATCGCCACCATCACGCGGAACGACCAGAACACGAACCACACCGGCGGCTGCTTGTCAGGCGCGACCTCCTTGAGCCCCGGCACCACACCGTCGGGGTCATGAGTCAGAATCAGACTGGCAAGCTTGGGAATCGCGATCTCGAAGTGGTTGGTCTGGGCTTCCTTGTCCGGCCAGGCGAACAGCAGCAGCGGCGCGCCCGACTGAGTCTCCCAGTTGCCTTCCATCGCGGCGACCTTGGTCGGCTGATGTTCCAGGGTATTGATACCGTGCATGTCACCCACCACCGCCTGGGCCGGAGCCAGCACCAGCAGCAACCACATGCACATGGACAAGGCCCGCTTGTTGGCTTCCACGTCGCGTTTGATCAGCAGATACCAGGCACTTACCCCCGCCACGACAAAGCCACCGGTCAGGAAGGAGGCGATCGCCATATGGGCGAAGCGATACGGCAGGGAGGCATTGAAGATTGCAGCGGCCCAGTCCTTGACGAAGAAGTGGCCATCTACCAGCTCCACGCCTGCCGGGGTCTGCATCCAGCTATTGGTGGAGAGAATCCAGAACGAAGAGATGAAGGTCCCCAGTGCCACCATCAGAGCTGAGAACAGATGAACCCCTTCCGGCACCTTGCCTCGCCCAAACAACAGCACGCCGAGGAAGCCCGCCTCCAGGAAGAAGGCCGTCACCACCTCATAGCTGAGCATCGGGCCGATGAAGTTGGAGCTGGCATAACTGAAGTTGCTCCAGTTGGTACCGAACTGGAAGGCCATCACGATTCCCGAAACCACCCCCATGGCGAATACCACGGCAAATACCTTCACCCAGAAGGCGGCAAGTCGATCCCAGGCAGCATTGCCCGTCTTGTAATAAAGCCCGTGCAACAAGGCAACATAGGACGCCAGACCGATAGTAAACACCGGGAAGACGGCGTGGAATGACACGACAAAACCGAACTGTATTCGCGACAGCATCACGGGATCCAGTTCCATGGGCGACTCCTCACGACTTCAAGCTTCAGGATTGCACAGCGCGCGCCTCATCCAGAGACAGAGCACTCTGTGGCAGCGATATCACGGTCAGGCCGTGATCACACGATAGACAGGCTCAATGCTTTTTACTGACATACGGAGCATAGAAAACAACGTTCTAACATGCACGATGACGTATTGCCGCAGGCCTGGCCGTACCCATCATCATCAAATGCTGCGTGACAGGGCCCGCCATATTGCATGGCAGCATCTCCGTATTTTTCACTCAGATCACTTCCACTTACCACCTTTCTTTCGCTGCATAACCGTATTTATTGACGCATATCAAGATACCCAAACACCGAGCTTCAGACACGGCCAATGATAATCAAAATCAGTGCCGGAGCAGCTTGACTGCCATTGGACGCCCCCACTGATTCGAGCACTTACATTAATATAGACTTATGTAAAGACATACCCTTTCGAGAATACATGTTATTTGCTTCCATGCCTCGATTGCTTTTTTGCCAAACCTCTTACTTTGCCCTCTTCTTCTTGTTCTGTTCCACCACTCTGGCGCAGTCACTCACCCCACGACACACCGATCACGGCCCTGATGCTTGGCATCATATAATGCTGCATCGGCGGCACGTACAAGGTCGGTGAAGTTGGTGTGCTGCTCAGCCTTGTAGCACACCGCCCCGACACTGACGGTCAGTACTTTCGCCACGGAGCTTTCGGGGTGGATGAGCTTGAGCGCACGCACCTTGCGACGGATGCGTTCGGCGCAGGCCCGCAATTGCCGCTCGGTCACTGACTCCAGCAGAACCAGGAATTCCTCGCCGCCATAGCGCACCACCATGCCCGGCTGCGGGCCGATGGCGGCCTGGAGGGCCTCGGCGACCTGCCGCAGGCAGTGATCCCCTTCCACATGGCCATGATGGTCGTTGTAAGTCTTGAAGTAATCGACATCCACCATCAGGATCGCCAGCCCATTCTCACGGGTCAGGTCCGCCCAGCGCTGGGCCAGATCCCGTTCCAGGTGACGCCGGTTGTAGACGCCCGTCAGTGCATCGCAGTTGGCTTCTCGGGTAAGGCGCTGACCGGCAGCACGCTTCTCCTCCAGCAACAGTCGCTCACGCTGGCGCAGCAACCACACCTGCCGCTGATTGTGCTCGAGCTGGTAATTGGCCAATAGCGAAAGTCCCGTGGTGCTGACGAATATCACCATCGCCAGCAGCTCCAGCCCCTCCTGACCGGCAGGTTCCAACACGATCACCCCGGCCATGATGAGCGTGCAGGTCAGCGACGCCGTCAGTGCCTGGGGGAAGCGCAGCCGAAAGAGAATGTTGCCGACCATCGGAAAGAAGCCGAACAACAGCGTATCGACATGCGAAAGCTCGGTGCGCGAGAGCTGCAACAGGATGGCGCTGACCAGCATGGTGTTGATCACCAGCGCAGTCATCAGCCATTCCTTGAGCCGCATGGAAGACGCGCGCTGCACCAGCGGCAGCACCAGCATGGCCACCACGCAGACACAGCCCAGCCGCAGCATGGCGGCCAGTGCCAGGTCCTCACTGCGATGAATGGTGTCACTGATCAGGAAGGTGGCATACATCACGAAGGCGAAGATGCCGGAATACAGCAAGCCACGCGTGCGCGAGACGCGTGTCTCTTCCACATACCGGGTCTCGAGGGCATCAGGAAACATGAGCCGCCAGCGTGACGCGCCATGACCGTCGATCAGCCCCTCGACGACCCCGCGCTCGGCGGCCACCGCCGCGGGCATCATCGCCTCACGGCCGCCGGGGAGTCGCTTTTGACTTCTCATGACAGGCCCGCTCCGCCCATCGGCGGCCTGTGATCAGGCAGCTCAGCCTTCTGTTCATCGTGCTGCGCATTCTGCCGCTTACCCTGCGGCGCAGCCTGGCGCTCGTCATGAAGGCCATCACGCAGGTCATCACTGACCTGGGCGCGCGCCTTGTCATGGCCGTTGCCACGTTGCACGCAGGTACGGTTGCGGCCATGGCGCTTGGCACGATAGAGCCCCTTGTCGGCCTGATCGACCCAGCGGCTGAGCAGCGTCTCGACCGCCATGTCACGCGTCATCTCATCCTCCATCCCCTCGCCCTCGAGCAGGTACGACAAGGGGATGACGCAAAGCCCCACACTCAGGGTGACGACGCCGAGTTCCGACTCGCGGTGAGGCAGCTTGAGCGACTTGATGGCATAGCGCATCGCCTCGGCCAGGCTGCGCGCATGCTCGAGATCCCGCACGGCCACCAGGGCGGTAAATTCCTCGCCACCGAAGCGGACGACGCTGGCCAACGCAGCCTCTTTCCCCTCGAGAGCACCGGCGTTGCCAGCGCCTTTTTCTCTGTCCAGTGTTTCGTGCAAGGCCTGGGCGATCTGATACAGGCAGTTGTCGCCCGCAACATGTCCGTAGTGATCATTGAAGGCCTTGAAGTGATCGACATCCATCATCATCAGCGCCAGACATGGTAAGGGTGGCACCGGATGGGACGCTGACACGCCGTTCTTTGCCTGCTGAGCATCGCCATGGTGCTGCTTGAGCACCTCGATCAGATGACGGCGATTGTAGAGCTGGGTCAAGGGGTCGAAGCTGGCCATTTCCTGCAGCTCGGCATTGCGCGACTCGACATCCTGCAGACGCAGTTGATCGATGGAGGTCATCAGGTAGGCATGGCGGGCCGAGAACTCTATGCGAAAGCTGGCAACCAGCGAAAACAGGCAGAACGCCATGAAAACGAAGGCGATCGCGAAGTCCATGTGGGCATAGGGCATCGCGACACTCAGCGCTACGCTCATCACGATGGCCATTCCCCCTGCCGACAGCACCAGAGCCGAGACGAAACGAATCTGCATCAGGACGATACCGATCAGTGGCACCACGCCCAGCGCATAGAGTTCGAGGAAGCAGCGCAGGTGATTCTCGCGCACCGCCAGCCACGCCGCCAGGCCGATCACGCCCCACAGGGTCGCGACCAGCAGCGCCTCGCGCCCGGCGGAACGACAGACCTCGCTCTTGAGGACCAGCACGAGTATCGCGAGTGCGATGCAGACATACAGGCGCAGCATCACGGCGAGATTCTCTGTCACCGGCATCACGATCGGCGCATAGACGGTGTCATAGAGCACGAACATCAGCTGAAAGATGATCAGGCTCCAGCAACCCATTACGGCACGGCTTACCCGCCGACGATGCTCGAACTGCTCAAAGTCTCTCTCGAGTTCAGGGGCAAAGCTCAGCTTCGCAGGGGTCGTGGCACTCAGGTGCTGCTCCAATATTGCCATTCGTGAAGGCATGTCTGATTTCCCTTCAATCGTCCTGCTTTCTTTATCACATGCGCCGATGTTGAAAGCACGCTGACGGAAATGACAAACGCCTCAGGTCCGTGTTGATACCCCGCTGATGGACGAAAATCCAACGAAAACACCGGGCCTCGATGAGGCCCGGTGTTCTAGATACAGCTGACTGCGCTAACTGGCTCAACCGATGATGGCGTTGAGCAGCAACAGGATAATGATGGAAATGGCCCAGGCGAGTGTCGTCGGCTTAGATGCGCCCTCTAGCTGTACCTCCCTCAAGACGCAGCCCGATAGGCTCAGGCGCTAGGCGTCTAACCGATGCATTCGCGTCCATCAGGGCGGGTTGGCGCCCGGCCTGAGCAAAGTTGACGTAAAACGCAAAGTATCCGGCGTCTTCCGATCATCTCACTGCCCTCAACTTCACGACACTGTGTTCAACAAAGGCGCAGAGGCGATGCGACCGGGACGTGCAGGTTGACGTCTGGTGACATGGCCGCTGCGACTTACCGCAGACAAGTGTTCTGACACGTGAGGCCCGACGATGAATCGCAAGACTATCCTGACATGCGCCATCACTGGCGCGGGTGATACCGCCAGCAAGAACCCGAATGTTCCGGTGACGCCGAAGCAGATCGCCGATGACTGCATCGCGGCCGCCAAGGCCGGTGCCAGCGTGGCTCACATTCACGTGCGTGATCCGGAGACCGGCGGCATCAGCCACTCCACCGAGCACTTCCGTGAAGTCATGGACCGTGTGCGTTCCGCCGACACCGACATCGTCATGAACATCACTGCAGGTGGCGGCGGCGACTGGATTCCGGACGTCAACGACCCGACTCGCGGTGGCCCGGGCACCGACATCCAGACCCCGGCCGAGCGTCACGCGCCGATCCAGGAACTGCTGCCGGAACTGTGCACCCTGGACTGCGGCAGCCTGAACTTCGGCGACATGGTCTACATCAACACCGCTGACTGGCTGCGCGAGCACGCTCGTCTGGTGCAGGCCGCTGGCGTCAAGCCGGAGCTCGAGTGCTTCGATCTGGGCCACGTCTGGTTCGCCCGTCAGCTGCAGCAGGAAGGTCTGCTCGACGACGACCTGCTCTTCCAGCTGTGCCTTGGCATCCCGTGGGGCGCGGAAGCCGACACCGAAACCATGCTGACCATGAAGAACAAGCTGCCGACCAACTCCAACTGGGCTGCCTTCGGCATCGGCCGCATGCAGATGCCGATGGTCGCACAGGCCGTGCTGCTGGGCGGTCACGCTCGCGTCGGTCTCGAAGACAACCTCTATCTGTCCAAGGGTGTGATGGCGACCAACGCGCAGCTGGTCGAGAAGTCCTCCGGCATCATCGAGAACCTGGGTTCCAGCGTGATGACCCCGGCCGAGACGCGTGAATTCCTCAAGCTGCGTGATCCGTCCACCGGCAAGACCGCTGGCGATATCGCCGCACTCGAAACCGCTGGAGGTGTCGCATGAGCCAGTTGTCTGTCGTAGGAACCGGTGTCATCGGCAATGGCTGGATCTCTCGTGCGCTGGCCAATGGCTGGGATGTGGTCGCCTTTGACCCGGCGCCGGACGCCGAAGCCCGTACTCGCGCCTTCGTCGCGAATGCCTGGCATGCACTGGAAAAGGATGGCCTGGCAGAGGGTGCCTCCGTCGAGCGTCTGCGCTTCGCCGCGACCCTCGAGGAAGCCGTGATCGGCGCCGATCTGATCCAGGAGAACGTGCCGGAGCGCCTGCCGCTCAAGCAGGAAATCCTCAGCGCCATTGATGCCGCTGCCGAAGAGCACGTCGTGATCGGCTCTTCCACCTCCGGCTTCAAGCCGACCGATCTGCAGCAGGACTGCAAGAAGGCACCGGGCCGCGTCATCGTCGCTCACCCCTTCAACCCGGTCTATCTGCTGCCGCTGGTCGAGCTGGTCGGTGGCGAGCACACCTCACCGTCACTGCTGGAAGGCGCTCGCGATGACTACCAGCAGCTGGCGATGCGTCCGCTGATCGTGCGTCGCGAGATCGAAGGTCACATCGCTGACCGCCTGATGGAAGCGCTGTGGCGGGAGGCCCTGCACCTGGTCAACGACGGCGTCGCCACCACCGAAGAGATCGACGCGGCTGTCGTCTATGGCTGTGGTCTGCGCTGGTCGCTGATGGGCACCTTCCTGACCTTCCACCTCGCGGGTGGCGAGCAGGGCATGCGTCACATGCTCGAACAGTTCGGCCCGGCCCTGAAACTGCCGTGGACCAAACTCGAAGCACCGGAACTGACCGACGAGCTGATCGACAAGGTCGTGGAAGGCTGCGAATACCAGGCAGCAGGCCGCCCGGTCGCCGAGCTGGACCGCCGCCGCGATGACTTCCTGGTCGAGCTCTTGAGCCTGACCCGCAAGTACTGGCCGGAAGCCGAAGGCCTCGAGGGGCGTATCTGATGGACCTGCTCGAGATCACGGTGCCGCATGAGTGGGTCGACTATAACGGCCACATGAACGATGCCGAGTACGCGCGCGCCTTCTCGATGGCGGTCGAGGCGCTGATGGAGCACGTGGGCCTGGGGGAGGAAGGTCGCAAGGAGCACGATCTGACCATCTACACCCTGGAGACGCACCTGTGCTATCTGGCGGAAGCGCACGAGGGCCAGATGCTCAAGGTCAAGGTGCTGCTGCTGGACCATGACGCCAAGCGCCAGCACGTGCTGTTCACCCTGACCGATGCCGATGGCGGCGAGATCGCCACCAGCGAGCAGATGTTGATGGCGATGAGCATCAGTGGCGGTCGTCCCACCCCCTGCCCAGAAGCGGTCGCGGAGCGCATTGCCGCCCTGCCCCAGTCGGCAGACAGCGATGACTGGCCCAAGGCGGCCGGTCGTCGTATCGCCATCCGCCGCAAGACGGCCTGAGACATGTGACAATCGGTGTCCGATTCGGATAACAAGTCGCTGATTCAGCGTCGAAACCCGCACCCTGCCAGTCTTCTGGCGGGGTGTTATTGTCTTGGGACACCCGCCGAGAGCCGATTCATGACCATGACGCCTTCCCCCATCACCTGTCGTACCTTCATCAATGACTTCGCACGTGGCATGGATGAAATGGTAGAGATGCCGCTGGCAGACGCCCGCAAGCGCTATGAACAACTGTGCCAGCAACTTGGTGCGCCACTCGCGGAGGGCATCACGTCTCATGAAAATCATGTCGAGGTCGCCGGCCGCGCGACGCCGCTGCGCCTGCGCCACTTCATCCCGGAGGTGGCACGCAAGGCGGATGGCAACCTGCCGGCACCGGTAGTGTTTCTGCACGGCGGGGCCTGGCAGATAGGCTCGCCGGAGAGCCATCAGGGCATCGCCTCCAGTCTGGCCGCCCAGCTGGGGCGTGAAGTGGTCAGTGTCGATTATCGCCTGCTGCCAGAAGCCAGCTATCGTGACGCACTGGCGGATTGTCTGGCGACCATCGAGCACCTCTCCGCCACTGTCGAACCGGTGGCCATCGTCGGTGACAGCGCCGGCGCTCGACTGGCGATGGATGTGGCGCGCCGACTCGATACCGAGATGCCCAACATCGGCCTGCAGGGCACGCGCATGCAAAGCCTCGGCACCCACGGCGCGGAAATGGAGAAGGCCCACCATCAGGAGAATCCGCCCCCCGAGAAGCCCACACGCTATGTGCTGGGGCTGATCTACCCGCCGATGGACCCGGTCTTCGTGCTGGCTAAAGAAAATGAGTTCGCGCTTGGCTCGGACGCCCCGCTGCTTGGCCGTGAGGAAGTGGTCAGCATGTGGCTGACCGTCGCCGAAGGCGACCGCTCTGCCAGCTACTCGCCCTCGCCGGCCCATTCCCAGCAGCCGCCGGCACGCCAGATCGAAGTGCTGGCCGCCGAGCATGATCCGCTGACCCAACCGCTGGAAGCAGCGTTGGATGTCTGGCGCTGGCGCGGTGCCGATGTCGGTTATCGCTGCGCACGCGGCATGGTGCATGCCGCACTACATGCGCATCACGCGCTCCCCGAGATGCAGCACGCCTGGCGGGCCTTCTGTGAAGCCCTCGATCGACGCCTGTGCGACCTGGACTGACGCAGACTTCCCGCGCACATATGGATACCCAGCTACGCAAACGCCCAGCCAAGAGCACCGTGACTGGGCGTTTGCGTGACAGGCGGCAACGTTCGAGCCTCAAGTCGTCGCTTCCGTTCTCAGACTGGCCGCTGACATGAAGCGCAGCTCGATGGCGACCGGGCACTGACGGATGCGCTGATGCCACTCTTGCTCCAGCCGCTCCCGCGTCATGCCCTGAGACGAATCATCCGTCAGCACGACCACGACGATCAATCTGAAATTGGCCTCCAGGATGCGGTCCACCAACAGCGCTTCGTAGAGCAGACTTTGCAGCACCGTCTGCGCTCTGGCGTAGTGCTTGAGCACCTTCACTTCAATGAACGTGAAGGGAGCACCATCCCCCTCGAGCAGTGCATCAAAGCAGGCATCGGTCTCGCCGACACGCACATGCCGCGTCATCGCGCCGCTCGTACTACCGCCACCACCCGCCGTGGAGGACTCCTGCATCTGACGCAGCACCGCATCCTTCAGCCGGGTCACCTGCTGGCGATGATGATCCAGATGCTCGGCACGCGATAACGGCGCCTTCTCGTCGGTGCCGCCCTGAGGGCTCAACAGCTGCGCAACATCGGCATCGTCGACGGCCTGACCGCTATCCTCATCTGCGGCTGATACCTGAGCCTCGGCGTCTACTCCGCCCTGCTGCCAATCACTCTCCCCCAGCGACGCCTGCACCTCGCGAGTCAGACGCTGCTCCTGCTCAGCTGGCGATAGCGTGCGCATGAAGGAGCGGTCCTTGTCGTAATCCCCCGGCGCATACAACTTGCCGTGATGATGCGTCACGAGTCGATAGAACACCGCCAGCACCAGCAGCGGAAACACCACGATGAAACCGATCAGCGGCCAACGCTCCGCCACCGTCAGCATCTCGGCCGCCGAATTCAGCAACAGACTCGCGAAGCCATAGATCAACGAGATGAACAACGCGATGATCCCCAGCGGGTTTCGCGCCAACTGCCGGGCATATTTCACGAACTGCATGCGCGCTCCATTCCTTGGGGCTTGCTGAGAGCATCTTCATGTAATGGAGGCGAGCAGCCTGATAATGCAAGAGGCCCGCCTCACCACTGCATCACGATTAACGTCAGCGTCATCACGCCGATGGCGACCAGCCAGGCCTCAGCGCGTCTGGCGAGGAGAGTGCCCGAAGTGGTTGCGGTAGGCTCGCGAGAAGCTGGAGCTGGAGGTAAAGCCGCTCGACAGTCCGACCGAGAGAATATCGAGGTCGGTTTCCTTGAGCAGATGCCGCGCCCGCTCCAGGCGCAGCCGCAGGTACCAGGCTCGCGGCGAGGTCGACAGCTCCTGCTCGAACAGGCGCTGCAACTGGCGCAGCGAGACGCGACAGCGCTTGGCCAGCTCCTCCAACGACAAGGGGGTGTCCAGGTTCTGCTCCATCAGGGCGACCGCATCGACCAACTGGCGCTTGTGGGTGCCCAGGCGGCGCGCCAACGTCATGCGCTGCTGGTCCGTCCGCGTGCGCATGCGGTCGTGTACCAGCTGCTCAGAGACATCCACCGCCAGCGCCGTGCCGTGCCGGCGGGCAATCACATCCAGCGCCATGTCCATCGCGGCTGCCCCACCGGCACAGGAAAAGCGCCGCGCGCCCAGCTCGAACAGCTCATCCGAGGTACTGATGGTCGGGAAGCGCTCACGAAACGCCGGCAGGCTTTCCCAGTGCAGCGTGACGCGCTCGCCATCGAGCAGTCCTGCCGCCGCCAGCAGAAAACACCCGGTATCCAGGCCGCCCAGCACACAGCCTCCACCATCGAGACGATGCAGCCAGCCCGTCAGGGCACGATTGAGGTGCGCCTCGGGCTCGAAACCGCTGCACACCGCCAGCGAAGGCAGAGAGCGAATGTCGAGAATGCTGTGGTCGGCGACCAGCGTCATGCCACTGGAAGACGTGACCGGCTGGCCATCCTCACTGATGAGCAGCCAGCGAAACAGCGGCTTGCCACTGATGCGATTGGCGATGCGAAGAGGCTCCACGGCCGCGAAGAACGCCATCATCGAGAAGCGTGGCAGCAAGAGAAACCCGATGGTTTCCGGTAGTGGGCCGATGTAATCGAGTCGCATCGTGCAGTGGCTCCAGAGAGTGAGAAGGTGAATCCGCCCTGCCCGGCGACTGAGCGCAAGCAGCGTCAATGACATCCTGAGGGCAAGCCCCTGAGGTGCAGGCTCGGCTCACGCCCCTGCACCGCCGGAATGATATCCCGAAAGCGCCCATCAGACGGCCAACATTGTCGCTTTCGGGCAATAAAGAGTCGTATCACATCAAGAATATCATTGCATAATTTCTGTCTCTCAGACAGCTGCAACGCTCCTGCGCGATAGACCCTGCCAATGCGTCGGCGTGACCAAATGGGCTCGCTGGCGAACGCGCTCTCGCGACACAGCCAATTTTCCAGAAGCTGTAGCCATCAAAATCATTTCCATACATAATATATTGTAATGCTTTGAAGGAGTTAGCGTCTTTCGCCGCCTCTCGACAATCATTCACGTCTTCATCTCGTTGCCTTATCGACAACAATTTTTCGCAACAGATGAACGGTCATTCCGCCGTGACCGCGACAGGGAACGCTGGCCCTACGACCAGCTCGAACAGGAGATATTGCGTGACCCCACCTCAGCCTGATCCCGCCTCACCTGACATTGCCAGTACCAAAAACGCCAGTAACAAAAACGCCACCTCCAACAACACCACCTCTGGCGGCAGCGCCTCGGCAATCGTCGGTTCTCAGCGCTACCATTCACCGGACCTGAGCCTGCGCGTCGAGACCTCCGGCCCGCTCAAGGGCATGCACAAGGGCATGACCCTGACCTCCGCCGGCCTGCTGCTGCTTTTCGTTCTCGCCACCGGCCTGGCTCCCGAACTGTCCTCCAGCCTGTTCGGCGCCGCGCGCGCCTGGATCGAATCCACCTTCGGCACCTATTACCTGGTGACCATCGTCGGTCTGATCGGCCTGTGCATTGCCCTCGTCTTCTCCCCCTGGGGCAAGCTGCGCCTGGGCGCGCCGGATAGCCGCCCCGAATTCTCGCGCTTCACCTGGGTCTCGATGCTGCTCTCGGCAGGCGTCGGGATCGGCATCCTGTTCTTCGGCGTCGCCGAGCCGATGCTCTACTTCGACAATTCCGGCGGCTTCGGCTATCCCAACAACCCGCACGCTGACCTCGCCGGCCATATGGCGATGGATCACGCCCGCGCCGTCGACGCGCTCAAGCAAGCCTTCTTCCACTGGGGGCTGCACGGCTGGGCGGTCTATGTCATCGTCGGCATGACGCTGGCCTACTTTGCCTATCGCCGCAATCTGCCGCTGGCACTGCGCTCCGCGCTCTATCCGCTGATCGGTGAGCGCATCTACGGCCCCATCGGCCATGCCGTCGACATCATGGGCGTGCTGGGCTGCGTGTTCGGTATCGCCACCTCGCTGGGGCTGGGCGTCAGTCAGATCGCCGTCGGCCTCAACCGCCTGACCGGTATCGACTCGGGTATCGGCACCCAGGTCGTATTGATCGCGATCATCAGCGTCATCTCCATCGTCTCGGCGGTCTCCGGCGTCAAGCGGGGTATCCGCATCATTTCCGAGCTGAATGTCGGCGTGTCCGTCATCGTGGTCGGCAGCTTTCTGATCGGTGGCCCGACCCTGTGGCTGATCAGCATGTTCGGCGAGACGGTCGTTTCCTACGTGCGTGACGTCATCCCCATGGGCCTGTGGGTCGCGAGCACACCGGTCGAGCGCGACTGGCAGGATGCCTGGACCATCTTCTACTGGGCCTGGTGGCTGGCATGGGCTCCGTTCATCGGTCTGTTCATCGCGCGTATCTCCAAGGGCCGCACCCTGCGTGAATTCATCCTCGGCGTGCTGATTGCCCCGCCGCTGATCATCTTCATCTGGCAGACCCTGTTCGGCGGCACCGCCCTGCATCAGGAACTGAACGCAGCCATGGGTCCGGGCACCGGCCAGCTGATGGGCATGATTCGCGACTGGAATCTGCCAGAGGCGCTGTTCGCCACCGCAGATGCGCTGGTGAGCAATGGCATTCTCAGCACCGTGCTGACGTCACTGCTGATCTTCCTGCTGATCAGCTGGTTCGTGACCAGCTCCGACTCCAGCACCCTGGTCATCACCACCATCCTGTCGATGGGCGATGAAGACCCGCTGCCGCGTCACCGCATCTTCTGGGGTGTCTGCATCGGCTCCGTCGCGGCGGTGCTGCTGATGGCAGGCGGGCTCAAGGCGCTGCAGACGGTCCTGATGGCTGCTGCCTTGCCGGTCAGCTTCGTGATCCTCGCCATGACGCTTGGCCTGCTGGTCGCGCTGGTCGATGAATCACGCAGTGCAATCAAGTCGCGTCGTCGGCCCAAGAGCGGCCCGCAAGCCACGCCGCGAGCGGTCAGCCAGACCAACGCGGGCTAAGGACTGCAGAAGAGTCACACTCTTTGGTAGTGATTTGTCATCATCAAGTCACCAATGCCCGCTCAGGCCAACACCTGAGCGGGCATTGTCATTTCTGGCATCTTTTGCATGCCCTTGACGTCGTGTTGCGGCAAATAGCCGTCGCCTTTCTTCAACGCCCACACACCGCACCTGACTAGTCTGGAAGGCGCAACCCTCGGCCTGACAGCCGGTTGCGTTGCTGACAGGACACTGACAGCAAAGGTGCCCAGCTAGGCACGCATGACACTCTTGGCACTCTCGTGATTGGCCATCCCCGGCATTGGCCTGATCGAGAACACCACCCCCTACTTTCGCCACTGGCCTTGCCCGTACCGCTTTCGCTCTCAAGGCTTCAAGGCATTCAGGCCGCAGCAGGAGCGACAGCTCAAACAGCAATTAGAACGACAGCTCACACAACAACTACAACAATTCAGGAGTCTTCTCATGGCAGCGACAGACCATGATCCGCTCGGTGATCACGCACCACCCCCTTCGCAGAACAATGCCCTCACGGCACATCTCCATGTGGAAACCAGCGGCCCGCTCAAAGGCATGCACAAGGGCATGACCCTGACCTCGGCCGGCCTGTTGCTGGCATTCGTCGTCGGGGCCGGCCTCTCTCCCGATGGGGCGGCCGCCATCTTCGGTGCCGCACGCAGCTGGATCGAACATACCTTCGGTACCTACTACCTGGTGCTGGTGGTCGCGATGATCGCCCTGTCGTTGGCACTGGTATGCTCGCCCTGGGGCAACCTGCGCCTCGGCCCCAAGGATAGTGCCCCGGAATTCTCGCGCTTCACCTGGATCTCGATATTGCTGTCGGCAGGAGTCGGCATCGGCGTGCTGTTCTTCGGTGTCGCGGAGCCGATGTTCTATTTCGACAACTCCGGTGGCTTCGGCTACCCCAACAACCCACATGCGGATCTGGCCGGTGCCACCGCCATGGACCACGCCCGCGCCGTCGAGGCGCTCAAGGTGGCCTTCTTCCACTGGGGGCTGCATGGCTGGGCGATCTACGGCATGGTCGGCATGACACTGGCCTACTTCGCCTATCGCAAGAAACTGCCGCTGGCGCTACGTTCAGCGCTCTATCCGCTGATCGGTGATCGCATCTACGGCCCGATCGGCCATGCCGTCGATATCATGGGCGTGCTGGGCTGCGTGTTCGGTATCGCCACCTCGCTGGGCCTGGGCGTCAGCCAGATCGCGGTGGGCCTCAATCGCCTCACCGGCCTGGATGCCGGCATCGGCACCCAGCTGGCATTGATCGTCGTGATCAGCGCGATCTCCATCGCCTCGGCGGTCTCCGGGGTCAAGCGCGGCATCCGTTACATCTCGGAGCTCAATATCGGCGTGTCGATCATCGTGGTCGGCAGCTTCCTGGTCGGTGGCCCGACGCTTTGGCTGATCTCGCTGTTCGGCGAGACGTTGCTGGCCTATCTGCGCGATGTGGTGCCGATGGGGCTGTGGGTCGCCGAGACCCCGGGCGAGAGCAGCTGGCAGGAAGGCTGGACCATCTTCTACTGGGCCTGGTGGCTGGCGTGGGCGCCTTTCATCGGACTGTTCATCGCCCGCATCTCCAAGGGCCGTACCCTGCGGGAATTCATCCTGGGCGTGCTGATCGCCCCGCCGCTGATCATCTTCATCTGGCAGGCGCTGTTCGGCGGTACCGGCCTGTATCAGGAGCTGACGGCCAGCATGGGCGCCGGCAGCGGTGAGCTGATGACGCTGGTACGCAACTGGAACCTGCCCGAAGCGCTGTTCGCCACCGCCGATGCCCTGACAGGCAACGACGTGCTGGGCATCATTCTCTCGGCACTGCTGATCTTCCTGCTGATCAGCTGGTTCGTGACCAGCTCGGATTCCAGCACTCTGGTGGTCACGACCATCCTGTCGTTGGGCGATGAAGAACCGCTGGCGCACCACCGTATCTTCTGGGGCATCTGCATCGGGCTGGTGGCCGGTACGCTGCTGATGGCAGGCGGACTCAAGGCGCTGCAGACCATCCTGATGGCTGCCGCCCTGCCGATGAGCTTCGTGATCGTGGCAATGACGCTGGGCCTTGTGGTGGCGCTCTATCAGGAATCCGGCAACGCACTGAAAAGGTTCAGGAAACCTGCACAGCATCACACAGGCCCTTGAGCCCACTCAAAGCCCCTCACTCGACCCGAGTCCGTCGTGCCAGCAGGCAACGGCGGGTCTTGAGCCATGTCTTTCACGTCAGGCGTTGCACGAAACACATAATGTCGTGTTATGGAAAATACTGGTCGTCAATAAACAAAAATTCACCAGAGGGCAGGATAGGCTTATGAGGTCCTTGCCACCCACAGGAGTCAGCCATCGTTATCTGCCCTCGCTTGACGACTTATTGCTGCCGCCAGCTTGCCAGTTCGACAACAACAACTTCAGGAATCGCGCTCTCATGACGACCGACACTTCCTCCTCCCGCCAGCCCGAGGCCACCACGGATTCCGTCTGCGGCCTGGGGGACACAGACTCCGCCAAGGGCAAGTACCTGACCTCGATCGCCACCGTCGCGGTCATCACGCTGCTGATCGGCGCCGCCGCCCTCTTCCCGACGGGATTTCTCGCGGCCCTGGACGCCGTCAAGACCTCGGTGATCGGCAACTTCGGCTTCATCTTCACCTGGCCGGCCTTTGCCGTGTCGCTGCTGCTGGTCGCGGTCTGCTTTACCCCACTGGGCAAACTGCGCTTCGGCGAAGGCGAACCGGAATTCCATACCCTGAGCTGGATGGGCATGCTGTTCGCCACTGGCATGGGTATCGGCCTGCTCACATGGGGCGTGCTGGAGCCCAAGTATCATACCGATGCCGGACAGAGCACCGACATGGCGCTGCTCAACGCCTTCAATCACTGGGGCCTGCTCGCCTGGGCGGGCTACTTGGCCATCGGCGCGCTATTCGCCCACGCCATGTACAACATGCAGATGGCCAAGCCCGCCGAAGAACTGCTGGGCAACGGCCTGTGGAGCAAGCTCAACCTTGTCAGCCTCGTCGTTTCCACCGTCATCGGCCTGTCGCTGTCCTTCACCTACGCGACCACCCCGATCCAGCAGGGGCTGGTCAAGCTGGTCGGCATCGAGTTCAGCCCGACCCTGATCATCTGTGTACTGGCCATGTGCGCTATCGTCTCCTCCGCCTCGGGCCTCAAGCGCGGCATCAAGTGGCTGAGCAACTACAACACTCTATTCGCCATCATTCTGATGATCGGCGCACTGGTGCTGACCGTCCCCGGCGACATCCTCTCCACCTTCGTGCGTCTGGTGCCGGAATACCTGCTCAAGTACCCCGCAATGGCCACCGATATCGGCCTGGGCGATCCGGAGCGCAAGACATGGCTGGCTGACTGGCTGTATGCCTTCGAGGCGGCCTGGTATGGCTGGTTCATCTTCACCGGCGTCTTCATCGCCCGCATTTCCAAGGGCCGCACCCTGCGTGGCATGGTACTGGGCGTGATGCTGGTGCCGACCCTGTTCTCATGCCTGTGGTTCGTGGTGTTCGGTCTCGGCAGTCTGAGCCTGGGCGTCGATGACGTGTTCAAGCTGATCGATACCATCGACACCACCGGTATCCTCTCACTGATACTGACGCTCAACATCCTGCTGTTCTTCATCACCAGCGCCGACTCCGCGGGCTTGGTGTGCGAGATGCTGACCGTCAAACGCTCACGCGCCTTCTGGATCATCGCCATGGCCGCCCTGGCCGTCGTGGTCAGCTGGCTGGGCGGCGATGTCTACAAGACCCTCCTGAGCCTGATCTCGGTCGCCGCCATCCCCGTCGCCTTCGGCATCTTCGCCCTGGTGATCGCCTTCGTGATCCGCGTACGACGTGATCGGGCCTCCCAGGCAATCCCGGCACCGGCGACACTCGCTCAGCGCTGAACCGCCATGGCGTGAGGTGATCCGCAGCGCACACTAGTGCGATGCCGTCTGCCCAACACAACGGCCCTGCCCTCGAATGAGGTGCAGGGCCGTGTCACGTCTGATGGACACCTTTTTTCGCTACCCGCCACGAACGACACGTCTTGCGCCTTCGCCGCATTGACAGTCCATCAGCACACACTGATAGGCTGAAATGACTGGCAGAACGCTGGATTTTCAGCGCTTCATGCTGGAAAGACATCAAACATCCACAAGCCTTGCTGGCGTTTGTATTGCTGACAAGGCCATGCGGACATCGCCATTGCGCTCTGGCATGTGCCGAGTGCAATCCGATGCAAGGTGAAGCAAGTGCCTTGCCATTCGGAAGATCGTCTTGCCCAGCGACTGCCTCAAGTCGTCACCCAACAATCACAATGACGTAGACAGGTAATGACATGTCCCCGACTTCACAGCAGAGTCCTGGGCAGCAGAACGCTGCTCACCCGCCCAATGACGCATCACACGTAGCGCCTGGCTCCCCTTCGCTGACATTCCGCTTCGGTGCCTGGGGCGCCGCCATCCCGTTGATCTTCTTTGTCGTCTGGGCAATCACGACCAGCGTGCTGGGGCTGTCCTCTGAAATCGGCCTGGTCATGGGGGCACTGTTCGGGCTGACCCTCGGTCTGTTCTTCTGCACCAGTCGCTGGGAGGACTATGCCAACGGGCTGTTCGATGGGCTGACGCAGCCCATCGGGGTGGTCGCCATCGTCGCCTGGTTCTATGCCGGGATGTTCGCTCAGGTTCTGCAGGTCGGGGGACTGGTCGAAGGGCTCGTCTGGCTGGGCGGCATCTCGGACATGACCGGGGGCTGGTTCGTCGGGCTCACCTTCCTGCTCGCAGCCGTGTTCTCGACCGCTGTCGGTACTGGTTACGGCACCACGGTCGCCTTCTGCACGCTGATGTATCCGGCCGGTATCGCGGTGGGCGGTGATCCCACCCTGCTGTTTGCCGCAATTCTGTCCGGTGCCATCTTCGGCGATAACCTGGCCCCGGTGTCAGACACCACCATCGTCTCCGCCACGACCCAAGGCGCGGATGTCCCCGGCGTGGTGAAAAGCCGTTTCAAGTACTCGATTGCAGCAGCCTTGCCGGCGCTGGCGTTGTTCGTGATCTTCGGCGGCAGCGAGCAAGGCGGAGTCACCGACCCCGCGGCGGTTCAATCGATGCAGGAGGCCGCCGATCCAGCGGGACTGATCATGCTGGCGCCCTTTGCACTGGTACTGATACTGGCACTGCGTGGACAGCACCTGCTGACCTCTCTGACCTGGGGCATCCTGCTCGCCATTCCTGTCATGCTGATCGCCGGCACCGGCAGCCTGCCACAGATCATCGCCTTCGATTCCGAGGCCGATGGCGTCATGACTGGCGCATTGGTTCGCGGCGTCGAAGGTTACGTCAACATGGGCATCCTGATCCTGCTGATCGTCGGTGCGGCCCACCTGATGACCCTCGGCGGCACCATGGAGCATGTCACGCGCCTGCTGATGCGCTGGATCAAGCAATCCATGCGCCGCGCCGAGCTGGCCATCTGGGGGATCGTGGCGCTGCTCAACAGCGCCATCACCATCAATACCGCCGCCGAAATCGCGGCCGCGCCCTTCGTGCGTGCGCTGGGCACCCGGTACCGCATCCATCGCTATCGCCGCGCCAACATGCTGGACGCCGTGACCTCCGCACTGGGCTACATCTTCCCTTGGGGGGCACCGGTGCTGTTGGGCTGGTCGACAATCCAGTCCATGCAGGGCACCTACGATTGGCTGCCCACCGTCTCGCCGACCGCCGTCTTCCCGTTTGTCTTCCAGGGCTGGTTCCTCGTGGCCATCATGCTGCTGGCTGCCATTACCAGCTGGGGGCTGACCTTTGAGGACGAGGATGGCAACGAACTCAAGGAGCACCCGGCCAGCTGAGCGCCCGATCCGCACCACGCCGCTGACAGACCCCGACTACGCTGAAAGCCTGTGCCATCACGTTTCCCGCAGGCGTTCAGCGTCCATCGGAAACGAACAGGACAACGACAGACAGGAGTGACGCATGCCAGCCAGTTTCCACGACCACCTCAGCCGTCAGATCAATGAACTGCAAGAAGAAGGTCTCTACAAGCAGGAGCGCGAGATCACCTCGCCCCAGCGTGCCAGCCTCAGAGTCGCGAGCGGTGATGAACGCGAGGGGCAAGGGTCGGAGGTGATCAACTTCTGTGCCAACAACTATCTGGGCCTGGCCGATAGCCCCGAGCTGATCGCGGCCGCGCAGCAGGCGCTGGAGCGTGATGGCTTCGGCATGGCCTCCGTGCGTTTCATCTGCGGTACTCACCATCAACATCGCGTGTTGGAAAAGCGCCTCGCGGCCTTTCTCGGCATGGACGATGCCATCCTCTATTCCTCATGTTTCGACGCCAATGGTGGCCTGTTCGAGACACTCTTCGGCCCTGAAGACGCCATCATTTCCGATGCGCTCAATCACGCCTCCATCATCGATGGCGTGCGCCTGTGCAAGGCCAGCCGCTATCGCTATGCCAACAATGACATGCGCGAACTCGAGGCCCGCCTCAAGGAGGCGGACGCCGCTGGCGCACGCTTCAAGCTGATTGCCACCGACGGTGTCTTCTCGATGGATGGCGTGATCGCCAATCTCAAGGGCATCTGCGAGCTCGCCAGACGCTACGATGCGTTGGTGATGGTGGATGACTCCCACGCCACCGGCTTCGTAGGGGCCAACGGGCGTGGCAGCCACGAATACCATGACGTGATGGACCAGATCGACATCATCACCACCACCTTCGGCAAGGCACTGGGCGGGGCCTCGGGCGGCGTGACGGCCGCACGCGGGCCCATCGTCGAGTGGCTGCGCCAGCGCTCGCGCCCTTATCTATTCTCCAATTCGCTGGCGCCGCCCATCGTGGCGGCGACCCTCAAGGCGCTGGACAAGGTCGAGGACAGCGCCGAGGCGCGCCAGAAGCTTTGGGAGAACGTCGAACGCTTCCGTCGCGGCATGCAGGAGGCCGGCTTCACCCTCGCGGGTGCCGGTCACGCCATCATTCCGGTGATGATCGGCGATGCACGGCTGGCGGGCGACTTCGCCAATCGCCTGCTGGAGGCCGGTATCTACGTGATCGGCTTTTCCTATCCGGTGGTGCCCAAGGGACAGGCGCGCATTCGCACCCAGATCTCGGCGGCGCATACCCCGGAGCAGATCGAGACGGCCATTGCCGCCTTCACGCGCATCGGCCGCGAGATGGGCGTGATCGACTCCACGACGGGAGGTGATGCATGAAGGCGCTGGCCAAGCTCAAGGCCGAACCCGGCATCTGGATGACCGAGACGGCCGTGCCGGAAATCGGCCACAACGATGTGCTGATCAAGATCCGCAAGACCGCGATCTGCGGCACGGACATGCACATCTATCAATGGGATGAGTGGTCGCAGGCGACCGTGCCGGTGCCGATGGTCACCGGTCATGAGTATGCAGGGGAGATCGTCGCACTGGGCAGCGAGGTGCGCGGCTATGAGATCGGCGACCGTGTCTCGGGCGAAGGACACATCACCTGCGGCCATTGCCGCAACTGCCGCGCGGGGCGTCGTCATCTGTGCCGCAATACCGAGGGCGTGGGCGTCAACCGCCCCGGCGCCTTCGCCGAATACCTCGCCCTGCCCGCCTACAACCTCTTCAAGTTGCCGGATGAAATCAGCGATGACCTGGCAGCCATCTTCGATCCCTTCGGCAATGCCGTGCATACGGCACTGGCCTTTGATGTGGTCGGCGAGGACGTCTTGATCACCGGTGCCGGGCCCATCGGCATCATGGCGGCGGCGGTCATCCGCCATATCGGGGCTCGCCACGTGGTGATCACCGATGTGAATGACTATCGACTGGCACTCGCCGAGCGGATGGGCGCGACCCGCACCGTCAATGTCAGCCGCGAATCCCTGAAGGAGGTGATGGCAGAGCTCGACATGCATGAGGGCTTCGATGTGGTGCTGGAAATGTCCGGCGTGCCTTCCGCCGTCGAGCAGATGCTCGATGTCATCAATCATGGCGGCAAGATCGCCATGCTGGGCATTCCGCCCGGCGAGATGGCCATCGACTGGACCAAGGTCATCTTCAAGGGGCTGACCATCAAGGGCATCTATGGCCGCGAGATGTTCGAGACCTGGTACAAGATGGCCAGCCTGATCCAGTCAGGTCTGGATCTTTCGCCCATCATCACCCATCGCCTGAGCGTCGCAGACTTCCAGCAGGGCTTCGAGATCATGGGCTCCGGTCAGTCGGGCAAGGTAGTGCTCGACTGGGACTGAGGGCGTCTGTTCGTGTCAGTCTCCACGCAAGTCAGTCGTCGCCTCGCGCGGCAACAGTCCGAAGGTCTCGCCCATGCCGGGGGCGGCAAGGCGCTCAAGGAACCATTTGAGCGCCTTGCCCTGACGACCACTGCGCCACGCGAGCGAGAGATCGAGCGGCGCGCGCTGCGTCTCCAGCGAAAGCACGACCAGACTGCCCTCCTCCAACTGGCGATGGATTCGATGCCGCGGCAGATAGCCGACCCCCAGCCCCTTGCGCTGAACCTCGATCTTCTGCGCCGTGGTCTTGACAATGATCTGACTGCGGCCATCCAGCAAACCGGAAGAATGGCCGGGCAGGCTGCGCGAACTGTCCGCCACGATCACGGTGGGATACTCCTGCAGCGCCTCGATGGCAATCGGCTGCGTCAGCCGGGTCAGCGGATGATCTGACGCCACGACGAAGACAGGCTCTATTGCGCCGAACCGCCGGCACGCTAGCCCCGACACCGGTGGCTCGCCGGGCACGCCGATCACCAGATCACAGCGATTGTCATGCAGCGCATCCCAGGCACCCGCCATCACCTCCTCGCTCAACACCACCCGCGTGCGCGGCTGGATGGCCTGGAATTCCTCCAACAGCGGATAGAGCGCCTCCGGATCAAGAATGGTATCGACGCAGATACGCAGCTCGACCTCCCAGCCAGCTCCCGCCTGACGCGCCAGCGCCGTCATCTCCTCGGTGGCCAGCAGAATGCGCCGCCCATGCGCCAGCACCAGGTGGCCCGCATCAGTCAGCTCAGCCTTGCGACGCGAGCGATCGAACAGCGGCACGCCCAGCTCTTCCTCCAGCTTCTGGACCGAATAGGAAATCGCCGAGGGCACGCGATGCAGTGTCTCGGCGGCCGCGGCGAAACTGCCGCGTCGCTCGATGGCATCCAGCACGCGCAGGGCGTCGAGTGTGATGGGTGAGACCATGGTTCAAAAATTCTGATTATTTAGACCAGAATCCTCCGTTATTTTTTTGATAAGCCGCATTCTATAGTAGCTCCATCGATCAAACACACTGATCTGAAAAACCTCATATCCCCTGATCAATGGAGCCACACATGTTCAAGTCTGCCCTCTCTCGCCTGATGACCACCGATTCCAGCCTCGCAAGCCTGGTGCTGCGTGTCCCGACCGGCATCATCTTCATGGCCCACGGTTCACAGAAACTGTTCGGCGCCTTCGGCGGCTACGGTCTGGAAGGCACCGGTCAGTGGATGGCCTCCATCGGTATCGAACCCGGCTATCTGATGGCGCTGCTGTCCGGCAGCGGCGAGTTCTTCGGCGGACTGGCGATCCTGATCGGCCTGCTGACACGTCCGGCGGCTGCCGTGCTGGCCTTCACCATGCTGGTCGCCATCCTGACCGTGCATATCGGCAATGGCCTGTTCATGAGCAACAACGGCTACGAATACGGACTGGCACTGCTGACCATCGCGGCGAGCCTGGCGATCACCGGCGGCGGCAAGCTGTCCCTTGACCGGATACTGCAACCGGGCAGCAACGCTGTGCGCGAAGACTGAAGCCTGCTTCACTTACCGGCAGACACCACGACACTCTGAGGAGGTTGCCATGTTCACGTTACGAGCAGCGGCAGAACGCGGTCATGCTCGATTTGGCTGGCTGGAAAGCCGCCACAGCTTCTCCTTCGCCAGCTACTACGACCCGGCTCACATGGGCGTCTCCGTATTGCGCGTAATCAACGATGACCACGTGGCGCCGGGCGCGGGCTTCGATCCGCACTCGCACAGCGACATGGAAATCATCAGCTATGTGCTGTCAGGCAACATCGAGCATCGCGACAGCATGGGCTCACGGCACACCTTGGGGGCGGGCGAAGTCCAGCTGATGAGTGCCGGGACGGGCATTGAACACAGTGAGTACAACGCCTCGTCCCTCGAGCCGCTGCGCTTTCTGCAGATCTGGATCACGCCACAGGCCAAGGGGCTGCCGCCGCGCTATCAACAGCAGCCCTTCGTCGCCCGCGACGGTCTCACCCTGCTGATCGCACCACCGGCGCAAGCCGCGCCTGGGATGCTGACCATCAATCAGGATGCCCGGGTGTATCGCATCGGCCTGCAAGGGAATGACGAGCAGCGCGCAGCACTGGAACTGCCGCTGGATAGCGAGCGCCGCTACTATCTGCACGTCATCGACGGGTCGGCGACACTGAAGGGCAAGGGTCAGCAGAGCCTGCCACTGTCCGCGGGGGATGCCGTCACGCTGGATCATGAACCCGAGGCCACTCTCGATGAGGCGCGAGGTCTGCATGCGCTGCTGTTCGACCTGCCCGCTTGAGCCGGCCTTTGATGGCATCGGGCCATGATTGTCCTCTAGACCCACGACGCCTCCCCGCCCATATGACTGTCGGCGGGGAGGCGTCGTTATGGCATGTCCGCATGGGAGAACACCTGGCAGGGAACGTGGCTGGGCGACATCTGTCATAGGGAGTCATGATACGATCAAGCGCGAGGCTGGCCGTCATCGCCATCCTCGTGAGCTGACGGAGGAAACCCAATGAGCAAGGACACGACCATTACGTCCACTCCACCCGAGACACCCGGATTGCCGGCACCGGATGCACAGCCCCTCACGGCCCACGCCTCCGAGTACAGCGAGGAAGGTTTCTGGCACAAGGTCTCGTCGGTCGCCCGCAAGGCCGGCCAGACAGCACTCAATCCCGCCCTGCGCATGTATTTCGCGGCGCAGGATTCCGATACCCCTGTCTGGGCCAGAACCACCATCTACGGCGCGCTGGGCTACTTCATTTCCCCCATCGATGCCCTGCCGGACTTCACCCCCCTGCTGGGTTACACCGATGACATCACCTTGATGGCGGGCGCGGTAGCCATCGTGGCGGCCCATATCAAGCCGGAACATCGCGCACGCGCGGACAAGGTGCTCAAGCGCTGGTTCGACTGAGCTGACGCCTCTTGCGAGCCTTCACATAGACAAATGCAACATTATTCAACAAAAGTTGACAAAGGTTGAAAGGCGTTGTCTGGCCCGTGTTTAGCCTCATGACATGCGCATGTTACGGTTAGCGACAACTTCGCCACGCCCGAGAATTCGTCATATGCCCGTCACTCGAATGCCCAAGCCATTGATGAAACTCGCTGTCGCGGGCACCGCCCTCATGATGCTGGCCGGCTGCGCATCGCGCGCGCAGATCGATGTCCCGAAGGTCGCGCCAGTGGAAGCGCAGGCCTACCAGCACAAGGTGTTCTATTCCGACGTCTATTACAGCCAACCACAGGCCAACCTGTTTTCTGGCGCAGCCCAGCAGGCCATGCAACCACTGGGCAACATCAAGCTGTCGCGCATCTGTTCACCGGCGATGACCCACTTCGATCAATTGCTGCGTGAGCAATTGCCCGCGTCTTCGCGCATCACCCATGATGCGCGTGCCAGCGACTACCGCCTGCGGGTGGAAATCCAGGCCCATGAGAATCGTGGCCCTGTCTATCTTGATTACCTGATCGCCCAGAACCTGACCAAGAATCTGCTGACCTTCGGCGTCGCCAACGAGGATTTCGATATCATTGCCGATTTCGATGTCCAGTATCGTCTCTACGACAAGAACGAGCAGTTGCTTTACAGCAAGGATTACGCCGTTCAGGACTCCGTGCCTCACCAGGCAGGCAACTTCGACTTCGGCGATCGCATCTTCCTGCCGGCCCAGAACATGATGAAGAAGTACCTGCTGTTGACGATGAATGACTTCTTCGTCAACGCCAGCCGCCCGAGCCCAGAACTTGCCGTCGTGCTCAGCGATAGCTGACAGCGAGCCAGATCAAGCACGCACTGGCAACACTCGACTTCCTATATGTCACATCACGACAACGCCTCGCCAGCCATGCTGACGAGGCGTTGTCGTAAGTGACTATTAGTCTAACTTCGATAGCTTTTCTGCATAGGTCTTCACTGACAAAACTAAAAAACTCATCAACAGATTCAATGACTTGATGACCAGGAAATTTTGTTGAGCCACTGGTAATACCAGATGACCTCAAGTAGCAGAAACAAATGGACTCTCTTACCTTGAGCTAGCGTCAGGTGCGACATGACAACGCACCCATCCAGCAACAAAGACTTCCAAACGATGTTCGCCACGCAACATAGGGAGAGTGCTGCACATGAATCAGTCGCTATTGGCACTATTGGCCTTTGTGCCATTGCTGCTCGCCGGGGTGCTGTTGATCGGCTTTCGCATGGCCGCCCGCCTCGCCATGCCCATCGTCTTCGTGGTCACTGCATTGATCGCACTGCTGGCCTGGGACATGACCTTCACTCGTGTACTGGCCTCGTCCCTGCAGGGGCTGATACTGACGGTCGCGATCCTGTGGATCATCTTCGGCGCCCTGCTGCTGCTCAACACCCTCAAACATTCCGGCGGCATTGCCGCAATACGCAACGGCTTCTCCGGCATCAGCCCGGACCGCCGCGTACAGGCCATCATCGTGGCCTGGCTGTTCGGCTGCTTCATCGAGGGGGCCTCCGGCTTCGGCACTCCCGCCGCCGTCGCCGCTCCCTTGATGGTGGCGCTGGGCTTCCCGGCCCTGGCGGCGGTCGTGGTGGGCATGATGGTGCAATCGACACCGGTCTCCTTCGGCGCCGTCGGCACGCCCATTGTGGTCGGGGTTTCCGGTGGCCTCGACAAGGCCGGTATCAGCGAGACACTGGCCGCGAATGGCTCGAGTTGGGATGCCTACTTCCAGCTGGTGACGTCTGAAGTCGCCATCACTCACGGCATCATCGGCATCTGCATGCCGTTGATCATGGTTGCGGTGATGGTGCGGTTCTTCGGTGCCAATCGCTCCTGGCGTGAAGGATTGGAAGTCGCCCCCTTCGCGCTGTTTGCCGGCGTCTGCTTCGTGGTGCCTTACGTACTGGCCGGCATATTGCTGGGGCCGGAGTTCCCGTCGATGATCGGCGCCATGGTGGGGCTCGCCATCGTGGTACCGGCGGCGCGCAAGGGCTTCCTGCTGCCCAGCCGGACCTGGGACTTCCCGAACGCTGACAGCTGGCCCGCGGAGTGGATCGGCAAGCTGGACATGACACTTGTGCCCGTCGAGGGCCGCAAGCCGCTCTCGGTCGGCATGGGGTGGCTGCCGTACGTGCTGCTCGCGGTGCTGCTGGTGATGTCGCGCGTCATCGCACCGATAAAGGAAGCACTGACCTCTTGGAGCTTCGGCTGGAGCGGCATTCTCGGGGAGGGTGACATCTCCGGCAGTCTGCAGCCCCTGTACCTGCCCGGCGGTATTCTAGTGGTGGTGGTACTGCTGACCATCGTGCTGCACCGCATGCGCATGCGCGATGTCAGTGCTGCCGTCAGCGAATCCAGCCGCACCATCCTCGGCGCAGGCTTCGTGCTGCTGTTCACGATTCCGATGGTGCGCATCCTGATCAATTCCGGCGTCAACGAGGCGGATCTGGTGTCGATGCCGGTGGCGATGGCGCAGTTCATCGCCGATGGCGTGGGCGATATCTACCCGCTGTTCGCGCCGAGTGTCGGTGCCCTCGGGGCCTTCATCGCAGGCTCCAACACCGTCTCCAATCTGATGCTGGCCGATTTCCAGTTCAACGTCGCCCAGGCCCTGGGCATCTCCAGCGCCATGATGGTCGCCCTCCAGGCGGTCGGCGCGGCTGCCGGCAACATGATCGCCATCCACAACGTGGTCGCCGCCTCGGCAACCGTCGGCCTCCTGGGTCGCGAAGGCGTCACGCTGCGCAAGACGATCCTGCCGACGCTCTACTACGTGATCTTCGCTGGCCTCATCGGCATGATTGCCTTCCACGGCCTGGGGGTGATCGACGGCTTGATGGGCTGACAGCACACCGCGTATTACTCTGGCAGACGACAGCAGGCCCGCATTGTGTGCAGGCCTGCTGTCGTGTGGAGATCATCAACGAGATATTGAATGTGTTTACTCCAGAGGGCTGTTTATCAACAGGGTGCGGCGTAATAAATTGCCCAACATCACCGAAACGCCAACCCTCATACCGCAAGTTTCTGGAGCAGACACCCCATGACCCACTCTGTATTGCACCCTACCCGATTACAACAGGCCCGCGAGCTCGAATTGCCTTCCCGCGAGGCCATGCTGCGGCGCGCGCCCTCCGTCCAGCAATTCTGGGACGATCACCGTCAGCTGCTGAGTGACGCCTGGCGTGAATGGGAAGCCGTCGAGCAAGACGACCTCGCCATCCTCGACAGTACCTTGATCGACGAGGCGCTGCGCACTGCCGTCAAGCAGGCGTGGGAGAATCCCGAGCGCGAGACGGACGTCAAGGCGCTGATGACCGAAGTCGCCACTGACGTCTATCAGTTCCAGCTCTTCGATCCCGAACGCATCGCTGACCTGCGCAACCTGCTGGAGCAGGCATGGGACGCCGGCATTCCACTACGCCCGCCGTATGGCATCGTGCTCAATCGACGCGGCGCGATGCTCGACCAACGCTCACAGGGCTACTTGGCGGCACCGAATTTCCAGGCGTTCTACCAGCAGCTGCTCGACACCTACATGCGCCCGATCTCCCGCATGCTGTTCCCGGAGATCATGGGCTACGATGGCCAGACCTTCGGCTTCTCGATCCACTATCAGCCCACCACGGACGCCTCGATTCGACCGCATACCGATGCCTCATCCGTGACGCTCAACATCAACATGAACCTGCCGGACGAGCCCTTCGAGGGCTCTGAACTGGACGTTCTCGATGCCGCCAGCGGTGATGCGGTGCGCTTCTCGTTCACGCCCGGCTCGGCCATGCTGCATCGCGGTAACGTGCCGCATGCCCCGCAGCCGATCACCAGCGGACAGCGCTCCAACCTCGTGCTGTGGCTGTATGGTGAACGAGGCCAGATACCGCCGCAGAGCGCCCAGCGTCGGGCGATACCTGCCGAGGATCGCTGGGTCGCCTCGAGCGCTGAACAGGATGATTACGCTCCGTTCTGATGGATATCGCTATCGAACAAAAACGACAAAGGGGGCCTTTGATAGGCCCCCTTTGTCGTTGTCATGTGATCGAAACGCCGCTCGATCACCCGCTCATGACCATCGGATCATGGCCTCGCCTGGCATGACGGGAAAGCCGAGCAGATCACGAAGGAACGCGGCATCCGGCGAGAGCGTCAGCCAGCTCACGGCGGCGATATTGAGCAGTACCACACACCAGAACACGAACTGGTAGCTTGTCTTGCGCGTCTTGTGGCGCAGACTCTGCTGGGCGATCAACGCGCCCGGCCAGCCACACGCAAGCTCCATGAAGTGCAGGGTATCCTCGCGGACTCTCTGTTCACTCTCAGCAGCGGCCAATTTATCTACCCGATACGCCATGTACGCCACCAGGCTCATGCCCAGATACGCTACAGGCAATATCCATGGCAGACGCTCCTGCCACCATCCTGCACCGAGCACCACCGCAACGGCCAACGCCACCAACCATGCAAGCCCCACCCCGGTTGAAGTGCTGGAAGCTCCGGCCCCATGGGTGCGAAAGCAAATGGCACGTGGACGATTGTTGTCATCCATGCCCAACTGATAATGCACCTGCGCGCTGGCCTTGGGTCGCCCACGCCCCTTATATGCACTGATGTGGGCAAAGACATCCTTGCCACCCGACGCCGGGGTAATGAAGCCGAAGCCCTTGGCATCGTTCCAACGCGTCAATCGTCCTTGAAGGTTCATCGTCTCTTCTCTTCCTGGTCTGGCCCCTTAGCCGATGAAGGTACCGGAGGTATTGCCGCCCCCCTTGCCGCCGGCGCCACCTTCACCGTGGTCGTCATCATCTCCATCATGTCGGCCATCCTTATGCTCTCGCTCGACGTCGCGCTGCCCCTGGGAAACTCCCTGATCCTGAGAGCGAGCGCCGCCTTGTTCATGATCACGGATATCGCCAGCGGGAGACGCCTGCGCATTGGCATACACCGCCAGCGCATCATCGGAATTGCGCGCCTCGACCTGAGCCTGCTCTCGATAGCCCTGGGTTTCCAGCAGGCTCGCGTACCACTGGTTGCCCTTGAGGCTGATGGTCAGATTCAGGCCCAGAAACAGCACATTGGAGATGAGCTGCCCTTCCATGGTCGCCGGAATGAAGACCGAGCTGAGCACGATGAAGCCGAACAGGCTGCCCGCCAGCAACCACATGCGCTTGTAGAGCGCCCAGAACATGCCGAAGAAGAACGCCGGCCAGGACCAGCCGATCTTGACGGCGAGCGTGCCGTGCTGGGGATGCGTCAGAATGCGAAATGAAGCCATCGAGGAGATCCTAGTCTATGGCGCCGGGCCAGCCGTGAGCCGCCAGGGGCGCGGAACAAATGACATACATCGTCCACTATACCGCTGCCCACTTGTCAGGACCATGAACCTCGCTGGCGCTATCTCACTGATTCTCCTCAATCTTGTCAGCCGCGCGAGTCATCGAGCTCAGTCATTCAAGCTCAGTCATTCACAGCGGGCCATTCGCGCCTGACGACACAGCTCACAGCGTCTGGATGACCAGAGGCGCCTCTCCCGCCGGGTAGGCACAGCACATCAGCACCTGCCCCGAAGCCACGCCAGCCTGTGGCGGCTCGGGATACTGCACCTGCCCCTCGACGAGTCGCAGTGCACAGCTACCACAGCGCCCGGAACGACAACTGGACATGGCATTCACGCCTGACTGCTCGGCTAGCTCCAGCAGGCTGCCCTGTTCGGGCGTCCACTGACGTGTGATGTCCGCATCGCTATCCGGCGGCTGGCCGGGTGCCCCGCGCGGCGTGAAGGTGACTTGGGCATGTTCCGGCAAGCTCGCCTGGAAGTCTGCCGATAGTGCAACCGCAGTTGCCTCGCCCTCCTCCAGTGAGCCGAGGCCGAAGAATTCGTGATGCAATTGCTCTCGCGGCAATCCCAGTGTCATCAGGGCGGCGTATTGCGCGCGCATGAAGCCTTCCGAGCCACACAGGTAGACATGGCTCACGGCAAGCTCTGGCAGGCTTGCCGCCAGACTCGCCAGCTCCAGCCTGCCGACCGATTGATGGTGTCCGGCTGCGAGGTCCGCCTCGGTCGGGCGTGACAGGGCGATATGTAACCGCAACCACGCATGCACACGCGACCAGCGCTTGAGCGTGTCGAGAAATGCCAGCTCTTGCCCATCCCGCGCGGCATGCAGGAAGAGCACCTCGCCGAGCGGAGGGTCGCCCGCCTCTGCCTTGTGTATCAGCTCTTCCAGCATGGCGATCATCGGCGTGATGCCGACTCCGGATGACAACAGCACGATAGGTGCGGTCGCGTCCTGCAGGATGAAATCCCCTGTCGGGGGTAGTGCTTCCAGTTCATCTCCCACCGCGATTTCATCATGCAGCAGTCGTGAGGCGAGCCCCTTGGGATCGCGGCGTACCGAGATGCGGTAGGCACTCTGCCCCTCCTGCCAGGCCCGGGAGAGACTGTAACTGCGCATCACCGCTATCTCGCCGATGGACAAGGGCTTGCGTGGCGTGGAGGCCAGACGCAGCGTCAGAAACTGGCCGGCCTGATAGGCAGGTGTCGGTGTCGCGGCGGACTCCTGCTCCGCCTGCGACAACGGTGCCAGATAGAAGGAGGTGATCGACTCGCTTTCGCGCACCTTGTCGATGACGCGCAGTCGGCGCAGGCGGGCGGGCGCCTCGTCAGCGGCCGGCCAGTCACCGGTCTGCTCAAGCGACGGTGAGAGTTCGATCAGACGTCCCTGGGCGGGCAAGACATGCTCGACGTGCAATATCTGCTCCGGCACCACATCCACGATGCGCTCGGCCCCTTCGACCAGTGCTGCTCGCTGGGGATTCCAGTCGACCCGGGCATGTCCCTTGAGCAACAACACCTCGCCCGTGATGAAGTCAGGAATCAACAGGCTGACCCGCGCATCCAGCTCGATATTGCCCAGGGTGTTGAAGAAGCGATTGCCAGCAAAGTCCGGAAACGACAGGCTGCCATCGGCATTCAAATGCACAAAGCCGGGTCTGCCGCCACGATGCGAGACATCCACTCCGTTGGGCGCAGAATCGTCAAGCTCACCTGCGCGAGTGGCGATGAAGAAGGTGTCCGCCCGGGCCAGCAAGGCCCGCGCCGCTGCATCGTGGCATGTCGTCTCATCATTGAGTGACACCTCGCGACTGACCAGCGATTTCGTCTGTCCACCCGCCCAGTCGATCTCACGTTGCTGGATATATTGCGGACAGTTGCCAAAACTCTGGTCGACCCCGATCCGCAGCCCATCCGGCACCCTGCCCGCCACCGCTTGCGGGGCAAGCAGGGTGCCATTCATTCGATTGCGTCGACGACTGGCAAGATCCAGCCCCAGCACGCCGATTCTAGTGCCGGGAGTGAAGTCCAGTCCCAGCAAGTTCTCCAATGCGGGACGCACCTTTACCTGCAGCTCAGCGGACGTGGCGTCACACAGCTGCCCGGGCGGCGCGTAGCTCACCACGGCCCATGGCCAGCCATCGCCGTCAGGCACCCCCATGAACAGCACCGGCAGGCTTTCGAAGAAGGCGACGTGCTGCTCGGGCATCCGCTCGCGGACGTAGGGCGCGACCTGCTCGAGATAGCGCTCTGGTACCCCTGCACGTGCCTGCACACGCTGCTCACCTGCATGAAAGACCTGCCGATGCTCACTCATGGTCAATCCCTCGCGAAGATGTGGAGACTCAGGCCAGTACAGGACTCGTGGCCATGCCGACGAAACCCGGCTCGCCTTCGATACGCGCAAGCCAGCCACGGATATTGGGATAACCTCCCAGGCCGACACCTCCCTCAGGGGCATGGGCGATATAGCTGTAACCCGCGATATCGGCCAGGCTGAGGCGCTCTCCCACCAGGTAATGACGCTGATCCAGATGGGACTCCATCACGGCGAACAGGGCATGTGCACGAGCGATGGCCTGTTCGTGGTCGAAGGGAGCACCGAACACGGTCACCAGACGTGCGGTGCAAGGCCCGGCAGCGATCTCACCCGCCGCCACCGAGAGCCAGCGTTGCACTTCAGCCACGGCCAGTGCCTCAGTGGGCATGAAGCGCTGCTCGCCGTCATAGCGCCGGGTCAGATAGACGAGGATGGCATTCGAATCGCTGAGGAAGACCCCATTGTCCTCGATGGCCGGCACCTGCCCGAACGGGCTGATCTTGAGAAACTCGGGGGCCTTGTGCGCGCCGTTGGCCATGTCGAGATCCACCGTCTCATAGGGAATCTCCAGCAGTGCCAGCAGCAGCTCGACGCGGTGGCAGTGGCCGGACTTGGGATTGCGGAACAGGCGAATGGGAGATGCTTCAGCAGGAAATAGCGAGTTCATGGGTCACCTTCGTGGGCAGTGGAAAGACACGGTCTGAATCGTCTCATGCAGTCGAAACACCACGACCTATCAGACCTCCCCACGGTAATCCAATCACCACAAGGCTAGAATCCTCGAACAATACAATTCATCATTCCATGAAATGATAGTAATCGATGCCAACGAGGCGCGAAGAATGGATAGACTGCAGACACTGGAGGTCTTCGTGGCCGTGGCCGATGCGGGAGGCTTCGCGGCCGGCAGCCGCGCACTGGGGATGAGTGCCCCCTCGGTGACCCGCGGCATCAATGCCCTGGAAGCTCGCCTGGGGACGCGACTGTTCACGCGTAGCACGCGACGCGTGCGTCTGACCGAGATCGGGCAGCGCTATCTGGAGGATGCACGCAGAATCCTGGCGGAACTCCAGGCGGCCGAGGACAGTGTCAGCGGCGCCGCGACTCGCCCGACTGGCGTATTGCGTATCACCTGTCCCACCGAATTCGGTCGCCTGCACGTGATGCCGTTGCTGATGGAGTATCTCGAGCGCTATCCCGAGATGCGAGCCGAGGTGGTGATGGTGGACCGCGTGGTCAACATGATCGAGGAGGGTTTCGATATCGCCGTGCGGATCGGCTCACTGCCCTCCTCGGGACTCTCGGCATTGCGCGTCGGCAGCGTGCGACGCGTGGTATGTGGCTCACCGGCGCATTTCGCCCGCGAAGGCATACCGAATTCGCTGGAGGCCCTGGCCGCCCAGCGCATCATTGCCTCCAGCAATCTGGGCGCTGGCAAGGAATGGCGCTTCGGTCGTGAGGGCGAGTATGCGATACGCATCAGCCCGAGGCTGACGATGAGCAGTATCGCCGCCTGCATCGAGGCGGCCCGCAGTGGCTGGGGCATTACCCGCGTGCTCTCGTATCAGGTCGGCGAGGATCTCGTCGCCGGTCGTCTGCAGGCGGTACTGGAGGAACTCGAACCGCCTGCCCTGCCGATTCATCTGCTGCATAGCGAGGGACGCGGCGCAGTGGCCAAGGTACGTACCTTTCTGGATTTCGCCGCCGAGCGCCTGCGCGCCAATCCCGTACTGAATCCCTCACCGTCAGCGCGATTGACCGACTGAGCCTGCCTATGGCGGGTTGAAGGCCGCCATGTCCTCACGCAGCAAACCAAGCAGCCGATTGGCACCGACGCTCAGTTGCCGACCCAGTCGGCTGATCAGTTGCACATGGGGTGTGACGAACTGAGCTTCCTGCAACGGAATGCGGCACAGCCGTCCAGCATCGACCTCCTCAGCCACCACGAAATCCGGCAGCAGGGTCACGCCGCCCTGCAGCGCGAACTGCTTGAGCATCGCCAGCGCGTTGCAGGTGAGCGTCGGGCTCAGCATCACCCCGGCCTGATACTCCGCCTGGGCGACAATCTGACGGATGCCGAACGACACCTCCGGCAGCGCCAGGGCATGGCCCTCGAGCGCCGCCAGCGTCAGTGGCTTGCGTGGATCCTGGGTCTGACGTGCCAGAGGGTGCTCGGGATTGACCACCGCACACACCGGCTGCGGCCGCGAGGCATGCGTGCGGATCTTGGGATCGCGTGTCGGATGGAACACAAGTCCGAGATGCGCCTCGTCCTCGACGACCTGACGGATCACTTCATTGGTCCCGCACAGATTCACCTTGAGCTCGATGCCCGGATGGCGGGCGGAGAAACGGCTCAAGGGCCCTGCCAGCCCCTCGATGAACCCCTCACCGATCGCCAGCACCAGCGAGCCGCTCTGCAGTCCCTTCAATGACTGCAATGACTCCAGCAACACCTCCTGCTGGGCCAGACGCTCACGGTAATACTCCAGCACTCGCTCGCCGGCCTCGGTGGGCTTGACCCCGCGGCGATGACGCTCCAGCAGCGGCATGCCCAGCTCATGCTCCAGCTGGGAAATCTGACGACTGACCGCCGACGGCGCCACATTCAGGAAATCCGCCGCCGCACGCACACTGCCAAGCCTTGCAGCCTCATGAAAGTGACGGATACGCCGCTCCTGCACCAGACTCATCACGCCTCCAGCATTGCCTTGAAGGCAACATTATAGTGAATTCGGGATTATTGCTGGAACACAGAAGCGCTGTCCATACTCGAGTCACCGGGTAGTACTCCCCCTTTCACCACGACAGGCACACCACAATGACAACAACCGTCGGTGTCATCGGCCTGGGCAACATGGGTGGCGGCATGGCCGCCACACTTGCTCGCCATGACTTCCCCGTCTTCGGGTTCGATCTCTCACAGGCTGCGCGTGACAAGGCCGCTGCGGCAGGCGTCACACCGGTCAGTTCACTGGCAGAGCTGCTGGACAGGATCGACGTCGTAATCCTCTCGCTGCCCAAGGCAGAGCAGGTAGAGCAGCTATGTCTGGGCAAGGAAGGCGCACAGGAAGAGGATCAAGACGCCACTCGTCTCCTTACGCTGGGCAAGCCCGGCCTGATCGTGATCGACACCACTACCTCGACTCCCGAGACCAGTCGCAGGGTGGCGGCGGCGCTGGCGACTCGTGGTATCGACTTCATCGATGCCCCGGTGTCCGGCGGCCCCAAGGGCGCGGCGAGTGGCAGCATGTCGATGGTGATCGGCGCCGAGGAGGAAGTGCTGGCCCGCGCCATGCCGGTACTGGAAGCCATGAGCGGCAGCCGCGTACACGTTGGCAGCTGTGGTGCGGGCAACGTCGCCAAGATCGCCAACAACATGCTCGCGGCCTGTCATCTGATCAGCACGGCGGAGGCCGTCAGCATGGCCGCCAAGGCAGGCGTATCGCCGGAGAAATTGCTGGAAGGCGTGAATGCGGGCTCGGGACGCAGCGGCGCGAGTCAGGTCATGTTCCCCAGCTGGGTGATCAACCAGGCCTATGATTCCGGCTTCACCATGGGCCTGATGCGCAAGGATGTCGGGCTGGCCAGTGATCTGACGGCAGAACTGGGGCTGGCGCTTCCGCTCTCCAGTA
The DNA here is from genome assembly GCF_059507735.1 of Cobetia sp. PDI-23MA. Classification (NCBI taxonomy): domain Bacteria; kingdom Pseudomonadati; phylum Pseudomonadota; class Gammaproteobacteria; order Oceanospirillales; family Halomonadaceae; genus Cobetia; species Cobetia sp. PDI-23MA. The sequence continues at coordinate 2,290,630 of NZ_CM183352.1, forward strand.
CCGTCGCGCAGCTCTGGGATGAGAGCCGCGCGACGCTGGATGACAGCGAAGACTTCTGCGCCATTGTGCAACGCACTGACCCGACCCTCTTTGGCCACGGAGAATAAGCCATGCTGACCCAGAACATGACCCCGACCTCCCCGATCGCTAAGCGCATCGCCGAGCTGATGCAGAATTTTCAGAACGGCAGCCAGCCTCATGACGACAACTTTGTCATCAGCAGCCTGATCGGTGGTGAGTTCATCACCGGCACGGGTGAGCCCATCGAGGTGCGCAACGCCCAGGATGACAGCCTGATGCTGTCCTTCCCGGATGCCGATGCGTCTCAGGTCGCGCTCGCCAACGCCGCCACGCGCCAGGCACAACCGCAGTGGGCCGCCATGACCGCCCAGGCACGTGGGCGCGTCATCTATCAGGTAGGGACCTTGATTCGCGAACAGGCCGAGGCGCTGGCCGAACTCGAGGCGCTGAGCGCCAACAAGCCGATTCGCGATGCGCGTGTCGAGGTGGCCAAGGTCGCCGAGATGTTCGAGTACTACGCGGGCTGGGCAGATAAGCTGCACGGCGAGGTGATTCCGGTCCCGACCTCGCACCTCAACTACGTCACCTACGAGCCGCTGGGCACCGTGCTGCAGATCACGCCATGGAATGCCCCCATCTTCACCGCCGGCTGGCAGGTAGCCCCGGCCATCACCGCCGGCAATGCGGTGATCCTCAAGCCCTCGGAGCTGACGGCGCTGTCCTCGCTGGCCCTCGGTGTGTTGATCGAGCGCGCCGGCGTGCCACGCGGACTGGTCAACATCATCGCAGGCTACGGCCATACCATTGGCCAGGCCTTCATCGCCGAGGGCGACATCCGCAAGGTGGTGTTCGTCGGCTCGCCCGCGACTGGCCGCCACATCGCCACCGCCGCGGCGCAGCGCTGCATTCCCAGCGTGCTGGAGCTGGGCGGCAAGTCGGCCAACATCGTCTTCGAGGATGCCGATCTCGAGGTGGCACTACGTGGTGCCCAGGCGGCCATCTTCTCCGGCGCTGGTCAAAGCTGCGTGTCGGGTTCGCGCCTGCTGGTACAGGCCTCGATCTTCGAGAAGTTCACCACTGCACTGGCCGAGGCCGCCACGCAATTCACCCTCGGTGATCCTCAGGACCCGGCGACCCAGATCGGCCCGATCAACAACGCCAAGCAATACCAACATGTGACGTCGATGCTTGCCGGCGCCATCGAGGACGGCGCGCGTCTCGCCGATGGCTCAGCAGACCCCATCCCGGACACCGGCGGCTATCATGTCGCGCCGACGGTACTGCTGGGCGACAACGCCATGGCCTGCGCACAGGAAGAGATCTTCGGCCCGGTCGTGGTGGCCATACCGTTCGAGGAGGAAGCCGACGCCATCCGCATCGCCAACGACAGTCGCTTCGGACTGGCCGGCGCCGTCTGGACGCGCGACGTCGGCCGCGCCCACCGCGTGGCACGCCAGGTACGTGCCGGCACCTTCTGGGTCAATGGCTACAAGACCATTCACGTCAGCTCGCCCTTCGGCGGCTACGGCGAGAGTGGCTATGGCCGCTCCTCAGGGCTGGATGCGCTGCGTGAATACAGCGAAGTGAAGAGCGTGTGGGTCGAGACGGCTGCCGAGCCCGCCGCCAGCTTCGGCTATGGGGCGAGTCTAGAGTAGCAAGATAGCGTCGTGTTGCCTGTCAGCTGGGCAGCACTCAAGACACGCAGTGGTTGACGGGATGCATGGCCTTGAAAAGTCCTGCATCCTTGCTCCCTCCCCGCATGACACCGCAAGGCGCCGTGGATTTCCCACCACGGTGCCTTGCGGCGTTTGACGGCTTGCGCCAGCATCGACTTCTGATTTCCGACTTCCGAGTTCTGAGTCCCGGCATCGCGGCCAGTGGCAAGCAGTACTCCCGTGGCAAGCAGTACTCTCGTGACAAGCAGTACTCCCGAGACAAGGCATTCGTCCATCGCCCCGACGACTCAAGGATACGTGAATGCGCGTCAAGACCGACTTCCCCCATCGCGTCCGCGAGATCGAGCACACGCTGATTCCGCTCTCGGACGGCACCCGGCTGGCCGCCAGAATCTGGCTGCCGCAAGATGCGGATCGCACGCGTGCCGAGATCGTCTGGCACTACCATGCCGGACGTGGTCAGCACGGGCGTGACAGTGCGCTTGGCGAGACCACCCCGGGCCAGTTCGACGTCCGTGTCGAGAGCCACTACCGCATGCGCTGCGACGCCGAGAACTTCTATCTCGAAGCCGAGCAGATCGCCTGGCAAGACGACGAGGAGGTCCACCGACGTGGCTGGCAGCGTACAGTGCCGAGATCATCGGTCTGAGACGCCCGCTCAAGCGCCTGGCGCATACCTGTCCTGCGAGCGTTGCTGCCAGGACGCCAGCTCCGCCGCCAGATAGGGCATGAAGCGCTGCCCCTGACGCGAGACGGGATGAAAGCGCGAGGTGACCAGCGCGATGTCAAGGGTGATGCTCGGTGTGAAAGGCACGATGCGTATATGGCAATCGTGGCGCGCCAGCATCGCCTCCGCCGTCACCGGATCGATCAGCGCGATCCCCAGCCCTTCATTGACGAGCATCGCGACCGAGGGAAACAGATGGGTCTCGATGCTCGCCTGCAGTGTCATGCCGACCTGCTGGAAGGCCCGCGCGAGTTTCAGCGTGCTCTGATGATGCTGGTCCAGCGTGATGATGGTTTCCCCGGCCAGGTCCGCAGGGCCCAGTGACGTCTTCTCGGCGAGAGGGTTGTCTTCTGGAACTGCAAGCGCCATGCACAGCCGGTACTCCTCGAGTATCAGCTCATCGATGGCGGCGTCCGACTCGATCACGCCGAGATCGAACTGGCCCTCAGCGACCCACTCGGCGATCTTGCGCGAACTGAAGGTCTGCAACGACAAACGACTGTCGGGAAAATCGACAAGATAGCGCGCCATCACTCGAGGCATCACCGTGGGAGACAGCCCCGGCATCGACGCCACGGTGAGCTTTCCGGCATGGCCGTCACGCAGTCCATCGGTCAACTCATCAAGGTGGCCCACCGAGGCCAGCACCTTATCGACCCCTTCGGCCAGATGGACGGCCTCCGGCGTCAACTGGGTACCGTAGTGGTTGCGGCGAAAGAGCAGAAAGCCGACTTCACTTTCCAGATTGGTGATCGCCGTGCTCACCGCGGGCTGGGTGATGGCCAGGCGACGCGCTGCCTGGGAAAGACTGCCCGTACGTACCACCTCCTGAAAGATCTGCAATTGACGCAGGTTGTGCCTGAGTTTCATGACGGCTGGGCTCTCATCTGATGGCAGGGCTCTTGTGGCAGAGCTCTCGCGGCGAGGCCTCATGCCCGGATTCTCGAGACTAGCCTTTCTCGGGCAGACTCTAAATTGTTCTTATGACTTAATAGATCGCCTTTAGTTGTGCTTATACCCTCTGTGGGAGGAAGCTGACCAGACCCTCATAACCAACAACAAAGGGCCACACAATGCATATGATCGACCTCATGGGGCTATTGCTGTATTTCGCGATACTGCTCTACATCGGCTACCGCAGCGCCAAGAAGACCTCCAGCAGTGCCGACTTCGCCGTCGCTGGCAACAAGATCATCTGGCCGGTGCTGTTCGCCACGCTCGCTGCCTCCTTCCTCGGCGGGGGGGCCTCGATGGGTCGCGCCGGCAAGGCCTTCGATGAAGGCTACGCCTTCATGTTCGCGGCCTCTGCCTTCCCCATCGCCACCATCATTGCAGGTCTCTACATCGCACCGCGCCTCAAGCGCTATGCGGGTGCCCAGACGGTTGGGGACATCATGGCGCACCACTATGGCCGCAGTGCTCGCCTGCTGACCGGCGTCTTCTCGCTGATCTTCTGCGTCGGCATCCTCGGGGCTCAGGCGCTGGCCATCGGCACCGTCTTCAATGCCATCTTGGGCATCGACATCAGCACCGGCATCCTGATCGGCATGGCAGTGGTGCTGGTGTACTCCACGGCCGGTGGCATGTGGGCCGTGATCCAGACGGATGTGGTGCAGTTCGTGATGCTCGCCGTCTTCCTGCCCATCACCATGATCGTCGGGCTCGACAAGATCGGTGGCCCCGATGCCTTGATCGCCGCGCTACCCAGCGAGCACTTCAGCCTCATGGGCGATTACACGCCGCTGATGTTCATCAGTATCTTCATCGCCTTCCTGCTCGGCGAGACCCTCGTCCCGCCCTACACCCAGCGCGCCCTGTCGGCACCGGATTCCCGTCATGCCAAGATCGGCTACTCGCTGGCCGGTGGCTTCGGTCTGCTGTTCTATGCCGTCAGCTCCACCATCGGCCTGATCGCGCTGGTGCTCTATCCGCAGATCTCGCCGGATCAAGCCATGCCGGAACTGATTCGCGACGCCCTGCCGCTGGGCCTGACCGGCCTGGTGCTCGCCTCACTGCTGGCCGTGGTGATGTCGACGGCGGATTCCTACCTGAACTCGGCAGCGGTCATCTTCGTGACCGACATCTACAAGCCCTTCCTCAACCCCGCCATGTCCGGCAAGCAGCAGCTGTGGATCGAGCGCGGCGTCAACCTCGCCATCGGCATCGGCGCCATCGTCTTCGCGCTCTACGCCACCTCGATCATCGATGCACTGCTGCTGAGCTACGCGCTGTGGGCACCGACCATCCTGCTGCCGTTCATCTTCGCGGTGCTGTTCAAGATCCGCTGCAAGCGTGCCGGCATCGCCGCGATGCTCGCCGGGGCACTGGCCACCAGCATCTGGAAGTGGAGCAGCCTGGAGCTCGAGGCATTAAGCGGCATCACGCCGCTGATCGCCGGCGTCATCGCCAATATCGTGGTCTTCACCCTTGTCTATCAGTTCTTGAACGCGGCGCCGGATCACAACGGCAAGAATGCCCCGACCCAGCCCACCCACTCCTGAGGACCTGACCATGTTCGGATTGACCCTGTATGTGATCTGCCTGCTGAGCATCCTCACTGCCGTGGGCATCGCCATCGCCTCCTGGAAGTTCTACCGCGACAACTGAGCCACCGGCAGGGTCTGCAACGCTCGGCCCAAGGTCACCCAAGGCCCCGTCGTGCCCTTGTCATGGCCCTGCCACCGTCTTCATCACGCCGAGCATGCCGGGTAACCCGCCCGGCACGCTCGGTCAAGAGAGTCCACGCGATGACCCCGCAATCCCCTGCCGCCGAAGCGGCGAGTCACGCCAGCATTGCCGTCATTGGCGCCGGCATCATTGGCCTCGCGACCTGCCGCGCCTTGCAGGCACGTGGCTATCACGTTCATTTGTATGACCCGAAGCCCGTCGGCGAAGGCACTTCCTTCGGCAACGCGGGTCTGATCGCCAACTACGCCACCTCGCCGATGGCCAACGGCGATACCCTGCGCCAACTGCCGGGCCAGCTGCTGAGCAGGCAGCCCTCCCTTGGCATCGCCCTGCGCCACACCCCTGCCCTAGCGGACTTCGGCTGGCGCTTCCTCAAGGCGGCAACGCCCACCAATTTCCAGCGCCACAAGTCAGATCTGATCGCCCTGCTGGCCAATGCCGTCGAGCGACAGCATGCCCTGATCGATGATCTTCAGGCCCACACATCCGCACCACTTTTCCAGCAGCACGGCTGCCTACAGATCCAACGCGACACCGCCATCACCCCGGCAGCGCTGGAGACGATGGCCCGAGCGAAGCGACATGACGGGGTCGAATGTCAGGCACTGAGCGCAAACCAGCTGCGAGATCTGGAACCGTCGCTCAACTCGAAGGGACTGGCAGGCGGCCTCTACTATCCTGACACCCGCCACCTCACCAGCCCACTGTCACTCAGTCGCCAACTCTACGCACAGCTGAAAGAAGGCGGCCTGGAGTGGACGGCGCAGCAGGTTGACACCCTCACGCCGCTTTCCAGTGGTGGTTGGCGCATCAACACCGCCGCCACCTCGCAGGAGGCCTCGCATGTGGTGATCTGCGCCGGCATCGCGAGCAATACGCTGCTGACGGGGCTCGGCAAGCGACTGCCGGTGGTCAGCGAGCGCGGCTATCACATCGAACTCGCCACCTCACTGCCACTCTCACGCCCGGTGGGTTGGCTGGCGCATCACTTCTACGCCTCGCCCATGGCCGAAGGGATACGCCTGGCGGGCACCACCGAATTCTGCGCGCCCTCGCGTCCCGCATCGTCACAACGCTGGCAAGCCCTGAAGCAATGGGGCGAGACACTCTTCGGTCAGCCGCTGGACGTCGCCAGCCACTGGATGGGCGTGCGCCACTCCACCCCTGATGGCCTGCCGGTAGTGGGCGAAATGCCCGGCTGCCCCGGCCTGCTACTCGCCTACGGGCACGGCCACCTGGGCCTGACACTCTCGGACGAGACGGGCGATCTGGTGGCACGCACAGTGGCGCACGAGCCCCTGCCGGAATACGCGCGCAGCCTGTCGCCCGCCAGGTTCTGCCAATGATCCCGCTGCCCTGAGCAAGCAGGACGACACCCTTGCCCCTGAAGACGAAAGCCCCTGAAGACGAAAGCCCCTGACAGGCGAACCTGTCAGGGGCTTCTTGCGTCAGAGCTTCTGCTTACAGAAGGTGAAGAGAAAATTTCCCTTCCTCAATACACGAAAGCGAACAGGAAATTGAAGATCAGCGCAGCCCCGAAGCCCAACGGCGCTGCCTTGAACAGCAGCTTGGGCAACAGGTCATTGCGACGCTCTTCACTGGGGCATGAACCCAGAATCAGGCTACCGCCGGAAGAGAATGGCGAGATAGCGGTGGACTGAGCACCGATGACAATGGCGACAAACAGGATCATCGGGTCAATTCCCAGCTGGGTGGCCAACGCCGGCACGACAGGGAACAGCGCAGGCGTCACCACTCCCAAAGTGCTGGCGAAAAGCGACATGATCGCTGAGATCACTCCAAATACGATCGGCACCGCGTAGACCGGGATATTGCCGCTCACCCAGGAAGCCAGAAGATCGATCGTGCCGACCTTGATGGCAATCGAGATCAGCATGCCGACGCCACAGATCATGATGATGGTGCCCCACGGCAGCGAGGCGATCGCCTTGCGCTCATCTCCCAGCTTCATCAGCAGCGCGATCACCGAGAACACGCTGGCGATCAGGCCGATGTTGATACGGTCATTCACGTAGGCCACCAACGCATTATCCGGCAGGATCATCGCGGCGATCGGCGGTGCCAATACAGTGACCATCAACAGCAACGTCAGACGCAATGTCAGTCGCTGCTCACGATTCATCGGTGAGGGCTGGGCGGCATCGGAAATCTGTACACCGCCCTGACTCCCTCGCAGCGAGAACAGCACCAGCAGTCCCAGCACCACGATGGGCACGACCATGGTCGCCAGGAAGATGCCGAAACTGTAATGGAAGGCATCACCGGACGAGATACCGGCACCGGTCATCAAACCTTGAAAGATGATGCCACTCTGACTGGAAACGAAGTTGGCCCCCGCCAACGCGCCGTAGTTGACCGCCATGGCACCGACGATCAGCGACAGGCGAGTCTTGTCACACAACAGCAGTGTGATGGGCGCCATGAAGGCCAGTACCGTGTAGTAGCCTGCACCCAACGCCGAGATGATCACCGACGAAAAGAAGATGGCAAACGGCAACAAGGCTGGCACATTGCGACAGCGGTACAGCAGATGTTCCGCCAGCTTCTCAAGCGTGCCGTTGACGATGGCGAAGTTATAGAACAGACAGACCGAGAAGATGATGAAGAAGATCTTCAGCGGCCATAGGCCGATCACCTCGTTGGGCGACATTCCAAGCCAGAAGCAGCCAATCAGATAGGAGAAGGCAATGGCGAACAGACCGATATTCAGGCGCAAGCGATAGCCCAGGACGATCGAGACCACGATGGCCAGTATGACGACAAGACTCGACATGGCGAACACTCTTGTTATGTGGGGACAGGGCAGATGTGGCAGGACAATGAAGTTACAGCTGCAGCAAACGACGCGGGTTGTGGATCATTACCTGTTCGATCAGCTCCGGGCTCAGCAACAGCTCGCGTATGCGCCGGGTCTGGGCTGCATGATCGGCCACGTGTTCGAAACGGGTGTGCGGCCAGTCGCTGCCCCAGATCAGCCGCTGGTCATTGCCCATGGCCTGGCGCAACACGGCGAGCGAACGTCGTGACTGCTCAAGCGTTGCGTCCGAGCGATACGGTGCGGAGACCTTGACCCACAGCTGCGGAGAGCTCAGCAGTGTCAGAAAACGCTGATGCTCAGGAAGTGTCGGGACCAGCTCGCCCTCCTTCGGCAGGCCGAAGTGGTCGATCACCAGTGTCACGCCGGTCTCGATCAAGCTCGGCAGAAAGTCGGCGAGATCGGCCACGCTGCGCTGGATTTCTACATGCCATCGGCGGCGCGCCAGCTCACGATAGAGCGACAGCCATTCCTCCCCTAGATAGTCCGCCGGTGTCGCACCGATCAGATTGAGGCGAATGCCGACCACGCCCTCCGCTTCCATGCGATCCAGCTCCGCCATGGAGATGGCACTGTCGACCACTACTACGCCCTTGAGGCGCTCAGGAGATGCGGCAAGCGCCTGCAGCAGGAAACGATTGTCGGTGCCCAGAAAGCTTGGCTGGACTAGCAAGCCATGTGACAGCCCCTGCGAATCCAGCTGCGCCAGATATGCGTCGACCGTGGCATCATACTCAGGGCAATAGCGACGACCTTCCACCATGGGGAGGTCATGAAGAAAGACGTGGGCGTGGCAATCAACGCCACGACAGGAAGTCAGGAAATCTACAGTCATCAGGGTCACTCACTATCGGTGTGTATGTCAGGAAGCCCGAATATCAGGCCATACCGCCCGAAATTCATGCAAACATATATATGTATTTCGAGTGACAGGTTAGCGTAAAACTTACGCTGATAGCAGAGACCCATGACCAAAGGAGTAATGCATGCCGCAAGCACGGTCAGTTCGGAGGATCACTGGAACGGACAGCCGACTACCGCTTTACCAGCGCCTTCGCGATGAATTCCTTCTGCAGATCGCCGAGGGGCATTGGGTGCCGGGCACCCCCATCCCGACCGAAGCCGAGATGACGCGAGAGTATGAAGTCGCGATCGGCACGGTTCGCAAGGCCATCGAGACACTGGTGCAGGACGGTATCCTGGAGCGCCAGCAAGGACGCGGTACCTTCGTTCGCCGCCCGGAATTCACGCATTCGTTGTCGCGCTTCTTCCGTCAGGTCGACTCACAGGGCATTACCCGGATTCCGGAGAGCGATATCCTGTCATTGGAGAGCGAGCCTGCCAGCCAGCATGTCAGGCAGGCACTGAACCTTGGAGCCAGAGCAGGAGTCATCCACTTGGAGCGTCTACGCCGCCTGGAGGGAAAACCGCTGTTCCATGAGCGAATCTGGCTCCCTCAGAAGCGCTTTGCCGCACTGCTCGAGACCCCGAAGGATGCACTGGGTGACCTGCTCTACCCGACCTACGAAACACTATGTGGGCAGCTGGTCGCCCATGCGCGGGAAACACTCTCCATCGGCGTGGCAGACGCGTCTACCTCTGAGTTGCTAGGTGTAACTCTCGAGACACCAGTCGTGGTGATCGACCGCATCGCCAGTGGCTTTGATGGCACTCCGTTGGAGCTGAGGCGCTCCTACGGTATCGCCAGCGAGTTCCGATATCAGATCGAGATCGCCTGAGGTAATTGAAAGGAAACAGCAAGATGTGACGTTGCAGGTTCAGTCTGCAAGTTGTCATGTCAGTCACCCTCAACGACAAGGCCCCTGATCGGTGACGATCAGGGGCCTTGTCGTTGAGGGTGTAACACCTGACGGGTATTCATCAGGGCGCATGAACGCCTTCGAACATGCGTCGGCGCGCGCCTTCGAGATGCGCCCGCATCGCGTTTTCGGCCGCCGTGGCGTCCTTGTCGGCAATCGCATCGATGATTGCCTGATGCTCGTCCTGGACGATGCGCAGGCGCTCCTCGGAGGCGCGCAGTGACAGGCCGCGCGTCAGATTCATGCCTTCCTTGATGCTCTGATTCAGCGAACGCAGCACGGTGGCGTAGTAATGATTGCTGGCCGCCTCGGTGATCGCCAGATGGAACTCGAAGTCTTCATCCGAGGCCCGGTCATGATTGAGATTGGCCTGGTTGATGGCCTCGAAACGCTGGCGGATCTGCTCCAGCTGTTCCGGGGTGCGTCGCTGTGCGGCAAGCCCCGCCGCACTGGCCTCGACATTGGTGCGAAACTCGAAGCAACGCTGGATGTCGGCGATGCTGGAGATACGTGCGAATTCGAGCACGGCGCTGTCGGGTCGATTGATGACGAAGCTGCCGGAGCCCCACCGAGGCCGCGGTGATCGCGGTGGTCTACGCGCTGGTTCTGGGCTTCGTGATTTATCGCGAGCTGGATCTCACCAAGCTGCTCAATGCCTCCACCGACACCGTCAGGCTGTGCTCGCTGTCGCTGTTCAGCCTGGTGGGCGCGGCCATCTTCGGGTATCTGATCAGCTTCTATCAGATTCCGCCCAAGCTGATGGCAGGCGTCAGCATCACAGACCCGACGGTGCTGTTGATCGTGATGACCATCGTGCTGCTGGTGATCGGTACCTTCATGGATGCCCTGCCCGCGATGGCGATCATGGCGCCCATCTTCTATCCGTTGGCGATGTCGGCAGGCGTGCACCCCGTGCAGTTCGGTGTCATCGGCGTCATGGCGATGGGCCTGGGCCTGATCACACCGCCCTACGGCCTATGCATGATGATCTCCGCCAAGATCGGCGGCATCCCCCTGCTCAAGGCCATGGCGACCACCCTGCTGTACCTGGGCGTGATGTTGGCCGTGATTCTGATGATGATCCTGTTCCCGGAGTTCGTGTTGACCATTCCGCGCCTGATCGCCCCCGATTTCGTCTGATCCACTGCATTATCCGGACATTCTGAAAACTGTTTGAGGAATGTCCGGAGTTCTCCTTTTCTTGCCCAGACGCAACGCCTGTCTTCTCCTCGCGGCTCATCCCTGCCCACTTCACCCCGCCGGCCTCAACGTAGTGCCTGCATGAAACCGCCCTGAAAGTACGCCAACGTCGTGGTTCGTCAAGAAAATTTCTCGCTTCACGGCAAGAACTGCTACGCGTATCGTGACGTCCCTCGGGAAATGTCGCCGGTAACATGCCAAAGATGAACTCACGATTATCGTGTTTTTATTGAAAGTCTTTCATCCATATGCCGCTATATTCGGGCACCTGCCCACTACAGGATTTACGGCGTCAATCGTCAGCACACTGGCGATTCATTTTTCTTTTCCATGTTCAGACAGGCAGGCAATTCTCATGAAACGCCCCTTTTCCCTTGCTCTTCTCGGCCTCTCGGTCGCCTTCGCCAGCATGACCGCCCACGCCGATGACCACGCCACGCTCACACCAACCAGTGAAGTCGTCCAGCAGTCTGACGTCGACTGGGGCTACCTGAACCCGCTGCGCGGTGACAAAAGTCCCGCCGCCGGCGACCTGTGGGGTGATCGCACCAAGGATGGCGCTTCGGGCTTCCTGGTGAAGTTCAACGAAGGCTTCTCCTCACCGCCCCACATCCACAACATCACCTACCGTGGCGTGGTCATCCAGGGCGAGGTCCACAACGATGACAAGAACGCCGATGAGCAGTGGCTGCCCGCAGGCTCGTTCTGGATCCAGCCGGCAGGGGAATCGCACATCACCGCGGCCAGAGACAAGGTCAACATGGCCTACATCGAGATCAATGAAGGGCCCTACCTGGTAAAGCCGGAATCCGAGGCCTTCCACAACGATGAAGAGCCGCTGAATGTCGCAGAGAACAACATGGTGTGGCTTGATGCCAATGACATCCGCTGGATCAACCTGCCGGGCAGCGACGACGCCGAGCAAGGCCCGAAGACCGCCTTCCTGTGGGGCAACCCGGAGGTCGGCCAGCTAAGCGGCCGCCTGGTGAAACTGCCGGCCGACTTCTCCGGCGAGATCGAAAGCCACGCCGACGAATTCCGCGCCGTGGTCATCAAGGGCGACCTTACCCACGAGACCGAAGGCAAGGACGATAGCCAGAGTCTGGCGACCGGCAGCCACTTCGGCTCTCAGGGCGAGATCACCCATGTCATCACTACCGGCGCTGACGGCGAGGCCCTGCTCTACGTGCGCACCAATGGTGATTTCGACATCGTCGAGGACTGAAACCTGAGGTCGTCTGAACTCTTGGCTCTGAGCTCTGAGACCAGAAGCAGCAGACATCCCGACCTGCAGCAAACACGAACGGCCACCCCGATCTCAAGACCGCGGGTGGCCGTTCGTGTTTGTGTTGCGTTGGTATGCGTACCCGCCATCAGGCGACGCGGTCAGGCCAGTCTTTGGACCGCCATTTCGAGGCCACGGATTTCCGCCAGCCCCTTCATGCGGCCATAGAGAGGATAGCCGGGACGGGTCTCGCGGCGTGCATCGTCCAAGATGTGGTGGCCATGGTCCGGACGCATCGGCAGGGGAGCTCCGCCCGATACCAGGCGACGGCGCTCCTCCGCGACCAGCACGCTGATGATGTCTACCATGTCCAGGTCGCCCTCGAGATGCTCAGCCTCATGGAAGGAGCGCTTGTCTTCACTGTCACGCCCGGTGGCCCGCAGATGGGCAAAGTGGATGTGAGGGGCGAAGCGCCGCGCCATGATGCTCAGGTCGATCTCCAGATTGGCCCCGTAGGAGCCGGTGCAGAACGTCAGGCCATTGGCGGGACTAGGCACGACGCCCAGCAGCCAGTCAGCATCGACCATGCTCGAGACCACGCGCGGCAACCCGAACATCGGCCGCGGCGGATCATCAGGGTTAATGGCCAGACGAATGCCGACCTCTTCCGCCACCGGCACGATGGCCTTGAAGAAGGTGGCCAGATGCTGGCGCAGGCGCGCGGCATCGATACCGTCATAGGCCGCAAGCGCCGCTCGGAACTGGGCCAGCGTGTAGCCTTCTTCCGCCCCCGGCAACCCCGCGATGATGGTGCGGATCAACGTCTCGCGCCCGGCATCATCCAGCGTCTCGGGATGCTGCCGCGCGGCAAGGGTCAGCTTATTGAGCAACGCCACTGCCCCCTCCACGACCTCCGGCGACAGGCCTTCGATCATGGAGGCCTCTTCCGCGACCAGCTCGGCGTGAATCTGCTGGTACAGCGCCCTGCCCTCTGGGGTCAGCGAGAGCTCAACAGCACGCCGGTCGCTGGGGTCTTCGATCTTACGCACATAATGCTTGCGGATCAGCGAGTCGGCGACCCGGCTGGTCGTGCTCTTGTCGAGGTACATCTCGTCCGCCAGCGCCTGCAGCCTCAGCGAACCACGCTTGACCAGCGTCTCCAGCGCATAGCATTGAGCGACGGAGACGTTGTGGTGACAGATGCTTTCCCTGTCACGAAACTGATGGACACGAATGAGCTGATTGACGGCTTCGTACAGCGCTTCTGCTTGATCCACTCTGATGCCTCACGTGACGGTGGTCCTAAAGGGAGGAAGATGCTGGCCAAGATAACCGAGCACGACCAAGAGTGCACCGAGTCCAGCCACCCTTATCCTTCCCCCTTATCCAGCTTCCCTTGACCAACCACCCTATTCGGCCTGCACGTGGCAGTGCTTTGCGCGAGCAACTCAATCGCGACTCTTCCCCCCGAGACGGCTCCAGCAAACCTTTCAGGCAAAGACTGTGCAAGAATCTTGCAATTCAATATTGAGAACGATTAGCATTGCCAGCCGCAATATATAACTATTCATGCAAGGGAATCCACGTGCATCTTCGTCTCCATCCGCTTACCGCAGCCGTCCTCTCCGCCAGCACATTGACCCTGAGCCTCTCGGGCCACGCCTCGGCCGACGACATGTCCACCCTCGTCATCAGCGAAGACCGTCTTGAACAGAATGTCGTGATCAGCGCTGAAGAGATCGATCAGCGCCAGGCAGGCGATCTGGAAGACCTGTTCCGCGCCGAACCGGGCGTCAGTGTCGGCGGCGGCATCGCCATTGGTCAGAAGGTCTATGTACGCGGTCTGGAAGACACCAACCTGAACGTCACCATCGATGGCGCGCGTCAGGGCGGCTACCTCTTCCACCATACCGGCCGATTGACCATTGATCCGGCGCTGCTCAAGCAGGCGGAAGTCGATAAAGGCCCCGCGACCGCCGATGACGGCCCCGGCGCGCTTGGCGGCAGCCTCCGCTTCGAGACCAAGGACGCGCAGGACCTGCTCAAGCCCGGCCAGGACCTTGGCGCACGCGTCTCCGTCGGCACCGAAAGTGCGGCGGATGCCACCTCCGGCACCACGGCGTTCTATGGTCGTCTGGGGGAGAATCTCGGCCTGATGGGATACGTCAGCGGCCGCAACAGCGATGACTATGAAGTTGGCGGTGGCGGTGAGCAGGAACAGACCGCAGGCCAGCAGCGTGGCTACCTGCTCAAGATGTCATTGCTGGACGTCAATGATCAGGACCTGCGCATCAGTGCCGAGCGCACCACCGATCAAGGCACCTATTTCACGCGTCCGCACATGCCGAGCTTCAGCAGTCAACAGCCGACCTACCAGGAAATGGAGCGTGAGACCTTCACCATCAATCATGCTTGGCACCCGGGCAATGATCTGATCGACACCAAGACCACCCTCTACCACACCACTCAGGAACTGGATCGTGTCGAGGCGGGCAGCACCAGCCGCTCCAGCGAATTCGGCGCGGATGTGCGTAACACCTTCCGTCTCAAGACGGGTGATGTGGCACATGCTCTGACCACTGGTGTGGACTTCTACGATCAGGACACCCGTCGTTCCGATGATGCCGGCAGCTCCGGCCCCAACAACGAAGACACGTCACGCAACCTGGGGGTCTACGCCCAGAATCGTATGACACTGGGTCCGTGGGCCCTGTCCGTCGGTGCACGCTTGGATGATTACGACAGTGATTACGGCGAGGCCGGCAGCGTCAGTGGCAGCGAGGTATCTCCCAACGCGATTCTGAGTGTCGATGCGACTGACAACCTCACCCTGCATGCGGGCTACGGCGAGGCCATTCGTGGCGCCAAGGCGCGGGAAGTGATCCTGATCGGCGATGAAGTCGCCATCGCACAGGGGCTTGAGCCGGAGAAGGCACGTCAGCGCGAAATCGGTCTGGATTGGCATCAGAAAGATGCCTTGATGGAGGGAGATCGTCTCGGCTTCGCGCTGACCGGCTTCCATACCGATATCGAGAACTATCAGGCCTATGATCGCCGCAGTGATCCGGCGCTGCTCTACAACCTGGATGGCGAAGTCGAGAGCCGTGGCTATGAAGCCAGCCTGAACTGGGGCGTGGGCGGCTACGACACTCGCCTGGGCTACGCCAAGGTCGTGATGAAGAACAATGAAGGCAACCCGCTGGGCGACGAGATGAACATCGGTGCTTCCACCGGCGACAAGTGGACCTGGGATCACCAGTATCGCCTGCCGAACCACAACGTCACCCTGGGCTATACCCTGAACGCGGTAGAACGTCTGGAGCGTGTGGCTGAAGGCGACGAGGAGAAGCCGGGCTACGTGACGCACGACATCCGCGCCCAGTGGACACCCGCCTCCTATCAGGACCTGACGCTGACACTGGCGGTCAACAACGTATTCGACAAGCGCTACAGCGATCACAGCAGCTTCCTGCTCAGCAGCGGTGACAGCATGCTGGAGCCGGGCCGCGACATCCGCCTGGGTGCCAGCTACAGCTTCTGACCCAGTCCCTGGCTTCACGAACAGCTCGCGATCAGCTGACGGAAAAATGCCCCACAGGCCAGGCCTGTGGGGCATTTTCCTATCTGGGACTCGGTAATATCGCATTTGAGGGAACAGACTTCAGTTCGCCTCTTCCGCCTCGGCATCCTGCTGTTTGGCCAGCTTGTGGCCATCTTCTGACTGCCCGATCTTCCAGTAGCTGGAGACATAGAAGTGGGACTTGGGAATCTCGTAGGCCTGCTTGAGGTGAGCACGTAGCGCTCGCATGCTGCCGAATTCACAGGCCGCCCAGACAGAGATCTGACCTTCCTGTCGGGGCAGTGCGGCAACTTTCTCCAGCAGCGGCCGCCCTTCCGGGTCAGGCTGCGGATTGACCAGCCAATGCAACTCGATCCCCGGCGGGTGCTCCAGCGTCTGGATATCGGCCTCGCTGATCACCTCGATGACGGCGTGACCGCACGCATCAGCCGGTAGCTCGGCTAGATTGACGCTGATCGCCGGCAAGGCCGTCATGTCACCCGCCAGCAGGAACCCGTCGGCCTCCATATTGATCAGCTTCGTCGGGCCGGGGCCGCCGATAGTGATTCGATCCCCCGGCTGCGCATTGGCGGCCCAGGAAGATGCCGGACCGGCATGATCGTGAAGTGCGAAATCGACATCGATCTCGGTCGCACGCTGATGACGAATGGTATAGGTGCGCATCATCGGGCGCTCGCCTTCCCCACGCGGAAACACCAGTTTGATATAGGCGCTCTCCTGCCCCTCGGGGATGGAGTCGATATTCTCCCCGCCCAGGGTGACGCGCAGCATATGCTCCGTCACCTGGGCAGAACGAATCACTTCAAGCTCTCGCATCGCGGGCTTACCCATCTTGCGCACTCCTCTGGCAAACGCCTTCAAGTTGTTCGGCAGCGCGAGTTTCATACTCGCCTGCATTGTGAATCATGGCAGATGCCGTCTTCACGAATGCGGCGACCTCCTCATCGCTGAGGTCGCCCGCCATACGCTGAGCTGTCTCAGCTTCCAGAGCTTCAATTTCCTTGAGCATGCTCTGCCCCGCCTCCGTGGGGGCGAGAAGCAGGCTGCGACGGTCTTGCGGGTTTTTCGACTTGACGATCAATCCCGCCGTCATCAATTCATTGAGCACCCGCGTCACGCGCGCCTTGTCCTGCCCCAGATGCTGCACGATCTTGTGCGCGGTGCACTCGGAGGTACGGTTAATGCCCTTCAGCACCCGAATATGCGTGACTGGCAGATCAAGCTGGTAACGCTGGATACCCAGACGCAGCTGCCTGCGATAGACATGCATCAGCTGATGCAGCACATCATTGAGTGATGCCTGACTCATGTGTCGCTCACCATATGGTTGGTACAAGTCAACTATATTGGCAGATGGTTGACACTGTCAACAAAAACAGGATCGAGAAGCATTCTCATATTAATACCAAAAATCTCATATGCCTATCACTGTTCCTTCCACTACCAGACGCCTATCAGACAACACTTGCCGCGTGAGATGGTGACAGCGAGCAAGAACCTGCTAAGGTCGAAGGCCCCACATTCCTGACGCCCACGAGAGGCATCGATGGCTGAACTCTGCCTGCTGTTTGATTCCGATGGCACCCTGGTCGATAGCGAAATCCTCCTCGCCGAAGCCATGTCCAGCACCCTGCCCCGCTATGGTCTGCCATTTACCAGCGACCGCTATATGAACGAGTTTCGCGGCATGCGTTTCATGAGCATCGTGCGCACGCTGGAGGCAGCACATGGCGTTCTGGAAGAAGAGCCCATACGGCGCATGGAAGGCGAGATGCGAGCGCTGCTGGAAGAGTTGATGAAGGCGCGCCTGACAGCGATGCCCGGCATGTCAGCCGCCTTGATGGAACTTGAGGGCTATCCCTGTGGCGTGGTGTCCAATGGGCCCGAACGCAAGGTACGTCTGGCGTTGGACACTACGCGGCTGGCGCGTTTCTTCGACGGGCATATCTTCAGTGCCTATACCCTGGGCGTGTGGAAACCGGACCCTCGAATCTATCGGCTCGCCGCTGAGCATATGGGCTTTGCGCCTTCACATTGCGTGGTGATCGATGATGCCATCGTCGGTGTACAGGCAGGATTGGATGCTGGCATGCAGGTCATCCACTTCGCCCACCACGACGACGGCCATGAAACGCCGCATGGTGCATTGCGCATGCACCATGCGCGCGAGCTGCCGAGGCTGGTGGCGCAGATTTCCCAGAGACTCGCTGCGCAGTACTAGACGTCGTCGATTCTTCTCTCTCAATTCCCGCTCGCTGAAATTCTGCACCGAGAACTTCTTCATCGAGAAATCCTGCCCCTCGAGGCGGGGTTTTTCATGCCCGGCGTACAATACGGCTGCTCGTGGTGTGACTCGCTTTGCGTGTCGCGCCAACCAGTACTCCCGTTCAAAAATACCGCATGCCGCCCCTCACCCTTTGATATAAATAGGCAAGTTTTAGCGACTAAAGCGCCTATATATCACCTTTCCCGATACCTATAGTGCCTCTACAGCAAACCCGCGCAAGACACGCAAGGCTCGCGCACGGACAGCCAGATGCAGCTGTCTTGCGCGCCCTTGACGTGATCAGAGCGCAACCGCCGCACACCTGATATCAGGATCATGACCATGACTCGCAATATCCCCTTTGGCCCCAAGGGCTGGACCCCAGACAGAATCGGCTCGCTCGTCGGCAAGACCTATGTCATCACCGGCGCCAATAGCGGCGCGGGTTTTCAGGCGACGCGCATATTGCTGAGCAAGGGGGCGAGCGTCGTGATGTTGAATCGCAACCCGACCAGATCAGAGATCGCCATCGCGGCGCTGCAAGAGGAGTTTGGCCCCGCGGCGAATGTCCGCCATATCCGCATGGATCTGGCGGAGCTGGCCTGCGTACGCAGCGCGGCCGCGGAAGTACTGGAGAAGGTCCCGCAGATCGATGCCCTCATCTGCAATGGCGCCATCGCTCAGGTTTCCCGACAGCAACTCACCGTCGATGGTTTCGAAAGTCAGCTCGGCGTGAATCATTACGGGCATTTCCTGCTGTGCGGGCTGCTGTTCGAGCGCATCGATGCCTCCCACGGGCGGATCGTCGTGGTTTCCAGTGAAGGCCACAAGATGGGCCTCAAGACCATCCAGTTCGATGACATGAACTGGGAGCACAACTATCACCCAAACAAGGTCTATAGCCACAGCAAGCTGGCACAGATGATGTTCGCCTATGAACTGCAGAACAGGATTGAGGCCGCAGGCCGCCAGGCAAGAGTTCTTGTCTGCCATCCGGGCGCGTCCAACACCTCACTGATTCGTGACGACGCCAACCTGGCGACTCGACTCAGCTGGGCACTGATGGTGAAGACAGGGATGGCGCAGACGGCAGAGAAAGGCGCTTACCCGGAAGTCATGTGCGCCACCGAGGAGAACCTCAGACAGCATGCCTACTACGGCCCGACAGGGCTGATGAATTTCGGCGGGCCGGTAGGCGAGTGTGAGTTGGGAGCATTCGTTCTCGAGAAAAACGTCATGACCCGACTGTGGCAAGTCTCGGAGCAGGCAACGCGGTTCAGCTGGTCAATCTGATCTTGAACCGACCATCGCCCTTCCCACCCACTTTCAGGGAGGTGAGTTACATGAACGCATCAATGGTACTTTCAGGACTCCTGATGATGATTCCGAACCTGTCGTTCGCCAACAGCCTTTATGACGAGCTGATCCAGCCGGAGACCTCGATTCAGGACAGTGAAGGCAATCTCTATCGCAGCGTGAAGATCGCCGATCAGACCTGGCTTGCCGACAACCTCAGAACGACTCGCTATCAGGATGGCTCGCCCATCAAAACGGCATTCATTCCTGATGATGATCACGACAACCTTCTGCCGTATGGCCGTCTTTACGACTGGCACGATGTCAATGATGCTCGCAATCTCTGCCCAGCGGGCTGGAGAGTCGCCTCGGATGAGGACTGGAAGACACTGGAACGCACCATTGGAATTGCAGAAAAGGAAATCGACTCGACGGGCTGGCGTGGCGATGATGATATCGCCATCACGCTCAAGGCGGCTCAACCCGACTCCCTGTTGACGTCCTTCGATCAGGCACGCATCAATCTCAGCGGCTTTTCTGCCAGACCGGCGGGCGTGAAGTGGAAGGGTTGGTATATCACCTAGGGGGCATACACCGAATTCTGGACCCGCACGGAGGCCACACCGGCGAAAGCGTTTGCCAGAACATTGGCCTACTCCTGGTGGAATCCGCACAAGGGCGAGATCCGCCGCGCGGCACTTGGCAAGAATGGCATGTTCTCGGTGAGATGCATCAAGGAGTGATCAGGTCAAGATACTGGTGTCGCGCTGATGCGGTTTTCAGGTCAGATGAAAACTCCTCCCTCATCAATCGCCCAGCGAGAGATCGCCAACTCAAGACCTGAGGGCCAGACGTTCAGGCCAGGATTGTTGCGTCCTGTCATCCAATCCGCGCGGCTCGACACACTCGATGCTGCCCCTCAACCACCATCAATCCGCACGGACGCAGGCCCACCGCGACCCCACTCCCCCACTCTCTGCCTTGTCCGCCGCTGCCAACGCCTTGTCAGGCATGTCCATACGCCAGAAACGACAACGGCCCCTCATGTTGAGGAGCCGTGAGTGAGGAGCCGTTGTCGTGAAGTCTTGCGACGTATCTGTCAGCGCATCCCGCGGTTACGCCTGACGATTCGTCTTCTTCGGCTTGCGCTGGAAGGCCGGCATGTCATCGATGACCAGTACTGGGTTCAGCTCTTCCTTGGGGAAGTCATTCTTGAGCCAGCGCAGCATGGACAGCCCCAGAATCAGCATCACCGGAATCATCGGCAGCGCCACCACGATGGTGGAGGTCTGGACGGTCTTCAATCCCCCCAGCTGGATCAGAGCCACCCCGACAGCGGCGATCAGGAAGGCCCAGATCAGGCGGAACGAGCGCTTGGGCTCCTGATACCCGGAGAGCTTGCGCGACGTGACCGAAGCCAGCACGTAGGCCGAGCTGTCCAGGGTGGTTGCCAGGAAGATGAAGCACAGCAGAATGAAGGCCACCGTGACCAGCTTGGCAAACGGCAGGGTCTGCAGGATACCTTCCACCGCCAGCGGGATACCGCCGCTGTCCAGCAGCGCCTTGATGTCAAGTGCGCCACTGATCTGCAGGTCCAGCGCGTAACCACCCCACACCGCGAAGAACACCCAGGTGCCCAGCGAGCCGAATACCAGCTCGGCGATGATCAGCTCACGGATGGTACGGCCGCGCGAGATGCGCGCCACGAACAGGCCAACCATCGGCGCGTAGGCGATCCACCAGGCCCAGTAGAAGACGGTCCAGTCCTTCCAGAAGGTGGAATCCCCCGCCGGGTCGGTCCACAGGCTCATTGGGATGAAGTTGCCCAGGGTCTTGCCGAGGCTGTTGACGAAGCCTTCGACCATGAATTGCGAGTCACCGACGAGGAAGGTGAAGGCCAGCAGGAAGATCGCCAGGATCACGTTGACGTCGGAGAGAATCTTGATGCCCTTGGCCAGGCCGAACCAGACACTGGCGGAGAACATCGCCGTCCAGATGCACAGCACCGCGACTTCCAGCCCGAAGTTGGCTTCCATGCCAAGGATGCCACTGACCAGCTGCGAGACCAGCGGGACCGCCAGCCCCAGCGAGGTGCCGACGCCGCCGACAATCCCGAACACGACGATGGAATCCAGCAACACGCCCCAGGCACCATCCGCATGACGACCCAGTACACCGCGTGAGGCGACGGACAGACGCACGCCATCACGCTTCTTGACGTACATGGAGTAGGCGATCGGCAGGCCCGGCAGGCAGTAGAAGGCCCACGGCGTCAGCCCCCAGTGGAACTGACCGAAGGCCAGCGCCCACTCCGCGGCCTCACGACTCTTGGCCGCCACGTGGTAGGCCGGCGAGGTGTAGTAGTAGATCGGCTCGACCCATGCCCAGTTGACGATCGCGATCCCCATCCCGCAGGTGAATATCATCGCCACCCAGCTGAAATAGGAAAAGTCAGGTGTATCCTCAGCCCCGCCCAGGCGGACGTTGCCGTAGCGGCTGAACGCCAGCCAGATGAGGAACCCGACGACACTCAGGCCGGCCACCAGGTACAGCCAGCCGAATTTGCCGGTGGCGAAGGAGAAAGCGGCATTGATCAGCGCGGTGCTGGCCTCCGGGAAGAGGATGACCGGAGCGATGAAGGCCACGATGACCAACACGGCAGGGATGAAGACACGCGGGTCCAGATGATCGCCATCACTGGCGGGGGGAACGGCTTCTTGCACGGCTACCACCTTGGTGAGAAAGCCCGAGCAGGAACGGCGAGACGCCGCTCTTGCTCGGGCTATTCGCTATATTCGATAATTTTTCGTAATGAAAAGAGCGCAGTATTATACATATTTTTATTCCACGCGCATTATACTTTCCCGGCAACCGCGGGGAGCATGAATCGCGACACGGTATTTTCTCATGAAAACATGAATTTCATTCATCAATCTTGCACTGCGCACTTCACATCCTCGCGCCCTCCTCATGCCTTCTTCGCGCCCTCCTCGACCCAAGGTTCCACCAGACGCGAACAGGCCGCCGACACGTCGATGTCGGCGGCCTGTGGGTCTCAAGCGCTCATGAGCGACGACTGTCACGCAGAAGCCAGCACCTGACGCGGCAGTCTTTCCGCCCCTTGCTTCGCGAGGGTCACGCCAGCTGATGCATCACTATCAAGAGCAGCATCATCAACGTTAACCTCATGTCACAAGAGGCTCAGCGCTTGAGCACTTCTCATGCGCGGTAAGCTGCCCTCTGCAAGCTCAGGGTCAGACGAGCCGGCCTTGAGCGATCAGCACTGGCTGACGTGATGAGTCACGAAAACGCCCCACCTCGTGAATCACGAGATGGGGCGTTGGAACGTCTCAGACGCTATCGACTGCCTTCAATCGGCGGCCCTCGGTGAACAATCACCGCATGGCGGGATCAGCTTGGCAGGTACTCCTCACTCCAGCTTTCGGACACCACGCCCTCCTCAATCAACTGATCGATCTCTTCATCGCTGTGATCAAGCCCTTTGAGTACCGAGCGAGTCGAGGCGCCGTATTTTTCGGCCGGCGACAGCGGGTAGATACGTCCACGCCGCGGACGGATGGCGTAGGGATCAAGCTGGGTGATCTCGTGACCACTGGGGTGATCCGAGTAGACCGAGAACGAATAGCTGCCGGCATCGATCCCGGTCCGCTCGCCAGCCGGATGGACGTTGTAGGAGCGCAATGTCTCCAGGTTCTCGCACACGGCCGCTGCGATATCCGCCGCCTGCAGCCGCTCGACCCAGTCACTGGCTCGCGCGCTGATGAAACGCGGTGCCAGGTAGGCGGCCCGCTCCTCACGCGGCATTTCCGGCAGCTCTTCCAGCCCCTCGACCTTGCGGAATTTTTCCAGCTCCGACTCATAGACACTGACCAGCAGGATGCCATCGGAGGCCGAATAGAAACGCGCCAGATCATCGTAGCCGGTTGCCTCACGACCGGACGGCTCGTCGAACAGGCCACGGCGCTCATAGTCATAGCAGAACGGCAACTGGGCCAGACCGCTCAGTGCCGACAGCGAGGTCTTGATGCGCGAGGTGCGGCCGGTCTTGAGCTTGCGATACAGCGCGGTGGCTATCCCCAGCGACGCGCCAAAGCCGCACATGACATCGATGGTGCCGACGTGGGCGTGCTCTTCCGGAGTGTCCATGCTGCCGCCGAAGCGCAGCATGATGCCGGTGGTGGCCTGCACCAGATCGTCATAGCCAAGGTAGTTGGTGCGCGGCCCGGGCAGCACGCCACTGAAGCAGTCCAGCTGACAGAAGACGGCGTCCGGATTCAGCTCGCGCATGGCCTCCTCGCTCAGTCCCATGGAGGCCACCTGTCGGTCGGTGGCATTCCAGACCACCACATCACTCTGACGAATCAGCTCATCCAGGATGGCGCGCCCGCGAGGCTGTCTGACGTCGGTCAGCAGCGAGCGCTTCGAGCGCATGTGCGACAGGCCGAAGATGACGGTATTCCAGCAGTCATAGAACGGCTTGGCCGGGTCAACCTTGATGACCTCGGCACCGAAGCGTGCCAGATAGGCTACCGAGTGCGGCCCGGCGATCACGTTGCACAGGTCCAGAATCTTGACGCCTTCCAGCCAGCCATCGCGGGCATTGCGTGCCCGCACCCGTGGCAGCTTGGTCTCGATGCGGGTCAGCACCGACAGCGCATGCGTGACGCTCACCCAGCGCCGCGGCCTGGGCGTCAGCATCTCCTGGCCGCTGTCGGCCATCCACACCATCGGGCCAGGCTGGATCATCAGCCCGAATTCCGGGTCCTCGACCTCGACCATCAGGCCCGCCGTCTCGGCGTGGTCATCGTGGATCCACTCCTGCA
Organism: Cobetia sp. PDI-23MA; assembly: GCF_059507735.1. Lineage (NCBI taxonomy): Bacteria > Pseudomonadati > Pseudomonadota > Gammaproteobacteria > Oceanospirillales > Halomonadaceae > Cobetia > Cobetia sp. PDI-23MA. The sequence continues at coordinate 2,314,809 of NZ_CM183352.1, forward strand.
GCCAGCGCTGCGGCGCGCCGGGGAACTTGCCCTTGCCGAAGATCTTCTCCCATTCCTTGGAGGTGCGCGTGAGGAAGACTTCCTTCATGCGCGCCGCGATATGGTCCGCCCAGGATTTGGGCAACGGATAGACGCCCAGCGACATGTCGGATTGCCATTCGCTGCTCGGGCGATAGGTATCCGGCTCCTCGCTCATGCCTTCGGCGACCAGCTCATCATAGAGGCCCAGTACCTTCAGGCAGCGCTTGGCGTGCTCGCGGTGACTCGGACAGACCACATAGAACATGCGACCATCCTTGCACTTGTAGCTGCGATAGAAGGGATCGAGCAGCTCCTGCAGTTCGTCGTAGTCGAGATTCATCGGCTGCCCTTCGATACGCCGGCGCTCGATTTCCTTCTCGCGCTGGGTCTTGTAGCGCTCCGGCAGGCCCTCGATCTTGATCGAGTTGTAGCAGAGCCCCTCCATCAGCGCGCAGACCAGTGGCACCTCGATCTCGTCGCCCATGCCGGTCCGCTCGCGGGCCTGCAGCGCCAGTACCACCGAGGAAGCCGCCAGCATGGTGCCGTAGGCCGAGCCCAGCGGCAGCGGCGAGAAGGAGGGGTTGATGCCCATCAGCACCCGGTTGAGGCCCATGTCGGTGAAGACGCCGGAATTGGCGGCGATCACGCTCTCGAAGGCGCGCCAGTCGCGGCGCAGGGTGTCATTGGAAGCAAAGCCGGGAATCGACAGCGTGATCAGCTCATTGCGCTCTTCACGCAGGGTCTGGAAGTCGATGCCCAGCCGCTTCATGACCCCGGGGCGGAAGCTCTCGATCACGATGTCGGCCTCCTCGATCAGCGCCAGCGCCTGCTCGACGCCCTCCTCGGACTTGAGGTCCAGCGAGACGATCAGCTTGTTGCGATTGAGCGTGGCGTTGGCCGGCGACTGCCACATCGGCCCGCCGGGCGGGTCGACGTGAACCACGGTGGCGCCCAGGTCGGCGAGGATCATGGCGACGGCCGGGCCCGCCATGTATTGACCGAAATCGATGACCTTGACGTCAGTCAGCGGCAGGCGGGTTTCGGAGTGGATTGTCATCGGTGCGGTCCTTCTGTCCGGGGGGCATGCGGGTCGCGTCAGCCCCGGTGAGCGTCATATGTTGAGAGAGACAGGAAAAAGTGCACTCAGCGAGGCTTGGCGTCATCGCGCGAGCTGGGAGTCTCCAGCACCAGATGCGGTTCCAGCACCTTGCGCGCGAAGTCCTGGCGCAACCAGCGCACCAGCGACCAGGTCAGGATAAACAGCACCGGAATCATCGGCAGCGCGACCACGATGGTCGAGGTCTGCACCGCCTTGAGGCCGCCCAGCTGGATCAATGCCACCCCGACACCGGCGATCAGGAAGGCCCAGATCAGACGCACGCTGCGCTTGGGCTCCTGATAGCCAGAGAGCTCACGAGTGGTCACCGACGCCAGCACATAGGCGGAGCTATCCAGGGTGGTGGCCAGGAAGATGAAGCACAGCAGGATGAAGCTTGCGGTGATCAGCTCGGAGAACGGCAGCGTGGCGAGAATCGCGGACACGGCGCCGGGGATACCGCCGTCGCTCAGTGCAGCCGCGACATCCAGGGTGCCACTTACCTGCAGGTCCAGCGCATAGCCGCCCCAGACCGCGAAGAACACCCAGCAGCCCAGCGAGCCGAACACCAGCTCGGCGATGATCAGCTCACGAATGGTGCGCCCCCGCGAGATACGGGCGACGAACAGCCCCATCATCGGCGCGTAGGCGATCCACCAGGCCCAGTAGAAGACGGTCCAGTCCTTCCAGAAGGTCGAATCGCCCACCGGGTCGGTCCACAGGCTCATGGTCACGAAGCTCGACAGCATGGTACCGAGACTGTTGACCCAGCCTTCCACCATGAACAGCGACGGCCCGGCAATGAAGGTGAAGGCCAGCAAGGCGATGGCCAGAATCACGTTGATGTCGGAGAGAATCTTGATGCCCTTGGCCAGCCCGAACCAGACACTGGCGGAGAAGATCGCCGTCCAGACCAGCAGCACTCCCAGATTGAGCGCAAAGGACGGCTCGATCCCCAACAGATCGCCGAGCAGTCGTGATACCAGCGGCACTGCCAGCCCCAGCGAGGTGCCGACACCGCCGACGATGCCGAACACCACCACGGCATCCAGCAACACGCCCCACCAGCCATCGGCACGCTTGCCGAGCACGCCGCTTGAGGCCACGGAAAGACGCACACCCGGGCGGTTGCGCACATACATGGAATAGGCGATGGGAATCGCCGGCAGGCAATAGAACGCCCAGGGCGTCAGCCCCCAGTGAAACTGGCCATAGGCCAACGCCCACTCGGCGGCCGCATCACTGCCGGCCTTGACGTCAAATGGCGGGCCGGTGAAATAGTAAATCGGCTCGACCCATGCCCAGTTGACGATGGCGATACCGATGCCGCCGGCGAAGATCATCGCGACCCAGCTGAAATACGAGAATTCCGGGGTGTCCTGCGGGCCTCCCAGACGGACGTTTCCGTAGCGGCTGAACGCCAGACCGATCAGGAACACGACGACGGAGAAGCCCGCCAGCAGGTAAAGCCAGCCGAAATTGCCGGTCGCGAAGGCGAAGGCCGCATTGACGGCAGCCTCACCGGATTCGGGAAACAGGATGATGGGAATGATGAGGCCGGCGATGACGAGCACCGAGGGCAGGAAAACCCGCCAGTCGATCTCGTCGCGGGCCTTGTGGGAGGCGCGGGGCTCGCGTGTCGGGCTCCCGCTGCCGGAAGACGTCTTGGGCGCAGAACTGCTCATGTTGATCACCGTTATTGTGGTTGTGCGGTTCGGTGTTTAGGCGAGGTCCACCGCGATTGGCGTATCGCTGGTGGACCACTCAACGCATGGTGTTGAAAGGGGCTAAAGGGTCTGGCTGGCTAAAGTCGGAATCTCTGACGCGTCACATCGATTGCTGTCACTTCTCAGACACGGCACAAACGATGCCGAGGCTCATCAGCCCCGCTCAATCCGGACAGAATTGCGCAATGCCATCCTCGAATGACCAATCGATATCGTGATTCTCCGAGATCGTGATCAGGACGTTGCCGGGGGCAATCCCCGGGTTTCTGCCCAGCGCCTCGACCACTCTGGTGTAGAAAGCCTTCTTGGCCTGGTCCGGCTTTCCGCTGCGCATCACCAGATGCATCATCACGCGGTCCTGATCACGTGACTGGAATTCGAGGTCCTGATCGGTACATTCATGGATCACCTGGTAGCGATCATCTGCCGGGAAATCCAGGGTCTCGATGACGGCGGCATTGACCTCATCGGCAATCGCCTTGCGATAAGCATCAGACTTGCCTTTCAGAACATTGATCGTGACAAAGGGCATCATGGCCTCCGCTGGCACCCGGACAAGGGGTGCGGTGAATGAACATCGAACTTGCCAGACCCCGGGGCCTAGCGATGACGGAAAACCGGCGCTCGCTTGGCAACGAAGGCGCTCATGCCCTCCTTCTGGCCCTCGGTCGCGAAGGCGGCCTGAAAGAGCAGACGCTCTTGACGAAGCCCCTCATTGAGCGGGGTCTCGAATGCCGTGTTGACGGCTGACTTGGCCATCTTGACCGCCGGCGTGTTGTAGCCCGCGATGGTATGCGCGGCCTCGAGCGCGTTCTGCATCAACTCATCCTTGGGCACGACCCGCGCCACCAGGCCAATCTCCTTGGCCTCCTGAGCGCCGATGTTGCGGCCGGTCAAGACCATATCCATCGTCATCGCCTTGCCGACCGAGCGGGCCAGGCGCTGTGATCCGCCGATGCCCGGCAGGATGCCCAGCTTGATTTCCGGCTGGCCAAACTGGGCGTCTTCCGAGGCGATGATGAAGTCGCACAGCAGGGCCAATTCACAGCCGCCACCGAGGGCAAAACCACTGACGGCGGCGATGATCGGCTTGGAAATCCTGCGCACCTCGTCCCAGGGCGAGAGAAAGTCATCCATGTAGAAATCAGTGAAAGACTTCTCGGCCATTTCCTCGATGTCCGCGCCGGCGGCAAAGGCGCGGGGATTGCCGGTGATGACGATGGCGCCGATGCCCGGGTCAGCGTCCAGCTCGCGGAGGACCGCAAGCGTCTCCTCGGCCAATTGGCGGTTGAGCGCATTCAGGCTTTTCGGACGATTGAGGATGATCAACCCGACGCGCTCACGACGCTCGACGACGATCATCTCGAGATTCTCCGACTCCGGCGCGTCAGAGGCCGACTGCTTGGCTTGGGGTTGCGATTTCACTATCTTGTTCATTCTTGTCTCCCGGTGTGGAGTGGCGTCACTTTGGCGTAAATTCGGCGTACTCACTGCGCATCGCAGATCGTTGTGCCGCTGGACGATGACGCGTCGCTGAATGACGAGGTGTCTGGCGCTGCGCTGCGCTTTTTCTTGGCGGTACCTGATGGCTTGCGAACCGGACGGGCCTTGTATGCAATGCCATTCTCGACGGACGGTCCGGTGTTCTTCTGGCGGTCAGATTCGGGCAGATGATAGGCACCATGGCGTGCCATCAGCTCGTCCAGAATCGCCTCGCGATGCTGGCCAAGGCCCGGCGCACTGCATGGCACCTGACTGTCGATGTCCCGACGTCCCGTGAGCTTGATCGGATTGCCCGCCGTCCTGAATGGCTTGCCGGCCTTGCCCTGGACCTGAACGATCATGTTGCGGGCCTTCAGCTGCGGATGATCGAACAGCTTGTCGATGGTATTGATCGGCGAGCACGGCACGCCCTCCTCATTGAGCAGGTCCACCCAATGCTGAACCGGCTGCTGCACCAGGACCTTTTCCATCTCGATCACCAGTTCCGGACGATTCCTGCAGCGCATGTCGTTGCTGAGAAAACGCGGATCGAAGGCCAACCGCGCCGCACCGATGGCATCGGCCATCAACAGGAACAAGGTGTCGTTGCCGGCCGCGATGACGAGCTTGCCATCTTGCGCATTGAAGCTTTCAAACGGCGCCAACGAAGGATGACAATCGCCGGTGCGGTGCGGCACCTTGCCCTCGATATCGAAGCGCGCCAGCGCCGTTTCCATCAGCGCCGCCTGGCAGTCGAGCATGCCGATATCCACCCGCGTGCCTTGGGCATCCCGGGTGCGGCTATAGAGCGAAGCGAGAATGCCCACCGCCGCAAACAGCGCCGCACTCAGGTCGCCAAAGCTGGTCCCCACGCGGGCGGGCTCTCCATCAGGCCAGCCCGTCAAGCTCATGATGCCCCCCATGGCCTGCACGACCATGTCGTAGCCGGGCAATTCACTGAAGGGGCCGGTGTGCCCGAAGCCCGAGATCGAGGAATAGATCAGGTGAGGATGCGTTCTGGCCAGGCGCTCAGGGCCATAGCCCAGGCGATCCATCACCCCAGGGCGGAAGTTCTCCACCAGTACATCCGCCTCATCCAGCAGACGCTCAAGCAGCTCGCGATCACGAGGCGACTTGATATCCAGCACGATGCTTTCCTTGTTGCGGTTGAAGCAGCTGAAATAGGCGCTTTCTCCCTCCACGAAGGGACCGAATTCGCGGGTATCGTCTCCGGTCCCGATCTTCTCTACCTTGATGACACGTGCGCCCAGGTCAGCCAGCACCATGGTGCAATAAGGCCCGGCGAGTACCCGTGAGAAATCCAGCACGGTGATCCCGTCCAGCGGCCCCTTCTTGAGTTCCGGTTGCGTCGAGATGGCCATCGGTCAACTCCCAAAGTCGTGGCGTATTACTGTGCGTTCAGGATCCATCCCGCGGCTTTTTCCGCGATCATCAGGGTCGGCGAGTTGGTATTGCCGCTGACGATGGTCGGCATGATGCCGGCATCGGCCACCCGCAATCCCCGGATACCGCGCACACGCAGACGGCTGTCGACCACCGCCATCGGGTCATTCGCGCGCCCCATGCGCGTGGTGCCCACCGGATGGAAGATGGTGGTGCCGATATCGCCGGCGAGTCTGGCGAGCTCTTCATCAGTCTGGTATTCGACCCCCGGCTTGATCTCTTCGGGCTTGTAGCGTGCAAAGGCAGGCTGGGAGGCGATACGCCGCGTGACCCGCAAGGAATCGGCCGCGACCTTGCGATCTTCCTCGGTGCTCAGGTAGTTGGGCGCGATGGCCGGGGCCTGACGCGGATCGGCGCTCTGCAGACGCACCGTGCCACGGCTGGTGGGGTTGAGATTGCAGACACTCGCGGTGATCGCCGGGAAGGGATGCAACGGCTGCCCGAAGGCCTCGAGGCTCAGTGGCTGGACGTGGTACTGGATGTTGGGATGGGCGTAAGTCTCGCTGCTGCGCGTGAAGGCGCCCAGTTGTGACGGCGCCATGCTCATCGGCCCGGAACGCTTGAACAGGTACTGCATGCCGATGTCCATCTTGCCCAGCAAGGTGCTGGCCATGGCGTTCAGGGTCTTGGCATTGGTGACCTTGTAAACCGAGCGGATCTGCAGGTGATCCTGCAGATTCTCGCCGACACCGGGCAGGTCCTTCACCACCTCGACGCCATGTTCCTCCAGCAATGCCCTGGGCCCGACGCCCGACACCTGCAGCAGATGTGGCGAGCCGATGGCGCCGGCACACAGCACGACCTCACGCTTCGCAGAGAGGTGGATGACCTTGCCGTCACGCACGACCTGCAGCCCCGTACAGCGCAGATCGGTTGCTTCTTTCGCCTCCCCTGTTTCAGCCCCCATGCCCTGCTCGCCGCCCGAGAACAGCAGACGATTGACCTGGGTGGAATGCCACAGCGTCAGGTTGCTGCGCTTGAGCGCGGGGCGCAGGAAGGCCTTGGCCGTGTTCCAGCGCCAGCCCGCACGCTGATTGACCTCGAAATAGGCCACCCCTTCATTGCTGCCGCGATTGAAGTCCTTGGTGCGCGGAATGCCGGCCTGCTCGGCCGCATTGGCGAAGTCGTCCAGCACTTCCCAGTTGAGGCGCTGACGCTCGACGCGCCACTCCCCACCGTGACCATGGAAATCACGCTGCTCAGGATCACAGCTGGCGCCGTCATCCAGCAGCGCGTGATCCTCGTGACGCATGAAGTCAGCCAGACAGTGCTCCCAACGCCACTCGTCGTCTCCGGACACCTCGGCCCAGTGATCGTAATCCCGCGCCTGGCCGCGCATGTAGATCATGCCGTTGATGCTGGAACAGCCGCCCAGCGTCTTGCCGCGTGGATAGATCAGCGAACGGCCGTTGAGTCCCTTGTCCGGCTCGGTGCGGAACATCCAGTCGGTGCGCGGATTGTTGATGCAGTACAGATAGCCCACCGGAATGTGAATCCAGTGGTAGTTGTCACGTCCGCCCGCCTCGACCAGCAACACGCGGTGGTCAGGGTTGGCGCTGAGGCGATTGGCCATCAGGCAGCCAGCGGAACCGGCGCCCACGATGATATAATCGAATTCAGAGAGATCGTCGCCCCTACTGGCGGTAGAGGGGGCGGGGCGAGCCCCCTGCTCGCCCTCCGGCGATCGATGCGGGTTGTTCTTGTTGCCTGACATGGCGCGTCCCTCTCCAGACAGCTGACGTAGGCTGGTAGATAACCAGAATGCAGATGACTACGATGCTGATGGCCCAGCCGCGAGCGACTTACTTGGCCGTCGGCATGGCGAATTCGGCACCGGCATCAATGGAATCCGACCAGCGCTGCATGATGGACTTCTGTTTGGTATAGAAACGCACACCCTCTTCTCCGTAGGCGTGGGTATCCCCGAACAGGGAGCTCTTCCAGCCACCGAAACCGTGCCAGGCCATCGGAACCGGAATCGGCACGTTGATGCCGACCATGCCCACCTGGATGCGACGCCCGAATTCCCGCGCGACACTGCCGCTCTCGGTGAAGCAGCTCACGCCGTTGCCGAATTCGTGGTCGTTGATCAGCTGGATGGCGGTTGCAACGTCCGGCACGCGGACACAGGCCAGAACCGGGCCGAAGATCTCTTCCTTGTAGATGGTCATGTCCGGCGTGACGTTATCGAACAGCGTACCGCCCATCCAGAAGCCTTCAGTACTGTCGCCGCCGATGTCGTTACCGGAGAAGTCACGCCCGTCTACGACTATCTCGGCGCCTTCCGCGACACCCTTTTCGATGTAACCGCAGATACGCTCGTGCGCCTGACGAGTCACGATCGGGCCCATTTCGGCGTCCAGATTCATGCCGTCCTTGATCTTGAGCTCGCGGGCACGCTCGGCCAGACGCGGCACCAGGGTATCCGCCACATCGCCCACCAACACCGCGACGCTGATGGCCATGCAGCGCTCACCGGCGGAGCCGTAGGCCGCGCCGATCAGGGCGTCCACCGCCTTGTCGAGATTGGCGTCCGGCATCACCACCATGTGGTTCTTGGCGCCACCCAGTGCCTGGATGCGCTTGCCGTGACGTGCGCCGCGCTCGTAGATCAGGTTGGCGATCGGGGTCGAGCCCACGAAGGACAGGGCGCGCACCTTGGGATGATCGATCAGCGCCTCGACGGAATCCTTGTCGCCCTGCACCACGTTGAAGACGCCATCCGGCAGGCCCGCCTGCTTGAGCAGGTTCGCTATCATCAGCGAGGCGCTGGGGTCCAGCGGGCTCGGCTTGAGCACGAAGCTGTTGCCTGCCGCAATGGCTACCGGGAACATCCACATCGGCACCATCACCGGGAAGTTGAACGGCGTGATGCCGGCGACGACGCCCAGCGGCTGGCGCATCGTCCAGTTGTCGATGCCGGTGCTGACCTGGTCGGTGAAGTCACCCTTGAGCAGCTGCGGGATACCGCAGGCGAATTCGACGATATCGATGCCGCGTGCCACTTCGCCCTGGGCGTCGGTGAATACCTTGCCGTGCTCGCGGGTGATCGCCTCCGCCAGCTCGTCCTTGTGCTCGTTGAGCAGCGCGAGGAACTTGAACATCACACGGGCACGGCGGATCGGCGGCGTGTCGGCCCAGGCAGGGAAGGCGGCGTCGGCAGCAGCCACGGCGGCATCGACATCACTGTTGCGGGCCAGCGCAACCTGGCCGGTCACCTTGCCAGTGGCCGGATTGAAGACATCCTGAGTGGCGCTGGAGTCGCCTCGGGTCACCTGGCCGTTGATGAAATGCTGGATAGCGTTGGCTGCTGTCGTCATGGTGCTGATCTCCGCTGGCGGTGTTTTATCGGAATAAGCCTGTGTCATGCACATGTCTGGCGCTGAAGGTCGTTCGCTTCATCAATGACGTTCGCCTAGTCAATGACGAACGAGGACATGTCATCAGCAGGTGTTCATGAAATTACGCCGCCACGCGCAGGGTGCAATTGAGTAATTCTTGGGTGAGATATAACGATTGCTGATATCCGATTTCGCTCGAGAGATCCTCCGCTCTCCTCCAGAGGCAGAGAAACATTTAAGCGCTGAAAATCAATCAGTTATAGCGAAAAAAGAAAGGAGTGCCGACAGTGGCAGGCGCTTCGCTCACGAGGCCTGCCCCGGGTGAACACGACTTGCCGCGACCAATGGCCAATAGGTGGCAGAGAACGCATTCAGGCCACAATGCGAGATGCTGGACCAGCAGCACGCGTCTCGCCGGCCAGAAAAATGCCAAACACATGGATGTCACTGATGCAGGATCTCTCCCGACTCAATGCCTTTGTCACCGTGGCGCGCACCGGCAGCGTGTCGCGAGCGGCGCAGGCATTGCACCTCACCCAGCCCGCGATCAGCCTCAAGCTCAAGCAACTGCAGGAAGGCCTGGGGTTAAGCCTGTTCGAGCGTCACCCCCATGGTCTGTTATTGACGGCCGATGGCCAGGCCTTGCTGCCCAGTGCCGAGAAGACCCTGGCCAGTGCACGTAGCTTCGAGCAGGCCGCCGCGGCACTGCACAGTACCGTGCGCGGCAAGCTGCGCATCGGCACCATCGTCGACCCGGAATTCATTCGCTTGGGCAGCTTGCTGCGCCATCTGCTGGAGCGTGCGCCCAATCTGGAAACGGAACTTCACCACGGCATGAGCGGCTGCGTCCTCAAGGCGCTGTGCCAGAATGAACTGGAAATCGGCTTCTACCTCGCTCCCCCCGGTGAAGGCCCACGCGATGACTCCCTCTGTTATCGCGAGCTGGCATTCTTCGACTATTTCATTCTCGCCCCCACCGGCTGGTCAGCACGCCTGACGGAGACTGACTGGCCCTCCCTGGCCGCCCTGCCGTGGATCGTGACGCCGGAGAATTCCGTCCACTCACGCCTGCTGGCGCATGCCATGCGTGACAGTCAGTGCACCCCTCACCGTGTCGCGCAGGTGGACCAGGAAGTCTGCATGCTGGACCTGGTGCGCGCGGGCGTCGGGCTGACACTGGCCCGCGATGTCCTGGCGCTGGCCGAGCGCCAGGAACGTGGCCTCAATATCGTGCCGGACACCCGCCTGCCCTGCGCCTTGAGTGTGGTATGGCGCCACGACAAGCAGCACGAACCCTGTGTCGAAGCCGCTCTGCAAAGTCTCGAAGAAGTCTGGCCATCCCAATAAATGATACTTTCAGGACAAGTGAGTGAGGCCTGATATTTCACGCGGCAAGCCCAGTCCTGCCGTGCCTTATCTTTCTTGACTTACCCTCACTCCGCGGCATGCCGACGGCATCGGGCTGCCCGTTCATGCGGGGCTACTCGATTGGTGCAGGATGGATTATTCTATTCGTGTTTCGGATGAAATCGTGTGCCCCGTCACGAGCGCGTGTTGCCTCCTCACGCTCGGTGTCGAGGCCTCATCGGATGACAGTTTTGTCGAATCACAAGGTAAGAAATGATAGATTTCAACAATAAAGGCTTTTTCAAACTCAAACAGAATGATGAATATGCCGAGCGCGTCAATGACCTGCTGATTGATGGCGAAGAGATCATCTCGGCCTACAAATCGATGCGTGACGGCGTCGTCTTTACCAACAAGCGAATCATCGCCGTCAATGTTCAAGGCTTGACCGGCAGCAAGAAAGATTTCACCTCTCTGCCGTACAAGAAGATTGAAACCTACTCCATCGAAACTTCCGGCACCTTTGATCTTGATTCAGAGCTCACAATCTATTTCTCGGCACTCGGTACGGTGAGGTTTGAATTCACCGGCAAGACACGCCTTACCGAAATCTCGCAAGTCATCACCACCTATGTGTGCTGATGCCCTACTGCTTCCATTGTGAATTCCTTTGATCAAACGGGGGTACCCAGATGAGTGACATGTCAGTCGAGCAATTCGAAGAAAACATGAAACGTGAACTCGACAAGTTCGTGCGCAGTACCACGGCACCTGCCAAGCCAGTTGCCAAGCCACGTGCCACGCAAAGCACCACGCCTCTCAAGGGGCTCAGGGTGACGCTGGGCGTCAAGAACAAGCGACTGGCATTGGAAGAACCCTTCACGGTGCAGACCGACAGCATCTCCAAGGTTCAAGCCAAAATTCAGGCAGAGAAAGCGGCGCGCAAGGCCGGCTGGAAAATCATCAGCCATGTGATCGACTGGAACGACACCGAACGAGCCCCCGACGCTCGCTGACGACGCGCCAGCCACGGACATCAAATATTCCGCTAATCCATATCGATATAACCGAAAGGCAATCCTTAAGCGCGTGACATAGTCTCTGTAGACACACTCGTTGTCTAGAGGGGGATATCGATGAAATACTTTGATGCATTATTCTCGTTGATCGCCGCGGTACTGGTCTCTGCACTACTCCCTTTTGAAGTGGAACAAGGCAATCGTTCTACTCCACAAGCACCGCATGAACACTCTATTCTGGTGATAGAGGGATTGCTGAAGGAGAGTGAGGACAACGCGTCGGTTGATACGTGAGTCACCATCACTGGATCATCGCGATAGGGAGCCGGCTTGCGGCGTAAACGGACAATCCCGTCAATTGCCCGGATATTCCCGCAGTACGCTCATGCGCAGCGACGTCACTTGAGGAGGCCGAATGGCGGACATTCAACTACGTATTGAATTGATGGGCACGGATCCCCTGGTCTGGCGTCGAGTCGTCGTGCCAGAAACCATCAATCTGCACCGACTCCACGAGCTCATCCAGGACGTGATGGGGTGGGAGGAGCGACACCTCTACGAGTTTGAGTGTGACGGTCGCTACTACGCTGAACCCGACGACCTCAGCGAACGTCCCATTACCATGTCGCGAAATGCCAAGCTGAAGACCCTGGTGAAACGGGCCAAGGGAAATGCCTTCCACTATCTCTATGATTTTGGCGATGACTGGAAACATCGCATCATCATCGAAGCAACAGGGATGGAAGCTATCTCCCCCTGCCCAAGATGGCTGGATGGCGCCATGGCATGCCCCCCGGAGGATATCGGCGGTGTGCAGGGGTATGCTGCCCTGAAAGCCGCCAGCGCCGGCGAGCAGAATCCTCATGGTCACGAGCTACTTCAGATGCTGGGGGAAGACTTCTCGCCGGAGGCACTGGACGAAGAGGCCATTGAAGAGCACCTCATCCCCTTCCAGGCGGGCTTCAATCGCATGGCATGACTCAAGAGACAATAGCGGCCATTATTGAACGTGAACCGCCAAATCAATCACTTGGCTGGGCCCAGGAGTTCGGCATAGCCTGCCTTGACGAGGCCATCTGGCGAGACATCTTGCCGAGGAGGCTCTGCCCAATAGGAGCAGCATCGAGTGAGCCCGTGACGACGACGAACGGTACACGCTGGCGCTGTTACGCCTTACCTAACTCAACCTTTCTTTGCCCCCCCCCCCTGCGCACTCACGTCAGCGGCCCTGCAGGGGTTCATCATTTCCTCGCAGCACACGCCTTGGGTGGGCTGTACGCTTGCCGGGGCGATGCCATTTACCGACAGAACGGATCCCTCCTCTCTATCGCGTATTTCGCTCACGGAGCCCCACGCGAGCGCGTGGAACGACCCTCCAGCTCATCCATGACACCTTCAGGCGAATACTGTTGCGAGTCCTGTCGCGGATACCGGACAGAATTCCGTGCTCACAGTTGATGGCGATGACGCAATCCCCTGCCCCGTGATTTTTGGCTGAGTGTTATATCTCGTCAGAAAACACGAACAGTACCATAAACTTTAGCCTAAATAAATTATTAATCGATAATTTAACGGCAATATCGATTATTTAGCGTGTAATTATCAATTAGCGTGTGGACAAGGGGCTCTGCAATGTACCAACACATCCGTAGCATGTTGTTTACCAAAGGAAAATAGAATTCATTGCCCGTTGAGTACTACTTTATTCCTCGATGTGATTGAAATTGTCAGATTCTTGCGCATACTCTTGATCATACGAAGGCGGGGGCCTTCGACAATAATATATGGTTAAACGAAAAAATAACGCTTATTGCCCTGCACATCTCGGCGCTAGCTGTCGTGGTGAGCAGACACAACATTGAAACCGTAACGCATAAGGAACATCGCGATGGCAGCGCTGAATCTGAACCTTGCTGGTACTCAAACAGAAGTCATTAAAACTCCAAACGATGGTGTCAACATCACCGCACTGGGCTCCTCTGAGCTGGTGTCCGATGGTGTTGAAACCAATGTACTCAGTATCGCAGGGGTTGAAGTTGGCGCCCAGCCGACCTTCACGGCGACCAACGGTGGTCAGCTCAATATTGACCAGGGCCTGCTGAATGTCAGCGCCCTCAGCAATGTGACTTACAAGGTTGATGGTGCAAGTGGCATCAGCGTCGATGCTTCTAGCATCTCTGCTCTATCTGGGCTCAGCTCCTACGATGTGAACTTCACCGGAGAAGGCGCTGGTAACTTCACTTACGACGCTTCAGATGTCAGCCTTCTGGACACCACCACACTGAATGTCACAGGTCTCGGAACAGGTGACACGCTGAGCATCGCTGATGATACTTGGCAGCTGGATGACGGCCTGTTCACAGAAGCCTATCGAGATGGCGCCCTACATATCACCAACTCAGGGAATGGGGTTTTAGGCGAAGGGGATGTCGTCGCCAATATTCCCATGACAGAAGCAGAAGCTCAGGCTTACATTGATGATCCAAGCCTGCTAAACGGTGAAAACGGCTTCACCTTGGTGTGCTTCGCTGAAGGTACCATGATTTCTACGCCGGAAGGTGAAGTTGCTGTCGAAAACCTGTCGATCGGCGATATGGTTGTGACCGCAGAAGGTAACGCCGTGGCCGTGAAGTGGGTGGGTCGTCAGACAGTGCGCCCGGCAAAGGCGCAAGACAAGTTCCAGGCTATTCGCTTCCAAGAAAACGCTATTGCTCCAGGGCTGCCGAACCAGGATCTGACAGTCACTGCCAGTCACGGCATGATCATCGATGGCTTGGTCATCAATGCCGGTGCACTGGTCAATGGCTCAACGATTAACACTGTTGAGGCAAGCGAACTTCCCAAGGAAGTCACCTACTATCACATCGAGACAGAGAATCACGAAGTGATTCTGGCGAATGGTGCTGCCGCAGAGACCTATATCGACTACGTCGATCGCAAGGCCTTCGAAAACTATGATGAGTACCTGTCACTGTACGGCATGGACACAACCATCACCGAAATGAAGCGTCCGCGCATTTCCGCACGTCGCCTGCTGCCACTGGCCATTCGCGAGCGTTTCGGCATTCAGGAGCCGAAACTGTCGATCCAGGCTGCCTGATAAGCTCCGCCAGAGCATAAGGTAGTTCACCTACACCTGCGTAACAGAATCCATCTGTTGCGCGGGTGTTTTTATGTTCATGGCTTGCTAATATGTTCTACCTAAGAGTACGTCAACTCTCCACTCAGACCTCAACAAGGTAATGACAACATTGTCCGTACATGACGATCGCTCACAAAATCAAAGCCAACCTTCGTTTGACCAAATTCAACAGGCGATCGCCAATAGTCATTATGAACAAGCGGCACAGTTGCTCGCACCGAGATTAGAAGCACCGACTCGCTGTGCACGTACTTGGCAGTACTGGGTACAACTTGCCTATCGACAAAATGACTTGGTGGAAGCCAGTCATCGTGTTGTGCAAGCTGTCTCAGACCACCCCTATCATCGCCCCATACATGAGCTCTACGGGCGTATTCAAAAGGCACAAGGGAGCGATGTAAAAGCTAGAGCCATCGTAGATAAAGCGCTTATCCAATGGCCGATGGCACCAGATCTTGTGTGTCTCAAGCTTGACCTATTACGGGGCAAGGAACTCAAAACAGTAGGCTTAGAATTCGTCAGCAACACAAGAAAAAATACAGATCCTCATCCCGCAATACAGATGGCAATAGCGCGCTGGTACCAATCCTATGGTAGATTCGATGCTGCCTATACCATTATCACTTCTCTTTTGACTCACCAACCAACTCATACAAATGCCATTACCCTAGGCAAAACCCTGGCAGTTCATATTGCACAGCATGCGGTTAATAGTCGTCAGCTCGATAAAGCGAACAAGGTGCTAGAGGATGCAATCTCCCATAAAATCTACAACCCTATCATCTGGAAGTTATGGGTACAGGTGGCATTGGATCTAGACCTGATAGAACTGGCATCTGAGCGGGTCACAAGAGCACTCGCACGTAGACCAAGCGATCCGGAACTACAAGTTCTGAGAGTTAGAATACATATGGCAATGGGGGAACTATCTCAAGCGCTTACTGTAGCCGATGGCGAGTTAAATAAACATCACCTACACGCAGGACTATGTTGTGCAAAGTTAGATTTGCTACGCATGGTTAACCTAAAGTCACCAGCTTTCTCGCTACTTCGTATGCTTCATAATACGACGGTCGTGCATCCCGGTGTGATGCTGGCAGCTGTGCGATTTTACCTAGCGAATGGTCGTATCAAAGCAGCAAGAAGAACATTACATACCCTTATTGTACTACACCCAGAACATATTAATGCCAATAAGCTTTGGCTTTCACTAATAGCTAATTTCAATAAAGAAGAATATACCGCTCATCTTATTGAGGTGTACCGAGCAATTAAAATAAAAAAGGATGTATCTCGGCAAGATATACAGATTTTACTTCATGCAGCATCACTCATAGATATTATGCAAGCTGTCTCTGAGAAAGAGCGTGATTGTTATCGCAATATCATTCAATTTATTCTTGAAAAATCACAACTTATAAGTGAAAAAGAGAAACTAGAACTAGTTTGTAATTCTGAAAGACTGGCAAGTAGAAAAGAGACATATTTAGCATGTGATGCTATATTCTTACACGGACCGAAAGATAAAGATGTCGTATTAACTCTATTTCAGAAAGCCATGGCATCGCAAGTACATCATTCGCTTTTCTCACTGAAAGAAAGGTTGACTAAACATCTTACAAATAAAGCAAAAAACGACGTAAATGTCGAATTTGCACTATACACTAGTGGGCCGCATGCAGCGCTATCCGTCTACCGTTCTCGCCATCAGTCGAAACGAGATTTACTAGAAGCACGTAGGCTATGCAACCTACTAAAGCTTACCGATGTCCATGGGCTTGGGCAACGCTATGTAAGGCAATGTCGACTGCGCTGGCCCCAAGACTTTGCACTCAAATCGTTGCATGCGTTAATGCTACTTAATTCAGGCCAACCCCGAAGGGCGCTTGAGATATTGCATGGTAATATCCCGATTGCAAAAAAAATAGCCGCGGCAAACCTACGTGCTCAATGCTGGTTAGAACTAGGAAATAGCCAAGAAGCACAAAATGAACTGGACGCTAGCGGTGTAGGAAATACGACACAGTTATTGATGACACGACTCCGTTTGCTCATCATGCTAGGCCGCTCTGAAGAAGCTCAGAACCTTATTGAGAAAGCTAGGCGATCCGGTATACAACACGAGGTAACATCAGAACA
Source organism: Cobetia sp. PDI-23MA (assembly GCF_059507735.1). Lineage (NCBI taxonomy): Bacteria > Pseudomonadati > Pseudomonadota > Gammaproteobacteria > Oceanospirillales > Halomonadaceae > Cobetia > Cobetia sp. PDI-23MA. The sequence goes on from NZ_CM183352.1 coordinate 2,331,587, forward strand.
CTTTTCTGTATCAATGATAGGAGTTCACCTAAATGATCTATACTTATACCAAGCGGAACAAAAAGCCCTGAACTTGGCATACGAGACAGCAGAACTTACTTCTCGCTACAACTTTGCAGCCTCAAAGGTTGTAGCAGCCTATGCTCAAGTGGCTACTACAGCCTTCCAGGCGAATAGCTGTCTTATTCCTCGACGTATTGTGCAGTACTGGGATGCCACTACTCCACCAAAATCCGTAATGGATACTATGGAAACTTGGGCACATTTCTCAGATATTGAGTATGTTCGATTTGATAGTCGTAAAGCGAGACAGTTCTTAAGAACTGCCTTTGACCGGTCTTATGAAAAAGCATTCTTATTAGCTAATAATCCTGCTGAAGGTGCCGATTTCTTCCGTCTTTGCTATCTAAGATATTACGGAGGTCTATATATTGATGCCGATGATCGTTTCCACGATAACCTAGACAGACTCTTCCCGAAGGGCGTCGAATTGCTTTGCTTTAGAGAGAACTTTGGTGCATTAGCCAACAACATAATAGCTGCAGCTCCTCAACATCCCGCTATTGTATATGCAAGCGAAATGGCATTGTCTTCACTGCTCGCACGAGATAATGAAAGCACTTGGAGCAAAACTGGTCCAGGGTTACTTACACGGGCAATTGCCACATATCTTAAAATCAGAGAAGCACAGGCATCGGAAATAGGCATTATGATACAACCCATTTACCACTTACGTCGTATAGTACATATACATATGGAGCTACCCCATAAAAAAACACAGTCGTACTGGAATGCTAATACGAACAACCATTTCGATATACGAAAACTAATCCTCTGAAATCCCTGAATTCAAGCAATAAGCGCAGCACCTGCGGTATCCAGGCCTCCTGAGTATTCCCCTAGATGTCGGGTCTCGCCTGATTGATTACCCGCCTGTGGAAAAGCTCGGGCCGCCTTTTTTGCCAATCTTTCATGGCTGATATCGGCGCCTGATGATGTAATGCTTTCTGCTGGATGCAGTGATTATAGAGCCAACAGTAACGCTTGAGTGTCTGCTCCAGATCCTCCCTCGATTCGTAGCGTCGAGTCGTCAGCACATCGCTGATACGGCCATTGAAGCGCTCGACCATCCCGTTGGTTTGGGGGTGACCCGGACGGATGAGCCGGTGTTCGACATGATGCTGTGCACAGGCCATGTCGAAAAGATGGCTTCCTGTCGGCTTACGTTCACCGCCCGACGTGAAACGATCAGTGAAGCACTTTCCATTGTCTGTCAGCACCTTCTGAACCTTGAACGGTGCCTTGTCGATAACGCGATGGAAGAACTCCTCTGCGTCTTTCGCTGACTGGCTGGAGCGCACCTCAAGATAGACCCAGCGCGTGGCACGGTCGATGGCCACGAACAGGTACCGCCGCTGGGTCTCATCGGGCATCTGTGGCAGGTACTTTATGTCGATATGCAGGTAGCCTGGCTCGTAGTCCCGAAATGCCTTGGGAGCCTGCTTGTTGTCCTTTTGGTCCTGGCGTGCCAGCTCGGCAAGTGTCGGCACCTGCCGTCTTTTCAACATCCGGTGCAAGGCTGCGCGGGAAAGGGTCGGATGAAGAAACTCACGAGCCACCACGAGGAGATCATCCAGCCCCAGACGAAGGAACGTTCTGGCGGCGATGAGAACTTCTTCCTGCTCCCCGTTGAGGGTGGCCAGGAGGTTATGACGTGTGTGAGGACGATCATAGACGTCGTCTCGATGCCGCCACCGGCGGATGGTCATATCACTCACGCCAAATCGCTCCGCCAATACGCTGTCCGGGATGTGGGCAGGAGCGGCCTGGATCTCAGCACGGACCTTGGGTGTGGTAGTCGCTTGCTTATGAAGCTTGATGCCCATCTCGATGCTCCTGAACGAACTGACGAAGAAGCCCTCTGGCAGCAAGCAAGGGATAGCTTATTCTAGTCAATTGAACATCCGAGACCCTACATCTACGAGGTGGGCATTTCCCTGAGTAGGTCATTACAAAGACTATGAGGCCTATGAGCCAGAAAGTTGGTGGAATACTACACTCAGATTGTTCGCCGGCATCTCGATCACCTTGTCGAGCCGCAAGCCGTTGCGCTCCGCTTCCTCGATGACCGCTTCCAGATCACGCACGCCCCATAGCGGGTTGCGGCTCTTGAGCTGCACATCAAAGCCCTCGTTGCTCGGCGCCGTGTGCTGCCCTCTCCGCTTGTAGGGACCGTAGAGATACAACACGCCGTCCTTCGGAAGGCGTCGACCGGCCTGCAACATCAGCTCGGATGTGACCCGCCACGGCGAGATGTGGATCAGATTGATCGCCACCAGCGCATCGTAGGCCACCTCAGGCCACTCGGCCTGCACATCCAGCGTGATCGGCGCCTTGAGGTTGGGCAAGGCGGCCTCGGTGCGCCAATCCGCGATGGACTCCAGCGCACGCGGGCTGGCATCGCTGGGCTGCCACGCCAGATGAGGCAGTCCGTGGGCGAAATGCATAGCGTGCTCACCGCTGCCACTGGCCAGCTCCAGCACCTCACGTTGCTGTGCCAACACATCGCGCAGGACATCAAGAATCACGTCACGATTGCGGGCGACCGCTGGGCTCGCGAGACGTTGACTGTGCGCCACCTCGACATCCTTCTGCGAGGATTGCGACGCGGCGCTGGGCAAGTCATCGGGTAACTCGGGGGTGGCCATGCAGCACTCCTTTCAACAGGGCAAATGACTCAGAACGAAAAGATGGCGAGATCATAACAAAGCGCCGCACCCCTGAGGGGCGCGGCGCTTGAGCAGACCGTGATTGGATCGAGCAATTTCAGCCAAGCTATCTTGTTTGGGCTATCCGAAGCAGGCCACAAAACGACTTTAGCGTGCGCGCGCCACCGTCGAACGCGCGCGCCAGAAATCCAGCACCTGCAGTGGATCGCCCACTTCATGGGCCTTGTGTTGCGCGTTGTGCGCCATGGCACGCGTCGCATCACGATCGCCCAGCAGGCGCTCGAGGGCGGCGGTCCATTCTGTCGGATCATCCTCCACCAACAGGCCATCGACGCCGTCCTCGATCAACTCGACATAGGGCGCCCGGCGACTGTAGATGCCCACCCCGCCCATGCGGGTGATATCGAGAAACCGAAGCCAGGAGGCATCGCGATTGTCGGAGTTTTCCATCAAGGGGGCCAGGCCGATGGCGATCCGACGCCGCGAGCAATAATCCTGGAATCCCTCCCAGCTGACGGCCTCCATCGTCTTGAGGCGGGGAATGTCGCTGAGTGCCAGCGGTAGATGTCGCCCCATCATCAACTCCACCTCACTGTCGGAATGCCGCGTCTGGATATCGCGCAACACGGGGGCCAGCGCCACGATATCGTCACGATGAGACAGAGTGCCGTGAAAGCCGATGCACCAATCGCTCTGCTCGAGATGGTGAAGATCCGGCAGCTTGCCAGTCAGTGGCGGTGTCAGCAGGCTGACTTTGGGATGCAGGCTCGCCAGAGCGGCCTCCAGCTGCTCGCTGACCACGACGATCTCATCCGCCAGCGTGAACAGTCGCTGCTGCAATTGGGCAGCCTCAGAGCCTGCTTCAGGGGTAGAGTTGCCCTCCTCCGCTGCCAACGACTCAGGCGAATACAGATGATCGACGAGGTAACAGATACGACCGAGCTGCTCACGGTGTTGCTCCAGCATCTCGATCCATTCCCGCCCCAGGCTACGCGCGATCAACAGGCAGGCGCCGGAGAGGCGCGCCTGGGCAAGTTTGGGAGAGAACTTCCAACGGCGGGTTTCAAAACGCTCGACACGTGTGCCTTCCTTGCGCAACGCGGCCATGGCAGGCAGGAAGAAGTAGATATCTTCCAGCGCCTGGGCTTCATCACTGAGTACGATCCATCGAGGAGTGGTCGGGAAGGCGGTCATGTCAGTCTCCTTTACTCGAGGCATTCATGGTCCCGGCACGTTCGGCGTGACCGCCAAACAAGCGCGAGCGAGAGCACACACTGACTCTGGGACGCTTACTTTGAGCTTAATGATTTCTGGGCATCACACCACTCAAATTTTGCTGGTGTGTAGCGGATGTAATCAACGTGTTACCTGCGTTGGACACGAAATCGCCGCTGGAAGTGTCAGATTGGTCGTTCTCAGCTCCAGAAATAACAAGGCCCGCAGGGTTGGCTGCGGGCCTTGTAGGTTGGGATCATCTCGCTCAAGTCAGCGCGAACGCCAGAAGTTCGTACACGCCTCTACAGCGCCAATATCTCGGGCTTTCTGCAATGCCCGCTCTGCCATGGCCTGTGTAGCGGCTGGGTCAGCCAGCAATTGCTCCAGCGCTGCCCGCCACTCGCTGGGGTCGTCCCCCACCAAGAGCCCATCGACGCCATGCTCGACGATTCCGTCATACGGCGCCCGACGACTGTAGATACCGACGCCGCCCATCGCGGCGATATCGAGAAACTTGATCCACGACTTGCCGCGATTGAACGGCGTCTCCAGAAGCGGTGCGAGGCCGATCTGGATGCGGCGTGTCGCCTGGTACTCTTGAAAGGCCTTCCAGGGCAGCGCCTCCGGGGTCTCCAGCCGTGCGATACCGCAAAATGATTCAGGCACGTGCCGCCCCATCATGATCTCGAGGCGTGCCTGGGGATGTGATGCCATCACTGGCGTGAGTGCCGGCGCCAGGTGCGCGATGTCATCACGATGCGCACGGGTACCGTGGTAGCCGATGGTCCAGTCAGACTGAGTGAAATCGGCCAGCTCAGTTTCTGGCGTCAGCATTGGCGGTGTCAGCAGCGAGACATTGGCATGCTCTCGCCCAAGCTGGGCCACCAGCGCCTCACAACAGGCCACTACCTCATCCGCGAGCGCAAGCAGTGCGGGCTGACGCATCGCCAAGCCGCTCAAACGAGCGACATAGGCGGCAGGCAATCCAGCGGTACGGGTCACGGCGCCAAGATCATCGTCGATCAGATAGACGATACGCCCGATGCGCTCATGATGACGTTCGAGCAGACGCACCCAGCGCTCGCCCAGAGAGCGCACGATCAGCAGATTGGCGCCCGCCAGGCGCCGCAATGCCCATCGCGTCGGCAGGTAGTAGCGGCGTGTATCGAAACGCTCGACGATGGCCCCCTGCTGGCGAAGAGCAGGGGCGGCCGACTCAAGAAAGTAGATATCTTCGGTGGGTCGAGCACCATCGCTGAGAACGACCCACCGCACACCTGCCAAGGGTGAAGCTTCAGCCGACATCAGGACGGGTCCTGCGCACGCAAGGAATCACGCGCCACGACATGCCAGGAAGACTCGACACCACGCGCTGCGGCACGTTTGTCATCCCGCGCCCGCTCCGCCTTGAGCACACGATACTGCAGCCGATTGAGCCATTCGCCGCCCAGCCCCGGCAACGGCAGGAAGGGCGTCGTGCGACTCATTCCCCACAGCGCCAGACGCGAACTGCCCGCCTCGGCAGGACCACGGCCGTGCATGCCGAAGGTATCCGCGATCAACAGCGTGTTGGCAGGCACCTTGAACAGCGTGGGCGCATTGAGACCGAAGCGAGCCAGTGCGCCCTCCTCGACCCGGAAGGACCCTCGCTGGGTATAGCGATTGGCATGCTCACGCGCCGTCAGACTCATGTGATACTCCCAATCCAGACGGCCCTTGTTCAACTGCGTGGACTGAGGCACGAACATGAAAGGCCCGTTGCGATCGCTCACCTCCTCCAGGTAAAGCCAGAACTTCATGGTCGGCTGGAAGGTATCCACGTGCAGGGACTTCTGCGGGTCGGCCTCATCACTGTCGCGGGCGCCATTGAACACCTTCTCGAGATGCACGATGGGCAGGCGACGATGGCCAGCGCAGAAACGCAGCAGACGCTTGAGCTGAGGGTCAGCCAACACTTGCTTAGCCACCGGCAGCTCGCTCAGGGTATCCGGGTCCAGCAATACGCGATGCGTGCGGGTATCCCCCTGACAACACTCACGTACCTCACCGGGACCGTGATCATGCACGGTTTCAAGCTCGGTCTTGAGTCGCGCGAACAGCTCTGGCGACAGGAAGTCCTGCTTGAGTAGATAGCCATCACGCAGATAGGCTTCACGCTCCGCTGTCGGCACGCCTCGACTCAACATGGCCATGCGCCAGCGCATGATCCGAGACGCCGCCTTCACCCGCCAGACGTGCAGCCCGCGGCGATTCAGACGCTCGCTCCCGATCAGCGGATTGGCGATGAAGGACTTGGCACCGGTGAATAGCGCAAGGCCCCACAGGGGAGCCTTGAGCAGAAATCGTGAACGGGACATGGCGTTCCTTGCGAGACGATGTTCAATAGGCAGCTACAGGCATGACGGGACGGCACTCTGCTCAGCGTAACGAAAAGTCTTCGTGGACGAGAGTCAGGTTGGGGTTGTAGTAAGGGTCCGTCGTCAGAGTGTCACCCCATGCCTGCAACATATAAGCATCTTCACGTTCTGCACGTGCCTGCTTCTCGCCGCTGTGATCTCGCCCGCGTGAGACGGATTCGTGGTGATAGAGCTCTGCATAGGGTATCCAAAGATTTCGATAACCGGCTTCACGTACCTTCAGACAGAAATCCACATCATTGTAAGCAACAGCCAGATGCTCTGCATTCAGCCCTCCCACCTCGAGGAAGACCTCACGACGAACCAGCAAGCACGCTGCCGTGACAGCGCTGAAGTTCTGGGGCAGCATCAAGCGAGAAAAGTAACCCGCCTCATTGCGATGGAAGTATTTATGGGCATGTCCAGCCACACCTCCAATTCCCAGAATGACACCAGCATGTTGTACGGTATTGTTGGGGTAATACAGTTTGGCACCAACACAGCCAATCTCTTCACGTTGAACTTGCCCTACCATCTCATCCAGCCAATCAGCATTGATGGGCTCGATATCGTTGTTGATCAGTCCGATGATCTCGCCACGAGATTCACTCACGCCAAAGTTGTTGATGGCTGAATAATTGAAAGGATGATCCCACTGCAGCACCCTTACCCTCGAGTCACGCTGGCTGACCTCCTGCATGAAGGCGAGCGTCTTCTCGCATGTCGATTGATTGTCCAGAATCAGCAGCTCGAAATGCCGATAGTGAGTTTTTTCCAACAGCGCCTCGACGCACGGCTTGAGGATATCGACACCATCGCGAGTCGGGACGATCAAGCTGACAAGTGGCTTGCCGATGACTGGCCAATTGACACGATAGGTATTCGGCATACTCCCGAAGCTGACAGAAGCATGTGCGTAATGTTCAGCCAGATAATCCTGCACTGCCTTGAGTCCGGCTTGACTGGTGTAATCCTTTTCGCCACTGTCCAGCGCCGTCGACCCCTTGCCTGCCCGCCAGTGGTAGAGAACACGTGGAACATGCACGACCTGAGTTGCCTTCAGGCCATGAGTGACCCGCAAGACCAGGTCATGGTCCTGGCTGCCCTCGACCCCCGCTCGGAAACCTCCCACCTGACGAACCCGCTCGGTCAGGTACATGCCCAGATGAGAGATATAATTCTGGGATAGCAGAAGATCAGGGTTCCAGCCGCTCTTGAAGTGCGGGTCATGACGACGACCTTGCTCGTCAAGCTTGTCTTCGTCCGAGTACACCACCACGGCATCTGGTGATTGCTGAATTGCCTGAACCATCAGATAGAGCGCTTGCTCCGCGAGCACATCGTCATGATCCAACAGCGCAACATAATCTCCATTGGCGTGGGCCAGAGCAGTATTGCTGGCGTGAGAGATATGCTTGTTGTGATCGTGAACGATGACATGCACACGATCATCTCGCTTGCGATATTCATCCAATACTGCAGTCAGCTCAGCTGAGCCTGAAGCATCATCGACGAGGCATAGTTCGAGATTGCGATAACTCTGTGCCAGTACGGATTCTAGACAGGCCCGGAAATCATTGATATCAGGGAGGTAGACTGGTACCAGCACTGAAATCAATGGCTGATGATCAAGTGCTGTCTCTGCAATGGGCAACTCATGTCGTGTTATCCACGCAAGATAATCCCCTTGGGTGCGATTATTGCGGAAGGTGTCAGCATAGTGGCTCATCAGAGACTTCTCGCGACTCTCCCCTCCGGCCGCCTTAGCAGAATTGAATACCTTTTTGGCATCTGCCAATGACTTACCTCTGAAGTCATGATGTAGGCGAGTGATACGCTTCAACATACGATCATGGGCAAACTGCGGCGTCAGCAGAATCAAATTCAACTTGTCAATGCCGAATTCGCCAGAAACATCAATCGGATCGAATCTGAGACGAGTTCCCGGCCTAGTAACCTTGATGATACGCTTGGAAACACAACCGTTCTTGATTGGCAGTATGAAGCTTTTGTCATTGGTATAGCCATTGCCCTCATTGAGGTATAAACGCGATTCTCGAGCCATAGTGGCATGAAGGACAGTCGCTTCTAGCATATACCATCCTGGAAGCCATATACGGGAATGTAGAATTATCTGAGGGTCCTTAGTGCTAGCAATATAAGAACCTTTTCCTTCATCAAAATAAATATTTATTTTTTTACACTTGGATTTATCAAGAGATAGAGAAAAAAATCTTTCCCACAGACGCTCTATAACATCGAATAAGAAATATTTAGACGTCATGAATGATAGTCCACATTGAAAACAGAAGTATCATAATCAGTATTATAGAACAAAGCTATCGATCAATTGGCCTGTCAGGGCTACCTTGCAGCTAATTCTCATCCCACTGGAATTAAACTTCCCTAGACTTACACTGAAACCAACATAGCTATCTCGAGGAGGAGATAGACCTATCAATCCGGGTCGATAATCACATGCTATTGCTCGCGAAATGAATATGTCATCGGCAAATATTTCGATCTCGACCGGATCATCCGAGAGACTCCACCACGCCCACCCAAGAATGTTATTCTCTACTGACCTTTGTAAAGCACCATGAACATAAGGAAGATAATTAGCGTGTAAGTCAATACGCTGGGAAAAGATTTCTAAAGCGGAGGCATAAAGTTTCAAGTCTTTATCATTGAGCTCCGATATTCGATCATGATCAGCTTCAGAAATTGAATGAATGCACCCAACGTTAGTCTCAACATTTTCCATTCGATGTGGTATATCAATAGAATAAAGATGATTAATTAAATCCAATGATTCTTTATATCGTTCTGTGATACCAATAAACCCATATGCTTGCAATCTTGCGCCAGCCAGAAATCTAGATTGTCTATTCTGTAGTTCAGGGCGCTCAATAAAACTCTCCAAGCTACCTGTATAGCCACTGTATCGAACAAGGTGTTTATAGTCCGAAATTATCCTTTGTAGCGGGTCTCGAAGGAAGGTAAATGAGTTTCTTATTCCAGCGGTGTCGATATATCGACTTGCAGGAACATGCCCTACTATAATAGATACATTATTTGATCTGATTGCTTTATTCAACTCATACCTATCTTGCAAATCATAAATTGTTCTACTTATCACTGGATGGGTTTCTTTGCTATCTTTTCCATAATCATTCCATACATTTTCTTTACCAAACTTGGAGATCGCACCAAGTCTAAAACTGGTACCAGCAGTTTTGGGGATATGTATAAACCAGAATGGTTTGTTTCGAATCAGTTTGCGTGGTAGGCGATTATAGCTATCTACTTTCAACGCATTAAAACAACCTGATTCTATCAACTCTTCGTTCATATCATGACTTTTGAAATATTCAATATTTCGAGAATATTTGGGTCCTAGATTGGCACGTCCACGTGAGGACTTTATATCTACAAATTCTTGCTCAGACTTAATATTATAATGATTTAATATCAAGCTATCTTTACAAATAAATTCGGTCCTACCCGTTTTTACTTGATTATTAACAAATGAGACAGGCTCACCATTTGGAGAAACATAATAAAAGTCAGACTTTAGCTTAGGGGCATGAATATAAATTTTACTAACAGCTTGTGGCTTGACAATACATTTAACATGTTGATTGACGACACGTGATGATCGGCTTGCCATGTTGAACCGGCTGGTCACGGCACCTGGCTGAACTCTTTTAAACCCGGCAGAACCATAAACTCTCCAGTTGATTGCAACCCCGCCTATGGCATCATCTTTTAGCAAAGTAGATAATTTAGCAATTATATTACTATCTTGACAATCTATTAAAAACTCATCAATATCAAAGAACCCCAGCCATTTACATTGATATTTATACCTTGATAGACATTCTTCATACCATTTAATTTGCGCATTAATAGGACAAGTCCATGATTCCCATGTAATATCACCGACCAAGGCTTCTTGAGCCAATATTTCTTGCGTTCCGTCGTCACTACCGTTATCGGCTATAAAAAAATGTGTAACGCCTATATTACGATAATGAGTCAACCATTCTGAAATATACATTGCTTCATTTTTAGCTATCGCTGAGATACATAAACTATGTTTATCTAAAATTTTCTTTTTACCGAACATTCACAATGTACTCTAGACGGTTTATACATACTGATGCAAATAGTATATTACTATAACCCATAGACCATAGCGTACACGACCTATGGGTTTCAACAGAATTAAAATAAATTTTTTACATTTCGTCTCTTTGTCAAGATTGTTTTAATAAAGAGGTACCAGCGACGAGCTTTTCAACTTCAGAATTCCCTTTTGTTAACATTCTACTGATTTTCTCCTTGACAATACCAGAACGAGAAAATACGTACTCACGACTTTGATTTGTAATCTCTATAGTATTAGTGGTTTTATAAAAATTTTCTTTCTTTTTGTTATATTCTTCGAAGTTACTTTTAGGCCAGGAATAAGTAGGATGCAAGGTAGCCACCCCCTTTTTATAACCTGGACGATTGTTTTTTAGAGCGAACTCATGCTCTGGATTTCCTCTGGCCAAAGTATTTAAATATTCAACCTCTGACCTGAACATCTGATGAACAATATAAGCATCGCGCTCACCTACAAAATCATCACTTGCTACTTGTATATTATCTTCACTAAACTTGAAAGGTCTTCCATTAGCATCATGTACAATGATATCGTCTTCAATTTTATGACGATGTACTCTTACACGTTTAACTTTCACGTTACGGATTGGAGAAATAGTTTTCACCTGCTTTCCAACAAAATATCTGGATTCGGGAGTAACCCCTTTAAAAGCTTCTTCTTCACCAAAAGCATTATGCCACATAAAAGAAATAGCATGTTCTTGAGACTTGGTGGATAGATAATCTTTTATATTGATATCGAATTTTTTAGGGACCCAGGTTTCATCGATATCCAAACAAAACCACCAATCTACACTATTCTCTTTGGCCCAATGTAAATCTTTTGCATAGGCGATGACTTGCATTTTTTTAGTAACGTCAATAGGACAAGCATCTACCCAGTCCAAATATTCATAACTGACATTTGGGTAAATTTTGGCTATATTATCTAAAATCTCAGCTGTGGCATCAGTAGTTCTATTTATGTATACATGGATCTGGTCAAACCCAAAATAAAGATGGTGAAAAACCCAATCTACGATATAAGGGGCTTCATCTTTGGCAATTGCACATATTCTAGTGATCATAAAAACCTCAAGTTTCAATAGTATAAGCTAAATATTGATGTGTATCCTTTACTCTTGCTGATATAACTGTTTTTTCTGGTAATACTCCAAGCTTAAACTCGAAACCTACATATCCTTTTCTAGATACAGAGAGCAACGCCAAGTATTTTCTATGGTCCTTTGCTATTGCTTCTCCAATCACGACGCCATTGGCCAGTATTTCAACTACAATAGCCGGTGAATTATCCTCAGCAGGAATGGCATAACCTGAAACAACATTCTCTTTAATAAATTCTAATCTACCTCGAACAAAACTATGCTGGTCTGGAAGAGAAATTCGTTGATTAAAATAATCAACTGCAGCATTATACAACTTAATATCACCTTGATTACATTTACTTATTAGCTCTAACTGTTCTTGCGATAAATCATAGCCTTTGCCAACATTTCCTCGTCTTTTATTGACCTCCATGTATTCAAGCTCTACGGAACACTCAGAGTTGATCAAACACATAGACTTATTATATTCTTCTGTTAAGCCAACACATCCGAATGCTGGCCAAGCTACACCGGCTAGCATTTTAGACTGTATATTACAGAATCTTTCTTCTTGACAATAATCTTCAATAGTTCCAGTAAAACGATCAAAGTCTCTACTGGATCTATGATTGTATTCAGAATAAAATCTTTGAATCGGGTCTCTTAAGATAGTTACGAATTTTGAAATAGGAATTTGATATGCATATCGAGAAGCTTTAAAATGACCTACGATAAACTTACTCCCTTTATCCGCTACATCTAAAACAGCAGAGTAAGGATCGTTTTCAATATGTAATTTTTTTTTGATATCAACATCTGTCTCTGGAAGATAAGGGCCATAATCTTTTGAAATATAACTTTCCCCATAGTACCTCCCCAAAGACTTACGAAAACTTGTGCCAGCAGTTTTAGGCAAATGAACAAATACAAACATAACAACCCTTAATTATGTAGATATAGAATAATACAAAAATTTAACTCAAATCGACAGCACCAAGACGGCAATCAAGCAACTTCATATCAGATCTTCTAGCGACAGTCTATCTTCAGGCAAGACATTGATTGAAGAATAATCCGTCTTTATCAGACCTTCTGACGGCAATTCAAACCACTCAATCAGCTTCTGATTGCCTTGTTTGAAATTAGCATCAAAGGCTTGCTGCTCCGCAATAGAAAACAACACCTCTTGATCATGATCACGATCGATTGCGTTCGACAAAGTGATGATCTTGTCACGCCTTTTGGCAAACTCGTTATTACTTGATGCGCCTCGCCCCAGTTTCTGCACAAGCAATAGACAGCGTGTCGGCAAAGAAGGGTTGATGATGGCCGTCTCAGGAGTCTGGTTGGCATCTTGGCGATACTCGATATCAAATGCCTGGAGGAAATCCTGTACCACCTGACGACTGTAGGAAAGTACCGACAGGTTATTCTCACCCACATGTTTTTCCCACTGTCGAATGTGGTTCAGATAGTTCAACCAGCCGATATTTCTCATCGCAAGCGTGAAGAGTGAAGCGTCGTAACGGACGTTGGGATCTTTCACCAACTGGTTGTAAAGCGACAATAACAGTTCAGACTGCGGCCGCACAGTGAACAATACCTTGACTGTCTCAAAATACTCAGTAACAAAGTTCCGAAAACGAGGGTTATTGAAGTACATCGGTGATAATTCAGAAGACAATAACACGCTAGGTGCAGGACTTGCTTCCATCTCGATACGCAGCTTTTCCAAGGCATCGGCAGGTGACATATCGCTTTGATACGCACCACTCCCCTGGAAAGATAAGGCAAAAGGATGATGGGAGTGATCAGGCCACTGCAAGGATTGAGGGTACAGGATACCCTTGTCAAGAAAGTCGGCATGTTGTGCCTGAATCTGGGACTGCACTGCCGATGTGCCCGTCTTCGACCAACCTACGTGAAGGTACAGAGTATCTTTTTTCATTATTCACCAATAAACGGGTTACGGCCGATCTGGCTCACCAGAGCGCCCCATTTCAGTATTTGGGCTTCATCCAGTGCATTCTTGCCATTGAGAACATCTGGCATGCCCAATGCATGCCACTTGTCCATTGGATGCAGGATATGAAAGCACGCCAGCCCCATATCTCCCGGACGCTGAGCGTCGGCAACGACATTGTCACCGATATGCAGGTGACTACGGCCATGCTCATTGGCAAGGTCTTCCTTCACCATTGCCCACATGCTGCCACTGTCCTTGCGCTTGCCTTCCTCGCTGGACACCATCAGGCGATAGGCCCCGGCGACGCCTGCTTTGCGCAACATCAGGCCAACCTGATCACGTGTGTAATAGGTATCAGAGATAACCCACAGCACGTGACCGGAAGACCCGAGGTTGTTGAACAGCTCCACCATTTCATCCTTGGGTTGAATCATCGCGAGGTCCAGCTCGAATTCACGCTGCATCCACCCTTGCGCAACGTCCTTTGTGACCTTCAGAACATCCGCGAGTTCATCGTAGATGGCATCGATACAGATATCGCCCTGGAAATTGGCGCGCTTGCGCAACGTGAACTCTGCCTTGTTGCGCAATGCCACAAAGTCATGGGCAGATGTCACGACGCCCTGCTCCACCAACCACTTTCCCAGTTTCAGCTTGGCGTAATCTGCTACGGTAAATTCACGACGCACCAGCGTATCAAACACATCGAAACTGATGATCTGATGCGATTGGATCGCGGGCAAGTGCTGCTCGATGGAACCATGATAACTGGCGGTGATATAGCTTTGATCGGACGTGAAATCACCACCGGAGGGGTGATAGAAGAATTGTTGATAGCCAAGATTCTCGACCTGTGCTCCCAATACGCGCTCCAACGCATGCAATTGCGAGCCATCATTGGGGAGTGGCTCCTCCGGGAAGTCCTCATACTTCCAGGCTCGATCCGCGATTCCCTTGAGCGCCATCGGCCGCGCCCAGAACATGCCGCCAGCCGGGTAGCTCAAGAAGTCGTTCACGTGCTCTATCTCGAGAGATTCCTGCCACTCACGCATGAAACCCTTGTTCATGGTCTGGTGGTTAACCCAGCTCGGCATCATCCAGAATGTCGTGGGATAGTAGAGTCCCAGGCTATCGTCTGCCGCGAAGGCGTTCAGTGCACGCTTGACCACAGACTTGTCGCGCAGCAGAAACTCGGTGAGATAGTCGGCCCACTGAGTCTGCTCACGCCCTGAATACAGTGATTTCTTGGAGTGCAGGTGGCAGAAGAGATCATAATTCTTGAGTTGGTCTGCGTATTCGACCAGAAGCGGACCAAAGTTGCGTCCGCGGTTGGGTACCCGCCGTGTCTCGACACGGGAGACGCAGGCATGACGCGCGAAGGTCTTGCGGGCGCGAGTTTCATCGACTCCTGCCGCCAGGGTCAACAGGACATCCACCTTGATCGGCATTTCATTGAGCGCTTCTGCAAAGCGATCAATGAAGTCTTCATAAAAGACGTGCAGGCAGATGGCCATCTTCAACTGACTGGCGGCTTCTGTCAGGGCTGTGTCCAACGGCAAGCGGGAATTGGGTACCCAGCGGGGCGTCAGCGGGACATGCTGGCGCCCTTCCTGCTTGCCGTTCTTCAGATAATGGAGCAGTGGGCTTTGCTGGTCATAGAATACGTCCATGTACATGCGATGGTAGCTTTCACCATCGAAGGCGGGTGACGGGTGCACCGGTGCAAAACGGGATTTGTGGAGATAGTCCTGGAAGGCATCTGCCGAGCTCGCAAACTTCTGGCCGTATTGCTGCTGATACCAACCCGCATCAAAGAGACCAAGCGCCTCAGCTTGTTGTAGTTGGGTCTGATCCACGACAGGCAAGGCCTCTTGTTTACGCTTGTTGAAGATGTTGAACGCTTTCATGATGTCTCTCGATCAAATATTGAAAAGGGCGAGTGGATTGAGAATTCCATTACCCGAGAAGTCATCATCGACAAAGAATAGATGCCAGGCGCACTGGGGAATCCCTCCCTGTCGCGTGGCAAAACTCTCATACATCTGCTCAACTTCTTCAGAGGTGAAGGTGACGCCATCTGCCAACCAAGTGGCCACTTGCTCAATGGCACCATCGAAGACTTGTTGCAAATCCTGAAAATGTCGCTGCGTCGCCGCCTGACGGCCATAGCAGAACTCGAAACCTCCCTCGCTATCCTCACGCACATCGACCACCTGGCCATGCGGCGCTGTCATCAACGACTCGAACAATAGTGATCGGTCCAGCATCTGGAAACCTTCACCCCACGCAGCATTCTCTTGAAAAACACCCTCCAGCGTTGCCACACCCTTTCCGTGCTGGCTACCGCTCTGCTTGGTCGTGACGTAATACAGTCCGTGCGTGTCACGCTCCAGCATACGAGTCAATACTTTCTGGATAGTCCCCGAGTAGCCCAGGTCAAGCATCATGGGCTGCGGGCCGGTTTTCAGACCGAGCGCCTCAAGATACGCCATCACGCCCTGCAAGGTAGGAGCGACCAAGGCCTTCAACCTCGGCAAGTGAGGCTCCAGCCACATGATGGCATCCGCCTGCTGCTCAGGCAGCTTGACCTCCATCTGCAACAGCTCGCCTGGCAAGACACTGAATGCTTCATGCATCTGCAAGCCAAACCGCTTGAGCATGAGATCAAGCATTGAGCCTTCAAAGTTGTTGCCAAGCGCGAACGGCCAGAGAAAATCATGGCCGAGATTGGCGCGGAACAACAAGGTACGTGAAACCTTCAGATACTGTGGGGCATGCTCCAGCTCGATATGTCCTTGGGTATTCAGGTGAGACAACAGTCGCTCGAAACACCATCCCTCACGAGCTAGACATACCGGTACTCGCCCTGCTCCTTTCGCTTCTATTTGCTTGGCATACACCAGAAATGCCGGCCCCATAAAAGTGGCACCAAACTCTCTGAGAGCCTGACGAGTATTCTTCATCTTATCACCAATCCCTTAATTTACGATCTCGATATACCCTTGACAATACTCAGGTATATGACGTCGTAACATTTTGCAATCCTGCAGTGATACGACGTCTTATTATCAGGCGAACAATGCTGCCTCTTCAAAAGACTTGCCTTCTTCATCCTTGCCAGAAAGCTGGGGTGGCTCTCCGTTGACCAGAGGCCATTCAACACCCACTGTGACATCGTTCCACTTCAAGGAGTACTCATCGCCCGGCGCATAGTAGTCCGTGCACTTGTACTGGAATTCTGCCGACTCGCTGATCACATAGAAACCATGTGCGAATCCCGGCGGTACCCACAACATCTGCTGATTGTCTTCGCTCAGGTGCGCACCTACCCATTGACCAAACGTCGGGCTGCTCTTGCGCATGTCTACCGCGACGTCAAAGACTGCTCCCTGAGTGACACGCACCAGCTTGCCCTGCGGCTGATTCAGCTGATAGTGCAGGCCGCGCAAAATACCCTGGCGAGACTTGCTGTGGTTATCCTGTACGAAGGTGTAGTTACCGCAGTGTTCAACGAATTCGCTCTGACGGAAGGTTTCCATGAAGAAACCACGCTCGTCACCGAACTTTTTGGGAGTCAACAGCACAACATCCGGGATGGCGAGTTTTTCATAGTTCATGCGGGTCTAACTCCTGAATAAGGCAGTGATTCATTGAACGACAATGTATTCGATGACATATCGGATTTGTCGCTTTCTATCATGAAAATTCCCGCAGTCGTCATCTATACCAACACGACTGCGGGAATATCGACACTAGCACCACCTTCAGCGTATCTATACCAAAGGACTGATGATGTTATGTCTCAGTAGTTGCAGCTACGCTTGTCTTCAAGGCGCTTGAGCAGGTACTGACCATAGCCGGTTTTCTTCAGTGCCGTACCCTGCGCTTCCAGCTGCTCGTCGGTAATCCAGCCATTGGTCCAGGAAATCTCTTCCAGACATGCCACCTTGAGCCCCTGACGATGCTCGATGGTTTGCACGTACTGACCCGCTTCCAACAGGCTATCGTGAGTGCCGGTGTCCAACCAAGCGAAGCCGCGACCCAGGCGCTCGACACGCAGGTCACCGCGTTCCAGGTAGGCATTGTTGATGCTGGTGATTTCCAGCTCGCCACGCTCGGAGGGCTCGACTGCCTTAGCGATCTCGACCACGTCGTTGTCATAGAAGTACAGGCCAGTCACGGCGTACGGGGACTTGGGCTTCGAGGGCTTCTCCTCGATGGAAATCGCCTTGCCTTCTTCGTCGAACTCCACGACACCGAAACGCTCTGGGTCTTGCACGAGATAACCGAAGACAGTAGCTCCACTCGGTTGTGTCGCAGCACGCTTCAGCTGCTCGGAGAAGTGCTGACCATGGAAGATGTTGTCACCAAGTACCAGGCATACCGAATCATCACCAATGAAATCCTCACCGATGATGAAGGCCTGTGCCAAGCCATCCGGACTAGGCTGAACGGCATACTCCAGGCGCACACCATACTGCTCGCCATTGCCCAGCAGCTTCTCGTATTGCGGCAGGTCTTCCGGCGTAGAGATAATCAGAATCTCTCGGATACCGGCCAACATTAAGACAGAGACCGGATAAAAGATCATCGGCTTGTCATAAATCGGTAGCAATTGCTTGGAGACACCGCGAGTAATCGGATGCAGCCGTGTACCGGAACCACCGGCGAGAATGATACCCTTGCGCGCCATATAAAAATCCTTGTCGAATCGACGTTTAGCGTGATGCGGAGAAATTGCGTCGTTCAGCTTATCCAGCAATTATCATATCGCCAGAAAGCGATGAGCTAGATCAGCCTTTAATACCAGAACCTAACAATGCACAAGTCTAGCTCAACAATCGAGATGTTCTTTCAGCGTCAATGACAACTGAGTATCCCAACTTGGCAGCGAACAGCACAATGCCGCTTCCAACTTGCCCAACGCTAGACGAGAATTCAACGGGCGCGTTGCGGGCGTTGGGTAGTCAGCGGTCGGGATACCACCTAGCGTCTCTGGATTGATCGCCAAGGTTTCGCCCTGCTCGATGGCCATGCGGAAGATAGCTTGCGCAAAACCATGCCAGCTGGTCGTGCCTTGAGGCGCTAGATGATATAGCCCGCTAGCAATGTTCTGGCGCAGCGCTTCAGAGGTCAGCTGCGAAATCAAACGGGCCGGGGTCGGAGCGCCAATCTGGTCATTGACGATATTCAGCGTGTCACGCTCACGGCCCAGCTTGAGCATCGTCTTCATGAAATTGTTGCCACGCGCGGCATACACCCAGCTGGTACGGAACACCAGGTGGCGGCAGTCACTCGTCAGCACCGCTTCGTCGCCTGCCAGCTTGCTTTCCCCATAGACAGACAGCGGCGCTGTCGGGCTATCTTCGCTCCAGAATTGCTCACCATCTCCCGGATAGACGTAATCCGACGAGTAATGCACCAAGGTGGCGTTCAAGGCACTAGCCTTTTCAGCCAGCAAGGCGGGCAGCTCAGCATTCAGGCGTATGGCACCGTCACGCTCTGCCTCAGCCTTGTCAACGGCCGTCCAGGCGGCGGCATTCAAGATCAGCTGAGGCTGAAGCTCGTCCACATAGGCAGCGACTGCCTGCAAATCATTGGCATCGACTTCACTGCGACGCGGCGCTCGCACTTCACCAAAAGGCGCAAAGCTGCGTTGCAGCTCAAAGCCAACCTGGCCATTGCCGCCCAGAATCAGAATACGACCGAAGCTATTAGAAGACATCATCAGCTCCCGGCGCCCAGACGTTCACCCCGATAGCTGCCATCCTGCACACGCTGCCACCAATTCTCGTTGGCCAGATACCACTCGACCGTCTTGCGCAGTCCGGTCTCGAAGGTTTCCTGCGGCATCCAACCCAGTTCACGCTCGATCTTGGCAGCATCGATAGCATAACGCACATCGTGACCGGGGCGATCCGTCACGTATTTGATCAGGTCTTCATACTTGGCAATACCAGCCGGTTTCTGCGGCACTAGTTCTTCGAGCAGCGCACACAGTGTCTTAACGACTTCGATGTTCTGCTTCTCGTTATGGCCGCCAATGTTGTACGTCACGGCGATCTTCCCTTCGGTTGCGACCTTGATCAGTGCACGGGCATGGTCTTCCACATACAGCCAGTCACGTACCTGCTTCCCATCGCCATACACCGGAAGCGCCTTGCCAGCCAATGCATTCAAGATCATCAGCGGGATAAGCTTCTCGGGAAAATGGTACGGGCCATAATTATTGGAACAGTTAGTCACCAACGTCGGCAGGCCATAGGTACGCTGCCAGGCACGCACAAGGTGATCAGAGCTGGCCTTGCTCGCAGAATACGGCGAGCTGGGAGCATAGGCAGTCGTCTCGGTAAAGAGATCTTCCGGCCCTTCCAGATCGCCATACACCTCATCGGTGGAGATGTGGTGGAAGCGGAAGCCGGCGGCCTTCTCAACATCAGTCTCTTTCAAGCCCTTCCAATACTGACGTGCCGCTTCCAACAGCTGATAGGTACCAATGATGTTGGTCTCGATAAAATCAGCCGGGCCATCGATAGAGCGATCCACGTGGCTCTCGGCCGCTAGGTGCATCACGATATCCGGCTGGAATTCCGCGAAGACCGCTTTCATCTTCTCGCCATCGCAGATGTCAGCGTGCACGAAGTGATAGCGCTCGGAATCCGCGACTTCCGCCAGAGACTCGAGGTTACCGGCGTAGGTCAGTGCATCAAGATTAATAACTGTGTGTTGAGTGGACCGGATCAGTTCACGCACGACTGCAGAACCAATAAAGCCAGCACCGCCTGAAATTAGAACTGTATAAACCATAGACATTATAAACTCTCTAGCAGCTTATTATAATGGATAGAACGCACTTTCATGGAATCAACTATATGATGATCGGGTCCACAAGGGATAAAAGAATGGTCGATCCCATTAAGTGGTTCACCACACGATAATGCGTCATTTATATCAAAATAACCTAAGCCATGGTTATAGCATAAAGCTTTAAGCTCTTTATTATAGCTTACTACTGATTCATTCAACACACTATATTTCTCCAAGCTTTTTTTAAGTAACTCTAATTTATAATTATAGCTTTCACCTTTGTCAGTTATTATCTTTGCTATATATCTAGCCGAAAAAACTGGATCCTTGAGAACAGTTAAATTCAATCCTTTGACGACTATTTTTAAATTAGGATCTAGAGATGTTAGAAAACTAGACATAGAATCCAACATACGTTTTGAAAAATCATCCCTAGTAATAACTTCTCCCTTCTGTATCAATCTATAATAATAACCTAGTTCAAAATCTACTTGCCCAAAACTGAAGACCTGCACAGCATCAGAATCAATTCTCCCAAATATATCTTCAACAGTATTAAGTTTACTACTAGGTCTCGCTAAACCAATAACACTACCACCTCTATAAACATTTACATCTACAGAAAGATTTTTAAATTTTGGGTACAATCTTCTCATTTTAGGAGTAAGACGAAAGTAACTTGAATGAGAATCGCCATAAATTTGGAACTTCATAAAAATTGCTCCATATCTTCAGCCCAAGACTTTGGAACATATGAGAACTTATTTAAAACGTATTTATACTGCTCACTGAAGGATGTTACTAACACTTTTCTTTGCTTTGAAGTTAGTACATCTGTCGCTTTAGATTTGTTCACAACCTTAGAATAATCCGGATTGACCAAATCGATATTTAGAAAATTAGCGATCTTTCTCAATGACGTTTCAGTAAACAAGTTCTCGTAAAACTCATAGTGTACTTGATCTGAGTTAAAAACAGATTCTAAATTAGCAATTGTTTTTAAATAGTCCGACCTTAGTATATGATGTTCGTTACTCAAATTTTTTCTTATAACTTCACCAGAATCATTACTCCCATCTAGCAATTGATCGCCATAAGTAATAGAAGACCAAAAACGATCTGCTGGGTTGCGTAATAAAAAAATTACCTTTACATCTTCTCGTACATTAAGAGCTTTTATTCTCATGAATGTTTTTTTAGACAAAAAAGAATAAGAAGGTGTAAAATCACATACGATTTTTTCATCCCGGTTATCGAAAAATTTTTTGTAGTCAACATCATTGAGCATATTAACCCTTTGATAAGACTCAAGCAAAACCTTTTGATCTTTCTCTACTATATATTTATTTTTATGGTTTCTATGCAATACGTTTTTAATTTTTTTATTAAATTGATAGTCCCATCCACCAGAAAGATGACTGCAGTACTTAGCGTCCCAATAATGTAATTCTTTTATTTCGGGGACATATACATTAACATTATCGGACAAAATTTCTGAAAGCCAAGTGGTACCTGCTTTTTGTGCTCCAACACATATTAAAAAAGTACTCATTTAAAAAGATACTCCAATGTCATAACATCTTTCTTATTAATCATACCTTCACGTTGAGCGGGAATGGAATTGGACCATCCATCAAGAACAGCACCAAAATCAAATACACTTGCCCCTTTTTTATAAATCTCACAGGCATAGATTTTTCCTAATATGCCAGCCCCAACTAAAAACAAGTAACCATCATAATTTTTATTACTTATACTCTTTATTATATCTCTATAAACATGTGGATAATGAGTATTGGTTTTCTCACTCTTGCTCCAGTTTTCACTAGGAACTTTGATAAAAGTGATCTCTGTTAAGTTATCGAATGTATAGATGTCATTGAGAACATTATGATTCCAATATACAAATCCTAGTCTAGAATACTTACTTAAGAGCTTTTTAATACTTTTATTTTGTTGTATTGTATGATGCAAATTTGCTGAGCAAATAGGTTTGCGCTTTAAAAAATTTAAACCGAAGTTATCAATCAAAGATTGCCATAATAATTGACAATTCTTTGCATCGCTGGTTAGTGCACCATTTTCACTATTAGTGCATCGATGATAGCCAGGTAAGCCTAGTATGGTAGCTTGATTAATAGAGGAGATGAGCATACTTTTAATATGCATTATATCAGCATGTGTAAGCTGATGCTCGCCAAACCATATCCTTAGCTGCTTGTCAAGGGATTCATAATCCAAGTATTCAGGATAGGCGAGGAGCTTTGCCTCGCCATCTCCAAGCCTAAGTGCTAGAAAATTTATATTAAGAGTGGCGTCCGTTAACACTCTATTAATAGAATGAACGTCACTTTCTACATAATTTAGGAAGCATTCTTCGCTAGCGAATATATTCATTACAAGTGCTCTTTGTTAATTCTAGTGAGGCTTTATATCTTAACTTTAAGGCTTCGTACAGTTGACTATCTATAGTCGATATTTCTCCAAAGCTATTTGTTTTTTGCTTTACTAAACTAGAAGCCTTATCTTTGTCAAAGGGTACGCCTAAAAAAGAGGCGAGATTATCAATGAATACTTTTGGATTATTAACCAATCCTTCATAAGATAAAGTCAGTAAATTGTCAAAATGCTTACTATAATTTTTGAGAGCCTCTTCATACTCATTAAAACGGTCTTGTTGCTGAATCCAATGTGAATTACTTGCTATTTCTGCTTTAATGCCCGCACTGATATCAGGCACTTTTATTTTGCTGCTTTTACCATAATTCATCTTCAACTTATAAGCGGAAATAATCCTATCAACGGGATCTCTGACTATTAATATAATCTTAGTATCACCACCTAATATCTCTTTCATGTTTTTAATACCCTCTTCAGGCAATAACATGTACTCTGGAGTTATTTCTCCTAAATATGAATAATCTTGTAGACAAGGTCTGAATAGGTCTATATAGTCAATCTCATCAATGAAAGTATTCTTTAAGATTAAATTTGCTCTTATATAAGCACGATACTCTTTAGATAGCTTAAACTCTTCCTTATTAACTAGATTGCTTAATTCACGATCTAATTGTCGACTAGAAAAGTCGACAAGAGTATCTCTGCCTCTTAGTCCGTATTTAGTATCAAAGTAATGTAACTCTTTAATTCCGTGCATATAGATATTAGTACAGCTAGAAATCAATTTATGCAACATAGTAGATCCAGCTCGTTGAGAGCCAATTCCAATAACAAATTTATTCACAATAATCCTTATATATTTTAGATAAAATGTTTGCTTGGATAGTAGAATATATCAAAGGTGATTCTTTAGAGTGTTTTTTATACTTGCTAGAGTTTACACTATGCAAAACCTTTAACAGATCAGCAACACACGGATTTATAACAAAACCTTCGCTAACATTTTCACCAATACCACCTAAACTTGATGCTACTATCCAGCAGCCACAGGCTGCTGCCTCGCGTGTTACAAGCCCAAAGCTCTCGGGCCAGGTAGATGGTGCAAACAACACATCGATCTGACGATAAATATCGACCACTTTGTCTTGACTGGCACGTCCAATGAATCTGACTGGTACATTTCCCCAGTATTGGCGTGATTCATAGCCTTCTTCTTTGGAGTGGTCTACCACCAGAAACTCCATGTTACTTGGCTGTGCTTCCATGACGGCTTGCTTGAGCAGGAAATATCCCTTGTGTTCTGCCATCCCCCCCACGTGTCCACCGACTACTCGTTTGGTATAAGACGTATTTTTGGACTCCCAGGGCAAGTCATCAGAGATACCGTTAGGCGTTACTTCGATGTCAGCGATATCATTCTTGCGGTAGATATCGGCAAAGGCATTGGAGACTGTGAGAACCCTATGAGCGCTACTCAGCAGACCCTTCAGATACAGCTTACGCTCTACTGAGGCTTCTTGCGTGACGCTAGGCGGTAGATCGATAGTCGCGAAGGGGTCCGGATGTCCATCTGGGTATACCGTGCCCTCATGATCTACCAGGAATTGGAAATCAGAAATCCACCACGCATCATGTGCCGTCACGATGTAAGGTATCTTGGCGTCACGCGCGGCTTCCACGACAGAGCCTGTCAGGCGCTGTACACAATGGAAGTGAACCATGTCAGGCTGTTCACACTCCAGGAATTCGGTGAACATCTGATGCATGCGCTCATCCTTGGCATGCCAGTCCATGTTCTCACGCCAAAGCGTCGTTGTACGGTAAACACGAACTCCCTCATGTTGATACATGCTCAGTTGATGAGGTGTGCGACACTCACTATCCGCGGTAAACACGACCAATTCGAAGTCGTCACCGTAATGCTTGCACAGCGCCTTGAAATTGTCGTCTACCACACGGGTAGCACCACCGATAGATTGAGGTGGGAAGAAGACATTGACGAGGGCAATCTTGCGTTTCTTGCGAACCAGAACGATTTGCCCGTCCCCATCGTCGACATGGCTGGCACTGTCCATCAAGCGATTGGCGTGGTATTCCAAGCCAGAGACAAGTTGGCTACCCAGTACCTCGAGAGAATATTCATCGCGCGTACGTTGTTGAGCTGCCTTGCCCATTGCATGGCGTAGTGATTTGTCTTCAACCAAGCGAGTAATCGCAGATTCCCAATCATCTGCAGTCACCGCCAGGAAAGCATCTTCCCCATCGCGAATCACGTCGCGGTAGTTCTGCGTGCTACTGACCACAGAAGGGACGCCATGACATGCCGCCTCAAACCATTTCAGTTCGGATTTGCATTCATTCATGACATCGTCATGCAGGACCGCCAGATTGATATCTGCGCGACGCAACAGCGACCAATAGCCCTGAACACTTTTCAAAGGAGGTATCAAGGAGAGTTGATCAGCGAAACGCTCAGTGAAGGATTTGGGTAGCTTCAGGTAGCCTACGACGACAAGGCGCAGGTGTGGATATTGATCGAGAAGCTTCACAATCGCCGGTAACGCAAGATCCATGAAATCCTGATTGTGCGCTTGTGTCCCGCTTCCATAAAAAATATCGAGTGTCTTCTTGGGAGAATCCAACGGCTGACTGAACTCATTAAGACTATCCAGTCCGTTGCGATGCAACATACATTCTTTGCCAAATACCAGTTGGGCAAGTCGCTCTTTCAACGGTTCTGTGGATGCTAAGCCAAGACGACAGTGACGTGCAGCCGCGTGGAACAGGGCCATGCCACGCGTGAGTTCCTGGTACGTCTCCAGAGAGACATAGCCTCCATAGCTGGCAAGCGCCGGAGGGTAGACAGGGTCAAAGATCAGGTCGTCTATTTCGTAGATGCTGAGCTTACCTACGGCATTGGTTTGGGCCATGGCCTTCAGAATTTTTGGCATGGCCGGCACACGGTAGAAAATGACAACGTCATGCGTGGCTAATGCCTCAGCATGCTGATCGATCTCGAGCCAGTTAATTGCGGTCACCTCCTTACCAACGGCTTCCAGCTGCTCGACTTTTTGATTGATGCGGTAGCGCTCGCACTGCGCAACATGATAGTCGCCAACGATCAAGATTCTGTCGAGGTTGAGGCTCGGCAAGGTGACAGGATTTTCGCTTGTTCCGCAGGCGCGCAAGTAGGCGTCGTAGACAACATCACTAAAGGCATCAAATGCCCTGACAAGTTCCTCTCGGTTGCCCTGACCCACGTAGCTCAATAGCGCAGGGAATACGTTATTCCAGGCCTCTTCTGCAAACTCATCGAGCTTTTCATGTTGAAAAGTGAAGTCTCCATAAGCTTCCAACCCTTCCGCAAGACTGGTCAGTGCTTTTTCATATTGTTGAAGCCTGGCCAGACAAGTCGCTCTATTGAAATAAAGCCATTTGGGCGGATTACTCAAAGCCTTTGCAGAATTGTAGTAACCTAATGCAATTCTATTATGACCTTGATCTAGGTAAAGATTACCCAACAACTCCAGACTAGCTGAGAGGCTATGGAATGAATTAGAGCTTTCCAGTAGCTTTTTCGCTTTAATCTTGTCGCCAATCTCAAGATAGTACCTTGCTATTCGGAGATAAAATTCTGCATTTTTCTGGTTATCTTCGTAAAATGAGACAGGAGCATTGATTTCTGCAGAAAATGCTCCCAACACATCCTTGAGCGTCACATCAATACCTAGCGTAGAATTCAACTGACAAATTGTCGCATAGTCAAAATCATGTGAGGCAATGATTTCTGGATAACCTTGGCTCTTCAGCCATTGCGAGAGAGTTGCAATCCTGCCCTCTTTCTCTCCAAACATATCATAATGTTTTGAGAGTTTCTTTTCTTTATGAAATTGAGTCTTTTCCAGGTCCGGATAAAAAGCACAATAAAAGGCATCATCGAAAGGTTTCTTTAAAATCATATCTTGCATCTGATTAGATTTTTTGAAACTAGGCAAAATTTCCTTATCCGGACTGTCAGTTACCATACTGGTAGAATTTTCTTTGACATTAATACCATCAGCTTCCAACATCAAGCTCTTAGCATGATCACCAGAGCAAACTCTTCCTTCTGGTTTACCGTAATTATGCCAATGATTGATGACTTGGGCATCGGTCATCAACTTTAGATCATGATAACGTGATTTATAATACTGTACATCAAGTGCATATCCTGTGATAACTTGATCTTTATTAAAATTAGTTCCCTTGATCGACATTTTATAATCCTTGCTCAATCACGATGATCTTTAACAATAAGTACCAGCATGCTAAATATGAACCCGAGGAATATCATCACTAGGCCAAAGACTGTGACATTATAGAGTCGCTCAGGCTGTTCAGGATATTCTGGCAGTATCGGGCTTTGCAGAATACTGACTTGCTTGAGTTTTCGCGCAGCTTCTATTCGCGTGTTTTCCAGTGCCGCTAAGGCATTGGAGTATGACTGCTTGGCAAAATCTGCACGCAATTGCAAGGTCTCGTATTGACTAGAAACACTGTTGAGTGCGTTGCCAGATTGGCGCGCAAGACGCTCTTTTTCCAAATCGATCTGCTGCTTGATCGCATTTATTTCACTTTCTATGCGTACCATGTCACTGGAGCGACCGCTCTGATAACTGGCCAAGGCACTCTTGCGCGCCTTATATGTCGCCAATTGGGCTTCCAGGGTGGAGACAACGGTATTGAGACTTTCGACCGTCTGCGTCGGAGACACCAGGCCATTCTTATTTTGATAATCCAGCAGATCTTGGCGCGATTGCTCAAAGTTCACTTCCAGCAAGCTCACCTGCTTGTCGAGAAACTCCACTTGGTCTTCTGCGAGGCGTTGTCCCATCTGGTTCATATGGCGCTCACCCTCCTTCAGTAGAAGTTGAGCGAATTGCTGAGCAAACTCTGGCGTCCAGGCTTGGACTTCTATATTCAGCACACCGGCATATTCATCCATCTCGACATTGATGCGCTTGAGATAATAATCATGCAACTCTTCAATGGGAGCTTCTGCATCGCCCAATCGTGCAAAGAAGTCACCGTGTTGGCTATAGTGTCTTCTGAAATCGAGCTTATCCTGCACTTTCTTGAGCATATCAACACTCATCAGATATTCACGCAACAGCAGAAGGTCACTGTCGGTCTGATTTCCTGATAACAATGATCCAAAGCTGACTTCACTTGCACCGCTCAGCTGAGGGCTTTCAAGCACCACCGTCGCCTTAGAAACATAGCGATCATCTGCCCAAGCTAGCCAGTAGAAGCCGACCACCACGATGGAGAACAGAACGACAGCCCATTGTGGATAACGTTTAATAAATGACGTCATGCGTATTCTCACTAATGAAGCGCGCTAGTTGAGCCCAGCGACATTGAAAGGAAAGGCCTTTGTTTCGCAGCCATAATTGACTTAGGGAGTCTTGATTTTTCGTGATTCTATTTCTTCCCGAACTTCGCGCAGTACTTCATGAGCAGCAAGCAATTTATTAGTATAGTATTGTTTCTCGCTAACCTGCATTTTATCCGCCTCTTCCTTAGCAAGCTTAGCTTTATCAACATTACTTCGGTACCTTGACCTAAGGTTTTCCAGCTCGAGAAGTGTCAATTTACTAAACGAAGATTTATCGCTGTCTTCGTGATACCTTCCGATAGCGTCTTCAATATTACCAAACCATTCAGCTTTACCATTATTCAGATAAATGCCAGCTTGACATAAATCTTTCAAAATACTTTCGCTGTGTGATACCATGATAAGGCTAGCCTCTCCTACTTTATCCTTAAACGCTTTCGATGCCTTAGCCTTAAAAGCTCTATCACCTACTGAAGTTGCCTCATCTGACAAGTAAACATCAAAATCAAAAGCTAACGATAAACCGAAATTAAGACGAGCACGCATACCAGAGGAATAAGTGCGAATCGGCTCATCAAAGGCTGGGCCGATTTCTGCAAAATCTTGGACTTTCTCGATGATGCTGTTGATGTCGTATTCTGTGCCATGCAACCGTGCCACAAATTTGACATTTTGACGGCCTGTCATGCTGCTTTGCAGGCCTGCGGCAAGCCCTATCGGCCAAGACACCTTGGAATGACGGATCACACGACCCTTTTGCGGCGTATCCATCCCGGCGATCAAGCGGAGCAAGGTCGATTTTCCTGCACCATTGGCACCGAGCAAGCCCACACTGATGCCGCTTGGAATGGTTAAGTTGATATTCTTCAACACCCACTGATCATCACTCTGACTATAGTGGGATTGATAGAAACGCTTGTAGAGACCCAGGATTTCAATCATTGGCTTTTCAGAAGCTCCTTAAACCGAATATGCATCAAAAGCCCCAATGCCAAGCTGGATAGTATCCATGTAAAGAAATAGGTCAAACTAGTACCGTGGACTACCTGATAGCCACCAAAGAAGCCATGACGAATGTACTCGAGTCCATGCACTATAGGATTAAGCATCAAATATTCCAGTAGATAATGCGGTAAACTATTCAGTGGCAGGATGACTCCAGACAGGATAAGCAATGGCATGTTCACCATGCGTACGATCTTGCTCACCTCTGGCACCAAGGTTCCCAATACGGAAGTGACAAGCCCCAGCCCCAGCCCGAACAACCAGAGTGATAGCCAGCCTCCAATAGCCTGATAAGCGTTATCAGGCCGAAAGTCCGTATCGAGCATCAAGCCACCGAGTATGAATAATAGGAAAATGAAGGTTCTGATTAAGCCATCAAGAGCATTACGCACAAGAACACCATCGACCGGATGCACCTGACGATAGGCAAACAGGGCCTTATTAGCATTAATGGCCCCCAGTCCCTGTTGCATTCCTTCACGTATGAGAAAGAAGCCCATCATTCCGACCAGCATCCAGGGGATGAAGGGCGCATTTATTATAAGGTTACCACTAGACAAAAAGCTTCTAATCGAAATCATTATAAGCATTAATGCGGCTGGCTCCGCAATCATCCAAAACCAGCCCATACGATCAGTCATAGTGCGTCCGATGGCTTCACGCATAAACATGGCGAACCAGACACTTCGCGTCACAGCCCAGGCGGAGCGGGATTTGGTTTTTTTATCCAGATCACCTTCAGAGCTATCAATTGATTTATATATCTCTCTAGACATATTAGAGATCCAGTGCGACTTTAGTAGCAACCGCCACTTGATAAAGTATCTGGGTGATACTTGTTGCAAGCTGTAAATTCATAGTAGGGACACTAGGAAGTACTAAAACTTCATCGCCAGCTCTCAAATCTACATCTTCAGCGTTTCTTACCGCTCCGTTACGTCTTACCACAAGGACTTGATCTTCATTAGCTCTACTTGTAAACCCACCAGCGTTTTTAATATAGTCTGTAACAGAATATCCTTGACTATATACCACTGCTTGAGGCACAAGAACCTCGCCACTTACTAAGACTGCATCACTGACTTCAGGCAATGTCACGATATCGCCATCCTGTAAGCGCACATCAGCGATATGCCCATCTCCACGAGATAGTACCAACGTTCCTGATGGCTCAACTTCCTTTGCTTTTTTAACAAACTCTTTGATTAGCTGTGCTTGAGTAACTCGAGCTTGCAATTCTTCTGTGGAAGAAGACTCAGCACCAAGGTAAGTTGTTTCCAGCCTTTCCAGACTTGCTTCTAAAGCTTCAGCCTGTTGTTCCTTGACACTCTCACGACGGATGGAAACGCTCTGATAATCGGTCAGCCCTTTGGGCACCCCGACGGCATTGAGCAGTTCACCCAGGTGGGCATCGCGCGGCAGTGCATAGCGCGACGGGCCATAGAAGCTGCCTTCCAGCTGCACGACGATGGTCTCGTCACGCTGGTCGGCACTGAACAGCACTTCATCACCAGCGCGCACATCAGCAGCGCGGAATTCGGTCACAGGCAGATAGCGTGAGATGGGACCGTCGGGACGAGAGCCCCGCAGCAGCACGTGAGAGACACCCGACTTGAGGCGCGCCAGGTTCAGTACGTCCTCGCCACTCAGGGGCGAGTCGGTGAGTTCATAGCGGTAATCACGCTCGACATCCCCGACTACGCTAATCGCCGGGCCACGCTCTGCAACGACGACGGTATCCCCATCGCGGAACTGCGGACGAGCGATCTCGCCGTTAACCAGGAAGTTATAGAGATCGACCGTATTGATGACGCGGCCATTGCGCTTGATCTTGATCTTGCGGTAGCTGCCCAGTGCCTGATCGATGCCACCTGCCTGGTCGAGAAAATACAGCATGGAGTCGTTCGGGGTGCCGGCGTAGCGGCCCGGGTTCTTGACATACCCAGTGACGAAGACGCCCACCGGCTGCACGCCCTGCAGGTTGGTGTAGACGCTGACGTTTTCGGGATACACCTCTTGAATAGCGCTACGTACCTTGCCGTCCAATTGGGCATTGGTAATGCCCTGCACCCTCACGGGACCGATGCCCGGCAGGAAGATGTTGCCCTGCGCGTCGACAGGCAGCACGGACTCCATCTCGACCCCACCCCAGACGCGCAGGGTGATCTGGTCACCCGGCTTGATGGTGTAGCTGCTATTCAAGCCATCAGCCATCATGCCTCGGAAACCACCTGTAAACAGGTTCTCTCCAAAGGGAGGCAGATAATCCACGTCTTTTTTCTCATCCGCATTAAGTGGCCCATAAGTACCGCTGCGCCAGTCAGCACGTGCAGAGTCCTGTACATCGTCCGTCTTTTCAGGAACTTTATCAGCTTGGTCTTCACTAGCCAGAATAGAGCCACCATCGAGACCAACAGCAAAGACTGGAGTCGCATTCAGGCACGCTACCGCCACCAGGCACCCGGCCCGGAGAAAGAATCTGGAAATTTTCATCGGGCTAAGCCCCTCGTAGTGCAAAAATAGTGCAGTGTTGATCAGAAATAACAATGCCAGTCACGCCAACCTGCTCCCTGTCGCCGTCGGCTCATACCGAACCGCGGTGCAGACCTCTACCGCCCCTCTTCCAGCAGGCCGGTCACCAACCGCTGGGTCACCCAAGTGCCTTCACCAGCCTGGCCGTCATTGCTGGTCCGACACGCCAGTTCCTTGCTGGGTAGATCACGCTGATTGGAGACCGTCAGCTCGCGACAGATACGCCCGCTGGCCGCGAAGTAGCGCTCATGGGCGACTATTTCGACGTTGCTGCCCCAGGGGCTGGTCGGCACGGCAATCACACTGCCGGGGGCCGCGCTGTCGAGAAATGACGAGACATCCGCCGGCAGCGACGCAGCGCCGGTCAGGTTAGCCAGATTGGTGCTGCCGGCACCGGTAGATTCCGGATAGGAGGTCGCGCAACCGGTGATGGCCAGTGCCAGGCCTGTCACTGCCACGAGACGCACGACATGCGGCAAGCGCTGTTTGAATCGGGATAAAGTCATATGGGAGTCCTGGAACTGCAAACGCCCCCGCCTGGCGGCGGGGGCGGATCGGTGCGAATGAATCAGCCGATGACGTTGTAGTGCTTGAGCTGGCTGACCAGCTTGAGCGCGGTCTGCTCGAGACTCAGCTCACCGGTGTTGATCTCGATTTCCGGGTTCTCCGGTGCTTCGTACGGAGAGCTGATGCCGGTAAAGTCACTGATCTCGCCAGCACGTGCCTTGCGATACAGCCCCTTCGGATCACGCTCTTCGCACACACTGATCGGCGTATTCACGAAGACTTCGATGAACTCGTCGGAACCGACCATGTCACGCACGGTCTGGCGGTCTGCTTGGAACGGCGAGATGAAGCTGACCAGCGTGATCATCCCGGCATCGACCATCAACTTGGAGACTTCGCCGACGCGACGGATGTTTTCTGCGCGGTCGTCTTCGCTGAAGCCAAGATCACCACACAGACCGTGACGCACATTGTCACCATCCAGCAGATAGGTGTTGTAGCCCATCGCAAACAACTGACGTTCCAGCGCGTTGGCGGCAGTGGATTTGCCGGCACCGGACAGGCCGGTGAACCAGATGATGCACGGCTTCTGCTTATTGCGATCGGCGCGACGCTGCTTGGTGACCGCCATGTCGTGCCACACGATGTTGCTAGCGCTCAGAGTCTCCTTGACCATGCCCGCACCGATGGTGATGTTGGACAGGCGGTCGATGAACACGAAGCTGCCGGTATGCGGCGAGCGCTGGTAGCTGTCCATGGCCAGCGGCTGGGTCAGTTCGACCTGCACACGGGCGATGCCATTCAGCGGGATGTCCTCGGCTTCGTTGCGCGCCATGGTGTTGACGTCGGTCTGGTGGATGATACGACCGACACGACCGATGACACTGGAAGTCCCAAGCTTCAGCTCATATTCCTTACCGACGACCAGCGGGTTCTCGTGCATCCACACCACATCTGCGGTGAAGGCGGTACACGGCACCATGTCGGAATTGGACGCGACAATCATGTCTCCACGCGAGATATCGATCTCATCGGCCAGAGTCAACGTGATGGCCTGCCCCGGCCAGGCGATATCGAGGTCGCCATCGAAGGTGACGATACGCTCGACCGTCGACGTATTGCCGGACGGCAGCACCTTGATCTTCTGACCCGGCGTGACGGTACCGGCGGCCAGGGTGCCGCAGTAGCCACGGAAGTTGAGGTTGGGACGATTGACGTACTGCACCGGGAAGCGCGTGTCGGTCAGGTTGCTGTCTTCGGTGACATCGACGGTCTCGAGGATGTCCATCAGCGGACGCGCTTCATAGGTAGCGTCGTCATACCACGGCGTGTGCTCGCTGATAGAGACGACGTTGTCCCCTTCCAGCGCGGACAGCGGTACGAAGCGGATGTCTGGGACTTCCAGGTCCTTGGCAAACTCCTTGTAGTCCGCGACGATCTCGTCGAAGCGTTCCTGGGAGTAGTCGACAATATCCATCTTGTTGACCGCGACCACCAGGTGCTGGATGCCCAGCAACGAGCAGATGTAGCTGTGACGGCGGGTCTGGGTCTGCACGCCGTAACGGGCATCGATCAGGATGATCGCCAGGCTTGCAGTGGAAGCCCCTGTGGCCATGTTGCGGGTGTACTGCTCGTGCCCCGGGGTATCGGCAATGATGAACTTGCGCTTGTCGGTCGAGAAGTAGCGGTAGGCGACATCGATGGTGATGCCCTGCTCACGCTCGGACTGCAGGCCATCGACCAGCAGCGCCAGGTCAACCTTGCCGGTGGTGCCGCTCTTCTTGGAATCCCGGGTGATGGCGGCCAGTTGATCTTCATAGATCATCTTGGAGTCGTGGAGCAGACGACCGATCAGGGTCGACTTGCCGTCATCCACGCTGCCGCAGGTGATGAAACGAAGCAGATCTTTCTGCTCGTGTTCCTTGAGATAGGCTTCGATATTTTCCGCGATCATCGTCGACTGGTGTGACACTGTCATTCTCCCTAAACGAGGCCTATCCGGCGCGAGCGTCTTGGGACGCTTCCAGCACTACGGACATCCCTCGGCCTGTCAATTTCGTTGAGTCTTACTTTCCTTGAAGCACGCCACCGCCGTTGCCGGCGACAGAGCCGGGTACCTAGCCCGTGGCCTAGAAATAGCCTTCGCGTTTCTTCTTCTCCATCGAGCCCGCTTGGTCGTGATCGATGGCACGCCCGGAGCGCTCGCTGGTGCGTGTCAGCAGCATTTCCTGGATAATTTCCGGCAGGGTCGCAGCAGTGGATTCCACAGCGCCGGTCAGCGGGTAGCAACCCAGGGTACGGAAACGCACGGATTTCATTTCCGGCACTTCGCCTTCGGCCAGTGGCAGGCGGTCGTCGTCGACCATGATGTCGAGGCCATCACGCTTCACCACCGGACGTACGGCGGAGTAGTACAGCGGCACGATCTTGATGGACTCGAGATAGATGTACTGCCAGATGTCCAGCTCGGTCCAGTTGGAGAGCGGGAAGACGCGGATGGACTCGCCCTTGTTGATCTTGGAGTTGTAGATGTTCCACAGCTCCGGACGCTGGTTCTTCGGGTCCCAACGGTGGTACTGATCGCGAAAGGAGTAGACACGCTCCTTGGCCCGCGAGGCTTCCTCGTCACGACGTGCGCCACCGAAGGCGGCATCGAAGCCATGCTTGTCGAGCGCCTGCTTGAGGCCGGCGGTCTTCATGATGTCGGTGTACTTGGCACTGCCGTGATCGAACGGGTTGATACCCGCGGCCACACCGTCGTGGTTGATGTGCTCGATCAGCTCCATGCCGACTTCCGCGGCCATCTCATCGCGGAACTTGATCATTTCCTGGAATTTCCAGGTGGTATTGACGTGCATAAGCGGGAACGGCGGCACGCCCGGCGCAAAGGCCTTGCGCGCCAGGTGCAGCATGACGGCGGAGTCCTTGCCGATGGAGTACAGCATGACCGGGTTGGAGAACTCGGCGGCGACTTCACGAATGATGTGTATGGACTCGGCCTCAAGCTGCTTGAGGTGAGTCTGACGTTCTGGTGTGATGCCGAGTTTTTCGGCCGTGGATGATGCAGTCATTTCAGGTTCCTTGAGATCACTCTGCTAATTGTTCCTGCCCTCTCCACTTGCAGGCGCTGCTGCATACCTTGAAGAGGCCCATGTATCCTTGACATGAGACTGACATCTTTAGAGGTCAGTCATGTGACGACAGTACTGAACTGCGAGAATACAAATTTCTAACATTCCCCCCAAGGCGCGGCTGGCTTGGCACAGACGATGAAATAGGGGTTGAGCACGCTATCATGTTGGTTGTAGCGCAGTGCCTGACGGGTCTCGGCATTCAGCACCTGGCCACCGGCGGCTTCGACCACCGCATGCGCGGCACCGGTATCCCATTCACAGGTCGGGCCGAGGCGCGGGTAGAGATCTGCCGCCCCTTCCGCGACCAGGCACAGTTTCAGCGAGCTGCCCATGGCGATGATATCGCAGGCAGCAAAGCCGGCGACGAACGCCTTGAAATCTTCCGTCTGGTGAGAACGGCTACCGACAATGCGCCAGCTATCGGTGCTGCTTGGGACCTCACTGACCACAATGGTCTCGCGTTCACCATCGCCAACCTGCTTCTCGGCGATGGAAGCCTGGCCGCCCCCTTGCTGTGCCCCAACGTAGAGCGTCTCAATAGCCGGCGCATAGACGACACCCATTGTTGGCACGCCGTGCTCGATCAGCGCGATGTTGACGGTGAATTCGCCATTGCGCTTGATGAACTCCTTGGTGCCATCCAGCGGATCGACCAGCCAGTAACGAGCCCATTCACTGCGCACGTCCCAGCTGATACCTGCGTCTTCTTCGGACAGGATCGGTGTAGCGCCGAATTCGATATCCATAGCCTTCAACCCGTCGACGATGACAGCATGTGCTGCTCGATCTGCCGTGGTCAGCGGAGAGTCGTCCGATTTCATATCGACAGTGAAGTCACCGCTCTCATAGATCTCCATGATGGCAGCACCCGCACTACGAGCAATCGACTCGAGAGCGGTCAACATCGGGCGTGTGTTACCTATGCTTGTCGCGTCTGTCATGTGCCTTCCTGTCCCCATGTAATGTCTTTCTTTGAACCGTACCCTACTGTCGCCAGCGTAACCCATTGAGGTCTGCTGACTTGCGACGGCTGTAAACGACGGTATCTTTGGCAGGTGTCTGTACTCATCTGAGACCCAATAGCCGACTCTCTTGCCCATCCATCATGGAGAAGCAATAAGCTTGCCATTGCCTCTACCAACCCACACTTAATCTACCCAGTAAACGGCCAGATCATCGGGATCAGGGTAACCGACGTCACCCCGACAATGAGGCTCATTGGTAGGCCGACCTTCATGTAATCGGCCACTCTGTACCCCCCCGGCCCCATCACCATCAGGTTGGTCTGATAGCCCAGCGGGGTGAGGAAACTGGCCGAGGCCGCGAACATGATGGCAATCGCATAGGGCATCAATGAGACCCCCAGCTGCTCGCTAACAGCCATGGCGATCGGAAACATCAACACGGCGGCGGCGTTGTTGGTGATGATCTCGGTAAAGAGCGTCGTGGTGAGATAGACGAGTGCCAGCATCAGCAACGGCGAGCCGCCGCCCAGCTGCATAAGCTGGTCCGCCACCAACTGGGCCGCACCACTGTCGGTCATCGCCTGCCCCAGCCCCAAGGCAGCAGCAATGACGACCAGCACGCTACCATCGATGCTGGCGCGCGCCTGTGAGGCAGGGAGACAACCGGTGAAGACCATCAGAATGGCGGCCGCCACCGCCGCCTCGACCAGCTCGGCCATGCCCGCCAGGTGCGTGATGATCATCAGGCTCATAATGGCAAGTGCGGTGGGAGCCTTGGTCAGATTGGGCATGCCATTGCCATCCAGCGTACTGACCAGCAGGAATTCGCGGTTATAACGGTGCAGACGCGTGAAATCGGCAGCAGCTTCCAACAACAGGGTGTCGCCAGGACGCAGCACGATGTCACCCACCTTGCTGTTGATGCGCTCACCATCACGTGACACGGCGAGAATCACGGATTGGTAGCGAGTACGGAAACGCGCTTCACGTACATTCATACCGACCACGGGGGAGCTTGGGGCGATGACGGCCTCGACCATACGGCGCTGGTGATGGTCCAGGTCCAGCCCTGCGGCGTCACTCTCAAGGCCTCGGACAACACGCACTTCATGCGCCGTATCTGCCACGCCGACGAAGATGAGACGATCACCAGACTGGAGCATGGTATCAGGGCCGACCATGGACAGCAGCTTGCCGGAACGTTCTATCTCGGCCAGATAACCGAATTGAAGACTGCGCAGGCCTGCCTCTTCGATACTCTTGTCGTGCAACGGCCCCTTGTCGGCCACCCGCATGGCCACGGAATACTCGCGACCATTGCCAAGCTGCTCGACCAACCCCTTGCGCTGGGGCAGGAAACGCCACCCGACAAGCACCATCCATAGGGTGCCAATAATAAGGACAGGGACACCCAGCGCAGAGATATCAAAGATGCCGAGCCCAGGCAGGTTAGCCTGAGATTGCAGCAGGCCATCGACGACCAGATTGGTACTAGTACCGATCAGAGTGCAGGTGCCGCCAAGAATAGCGGCATAGCTCATAGGCATCAGGAGACGCGAAGGCGAGATTTTCATACGCGCACACCACCCCTGAACCAAGCCGATGAAGAGTGCGACGACAGGTGTGTTGTTCAAAAAGGCGCTGAGCAGCGAGGTGATCGGCATCAGGCGTGCCAGTGCAGAAGAGGGAGAGCTGGGGCGCCCGAGCAGACGCTCGAGCATCCAGCGCAGCGCACCGGTTTCCTGCACGCCAGCGGCGACCACGAAAAGGGCACCGATAGTCATGATGCCCGGATTGGAGAATCCAGCCAGGAAGGTTGCCGGAGAAATGATGCCCAGCAGGATCAACGACACGGCAGCGGCCATCATCAGCCACTCCGCCGGCCAACGATTCCATACAAGCCCTGCCAACACTCCAACCGTCACCACCAAGGTGACAAAAGCATCCATGTGCTGCGCGATTTCCATCTAGTAGCGTTCCCTTGGCGTCCTGCCGCTTCTTCTGGTCAACCCCTGCGATTCACGCTCATATGAAGCTCAAGCATTAATGAAAATTCATCGCAGAGCATAACACTTTAGCAGTAAAGCTATTACTGCTGAAGCGTGTAGTGAAAAAGCTGACTAACAAAATAAAGCACAGGCTAATCATTTCCCTGCTACCAATGTCGCAAGCAAATACTTGATTGAATTCGTTCGTCACTTTGCGTACTTTCCCTATTTGCGGACTCTGAGTCAACGGTCTCGCGCAACAGCCTCACTAGGCGTGCTGAGTATCACGAGCAAGCAGTCACTTTTCTTATCTGAAACGGACACCCTGCATGCTGAAGGCGGCAATGAACCAAGGACGGGAGCTTATCATGCGCGCTCTGCCCTGCGCCTCTCACGCTCGGTACGGATCACAAGATGTCGTGAACGACGCGACCTCTGAGGCATCACTCTGCTTTTCTGCAGGTATTTATCGCCAACCACATCTTGCCTGCTTCATTCCCGAGTTGCTGCCACTGACAAAAAGGCGTACGCCTCTTTCATGTCAGAAAAATGACAACTCACTCACCTTCAAGAATTTATCTTTCACTGCCAAGCGACGTGCCCCGACAGGCACACTGAGCAAAAAAAATGTAGGAAAAGAACAACATCCTGCACCAGCGATAAATGGCACTGCTTCCCTGACAGAAACTGGGGCATCGAAAGGAATAAATACTGCGCCAGAATTCGTGGGCCAGACATCCTTGAAAAGAATCAAGCGTGTCATCGGCTGGGGACATAAACCCACGGCAAAGCGCGCGCGCCAATATGCGCTTGAACATGGACTGCCCTACGTAGCATTGGAGGATGGCTTCCTACGTTCTCTGACCTTGGCAAGCGCCGGTTACCCTGGCATAGCGATGGTGGTCGATCATCAGGGCATCTATTACGATGCGCGCCAACCGAGCGATCTCGAGCAACTGATCAATGAAGCGCCGACGCGTCAGGGAGAGGCACTGCTGACTCGGGCGCGCGCGGCTATCGAAAGCCTGCATAAGCATCGCTTGAGCAAGTACAACCATGCACCAGAGCGCAAGCTGCCAGCCCGAAAGCCCGGTGTGCAGCGACTTCTGGTCGTGGATCAGACCGCCGAGGATGCGTCTATCATTGGTGGGATGGCCAACCCGGAGACCTTCCTTGCCATGCTGAGAGAGGCCTGCGCTATCAAGGGAGTCGAGGTGTGGGTCAAGGTGCACCCTGATGTAATCGCCGGCAAGAAGCGCGGGTACCTACTGGATGAGGCACGCAAGCTGAACTGCACCCTCTTGAGTGACGACATCAATCCTTGGTGCCTGTTCGAACAGATTGATGGCGTTCATGTCGTGACCAGCCAGCTTGGGTTCGAGGCCCTGATGGCAGGCTTGCCGGTGACCTGCCATGGCATGCCGTTCTATGCTGGCTGGGGCCTGACGGATGATCGACAGCAATGCTCACGTCGCGGCATCTCGCGTACGCTTGAGCAGGTATTTGCCGCGGCCTATCTCGAATACAGCCGCTATGCCAACCCCTATACCCACCAGGCCTCGTCGCTCGAAGAGATCATTCAGTTATTGGCGGATCAAAAGCGCCAAGCCGAGAGATTGGCGGGTCACTGGGTAGCGCCAAGTTACTCGCGCTGGAAGCGCAAGTTCCTGCCCAGCTTCCTGGGGCCATTGGCGCACTGCGACTTCGTCAAAAGCGATGCCATCGCACTGCAAAAGCTGCAAAAGACAACTGGTGTCACCACCGCTCATGAACCGCAAGCCATGTCGCAGCGCGAACAAAAGGTCCAACAACCTGCTCGGGTGCTGAGCTGGGCGAGCCGAACCACAACACAGTTAGAGACCTCCGTCATTGCACAAGGGGGCGCTCTGTGGCGAATCGAAGACGGCTTCTTACGCTCAGTGGGCCTGGGGGTGGATCTCACGCGGCCACTTTCGTTGATCTTCGACCCGCTCGGCATGCATTTTGACGCCAGTCGCTCAAGCACACTGGAGCAGTGGCTGATGCATCATGATTTCACCGATGCCGAGCTAGTCCGCGCACGCCAATTACGCGAGCGCCTGATCACGTTGGGATTGAGCAAGTACAATTCGGAAGGTGATGAATTGCCGGACCTTCGCGCGATGGCCAAGGGCCGTGACGTGATATTGGTCGTCGGCCAGGTGGAGTCAGATGCCTCGATACGTCATGCGTGTCCCGGGATACGGACCAATCAGGCTTTGCTTGAGGCGGCGCGGAAATTGCACCCTGAAAGCTACGTGATCTATAAACCGCATCCCGACGTTGTCACAGGGGGGCGTAGTGGCGAGGTGGCGATTGAAGGCGGGACGTACGATCTCGAATTGACCACCGGCAATATCAGTCGGTTATTTGAGCAAGTGGATCACGCACACACGCTCTGCTCGCTCGCCGGCTTTGAAGCCCTGATACGAGGTGTGCCCGTCACGACCCATGGCCTGCCCTTCTATGCTGGCTGGGGGCTGACTAATGACCTTGTCAAGTGTCCAAGGCGAACTCGGCACTTGAGTGTGGATGCCCTAGTGGCTGGCGCTCTGATCGAGTATCCCGTGTATGTGGCCCCTGAGCACGGTCACTTATGCAATGCCGAGACAGTCGTCACGATTTTGGAACAACAACGTGACAAGCTTCGCAGAGGTACTTTGAAGCCAGCATTGCCTTGGAAAACCCGTCTTTATCGAGGCTATCGCGCCTTATTCATCGGGAAGCATTGAATCATGTCACATGGACGTCTGGCATTGCCTTTCACCGCTTCAGCTTCCGCCCTCATGCACGCGGACGCTCGCGCGCAAGAGAGCCTCGGGGAGCAAGGCCTTTCACCGACAACCTCCGTGGCTAGCGCGATCGAAAAACTGCGCCAGCTCAAGATGTCGGATGATGCCGTCCTGACACGTCCGCCAGCTCAGCCCGACGTCTCGCGTGGTGCTGAATTGTACACTCCGGGGCAGCCACCCTCTGCTCACATCCGACCGGGAGGCGGCCGCCGGCGCGTCTTCATGTTGCTGCAGGGGGTGTGCTCGCCCTTCTTCCTACATCTGGCGAAAAAGCTCAAGCAGGATGGCCATGAGGTCATCAAGGTCAACTTCAACAGCGGCGACAGCTTCTACTGGCGCCACGACAAGGCGTATGCCTATCGCGGCAAGCTCGAGGACCTCGGCGACTGGATCGCCGATCTGTGGCGCAAGCACCACGTCACCGATCAGGTATTGTTCGGCGACCGACGTCCGGTACATCGTGATGCCGTGCTCAAAGCAGAATATCTCGGCATCCGTACCCACGTGTTCGAGGAGGGCTACTTCCGCCCTTACTGGGTGACGCTGGAGCGCGAAGGCGTCAATGGCCATTCCTTGCTGCCACGCGATCCTGACTGGTTCCTCGAGGCAGGCAGGCACCTTGTAGATGCCCCCACGCCACAGCGTTTCAAGGCGCCATTTTGGGAGCGTGCACGCCACGACATGACTTACCACTTGGCTGGTGCCGCCAACCCACTCCTGTTCCCACGTTATAGACCACACAGCATTAACGCGGTGGAAGAGTATTGTGGCTATGCCACGCGCCTCCCCCTGATGCGCTGGTACAAGCGGCGGGATGCCGGGCGCATCGAGCAACTAATGCGCAGCGGGGCACCTTTCTACCTATTGCCATTACAGCTCAATACCGACGCCCAAATTCGTCACCACTCGCGTTTCTCGAATATGCAGGAAGTGATCCAGCGTGTGATGAAGAGCTTTTCCCTGAATACTCCCAGCGGAGCTCGGCTCGTTATCAAGAACCATCCGTTGGACATGGGCTTGGTAGATTACGCGAAGCTGATTCGAAAACTTGAGCGTCGCTATGATGTGATCGGACGCATCGTCTACCTAGAAAGTGGCAATCTAGAGAACCTCCTTCAGCATGCCAAGGGGATGATCACCGTCAACAGCACCACCGGCAATGTCGCACTGCAGTACCGTTGCCCGACGTATTGCATGGGAGATCCGATCTTCAACTTGCCTGGCTTGACTTTCCAAGGGTCCTTGCATGACTTCTGGATCGACGGCACGAGGCCAGATACTACCCTGTTCCGAAGCTTCCGCAATACGGTCATCCATACCGTGCAACTCAATGGGGGGTTTTACAGCAAGCCGGGCATGCAACTCGCCGTGAGGGGGGCCACGAAGATACTGTGTGCCGAGCGCTCTCCCCTAGAGCAGATGCTGAGTCGCGGCTGAAAATGCAGCAGACTGCTGGATCAATAATTGAGGTGAGACAAGCCAATGATGACAGCCTCTCTCACCCGACCATAACGAGAAACGCAAGGGAACTGCCGACCTTGGGTGTCGGGATTCAAGGAGACCAAAGATGACGGCCATGCCTCCCCAGCAGCCAGAGCCCACCGACGCTGAGCGCACCGCTGACACTCACCGAGCGGATAATCGACCTGCAGAGAGCGACGCCAGTGCGCAAGCCGCGCAGGATGCCAGCCGCCTGCGACGCATCCTGATCACCGGTGCCACGGGCGAGATCGGCGGCGCCCTGGCGCGCGCCTACGCTGAGACGGGCACCACGCTGATTCTCACCGGCCGCAAGCAGCGCAAGCTCGATGCGATCGCCAACGACTGCCGCAAGCTGGGCGCCGAGGTGGAATGCACGGTACTCAACCTGTGTGATGAAGAGACCCTGTTCACCTGGCTGGATGAAGTCTGCGCGCGCGGCGTTCCGGACATCGCCATCGCCAATGCCGGCATGAATACCGATATCGGCCCCCAGGGCAACGGAGAGCGCTGGGAGGATTCACGCCGCCTGCTGCAGACCAACGTGATCGGCACGCTGGGCATGGCCCATCATCTGGCCATGGCGATGAAGCAGCGAGGCAATGGCCAGCTGGTACTGCTCAGCTCCCTGGCGGCGTGGCATGGCCTGGCATTGACGCCCAGCTACAGCGGCAGCAAGGCGGCGGTCAAGGCATATGGCGAAGGCCTGCGCAGCTGGCTCAAACCCCATGGCGTAGGGGTCACCGTCGTCATGCCCGGCTATGTCACCTCGCCGATGTGTGAAGCCATGCCAGGGCCCAAACCCTTCGAGATGCCACCCGAGAAGGCCGCACGCCGCATTCTCAAGGGGGCAGCGCGCAACCGGGCGCGTATCAGCTTCCCCTTCCCGCTCAACTTCGGGTGCTGGTGGTTGAGTGTCCTGCCCGCCGGAATCTCCCAGCGCCTGCTCGGGTGGTTCAATTACACTCATTGATCGGGGCTTGCGTCTTCGTGAACCGTGAACCTAAGGCCTGAACCGTGAGCGGGGCCGCCATGCGCAGCAGGCGATGACTCGGCGTTTTTCCATTGTCATGACAATGAGTTAGCGTAATACCCCAGTACCTGCCACTGGAGTACATCGTGCAGGATCGATAAGGAAGACAGTGGCGGGAACGCCATAGCGGCAGTTGAACACGCTGGAACGATCAGGATCTGGACACCAGAGCGCCTGAAAATACTGCGGCGAGGGGCCGACTTGTCACTCCCCTCGTCGCCATGGATCTTGATCAAGGTCGAGTACTCGACCAGACACTACACAGCCCCTGCGACGACAGAGGCTAACGAGGTCGGCATTACATGGAGTTTGTCATTGCGTTTGTGTCTTTCATGTCCGGGCCACTGCTGGTCGGCCTCGGGATGACGCTGGGGCTTGAGCATCTGCTGCTGAAACAGATGACGACACCGCCAGCCGCATTCTGGCGTCGCCCCGTCAGCGCCAGGCTGGCACATGTTGGATACTGGTGCGCCAGCTGGTCACTGTGCACCTTGATCACCCAGCGGCCCTGGTTCTCGCTGATCGTCGTCAATGCGCTGTGGCTGGTGGTGCTGCAGGTCAGCCACACCAAGTACGTGTCGCTGCGTGAACCCTTCCTCAGCCAGGACTTCGAGTACTTCACCGACGCCATCAAGCACCCGCGCCTGTACATCCCCTTCTTCGGCATCGGGCTGACCATCGCCGCGACCACGGCAGGAGTGCTGGCGATCGGCCTGGGGTTCTGGCTCGAGCCCGCGCTGGGCTTCTCCACCGCCTATTCAGGCAATGCCGCTTTGTGGCTGGTGCCGTTGATCAGCGTACTGATCGGTGCGAGCCTCCTGGTCTACGCCCTGGGCAACCGTCTGGCCAGCAAGGTAATGCTGGTCCACGAATTCGATCTTAGTGAGCTGGGCATGGTGCCCTACCTGCTGGCCTATGCGCGACTGGCGCGTCGCCCGCTGACGCCACTGCGCAATCCGTTGGAGGAGGCACAGCGCGAACTCGACGCCACCTTGCGCGAACTCGATGACGAGGACGCCACCAAGGCACTGCCCCATGTGGTCAGCGTGCAGAGCGAATCCTTCTTCGATGCCCGCCGCGTCTATCCCCGGGTACGTGACGACCTGCTGCCGAACCTGGACCGCTGCCACTTCACCGCCCTGGCCCAGGGGCTGCCGTGTGGTCGTCTGGCCGTGCCGGCCTGGGGCGCCAATACCGTGCGCACCGAAACCGCCTTTCTGACGGGGCTGACCGCCGAAGAGCTCGGCGTGCACCAGTTCAACCCCTACCATCAGCTGGCGCGTCGCGCCGT
This sequence comes from Cobetia sp. PDI-23MA, assembly GCF_059507735.1. Lineage (NCBI taxonomy): Bacteria > Pseudomonadati > Pseudomonadota > Gammaproteobacteria > Oceanospirillales > Halomonadaceae > Cobetia > Cobetia sp. PDI-23MA. Next base: position 2,376,476 of record NZ_CM183352.1, read on the forward strand.
GCCCAATCTGGCCGCCAGCTACAAGGCAATGGGCTACCGCACGCTGTGCATCCACCCTTACCCGGGCACCTTCTATCTGCGCAATCAGGTGCTGAAACAGCTCGGTTTCGATGAATTCCTTGACATCGCCCACTTCAGCGATGCCGACAGGAGCGGCCAATACATCAGCGATGCCGCCGTGGCGGCCAAGGTCGAAGACTGCCTGCTGGAAGCCGGCGACACGCCGTTGTTCATCCAGGTAATCACCATGGAGAATCATGGCCCGCTGCATCTGGAAACTTTCGACAGCACACGTCTGGCGGAATGGTATGACGGAGACCTGCCGGAGAACTGTCGGGAACTGGGCATCTATCTGCGCCATCTGGTGAATGCCGATGCGATGATCGAACAGCTCAACACCGCGCTGGCACGACTGCCACGCGGCGGGCTGCTGTGTTTCTATGGAGACCATGTGCCGATCATGCCCGAGGTCTATACGACCCTGGGCGAGCCCAATGGCGTGACCGACTGCTTCATCTGGTCCAGCATCCTGCCGGAGTCCGGCGACACCGCCCGCCAGACCATGGCGGCCGTACACGACGAGAACCCGGAACTGATGGAGTGGGCCCTTGATTGTGAAGGGCCCTTCAAGACTGACGAGCAATGCCGCAAGGGCGACCCGCGCGTCATCAATATCGATACATTAGGAAGTGCGCTGCTGAAGGCGACCGCGAAACATGCTCGCCACAGTGCCGTGACTCAGAAGTTCAGGAGCTTGTCATGACCCGACGCGTTGCCATCATCGGCGCAGCCAGCCGTTTCCCCGGCACCACTCAGGCCACTCTGTGGGACGACCTCCTGGCCGGCAAGGACATGGTGACCGAAGTCGCCGACGACCGCTGGAGCAAGGATTCTCTCTCGCATCCGGACAAGAAAGCCCCAGGCATGAGCTACAGCTTCGCCGCAGGCTCACTGGGCGACATCACGGGTTTCGACCCGGCCTTCTTCGGCATCAGCCCGCGCGAAGCCGCCAGCATGGACCCCCAGCAACGCATGTTGCTGGAGATGAGCTGGGAAGCCATCGAGCACGCCGGTATCCCGGCCGAGAAGATGCGCGGCTCACGCTGTGGCGTCTTCATGGGCATCGCGAGCCTGGACTACTCCTATCGCATGGCGGATGACCTGAGCGCCATCGGCCCGAATACCGCCACCGGCAATACCTCCAGCGTGGCCTCGAATCGCCTGTCGTATGCCTTCGATCTGCACGGCCCGAGCCTGTCGCTGGATACCGCCTGCTCTTCTTCGATGGTCGCCTTCCATCAGGCCTGCCAGTCGATCAGAAGCGGCGAGACCGACATGGCGCTGACCGGTGGCATCAGCCTGCATCTGCACCCTTACGGCTTCCTGATCTTCTCCAAGGCCACGATGCTGTCGAAGACCGGCCGCTGTCAGGTCTTCGATGAGGCCGGCGACGGCTATGCGCGATCAGAAGGCGGCGGCGTCTTCCTGCTCAAGGATCTCGACCAGGCCATCGTTGATGGCGATCGTATCCTTGCCGTAGTGGCCTCTTCGGTGGTCAATACCGACGGCTACAAGTCCGGCCTGACCGTGCCCAACCCGTCGGCGCAGATCCAGCTGATGGAACAGGCTTGCGAGCAGGCCGGCATCAGCCCGGACGAGATCGACTACCTCGAGGCCCACGGCACCGGTACCGCGGTCGGTGACCCGCTGGAAACCCGCGCCATTGGTGCTGCCATCGGCCAGAAGCGCACCAGTCCGCTGCCGATCGGCTCGATCAAAAGCAACATGGGACACCTGGAAACCGCCTCTGGCGTGGCCGGGCTGGCCAAGGCACTGGGGGTGATCGCGCACCGTGAAGTTCCGGCGACGATCAAGATCCAGCGCCTGAATCCGAAGATTCGTAGCGACGAGTGGAATCTGGATATCGTCACCCAGCCGCGCAAGCTCAAGGCGGAAGGTCGCCTGGTCGTCGGCGTCAACTCCTTCGGCTTCGGTGGCGCCAATGCCCACGTGCTGCTGGAAAGCGCCCCCGAACAGTCGGTAGCGCAACCGAGCAGTGAAGGTGAACAGACGCCGCCGCTGCGCCTGAGCGCCCGTTCCCCACAGGCGCTCAAGCAATCCGCACTGGAGCTGGCAGAGCACCTGCGTGAGCTCGCCGACCACGACATGGCGCCCAGCCTTTACGATCTCGCCTGGCAGCTGGCCGCCCGCCGCGAGCACCATGTGCATGGTGCCCTGCTCAGCGCAGATAACTTCACCACCCTGCTTCAAGACCTCGATACCCTCGGCAGCGAAGGGGATCTCGGCGACCATCCGCGTATCACCCTGGCGGACCGTCTGCCGGCATTACCAAGCGCCAGTGACAATGATGCATCACCCCGTGCCACGACGAATGCCCCGACTCCCGTACAGGAGCGCGGCCCGGTGTTCGTGTATTCCGGCAATGGCTGCCAGTGGGTCGGCATGGGCCGTGTCCTGCTGGAAGAATCCGCCAGCGTGCGCGCCTGCCTCGAGCGCCTCGACGTCGCCTTCCGTGCCTTCAATGGCTTCGAGTTGCTCAAGGAGCTGGACGGCAGCCTGAGCGAGAAAGGCGAGAACCGCCTGGACGCCACCGAGATCGCCCAGCCGACGCTGTTCGCGCTGCAGGTCGCGGTCACCGAATGGCTGATCGAACGCGGTATCCGCCCCGCTGCGGTCAACGGCCACAGCGTCGGTGAAGTCGCTGCCGCCTGGGCCAGTGGCGCGCTGACACTCGAACAGGCTACCCGCGTCATCTTCCAGCGCAGCTACCACCAGGGGCGCACCCGTGGCACCGGCGCGATGATGGCCGTCGGCCTTGGCGAGTGCGAGATGCGCGAATGGCTGGAGCAGCCGCAATGGGCCTCGCTGTCACTGGCCGGCATCAATGGCCCGCGCGGCACCACCTTGGCCGGCGAGCGTGAGCTGCTGGAAGCGTTGAGCAAGGAACTCTCCGCCCAGGGCACCTTCGCACGGGTACTGGGGCTTGACTACGCCTTCCACAGCCCGGCGATGGACACGATCAAGTCCGGCCTGCTTGAATCCCTCGACGGCCTGAAGCCCCGCGCCACCCATACCCCGTTCATCTCCACCGTCACCGGCAGCGTCATTGCCGGCGAGCAGCTGGATGCACGCTACTGGTGGGAAAACATCCGTCAGCCGGTCATGTTCGAGGCCGCTATCACCTCACTGGTCAACTGGCACGCCGATGCGGAAAAGAACACTGCCCTCGGCCGCCATCGCCTGCTGATCGAGATCGGCGCGCACCCGATCCTGCGCAGCTACCTGAACGACATCCTCAAGGCGCGCAGTGAAGAAGCGCCCGCCGGCCAGGTGCTCGCCAGTCTCGACCGTCGCCATGCCGGGCTAGACGCCCTGGAGCATCTGCGCGGTCGCGTGCTGCTCTCCGGCGCCGTCGACATCAGTCGCCTGTTCCCGGTCGCCGGTCAGTTCGTCGAGCTGCCAAGCTACCCGTGGCAACGCATCCCGTGCTGGATCCAGACCACCAGCGAAAGCCAGCGTCTGCTGGATCGTCATTACGTACATCCGCTGCTCGGCTATCGTCTCGCCCAGCAGCGTCTGACCTGGGAAGCCCAGCTCGATACCCAGAAGGTCGCGTGGCTGGCCGATCACCAGGTCGGCGAGAGTGCCGTCTTCCCGGGCGCCGGCTATCTGGAGCAATGCCTGGCCGCCGCCCACGAATGGCAGGCCGCCGGCGCCGATGCGGGCAGCCTGCCCGACGTGCTGGATCTGGAAGACTTCGAGATTCGCGCCCCGCTGCTGCTTGATGACAGCACGCTGCGTCTGACCCGCCTGTCACTGGACAGCGCCAATGGCGCCATGCGTCTGGAGAGTCGTGAGACACGCGCGGAGGATGCCGACAAGTGGAATCTGCACGCCGTGGCGCGCGCCTTCACCGCCACCCGTGGACGCCTGCTGGAGCGAGCCGCCCCGATCATGCCCACTCGCGCCGCCGATTTCGGCCGCGATGAGCACGTGGCGGCTGCCGCGCAACTCGGCCTGCATTATGGCCCGCATTTCCGTGCCGTCGAGCAGATCTGGGTCGACGCGGGCGCCGACCATCACGCACCGGGCACTGCGCGTCCGCAGGTGCTGGCCCGCTTCTCGCTGACCGAGGAAATGGCCAGCCAGGATGCCGACTTCCACCTGCACCCCGGCGTGCTCGACAGCGCCTTCCAGCTGTTCATTCCGCTGCTTGGCGTGCTAGAGGGCCAGATGGCGGCCAGCAATGGCATGGCCTTCGTGCCGGTGCGCGTGGGGCGCCTGCAGGTGCGTGAGCAGGTACGCGCCTCGCAGATCATCACCGCGCGCGTCGTGCTGCGCTCGCGTGGCCCGCACTCCCTGTGTGCCGACTTCGAGCTGTTCGACGCCGAAGGCCGCGCAGTAGCAGTTGCCGAAGAGGCCCGCTTCCGCGCCGTACGCCTGGGGCGTGATGGCACGGCGCATCTGGATTACCTGGATATCGAACTGACTGCCGCACCGCACCCGCTCACCCAGCCGTCCACGCCGGCATTGGATCTCGCAGACCTGGTGAATGACGCCATGCAGGCGTCAGACGCTGCCGATAGTGTTGTGGAAGGTCATGAGAATGTTGGTGAGGGCGACGCGACCGCCAGTGCACAGGTGCTACTGGCCGACAGCCAAAGCTACCGCGATGAGCTGGAGCCGCTGCTCGACAGCCTGATGCTCGCCAGCGTCCACGAAACCCTGCTGCGTCACGCCGCGCCGGGCGACCCGGAGCAGGCCCATCTGGATCACGAGGCACTGTCGCGCTGGCAGCGCCGTTGTCCGCTGTTCAGCCGTGCCCTGCTCGACTGGGCCGAGTCGCAAGGCCTGACGGAAGCACTCGACAGCGGCGACTGGCAGATCAACTCGCTGGATCTGCCCGCCGCCAATGACATCTGGCAGCTGCTGGTACATGACTATCCGGGCCAGTTGCCGCTGACGCATGCCGCCGGTCGCCTGCACCTGCATCTGGATGAATGGCTCAATCGCGGCATGCCGTTGGGTGGGACTCAGTCAGAAAGGACTCAGCCAGAAGGAACTCAGCTGGACGGCACCGCTGATGAAACGGTGGCAGATCGCGAGGCGCTGCTCTCGACGGACGCCAGTGCCGCACTGGAACATCTGCGCCAGCCGCTGATCCCGACGCTGCTCAAGACGGCAGTCGGCTATGCCGGCTGGCAGTGGTTGAGCGCACAGCTTGATCAACGCATCAGCAGCGCGCTTGCCACTCTGCCTGCCGGCCAGCGCCTCGATGTGCTGGAGCTGGGTGCCGGCGGCCCCTGGCTGGGCCAGCGTCTCGCGACACTGCGCGAGGCGGATGCACGCAACGGGCGCTTCGCAGCGCTGGATTACCGCTTCGTGGCCGCCAGTGCCGGTGCCCTCAGTGAAGCCAATCGCCTGCAGGATGACTTGCCACTGATCGACGTGATCACTGGCGAGACCTTCCAGGACACTGTCACGACCCACAAGGCGCAGCTCGCCATCGTGCATCTGGACTTCGAAGCACCGTCACAGGCGCGCGAGCTGCTGACAGCGCTGATCGCCCGTCTGGCGCCCGGCGCGCAGCTGCTGCTGTATGGCTGTGAACCGGCGGCCTGGGCCGGGCCAATTCTGGCCCTCAATGATGGTGAGCAGCTGCGCAGTCATCCAGGCATCGCCCAATGGCAACGTCTCTTGACCCAGCTGGGCCTCGACATCGAGTCACCAGCGCCTGCCAGCGATAACCTGACCAGCGATCACTTGAGCACTGAAACATCAGGTGCCTGGTGGCTGTCCGCGACGCTTGCTGCCAAGACGCCGCTTGCAGCTCTTACGGAAACCGCTGAAGGCCAGACGGCGGCAGATGAATCAGTCGAGAGTGAATCAGTGGCAAGCCAAGCCGCTACGCTCTCCATCGCGCTGCTGGATAGCCCGCAGGCACCGGCAGATCAGGCACTACTCACGCGCTTGAGTGACTCACTGGCCGCGCGCGGCCATCAGGTCAACCATCACCGCCTGTCAGCGACTCTGCCAGCGGACGGGTCCGCATTGATCGAGCAGCTCGGCGACGTTGATCACCTGATCGCGTTGCCTGACGCTGTCGCAAAGGGTGAGCAGAGCGACGCGGATCACACCAACGTCCTCCAGTGCGCACGCCTACAGCTGCTGGCGCAGATCGCCCAGGCCTTTGACAGCGCCCAGGAGCAGGACGACAGTCGCCTCGCCCCGACCCTGTGGGTGCTGACACATGACGTGGCGACGCTGTGGCAGACAGATGGCGCCCCCGCAGCGACTCCTCCGGCGGATGCGGCCAGCTGGGGCTTTGCGCGCAGTCTGGCCAACGAGAGCCAGTCGCTGGCCATACGCCTGCTGGATACGCCGGCGCTTGGGCACGACACCGTCAACACGCTGGCCTTGATGGGCGCGCTGGTGCAGGAATTCGAAGCGCCGGACCACGAACAGGAAGTGGTCCTGGATGCCAATGGCGCCCGCTTCGCGACACGCCTGCGTCAGGTAGCGGCTCCTCAGCAGGCCGCTGGTGGCGAAAGCTCCCTCTCGCAGACCTCAGGTGCTCAGACATCAGTCTCTACAGCCACAGGCACTCAGCGCCTCGGCGTCAGTCTCGGCTTCAGCCAGCCCGGTCAATTGCGCAATCTGGAGTGGCATCCACGGATTCTGCCCGCCGTAGCAGCCGATGAAGTCGAAGTGCGTGTCGAGGCGACCGGTCTCAACTTTCGCGATGTCATGTACACCCTCGGCCTTCTGTCGGATGAAGCCATCGAACACGGTTTCTCCGGCCCGAGCCTGGGGCTCGAGTTCTCCGGCATCGTCACTCAAGCCGGCGCCAATGCCGAATTCAAGGTCGGCGATCGTGTGGTCGGCTTCGGCCCAGCCAGCTTCTCCGACCGACTGGTGATTGCCGACACGGCGCTGGCCCATGTGCCCCACGGCGTCAGCCTGGAAGCCGCGGCGACCATCCCGACCACCTTCTTCACCGTCTACTACGCGCTCAAGCATCTTGCGCGGCTCGAAAAAGGTGAGAAGGTACTGATTCACGGCGCCGCCGGCGGCGTGGGTATCGCGGCACTGCAGATCGCCGGGTGGCTAGGCGCCGAGGTGTTCGCCACCGTCGGCTCGCCGGCCAAGCGTGACTTTCTCGCGCTGATGGGCATCGATAACGTCTATGACTCGCGCAGCCATGGCTTCGCCGAGAATATCCTGGCCGATCTCGCTGCACGCCAGCAGCGCGATCCATCCGTGGATGCCCGTGGTGTCGATGTGGTGCTCAACTCGCTGGCCGGTGAAGCCATCGCCCAGAACCTGCGCGTGCTCAAGCCGTTCGGGCGCTTCTGTGAACTGGGCAAGCGCGATTTCTACGAGAACACCCCGATGGGGCTGCGCCCGTTCCGCAACAATTTGAGCTACTTCGGCATCGATTCCGATCAGCTGATGAAGGAATGCCCTGGCCTAACCACGCGTCTGTTCCGCGAGATGATGGCGCTGTTCGAGGACGGTACCCTGGCGCCGCTGCCCTACACCACCTTCGATGCCAGCCAGGTGGTCGAAGCCTTCCGCTACATGCAGCAGGCCCGCCAGATCGGCAAGGTCGTCGTCACTCAGCGCACTGCCGAACCCGCCGCTGAGCAGACAGCTAGTGCAGTGCCCGCTAGTTCAGACGCAATAACGGCCAATGCAAAGACACTGACGATCGACCCGGCGGGCAGCTATCTGGTCACCGGCGGTCTGGGCGGCTTTGGCCTGCGCAGCGCCGAATGGCTGGCCATGATGGGCGCGCGTGAGCTGGTCCTGCTCGGGCGCTCCGGCGCGGCCAGTGAGGAAGCGCAGCAAGGCGTCGCGCGTCTCGAGGCCCAAGGGGTGAACGTGCATGCGCTGGCCTGTGATGTCGCCGATGACGCCGCGTTATCAAAGGTGTTCGCACGCTTCGGCAAGTTCGCTGACGCCGATGGCATCGCACCGCTCAAGGGCATCATCCATGCCGCCGCGGTGATCGATGATGCGCTGATTCGCCACCTCGATGCCGAGCGCATCCAGCGCGTGATGACGCCGAAGCTGGAAGGCGCACGCCTACTGGACCGCCTGAGTGCCGAGCATGCGCTGGATTTCTTCGTGCTCTACTCCTCGGCCACCACCCTGTTCGGCAACCCGGGACAGAGCGTCTACGTGGCGGCCAACCACTGGCTGGAAGGCCTCGCCGCCAACCGTCGTTCGCGTGGCCTGCCCGCCACCTGCGCACGCTGGGGCGCGATCGAGGATGCCGGCTTCCTAGCTCGCAACGAAAAGACCCTTGAAGCGCTCAAGAATCGCCTCGGCGGCGATGCACTGATTGCAGACCACGCGCTGGCCTGTCTCGGCGAGATGATCAGTGCGGATCAGCACGCCCAGGCACTCGGCCTGCCAGGACGCTCATTGGGCGTGCTGGAACTGGACTGGGGCGCGCTTGCACGCTTCCTGCCGACCGCCGCCACGCCACGCTTCGAGGAAATCGCCCGCCGCGCCGGTGAGGATGACAACAGCCAGGCGCAGCAGGATGATATCGCCGCGGCACTGGCGGGCTTGAGCGGCGAAGCGCTGCAGACCGCCATCGTCGAGATTCTCAAGGGCGAGCTGAGCAAGATTCTGTTGATCGACGCCAGCGCCATCGACGTCAACAAGAGCGTCTATGACATGGGCTTCGACTCGCTGATGGGGGTCGAGCTGATGACGGCAGTCGAGGCACGCCTGGGCATCAGTATTCCGGTGATGATGATCAGTGAAGCCGCTACCCTGTGGCGACTCGCGGAGCGCCTGATGCACAAGATGGGCAACACCGACGGCGAGGAAGCCGAAATCAGCTCGGAAGACAAGGCCATGGCGCAGCTGGTAAAGCAGCATGGCGGTGAAGCAGCCACAGTGACTTCAGAACGCGGTGAGATGGTCAGCAAGTAACGCGTAATACTAAATGATCATCCAGTCCTGAAATAGGTTAATACTTTTGTAGCTCAAACGAGCGCAATTTTGCATCGGTCGTTTGAGCTCCATGGCCATGTGAGGCTGAATTTCCTAGATTCGTAGAATAACCGCAGCACTTTGGAACGCACGGTAGAGGCAGGAGGCTTGGATACCGCGGGTGCTGCACTTGTTGCTTGAATTCAGGACTCAGAATCTGCGGCCAAGAACATTAATACTTAAACCATTTTAGGACGCTAATTTCAAATTTTACACCGAAAGTATCTACATCCTGTTGTAATTGTTTAGCTAAAAAATAAATGACAACTAGTGTTTTACTTACTAGACTATTATAGTCAGCGGTGCTGCCTCAACGGACATTAGGCATCATCCGGCAAGTTCCCATATTTTCACGAGGTGAGATCACCTTCATGGACGAAATGAGCATCCTGTCTGTCAACTCACATAGAGACTTCGTAGATCATGTGCCTTTGGCTATCACTACGAGCACCGAAGGTTACGCATTGCTCCTTGCCCGAACGCAGCAGGATACTTATCTCGTGATCGTCCAGCTGATGGGGCGCACTGTCTCGACAATAGAACTCGCCTCATCGCGTTATGCGGAATTTGTCATTCAGCTAATCGATGAACATATTCGGCAACACCCTGGGCTTCGGGGAGAGGAGCTCAATACGCACATTACTCTCAAAGCCAAGAACCATTTACCCCGTACCCCACTGCCTGGCGACTTTCTAGCTCCTGTCGCTTGATCGCCCTGGCCGCTGAGTGCAACCGCTCGCCTGGCGGCCAGCCAAGAACGGCGATAAGACCTTGATATGGCAGCACACGTTGGATAATGGGCATTATTGTGTGCGCAACGCCCCGTGCCGTCCCCCTCTTCGACCAGCATGATCTCAGTGCACTCACGAACTCGCACGCTTGCCTACAAGACGCCTCCTGAAAGCCTGAGAGATTCGTCCCCACACCTGCAAAGACTTGCCCTCTTGCGCGTGCACACTCATCATCGGGGAAAAGACTGCTTCTACTTCAAGGACTTCCTCTTTGGCATCTCGTCACTCCTCCGGCCCCAACCCCCGCGACATGAAACAACAGTTGTTGGACAAAGCGCGTGCCCGTCGCACCCAAGCTACCGCCGCCATGGCGGGCGAGGCTGACAATGATGTGTTTGCCCCCAGGACACCGACACTGGAGATCAGCGACGACTTCGTGCGCTTCGATCGCCAACCGGGCTATCAGCAGCTCAGCATGATGCAGCAGGCCGGCGCCGCCTTTGGCGTGCCGGAACCCTTCTTTCGCGTGCATGAAGGCTGCGCCGGTGCCACGACGCGTATCGAGGGGCGTGAGCTGGTCAACTTCGCCAGCTACAACTACCTCGACTACTCGCGCCATCCGGAAGTGGTCAAGGCCGCGTCTGACGCTGCCGCGCACTATGGCACCTCGGTATCGGCCTCACGCGCCGTCTCCGGCGAGCGACCGATCCACCAGCAGCTGGAAGCCGCCGTCGCGCGCACCTACGACGTCGAGGATGCGGTGGTCTTCGTCAGTGGCCACGCCACCAATGTCTCCACGCTGGGCTATCTGCTCGGCCCGAAGGACCTGATCCTGCATGACGAGTGGATCCACAACAGCTCGCTGGTCGGCGCCCAGCTGTCCGGCGCCCGCCGCATGCCGTTCGCGCACAATGACCCGGACGCGCTGGAAGCGCTGTTGCGTGCCCAGCGGGGCAAGTTCGAGCGCGTGCTGATCGTCACCGAAGGCCTCTACAGCATGGACGGCGACGTGCCGGACCTGCCGCGCCTGATCGCCCTCAAGCAGAAGTACCGCTGCTGGCTGATGGTCGACGAAGCGCACTCCTTCGGCGTGCTCGGCGAGCGCGGTCTCGGCCTGAGGGAGCATTACGACATCGCTGCGCGTGACGTCGATATCTGGATGGGCACGATGAGCAAGACGCTATCCGGCTGCGGCGGCTATATCGCCGGCTGCAAGGAATTGGTCAGCATGCTGCGCTACTTCGCGCCGGGCTTCCTCTACTCGGTGGGCATGCCAGCACAGGTCGCCGCCCCATCGCTGAAGATTCTCGAACTGCTCCAGGGCGATGATGCCAGGCAGCGCATCGCCCGGCTGCACGCCGTCTCCGGCTACTTCCTCAAGCGCGCCCGCGCCTTGGGACTCGATGTCGGCGACAGCCTGGGCGTTGCCGTCGTGCCGGTGATTCTGGGCAGCTCGCTGGTGGCCGCTCGCCTCTCCAACCAGCTATTCGAGGCAGGCTTCAACGTCCAGCCCATCCTGCACCCCGCCGTGCCGGAGAAGAGCGCGCGGCTGCGCTTCTTCCTCTCCTGCGAGCACACCGAAGCGCAGGTCGACGCCGTCCTCGACACGCTCATGCAGCAACTGAGCAATATCAAGGCGGGTCTTTGACCAGACTCATGAGCCAGAGGTGTGAACCAGAGTGACAAGTCAGCGCAGGAAGTCAGAATCGTGAGCCAAGGCTGATCGGGATTTCGCAGCCTTCGCTGCTGACATCCCACAACGAAAAACGCGGCCCTGCTTTTCAGCGGGGCCGCGTTTTTATCACGACAAGAATCAGTGGCGGAGCCAGATGTCAGTGGCTCAAGACTGCTCTGCCATCAGTTCGCTCAGCACCTGCTCGAACACTTCCTTGGGCTGAGCACCGCTCAGGGCACTGCGGCGGTTGAAGACGAAGGTCGGCACGCTGGAGATCCCCATCTGCTTCCAGTAGTTCTCATGCTGGACGACCTGCTCACGTGCCTCGGCGTCATCGAGTTGCGCGAGACTTTCCGTGGCATCCAGCCCGACCGCAGCCAGCGAGTCCGCCATCACGGCGCGGTCCGACATATCCTTCTGCAGTGCGAAGAAGTCCGCGAAGAACTGCATCATCAGGTCATGCTGCATGCCTTGCTCGGCGGCATACTCGAGCAGCACGTGCAGCTCGAAGGTATTGACCATGCGCATGTCGTCGAAGTAGTTGAAGACCAACCCTTCCTCCGCCGCCAGGTTGGCGAGGTTCTGGCGCGCCTCGACACTGCCCTTGGGCGTGGTGCCGTACTTGCGTTCAGAGTGCGCGCGCAGGTTCTCGCCATGGGCCGGCATGCCCGGGTTCAGCTCGAAGGGCTGCCATTCGATCTCGACCTTGTCTTCCAGACCCAGTGACTGAATGGCGCTCTCGAGGCGCTTGTAGCCAATGATGCACCACGGGCACACCACATCGGAGACGATGTCGATCTTGAGCTTGTCTTGCATATCCATTCTCCTGAGCGGCGAGGCAAGGCGCCTTACCGCTCGTCAATATTCGTGAGCGACTGCTCAAATTTGCGCATACTGTAGACCCCGTGCGTGCTCAGGTCAAAGCCTCTCCAGAGTGCCGAAGCGGCAGAGTGTCGAATCGCCAGAGCGCCAAGCGCTGAACGCTGTCGCCTCTTCAGGTCTGACATTCCATGCAAACATCCCGATCAGCCATACTTGGCTTGGGCTTTATCACAAGCGGCGGGCGGCGCTGCCTCAAGGCGACGCTCATGGGCGCGCAACGTGCCCCAGACGATCGCCAACCAGTAGGCGTAGATCATCACGCCGCTGGCCTGGGAGAACATCACCCAGGTCATGCCGAAATCGAGGAAGGTCAGCGGCAGCAGTACCCCGGCGACAGCCAGTGAGCGCAATGTCAGGTCGTCACAGTCCAGACGGCGATAGAAGAGGCGTAGCGGCACCAGATAGAGGGCCAGCAACGCAAGCAGCCCCAAGATCCCACGCTTGACCCACGCATCGAGAAACTCGTTATGGGGATGCGAATACTCCTGCACATGGCGACTCAGCTCGCCCTGCTCGATCATCGCATCACGCGCCTCGGTGTAGCCTGTCTCGCCTCTGCCTAGCCACGGCTGCTCGGCAATCATCAGCACGGCGCCCCGCCACATCTCGAGGCGCGCCCCCGCCGAGGTGCAGGCATTGCGGTCTTCCACGTACTTCGTGACATCCGAGACACCGGCTTCGACACGTTGCTGAACGCCGGTCGCCTGTGTCATCACCATCAAGGCGATCACCCCGGCACACATGAAGACGCCCAACCACAGCACACGCCGCGAGATCATCTCACCATAACTGCGATACAGCACCCAGGCGGCAAACGGGAAGCCGATCCAAGCGCCGCGCGTCCCCGACATCAAGGAGCCGATGATGCCGAACGCACCGCCAATCAGCAGCGCCAGCAACCAATAGCGCCGCCGAGCTCCCGCCTGACTCATTGCCCAGCCAAGGCCTGCCAGACACATCAGCCCCATCAACATGCAGATATCGCCGAAGTTGATGGTATTGGTGAAGCCCCCCCGCACGATGCACGCCCCACACCAGCTTCTGCCACATCGCCCAGCTGCCGGTCAGCACACTACCGAGGATCAGCCCGCTCCACATGGCCCCGTGCGATGGCGGGCACGACAACACCAGCAACAGCACGGGCACAGCCAACAACAAACGAATCGGCACGCCTGTCGTCTGCCACGCATCCCCCTGCAGCAAGATGCTCACCAGCAACAGGGCAGCGAGTCCTGCCACCACGCCAATCACTGCCAGGTCTTCCTTGTGGGCGGCCCCCAACAGCGCGCGCGGCTCTCGCAGCAAGCAATAGCCACTGATCAACACCAGCAACGCCGGTCCCAAGCTATAGCCAGAAGGCATCACCAGGCTGAGCAAGCCGAACAGGAAGACACTGCAGGAAACGGCGCGCGAGATCATAGGTGAAAAATACTGAGAAACACCGGATGAATCCGAGCGCGCAGCAGAAGCGAATGACGGCATACCTGGCCTTCCTGATTCAAAGATGACGATGTGAACGGTGATACGGGCAACTCAATCGAATACGGGAAAGCGCCATCGTGAGCTTGATGAGCGGGATAGCCTGACACAACTGCTCTCCTCCTTGGCATCAGGCGCGCAGCATGAAAGTCACCACCTGCTCCCTCTATCCCGTTCCCTGTGAGCCCATATGAAAACGCCGCATCACGAGGATGCGGCGTTTGAGTTTTGATCAAGAAACAGAACTCTGGATCAATCGTTGCCGAACAGATCGCGGGTGTAGACCTTGTCGACCACATCAGCGAGCTCTTCCGCCATGCGATTGCTCAGGATGACATCTGCTTCCTGCTTGAATGCCTCAAGATCACGCATGACGCGTGAACCGAAGAAGGTGTCTTCTTCCAGCACCGGCTCGTATACCACCACTTCCACGCCCTTGGCCTTGATGCGCTTCATCACACCCTGCATGGCACTGGCGCGGAAGTTGTCAGAACCGGACTTCATCACCAGGCGATATACCCCCACCACCTGCGGGTCGCGCTTGAGCACGGATTCCGCGATGAAATCCTTGCGCGTGGTGTTGGCATCGACGATGGCCTGGATCATGTTGTTGGGCACTTCCTGATAATTGGCCAACAACTGCTTGGTATCCTTCGGCAGACAGTAGCCCCCATACCCGAATGACGGGTTGTGGTAGTGCTGCCCGATGCGCGGGTCCAGCCCCACACCTTCGATGATCTGCTTGGCATCCAGGCCATGTGACTCGGCGTAGGTATCCAGCTCATTGAAGTAGGCAACGCGCATCGCCAGGTAGGTATTGGCGAACAGCTTGATGGCTTCCGCCTCGGTGCTGTCGGTGAAGAGCACATCAACACCCTGCTTGATCGCGCCTTCCTTGAGCAAACCAGCGAACACCTCGGCACGCTCGGAGCGCTCACCGACGATGATGCGAGACGGATGCAGGTTGTCGTACAGCGCCTTGCCTTCGCGCAGGAATTCCGGCGAGAACATCAGATTCTGTGTCTGGAAACGCTCACGCGCCTCAGCCGTATAGCCCACAGGTACTGTGGATTTGATCACCATCACCGCGTCAGGATTGATGTCGCGCACATCCTGAATCACCGCTTCAACACTCCTGGTATTGAAATAGTTGGTGGTCGCATCGTAATCCGTCGGCGTGGCGATAATCACGAAATCGGCATCGCGGTAGGCCACTTCCTTGTCGAGGGTAGCGCGGAAATTCAGATCTCCACGTGCCAGAAACTCATGGATCTCGTTATCGACGATAGGCGAGATACCACGGTTCAGGCCTTCCACCTTCTCCGGCACGATATCCAACGCGACGACTTCATGATGCTGAGAAAGCAGCATGGCGTTGGAAAGACCGACATAGCCGGTGCCTGCGATGGCAATTTTCATTTCAAATATTTCCTGTGTTTACCGTAACGAAAAGCTAAAAATACTGAAGACATCAGACTGCTGGCAGGCGCTGAAGTTCCTTGAGGGAAAGCCAAGTTGAATCACCGCCATCCTGCTTGAGCAATCTGATATCAACATCAGCACAGTCATGTACTGCCAAGAGCTATCAGTGAATCTCAACTGATATAACGATAGCCACTGAACAATACAAATGAAAACCTGACTATAAAGATGACATCTGGATTAGGTAACGAGCAGCGCAACCCTACTAGTTGGAAAAGTACTTGCGGTACCACTCCACAAAACGGCGAGCCCCTTCTTCTACCCCGACTTGCGGACGATAGCCAGTCGCGGCAAAGAAATCTTCAGTATCCGCCCAGGTCTGAGACACATCCCCTGGCTGCATATCCATATAGTTTTTCTTGGCCTCAATACCCGTGGCTTTCTCAACGGCACTGATGAAGTCCATCAGCTGAACCGGGCTACCATTACCGATATTGTAGAGAGCATAGGGTGCAGGACTTTCATCCGGAGCAAGGCCCTCCGCTGCCGATTTCTGACCAGCCTGCGGGACGACATCCTTGATGCGAATGATCCCCTCAACGATATCGTCAATGTAAGTGAAATCACGCGATAGATCGCCGTGGTTATACACATCGATGGACTTGCCTTCGAAAATGGCCTTGGTGAACTTGTACATAGCCATATCTGGGCGACCCCATGGGCCATATACGGTAAAGAAGCGTAGGCCAGTAGTCGGGATATCGTATAGATGTGAGTAAGTATGTGCCATCAATTCATTGGATTTCTTGCTCGCCGCATACAAGCTGACCGGGTGATCAACACCGTCCTTGGTAGAGAACGGAACCTTGGCATTCAATCCGTAAACAGAGCTGGAAGAGGCATAGACCAGATGCTCAATCCTGTGATGACGGCAGCCTTCCAGGATGTTCAAGAAACCCAGCATATTGGCATCCGCATAGGCATGCGGGTTTTCCAGCGAATAGCGTACCCCTGCTTGAGCGGCCAAATGAATGACATGAGAAATCTCGTTGTCAGCAAAGACTTTCTCTACTGCATCACGATCTGCAAGATCAAGCTTCAGAAACGTAAATTCAGAAGACTGCTGAATGCGCTCGAGGCGAGCCTCTTTCAGCGAGACATCGTAGTAATCATTGAGAGAATCAATACCAATGACATTTTTTCCTGCTTCCAGCAGTCGCTTGCTGACTTCTGCACCAATGAAGCCTGCAGCTCCAGTAACCAATACTGACATTATTATTTACTCTTCTTGGCAAGTATTTCTTCAGCAACATCAAGATAACGCTGAATCACGTATTGTTCGTCAAATTTCTCTTCAGCCAACTTCCTGGAGTTGGCCTGCATCTCTGCCAGCTTTTCATCTGAAAGATTGATGACCTTTTCCATGGCTTCTTTCAGAGCTTCTGTATCACGGGGAGGCACGAGGAAACCATTGACACCTTCGATGACAACATCACGACAACCAGGGGTGTCAGTAGTAATAATAACTTTTCCGGCAGCGGCAGCCTCTAATAGGCTACGTGGAGTTCCTTCTGGATAGTATGAGGGAAGAACTACGCAATCAACACTTTTTAAAAGGTTTGGCATATTTTTTACATGACCAAGAAAAGCTGCTCTGTCGATTGCAGTAAATTCAGCGATAATTTTTTTACATATAGAACGTTGTGAATTATCCTCAACTCCGGCTAACCTAAAGTAGCTTGAAGAATGATGTGGAGCTAATAGCTTAGATGATTCAACAAACTCTGCAATTCCTTTAGGATATATTAGTCTTGCAGCCATTAAAAAAGTAATACCGCTAGCTTTATAAGTTGGACAGAATTTTTTCAAATCTACGCCCGAACCAGGTAAAACTTCAGAGCAACACGGATCTGAATATCCTGAGTCAATATAACATTGATAATCTTCTTTATTCTGAAAGAAAACATGATTAGCTCGCTTATAAAAAAAACCAATAAGCTTACTGTATATTTTCCCAAGGACACCACCAAGCTGTGAAGCTTGGCCAACTCCAGAGACATTCGGTATACAAGGTATGCGTAATACCCAGCAACTAATCAAAGAATAAAGATTGGTTTTAGGATTAAACGAATATACGACGGCGGGCCGCTTTATGATTAATATAAAAAAAATAGATACTAATGAGCAAATCTCTTTAATAGCGTTTTTACTAGTGGGGTTTAAATATACATTAATAACTTGCGCGGACTCTGAGTAACTAGGAATCCCATTATCATCCTTAGGTGCTAAACAACTTACAGAAAATTTATCTGAAAAAGTTTTGATAGTAGAACTTCTGAAATTCTCTAAATACCAAGCACTATTACCTATAAAAAACACACGAGTCAACTTTGACATTAATTTTAACCTTTCGAGATATTTATAATTACATTATTCCATAGACTGGTAATATGACTCGTGCTGCAGTTAAATTTTATATATTGCTGCGCCAAAGAACCCATAGACTTCCTGGCATTGTCGTCCAAAGAATAGAGTTTTAACATAGAGTCTGCTATATGTTTATAGCTAAACCCATTCGAAACATAACCATTAGCACCATCCTGAATCATCTCTGGCGTAGCCCCAGCAGGAGTAACTACAGAGGGTAGACCGAAGTACATTGCCTCCATTAACGCATTAGGCATACCTTCTCTTAAAGATGGTAAAATAAAAGCGTCAGATTTTTCGAAAGTAGTTCTAACATCATAAGAGTGTCCTAAGAACACCAACTTATCTTCTAAGTTTAATTTAGCTGACAATTTTTTTAATTTATCTTCTTCTGGACCACTACCCAAGATATACAATTTCGTATTAGCTGTACCAGAATTACAAAATTCCTTAAAGGCATATAACAATTGTTCGAGATTTTTTTGTGGCGCTAATCTACCCACATAGCACCAATCAAAACTAGATTTGTCCTGCTTATGAGTTAATGCACAACCCAAATTATCTGGAAAAAAATAATTAGGAATAACATCAACAGACTTATTCAAACATTTCAAGCACAAACGTTCTTCAGCTTTTTTGGAATTAGATAATGTTTTGGTGTCAAGTAATGAGGTCAACCGAATAATGACATCTCTCCAATAACCACCATAACTTGTATTTCTATAAGATGTTATTACAGGTATCCGTAGAACTGTCCCAAGTATTCTTCCGATCAAGGTAGCATGATATAAAAAGCAGACAATTAAATCCGACTTATTTTTACGAAAGTACGAATACGTCTTTATTATTCCGGACAATGAAGAAGTAGAAGAAAGATTAACGACTTGAACTTCGGATGACAATAAACTCTCATATGCTTGTCCATTTTTAAGAGTTACTATTTTGACGTTATGTCCTAATTCAGCTAAATTATTAGCCACATAAATGAGCTGCCTTTCGGCCCCACCAGTGTGCATTACACCAATAAAGAAACTAATCTTCATATATAACCCTTTCCAGTTAGATGCTAGAGGATTTGTCTTATGTTATCACAAGGATATGATTATAAATAAAAATTATAGACATCATAGAGCAAATTATCTGGTTTATAGTGCAATAAAAAGTTTTTATATTCTATCAACATCAATATAGCCATATTAAATAAACTTAGCTTTCTATTGAAGTGGTCCCCGTAATGCGGACCAGGCGCTAAGCTCTGATCAGACCGACCAGGAGAGCTTGATCATGAGCAGGAAACGTCGACAGTACAGCGGTGAGTTCAAAGCCAAGGTAGCCCTCGCCGCCCTCAAGGGAGAACAGTCCACGTCGGAGATCGCGGCCCGCTTCGAGATCCACCCCACCATGGTGAGTCAGTGGAAACGCGAACTGCTGGACAACGCCACCGGCGTCTTCGAGAGCAAGAGTTCCGGAAAAACCGCCCAGAAGACCCAGGAGGAGATCGATACACTCTACCGCGAGATCGGCAAGCTGACGGTGGAACGGGATTTTTTGTCACGCGGGCTCGGTCGTTGAGCCGGGCCCAGCGCGTGGCACTGGTCGAGCCGCAGGCGCCCGACATCAGCCTCCGGCGTCAGTGCCAGCTACTCGGTATCAGTCGCTCCTCGATGTACTATTAACGCAAGGCACTACGGGCCTATGATCTGGAGTTAATGCGTCTGATCGACGCGGAACATCTGCGCACACCGGTCTATGGCTCACGAAGGATGTCAGCCTATCTCAATCGCTTGGGCACGCAGTGAGCCGCAAGCGCGTCCAGCGATTGATGCGCGGGATGGGGCTACAGGCTATTTATCCGAAGCCATGCACCAGTCGGCCAGGCACGGGACATCGGATCTATCCTGACTTGCTGCGAGGGCGAGTCATCGACCGTCCCAATCAGGTATGGGCGACTGATATCACCTATATTCCTTTGGCGCGCGGGTTCATGTACCTGGTGGCCATCATGGACTGGCACAGCCGTCGCGTGTTGGCCTGGCGGGTCTCCAACACCCTGGATACAGACTTCTGTCTCGATGCTTTGGAGGAAGCCCTGGCGTGCTATGGAAAGCCCGAGATATTCAATACAGATCAAGGCTGTCAGTTCACCAGCCAGTCGTTCACCGAAGTTCTAGAAGCCCATGATGTCCGGATCAGCATGGACGGCAAGGGATGCTATCAGGACAACATATTCGTGGAACGACTCTGGCGCAGTGTGAAGTATGAGTGCGCTTACCTGAAGGCTTTCGAGAGCGGCGCCCACTTGCGAAGGGATCTGAAGCGTTACTTCGCTTGGTACAACACGGAGCGGCCCCACCAAGGGCTAGACGATGCTACACCTGATGAAGTGTACTTCTCTCAACCACTGACCCAGGCGGCCTGACGCCGATGATGACCTGATCCGAGCTTAGACGACCCGTCAGGTGGTCCAATGGATGGGGTCCACTTCAGTATTGCTCAATTTATAATAGCCTAGAGATTAAGACCAATAATCTATACCTGTAGGGTGCCGGATGATCGGATTTCACAACGAAGCTATCCTTTGTTAGCCTCTCGTGAGCTCATCAAGCAATTGATTCAGGAAAAGCTTCATGGACATCAAGCTGCATAAGCAAGCGACGACGACACCGAAAATCCGTGCCGACATCCAAGCAGCTCCCTCCAGCATGACGAACAAAGATCTCGCTCGTCAGTTCGGGGTCAGCGTCTCAACTATACAACGCTGGCGCTATCGTGATGATGTCCTGGATCGTTCCCACACACGTCATAACCTACTCGCGACTCTGACCTCAGAACAGGAAGAGATCGTCATCGCCGCACGTGAACTGCTTCGCCTGGGGCTCGATGATCTACTTGTCGTTGCTCGGGAATTCCTGAACCCAAATCTGTCGCGTTCCGCACTTCAGCGCATGCTCAAACGACGTGATGTACCGACTCTCGCCAAGCTGGCGCGTCAAGATGCGAAGGAGGACGAAAAGCCCAAGCATCGGCCTTTCAAGGATTATGAGCCCGGGTATGTGCACATTGATATCAAGCACCTGCCCCAAATGCCTGACGAAGATCAGAAGCGTTATCTCTACGTCGCGATTGATCGTGCCACTCGGTGGGTGTATCTGGAGGTCAGATCAAGTCAATCTGCAAAGGACGCCCAGGCGTTCATGAAGCGTGTGGAAGAGGAGGCTCCCTTCACGATTCGAACCGTGCTCACGGACAATGGTAAATCCTTTACCGATCGCTTCACCGTGGGTGGCGAACGTAAGCCCAGTGGAAATCATCTTTTCGACCAGGAATGTCAGAACCATGGTATTGAGCATCGATTGATCAGGCCAGGCAGACCCCAAACGAACGGGATGGTGGAGCGCTTCAATGGGCGTATCAGCGATGTTTTGGCGACTCGGCGTTATGACTCAAGTGAGGATTTAGAACAGACACTCGAGCGTTATTGCTGGCTCTATAATCACCACATTCCTCAGAAGGCACTACAGCACAAAGCGCCTATAGCAGCAATGAAGGAGTGGCAGGTCGAACGACCTGAGCTGTTTACGCAAGCTATAGTCAATCAGACGGAACCCGACATATACCTCTACCCCACCCAAAGCCTGGCTCACCTAATCTGTCTGTCCACTGAATAAAGAAGAGAACAGCTATCATGCTTATAAAAATTAAAAACCTACTATTCCTTAGCTTTAATCCAGAGAGCAGGACTATCAGTATTGCACTTTCAAATATCCTAGCTGATACAGGAAATAGCAAATAGGTTGAAGTATAAAATACTAGTATATATGTGGCTAAACTATTATTTTTTATATATTCACTCCCTTGGGATAAGAAAATCAATAGACACATAGACCAAAATACAAGCCCTAATCCACTGGCATGAGTCATTTGTAATTCATAACGCTCACCTTGTCTAGCTCCTAATTTGCTAGCTAGCCATAAGCTTAAGATAGATAGCGAGACTGATATTATGAAAAACAAAATAACTTTTATCCCGTACGAAGCTCTGAAGTAGCGAAATGCTTCAGTTATGTATATAAAGAATACTATGAAAAAAAAGGAGGAGTGTACAAATGGTGTAATTAGAATTAGATAGATAGACTTGTCTTTGTTAAAGCAAAAATAGAAATACAAGAAAAGTGCTATAGCTAAACCTTGTCTAAGGTGAACTATGTTATTTTTTACAACTTGAGGCATTAGCAAAAATACAATTAACAAGATAAAGTATTTTTTTCTGTTATCAAAACCACATATGAACTTAAAAAAGCAGAGAAAAATATGATGACTCTAAGGGTGTACTCCTGGTTTAAAAAAGATGATAAAGATACATTAACTAGCAACCATATTGGTTCGTTTGTTAATAAGCTTAAGAAACCATTTGACATATAACCAAGAAGAATATTATAAGAATTCTCAGCATAAAAAAGATAATTCACCCTATCGTAAAACGCATCTATAGGTAGACAGAAAAAAATAAAAGCATACAATAAAGCAAATAATAAACTGGCTAATTTCCAAATATAATGAGAACCAACATTCATTTAAGTTACTGCCTCAGATTTATAATTTGAAAAAATCAATATATTGCTTTGAGATGTACTCTACTTCATATTGCATAGATCTTGAAATTAATTTTTGCCTGTCAATAGGCAGCGTATATACTTCAATTATAGCCTGGCTAAGTTGTTGTGGATTTTGTATATCGACTAATGGGCCATAGTTACCGTTATCCAATATTTCCACCGGGCCGCCTGCACATTTAGTAGATACAACTGGACAACCTACAGCCATAGCTTCTACAAGAACATTACCAAAACCTTCATATATAGACGACAATACAAATATATCATGCTTGAATATTAGTGATAAAGGCTCTTTATTTTCCTCTACAAAAGTTACTTTTTCCTCAATTTTTAAATGTTTAGCATATTCTTTTAACTCTGATTCTTGTTGACCTTTTCCTAAAATTGTTAAATTTATATCATGGGTATCCAATACAATACTAATTGCCTTTAAAAGAGTCTTAAAATCTTTCTGCTCATGCAAACGACCAATAGCCACTACTTTTATTACACTATCGGATTTTTTTATTTTATTTTTTAAGTAATATTTATCAGCGTCTTCTTTGAAAAAGACAGGGTTAGAAATTATAGTGGAACTACTATTATTAATTCCAACCTTATGCAAAGACATCAAAGTGTCTTTTGAGTTAGCAATTAAGCCGGTACATCTTCCATATATAAATTTAGCTAAATTTAACAAAACCTTATCGAAAAAGTACGCTTTTCTTGGTACTAATACGTTAGCCTCTCTTACGAACAATTTAGTTCCGGTATGCTTACCACCTGCTAATAACCAAGCTAACCCTACTGCTATATTTATATGTATTAAGGTCGATATCATTACATCAGGCTTATTCTCTTTTATATATTTGTACATTTTGTAAACACTAAGCGAAGCCTTAGTATTTAAATTAATTACTTTAATCCCTTTTTTTATTAATTCATCTAAAAACATACCTTTTTTTTGAAATAGAACTACTTCTACTTGATATTTATCTAATTTGGTAGCAGCTATAGCAAGATTTAGTATTACTCTTTGAGCTCCACCAGCTCTCATATTCGACACAATAAAAGTAATTTTCTTACTTTGACACATTTATTACACTCACTTTGATTGTTGTAGAAATACTACATATACTAAATCAGTTTTCTGTGAAGCATTAGTTAAATTTTTTACGTACTTTATTAATAACTTCTACTAAACATTCTTTAATATAGATAGGGAATAGTTTTTGGTAATACCTTAATTTTGGTTTAGCCAATATAGCTAATCTTGAAACACTAATATGGCTATTAACTTTTTTGATTTTCCAGAATATCGGATCATCAATATAAAGTGACTTAACAGCTTTTAGGAGAGTATTTCTATTATAAGTATTATGAGAATTCTTAGCTTTCTTAGACCCGTGGCGAGTATCTTCCTTGAGTAAACTTAATGGTGATCTAAGTGCGGCCAAATGAAAACCATGGTAAGGTCTAAAATTAGTTAGTTTCTCTCGTATATTCTCGTTAAATGATTCATCCAATATTTTATATAGAACCCTTTCATCCACACCTACTTTATCGAACTCATCAAATTCAGTTTCTAACTTAGCACTATCATAAAAATAACAGTGCGACTTTATTTTACTGAAGTATATATCTGTTTCAAAAAAATGGAGCCCAGTCAACCGATCCTCTTTTCTTACAGCATTACTAAAAGGTAAACCTGTTAACTTCATAGAATCGATATGCTGCTGCGATAAAGCGGGCTTTTCAGGTACTATAAAAAAGTCTATATCTCCTATATAGACGTAATCAAATCCCTGGAAGTAATTCTCATTTATAAACCATCTTAGTGCGGGCTTGGCATGAGGATATTTCGATTTTGAAAGCACTTCGGTTGATGTTGGAAGATCGTCTGAATTTAATTCGATAATTTTAAAATTATTAGATATTTCAGCTTCTATTATTTCTAATGCTTGAAGTACATTATGAGATAGAGGATCATCTACAAAAACATAACAACTATAGTTAGGATAAGACTTTAAAACAGAGTATATATAAAAAGGTATAAATACTTCATAGCTTCCAAACACATAGCATGCTACGCACACTGATCGTTTATCATTTGAAGATGCATACAGAGGGGTTGATTCTTGAAACATAGTAGATTCTCTATTTAGTTTATAACTTCTTAAGAAAAA
The DNA here is from genome assembly GCF_059507735.1 of Cobetia sp. PDI-23MA. Lineage (NCBI taxonomy): Bacteria > Pseudomonadati > Pseudomonadota > Gammaproteobacteria > Oceanospirillales > Halomonadaceae > Cobetia > Cobetia sp. PDI-23MA. Next base: position 2,400,903 of record NZ_CM183352.1, read on the forward strand.
TAGCCTAAAAAAGACTAATATTCTTGAAAATTAAAATTTATTCACTAGCGTATTCTGTTGAAGTTAAGATCAGCAAGTGTATACAAATCACTATTGACAATGATATTTAATTAGCATTTTTTCCCCTTTCTATACCATACGTATAATAAAGGACATGCACCATAAGCAAAATATTCATTACACTACTTACTATGCAATATATCGCTATAGCAAGAACAGCATCCTCAAATAAGTATATCCCAATAAACAGAGCTACTAATGTAGAAGCTAGATAAAAAACACGATACATTAAATATACTTTTTGTAACTTTAATGGCGCTATCGCTCTTGTGCAAGCTGCTGCACTAAAAGCAGTGAATAACCAGAGGCTAATCCACTGTGCGTATAAGCCAGAATCAGCCCATTCAATACCAAAGACAAAAGTAAATATTTCAGGCCCAGCTATCATTACAATTGTATATGGTAACAAGGATAACAAGCTTAGAGCTATAGTGAACTTAACTAAAAAATCAAACGGATTATCTAGTTTTTTTACCTTATCGGTAAACTTAGGGAAAAATACATCTCCAACTGCTTTAGTTAGCAAAAACCCAGGCACCGCTAAGACCGTTTTAGCCATTACATAATAACCTGCTGCAGCACTACTCAAGAAGCTAGCAAGTATTATGACAGGTAGATTTCTAACCATAGCACTTAAGAAAGATTCGGGCATTCTATAAATCGGAAAATCAGAATATTTTTTAGCTAGATCTAAAATTATAGGCTTTATCTGAGATGTTGGTCTTAAAAAAAATATCAAATTATTTTCATTAACAGGCTTTACCTGCATAACTATCTTTGTTAATATTCCTAAAAATGTTGCTGATATTAAAACCCACACTGTTGGACTAAGTAACCCAAATCCTATTTTAGTACCATTAACGACTAAACTAGAAATAAAGTTAGAACCACTTATGTAACCAAAGAAGTTTTCTTTTATTAATATATTTTCAGAAATTTGATTAAGCGTAATAAAAAAAATAAATAATGGTACAAAATATAGCCATGTTTCAATTTGTATATTCCACGGTGTAAACTGATCGATTAATGTTACTAGGCCTAAGGCAATAATAATAATTAGAGAAATTATTGCTCCAGACATTACCGATATCCAAACCATACCAGCAGCTTCTCTTCTATTATTAGCTAGTACAATTGCTACCGGATATGAAAAACCTGCTATAGGTGTTAATATTGCCAATATTGATTGAAAACTACCTAACATACCAATATCAGAGGGAGTAAATAGTCTACTTATAATAGGAATAGCAAGCATTGAGATTAATTGCGCACCGGAAGCTCCTACTAACATAGCTAATATATTCTTCACTATTTTGCTTCTGAACAACCCATCCTTGATATATCCCATAAAGTCTGTTCCATAAGCAAATACAACGGAATAAAGGCACTAAACCGATTGATAAATCTCTATACGCCGGCGGTCTCAATGACCAAGTGCAACACGTGACCCATCAGGTACGGTGTTGCCATGAACCACTGCTATCGCCATCTTTCTGCTGAAGACCGAGCCGCCATCATGACGATGAGAGCGACTCACTCGATCCGAGCTATCGCCCATCATCTGGGCCGTGCACCGAGTACCGTGTCGCGAGAAATTGCTCGCCACTCCATCAATGGCTACGATGCCAGCCTCGCAGGCTACCGGGCCCGCCTGACACGCCATCGGCCCCGTCGGCGTCCCAAGCTGCACCCCGACAGGGAGTTGTTTGAAGTCGTGGTCCATCTGCTGCGCAAGTACTGGTCACCGCAACAGATAGCCCGCACACTGAAGCGCATGTCTCCCAACGATTCATGTCGACAGGTCTCGCATGAGGCCATCTACAACGCGCTCTATGTGATGCCCCGCGGCAGCCTCAAAAAGGAACTTATCGCCTGCCTGCGACAAGGCAACGGCAAACGCCGGCCACGAAATCGTGCCACGGATCGGCGCAACCAGATTCCCGGTCTGGTTAGCATCCACGCGCGACCGCCTGAGGTCGAAGATCGTTTGATGCCTGGCCACTGGGAAGGCGATCTCATCATCGGTGCCAACAATCGCTCTGCCGTCGGTACGCTGGTGGAACGCACCACGCGATTGGTGATTCTGGCGAAAGTGGATGGCACCACCGCAGCGGCCGTTGGCTTCAGCGACAAGCTAAACGAGGTGCCGCGATCGCTGCGCTTGTCCATGACCTACGATCAAGGCAGAGAGATGGTGAGACATGCCGAGATTACCCAGAAGACCGGCACGGCGATCTACTTCGCTGACCCGCATAGCCCTTGGCAGCGAGGTTCAAACGAGAACACCAACGGGCTGTTGCGGCAGTATTTGCCAAAGGGCACGGATCTCTCCGTCTACAGCCAAGAAGAGCTCGACGAGATCGCCGACTCACTGAACACACGGCCTCGCCAGACACTGGACTGGCGAACCCCACTGAAAGTCTACGCCGAGATGCTCAAGAAATCCGTCGGCGGTCCGAGCACCCTTCAATAGCGTTGCGCTTGGAACTTGAGACCGCCGTCATTAATCTTAAAACAAATCTATCTATAAGACTTTAACATACGTAGGTATCGCAATCATCAACTATTTAAAATCAACACAGAGTGCAATAAAAAATATAACGACGATTAACGACTACCTTTGCCAGTAAGAACAATGCGAACTGTACGCATTATTACTAGTATATCTAACCATAAAGAAAAATTCTTAATGTAGTAAAAATCGTATTCTAACTTCTCTACCATACCATCAATTTCAGCTGCATATCCCTGTTCAACTTGTGCCCAACCAGTAATTCCGGGTCGTACAACATGCCGATAATGAAAGAATGGCACATCTTTCTCATACCATTTTGTCAAACTCATTGATTCTGGACGCGGGCCTATCATGCTCATGTCGCCCTTTAATACGTTGAATAATTGAGGAAGTTCATCCAAGCGACATTTACGAATGAAGTGCCCAACACGGGTGATACGAGGATCATGGCCTTCTTGGGTGAAACCAGTGCCCTTCATGTCAGTATACATACTACGAAATTTGTAAACTGTGAAGGGACGACAATGGAATCCCATACGCTGCTGACAGAATAGCGCTTTACCAGGGCTATCCAGACGAATGGCAAGTGCAGTCAATAGCATGACGGGAGCCAGCAACGGAATAAGGATCAGGGCAGCGAAAATGTCCATGCCGCGCTTGATGACTTCATAGTCTTCACGCGGGGTGAGTGAACCAAACTCATTGGCATAGAGATGATCCAACAGTACCTTACCGGTAATCATTTCATGTGCCTGGGTGGCGTGATACACCGGAATACGGTGTATCGTGCAATCGGCAAGAAAACGCTGCCACTCTTCAGGGAGGTCAGCATGCAAGTCCGCGACTACTGCATCGATTCGCTTCATGCCTGCGAGAGTTGGTGATTCCATTTGATACCAATACACTGATTTGCTCTGATCACTGCACAATACTGATGCCTTGCCAAATGGCACTACTGCCATACGTTTGGTATTCACCTTACTGTCGATATAGTAGAAAGTACCACCAAAGATGATAGCCAATGCAAAGGAAATTCCCACCTGAAGGCGTGATACCTCAATGTCTAGCATACCACAGATGACAACAAGTAATGTATAGGATGCTGCAACTGTTGGAATCACATACGTGAAAGATCGTGTCCCTGGCAATTGACAAAGGCGATTTATTAGCTTTATTGATAATGAAAAGGAAGCTGCTGTCCCCAATATAGCATTCCACTGCGCAGATGTGGAAGTATTCCAAAAATCAATACCCCAACGGTACATGGCCGGTAAAATAACAACCAACAATACACCAAAACATGTTTGTAGCCTTTTGCTAGCTAATAATCGTTCATAATGTCGTGAATAGCGACGTTGATGCTCCATTGCAGTGCTCACCTCTTTCATGACATGTCCCTACGGTATTAGGTTTTGTACGAAAAGCCTTTTTGCTAATGTGGTCCATACACATCCAGTATAGGTGCGGTATGACAGGACGCTACGAAGTCTCTGATAGCCAATAGCAATTGATCGAAGACATTGTGTCATTGGACCAAGCGATGGGCAGGCCCAAGAAAGATGACAGGCAGATGCTGAACGGCATCTTTTGGGCCCTCTGCTCTGGCGCCAAGTGGCGCACCTTTCCGTTAATCATGGCCATTGGTGTACTGTCTACGCCGGGTTTCGACAGGGCGTGATGAGGTCATTTTTGAGACGGTCTTGTCGCGTCTCCAACTACGGCTTCACGAAGATAGGCTGATGGATCTGAAAACCTGGATGATCGGCTCAACTACTGTTCGTGCAGCACATGCCTCCGAGGGTGGAAGCAAACAAAGGGGTCTGCTGGGGAATCTCATCCGGCCACTAAAACATTGCCGCGACATCGTGGCAGACAAGGGCTATGACAGTGATGAGTTGCGCCGTTACTGAGATTGCGTTCGAATCAAGCCGATCATCGCTCACCAAGAGATGAAACGAAAACCGTGTCCAGGTCTCTCACACGGTTTCGATAAACCCATGTATCGTCTGGGTACATCGTAGAGCGCTCTTTCAGTTGGCTGAAAGAGTTCCGTCGCATTGAGACGTGATATGAGAAGTTGGCTCGCAGCTTTTATGCGATGGTATGCATAGCTTGCATACTCCGATGTCTACGAGCCGACTTTTCGTATAGAACCTAGATTATATCTAAAATTATAGATGACCTTAGATATTATAACAACTACTACTCTGCGAATAGATGTTAGCAGCCTTGCGTTCTACAGCATTTAAAACCCCGCCATTCACTGTTATTCCACAAACTTCTAGCCGCTTCAGCGAGGCCTCTATTTCCTTGGACGAATTTACCTCAAACCGTGATACCAAAAGTGTAGTACCCACAAGCTTACCAATGACGGCTGCATCAGTTACTTCTAGAATGGGTGGAGAATTTATGATTACTAGATCATAATTCTTACTAACTGTATCCAAAAACTCCTTGAACTTGTCTCTCATTAACAATTCCGAGGGATTTTGAGGGATATTACCGCGTGCTACATAGTAGAGTGGTTCATGTTTAGATACTGGCCTTATAACCTCTTCCAGCGCTTTTTGTCCTACAAGCAGGTTACTCAGACCGCATTCAGAGCTTTCATCAAAAATAGAATGTATATGGCCCTTACGCATATCTGCGTCTACTATCAATACTTTCTTGCCAGCTTGAGCACAGACTGCAGCCAAATTAACCGTAATAAAGCTCTTTCCAATACCTGAGCTAGGGCCTGCAACCATTAACGTATTAGAACTAGATTCGCGCATTGCGAAATGAAGACTGGTACGTAGTACTCGTAACGACTCTATAGCAAGGTCCGTAGGGGTACTCATGTACAATAGTTTATTATCAAACTTCTGAGCACGCTTATTCCATAAGGTTTTTTTGTTTCGATTTGATTGACTTTCTACGCCCGAAAACGGGATAGTAGCGTATACTGATAAACCCAGCATTTCCAGTTGGTCTGGCGATTCCACACTACTTCGAAAGCCGACACGTAATAGTATAACCCCTATGGAGAGCATCCCTCCGATTAGTATCGCAATAGTCAACAACATAGTTTTGCTTAACTTAACGTTCTGCGGAGAGACATCTACAACATCCATGATACTGATATCACCTATCATGCTAGCCTTGAAGACTTTTATCTCTTGCACTTTATTTAACAAATGTACGTAGTTTGCTCGAAGTACTGCCACATTGACTGAAAGGCGTAATGCTTCCTGGTCCGTGTCGCTCAGCTTTTCAACTCTGTCATTCAACTTTTTTAATTCACGTTCTCGCTGTGCTATTCTATCCAACAATGCGGCATATGTTGATTGACTTGGAATATAATATTTAGCGAGCTCGGTCCCCATTAACTCTAGCTGATTAACTTGAACTTCAATATTAATGATGCGATCTAAAAGGACTTTAGCCTCCAAAGAGAGTTCCTTCTCATCACTATGCGAGGCTCTCAAAGCCTTCAGACGCGATTCCGCTTTACCCAGCTGGATCCGTAATCTCGGCAACTGCTTCTCAAAATAACTGAGAGAGCTGGGAATTTCTTCACTTTGAAACTGAACGTTCTGTAAATAATATAGATCCCTTATCGCATCCAAGGTACGCTGTAGCTTGGGAGGATGCTCACCATTCAACGTTAATGACAGTATTCCTGTGTTGTCGCCGACCACTGTTACGGAAAGTGAATTGCGCAAATTGTCGACCACCTGCGCACGACTTGCATGAGTTAACACAAATTCTGCGCCCGGAGCCGCATGCAAGGAAGTTATACGCAATTGAATCTGACCATCGACAAAACTATTCAGTTGATTAATACTCCCTTTACCTAGCAGCTCCCCCTCCTTGAGCAGCTCATAATGTCCAGCATCAACAACACGTAGAGTAAAATTATCACCGATCATGGCCTCATCAATAGGCATTTCACTTATGGTAATGCTCTCGTTTGCCCAAGTACTCGCCCACCCTTGAGCAAAACTAGGCCGCTCCACTCCATGCCGCATGAGCAAGTTACCCAATACCGGTAAACGCTTTGGAGTGACATTGATGTCCAGATTGAGCAGGTCTATCACGCGGCTCAAGAGCACCCGGGATCTAATGTTCTCGATCGCAATTTCGGACTGAGAAAGCGGCTTCTGGACCAATTTTTGATTGTTGTTTGTTAGTGAATTGCTTGAAGTTTCACCCACAACTTGTATCTTGGCCTCTGCCTTGAAGGCTGGTATAGGCGTGAATATTGCGCTATAGATCAGCGCTAGAATGGCAAACAGAGCTGTGGTCGCAAATATCCATACCTTGTGGTCGATCAGGATGCCAAACAAACGCCCCAGATCAATAACATCCTCATCTGTGTCACGTCTGGCAGAATCTTGCACCCCGCTCGTGGTTTTATAATAATTTTGATTTTTATTCATATTACACCCTTCAAGTATATCTGCTCTTATGAGAGCTAGTAATAGTTGGTAATTAAGAAAGAGGTAGGCTTGCTTGCCCGCAGATTCTGAGTGCAACACCTGAGTTTATCTGTAAAGCATTACGCTCATATTATACTCAGAACTAGGTGTATGGGTCCCAGAAAGTAGTAGATGAGATGTTGATAGTATCGCTCAGGATCATCTTGCCAACGCTCAAGAATGAAACCAATGGGTATTTCCCCCTTGAGCGCTCGCAGAGCGCCGAGCATTGTTATAATGCCCAAAGATAGTCCTTTAGGTGGACACTAAGCTCTTCTAAGGTTGCATAATGGATGCTGCGGGAGTGGCTTCCTTGATCGTATTTTTTTATCCGTTCAACCTACCCGTTTGTCCAAGGATGGAAAGGACATATCAGGCGATGTTCGATGCCATGTCGATGGTAGACCACGCCGAACCAGTGTGGCTTGTTGGTTTCTGTTCCGCGTCGCTTAGCGAATTGCGCACAGTTGTCTGGCAGCACGGTGTGGGCCCGATACGGTAGCTGTTACAGCGTATCTTCGAGAAACTCAGCGGCCTGTTCCCGCTTGGCCTGCCGTTAAAGCCGGGCATGTACGAATTTGGAGGTACGATCGACCGCCACGAACAAATACGCCTTACCTTCATCGATACGGACTTCACAGATGTCTATATGTAGGTAACCGATCGGGTAATGTTTGAAGGATGGTTTGTCCCTCGTTTCAGGGATTGACGAGGTATCTGATTGATACCGTGATGCGCATACAGGCGAGCCAGGTGGTGTAGTGGCACAGTGAATCTGGCCACCTGACTTTGAGTGTATGATGGCTCACAGAGACAATCAGGTGCAGATGATGACGAAGAAGAGAACGTTTAGCCCGGAATTTCGCTTGGAAGCGGCCCAGCTCGTGGTCGACCAGGGCTACACGCTGAAGGCGGCGTGTGAGGCCATGGGGGTTGGCAAATCCACCATGGAGTATTGGGTTCGCAGGCTTCGCGCTGAGCGGGCAGGCAAGGCGCCGCTGAAAGGTGAGGCTCTGACGCCGGAACAGCGTGAGATCCAGGAACTGAAGCGCAAGCTGCGGCGAGTGGAAGAAGAGAAGGCAATATTAAAAAAGGCTACTGCTCTCTTGATGTCGGACTCCCTGAGCAATTCTCGATAATCGAGCGACTTGAAGAGAGCTACGCGGTGCAGCACTTGTGTCAGGTGTTTGGGGTGCATCGCAGTAGCTACCGGGCTTGGCGTAGTCGGGATAGAAGACCTTGTGAGACTGAGCAGAAGCTGCTGGATCAGGTTGTCGAGGCGCATACCGTCAGTAACGGCTCTGCCGGCGCTCGCAGCATTGCAAAAATGGTCACGCAGGCAGGATACAGTTGAGTCGTTATCGGGCCAGCAGGCGGATGAAGCAGCTGGGGCTGATGAGTTCGCAGCCGCCGAGGCACGCCTACAAGAAGGCTGATCAGCCACACCTGGATATACCGAATGTTCTTGATCGGGAGTTCGATGTAAAGCAGCCCAATCAGGTATGGACCGGCGACATTACCTATATTTGGACAGGGGCACGCTGGGCTTATCTGGCAGTGGTCATCGACTTGTATGCTCGTAAACCCGTGGGGTGGGCATTGTCCCTATCGCCGAACACGGAGTTGGTAAAAAAGGCGCTGACCATGGCCTACGAATCGCGTGGAGAGCCACAGAATATCCTGTTTCATTCGGACCAGGGGTGCCAGTACACCAGCCGGGCATTTCGGCAGATGCTCTGGCGCTACCGAATGACGCTGAGTCTCAGTCGCCGTGGCAATTGCTGGGACAATGCCCCAACAGAGCGCTTCTTCAGAAGCCTGAAAACGGAATGGATACCAGAGATCGGCTATCCCGATGTTGCTGCGGCGAAGCGATCTGTCACTGATTATATGATCGGCTACTACAGCAGGCTCAGGCCGCACAAGCATAACGATCGGTTACCACCGAACTTGGCAGAAAAGAACTACTGGAATGCTCAAAGCTCGGTGGCCAAAAAACGGCTCTTCGACGTTTCATGTGGATTTGGCTTCATCCAGCATGCGCCCCACGGGGCTGCCGATCAGGTAGATCATCGCAATGAAATTGCTTTCGTTTCGGTAGCCGCGAGCGCGAGATCTGGCAGCCTGAAAGAGGCCGTTCATGCCTTCCAGACGTGCGTTCGTCAGGCTTGAACACCAGCGCCTCACAACCTGGTCGGCATGTCGCTCCAACGTATTGAGTGCTTTTGCCATTGGCTTGAGGAGCGTGTGGCCGGCGACTGCCTCACGCATCACATTGAGGTAATTCGTGATGCGCCAACGAGCCCCGCGCGCTGTCGGTGCGCGACGAATCCACCTCAGCTTTTCCTTGATAATCCATGCATTCGCGGTAGCCCCTTGGTCAGCAACCAGCTCCCGGAGGGCGACCAGCTGCTTTTCCGTCAGGTTGTGGTTATCCATGCTTTTCAGCACTGCCCAGCGCAGGGCCTTGGGATGGGTTTTTTCTCGACGTTCCCGCTTACGCACTTCATCCAACGCCTTGGTGAACGTCTGCACGATATGGAACCAGTCAACCGTCACTCGAGCATCAGGAAGATGTTCAGCAGTGCCATTGAGGAAGGCCGGCGACATGTCACACACGACTTCAACCACATTGCCCGGGGCGCCGCCATGTGCCTCTAGAAAGGCGCTGAACGCCTTGATCGTCTCTTTGCCACGTCCTTGGACAGCAAAGATCACCGGCTCTTGTTGGCGTTGCATATCGAGAAATACGGTGACGTAACGTTGCCCTCGACGTGATGCCGTTTCGTCTACCCCGACATTGGCAACCTGAGAAAGATCCAGGTCTCCCAGCATACGGCCTACGTAATGATGCACGATGCGCCACAAACGCTTGTCAGTGACTTCCAATTGCCGAGAGACGGCGAGCACGGGCATCTCCCTGACCAACGACATGGCAGCCTGTTCAAACAACAGTGTGAAACCACTATCAGGGCGAGCCCAGGGCACCTCGACTCGCTTGACGCCGTGCTCTGGACACCGGGTGCGAGGGACGCGGGCATAGAGATAGCAATGATGCTGGAAGAAGTTCAGGTGTCGCCAGGACTTGTCGGCAAAGTCATGCGCCGGGCATGCCTTGCCGCATTCCGGGCAGGCATAAAGGCTCCCCCGGTCGGCTTCCACGTAAAGCTCGAGACGATGCGGAGATGACGTGGTATCCAGATGCTGGTCCTTGAGTTTCCAAGGCGCTTGCAAGCCCAAGCCAAGGGTCAGGACCTGAGTACCATCCATGTCAATTCTCCAGTCTGTTCGGGGCCCATATCCTGGACCATTCCAGGGCACTAATTCCACACCTGGCGTCGAAGAGCCCAAAAAACACTTGACCACTACATGGTGCGCCGAAGGTGATCGCAGCAGTCTCCTCAAGATCTGTCAAAGAGGTAGAGTTTGGTTGCTTGCGCCCATGCGTTCATCTTCCACGGAATGGCGATAGCGCCATTTACGCACCGTTTTAGGATTAAGGTTATAGCGACGGCTCAACTCCGCGATCGAAGCTGACGATCGCTGCATGTCTTTTCGGATGGCGTGCATGGTCTTGGCGCGTTTTTTAAATACTTGAGCCTTTGATCCTCCTTTGATAAAGGTTCACACCATGGACCATTATCCCCTGGGCTAACCACCTAGCCCACACAGAAAGTGCTGCGGAAGCCAGACACGCTACCGCCCTGAGATATATGACGGCTCTTATCCCAAGGCCCTATCACGCCCTATCAGCACTGGCGTGACTGAGCTGCTCTCTCACAGAAACAGCCCTAATATGTAATATAATCTCACTTACTTAAAGGCTTTCTGAAATCAAAGTAAAAATCAGCATCTATAAAACTCAAAATATTTTCGCTTTCAATGGAGGATGGTACCACATGATGAGCCTCATTATAAAGGGGGTGACACGAGCAGCGCTTTCCAAGATAATCGAGACATAAGTTAGCTATAGCTCATAAAAATCCTAGCTTATAAGGTGCCACCTGAGTTGACTAAGTGCCTATTCAAAATTAATCGTGCACTCAGTGCCATAACCGTCGAGCAGCCGGTGCACCTCATCGCACAGGTGCTCAAATGACAGATATGCACTCAGTGGCAGCCATGCATACTTCATCTGTCGCCACAGAATCTCAATCAGATTCAGCTCCGGCGAGTACGCCGATAAGTAGATCAAGTACACACGCTGCGACATCCAATCAACTATCTTCCGCCTGAACGCCTTGGAGTGATGCATGCTGGCATTGTCCAGCACCACGACGGCGAAGGTATCAGGGTCTTTCTGATCGGCAAACTGGTCGAATGCATCGATGACCGTCTCGGTAGTCACGGAGTCGGTCACAGAGTGATAGACCAACTTGCCTGCTCGGCTGAGGAACCCCAGTACATTCAACCTCCGGCTGCGAGAGTAGGCGGTTACCTCGCAAGGTTTACCGACAGGGCTCCATGCATATGGCACCGATGATGATTGTGAAAAGCCTGATTCATCAAAGTAATAGAGCTCATGCTCGCCCTGGTCTTCTCGCTTGTGAAGCGCCTTGAGAAGGCCCTGAGTATTGCGAAAATCCGTTTCGTCACGCCGCGCCTTGAGTGAGTGCCGAATCCGCTTGAAGCTGAAGTCATTTTTTTTTCAACGCCCGGCGAAGAGTCACCGTGCTGACCGTCTTGCCGGTCTCTTCTTGAAAGCGGGCCTGCAAGGTCCGAATCTGATGGGGCTGTTCGGCAACCAGTTCCTGCAATCGCTGGTGGTCATTCGCATCCAAGACCGGCGCTCGCCCACTGCGCGGCTTATCGATGAGCCCATCGAGTTCTGATGCTTCCCACTGCTTAAGCCATCGAGACACAGCATCACGACGAACCTGCAGTATTTCAGTGATTTGATTGATCGTATGGCCTTTATCACTGAGCAGGATGGCATGAGCACGCCGCCGTAAGGCGCGCTTCTCACCATGGTGATAGGCCGAGGTCAGCGTTTGCTGTTCAGAGTCAGTGAGAGGAGCAACGAAGCGCTTTGCCATACGATCATCCGTGTCAGAAATCCTAGCATCGATGATACACGAAAACTTAAGACCAAGCACTTACACAACTGCACTCTACGTATGGGGCAGAGCAGGCAACTGAGTGCATACATACTTATCAAAGCATTGTACATCCCAATGCACTCCTCCAAAGCGTAACCCTTGGGTATCAATACCGATATGTTGCGAAAACCCAACTTGAAACATACCCCATCAGCAAATGCCGAGCACATCTTAAACTAAATTTTATTATTACGATCTCTGAGAGTTGATGTACTGCCTGCAATCTCCTACTTCAACTTTCACCTTAACAAAACATACATTGTCTTTAGTAATCAAACATCAAAACTAAGTTGGCTGCTGCAAGCAGCTAGGCCCCTTGACAATATGAATAGGCGATCGTCCTCTACAGATCTTGCTCTGAACGCCACATCCGCCTTTCAAGGACAGACGGACCAAGCTCCTCTCTGTTATGGATAGCTGAGGAGGGTGCCATGGGCGCGCAATGTAAAGCAAAATGTGCCGCGCTCCTCTTCCCGCCCATCGTGCTTCTTTCCCAGTATGAGTTAAGGAGACTATCAGTCTCCTCTCACGCTCGCACCCTGTAAACGAGCAATAAGGCAACGATTATGCACAATCCCTTTTGATTTGTCACTTATGCACCTGGTGATCGCATGGTGGCTTCGTGCTCACCAGCTCCATCCGCCTACTGACTCGATAACGACTCAACGATGTTCCAGTCTGCGTGCCCATTTTGGCAATGCGCAAGCGTCGGCAAACCATGGCTGACAACACATGTCTAGACAACCTGAAATTGCAGGCTTTTCTCCATCTCGCAAGGGTTTTTTACCGCAATTACGTCAGGCCCTGTAGCTGCTGTGAAGTGGTCCCCGGAATGCGGACCAGGCGCTAAGCTCTGATCAGACCGACCAGGAGAGCTTGATCATGAGCAGGAAACGTCGACAGTACAGCGGTGAGTTCAAAGCCAAGGTAGCCCTCGCCGCCCTCAAGGGAGAACAGTCCACGTCGGAGATCGCGGCCCACTTCGAGATCCACCCCACCATGGTGAGTCAGTGGAAACGCGAACTGCTGGACAACGCCACCGGCGTCTTCGAGAGCAAGAGTTCCGGAAAAACCGCCCAGAAGACCCAGGAGGAGATCGATACACTCTACCGCGAGATCGGCAAGCTGACGGTGGAACGGGATTTTTTGTCACGCGGGCTCGGTCGTTGAGCCGGGCCCAGCGCGTGGCACTGGTCGAGCCGCAGGCGCCCGACATCAGCCTCCGGCGTCAGTGCCAGCTACTCGGTATCAGTCGCTTCTCGATGTACTATCAGCGCAAGGCGCTACGGGCCTATGATCTGGAGCTAATGCGTCTGATCGACGCGGAACATCTGCGCACACCGGTCTATGGCTCACGACGGATGTCAGCCTACCTCAATCGCCTGGGACACGCAGTGAGCCGCAAGCGCGTTCAGCGACTGATGCGCGGGATGGGGCTACAGGCTATTTATCCGAAGCCATGCACCAGTCGGCCAGGCACGGGACATCGGATCTATCCTTACTTGCTGCGAGGGCGAGTCATCGACCGTCCCAATCAGGTATGGGCGACTGATATCACCTATATTCCTTTGGCGCGCGGGTTCATGTACCTGGTGGCCATCATGGACTGGCACAGCCGTCGCGTGTTGGCCTGGCGGGTCTCCAACACCCTGGATACAGACTTCTGTCTCGATGCTTTGGAGGAAGCCCTGGCGTGCTATGGAAAGCCCGAGATATTCAATACAGATCAAGGCTGTCAGTTCACCAGCCAGTCGTTCACCGAAGTTCTGGAAGCCCATGATGTCCGGATCAGCATGGACGGCAAGGGACGCTATCAGGACAACATATTCGTGGAACGACTCTGGCGCAGTGTGAAGTATGAGTGCGTTTACCTGAAGGCTTTCGAGAGCGGCGCCCACTTGCGAAGGGATCTGAAGCGTTACTTCGCTTGGTACAACACGGAGCGGCCCCACCAAGGGCTAGACGATGCTACACCTGATGAAGTGTACTTCTCTCAACCACTGACCCAGGCGGCCTGACGCCGATGATGACCTGATCCGAGCTTAGACGACCCGTCAGGTGGTCCAATGGATGGGGTCCACTTCACTGCGGCCTACCCCAAATACTTGATACAAGTGCTGTGTATGGTCCCGGAAAATAGGATGGGATGTTGATAGAATCGCTCAAGATCGTCTTGCCAACGTTCGAGAATGAAACCAAAGGACGTTTCCCCTTGAGCGCTCGCAGCGATCGAGCACTGTTATAGCCCCAAAGATAGTCCTTTAGATGGGCGCTAAGCTCTCCTAAGGTCGCATAATGGAAGCTACGGGCGAGGGCTTCCTTGATCGTATGGTTTATCCGTTCAACCTGCCCGTTGGTCCACGGATGGATAGGACGTATCAGGCGATATTCGATGCCATGTCGATGGCAGACCACGTCGAACCGGTGCGGTTGTGGGACTCGAGCCTTGAGTCCTCCTCCGATATCGGTTGATACCATAGACCGTTACACCTCGGGACTGAACACCTAATATTTCCATCTCGTCCTTCACTCGTAGAAGCTTGCGCTTCAGCTCTTGGATCTCACGCTGCTCCGCTGTGAGAGCTTCACCTGCTGGCGGAGCTTTTCTTGTGCGCTCACCCTGAGGTCTTCGATCTCAATATTTCATGGTAGATATGCCAACCCCCATAGCCTCAATCGTAAGTTCAGCCTGTATGACATGACCAGCTATCGCGACATGGATGACTACTGGCGCGGCTTCGCTTCCCTGGTCTGGAAGTGAACGACGCCATGAGATGGTCTTTGCCGCGCGGCGGTCTACGTAAAGAGCTGACATACGTAATAGTGCGATAGCTGCACTCACAAGAAGGCCCCGATCCACAGGATCGGGGCCTTCTTTCGCATCAGCTTCGTACAGATAACTGAGCAGTTTACCGGCTCATGTTATTTGCTCAGCGCTTGGTGAAGTTGTTGCGCACCAGGTCGACCACATCATCCATGCGGCCATTGAGCACTGCCTTGGCGGAGTAGAGTGCGGTGGAGGCGACCTGGCCGGCCTCGATATGCGGCGGCATCACCAGTTCCATACGGTTGACCTTGACCTCGAGAATGCCGGGGCCTTCCTGAGCCAGCAGGCTCTGCACCGCCTCATCCAACTCGTGCTTCTCCTCGACGCGACGCCCCCACAGCCCCATGGATTGCGCCAGCAGCGAGAAGTCGGGGTTCTCAAGTTCGGTATAGCTATCCAGAATGCCATCCACCTTCTGCTCGAGCTCCACGAAGCCAAGTGTGCTGTTGTTGAAGATGACGATCTTGAGCGGGATCTTCTCCTGCTTGAGGGTCAGCAGGTCCCCCATCAGCATGGCAAGGCCGCCATCGCCACACATGGCGATCACTTGACGCTGCGGGTAGGCCTTCTGGATGCCGATGGCCTGAGGATAGGCGTTTGCCATGGTGCCATGCATCAGACTCGGCAGCGTGCGGCGCTTGCCGTTGGCCCGAATGTGGCGCAGGCACCACACCATGGGGCTACCGCCATCGGCAGTGAACACGGCGTCCTGGCTTGCATAACGGTCCAGCGACAGAGTCAGTTCCTGCGGGTGAATCAGGTGGTCATCATCAGATGTGACGGCGGCTTCATCGCGAGCCTCGAGATACTTCTTGCGGCAGCTGTCGAGCCAGCCACGATCATCACGCGGGTCCACCCTTGTCAGTAGCGCCGCGCAGGTGTCCTTGGCGCTGCCAACCACACCGAAGTCCACCGGATGACGCAGCCCAATCTTGCCGGGGTCGATATCGACCTGAATCACCGTCGCCTTGTCCGGATAGAACTGGGTCCAGGCGAAGCTGCAACCGAGCAGCAGCAAGGTGTCACAATCCGCGACGGCCTCGTAGCCGCCCTGCAGCCCGAATACGCCGGTCATGCCGACTTCGAGCTCGTTATCGGGCTCGATGAAGTCCTTGGCACGCGACGTCCAGGCTATTGGCGCCTTGAGTCGTCGTGCCAGCGCCAGCACTTCCTCCTGCGCATGCTGACAGCCGATGCCGGCATAGATCGAGACCTTGCCCGGCGCATTCAGCGCCTCGGCCACGGCGGCCAGCTCCTGCTCGCCGGGACGAATCACCGGCGTAAAGCGATGGGCACGCCACGGCAGCGAGCCCTTGGGCTTCTGGGTGAACAGATCCCCCGGGACGATCAGCACCGCGACCCCGCCTTCCGCCAGCGCCTTCTGCGCCGCGATGGCGACCATGCGGCGGGCATTCTCGGGGTTGGTCAGGTACTCGCAGAACACGCAGTACTGGGAATAGAGCGCCTTTTGATCGACATCCTGCGGGAAGCCGACGCCCATCTCGCTGGTATCGATCTGCGAGGCAATGAACACCACCGGCGCGCCATTGCGATGTGATTCGATCAGGCCATTCAGAAAGTGCGTGCTGCCCGGCCCACAGGTACCGGCACAGCAGGAAAGCTCGCCACTGATAAAGGACTCGCCCCCTGCCGCGAAACCGGCCACCTCCTCGTGCCGCACATGCACCCACTCCATCTCGGAGCGCCGAATGGCGTCGGTGAAGTGGTTGATGGTGTCACCCACGATGCCGTAGCAACGCTTGGCGCCGGCCTCAAGCAGTGAGTCGACGATGATCTCGGAGACGGATGCTGACGAAGATGTAGTTAGTGCCATGTAGGTGCTTTCCTTTTCCGGTGAACTTTCGGGTCAGGATGAGCAATGCATTCACTCATTCGAATAAACAGTGAACATGACCTTGGGTCCAAGCCGCGGATAACAATGGCCAGCCTCGAAACTCACGTTGGCACACCGCGTTGCGCCAAGCGTACGATGAGGCCATACACCCTGGAGGCTTGAGGAGAACACCATGCAGCAAGCAGCGGGAAGCAGTGGCTCAATCAGCCTCAACCCCGACAGCAAACGCACGTCCATGGGCGAGCTGCTGGGTGTCGAGCTGCCGATCATCCAGGCCCCGATGGCCGGGGTCACGACTCCACAGTTGGCGGCCGCTGTCTGCAATGCCGGTGGACTGGGCTCGCTGGGAGCAGGAGCCACTGATGCAGCAGGCGCACGCCGCATGATCCAAGAGTTGCAGTCACTGACCGACAAGCCCTTCAACATCAATGTCTTCGTGCATCAGGCCCCCGTTCATGACACAGAACGTCAAACGGAATGGCTCAAATGGCTGACCCCTCACTTCCAGGCCTTCGACACAGAGCCTCCTACCCAGCTCGATGCGCTCTATACCAGCTTTGCCGATGATCCTGACATGTTGGCGATGTTACTCGAGACTCGTCCGCCGATTGTCAGCTTCCACTTCGGACTCCCCTCTTCGCAGGCCATTGCTGCCTTGAAGACAGCGGGCATCTCGCTCTTCGCAACGGCGACCTGCCTTGAGGAAGCCATCGCCATTGAACGAGCTGGTCTGGACGCCATCGTGGCGCAAGGGTTTGAAGCCGGGGGACATCGCGGCATGTTCGATCCACAAGCCGCAGATGCCGAGCTGAGTACTGCCGCATTGACACGGCTGCTGGTACATGAGACGCACCTGCCGATCATCGCCGCGGGCGGCATCATGGATGGTGCGGGCATTGCCGCTGCTCTCGCATGTGGCGCCGTGGCGGCACAGCTCGGCACCGTCTTCATCGCCTGCCCGGAATCCAGCGCCGATGACGCCTATCGAGACGCACTCACCGGGCCAGCAGCGCATCACACGCGAATGACCTCGATCGTCTCGGGCCGTCCCGCGCGCATTCTCGCCAACCGATTCGCCAGCCTGATGGAGGAGCCTTCACGCCTCACCCCACCGGACTATCCTCTGAGCTACGCGGCAGGCAAGGCGCTCAACGCCGCAGCCAGATCAAAAGGGGAAACCGGTTTCGGGGCGCAATGGGCGGGGCAAGGGGCCCCGCTGGCCAGGGCAATGCCAGCAGGCCAACTTACACAAACGCTGGGAGAGGAATACCACAGGGCATGCCAGGCGATGACATGTCCGGCGATACGCTGTTGAGTCACCCGTTCACTCGACCAATTCCAGCACCTTGCTCATGCCCTGGTGCATATGCTCATCGATATGCGCGAGCATGTCCGGCAGCGAGTCACCGGTGGCAAGCGCCACATAGCGGTCATGGGCTTCACGCGATGGGCCGGGCCGCTGATGGGCCCGCTGGTGAAGCACGAAATAACACTGCAGGTGCGGTCGTATACGCTCCCAATCCGCCAACAGGAATTCATTGCCCGAGACCTCGTGGCACCAACCATGCAGATGCAGCTCGGCGATGATGGCGCCTTCACTGTCACGCCGCCCGATGGCGTCGCTCAAGGCGTGCTGACGCCGAATCAGCTCGTCAGTCATCTGCACGGTCTTGATCGGCCAGAGAATATTGAAGGCCATTCTCTCCAGCCCCGCGCGATAGGCGTACAACTGGGCGAGATGGGCATGATCGAAATGACGGACTCGCACACCCTTGTAGGGCTCACTGACCAGCAACCCCGTACTCAGCAGATGGCGCAAGGCCTCTCGTACCGGCACCCGGCTGACGCCGAGTGCCTTGGAGAGATAGGCTTCAGTGAGCTTCATGCCCGGGACAAGAGTGCCCGACGCGATGAGGTCCTGGATCTGCTCAGCCACGCCCGACCACAGGGTGTCAGGGCGATGCAGCTTGCTGAAATCGTTCATGCCTTGCGAATCCCTCTGGTCACTTGCTCTCCTCAAGATAGGCTTCATAGAAGGCATTCAACTGCCGATAGGCCGGCCCCATTTCCCCTATTCCGATCGTGCGACCATCAATGCACACGACGGGGGTCAGACCGCCTAAGGTACCGGTCACGAAGGCCTCTTCGGCACTATACACTTCAGCCAAAGTGAAGTCCTTTTCCCGCACCACCAGGCCGTTGCTGGCCGCCAGGTCAATCACTGCCTTGCGGGTCAGGCCATTGAAGTTGCAAAGGCCGGTGGAGGTCCAGACTTCACCCTTGCGCACGATGAAGAAGTTGGTGGAGTTGCAGCTGGCCACGAAGCCACGGCTATCCAGCATCAAGGCTTCATCCGCCCCGGCGTGCAATGCCTGAATCAATGCCTGGATGAAGTTGAGACGACTGTGGGAATTCAGGCGCAGGTCGAAGACATCCGGTGTGCTGCAGCGGAAGGTCGAGGTGAACAGCTTGATACCCTTCTGCTTGCGCTCGACATCGATCTTCTTGTATTCCGCCACGACGACGACCGTCGGGCCCTCGAGCACGAAGCGCGGGTCCTGGTTGGGCGTGCTCTTCAAGCCACGCGACACCATCAGACGGATATGAACACCATCGTGCATGTCATTGACGCGCAGCGTCTCGCGGATGATGCCGATCATGTCGGCGCGGCTCATGCCAAGGTCCAGATCGATCGAATTGGCGCCCTCGAACAGACGATCCATATGCGCATCAATCGCCAACAGCTTGCCATTGATCAGACGCATCCCTTCCCAGATGCCATCCCCGAGCACGAAGCCACTGTCAAAGATCGAAACCGTCGCTTCGTTGCGCTTCTTGAACTCGCCATTGACGTAGATGAGGACGTCATCGTTGCGCGGATCGGAGACATACGCCTGAGAACTGATAGTGGACATGGCCATGATCAAGCTTCCTGAGAAAGAGGTGAAGTTGTGACGGAATGTGCGGAATTCAGGGCGCGGCGCCCCTTCCAGAACGCGAGCCCGGTCATGGCGCTGATGAGACAGCCAGCCATGAAGGCGAAGTGATAGAACAGGTACGGGAGGTAATCGAGGGTCGCCACGCCGGTGGTGGCCGCCATGAAGACAGCACCGCTGGTCCAGGGAATCATCGGGCAGGACAAGGTGCCACCGGCCTCGCAATTGCGCGAGAGCACCCGTCGCTCGATATCCTGCTGCTCATAGAGATTGCGAGTCATGGCCGAGGCCGTGAACAACGAGACATAGGCGGCGCCACCGAAGACTGAGCCGAAGAATCCGCAGGTCACGGTGATGAGGGTAAGGCTGACGTCCCCCTTCACCATCCGCGACAGACGATTGCCCACCGAACGGATGACGCCGAGGCTTTCCATCAGCCCGCCGAGTCCGAGCGCGAAGATGACGATGACGACCACCGGCAACATGGACTGGATGCCGCCGCGGCTGAGAATCCCGCCGATCGTGGAGCCTTCCAAGGTCTGGGAATAGCCCTGATACAGCGACATGGCAGCTTCGAGAGGCGTTGCGCCCTGCACCCACCAGGCACACAGCACACCGAGGAAGGCCCCTATCGCGATCACCGGAATGGCGGGCTTGCGTGCCATCAGAAGACCGAGGGTGATCAACAACGGCAACAGCAACATCGGGCTGATCACGAATAGGGCATCCAGGTCACTCAACATCACCTGAGCGGACTGCATGGCTTGGGTTGATGCCGCGGAATCCATGCCCAACAGGTAGAAGCCGCCCAGTACGAGCACACCGGCAGGCAAGCCAACCCAGGCCATGGAGCGCACGTGATCGATCAGGGAGACATCACACAGAGAGGACGACAGGATGGTGGTGTCGGACAGCGGGGAGATGGCGTCACCGACATAGGCGCCAGAGATCACGGCCCCTGCCACATAGGGCAGCGGAATCTCGAACCCCGCACCGACGCCCATCATCGCGACGCCGACAGTCCCCACCGAGGCAAAGGAGGTACCTGTGACCAGGCTGGTCAAGGCGCAGGCCAGAAACGCGATGGGCAGGAAGGTACCCGGGTGGACGAGACTCAGGCCGTAATAGATGACGGTCGGCACGATGCCACCCGCGATCCAGGAGCCGACCACCGCGCCCACACAGGTAATGATCAGCACGCCTTCCATGCCACGCATGATGCCTTTCATCAGGCCCGCCTGCAGGCTGGGGTACGGCACCTTCAACATCCAGCCACACAGCATCAGCAGGAACCAGGCAGCGAACAACGCCAGTGCCACCGGCACCTTGAGCAGCAGGACGCTGGACATCAATAGACAGAATGCCAGGAAGATTCCCGACAGGGATGCCCCGTTCAACTCCGGGACGGAGGGGTTTTCAGTTGTCATGACTGCACCTTCTTAGAATTGTATACAGTACACACTAACTCTATACCGACCTTCCCGAGAGGCGCAAGCAACTTGTGTGAGCCCATAGACTCGAGCCCCTCATCAGGGAGTGATGAGGGGCTCGAAGCATGCTGACCTTGTTGATTCATGCCATTGGCTTACTCCTTGGCTGCCTTTCGCTTTCTTGCTCCATTCTCTACTGCCCCCTCTCTGCTCCTACCTCTACTCCCCTCTCGACTCCGCTCTCTATCCCCCTCCTGCCTCTGTTCTCTGGCCTGCCACCATCGGGTCAGGCTGCGCATCGGCGTTATTTCTTCTGTATTTCAAGATGTTAATGACGGCAGCCAAACGCTTTACATGTGAATGAAAAAATACTTAAAAAATTTCACTTGAACGATTTTACTCGCCGTCTATTTTCATTTGTGACGCGAGAAGATTCATCGAGTGCTGTATCAGCTGCAGCGCATTCACTGACGATGGATGGGGACCTAGCCGGTTCGATGAAGGGCGACGTCCCAGCCCCCGCTCCCATGACAACAATAAAATCTGCTCTCGATATTCCTGTCGGCTTGTCAGGTGTCTGACGAGATCTGGCGTGGAGCATCAGGGCCCCTTCCTGGAGGCACCCCAGTGACAGCAACACGCAACCCCGCAGCGGCTGAGCGCGCTGTTAGCAACGGCGTTCCGCGCTCATCCGGTCTGCTTGGCGACTACGACAAGGGGCTGTTCTGGCCCGTCCTCAGCATATATCCTGATCATGATCTACGCCCTGGCGGCGCCGGAGCAGACCGGCGCGGCGCTGTCCGGCATACGTGACTTCCTGATCTTCAATTTCGGCTGGAGCTTCGTGCTCGGGGTCGCCGCGACGCTGATCTTCAGCTTCTATCTGTTGCTCAGCCCCTTCGGCAGCATCCGCCTGGGGCCGGATGATTCACGTCCTGAGTTCAGCTATGTGGCGTGGATCTCGATGATCTTTAGCTGCGGGCTGGGCATTGGCTTCGTGTTCTTCAGCGTCGCCGAGCCATTGACGCACCTCTACACCTCCTCGCATGTGCAGGACCTCAATCAGGTCGGCCAGCAGGCCGGGGTATCAACCGCGATCCGCAACACCCTGATGGACTGGGGCATGAATGGCTGGGCACTGTTTGCCGTGGCCGCCTGGGCCATCGCCTTTCCGGCCTATCGCCTCGGGCAGCCGCTGACGGTCGCCACCGGTCTATATGGTCTTCTGGGGGAGCGCTGCAACAGCAGTCTGTGGGGAAAGCTTGCCAACGGGCTTGGCGTGATCGGTACCATCGGCGGCAATGCCACCATGATCGGGCTGGGCGTCACCTCCATCAGCTATGCCTTGAAGGTGCTGTTCGGACTCGAGTTCGGCGCCTTCGGTCAGGCCATGGTGATGCTGGTGATCATCATCGCCTACGTGGCATCGGCGGCGACCGGCATCGGGCGCGGCATCAAGTACCTCAGCCTGCTCAACATGATCATGGCCGGCGCCATATTGCTGGCGCTGCTGGCCTTCGGTCACGCCCCGGCGCAGTACCTGCTGAACATGATCACCCAGCAGTTCGGTGACTACTTCGGCTCGGTATTCGTCAACCAGTTCTGGACCGACGCGGGCAGCTTCGAACAGCGTGAGTGGGTGGGCTGGTGGATGATCTTCTACTGGCTCTGGTACATCTCCTATATCCCCCTCTGCGGCGGTTTCATCGCGCGCATCTCCCGCGGCCGCACCCTGCGCGAATTCGTGTTCGGCGTGGTGGTGGTGCCGATGCTGCTGTCGATCGTGTGGTTCAGCATCTGGGGCGGCTCGGCCGGCTATGCCGAGGTCAATCAGATCGTACCGCTGTGGGAAAGCGTGCAGGGCAATCCGGAATCCGGCATCTACCTGTTGCTGCAGAGCATGCCCGGCGGCTGGTGGCTGTGCCTCGCGGTGCTGTTCAACATCATCGTCTTCGCCGTCACCACCTCGGATTCGGCCTCGTTCTTCTCGGCCATGCAGGTCTCCAATGGCAACGAGAACCCGAAGATCCTGATGCGCCTGCTGTGGGGCGTGATCATCGGCGTCACCGGCATCGTCTTCCAGCTCGCCGGTGGCTTCACCGCCATCAAGTGCCTGGCGATCGTGGTCGGCGCGCCCTTCTTCCTCGTCAGCATCGCTTACATGTTCTCGGTCTATCGCATGCTCAAGGCGACCCATGAACAGCCCGCGACGGCCATGCAGCCGGCCCCTCAGGTAAAGCCTCTGCCTGCCGAAGCCGTTGAGCCGGAAGCCCCAAGTGCTGTCTCACCCACCACGCCAGCTAGTACGCCCGCGCCGCCCTCCCTCCCGGGGTCGGGAAGCCAACCCATCCCGGGCGCGACCTAAACGGCATGACGGGCTCACGTCGACTCGAGCAGGCAAGTCACCCGAGCGCAACGCGCACGAACCAACACCGCCATTGATCGCCAATGACAATGATCACCAATGACAATGATCACCAATGACAACGATCACCAATGACAACGATCGCCAACAACAAGACGGATGGTGACCCACGATGACTGTCAAGCAGCCTTACAACCCTCACTACGACCCTCTCAAGGACAGCTCCCCAGGCGAAGGAGTGGATTATGCGCCGAGCTACTGGCGCTACCACGCAGGGCCGCCGCCAGAGAATGATGGCCCGGTCACTGACGACATGGAGGCCGACGTGGTGCTGATCGGTGCCGGCTTCACCGGCCTTGCCACGGCGATGTTCCTGGCGCGCGAGCATGGCATCAAGGCGGTGGTGCTGGAGGCCAATCAGATCGGCTGGGGCTGCACCAGCCGCAATGGCGGCCAGGGCCATCTGGCCTGGGGGCGCCTGAGTCGCAGCCAGTGGGTCAGGAAATGGGGCGTCGACATGGCGCGCCAGTTGCACGCCAATAGCCTGGAGGGTTTCGAGGTCTTCAAGTCCCTGACCCAGGACCCGGAGGTGGACTGCGAGCCTCAGCCACTGGGCAATCTGCTGATCGCCCACAGTCCGCAGGCCATGCAGCATCTCGAGGCCGAATCACGCCTGTGCAACAACATCCTCGGCTACCGGACCCGAACGCTGGACCGCGCGTCAGTGCATCGTGACTTCATGGGCGATCAGGAGAGTCACGGTGCGATGCTCGAGCCTGAAGGCATCGCGGTACAGCCGCTCAAGCTGGCCTACAGCTACGCGCGTATCGCGCGCCACCATGGCGCCAGAATCCACACCAGCAGCCCGGTGCAGCACTGGACAACCGAGAACGGCATCCACTATCTGCAGACGCCGGGTGGCACGGTGAAGGCGCGCGCGGTGGGCTATACCAGCCCCAATCTTCACTCGCTGACCGCCTATCGCAACATGCCGATCATGGCCAATTCGGTGTGGACGCGCACCCTGACCGACGATGAGATCGAGGCTTGTGGCCTGCGTTCGACCATCCTGACCACGGACACACGCAAGCTGCGTTATTACTATCGCCTACTACCCGAGAAACGCCTGCAGATCGGCACGCGTAGCGCCATCAGTGGCGCGGATGCGCAGAATGCCCGGCATCTGGATGTGGTGCATGAGGCCATCGCGCGCAAGTTCCCGGCGCTGGCCGGCATCGAGACGCCGTGGTTCTCGCATGGATGGATATCTCCCACGACATGATGCCGCGCATCGTGCAGCCGGACCCAAGCAGCAGATCTTCTACTCCCAGGGCTACAGCGGCAACGGCGTGTCGTTCTCGGCCTATGCCTCCAAGCAGCTGGCCGCGCTGATCGCCGGGCAGTCGTTGCCGGAGGCCCATCTGCCGATCTTCAACTCGCCGCTGCCCGCCCATCCACTCAGACCTATCCGGCGCATGGGCCAACACCTGCTCTACAAGTATTTCCAGGTGCTGGACAAGGTGAGCTGAGTAACGCCCCGCGCGAGTTCCGCCACTGATCGCCTCTATCACTTCTCAATACGCCGCGGCGCACTCCAATGCCGTCGCGACACCTCCCACTGACATGCCTCTTGCGGCATGCAAGCACCAGAGAGACGCACCATAAATCGTGAACAGATGACCGCAATGTTCGACGCCTTCAATCGCCACGCCATCGATGAGGTCATGGAGTACTTCGCCGACGATGTGGTCTTCGACACCGTGTCCGGCGATGAGGCGCACGGCACGCGTATCGTCGGTAAAGCCGCCGTGCGCGACGCCTTCGTGAATACCTGGACGACAATGCCCGATGTGCAGTGGGCCAAGGGCGAGTTCTTCTTCGCCGATCAGCGCGTCGTCTCCGAATGCACCTTCATGGCGACCCAGCCCGATGGCCAGCGTGTCGAAGCCGACAGCGTGGATCTCTTCACCATCGAGAAGGGCAAGATCACCCGCAAACAGGCCTTCCGCAAGCAGCGACCGGCCTTTACTCCAGCTGCCTGAGGGTAACGCGCAGCGCATACGCAAAAGGCCAGTCATCATGACTGGCCTTTTGCGTATCAACATCTATCTCGACACGACGATTTGATAACGACACAGGCTTATCTCTTGACGCCGCATGCTGATAATCTTGCTGATGAAAACCGCTGTATGCTTTTCATCCACATGAAACGCCACTCATTGACCGCCAGTTCCCATTGCCAAGAGGAAACCGGATGACCACGGACACAGACTCCTCACAGGCATCAACCGACAGCACACTAAGCAATGCAGAACAGGAAGACCGCCGTATCGGCAGGCAGCTGCGCGACCTGCGCAAGTCCCGCCAGCTGACCTTGAACCAACTGGCAGGCCAAGTCGGCAAATCCGTCGGCTACCTGAGCCAGGTGGAGCGTGGCGTCTCCTCGCTGCCCATCGGAGTGTTGCAGACGCTGAGTGACGCCCTAGACGTGCGCGTCAGCTGGTTCTTCCAGCCGGGCGGCAGTGACTCGGCGGCCGAGCAGGAAACTATCGTGCGCGCGGATCAGCGCCGCGCCATGAACCTTGGCACCATCGGTGCACGGGAAGAATTGCTCTCCCCTCGCCTGAGCGGTCAGCTCATCCTGATCATGACCCGCCTGCAGCCCGGTGGCAGCGGCGGCGAGACACCGCGTGAGCGGCGCGGTGAGGAAGCGGGCTATGTGGAAAGTGGCCAGCTGGAGCTGACCCTCGGCGAACAGGTCTTCCTGCTCAACCCGGGCGACAGCTTCTCGCTCACCGGGGAAGAACCCCACTGGATTCGCAATCCCGGCGAGACCGAGACCCGCATCGTCTGGGTGATGACGGGCGTGGAGTACTGAGGCAGCGCGCTCAGGGGCTGCTTGTTCGCGCCATTTTATTTTCCTTCACTTATATACACCCCGCTGATGCATGTCCCTTCTGTTTCATGGCCCTCTTGGTTCATCTCCTCTCTCAATGGGGCATCTTGTCGCGCGTGGTGTAATAGACGCTATCGATATGCGAGAGCATGGCGCGTTCAGCAGCATCCGGGTCACCGGCACGTAGCGCCTCGACAATACGCACATGCTCTTCATAGCTGCGCTTGATCGAGCCGTGTTCGGCCATGACCTGGCGGCGAATGTTGAGCGCGTAGGTATAAAGCTCATCGGCATAGCGGATCAGGATCTCGTTGCGCGAGTATTCGGCGATGACGTGATGGAAGTTCTGATCCGAGAGCTGGAAGTTCACCGGCGAGTCGAAGTGCTGTGACTGGGCTTCCAGCAAGGCGTCCAGCTTCTTGAGCCCTGCTTCATCGATGTGCCGCGCAGCGCGGCGGGCGATGGCCGATTCCACCACGATCCGGCTCTCGAAGACGCTCTCGATATCCAGGTTGTTGAGCTCATCACCCTGTTGACGTGCGGGATGATTGCGGAAGCTGTCGATCACGGCCTCACTGGCACAGACGCGTGACTTGCTGCCGTGCGAGACATTCAAGAGGCCATAGCCCGTCAACAGCGCCAGCCCCCCGCGCACGGTCTCACGACTCACTTCAAACAACTGTGCCAGCTCACGCTCGCTGGGCAGCTCATCTCCATCGCGCAGCAGCCCCGTCAGGATCATCTCGATGAGCTTGTCGGCGAGAATTTCCTTCTTGGTCTGATTCTTCAGCGCTTTCTCGAAGGCGAAAGGCGTCTGCTTCATGCAGCCTCCACTGGTATATATTTCATACCAGCATAACCGACAACCGCATATCACGCATCCACAAACCGACCATGGTCGCAATTTTCGAGAAAACCTTGACCGATCAGCGTGGGCTCGGCTAATTTTTATCTCAACTGGTCCGGTAAACCAACCAGCAGACCATAAAGTGCGAATTGATTGAAGAAACCAACAACAACGCCAACTCTCACAAGGCTGGAATTCACATGTCAGCAACACGCCCTGTCATTGCCCTTACCCTTGGTGACCCCGCCGGTATCGGCCCGGAGCTGATCGCGCGCCTGGTCGCCGAACCCGAGCAATTCGCCGAGACCCACAGCGTGCTGGTCGGCGATCAGTGGCTGTGGGAGCAGGGCCAACGCCAGGCCGGTCTCTTCACCCAGCTGCCGCGCGTCGCAAGCTTCGCCGAGGCCCGCGAGCATGAAGGCCTGTCATTGATGCTGGTGGAAAGCGTGGCCCAGCAGGACGTGACGCTGGCCGAGGAAAGCGCCGCCTGTGGCGCCTCGACCCTCGCGGTGCTGTCTCGCTGCCTGGAAGCAGCCCAGAACGAGGAAGTCGACGCCATCTGCTTCGCGCCGCTCAACAAGCTGTCGATGAAGAAAGGTGGCCTCGGCCATGAGGACGAGCTGCACTTCTTCGCCGAGAAGCTCGGAGTCGAAGGCTATTTCTGCGAGTTCAACACCCTGGGGACGCTGTGGACCTCGCGCATCTCATCGCACATTCCGCTCAAGGACGCCGCCGAGTACGTCACCCAGGAGCGCATCATCGCCGCCAGCCAGCTGATTCATGACTCGCTGAAACTGGCCGGCTTTGAGCGTCCGCGCATCGCCGTCGCCGCCTTCAATCCCCACGGCGGCGAAGGTGGCACCTGTGGCCGCGAGGAAATCGACGTCATCGCGCCGGCCGTCGCGCGCTGCAATGAACAGGGCTACCCGGTCGAAGGCCCCTTCCCGGCCGACACCATATTTATCAAGGCGCGAGATGGCGAGTACGACGCCATCGTGACCATGTACCACGACCAGGGGCAGATCGCGATCAAGCTGCTGGGCTTCAAATCCGGCGTCACCGTCCAGGGCGGCCTGCCCATCCCCATCACCACGCCGGCCCACGGCACCGCCTTCGATATCGCAGGCCTTGGCAAGGCGGACGTCAACCCGACCCGCAATGCCTTCGCGATCGCCAAGCGCATGGGCACCAACCTGCGTGCACTGCGTCTCGAGACCGCTTTTGCCTGATGCCCTTGCGCCTCTCGCTCATGAACCTGAATCAACGCCATCCACAACAAGGATAATTCGATGAAGATCACCAACGTCAGAACCCGCGTCTTCGAATGGAAAGGCCACACCGTCCCTCCGACCGCCCACTTCTGCTCCAACGCCATGGACGAGCTGTGGGACAAGGGCGACTCGATGGGCACCTTCCGCTTCCACGGCTGGACAGTGGTGGAGATCGAGACCGACAACGGCCTGGTCGGGCTGGGCAACGTGGCGCTGGCGCCGCGCATCGCCAAGGCGATCATCGATCAATACCTCACGCCGCTGATCATCGGTCAGGACCCCTTCGACTACGAATACCTGTGGCAGCGCATGTACCGCTCCACCCACGCCTGGGGCCGCAAGGGCATCGGCATGGCCGCCATCTCCGGCGTCGATATCGCCATCTGGGACATCATGGGCAAGGCGGTCGGCAAGCCGGTCTTCAAGCTGCTGGGCGGGCGCACCAAGGAGAAGATCCCCTGCTACGCCTCCAAGCTCTACCGCACCGACCTCAAGGGCATGCAGGAAGAGGCCCAGTCCTATCTGGACCAAGGCTTCACCGCCATGAAGATGCGCTTCGGCTACGGTCCGCGTGATGGGGTCGAGGGCGTGCGTGCCAACCTGGATAGCGTGGCCGCCGTGCGCGAAGTCATCGGCGAGGATGTCGACCTGATGCTCGAGTGCTACATGGGCTGGAACCTGGACTACGCCAAGCGCATGTTGCCGAAGCTGGAACGCTTCCAGCCGCGCTGGCTGGAAGAGCCGGTGATCGCCGATGACATCGATGGCTACGCCGAACTCAATCAGCTGACCAGCATTCCCATCTCCGGCGGCGAGCACGAATTCACCCATTACGGCTTCCGCCAGCTGCTGGAAAAGCGCGCCGTCTCCGTCATCCAGTACGACACCAACCGGGTCGGTGGTATCACCGCCGCGCGCAAGATCAACGCCCTCGCCGAGTCCTTCAGCGTGCCGGTCATCCCGCACGCCGGCCAGATGCACAACTACCACCTGACCATGGCCTCACTGGCCTCCCCGATGAGCGAGTACTTCCCGGTGCATGATGTCGAGATCGGCAACGAGCTCTTCTACTACATCTTCAAGGGTGACCCGGAGCCGGTGAACGGCTTCATCGACCTCGACGAAGAGACCCCGGGGCTGGGCCTCGAGCTGAACAGCGACTACTTCGATCAGTTCAACATCATCGAGTGAGGAAGCCATCATGAGACTCGTCCAACTTCGCACCGCCAATGGCCCGCGGGTCGCCGTGGTCGAAAGCCGCGACCAGCTGCGCCTGCTCGACTTCCCCGGTGGCACCTATGAGCTGGCCTCCCGCGCCATCGAGCTGGGCATCGGGCTCAGCGCGCTGATCGAACAGCACTACTCGCACACCCTGGTCGACTACAAGCAGGCGATCGATCGCCGCGAACTGCTGCCGCCGGTCACCCACCCCGATCGCGCGCGCTGCACCGTCACCGGCACCGGCCTGACCCACCTGGGCAGCGCTGACACCCGCGATGCCATGCATGCCGCCGCCCAGGCACAGAGCGAGAATGACGCCAACGTCACCGACTCGATGCGCATGTTCCGCATGGGCCTCGAGGGCGGAAAGCCCGCCGCGGGTCAGGTCGGCGCGCAGCCGGAATGGTTCTACAAGGGTGACGGCAGCATCGTGGTCGCGCCGGAAACCGCGATCAGCGTGCCGGCCTTCGCCGAGGATGCCGGCGAGGAGCCCGAACTGGTCGGCCTGTACCTCAACGATGCCAATGGCCAGCCGCACCGCATCGGCTACGCCGTGGGCAACGAATTCTCCGACCACATCACCGAGCGCGCCAATTATCTGTGGCTGGCCCACTCCAAACTGCGCGCCTGCAGCTATGGACCTGAGCTGCTGATCGGCGAACTGCCCCAGCACCTGGAAGGCACCAGCCGCATCACCCGCGAAGGCCAGACCCTGTGGGAGAAACCCTTCCTGACCGGTGAGGCCAACATGGCCCACAGCCTGGCCAACCTGGAACACCACCATTTCAAGTACGCCCAGTTCCGCGCGCCCGGTGACCTGCATGTGCACTTCTTCGGCACTGCCACGCTGAGTTTCGCCGATCAGATCAAGGTGCAGGAAGGAGACCGCTTCGAGATCGAACTGCCGGCCTTCGGGCGCGCACTGCGCAACCCGGTCGCGTTCGAGTCCCACGACAACCAAGCGGAACAGCCATCCGCCATGGCGGTGCTGTAAACACTGCCGATCAGCACAAGAAGTAGAGCAAGGATCAGGGTCTTGAGAACCCCGCCATCACACGGCCCTGATCCCGGCAGCACCAGCAGTACCAATAGCACCAACAGCAGCACCAGCGTCAACACGCCGCCTAAGCATCACGACAATAACGAGAAAAGGGTTTCGCCATGACAACCTCACGCCACCACACCACCGCCACCCTCCTGTCCGCCGCCCTACTCAGCCTGGCGATGACAGGCACCGCCACTGCCGCTACCTCGCTGACCTTCGCGCATGCCCACCCGGTCACCGATTCGCAGCATCTGGCCGCCGAGCGCTTCGCCGAACGTCTCGCCGAGCGCAGCGCGGGAGAATTGACGGTCAAGATCTTCCCCAACGGCCAGCTGGGCAATGACCAGGCGATGATTTCCGGTGTCCGCAGCGGCACCATCGACCTGGAGCTCTCCGGCAATCCCTACTTCAGTGGTCTGGTCAGCGAACTCAACGTGCTGGACCTGCCCTTCCTGTTCGATACCCGCGAGCAGGCCTATCAGGTACTGGACGGCGAGGTCGGTCAGAACCTGCTGACTGCCATGCAGCCTCAACAGATCGAAGGCCTCGCCTTCTGGGAAATCGGCTTCCGCAACCTGACCAACTCGCGCCGCGCGGTAGAGACCGCCGAGGACATCAGCGGCCTGACGCTGCGCACCACCCCGAACCCGGCGCATATCGCCGCCTTCCAGGCCCTCGGTGCCAACCCGACTCCGATGCCCTTCGCGGAGCTTTATACCGCGCTGGAAACCCGCACCGTGGATGGCCAGGAGAATCCGGTCAGCCTGATTCGCTCCGCCAACCTGTATTCGGTGCAGGACCATCTGTCACTGACCGCGCACGCCTATACCGCCGCGCCCTTGATCATGAACAAGCAGACGTTCGACAGCCTCGCCCCCGAACTTCAGACGCTGATCAAGGAAGAAGCCCGCGAAGCGGCCCGCTATCAGCGCCAGCTCAATCATGACAATGAACAGGGCGATCTGGCCTTCCTCGAGGAACAGGGCATGCAGGTCGTGCGCGAACCCGATACCGCCAGCATGAGGGCCAAGGTCGCCGAGCCGGTGCGCGCCGAGTTCACCGCCAAGCACGGCAGCGAGCTGCTGGAACGCATCGACGCCGCTCTCGCCCACTGATCAGGCTCGCCTGACTTGCCACTGGAAGGAAGCTCGCCATGCTCTCTGACTCACTCCAATCCCCGGTGATGACTGCGTCTCTTGCCGAACTGGGCGAGCAACGCGAGCGCTATCTGGCCACGCAGCAGGATGAAGATCTGCCGATCATCGATGCCCACATGCATGTCTGGGACCCGACGCGCAATTACCACCCCTGGCTGTGCGATGAGCCGATGATTCCCTTCCGCTACGGCGACTATGCCGCGATTCGTCGCCCCTACCTGCCCGCCGAGCACCTCATGGCAGCGGGAAAGGCGCATCGCGTGATGGGCTGCGTCTACATGGAAGCGGAATGGGCGCGGGGCGATGCGCTCAAGGAAGTGCGCTGGGTCGAGGAGACTGCCCGCGAGACCGGCTGGCCGAATGCCATGATCGCCCAGGCCTGGCTGGATCAGGACGACATCGCCGAGCAACTCGCAACGCTGTGTGAGCCACGTTCCCCCCGTGGCAGCCTGGTCATGGGCATTCGACACAAGCCGGCCGCGCTGGAACGTCATGATCCGAGGCTTGCCACCCACACCATGCCCGGCTCGCTGCGCTGCCCGCGTTATCAGTACGGCGTCAGTGAAGTCGCGCGTCGCGGGCTGATCTTCGAGCTGCAGGTGCCCTGGTGGCACCTCGAGGAACTGTTGCCACTGCTGGGCCGCCACCCCGAGATGCCGGTGGTGATCAATCACGCCGGCGTGCCCGGTGATCGTCATCCCGACACCCTGCGTCAGTGGTCACGGGCCCTCGCCAAGGTCGCCGCCTGGCCCCAGGTGATGATCAAGTTCTCGGGGCTCGGCATCGTGGGTCAGCCCTGGCGGCTGGAAGACAACCGTGAGGTCTTTGCCATCGTGCTGCGCCATTTCGGGGTCCACCGCGTGATGTTCGCCAGCAACTTCCCGGTCGATGGGCTGGTGACCTCACTCGATACGCTGCTGCAGGCATTCAAGGACCTCAGCCGCTCCTTGAGTCCCGAACACCGCCTCAAGCTGTTCTGCGACAACGCCGTGCGCCGCTACCGCTTGAACGCTACCGCCTGACCGGAATGACGACGACCGCCACGACAGCGATTGCCACAACGACAGCCTCTATAACAACAACTTGCAAGGAATTCGCCATGCTTACCCGCCACGCCCTGTCCCATAAAGCTCTGATCAAGACAGTCTCCGCGCTGGGACTGATGCTGACCTTCGCGACCACTGCCCACGCCGAGATCACCGCGCGCATGGGCACCAGTCTGCCGGATGCCCACCCCCAGACGCTGGGGGCCAAGAAGTTCGCACAACTCATCGAGGAAAGATCCGACGGCGAGATCACCGTCAAGGTGTTCTCCAACGGCATTCTGGGCAACGACGTCAACATGACCTCGATGCTGCAGTCCGGGACCCTGGATTTCACCGTACCGTCCACCGCGACCCTCAGCAGTCTCAATCCTGACTTCAACATCGTCAGCCTGCCCTTCCAGTTCGATGACAGTACACATGCGGACGCGGTGCTGGATGGCGAGGCTGGCCGAGCCCTGCTCGCAAGCCTCGATGACAAGCAGCTAGTGGCACTCGAGTACTGGGAAAACGGCTTCCGTCACATGACCAACAGCCGCCGCCCCATAGAGACGCTCGAGGACATCGAAGGCCTCAAGATTCGCACCATGCAGAACGCGCTCTACATCGACCTCTTCAATGGGCTGAATGCCAATGCCGTGCCCATGGCGGTCAATGAGCTGTTTACCGCCATGGAGACCCGCACGGTGGATGGCCAGGAAAACCCCTACACCGTGATCGACGCCAAGCGCTTCTTCGAGGTCCAGAAGTACCTCTCGCGCACCGCGCATGCCTATGACGCCCTGGTGCTGGTCGCCTCGGCAGGCTTCATGCAGTCACTCGATGAGGCGCAGCGCCAGCTGGTCCGCGAGGCCGCCCGTGAAGCCACGCTCTATCAGCGCGAACAGAGCCGCGCCCTGAACGAGGAATTGCTGAGTGCCCTTGAGAAGAAGATGGCCGTCAACGTGGTCGCGGACAGTGAGCGCCAGCGCATGCGTGAGGCCCTGGCACCGGTGATCGAGCAGCACACCCAGGCGCTTGACGCAGACGTGGTGACGCAGTTCCAGACCGCCCTGGCCGACGCGCGCTGAACACTTTCATCAGCGCCTGTGTCATCAGCCCCTGACATCAGTCCCAGCCACCGACACGCGGCAGCGCCCTTTTCGCTGCAACCAGAGGGGCGCAATGACAGCGCTGCCGCACCGTCATCGAGATGCCTCCCTCGGGGATGACACCATGAACAAACTGACCCAAGAGATGCCGTTATCCATGTCGATCAAACCGCCCTCTGCCACGCACGCCGAGTCCCGCAAGGCCGCTGGCGCCGAGCAGAACAAGGCAGCTCCGCAGGACAAGACAACTGTGCAGGAAAAGACAGCCCCGCAGGACACGGCCGCCCACTCGAACATTGCCGTCGGCATCACGGCGCTGTTCAAGGGACTCGAGAAGACCCTGACCCTGCTGATGGTGCTGGCGCTGGTGGCGATGATCGTACTGGTGTTCGTCAATGTGGTGCTGCGCTACGGCTTCAACAGCGGCATCTCGATCAGTGTCGAACTGTCCCGCTTCCTGTTCGTGTGGGTCACCTTCATGGGTGCGGTCACGGCGCTGATCCGCCAGGAGCACCTAAGCGTCAATACCTTCGTCGACAAGCTGCCTGCGGCCATGCGCGCAGGGCTTGATCGGCTGGTGACCCTGGCGATGCTCGGCTGCTGCCTGATGCTGCTCAAGGGCAGCTATGCCCAGACGGTGCTCAACTGGAACAACCTCTCTCCCATCAGCGGCATTCCGGTCGGCGTCTTCTATCTCGCCGGCCTGATGGCAGGCGTGCTGATGTCGCTGATTCTGCTCTGGCGTCTGCTGACGCCGCTGGCACTGCATGCTGTCACGCCGCGCGTCGCGCCGAGCCACGCCTCTGATTCGCAAGGAGATACGCCATGACCATCGGGCTCTTCCTCGGCTCCCTGCTGGCCGCCATCGGCCTGAGCCTCCCCATCGCCTTCGCCCTGCTGGTCAGTGCCATCGTATTGATGCTGCATTTGGATCTGTTCAACTCGCAGATCCTGGCCCAGAACCTGGTCAATGGCGCCGATAGCTACACCCTGCTGGCCATTCCCTTCTTCCTCACCGCCGGCGAAGTGATGTCGCGCGGCGGGCTTTCCCAACGCATCGTCACACTGGCGATGTCACTGGTGGGCCACCGCAAGGGCGGGCTCGGCTTCGTCGCCATCTTCGCCGCCATCGTCATGGCCAGCCTGTCCGGTTCCGCCGTCGCCGATACCGCGGCGCTGGCCAGCATGCTGCTGCCGATGATGCGCAAGGCCGGCTACCCGCTGGGCCGCTCCTCCGGCCTGATGGCCGCCGGTGGGATCATCGCGCCGATCATTCCGCCCTCCATTCCGCTGATCATCATCGGGGTCGCCGGTGGCATCTCCATCGGCAAGCTGTTCCTCGCCGGCATCGTGCCGGGCCTGATCATGGGCGTGACCCTGGTAGTGATGTGGCTGTTCATGACCCGCAAGGAAGATCTGGTGGTCACGAAGAAGGCCAGCGGGCGTGAACGCCTCAAGGCACTCAAGGACAGCTTCTGGGCCATCATGCTGCCGGTCATCATCATCGGCGGCATCAAGAGCGGCATCTTCACCCCGACGGAGGCCGGTGTGGTCGCGGCGGTCTACGCCATCTTCGTCGCCACCGTGGTCTACCGCGAACTCGACCTCAGCCAGCTCTACGCCGTGCTCGCCCAGGCTGCCCGCAGCACCGCCATCGTGATGTTCCTGGTCGCTGCGGCGATGGTCGCCTCCTGGCTGATCAGCATCGCCCAGCTGCCGCTGATGGTGGCCGGCCTGCTGCAGCCGCTCGCCGATGATCCGCGCATCCTGATGCTAGCCATCATGGGTATCGTGCTGGTGGTCGGCATGGTGATGGACCTGACGCCGACCATTCTGGTGCTCACGCCAATCCTGATGCCCATCGTCAAGCTGGCCGGCATCGACCCGGTCTACTTCGGGATCATGTTCGTCCTCAACTGCGCCATCGGCCTGATCACCCCGCCGGTCGGCAACGTGCTCAACGTGATCACCAGCGTCGGCAACCTCAAGTTCGAGAAGGCGGTCAGTGGCGTCGCGCCCTTCGCCCTCGCCTATGTGGTGATTCTGCTGCTGTTCATTGCCTTCCCGCAGATCATCACCGCGCCGCTTTACTGGATGACCGACTGACCCCGTGGCAACCACAACCACGAAGCCACAAAGGAAGACTGAAAGAAGGCAAGACGCCAACGACACGCCACTTGCTTAGACAGTCGCCCACTAAGACAGCCGCCCACAAAGACAACAAGAGAGCCATTCAATGACACCCATGATCAAGACGACCCTCGCCAGCCTGCTGTTGATCGCCCCTCTGAGTGCTGCCCATGCCCAGATGACGCTCAAGCTGGCCCACGCCGCCCCGACCACCGATACCCAGCAGCAGGCGGCGGAGCGCTTCGCCGAGCTGGTCAAGGAAGGTACGGATGGCGAGATCACCGTCAACATCTTCGGCAATGGTGTGCTCGGGGGCGACCAGCAGATGATCGCCGGCGTGCGCAGCGGCACCATCGATATCGAGATGTCCGGCAACCCCAACTTCGCAGGTCTGCAGCCGGCGCTGGGCGCCTTCGATCTGCCCTACATCTTCCCGGACCGCAAGACGGCCTATCAGGTGCTAGACGGCAAGGTCGGCGACGATGCCCTGGCTCTGCTCAAGGAAGACAACCTCAAGGGCCTGGCCTTCTGGGAGGTCGGCTTCCGCGCGATGACCAACTCCAAACACCCGATCAAGACGCCCGCCGATGTCGACGGCCTGGTGATGCGCACCAACTCCAACAAGTCGCTGATCGAGGCCTTCTCGTTGCTGGGTGCGAATCCGGTGCCGATGCCGCTGGGCGAGCTCTACACCGCGATGGAAACCGGCACGGTCGACGCGCAGGACCACCCGATCAGCATCGTCTGGTCGGCGGGCTTCTATGAGGTCCAGGACTACCTGTCATTGACCAATCAGGCCTACACCTCACTGCTGATGGTGATGAACGACGACAAGTTCGAAAGCCTGTCACCAGAATATCAGCAGGTACTGGTAAGCGCGGCGCGGGAGGCCGGCGATTATCAGCGTGAACTGAACGCGAAGAACGAGCAGAAGATTCTCGCTGAACTGGCCGACAAGGGCATGAAGATCGAGACCGATGTCGATACCGCCGCCTTCCAGAAGGTCGTGCTGCCGACCTGGGACAGCTATATCGCCGCCAATGGTCGCGACTGGATCGATGCCATCCAGGGCGCCAGCCAGGCCAGCGCCGATGTCGATGTCGATGTCGATGACAAAGCCGAACCGCAAGGCACGCAGAAGACCACGGCCGCCGTGACGCAGTAACGCCCATCCGTTCTATCGCCTTGCTTATCTGTCACCCCAGCGAGGGCACAAGTCCTTGATAACCAGGCCCTGACGGCACCCTCGCTGATTGGAGAAATGTCATGTCCCGAGATGTTCTGCTGCTCAACCAGAAATGCGCACACACCCTGAGCCTGTTCGACGCCACCAGCGGCGAGGAACTCCACCACCTGCGCCTGCCGGATTACCCGCATGAGTTCGTGGTGGATTCCACCGGCCGCTACGCCTTCGTGGGTCACTACGGCATCCTCGGTGCCGACTGTATCGGCGACCAGGGCGGCTGCTCGGTATTCGTGGTCGATCTCGAGACCTTCACGCTGATCAATACGCTCAGCACCTGGCCTTACTATCGTATCCACGGTCTGGGCATCGATGACCAGGACCGCCTCTACGCCATGAGCGAAGGCCACAACACCCTGCTGCTGTTCAACACGCCCCTGACCCAGACCACGCCGGATCTGGCCGTGTCCTCTGGTGGCTACAAGACGCACCTGTTCGCGCTCACCAAGGCCGGCGACTGGGCCTACGGCATCAATCTGCTCAGCAATACCATCACCAAGTTCAAACCTCACGATGCCACCTTCACGCCCATCGCGATGATTCCGGGCCGCAAGCCCGAGGGCAACAGTCTGTCCGCCGATGGCCGCACCCTGTTCATCAGTAACCGCGATGACGACAGCATCGTGGCGGTGGATACCGAATCGATGACCGTGCGCGCCTCGGCGACCACCGGTCGAGATCCCAACCGCATCTACCGTGACCCCAAGGGGCGCCTGATCACCACCAATTACGGGGAAAGCTCGCTGTCATTGTTCGATGAGGCGCTGGCGCCGCTGGGCACCATCCAGCTTGAGGCGATTCCCATCGCGATGAGCTTCCACCCCGATGGCGAGAAAGCCTTCGTCTCGCTCAAGGACGATCGCATCGCGGTGCTGGATCTGGAGAGCGGCCAGGTACGCAGAAGCTTCGCGACACGCGCCGAGCCGGACGTGTCCTGCCTGCTGGTGCGTGACCACTGAGTCAATCGGCACTTGATGCTTCCAACCAGAATACGAGCCAGTCATGACGGATACCACACTCAGGCACGAGCCTTCACACAGTCAGCCGCTGATCGATGCGCACCATCACTTCTGGGCCCTGGATGGCCAGGTGGCGTACCCCTGGCTGGAAGAGTCGCCGGTGGAGAACTTCTTTCTCGGCGATTACGCCACGATCCGCCGGCCCTTTATGGCCACGGACTTGAAGCGCCTGGTGCCTGAGGGCTTCCGGCTGGTGGGCAGTGTGCACTGTGAAGCCGAGGCCGCACGCTCGCAGGCACTGGAAGAGACGCGCTGGATCACCCGACAGCAGGCCACTCATGCACTACCCAGCGCGCATGTCGGCTGGGCCGCCTTCGGCACTGACGAGTGCGCCACTCAGCTGGACGCTCAGCGTGAATCGCCGCTGTTTCGCGGCGTGCGCGCCAAACCAGTCACCGCCGCCACGCCCCAGACCCGCCAGTCGGTGGTGGGCGCCAGCGGCAGTCTGCAGGACCCGCGCTGGTGCGAGGGACTGGCGCTGCTCACGGAGCATGACCTGAGCTGGGACCTGCGCGTGCCCGCCTGGCATCTTGAAGAGGCAGCCGCGACGCTTGCGGACTTCCCCGGCTTGCGCGTCATCCTCAACCACAGCGGGCTGCCGTGGGATCGCACGCCGCAAGGACTCGCCCAATGGCGCGCAGGCATGCGGGAGCTTGCCGATAACCCGAATGTCGCCGTCAAGCTGTCGGAATTGGGCACGCCCTGGCATGCCTGGGATGCCGACGCCAATCGAGAGCTGCTGTGTGAAGTGCTGGATATCTTCGGTGTCCAGCGCTGCCTGTTCGCCAGCAACTTTCCGGTCTCCGGCCTCAAGGTCAGCTATGGCGACTGGCTAGCGCTGGTGACTAGCGCCATTGAACAAACGACGAGCGCCGATCTGCGCCAGAACACCCTCGACAAGGTGCTCCACGACAACGCCATCCACTGGTATCGGCTACCGATTACCGCTATCGCATCGCCTACGGACGCTGCTGCTGTAACCAGCTCCACCGCAACCTCTATTACGACCTCTACTACGACCTTTACTGCAACCCACAAGACACCCACGGCCTGACTCAACCTGCCTCAGGGCTTCACTTATCAAGGAGAAGACATGATGTCACTCAACGGTCATCAGCTTATCGGACAACGCAGCTTCGCCGCTCAGGGCGAGGCGATCCACGCCATCAATCCGGCCACGGGTGAGCGTCTGGAGCCTGCCTATCCGGGTGCCAACGCGAGCACGGTGGAAGAGGCCTGCCAGCTGGCCAGTCAGGCCTTCGATGCCTATCGCGCTACATCGACCGACGCGAGAGCCATCTTCCTCGAGACCATCGCCGAGGAAATCAATGCACTGGGCGATACCCTGACCCAGCGCGCCATGCAGGAGACCGGCCTGCCCGAGGCACGCCTGAACGGTGAACGCGGCCGCACCTGCGGACAGCTCAAGCTGTTTGCCAAGGTACTGCGCCGCGGTGAGTGGCAGGATGTGCGCGTCGACCCTGCGCTGCCGGAGCGTGCGCCCCTGCCGCGTGCCGACCTGCGCCAGCGTCAGATCCCGCTGGGCCCAGTGGCCGTCTTCGGGGCCAGCAACTTCCCGTTGGCCTTCTCGGTGGCCGGTGGCGATACCGCTTCCGCGCTGGCCGCAGGCTGCCCGGTGGTGGTCAAGGGGCACTCGGCTCACCCGGGCACCTCGGAACTGGTCGGCCAGGCCGTGGCGCGCGCCGCCAAGCGTTGCGACATGCCGGAAGGTGTCTTCTCACTACTATTTGGCCCGGGCAATGAGGTCGGCCAGGCGCTGGTCAAGCATCCCGAGATCCAGGCGGTCGGCTTTACCGGATCGCGCAGTGGCGGCACCGCCCTGCTGGCTCTCGCTCAGGCGCGCCCACAGCCGATTCCGGTCTATGCCGAAATGAGCAGCATCAACCCGGTCATCCTGATGCCGGCCGCACTGGAAGCCCGCGGCGAAGCGCTGGGCAGCGCATTCGTCGGCTCGCTCAACATGGGCGCCGGTCAGTTCTGCACCAACCCGGGGCTGGTGCTGGCCGTCAAGGGCGAAGCACTGGAGCGCTTCAAGCAAGCCGCCATTCCCGCCATCAAGGCAAGTCCGGTGCAGACCATGCTGACGCCGGGCATCCACAAGGCTTATGCCGAGGGCGTGGCAAGCCTGTCCTCACAGCCCGGCATCACCTGCCTGGCCAGTGGCGAAAGCGACTCTCCCATCGCTAGCCCCTGCCAGACCCAGCTGTTCAGCACTCAGGCGAGTGACTTCCTGGCTAATGAGGCCATGCAGGCCGAAGTCTTCGGCTCCAGCTCATTGATCATCGAATGCGATGATCTCGCTCAGCTCAAGCAGGTCTGCAGCGCGCTGGAGGGCCAGCTGACCGCAACTCTGCACCTGAATGACGCCGATCACGATGCCGTACGTCAGCTGCTGCCGGTGCTGGAACGTCGCGCTGGACGCATCCTCGTCAATGGCTGGCCGACAGGGGTCGAAGTCTGTGACGCCATGGTCCACGGTGGCCCCTGGCCCGCCACCTCCGACAGTCGCACCACCTCAGTCGGCACCGCCGCGATTCACCGCTTCCTGCGCCCGGTCTGCTATCAGGACCTGCCGGATGCCCTGCTGCCACCGGAGCTCAAGCACGACGCGACCTCCGGCATCAGCCGACTGGTGGATGGAGTGCGGGAGGGGCGAGAAGCTCAATGAAGCACATCGACTGAACTTGGAGTACTTGCAGCAGCTTTCCTACCCAATGACCATCGAATAGATAAATGGAATGTGAGCGGCTGGAGGTGATAAGCCAGCCGCTCTTTCCGAGTGGCAACGCATAAGGGTGACTGTCTTCTATCCGTTACATGAGCTCCAAGCCAACTCGTACCAGCCGTAGCTATGCC
This sequence comes from Cobetia sp. PDI-23MA, assembly GCF_059507735.1. Classification (NCBI taxonomy): domain Bacteria; kingdom Pseudomonadati; phylum Pseudomonadota; class Gammaproteobacteria; order Oceanospirillales; family Halomonadaceae; genus Cobetia; species Cobetia sp. PDI-23MA. Next base: position 2,442,290 of record NZ_CM183352.1, read on the forward strand.
AGCCTGAGACTCTATCAGAGCCTATCGTATTTCCCGTTACGGCGAGACAATAGCATCTGGAGTAGTGATACTCTTTCGCTCCAGAGGCCTTCCATAAAGAAAAAACCCCACGCAGTGAAATCTGCATGGGGCTTGAGTATTCATTGCTGTAGCGGTGCGTAATATTTGCAATATTCTGATATTTCAGGAACGTAGCAGGTTAGTGTTCAATCTGCTTCTGCTGCTCATGGCGCCAACGCCAGTAATGAGTTACCAGGCCGCCAACAACAATGTTGTGGATATACAACCCAGTCCACATAGACTCATAGGATTCAAACTGGTTGATGATCATCCAGAAAACGAAGAATATCATTCCAAAGAAAGCCATATCACTTGGCATGACTCCTGCGCGCCAAGCCAACCAGGTCGCACGACCGATCCATATCATTAATGCAGCTATGGCCAGCACACCCAATAGGCCATAGGCTACCCACGTCTCCATGAAGAAATTATGTAGATGGCCATATTTCTTCGCCACTTTTTCAGGAATCCAGGCTGTCTCGCGCATCACAAGACTTTTGCCTTTTGCTCCCCAGCCTGTCAGCGGGCGCTCAGCGATCCATTCGCTTGCCGCGATCCAGCTATTGACCCTGATACCAACGCTGGTATACGGGATTTGGGTCAACTCGCCCTTCAATACTTGGGTTATCACATCACTTTCTTTATTGACACGCTTTTCAAGAGAATCCCCCAAGCCTAGTCCAAACACTACCATCAACAAGGCTAATGCAGCCAAAAACATTGATAGGTATTTCAAGAATTGGCGGACACCACGACGCATTACGACAAAGCCACCCCAGACCGACAACCCTAAGCCAAGTGATACTATAGTACCAATCCAAACTGCCCGCGTTTGACCAACGACAATACCTGCCAGCGCGATAATCAGTGCCATCCCCCATAAGGTAATGCGCACCCCTTGGCGACTCCCCTGCTGGCAGATACGTTTAGAAAATGCTACTAGTCCCAATAACAAGGTACCAAAGAACATTGCGGAATGTTGCGCGTTACGTATACCAAAATCAGCTCTCTCACCGGATAGTCCTGTTATCCAGTTTTCATCATTCGGTGGCGCCAGAAAAAAGGTAGTCAATAAAAAGCCAGTTGCTGCTACACCCCAGAGAAGTAGCGTATTTCGCGTACTACCGCGTAGCCACCAAGCTACGCTGATGAATATGAACAACTTGGCGAGAAGCGCCAGTCGAGGAGATGAATCCATCCACTGCGGGTGGTGTGACAATCCCGCCCACCATGAAATCAACTGCACCGTTACGACTGCCCCAAGCAATAGCAGTACAGGAAGACGGAAACCTTTTCCCCAGATACAAAATGCGATCAAACCAGAAAACGCCAACAAGGTTTCTGCTGGCTTGGCGATATCGCCAGCGGGAATATTGAAAAACGTATACACCATCAATGACGCCACTCCGATGAGCAGCAACCATCCAGGACTTTTCCAACCTGCCCCTTCGTCCCACTTATTTGTAACCATCATGCTCGCTTGCCATCTCCAGACAGGATGAAAAACGATATATTACAACAAAAATATTGTTTTATCGCCTATATTCCAGATTCCCGATGCAGTGAGTTGACGAAATCTTGTGTTCCTTACAGGAAGCCTATCTCGAGGAATGAACTACCAGGCATGGGCTAGACATCAACCTCGGACCAATGCTTCTACCCTTGAAACATATACTTTAGTAAAACCTGAATATCACTTTGATCAGCGCTTCAGTGGTCACTCTCGGCATATATCCCTCCCTGCGCTCGGCTTACTTGAAAGCCCGGTGAGGTCCCGGGACCCTCTGAACCCATCACGTTCAGCCCTTCTGCTCAGACATTCTGCCCTGTCACACCGCCCTCCCCAGCCTTGGCGATCAGCCAATCCCGGAACAGTCGCGCGGAGGCCAAGAGCGGTCGATCGAGATCAAACACGAGATGCTCCGCGAGGCCGGTGATCGCGCGATGATCCGTGACACGAATCAGCTCGCCCTTGGCGATGGCGTCCGCCGCCATGAAGTCCCACGCCAGTCCGATGCCGGCACCTCGCTGGATGGCGGCGAAGGTCAGCGTCAGCTGATTGAAGGTGATGTCTGACTTGGGCGGGCGGTAGCGAATACCGAAATGGGCGAACCAGTGAGACCAGTCCATGCAGTTCCACGAGGAGTCCAGCTGAATCAGCGGGCGCTGGGCCAGCTCTTCCAGCGAAAGTCCCTGCTCCTTGATCACATCCGGGCGCGCCACCGGATAGATATCTTCGTGAATCAGCGGCGTAGCACTCAGCGCTGGCCATTCGCCGTCGCCATAGAGGATCGCGAGATCATGGTCCGGCACCATGCTGGCATCCATCTCGTTGCTGGCATGGATGTGCACGGTAATCTCGGGGTGCTCGGCGCTGAAGCTCAAAAGGCAAGGGAACAGCCAGTACTGGGAGACGGCATGCGTTGCCAGCACGCTGACGGTGTCAGGGTGCTGCAGTGCGCGCAGGCGCTGTCCGGCCATCTCGAGCCCTTGCAGCGCCGGGAAAATGTCCTTTTGGTAGAGCATTCCCGCCTTGGAAAGCGTGACACCACGCGCCTTGCGCACGAACAGCGGCGTGCCAAGTGACGCTTCCAGCGCGCGAATCTGCTTGCTGATGGCGCTCTGGGTCAGGCACAGCTCATCGGCGGCACGGGTGAAGCTTCCCAAGCGACTCACGGACTCGAAGGCTGCAAGTCCCTCCAGTGAGGGAAGATGGCGGAAACGTCCTGCCATGGTGGCTCCCTGTATTTGGAATTGTGTCTGTGTTCGTCATTGCGCTCGCGCGGATGGCTCTAGGCAGCTCTCTCGCCGCACATTCCTTGACGGAATGGCTGGATGCGGCAAAGTCGCTGCTTGATCACAAAGTAACGCATTAGAGTGGCCCCTTGATCAAGACAAGGGCGACTCATCATGAAGAAAGCAATAGTCCATGCTGGCATGGCAGGCGCCCTCTGGGGAGGCGTCATCGTGTTGCCATCACTGCTTGGTGACATCCATCCAGTGGTCATCAGCTGCGCGCGTTTTGGACTCTACGGACTGTTTGCCGCGGCGATAGCGTTACCCCATGCTCGCCGCCTGTCTGCTCGCCTCACTACGCGCGATACCCGCTTGCTGCTGGAGTTGGCGCTGACAGGCAATGTGGCATATTTCATCTTGCTGACGGCGGCCGTCCAATATGCCGGCGTGGCCATCGCGGCATTGATCAACGGGCTGGTGCCGGTGGCGGTGATGTTGATCGGGAGACGCCATATTCAGGCGAGCCGCCTGTCCGTGAGCCTGTCCCTGACGCTGATCGGGGTGGGAATCATCTGCATGAACGTGCCTGTTCTGCTTCGCTTCCTTCAAGGCGCGGGAGAGTGGCGAGACCTGATCGGCGTGCTGTGTGGCTCGCTCGGCGTGATGTCCTGGGCATGGTTCGCGTTGCGCAATGCCCAGCAACTCAAGGCCGGTCGTTTTTCCGCGCGAGAGTGGTCCACCCTGCAAGGCATCGCGACCGGGGTCGTGGCAGTGATGATTCTTGTGCTGGTCGCCGTCTTGCAGCCGCGAATATTGCCGCTGGAGCTCTCGTCTGAGCGCTGGCTGGCCTTCGCTGCCGCAGCCCTGTTCATGTCGGTCGGGGGCTCCTGGATCGCCAATGCCCTGTGGAATTCGTCGGCCCAGCGCCTGCCGGTGTCGGTAGGCGGACAGATGATCGTCTTCGAGACCTGCTGTGCGTTGCTCTACGGATATCTGCTTGCCTGGCAATGGCCGCAGAGCAACGAAATGCTGGGCATGCTGTTGATTCTCGGCGGTGTAATGTGGACGCTGCGCGCCGAGCAGCGTGTGTCCGGCCCTCGAAAGGCTGTGGGTGGCGTACCTGTTACGGGATCAGAGCAGTGAAATACCCCACCTGATGAGGCCTGGCCTGGCCGATGGTCATTCCCCGCACATTTCACTCGCCTATTTCAGACACGCCAAGGCCGCCTCAAAGGGCGGCCTTGGCGTGTCTGGCGGGCAGTCTCCACCACTGCCCTCTCAACCTTATCTCTCAGACATAGCTATCAACCATAGAAGTGCTCGACAAGACTCATGGGAATCGCCGGCACGTAGGTGACCAGCATCAGCACCAGGAAGAGCACGAAGATCATCGGAAGATTGACCTTGGTGGTTTCCCACATGTCCGTCTTGGCGATGGAGCATGAGGTGGCCAGTACCGAGGCCACGGGCGGCGTCTGCTGACCGATGGCCAGATTGAGGGTCAGGATCAGACCGAAGTGGATGGGGTCGATGCCGATCTGCTGGATCAATGGCATCACGATCGGTACCACCAGAATGATGGCAGCGGCACCATGCAGGAACATGCCGAGCAGGAGCAGCAGGATGTTGAGCAACGCCAGCACCGCCACCGGGTCCGTGGTGATCGCGGTGATCTCCTGGGCCAGCTGTTGCGGCAACTGCATCTCGGTCAGGAACAGCCCCAGCACCGCAGATGTGGCGACCAGCAGCATCACGACGGAGGTCTGGATCACGCCATCGATCACCGCGCGGTACAGCACCTGCAGGTTCAGCTCACGATAGACCAGCCCCCCGATCACCAGCGCCGCCAGCACGGCGATGCCCGCGCCTTCGGTGGCGGTCACGAAGCCACCGAAGATACCGCCCAGAATGATGACCGGCAGCGTCAGGGCCCAGAAGGCCTCGCGAAACGCCTTGCCGAGTGTCGACAGCGAGAAGGCAGCCTCACGCGGCATGTTGTACTTGCGGGCGTAGTAGTAGCAGAGCATCGCCAGCCCCAGACCACCCAGAATCCCCGGAATGATGCCGGCGACGAACAGCTTGACGATGGACGTGTCCGCGATGGCCCCGTAGAGAATCATCGACAGCGACGGCGGAATGATGATGGCAAGCGACGCCGAAGACGACGTGATCGCCGCCGAGAACTGCGGCGTGTACTTGCGCTTCTTCATCTCGGGAATCAGCACCGAACCCGTCGCGGCCACATCGGCCACCGCGGAGCCGGAAATCTCGGCGAAGAACAGCGATACCCCGACATTGACCATCGCCAGGCCACCGCGCACGAATCCGACCATGGCCGTGACGAGGTTGATCAGTCGCATGGAGATGCCCGAGGTATTCATCAGCGCGCCGGCCAGAATGAACAGCGGAATTGCGATCAGCGGGAACTTGGTGGCGCCATTGAAGAGCGTCAGTGGCACGTTCACCAGCGCGTCCACGCCCATGAAGATCACCACTCCGACGACCCCGACGGTGCCGATGGCGACCGCAATGGGCACGTTGATCAACACCAGTGCGAACAGCGCCGCGATAATGATCAGTAACGTCATGAACGGTGCTCCTTGAGGTCTTGCTCGGCCAGACGGATGGCTTCCGCGATCTCTTCCTCTTCACTGTTGACGCCTGCACACATCTTGCGCCAGGCATGAGGCAGACTCAGCAGTTCACACAGTATGAAGAGCGCCGCACTGATCGGAATCACCGACTGGGTGACGTCCAGACCGATGGCCGGCAAGGCGATGAGGGAGTCCCAGGCCAGCACGTCAAGCACCTGATAGCCGAACCAGCCCACCACGGCGAAGAACCCGATCACGATTAGCTCAGAGGTAATGAACAGTGCACTGCGCAGTGCGATGGGCGCCTTGGTGATCAGACCAGGGAAGCCCATATGGGATCGCTTCAGAGCCGCCAGGCCAGCGCCATAGAAGCTGAGCCAGGCCAGATTGATCGAGGCGACCTCGTCATACCAGGGCAAGGAGCCCCCGAAGGTACGCAAGGCCACCGCCGCCAACACGATCACCGTCAGCGAGAGCAGCAACCCGACGGTGAACACTTCCAGGCAGCGTTCCACCACCTTGTTGACTCTGTCCAGCAGGGTCACACCAGCCGTGGCCGTCAGTCCTTCCCCACTCTCGGTGGGGAAGGTTGCCTTGGCCGCATGGGAATGCGAGCTCATGACTTACTCCTTGGCCAGTGCCATGGCCCGGTCGACCATCGCCTGACCACCGTCGACCTTGTCGGAGAACGCCTGATAGACCGGCGCACTCGCGGTGACGAAGGCATCCCGATCCACCTCATTGACGGCCATGCCGCCCGCCTTCAGGCTCGCCAGCAGCTTGTCATCCAGTTCTGCCCCCTTGGCGAAGGCCCAGCTCTGGGTCTCGGCGGACACCTCGGCAATCGCGGCCTTCACGTCCTCGGGCATCTTGCCCCAGCCGGCCTGACTGCTGGTCAGCCAGATGGGCGAATAGACATGATTGGAGAGTGACAGGTACTTCTGGACCTCCTGGAACTTGGCGCCATCGATGTTGGACAGCGGGTTCTCCTGGCCATCGACCACCCCGGTCTGGAGTGCCACGAAGACCTCCGAGAAGGCCATCGGTGTCGGATTGGCACCCCACGCCGTGAACATGCCGGTACGCCATTCGCTCTGCGGGGTGCGCAGCTTCAGCCCGTCCAGGTCTTTCGGATCCACCACGGGATGTTCATTGTTGGTGATCTGGCGGAAGCCGTTCTCCCAGGTGGAGACCAGCTTGAGGCCCTTGGCCTTGGCATCCTCGGCCAGGTCCGTCATCACGATCTCGTCATCGATGCGCTTGAGATGCTCGCGATCCTTGACCATGAACGGCATGTCAAATAGTGCAAAGCTTGGCGAGACGGACGACATCACCGAGGAAATCGCGGCCAGATCGACCGTGCCGAGGCGCAGCTTCTGGATCAGCTGGCGCTCATCGCCCAGCTGGCCACTGTGGTAGTACTCGACCTGATGCTCATCCCCGAGTCGTGCCTGCAGGCTATCGGCGAAATGTTGCGCAGTCTGGCCCTGCAGACTGTTGGGGCTACCGCCGATGGCAAACACGATCTTCTCGGCATGCGCAGTGGTGGTACCCAAGGCGGCGGCTAACAGCGTGGCGGCAAGCATGGCTCGCTTCATTGTCGAATCCCTTTGATTGTTCTGTTGTGGGGTATGGACGTATCGGGGCTGGCTTGCCGCTTGATCGCTCCGGACCTGAGTCTGTGTTGGCGAGACTGACTCACGTGCGTGACGTTCATATTCCACTCCCTAAAGTGGACTGCAAACCATACCAGATGAAGCAAAACTTAGTCGCCCACTGCCGCACCGGTCAATCACACCGCAGCAGAAATAGACCTTTGTCTAGCGAAATACGCAACAATCCCCCTTCCCCGGCCTCATCTGGACTGGATGGCAAACCACATACCGACATCATCCGTCTGCTATCGTCAGCAGCGGTGTCTGGCGTTTTTTCAGCTCTGCAAAACCAAAAGCCCCGCCGATTTCCTCGGCGGAGCATGCATGTAGATCAGAGACGCCAACCTCTCGAAAAAGGGCAGAACGGGCGAATGAGGCTGGAGAACCCGGCTTGAGCGCCAGGCAAGAGTGCGGCTGGGCGTCACTCAGCCACGGCGTCACTCAGTCGCGGCGACCCCAGGCCACGGCGTCATGCGGGTGAAGGCTTTCGATATGCCGTACATGCACATGCGCCTCGCCGTCTGAGATCGCCAGGCCATTGATCAACCTGCGTGCGGCGTCTTCAACGAACATCAGATTCTGGCCATTGAGCGCCGCGAAGGCTTGCTCGTCGGCGCGTTTCACGGCCGTCTGGACCGGCGTGGCCACGGCCTGTTCGATGACATCGATCAGCGCGATCAGCCCCAGATCCTGCGCCGTGGGCTTCAGCTCGATCTGGACCTGCGCTTCGCTACGCTGACTGTGGGGCGTGGCCAGAGTGGCGTTATGGGTGAGCCACTCGGCGACCTGCTCAGGCGTCAGTGTGGTGTCATTGCGATGAGCCGCCAGGAATGCCTGCTCGATCAGCTGGCGCGACAGGGCCGCCGAGCACGGACAGGTGGAGGAATACCCCACCGTGACACTGGCCTGCAGCGTGAAGCTGTCCTCGCGCAGACTGGCCTCCAGCGTGACGGGGTAGGACTTCCAGCCAGAGAGTTGCGGTGTGACTAGTGCCGGACGCTTCACCAGCAGCGCGAATTCCAGCCTGACGCGGGTATTGCGCGAGGCGCAGTCGTGATGGCTTGCCACCATCGCGGCGAGCACGTCCTGCAGATTGCCCGGGGTCAGTGGCTCGCCCTCCGCCAGCCCATCCAGCAGGCGGTAAAGGCGCGACATGTGAATGCCCTTGGTATGCGGCATCGGCAGGTCGACCTGCGCATCCACGTGGGCATGCAATTCACGGCGATAATCGCCCTCCTCGATGAGTACAGGCAGATCAATCCCCTGCATGCCCACCCATTCCAGGGGACTCAAGGAGCGCGAGCGCTCGGTCAGGGAAACGTCGGGGAGTATTGCGGTCATTCGTCAGATATCCAAAGCGGCCCTCGTCAGTGACCGCCTCCCTCAGGATGCAGGAAGGCGGCACTGAGCTCAGCCGAAGTGTGGGGTGTATCAGGAGAGGTGAAGAGCAGAGCGCGGACGGCTCGTCGTCAGCGCAGAATCATCCCGCCAGTCGCGAGGAATGATGACCGGTGATCTTCCACTCACCGAGGATCTCCTCGAAGGTGAACAGAAAACGGGCCGGAATCGTGACCGTCTCGTCAGCGGCGCGATATTCGAAGGTGTAGTGCCCTCCAATCACGACGGTACCCAGCTTGCGACTGACTCGGGGTGAGTACTCTCCCAACTCGCAGGCCAGCGCTTCATTGGCGAGAAAGCCATCGAAGTAGGCCTGTCGTTGCTGGCGATTCTCACGCACATCATCGGCGACCGTCGGCACCAGGATCGCGTCCTCTGCATACAGCGAGAGAAGCGTCTCCTTCTCCCCGCGAGTGACGGCAATCGCCCAGCGCTCCAGCGTGCGCGTCGCGGCATTGATGCAGAACTCTGCGTCACGCTCACTCAGCGGTGGCGATGTCGGGTGGGGCATGCGGTGGCTCTCCCTTGAGGATGAGGCTCTTGAGGAAAGACGGGGGCCGACAGCGCCCCCGTCGATTTGTCACGGAGCGATCAGGCGTCGGCACACCGCAGGATGCCCTGTCCCAGGCGCTCGATCAGCTGCGGATACAGCGTCTCGCCCAGCGGCAGCCCCACACCCAGCGGCTCGAAGACGATGGAGGTCTTGACGCCAGTTCCCTCGAAGACGCTCTCGATCAACGCCGGGTTGTACTGTGGCTCTCGGAAGACGCACTGGATGTCGTCCTGCTTGACGCGCGCCTGGATCTCCTTTACGCGGGCCGGGCTGGGGGTGGAGGCATCGCCCAGCGAGATGGCACCAGACGCCGGCACGTCGAAGCGGTGCTCGAAGTACTGATAGGCATCATGGAAGACGATGTAGCGAGTGCCCTGCACCTGAGCCAGACGCGCTGACAGTGACTCGGTCAGCGCCTCGAGCTCCTGCTGCCCCACCTGGGCATTGCTGCGATAGGTCGCCGCGTGCTCCGGGTCCTGTGCTGCCAGTGACTCCGCAATGGCGCCCAGCCAGGTGTGAGCATTCACCGGGTCCAGCCAGCCATGGGGATTCTCGCCGTCATGACCATGCTCGTCGTGATCCGCATGGGCTTCGTGGCCACCATGCTCGTCGTGCTCTTCGCCATGCGCGGAAGAGGCTTCATCAGCGTGATGATGCGCCTCGAAGGTGGGGCCCGAACGATAGGTCAGGTGCAGGGTGCCCGGCACCTCCATCAACTCGACGGCATCGGCCTCCGCGGCCAGCGACGCACGCGCCTTGGCAAGCCAGGGCGTCAGCTCATCACTGACGAAGAACACCACATCCGCATCGGACAGTGCCCTGGCCTCGGAGGGACGCATGGAATAGCCATGCGGTGAAGCGCCTGACTGGATGACCAGATCGGGGCTGCCCAGCTCCCCCATGACACGTGCCACCAGTGAGTGCACCGGGGGGATGTCCACCGGGACCGATGGCACCTCGGCCACTGCCACGGCAGGTGCCAGCATCAGGGGCAGAGAGAGGGAAGGCAGTAACCGATGGCGCATGGCGGTTCTCCAATAGAGGCGATATCGCGGAAGGAAGATCGAAGGCTGCAGTGACCAGACTCAATATGTTATAACATAACATTAATGGTTACTGACCCGTCAACTCTTCAGCGCCAAGAGGTCCCCATGTCGCTGTTATCGATCAAGAATCTGTGTGTCACGCTCGGCAGGCATCGTATCCTCGATGCGATCGATCTCGAGGTTGAGCGCGGCGAAATCGTTACCCTGGTAGGCCCCAATGGCTCAGGCAAGTCCACGTTGCTTCGCAGCATCATCGGGGCGGTGTCCCCGACGAGCGGGCGGATATATCGTCAACAAGGCTGCAGAATTGGCTACGTCCCCCAGCGCCTGAGCCTGGACCCGACACTGCCGATGACGGTGGTGCGTTTCCTGAATCTGCCCCATCGCCATTCGCGCGCGGCGGTGGCAAATGCCCTGGCGCAGGCCGGCATCCCCGGCGTCGAGCAACAGCAGATCGCCGACCTCTCGGGGGGGCAATTCCAGCGTATTCTGCTGGCCCGTGCCCTGATGGATTCGCCCGATATATTGCTGCTCGATGAGGCAACCCAAGGGCTGGATCACCGTGGCATCGCGGACTTCTACCGTCAGATCGATCGCGTCCGCCACACCCTCGGCTGCGGGGTACTGATGGTCAGTCACGAGCTGCATGTGGTGATGCGCGCCTCCGACCGTGTCGTCTGCCTGCATGGCCACGTCTGCTGTCAGGGCACGCCTGAGCGTGTCATGGCCTCACCGGCCTACCAGGATCTGTTCGGGCTCGATACCGCTGATGCCCTGGCCTTCTATCGCCATGAGCATTCACACGATCACTCTGACTCTCGCACCCACTCGCCTGCTTACGCTGCGCCCACCTGTCGGCCCTCATCCGGACCTGCACCCGCGCCTGCAGCCAAGCCTGTGCTCAAGCAAACAGCGCAGCGCCGGGAACCAGCGCTCCAGCTCATTGCACCGAACGCAGAGGGATGTCACTGATGTTGGAGGGACTGATACTGGATGACTTCATGCTCCGCGCCGCCCTGGCCGGGATATTAGTGGCGCTTGCGGCAGCGCCGCTGGGCTGTTTCGTCGTCTGGCGACGCATGGCCTATTTCGGCGACGCCACGGCCCATGCCGCGATCCTCGGCGTGGCGCTGTCGCTCTTGATGTCCACCTCGATTCTGGCCGGCGTGCTCGTCGTCTCGCTGATCATGGCGACACTGGTCACGCTGCTCAGCGGACGCGGCTACGCCATGGACACCCTGCTTGGCGTGATGGCGCACTCCGCACTCGCCTTCGGCCTGGTGGCCGTCTCCTTCCTGCCCGGCGTACGCATTGACCTGATGGCCTATCTGTTCGGCGATATCCTGGCGGTCAGCAAGACAGACCTCGCAATCATCGCCGCAGGTGGCGTGTTGGTCATCGGCCTCATCTACTGGCGCTGGTCGGCGTTGCTCACTGCCACCCTGAATGAGGACCTGGCGCGTGCCAGCGGCATCAACCCGCGACGCGAGCAGCTGGTGCTGACACTGTCGCTGGCCGTGGTGGTCGCGGTTGCATTGAAGGTGGTCGGTGCGCTGTTGATCACCGCACTGCTGATCATCCCGGCGGCCACGGCGCGCCGCTTCTGTCACACCCCGGAGCTGATGGCGATCGCCGCCGCCATCATCGGCGGAGTCTCCACCACCGGCGGACTGCAGGCGGCTTACTGGCTGGATACGCCCACCGGCCCCACCATCGTGTGCCTCGCCACCCTGCTGTTTGCCCTGAGCACTGCAGCGGCACGCATCTCACGCCTTGTCTCTCAGAGGGGCAGCGAAGCGTCTGCTCGAGGGTGACCTGGTGCATGCCCGCACAGAGGCCCGATGGGTGCTGCACGATAGCTAGCGTTGTTCATCAGTCATCAGCTTGCGCAGCAGACAGGCAAGCTGATGTTGCTCATCGCTGTCCAGCGCACTCGCCATCCGGTGCTGATTCTCGACATGCGCTTCCAGAGTGGAGTCGATCAGATGACGCCCTGCTTCCGTCAGCGCGACGCGATTGCTGCGCCGATCCTCATCACTGGCCTGGCGCTGCAACAACCCTCGCTTCACCAGCTGATCTATCCGCGTGCTCATGGCACCGGAAGAGAGCATCAACGTCTGATACAGCTGAGTCGGGGTCAATGGCGCCTGTGAACGTCGTAGCGTCGCCAGGATGTCGAACTCGACAGTCGACAGGCCCTCCTTCTCGAATACCTGCTCCATCCTCGAGCCAAACACGCGACTTGCCCGGCTGATACGCCCGAATATGCCCATCGGCCGGCAATCCAGATCGGGGCGAGCCTTCTCCCACTGCGCAAGAATGCGATCCACAGCATCTGTCATCATGAAACCTCCCAGTTATCTTTCCAAAAAGATACTTTAATGACGACGGCTTTGCGAGTACTCTCACACCTATCTTTTTAGAAAGATACTTTAAGGAGAGACAAATATGCCATCTTCACACCTGAAGGTTCTCGCCATGACCGCCACGGCCCCGGTCATATGGGGAAGTACTTACCTGGTGACACAGACCCTTCTCCCTGCCGACACCCCACTCACCGCAGCCACCATTCGCGCCCTTCCCGCGGGACTGCTGATTCTGCTCTGGACTCGACAGACCTTGTCGGGAGGGGGGTGGGTGAAGGCCATGGTGCTGGGCACTCTCAATATCGGACTCTTCTTTACCTGCCTGTTTGCCGCTGCCTACCGCATCCCCGGCAGCATGGCCGCCTTACTGCTGGCAAGTCAGTCGGTGTGGGTTCTACTGCTGAGCCGCTGGTGGCTGGGGACAGGCTTCAGCATGACAGCCGCAATGCAGTGTGGACTGGGCATGGTCGGAGTGGTGCTGCTGCTCAATCCCGGTCAAGGTGGGCTGGACATGACAGGGGTCGGGATCGCGCTGCTCGGTGCTGTCTCGATGGCCGCCGGCATCGTACTCAGCAAGCGCTGGCAACGTCCGCCCGACGTCAGTCAATTGAGCCTGACGGGCTGGCAATTGATCTTCGGCGGACTGCTGTTGCTGCCCCTGGCCGCCTGGTCGGAAGGTATTCCGACCAATCTCGAGCCGCAACATCTGCTGGGCTATGGCTACCTGATCCTGCCGGGTGGAGTGCTCGGCTATGGCCTCTGGTTTGCCGGCATCCAGCGATTGCCCGCCTTCTCCGCATCACTGCTGGGTATCTTCAGCCCGCTGACGGCAACGGTGCTGGGTTTTGTGTGGATGGGCGAGTCGTTCGGGCCCCTTCAATGGCTTGGCACTTTCTGCATCGCTTCTGCCCTGACATTTCCCCTCTGGGTATCGCTCAAGCGACGTAGCGCTCAGCCAAGCCGTCATGAGTTGACTCGATGACCCATCGGGGGAAACCCGACGTGCATGGGCAGCCGGCCTTTAACGGGAAGGCCATCTCTGCAAGTAACGTAGAAACAGAACACCCCACTGATTGCGGATCAGTGGGGTGTCTTGGCGAATGTCAGCAGATCAGGAACTCAGGTGCCGCTGCTCATTCCCAGGCGGGGAACGGGTCCGGCAGGTCACGCCAAGCTTCCTTGCCCGCCAGCAGCGTGGCGTCATCGAGCAGGCACTCGTCCAGCGCCTGGCGGATACGGGCTTCATCCAGGTTCTGACCGATGAATACCAGCTCCTGGCGCATGTCGCCGAACGGCTCCTGCCATTTTTCCCGGATCGACTCCAGATACTCGGGGTCTTCTGGCCATTCGACCTCCGGCACTGCCTTCCAGAACATGCCGCCGAACCCGTAGTGCGCGATGCCACCGGCCTGGTTCCACTGTCCGGCAAACTGCGGCCGCGTGGCCAGCCAGAAGAAGCCCTTGGAGCGCAGCAGCTTGCCGCCGAACCAGTCTCCGTGGAGCAGCTGGTGGAATTTCTCGGGATGGAACGGCACGCGCGCATGATAGGAGAAGCTCGAGATGCCATATTCCTCGGTCTCCGGCACGTGCTCGCCGCGCATCTCCTTCAGCCAGCCCGGTGCCTGTTGCGCGCGATCGAAGCTGAAGCGGCCAGTGTCCAGCACCTTGTTAAGCGGCACGGCGCCCTTCGTCATGGGCAGAATCTCGGCCTCTGGGTTGAGCGAGCGCAGCACCGCGCTCAGCTCGGCAAGCTTTGGGGCATCGAGCAAATCCGTCTTGCTGATCAACAGCACATCACAGAATTCGATCTGATCGACCAGCAGATCCGCGACATTGCGCTCATCGTCCTCACCGAGGCTTTCCCCCGCTTCCGCCAGCGACTGCGCCTCGCGATACTGGATGAGAAAGTTGGCGCCATCCACGACGGTAACCATGGTGTCGAGACGCGCGACACTGGAGAGGCACTGGCCGTCCTCGTCCTCGAAGGTGAAGGTTTCCGCCACCGGCAGCGGCTCGGAAATGCCGGTGGATTCGATCACCAGGCAATCGAAGCGCCCTTCCTCGGCCAGTCGCCGTACCTCGATGAGCAGGTCCTCACGTAGCGTGCAGCAGATGCAGCCATTGCTCATCTCGACCAGCTGCTCCTCGGCACGATTGAGCGCCACCTCGTTGTCCGCACCGGGCGCGCCACGCACCATGGCGGCATCGATGTTGACCTCGCTCATGTCATTGACGATCACCGCCACCCGGCGCCCTTCGCGGTTGGCGAGGATGTGATTGAGCAGCGTCGTCTTGCCAGCACCCAGAAAGCCGGACAGCACGGTCACTGGCAGGGGTTGAGACAGGGGCACTTGTGGGTAATTCATCAGGCGGTACCTCGATAGGATAGGGTCTTGGCCACGTCTCTTGCGCGTGAAGGCATCCTTGCCGGCGCAGGGTCTGGATCAGGGCTTGGGGCAGGGTCAGGTAAGCGCCTGGACGTGGGGACCTCTGGATTCTCGATCATCAAACATACCAAATGATACGTTATAACATAATTATGGTCAGCCACTTTTTGTCGCTGACGCCGAACGACGCATGTTTGACATCGAAAACCTCAATAGCTTCCGACAAGCTCTTCTTATGACATACAGACTGCAGGAGTGCGGCCGTCAGGCCGTTGCAGATTGCCTTCCCAGAAGCACGAAGCCCGATAGCGTAGGAGGGACTTGCGAACAACAGCGCAAGTCACAGGCGCCACAGCGTCGACGCCCCACACTATTGATCAATCGAGGTGCTTCATGACCATCCCATTGGCATACCGGTATTCACCCAGGCGTGAAAACGCCCCGTGCTGGGGTACGCCCTCTGGCTTCGATGGATTGACATCATCAGGAGGTGAGCATGTCGCTTGAAAAGGAACCGGGTCGTTTACCGAGCGAAGTCACACCATGGCTCGGCAAGGAGCAGAGCCATGAGCTGACAGACAACATGCAATTGTCACGCGCCGCGAGACGATTACTGGCTGACAGCATGGCAAAGAACACCATCCTGGCATTTCGATCAGATATCCGGGGCTTCATGAAAGCCGGCTACTCACTCCCCGCTACTGCCCAGCAAGTCGCCAATTATCTGGCGGAGATGCATACCAAAGGCCGCAAGCCTGCCACGATTTCCCGTCACGCCAGCTCGCTGGGCACCTGGCATGTTTACATGCAACTGCCCTCTCCCACCCTGAGCCTGGAAGTGAAAGGCGTATTGAAGGGGATTCATCGCAAGAGTGATGGACGGCAACGTCAAGCGCCCGCATTGCGACTCCATCATTTGCGACAGCTGTTGAAGGCTCTGGACCTTGATGCTCCACGAGATCTACGTGATGCCAGCATGTTCTGTCTGTGCTTCTACGGGGCGTTTCGCGCAAGCGAGGTCGTCGCGCTCTACAGAGAGGATATCGAATGGCGTGATGGCGGTATCGTGATCACGTTGCGCCACAGCAAAACCAATCAAAGCGGACGGATCGAACAGAAGATGCTTCCCCGTAATCCTGCGGGGGGGCGTTGCTGCCCAGTGACGTTACTGGAGGCTTGGCTTGCCTGGAGTGGCATTCGTCGAGGCGCACTGTACCGATCCATCGATCAGGCAGATCGAGTGGGGGCCGGCAGAATGCACCCCGTCACGTTCGGCAATCTACTCAAGAAGGCGTTACAGCGCGCCAACCTCACTGCAGAGAAGTTTACCACCCACAGCTTTCGTGCCGGCTTCATCACCGAAGCGCATCTCCGTGGCAAGAGCGACCAACAGATAAAGCGCATCAGCGGGCATCGTGACCAAAAAACCTTCGAACGCTACATCCGCATGGCGGATGACATGCATGACCCGGGCAATGACATCTTTTGATAGCTCGTACCCTGAAAGGCGCTGCCAAGGACGGCAGCACTTCCAGTGGGGCCGATGAGATGATATTTATCCTACTATAAGGATGAGATAATTAATAAGACGCAAGGGAGAGCTCATGACCGATACCTACACGCCCCTGCCTGAGGCTGACTTTTCCATCTCGGGCAAGATACGGAATCTTTCACGACGCTCTCTTGGCGATCTCATCTCCCTTCCGCCTCCACGCAAAGGCAAGGCCCCTTCATACAAGGGCCTGCTGCTAAGTCACCTACCCATCGTGCTTGTCGGTGACCAGGGCCACACCGAGCTGCTCACCCATGGCATGCTCCTGCGACAACTCAGAGGGTCATCTCTCGAGAACTTCCAATCCCTCAAGGTGTTTGAGGTGGACCGTGAAGGTCTCACCCACGAGGAGCTGGAGGTGTTGCGCTATCTGTCAGAGGTGCTACCTCAGGAGCTTTTCAACACCTCACACGTGATGGAAGCCCGTGCATTCATCAAGCAGCTCAATGAGAAGCCTGGGCTGGAAGAGAAGTTGGCCCGTATCGTGTTCGGGTTATCGAAACCCACCCTGGATATCAAGAGTCTCATGATCCTGACCCAGGGCCGCTGGGCGAAGAGCACACTGCAACGTGCCCACAGTCCCAAAGGCCAGCGGAGTCTCGACGATGATCGCGGAGCTTCAGAGCCACTCTCCCCCGAGACAAACAAGGACAACGAGGCACAAAAAGCGGCGCAAACATCAGTGCCCCTCACTCCCCCAGCGCCCAAGGCGATTCCATCCGCTCGGTGGCAAGCAGCATCGGGCCCCGCCACAGACACCACGCGGCCAGCCCTCTCACGGACTCGCCAGTCGCATGTGCCCCAAAGAAAAAGCGATCTGCTTGACGGCCTGCCGGATGCGTCCGAGACCCCCTCGTCATGATGCATGACCTTCCCGAAAGCAAGACATGGCTCCCCGAAACCATCCTTCATCAGTGGGAAGATCAACTAGATGACCTGGTATTGTCAGCTTCGGAGGAAACGCGCTTATGGCCGTTTCTTCACTGTAATCTTCCCCCGTGCAGTCAGGCGGATCTCTGGATATCCGCCCATATTCAAGCAGCGGATGAAAACGATCCTGAATTGCTCGACCTCATCAACAAACTCCTGAGGGTGCTCCCTCTTGCGCCGGGGCCTTCACAGGCGATTCGTCAGAGCCACCCACTGCATAGTCAGCTGACCTTTCCCGATAAATTCGCTCCCTCCTCCATGGTGCGAGCCGATATCGCAAACCAGGCAATACAGATCGCGCGCCATGGCACGGCCTCAACACACTCTTTCGAACTCTTGTCAGGCAGTGGCGAGCCGTCCCCTATCGAGCACAATCGCCGATTGATTCGTCTTGCCTTGCGCGACATGGCCGGCTACCACTCGGGGCCTTCTGTCGATTGCAGTCTCTATTACCAGCATTTATCAACCCTACATATCGCTTTGAAGTCCATGCTGTCACTTTGGAAGCACCCGATCGCGTGGCATCGTTCTGCCAATCTCTCGTTACTCAGCGCCTGGAAACACATCCCGTGGCTGAAAAACGGCGAACCAAGGCTGCATGACCAATTGCAGCAGGCCCAGGAACTGCTCTCCGGTTACCTACCCATCGGGACTCGTCGCGCGCGCTACGCGAAGCGACTCCCGCAACGCTCCGTCTTTTTTCATGACTCATTCAAGCGCGACTTTTCATCGGTTGCCTCCAGTCCTGAACTACCGGAGACACTCGGTACCGCACGCCCCTCGGACGGAGACGAGGACGATGACACCAGTCTCGAACCAGACAAGATCTCGCATCCGCAAGAAGAAGAGGAAGCGCCCTTCCATCACAAGGGAGACACCCTGTTGACACCGGAAGATTGCAGGGTGATCGCTCGCAGACGTCAGCAAACCTCTATCGCGCAGAGCCTGGGAAGTCTGTCGAATTTCGCCACGACTCAGGGGCAGATCCGAAGAATACTGACATTACCTCTGCCGCCTGATGCCAGACTGCTGGTGCAGCTTGTCCTCGCAACAGGTATTGCCCCGGAACGTCTCAGTCAGCTCCGTGTAACGGACGTCGAGCAGGAGGCACTGCTCTGCACTACGCCGGTGTCGCGGACTCAATCACTGCAGTGGGTCCCCGAAAGCAGCACACTCTACGTCCCTGTCATTCATGCACCGTCAAAAAGCCCACCCCTGCCTCTGCGACTATCGGACGTCCTCGCGATACCCCTCAATCAATTGAGCGAAGCGACAACTCAGCCTCTGACCAAGAGCCTGACACGGCTCAACCGTCAGCTGAGGCAACACATGGCAACGAACACTGGCACGACTCCCACGGCTCAGCGCGTGGCCAGAGCCGCACGTCATCACCTTCTCGGCATGGCGAAGACCGATGTCGAAGCGGAGTGGCTTCACGGGGAGCTCAGCCTGAAAACATCAGCCCCTGCCGCTTACCGCAAGATGTCCCTACGTGAGCTGCAGCGTCTCATGAACACGTCGCTGGCGTGGTGGGGGATCGCGACACCGATGAAAGCGACCGTGCCTCCCAGGAAGGCACACGCCATCACGGCCTTGGGCTCGAGCGTGACACTTTCGCTCCACACTGCCAGGGAGGCATTGAAGGGCTTGCATGATCTGGTCCAAGAGGGTCTTTCCAACTTTCCCATTGCTGCCCGTGGGATATCCCCTTCTCCTGAGGACTGTTCGGCCTTGATCGGGCTCAACAGTGCGCTGTGCTGCTACATACTCATGGGAGTCCAGCTGACGGCAGGACTTCGTCCGCCAGGCGCCACTACGCAAATGTCTCGGCGTGGACGTCTGCTGTGGGTCGCTGACAAGGATTCGGGCCTCTACAGAGAAAGCCGAGTCATCCCGTTGCCTCTGCCGGTTTGCCAGAATCTCGATACCCTGCAGGCATGGCAGGCCTCCTGGCGGCAGCACTGGCCACGTAATGGCGGGGCCTGGCTGTCATGGCCTGAAGACGAACAGGCACTGGCCATGTGGTGGTCAAGACGCCAGGCCAGCCTCAATCTGACCGCAAAGCCTTGCCAGCAGACTCACATCCGAGGCTGGATCAGCACACATCATCAAGCGCCGTCACTGACAGCCGCGTCACGCGGTGCACTCGCCACCCTGCTGGCACTTCCCGATAACGCACCACGTCATTTCGTCGCCCAGACACTCGATGGGCGAATGCAAGCGAACACGCTGGACATGCTGCTGGGCCATGTCAAAAGCGGCCAGCAGCGCCACGTCCCCTATGCCAGCAACATCTGCCTACCGCCGGAGATGCAACGCCTCTTGGGGGAGTTGTCCGATGAGTTGCGAATCAAGGTGATACCTCTCAAGGATTTGCCATGAGCAGAGATGGGAAATTTTACCTTGCACCTGCAAGGGAGACGTCAGGAACCGGATCACTGGCCAAACTCGACCCTGACTTGCACCTCAAGCTCATGAGCACCCACCACATGCAAGAGCTCTGGTCGCGCTGGGAGGAGCGCCGACTTGATCGAGTCAAAGGCAAGCAACGCCAGCAAAGCCTGCATCTGCTGTACTGGATCGAGCGTCACGCCAAGCGCCAACCGGCCAACGATATGCCGGCAGAGGCCGGAAGCATGATGCTGTACCTTAACCATACGCAAGCCAAGGCCATGGTCACGGAACTGATTCGATGGAGAAAGGTGCATCATCGCCAACCGATAAGGCATCGGGAAGCTTACCGAGTCATCAGCCGCTTCCTGGAGGAAGTCAACCAAAGCCCTGGAGTCGTGGCGATGCTGCCACAGTGGCCCACACAGGCCCGGCGCAAAAGCGTGCTGCCAATGGAAGCCAAAGCTCTGGACCGCGCAACCAGGGTCTTGCCAATCATCCGCGCGCTACGTCAACCCAGGACTGGCTTCGCGCTGTTACGCGCTGCCGTAGAGCTCGGTGTGCGTGCCGGGTTAGGCCAACAGGTGATTCTGGTCACATTGGCCTGCCTGACGCGTCGTCACTTCGAGAGCGACCGCAACGCCCCCAATGAGTGGGTCTGGATCCCCGCTCACGCGGCACCGCCGCCGGTCATGTCGCCTCACCTGACAGCCTACCGTCTGCCATTGGAGTCGACACTGACGACTGCGCTCAAGACATTGAGAGCCAGAAAGCCCACCACCGCCAGGGACGAATGGTTATTGGCCGAGAGGCCAGAAGACCAGTTCCTCTCAATACCCGAACGGATTCGCATCGTCAAGGGTCGCATGAGACAGGAGCTGGCCTCCCTGATCACCACGCTGCCCATGACAACCGAGGAACGCCGCACGCTTAAGCTGACCACCTTGCTGAGCGCATTGCCTCATGCCGCAGTACTGGGAGGATTGCCCGGCTACTGGGTCAGCCAGTTCAGTCGCTATCCGATTCCCTACAGCAGCGCGCATGGGCTTTATGAGCCCCATTCCTACTTCGCTCGGCTCGAGGCTCCACCGGTCAGTACAGTCATGGCGTCTGATTCCGGCAACCATCAGCAGGAATCTGTGGCGGATGACGACACGATGAGCGCCATGGATCTTTTCGCGACCAAGGCATCAGAAACGAACGCTTCCCCCCACTCAACCGTACTGACACAACCTCCGGGGCAGCGCTTGATGACCCAGGATTCCTGGCCAATCGACTGGCTTCCGTCGGCAAGGCGCATCCTCAAGCAATGGATCGGGGTCATTTCCTCTGATCATCTTCGCAAGACAAGTGACGATAGGGTCAAGAAGCGTCTGGAGGCGCTGCTACTCGAGACACGCAGACGCCTCACAAGACTCATGGGCATCCGCCATAGCTACCCGGTCATGGTGCTCTATTGGCTGCATGATCTGCGCGTGACTCGCATGCTGCGCGTCAGTTCACTGCACACCTATCTTTCTCGCAGCTTGCCGATGGCGATGGCGGATTACACCTTGTCGATCGACATTCAGGAGTGGGACAACGACAGTGCCCAGGAAATGTGCTGGTGCGTGCCACGCGATATGGGTTGGTCTGCCAGCACGACACACAGCTTTCTTGGCAATATGGGGCAGCTCATCCGCTTCATGCACAGCATGGGAGTATTGCTGGACGTGGAGCCGCCGATATCAGGCAATCACAAGACCCCCAGCGCCAAACGAATTCATTTCGCCACCCTGAGACAGATGGAAAAGGTACGTACCCATCTTCTCGCAGTACCCGATGCAACACCTGATGCCACCATGCAGTGGCTCAGCATCGCGCTGGGCTTCCACGGGGGGATGCGCGCCAGCGAGGTCTGCGCCCTGACGCTACGGGACATTCGCATCGAATGTCCTCAGGGCACCTTTTCGCTCGAGCAGTGGTTGGAGGACCACTGCCCGGCCGAGCCCACAAAGGCGCTACCTGATACGGGATTCTCACCTCCCTCACCACATGAGAGAGATACCCTGCACGTGAAGTTGCGTGAACTTCTGAAGTCATTGCCGGAGATTGAGTGTCGCGTTTATATTCACGCCGGAAAGACGCCTTCAGCGCGGCGCGTACTTCCCCTGCACCTTCTGACATTCTTCGGCGATATTGAAATGTTGGCAGCATGGTGGGTATATCGACGGCGATGCTTCCCCTCGACAGCCCTCTCTGATATCGCGCTGTTCGGCCCGAGCGAGAGTTGTCAGGCATTCAATCATGCCGGCCTGATCGCTCCGGCAATCGACACCATGCGAAGTGTGCTGGGTAGTGCCATCGATTTTCACTCGTTGCGCCATGCAGCGGTCAGTTGGTGGCTGATTCGTCTTGAGGCGGCGCAGAACCGTGACATACTCGACGACTTGCAGGAGCACGGCTCCTGGGGACTGCAAAAAGCGCCCCTGAAACGCTTTCTGAAGGGGGTTCGAGGCTATGCCGGACAGGACAGTCAGGATCGCGGCATGTTGTTGTATCAACTTGCCGTCTGGATCGGCCACCGCACCCCGGAACAGACATTGACGCACTATGCCCATAGTCTGGAATACCTGCACCGGCAGGCCATGCGGCGCGCCAGTGAGTACACCCGGGCGATCACACCCTGGGTAGCCCCAGTAACATGAGGTGCCATGGCCTGACTCAACGCCTCTCCCCCCCCCCAACAGGCAACCGCCTTGCCATGCCCCAACGGGGGGGCCATATCGGGATCACACCGGAGCAAACAACAAGGCCAGATCCTCCTCATCAAACAGGGGCCCCTCCTCCTGACGCCCGCTTCCCCCTTCCAGTACTGATGCAGCAAGATCCGCCTTGCGAGACTGCAGCTCCAGGATGCGTTCCTCAACAGTTCCTGCACAAACCAGCTTGTAGACAAACACCGGATTCGTCTGGCCCATTCGATGAGCGCGCCCGGTGGCTTGGGCCTCTACGGCAGGATTCCACCAGGGATCGTAGTGGATGACCGTATCTGCCGTCGTGAGATTGAGCCCAGTCCCCCCTGCCTTGAGGCTGATCAGGAATACGGGTACCTCGCCACGCTGAAATTGCGCCACACGCTCGGTTCGCACTGCCCCGGGCGTCTGCCCTGTGAGAGTCAAGTGAGAAATCCCCTCCCGCTCCAGTGCTCCCCCGATCAATTCAAGCATTTCCGTAAATTGCGAGAAGATGAGGATACGCCGACCGTCCTCGACCAACGATGGCAACAGTTCACGTAGCGCCTCCAGTTTGGCTGAGCGCCGAACCGTCGCCGCACTTTGATGTTTGACAAGCCGTGGGTCACAACATACCTGGCGTAATTTCAACAGGGCATCCAGCATCACGATGCCGGAGGCCGCCAGCCCGCGTGTCTCGATCGCCTCCTTGACCCGTTGATGCTGTGTCAGTCGAAGACTCTCATAAAGCTCTCGCTGTGCACCGGTCAGCGTGATGTCTCGCTGAGTCTCAGTCTTGTCCGGCAACTCATTGAGGACTTGCTGTTTGGTACGCCGCAGAATGAGTGGCGAGATACGACGAGAGAGTCGCTGACTCACAGCGGCGTCAGCATGCTTCTCGATAGGGGTACGAAAATGCCGGCCAAACCACTGCTGGCTCCCCAGGGCCCCTGGCGCAGCAACATCCAATTGCGCCCATAACTCACCAAGGTGGTTTTCCAATGGCGTTCCGGTCATCGCGATCATACGACCAGCATTGAGCCTGCGTACGGTACGCGCCGTCTGACTGGCAGCATTCTTGATGGCTTGGGCCTCATCCAGTACCACGATACCGAAGCGCTGCTCGCACAGATGCTCGATATCTCGAACCAGGAGGGGGTAAGTCGTGACGACAATATCCACATTGGCGACAACAGTATCGATCTGCTCACGACGGCTGGCCTTGGCCCCCTGAAGCGCCAGCACGCTCAGTGTCGGCGCAAATCGAGCCGCTTCGGCGCACCAGTTACCGACAAGACTTGTCGGGGCCACCACCATGACAGGCCCGCGCAGCTCCCCTCGCGAACGCTCAGCGAGCACGTGTGCAAGGATCTGAATGGTTTTTCCAAGCCCCATGTCATCGGCCAGAATACCACCCGTACTCAACTCCGAGAGAAATCGTAACCAGGCCAGTCCTCGCGCCTGATAATCGCGCAATTCACCCTGGAAACCGTCAGGGGCCGGCAATTTATCAGGAAGCTCACGCAATCGTTGGGCGAGGGCAACGACATCCTCTCGCCCTACCCAGCGCTCATGATCTGCCAAGGGGGCCAGCTGATCGATGGAGGTCAAAGGCACACGCAGGGCGCTTGAGGATGCCTCGCTATCGTGAAGCCAGTCCATCAAGGGAGCCAACCAGGCACGTAGCCTGCCAAGTGGAAGCACCAGCCGACGATTATCCGGCAGGTGTACGACCCAGCTTGCCCCCGCTTCCTCATCCTCCTCCGGCGTCAACGGGAAGTCTTCGCGCTGAATGAGTTGACGCAGAATGGGGAGCAGATTGAAGGATTCATTCTCCACCTCAACGCCCAACGCAAGATCGAACCAACCATTCTCGGCAGGCTCGAGCGCTCCATACCAGTGGTCTGGCGATAGATATTCAGGCTCTTGCGGGAAGTCATCACTGAACTCAACCACACATCCCGCCTGACGTAATTGCAGGATCATGTCCCACCATTCCTCAGGAGCAGAAAGACAGGTCCTCCATTGCGCCGCATTTTCTGGCACCTGCCTATCTATCGGCAGCAGCAAGCTCCACGAGGGCAACTCCAACCCATCCGGTACATCGTGGTGCGCGGCGAGTTCTTCCAACGTGACCATGCCTGGCGGAATGGCGCGAATCAGCGCGATTTCCGCTTGTTGATCACGTGGTATCGTCAAACGCTGCCCATCGCGCAGCCCCTGGGCCACCTCTCCCTCCTCTGGGGGTATCTCGATACCGGCATAGCTCAGGCTCACGACACCAGCGCCCAACCGAATAGAAGTTTCGTTCCAGACATGGCGGCGCGTTGGCAGACGTGCCTGTGCGACACACATGGTGATCTTCAGCTTGGGTTTCACATCCTCGAGCGTTGTTTCCACGAGGGTTCTCGGAGAGGGGACTTGGGCTGCCAGCCCCGAGACATTCTGGAGGCGAGAGATCAACCACTCGCTCATTTCCGGCGGTAACGCGGGAACGTGCTGGAGTTGGCGCCAAAGCTCAACATCCCCCTCCAGAGGGCCAAACTGCTTATTCTGAGGGTCAAGATAACAAAGCGACTTGCCGACACTGGCTACGATAGCCGCGGGAGACAAGATATCTTCAGGTATCGTGGACATCTGCAGCCGCTGCACACCCTGCTCATCCATCTGCCAGGTCGGGGCGATACGGCAGGTCGGCCCAATACCAAGCTGTGGGCCCGTCTGCTTCTGATGGAAAAGCAAGGGGGAGGCATCGCTTGCCAGCAGGGACCAGAGTGCCTTCGCCTGGAATGCCTTGTTCAACGACACCCCTTTGGATTGCTCAGGAAAGTACCATTGCGAATCTTTGCTGCCATGCAATAACTGCTCGATGGCCTCCTCCTGCGCCGGCTGCCATCCCATTGCAGGGACAGGTGACAACTCCCCCGCGTGAGAGACTTCAACTTTCACTGGCGAGACCCATCGATCAAGCTGCGTCTTGCTCTTGGAGGGCCTCAACCACACCGGCTGCACCGTCAGCGCGGGAAGCCCCCTGTGGCCGGACTGCACATCAAGGAACAACCCGAGACGGTGGTTGGCACCTACTTGGACGGCTGACGGCACCGCCGGGGCTTGACTGTGATGTTGCAGCCAGATTGTCCACTCACGTTTCGCCGCCTGAAGTGACGGCGCTTGCTCCACTTCGTCGGGCTCAAGCGTGTCAGGAACCTCCAGGGCTTTCCCCAAAGGGCCGCTACTCAGGAAGGTATCGATCAATGCGACTGCGTGCTTGCAGGTACTGCCCACCGGACAACTACAAGCTGTTCGCATCTGGTGCCGAGTACCCACAGGAGCCAACATGATCATCGTGCGATAAGGGGTGCCCAGACTGCCCGCGACATCGCCAGAAAGCGTCAAACCACCCTTCTCATCCAACTCTACCTGCCACTGCTCATCCACTCGCTGCTGGCGCGCGTAACGCAGACCACGCTCCAAGGTGCCTGCATCAAACTCATCACGCCATCCATGCTGAAGGAGTGCGATATTCAAGGCGAACGATGCATTACTCAAACCAGTGGCTGCCACAGCGGCACTCTCCATAGAAATATGACGATATTGGAGCAAATTACGGGACTGCTAGTAAACCAGACGGATTCGCCGCCATAAGGCAGGCCTAACAAGCCTCATGGACCGAAGCAAACCTCTATGCAAAGGGGCTTGCTCCGATAGCCAGAGAAGTGAGCGAACACCATGAGAATTAAGGTATCAGTCGCGATGCCACCTGAGACTCTCTGGTATAGCGCCGTCCCCCACTTCGGTATCCTTGCCCTTCCACAGCCCACCAGGATAGCTCCCATGAAGCGTTATGAACGCTTTGCTGCCGAGATCTCAAACCTGATTCGTACCGGCATTCTCGCCCCAGGTGAGCGCGTGCCGTCAGTGCGTCAGGCCAGCAAGGCGCATGGCATCAGTCCCTCTACCGTCTTCCAAGCGTATTACCTGCTGGAGAATCAGGGCCTGATCAGTGCGCGGCCGCGCTCGGGATATTTCGTGCGTGACAATGCCTCGCGGATACTCGATGAGCCGCATGTCGCCCTGCAGCAGCAAGCTCCTTCCGATGTCGCCGTCAGTGAACTGGTGTTCTCGGTGCTGGGCTCACTGCGCGACAACGATACCGTCCCCTTCGGCTCTGCCTTCCCGAGCCCGGAGCTCTTTCCCCTCGCGCGGCTTGCGACCAGCATGACGCGCGGGCTGCGCCAGCTGTCATCGCATGCCGTGATCTCCGACATGACCACAGGCCATCCTGACCTGTGCCGACAGATCGCTCAGCGCTACATGGTCAATGGCATGCAGCTGCCGACAGAGGAGCTGGTGATCACCAATGGCGCCATGGAGGCGCTCAATCTTGGCCTGCAATGTGTCACCCAGCCCGGGGACCTTGTCGCCATCGAGGCGCCGGCCTTCTATGCCACGCTTCAGGTGCTTGAGCGGCTCAAGCTGCGCGCGGTGGAAATTCCGGTACACCCGCGCGAAGGGATTGATCTCGAGGTACTCGAGAATCGTCTGGAGACGCTGCCCATCAAGGCCTGCTGGTTCATGAGCCATCTGCAGAATCCGCTGGGGGCCAGCTTGAGCGATGCGCGCAAGGCCCAACTGTACGCGCTGCTCTGCCGTCATCAGCTGCCGATGCTGGAGGATGATGTCTACGCGGAACTGTATTTCGATCAACGTGCCGAGGTGTCGCCTCCGCAGCCCGTCAAGGCGCTGGATGTCGAGGGCCTGGTGATGCACTGCGGGTCGTTCTCCAAGTGTCTGGCGCCGGGCTATCGGGTGGGCTGGATATCCGCGGGGCGGCATACCCGGGAGATTTCGCGCCTCAAGCTGATGACGACCATCTCGCCATCGCTGCCCGCCCAAGTGGCTCTGGCCGACTACCTTCAGCATGGCGGCTACGACCGCCACCTGCGCAAGCTACGTCTGGCGCTCGAGACCCAGCAGACAGCCATGCTGGCAGCCATTGATCGCTACTTCCCCGAAGACACTCGCGTGACCCACCCCCACGGGGGTTATTTCCTGTGGTGCGAGCTTCCCGAGCACATCGACTCGCTGGCCCTGTTCCAGCAGGCGTTGGCCCACGGCATCAGCCTGGCGCCGGGGCCTATCTTCTCGGCCACCCAGGGCTTCAAGCATTGCATTCGCTTGAGCTACGGCCACCCATGGGATGCGGCGTCAGAGCGCGCCATGCAGACATTGGGTGAATTGCTCAAGGCAGCCTGAAACGCGGACCGCTCAGGCTGCATGCGAGGTGCGAGGAGTGCCTCGAGTATATGCGCGCATGAGTGCGCGCAAATGCCGCAGCCCTTGTGGCCGCCTTGCCACACAGTCTTCACTCGTCATCCGCGGGGGCGAAAACAGCCTTTTGTGGCGCATGTCACTCGCGCGACAGTCGTTTGCCACGCCTGGATGTCGCAGCTTGTCACGCACTTTGATTGCATGGCCTGATGCCGTATGTGTTCCCCTGCAGGGTGCGCCAAAGCCTGCCATGGCAGGGCCTGCCGCCAAGGACGATACGACAATCACCTGACACTGACATGGTGCTGGCATCAATCAAAGTGCGCCCTCCTGCCCGACTCGCCTTGCTGGATTCTCGCCATACCACCTGGCTGGCCGGCTGACTGGCTCACGGGCATTTAACGACTGACCAAGGTTCCGCGCGCAACTGATATGGTTTTTTCTCGCACAACTGAGCCTGTTATGGCTTCCGGTGGCTCCCTAGAGTAGCGGCGAAGATTCAGGCAGGGCCGTCCCCCTTGCCGCCTACTCAGGAGACATTGCCATGTTCGGCACCGAGGCCATCGACCTGGCCAGGATACAGTTCGCCTTCACCATCTCGTTTCACATCATCTTCCCGGCCATCACCATTGGCCTCGCCAGCTATCTGGCGGTGCTGGAAGGCATGTGGTTGAAGACGGGCACACAGGTCTACCGCAACCTCTATCATTTCTGGTCGAAGATATTCGCGGTCAACTTCGCGATGGGCGTGGTGTCAGGGCTGGTCATGGCCTACCAGTTCGGCACGCATTGGAGCGGTTTCTCGGCCTTTGCCGGCAGCGTGACCGGGCCACTGCTGACCTATGAAGTGCTGACCGCCTTCTTCCTCGAAGCCGGCTTCCTCGGCGTGATGCTATTTGGCTGGAATCGCGTCGGTCGCGGCCTGCACTTCTTCTCGACCTGCATGGTGGCGCTCGGCACCCTGGTCTCGATGTTCTGGATCCTGTCCTCCAACAGCTGGATGCAGACCCCTCAGGGGCATGAGGTCATCGATGGCATCGTCGTGCCGGTCGACTGGTTCGCGATCGTCTTCAATCCCTCCTTCCCCTATCGCCTGGCCCACATGGCACTGGCCTCCTTCCTGAGCACCTCGCTGTTCGTCGCTGCCTCCGCCGCCTGGCTGCTGCTCAAGAAACGCGACACCCCGGAAGTGCGCAAGATGCTGGTCATGGCGGTGCTGATGTTGATGGTAACCGCCCCGCTGCAGGCCTTCGTCGGCGACATGCATGGCCTGAATACGCTCAAGCACCAACCGGCCAAGATCGCGGCCATCGAAGGCCATTGGGACAACAGCCATGGGGAACCGACGCCGTTGATCCTGTTCGGTGTGCCCGACATGCAGCGCGAAGAGACGCGATTTGCGCTCGAGATTCCGGCCCTCGGCAGCCTGCTGTTGATGCATGACATCGACAAGCAGGTACCGGCGCTCAAGGACTTCCCCGCCGCGGACCGCCCCAATTCGACCGTTGTGTTCTGGAGCTTCCGCCTGATGGTCGGCCTGGGCCTTGCGATGATTCTGCTCGGCCTCTCGGGGGTCTATCTGGCCCGCAAGGGCAGGCTCTTCACCTCGCGGCGCTGGCTGAGGCTGGCCGTCGCCATGGGGCCGGCCGGTCTGATCGCGATACTCGCGGGCTGGTTCACCACCGAGGTCGGCCGCCAACCCTGGGTGATCTATGGCCTGATGCGAACGGAAGATGCTGTCTCCGGGCATAGCGCTAACCATCTAAGTGTCAGCCTTGCCACCTTTGTCACGGTTTACTTCATCGTCTTCGGCACGGGTATCAACTACATCTTCAAGCTGATCAAGAAGGGGCCTGAGGGAGATGACAGTCACTCCCCCAAAGGCGGCCCCGGGCAGGCACGCACCCCTTCCCGACCACTGTCAGCCATCGAGGAATCTCTCGACGGCCAGACTCACTGACTGGAGCGATGAACGCTATGGGTATCGATCTTTCTGTCATCTGGGCGGGCATCATCCTGTTCGGCCTGATGATGTACGTGATCATGGATGGCTTTGACCTGGGCATCGGCATTCTTTTCCCGTGGGTAAAGGAAAAGGTAGATCGCGATGTGATGATGAATACCGTGGCCCCGGTGTGGGACGGCAACGAGACATGGCTGGTCCTGGGCGGTGCTGGACTCTTTGCGGCCTTTCCGCTGGCCTATGCCGTCTTGCTTGAAGCACTGAGCATTCCCCTGGTTGCCATGTTGATAGGACTCATCTTTCGGGGTGTCGCCTTCGAATATCGCTTCAAGGCCTCGGATGCGAGCCGTCATTGGTGGGACAAGGCATTCGTCGGTGGCTCGGTGCTTGCCACCTTCAGTCAAGGCGTTGCACTGGGAGGCTACATACAAGGCATCGCCTTTGATGGTGTTCATTTCAGCGGTGGGTCCTTGGACTGGCTGGCGCCCTTCCCACTGTTCTGTGGTGTGGCCCTGCTGTTTACCTATGCGCTTCTCGGTAGCACCTGGCTGATCATGAAGACCGAAGGCATTCTTCAGGAGCGGATGTATGCCCTGACGCGCCCGCTGACGCTATGGGTATTGATCATGATCGCGGCCGTCAGCCTCTGGACACCGCTGGCACACCCGGCTATCGCCGAGCGCTGGTTCACGCTGCCACAGCTGTTCTGCTTCCTCCCGGTGCCGCTACTGGTATTGCTGACGGGATATGCGCTGATCCGCGCGGTTGCCTTCCAATATCACGCCCAGCCCTTCCTGCTGGTCCTGGCCTTGATCTTCCTGGGCTACAGCGGGTTCGGCATCAGCATGTGGCCTGACATCATTCCCGGTCATGTGACGATCTGGGAGGCGGCCTCTCCGCCACAAAGCCAGGGCTTTGCCCTCGTCGGCACGCTCTTCATACTGCCGATCATCCTGGTGTATACGGCCTGGAGCTATTTCGTATTCAAAGGCAAGGTCCGCCATACCGATGGCTACCATTGAGAGGTGACGACATGACATCCCCTGTAGGAGAGAAACACTCAACGTCATCCCTAGGCCACACCTCAAGGTCCAGCCATGAGACACATGACATGAGCTATACCTCTGGAAGCTGGCTCAAGAAAATCGGCTGGTTGGTGGTCATCTGGGGAGGCAGCGTGGCAGCACTGGGTATCGTCTCTCTAGCACTGCGCAGCTTCATGCAGGCCGCGGGGCTTACGCCTTGAAAGAGAAGGTGGAGAAGGCATGATGCAAAAGACGCCGAAGCAGAGAATGCTTCGGCGTCTTCTTTGTTGGCCTGAGGGGCCTGATGCACCTTGATGACGGGTCAAGGCAGAATGTGAAAGTGACAAGCCACCCCATTGCCAGCCTCACGACTGGCTTTATGCATCAACCTCCAGTGCGGCATACGCGACCATCTCGACCAGCATCTCTTCACGTGCAAAGCCGGAAACGATGATGGCAGCCCGGTTGGGGTACGGCTCTCGTACGTACTCGGCATAGATGCCATTGACCGTCGCCAGATGCTCACGTTCTGTCACATAGATCAGCACCTGCGTCAGAGAGGAGGCGTCGCCCCCCGCGCATTCCAGGGTATGAATCAGGTTATCCAGCGTCTGTCGGGTCTGGGCGGCAATCCCACCCTCCACCACATTGCCATTGGCATCAATGGGGATCTGGGCAGTGAACAGGATGCCATTGCCGACACTCGCCCAGGACAGGGGCGCTCGCGATGCAAACAAATCGGTTTTTACGGGATGAACCATGGAACTTCCTCGAGAGTGTTGCAGGGATACGTCGCATGACTCGCCGATATATTGCCGGCGAGTCTGCACAAGGGGTCGGGGGAACATCACACACGCAGAAAGTCAGTCGTTGTCCGTGCTACCAGCGCCGGCACCACTGCGGGAATCCTCTGTTGCCTCGACCAACAGGCGCGTCGATAGCGCTTTCAGACGTGACCAGAGTTCGTCATCCACCTCGATGCCTTCCTGCATGGCACGTTGGCGACAGGCGAGCAGCTTCGACTCTTCATGACAGGCCAGCAGGTCGACGTCATAGTCGGAGCGAAGGGATGGCAGCAGGTCGACATGGTTGGCCATCACCAGCGTGATGCCATCATTGGGCTCATTTTCTTCTGGCACTTCACGCACGGCATAGACCCGTATCTCGGGGACCGAGCTGTTGGCTCTGAAGCCCACGACCTGCTCGATCATGGGGCAGCCGACCGCCTCGTCCACGTCCTGGGCGTTGCGCCAGAAGGCGGTGACATTCATGCCGCGCCCCGCAAGGCGCGCCAGATAGCCCATGATCAGCTGCCGATTGTGGCAATGCTGGATCTTGATGACGGCGAGGCCACGCGCACGTGCCTTGGCGAAGCCGAGTTCCAGCGCCAGCGATGAGCTCTTCAATACGCTGTGTCCGTGGCTATCGAGTACCGCGAGGTCGCCATCGGCATAGACGATCTCCGGCGGACGCTCATCGGTATCCTCCAGCAAGAAACGCAGCCCGCGATTGAGCGCCGCCAGCCCTTCCAGCTCATAGAGCTGCATCCAGGCCACCATGTCGGCGGCATCACCGGCGTCACCGTCTTCAAAGCCCATCGCTTGAAAGGCCTTGCGACACAGTCCGTGAAGCTCGTTGTAGGAGACCTTCATGACATTCCTCCCACTGTCGTGGTATTGCCCTGCCGAGGATCGGCGGTCATCTCTGGTCGCGTAGTGCGCGCAACCTGCGGTGCCAGCGGGAAGCTCCAATCATCAAACGCGACAGGGTCCTGCGGCTCGGCGTTGAGTTCCTCCACCAGCGGAGCCCCCTGGAAGAGCGTGATACGCACCCAACGATCAGACTTCGGATCGAAACGACTGGCACCGAAGAACGACAACTTGGTCCGCAACAGGTGCATGGGCTTCATGTCGCGCGCCCACAGATTGGCGCGTATCTCGCCGAAACTCGTGCTGGCCATGCTCTGAATGCGGCGAACGATATCCTTGTGACGCGGGCACTGGATCAGGAATTCCACCACCAAGGCACGAGGGTGATCTTCCAGGTACTGACTGATCGCCGCATGGGTATCGGCGACACGCGGGGCAATCGCCAGCTTCATTTCCTTGTCGGCACCTGCCTCCCTGTCGCGGACTCCCAGACGGGGCTCCTCCTTCTCGACCGAGCGATACCAGAACCAGTGGCGATTTTCGGCGAGTGTAAAATCGACGCGCAACGCCCAGTCGTAGTGCGTTTCGATCACTTGCTTGAGGTGAACCAGCGGCATGTCAGGGATCAGCTCCAGGCTTTCTTCTACCGCCATCAGATCCTCATAGCGGTCGACGATGCTCGGATACAGCTCCAGCAGCAGAGTGTTCACCAGCTCCTGAGCCTCGAGCCCATGCTGCTGGTGACTCCAGTCGATCAGCTCCTGCCAGAGCTCCGGCGACAGCGGCACGAGTTCGAGCCAGGTCATCAGCTCAGGCAAGGACGCCACCGTGGCCTGGTTGCGCTGGGTCTGCTCGTGATCGTCCGTGACCGTCTGGCGCAGATGGGTCTCGGCGCGCTTCAGGAGTGCCAGCAGACGTGAACGCTCCTGCTCTCCCGGTACCTGTGCCGTCACCTCGGCAAGCGCCAGTTCTCGGCTTTCCACCCAGCGCTGTACCAACTGCGGATGATTGATCAGGAACGGCGCCATCCCGAGGCCAGTGGAGTTGCCGATGCCAAGATAGCGCTTCAATGAGGTTGCCAGAGGTGCGGCGGTCTCGGGAGCCCGGGCACGGGCCATGTGCTCTATCTGCTGGATCGAGAAGTGACGCAGCAGATAGACGCCCAGCATCTGGGCAGAAAATGGCCGATGGAAATCCGCGTTGTCCTTGAGGCGATCATAATCCGCGATGCCGAACTTGCCATTGCCGTAGACGGCCGTGGTCCGATACAGATAGCCGACCCGGGTCAGCCACTCAGGATCCGGTTGCTGGCCTGCACTCAGCGCCTCCAGGAAGCTTGCGAAGTTACGCAAGCTGCGATTGGCACGCGAGAGGACCAGCAGTCTGGGATGCTGGCGTCCGGCTTCCTGCAACGGCACATTGGCCGCCATCTGCTCGAGAAGCGCATCATCCACATCCCCCTCCACGACGCCGAAGGTGACATCCCAGGCTTCGGCGATGACGCGGTCAGAGCGTGCGGAATCCTCAAGCGCCTGAGAAAATATGACGCCGTGATAGCGCTTGCTGGGCGTCTGCAGGCAGTAGATCGCCACACCGTGACCGAGAGCATCCAGTTCGAAGCGGGTCGTGGTGATTTTCCATTTTTTATGTGCCATCTGGCGCACCAGACTTCTCACGAAACTCAGGCGACTGGCATGCAGGCTGCCGAGGCGCTCCAGCTGCATCACATCGTCCGGTGCCCGCAGTCGCAGACGTTGCTCGGTGGATGAGAGGCGCGCGCCCTGGTGATTGCGAGACATATCAACGCTCTCCTGCGTCTTCCGGGGCCGGCATGGCGGGCCGCTGGCTGGTGATTCCCTGCGCACGTGCCATCGCGAAGGCTGATTGAGGTCCTGTCCACAAGGAGGGCAGCAGCACCAACGAGACGGGGATGGCCGTGATGACGATGAACTGCTGAAGCGCACTGATCTGACCGGCCCCCATATAGAGGAGTATCGCAGCCATCAACGCCATGCTGATGCCCCAGAAGGCACGCACCAGCGGGCTGGGGTCATCGTGCCCAGCACTGACGACGGCGATCGCATAGCTCATCGAGTCACCGGTGGTGGCGACGAAGATGGTGGTCAGCGTCAGGATGGCAGCTGCCATTGCAGTCCCGCCGGGCAATGCCTGCGCCACGGTGAGGGTCGCGACATCGAACTGGAAATTGTTGAGCGCTTCGGTGAGGTCGATCACGCCGGTGAACTGATAGAAGATGCCCGCGCCACCCAACAGCGTGAACCAGATGGCCGTGGCCAATGGCGCCAATACGGCGACGGTCAGAATCATCTGACGAATCGTCCTGCCCTTGGAAATACGTGCCACGAAGATGGCCATCAGCGGCCCATAGCCGAGGAACCAGGCAAAGAAGAACACGGTCCACCACTGCATCCACCAATCCGGCGCACTCTGGGCCGTCATGGTCGACATGGTGAAGAACGAGCTCAGATACTCGCCAAAGCCCTGAGTGAAGGCATTGACCATGAATAGGGTCGGTCCGAAGACGAAGATTACCGCCGCCACGCCTAGCGCCAGGAAGACGTTGAAGCGCGACATGATCTGGATGCCCTTGTCGATGCCGGTCACGGCCGAGGTGACATAGATCACCCCGAGCACTACCAGCACGCTCAGCTGCGTCGAATAGTCATTGGTCACGCCAAAGAGTTCATGCAGGCCGAAGCTGACCTGGGTGGCCAGAAAACCGATGGGGCCCACCGTTCCTGCCACCACGGCGATGACGCACATGGCATCCACCACCCCGCCCAGCTTGCCCTTCATGATCTTCTCGCCGAACACGGGATACAGCAGCGTTCTCGGCTGCAGAGGCTGACCCTTGTCGTAATGGGCATGCGCCAGCACGATGGCAGTCAAGCTGCCCAGAATGGCCCAGGCAAGAAAGCCCCAGTGCATGAAGGATTGCGCCAGTGCAGGCGCGATGGCGTTCGCAGTGCCCGGCTCGGTATCAAAGGCAGGCGGCGTCACCAGGAAGTGGTACACCGGTTCGCCGGCAGCGAAGAAGACCCCGCCTCCCGCCAGCAAGGTGCACATGATGATCGACACCCACTTGAAGGTGGATAGCTCAGGCGTTCGCGTGCCACCGATACGGGCACTGGCCGCAGGCGTTGCGGTCAGCCCCAGGGCAATGAAGAAGGTGAGCAGCAACAGAATCTGGAAGTAGCTGCCCAGTGTTCTAGCGGTCCAGGCAAAGCCGGCACTGATGGCTTGCGCGACCCCTTCAAGATCAAACAGGGACAGACCGACAAACAGCAGTATGAAGCCGATGCTGCAGGTCAGAACGACAGGGTCACCAAAGCGGTACTGACCTTCCGGTAACGCATCCGACGTGGCGGACGTCGTGGTCTTGCGAGATGAAGTCATGTGGCATTCCTCTGACGAGCTCTCGTCATTGGCAGGCATTTATTATGGTTGTTGGTTGCCGAGCGATACCCTGAGGATTCCTGGCTCGGCACAGGTGCCATGGCATAGCGTAACGGCGATCAGGCAGGCGCGGTCTCCTGACGGGTCGCGGCGCGCTCGAGGAGCGCGACCCAGTTCTTGCCCATGATGCCGGCCACATCGTCCTCGGACATGCCGACCTTGCGCAAACCAGCAATCAGGTTGGGGAAGTCACGACTGTCTCGTAGCCAGGACAGCGGGCGCGGCCAGTCAGCGTTGCTGGCACTGCCTTCACCGTAATCCATATCCTTGGACCAGCGGCCATTGCGCATCCACTCCAGAATAGACACCGGTTGGTTCTGGCACAGGTCGGTGCCGATCCCCAGGTGCTCGATGCCCATCAGGTCTGCGGTTCTGGCGATCATTTCGCAGTATTCGGTCAGGGTACAGTCGGAGCCATTGCGCAGATGGAAGGGATACGCCGAGAACCCCAACAGCCCATCACTCTCCGCGATGGCCTTGAGCACCTTGTCGGACTTGTTGCGCTTTGCCGGATGGAAGCTTTCCGGGTTGGCGTGGGAAATGATCACGGGGCGCTCGGATATCTCGATCGCCTCGAGCGTGGAGCGCTCTGCGCTGTGTGACATGTCGATGACCATGCCGACGCGATTCATCTCACGGATCACCTGGCGTCCGAAGCGTGTGATCCCGCTGTCTTCCGCCTCATAACACCCGCAGGCCAGCAGACTCTGGTTGTTGTAGGTCAGCTGCATGATCATCAACCCGAGGTCACGCATCACCTCGACCATGTCGATATCGTCCTCGATGGGGGAGCAGTTCTGCGCCCCCAAGATGATGCCGACACGCCCACTGGCCTGAGCAACCGCGATGTCCTGCGGCACATGCACGGGCATGATCAGATCAGGCCAGGCCTCGAAACGACGATTCCACTCGCCAAGACGCGACAACGTCTCTCGCGTCGTCTCGTGGTACACGAGGGTGGCATGTACGGCGTCCAGCCCGCCTTCACGCATCTGTTCAAATATCTCGCGTGACCAGTTGGAATACTGCAGGCCATCGATCGTCAGCATTGTCTTTGACATGGGGCCTCCTCACGCCTTGATGTAGCAGGTCTTCACGACGGTGTAGAACTCGCGCGCATATCGCCCCTGCTCACGAGGCCCGAAGCTTGAGGCCTTACGTCCGCCGAAGGGCACGTGGTAATCCGTCCCCGCAGTCGGCAGATTGACCATCACGCAGCCAGTCTCGGCACGCGCCTTGAAGCTGCTGGCCAGTTTCAGGGAGTTGGTGATGATGCCCGCCGTGAGCCCGAAGTGCGTGTCATTGAGCACATTGATGGCCTCTTCTGCGTCGCTCACCTTGATGACACAGGCGATGGGACCGAAGATCTCCTCGCGATTGATGGCCATGTCGTTGCTGGTATTTACCAGCAGCGCCGGGCTCATGAAGTAGCCGTCGGTAGCGCACTCCACACGCTCGCCGCCGCAGACCAACGTTGCGCCCTCTTGCTGCGCGCGCTGTACCCAGGACAGGTTGGACTCGAGCTGCTTGGCATCGACTGCAGGCCCCATGTGCACGCCCTCTTCCAATGCGTGGCCGACGCGTACCTGAGACAGGCGCTGAGTCAGCTTTTCCACGAACTCGTCATGGACTGATTCCATCACGATCAGCCGCGAAGATGCCGTGCATTTCTGCCCAGTGCCTGAGTAGGCACCATTGAAGGCTGCCTCGACGGCCAGCTCCATGTCGGCATCATCGGCGATGATCAGGGCGTTCTTGGAGCCCATTTCCAGCTGGCACTTGACCAGATTGGCGGCAGTGGCCGCCGCCACTCGACGTCCCACTTCCAGAGAGCCGGTGAAGGACAGGGCATGAATGTCAGGGCTGGAGATCAGTTCATCCCCGATGCTGCTGCCCGGGCCCATCACCAAATTGAAAGTGCCTGCCGGGAGTGACTGGCGATGAATGATTTCGGTCAGCGCCCATGCGCTCGCAGGGACCAGATTGGCCGGCTTGAAGACGACCGAGTTGCCGAAGGCCAGCGCAGGCGCAATCTTCCAGACCGCTGTCGCCATCGGGAAATTCCAGGGGCTGATCACACCGACGACACCGACGGGTTCCCGACGGACCTCGACCTCAACGCCAGGACGCACCGAGTCTGCGCGCTCATCAATCTGGCGCAGCACTTCAGCGCCGTAGTAATGGAAGAACTGCCCGGAGCGATGTACCTCACCCACTCCCTCCGCCAGGGTCTTGCCCTCCTCACGTGCCAACAGCTCACCCAACTCCGCCTTGCGGGCGATCAGCTCATCGCCGATGGCCATCAACACGGAATAACGTTGCTCGAGACCCGACTGGGCCCATTGTGCCTGGCCACGCTTGGCCGCCTGGATGGCATCGGCAACCTGATCGACACTGGCCTGCGCATATTGGCCGATGACATCACGGGTATCGGACGGATTGAGATTGGCGATGCTGCCCTGACCTGCGACCCACTGACCATCGATGTAGAGATCGTGAGCAGCGGCGTGAGTGGCGGTAGTGGTGTGGTGTGACATGTGAACCTCCTTGAACGCGGTGACAACAGACTAGGAGGACCAGAGGGATAAAGATAATCAATAATAAATACCCTATGATAAATTTCCCTTACCACTTTGAAGAGGATCGACGCGATGGTCGCAGAGCTGAAGATCACGCCGCTGCGCTATGTCCTGGCAGTGGTGGATCACGGTGGTTTTCACGCTGCCTCTCGTTATCTGCATCGCACGCAGCCAGCCCTGTCGATGGCCATCCGCGAGCTGGAAAACCGCCTGGGGGAGGCGCTGTTCGAGAAGGGTGCCAAGGCGACCCTGACCCCCTATGGCAGCTACTGCGTGCCGCGCTTTCGGGAGCTGATCAATCAGCATGATCGTCTGAGCCGGGAACTACAGGCGCGCGCCGCCAAGGAGGCAGGCCAACTGGACATGGCAGTGGTGCCGTCAGTGGCCAGCCGACTGATGCCGAAACTGCTCTCCGAGTTCGTCAGTCGCTATCCGGGGATCAAGGTCGGCCTCCACGATGGAAACGCCGATTTTGTCCGCGAGCAGGTCATCAGCGGTCAGGTCGACATCGGCATCACCAGCCTGTGGGGATTGGAGGAAGAACTGCTCTTTCATCCCTTGTTCCATGACGAAGTCGGCGTGGTCTGCCGTGACGATCACCCCCTGGCCGAGCGCCAGACTCTGACATGGCAAGCACTGGAGACAGAATCCCTGATCGGCAATGGCACCTCGCGGCTGTTGCAGGGCACGGCGGCCGAGTCACTGCTCGAAATGCATGCCTTGTATATCTCCAACATGATTTCGCTGACAGCCACGCTGGTCGCCGGGATGGGGGTCACGACGCTGCCCCGCCTGGCATTTCCGCAGGAATATGAGCGCCTGCGGTTCATTGAGCTCGCTGAACCGCGGGTCAGTCGCGAAGTGGGCCTGATTCGCCGCAAGGGCGCCAGCTTGTCGCCGGCGGCGCAGGCCATGGAGAGCTTCATCATTGAAAGCCTCGGCGCCGAACAATGAGTCCTTCATGGCCCGTCGCCTGCGCCTTATCCTGCGCCTTTCGATAGTGACGCTGTCGCCCACGGGATGTCGGCCCGGGTGGCGGCCATGCGAAGATAGCGCTCCGAACGCCCAGGGCGTTACCCCCGCCAGGTTTTGACAGGAGGCATGCGTGTATTCGATTCGTCTGTGGGCCGCACGTCACGCGCGATTGCTGGAGCTCACCTATCAGGCCGTCGAGCCGGTGATCATCAAACTGCAGCCGCTGTGGAAGTCCGTCGGTTACGCACGCGCCGAGAAGCCCGTCGCCAGACTGGAGCAAGCCTGCAAGGGCTTGCTGTTTGATTGCCAGATGTGTGGCCAGTGCATTCTGAGTTCGACCGGCATGTCCTGCTCAATGAACTGCCCCAAGCACCTGCGCAACGGCCCCTGCGGCGGTGTCATGCAGAATGGCAACTGTGAAGTCGAACCGGACACGCGCTGCGTGTGGGTGGAAGCCTGGGAAGGCAGCCAGCGGATGAAGAACAGCGATGCGATCCAGATCGTGCAG
The DNA here is from genome assembly GCF_059507735.1 of Cobetia sp. PDI-23MA. Lineage (NCBI taxonomy): Bacteria > Pseudomonadati > Pseudomonadota > Gammaproteobacteria > Oceanospirillales > Halomonadaceae > Cobetia > Cobetia sp. PDI-23MA. Next base: position 2,482,119 of record NZ_CM183352.1, read on the forward strand.
TTGCCGGTGGACCATCTCCTGCAGGGCACCTCATCCTGGTTGCGCGTGGCCCGGCTAGCCGCTGAACGCCGAGAGAGCCTGAAATGACTTCCAGACTCACTATCCCCGACAACACCCAACTGCCACCTGCTGAGGACGCTGGCAACGTCGGTCGCCTGGAGCGAGTACTTCGCAGCGGTCAGTTTGCCGTCACCGCCGAGCTGGCGCCGCCCGACTCGGCCGATCCACAGGAGGTGCATGCGCGCGCGCAGCTATTTGCCGGCCATGTGGATGCCATGAACGCCACCGATGGCTCGGGTGCCAACTGCCATATGTCGAGCGTGGCGATGTGTGCCCTGCTGGCCCGCGAAGGCCATGAGACGGTGATGCAGATCTCGTGTCGTGACAGAAACCGCATCGCCATCCAGGGCGATGTGCTGGGGGCCGCGGCGCTGGGCATCCGCAACCTGCTGTGTCTGACCGGAGATGGCGTGCAGGTCGGGGATCACCCCGAGGCCAAGCCGGTGTTCGACCTCGACTCCCTGTCGCTGCTGGAAATCGTCGCCGGACTGCGTGACAAGCACGCCTTCGCCAGCGGCCGAGCACTGACCTCAGCGCCCCAGGTATTTCTCGGCGCAGCCGCCAATCCCTTCGCCCCGCCCTTCGCGTTTCGCCCTCACCGCCTGGCCAAGAAGATTGCCGCCGGCGCCCAATTCATCCAGACACAGTACTGTTTCGACCTGCCGCGCTTTCAGGACTTCATGCATCGTGCCCGTGATCTGGGGCTGCTGGAGAAATGCTTCATCCTGCCCGGCGTCGGCCCGCTGGCCTCGGCACGCACCGCCGAGTGGATGCGCCGCCATGTTCCTGGTGTGCATATCCCGGATGACGTACTCAAGCGCTTGAAAGGGGCCATGGATCAGAAGGCGGAGGGCCGGGATATCTGCATCGAGATGATCCAGCAGTTACGTGAGATAGAAGGTGTGAGCGGCGTACATATCATGGCGCATCGTCAGGAAGCCTTCGTGCCCGAGATCATCCAGCGCGCGGGCATTCTAGGGGCGCGCATGCCATGGACACCCGAACCTCGCCCAACCCCTTATCCGTAAACCCGCTAGCCTCTGACTGATAGCGTCACACTTCAGGAAGCAACGACAGAGTGATGACCAACAACGAGATTGATATCCACTCGGGCACTCTTGCCGATATCACGCGGGCGTTGGCGAGGCCGGTGGCGGCGTTTGTATTCTTCTGTCTGATGCCGGTTCAGGTTTGGCCTAGGGCCGGTACTACCTCAGGAAGCCGACAAACGGTACGAGATACTGGCAAATGAATCATCTGATACCCTGAAGAGGTATCAGGTGAAGTCACGGGAGAGAGCTATGCAAGCCACTATCAAAGAGTATCGCCCAAAACCAGCCGCTCGGAAGGACGGTTTCTGGAGAGCTCTGGGTCTTCCCTCGCGTGGAGCCAAGCTGCATGAAGCGCTGAGTGCCGGCATCTCGTACAAAGTCTATACCAAGCTCACTGAGATCTCCGGGCTTGAGAGCAAGGAGTTGGCACGGTATGTGGTCATTCCTCCGGCAACCCTGAAGCGTCGTGCCGATACTGGCTACTTCAAACCTGCCGAGGGCGATCGGCTTTACCGTTTCGCTGAGGTGTACAAGAGCGCGATGGACCTGTTCGAAGGCGACAAGGCGAAGGCGAAAGAATGGTTGCTCAGCCCCGTGCGTGGGCTGGGGGGCCGTCGACCGGTCGAGATGGTGGCTACCACTGCTGGCGCCGAAGCCGTTCTAGATCTGATCGGCCGGCTTGAGCATGGCGTCTTTGCATGACTGTGGTGCGCGGTTATCGGCTCGTTAAGCGGAAGTGGCTAAAGACAGCCTTTGATGGGGAAGGGGCTTGGCTGTACGGCGGGCGCTGGAACAGCAAAGGTAAGGCCTGTGTGTACCTCGCGAGTACAGAGTCATTGGCCATGCTCGAGGTGATGGTTCACCTGGAAGACAATCAACTGCTGAAGGAGTATGCGCTCCTGGAGGCGACATTCCGAGAGGAGGTGCTAATGCAGCTCCCGGAGGACGTTCTGCCAGCAGATTGGCGAGCTGAGCCGGCGCCACCCTCCACAGCCGAGATCGGTGACGACTGGCTTGAGGGACAGTCGAGCCTAGTTCTGGCGGTTCCGAGTGTGGTCGCGCCCCGAGAAACGAACTACCTCGTTAATCCAGAGCACCCCGCTTTTCTGGCGCTGGCCCAGAGTGCCGAAGAGGTCGAATTCACTCCAGATCGTCGCCTGTAACGCCCGCTCCTCAGTGTCAGCGCTTCCCTTAGACCGGGAAAGCCGTGTGTTGCCCTTTCTTTCTCTCAGGAGCGCTATTACCTCGCTCCTTCACCCCTCTGACACTGTCTGCCTGCACAGCAATCGAGAGAAAGACGTTGCCCTTCCAACATGATGACGCTACCTCTTGCGGAGTCGAAACACTGGGGCAGTCGGATAGCGATTCTTGCTATACCCTGCCGTTGATGGCTGGGGAGGTTCGGGCCGGGTTTTCCATCCACGCGGATGCGGAACTTGATCACGTCCTGGGCCTCACCGAACACCTGATCTCTCACCTCAGCGCCAGCGACTTCTGTCGAGCCAAGGGCGACAGCATGGTGGGCCAATGGCATGGCCAGCGGCGTTGCTGTCGGGGGACCCCGAGCACCCGTCTATCGCGCTGCGTGGCGTAGAGTTTAAGGATTGGGGCATAGTAACCCACACACCCATTATCGCCGTCGCCGAGGCCGAATGATCGGGTTTCAAAAATGGGCTCTTCGACGTTTCATGTGGATTTTGCCTCATCCAGCATGCGCCCCACGGGGCTGCCGATCAGGTAGATCATCGCGATGAAATTGCTTTCGTTTCGATAGCCGCGAGCGCGAGATCTGGCAGCCTGAAAGAGGCCATTCATGCCTTCCAGACGTGCGTTCGTCAGGCCTGAGTACCAGCGCCTCACAACCTGGTCGGCATGTCGCTCCAACGTATTGAGTGCACTAGCCATTGGCTTGAGAAGCGTGTGGCCCGCGACAGCCTCTTGCATGACCTTGAGGTAATTCGTGATGCGCCAACGAGCCCCGCGCGCTGTCGGTGCGCGACGAATCCACTGAAGTGGACCCCATCCTTTGGACCACCTGACGGGTCGTCTAAGCTCGGATCAGGTCATCATCGGCGTCAGGCCGCCTGGGTCAGTGGTTGAGAGAAGTACACTTCATCAGGTGTAGCATCGTCTAGCCCTTGGTGGGGCCGCTCCGTGTTGTACCAAGCGAAGTAACGCTTCAGATCCCTTCGCAAGTGGGCGCCGCTCTCGAAAGCCTTCAGGTAAGCGCACTCATACTTCACACTGCGCCAGAGTCGTTCCACGAATATGTTGTCCTGATAGCATCCCTTGCCGTCCATGCTGATCCGGACATCATGGGCTTCTAGAACTTCGGTGAACGACTGGCTGGTGAACTGACAGCCTTGATCTGTATTGAATATCTCGGGCTTTCCATAGCACGCCAGGGCTTCCTCCAAAGCATCGAGACAGAAGTCTGTATCCAGGGTGTTGGAGACCCGCCAGGCCAACACGCGACGGCTGTGCCAGTCCATGATGGCCACCAGGTACATGAACCCGCGCGCCAAAGGAATATAGGTGATATCAGTCGCCCATACCTGATTGGGACGGTCGATGACTCGCCCTCGCAGCAAGTCAGGATAGATCCGATGTCCCGTGCCTGGCCGACTGGTGCATGGCTTCGGATAAATAGCCTGTAGCCCCATCCCGCGCATCAATCGCTGGACGCGCTTGCGGCTCACTGCGTGCCCAAGCGATTGAGATAGGCTGACATCCTTCGTGAGCCATAGACCGGTGTGCGCAGATGTTCCGCGTCGATCAGACGCATTAACTCCAGATCATAGGCCCGTAGTGCCTTGCGTTAATAGTACATCGAGGAGCGACTGATACCGAGTAGCTGGCATTGACGTCGGAGGCTGATGCCGGGCGCTTGCGGCTCGACCATTGTCAGGCGCTGGGCCCGACTCAACGATCGAGCCTGCGTGACAAAAAATCCCGTTCCACCGTCAGCTTGCCGATCTCGCGATAGAGCGTATCGATCTCCTCCTGGGTCTTCTGGGCGGTTTTACTGGAACTTTTGCCCTCGAAGACGCCGGTGGCGTTGTCCAGCAGGTCGCGCTTCCACTGACTCACCATGGTTGGGTGGATCTCGAAGCGGGCCGCAATCTCTGACGTGGTCTGTTCCTCCTTGAGGGCGGTAAGGGCTACCTTGGCTTTGAACTCACTGCTGTACTGTCGACGTTTCCTGCTCATGATCAAGCTCTCCTGGTCGGTATGATCAGAGCTTAGCGCTTGGTCCGAATTCTGGGGTCCACTTCAGATTTGCCAACCCCATGGCCTCACACGCCGCCTTCAGCGTGTAGCCCTGGTCGACCACGAGCTGGGCCGCTTCCAAGCGAAATTCCGGGCTAAACGTTCTCTTCTTCGTCATCATCTGCACCTGATTGTCTCTGTGAGCCATCATACACTCAAAGTCAGGTGGCCAGATTCACTGTGCCACTACACTTCTCAGGAAACAATTCTTTACAAATCGGACTTCGTCGCTGAACGCTTCTTTCTGATGCCCGGTTTAGTGACGCTTGAGGGACTATATACCAAAGTATTAAAAAAGGCACAACATCATGAAAATATCATATAATAGAAATAGCCCAAATATCTTGAACTAAAGCGAGAAACATAAAATTACCTGGCCAAAAAACAGCAAAAGGATAAATAAGAAAGTATTAAATTAGAAAAATATGAAAAATATATTAGAAAAACTCTGCTTTTTTGAAAAAATAAAAATAATGTAAATTCAAATAGATAGAAAACATTTGGCGAAAAAATCTTACTTCTTTAAACAATAAGAAGACAAAAAACACAACTATTTCCTCGTAGTTCTAAAGAAAATTAAAGACAATATAGAAGAAAAAATTTCTATCAACACAATCTATCTCATGGCAACAAATATACTCAAAGAAAATAAAAAATCAGCTAATTCTCAAAAAATACATTGATTTTGTGCACTTTATTCGAAGCTGAAAATAACTTTACAAATCTCTCTAAACACTATTTTTTTCCTGATCACACCTCTAAAAGCAATTTGTTTGTTCAAAAAGACTGTGCTAAAAGTTTTCTATCTGCAGAGGTCGGATGATCGGGTTTCGCAACGAGGACATCCTTTCTGGCCTTACGTGAGCTCATCATGCAATTTATTCAGGAAAGGCTTTATGGACATCAAGCTGCATAAGCAAGCGACGACGGCACCGGAAATTCTTGCCGACACCCAAATAGCTCCTGCTGGTATGTCCAAAAAATATCATGCTCGTCAGTTTGGGGTCAGCGTCTCATCTACCCAGCGCTGGCGTCATCGTGATGATGTCCTTAATCGTCCCAAAACACGTCATAACCTACTGCCGACTCTGACCTCAGAACAAGAAGAGATAGTCATCGCCGCTCGGGCACTACTACGGCTGGGACTCGATGATCTACTTGTTGTTACTCGTGAATCCCTGAATCTCAATCTGTCACGTTCCGCGCTCCAGCGTATGCTCAAACGACGTGATGTACCGACTCTTGCCCAGCTGGCGCGTCAAGACGCGGAACAGAACGAAAAGCCCAAGCACCGGCCTTTCATGGATTATGAACCCGGATATGTGCACATTGATATCAAGCACTTGCCCCAAAGGCTTGATGGAGATCAGAAGCGTTATCTCTACATCGCGATTGATCGTGCCACTCGGTGGGTGTATCTGGAGGTCAGATCTAGTCAATCTACAAAAGAGGCTCGTGTATTCATGAGATGCGTGGAAGAGAGGGCTCCCTTCACTATTCAAGCCGTACTCACGGATAATGGTAAATCCTTTACCAATTACTTCACCGTGGGTGGCGATCGTAAGCCCCGTGGGCATCACCTATTCGGTCAGGAATGTCAGAGCCATGGAATAGAACATCGATTGATCAAGCCGCGCAGGGCCCAAACGAATGAAATGGTGAAGCACTTCAATGGGCGTATCAGCGATGTTCTGCAGATTCTGCGCAATAACTCAAGAGGATTTAGAACAGACTCTCGAGCGGTATTACTGGTTATACAATCACCATATCCCCCAGAAATCACTACACCACAGGACACCTGTTGAAGTAATGAAGGAGTGGCAGGCTGAACGATCGGAGCTGTTTACTCGGGCTGTAATCAATTAGACGGAACCCGACAGCTATATGTGCTAAACGAACCCACAGCAATTCAATATGAAAATTAACCAAGGAGTTAAAATGACACATATAATCGCGATAGCAAATGAAAAAGGTGGAGTTGGGAAAACAACGATTTGTTGGCTGATGGCTCAAAGGCTTTCAGAACTTTCATATATTGATGGAAACGGTCGCGATCCTCAACGTGTATTGTGTGTTGATCTTGATCAGCTTTGCTGTTTGAGCTTTCTATTCTTAGAAAAATACGATAGTTTTAAAGAAATGTGGACTGATTTAGCGAAAGATAATGCCATAGAAATTCTTTTAGAAAAAGATGATAGGCTACCGACAATAAAAACATATAACTCGAACATTGACCTAATATCAGGATCACCGAATGCGAGCATAATTACTAACGATAATCAGCCTCATGACGTTACTTTAGGCTACAAAAGAATACGTGAGTTAGCAGAAAAAGGTGACTATGACTATATTCTAATCGACACTAAGGCCAGGCCAAAGAACAAATATAAAGCAGCAATTATAATGGCAGACTATGTTCTGATTCCTGCCACCCAGGATATATTTTCTATACAGGGCGCTATTAACACAGAGGGGTTTATAAAAGACATAAGTTCTCAATACGAAAAGTCTGCAACATCCCTTGGTACAGTTTTCGTAGGTTATCAGAAATCTCTAGGTGATGATATAGAAAAATTAGCACAACCATTGAAAGAGCGCGGTTACTACTCATTCACAAACAACATTAAACTTAGTAAATCAATAAAAAAATCATTACATACCAGGCAGCCTCTTAACAAAATCACTAACAGCCACATTGCCAGAAAAAACATAGACCGTTTTGTCAAAGAATTGACTGTTAGAATCAAGACAATGGAATCCTACAAAAATAGAAATTAAACTAAATAGATGCAAAAGATCATGAGAAACGAATTTGAAAAATACAGCGCCGCATTTAAAGCAGATATTGCTTTATTAGCGTTAGAAAAACATTCCATAGAAGAAATATCTTCTATGTATAACGTTAGCTATGAGTTCGTCTATAAATGTAAATCAGAATTACTTAATAAAGCCTGTACTATTTTTGGAGGCAATAGTGAAAAGAACAAATATACTACGGAAGATGTTCGAGAACTCTATGATAATATTAAAAAATTCATTGATGGTGTAGATAACTTTAATTATGAAATAAAGCAACTAAGAAAAGACTCTTCGACACCAAGTGCAGAATCAGCTACCAAAAATAATCCAGGGTATGGGCCCTCAAACAAACTGAAGAAGACATGCCGACCAGGATCTAACCAACGCATATCTGGAAAATATGAATGATCTCCTTCAAGCTGTTATGCCTCGGGCTTGCGGCTACCGAAACGAAAGCAATTTCATTGCGATGATTTACCAGATCGGTAGCCCCGAAGGAGGCATGCTGGATGAAGCCAAGTTCACATGAAACGTTGAGGAGTTCCAGATTCACTGTGCCACTACAAGTGGTGATCCCCGAACGCTTACTCTTGACAGCCTCAACGGTAGGTCACACCTTCTTGAGGCAGTCTCTGGTGGGCTGCCATCAGCGTCTTCATTTCTCGTACGACAAAGCGTGGCATCCAGTCGCACAGAGACTCAAAATCAAACCGCTCGTTGTTGGCGCTTCCTTCAGGTGTCACTAGGCGATTTAGGATCAGCTCCTCATAGAGCCACTCATCCAGTTTCAGACTGATACCGTAGTCATCGAAGAGCTTGCAGCGCAGTTGATGGGCAATTTTTAGGCCCGCCACATCCAGGTCACCAAAATAGAGCAGTTGCTTTATCTGTTCGGCCTCAAGAAGTTGTGACACGCACTCGGCTTGGCCTGACACCTTGTTACCCGCGCCATAAATCACCAGTGACCAATGTCTTTGTTCACGATTAATTTGGCATAGGCGGTAATACACATCGGAATTTTCAACGATGATGGCCGGAAGATCTCTGCGACTGGATGGTTCATACGGTAGCGGCGGTGCTCGCCGAATGGCACCTAGGTCGGCCAAGGTCAGCGCTACATGCTTCCAGCCACCGAGCGGCATGGAGTCTAGTGCTTTTTCATCACCAAAGATCAATAGCGCCCGCTCACGGCGCCCGAGCGTGCCCGGAAAAAGCGGCTTGCCGCACTCGGCTTGACGAAACAGGTAAGCATTGAGCTGCTGTAAACGCTCCTTGACCTGCGGCGAGAGCAGCCCTGTAACACGCTCCGCCAACCAAGGATGCCAGGCGATTTCTGGCACCGTCGTCTCGGAGGCTACTGCACCTTCGTAAATAAAAACGTTGGGAAGGCGCAGTCCTCGCCAGTACGGCTGCCAGCTTGCTTCGCGCTTGGGTTGGGCTCGCCAGTCGCCCTCGAGCATTTGCACGATCGCTTGAGCCAGCAGGTCGGGAGCGTCATGATTCAAGGCCTCCTGCCGATGCGTGCTCAACACCTCATCAAGTACCGCCTTGGCCTTCGCCGTGCGCGCTGCCTTGCCTGCTGCAAGACGGTGTTTGTTGGCGGTCAACTCCATTCGGGATAGCCACAGCGTCACACCGTTCATAACGCTCCTCCTTCTATGACGTGGCTATGGGTTGCGGCTTGGCTGCGAGGGAGGCGGCCCACAACGCGTGGCGGTCGTTATCAACGGTCACCAGATCACGCCGCTTCAGCTTCTGCACCTTGTTCAGGAAGAGGTGGTTATCAAACATCGACTGGGCATTCTCGTCAGAAATGCCGGTCAAGTAGATGAGCTGGATGTTGTAGGCCTTGGCCATCTGTGTCTGAATCCGCATCAGATCATCGGCATTCGATTTGCCCAGCGGATTGTCGGCCAGCAAGAAGCCCGCGCTCGAAATACCCGTATCGTACTCTCGGACCTTGCCGACCGTCACAAACAGCAGGAAGGCTGATGTGAGTCGCTGCCCTCCTGATCCCTCCAGCCGGGTGATATGGGTCCACTGTGGACGACTGGCGTTCGTCTTGAGCAGCCGCACCTCGAGCGAACCTTCGCCGAACACCGACTGAACCAGATCGGCCGTCAGGGCGTCTCGGTTTGGTGCGCGGGGCACCTGGCCCTTGGCGATCCAGTGTTGCAAGCGGGCGCTGGCAAAGCCCCTGAGGTCGGCAGTGATATCGTTCAATCGGTCCGTCAGCTTCACAATAGGCCGACCGGGCAGTACGGGGCAGTCGTCCGGGATTCTGACCGACTTGGCACGTTTGAGCAGCTTAATCGCCCCTTCCAGATGAGCGGTCAGGTGGGTAACGGTCAGATCAATCGAACGCTGGAACTGCTCCAGGCTGTCCTGAACAGCCTCAAACACCTGCGTGATCCCCGTACCGACCCGGTCCAGATCGCCCAGCACCTCGTGGTAGGTTGCGATTGAATCCAGCTGTCGCAAGTATTCTTGGCTGGCACGACCGTCCGGGTCCTTGGTCGACTCTGCTTCGATCCGTTTGCGGAAGTGACTCCAGACCGTGGCTACACGCACATCTTGCTGCTTCAGCGTTTCTTTCAGCTGCGCGTACGTTCGGCATTGGATACGCAGTGAATTGGCATACTCAGCGATGTTCAGGATCTTGGCGGGCAAACCCGCCGCCGAGGTCGGCGTGATGGGCTGGATCATCGCCTGCGCTGTTTTGGCGCTCTGTAGCCGCTCCTTCACATCCTCGATCTTTTTCGCCTGGAGCGTCCGTTGCTCCTGCAGGCGTCTAAGCTGGTGCTTGGTTTCATGGAGATTATCGACGATTTCGACCAGAGACGCCCGAATAGCTTCGATCTCGGTGGGCTTCTCCTCCCACACAAAATCTTCGCCCAACGCCTCGCGCGCCTCCTCGCATTTCTCGGTCAGATTTTGCAGAGTGGCCTGCGCCGTAATCTGACGCTGCGCGCATTGCCGGTGCTGCGTCTCGAGCTGCGCGATGCGGTCGTTAATCAGCGCCAGATCACTGATGGCTGCTGTTTTGACCGCATCCGGATGCGTCTCGTAGGCGGTATGTGTCGATAGCTGATCAAAGGCGTCGCGTTGCGCCTGCTCAGCCTCTTTCCGCTGTTGCTTGAGTTCCGTGACCTGATCACCCTGGGCAGCCTCAAGCAATTTCTTGTGCGCCTGAGAGGCCGCCTCATGGGCACCTTGCGGGCTCCGATCGTCGGCACCCTCGATCGCCGTAATCCCCGTATAGAACGGCTCGTTGCGCATGCTTATCCACTGGCTGATCTGTATATTGATGCCGGTTCGCTCGGCGCGCTTGGTCTCCGCTGTCTGGCTTTGCTGTGTCAGCTCCTCAGTCTGGCGCGCGAGAGTTTCCTCGCCCCGCCGAATCTGCCCTGTCAGCTGATCCAGCTTAAGGATCGCTGCTTCGCGCGCCGCCCATTCCGTGTCAACAAAATGAGTCAGCGTTTCATGCTTCTTTTCCGCTTGATTGCGCTGCTGTTGGGCTCTTTCGAGTCGCGCTTGAGCCTGTGCTTTTTCGCCGCGTAGGTCCTGTTCGCGTTGGCGTGCCTGCTCGAGCGCGGCATTGGCTTTTGCCAGTGCTGAGCGTGCGTGATCACGCTGTTCGATCAGGCTCAACCAGTGTCTGCCGTGCTGGTTGTGGTGTAGGCACCATTCGTTCTTGAAGGACTCCAATGTCTTCAGGGCGCGCTCCGCAGTTTCTACGCAGGCCTTTTGTGACGCCACGTCGCTTTCCAGCTCCAGTAGCCGCGCTTCGTAGGCGGCCTGGCTGTAGCCGTGCTTGTCTGGGTTTGAGAGAACGACCTGTGCTGACTCGGGTGCCATACCCCTGAGATCTCGCGCTTCATCCAGGCGATGAACGGCGACGGGCCCCCCTTTCCAGGTCAGCGTCTCACTGACCGCGCAGACTTGAGAGAGTGTCGCCTCATCCAGTGCGACTAGACTCAGATAGCGGCCCGGGTTTTGATCGATAACCGCAGCGATACGCGGCGCATCATCGTTGAAGGCAGAGGCCAGGTAGTGAGGGAAGGCCCAGAGCTTATCCCGAGGAATGCCCGCCGCATAGAACGCCTCAAGCACCTGGTTGATCTGCTTGGTGACCAGCTCGTGGCCCGTGAGCTTTAACTCATTCAACTCGTGCTGGGCTTGCAACAATCGCTGTTTCATCCCATTGAGCGTTTGGGTGTTGGTCTCCAGCACCTCACCGATCTGCGATCCGCACTGCGCGCTGTGCCAGTTGGTATCCTCAAGACCAAGGGCGTGCTGGGTCGGCGCAGGTAGCGCCTGATAGCCCTCGGCCAAAGCCCGTGCGCTGTCTACCGCAGCCTGGTGCTTTTGCTCTGCGTGAGTGAACGCCTGCTGTGCTTGGCTTTGTGCAACCGAGGCTTTTCCCACCACCTCCTGATGCACTTCCAGTGCCTGCTCTGCCTTACCACAAGAGATCTTGGCCTGAGCCTCGGCCTGCTCTGATTCACGCAAAACCGACCCCAGTCGATGCTGGGCGGCCGCAGGGGGTTCCCCTGTCTGGATCAGCCCCTCGTCGCACAGCGCATCCCTTCGTGATTCGCCCTTGTGCTTGTCCAGCCGGCACTGTTTGCTCTCCGACTCCAGGCTGCCCAGCTTTTTCTGCAGCTTGCCACAGGACTGCCTGAGGGCTTCGCTTTCCTTGTTGAGCTGTGTCAACGCTTCCGTGATCTCGGCCTCCTGCTGGCGATGACCGCTAATCACCCACTCCAGCACACCCAGCGCTTCGCCAGCGGTGCGCTCGAAGATTACCTGCAGCGGCTTTTCTGTTTCGCTTTGGAAAACCTTCAGGTCGTCGTCCGCTTGGTGGTACGCATCTTGAGCCTTCGCATAGGCTTTGTAGTCAATGGCAGTGCGTGTGATCTGCAGCTGACGCTGACAGGTGTCGTCCTCGTCTTGAAGTGCGGCGACTTTGGCCTGCTGTTCGTTGAGTTGATGCAGAGCGAGATCGTGCTCAAGCAGGGCCTGGCGCCTGCCCTGCATGTCGCGGTGAGACGTTGTTTGGACAATCTCTTTCCGAAGGCTTTCCGCTTGGTCATCGAGCCGTGCTTGCTCTGTCTGAGTATCCTCAATAAAGGCCGTGAGATCACGCATTGCCTCGCGGAAGCCATCATCCATCTGCCGTTGCTGCGTCTGGGCGCTTTCCAGCAGCCGGGCCGGCTCAAGAAACGCCTTCCAGTTAGCGAGCACATCCCCCAGGAAGGACTCGTTACGGCGAATCGCTTCCAGCTCACCCTGGCGCTCGACCTCGTGCGCCACCAGATCACGCAACTGCTCCGTGGTGTCCTTGGACATGGTGCATGCGAAGAACGCGCCGAGAAAATCCTGCTCGGTTTTATAGTCAATGAACTTGGTCAGCCCACCCTCTTCTGAGTTGAAGGTGACCATTGTTTTGATGAGATCAATATTGATCCGCTGCTCCAGCAAAAACGCGCGCCATTCTTTGATCACTCGGGTTTTTCGCCAGTGTACACCGCCGCTGCCACCCGCCTTGAGATTGAGCCAACCTTCAAAGCTATGCAGAGTGTTGGCATAGGGACGCAGCTCGGGATTGTACTCGGCACGCGAGTATGACGGCACTTCGTCAAACGGGGTGTCCAGCAGGGAGTCGGGCGTATCACAGATAAACAGAACGCGATCCACATCATCGCCGCGGCGCTGGTGGGCGTGTCCCAGCAGCAAGGTTTGACCGGCTTCATTGACCATTTCCACCAATATGACAGACAGCTCCTGATGGAAGTAATTGCGGTAGTGGTATTCACTCTGGCGACGATTGGCCAGGTACTGGGTAAAGTCGTTGACAGACGGCTCAAAGACTGATAATAGCAATGCGATGTAGGTGGACTTGCCGCCACCGTTCACCAGTTGCTGATAGGTGCTGGCCACAGCCTTTACGTTCTTGGCCGAGATGCTGCGTGGTGAGTCAGCAGATTGATCGACCGCATGAGTCATGCCAATGTAGTTTAGAGTAAGGTCTTTGTAGAAGGCCTCTTCGTGGCCCGCACCATCCATATAAACCCGTTTGATCAGCCACATGCCTAGTAGACCTCCCCCGAGCGTAGAGTTTCAGCGGTTTCGACGGGATCAGGCTGGCCCTTGGCCGCTGCAGGTTCCGGGTTGTCAACTGACCCCGCCGCATCACTGTCGACAAGGTCGGACGGCGGCTTCCCTGTTGTGGGGTCGATATTCATCACAAAGCGTACCGTCTCTTCAATGCCAGTATGGCGCAGATAGTGTTTGAGCTTCTGGGTCGGGTACCAGTCGGATTCTCCTGACAGGCTGCTGTCCTCTGCCAGGAAGCCTTCCTCCTGCAGCAGCTGTATCCAGCGCATTGCCATTTCCGTTTGCGAGCGAATGCTGGAGACACGCCCCACCTTCTCGTCGTGGATGCGGGGGATACGTTCTTCCTGCACAAACCGGGCAGCCAGGAGCATGCCGTCCACCACATCGTCCCCCTCAGCTTTGCGTTGCGCGATCACCTGGTCGGCAACGTCGTTGAGCTTGGTTACTACTGAGGTAGCATTGGTACCGCTGGTTTGACCGGACTCGACCCGAACCGCATCGGGGTTGGGAAACATATCGGCCAGCAACGCGATCAGTGTTAATCCCGCGAAGAGACGCTGCTCCTTGCGCTCTCTGCTCATTTGCTCTGCTGTGGTTTCAGGTAGCAGGCGTTTATTCAGCCAGCCCAGGGTGGGGGCAAAAGGGCCACGACCATCTGCAGTCAGCAATACTCCGTATGTCTCGTGGATGCCGAGGTAACGCAATTTCATACCGGCCGCGACGCCACGGATAATTTCAGCGAACAGAACGTCTCCCTGAAGCTCCAGTGCTCGCTGAATTGGCTCCTCCCCCATCTTGTACCCCAATGAACCCATGATCGCCTGTGTGGCGATCTCGGCATAGAGTTTGGCCTGTTGATGCATCTCGTACATGACTACTCCTCAAAGGGCAGTGCGGGGGCGACTGTCAGTAGGCTGATATTGTCAGCCCGCCAGAGCGCTGTTTCGATAGGGGCGTCGTCCACATCCACCTCGATGGTAGGATCGCTGTTGGCCGCTAAACTGCCGATGTGGAGCAAGCAGACCTGTTGCTCCAGCTCGGACAACTCGCCGTTCGCGTAGGCGTCAAACACATCAGCAAAACTGACGCGCCCACGATCCTTTAAACGGGCGCTAACCCAGTCGCTGCAGTGCTTAACTACCGAGTCGGGAATACCGCGCAGTGTGGCTTCAATGGCAACGGGCTGCTCGGTGGGGTCGTGAATCTCGCGTGGAAGCTCTTGCTCGAACTGATCGAGATACAGGTTAAGCACTGCCTCGAGGTCGAGCAGGGTGTGCAGGTCGTCATCTTGGTTTCGGGGAGCCAACAGGTGCGTGACCAGCTCATCCATTCTCTGTTCGGCGGTCGCTGGGGCATGGGCTAGCAAGGGCTTGAGTGCACCTTGTTCCAGCGTCTCCCGAAACAGGGTGTTGTCTCTGGGAATGATTAGCTTCAGGCGAGCCCGCTCAAAATCCTTGTTCACATCGTGCAAGCAATCTTGATAGCTCAGTGTGAAGGTGCTGACCTCGGCAAAAATCTCTTGCGCCTTGCGTAGCTTGTGTAGCTTGTCGGGGTGCAATTCCGAGTGTCCATCAGCCAGCATTTCGGTAATGGTCGACAGGGTGTTCTGAATATGCCCCAGCACTTCCTGAGTCTTATCAAAGGAGTCGCTGAGTACGGGACGGATATCGTGCGCATAGGATGTGCTCAAATCACCCGACTGCGCGGCGCGTACTTTCATCCGCATCCCAATCAGGTATTGCTCCAACTGCCGCTGGGTTGACTGGATCTGCTGTACCGCTTTATCGATCTCGCCTCGACGGATGGTTTTGAGAGTTCGCCAAGCGAGAATCGCAGCTCGCTCTATTGGCGTTTCGTCCAGACGGAGGGTGTAAAACAGCATCCCCTCATCGGTCAGAGACCAGAGAATATCATCGGAACCGAGCACTTGGTCGTGGCGTATCAGGCGAACGACCTGCTCATCGGAATGCGCGCGTTCGGTGAAATCGTAGTACCGGAGGCGAAAAGGGTCCTTGATCGCCGCGAAAATCTTGCCGGCTACCTGCGTGTAGCTTGAGGCTTTTTGTCCCGGATACGCCTCCTGCAGGTGCTCCGCCAAGCACCACTCCGCTTCTTTGCGAGTCATGCCCGGTTGGTGCTCACGGTCGGCGTAGTAAAGCATGGCGTCGAAGAGGTGCATGATGGCCGCGAGGGCGTCAAAGTCGACTCCGTCAAACAACTTGCGCTGTAGGGCGCTATAGATCGAATCCAGTGTCCGCACGACCAGCAGCGCGTGAGACTGAATAGTCAGTTCACGACGTGCCATGGATTCATTGCGAGCCTGCTCCAGAAACTCTAGCAACATAACGCCCTCCAGCTTAGAGAGGTACACCGTAGCAAATCATGCCGGACCATGGAAAACAATAAAAATGATGTTTTTTTTATACATGTCATACAAAATAGACTAAAAATAACGCAATGATAAACAATACAACCATGGCGATTTTATTTCCCCTGTCGTACCTTGATGCATTACACTGCTTACCAAATCTCTCTACTCTAACCTCTTTCGCCAGCCCCCCGTACGCGGACATTTCCGGCCAGCCCAATGGGCTTGGCCTCCCGGTCACACTGTCTTCATAACCTGTTGTTCAATAACAGAAAATAAGTAGCTCTTGCCGGATGGCAAGAAACGCCCACCCCTAGAATCGCTTACCATATGACAACAAAACTGCGTTTCTCGTTAATGGCTTTCTGTAAGTCTCTGTTTTTCTTAATCACATAAAATAAGCGGGATTATTTATTTATTTATTTGTTTATCAATCTGACACCAGTACCCTTCATGGGCCATTACCCCGGGTTCCATCCGCCCCATAAGAAAAATGCATACCCTCCGATAACACTCACCCCCTACTTAGGTCCCATGCCTCGCTCCCATAATGGCCACGGTATACAACCGTGCTAATGGAGAGATGCCTGCATGCCCCTGACCAATGCCCTGTCCGACGCGCTGCCGCTGACCCTGAGCGAGTCGCCGCTGTCACTGAATCTGATCACCGCCGAAGGCCTGGAGCCGGTCAGCCCGCTGTGGCTGCGCGAGCGCACCCAGGACCCGGAGCAGCTCGATGAGGTAACCACTCAGCGCCTGTTCGATTCGCATGCCATCGACGTCAACCTCGAGCTGACCGCGGCGCGCCCAGTCGACGAGACGCACGTGGAATTCACCTTCAGTGACGGGCATTGCGAGGTGTATGACCTCACCATGCTGGCGCTTGAACTGCAGGGCATCACGCCGTTCCCCAAGCCCGAGAGCTGGGATGCGAGCATCGATCAGCAGGCGCAGCGCGTCGACTGGGAGAAGATGGGCAACAATGAGGACTTCCAGAAGGCATTGAAGGCCTATCTGCGCTTTGGCTACCTCATCGTGCAGAACGTGCCGACCGATCCGGAGCGCATTCTGGAAGTGGCCGGTCACTTCGGCTACGTGAAGGACACCAATTTCGGCAGCTACTTCGAGGTGTACTCGCGTCCGACGGGCAATGACCTGGCCTACCGCAGCGTGGCGCTTGGGCCGCACACCGACAACCCGTATCGTGATCCGGTGCCGGGCATCCAGATGCTGCACTGCCTGGTCAACGAGACCACCGGTGGCCTGTCCACGCTGGTCGACAGCCTCAATGCGCTCAAGCAGCTCAAGGCTGAGATGCCGGAAGGCTATGAACTGCTACGCACCACCCCGGTGGGCTTCCGCTTCCTGGACGCCGGCACCGAGCTGACTACGCGTCGCTGCGTGATTCGCGAGAATTCCGATGGTGAGCCCATCGGCGTCAACTACAGCCCGCGCCTCGATCACCTGCCGCACATGTCGCTGGAGAACACTCGCCGCTACCATCAGGCCCGCCAGCGTCTGGGGCAGCTGTTCCAGGACCCGGCCAACGAGATTCGCTTCCAGCTCGAATCCGGAGAGCTGATGATGTTCGACAATACCCGCGTGCTGCATGGCCGTACCGCGTTCGACACCAATGAGGGGCATCGCCACCTGCAGGGCTGCTACATGGATAGCGACGGCCCGCGTGAGCGCTTCGCCACCACCCTGATGCGTCAGCGTCAGCAGCAGGCACAACAAGAAAACCGTGAGGAAATGGCGTAATGGATCAGGTTTCATTCACCCAGATGAAGGATGGCACCGCAGAAGACTATGCGTTGCTCGAGCGTCTTGAAGATCAGTTCAATGAAGGGCTGGTGGAGCGTCTCAAGCTTGCCCTGCGCAAGCTCGATGATGGCCTGAGTGGCTACAAGGTCAGCCGTCTGGAGCATTCCCTGCAGTCAGCGGCACGCGCCGAGGCCGATGGCGCCGATGACGACCTGGTCGTTGCCACCCTGCTGCATGATCTCGGCGATGAGTTGGCACCTTACAATCATTCGCAGCTGGCCGCTGCCATCATTCGCCCGTACGTGCGTGCCGAAGTGACCTGGATCATCCATCACCACGGCCTGTTCCAGAAGTTCTACTACGGCCACTTCTACGGCGAGGACCGCAACGAGCGCGAGATCTACAAGGACCACCCCTGGTATCAGAAGTGCGTGGATTTCTGCGAGCGTTATGATCAGGCCGCCTTCGATCCCGACTACCCGACCCCGCCGCTGGAGCACTTCGAACCGGCACTGCGTCGCGTCTTCGCGCGCAAACCCTTCGATCCGGACGTGATCGGCGAAGAGCCAGCCGGCGGTTTCGACAGCCGCGTCTGAGCATGTGAAGGCGGGGGCGTGAAACGCGACTGACTTTCTTCTCCTGCGCTCCCTCGCTTGACCCTTGCCCTCACTGGCTCGCCCAGTGGGGGCAATGTAGTTTGTGGGCGTGGCGTTGAGTGCGCCACATCAACAAGGGGTTGAACCTTGCCACTCAGCCTTCATCATCACTGACTAACGTCAGTATCAATGAAAGCGGTGCCGCTACGGCCGTCTTTCCCTCGCGGATCATCCTCCTTCCCCAACCCGACAGGTAGACGCATGGAACATCTCTTCATCTACGGTCCACTGGGCCCCGGCGGCCTCAATGAGCATGTCATCGCCAATATCGATGGCGAATGGCGCTCGGCCTATCTACGCGGCCGACTGGAAAACACCGATCACGGCGATGAGCACAACTTCCCGGGGCTGGTCATCGACCACTCGGGCCAGGTGATACGCGGCCAGGTGTTCTCCTCGGCGCAATTGCCGGAGCATTGGGATGCTCTCGATGACTTCGAGGCCCCCATCTATCAGCGCACCATCACGACCGTCATTCTCGATGACAATCGTGAACTCGAGGCCTATGTCTACGCCCTGCCGCAGTGAGACTCACGTGCGGCGCGGATAGCGGATGGCTCGTGCAAGTGCTGGATGACCGTGTATGACTGCCCGCCGCCTTGCGCCCGGATGGCGTAACATTGTCCTTCGGGCGATGCATGGCCAGTCAGCGCCAGCGTCCTCATTCATGCATCACAAGGGAGATTCCTCATGCAGCTTGAAGGTTCCTGCCACTGCAAGGCCGTCACATTCCAGCTCGAATCGCCGCACCCCTATCCGTATCAGCGCTGTTATTGCTCGATCTGTCGCAAGACGGCGGGCAGCGGTGGCTACGCGATCAACCTGGCGGGCGATGCCGACACCCTGAAGGTGGAAGGCCGGGACAATCTCTCCATCTATCACGCGGTGACCGACGGGATCGAAAGTCCGGCGGAACGACACTTCTGCAAGCGCTGCGGGAGCGCGCTGTGGCTTTACGATGCCCGCTGGCCGGAGCTGATCCACCCTCAGGCGGGGGCGATAGACACCCCGCTGCCCGTGCCACCTGAGCATGTCCACATCATGCTCGACAGCAAGGCCAACTGGGTGGAAGTCGCGCACGAAGCGCGTGATGCTCATCATGCCGAGTATCCCGAAGAGAGCATTGCCGCCTGGCATGCGCGGATTGCCGAGCGCGACACCGACTGATATCAGCGGCGCGTCAATCAGGACCAGCAACGCGTCGATCAGGATCCGATGCGACGCTGGTCAGGATCCGTTGCGACCTCATGGCCTGATCCGCCGGGCTGAGCGTTGATGTCATTCGCTGCGTCGCGTATAAGTGCCGCCTACACAAGGCGGCACTCCTGTTTTTATCCGATGATTCCTGGCTGATGCCTTCTCATGCCTGAGCCAGGCAATCGCCCGAGCCATCAGCCAGGCCATCATCTAGGCCAAAACAGTACGACAGGAGCGCCGCGACAGCGCATCACAGTGAGGACTCTCGTGCCGGCCCGAAAGACAAGCACCCCAGCGCCGCTGGAAAGCGCAAGCCCTCTGGATGACCAGCCCTCCCTGCGCGGGCTGGTCGCCTTTGACGTGACGGTCCGTCTGGGGTCGATGACGGCCGCCGCCAGTGAGCTGGATACCACCCAGCCCACCATCTCCCAGCGCATCCGCGCGCTGGAGGAGCACCTGGGCCACCCGCTGTTCGATCGCCAGGGCGGCCGACTGATCCTCAACCACTACGGCGAGACCTTCCATGCCGAACTGGCAAGCGGGCTTGGCAAGGTATGCAGTGCCGTCACGGAAGCACGTAGCAAGGTGCACAAGCCGACGCCGCGCATCACCATCGCCGCGGGCGCCGGTTTCGCGCATGTCTGGCTGCGCCCGCGTCTGGAGCGGCTGGAACAGGACTTTCCCGACTGTCACTTCACGCTGCTGCCGATCGATCGCGATGAAGACCCGCAGATGCAGCAGGCCGATATCGCGATCCGCTTCGGCCCGCCGCTGACGGGCGATCATCGCGATACGCTGGTGGTCGCGGAGCGTGCCTTCCCGGTCTGCTCCCCGGACTACGCCCGGCGTCATGGGCTCGAGAAGGGGCTGGACGCCGAGGCGCTGTCGCGCATCACCCTGCTGCATCTGGACATGCGCGATACCCGCTGGCTAGACTGGGCCACCTGGTGTCGCCACGCGGGGCTGCCGGTGCCGCGCCTCGACAAGGCTTTCCCCTACAACAACTTTCCGCTGACGCTCAATGCCGCCGTCAATCATCAGGGCGTCGCGCTGGGCTGGAGCCACGTCATCCAGGACCTGCTCGACAACGGCTCGCTGATCGCCCTGACGCCGCATATCTCGCGGGACCGCCACGGCTATCGCATGAGTGTCCGCCACCCCAACAGTGCCGTGATCCAACCCATCACCCGCTGGCTGACACGCGAATTTTCCGGCCTCGAGATTCCGGGGCCTACCTCAAGGCAGCCGTGAGCGGCCGCAATCGCTCCGTCCGGCGCGCGCCGCCGAGACAGGCTTATCCCCCGACGAACGACAGAGACTCCCATGCAGCACCTATTCATCTACGGCACCCTCGGCCCGGGCGGCCCCAACGAACACGTCATGCTCGACATTGGTGGCAGCTGGACACCCGGCACCCTCAAGGGCCGCCTGGAGGCAGCTGGCTGGGGGGCTGAGATGGGCTTTCCTGGGCTGAGACTGGATGAGGCGGGCGACACCATCCGCGGTCACGTCTTCTCCTCCGACAACCTGGCCGATCACTGGCAGGCGCTGGATGATTTCGAAGGCAGCGAATACCTTCGCCAGCCGGCCACGATCACGCTGGAAGATGGCAGCACCCTGACGGCACAGGTCTATGCGCTGAGCCAGCCGTAAGCTCCACCATGAAATGATCCATGAACTGCTCCATAAGCTCATCAGTGCGCTGATGCCCGGCGTCGATGCCTAAGTGTCGAGGTCTGAGCGCTGATACCTGAGTACTGATGCCTCGGCGTGCTACAGCGACACCTTCAGATACTCCAACACCCGTCTGGCGCGCGCCGAGAGCGGCCATTCCGCACGCGTGAGCAGCCACAGGGTATCGACCACCTCCGTACTGCCCTCAGGCGGTGGCACCACCCGGATGGCCTGATGATCAGGAAAGGCCTCACGGGCATGGCGCGGCACGACGCTGAAGCCCAGCCCACGGGCGACCGGCTCCAGAATCAGGCTGATCTGGTTGGTGGAGCCACTGCGCGGCAATGAGCTGATGCCCGGATTGCCCGGAAAGCGCCGGCTCAACAGGCGCGAGGCCATGTCCTGACCATCCGGGTGATCGATGAAGCCCAGTGTCTCGAGATCCCCCCAGTCATGGATCTCGACCCCCGCCGGCACCACCAGCTCGAGGGGCTCACGCGCCCACTCCGTCACGCTCAGGCGCGGGTCATCGGGCTTGAGCGTGACGATCCCCAACTCGAAGCGATTCTCCAGCACGGCCTCCACCACCTCGCGCGTCGGCGCGAAGCGATGGTGGACATTGAGGCCCGGCGACTCCTGCTGAAGCGCCAGCAAGCGCGGATAGATCGCCAGGCCAATGCTGCCCGGCGTGATCAGCCGAATATCACCATGACTGTCTTCATTGCCCGCCAGCCGCTGGGTCAGGCGCTGCTCGGCGGTTTCCATCTCACGCGCAAAATCCAGCAGTGCATGGCCGGCCGGCGTCAGTTCGATCTTGCGCGGATGACGAATCAACAGCGTGCCAAGTCGGGTTTCCAGCTGGCGCACATGCTGACTGACAGCGGCCTGGGTCAGATCGAGCCGCTCCGCGGTGCGCGTGAAGTTGCCGACACTCACCAGGGTGCGAAAGGTGCGTAGCCATTGGGGTTGCAGCATTCAAGCTCCTGGGGCTGGAAGAATCAGGGGGCAGAGTCAGGGGGCAGTATCAGGAAGTCAGCGTCGGAGGAGTAGCATCAGCAGAACTACGACAGAGAACTCCTACCACCATAAGCAAGTCTTATCATTATCATAACACCTACGTAGTTTTCATTATTGCTCATGACGCCCAAGATGGCATCCAACGTCACGCAGGCAGTAACCGAACCATTTCCTTCACGACTCACATATCGAGGTGACTCATGAGCAACGAAAAGACCACACCGTATCCGCGCACCTTCTCCCACATCGGCCTGTCGGTCGGTGATGTGGAAGCTGCGGTCAAGTTCTACACCGAAGTGCTGGGCTGGTACGTGATCATGGAGCCGACCACCATCACCGAAGATGACTCCGCCATCGGCGTGATGTGCAGCGATGTCTTCGGCCCGGGCTGGGGCAGCTTCCGCATCGCCCACCTGTCCACCGGTGACCATATCGGCGTCGAGATCTTCGAATTCCCGAACCACGAGACGCCGGAAAACAACTTCGAGTACTGGAAGACCGGCATCTTCCACTTCTGCGTTCAGGACCCGGACGTCGAGGGACTGGCCGAGCGCATCGTCGCCGCCGGCGGCAAGCAGCGCATGCCGGTACGCGAGTACTTCCCGGGTGAGAAGCCGTTCCGCATGGTCTACATGGAAGACCCGTTCGGCAACATCCTCGAGGTCTATAGCCACAGCTATGAGATGACCTACGCCGCCGGTGCCTACCAGAACTGAGCACGGCGCAGACGTCAGATACAACAAGGCCCCGCCATGGCGGGGCCTTGTTGTATCCGCTGCGTGTCTTGATGGCCTCGCGGCCTGACACCTTCTCCATGCCATGCCTTGGCCTGTCCTGCCGTTAGCCACGATGTGATATCTGTACAACTCTTGCCGGTACACATCGAAGCACGCAACGCCTCCAATACGCTCCTTGAGCTGGCGAGCCCCGGGCACTGCCGAGCTGTCGGCACAAGCCTCCTGGGGGGCTGTCTCGTCAGCCCCCCCCCTTCATTTCAGGCATGAAAAAACCCACCCTGGCGGGTGGGCTCTTGCGTGAAGCCATGGGCCGGCGCACCGCAGGATCATTCCGTCTCGCGGGCCGAATCCTCCTGCTCGATACGGGTCAGTAGCCTGTCAAAGACGCCAGTCGCCAACAGCACAAAGGTGACGGCCAAGCCAAGCCCCATCCAGATAGCGATATTGCTCATTGTCCCTTACCCCTGCTGTTTTCTTGGTTTTTTCAGCCCTTCTGCGACGCAATATGGCGTAAATTCAATATTTGTACAACATTTGATCATGAAAATGTCGACCTCCATCTGGCGCTGAAATTACCGGTGCCATTCCAGACCTCTGACCGGCGTCCTCACGCTGCCAGCGGCCATGATTTGAGCAATCGCTCAATAACGGGTAGTCTTGCGCCATGAAGCATGAAGAAAGCGGCGTGGGCTTGCCTGCACTGATTCCTTGGCGCTGAGCCGTTGGTGCTGCCCCCCCCCTGGCGCCACCCGTGCCTGCTACCTCGCTTCGCGCCTACCGCATGTCTGAAATATCCCCCCAGGAGTCATCATGCCCGACAAGACCTTCCCCAACGTACTGGTGTTCGACGTCAACGAGACGCTGCTCGATATCACCACCCTGTCACCGCTGTTCGGGCGTGTGTTCGGTGATGAAGGCGTGTTGCGCGAATGGTTCGCGCAGCTGGTGCTGTATTCGCAAACCATGACACTCTCCGGGCGTTACACCCCCTTCGGCGCGCTGGGTGTGGGTGCCCTGAAGATGGTCGCCGAGATCCATCAGGTCACGCTCACGGATGACGATATCGGTGAGCTCAAGTCGCGCATGGCCGAGATGCCGGCACATCCCGATGTCGCCCCGGCACTTGAGCGTCTCAAGCAGGCCGGATTCCGCCTGGTGACACTGACCAACTCTCCCGCGGGCGCCTCCCCGACACCGCTGGAAAAGGCCGGCATCAGCGACGCCTTCGAGCGGCATTTCAGCGTCGACAGCGTCAAGCAGTTCAAGCCGGCGCCGGCCACCTATCAGCATGTCGCCGAGCAGCTCGAGGTCGAGCTGGGCGACATGTGCATGATCGCCTGCCATGTGTGGGACACCATCGGAGCCCAGGCCGCCGGCATGCAGGGGGCTCTGCTGACGCGCCCGCACAATGCCGTGCTGCCCGCCGAGAATGTGCCGACCCCGGACTTCATCGCCGCGGAGCTGATGACCCTGGCGGACCAGCTGATCGCGGCCAGAGAGGCCTGAGCGAGCACTGGCCTCTGAGCTCTCTTGCTAGGCTCTCTTGCTAGGCTCTCTTGCTAGACTCTCTTTCCAAACTCTCTTTCCAAACTCTCTTTCCAAGCTCAGTTTCTCAGCTCTGTCTCTGAGTGCTGCCTAGTAAATAAACGCCGCTCGCCCATTCGGGTGAGCGGCGTGGCTGTGCCTGCCTTCCTGTTCGCCCTCTCCACCATCTCGTCTTTCGATCAGCCGCCGCACATGGCAGCCTTGCTGTCTTGGCGGGACGCCCTCACTCGAGTGAACGAAAGGCCTTGAGCATCTCGTCACGGGTCGCCTGCAGCGCGGCCTGAATCTCCGCCCTGCGCTCGCTGATGCGCCACGAGGGGCCGACCACGGACACGGAGTAATGGCCCTGGCTGGTCTCTAGGCCGATTCCGATCGCGCCAACTCCCTGCATATGCTCATCCTCGTCATGGCCGATACCGGTGCGACGCACCTCGGCCAGTTGCGTCAACAGTGCCGGCATCGCAAGGGTGTTGTCCGTGTAGGCCGTGAGATCCGTGCCCAGCAGGCGCTCCACCTGCTCGTCCTCGAGATGCGAGAGCAGCACCTTGCCGCTGGCTGTCGCATGCAATGACAGGAAGTTGCCGGCCATCGGCGATACCCGCAGCGGCAGCGGCGACAACACCGAGTGCAGTATCAGCAGCTCGTTGCCGCTCAGACTGCAGAGCACCACCGTTTCCTCGGTGGTGACGCTCAACGCCTCCAGAAACGACTTGGCATGCGTGGTGATATCGAGCTGGCTATGACGCGCCAGCCGCATCAGCGCAGAGCCGAGCCGTATCCCGCCATGGCCGTGGATTTCCAGCAGGTCTTCCTGGGCCAGCGCATCGACCAGCCGCTTGACGGTCGAGCGCGGCAGATCGTTGCTGGCGGCGATCTCCCCCAGACTCATGCCCTGCTCACTGCCTTCCAGACTCTTGAGAATCGCCGCCACTCTGGCCACGACCTGCACGCCACTACCTTCTCTTGTGGACACGGACATAACTCCTTAACAAGCTAACTACTTGCCTAACAAAACCACTAGATGGTACAGTGCTCCGCATAATGGTACACCCAAACGTGTCTAGCGCTTCACCTCAAAACGGGAACTCTACAGTGGCCGCTCCTCAACCCTTCAATCTACGACTCGCACTCGGTCTTGTGGGCATCCTGCTCGCATCGCTGATGTCCGGTGTGGGAGAGCGTGTCACGCAGACCGTCCTGACGGATGTGGTCGGACACTTCGGCTTCTCCCACGATGAGGGCAGCTGGCTGACCACCCTCTACAGCGCGGCGGAAGTCTCGATGATGCTGCTCGCCGGCTGGCTGGCCGTCACCTTCAGCCTGCGCCGCTTCGCGATCGGTGCCTGCCTGTCACTGGCCCTGTTCTCGCTGCTGGTGCCCCTGGCCGACAGCTTCCCGCTGATGGCGGGGCTGCGCGTGGCCCAGGGCCTGGCCTCCGGCAGCATCCTGCCGCTGTTGATGATGTCAGCGCTGCGCTTCCTGCCCTGGCACAGCAAGCTCTATGGCCTGTCGGCCTATGCGATGACGGCCACCTTCGGCCCTTATCTGTCGGCACCGCTGGCCGCTCTCTATGGTGACCTGGGCGACTGGAATCTGGTGTTCTGGGAAACCGCGCCGGTATGTATTCTCGCCGCCGCGCTGGTCTCCTGGGGCCTGCCGCAGGACCCGCTCAAGCTGGAACGCTGCAAGCAGTTCGACTGGCTCGGTGCCTTGCTGGGCGTCACCGCCCTGTGCGCGCTGGTCGCCGGCATGACCCAGGGTGAGCGACTCGACTGGGGCAACTCGCCGTTGATCGTCGCCCTGCTGACCACGGGCGGACTGGTCTTCGTGACCTTCCTGATCCATGAGTGGTTCCACCCGATGCCACTCTACAAGCTGCAGCTGCTGGCACGCCGTAACTTTGCCTTCGGCATCATCACCATATGTACCTTCATGTTCCTGACCCTGGCCGCCGGCACCATTCCCGCCGCCTTCCTGGGGGAAGTGCAAGGTTATCGCCCCATGCAGCTGTTCCCGGTCATGTTGACCATGGCCCTTCCACAGCTGCTGCTGGCACCGCTGGTGGCGACACTGATCAACCGCAAGAGCGTCGACAGCCGCTACGTGATGGCCACGGGCCTGGTGTTGATCCTGATCAGCTGCCTGCTGGGCTCGCAGCTCACCAGCGACTGGAATCGCGACAACTTCTATCTCATCGAGGTGCTCAACACCTTGGGCCAGCCGATGGTGGTGGTACCGCTGCTGATGAATGCCACCGGGGCGGTCAGCCCGCTGGAAGGGCCGTTCGCCACCGCGATGGTCAACTCGCTGCGCGCCCTGTTCACGGTGGTAGCCTCCACGGTCTACGGAAGCTTCCTCGTCACGCGTGAAGCCCTGCACACCACCCGCCTGGGCGAAGCACTCGGCCTGCAGGGCAATCAGCCCGCCGGACTCATCCAGGTCGACGCGGCAAGCGATATCACCACGCGCATCTCCGAGCAGGCCTCCGTGATGAGCTATGCGGATGCCTACCTCGCCATCATCCCCTTCGTGGTGGCGCTGCTGATACTGGTCATGGTGCTGCCGATCCGCGCCTGGCCGCCCCAACCGGCACCGGCAGCTCAATCACCAGACCGATCACCAGAGCCAGCACAGCTCTCGCAGACACGCCCCTCTCAGGCTCAGCCCTCTCAAGCACAACCCTCCGGGGCATAGACACAGACAAAGCCGGCGGCTGCCCGCCAGCCAGGATTCAGCCACTTCCCCTTCTTCGACGTAGACGACGAGATACGACACCGACATGAACAAGACACGTACCACCCTACTGTTGAGCGTTCTGGCGCTCCTGCTGGTCGCGACCTACGCGGGCCTCTACTGGAAGGGCCACGATGGCCGCGAAGCCACCAACAATGCCTATGTGCGCGCCGATAGCGTGATGGTGACCACACGCGTCGCGGGTCAGATCGACAAGGTGCTGGTGGAAGACAACGAAGTGGTCAAGGAAGGCCAGATTCTGGCCACGCTGGATGACCGCGATTACCAGGCCTCCCTGCACTCCGCCCAGGCCGATCTCGCCGCCCAGCAGGCAGCGGTCGGTGACCTGGATGCCAACATCGAGCGTCAGCACGCCGTCGTTCAGCAGTCCATCGCGGAAGTGAAGTCCACCCAGGCCTCGCTGCGTTATGCGCGCAATGATGCCAAGCGTTACCGCAGCCTGCGCATGACCAACGCCGCCTCCCAGCAGGACAAGGAAAAGGCCGATGAACAGCAGGGCATCTGGGAAGCCAATCTCGTGCAGGCCCAGGCGGCACAGCGCTCGGCAGAAAAGCAGATCGGCGTCCTTGAGGCCCAGCGCGTGGAAGTCCTGGCCGAGGTCGAACGCTCAAGTGCAGCGCTCGAGCAGGCGGAACTGAACACCGGCTATACCGTCATTCGTGCGCCGAAGGACGGCATCATCACCCAGCGCTCACTGCGTGTCGGTGCCTATGTGCAACCGGGTGATTCGCTGCTGGCCATCGTGCCGCACAAGGAAGCCTATGTCGTCGCCAACTATCTCGAGACCCAGATGGCCGAGATGGCGCCGGGGCAGCCGGTCGAGATGACGCTGGACAGCCTGCCGGGCAAGACCTTCACTGGCCATGTCGACAGCATCGCACCGGCCTCCAGCAGCGCCTTCTCGGCCGTGGCCAGCGAGAACGCCACCGGCAACTTCACCAAGATCACCCAGCGCATGCCGGTCAAGATCGTGTTCGACGCGAACCAGCCCGACTTCGACAAGGTACGCATCGGCATGTCCGTGATTGCCCATGTCACGACCCAGCCACAATCCTGATTCGACACGCGGCTCGGCAGTCATCACCTGCGCCATCGGGTCTGAACCGAAAAGCCCCTGTGCGTCACTGACGCACGGGGGCTTTCTTCGTTGACCGGCACGACCTCAATCAGCACGCTCGCGCATTGCCTACGACTGACACAGCTGCCAGGCGTCGTGGTCGATATCGAGCATGGCGGCGATGGCGGCCGAGGCGATGACATGCGTCTGGCCACTGGCCTCGTCATGCACATTGAGACCGCCCTGCACCACCGTCACCTCGGCGCGCCCACGGGGAAGCTCGCGCGCCACCGCGTCTGCATCCACGGCGTCCGGCTCCTGGACCGCGATGGTGACCTCGACACGCATCTGGTGGTGATCGATGCCGAGTGACTGGAACATCACGATGGAGGAATGATGCAGGGCGTCATGCACTGCACGGCAGGCGGCCTTGGTGTAGTCCATGCCGTAGAGGTCATTGCCGGTGCCCATCTCGAGAATGATGCGTTGCTCGCTCATGACTGACCTCCTGCCGACTGCCCGGGCGTGGAAGAAGTGGGCGCCGCACCGGCGGCCGCCATGTCGAATGACACGATGATGGCGACGTTGGCGATCACGCTGACCCCGCTGCCATCCGGCTTGGCGACGTCCAGCCCGCCCTTGAACACGCGCACACTGGGCTGACCGTAGGGAAAGATGCCCAGCAGGGCGTCACTGTCGACCTTGTCGGGCTGCTGCACGCCGATCTCGACCTCGATCAGCATCGCCTCCTTGGAGAAGCCGAAGGCGTCCGCCACATTGAGCGAGTTGTGCCACAGGGCGTCGCGGATGCCACGTGCCGCCGCCTCGGTGTAGTTCTGGCTGCGGATGGAGGTGCCCATGCCGAACTGGGTCACCATGCGTGTCTTGGCCACATTCCCCCCTGGTTTGCTGTCACGCAGAAAGCGCACCGCACTCGGCGCACATCAACGCGGATATTTGAAGAGTCCGATCACCCAGCCTACCCCGCCCAGCAGCAGGGCGCCCTGCCAATCGCCCTTGAACAGCGCGATCAGCGCCAGGACGATCGCCACCAGCTGCGCACTGCGCACCGGGCTGGGCGTCACTGGCGGCCTGGGGTCATCGGGCGCTGACATGTAGTCTCCCGTCGATGCCCGGATAGCGTCCTCGGGCAATGAAGGCGTTGCTCCATCGTTTCAGGAAAGTCTCAATCAGGGAATACGACTTCCGTGCGGTGGTCCCTGGGTAGCTGCCCCCAGAAGTGGCCACTGCCGCGCGACAGCGTCGGGTCGTTCATCAGCCAGGCAAAGGTGGCCATGGGGTCGAGGTCGGCAAAGGTCTCGGGGTGCAGCCAGCGCGCGATGGCCTCCAGCGCGACGATGGCATAGGGCCCCTGGTGGAAGCCATGCCACAGCGCCATCACCCGGCCCTGTTTGACGGCATCGAGTGACTGCCAGCCGGGCAGTGTCTGCACCATGCGCGCCAGATCCCCTTGGATATCCTCATCCGAGATGCCGATGCCGGCGCGCAGGCCATCGCCCTTGGCCCACTGACCACCGGTATTGAGAATCGCCTCGGGCGGGTGTGCCAGCACCCACTCCTTGCTGAGGGTGGCACCGCTGACCGGTGCCAGTTCAGCGGCCAGATTGCGCCCGCCGGCCCGCGTGACCAGGTCCGCCACGCCGTTGTGCAGATTGGTACGACAGCAATCCACCTTCACGCCCGGTGCGATATTGATCAACACACGCGGCCGTTCGGTTATCGTCGCCAGACGCTCGTCAATCAGCGCCAGATGCGCCGCGATAGTGTCATCCACCTCGCGGGCACGCGCCTCGACGCCGAGCACCTCACCCAGCAGGCGCACGCTGACCGGAGCATCCTGCAGCGGATGATGATTGAACTCGACATACAGCCAGGGAGTGCCAACCTCATCCAGCAGCGCCGCCAGCGGCGAGCCTTCGATACGCGAACGCTGGGAGAGATCGAACAGCACCAGGTCCGGCGTCAACGCCAGCAGGGCCTCGCCCTCGAGGCTCGGCGTCGAGGCGCGACTCAGCGCTGGCAGCGTGGCAAGTTGCGGCCAGCGCGCTTCAAGACGCTCGGTCATCGCCGGGTCAAACACCGCCAGGGGGTAGGCCCAGCCGACGATACGCTCAAGCGGCGCATCCAATAGCGTCAGCAGCGCATACAACTGGCGCGGCTGGGCCAGGAAGATGCGCTGCGGTGAGGACTCAAGCGTCACCTCGCGCCCGGCGAGATCCGTGACCTGACGCGGAAAGCTGGCCTGGGCCTGTTCAGTAGCGAAGGGCACCTTGGCGACCGGCTCGGCGGCATGGGCAAGGTTGCCCGGCGCGCTTGAGAAGGCGCCTGCAAAGACAGTGGCGAGTGCCAGCAGGCAGGCGCCTGCCAGTCTTGTGCTCACCGCCATCATCGTCTGACTCCGGCATCGCGCGTGATCTGACCGATATCGGTGTGGGCCGAGTCGGCGACGCGATCGGTGAGTACCACCGGATGGCCCAGCGAACAGCTCTCGATCCGTGCCTCGATGCCATAGGCCTCACGCACATGCTCGGCGGTGATCACCTCCCGCGGGGCCCCGGTGGCCAGCAGGCCGGAGGGCGCGAACAGGATGATCTGATCGCAGAAGCGCAGCGCCAGATTGATGTCATGCAGCGCGATCAGACAGATGGCCTGCTGCTCCTGCACCACACCGCGCACGCCTTCGACCAAGGCCAGCTGCCAGCGCAGGTCCAGCGCACTGGTCGGCTCATCCAGCAGCAGCAGTTGCGGCTGACGCACCAGCGCCTGGGCGAGGCCGACCATCTGACGCTGGCCACCGGAGAGCGTGTCCATGCGCCGGAAGGCCAGCGAATGCAGCGACAGGCGCGCGAAGACCTGCTCGACCAGCGAGTCGGTGGCCTCGCGGCTCAGTTCGGCACGCGCCGCGCGGCAGGCGCTGGCCACGGCTTCGTAGGCCACCAGGCTGGTGGGCTGCGGCAGCGTCTGCGGCAGGTAGCCGACATGACGCATGCGATTGGCGCCATGCAGTGACGACAGCGCAAGCTTCCCGAGGTGGATGTCGCCCTTGGCGAGTCGCATGCCGGCGATCGCCTTGAGGAAGGTCGACTTGCCCACAGCGTTCGGACCGAGCACACCGACCAGCGACCCCGCCGGCAGCGCCGGCAGATCGAGACCATCGAAGATCAGCCGGCGCTGGTAGCCGGTGGTCAGCTGCGAGATCTTCAGCGCCGCCTGCGAATCAAAGACGTGATGGTTCATGCCTGCCCCCTGCGTTGACCGAGCAGCAAGGCGAGGAAGCACGGAATGCCGATCAGGGACGTCACGATGCCCACCGGCAGCACCAGTCCGGGCACCAGTGATTCACTGGCCGTCGCGGCCAGTGACAGCACCAGCGCGCCGGCCAGGGCACTGCCGGGCAGATAGAAGCGATGGTCTTCCCCCAGCGCCAGACGCGCCATGTGCGGCCCGACCAGACCGATGAAGCCGATGGTGCCGACAAAGGCCACCGCCACTGCCGCCAGCAGGCTGACGCGCAGCAGCGCCGTACGCCGCAGCCGCGTGACCGGTACGCCGAAGCTGCGCGCATGGTCCTCCCCGGCACGCAGCGCCGTCATCGCCCAGGCACGCCGCATGGCGAATGGCAGGCAGACGGCCAATACGCTGGCGATGATCGCGACTCGCTCCCAAGAGGCTTCCGAGAGGCTGCCCATGGTCCAGAACACCAGCTGCTGCAGGGCATCGGGACTGGCCACGAACTGCACCAGCGCATTGACGGCATTGAGCACGAAGACCAGCGCGATGCCGAACAGCACGATGACCTCGCGACTGGCGCCATACAGCGAGGCCACGGCATCGATGGCCAGTATCGACAGCGCCGCGAACACGAAGGCCATCAGCGCGATGGTGTAGCTGGGCGGCAGCCCCGGCAAGGCGACATCCAGAATGATGACCAGCGAGGCTCCAAGCGTCGCCGCCGCGCCCACGCCCAGCGTAAAGGGGCTGGCCAGGGCGTTGTTGAGTACGGTCTGCATCTCGGCGCCCGCCAGGCCCAGGGCTGCACCGACCAGCGCCGCCATCACGGCGGTCGGCAGGCGAATCTGCCAGACGATGGCCTCATTGATGGGTCCGTGGGAGCCGGGGTGGAACAGCTCGCCGAGCAGATCGGACAGCGCGAGGTCCGCCGGGCCGGTCATGATGCCGCCGAAGATGGCCAGCAACAGGGCCAGGGCCAGCACGGTGAGAATCACCACGCGCTTCCAGGCGAACCGCCGGTACTGTTGGGCGAGCGTAGGCGACGACTCAGGCGCTGAGGCCTGAGCGTGCGCGGGGTGAGACATCGGACTTTTTTCAATCACCAGCAAGGTCTGCCACTAGGAGGAGGAAGTGAACTTCCATGCATCAGGGCCCACCGCAGCCGCCAGGCAGCTCGGTTATCAGCATGAATCATGCGCAGATGATAATGATTGACGCCTGCAGTCACAATGCGCACGGCCGCGACTGGCGATTTGCGCGCCCTAGCTCACGCCCATTCAACCCAGCCAGGCGGCGCCGCCAGTCCTTCATACACCAGTCCTTCATACACCAGAGCTTCCCACACCCGCCCTAGTCACGCCTGCCCTGCTCACGCACGCTTCGGCAAATACCTGACTCGGCAAATACCTGACTCAGCAAATGTCAGGCTCACAAAATGACAGACTCGGTGAACAGGCCGGCAAAAACTTGGTAGCGTCATGACGGGTTGCTATGTTCAAAGCTCACTCGCCCCTTCTCTTGCCCAGGAGTCTGACATGGCCCGCCTCACTGCAAAGGATTTTGCTCCCGAGTTGCTGGAGCTGTACGACGGATATGTGCATGGCAACATCACTCGCCGCCAGTTTCTGGATCGCGCGGCGGCCTTTGCCGTCGCGGGCATGACGGCCACCTCGATTCTGGCAAGCTTGAGCCCCGACTACGCGCTGGCTTCCCAGGTCGAGTTCACGGACCTCGACATCGTCGCCGAATACATCACCTACCCGTCCCCCGAGGGCCACGGCGAGGTGCGCGCCTATCTGGTGAAACCCGCCAAGGCCAGCGGCCCGCTGCCGGGTGTGGTGGTGGTGCATGAGAATCGTGGCCTCAACCCCTATATCGAGGACGTGGCGCGCCGCGTGGCCAAGGCCGGCTATATCGCGCTGGCCCCGGACGGACTGAGCTCGGTGGGCGGCTATCCGGGCAATGACCCCATGGGCAAGGAGCTGCAGGCACAGATCGACCCCGAAAAGCTGATGAATGACTTCTTCGCCGCCATCGATTACCTGATGAGCGAGGACCGCACCACCGGCAAGATCGGCATCACGGGCTTCTGCTACGGCGGGGGCGTCTCCAATGCCGCCGCCGTGGCCTATCCGGAGCTTGCCTGTGCCGTGCCCTTCTATGGCCGCCAACCGCGCGCCGAGGAAGTCGCCGCCATCCAGGCCCCGCTGTTGCTGCACTATGCGGAGCACGATGAGCGCGTCAATGCCGGCTGGCCCACCTATGAAGCCGCGCTTGAGGAGCACGACAAGGTCTATGAAGCCTACATCTACCCCGACACCCACCACGGCTTCCACAACGATTCGACGCCACGCTATGACGAACAGGCCGCCAGGCTCGCCTGGGACAGAACGCTTGAGTGGTTTGCCAAGTATCTGACCTGATCCGCTCGACGCAATCTGACTCCTCTCTGAACGACAAGGCCCGCACCCCATGCTTCATCCTTGGGGTGCGGGCCTTGTCATGAGCATGTCATGACACCATCGGGCCGTCTTTCAGCTGCACAGCATGCCGCTGGCGACGATCTCGCTGAGCGTGCCCTTGCCGATGCCGCTGATGCGGGTCAGCTGACCGCTGGAACTCCACGGGCGCTGCCGGATGATATCGGCGGCGCGTGCCGGCCCGATGTTGGGCAGCCGATCCAGCTGATCGGCGTTGGCGGTATTGAGGTCGATACAGGTCTGACTCGCCGAACTGGAGACGTTGGATACACGACTGGCCACCTCTGTGCCCGCCGCCTGCGGCTGGCCACCGTCCAGCGGCAGCAACGCCAGTGTCTCGCCGGTCACCGACAGATAGATCGGGGCGTGATCGGAGACATCGGCACGCGCCGCCTCATGACTGATACCCAGATAGTCCGGGAAGCGGAACACATCGCCGCTGGCGCTGGGCCATTCGCTCGGCACATACCAGATGTTGTCGTAGAGCGAGGCATAGCGGCCATCGGTCTTGGAGAGCGTCGTCGCGCCCTCGGTGATCAGCGGGCGCAGGCCGAGGGTGCGCAGGTCTCCCCAGGCAGGCTCGTCCGGTGCCATGTTGAAGTCACCCATGATGATCGCCGGGGTGCCGGGCGAGATTTCCTTCATCAGGTCGTAGATATCCGCCAGCGTACGGATTTCAGGCGCGCGATCCGCCTTGCTGTCGCCATAGACGATATGCACGTTGGCGGCGCTGAAGGCCCGCCCGCTGTCCTTCTCGATGAAGGTGGCCAGCAGTGGCTCACGCGAGAACACATCCTCGGGATCGAGATAGACGGTAGCCCCGCCCTGATAGGCGATCGTCTTGTCGCGATACAGATAGGCGTAGCGCTCGGTATAGGTGCTGCGCCCGACAGCATGGCTGACCAGGCTGTCCCACTCATCGCCGGTCAGGGCTTCAAGCTGCTGTTCGAGCTCGCTGACGACCTCCTCCTTCATCACCTCCTGCAGACCGATCAGATCCATATGGCTCGCCACCGCCGCGACCTGTTCGAGATGCTTACCGTTGTTCCAGCCGGCATGCTTGAGATTCCAGCTGGCGATCACCGCATCCGCCTGACTGCTGGCCGCAGCGCCCAGCAGTGCGGGCACTGCCAGCGCCAGCGCCACCCGTCTGACAATCCGCTCAAGCCGAGAGCCATCAGAGGGCTGCCGGCCGCGCGGGTGCTTGCTGTTGTTGCTCGTGCTGCTCGTGCTGCTGTTGCCAGCGATATCCAGGTGACTGCTGCCCGTATTGCTGACGCTACCGCGCTGACCTATCCGTATCACTGCGTGACCCTTGACTGATGACTCGTACACAAAAGACCCTAAGAGACGGTATCTTATGGACTTGTCGTCAAGGTTTATAGAACCACGATATTATTTATTATCCTTTGCGAGACTCTTGATAAATGACAGGGAGCTAGCGCGTCACGCCACCGTCAGCGCCGGACCTTGCCACTTGACCTTTCAGCGCCCGCTTTTACTCTCGAGCGCTGATGCTTCCTTTCTCCAGTCACGAGATCCCATGACCCCATCGTCATCCCTTTCTCCCGGCAGCCTGCTGAATCAGCTGCGCCAGACCACGCCGCTGGTGCACAACATCACCAATCATGTCGCGATGACACCGACCGCCAATACCCTGTTGGCCATCGGCGCCTCGCCGCTGATGGCGCATGCGCAGCAGGAAATCCAGGAGATCTCCGCCATCAGTGCGGCGCTGTCGATCAATATCGGCACCCTGTCACCCAGCTGGATCGAGGCCATGCAGCTGGCCGCGATGTGCGCCCACCGCGATGGCAAACCCTGGGTGCTGGACCCCGTCGGCATCGGCGCCTCCAGCCTGCGCCAGTATGCGTGCCGCGCGCTGCTGGAATATCGTCCCAGCGTGATTCGCGCCAATGCCTCCGAAGTGCTGGCGCTGGCCGGTGAGATGAATCAGGGCCGCGGCGTGGACAGCGGCGATGATGGTGAGGATGCGCAGGAGCGCGCCTGTCGGGCCGCCGTCGCGCTGGCGCGCGCGCAGAATTGCGTGGTGGCGATGACCGGCCGTGTCGATGTCGTCACCGATGGCCAGCGGCAACTCACGGTTCAAGGTGGCCATGCGCTGATGGGGCGCGTCACCGCCATGGGATGCGCGCTGAGCAGCGTGGTCGCCGCCTTCCTCGCCACCTCCCTCGACGGACATGACGACACCCTGCAGGCAAGCGCCGCCGCGCTGGCCTGTTACGCCGAGGCCGGTGAGACGGCGGGCCAGTCGGCGCAAGGCCCGGGCAGCTTCGTGCCACGCTTCATGGATGCCCTGTATACTCTCGACGCCGATTCCACCCTGCTAGCCTCTCGTCTGGAGCTGACCGATGTCACTTGATCTATCCCTTTACCTGGTCACCGACCCTGCGCTGTGCGCCGAGCGTGGCCTGGAAGCCACCGTGATGGCCGCCGTGCGCGGCGGCGTCAGTGTCGTGCAGCTGCGCGACAAGCACGCCAGCGACGAGGAGATGATCGCCCAGGCCATCCGCCTCAAGGCGCTGCTGGACGAGTACGAGGTGCCGCTGATCATCAATGACCGCATCGAGGTCGCGCTGGCCAGTGGCGCCGATGGCCTGCACATCGGTCAGGGCGATGGCGATCCGATCGAGGCGCGTCGCCGTCTCGGCGAGGACGCCTTGATCGGCCTGTCGGTCCAGACGCTTGAGCAGCTCAAGGTCGTCGACGTCGAACGCATCGACTACCTCGGCCTCGGCCCGGTGTATGCCACCCCGACCAAGCCGGATCATGCCGCACCGCTGGGCATCGAGGGGCTCACGCAGCTCGTGCGCTCAAGCCCGCTACCGACGGTCGCCATCGGCGGTATCTCGCTGGCCAATGCCGGTGAAGTCATGACCAGCGGCACCGACGGCCTCGCCGTCGTCTCGGCGCTGTGCAGTGCCGAAGACCCCGCCGCGGCCGCCCAGCAATTCCTGGCGCAGTATCCTTTCTGATCGGATCCCGCCCGTCAGATAGAGACGCCGACGCCCGCCATGGTCAGCCATGGCGGGCGTCGGCGTCTTTGCTACCTGAGGGCTTGAGCTGATTGAACTGCTTGAGCGGATCAGCTGGTCGCCAGGTCACTCTCGGCATTCGCCACCAGCGCGAACTCCTCCTCGGCGGTCTTCGCCACCAGTCGATGACGGCTGAAGATGGCATAGTAGGCGATGCCCACCACGAACAGCACCAGGGTGTAATTGAAGGCACGCGGATCGAAGGCATAGACCCCGGTCAGCGCGATCAGCGAGAGCACCAGCGCGATGGCGGACGTTACGATGCCGCCCGGCATGCGATTGAGACGCGCCAGATAGTCCTGCTCATTCGTGTCGTGATGCGTGTCGCAAGTCATGGTGCCGCCTTGTTGCCGTCAAGCATTGTCATTGTTGGATCGGGAGTTTCCCGCTGCTGCGCTGCCGTCCCGTCAGGACAGCAGGAAGTTCTGGATACCGCCTCCGCTCTCCAGCGAGTTGTCGCCACTTCTATCCTTGAGACCCACGCCGGTGAGGCCGAGCTTGCGTGCCTCACGCAGCAGGTAGTGCAGACGCTGGGCGGCCATGGCGAAGTCGAGCCCTGCCGGACGCACGTTGGAGATGCAGTTGCGGCTGGCATCGCTCAGGCCGACGCGCGGCTGCCAGGTCAGATAGAGGCCGAGGCTGTCCGGAGAGCTGAGGCCGGGACGCTCGCCGACCATCACCAGCACCGCCCTCGCCTTGAGCAGCTCACCGACTTCATCACCGATCGCGACCCGCCCCTGCTCCACCACGCTGATCGGTGCCAATGACCAGGCATCCGGCCCGTCTTCTGCCAGCGCCTCCAGCAGTGCCGCGATGAAGGGCCCAGCATTGTTCTGCACCGCCAGAGACGAGAGCCCATCGACGACCACGATGGCCAGATCGGCAGGCTCCGCTGCGAGGCCGGACAACTGCTGACGCGACGCCTCATAGAGACGCCGCCCGTAGTCGGGGCGTTGCAGATAGGTGGTGCGATCCACGGCGCGACTGTGCAGTCGCTGGATCTGCGGAGCATTCTCGAGCGCTGTGAGCTGATTGAGGTCCTCGATCAGCCGGGGAATCTCCAGCGGCAGGTGGACGGCGTCCTGGGCGCGGGCGTGCGCCAGCTGGAATTCCAACGAACGATTGGTTGGCAGGCTGATGCCGGCACGGCCAAGGCCGATGCGCGCATCCGTGAACTGGCCAAGCCGCTGCCAGGCATTGGGCGTGACGATGGCATCGGGTTCGAGGCTGCGTGAGAGTGCGTCAGCAGAGGGCTGGTCATGGCTCATGCGTCACCTCCGGATACCTGACGCAGGGAATCGGCAAAGCAGGACGGCATGTCAGTGGGCAGCTTCTGCTGGGCGACATCGGTGAAGATCTGCATCTCCTCGAGCCAGGCGGCGAATTCGGACGCCGGGCCCAGGCCCAGTACCCGCCGGGCATAGAGGGCATCGTGGAAGGAGGTGGTCTGATAGTTGAGCATGATGTCATCCGAGCCGGGGATGCCCATGATGAAGTTGCAGCCCGCCACCCCGAGCAGCGTCAGCAGAGTATCCATGTCGTTCTGATCGGCATCGGCATGATTGGTGTAGCAGATGTCGCAGCCCATCGGCAGGCCCAGCAGCTTGCCGCAGAAGTGGTCCTCGAGGCCGGCGCGGATGATCTCCTTGCCATTGAACAGATACTCGGGGCCGATGAAGCCGACCACGGTGTTCACCAGCAACGGTGAGTACTTGCGGGCCACCGCATAGGCGCGCGCCTCGCAGGTCTGCTGGTCCAGGCCGTGATGGGCATCGGCGGACAGCGCACTTCCCTGGCCGGTCTCGAAATACATCACGTTGTCGCCCACCGTGCCGCGCTTGAGTGACAGCGCGGCCTGTTGTGCCTCCGCCAGCACGGAGAGCTCGACGCCGAAGCTCTCGTTGGTGGCCTGGGTGCCGCCGATGGACTGGAAGACAAGATCCACCGGGGCGCCCTGCTCGATGCATTCAATGGTGTTGGTGACGTGGGTCAGCACGCAGGACTGGGTGGGAATCGAATACTTCTGGATCACCTCATCCATCAGACGCATCAGCTTGATGCTCTGGACCACGTTGTCGGTGGCCGGATTGATGCCGATCACGGCGTCGCCGTTGCCGTAGAGCAGCCCATCGAGAATGCTGGCCGCGATGCCGGTGACGTCATCGGTGGGATGGTTGGGCTGCAGGCGGGTCGAGAGATGGCCGCTCTTGCCGATGGTATTGCGAAAGGCCGTGACCACCTCGCACTTCCTGGCGACCAGAATCAGGTCCTGATTGCGCATCAACTTGCTGACCGCGGCAGCCATTTCGGGAGTGATGCCGGCACGCACCTGCGCCAGCATCGTCGGCGTCGCGAGATCACTCAACAGCCAGTTGCGGAAGTCACCGACGGTGAGATGCGCGATCGGCAGGAACGCCACCGGATCATGCTCATCGATGATCAGGCGGGTGATGTCGTCCTGTTCGTAGGGAATCAGCACGTCTTCGAGGAAGGTCTTGAGGGGCAACTCCGCCAGACACAGCTGAGCGACGACTCGCTCCTCGGCGGTTTCCGCGATCACGCCAGCAAGACGATCTCCGGAGCGGGCGGGCGTCGCCTTGGCCATCAGCTCGGCCAGATTGGCAAAACGATGGACCTGACTGCCCAGGGTGTAACGGTACTCGCGGCTCATGGAAAATTCCTTGCCCTGACGGATGTCATTTCATCTCAGTCGTTTTGCAGGAATCACGCCAATCTCCCTCCATGCCTCTTTGGTCCCGCATGCGCCTTGAAGCCGCATTGCATAGGGCTGCGCTAGCACCACTATGGTGCATGCCCGCGTTCACGCTCGGTGCAGTGAGTCGCGGGGGTCAGCCGCGTGCGCCCCCCAGCTTCGTGATGATCGCCTCGCGCTGCTTGAGCGAGGCCACCCCGGCCTCACCCAGCTTGCTGGCCACCTCGCTGAGCAGGCCTTCGGCGAGGAACATGAAGGCGCTCATGCTGTTGCTATAAAAAAGGCTGTGATTGGGCACATGGAAGCTGTAGCGCGCCAGCGGCTCCAGCGGAGAACTGGCCGAATCGGTCAGCGCAATCACCTCGACACCACGCTCCACCGCCACCTCGGCACAGGCCACCACGCTCGGGGTATAGGGGAAGCAACTGGCCACCACCAGCACATCACCCGCCGTCAGCTGAGCCAGCGCATCCGCCACGCCCTGGCGACTGGCGTCCAGCGGTGCCACGTCCGAGCGCAGCATCCCCAGCCCATAGGCCATGAACAGTGCCAGGGAATTGAACTGTCGCATGCCGTGCAGGCGCACGCGCGGCGCCTCGGCCAGCAAGGTGGTCGCGGCCTCGAAGACCGCGGCGTCCACCCTCTCCAGCATGCTGAGGATGTTGGCGCTCTCCTGACGCCCCAGCCGCGCAAGCTGGGCCATGGCGCTGCTATCGGCGTCTCGCGCCAGCAGCTGCGAGGCCTGCTGGCTGTAGAAATGCTCGCCATCCGTCACCGCCTGGCGAAAGACATCCTGAAACCGGCTGAAGCCCTCGTAGCCCAGCCGCTGGGCCAGACGCGAGAAGGTCGAGGCGTTCACGCCGGTCAGCTCCGCCAGCTGGCTGATGGAAGACACCGCCGTGCGTTGCGGGGACTCGATCAGCACCGCCAGCACGCGCCGGGAACTCGCGCCGAGGCGGATATCCACCTCACGACGATCGATCGCCGCCAGCAACTGCTTCAAGCCCTCCAAGGTCTCCGGTGGCGAGTCAGGGGATGTGGGCCCGGGGGCTCGGGCGGATAGGGGCATGGGATACCTCCTTGGCAAGGGACAGGAAAGTTGGCGGCAACGGTAGCATCTCTGGCCGGTCGAGTCCGAAGGCACAAGCGACCATATGCAATCATTTATTGCATAAACCAAAAATGCACTCCATATTTGCACTCATTGTTCGCACCCCTGCCGCCACGGAGCCCACATGAGTCACGTACTGCATCGCAACCTCAATCAGGAGTATCCCACCGCCGTGAAGGGCGATGGCCCCTACATCGTCGATCGCGAGGGACGCCGCTATCTGGATGCCAGCGGTGGTGCAGCCGTGTCATGTCTGGGGCACAGCGACGAGGCGGTGGCGCAGGCCATCAAGGATCAGGTCAGCCAACTGGCCTACGCGCATACCTCGTTTTTCACCAGTGACCCGATGGAGCAGCTGGCCGACTTTCTCATCGAACGCGCCCCCGCAGGGCTCGACTCGGTCTACTTCGTCTCCGGCGGCTCGGAAGCGGTCGAGGCGGCGCTCAAGCTGGCCCGTCAGTATTTCGTCGAGATCGGTCAGCCGCAGCGCAAGCATCTGATCGCGCGGCGCCAGAGCTATCACGGCAATACGCTGGGTGCGCTGGCCACCGGCGGCAACGCCTGGCGCCGTCAGCAATTCGAGCCGCTGCTGATCAACGTCAGCCACGTCAGCCCCTGCTACGCCTATCGGGACCAGCAGCCCGACGAGACGCCCGAGGCGATGGGCATTCGTCTCGCCGCGGAACTTGAGGAGGAAATCCTGCGTCTGGGCGCCGAGAACGTGATGGCCTTCGTGGCAGAACCCGTCGTGGGTGCCACCCTGGGCGCCGTCACGGCGGTGCCGGGCTACTTCAGACGCATCCGCGAGGTCTGTGACCGCTACGGCGTGCTGCTGATTCTCGACGAGGTGATGTGCGGCATGGGGCGCACCGGCAGTCTGTTCGCCGCCGAGCAGGAGGGTGTCACGGCGGACCTGATCACCATCGCCAAGGGCTTGGGCGCCGGCTACCAGCCAATCGGCGCGACCCTGGTCAGCCAGCGCATCCGTGATGCCATCGCCAATGGCTCCGGTTTCTTCCAGCACGGCCATACCTACATCGGCCATGCCACCGCCTGTGCCGCGGCCCTTGCCGTCCAGCGGACCATCGAAACCCGCGACCTGCTCACGGGTGTCAACGTCCTCGGCGAGGGGCTCAAGGCGCGCCTGAACGAGCGCTTCGCGCAGCATCCCCATGTCGGCGACATCCGCGGTCGTGGCCTCTTCCAGGGGCTGGAACTGGTGGCGGACCGCGACAGCAAGCGCCCCTTCGATCCGGCCCTCAAGCTGCACGCCCGGCTCAAGAAGGCCGCCATGGCCGAAGGCCTGATGTGCTATCCGATGGGCGGCACTCTCGATGGCCGCCGGGGCGATCACATCCTGCTGGCGCCGCCGTTCATTCTGCAGGAGTCGCACCTGGACGAGCTCACCGCCAAGCTGGGGCGTGCCATCGATACCACCCTGGCCAGCCTGTGACGGCTCAGCTGCCGACCCATTGCCTGCCCCACGATCTTTGAATGGATTTGAATGGAGTGACTTTCATGGCGATCACATCGCGTCTGACCGAACTGGATGACGCCAGCATGAGCGCGGCTCAGCGCGAGGTGCTGGCCGAGATTCTCAGCGGCCCGCGCGGCAATCTGGACGGCCCCTTCCTGGCCTGGATCCACAGTCCCGAGC
The DNA here is from genome assembly GCF_059507735.1 of Cobetia sp. PDI-23MA. NCBI lineage: Bacteria > Pseudomonadati > Pseudomonadota > Gammaproteobacteria > Oceanospirillales > Halomonadaceae > Cobetia > Cobetia sp. PDI-23MA. The sequence goes on from NZ_CM183352.1 coordinate 2,524,458, forward strand.
TTGCCGATCATGCCCAGCGCCTCGGCGCCTTCTGTCGCTACGCCACCGGCCTCGAGCTGCGCCTCAGCGAACTGGCGATTCTCACCACGGCGGTGTGGTGGAAATCCCAGGCTGAATGGCAGATTCACGCGCCGATCGCCGAGCAGGCCGGCCTCGCGCCCGAGGTCATCACGGCGCTGCGCGAGGAGCGTGAACCCGCGTTTGAAAAAGACGATGAGCGGTTGGTCTATCGCATCACCCGCGCCCTCTACGCCGAGCGGCGTGTCGATGATGGACTTTACGGCGAGGCCGTCGCGATGTTCGGCGAAACCGTGGTGGTGGAGCTGGTCGGGGTGCTGGGATATTACGCCCTGGTGGCCATGACGCTGAATGTCTTCGCCGTCCGGCGCGATGATGACATCCCGCTACCCTTCGAGGAGCCAAGCCGAACTTGAAGCGCGTGTCTTGAAGGGCCTGGATTGCGGCGCGAATACCCCGATAACGGCGCCTCGATATCGACGCCAGGATGACAACACCTCGATCACAACAAGATGACCACTCGATGAGTGGTGACGAGCACACGGAAGTGGCGGTGATCGGCCCGCTGCCCAATGAGTTACGCGTGATCCATGCCCTTGGCCATCAGCATATCGGGGTGACATTGACAGGCGTGACTGGACAATAGCTCAGTGCTGGCACCTGAAGACTGGATCAGCGGTCAGCAATCGGGTGCGACGACTCAGCGTCCTGCTTGCTCGTCCGGCTGGCAGTGATTGCCTCAGTCGAGACGCGATGGATGATGCCGCAATCTTCACAGTGATAGAGCGGCGCCTTGCCGGCCAGTCGCTGCCACCATTGGCGTTTTACGCGATGTACGCTGGCGCCCCCGCATTGGGTGCAGAAACGATATCCACTCATGACGACATTCCGCTCTCTGTTGAGGGTATTCACGGGCATCCTTCCCTTTGATAACGATCGATCGCGTTCCAGCGAGACGGCCTGTTCAGCGACACGCGGTGTGTCATTGCCAGAAGAAGCACTGTCCCGACCGATTGCGCTCCCCAGGCAGGCGCCTGTCACTCTCACTCGCGGGGCCATTGTGCGCGTTAAATCCAGCAGCAGTTCCTGATATTTGCCCAACCGTCGAGAACGATTTTCTTCATCTTTCTGACCAAAATCCAACAATATCAATATGTTATCAACCCTCCTCACGAAGTAGCGAGTACTGACTTACGCAACTTGATATCCAGTGTGTGCTGCAGACAGCCCTGCATCTGCTGCTCGAGAGACTCGACATTGGCCGCTTCGCACAGCCAGCCAGTGACGCAGGGATTGACCGAGCTGCGGTGAAACTTGCCCAGTTCCTGGTTGCTGAACGGCTTGCGCGTCAGGGAGCCTCCGCGGATGGCCTGGCCACTGAGGACGAACAGGTGAGCGACCTCACCCTGAGCAGTGATCTCTCAAGGGATGACCGCTCGTGAGAAAGGGAGTGACAGAAAACAGCAGCAAATGGTGACACTTCCTGCCCCGCCGTTGACCACAGACCAATAATCCCCCAGCCCAAACAAGCTGCGCTGTCGCCAAACGCCGAAATCATGAGCATTTATGCGCCAATCCTCCGGTAACTCATGCCAGGTACTGACAATCAGGACTATTGAAATGCGCCCCGCCAATTGAGCCAATGCAATCAAAGCCATCATGCCCGCGGCCTTGTGTGACGCACATCAAGGTGAGTACTTTGCGCGAGTGTCATATTGCCGGGGCGCAATGCAGGCTATGATGGCAGGCGGTGCGCATGACGGAGCCAGCGCCGCCCTGCCCTTTCTGTTCTATCCCCCTTGCCCACGGAGACTTCATGGAGCCTTGGCAACTTGTCGCCATCATGATGAGCCTGGCACTCGCCAGCTATATCCAGACCCTGACCGGTTTCGCCTTCGGATTGATCGTGATGGGCCTGCTGGCGACCCTCAATGTACTGCCAATAGAGAGTGCTGCTCTGCTGTGCGCTCTGCTCAGCCTGTTCAACAACACCATGGCACTACGCGGCCATTGGCGTGAGATCGACCTCACTCTGGCTCGGCGTCTGTTGATGACCAGCCTGCCGCTGCTGCCGGTCGGTTACTTTCTCGCCAGCTGGCTGGGTGAGGCACATACGCCCTTGCTGGGCATGCTGCTGGGCATCGTCATCCTGATCGCCTGCGTGGCACTGCTGGTCCAGCCCACGCCGCGCAGCACGCTATCCCCGCGCTGGCACTTTCACCTCGCCGGGGGGCTGTCCGGTCTGATGGGTGGACTGTTTGCGGCAAACGGCCCCCCGCTGGTCGTGATGCTCTATCGCCAACCGATGACCCTGATCGCGATCCGCTGCACCCTGTTCGGCGTATTTCTGCTCGGGGGACTGGTACGTATGGGGCTGTCCATCGCATCTCCCGGACGCGCTGGAGAACATCTCCAGGATCTGCTGATGATCGGAGCAGCCGGCATCTTCGTCGTGATCGGCTTTACTGAACTCGCTCGCCGCTATCCTCCGCCCCTGAGCGATACCCACCTGCGTCAGATGGCATACGCCATCCTGCTGATCGCCAGTGGCAACCTGATCCTCAAGGGCTTGATCTGATTCGCTAGCCGCCGCGCTGCCTGATTCCCCGCAAGAACGCCAAGACACGACAAAGCCAGTCAAACAAGAAAGGGACTGCCCATGGGCAGTCCCTTTCGTTTGCTTCATGGCCTCAAGCGCAGTCGATCACTCCACCGTGACACTCTTGGCCAGGTTGCGCGGCTGATCGACATCGGTGCCCTTGAGCACGGCGACGTAATAGGAGAGCAATTGCAGCGGCACCGCGTAGACGATCGGCGCGAGGAAGCGGCACACGCCCGGCACGGTGACGACGTGAACGCCTTCACCGGCCTTGAGGCTGACTTCCGGGTCCGCGAATACGAACAGCTGGCCTCCGCGGGCGCGAACTTCCTGCAGGTTGGACTTCAGCTTCTCCATCAGGTCATCCATCGGCGCGACCGCCACCACCGGCATGTCTTCGTCGATCAACGCCAGCGGACCGTGCTTGAGCTCACCGGCCGCGTAGGCTTCGGCGTGGATGTAGGAGATTTCCTTGAGCTTGAGTGCCCCTTCCATGGCGATGGGATACTGGCTGCCACGCCCGAGGAACAGGGTGTGGTGACGATGCATGAACTTCTCGGCCAGCTGCGCGATCTCCCCATCCAGCGCCAGGGATTGCTCGATCACGTGCGGCAGGTCCTTGAGGCGCATCAGCAGCTGACGGCTCAGCAGGTCATCCGTCTGACCATCGCCCTTGGCCTGACGCAGCGCCAGGGTGGTCAACATCAGCGCGACCAGCTGGGTGGTGAAGGCCTTGGTGGAGGCGACCCCGATTTCCGGCCCGGCGTGAGTCAGCAATGACAGGTCGGATTCACGCACCAGCGAGCTGCCCGTCACGTTACAGATGGCAAGGCTCGCCAGATAATGACCGGCCTGCGGGCCTTCACGGTTGAGCTTCTGGATGTCGCGCAGCGCCGCCAGCGTATCGGCGGTCTCGCCGGACTGGGACAGAGTCAGGAACAGCGTGCCCGGCGCCGCGACGCGCTCGCGATAACGGAATTCCGAGGCCACCTCGACCTGCGCCGGAATGCCCGCAACCTCTTCCAGCCAGTAACGCGCCACCATGCCGGCGTGATAGCTGGTACCACAGGCGATGATCTGTACCTGGCGCACATCGGCGAACAGCTGTGTCAGGCGCGCCACATCCACGCCCTGCTTGCCGCCCTCGGCGCCGCTTTCGTTGCCAGCGCTGGCGGCGAGGAAGGAATGACGCGAGACATCGAAGGCCTCCAGACGCACGCCCTGCGGGTCCAGTCGCTCGGCCAGCGTGCGCGACAGTACACGCGGCTGCTCCATGATCTCCTTCATCATGAAGTGGCGATATTCGCCCTTGCCGGCAGCTTCGACGCTGTGCTCGTACCGCACCACTTCACGCGTGACCGGTGTCAGCTCATCGCGGTCGCCGGTACGTTCCAGCACCTGGATACCCGCCGGCGTGATGGCGACCATGTCGCCTTCATCGAGATAGATGAAGCGATCGGTCACCGGCAGTAGCGCCAGCGGATCGGAGGCGATGAAGTGCTCATCGATCCCCACGCCGACCACCAGCGGGCTGCCCTGACGGGCACCGACCAGCAGTTCGGGGTTGCGCTGCTCCATCACCGCCAGCGCGAAGGCGCCATCGAGACGCGCGGTGACCGCATTGACGGCTTCCGGCAGTGCCAGACCGCTGCACAGTTCGCGATCGACCAGGTGCGCGACCACCTCGGTGTCGGTCTCGGAAGTGAAGACATAACCGGCGCCTTCCAGCTCGCCGCGCAGCGCTTCGTGGTTCTCGATGATGCCGTTATGCACGACAGCGACCCGCTCACTGGAGAGATGCGGGTGCGCATTGTGCTGGGCAGGACGCCCGTGGGTCGCCCAGCGGGTGTGCGCCACGCCGATGGCGCCGGACAGCGGCGCCTCACGCAGCTCGTCTTCCAACGCACGCACCTTGCCCACGGCACGCGCACGACGCAGTTCACCGGCAGGGTCGATGACCGCCACGCCGGCGGAGTCATACCCGCGGTATTCGAGGCGATGCAGCCCCTCGATCAGAATCTTGCTGATATCACGCTGAGCCAGACCGGCAACGATGCCACACATGAGAAATTCCTCTACTGCGTGCCACCCTCATGGAGAGCGTGGCACGACTGAATGGATGTCTTTCAGGGACTGCGTACGCAGATCAGGTACGCGTGCTGAATCTTTCAGCGACGTTCAATGCCTGCTTGAGCCTTGATGCTTGAGCACTGACGTTTGAGCAATGACGCCCGGGCTGTGATGCCAAGTGGCATGCTCAAGCCTGATTCAGCAGCAGGGTGTCACCGCGACCGACCGCGTAGTACATCAGGCCAGCGGCCTTCATGGCGGCGGGCTCGAACAGGTTGCGGCCATCGACCACCACCGGGAAGCCGAGCTGAGACTTCAGCCACTCGCCATCCAGGGTGCGGAATTCCTTCCACTCGGTGCAGATCACCAGCGCATCGGCACCCTTGACTGCCTGCTGACGGTCCGCGACCAGCACCAGCTCATCGCGCTCGCCGTAGATGCGGCGGCATTCCTTCATGGCTTCCGGGTCATAGGCCTGCACGGTCGCGCCAGCCGCCCACAGCGCTTCCATCAGCGTGCGGCTCGGCGCGTCGCGCATGTCATCGGTGTTGGGCTTGAAGGCCAGACCCCAGACGGCGATGGTCTTGCCCTTGAGGTCGCCATCGAAGGCCCGCGACAGCTTGTCGAACAGCGTGACCTTCTGGCGCTTGTTGACGGATTCCACAGCGGTCAGCAGCTCGGCGTCATAACCGACCTGACTGGCAGTACGCGCCAGTGCCTGGACGTCCTTCGGGAAGCAGGAACCGCCATAACCACAACCGGGATAGATGAAGTGGTAGCCGATACGCGGGTCACTGCCGATGCCGCGACGCACTTCCTCGATGTCCGCGCCCAGGCGCTCGGCCAGGTTGGAGATCTCGTTCATGAAGCTGATCTTGGTCGCCAGCATGGCGTTGGCGGCGTACTTGGTCAGCTCGGCGGCGCGCACATCCATGAACATCAGCTTTTCATGGTTGCGGTTGTAGGGGGCGTAGCATTCGCGCATGCGCTCACGCACCGCTTCGGAATCGGTGCCGACCACGATGCGCGCGCCACGCGTGAAGTCGTCCAGCGCCGCGCCTTCCTTGAGGAATTCCGGGTTGGAGCACACATCGAAATCGACGCTTGCACCACGGTCCTTGAGCACGTCCTTGACCCGCGCCTTGACGCGGTCCGCCGTGCCCACCGGCACGGTGGACTTGTCGATGATGACCTTGTAGTCATTCATGTGCTCGCCGATGGTGGTGGCGACGGACAGCACGTACTTGAGGTCGGCGCTGCCGTCTTCATCCGGCGGCGTGCCCACGGCGATGAACTGCAGCACGCCATGCTCGACGGCTTCACGCGCGTCGGTGGTGAAGCTCAGGCGACCGGCTTCCACGTTGCGCAACAACATGCCTTCCAGGCCCGGTTCATAGATGGGAATCTCGCCCTGCTTGAGACCCTCGATCTTGGCGGCGTCCACATCCATGCACACTACATCGTGGCCGACGTCGGCCAGGCAGGTACCCGTGACCAGACCGACATAACCGCTTCCAAAAATCGTGATCTTCATTGATGTCATCCTTGTCTGCCATATGGCTCTAGCGTGTATTGAGAGCGACCCGAGGGGTCATGTCATGACGTTCAGGCTGAATGGCGCGCGAGGCTCCCCAACCCGTCGGCGTCAACGCCAACGGGGCTGTCCACGGGTATGTCAGCGAGTGGGCAAGGACTGTCTCAAGAGTGGAAGGCCGAGACAGCCGGGAAAATGTCAGCACTGATGAAAAGCGCGCGATGTCAGCGAAAATAGTGCCTCGCGAAGGTGCCGAGGTGGCCATGCTTCATGGCGACCGGAGCCTTGCGCAGGAAAAAGGCCAATGACAACGGCGAGAAACGACTGCCGGTGGCGCGGGCAAACATGCGCCCCTTGGTGCGCGCCTTGGCTGGCGTGCTGTAGAAGTCGCTGCCGGAGGTGACCCCCGCATGGGCGACAATGCCCAGATTGGCACGCATCAGACGCGCGCCCTGACGACGCGCATCGCTCAACACGATGAATTCCTCGCCGGAGGGCTGATCGGTGCCCAGGCCGAACTGCTCATCGAAGCGTGCATGGAACTGGCAGAGATCCAGCGCCATGTCCACCGAGCGCACGCGCGCCAGTGACATCAGGCTGTGGGTCTTGAAGGACACCGGCGGCGCGGGCCGATCCGGGTCCCGTTCATGCAGCGGGAAGGCCTTGACGTGGGGGAAGCTGATCGCGGCCGCTTCGGTGCAGGTGAAGGCTTCCATCACCAGTGCGACAGCCTGGGGATGCAGCTCGATGTCGTCATCCAGCACATAGGCGTAGCGCGTGGCACAGGCGGCCAGCGCCGTGTTGCGGCTCCTGGACAGTCCCCGCCCATCGATCGCCAGGTACTCGAAACGGCTATCGAAATTGGCCAGCGCGTACTCGCGGTATTGCTCGCGGCTCGCGAAGTCAGACAGCTGATGCACGATCAAAAAGCGCGCCCCGGGCAGCGCATCATGACGCGGCACGCGATAGAGGCCGTCATCCAGCGTCGAGATCAGGAAGGTCAGCTCCGGCACCTGTCGACGCGTACTGTCATCTACCTGGCGTGCCCCGACCAGCACGCGCGGGCGCGAGTCGAGGGTCGGCTGCGCACCAGTATCGGCGTGGCGGGAAGCCGCCGCGGACTCGGTGGAAGATGTCGCGGACGCCGCGACATCCTGTTCAACGATGTTTTGCATAACCGTTCACCGCGTAATGGACAAAATTGCGACTGGCGCTGATCACATCCATCCCCAGCACCTCACGATACAGACGCCACTGATAGGCGGCGGCCTTGAACTTGTTGGACGACACGCTGCTCTCGCGACGAGTGTAGCGCGCCAGCGGTTCCGGCATGCCCTGCGCCGGGCCCAGCTGGCCGATGATGATCAGCCACAGCGCCAGGTCCTGACGCTTGCGGATCGTCGGCATGTAGAAGCGCCCGAAGCGCCCGGCGTCATAGATGGCAGTCAGGCAGCCGATGGAGTTGGAGCGCAGCATGTCATCGCGCGTCAGGCGCTCGGGCGGCACGAAATACGAGACGTGCTCGCCCTGCTCATCGACCATCTCGTAGCCGGTGTAGGAAAGCCCGGCGCCGGTGTCCTGCATGAAGGCGATCTGGCGTTCGATCTTCTCGGGCAGCCAGGCATCGTCGGCATCCAGAAAGGCGATGTAGCGACCCTTGGCCTCGGCGATGGCACGGTTGCGCGCCCGGCCCGGGCCACCGTTGGTGTCGGTTTCCAGCACGCGGATCTCGACACCGCCGGTGTCCAGCGCCGCGAAGTCGTCACGCAGACGACTGGCGGCACCATCTGGTGAGGCATCGTCGCTGATCAGGATCTCGCGTACCGGCTCGCTCTGGGCCAGTACCGAGTCGACGGCGGCGTGCAGGCGGCGGTCATAGCCGTAGTTGGGCATGATGACGGAGACATCAGCCATGGGCCTTCTCCTCAAGCGGCTGTCGCTGAACGCGACGCGAGTGTGTGTCTGGGCGCGTGTCTGCGGATGAGTCCTGATGCGCTTGCTCGGTCGTCGCCGCATCGCCGGGCGTCGGCGGCGCGAGACGCGAGATCAGACGCTGGTATTGCGGCAACACCGCGTGCGCGCTGTAGCGGTCAAAGCTCTGCCAGGCACCGTTCGAGAGGCGCAGCAGAAGCTCGTCATCGAACTCGAGGCGCGCCAGCTCGTGGGCAAGCTCCGCGATGATGGCGGCATCCCCGCTGCCATCCGGTTCCGCGCTGAGCATCCCGTCGCGGCCATGTTCGATCAGCGCCAGCGGGCCGGAACGCACCGGGCGCGACAGGCACGGCAGTCCCTCACGCTTGGCCTCGATCACGTTCATCGGCAGGCATTCGCGCTCCGAGGTCAGCAGCAACAGGCGTGCACGCCGCAGCTCGTGGGAGACATCCCTGAGCGCGCCGGTGAACAGCACCTGAGTGCCGGCAGGCACCGTGCTGTCGTTGGCGCCCTGGAAGGCACGCAGGCCCAGCTCGTTGCACAACGCCAGCAGGCGTTCACGCTCAGGGCCGTCGCCGACTACCACCAGGCGACCGCGACGATAGCCGGAATCCGCGAAGGCACGAATCGCCAGGTCGAGGCGCTTGATCGGCGCCAGTCGCCCGACCATCACCACATCGACCTGATGCTCGCAGCCGCTGCGTGCCTCATCTGCCTGCTGGTCATCCAGATAATTGGGAATCACCGTCGGCGTGAGGCCGCGGCGACGCCAGCATTCGGCATCGACCTCATTGAGCACCTGCAGCACATCGAGGTGGCGATAGGCCAGCTGCTTGACGATGCGCTTGGCACGGCGATCGTGATGATAGGCGCTGTGCTCCTGGGCGATGATGCGCGTGCGCGGACGCGGGCGCCCCTCACCATCGACGCCACCGGTGCCGCGTGCCGCCAGCTGCGCCGCCAGATGGAAGGCGAAGTAGCCGCTGACCATCACCTCGATCCGCGCCTCCAGCATCAGGCGACGCAGATGCGTCACCCAATGGCGGAAGTTCTGGCGCGTGCCGGTGGCCGGCAGCCCGAGGGTGCGATATTCGACACCCTCCAGACGCCCCCAGTAGGGCTCGCCTTCGCGCACCGAGACCAGCGTGACCCGGTGGCTGGCGCTCAGATCCCGCGCCAGACCATGCATCACCTTCTCGACGCCACCACAGGCACTGATGTCCTGAATCAACAGAGCGACATGTGCCATATCAGGCTCCTCGCACGACAGGCTCGCTGTCATGAGCGGCAGTCGCGCTGTTGTCGCCGGCAGGCGCATCCGCGGCCATGGCAGCGGCCGCCTCGACAGCAGCTGGCTTGGGCGCCACCTGTGCCGGGAAGGCAGCGTCATTGAGCTTCAGCTCACGCTGGCCCCAGACGCCGGCACGCCCCGGTGCACGGCGCAGGAAGTCACGCGTGATGTCGGCGGTGATCGCCAGCTTCTCGGCGATGACGCGCTCGGCCAGCGCCGGGAAGGCCTTGTCGGCGACCAGCGCCTCGATATCGGCCACGATGCGCGCCGGGTCGAAGTTCTCGATGTCCTGCACGCTGTCGCCGAGCCCGAAGTCACGCATGATCCCCGGCGCCTTGGGCCCGCAGTAGGACAGCGCATAGACCGGCGTGCCGGACATCAGCGCGAAGATCACCGAGTGGAAGCGGGTACCGACCAGGAACCGGGCATCGCGGTAGAGATCGACCAGCGCATCCGGGCTCGGGTCGCCCTGCACCAGCTCGATGCGCTTGGCGAGGTCTTCACCGCCCGCCGTGGCCAAGGCCTTCTGCAGATGATCGAACACCAGCCGGGAGATGCGCTGGTCATTCTCGATATCGGTCGGGCCCAGCACGTGCGGGACCACCAGCAGGCGCTCGATGCCCAGACGCTCGCGGGATTCCAGCAGTGAGCGCGACAGCACCTCGACACGCTCGGCGAAGGCTTGCTGATCCAGGCCCCACCAGTCGCGCAGGGTGATCACGGCGTACGGCGAGGCCATGCCATTCGGCGCCTTCACCTTGGCATGCTCGTCACTGGCACGCGGGGCCATGGCAAAGGCCATGTCGGTGCCCAGCAGCGCATGCGGCAGCTTCGGGTCGGCCTTCTGGGTCATGGCGTGGGTGATTTCCTCACGCGAGACCACCAGGCAATCGCTCAGGGTGCGCAGGAAGAAGCGCTCCTGGGCCGGGGTCTTGAACGGGCCGAAGGAATGACCCAGCAGAAGCACGCGCTTGCCGGCCTTGCGGGCCAGCATCACCGGCGCCAGATAGCCGATCAGTGCCAGCCACGAGGACAGCGTCTTCTTGAAGCTGCCGTTGTGGAAGATATGACCGCCCTTGACGACCACCAGGTCTGCGGCGTCGATGATGTCGTTGCCACTCTTGCCCTGCTTGCCGAACATCATCTTGGCGCTCAGGCCGAGCAGCGAGCTCACGAAGCGCAGCTTGTCACGCATCGGCGGCATCAGCGGCTGGCCGACGGTGACGCGTTCGCGGTAGCGACGACGAATGTGACGGAACGGGCCGCGCTCGGTGGCGAACACCTGATCATCGATGGGCAGGATGTCGATGCGGTGGCCTTCGGCCTTGGCCACACCGGCGCCGGAGACATCGCTGCGGCCCTGTTCGGCATCGATCAGCTGATCGAGAAAGTCGATGGTGCCCATCAGGATGGCGGAGTCGCCCTTGTTGTCGTCATGCCATCCGTGCGTCATGCATATCTTGGCCATGCTGTTCGTCCTTCTGTCCGTAATGTCGCGATTCGAACGCGCGATGCCTGAGGGCTGTGTCTGAATGCCCGGCATCGCCGTCATGTCATCAACCGGAAGTCACAGATGCTGACCTTCCGATTCCTGCTGCGCGCGTGAAGCCCGGTCAGGCACTCGCCGCAGCGTTGTCTTCGTGTGCCTTGCCACCACGGGACAGTGATGGCTGGAAGAGGATCGCCATCGCCAGCATCACCACTTCGGCGGCGACCGGCACACACAGGAAGAGGCTGTAGAGATCGACGCCCAGAAGGCTGCCGGTGTCGCCGGACGCGTTGCCCAGCGAGTGATTGAGCGCCGCGATCGCAAGCCCGCCGCCGACCACCAGGGTGGCGCCGGTGCTCTGGCACAGCAGGCGCTTGCCGTTGAGGCGCAGCGCGGCCAGACGCGTGAAGGCGCAGGTGACGAAGGCGTGCACCAGATAGACCAGCGCGAAGGCGCGCAGCGTCAGGGTCAGGCGCGGGTAGGCGCCGCTCAGGAAGTGTTCCGCCAGCCAGGGCGCGATCAGCGCCAGTCCTCCCGCCACCGGCAGCGCGAAGCCACTGGCGATGACCAGGTACTCCTTGAGGCGCGCATCGCCGTGGGTCAGCTTGGGCAGGTAGTAGCGATACAGGCTGGTGGGGAACACATAGAGCGCGAACACGATGGAGGTCACCACCGAGACACTGGCCACCTGCGCCGGCGCAAAGGCCAGCCCGGCCAGGATCACCCAGGCCTGCAGGTAGGCGAACGACATCAGATTGTTGTAGAGAAAGCCGCGTCCGCGTGCGAATTCGGCCTTGCTTGGCAGATGCCCCTGGCCCGCGGCGTCGCTATCGACCGCCTGAGCATCTGCCTGCGCATCACGCGACAACCACATGCCCAGCAGCATCACGATGACCAGCGCGATGGCGCTGACCGTCACGAAGGTCGGCACCGGCGCCAGGCCGAACATGCCGGCGGGGGTGGTCAGGTCAGCGCTGAACTCGGCGCCGATCACAAGCTCGACGCCCTGATGATAGAGCGCCGGGCCCGCGGCGCAGCCGACCGCGATCGCCACCGCCAGCGAGATCAGCACCGTCATCAGATTGACGCGCCCCAAGCGCTCCTGACGCTGCAGACGCGAGTTGATCATCTGCAGGCCGACCTGCTCCGCCGCGGCGCGCAGCGCACAGAAGGCGAAGATGAAGGCCGACAGGCCCAGCAGCGGCGCGATGCCGACGGCGAAGCCGATCGCCAGCAAGGCGTAGAGCGAGATGCCGACGCCCATCCAGCGGCGCAGTGCCGCGCCACTTGAACCATCGCGGGTGACCAGCAACACCTCGTTGCCGCCCATGCGCGCCAGTACGCCCAGCAGTACCGCGTAGTTGAGCGCCAGCGCGTATTCACCGAAGGCCTCCGGCGCCACGGCACGCGCCAGCAGCAGGCCCGCCGCGGAGGACAGGCCGCGCGCCATCAGATTGAACAGCGAGAAGATCAGCGCTTCGCTCATGACTGGCCTCCGTTGCCGACGACCAGGGCTTCATCGCTCAGGAAATAGAACTCGTAGTTGTTCAAGAAATCGTGGTCCTGATTGCCGGCCGCCACCTTCAGCGACATGAAGAACAGCGCCATCATCAGCGCACCGCTGATCAGGCTGGGCAACAGCTTGTCGCGGAAATGCTCGATCACGTCACAGATGACGAAGATGGCGAACGGCAGGAAATAATAGCTGGCACGTGCCACATGCTCACCGTAGGTGATGAACAAGGTGTAGAGCGCCACGCCGATGAACATCAGGTTGAAGGCCCAGGGGGCCAGTGACAGGCGGAAATGCTTCCACAGCACCAGAGTCCCCAGGCAGATCAACAGGTAGATGACGTAGAGCTTCTCGCCACCGCCGGAAAAATCCTCGAAATAATGCGCATAGAGGCCCAACGCATTGAGAATGCTCTTGGCCAGCGGCCCGGACACGAAGCACAGTGGCAGCAGCCCCAGGTAGAGCCAGAACGGGTAGGCGCGGCGCAACAGCGGATAGATCACCAGCAGTGGCAGATACAGTGCCAGGGTGTAGTGGAAGCTGGTGCCGACGAGCATCAGCACCAGCGCGGGCAGCCGCATGCCGCGCTCCAGGCACGCCATCGCCAGCATGAACAGCGCAATTGCCACGTGCTGCTTCACGAATCCGAAGGCCGACAGATAGATCAGCGGCAGGCAGACGAAGAACAGCAGGCACCAGGCCAGATTGCGACGGCTCATCACCAGTGCCGAGACGAAGCACGACACGTAGAGGATGGCGGTGATGATGAAGAACAGCTGCGGCTCGCCCCAGGCCCGCGCCATGCGTGCCAGGGCAGCAGGTGCGGGCTCGAGAAAGCTCAGGTCGACCTGCCAGGTGGCCATCTGGCGGTACGAGAAGTAGTCGTACCCTGCGTCGTAACGCAATGCCATGAACGCCAGACACAGCCCACCGGCCAACCAGGCACCCACCATGCGGGTGCGCTCGTTGGCGGCCAGCGGCAGGATTGCCACCAGCAGGGCCATGAAGCCGACGTAATAGCCACTGACGGTCAGCATGCTCAGCGTGCCCCGAAGCCGGTCAGCATGGTCTTGATGGTACGGCCGACGATCAGCAGGTCGAGCCACACGGAGAAGCGCTTGATGTAGTAGAAGTCGTGCTCGAGCTTCTCGCGGGTCTCGTCGGCGTCAGAGGCGTAGCCCTGAGTGACCTGCGCCCAGCCGGTGATGCCCGGACGCACCACGTGACGGTAGTTGTAGAACGGAATCTGTTCGGCGAATTCATTCACGAACTTGACCTGCTCCGGACGCGGGCCGATCAGGCTCATCTCGCCCTTGAGCACGTTGATGAACTGCGGCAGCTCATCGATGCGGGTCTTGCGGATCACGCGACCGATACGGGTCACGCGCATGTCGTTGGCCTGGGCGAACTGGGCACCGGTCTTCTCGCTGTCGTGGCACATGCTGCGGAACTTGAACATGCGATACGGACGACCGCCCTGGCCGACACGCTCCTGGACAAAGAACACGCCGCCCGGGGAATCGAGGCGGATCAACACGGCAGTCACCAGGCAGATCGGCAGCACGAACGGTGCCACGGCGAGCACGGCCAGCATGTCGAACAGACGCTTGAACAGCTCATATTCACTGTTGGGGGCCAGCTGACCGAAGCTGTTCTCACGCACCTGATCGAGCTCGACACGACCAGTCAGCGACTCGCGGACTTCGCTGGCGTCATAGACCGGGATGCGATGCAGCACGCAGTTGGCCAGGAAACGCTGCCATTCTGCCGGCATCTCGGCTTCCAGATCGGCGACCACGCCGTTGTAGCGCTCTTCGCCCAGGTCCGGCGCGCGCATCAGGTTCCAGCGTGCCCCACGGGTGGTGAACAGGCTGCGATAGTCACCGAAGGGCACCACGGCCAGCTTGCGGATGCGGGTGCGCTGCTCGGCCCAGAAGCCGATGGAGCAGATCAGCATCGCCGCCAGCCATGAGCTGCCGAGCACGATGCGGCTGAAGCGCAGATCCAGCGCGATCAGCACGCTCATCGCCAGCAGATAGCTGATGGTGATGGCCGGCAGCACGTAGGCGAAGGCCTTGGCGCCGGGGTAGCGCGACATGTGACGAATCGCCTGCAAGGCGAGCAGGAAGCCGCCGCTGGCGGCGATGACACTGTGCATGCGCATCTCGCTGACCCACGGGCGCAGGCCATTGATCAGCAGCAGCGGGACACCCACTGCCAGAATCAGACCGACGATGGCCTGACACAGCGAGTTGAACATCAGTCGCTCGTACATGCGGGAGTGGCGCTGACGCCCTTCCAGCCCGGAGCTTGCATGGTTCGTCGTGGTATTCATATGCCGTTACCCCCTTGGCTTGCGTTCGTGTTGTGGTTCCGTTCATCACGCTCGGAGCCGCTGGTGCCGTCGCTCGACGGCGTGCTACCCGATGCTTCACCCGTACTGCCCCGGCTCTCGCCTCGACTGCCGATCCCCACTGCCGATCCCCACTGCCAACGAGGCACGCAGTCTCAGACATCGGGTTCGCGGGCTCTAATGCAAGTGGCCGCTAACCCTTGGCGCCACCCTGGTACTGATAATCGTGATAGCTGTAGCCGTAGCTGTAGGTCGTGGTGGCCTTGCGCTCGACGGCATTGAGAATCGCGCCATCGACATGCACGCCACTGGAGGCGAAGCGCTCCAGCGCCGCTTCGATTTCCTTGGGCGAGTTATGCATGAAGCGCGTCACCATCACGCTGACCCCGCACTGCTTGCCGACGATGGCCGCATCGGTAACCGCCAGGATCGGCGGCGTATCGACGATGACCATGTCGAAGTTCGCACTGGCCCAGTCGAGGAAATCGCTGAAGCGTGACTGCAGCAGCAGCTCCGACGGGTTGGAGGGCGTGGTACCGCGCGCCACGTAGCACAGGTTGCTCGGCGCACCGTTGGCGGCCGCCCCTTCGCCAAGCGCCACAGCAGCGGCCTCGGACATCGCCAGACTCGGATCAGTGATGTGACGCACGATGCTGTCGCGGTCGGCCTTGCCGAGCAGGAAGTCGCTCAGGCCCGGCGCGGCGTCGCTGGGCGAGACACCCGCCATGCTCTGGTGGACATGGCCACGGCGCATGTCGGCATCGATGACCAGCACCCGATTGCCGGCCTGGGCGCAGACGGCGGCCAGGTTGGCGGACACGAAGCTCTTGCCGATGCCCGGGCTCGGGCCACAGATCATCAGGCGATTGTCGGGGGCTTCCATCATCGCGAAGTGCAGGCTGGTGCGCAGACCGCGCAGACCCTCGATGGAGAGATCCGCCGGGTTGCGGATCGCCAGCAGCCCCGACGCGACGTTGTCATTGGCCGCTGTGGCGACACCCCGACCGGTGAAGCGCTTGAAGCCACGTGCCAGACGACGGTTGAGGCGTGCCTGCTCCTCGGAGAGCGGCAGGGTCGCGTGGACATTGAGCCCAAGGTCGGAAAGCTCCGACGGCGTCTCGATACCGCGATGCAGCATGGAGCGCAGCAGCACGAAGACCACCCCGAGCATGCCGCCCAGCAGGGTCGCGATCACCACGATCATCGCCTTGCGCGGGCTGATCGGATGCGGCTGTGCAACGGCCTCGTCCAGAATGCGGATATTGCCGATGGTGCTGGCCTGGGCGATGTTCATTTCCTGGGTCTTGTTGAGCAGCTGCACGTAGATCTGCTGATTGACCTCGACTTCACGCTCCAGACGCAGGATTTCCTGCTGGGTGTCCGGAAGATCACCGACCTGCTTCTCCAGCTCCTTGCGGGTCTGCTGCAGGTCCGCACGCTTCTTGCGCAGTGCCACGTAGTTGGGGTGACTGGGGTTGAACTTGCCGGACAGCTCCGCTTCTTCCAGCTGGGTCTCGTTGATCTGGTTGTCGATATTGACCAGCTGCTCGAGCACCGACTTGGTCTCGAGATCCAGATTCACGCTATCGCTCTTGCCGCGATAGGCATTGAGACGGTTCTCGGCCACTTCGAGACGCTCACGCACCGTCGGCACCTGCTTCTTGAGAAACTCGAGCGACTTCTCGGCTTCGGCGGACTGACGTTCGATGTTCTGCTGCTGGTAGGTATCGGTGATGCGCTGCAGGGTCTGCTGGGTGCGCAGCGGGTCTTCGCCGACCAGCGCCAGACCCAGCACCCCGGTTTCCTTGCCCATCTCGGCCACCGCGAAGCGCGAACGCAGCGCATTGGTCGCTTCCAGGGTCGACTGATGCATCAGCGTGAATTCAGCACCTCTGGCCGCGTCCAGTGCACTGACCTTGAGCGTCACCTCGCCCAGCGGGCCATCGAAGCGTGAGGCTTCGCCGACCACACCGGTGCCCAGCGCACCGCCGTCGTACTGCAATTCGTACTCACCGCCCTCTCCCAGCGACACGAGCGTCAGCGGCACGTCGTCCCAGGCCGCCGGCACTTCGAGGCTTGCCACGTCGATCGACTCGCCGGCCCAGACCATGCTGGACCCGGCAAGCCAGCTCGGACGCGTGAATTCGTGGGTACGCAGGAAGGTGCCGATCAGCGGGTACTGATACGGCTTGACCACCAGATCCAGCTGTTCCTTCTTGACCGTCTCGCCCAGCACCAGCCGTGAGGTGATGATCTGGATCTCGGACTCGGACGGCGGCGCCTCGCCACGCAGCAGGCTGGAGACATCACGCAGCGGATTCATGTTGCCGCCGCCCTCCTCGACCTGCACCAGCGCATCGGCCTTGTAGATCGGCGTGGCCAGCAGCGCGTAGAGCACTGCCAGCACGGTGAAGGTGCCGGTGATCAGCGCCAGCGTCAGACGGCTGTCATACAGCTGGCCCAGCATGCGGCCGAGATCGAGACTGGTGCGCGCGGGCACGCTTGACGACTCGCTGGCCGAGGCCTGACGCGTGGTGTGGGAATTGCGGTTCGACATCGTTGGGTCACTCTCCTGGTGTCCTGCCCGGCCACGGCGATGCCGGGCAGGGACGCCTTGACGACCCCTCGCCTTACTGGCCGAGGGTATCGAGGTTGTCCTGGATTTCGGTGCTGTAGTAGATGGAGCTCACCGTCGGCAGCAGCTGGGTAATCACACGGTTCCAGCGCGAGACCGGTGCAGCGGTGACATAGACGACGTCCTGCGGCTTGAGGCCGAAGTCCGCGCCCAGAATCAGCGCCGTGGAGTTGCGTGCATCCAGCTGATAGACGGTGGCCAGCTTCTCGGGGTCTTCACGATCACGACGGATGACGAAGATGCCCGATGCATCGGCGGAGTTTTCCTTGATGCCGCCGGCACGCGCGATGGCATCGGTCAGCGAGATCGGGCTTCTGCCCAGCGGCAGGCTGATGGACTTGTCCACCTCGCCCATCACGAACACCTTCTGGGTACCGACGTCCGGCACGTAGAGGGTGTCGCCATCCTTGAGCAGGCGGTCATCGCCCGCCTCATCGTTGGCGCCATTGCGCTCGGCCAGCAGCTCATAGAGGGAGATGGTGGTCTCTTCGCCATTGCGCTTGAGCACCACGTTGTGCCAATCGGCGTCTTCGGACAGACCGCCCGCCGCCGCGATGGCGTCCAGCAGGCTCAGCGGCACATCGCTGATCGGTTGCACGCCGGGAGACTGCACCTCGCCGGTAATCCGTACCTTCTGGCTGCGGAAGGCGGCGACCTTGACGTCGATCTGCGGCGCATTCAGGTAGGGCTGCAGCTTCTCGCCGAGATCACGGCGAATCTGGTCCAGCGTCATGCCACTGACCTTGACGCGACCGACATAGGGATAGAACAGCGTGCCATCGGCATGCACGACGTTGCCGGCTTCCTGCGCACTGCGCTCGGAGCCCGTCGGCAGGGTCAGCTCGGGATGGTCATAGACGATGATGGTCAGGATATCGCCGGGGCCGACACGGTACTGATAGTCCGGTGCCAGACTGGCGCGCGTGCTGCTGTTGAGCTCCTGGGCCAGCGCCTTTTCAAGCTCACGACGCTGCCTGTCATCGCCACTGGACTGGCGTGATTCGGCGTCTGCGCGCGCCTGGGCCTTGATCAGGCCAAAGGTGATCGGCTCCACATCGACGATGTCATCCACCGGCGCAGCGCTGGTGTCGTAGTCGATGTTGCCACCGGGGGCGAAGACGCACCCGGCGAGCCCGGTGAGGGCGCCGATGCTCAAGCTGGCGCCCAGAAGTCGTGCTATCAGTGCATTTTTCATCTGAAGTCCGTTGAGTCGACAGGCCCGATGACCCGGCACCCCAGTGCCATGATCATCGCGCCTTCCCCCGCCGCACATGGCCGCCGGGATGGATTCGATAACGTCTTCAGTTCCTGCTGCGTCATGCGTGTCGCCGGCCTTGCCTGGCAATCACGCGGCTGCCGAGGGTGGGCCCTCGTGCATTTGGGTACCGGACCCTGGCGGTCTCGGTGTCTTGTGACTGGTGTCTTGCGACTGGCGTCTCAGGACTGGTCGCTGCGATTTCATTCACGCTCACGCTGCGCCAGTGTGATCCGCAACGCTTACCGCGATATTTCCGCCATATGAATCATGCACATGGCTTGTCATAGCCCGCCGTCATCCCCAGTCAGAAGGTAGGCACATGGGTCAAGATCTACGAAGCAAGACCCTGAACCGCAACCAACGATACTCAGCAAGCATGTGCATTCAATTCGCTTTCCACTTGCGGCTCTGACACCACTCTCTGCATGGCGGCCTTCATGCCCCTCTTGCTGGAATTTTGGCAATATCTTCAGCGCCATTGCAGAGCGAACTTTCTTTAGCTTTTTACCGAAATGCGGCACACCTCTTTCGACCACAGCCCACGACCCATGGAGCTGCCAGAGAATTTACCGATGAATCAGTAACCACCAATGCCGTGGCATCGCCCTGCATTGAATCACGCCATTCGTGGCGTTCTTGGCAAGGTGACCAAACCCTGTCTGCCGTGCATTTTACCTGATACACGCCCCCCGCCAATCAGCACCCTGTTACAAAAATCCAATAAAAACATTGGTTTGTAGCACCTAAAGTACGCTCGATGTCGCCACTTCCACGAAATACGCGTTGCCGATGACAGACACCTCAAACCCCATTTCGTCGGCAATGCGACACACTCAACCACAGGATTCCAGTCGCCACGCGGCCCCCGTCTGGTGTAGCGCCCGCTGGAACATCGACAGTCACGTCGCCAATCATCCACACCCCGATTACTCTTTTTTACATAAATAATCCTCAAGCGATCAACGCGAATAATACGCAAGGCTTCACGCTAGACAGTTCACATATTCTCGTTAACATGAGCCTCGCTTTGCCGTGACTCATCGGCCTTGTCTCCGTGCGGAGAAGGACTTCCTGAATCAACCGCTCGGCGGCTGATACCTCACAGGCCCGTCAGGCGCAGACAGCAAGGCGCAACGATGAATTTCGGCAAGCACATGACCAGGGAATACGGTCATGACAGGAACACCTCAGGACGAGGTCGCGCCACGGAGGATGCCAGGGATGGCGTCAGGGACGGCGCTCTTCTCCTCTATCGATATCTTCAGCAGCAGGTTGGATGATCGCCAGCGTCTGCTGGCAGCCTCGACGCCGATGTCTCAGTCCTTGAGTCATCCCATCGTGGCCTGACATCCCTCCCTGGTCGGCTGACCGCCGACAATGCTCATCAAGGAGAGTTATCCATGCGCAAGACACATCTGGGAGCCATCATCGGCCTGACAGGTGCCCTGCTTCTCGCTGGCAATGCCATCGCGGAAGAAGAAGCGCCTCAGGGTGCGACTGGCACCATCGGTACGACCGGCACGACTGGTACGACTGGGACTACCGGCACGACTGGGACTACCGGCACGACTGGGACTACCGGCACGACTGGGACTACCGGCACCACTGGCACGACTGGGACTACCGGCACCACTGGGACTACCGGCACGACTGGGACTACCGGGACTACCGGCACGACTGGGACTACCGGCACCACTGGTACGACTGGGACTACCGGCACTGTGCCGACAGGTAGCGCAGCCGGCACCGGCACAGCCAGCCAGAATGCCACCGGCAGCGTGACGCCGAGCGCCAGCAGCGGCAGCGTCGCTGCAGGTGCGGCCACCGGCACCGTCGGCGGCGGCACCGGCACCACCGGTACTACCGGGACAACCGGCACCACTGGCTCAACCGGGACTCGCTGATGAAGACGGCACGTGCGACGCAACGCTTCACGTTCTCAAGCCCTGCGCGGGGCACGGCGGCTACCTCGGTGGTCTCCCGTGCCCTGCGCAGCAGGTCGTTGGCGGCATTCGGCACCCTCGCGTGTCTGGTGTCGCTTTCCGGCTGTGCCCAGATCGTCTCGAGTTCGCTCGGTGACGTGATGGGCAAGGACGAGTTTGACGCCACACGTGCCAGCGAGCTGCCCTATGCCTCTCTCAAGCTTGAGCATGCCAACAGCACCGCGCTGGTGGTTCTGGCGACGCTTGAAGGCAATGGGCGCATCGCGCGTTTCGAGAGTCGCGACCGCGGCATCGTCGAATTGCGTGATGGCGTCCTGTCCGCCACCTCAGGCTTTGCGCGTGATGTGGCAGACAGGCGTGAGCGAAGTACTACCGGACGCGCTCTGGCGCGTCCGGCCTGGTTGATGGCCAGTGGCACGACCTATCAGGTCAGTGTCAGTGCGCTGTCCCCCTACCCGCGTCGGCTGGAGCGTCAGGATGCCGCCTCCACCGGCAGCCAGCGCCAGGATGACGTCGCCGTGATGCAGGTACACGAGGCCACGGCGCGACTCGAATGCGAGGCCGCCGCCCCCTATTCGCTGCCGCTGGCAGAACTGCCGCTGCAGCACTGCCGCGAGATTCTGAACTGGGACGACGGCAGTACCACGCGCAATGACCTGTGGCGCGACGAGAATCGCGTCTGGGCGGCCGACATGACGGCCTGGCCCGATGGCCCGCGGTTCGGTTGGGAGGTCGCCAAGGCATGGTGAGCCCCATCCTCTCGTCGCTGGCCCGTCTATCATCACTGGCTCATATGAACAGCAGCGCCCTCCTGCTGCCGCTCGCACTGAGCGCACTGCTGGCCGCGCCCCTGTCGAGCGCTGATGACACCCCGCTGCCGTTCAGCGCCGCGAGCACGCCGCTGGCCAGCCAGGTGCTGCAGTCGCAATGGGATGGCCTCGCGCCATCCAAAGCGCTGGACTGGCGCTACAGCTTCGTCAGCACGCCGCTGATTCGCCAGCAGATGGCCGCGCGAGCCAACCGCGTCAGCGCCGAGCTCGAACTGATCGCGGCGCGCTACGCCGTCGGCGCGAAGGACGACAGCCCTAAGGCGCGTTATGCCGAGGCATTGCAGGCCTGGCAGGCCTATGTCGAGCAGGGCCGCGCGTCAGGCACCCACTCGCCAAATACTGACGCCGTGGTGGCACGCCTGCCCGGTCAGCTCGACCCGCGCCGCGACATGCGCGACGGCCCGCAGGCGATCCGCATCGCCCCGGGCATGGTGGTCGGTGCCTGCCAGGCGCCGCGCAGCGTGGTGATTCTGGACGCCACCGGCGTTCATGAGCGCAAGTGGACGCCGAATCTCAGCCTGGATGCGCTGATCGACGAGCGCGCCGCTGCCGGCGGCATCGGGCCAGCCGTCGAGGTCAGCCTGGTGACGCCGCAGGGCCAGGTGCTGACCCGCCCGGTGGCGAGCTGGAATCGTCTGACCAGCGGCGACGCCGACCTGCCCGTCGCCCCCGGCGCCAGCGTGGTGATCAGCACGCCGGGCATCGATACCGCGCAGCAGTGGGTGAACGAGGCGCTACCGGCCTGGCTTGCCAGCCGCCTGCCGGGCGATGCCTGCCAGAGCTGGCAGCTGGACGCCGCAAAGCTACCGACCTCATGACACGCCGTCGAGACTGCCCCGGCGCAGCACACTGCACCTGACCGCGAACCCAATCCCTTATTCACGTACGTGAGCCGCTGGCTTGCGTGCATGCGAGACGCCCATGTCGAGTCCTTTTCGCCCTGCCAATCACGTTACGCACTCAAGCCCCGAGCAGCGCCCTGCCCTGGCACGCAATGGCTGGCTGGCACTCGGCATGGCGGGCGGATTGCTGGGTGCGCAGATCGCCCATGCGGCGACCGGCGAATCCCAGAGCGACTTCGGTGGCGTGGGTCTGATGCAGACGCCCACGGCGCGTTTTGCGCCCCAAGGCGAATTGAGCTTCACCTACAGCCGTACCCAGCCCTACAAGCGGTTCAGCGTCAACGCGGCGCCCTTCAACTGGATGGAGCTAGGCTTTCGCTATGTCTCGGTGGAAACCGTCAGCTACGGCGCGGCCGCCCCGGACCGCGACTACCTGGATAAATCCTTCGACACCAAGTTCCGTCTGATGGAAGAAGGCCGCTATCAGCCCGAAATCGCGGTGGGCCTACGAGATCTCGGCGGTACGGGCCTGTTCAGCTCCGAGTATCTGGTCGCCAGCAAACGCTACGGCGACCTCGACTTCAGCCTTGGCCTCGGCTGGGGCTATCTGGGCACGCGCGGCGACTTCAGCAATCCGCTGGCAGTGGTGAGAAGCAGCCTCGAGACGCGCAGTGACTCGACCAGCGATGACGGCGGCGACTTCCAGCTCGGCAGCATGTTCAGTGGCAGCCCGGCCGTCTTCGGTGGCATCGAATACCAGACGCCCTGGGACCCGCTGACCCTGATGCTGGAATACGAAGGCAACGACTACTCCGACGAGCCACTGACGGTGGAGATCGAGCAGGACTCGCCGGTCAATCTGGGTGCGACCGTCAAGGTCAATGACAACCTGTCGCTGCATGGCGGCTGGGAGCGAGGCAACACCGCCATGCTGGGGCTGTCGCTGTCGACCAATCTGGCCGGGCTCGCCCAGGCCAAGGACGATGGCACGCCGGAAGCGGTCGCTCCCAGCACCCATGGCCGTTATCGCAACGACCAGACACCCGAGGCCTTCCGCGTGCGTTCGCTCAACGCGAACGCCTCACACGGCACAGCGTCCTCCGCCCCCACCGCCAGCGCTACCCGACCGGCAGGCGTGGTAGCAGAGCCGTCAGCCCATGAAGAGCCTTCAGCGAACAGAGAGCCTTCAGCGAACAGAGAGCCTTCAGCGAACAGAGAGCCTTCAGCCCATGGAGAGCCTTCAGCGCATGAAGAGCCTTCAGCAAGTAAGAAGCCGTCAGCGAACAAGGATCAACAAGGCCGCCTGCTGACCCTCGACTCGTTCGGCGGCGCGCCCGCAGACTCCCCGCTCGGGCCGAGCGCGACTGACGGCCCGCAGGCAGACGATCTCCCGCGTCTTGCCGACGTGGACTGGGACGCGCTGGCCGATACCCTGCGTGCCCAGAGCGGCCTTGAGGTGTCACAGCTGCGGGTCGATGGCGATACCCTGATCGTCGAGGCCGAGGCGACGCGCTTCCGCGATGACCTGCAGGCCGAAGGCCGCGCCAACCGCGTGCTGCACAACCGCCTGCCCGCCGAGATCACCACCTTCCGCTATCGCCTGAGCAGCAATGGTCTGGCGCTGCGCGAAGATGAGCATCCGCGCCAGCCCTTCGTGGCCGCCGCCAATGACCGTCGCTTCGGCGCCGAATATGAGCACTCCATCACCGCCCATGCTGCCTCGCCTCATAGCTCCGACGAAGCGACACGCCAGGCGACAGGGGATGGCGTCAAGCTGGCGCGCGAGCCGTTCGGTTTCAGCTGGGGCTTCTCGCCGAGCCTCAAGCAGAATTTCGGCGGCCCCGATGGCTACCTCTATCAGCTCAACCTGCAGCTGGACGCCCTGTGGCGCACCGACCGCAATGGCTGGTTCACCGGCGTGGCGACCTATCAGCTTGCCGACAACTTCGACAACTACGAGTACATCGCCGATTCCGAGTTGCCGCGCGTGCGCACCTATGTCGGGGAATACATCAAGGAAACCGATCTGGGCATCACCAGCCTGCAGTACAACCGCACCCACCAGTTCGGGCGCGACTGGTACGCCCAGGCCTACGGCGGCATTCTCGAGATGATGTACGCCGGGGTCGGTGCCGAGCTGCTCTATCGCCCGATGAACAGCTCGCTGGCGCTGGGGCTGGACATCAACCGCGTCCGCCAGCGCGAGTTCGACCAGCAATTCGGCCTGCGTGACTACTCGGTCACCACCGGCCACGCCACCGCCTACTGGCAGTCCGGCTGGCACGATGTGCTGGTCAAGGGCTCGGTGGGGCGTTATCTGGCCGGCGATGTCGGCGCGACGCTGGACCTGTCGCGCAGCTTCTCCAACGGAGTCAGCGTCGGTGCCTGGGCGACCCTGACCGATGCCGGCGATGACTACGGCGAGGGTAGCTTCGACAAGGGGCTCTACGTCAGCATTCCGCTGGATGCCTTCTTCACCACCTCCAGCAAGGGCAGCACCGGCTTTGCCTGGGCACCGCTGACCCGTGATGGTGGCGCACGCCTCAACCGCCGCTACCAGCTGTATGACATGACGCGCGATCGTGATCCCGAGACTTACTGGGAAGGCATCGACAAGGTCTACAGGTAATCCGTGCGTGAGTGTGTTTCACTGCCGGCTGAAGCGTGCCGATATTGGCGCCTGACTCACTGTGGCTGACCCTGACCCGATGAATATTCCGATTACCGACGTCTCGCCGGCCACTGCCGGCGCTGCGACACCTGCCAATCACGAGATCGCCTGCAGCAATTGCCAGGCCTGTTGCTGCCGGCTTGAGGTCATTCTGCTCACTGATACCGGCGTGCCGGACTACCTGATCGACGAGGATGAATGGGGCGGCGAAGTCATGCGCCGTCTCGACGATGGCTGGTGTGCCGCCGTCGACCGCGAGACGCTGATGTGCAACATCTACGACCGGCGCCCGCAGCTGTGCCGCGATTACGAGATGGGTAGCCCCGAATGCGAAGACGAGCGCCTGGAAAACGGCCTCGATCAGTAGGCCGCCTGCCAGCGCTCGTCTTTATTGTCTGTCATTACTGCCCGGCCTGATGTGCTGTCTCAGGCAGTGGCGTCCGGCACCGATGGGGCCGACTCTTCAAGACTTGGCTCGGGTGCCGTGCGCATGGCGCGCATATGCCCTTTCACCTCTACCTCGCGATGCCAGCTCAGCGCCTGCTCCAGACAATGCGGCGTGTGGCCGCCCCGCTGGCACGCCTGTTCGAAGTAGGCGCGCAGCGCAGGACGATAGCTCGGGTCCGAGCAGTTCTCGATCACCTGCACCGCTCGCTCGCGTGGCGCCAGACCGCGCAGATCCGCCAGCCCATGCTCGGTAACCAGGATATCGACATCGTGCTCGGTGTGGTCCACGTGGCTGGCGAACGGCACCACGCTCGAGATATCACCGCCCTTGGCCAGTGATTTGGTGATGAACACCGACAGCTGGGCATTGCGCGCGAAATCGCCGGAACCGCCGATACCATTCATCATCCGCGTGCCGCAGACGTGGGTGGAATTGACATTGCCGTAGATATCGAATTCCAGCGCCGTATTGACCGCGATCACGCCAAGGCGCCGCACGATACCGGGATGGTTGGACAGCTCCTGCGGGCGCAGGATCAGGCGATCACGATAGCGCTCGAGGTCCTTCCACAGCGTGCGGCCACGCTCCTCGGTGACCGTGATGGAGGAGCCGGAGGCGAAATCGAGCTTGCCGGCATCCAGCAGATCGAAGGTGGAATCCTGCAACACCTCCGAGTACATGGTCAGGTGCTCGAAGGGCCCTTCCTTCAAGCCACTCATCACCGCGTTGGCCATGCTGCCGATGCCCGCCTGCAGCGGCAGCAGTGCCGGCGTCAGGCGCCCCAGCGCGACCTCCTGCTTGAGCAGCTCGACCAGATGGTCGGCCATGCGCCGGGTATCGTCGTCCGGCGGCGTGCAGGTCGAGGGGCTGTCACTGCCGCGGGTCAGCACGATGGCCGCGATCCTGGCGGGGTCGATGGGGATATACGGCGTGCCGATACGCGAATCCGGCGCCACCACCGGTATCGGCTGTCGGCTGGGGCGCATCTGCGGGATGTAGATGTCGTGCAGGCCTTCAAGCGCCGCCGGCGACTCGAGATTCAGCTCGATGATCACCTTGTCGGCGAGAATCGCATAGCTGGCCGAGTTGCCCACCGAGGTGGTCGGCACGATGCCGCCATCGGCGGTGATGGCGCTGGCCTCGATCACCGCGACATCCATGTCACTCAGCTGGTGATTGCGCAGCAGCTCCACCGTCTCCGAGAGGTGCTGGTCCATGAACATCACTTCGCCGGCGTTGATGGCACGTCGCAGCGCCGGGTCGACCTGGAACGGCATGCGTCGCGCCAGCATGTGGGCATCCGCCATCTGACCGTCGAGGTCATTGCCCAGCGAGGCGCCGGTCATCAGCGTGATGGAGAACGGCTCGCGACGTGCCTTCTCGACCAGCGCCAGCGGCAGGGCCTTGGCCTCTCCCGCCCGCGTGAAGCCGCTCATGCCCACCGTCATGCCATCGTGAATCAATTCGGCGGCCTGGCTGGCGCTCATCTGGCGCGACTGCCAGTCAGGCCAACGGCAGCGGCGCGCGATCTCGGCGTGCTGCTCCGGGGTCAGCTCGCCGACCTCCATGCGCGCCAGCAGCGAGAAGACCTCGCTTGATGCAGCTGCTGCTTCGGGAGATGGGGAGGCTGGCGGAGCATGGGGCGTGACACTGGAGCGAGAACCGGATGAAGACACGACGGCAGAACCTCCTGAAGGGCAAGACACCACGAAATGAGCAAACAAGGCACTGGCAAGGCGCAGACCTAGCCAAGCCTGAAATAGCCAAGGCTGTAATAACCAGGCACTGGCTTTCAGCATCCCACGCAGTACGCCGCCCCCGCATCAGGCCTTGGTCGCAAGGCGGTGGCAGCGGCTGGAACCCGGCGGTGCACAAAGGGCGACGCCACACGCGGGGCAGATGGCGACGGTGAGACACGAAAAAGCCCGCTCATGAGGAGCGGGCTTTCGAAAGGCGCAGACAATGGACGCGAGGCATTACACCATGCTGTCGAAGTCCATGTTGTCGAAGCTTTCCGGCGCATCGGCGTAGCCGTAGAGCGTATTGCGACGCTGCAGGCGGAATTCACCCAGCAGCTGCTCGTAGCGGCGCGGTACCTCGGCATTGTCACGCGTGACGATGTAGAGGTTCTCGTAGACGGCTTCGGTCAGCGGCATCTCGCGCACCTGACGCTGCCACGGCGAGGTCTCCAGCACCGTGCGCGAAACGACGGTGAAGCCCAGGCCGCGCGCCACGGCGTCCAGCACCATGCCGATGTCGTTGGTGAAACCCTGCTGGGGGAAGTGACTCATGGAGCGGAATTCACCGGCGAAGTTCTCACGCAGCAAGGCACTGGCATTGTTGACGCCATCGGCGTAATTCATGAAGCCCAGCGCCATCAGCTCGTTGAGACTGTTGCCGGCGAAGTCGGCGGGCACCACCAGGCACAGCGGCTCCTGATGCCACAGCTCGAAGTTCAGGTCCGGATGCTTGACCGGCTCGGTGACGATGCCCAGGTCGAAACGACCCGCCAGCACGTCCTGCACGATCTCGGAATTGAAGGCGAAGCTGTAGCTGACCGTCAGCCCCGGATGCTGCTGCTGATAGCCCAGCGTGAACGGGTAGAACATCAGCCCGACGCTTGAGGGACTGGCCACGCGACATTCGCCACTGTCCGGGGAGTCATCATCCAGCGAGTGCATGAACTGGGTGTGCTCGGCGAACAGCTTGATGGAGTAGTCATAGCAGCGACGCCCCGCTGCGGTCAGCGAGAACTTGCGTCCCTGGCGATTGAGCAGCGAGCGGCCCAGATACTGCTCCAGCTTGCGAATATGCTGGCTGACGCCGGGCTGGGTCATCTCCAGCTTGCGCGCGGTATGGGTAAAGCTGCCGGTCTCCACCAGTGTGATGAAGGTACGAAAATACTGGGCGTTGAACATGAAGGCACTGACCACTCACGAACGGGGGACGCGACTCGGCGCATCGTGTTGCCGGCGACGACCTGCATGACGCAACTGCCATGTCAGCACAGGTGCCACCGACCCGCAAAGCAGATGATTCTACCAGAGCTGGCCGCCATGCGCAGCGCTGCGCCCCGCCACTCTCGCGTGTTAGCATCATGGACAATGCCTGCTGCCACCCTGGCCGCGTCTGCCGTGTTCAACGTCACGATGACGCGCCCGGGCCCGGCGCTTTACCCCTGTCCTGGCCAATCTTCTGACTGGCCCGAAACACGAGATGCTTTAGATGTCTGATGCTCTGGCTGCACGCGGCGAAGCCATTCACAAGGCGCTGCTCGCCATGGAAAGCGAGTGTGCCGAAAATGACCTGTTCCCGCTGGGGTACATGATTCCCCAGGTGGAACTGGTGCTGGAAAACGCCGATTACGACCCCGAGGATGTGGTCGCGGAAGACTTTGACGCCACCTTTGAAGAGTGGATGCAGCACGCCTTTGCCCAGGACAGCATGAGCGTGGACGACCGCGAGCGCATTGCTGAACTCTGGGCAGAAGCCCGGAAACGCGCCCAGACCACCGTGGGCGCCTGACACAAGGAAGACAGTCATGAATTCTGTCACCAGCGAAGCGACGACCTATTCACGTGATGCCAGCTCCATGCTGGTCTCGACCATCATCTCGCCGGAAGGCAGCCTGGAAGTGCTCTCCCAGGATGAGGTCAATCGCCTGCGCGACACCTCCTCCAACGGGTTGCACGACATCCTGCGCCGCTGTGCGCTGGCCGTGCTCAATTGCGGCAGCCAGACCGATGACAGCGTCGCGGTGCTCAACGCACACAAGAATTTCGAGATCGAGGTACTGCAGCAGGACCGCGGCATTCGCCTCAAGCTCGACAACGCCCCCGGCGATGCCTTCGTCGACGGCAAGATGATCCGCGGCATTCGCGAACATCTCTCCAGCGTGCTGCGTGACATCGTCTATGTGGCCAACGAGATCCAGAACACGCCACGTTTCGATCTCACGACCACCGAAGGCACCACCAATGCGGTGTTCCATATCCTGCGCAACGCCGGGGCCCTGAAGTCCTCGCGTGAGCCGAGTCTGGTCACCTGCTGGGGCGGGCACTCCATCAACCGTGAGGAATACGAGTACACCAAGGACGTGGGTTACCACCTCGGCCTGCGTGACCTCGACATCTGCACCGGGTGTGGCCCGGGCGCCATGAAGGGCCCGATGAAGGGCGCAAACGTCGCGCACGCCAAGCAGCGTCGCAAGGAAGGCCGCTATCTGGGCATCTCGGAGCCGGGCATCATCGCCGCGGAATCGCCCAACCCGATCGTCAATGAACTGATCATCATGCCGGACATCGAGAAGCGCCTTGAAGCCTTCGTGCGCACCGCACATGGCATCATCGTCTTCCCGGGCGGCGTGGGCACCGCCGAAGAGATTCTCTACCTGCTCGGCATTCTGCTGCACCCGGAAAACAGCGAGCTGCCATTCCCGGTCATCTTCACCGGCCCCGCGTCCAGCGCCGAGTACTTCAAGCAGATCGACGAGTTCATCGCCTACACCCTGGGCGAGGAAGCGCGCTCGCGCTACCGCATCATCATCGACAATCCGGTCGAGGTGGCACGCACCATGCGCAGTGGCATCGACCAGGTGGCGGAATTCCGTCGCCAGCATCAGGATGCCTTCTACTACAACTGGCGCCTGCACATCGCGCCGCACTTCCAGCAGCCCTTCGCGCCGACCCACGCCAACATGTCGGGCCTGGCGCTGCACCGCAACCAGCCGGTGCACGAACTGGCGGCCAACCTGCGTCGCGCCTTCTCGGGCATCGTCGCCGGCAACGTCAAGAAGGAAGGCATCGAGGAGATCGAGCGCGACGGCCCCTTCCGCCTGACCGCCGAAACCGAGCTGATGGAGCGTCTCGACGCCCTGCTCACCTCCTTCGTCGCCCAGGGCCGCATGAAGCTGCCGGGCAGCGATTACGTGCCCTGCTACACCCTGTGCAAGTAAGTGGCCCGGTGATGGCACGCTGAGGCGTGTCGTCACCTCATCAGCCATCACAAGAACGCCCCGATCATCGCTGATCGGGGCGTTCTTGTTTATCGGGAAGATCTTGCTGACAGCATCTCATGAGCCTCAAGAACCGAGACTCAGCCTTCCTCACCACGACGGCGCTGCATCCACATGCTGATCACATGCGCCAGCAGGCCCAGCGTCAGACCATCGACCAGCACCTCCAGCCCACCTTCCTGGGGGCGGTTGAGCACCGGCGCGGCAAGGTTGAACGCCGTCATCGCCGCCAGCCCTACTACCAGCCAGACCAGCAGACGACGCATCATGGTCGGCACCTTGGCCTTGGCGGTGTCTGACAGCTGGCGATAGATATAGATGCCCAGCGCGCTGACGGCGACGGCAAAGCCGACGATCAGCATCAGACGCGTATTCTCGCCGCTGATCAGGAAACGCGGAATATTGGCGACCATTACCACCGCCAGACCCGCCAGCACGGAGACACGCTGCGGCGTCAGGTTGCGAGCACGCGGATGATCAGGATTCAGTTTCGGCATGTGAAGCAGTCTCGATGAAAGAACGGACAACAGAAGAAGCAGACGGCGGGCCAGCCCACCGCCGCAGGATCAGGCCGTGGCCACGGCATCAAGCGCTAGCCGGGAGCGTCGGAATCCAGCTCTCGACCCACGGCAGCGCCGCGTCGTCGGCCATGAAGGTTTCCATGGCGTCGATCTCGAGGCGCTCGCCGTGACGCGTGGCGCCCAGGTCGGCCAGACGCTCATCCAGATGACGCCCCGCGCCACAGTAGGTCTCGCCGTAGGAGCTGTCGCCCAGGGCGATCAGCCCATAACGCAGCCAATCCAGCGCCGGAGACTCGGCAGACAGCGCATTGAGGAAGCCGGTCAGATTGCCCGGCACATCGCCACTGCCGGTGGTGGAGGTGACGAACAGCGCCAGATCAGGGCGCGCGTCAGTCAGGTCGGCCAGTGTCGGCTGGTCGATCACCTCGACCGTGTAGCCGGCCTGCTCGAACAACGGTTGCACCTGCTCGGCCACATCCAGTGAACCGCCATACATCGTGCCGACAAAAATCTTCAGAAGCGCCATGCATCCTTCCTTATTCGAACGATCACCCGCCAGTGACGGGAACGTGAGTGCAGTGCGAAGCGTCGCGCAGACGCTCTCCGACATTTGGTCGCGATGGTAGCACAGCAAGCCTGCGAGACGCAGGCGGGCCTGGTCCGATGAATCGCTAGCACAGCGCGCCTGCGGGACGCAGGCAGCAGGAGCTGGCATCTCCCTTCTGAGCATCCCGCAAACGAAACAGCGCCACCGTGAAGAACACGATGGCGCTGCGAAGCCTTGCCAGTGAAGCATCCTGCGTTGCGAGCCTGGATCACGATCGCTGGCGATGACGCCCTGTCAGGGGCGAACTTGCTGACTCAGCCTTCTGATCAGAAGCGATACGCCGCTGACAGACGCACGTCACGCCCCGGGCTGGTGATGGCGCCCGTGGTGATGCCGCGTGCGCTATTGGGTTCCAGGTAGTAGGTGTTCTGGTCGGTATATTCCTTGTCGAACAGGTTGTAGATACCGGCCGTCAGGGTCAGGTCGGGCATGTCGCTCGGTACCCAGCTGGCGTAGACATCGTGTGTGGCGTAACCGGCGCGCTCGCTCTGATCATCCGGCAGGTCAGTGAGGCGCTCGTAGGCGGTCACGGTCCAGCCGATCGTCATCTGCGGGTCAGCGAAGGTGTAGCGGTTGTCCAGGCTCCAGCGATCACCGGTCTGGTTGCCCAGGCCCATGTCGTCGACCACGGTCTCGCCCTGGTTGTCTTCCAGGTCCATGGTCAGGTAGCCCAGCGTCATGTCCCAGCCGCCGATGCCGTAGGTGGCACGCGCCTCGACACCCTTGCTGGTGACGATACCTTCCATGTTGGTGATAGTGGTCACACCGCCCGAACTCTCTTCGGTGATGTAGTTGTCGAAGTGGGTATCGAAGTAGGTGACTTCCAGGCCAGCGCGGTCACGCTGGGTGAGGAGGTCATTGCCCTTCCAGCGCGCGCCGACTTCCGTGCTGCGCGAGGTCTCGGCCTCAAGCCCCGGCTCAACCACCAAGCTCTCGCCGGGACCGACACCACCATCGACCAGGATGGCTTCACGGCCCTTGTTGCCGCGTACTGCCGTGGAGTAGCCGGTGAACAGCTCGACACCGCCGCCGACACGCCAGTTGAGGCTCGCGTTCGGGCTGACATCGGTGTCATCCAGCGTCTCGCCATTGGCGTATTCGGTCTTGTAGTCATCGACACGTGCGCCGAAGGACAGGTCCACCGCGCCAAGCGTCATGCGGTGCTGGGCGTAGAGCGCGAGGTTGCGGGCCTTCTCGTCGAAGCCGCCGGTGCTGGATTCGTCGTAGACATAATCGCTACCCAGCGTCAGACGGTTGTCCATGTCCTCGGGGCCGAAACGGAAGGTGTTGTTGAGATCGCCGCCATAGCTCTCGACATCGGCGTTCAGCTCGGCGCCGGTGGAAACCGTGGTGCGTTCCAGCTCGGCCCTGGTATGGAAGACGTTGGTGTGCACGTCCACCAGGCGCGAGCCCGGATCAAAGTCATAGTTGGCGGTATAGGTGTCACGGCTCAGGTCGGTATCGACCTTGGCATTGTTGAACTCCTGACACTCCATGTTGGGGCGCACGCAGTAGATGCCGGTGTCCTCGTTGTGCTCGGCGCTGATGCGCAGGCTGTGAGCACCCTGATCCAGCAGGCTGAACTTGCCGAAGTAACTGCGCTGATGGCCGCCGGTGCCCTCTTCTTCATCACCGCCGCCAGTGCGGTAGTCATCGCTGTTGCGTGCGCTGGTCGAGAACAGCAGGCCCGCGTTCGGCGCGACTTCACCGTAGACAGAGAGCGTGCCCTTGACGGCATCTGCCGCGGACTCGGTGCTGCCCTTGACCATGCCGCCGAAGGTCTGACCCGGCTTGAGCAGGTCCTGGGCATCCTTGGTGACGAACTTGATGCTGCCGCCCAGGGCGTTGGGGCCATTGTCGGCGGCGCCCGGTCCGGCCTGGACTTCGGCACGCTTGAGCAGTTCCGGCTCGATGTTGAAGCTGGAGCTGTGGTGGAACAAGTAGCCGTTCTGGCTGGCACCATCGACACTGATGTTGAGGTTGGTGTCTTCCAGACCACGCACGTAGATCTTCTCGGACGAGGCGGTGGTGCCGCCGACGGTGACGGACGGCGTATCACGGAACACATCCTTGAGATCATGCCCCTGATGCAGGGCGATCTCTTCACTATCGATGACCGCCGTGGCGTTGAGGCGATCGTCCTCGATCTGCAGCGTGTCCATCTGCAGCGTCTCTGCATGGGCAGTACTGGCACACAGCAGCGCAATGGCTGCCACCAGCGGACGCGGAGTGAAAGCAGTGGCGCGGGAAGCGCTGGCTGCCACGCACGGAGTGAGGCGATCGGTCATGAGCGGAGGGTTCCCAAGAGTAATAATAATAATGATTCTTTTTGCGAACGAGATGATGCACGCGTTTGCACATTTGCGTCATCAACACTCCCTGCAACGCCGCTCTGCAATTTCTGCAATCAGCGCGCGTCACTTCTCGTCTCTTGCAGCGCCAGATCGTGCCTCTAGCGCCAGAAACGCCCTGATTTGCACACTTTTTCACCCGTGCAGTCACCGGATTCACTTTTTTATCACCTGTCTGTCATCAGATACGGAACCATCGCCAGCCACTGACGTCTTAGCCGACATGGCTCGACAAGTGCCTTTCCCACGCAAATTTCTCGCTTCACGACAGGGTTTCGTCTTGCGGAGATCGGATTTGCGCAATGTGTGCGTCTTTGGATGCAACACTAAGGGCAGAGTGATATAGTTAGCGTGCTCAGATTAAGGGCGCTTGCTGTCACGCCGGACAGTGCCCTGTGATGATGGCCTCGGCCCTGAAGATATCTGCAGCAGTTGCAAGACCTGCCGCCGCGCGTGAAGGCCCGGCTGGCAGCTACGGTTGTTGATCGATGAGCGCGTCTTTGCCCGGGGGAAGCCCCCTGCGGCCTCAGGGGCACGGTCATCGACAGGCAATCCGTTGTGCAGCGACTGGCGCTGCAACGGGCCCGTTTGGCCCGTACAAGGTGGGTGTTTCCCTGACGGCACACCCCGACCCTCTGAACAACCGGACCTATTCGATGAGCGATATCGACGCCTATAACACCTTCCTGATGGTCGCGGACCTCGGCAGCCTGTCGCGCGCAGCAGAACGCCTGCGCCTGCCCAAGTCCACTGTCAGCCGTCGCCTCGACGCCCTTGAGGGCCGTTTCGGCACTCGCCTGGTCGAGCGTGGTCATCGTGGCATTCGCCTGTCAGAAGCCGGCGAGACCCTTTACCGTTACGCACGCTCGATGGCCAATCTCGATGATGAAGCGCACCGCGCCATCGAAGACCGCCAGTCAGACCTCACCGGTACCATCCGTATCCACGCCACGCCGTCGCTGGGTCGTCACTTCCTGGGTCACGCGCTGACCAGCTTCCTGTCGGAACACGAAGGCGTCGATATCAAGCTGAAGCTGTGGCACAACGGCCGCGAGATTCTCGAGAACCAGCCACACCTGGTGATCGGCTTCCCGCATCTGGCCGGCAGCACCCACGTCTTCCGCCCGTTGACCCACTGGCATCAGGCGGCCTACGCGGCCTCTCACGTCGAGAACCCGGAAGAACTGCCGTGGGGCGAGCTGGAACCGCTGGTGTCCGGCACCTCCCTTTCGCGTCACCCGGAAGACCCGCGCCCGAATCACATCCAGTCAGATGACCTCGAAGTCCTCACCGACTACGTGGCCGATGGCCTGATTCGCGCCGTGCTGCCGACCGACTGGGTCAACACCCTCAGCGAGCGCAACGGCCAGTCCTTCAAGCGTCTGGAATGCGACGAGATTCCGCCGGTCGAGATCGGCATGCTGCTGCCGCGTGGCCCGATCCCGACCCGCGTGCGCATGCTCGCCGACTGGCTCGCCCGCGAGATCGGCAAGACAGAGCCGGAACGCGTCACCGCCAAGGCCGCCCGTCGCACTGTCAGCGAAGCCGCCACCTCAGCCGGTTGATTCACGCTCTGCCACGCCGGCCCTCACCCTCGCGGTGAACCGATACAGCGCGGCACACAGCAAAAAAGGCCAGCCCTCAGGGGCTGGCCTTTTGCGTTCTGGCTTGTCATGTTTAGCAGGTACTGAATAAACGACAGGCAGGGCTTCTCATGTGGCAACGCGACACGCTCACCCTCTCCGCCCGCAAGCGCGGTTTTCACCTCATCAGTGACGAGGTGGAACAGGCATTGGCCGAAATGCCGCCGGTCAGTGTCGGCCTGTTGCATGTGCAGCTGCTGCACACCTCCGCCTCGCTGACGCTCAACGAGAACGCCGACCCCGACGTGCGTCACGACATGGACGCCTTCCTGCGCCGCTTGGTGCCCGGCGACCTGCCCTACTTCCGCCACACGTTGGAAGGCGATGACGACATGCCTGCCCACGTACTCGCCAGCCTGCTCGGCACCCAACTCACCCTGCCTGTCGAAGCCCGCCGCGGCGTCAATCGCCTCGCACTCGGCACCTGGCAAGGCATCTGGCTCGGCGAACACCGTGACCACGGCGGCAGCCGCAGGCTGTGTCTGACGCTGAGTGGAGAATGAAGAAAGGCCGCGATCAAACGCGGCCTTTTGGGTCTTCCGAAGCTACTGAAACACAGGCTCATCGCGTCGAGTCTTCGTCCCCTACCGTGCCGCCCATCGGGTCCATGGCGCGGCTGGAGGGATATTTATAGGAGGCGAAGCGCACGGCGAGTACCGAGAGGGCGAGGAAGAAGATGCCGCCGCAGAGGTAGAGCAGGCCGATATCGGGGGCCTTGTGGTGGGAGACATCGCCGATGAGGTAGCGCGTCAGCGCGGTGATGGCGATGTAGAGCAGAAAGCGGATCGGCAGGTGGTTGGTCTTAAAGTAGATACCGACCATCGCGCCGAGTTCGAGATAGATGAACAGCAGCAGGATGTCATCGACGCTGGCCGAGCCCTTGGCGAACATCTCGAAGAAGGCCGATACCGAGGCGATGGCAATCGCGCCGCCGATGGCGAACAGGCCAAGATAGTGAAAACCTTCGACCAGCAAGTTGCCGATCGAGTTGGCTTGCTTGTGCATGCGCTCCCGATGCTTGTCCAGCCTGTTCATGCCGCGTGTCCTCAGACAGAGATGATGAGAAAGAGACTGCAATATCGGTGCCGCGGTCGTGATGAAGGCAAGATTGGGCCATCAGGCCCGCGCAGGCGCTGCCCTACCAGCCGAGCGTCTGCTTGACGAAGGGAATGGTCAGTTTGCGCTGAGCGGAGAGCGAGGCGTTGTCGAGTTCGCTCATCGCCGCGAACAGGCCCGGCAGGCTACGCGGCCCGCGATGCAGGATGTAGCGGGCGACTTCGTCGGGCAGTGCAAGGCCGTGGTCACGGGCACGCAATTTGAGCGCTTCGAGGCGCTGGGCATCATCCAGCCCCGAGAGATGGAAGGTGACGCCCCAGGAGAGGCGCGAGGCGAGATCCGGCAGGATGACGGGCAGCAGACGCGGCGCGCAGCTGGCGCTGACCAGCAGATGCCGCCCGCCATCGCGCAGGCGGTTGTAGAGGTGGAACAGCGCCTCTTCCCAGCGCTGGCGACCGATCACCACATCCAGGTCATCGATGGCGACCAGGTCCATCTCATCCAGCCCTTCGAGCATGTGCGGCGGGAAGTGGCCCAGCTCATTGAGCGGCAGATAGAAGGCACGCTTGCCCAGCTCGCCCGCCAGATGACAGGCCGCCTGCAACAGGTGGCTACGCCCACTCTGCTCGCCGCCCCACAGATAGACGAAGGGCTCCCCGCCGTCGGCAAGCTGCCCCTTGAGGGCCTCCGCCAGCGAGGTCGAGGTGAAGTGGTAGTTGTCGAAGGTCGCGGCGTCACGTACCCCGACGCCGAGTGCCATCTGTCCCTGAGTCATTGCCATCCGTCATGCTGATTGTTGTTGCCGTGATCTCGTCTCTCGATCACTGGGTATCCTCTGCCGCCGGCGGTGCTGGCTGATCGGCAGCCACCGCGGGGCGAGAATCACGCTGTTGGTCATATAAAGTACTGTTTTTATAGCGATCATGCAGATAACGCAAGAGCACCATGATCACGGCCGCCACCGGCAGGGCCAATAGAATGCCGGTAAAGCCGAACAGCTGGCCGCCCGCCATCACCGCGAAGATGACCGCGACCGGATGCAGTCCGATCTTGTCGCCCAGCAGCAGCGGCTGCAACACCACGCCTTCCAGCAGCTGGCCGAGCGCGAAGACTCCGCCGACCGCCAGCAGCGCCCACCACTCGCCGAACTGGAAAAAGGCCACCGTGGCCGCGATCAGGATACCGACGATGACGCCCAGATACGGCACGATGCTGGCAAGCCCCGCCACCAGACCGATCAACAGCGCGAACTTGAGCCCGATGATCGCCAGGCCGATGGCGTAGACGATGCCCAGACTCAGCATCACCAGCAGCTGCCCGCGCAGGAAGGCGCCCAGCACCTCATCACAGTCATGCGCCAGACGCGTGGCGGTGGGCTCCATATGGCGCGGCAGCAGGCCCTGCAGCTTCTCCTTCATGCGGTCCCAGTCGAGCAGCAGATAGAAGGTGACGACGGGAATCAGCGCCAGATTGCCCAGCCAGATGGCCATCGCCAGCCCGGACTTGGAGACGGTACCCAGCAGCGCGGCGGCGAAGGTGCCGGTCTCTTTCCAGTTGCCCAGCAGCAGCGAGCGGACCTGATCGAAATCGGCACTGAAATCCAGCCCGGTGAACGCCTGGATTTCCGGCAGCACCGTCTCGCGTATCCAGTTGAAGACCACCGGCATGAAGCTGATCAGCTGTGCCAGCTGGCGCCCGAGCAGCGGCACCAGAATCAGCATGGCGATCAACAGCACCAGTGAAAGCACGCTGAACACCAGCGTGACCGCCAGATGGCGCGACAGGCCCTTGTCTTCCAGCCAGTCGGCCAGCGGATCACCCAGATAGGCGAGAATCATGCCGATGAAGAACGGCATCAGGATAGGCTCCAACAGAACCAGCAATCCCAGCAGGG
Organism: Cobetia sp. PDI-23MA; assembly: GCF_059507735.1. NCBI lineage: Bacteria > Pseudomonadati > Pseudomonadota > Gammaproteobacteria > Oceanospirillales > Halomonadaceae > Cobetia > Cobetia sp. PDI-23MA. Next base: position 2,562,970 of record NZ_CM183352.1, read on the forward strand.
CTACGCCTGCGGCCAGCAACCACCATTTACGCTGCATCTTCACTCCTTGAGACAAGCCGGGGCACTCGTGACGGCTGACTGCCGACGGCGCACGCATCACCCATTGTTGCCTGTCGCCGAGTCACCCACAAGACACGCGCCGCTCACTCGTCTGACATTGCCTCTCCCGGCGCCATCCAAGGCGCGACAGGGCCTGCCATGACTGGCGCGGCGGCCTTTTCACATTTTGATGCAGCTTTGTGAATCGGCACAGTGTCAGCTGCGAAGCGCAATGCTACAATGGCCGCCTTTCTTTTCCCGCGATCGATCGTGTCTCACCGCCCAGGCCGCACCGACAGGAACCTCACATGACGCAACGCCCCCAGGACTCCTCGCCCAGCAAGACTTCCTTGAGCTACAAGGATGCAGGTGTCGATATCGATGCAGGCAACGCCCTCGTCGAACGCATCAAGGGTGTCGCCAAGCGCACTCACCGCCCGGAAGTGATGGGTGGTCTGGGTGGCTTCGGCGCCCTGTGCGAACTGCCGGCAGGCTACCGCCAGCCCGTGCTGGTCACCGGCACCGATGGCGTGGGCACCAAGCTGCGCCTGGCCATGGACCTCAACCGTCACGACACCATCGGCATCGATCTGGTGGCCATGTGCGTCAATGACCTGGTGGTCGCCGGCGCCGAGCCGCTGCAGTTCCTCGATTACTACGCCACCGGCAAGCTCGACGTCGACATCGCCGCTGACGTCGTCACCGGTATCGGCGAAGGCTGCCTGCAGTCCGGCTGCGCGCTGGTCGGCGGTGAAACCGCTGAAATGCCGGGCATGTACGAAGGCAGCGACTACGACCTGGCCGGTTTCTGCGTCGGTGTGGTCGAGAAGTCCGAGATCCTCGACGGCAAGAAGGTCGGCGCAGGCGACGTGATTCTGGGTCTGGCCTCCTCCGGCCCGCACTCCAACGGCTACTCGCTGATCCGCAAGATTCTCGAAGTCGCCGATGCCTCCCTGCTGGAGCAGGAAATCGACGGCCAGCCGCTGGCTGACGCCCTGATGGCGCCGACGCGCATCTACGTCAAGCCGCTGCTGTCGCTGCTCAAGGAAAGCGGCCTGTCCGTGCACGCCATGTCCCACATCACCGGTGGCGGCCTGCTAGAGAACATCCCGCGCGTGCTGCCGGAAGACTGCACCGCCGAGATCGACGTCGCCAGCTGGAAGCGCCCGGCCATCTTCGACTGGCTGCAGCAGCAGGGCAACGTCGAAGAACACGAGATGCACCGCGTGCTGAACTGTGGTGTCGGCATGGTCGTGGTCGTCGCTGAGTCTGACGCCACCGCCGCACGTGCTCACCTGGAAGCCCAGGGCGAGACCGTCTTCACCCTCGGCAGCATCCGCGCCCGCAAGGAGCTGGAAGAGCAGGTCCAGCTGGAGAATCTGTCCGCATGATCGAACCGACTACCAACGCCTCCAATGGTGACACTCTCGGCGGCTTCGGCAACGGTTTCGAGGCAGACGATGCGCCGGTTCGCCCGCGCGTCGTGGTACTGATTTCCGGCAGCGGCAGCAATCTGCAGGCGCTGCTGGAAGCGCAGGAACACGACGAGCTGGGCGGCGACGTGGTCGCGGTCATCTCCAACAAGGCCGATGCCTACGGCCTGGTACGTGCGCGCGACGCCGGCGTCGATGCCGTGGTGCTGCCGCATGATGAGTACGAGAACCGCGAGCACTACGATGGCGCCCTGATCAAGGTGATCGAGCGTCATGAACCGGACCTCATCGTGCTGGCCGGTTTCATGCGCATCCTGTCGCCGATCTTCGTGCAGCGCTTCTTCGGCCGCCTGATCAACATTCATCCGTCACTGCTGCCGGCCTGGCCAGGGCTGGATACCCATCGCAAGGTACTGGAAGCCGGCGAGAAGGAACACGGCGCCAGCGTGCACTTCGTCACCGAGGAGCTCGACGGTGGTCCGGTCGCGATCCAGGCCGTCGCCAACGTGCTGGACGGCGATGATGAGGCCAGCCTGAAGGAGCGCGTGCACACGCGTGAGCACCTGATCTACCCGATCGCAGTGCGCTGGTTCCTCGAAGGCCGCCTGACGCTCGACGGCGATGTGGCCAAGCTCGACGGCCACACCCTGCCGGTGGGCGGTCTGCGCCTTTCCCACGCCGATGTGGAAGAAGAGCTCAGCGATGAGCTGCCGGAAGGCGAAGAAGACTGATCCGTTGACAGCGAACTGACGAACAGCGAACTGATGGAAAGCTGACAGCGAGCTGACAACACAAGACCCCGCGACATGCCGATGTCGCGGGGTCTTCTTGTTTCTACTGATTCACTTCTCTCTCGATGGCATTCGCTTTCAGAAGGTGTAGCTGACCCCCACCTCCCCGCGCGCCGTCACCTCATCCCAGGTCTCGATGCCGGCGCCCAGATGCAGCATGGCATTGCGGCCCAGCTGCATGCGCCAGCCACCGTCGACACGCAGGTAGTTGTCGCTGCCGCGATCGAGATCCTCGCCGTGGTAGGCATTGGTCGGCAGGCTCGCCAGTCGCACCTCAGCGCTGTCGGCGTCATCATCCAGACGCTTGCCGTAGGCCAGCTCACCGTAGAGGCCGAAGCCCTCCGCGATGGCGCGGTCGACCATGAAGCCAGCCTCGACCCGGCGATCGCGCAGCGTCTGATCCGAGACGCTCAGGGCGTTGGCGGAAGAGCCGGATTCGGTGTAGCCCTCGATGTCGGACTCGGTATGGCGATAGGCCACGAAGGGCGCGTTGTACCACAGCGAATCGGCAGCGGTGAGGCGATAATCGAGACGCGCCTCGGCGCTGAAGCCATCGCCATCGGTCTCACCGGACAGGGTGCGCGATGACTGACCCAGCGCGACATGGCGGTCAAGGTCGTAATCGAAATCGCCGTAGCTGGCCACCGCCTGGACGCCAAACCTGCCCAGCTGCTGACGCGCGAACAGGCTGAACACCTGCCCTTCCAGCTCAAGCTCACTGCCATCATCGACATCGAAGTCCGCATTGCGCTGACTGACCGCAACACCGCCCCAGGCCTGGCCGAGCGCGTTGTCCAGCGGCAACATCACGCCGACACCCGCACCGCGCTGCTCGCTGTCAAAGCCCTGCTGGCCGGTGGAAGTCTCGCCATCGCCGGTGCCGCCACTGGCCGAGCCGATGGCGAACACGCGCACGCCCTTGCCTTCGCCATCACTGGAGCGCTGCTTCTGCGCGCCGGGACGCAATTCATCGGCGAGGCTGCGCTGACTGGCATTGAGCGTCCCCGTACCCAGCTGCGGTGCCAGCCCCAGTACCGAGGGCGCGGCGAGCATCGCATAGGCGTAGTCGGCCAGAATCTCCTGACCGGCGGTGGTCGGGTGCACGCCATCATTGAACAGCAGCTTGTCAGGGTCTTCCGCGGCGCCGCCCAGCCCGTAGGGCGTGACGTTGCAGCTGTCCGAGAAGCACACCCGGGTCAGCGGCACGTCGCCGGCGAAGCCGAACTCGGCCGGCGAGGCCAGCACCTCCTCGAGAATACCGACGGTATCCAGGCGGATGATGTTGACCTCGCCATCCAGCGCCGCCAGTCGCGCGCCCAGCGCATCATTGAAGACGCCCACCAGCGCGGAGGTCCCCGCCGCCTGCGCCGCGCCCGCCGACTGGCCGGCCGGGGTGCTGCCGACATCCGGCAGATTGGAAACCATGATGGTGGTGGCACCCGCCGCTGCCAGCGCCTCCACCGCCGCGGCCAGATTGCCGGCAGAGGCGACCGCCGTGGCCGGTGAGGTGATCACGCCCTGCAGGAAGTCATTGCCACCGCCGTTGACGTAATAGAGGGCGTCCGGGTCGGCACTGCCGCCGGTGCTGACCAGATAGCCATCCTCGACCCTGAGCACCGTGCCGGCGCCCGGGCTGCCCGCGGGAATGACCACCTCGGAGCCATCCTCATCGGTCACCGAGGCCAGAATCTGCGCCGTGGTGTAACCGCCCACCGCGTAGTTGGTGCCGTCACTGAAGCCGGCCAGCTGATAGATCACCGAGGTGGAGGGCTCTGCCGCCAGCCCCAGTTCCGTGGCCAGCAACTGGGTCGAGACGCTGCCATAGGCCGAATTCTCGTAATCCGGACCGCTGCGGTTGGTGAAGCGCAGACTATTGAGGCCACCCAGAGTGGTATCGGGGAACTGGCCAGAGTCGCTCAGGCTGTCGCCGAAGAGATAGAGATTGGTATAGGCCTGTGCGGGAGTCGCCAGCAAGGTGGTGCTGATGGCGAGAGCGAGACTCGTGAGAGTGAAACGTCGGGCCAGACCGCTGGCCGGAGGGAATACAGCGCGATGTGAACGCGATGGCATGGCGTGCCCCTTGCTTGTGGGAGGTATCCGTCCTGCAGCCACTCTGGGGGTGGCCTGCAGACAAGCATAGGCAATAAAACGAATGATTGAATCACGTGTTTCGTTCAACTTCCGGCTAAGACTCAGCGCCTTGCGAGCATGTCACGTTCTCGCGACTGCCATCGGCATCTCCCATTCCGCCGTCGTCTCTTTCTTGTCATCGCCTCTTTCTTGCCACCGTCGCCACACGCCACAGGCAAGCACAAAAAAAGCGCCTCCCGCAGGAGGCGCTCTTGGCTTGCTTGTCTTGCCGCACCCTTGGCCTGCCGCACTCTTGGCCTGCGGCGTGCGGGTCACTTGCGTGAACGCAATACCCAGGCGTGCAGCAAGAGGTATCAGGTACGCGGCAGTGTCACGCCACGCTGGCCCTGATACTTGCCGCCGCGATCCTTGTAGCTGGTCTCGCAGACTTCATCGGACTCGAGGAACAGCATCTGTGCCACGCCTTCGTTGGCGTAGATACGCGCCGGCAGGTTGGTGGTGTTGGAGAACTCGAGGGTGACGTGGCCTTCCCACTCCGGCTCCAGCGGCGTCACGTTGACGATGATGCCGCAACGCGCGTAGGTGGACTTGCCCAGGCAGATGGTCAGCACGTTACGCGGAATACGGAAGTACTCGATGGTACGGGCCAGCGCGAAGGAGTTGGGCGGAATCACGCAGGAGTCGCCCTTCACGTCCACGAAGCTCTTCTCGTCGAAGTGCTTGGGGTCCACCGTCGCCGAATGGATGTTGGTGAAGACCTTGAACTCATCCGAGCAGCGCACATCGTAGCCGTAGCTGGAGGTGCCGTAGGAAATCACACGGCGCTCATCGTGAAAGCGCACCTGATCGGGCTCAAAGGGGTCGATCATGTCGTGGCTTTCGGCCATGCGACGGATCCACTTGTCGGATTTGATGCTCATCGAGCGTACCTGACTGACTGATGGGGAGAGACGCGTGAGCGCCATGAAACGCGGGCCAGCATGATACCGGCCCGCTGCGTCACTGGAAACCTCGGCAAGCGCGGCTTGCGCGTGGCGCGTCGGGCTCAGCTGAAGCTGATGCTCGGGCCTTCGTCCGCGCCGGCACTTTCCAGAGACTCGGCGACCTGACGCGCGACGGCGCGGAAGCTCGCGGCCACTTCGCCGTCCGGCTCCGCGATCACGCTCGGGCGACCGCCATCGGCATTCTCGCGAATGCTCAGGGTCAGCGGCAGCTGGCCCAGCAGACGAGTCTGGTACTCATCGGCAATACGCTCACCACCGCCCGCGCCGAAGACCGCTTCACTATGGCCACACTGGCTGCAGGTATGAGTGCTCATGTTCTCGACCACCCCAAGCACCGGCACCTTGACCTTGCGGAACATCTCGATGCCCTTCTGGGCGTCCAGCAGTGCGATGTCCTGCGGCGTGGTGACGATGACGGCGCCGGAGACCGGCACCTTCTGCGACAGGGTCAGCTGGATGTCACCGGTGCCCGGCGGCATGTCGATCAGCAGCACGTCAAGCTCGCCCCAGGCGGTCTGGTTGAGCAGCTGCTGGAAGGCGCCGGCGACCATCGGGCCACGCCAGACCATCGGGTCCTTCACGTCGACCAGATAGGCCATCGACATGGTCTTGATGCCATGCGCCTCGATGGGGCTGAAGACCTGCTCACCGGCCATTTCCGGACGCTGACCACTCGGCACGCCGAACATCTGCGCCTGACTCGGGCCATAGATGTCGGCGTCCAGCAGGCCGACCTTGAGCCCTTCCGCCGCCAATGCCAGCGCCAGATTGGCGGTGACGGTGGACTTGCCGACGCCTCCCTTGCCGGAAGCGACCGCGACAATGTGCTTGATACCTTCCATACCTTGAAACTCCTGTGACGCCCTGCGCGGCGCGATGAATGTGGCGCGCAGGCGTCTGAACTGTCAGCGAAAAAAGCCGTGGAACACGATGGGCACAGTATGCCTGCCACCGCGATACGGGCCAAGCCGATGAACCATGTCCTGATAGACAGTGCCCAGATAGACAATGCCTGGATGCATCAGTACCGATCAGCCATGCCCCGGGCCGTGGACGCCATGCCCTTGAGATCAGGAATCAGAAGCGCACGTCGACCGGCAGGAAGCGCCACTCGCCCGGCGCCATGCGGCCGAGCAGAATCGCGCCCAGACGCAGACGACGCACCTCGATGACCTTGAGGCCCTGCCCCTCGACCGCAGCGCGGATACCCCCCATCGGCACCCGCTTCATGGCGATGCGCAAACGGGTGTCGCTCTGCCAGCTGATGCTGACCTTGGGCTTGCGGCCGCGGATGTCAGCACACAGCGCGAAGCCGATACGCTTGAGACCTTCGTCATCCAGCGCTCCCTCCACCTCGACGACGTATTCCTGCTCCAGCTGGTCCAGATCATCACCCAGCTTGCGGATCACGCCACGGTTCTGTGACCACACGGCGAGACCGGATTCATCCTCGCCGAGCTCGGCCAGCGGCTGCTGGGACAGGAAATGCACCTTGAGCCAGTCGGCACCGCTGTTGTCGAGTGCACTGCGCGGCGCGCCGTCACGCAGGGTCAGAGGGTCCGGCAGCGGCGTGCCCGGCGGCTGGTACCACAGCAGTGTCATCGGCGCGATGGGTTCCATGCTGGCCCCCTCGTCGACCGTGACGACCTGATCCGTAACCTTGAAGAACGGTGCCTCGATGACCTCACCCGCGACACGCACCACACCTTGCGCGATGAGATGCTCGGCCTCGCGGCGCGAGATGCCCTGCTGATGGGCCAGAAACTTGGATAGACGGACGGGTTCGGTCATGGGGACTCTCGAGGCAGCGACGCAGGCAACAGGCAGAGCAGCAGCACGCAGAAGCGCAGATAGATAAAAAGAAGCGGGACGCCTGACAGGGTCATCAAGGCTGGCCCGCCATGATAACGGCATGCGCCGAGGATGGCACGGACGAGACACACCGAAGATGCTAGGCTGCGGGGCCATAAATCGGTGCTGCGCGCTTCGGCAGATCATCTGACGTGCCCCACAAAGTCCGGGGCTGCTCTCCGCCAGCTCATCTGTTCCACTACGCCTGGGCATGCGCCATCGCCACGCAACCGCGTGGTGACACTTGCGGAACCCTTTGCGCGGCAAAACGTCAGAGTTGCGTTGAAGCTCACTCTGAACCATACAGGGCCAGGGTCAGGCAAACTGATGCGCTTGCGCGTCAACTGTCGCTACCGAGGAAGCCGATGGCCAACGCTTGAGCCTCCGTCAGTGACACGCCAGCCGAAGGTGTACGATCAACCCGGCTTTACCCTGCGCGCCATCCCGCCTTGCTGCGCTTCCCAGGCAACGTTCACAGGTATCTTGCATGCGTTTATCTCCCACATCGCCCCGCCCGCTGACTCACACTCGGCGCTACGCCATCAGCAGCGCTCTCACGCTTCGTCATCTGGTACTGATCTTCGGCCTGACACTGGCCGCGGGCTGCTCCGCGCCGCACGCCTCGGACGCGCCTGCCGCACCGACCACCGCGGCCAAGGCAGCCGTCAAGGCCGAGCGGCTGGAAAGCCTGCTGGTGCAAGGCGAAAGCGATGTGCCCGAGAACCTGCTGCTCAGCAAGGCCGGCGCCAAGGCGATCGACCCCAACGGCCAGCGACCGGTGGATGACCCCCTGACCTGCCTGGCGCGCGCCGCCTATTGGGAAGCCAAGGGCGAAGGCAGAAGCGGCATGCAGGGTATCGTCAATGTGGTGATCAACCGCGCCGCCGACCCGCGTTTCCCCGATAGCCTGTGCGGCGTGGTCAAGCAGGGTGGCGAAAGCGGCAGCTGCCAGTTCTCCTGGTGGTGTGACGGGCGCTCCGACCGCATTCGCGAACCTGCCGCCTACGCCGAGGCCCGCGACGTGGCCCGCCAGGCACTCAACCATCAGCTGGAAGACGTCACCGACGGCGCCCTCTACTTCCACGCCCGCTATGCCACGCCCTACTGGGCCAAGCGCTTCGTGCGCACCGCGCGCATCGGTCAACACCTGTTCTATCGCAACTGAGCGCGAGCCACTGCTGCTGGAAGACCGCTGCAGAGAGCCAGCCGATACTTGCTCCAGACACCCTGCGATCAGAAGCCATAAACACGACGCCCCCGCTGCCATCGGCAACGGGGGCGTCTGCATGAGAGCGGGTTGTCACTTACTTGTCCGGCCGGGCCGCCAACTTGGTGCGGATGAACTCGCTGTGGCTGACATGCAGCAGCCCGGCAAGACGGCGGATGCGATGCTCCTCCTGGGGGTCCAGCTCGCCATCGGCCCAGGCCAGCTCCCAGAGCATGCCGATCAGTTCGCTGCGCTCCTCAAGGCTCATGTGCTCGTTGAGCTGCTTGACGAAGCGGTAGTGGTCCGTGGCCTGCTCGGCATCCTGCTCGGCCTGGGTCAGCAGGCTGGCAAGCTCCTCATCCCCCAGCGAGAAGCGCTCGGCCAGCTGGCGCGCCAAGGCTTCCCGCTCGCGCACATCGAGATGGTCATCGGCGCGCACCACCTCGAACATCAGCACAGCCATGGCGAGTTCCGGGCCGAGCTCCTCATTGGGGCGGGCGTTGCTGCCGGGCATCATCACTTGGCGGATGAGACGATTGATCTGACCGGCGACGGATAGCTGAGCTGGCATGCTGACCTCCAGGAACGGGAAATGTAGTGTCCTTGATTCCTTCATAAGGGCAGCGGCACGCGTTGCAACCTCACAGTTGCGCACGGCTGCGTTGCCGGTGACGCGACGCGCCCTTCGCGCCGCCCGCGCCTTCGCGATATAGTAGCGCCCATCCCGACGGGGCGATGCGTTCGCCCCTTATCACGAGTCATCCCGGCGAGTGGCTGCGCACTGCGCAGCAGGCGCCCTTTACCGTCAAGACGAGGCCTCATGTCAGCGCGCAAGATTCTGGTTACCAGTGCCCTGCCCTATGCCAATGGGTCGATCCACCTGGGTCACCTGCTTGAGTACATCCAGACCGACATCTGGGTACGCTTCCAGAAAAGCCGTGGCCACGAATGCCATTACGTGTGCGCCGATGACGCCCACGGCACCGCCATCATGCTGCGTGCCGAGCAGGAAGGTATCACCGCCGAGCAGCTGATCCAGCGTGTGAGTGACGAGCATCAGGCCGACTTCGCCAAGTTCGGCGTCGGCTTCGACAACTATCACTCCACGCACTCGCCGGAGAACCGCGCCCACAGCGAGCGCATCTATCTGGCACTGCGTGATGCCGGCCATATCGCCACACGCGATATCGAGCAGATGTTCGATCCGGTCAAGGGTCTGTTCCTGGCCGACCGCTTCATCAAGGGCACCTGCCCGAAGTGCAAGACCGAAGACCAGTACGGTGACAACTGTGAAGCCTGCGGCGCGGCCTACACGCCGGCCGAGCTGATCGATCCGGTCTCGGCCATCTCCGGCGCCACGCCGGAAATGCGCACCTCCACCCACTACTTCTTCAAGCTGCCGAACTTCGAGAACTTCCTCAAGGAATGGACGAAGAGTGGCCGCGTCCAGAGCCAGATTTCCAACAAGCTGCAGGAATGGTTCGAGGCGGGGCTGGCCGAGTGGGACATCTCCCGCGATGCGCCCTACTTCGGCTTCGAGATTCCCGACGCGCCGGGCAAGTACTTCTATGTATGGCTGGACGCGCCGATCGGCTACCTTGCCAGCTTCCAGAACCTGTGCGAGAAGCAGGGCATCGACTTCGACAGCTACTGGAAGGCCGATTCCGACGCCGAGGTCTATCACTTCATCGGCAAGGACATCGTCTACTTCCACGCCCTGTTCTGGCCGGCGATGCTGGAAGGTGCCGGCATGCGCACCCCGACCGGCGTCAACTGCCACGGTTTCGTGACCGTCAACGGCGCCAAGATGTCCAAGTCGCGCGGCACCTTCATCAAGGCCGACACCTACGCGCAGTTCCTCAACCCGGAATACCTGCGCTACTACTTCGCCGCCAAGCTGACCTCCGGCGTCGATGATCTTGACCTCAACCTCGAGGACTTCACCGCGCGCGTGAATTCCGACCTGGTCGGCAAGGTGGTCAACATCGCCAGCCGCTGCGCCGGTTTCGTCAAGAAGTTCGGCGACGGCAAGCTGTCCGCGACCTGCGCCGAGCCGGAGCTGGTCGAGCGCTTCATCGCCGCTGGCGAAGGCATCGCGGCGGACTTCGAAGCCCGTGAGTTCGCGCGCGCCATGCGCAAGGTGATGGAGCTGGCCGATGAAGCCAACACCTATATCGCCGACAAGGCACCGTGGGCGATGGCCAAGGCAGACGGCCGCGAGCAGGAAGTGCTCGACGTCTGCTCCGTGGGCATCAACCTGTTCCGCCAGCTGATGGTCTATCTGGCGCCGGTGATTCCGGAACTGACCGACAAGGCACGCGACTTCCTGAACCTCGAGAGCCTCGACTGGGCCAGCCGTGAAAGCGTGCTGACCGATCACGCCATCAACAAGTTCAAGCCGCTGCTGACCCGAGTGGAGCCGGAGCGCATCGACAAGATGCTCGAGGCCTCGCGCGAAGTGCTGGTCGAGGAGCAGAAGATCAAGGACGGCACCGCCAAGGCAGAGGCCGCTGCCGCGCCGAGCCCGCTCGACGCCGACCCGATCGCCGAGGAGATCGACTTCGATACCTTCATGAAGACCGACCTGCGCGTGGCGAAGATCGTCAAGGCGGAGCACGTCGAGAAGGCGGCCAAGCTGCTCAAGCTGACGCTGGATATCGGTGGCGAGACGCGCACCGTCTTCTCCGGCATCAAGTCCGCCTACGCGCCGGAAGCCCTGGAAGGCCGCCTGACGGTGATGGTCGCCAACCTGGCACCGCGCAAGATGCGCTTCGGGGTGTCCGAGGGCATGGTGCTGGCCGCCGGTGATGACGAAGGCATCTACCTGCTGGAGCCGCACACCGGCGCCAAGCCGGGTCAGCGCGTCACCTGATGCCGTGACGCTGCACTGAGCGAGCCTCTCCGAGGGCTCTTCAGCACAACGCCCCGCCAGAATCGCTCTGGCGGGGCGTTGTCGTTAATGCGTCGCCTCCAGACGCCGAGACGGCTACTCGTAGCGGCGACCCGCGTGCTCCAGCCAGCCATCCACATGGCGGCCACCGGGATCATGGTGCGTCCAGTGGATCACGCCACCCTTGTTGGTCCATTCATATTCTCCATAGAAGCCGATGCGATCACCGACCTGAAGACTGTCGATGCGCGGCGCGAGGTCGATGTTGTGCGCCACCAGAATGGTGGTGCCGCCCGCGACCCGAATCAGGAACTTCTGATGACGGCTGCCCTTGAGATCATCCCGGAGCAGACGTATCACCTCCCCCGTGCCACGTACCTGAACATCACTCTGCTGCGCACTGATGGCGCGCCTGAGTCGGCTTTCGTCCGCCGAGGAGGTGCCTTCTCCCTGCGTCGCCTCGGCCTGCGGCGACTGGAAGTCATCCCACAGCTGGGAAAGCGAGAAGTTGCCATTGCCCGTCAGCTGCGAGATGCCCGCCATCGCCACCACCAGGATGATGACCCATAACGGCCGACGGCCGCGTGTTCCTGTCCTGCGCATATCCCGCTCCTTGTGCCACCCCTGGATGACGTGAAAGTCTCTGATCACGTCACAATCAATAAAAGTAATAAAGGAATTCTTCTTTATTACTTCAAGAACCAAGCAAAACGCGAAACAATGGTCGTCTCATACTGGCAACACTCCGCCTTGCTTGCCACGCTACAGGCTGTCGGCCAGCAGCATCTTGCGTATAATACCGCCGCGCTCGACGATCCCCTGCCCTGCAGCTTCCTGACAGCTTGCGGCAGCACCAGCCCTGATCGCCTGCGAGCGCCGGTTAACACATGCCGCGAGCACGGAAGCGCCTTCGAAACACCCTGACCGAGCGACGCCCCTGATGAGTGAATACCTTCTTATCCTGATCAGCACCATCCTGGTCAACAATTTCGTACTGGTGCAGTTCCTCGGCCTGTGCCCCTTCATGGGTGTCTCCAACAAGCTGGAGTCCGCGATGGGCATGTCGCTGGCCACCACCTTTGTGCTCACGCTGTCCTCGATGTGCGCCTACCTGACCTATCACTTCATCCTCGCGCCGCTGGGGCTCGAGTACCTGCGCACCATCGCCTTCATCATGGTGATCGCCGTGGTGGTGCAGTTCACCGAGATGGTAGTCAAGAAGACCAGCCCGCTGCTCTATCAGGTGCTGGGCATCTTCCTGCCGCTGATCACTACCAACTGTGCGGTCCTCGGCGTAGCGCTGCTGACCCTGAACCGCAATTCCAGCTTCATGGAAGCCACCCTCTACGGCTTCGGCGCGGCCGTCGGCTTCTCGCTGGTACTGGTACTGTTCGCCGCCATGCGCGAACGCCTGGCCGTCGCCGATGTGCCGCGCCCCTTCCAGGGCCCGGCCATCGCGATGATCACCGCCAGCCTGATGTCGCTGGCCTTCCTCGGCTTCTCCGGACTGGTGCAGATCTGACATGCTCGAATTCTTCAACGACCATACGCTGATCTCCGCCATCGTCGCACTGGTGGCCATGGCCGTCGTCTTCGGGGGCCTGCTCGGCTTTGCCGCCGTGGCCTTCAAGGTCGAGGGCGACCCCATCGTCGAGCAGATCGACCAGCTGCTGCCGCAGACCCAGTGCGGCCAGTGTGGCTATCCGGGCTGCAAGCCCTACGCCCAGGCCATCGCCGAAGGCGACGAGATCAACAAGTGCCCGCCGGGCGGCGAAAGCACCATCGCCTCGCTGGCCGACCTGCTGGGCCGCGAGGCCACGCCGCTGGATGGCGATACCGACAACACCCCCAAGGTGGCAGTGATTCGCGAGGACGAATGCATCGGTTGCACCAAGTGCATCCAGGCCTGCCCTGTCGATGCCATTCTCGGTGCTGCCAAGCACATGCACACCGTGATCGCCGACGAATGCACCGGCTGCGACCTGTGTGTCGAACCCTGCCCGGTCGATTGCATCGACATGGTGCCGGTCGCCACTGACGTGCGCAGCTGGCACTGGCCGCAACCGGCGGGCCCGACCCGCGACAATGCCCGCTTCAGCGGCAACCTGATCGTGACCGATGCCGCCGACTCTACTGCCACATCTGCAAGGAATGTCGCCTGATGGTTCTGTCGTTACTCAAGTCCATGGTGACTTCCTCAGGTTCTGCTGCCACGGCGGAGGCGGAACACACACAGAAGGGTCAGGTCGCGCCGCGCGTGTTCGACTTCCACGGCGGTATCCATCCGCCGGAGCACAAGGCGCTCTCCAACCGCGCCCCGCTGGTGGCCGCCCCGCTGCCCCGTGAGGTGGTACTGCCGCTCAGCCAGCATATCGGCGCGCCCGCCCAGCCGCTGGTGGAGATCGGCCAGCGCGTCAAGACCGGCGAGCTGATCGCCCGCGCCCAGAGCATGATCTCCGCCCCGGTGCATGCCAGCATCACCGGCGTGGTCACCGCCATCGAGCCGCGCCAGATTCCCCATGTCTCGGGTCTGGAAGACCTGTGCATCGTGATCGAGCGCGAGGGTGAGATCGACGAATGGGCGCGCCTGGAAGCCTGGCGCGACTGGCGTCAGCAGGAAGCCCAGGACCTGATCCAGCGCCTGCAGGATGCCGGCGTGGTCGGCCAGGGCGGCGCCGGCTTCCCCTCGGCGGTCAAGGCGCGGGTACGTGAACGCCACGCCATCGACACCCTGATCCTCAATGCGGCAGAGTGCGAGCCCTACATCACCGCCGATGACCTGACCATGCGCACGCATCCGGAAGCGCTGATCGAAGGGCTCGAGATTCTCGCCAGCCTGATCGGCCCCGAATGTATCCTGATCGGCATCGAGGACAACAAGCCCGAGGCCGTCATCGCGCTGGAGCAGGCGATTCGCGCCCGCCGCGCCGACAAGCGCCTGCCGCCGCTGGACTCACGCCTCGAAGTCGTGGTGGTACCGACCAAGTATCCCTCGGGCGGCGAGAAGCAGCTGATCAAGCTGCTGACGGACCGCGAAGTGCCCAGCCGTGGCCTGCCCGCCGATGTCGGCGTGGTGGTGCACAACCCGGGCACCGTGCGCGCCGTGCAGCGCGCGGTGTGCTTCGGCGAGCCGATGATCTCGCGTGTCGTCACCCTGACCGGTGAGGCGCTGCAGCACCCGCACAATGTCGAGGCGCGCCTGGGCACCTCCATCGCAGACCTGCTGCGTCTGGCGGCGCCGGCGCCGACGGGCATCGCACGTCTGGTGATGGGCGGGCCGATGATGGGCTTCACGCTCGAGAGCGACGCCCTGCCGATCATCAAGACCACCAACTGCCTGCTGGCCTCCTCTCCCGAGTCACTGCCGACACCGGCGGCCGAGCAGCCGTGCATCCGTTGCGGCATGTGCGAACAGGCCTGCCCGGCCGAGCTGTTGCCGCAGCAGCTCTACTGGTTCTCCAAGGCACGCGAGTTCGACAAGGCCGAGCTCTACAATCTGGCGGACTGCATCGAATGCGGCGCCTGCTCCTATGTCTGCCCCAGCCAGATTCCGCTGGTGCAGTATTACCGCTTCGCCAAGGGCGAGATTCGCAGCGCCCAGCATGAGGCGCGCAAGTCCGAACGCGCTCGTCACCGCTTCGAATTCAAGCAGGCGCGCATGGCGCGCGAGGAAGCCGAGAAGGAAGCCAAGCGCCAGCAACGCGCTCAAGCGGCCCAGAAGTCCGCCGCCGCTCGCGCCGATGCCAGCACCACCGCAGACACGGCCTCGGCCTCCACAGCGACCGCTGCTGCCCAGCCGGCACCGGCCACCGACATCAAGGCCTTCAAGACGGCGCGCGCTGCGGCCAACATTGCCCTCAAGAAGGCCGAAAAAGCCCTCAAGGCAGCCCAGGATGGCGGTGAGAGCTCCGAGAGCGATATCGCCAAGCTCGAGGCCAACGTGACCGCAGCCAAGACCAAGCTCGCCAGCGCCGAGAGCTCTCTCAAGGCCGCCAGCGAGACAAGCGAGTCAGCTGCCCCTGCGACCGCCGGCGCTTCGACAGGCGCTGCTGCTCCGGCAGCCGCAGCATCGGCTGTCGATCTCAAGGCACTCAAGACGGCGCGGGCCGCAGCCAATATCGCCGTCAAGAAGGCCGAGAAGGCCCTCAAGACCGCCCAGGACAGCGGTGAAGGCGATATCCCGGCCCTCGAGAGCAGCCTGGTAGAGGCCAAGACCCGACTGGCCAAGGCTGAAGCCGACCTCAAGGCTGCCAGCGAGTCAGCGGCCCCTGCACCGGCCGGCGCTTCCTCGACAGGCGCGGCTGCCCCGACAGCCGACCTCAAGGCGCTCAAGACGGCGCGGGCCGCCGCCAATATCGCGGTCAAGAAGGCCGAGAAGGCCCTCAAGACCGCCCAGGACAGCGGTGAAGGCGATATCCCGGCCCTCGAAAGCAGCCTGGCAGAGGCCAAGACCCGACTGGCCAAGGCTGAAGGCGATCTCAAGACCGCCAGCGAGGCCAGCGAGTCAGCTACCCCTGCACCGGCCGGCGCTTCCGCGACGGGCGCGGCTGCCCCGGCAGCCGACCTCAAGGCACTCAAGACAGCACGCGCTGCGGCCAATATCGCAGTCAAGAAGGCCGAAAAGGCCCTGGCCCGCGCCAGCGAGAGCGGCGAAGGCGATATCGAGGACCTCCAGACCCTGCTGGCCACGGCCCAGGAAAACCTGCGCGCCGCCGAGGTGCGCCTCAACAGCGCGCAAGCCGGCAGCACTGACGCGACGCCTGCCGCCAAGAGCGCGGGCGAATTGATTCCCGAGGCGCCAAAGCCTGCCGCAGGTTCTGTGGGACGCGGCAGCATGGCCAGCAACGTGACGCTCTCTCAGGCAGAGATCGAGGCATCACGCGCCGAGAACCTCGCCAAGCGTCACAAGCAGGTCAGCATCGCGGTCAAGGCGGCCGAGGCGGCACACCGCAAGGCCGAGGCCGCATTGAGCGAGGCGGATGACGAAAACCGTCAGCGCCTGGCGACCAAGGTCGACCGCACACGCCGCAATCTGGAACACGCCCGCGAGTCATTGGCCGAGGTGCAGGCACTGGTGGACGCCCAATGAACGACCTGAGCCCAATTACCGCGCCAATGGCGACTCATCCTGAAGCACGCCTCGTGTCATTGCCCATTTACCGCAAGGATCTGACCGTCTCATGAGCCTGATGCATGCAAGCTCCCCCCATGCCCACGGGCCGACCGCTACCTCGCGCGTGATGGCCTGGGTGTTGGCCGCGACGCTGCCGGGTATCGCCGTGCTATGCTGGCACTATGGCTGGGGTGTGCTGTTCAACCTCGTCTTCGCCTGTCTGGCGGGTGTCGCCCTCGAGGCGCTGCTGCTCAAGCTGCGTGGCCGTCCGGTCAGCTTCTTTCTCAAGGACAATTCCGCGCTTGTGACCTGTGTGCTGCTGGCGGTGTCGTTGCCGCCGCTGGCGCCCTGGTGGCTGGTGCTGACCGGTGTGATCGCGGCCATCGTGGTCGCCAAGCAGCTCTACGGTGGCCTGGGCCAGAATCCGTTCAATCCGGCGATGGTCGCCTATGCGCTGCTGCTGATCTCCTTCCCGGTCGAGATGTCGCGCTGGTCATCCCCCGATGGCTTCGTGCTCGGCTTCACTGACAGCCTGCGGCAGTTCTTCGGCGTGATCACCACGCCAGATGCCCTGACCGGCGCCACGCCACTGGACGCCTTCCGCAACAAGGGTGAGCTTTCCAGCAGCGAGTTCTGGGCAGACCCGAGCCTGCTGCCCGCCGCCAACCTGCTGGCCTGGCAGCAGACGGCCATCGCCTGGGGCCTCGGCGGCCTGGTGCTGCTGGCGCGTCGCCTGATCACCTGGCATATCCCGGTGGCGATGCTGGGCAGCCTGGCGGTGATCTCCGCCACCTTCGCCTTCGTGGATGGCGAGCAGCACGCCAGCCCCCTGTTCCACCTGCTGTGCGGTGCGGCGATCTTCGGCGCCTTCTTCATCGCCACGGACCCGGTCACGGCGGCGACCTCCAACAAGGGCAAGCTCTATTACGGCGTCGGCATCGGCGTGCTGATCTACCTGATTCGCACCTTCGGCGCCTATCCAGACGCCATCGCCTTCGCGGTGCTGCTGATGAACTTCAGCGTGCCGTTCATCGATTACTACACCCAACCACGCAGCTATGGTCACAAGAAGGCCCGTCGCGGCATCAAGCTGGAGGACAAGGCATGAGCCTGACGCCTGATCAGCCCGAACAGCAAGCCCAGGCCGCGCAGAGCCTCAAGCACACCATCGCGCGGGCCGCGCTGGGTCTGGCGGTCTTCGCTGTCGTCACCGCCGGTGTGGTCGCCGTCACCCAGATGACCACCGCCGAGACCATCGCCGACAATGAGCGTTCCGCCCAGAGCGCGGCGTTGGCCGAGATCATCCCGCCGTCGCTGCACGACAATGACCTGCTCGACGCGGCCTTCGCCCTGCCGCCCTCCCGGGTGCTGGGTCTGGAGAGCGCCGATACCGGCTGGCGAGCCACCAGGAATGGCGAGACCGTCGCGGTGCTGCTGCCGGTGGTGACCGGCAAGGGTTACAGCGGCGATATCCGCCTGCTGGTCGGTATCCGTGCCGATGGCAGCGTGGCCGGTGTACGCGCCGTCAAGCACGCCGAGACCCCGGGGCTGGGCGACAAGATCGAAGCGCGCAAGTCCGACTGGATCCACGAATTCGATGACCAGACGCTCAGCTCGGTGGAGTGGAAGGTGCAGAAGGATGGCGGTGATTTCGACCAGTTCACCGGCGCGACCATCACCCCGCGCGCCGTGGTGGGTGCCGTTCGCCAGGCATTGATCTACTTCATGGCGCACCGCACGGCGCTGCTGGCCGGCGACAGCGAGACGCTGACCGCGACCCGCCGCGCTGCCAAGGCCCAACAGAGTACGCAAGCTCCCACCGCTGATGGCACGCTCACGCCATCAGCGCCTTCTGAACACGGCGGAGACGACCCTCATGAGTGATATCTCGCTTGGCAAGATCAGCCGCGACGGCCTGTGGGACAACAACCCGGCACTGGTACAGCTGCTGGGCCTGTGTCCTCTGCTGGCCGTCACCGCCAGCGTCGTCAACGCCATCGGGCTGGGGCTTGCCACGCTGCTGGTGTTGATCGGCTCCAACGTGGCGGTATCGCTGATCCGCAATCTGGTGCCTTCTGCAGTGCGCCTGCCGGCCTTCGTGATGATCATCGCCTCCTTCGTGACCTGTGCGGAGCTTCTGATGAAGGCCTACACCTACGAGCTCTATCAGATTCTTGGCATCTTCATTCCGCTGATCGTCACCAACTGCGCGATTCTCGGACGCGCCGACGCCTTCGCCGCCAAGCATCCGGTGCTGCCGGCCGCCACCGATGGCCTGATGATGGGGCTGGGCTTCATGGCCGTGCTGGTGCTGCTGGGCGGGATGCGGGAACTGTTCGGCCAGGGCACGCTGTTTGCGGGCATGGAGCTGCTCCTCGGGCCGATGGCCGCCGACTGGCAGCTGACGCTGTTCCCGAACTACTCCTTCCTGTTCCTGGTGCTGCCGCCGGGCGCCTTCTTCTGCATGGGGCTGATCATCGCGGGCAAGAAGACCATCGATGAGCGCCTCGAGCAGCGCCGCAAGGCCGCCAACGCCGATGTGCCCAAGGTATCGCGGCGTGTGCGCGTGACCGGCACCATCTCCTGAGCCCCTCTCACTCAGACTGTCAGCCACTGGTTGACAGTCCGAGTCGACGTCCCCGCTCCCAAGCCCTTACCGCAGCCCCGAGATACCATGAACGCCCAGAAACGCCTCGAGATCTTCACCCGCCTGCGCAACGAGAATCCTGAGCCGCGCACCGAGCTTGCCTGGTCAACGCCCTTCGAGCTTTTGATCGCGGTACTGCTGTCGGCGCAGGCGACGGATGTGGGCGTCAACAAGGCCACGGCGAAGCTGTATCCGGTCGCCAATACGCCGGAGAGCATTCTCGCGCTCGGCGTCGATGGCCTGAAGGAGTACATCAAGACGATCGGCCTGTTCAACACCAAGGCCGAGAACGTCATCAAGACCTGTCGCATGCTGATCGAGCGGCATGGGGGTGAGGTGCCGCAGACTCGCGAGGCGCTGGAAGCGCTGCCCGGCGTGGGCCGCAAGACCGCCAACGTGGTACTCAACACCGCCTTCGGCCAGCCGACCATGGCGGTGGACACGCACATCTTCCGCGTCTCCAACCGCACGCGCATCGCCCCGGGCAAGAACGTGCTGGAGGTCGAGCACAAGCTGATGCGCCATGTGCCCAAGGAGTTCCTGGTAGATGCCCACCACTGGCTGATCCTGCATGGCCGCTACACCTGCGTGGCACGCAAGCCGCGCTGCGGCAGCTGCATCATCGAGGACCTCTGTGAGTACAAGGACAAGGTCGACCTGTAACGCCTCCCGGCACGAGGGTTTGATGACTTCTTCATGACCAGGGGCTTGATGACTGGGCCTTGATGACTGAGCCTTGATCACTAGACGCCTGGCGAAAGCCCCGATCCTGCGTGGCCTGCCTGCGTGGCCTGCATGCATGATCGTTGATTGAGCATGAACCCCGCCTCCCCACCTATTCAACCGAGCGGCAACGTAGACTGAGAGCACAGCCCGTCGCCTCAGGAACCTGCCATGACCGCACCTTCCGATGCCGGGGATCGCCGCCCTCCGCGCCCAGAAGGCTCCGACGATTCCCGCCAGCCTGATGACAGCTGCCTGCACTCGCGTCTGCAGGAGATGTCGTCACGTCTCGAGGCACTGGAAGCCGAGAACCACCTGCTGCGCACCCTGGTCGACACCCACCCCGACATCCTGTTCATCAAGGATGCCAAGGGGCTGTTCCGCTTCGCCAATCGCACCTTGACCGACTTCTACGGTACTACGCTCGAAGACATCATCGGGCGCGACGACAGCCATTACACCGGCAACACCGAGCAGAGCCACTTCTTTCGGCGCAGCGTGGAGCAGGTACTCAGCAGGTTCGAGCGCGAGACGATCTTCGAGGATGCCACCGACGGCACCACCGGCGAGGTCAACCATTTCCGCTCCATCAAGCAGCCCTTCCATGACATTCACGGCCAGCCGCTGGTCGCCGTTCTGGCGCACAACATCACCACCGAAGTCCGTGAGCATGAGCGCAAGACCCGCCAGATCGACCACATCTATGACACCTCGCTGGAAGGCTTCTGGGACTGGAACATCCTGACCAGTTCCGTGACGCACAATCGCCGCTGGTCACAGATTCTGGGCATCCCGGAGAGCGAGCTCAGCAACAGCCTGGAAGAATTCGCAAGCCTGCTGCACCCCGAGGACAAGCCCGAGGCGATGATCGCCATCCAGGACTGCATGGCGGGCAAGACGGCCTATTATCACCGCCACCGCATGCTGACCCGCGGTGGCGACGTCGTCTGGGTGATCGACAAGGGCGATGTCACCGAGCGGGACAGCGAAGGCAATCCGCTGCGCATGATCGGCTCGATCACCGATATCACGCGTATCGTCGAATCAGAGGCCCTGCTGCACCAGCACAGTCGCTTCGACTCGCTGACCAAGCTGGCCAACCGAGCCACCCTGATCGACAGCCTGCAGCAGGCCATCATCATCACCGACGCCCGTGACACCCACGGCGCGCTCATCTTCATCGATCTGGACCACTTCAAGAAGATCAACGACCTGCTGGGGCATACCACCGGCGACCATCTGTTGATCGAGGTGGCCCATCGCCTGAGCTCCACGGTGCGTGACAGCGACCTGGTGGCGCGCTTCGGCGGGGACGAATTCGTCATCCTGGTACAGCCCCTGAGCCACGATCCGCAGATTGCCTGTCGCGAACTGGATGAGCTGCTTGAGCGCCTGCAGCAGGTACTCAACCAGCCGTATTCGCTCTTGGGCCCACAGTCGCAGCCGCTGCAGCATCACAGCTCGGCAAGCCTGGGCAGCATCATGTTCCATGATCGCCATCTGAGTGCGGAGGAGCTCATCCGGCGTGCGGATATCGCGATGTATCGCGCCAAGGAGGGCGGGCGCAACCAGACCGTCCGCTTTGACCCCAGCATGCGTGTGGAGCTTGAGCGCGCCATACAGCTGGAAAATGACCTGCGCAGCGCCATCGAGACCGAAGAGCTGTACCTGGAACTGCAGCCGCAATTCGATCGAGGGCTCAAGCTGGTCGGTGCCGAGTGCCTGTTGCGCTGGCGACACGCCAAGCTCGGCAATATCTCGCCCTATGAATTCATTCCGCTGGCCGAGAAGAGCCAGCTGATCGACAGCCTCGGCGACTGGGTGCTGGAGCAGGCCTGCAAGCTGCTGGAGGACTGGCAGAAAGGCACCGCCTTCGCCAGGCTCTATCTGTCGGTCAATGTCAGCGTCAAGCAGCTGGACTCCCCTCACTACGTCGGCAATGTCGCCAAGGCACTCAGCCAGCACACGCTGGACCCGCAATATCTGCAGCTGGAGCTGACCGAAAACGTCTTCGCCACCGACATGCCTGCCACGGTGGCACGCATGCACGAACTGCGCTCGCTGGGCCTGCGTCTGTCACTGGATGATTTCGGCACCGGCTTCTCCTCCCTGACCTACATCAAGCACCTGCCCTTCGATGAGCTCAAGGTCGACCGCAGCTTCGTCAATGATCTCGAGAACGACGAGATCAACCGCCGCATGGTGGACTTCATGGTGCAGCTGGGGCGTGAGTTGGGCATGTGCGTAGTGGCGGAAGGCGTCGAGACCCCCAGTCAGCGCGATCTGTTGCTGGAGATGGGCTGCGATGCCCTGCAGGGTTACCTGATGGACAAGCCGATGGCGATCGAGGCATTCACCGCCAGGTATCAGCTCGGATGACAGCGCATCCGCGTCTTTCATGGCACACTGGGGCCTCTTTTCTGTCTGGACATCATGCGTTATGGAAGACTTCTTCAACTGGATCGGCACTCAGCTTGGTGCCGCCATTCGCTTCATCGTCGAAGGCCTGAGCGGTTTCTTCGCCAACTTCGATGATGCCCTATCGGGATTCTTCAATGGCTTGACCGGCGAGCTGGGACTTGGCACATCGCTGTTCAGCCTGCTGGGATTGGCGCTGGGGCTCTATCTGCTCTTCAAGGGCATCACGTCGCTGTTGAGAGGCTCCATCATCGGCGGACTATTGATGACCTTCATCGGCCTGACCTTCCTGGGCTGGATGATTGCCTGACGCGCGCAATGCCCCTGAAAGCGACGCCCTAGAAGCGACGCCTTGGAAGCGATGACCGTGAAGGCGATACCCTGGCGGGACTCGCGCCAGGCTCGTGACATGAAAAAGCCCCTGCCGATCGGCAGGGGCTTTTCATGTCAGCGGCAGTCATCACCATGCGCGCGATGACTGCCGCCTGTCTTCAAGGGTCAGCTCAGAGGATCAGGCCAGTGCCTTCTCCACGACTTCATACAGGTTGTTCGAGAGCTTCTCGCCACGGATACGCTCAAGCTCTGCCTTCATCAAGTCCTGACGCTTGGCATCGAAACGCTTGTAACGCGTCAGCGGCGTGATGATGCGCGCCGCGATCTCCGGGTTCAGGCGATTGAGCTCGATGACCACATCCGCCAGCAGACGATAGCCTTCGCCATCGAGACGGTGGAAGTTGACGCGGTTCTGGCCGGCGAAGGCGCCGATCAAGGCACGCACCTTGTTGGGGTTGGTCAACGAGAAGGCCGGATGCTCCATCAGGAAGCGCACACGGTCCAGCACATCGGCCTGCGGACGCGTGACCTGGATCGAGAACCACTGGTCCATCACCAGCGGATCATGCGACCAGCGCTCGGCGAAGGACTTGAGCGCCGGGTCACCCAGATCGGTGCGTGAGGAGTGCACCAGCATCGTCAGCGCGGCACGCACGTCGGTCATGTTGTGGGCCGCCGCCAGCTGGGCCTGGGCCAGACGCACGCCCTCCTCGTCCTCGATGCTCATCAGATAGCTGAGCGCGGCATTCTTGAGGCTGCGACGCGCCATCTGCTCGAAGGTCGGCGCGTAGTCGCCCTGCTGTGCATTGGCGTGATAGAGCGCCACGAAGTCGTCGCGCAGTGCACTGGCCAGCTGCGCCTTGGCGGTCTTGCGCGCCCAGTGGATGGCATCGACATCGACGACACTCTGCTGCTCGGCGATATAGGCCTCCGAGGGCAGCGTCAGCATCTCGGCGAGCACCGCACGATCGGAAGCCTCGCTCTGGAGCAGGAAGCGATAGGCGGCCAGCAGGCGCTCATCCAGCTGGGCCTCGTGCTCGCCACGCTGCCAGGCCTCCATCAGGTCTTCAAGTGCTGCCATGGCCAGACGCTGACCGGCATCCCAGCGGTTGAAGCCATCGCTGTCGTGCTGCATCAGGAAGGCCAGCTGCTCGCGGCTGTAGTCAAAGGCCAGCTTGACCGGCGCCGAGAAGCCACGCAGCAGCGACGGCACCGGCTCGGCATCGCCCGCAAGGCCGGTGAAGACGAAGGTCTGTTCGGCCTCGGTCAGCTCCAGTACGGTTTCCGTGCCCAGCGCTTCGCCGTCGAGGGTCAGCGTCAGATCGCTGCCATCGGCGCCGACCAACCCCATGCGCACCGGAATCACCAGCGGCAGCTTCTCCGCCTGCCCCGGCGTGGGCGGCGTGGACTGACGCAGCGTGAGGGAATAGGTGCCAGCCTGGGCATCGAAGGCGCCACTGGCGGCGATGTTCGGCGTTCCGGCCTGGGAGTACCAGCGCATGAACTGGCTGAAGTCGCGGCCGGAGGCTTCGCTCATCGCGCTGATGAAGTCCTCGATGGTGGCGGCGCTGCCATCGTTGCGCGCGAAGTAGAGATCACTGCCACGGCGGAAGGCCTCTTCCCCGAGCAGATTGGCGACCATGCGCACCACTTCGGAGCCCTTCTCGTAGATGGTCAGGGTGTAGAAGTTGGAAATCTCGATATAGGAGGCCGGGCGCACCGGGTGTGCGGTGGGGCCGGCATCTTCGGCGAACTGCGCGGTACGCAGCATGGCGACGTCTTCGATACGCTTGACCGGCGCCGAGTTCATGTCGGCGGAGAAGGTCTGGTCACGATAGACGGTGAAGCCTTCCTTCAGGGACAGCTGGAACCAGTCACGGCAGGTGACACGGTTGCCCGACCAGTTGTGGAAGTATTCATGCGCGACCACCCCTTCGACGCGCTGGAAGGCGGCGTCGGTGGTGGTATCGGGGTTGGCCAGCACGCAGGCGCTGTTGAAGATGTTGAGGCCCTTGTTCTCCATCGCGCCCATGTTGAAGTCGTTGACCGCGACGATCATGAAGATGTCGAGGTCATATTCACGACCGTAGACTTCCTCGTCCCACTTCATGGAGGCCTTGAGGGAGTTCATGGCGTGCTGGGTCTTGTCGAGATTTTCCGGCTCGACCCAGATTTCCAGAGCGACTTCACGGCCACTCATGGTGGTGAAGCTGTCGTCATGCTTGACCAGGTCACCCGCCACCAGCGCGAACAGATAGCACGGCTTGGGGTGCGGGTCCTGCCAGGTGACGAAGTGACGACCGCCCTCGCGCTCGCCACGCTCAATGGGATTGCCGTTGGAGAGCAGGATC
Source organism: Cobetia sp. PDI-23MA (assembly GCF_059507735.1). Classification (NCBI taxonomy): domain Bacteria; kingdom Pseudomonadati; phylum Pseudomonadota; class Gammaproteobacteria; order Oceanospirillales; family Halomonadaceae; genus Cobetia; species Cobetia sp. PDI-23MA. The sequence continues at coordinate 2,587,861 of NZ_CM183352.1, forward strand.
GGGTAGCTGTCCTTGTCGGCGATGATGGTGGTGGTGAACACCGACATCACGTCCGGGCGGTCCGGGTAGTAGGTGATGCGACGGAAGCCTTCGGCCTCGCACTGGGTGCAGAACATGCCCGAGGACACGTAGAGGCCTTCCAGCGCGGTATTCGCGGCCGGGTCGATCACCACCACCGTCTCGAGCTCACAGTTGGCCGGCAGGCCGGCCAGCGTCATGTGTGTCTCGTCGAGCTTGTATTCATCACTGGCCAGCGCTCGCCCATCGACACGCACGGACTCAAGCGTCAGATGCTCGCCATTGAGCACCAGCGGCGGCGTGGCGTCACTGCCCACGGAGGCATCGGGATTGGCCTCAAGGGTCAGCACGGTCGTCACACGGGTCGCGGACGGTGCCAGATCAAACGTCAGCCGGGTGTCCAGCACACGCCAGGCGGGTGCCTGATAATCGGCAAGATGAATCGCTGCAGGTTGTGACATCAAAGACTCCGCAATCAGCGCCGCGGGAGAGGACTCCTCACGGCAGGAAGACAGCGGACAGCGAGGGAGCAGACACCTCACCTGCCCGCGATGAAGCGCTCATTCGCGCGGAAGGGATTCGCCACTGACGGCAAGGTTCGCCCCCTCGCCCTTGGGCTCCGGGCGCGTGGCCAGCCAGAGTGCCAGCAGCGACAGGAAGACCAGCAGCGAGACCTTGACGGCCAGCACTGACACGGTGAACAGGATGATCAGCATCGAGACGGCCAGCATGCTGACCGCCATGATGCGGGCGCGCAGCGGAATGGCGCGTTCGCGCTCCCAGGCCACCAGTGTCGGCCCGATCTGGGGATGTTCCCGGATATAGCGCGCAAAGCGCGGTGAGCCTCGGCTGGCACAGGCCAGCGCCAGCAGCATGAAGACGGTGGTGGGCAGCAGCGGCAGAAACATGCCAGCGAAGCCGATGCCGAAGAACAACCAGGCCAGGCCAAGCCAGCAGATACGCTTCATGCGCCGAAAGATCATCATGTCGAATCCTCACCACCTGCGGTCACACACCTTGTGCTTCCTGCCATCAGTCAAACGCCAAGTCGTGCATGGGAAAAGTACTTTCTGACTATCCGCCTGATAGCAACTGCGTGCATGGTAACGGGCTTGCCGATATCGCGAAAGGCCACGCCCCCCGCCACGGGGGCCGTGGGCCGCTGTCTGCGCCGGATTCGACGCCGCAATCCGTCGAGCCGGGCGTGGCTTAGCGGCGGTCAGCCGCGCTGCGGTCAGTCGGGCTGCGCCAACTGCCAGAGACGCATGATGGCCTCGCAGCGGTCAGCCAGCAGCTCCGAGGTGCGCGCCAGCGCCTGCTCAAGCGGCATGGCACTGTCACACAACGTGAAGACGGCACTGACCCCCTCATCATGGGCGGCTTGCCAGCCCTCGGCCAGTCGCCCCGCCAACACGATGGCGGGCACCCCGGCGACTCGCGCGGCTCGCGCCGCACCGATGGGGGTCTTGCCGCCCAGGCTCTGGCCATCCAGACCGCCTTCCCCGGTGATCAGCAGATCACAGCCCACCAGACGCTCGCTCACCTTGAGGCGCTCCATCACCAGCTCGATGCCCGGGCGCAATTCACCATGCAACCAGGCCGCCACCGCGAAGCCCATGCCGCCTGCGGCCCCTGCACCGGCCAGCTGTTGCTGATCCGCACCCAGCACTTCAGCGCTGAGGCGAGCGAAGTGGGCCAGTGCCGCATCCAGCTCCTCGACCACCGCGGCATCGGCACCCTTCTGCGGGCCGAACACGGCGCTCGCGCCGCGCGGGCCACACAGGGGGTTGTCGACGTCGACTGCGGCAGACACCCTGAGATCGGCCAGGCGTGGGTCCAGCGCACTGACGTCCAGACTCGCCAGACGCGCGAGGGCCGCGCCGCCTGCGGGCAGCTCATTGCCATCAGCGTCGAGCAGACGCAGCCCGAGCGCGCGCAGCATGCCGCTGCCGCCATCGTTGGTGGCACTGCCGCCCAGCGTGACGATCAGCCGCTCGGCACCGGCGTCCAGCGCCGCCAGGATCAGCTCGCCTACGCCATGCGTGTCGGCGACACGCGCGTCGCGCTCTTCAGGGCTGACCAGATGCAGACCACTGGCCTCGGCCAGCTCGACGATGGCCGTGCGGCTACCCGGCTGCCAGCCCCACTGGGCGGTGACGTCGCGCCCGAGCGGATCACGCACCTGAGCGCTGCGCGCCTCGATGGGGTCTGCTTCACTGGCCGCCGCCAACAACGCCGCCAGCGTGCCCTCACCGCCATCCCCCAGCGGGCAGAGGTCGATCTGTGCCTCGGGCAGTACCCGGCGAACACCACGCGCCATGGCCTCGGCGGCATCACTGGCTGCCAGCGCTTCCTTGAAGCTGTCAGGAGCAATCAACAAGCGCGGCGCACCGGCAGAATTTGAGGAACCAGAAGAAGCGGAGACAGCAGCAGCGGAGACAGTCATGCAGACATTCCTTGTCGAAGTTGAAGGAGCGAATGGGGTGACTCAGTGCAAGATATTCCCATGATACGCTGTCATTGGTGACATGCGGGACCCTGAAACGCAAACTGCCACCCAGGGTCTCCCGAGGGTGGCAGTGGCAGTACAGGCTGACAGTAGTGCTTACTTGACCAGACGCGTCTCGGTGGGCGCCAGCGTGACCTTGCCTTCGCGCTTGAGATGCCCGAGCGCACGCTTGAAATTGGCCTTGCTGGCACCGAAGGCCTCGCTGATGGCTTCCGGCTCGCTCTTGTCGCCCAGCGGCAGCACGCCCTGACTGGCTTCCAGCGCGGCCAGAATGCGGTCCGCCAGCTGCTGATGGCCAGCCGGGCCCGGCGCCTGCGGCGTGAGATCGACATTGCCCTTGCCGTCATTCTTCAACACCCACAGACGCAGACGGTTGCCGATGCGCAGACGCGTGAAGATACGGTCGTGGTGCACCAGGCCCCAATGGGCGTTGTCGATGATGATCTTCATGCCCAGGTCGGTGCGGGCAGCGACGAGACCGGAGACCTCCTGCCCCACCGCGTAGGTGGCCGGGGTCTTGTCGAGCCATCGATCCAGTCGCATCGAGGCGACCATCCGGTCACTGTGCTTGTCGAGACCGACGTGCACCATGGCGAACTGGCCGGCCTTGAGCTCACGCTTGCGCTCGCCGTAGGGCAGCAGCAGATCCTTGCCCAGGCCATTGTCGAGGAAGGTGCCGATATCATTGACCTCGACCACCTTGAGCGCGGCGAATTCGCCGACCATGGCGCGCGGATAACGCGTAGTGGCCAGCAGACGGTCTTCATCATCCAGACTGACAAAGACGTCGACTTCGTCACCAATGTCGGCCCCCGCCGGAATGAAAGGTGTCGGCAGCAGGATTTCCCCGCGATCTCCACCATCAAGGAAGACGCCGAAGCCGACCCGCTTGGTGATCGTCAGGGTGTTGCGCTGGCCGATAGCGAGCGGAGCAGACATATAACCTCTCTTTGCGCGTTGGCGGGTGCCGTAGCGGCCCGCATGGCGCAGATATCACGTACGAATAGGGTGAAACGCTTTGAAAGCGACGCGTCCGGTCGTCTCGAGTGATGCACCGGGCTGGACAAGCGTAGCCCCAGCGACGAGACATGACGCTTTCAAAGCGAATCCGTTGATCCAGAAAACATGCGAGTCAGTGACTCTCACGACAGCGCAAATCAGCGAGTCAAACGAATACAGCACCGCACGCCGATAGCGAACGGTGCTGATAATGGCGACCGCCAGTCACTTGCGCGCTGGATCAGTCGCGGAAGTTGTTGAACTGCAGCGGCAGATCGATACTCTCATCGCCCTTGAGCAGTGCCATGGCGCCCTGCAGGTCGTCACGCTTCTTGCCGGTGACGCGGACCTTCTCGCCCTGGATCTGCGCCTGGACCTTGAGCTTGGCATCCTTGAGCGCCTTGACGATCTTCTTGGCGGTCGGCTGGTCCAGCCCCTGACGCAGCACCAGCTGCTGACGGGCACGCACACCAGCGGTTTCGGCATCCTTCTCTTCCAGGCAGCGCACGTCGATGCCACGCGCGATCAGACGGCCCTTGAGCAGTTCGACCATCTGACGCAACTGGAAATCGGCATCGGCTTCCAGATTGACGTTCTCTTCCTTCTCGAGTTCGAAGCTGGCAGTCACGCCCTTGAAATCAAAGCGCGTCGCGAGTTCGCGATTGGCCTGATCGACGGCATTCTGAACTTCGTGCTTGTCGAGTTCGGAGACAATATCGAATGACGGCATGGGAGCGATTCCTTTGAAGCCATGAAGAATAAACAGCGCATCCTAGCCCATGGGGGCCACGCGCGCCATGCCCCCGGCTCAGGCGGCGCCGGCATTCACCGTCGAGGGCGACCCCGGGTGCGCTTCACCGGCATCACCGGCCGCGAGTTTTTGAGCCACTGGCGTCGGCGAATCCAGCGTCAGTGCCTTGCGCATCTTCCAGGCGGCCGCCCCATCGGCATAGTAATCGCGCAGGCGACCACACTTCTCGAAGCCGTGTCGCTCGTAGAGCGCGATCGCCGCGCCATTGCCGGTATGCACCTCAAGATCGAACTGCGTACAGCCCTGGGCGATGGCCAGCTGCTCAAGCGATGTCAGCATGCGCTGGGCAAGGCCGCGGCCACGCGATTCCGGATGCAGGCAGAAGGAGTAGAGTCGCGCCCGGCGTGAATTGCGCCGAAACAGCACGGTGCCGTAGCCGAGCACACTGCGCAGCGGCGTGGCGTCATCACGCTCGACGCTACCGTCTGGCCATAGCGGGGCCATGACATCGTCCACCGCCGCTGTGGACGGGATGACATCGTCATCGGGCTGGATGATCACCAGGGTACGGGCATGGGCACGCAGAATCAGGTGGGACAGCTGACGACGACTGAACCAGTCGCTGTCGAAACTGACTTCCTCGAGCTCTACCAGAGCGTCGAGATCGGCCCGGATGGCCGGGCGTAGAATGGGGGTCATGGTGCAGGCTCTCCCGCCTGTCAGCGCCCTGACGCTGCTTGATGTTCAGCGTGTCGCGGGGCGGTAGCAATGCGCTGCATTCTGGGCATGCAGGCGCGTCTTGTCTTGGTCTCTTTGCATGAAATTATTTCACTTTCCAGCCTATTGCGATGACGGGGATTGTTTCTCATGATGCGCGCATTCGGCACCACTTCGGTGCCCGCCTTGCGAGGCTTCGCAATGTCCCGCCTGCGTATCGTGGTTGACCGTGTGTCTGACTGGCGCGCCTTCTATCCCAGTGATGATGTCATCAGCGCCCATGACTTTCTTTCCGAACTCTCAAGCGATGCGCCAGCCCAGCGCGCCGACGATGCGCCGCAGCCCGCCACCCACGTCATCAATCTGTGCGGCGGGCTGGATTACCTGGGCATCGGCTATTACGTCTCGTTGCTGGCCCAGGCGCGTGGCCAGAAGGCGCTGCCGTCGGTGGAGACCCTCAATCAGCTGTCACGCAAGTCGCTGATCGACATGGAGCTGGGCGGCATCCGCGTGCTGCTCGAGGAGCTGACACGCAAGGGCGCCCTGCCCGCCCCGCAAGGCATGACGCATGGGGCTGGCAAGCCGCCACGACTCGACCTGCTGCTGACCTTCGGCGAGAGCGCAGACCCCGCGCTTGCACGCCTCGCACGCAAGCTGTTCGAGCGTCTGCCCTGCCCGCTGCTGGAGGTGCGTCTTGAAGGCCGAAGCGATCATTGGGTGCTCAAGCGGGTGCGCCCGCAATCCCTGAGCCACCTGGCAACGGCGGATGAAGACCGCTTCGCTCAGGCGCTCAATCGCCATTCGCGCAAGGTGTGGCGCACGCCCAAGGCCCGCCGCCATTATCGCTTCGATCTCGCCATGCTGGTCGACCCGGACGAGGCGCTGCCGCCGTCGAACCGCACCGCGCTCAAGCATTTCATCCGCGAAGGACGGCGCCTGGGCATCGATGTCAGCCTGATCACCCGGCGCGACGAGGGCCGCCTGGCCGAGTTCGATGGACTGTTCATCCGCGAGACGACCAGTCTGGATCACCACACCTATCGCATGGCCAAGCGTGCCGAGCACGAAGGGCTGGTGGTGATCGATGACAGCCAGTCGATCCTGCGCTGCACCAACAAGGTCTTCCTGCATGAGCTTCTCAAGGCACGTGGTCTGAGTGCCCCACAGGGTCGCCTGATCCATCGGGGCGAACTGCGCCAGCTGGCCGAGCGCGGTCAGCACATGCGCTACCCGCTGGTGATGAAGGTACCGGATGGCGCTTTCTCCCGCGGCATCGTCAAGATCGATGGCCCCGAGACACTGGTGCGCGAAGCCGAGCGGCTGTTCCAGGATTCCGCCCTGCTGCTGTTGCAGGAGTGGCTACCGACCGAGTTTGACTGGCGCATCGGCGTGCTCGACGGCAAGCTGCTGTTCGCCAGCCGTTACTACATGGCGCGCGGCCATTGGCAGATCTACGACCACAGCGGCGCGCGTACCCGCTCCGGCGGCTTCGCGACAGTCGACCCGAGCGAGGTGCCAGCGGCCGTGATCAAGGCGGCCCTGAAGGCGACCCGCCTGATCGGCGATGGCCTCTATGGCGTCGACTTGAAACAGCTGGAGGACCGCGTGGTGGTCATCGAGGTCAACGACAATCCGAATCTGGATGCCGGCGTCGAGGATGTGGTGCTGGGACGCGAGCTCTACCGGCGCGTGATGCAGGTCTTTCTGGCACGCATGCAGGCGCGCCGCCAGCCCGTGCTGGGGTGACACCCCCCGAGTCTGCAAGCCTCTAGCAAGAAGCGAGAAACCAGAAACCAGAAACCAGAAACCAGAAACCAGAAACCAGAGGCACAGAAACGACAGCGCCCACCCTCCGTGAAGGAGCGTGGGCGCTGTCGTGTGTGCGGTGCTGTGCTCTTGGCTATGGCTCAGCCGCGGCTCATTGCTCGCCGAGCTGGGCCTCGATCTCGTAGCCGGTGAACTTGCGCAGGTTGATCACGCCGCTGTCGAGAATCAGATACTGCCCCTTGAGGCCTTCGAGCACGCCTTCCACCACTGGCGTCTTGTCGAAATTGAACGAGGTGACCTTGGTCGGCGCGCTGCGCACCGGAAACTCGAAGGCCAGCGCCGTGGTGTCCAGCACCCGGATGGCACCCTCGCCGCAATGCGCCTGAAGGGCCGCCAGGCCCTCCGACATCTGCTCGAGCAGCGCATCACGTTCCGCTTCCAGATCCAGCTCGGCCACATCGCCCTTGAGCATCGCGCGCCAGTTGGTGCGGTCGTTGAGCGCCTGCTTGAACAGCACCTCGACCAGCCCTGATTGCAGGCGATTGGACACCTCGACGATGGGCAGCGCCTGGATGGCGCCCTGATCGAACCAGCGTGTCGGCATCTGGGTCTTGCGCGTGATGCCGACCTTGAGGCCGGAGGAATTGGCCAGATAGACGATATGCGGCTGGAAGCAATGCTCCTCGCCCCACTGCGGATCACGGCAGGTGCCTTCGGCGTAGTGGCAGGTCTCCGGCTTCATGATGCAGCCATCGCACTGCGGCAGCTTGCGAAAGCAGGGATAGCAATGCCCCTGCGCGAAGCTCTTCTTGGTCTTGCGACCGCAATGGCTGCAGTGGATCTGACCGGAGAAACTCAGGCGCACCTTGTGGCCGATATAGGCATTCAGCGGCTGGGTAGTCTCGCCCAGACGCAGGCCATAGCTGGCCGCCAACGGCTCCCGCGTGACCGACAGCGTGTCAGGCGCAGTATCGATCGTCGGCACCTCGCCGGCGGGCACGATGGACATCTTGCGGAGGTTGCCGCTCAGGGTTACGGCCGGTACCTCGGGAAGCATCGCTTTGGTGGTCAGTGCATCATCCAGTGTCAGTTGACCCACTTGATCTGCTCCGGCTCATCGCTTGCAGTGCCATCGCCATCACGCGGCCCACAGGTACCGTTGTCGATGAAGCCGACCCGCGATTCGGCAGGCACGTTGTTGTGCGCTTCGTACTTGATGACGGCCTCCATGCACAGCTCGACCTGCTCCTGGGTCAGCACGCGGCCATCCGGCCATTTGCGCAGCTGCATGGACTGCTTGAGGCTCTCGTAGATGGCTGGCGTCATCTGCTCGACCATACCGTCGAAGGTCATGTCACTCATGATGGGGTCTCCTGAGACTGAGGCACGCGGATCCAGGGCTTTCAAATGCCGGACCCGACGTGGGGAATGTGCACATTCTACCATCGTCAGCGCATCGACTGTCAGGGTGCGACACGGCGTGTCCGGCGTGGCAGCACGAGGCCGAGCGCGAGACCGGCGAGCAGCCCCCCGAGATGCGCCTCGTTGGCGATGGCACCCAACCCGATGGCGCTCGAGAGCGGCGTCATGCAAAGCACCAGATAGATCAACATGAAGATCATCAGCGAGCGCTGCATCTGATAGCCCAACGTGGGGCGGCGGCGTGCGGCGATGAAGACATAGCCGATCACGGCGAAGTCGATCCCCGACAACCCACCGAACAGCACGCTGCCGGTGGCGTATTGCGCCAGGTTGGCCGCCACGCCGCTCAGCACCACGACCAGCGCGAAGCGCCAACCGCCATCGATGGCCTCGATCTGTCGCCCGAACACCCACAGCCACAGCAGGTTGAACACCAGGTGCAGTACCCCGAAGTGCATCAACGACGGCGACCAGAGCCGCCACCACTCCCCCGAAAGCGTCACGGACAGCGGCTCGGGGGCGATGTGCTGACTGCCGACAAGCTCGAAGGGCACGATGGCCAGCCATTCGAAGACCGCTGCCTGGCCCAGCGCATACTGGAACAGTACCGTGATACAGCAGGCCAGACCGACCAGCCAGGTCAACGGCGTCTGGCGCATCAGGGTGATGAGGGACTGAGAGCTGGCGGTACCGCGCGTCGTGGTACCTGCGGAGGCGTCCCGCAGCGGTTCACCGCGCGACTGGCGCTCGAGCATCGCGATGACGCGCGGCAGTTGCTCGGGGTCGGCCAGCCACAGCTCCTGGCCGCCCTCGTGGCTCTCGGCATCGTCGCCAGACGCAGCCTCTGTCGGGCGAGCCTGGCTCAGAGTGATCTGATGACCGATCTTCTCGGCCCACAGGGCTTCACGCAGGGGGCGGCTGTCGAAGGATTCAGGCAGCGTCAGAACCTTGAACATATATGCCTCTGAAAATGACATGCGACTGAACAGACTCAGTACACGTTGATAAACAAGGAGATGTCAGACCAGCCTGCGAAAATCTACCACAGCCTCGCAGGGGGCTGGCCTTTGTGACAGACATAAAAAAAGCCCGGTGGGGGGGCACCGGACTGAGCAAGGATCATTCAAGGGAACACTTACTCAGAGTGCGCAATCGGGCTTTGGTTCACTGACATATGATTGTAAAAAACAATCGTCATTCATCACCAGCATTACTGACGCTATTGGGACGTACCAATGAGCAAGCAAATGACCAGTGCTATTGACTGGCGCCATTGGCCAATGACGGGTTCGACAGGGTGTCGCGGGACAGCTCTTCCGGCACGGGGCGTCGGGAAGGCTCACGCGGTACCGGTACCCACACGAAGTTGGCGGCATCCAGCGTGGCTTCGCCACTGAAGCGATACGCCACCAGGCGCCCGAACTTGACCGCGCTGTAATCCAGGCAGGCGATGTTGGGAGCCGGCAGCGCCGGCAAGCCCTCACACCAGTAGTGCCCGAGGAACAGGGGCGGCTGCTCCGGCCCGTAGTAAGGCAGATTGGCCAGCTCCTGCTCGCTCAACCAGCGCGATTCCAGCTCACCGGGCAGGTTGTCGGGCTGGAAGACGACATCGCCGTAGGTGCGGGGCTCACGTGCCCAGAAGTGGGTGCGGAAGCTTCGGCGCGTGAAACCATCGCCGGAGTGGATCTCGACTCCTTCCGGCAAGCGCAGATTCGCGCCGCGCGTCATGCGGTCCAGCACGCGATAGGCGAAGCTGTCGTGCTCGATGGACTCATGCAGGAAGTCTTCATCGATGCAGCCATCGGGGTAGCGCTCCAGGAAGGAACGCACCAGAGGCTCATCCCAGCAGGCGTGCACCACGCGCAGCCCGCTCTGGCCGGGGGCCAGCGGCGGCAGCTCCAGACACAGCGGCATGCGCATGAACCAGCGCAGCGCCTCGTCCCACTCATCGGGATGATGCTGATATTGGTCAAGCGTCTCGCGGATGATGCGATTGTGACGTGAGGTATGCGAGCGCAGGAAATCACGATGCTCGCCTCCCGGACGCGGGCGTGCGCGCCGACAATACGCCAGGGCGTTGTATTCGTGATTGCCCATCACGATCAGCGCTTCGCCGGCATTGACCATGCTGCTGGCCAGCTGCACCGCCAGGCGGATGCGCGGACCACGATCGATGATATCGCCGAGAAAGATGACCTTGCGGGTCGGATGGCGATAGACGCCATCGACGATGTGATAGCCGAGCGTTTCCAGCAACGTCGCCAGAGTGGCGCCGCAGCCGTGTACATCGCCGATGAGATCATAGCCATCCTGTGGCGCCACGAATGCTTGCATGGTGTCAGCCTTGAGGTCATTCGCCGAGGCGATTGCTCCAACCGAGCTTGGTGCGACAGATCTCGAAATAGTTGTGCTCCAGCGGATGAATCAGAGTCAGACGCTCACACTTGCGCCGAATCTTGAGCACATCCCCGGGCTTGGCCACCACCTGGGTCTGGCCGTCGCAGCTGATATGCGGATAGGTCGAGTTGCTGGCACTGATATGCAGGATGATCTCGCTGGCCGCATCGATCACGATCGGACGACTGGAAAGGGTATGCGGGAACATCGGCACCAGGGTGATCGCCTCGAGGCGCGGGTGCACGATGGGACCGCCACCGGACAGCGCATAGGCGGTCGAGCCGGTCGGCGTGGCGACGATCAAGCCATCCGAACGCTGGGAGTAGACGAACTGGCCATCGATGAACAGCTCGAACTCGATCATGCGCGCCGCCTTGCCGGGGTGCAGCACCACGTCATTGAGGCCATCGGCCGCCCCGATGCGCTCGCCGTCACGATAGACCTCGGCCTCGAGCAGGAAACGTTGCTCGCTGAGATAGTCACCTCCCAGCACCTCGGCCACCTTCTCCTCGAGCTCATCGGGGCGAATGTCGGTCAGAAAGCCGAGTCGCCCACGATTGACGCCGAGCACGGGCGTGCCGCTGCGGCACAACGCGCGCGCGGCGCCCAGCAGGCTGCCGTCACCGCCGACCACGATCACCAGATCACACTGCTCGCCCATCTGACGGCGGCTGGCCACCTGCAGACCGTGGTCCAGCAGCAGCGTGGCAGTGCGTTCCTCGATCACCATGGCCAGGCCACGGGAATCCAGAAAGCGAATCAAGCGCTTGAGCGTATCCACCACCTGGGCACTGCCCAGTCGGCCAATCACGCCGATCGTATTGAATTGCTGCTTCATCACGCCTCCCAGGCTGTCATGCCGGCCATTATGCGGACTCACCGCGCGAGCAGCAATGCAGCCGCGCCGCACCTTTCCCATTGGGTGCAAGGTGACTGGCTGGCGTCATGTCCAGGCACGTCTGAAAACCGGCCGCGAACATCCAAGGCAGGAAGCGGGACGTTACCAGACTATCCTCCCGCAATTGACGCACCGCCGTCCCGACCGTCACGGGCGTTGATCCTTTCTCGAACGAAGGCCTCTATCATGCAACTTGCCATTCCCCGACGGTGCACTTACCGTCAGCTGATCAATGGACCCCCCGCCAAAGGAGCCGGCCGCCCCATGCCAGCACAGAAGCCGTCAGTCAGTCCGCCAGACGCGGAAAGCTTTGACCACGCCAGTGCGATAGAAGCCTGTGCACGCGGAGACGAGGCCGCGTTCCGCAGCCTCTATGATCTTGAATCGGCCCGCATGCTGGCGCTCGCCATGCGCCTGTTGAACAGCCGCGACCAGGCGGAAGATGCCGTCCATGACGCCTTCATCAAGCTGTGGTCCAACGCGGGTCAGTATCGCCGTGAACTCGGCAATGGTCGCGCTTGGCTGTTTACCATCCTGCGCTATCGCGCCCTGGATCAACTGCGCGCCCAGGGGCGGACGCCACGCGGCGACAGCGATGCGCTCGACACCCTGGCCGATCTGCTCGCCAACCCAGAAACCGCGGCTGATGACAGCCAGACTGCGCACCAGTTGAGTGACTGCCTGGGTGAGCTGGAAGTGCCACGACGCGAGCCCATTCTGCTGGCCTTCTTCAAGGGACTGACACACGAACAGATCGCCGAGAAGCTGAGCGCACCGCTTGGCACTATCAAGGGACGCATCCGCGCCGGTCTCAAGCTACTGCAGGAGTGCCTGTCACGATGAATAGCCCCCTGATTCCCGAATCTCCCGAAGAACAGAACCTGCTGCTGGGTGAGCATGCCCTCGGGCTGCTGGACCCTGAACGCGAGGCCGAAGTGCGCGCCTGGATCGAGCGCGATGACAATGCCGCACGCATGGCCCTGCGCTGGCAGCAACATTGGCTGAGCGTGAGTGATCGCCTGCCGCCGGAGCCCCCTTCCGACTCATTATGGAAGCGCATCGACGCCAGCCTGGTGCGCCTCAAGCAGTCCTCTGCCACCCGCGATAACGCCGCTCGGCATGACGCAGAGCAGACAAGCACCTCGACCAAGGCGCCCTGGCTACTGCGCTGGCTAGGCGGTGGTCTCGGCCTGGGGCTCGGAGCGGGGCTCGCCCTGGCGCTGGTCATGCAGGTGGGGCCCTTCTCTCCCAGCGCGTCGCTTGAGGGCACGTCACCGAAGGTGGCTACCCAGACACCTGACGGCGATGCGCAACGCATGGTCGCTATTCTGCAGACACTGGAAGATCCGGGTACGCCGACCTGGGTGGCCAATGTCACGCCCAGCGGGGGCCTGCAGCTGACACCGAAGGTCTCCATCGAGCGTCCGACGGATCGCGCCATCGAACTGTGGACCCTGACCGACCCGCAAGAAGGGCCCCGCTCACTGGGGCTGGTCAACCCGATTGCCGGCATCGAACTCAGCGCCGAGCAGATCGGCAGCATGAGTCCGGGCCAGCTGCTGGAGATGACACTGGAGCCAGAAGGCGGGTCGCCGACCGGCAAACCGACAGGCAAGATTCTCGCCATCGGTCGCCTGGTGGACCTCAATCAGCGTGATAGCTGATAGCCCCAATGACAGCCCTCGGGCATGACGACTGCCGTTAGTGGCGCTTTCTGCCGCTGTAATTTCACAGTGAGTCTCACGGGAAAGCGCCCTATCGCTCTGCTCTAGGCCTTCTCAAGACCTGCTCAAGACCTGCTCAAAAGAGGGAGTCCGCCCTCTAGCGTCAGCCAAACGCCAGACATGAAAAAGCCCCGCGATTGCGGGGCTTTTTCATGTCTGGCAGCGTCAGCTAGCTGGCAATCAAGCCAGTGCTCAGCTTTCAGTGCGCTCGAGCCAGGATTCGACGGTTTCCGCACCGTGCTCTTCCTTCCACTCTTTCAGCTGCTTGTGGTTGCCACCACGCGTCTCGATGACTTCACCGGTGTGCGGGTTCTTGTAGACCTTCAGCTTGCGCTTGCGACGCACGCCACCGGTCTTGCTTTCCGGTGCGGCAGCAGCCGGCGCCTGGGACGCTTTCGGGTCCAGCAGGGTAATGACGTCACGAGTGGACTTGCCGTACTCGCCCATCAGCGCGTCCAGCTTGTCCTTGAATTCGAGTTCGTTCTTCAGACGGTCATCATTGCGCAGGCTTTCCAGCTGCTCTTGAAGTTTCTTGAGCTCTTGCTCTTTCTGCATGAAATCAGTCAACAGGGACATGAGTATCTCCAGGAGGTCGGGACAGACAGTTGAGTCACGAAAACACGATGCTGAGTGAGGCCCGGCGATATTCATCTGCCGTACATGTTTAACAGCGCGTTTTCATAAAGACTTGTGCAGGCACTCGGGACAGTTAAGCGCCCACACCAGATCAAGGGCGATTATAGACCGAGTCAACTGCAAGGTGAAGTCTTAAATAACATGTTTCCAAAGTATGCAATCTTTCCGATCAATGCAATAGCCAGAAAAAATTACTCACTGCCCAGGCACTTCATTATCCACTGTCACAACTGAAGGCAGATCTGACAAAAGCGTCTCTGCAACAACACGAAGACGTCTTTACCACGACCTGATATCGGGCTTGAGGGCCCGCCATGACAAGGCCTCCAATATTCACGGGATATGCACAATTCATGACAACAACCCACAAGGAAGTATTATGCAACCACTTTCCCCATCGGCGTGACAGCGTCACGGTGCAGACTTTTGATGAAGGGCAATCATTGCCTGCGCACCTCGAAGAGCATGCACCTGAACGAACAACAGCAGTCCATACTAAAGCAGGTGACGAACTAATAGTGGTGCGAAATGCAACACTTTCTCCAGAAAGCGTCACTTCAAAAACACCGTAAACCTGATAGAATGGTCAAAGTTGACAAAGAATGCGCCGTCATCACGCCATTTCACTCTCCCGCCACTCGCAGAGACACTCCATGCCATTCTCCCAGATGCCGACCCGCGATACGGACTCACTTTCTCTCTGGCACCCTTATACCCAGATGCAGGACATGCCAGCGCCATTGGAGGTGGTCGGCGGCACGGGGGCCCGCATGACACTGGCAGGAGGCGAGACACTGCTGGATGCGACATGTTCCTGGTGGTGCATGATCCATGGCTACGGACACCCGCGCCTCGTCGCGGCCATCCAGCAGCAAGCGGCAGAACTCTGCCATGTGATGCTGGGAGGCATTCGCCATCGACCGGCCAAGGAGCTTGCCGATGCGCTGGTGCGCGTCACCCCTGAAGGCCTGAATCATGTCTTCTTCTCGGATAGCGGCTCGGTGGGCATGGAAGTCGCCATGAAGATGGCAGTGCAATATCAGCAACAGCGCAAAGACCGCAATGACACGCGCGGACGGACGCGCATGCTGTCATTGATGAAGGCCTATCACGGCGATACGGCGGGCTGCATGGCAGTGTGTGACCCCGAAGAAGGCATGCATTCCTTGTTCGCCGACTTCCTGCCCAGACATCATTTCGCACCGGCGCCGACTGCCGGTTTCAGTGCCAGTCGTGAAGAGGTAGCAGACGATATCAGCGCATTGCGCGCCTGCCTGGAAACACACCAGCATGAGATAGCGGCATTGTTGATGGAGCCACTGTTACAGGCGGCAGGTGGCCTCAACATGTATTCGCCCTACTATCTCGAGGCGGCACGCGAGTTATGTGATGAGTTCGGAATCGTATTGATCTTCGATGAGGTCGCGACCGGCTTCGGTCGGACCGGCAAGATGTTTGCCTGTGAACACGCCAATGTCTCTCCTGACATCATGGTGCTCTCAAAGGGACTGACGGGGGGATATCTGGGACATGCCGCCACCCTGGCCCAGAGTCATATCTTCCATGCATTTGATGGTGAGGATGCCAACAGCGCCTTCATGCACGGCCCGACCTTCATGGGCAATCCACTGGCCTGTCGGGTAGCACTGGAAAGTCTCGCGGTATTCGAGGAAGAGAATTATCTGGGCAAGATTGCCGAGCTCAATCAAGTGTTGCGCGATACCCTGCTGAATTTCTCCCACCCCGCCATTCGCGATATACGCGTATTGGGTGCCACGGCGGTGATAGAAGTGCACGATGCCAGCAGTCTGGCAGGCGCTCAGGCCCATGCCCGTGAACTGGGTGTCTGGTTACGTCCCTTCGGGCGCTGGCTCTATACCATGCCGGCCTATATCACCTCGCCGCAGGACTTGCGCCAGATCACCCATGCGATGACCAGCTACTTCGAGACTCTGGAACACTGATGCACTGATTGCACTGACATACAACACGACTGCCCCTGGCGATGTTCATCAAAGGCGATGTTCATCAAAGACGATTACCATCGTATGCAAGCGCCATCTGGGGCAGTCACGCTCGAGAGCCACCATTCTCGAAAGCCATCACCATCAGAGGCATTCACCCCCACAGACGGGCTTCGAGTGCCTGATAATCGTCTGGCGAGAGCTGACCGCCCTTGACCAGCTTCTTGAGGAAGTGACGATAGCGACGCGCGACCTTGCGCCGTGCCAGCCAGGCAACACTGGTCGCCAGCGGAATGAAGTCAGGATTCGAGATACCGTCGATCAGCCACAACCTGGGGGGCTGGTCGTCGCTGAACTGGACCACGATATTGCGATCATTGAGATCAGACGGAATCAACCAGCGTTTCTCGAGATAGCGATAGAGATTGGCCAGCTCGCTCACCAGCACCTCGGCGCTCAGGCGCTCGGGGGTCTCGAGATGCACCTCGCGCAGTCGGCGTGACGTGGAGCCGTCACTGTCGAGAATCAGATCGAAGACCAGCCCGAGCCCCTCGGCGGTGGCGACACTGCCGTGATAGGCAGGCACATAGGACCAGTCGCGCATGCCACGTCTGACCAGGCCCTCGAAATAGCGTTGCTCGCGTTCATTCTGGCGGCTGCCCTTGTCAGGGTAACGCGGGACCTTGATGCAGCGATGGGGGTCATTCGGGTCCTGATAGACACGCCGATCATTTCCCATGCCGATGACGCGGGCATTTTCCAGCTCCAGCATGCGCACTCCTGTTGAATAACGCCTGCGACTGCAGCCGCCGGGCAGCGTGGCATTCTACAAAAAGCCGTCATGGCACGCCAACTTGTGCCATTTGGCAGCGCCCACGTTCATCGGCCATTCAGCTTGCGTTGCCCTTCTGGTAAGATTATGCGCCGTTTTTGACGGCATTCAGGAGGAAGCCGCAGGAACACTGCGACAGCAAGGCATTCGTCACGAATGTACACGTCATGCGAGGCATTGCCCCGGGATCGGGTGGCCACGCACCCACAGTTCGCCCGCTCTGTCCGCAACACTCCCAAAGCTGGCACAACCCCACATAGAGGTACTCGCATGAATGCGGTAATTCTGGCCGTCCTGGTCATGGTCGGCCTGTCGTTGGCTCGCGTCTCGGTCGTCTTCGCGCTGGTCGCCGGCGCCTTGGTCGGCGGTCTGTTCAGCGGGCTGTCCCTGACCGACACGCTCGGCGCCTTCAATGACGGTGTCGGCGGCGGCGCCAAGGTCGCGCTGGCCTACGCCACTCTCGGTGCCTTCGCCGTCGCCCTGTCTCGCTCCGGCCTGCCGGACCTGCTCGCCGCACGTCTGATCGGCCTGCTCAATGGCGAAAGCACGCCGCGCCGCCATACGGCCATCAAGTACGGCCTGCTGGGCAGCGTGTCTCTGGTCGCGATTTCCTCCCAGAACCTGATTCCGGTTCACATCGCCTTCATCCCGATCCTGATTCCGCCGCTGCTGGTCGCCATGAACCGCCTGCGTCTGGATCGTCGTGCCGTGGCCTGTGCACTGACCTTCGGCCTGACCGCGCCCTACATGCTGCTGCCGGTCGGTTTCGGCTCCATCTTCCTCAACGACATCCTGCTGGCCAACATCAATGATGCCGGCCAGTCGCTCGGCCTCGACGTGACCCGTGGCATGGTGCCGATGGCGATGGCGATTCCCGTTGGCGGCATGTTCCTCGGCCTGCTGACGGCGCTGTTCGTCTCCTACCGCAAGCCGCGTGACTACGCGACCCACGAGATCAAGTCCAGCAACGTACCGCACCACACGCCCATGCACACGCCGTCCAAGAGCGGCCTGGTCATGGCAGGCATCGCCATCATCGCCGCCCTCGGCATTCAGCTGTATTCCGGCTCGATGATTCTCGGCGGCCTGGTCGGCTTCGCCATCCTCTCGCTGGGTGGTCTGTTCAAGTGGAACGAAGCGGATGACCTCTTCACCTCCGGTATGCGCATGATGGCGCTGATCGGCTTCATCATGATCTCGGCGGCAGGTTTCGCTTCCGTGATGAAGGCCACCGGCGATATCCAGACCCTGGTCGACGCCTCCTTCCACATCATCGGTGACAACAAGCCGCTGGCCGCACTGGTCATGCTGATGGTCGGTCTGTTCATCACCCTCGGCATCGGCTCCAGCTTCTCGACCATTCCGATCATTGCCGCCATCTACGTGCCGCTGGCGCTGCAATTCGGCTTCTCGCCGCTGGCCACCGTCGCGCTGATCGGCACCGCCGCCGCGCTGGGGGATGCCGGCTCACCGGCTTCTGACTCGACCCTCGGCCCGACGGCCGGCCTGAATGTCGATCAGCAGCACGACCACATCTGGGACAGCGTGGTGCCGACCTTCCTCCACTACAACATCCCGCTGATCGTGTTCGGCTGGGTGGCCGCGATGACGCTGTAATCCGCTGAGCGACAGCCTCGCGCCCCCAAGCGAGATGCCAGACCTGACAACGCCCGACAGAGAGGACTCTCCTTACTGTCGGGCGTTGTCGTTGGTGAGCCGGCTCAGGCGCAATGAATGGGCACCGCCACTGGACAGCCATCCAGTCTTTTAGCATGATGCGCGCATGCGCAAGATCCTCCACGCCGACTGCGATTGCTTCTATGCCGCCGTCGAGATGCTCCGCCATCCCGAGTGGCGCGAGGTGCCCATCGCCATCGGTGGCCGCACCGAGCAACGCGGTGTCATCGCCACCTGCAACTATCCCGCGCGTGCCTTCGGTATACGCTCGGCGATGTCGACTGCCCGCGCGCTACGCCTGTGCCCACAGCTGATTCTGGTGCCACCGGACTTCGAGCGCTACCGCGCCGTCTCCGCCGAGATCCAGGCACTCTTCCATGAGCTGACGCCCCTGGTGGAGCCTCTCTCGCTGGATGAGGCCTATCTGGATGTCAGCGCCGTGACTGACTTTCAGGGCAGCGCCACCTGGATGGCGCGCTGGCTGAAGGAAGAGGCGCTCAAGCGCACCGGCATCACCCTCTCCCTTGGCGTGGCCGCCAACAAGTTTCTGGCCAAGATCGCCAGTGACTGGGAAAAGCCCGACGGCCTGACGGTGATCACGCCCGAGACCAGCGACGCCTTCATCCGCCAGCTGCCCGTCGGCAAGCTGCACGGAGTCGGCCCCGCGACGCTGGCGCGTCTGACACGCCTGGGCATCACCACCTGCGAAGACATGCGCGGCACACCGTTGACGACACTGGCCGAGCACTTCGGCAAGTTCGGCACCCGCCTGCACGAACTGGCGCACGGCATCGATGAGCGACCGGTGCGTGTCGAACGCGAACGCAAGTCGATCAGTGTCGAGCACACCTTCGATCACGACCTGCCTGACCTGCCGGCCTGCCTGGAGCGCCTGCCCGCCCTGCTCGAACGCCTGACCAGCCGTCACGCCCGTCATGACCAGCCGGTGCTGGCCAAGCAGTTCGTCAAGATCCGCTTCAGCAACTTCGAGAGCACCACGCTGGAAAACCTGCTCCCCGCCTCGACCACCACGCTGCCGAGCGCCAACAGCTTCGCCCTGCTGATGGAGCAAGCCTGGCAACGCGGCCACCGCCCTGTCCGCCTGCTGGGCGTCGGCGTACGCCTCAAGGCCCGCGAGGACGCCCAGCAGCTGGGATTGTTCTAGCTCGCACCAGGCGCCCACCCCATCCCGCAAACAACAAAGCCGGCACCTAGGACAGGTACCGGCTTCATCGTCACGACCTCAGGTCGATGACAGACTCATGCGCTGAGCAAGCGGGGCTCAGGCGAAGACGATGGTCTTGTTGCCGTGGATCAGCACGCGATCCTGCAGGTGCCAACGCAGCCCGCGCGCCAGCACCTTCTGCTCGACATCACGGCCGATGCGCACCAGTTCCTCGGCGGTATGGCAGTGAGTGACGCGGTGGATGTCCTGCTCGATGATCGGGCCGGCATCCAGCTCTTCGGTCACGTAATGGCAGGTCGCGCCGATCAGCTTGACCCCACGCCCGAAGGCCTGGTGATACGGCTTGGCGCCCACGAAGGAAGGCAGGAAGCTGTGGTGGATGTTGATCAGGCGACCGGCATAGCGCTCACACAGGCTCGGCGGAATGATCTGCATGTAGCGCGCCAGCACGATGCAATCGGCCCGGGATTCTTCCACCAGACGCTCGACTTCGGCAAAGGCCGGCGCCTTGTCATTCTTGTCGACCGGCACGTGATGGAACGGAATGCCGTGCCATTCCACCAGCGAACGCATGTCATCGTGGTTGGAAATGACGCAGGGAATCTCGCAATCCAGATCACCGGACTGCCAGCGATGCAGCAGGTCCACCAGGCAATGGGAGTCCTTGGAGACCATCAGCACGACACGCTTCTTGGCAGCGGTGTCATGCACGCGCCACTGCATGCCGAACTCTTCACCGATCGGGGCGAAGCGCTTGCCGAGCTCAGCGGCGCTCAGGCCGATGGTTTCGGGGTTGATCTCATAGCGCATGAAGAAACGACCGGCGCCAAGATCAGAATGCTGATTGGCTTCGGTGATCCACCCGCCCTGCTCGGCGATGAAAGTGGAAACTCGGGCAACAATTCCGACCTGATCAGGGCAGGACACCACCAGGCGATAGGCGTGAGACATCGTAAGTTCAACCATTGTGATAGCGGGGATGATGTTCAGCCGGCGAAGCGCCGGCCTGCGCGAGGAATCATGACACCGCCCGTAAGCAGCCCCTCGGCAAAGGTGGGCTATTGTAGCTGATCACGCGGCCTGAAACAGTGCTGCGCCCCGATTCTGTCCATATGGTCAATACGACATTGCGATCAGCGGCCATCACGCCGGCCCACCTCAAGGCGTCACGCGGACGGTTGGGCCGCTCTCGAATCGACTCGATCGGACAACAGCGCCATTTGTGGCGCTTCGCGGGATTCCCGTATAGTTGAGCCACATTTTATAGATGGCATGACATCCATGTTGAAACCCCGCGTTCAAGTCCGTCAGAGACAACGTCCGCCGCTGCACCTGCTACCGCTGGGTGGCTGCGGCGAGATCGGCATGAATCTGACGCTGTATGGTTATCAGGATCACTGGATCGCCGTGGATTGCGGCATGATGATTCGTCAGGACCTGCCGGAAGGTCCATTGCAGGTACCGGATATCGAGTCTCTGGCAAGCCTGGGCATCAGCCCGCAGATGCTGGTGATCACTCATGGCCACGAAGACCACATCGGCGCAGTCGCCTGGCTGTGGCCAAAGTGGCGCTGCCCGATCATCGCCACGCCCTTGGCGGCTGGCCTGCTGCGCGCCAAGTTTGCCGAGCGCGAGCTGGAAACCTCCAGCCTGCAGATCATCGAGGTGGATGAAGGCTTCGAATCCGGCCCCTTCGCGCTGCGACTGTTGCCGCTGACCCACTCGATTCCGGAAAGCTGCTCATTGCTGATCGTCACGCCGGAATATCGCGTGATGCATACCGGCGACTGGAAGCTGGACCCGGAGCCGTTGATCGGCAAGCCTACCGATCCGGAGCGCTATCAGGCACTGGCGCCGGTCGATCTGGTCGTCGGCGACTCCACCAATGCGCCGCTGGCAGGCCATTCGCGTAGTGAAGGCGAGGTTGCACGCGCACTGGAGAAGACGCTGGCCGGCTGTCGCGGACGCGTCGTCGTGACCTGCTTTGCCAGCAATCTGGCCCGCATACTGGCACTGGGGCGCGCCGCCGCACGCAATGGTCGCCGCATCACGCTGCTGGGTCGCTCGATGGAGCGCATGGTGCGCGTCGCCCGCGGTCTCGGTTATCTGGAGGACTTCCCGCCACTGGTACCGGTGAAGGACCTGGGCTATCTGCCCCCGGAAGAGGTCATGGTGATCGCCACCGGCAGCCAGGGCGAGCCGCGCGCCGCACTGTCACGCCTGGCCAATTCTCGGCATCCGGACTTCGAACTGGCTGCCGGCGACACCGTGATCTTCTCTTCCAAGGCGATTCCCGGCAATGAACTGGCCATCGGCAAGCTGCACAATGCCCTGACACGACTCGGCGTCGGCATCATGGAAGAGAAGCAGTTCCCGGACCTGCACGCCTCCGGCCACCCGGCACAGGAAGAATTGCGCACCTTCTATGGCTGGCTCAAGCCGGTACGTCTGCTGCCGGTGCATGGCGAATATCGCCACCAGCTCGCTCACACCCAGGTGGCACAGTCCCTGGGCATCGAGGCACCGCTGATTCCCGTCAATGGTGACGTGATTCGCCTCGATGCTCAGGGGCTGTCGGTGGAGAAACGACTGACTCTGCACGAACGCATCATCGAGCATGACAAGGTGCGCCCGCTGGACTCCATGGACCGCCGTGCCCGCGCGCGTCTCGGCCGGCATGGCAGCGTCTCGCTCGCGTTGCCCGTCACGCTGCAGGAAGCCGGCTGGGTTCGCATCGGCCGCTTGATGCTGGATATCAGCGGCACCTCAAGCCTGGATGAAGACAGTTTCGCCGAGTGGCTGGATGACACCCTGGCAGGCCTGGATGCCAGCAATGAACGTGAACTCAAGCAGCAACTCGATGGACGCATCAATCGCTGGCTGCGCAACCACCTGCGCCATGAGCCGGTGCTCTTCCTGCATATCATGGCCATGAATCAGGAGTGAGTATCGCGCCAACATGGAAGTGATGGCCGCTTCGAGCTCACTGCCCTGCGCAAAGCGAGGCATGAAAAAGCCCGCCCGGGAAATACCGGGCGGGCTTTTCTGCTACTGGGAGGCGCTCAGGGACTGGTGATGGCGAGATTGCCAACTTTCCGACTGGAAATCTCGTTCTCAAGCACTTCAGCCACCTCCATGGCGTCAGGCCGAAGGTCTCAAACGGACTTGTTCTTCGGCGGACGGCCACGACGCTTGGGCTGATCACTGACCAGATCATCCACGGAAAGGCCTGCTTCGATCATCGCATCACGAATCTCGGCAAGCTTGCGCTCCTTGGCGATTTCTTCTTCGCGGCGCTGCTCGTCTTCTTCGGCTTTCTGCTCGATCACCTCATTGATGACCTCGGAGAGCTTGTGCAGTTGCTCCATGGACAGCTGACGCGCTGCTGCACGAGCAACATTCTTGTTACGAGCGATCTTTTCGAGAGAATCGGCTGTCATTTCGCTACCTCCACCATATGCACTGAGCTGGAATCCCTGCGAGTCATCGCACCGGATGTGATAATGCAACAAAGTATAAGCGCTAAATATGAACTAACAAGCCTTGTCAAAAGCAAGGCTGTGTTTCCACAGAATAGACCAACAAAAACCCCGCATGATGGCGGGGTGTCTTTTGATACATCAAAGGCTTCTGCAGGCCTCGAACAACATGACCGAGAATGAAAAAGGGCTCAGCCTCCCGTCATGTTCATGAAGCGAACGATCTGGACATCACCATCTGTCGTGAAGTAGTGACGCTCGGGCTTGAGGTGCATGGCATCGATGATCGCGGCCTTTAGCGGCTCGATCTCACCCGGGTGGCGACGCATGATCTCGCGCAGATCAAGCGAGTGCTCATTGCCAAGGCACAGCAACAGACGCCCTTCCACCGTGACGCGAACACGATTGCAGGTCGAGCAGAAGTTATGACTGTGCGGTGAGATGAATCCCACACGTGATTCGCTGTCCGCCATGCGGAAATAACGCGCCGGCCCCAGGCTGTCTTCAAGCGTGGGAATCAGCGGATAACGCGTCTCGATGCGCGCCTGGACATCATCACTGGAGCAGAAGGTCTCATCACGACCGTGGTCCGAGACCTGACCCAGAGGCATCTCTTCGATGAAGCTGATATCCAGGCCTTCCTCACGCGCGAACTCGACCAGCGAGACCACTTCGTGGTCATTGCGCCCTTTCAGCACCACCGCATTGAGCTTGATACGGAAACCTTCCTCGCGCGCAGCACGGATTCCGGCGATCACCTTGTTCAGGTCGCCGGTACGCGTCAGCGCCTTGAAGCGCTCCGGGTCCAGAGAATCGAGGCTGATATTCAGCCGTGACATGCCGGCGGACTTCAACTGCGCGGCGTGCCTGGCAAGGCCCGCACCGTTGGTGGTCATCGAGAAGTCCTTGAGGCCCTCGAGCGCGCCGATTTCATCGACCAGCTTGCCGATATCACGCCGCACCAGCGGCTCCCCTCCGGTCAAGCGAATCTTCTCGACCCCCAATTCCACGAAGGCGCGCGCCAGCAACGCGATCTCTTCGAGGCTCAACACCTCATCGCGCGGCAGAAAGGTCATCTCTTCGCTCATGCAATAGACGCAGCGAAAGTCACAGCGGTCCGTCACTGACAGGCGAACATAGCGGATGCGACGACCGAAGTCATCGACCAGGGTTTCCATCATGACTCTCCCGAAAACTTGGGTGTTGCCAGCGCTGATTGTCTCTCTTCGCCGCTGGCCTCGGCCAATGAGTCATCAGCCTTGTGTTGCTCGGCAAAGGGGGTTGCCGCTCTACCCTCTGCCGTCACCGCGGACTCGGGATGCCAGCGCTCGAGTGCCTCGCGATCACTCGAGCGTTCTCGCACCCAATAATCTCCTGTGGCGGTGTGCTCCTTTTTCCAGAAAGGCGCTCGCGACTTGAGGTGGTCCATCAGGAAGTCACACCCCGCAAAGGCAGCCTGACGATGTGCACTGGCGACCAGCACCAGCACGATATTGTCGCCGGGCTCGAGCCGTCCGACACGATGAATGATACGCGCCCCGGTGAGCGGGAAGCGCTCGCGCGCCTCTGTGATCAAGCGCTCGAGGCTGCGCTCCGTCATGCCGGGATAGTGTTCCAGCGTCAGCGCGACGACATCCGGACGCTGATTGAAATCACGCACCAGCCCCGTGAAGGACACCACGGCACCGATGTCGCCGCGCCCACGCGTCAGGGCATCCTGCTCGACACGCAGATCAAAATCGCTGGCCTGAATACTGACCGAAAAGGCCTGCGTGGCTTCGTTTGCGACCTGGGTCATGTCAGCCCCCCGTCACCGGTGGGAAGAAGGCGACTTCATCACCGGCATTCAGTGCATGGTCATCGCGCACCATCTCCTGATTGACGGCGCATAGCACGCGGGTGTCATTGAGCGCTTCAAGCTGCGGGTCACGCAGCGCCAGGGTGCGCTTGAGGCCCCCGACCGTCGCCTCCGACAGCGTCGTCAGGTTCAGCGCCAGGCTGTCGAGATCCAGCCGCTCCCGCAGTTCCGCCAGGAAGAGGACCCGCACGGTGGCATCATCGCGTGCCGCCGAAGCGGCCTGTCCCGCTGTCACTCTCACTTCGTTGGGCTCAGCTGCCGCAGCACGGCTCGGCTCGGCTCGGCTTGATTCAGCACGGCTTGGCTCAGCGGGCGTCTGCTCGACAGCGGCAGCCTCCTCCGGACGCTGCCAGTCTCCACTCTTGCCGCCGGTCTTGGTCTCGAGCTGGATATCGCCGATCACGATACCCTTGTCGACCGCCTTGCACATGTCATAGAGCGTCAGGGCCGCCACCGAGGCCGCCGTCAGCGCCTCCATCTCGACACCGGTACGCCCATTGAGGCGACACAGCACCTGAATCTCCACGCAGCTGTTGGCGCTGTCCAGCGTAAAGTCGACCGTCACCTTGGAGAGCATCAGGGCATGGCAGAGCGGAATCAGCTCATAAGTGCGCTTGGCCGCCTGGATACCGGCAATACGCGCCGTCGCCAGCACATCGCCTTTGGGCAAGCCACCTTCGGCGAGCAGGGCGAGCGTGGCAGGCAGCATGCTGACGCGTGCGCTGGCTCGCGCCTCGCGGCGGGTTTCCTGCTTGTCCGCAACATCCACCATATGGGCTTCGCCGCGTGCGTTGAGATGAGTAAGGCTCATGAGCTGTCTCGTATCCGTATCGGGTGCGCCTGACTGGCGGCAATCTCAGAAATACCAAAGCCTGAAGAAGCAGGCAGGCAAGCCCTGATGAACAGGACTGGCCCATAAATTAGCAGACTATCTTTTCATGAATCCGCTGGCATGACCACTGCGCGGGGGTCGCCTAGACGATGCCGCGACTGCCCAGCCACTGCACCATGACCGACTCGCCGGCGTGAAGCGTGGCGCAGCCGGCGGGGATCTCGATCAGACATTCGGCCAGCAACATCGAGGTCAGAATACCCGAGCCCTGCCGCCCCGTGGTCATCACCACCTGACGCCCCTCGGCATCCAGCACGACCTGGCCGCGATGATAGTCGACACGCTCGGCACGTGAGCGCAGCGTCTCGCCGGCGATCAACTGCAGGCGCGGGGATTGCCATTGCGCCAGTGTCATCGCGGAGGCGCTCGCCTCACCCTTCGCCAACCGCTGCTGTCCCGACAGCAGGCGTAGCGCGGGTAGCACGAACTGCAGGAAGGTGACCATGGTAGCCACCGGATTGCCCGGCAAGCCGAAGAACGGCACCTGACCAGATGACGACTCGGCGCCGGCGGGAGTGGCACGCAACATGCCGAACGCCAGCGGGCGCCCGGGTCGCATGGCGATGCGCCACAACGCGAGCTCACCACAGGCAGTGAGGGCGCTGCGCACATGATCGGCCTCGCCCACCGAGACGCCGCCGGAGGTGATGACCATATCGGCACGCGTCGCGGCATCCCGCAGGGCAGCACTCACGCTCGCCTCGTCATCGCTCAGGATACCGAGATCCAGTACCTCGATGCCCTGGTCGCGCAGCAGCGCTAGAAGGCTGAAGCGATTGGCGTCATAGATGCCGCCGGCCGGCAGCGTCTCGCCGGGAGCCGTGACCTCGTCACCGGTGGAGAAGATCGCCACCGTCAGCGGCCGATAGACGGCGACCTCGGCGAGCCCGAGCGAGGCCAGCACGCCCACGGCGGCAGGCGTCAGCCACTGGCCCGGCGACATCACCCGGTCGCCGCGCGCGATGTCCTCTCCGGCCTGACGCACATTCTGGCCACGGCGAATGCTGGTCATGCCCTCGATCACCACCCGCTCGCCTGCTTCGCCGTCGACCAAGCCCTCGCCCTGCGCGGAGCGATACTCGAGCTGCTCCTGCATGACGACGGTGTCGGCGCCTGCAGGCAGGGCCGCACCGGTCGTGATACGCATGGCCTCCCCCGCGGCGAGCGCCCGGCCCGTCCAGGGATGGCCCGCCAGCGAGCTGCCGATCACGCTCAGCTCGCAGTGATCGCTCAATTCGCCGCGATCGCTCAGGGCCTCGCCGCTCTCCGCGTCTGGCAATGAAGCCCGTGCCAGTGCGATGCCGTCCATCGCTGCGTTGGTCTGCGCCGGAACATCCAGCGGCGAGATGACCGTCTCGGCGAGCACACGTCCGGGCGCCTGCGCCAGGGCGACACGCTCGCTGCGCGGCGTGCGCCTCACGCCCGCCAGGCTCTCCCCCAGCACGCTCAAGGCTTCATCGACACTCAGCATGCGCTCACCGAAACGCGGATCGAAACACGACAGGCTCATGCGCCCACCTCGCCACGCGGCTTGCCGCCTTCCAGACGCCAATGCACCGGCCAGGCGGCGATCCAGGCGGCCAGCGCCTGAGGATCGTCCAGGTCCAGCCGCTTGAGGTTCTGCGGCACATCATCACGAGGCGGCAGCTGCGCCGCCGGTGTCGCCAGCGCATGGATCCAGGGGTCCTCCGAGGCTCGCAGCGGCTTGCCCACGGCCTCGCGGTACAGCTCAAGCTTGGGCAACGGCCACTGCTTGAAGCCCTCGACCAGAATCAGGTCCACCTCCAGCCCCTCGAGCTGCGCCACCAGCTGCTCCAGATCGGCCTCCGCCTGGTCCGGCGTCTCCATCATCAGTGCAAAGCGCTTGGCGGACGCCACCAGCATCGGTACGGCACCCGCCGTTCGCAGACGATGACTGTCCTTGCCCGGCGTATCGACATCAAAGGCATGATGAGCATGCTTGATCACGGCGACGCGGAGGCCGCGCGCTCTCAGCTCGGGCAGCAGCTGTTCGAGCAGCGTGGTCTTGCCAGTGCCGCTCCAGGCTGCAATGCCCAGCAGCGGACACGCTGACGCCGCCAGACGTGCCTGCCAGGCGGGCGACATCCCGACCTCATGAGAAATATCACCACGTGGCGTGGGAGCATCATTGCGGGGGGAGGAATGTTCAGCACTGACAGCGGTATCGGCACGCTGGTCAGTCGTGGAGGAAGACTCAGGCATGAAGGTTCTCTTGGTGATTCCGGCGTATGGCGGCCTGTCGACGGGCTCACCGCAGCGCTCCCGCAAGGGAAAAGATGACGATGACAATGCGGGCTGAGCGGGTGCCATGAAGGTGAACACGCACGGCGCTCATTTCAATGGGCAACGGCTCGATATACGCAAGGATTCAATGGGGGCTACGATGCAGAGTGGCAAGACACCCGCCAGTACCGCCAGACACGACACTTTTGAGGTGCAACGCCAAGGCCATCAATACCGGGCAGGCAAAGACAATAACCCGCCAGACTCCTGAAGAGACGCCCCCGGCGATGACGACCTGCATCACAATGACACACCCTGGGCGTGCAAGCGGGAACGGATGACACGCAAAGGACGTCAGGAAAGAAGCACGCTCAGCGCGAGCCGGCTTCCATCTCACGGCATTCATCCAGGGTATTGAGGTTGGCGAAGTCCTGCTCGCTGCCCGCTTGCACCTTGAGCCAGACATGCTGATCGAACCAGCGGTCGATCTTGCGCTCGCCAGCGGCCAGCGCCGCCTGCAGAGACGGCAGCAGGCCACGATGCATGAGACAGATCACCGGATGGCAACGAAACTCGTCTGCTGCCACGGCCAGCAGCGCAGGCCCGGCATCAACCGCGTGATCGCCCTCGACAGTGAAGCCTTCCAGCTGATCGCCGTTGGCATGATCGATCAGCGCCACGCTCAGCGTCTCGACCAGTTCATTGGGCAGGTGCGGCACATCGCAGGCCACCATCATCACCCAGGGCGTCCGCGCTGCCGCCAGTGCACTGGCCATGCCCATCAAGGGGCCGTGGTAACCCGGCTCGCTGTCTTCGACCAGCGGATGCCCATAGGCGGCATATTCGGCGTGCGAGCGATTGGCATTGATCAGAAGCTCACCCACCTGAGGGGTCAGCCGCGCCAGCACATGCGCCACCAGCGGCACCTCATTGAGCGTGACCAGCCCCTTGTCGACGCCACCCATGCGCCGCGCCTGGCCACCGGCCAGCACCACCCCGGTGATATTGGCAGGCGAGAGCGAGGCCTTGAGCTGCTCGGCATCGCTCGGCAGGGGTGTAGCGTCAGAGGTGTGATTGGAGCTCGGCATGAAGGCGTATCCCGGTCGAGTGCGCAAAGGCGCAGGTAATGTCATGCAGCAGGGCCGCTGGCAGAGCATCCAGTGCAAGCGGCTGATGCACAAGGCCTTCTCAGCCCTGAAGCTTGAGGTGCTTGCACTGAGGGCTCAGCCCATTGAAGACGACTCAGCCCGCTGTGGGCTCAGTGTGCAGGCTGGCAGCGCTCAGCGTCCAGCGCGCACTCGAGCCCTGACTCAAGGCATTGTCCTGATGCGAGGACAGGATCACCGCACACCCCTGCTGGCACATCTGCTCCAGTCGCAGCGCCAACTGCTCGACAGCGGCCTGGTCCAGATTGGCGGCAGGCTCATCCAGCAACAGCACCGGCGGACGCGACAACCAGGCGCGCGCCAATGCCAGGCGCGCTCGCTCGCCACCCGACAATGAGCGGGCCGGCTGACGGGCCTGATCGCTCAGCCCGCTCCAGCGCAGCATCTCCTCGACCTGATCGCGCTGCTGGCCGGCAGAGCCGCTGTCGGGTTGCCAGCGAGCCGCCAGCACCAGATTGCCGGCCACGCTGGTGTCGAATAGATACGGCTGCTGATGCAGGTAGCGCACCGGATGAGCGTCACGGGTCTGCCATTCAAGCTTGCCGCCAGTCGCTGACTGCATGCCGGCCAGCACGCGCAGCAGCGTGGTCTTGCCACTGCCGTTGTCACCCTTGAGGTGCACCCAGCCGGACGCCGGGGACGGCGCCCAATCCAGCGCCGCCACATGCCATAACAGGCGCCCTTGCGCCTCGGCGCCCTCGCCGGAGACTTGCGCCGCAGGCGGCAAGCGATATTCGAGGTCGCGCACACGCAACAGAGGGGCAACGCTTGCGTCAGCATCAAGTGCCCGGGCAGCAGACGACGAGGCTTGCGCGAAGCCAGTCCCCGCCACTGGGCAGGAGGAGTCGCCCGGGGGAACAGACGAGGACGAAGAACTAGGGGGGAACATCATGACTCCATACGACGATTCAGCCTGACGCGATCAGTGCTGGTGTGCTTGTCTCAACTGGCAGGTAGGCGGCTTGCAGGCTGCGGGAGCAGAACGCGACTGGCGGCGGGGCCTGGGGTCAGGCCTGCACCGCCAGCTGACCGCGACCGCGCAACAGCCCCAGCATCAGATTGAGCGCCAGCGCCAACACCAGCAATACCATGCCCAGGGCGACCCCCTGGGCGTACTCGCCCTTGAGGGTTTCCAGCGCGATGGCCGTGGTGATATTGCGCGTGAAACCGGCAATGTTACCACCCACCATCATGGCGCAACCCACTTCCGCGATGATTCTACCAAACGCGGCCACCAACGCCGCCATCACGCCGAAACGGGCCTCCATCACCAGCCGCCACAACGCCGCCCGGCGCGACGCCCCAAGCTGCAAGGCTGTCTCCCAGGCACGCTTGTCGACGCCCGCCAGCGCGGCATGCAGCATCACCACCAGAATCGGCAGGGCGAGCAGAATCTGCCCGATCACCATCGCCGGCTGGGTGAACAGCAGATGCCAATCACCCAGCGGTCCAGCGCGCGACAGCAGGATGAACAGCAGCAGCCCCACCACCACGGTGGGGACGGCCATCAGGGTATTGATCAGCGAGATCAGCAGCCAGCGCCCCGGGAAGGCACAGCGAACCAGCACGAAGGCGATCAACAGTGCCGGTGGTACCGCGATCAGCATCGCCATCAGCGAGACACGAAACGACACGCCGATGATCTCCCACAGCGCGCCATCCATGCTCAGCAGGAGGCTCATGGCCTCCTGCGTGGTTTGCCACAAGCTCACGAACGCGGCTCAGCCTGTGCGTCCTGCGCCTTCACCGGCGTGCGCTCAGAGGCGCGATCCGCTGTCTGGCGAGCATCGAAGCCGGTCTCGCCGTGGCTGGCATGAAACAGCGCCTTGCCCTTGAGACGGTAATCATCGATTGCCTGCTGCCCTTCGCTGGAGATCAACCATTCGGCCAGCTCACGCGCACCACGAGTATTGAGCCCATCATGATTGGCAGGATTGACCAGAATCACCTGATAGGGGTTGAAGAGACGCGCATCGCCCTCGACCAGAATCTCGAGCTCGAGCTTGTCTTCCATCGCAAGCCAGGTGCCCCGATCGCTCAAGGTGTAGTCCTGCAGCTCACTGG
Organism: Cobetia sp. PDI-23MA; assembly: GCF_059507735.1. NCBI lineage: Bacteria > Pseudomonadati > Pseudomonadota > Gammaproteobacteria > Oceanospirillales > Halomonadaceae > Cobetia > Cobetia sp. PDI-23MA. The sequence goes on from NZ_CM183352.1 coordinate 2,619,061, forward strand.
CCATGCTCAGCACCTTGCCCATGCCCTGACCGACGGCCTTGTAGCCGGAGAAATCAGGGGTGACATTGGCACTCTGCCACAGGGCCAATTCCTTCTTGTGGGTGCCGGAATCATCGCCGCGCGAGATGAAGCCGGCATTGGCGCCGGCGATCTTGCCCAGTGCGGCGTCCACATCCTGCATGCCGTCAATGGCCGCCGGGTCCGCCTCGGGGCCAAGCAGCACGAAGTCGTTGTACATCACGCCATGCGGTTCGACACCGTAGCCGGCATCGACGAACTTGCGCTCGGCGCCCGGGGCGTGGGTCATCACCAGATCCACATCGCCATCCTGGCCCATGCGCAACGCCTTGCCGGTACCGACCGCGATGACCTGGATGGTGACATCGTGGGCCTGTTCATACTCCGGCAGCAGGTGATCGAGCAGGCCTGAGTTGTAGGTGCTGGTCGTGGTGGCCAGACGGATGATGTCGTCGGCTGCCTGGGCCGGCAGAATGCTCAGCGCACCGAATGACAGGCCTGCGAGAGTGGCCAGCAGGCGACGAGAAGACAATGTATGGCGTTGCAGCATGGGGATGCTCCCTGAATATTTTTTATGGCGTGACGGTATTGATGACATCAACGTGAATGCTGACTCTGCAAACGACATGCCGAAAGCGCTCTCGTGACAAGACCTGTCATCCATCAGAGGCTTTCAGAGCTTTGGCATCGGACTGATACATGGGCTGGCACGCAAGACAGCCGGCGATGATACCGGAAACATCTCCAGCAGGCTGGCTTGCCGGCTCCCGCCTCCTGTCGTCCCTGACGCCCCTCTCATCCCTGACGCCCCTGTCGCCCTGCTGACGTCGCTATATCAACTGGAGCGAATGGCGCTGCTGGAATGGCACTGCCGGAATGGCAGGAAAAATACTGACAATAACTCCAGGCATGACCACCGCTGACCCATGACGCCCCAATTGACCCATCATCGCCGGGCCTTGCGTAGCACAACGGGACAGCCTGCCAACCCTGCCCGCCAGCGCCGCGTGCTGACAAGGCTGCAAGGCTTCGCCTGTGGCAAGCGCAAGCAGAAAGAGGCAGCAATGTGCCATCCAGCGCTAGATTACCAGTGAGCAGCACGCCACAATGCCCGCATGATAGAGATGATCTCCCCTGCGACCATTATTACTGCCCTGTTGACCCGAGGAACGCCATGACTGCCCACGCCCCCTCCACACCCCGTGAGACCCGGCGTAGCGGCAGCGACCCCCTCCCCACCGCCTCGGTACTGATCGTTGATGACGAGCCCGGCATGCGCCGCTATCTGGAGAAGGCACTGTCCTCGCGCTTCGCGCTGATCGAATGCGCCGATAGTGTCGAGCAGGCCGAAGCCCTGCGCTCGCGTCTCCACTTCGACCTCATCCTGCTCGACATTCGCCTGCCGGGGCGTGATGGCCTTGACTGGGATGAAGCCCTTGCGCCCTCATCGGTCAGCGATGTCATCTTCATGACGGCCTACGCCGATCTCGAGACCGCTGTGCGCGCACTGCGGGCCGGGGCCTGTGATTTCATCATCAAGCCGTTTCGTCTCGAACAGCTGCAGGCCGCGCTGGACCGCTGCCTTGAGCGCCGCCAGCTGACGCGGGAAAACTTCCTGCTCCGTCGCGACAATGCCCGCCATCAGCAGGAAGAGGCCAGCCTCAAGGGCGAGAGCCCTGCCATGCAGGAGCTGGCGCATATCATCGCGCGCGTTGCTCCCGCGCCCTCGCCGGTGCTGATCCTGGGAGAATCCGGCACCGGCAAGGAGCTGGCGGCGCGTGACCTGCATCGCCTGTCCGGTCGGCGCGGCGCCTTCGTGCCGGTCAACTGCGGCGCCATCAGCCCGGAGCTCTTGGAGAGCGAGCTGTTCGGCCACCTCAAGGGCGCCTTCACCGGCGCGCACCGTGGCCGAGATGGCCTGTTCAGCTTCGCCGATGGCGGCACGCTGTTCCTGGATGAAATCGGCGAGATGCCCCTGGCGATGCAGGCCAAGCTGCTGCGGGTGCTGGAAACGCGCCGCGTGCGCCCCGTCGGCGGCGAGCAGGAACAGGCAGTCGATGTGCGTATCGTGGCCGCCACTCACCGCACACTGGAAACGGAGGTGGCCGCGGGCCGCTTCCGCGAAGATCTCTACTATCGCCTCAACGTGTTGAGCCTGACGCTGCCGGCCCTGCGCGAGCGCCCGGAGGACATCCCCGCGCTGGCCCAGCATTTCTCGCGCCAACTGTCGCGCGAACTCAATCTCCCCGCCGTGCCCTGGCAGCACTCTGATCTCACTCGCCTGTGCCACTATTCCTGGCCCGGCAATGTGCGGGAACTCAAGAACGTCATCGAACGCGCCTTGCTGCTCGGCCGCCTGCCCGGCGATACCCTGCCGGCCGACGCTCAGGCCGAACATGCATCAGGCCACCTGGCATGGGGCGACAGCGGAGACGCGTGCACCTCCGCCGAGGAAGAGGCCACCAGCAGCGGTTATCCGCTCGAGTGGTCATTGGATGCGGTGGAAAAGGCCCATCTGTGCGCGGTACTGGAGCGACATGCCAACAACAAGTCAGCCGCCGCCCGCCAACTGGGCATCTCGCGCAAGACGCTGGATCGCAAGCTGACCACCTGGCGCGCCGAGCAACAGATCAGTGAGGACAACGGCGCTGAGAATGGTACTGAGAGTGGTGCTGGGAGCGGTACTGAGAGCGGCGCTGAGAGTGATCAACCCGCCACCTCCACTGCGTCTATCACTCCCTACGGAGCCGACGGCAGCGCATGATCAAGCGCCTGCGCCATTACTTCGCCGGTTCGCTGCGGCGCAGGCTGCTGCTGCTGACGCTGGCGCCGCTACTGGCGCTGATGCTGGCGCTGGTCGGCCTGACCGCCTACTGGACCACAGCCTATACCGACCGCCAGCTGTACATGAACGTGCGCAGCGATCTCGATGTCGCCAGCCGCACGCTGCAGAGCCAGCATCAGCGTCTGCGTGATGGCCTGGAAGCGATGCGCCGCAACCTGCGCCAGCTGGTGGCACCCGATGAGCAGACCGCGCAGCTGTTGCCACGCCTGGTGCCGCGCCTGGTTACCATGCGGGACACCCTCAACGCCGACTGGCTGCGCTGGTTGCCCACCGAGCAGTTGCGCCAGACACCCGGCGTCGCCGCGCTGATTCCGCAACTGGCGAGCGGCGAAAGCCTGGATGGCCTCGACATGCTGTCCAGCGACTCACTGGCGACGCTGGATCCTGCGCTTGCCGAGCGTGCGCGCCTTGCGCTGCGCCAGACGCCCTACGCACAACCCAGTGCCCGTCGCGAGGAAAACCGCGGCATGCTGCTGCGGGCGCTGGTGCCCATCCTCGATGGCGAGGGCAAGCTGCTGGGCGCGCTGGATGCGGGCCGCCTGCTCAATCGCGACCCGCGTCTGGTCGATGAAATCCGCGATCTGCTCTATGGCCCCGGCACCCTGCCGGAGGATGGCACCGGCACCATCACCCTGTTTCTCGATGATGTCCGCATCGCCACCAATGTCACCGACGCCAGCGGCGAGCGTGCACTGGGCACGCGCGCCTCGCTGGAGGTGAAGCGTCAGGTGATCGGCAATGGCGAGCGCTATATCAATCGTGCCTTCGTGGTTCGTGACTGGTTCGTGGCTGCCTATGCCCCGCTGGATTCTCTGGATGGCCAGCGGATCGGCATGATCTACGCGGGCTATCCGCAGGCGCCCTACGCGCGGCTCTATCGCGAGACGCTGACGCATATCAGCCTGGTGCTGATCGCGGTCAGTCTGTTGGGGGTACTGCTGGTATGGAGCAGCATCGAGCGCCTGATGCAGCCGATCCGACAGATTCGCCGTGTAGTGCATGCCGTGCGTGATAACCCCTCACAGGAAGGCTTGCGCATAGGCCCGCTGTCCTCGCTGGGGCCGGCGCAACGGCACGGTGATGAGCTGGATGAACTGGCCGAGGAATTCGACGCCATGCTGGCGCGACTGGAAGCGCACCGCCACGAGATACAGCTCGCGGCCCAGACGCTGGAAGCCCAGGTGGAGGATCGCACCCGCGATCTGCGCGCCCAGACCGCCACGCTGCGAGAGCGCAGTCAGGCACTGGAGGAACACGTGCGCCTGCTGCGTGAAGCGCGCGCGCGCCTGCTGACCCGCGAGAAACTGGCGGCGCTGGGCGAACTGACGGCGGGTATCGGCCACGAGATCAACAACCCCGCTGCCGTGATTCTCGGTCATGTCGAGTTGATCGAGGTGATTCTCGGTGAACAGGCCGAGCCGGTGCGCGAGGAAATCGCCACCATCATCCATCAGGTCGAGCGCATTCGCGCGCTGGTCGACAACCTGCGTCAGTACGCGCGCGACCCGCTCGCCTCCAACGACATTGGCGACGGCAACTCATTGACGCCGTCACTCGGCGCGCCTCACCTCAGCCAGATTCATCCCGATGAGGCGATCCACAGTGTCGAGGTGCTGGTCAGGCACGCGCTGGATCATCATGGCCATCAATTGCAGCATGAGCTGGCGGCGACTCGCCTGATCGAGGCCGATCGCGCCCAACTGACCCAGGTGCTGGTCAACCTGCTGATCAACGCCATCGAGATGGCACCTGCGCCGGATACGCTGTGCATCACCAGCCGTGATCGTGATGCGGCGCTGGCCCAAATGAACGGCGAGCCAGACAACCGTCCGGATAGGTCAGTCTCAGCGCCAGCGTCAGTGCAAGCGCCAGGAGCAGAACTCGCCCCAGTGGCGGGAGTCGAGATACGCGTCATCGACCACGGCGCAGGCGTGCCGGAGCATCTGAAGTCGCGCATCTTCACGCCCTTCTTCACCACGCGTGCCAATGGCTCGGGCATCGGGCTATCCGTCTCATCGGGCTTGATCACCCAGCTGGGGGGCAGGCTATGGCTGGAAGATACCCCCGGTGGTGGCGCCACCTTCTGCCTGTGGCTGCCGTGCATCGCACGCCGGCATCATGAGGATGATCAAGGGCGCCATCTGCTCGAGACGCTCAGCGCCGGGGGCAGCAGTCGCTCGCCTTGAGCCACAGGCGGCAGATGAGCATACTTGGCCTTGGCGAGGGGCACTGCCACGGACTCCCGCCCGCGTGCTAGCCTGCGCGCATGCTCACTCAATCAGGCACCACTGATGTCGCACGATAGCTCCCCTACTGCCCCCGAACCTCTCACTGCCGGCAAGGCAGCGCAGCCCCCTGACGACGAGAAAATGGCAGACGAGGAAATGGCAGACGAGGAAATGGCAGCGCCTCGCACGCTGGGCAAGCGGCTGCGCGAACTGCGCACACGTCATGGCCTCTCTCAGCGCGAACTGGCCAAGCGTGCCCAGGTGACCAATTCGACCATCTCGCAGGTCGAGCAGGACGCGGTCAGCCCTTCCGTCAGCTCGCTGAACAAGATTCTCGAGGTATTTCCGATCTCGCTGAGCGACTTCTTCAGCGATGAGATACCCGTCGAACCGCCACGCATCCTGCGTGACAGCGAGCATGAACCGATCGCGGGCTGTGGACCGGGTTTCAGCCTGCGACGCATTGATCAATCCCGGCAGACAACGCCACACCCCCACGTCGAGCTGGGCAGCCTCGCACCGGAGTGCAGCGCCTATCTGCAGGCCGCGCATGACAGCCTGGTACTGGTCACGCACGGCGCACTGCGCATCGAGTTCCCCGCGACGGCGGCCTGCCAGGAGGCACTTCTCGAATGCGGTGATGCTGCGCGACTGCATGCCGGGGAGCGCTATCAACTGTATTGGCGCAAGCCTGATGCGTCACAAGCCGCAAGCGATGAACTCGCAAGCGGTGAAGGTATCAATCATGAAGCCTCGGACGCTGATGAAGCCCAAAGCTGCCAGTGGTTATGCATCGCACAGAGTCGCTAGGCCGGCATTCGCTCGAGAGCTGCTCGGCCCTGCCAGCTCAACCCTGGCCAGCACGACCCAGGCAGCACAACTGGGCCGATATGACCCTGACCAACAAGACTCAAGCCAGCTCGGTCGAGTTGGCGTAACACGCGTTGCTAGATTCTTGCAGTGCGGGAGTGAGGCCGGTCAACAGCGTCAGATGTCTGCTCGCGCACCTCATCCCAGGGATCATTGGTGGCCGGCTCGGCCAGAAAACGCTCCACCATGGTGTGCGGGCAGAAATCTGCCAACCATTCCTCGCGAATCGGATAGCCCTCCTCTGCCAACAATTCGTTCATGCGGCGCGCGAGGCCTTCGGCGGAATGCGGCGCGATGGCGTGTTCCAGTTCGCCCTTGAGGATCTCGCGTATCCCGCCACGGCAATCCACCGATACGACAGGTGTGCCGCAGGCCAGCGCCTCCATCAGTACGATCCCCATGCCCTCGACACGCGAGCTGAGCACGAACAGCTTGGCGGCACGCATCCAGGCATAGGGGTTGTCACGCTGACCGGCGAAGATCACCCGCTCGGCGATGCCAAGCCTCTCAGCCTGGTTTTCCAGGGCTTCCCGGCAATTGCCCGCCCCCACGATCACCAGCGGCTCCTTCGGATTGGCCAAGGCATAAGCCTCGAGCAACAGGGCATGGTCTTTCTGAGGCACCAGACGCGCCACGTTGAGAATGAAGGGCTCAGCGGGGATATCCGGCTCATCCATGGCGGCCTGCTCGCGGATCCGGGAGATCGGGCAGGCATTGACGATCGTCTCGATATGCGCCGGTGTCACCCCATGCTGGCGAGCAATGTCTCGGGCCCCTTGCGCCACATCGTCAGATACCGCCACCAGATGCTTGTCCTCCAGCAGACAGCGGGCAAACATGCGCTGCTTCCACTGCGGGCCGGTAAAGTTGACGCGATTTTCCAGCACGTAACGTGCACGGGAATCCTTGAACCCCCACACCTGCTCGAAGGTCCCCAGGCCACGGAAGATGATGCGGTCAACCTTGCCGTGTTCCTGCTCGAATTCCTTTAGCCAAGCGGCAAATTCCTCGCCACCGGCCTTGCCGACCCACTCGAAATTGGAGCGACGGATGACGGGATTGAGCACCAGCCGCGACGCCAGTGTCGTCAGGGCGCCGCCGACGGAACGCTGAACGCGTTGCTGAATCGGCACGATGTGCTGCTGGACGGTGGCATCCTGTGGCTCAAGCACCTGATCACGACCGCGCCAGATGACCATATGCGTCTCGTGGTCATTCGCGGCCAGACTGTCGGCAAGATTGACCGCCACTCGCTCCATGCCGCCCATTTTCAGGCTTCTCACTACAACCAGGGTACGCAAGCATCACTCCTTCGAATGTCCGCCAGTACCGCTTTATGCCGCGCGCAAGACATGCAAAAACGATAGCTGGCGTCGGGTGGGAAAACGAAAAATGCAACCCCCGCGTGCCAGTCGCTCGGCACACGGGGGTTGCATTTATCTGAACCGTCATTCGCGGAAATGTTCCTGAGTTCTACCTCTCAGATGACAATGACAATCACTCTCCTTCTTTCGCCGGCGGCAGAATCAGATTGAGCACGATGCCCAGAATGGCGGCCAGACTCACGCCCTGCAGCGTGAATTGACCACCGCCGACCTGCATGCCACCGATTCCGAATACCAGGATCAATGACGCGATGACCAGATTGCGCGGCGCGGTCAGCGACGCCCCCGCACGTACCAGGGTATTCATGCCGACCACCGCGATCGAACCGAACAGCAGGCACATGATGCCGCCCATCACCGGTGTGGGAATCGTCTGCAGCACGGCGCCGACCTTGCCGACGAAGGCCAGCGAGATCGCGACACAGGCTGCGACCGTCATCACCCGCGGATTGAAATTGCGCGTCAGCATCACCGCGCCGGTCACTTCGGAATAGGTGGTATTGGGCGGTCCCCCGAACAGTGACGCCGACGAGGTCGCCAAGCCGTCACCGAGCAGCGTGCGATGCAGCCCCGGTTTCTTGAGGTAATCGCGGCGTGTCACCGAGCCGATCGCCACCATGTCGCCTATATGCTCCACGGCAGGCGCGATGGCCACGGGAATCATGAACAGGATGGCCGAAAACTCGAAGGTCGGCGCAGTGAAGCTTGGCAGCGCCAGCCACTCGGCGGCATGCACCGGCGAGAGGTCGATCACTCCCATCAGCAGCCCCAGTACATAGCCTGTCAGGATACCGCCGAGAATCGGCACCAGACGCAACATGCCACGCCCGAAGATCGACAGCACCAGGGTCACGCCGAGACTGGCCAGCGACAACGTCAGCGCCTGGGCATGCGAGATGTGATCGCTGAACTCGCCGGTGGCCATCTGCACCGCCGTCGGTGCCAATGCCAGGCCAATCACCATGATCACCGGACCGACCACGACGGCAGGCAGCAAGCGATGCACGATGCCGACACCCTTGAGACGAATGCATTGCGCCAGCAGCACATAGACCAGCCCCGCGACGAACAAACCGCCCATGGTGGCAGGGATGCCGAAGTTGGCGACCGAGCTCTGGATGGGCGCAATGAAGGCAAACGATGAGGCGAGAAAGACCGGCACGCTGGCCTTGGTCACACATTGGAAGACCAGGGTGCCGACACCGGCAGTGAACAGGGCGACGTTGGGATCAAGCCCGGTCAGCAGCGGGACCAGTACCAGTGCACCAAAGGCGACGAACAGCATCTGCGCGCCGGTGACGAGCGTCGTCAGCGAGAACCCTTCCTGTTCCGGCAAGGGCACATGGGCAGACGACGCATGGGGAGAGGAAGTATCAGAGGACGGTGATGAAGACGACATGGCAGCACTTCTTTTCACGGGCGGAGGAGTCAACCGCCTGATCCTGACTGCTCAGACAGGTCAGACAGATACAAAAACGCCCCACGCAGATGCGCAGGGCGTTGTCATCTCTGGCGGGCGCTCAGCGCGTGCCGAAGATCTTGTCACCGGCATCGCCGAGACCCGGTACGATGTAACCGTTCTCGTCGAGACGGTCATCGACGGAGGCGGTGTAGATCTCGATGTCCGGGTAGGATTCCTGCACCTTGGCGATCCCCTCAGGCGCTGCGACCAGCACGATGACCTTGATCTGCTGGCAGCCCTTGGCCTTGAGCATGTCCAGCGTGGCGATCATGGAGCCGCCGGTCGCCAGCATCGGGTCGATCACGATGGCCAGACGCTCGTCGAGATCTGACACGAACTTCTCGAAGTACGGCACCGGCTCCAGCGTCTCTTCATCACGGTACAGGCCCACGACGCTGATGCGTGCCGGGGGAATCAGGTCTGTCACGCCGTCCAGCATGCCCAGGCCGGCACGCAGGATCGGGACGATGGTCACTTTCTTGCCCTTGATGGTCTGGACATCCAGCTCGTTGCCGCTCCAGGCATCAATGGTGGTAGTTTCCAGCTCCAGGTCCTGGGTTGCCTCATAGGTCAACAGCTTGGCGACCTCACTGGCCAGCTCACGGAAGCTCTTGGTGCTGATGCCTGCTGCACGCATCAGGCCGAGCTTGTGCTGGACCAGTGGATGATTGATGGCATGGACGCTCATGGAAATACCTCTTGGGACAGAAGATGGTGCAAACGATACGCAGCACTACCCCCGCCGGCTCGGACGATAGCAGCGGGAGGCTGGTAAATTGAGCGCATTCTAGCGGAAGCAGGCTGACAAGTTAAGGCTCTCGCCTTCAGGTGACAGTGGAAGCGCCGCAAATGGACTGGCGCCCTCCCGCTTGCCACTCATTCAAGGTGTGTAACCGAAGTTGACGAAATCCTGTGCATAGAGAATGGCCAGCTTCTCGCGGGTCGCCGCTGTCATGCCGCCCCCCGCCTCGACACTCCCCTGGTTGCGATGCGCAATCTCACCGCTGATGCCCAGCTTGTTGGCAACCTGCTGGAAATCCTTGTCCAGGGTTTCGAAATGCCCCAGAAAATCCACCATCAAGGTCTCGTTTCCATCCATGACAAAAGAGGATTGCGAGAGAAACAGAAGATGACTACGAAAAGCGCCTTGCCACAAGCCACGTGCGACAAAATCATCAAAATCTGAATACTCCGCCATCTCCTTGGCAATGGCGAGATCCTGCTTGCCTTGATTGCCGCCACTCAATATATAGCGATACGCTGACAGGGCACGATCGTAGGGATTTCTGACAAAAGAGAATTTGTAGTATGAGCTGAAGCGTTTCTTATCCGACTTTTTATAACTTTGCCATGACACATGATCTCTCCCCTTATCTTTTTGCTTACCTAAAGCAGCCAAGATAGAAGTACCAGCCACCTTGGGGATATGAATAAATATGCATTTATTTTTCACCAAATGCCTACGATATGGAAACCGTTCGGAACACCACATAACATTTCTCTATTAGAACATTGATGACACAGCAATATAGAGGCAAATCGAGGAAAAAGAATGTAAGCAAAATGAATTTCCTTTCCTTTCCAATGGTGGAATGTACGTATCCATTCATGATATGATACTCGGGTTTATTAACAGAGCACCTTACCATGTTTAATATTTTTATTTCCTGTGATGAAAACTACGCACCTCACCTTGCGACAACAATCGTATCGATAATTTCAAATTGTCGTACTCCTGAAATGCTGAATTTTATTATCGGTGACGGAGGGTTGTCATCTCTAACCATCAGCCGCCTCAACAAGATGATAAAATCTAAAGGGGCTGCAGTAGAATATGTGTATCTTGATGAGGAAAAGTTCGAAGGCCTAGAAGTCAAACGCTATGGTCTATCCATTTATTTCAGACTATACCTTGACGAAGTCATTAGCGAAGATATCACTGACGTTCTCTGCATTGATTGCGATACTGTAGTTGTATCCGACATCCTGAAAATAACAAAGCATGTAACGATGGATGACTATACTATTGCGGCTGTTGAAAATATCGGTCGATCTCCTTATAAGTCCTTGGGATTACAGAAAGGAGATTACTTCAATTGCGGCCTAATGCTTATCAATATGAATAAATGGCGAAAGAAAGATATCGGTAAAAAAGCATTATCTTTCCTACGCAAGCATCCTGAACTTTGCCTATATCCTGAGCAGTCTTCTCTAAATAAAATCATAGAGGGACAGTGGACAAAACTACCCATTACCTGGAATGCACAGCGCCCAGCCTATAAAATCATCGAAAAGCGATTGGCAGAGCAACATCGACCAAAACATGAGTTTGTAGAATCCATACAGGCCCCTCATGTTATCCACTACATGGGGAAAAACAGCAAGCCCTGGGATAAATATAGCCTTCATCCGCTAAAGGATTTATATGAGTTTTATCGCCGCAAAACTCCGTGGCCTCGAGAGATGAACAACAATAGGGGGCCTTTTTTCAAAAAAATAAAGCACTATGCCTCGATTCAAAAGCTGTATATCTTCCACAAGAGAAGAAAGATGAGCAAAGACCTATTGAATCAACATAAAATCTAATTGAAAAGCGGCATCATGAAATATGCCGCTTTTCAATGATGGTTACATCAAACTTTACCAACGCATAAAAATGCTTCTCCACAGGTCTCTTTTAAGCGCCTTTACCTGCCTATTAGCATTCAGCCTCCAATATTCACCATCTTTGTAGCTCCCCCCCCCTTTCGTTTCAATTCGATAATCAGCGATATCACTTTTGACATCCGATTCTGGAAGTTGATCGCAAAAAAGAGGGTAAACAGCATAAGCCTTGAATTCAGTCGCGTAGAAACTATCTACCGCTTTTTTTGAATAAGGCTTATCAACGATCTTCTTCATACCTTTACGAGACAGCATATAGGCATGCCCTCCCGTCAGCTTGGCTCTAACCACGCCCGCAAAAGGAATCAACCACATCCTTCCCAGCATGCCACCAAGGTAAAAAATTTCCGGGTTACGTATTTTCAAGAAACAATTGATACGTGCTATTACTCTTTCAGCCGGCATGGCAAGAGTAGCATCATCTTCAAGGATCAAGACTCGTTGATAACCTCTTTCCATGGCCATTGCTGCGCAGGCACGATGTGACTCGTAACATCCACGCTCAGGATTATCCACATCACGCTCGGCAAGATAAAACTCAATATCCAAGCCTAGCGGTAAAAACTCTTTCTGTAGATGTTCCCGGCGGTCTTCACGCTCTTTGAGGCTGATACAAAATACCCCATCCACCTCGAGTGTTTGTTGACTCTTGTTCATCCTTGGCGGCTTTCCCTAGAAGCTTGTCACAATAATATATTATAGCTGCCAGTCGATCGGCTTTTCCCCACGCGCTTCCAGCCAGGCGTTGGCTTGCGAGAAGTGGCGAGAGCCGAAGAAACCGCGGTGCGCTGCGAGGGGGGATGGGTGCGGCGCGTGGAGCACCAGGTGCTTCTGGGTGTCCACAGCGCGGGCCTTCTTCTGGGCATGGCTGCCCCAGAGCAGGAAAACCACACCCTGACAGTGCTGATTGATCACGTCGATGGCGCGGTCAGTGAATTGCTCCCACCCCTGCTTCTGATGCGAGGCGGCCTTGCCCTGCTCGACGGTCAGCACGCTGTTGAGTAGCAAGACGCCCTGCTTCGCCCAGCTTTCCAGGAAACCGTGATCGACGGGGTCGACGCCGACATCGATGGCCAGTTCCTTGTAGATGTTCTTCAGCGAAGGCGGCGGGCGCACACCGGGGCGTACCGAGAAGCACAGTCCGTGCGCCTGGCCCGGGCCGTGGTACGGGTCCTGCCCGAGGATCACGACCTTGACGTTGGAGAGCGGCGTCAGCCAGAAGGCACGGAACCAGTCATCGGAATGCGGATAGATGACCTTGCCGGCATCTTTCTCGGCGCGCAGAAAGTCGCGCAGACGCTGCATGTAGTCAGCCTGAAACTCTTGGCCAAGATGCGCCTGCCAATCGGCAGGCAGCACCTCGGAGCGGCCAGTCGCGGCAGTCTCCAACGGCATGTCAGCTATCGCTCTCTTGCTTCTTGAGCTGCTCGGCGATCGGCTCGACGTAGGCGATGCCCATATCCCACGGGAACTGGATCCAGCAGTTCTGCGGCACTTCGGTGATGAAGCCATCGACCAGCGGACGCCCTTCCGGCTTGGCATAGACGGTCACGAAGTGCGCCTTGGGCAGCATGTCACGCACCGCACGTGCGGTATTGCCGGTGTCGACCAGGTCATCGACCAGCAGCCAGCCGTCACCGTCGTGGTCGACGCCCTTGACCACTTCCAGACCACCCTGCTCCATGTGGTCGTGATAGCTCTTGATGCACACGGTATCGATGTGGCGGATACCCAGCTCGCGGGCGATCAGGCCGGCCGGAATCAGGCCACCGCGGGTGATGGCGATGATGCCCTTGTAATCGCGACCGCTGAGGTCGTGACATAGCGCGCGCACATCACGGTGCAGCAGATCCCAGGAGACGATGAAGTGGTCGTGGTAGCGTTCGGAAGACATGTGGGTCACTCGCAATGACGAAATAGAAGGAAAGCATGGTGGCTGGCGCGCCACCGCACAAGGGGAAGATCCACTCAGCCACGCTAGAGCGCGGACAAGGGCCTCGGATTCGCTGCCCGCAGCAACGACGATGGCCCTGCCAGAAGACAGGGCCATCGCGTCAAGCCGGCATTACTCGGATTCGGTGAAGCTGCACGCCGCGAAGACGCTGTGGCCTTCTTCACGAATGCGCGCAGAGCCGCCGATTTCCGGCAGATCGATGATGGCTGCCGTCTCGACGACCACACCGCCGGTGCGCTCGATCAGCTTGCAGGCCGCCAGCATGGTGCCGCCGGTGGCGATCAGGTCATCCATCACCAGGATGCGATCGCCTTCACGGAAGGCATCGGAGTGCAGCTCGACGGTGGACTCACCGTATTCCAGCGTGTAGGTCTCGCTGATGGTCTTGAACGGCAGCTTGCCCTTCTTGCGCACCGGCACGAAGCTGCAGCCCAGTTCATAGGCCAACGGTGCGCCGATGATGAAGCCACGCGCATCGATGGCGGCGATGGCGTCGATTTCCATCTCCTGATAGCGGTGCACGAAGGAGTCGATCAGCTTGCGGAATGCGGCGGAATTCTGCAGTACCGGCGTGATATCACGGAAGTTGACGCCTTCCTGCGGCCAGTCCGGCACGGTGCGGATGACAGACTTGATGTAGTCGCTGTAGATGCTCATTAGAGGGCTCCGTCGAGGAACAGGTATTTGCAGGCGAACAGGATGGCGAGAATCACCAGCCCCGGGCTCAGATCACGATAACGGCCGGAGAACAGCTTGATCACGGCGTAACTGATGAAGCCCAGCGCGATCCCGTTGGCAATCGAGTAGGTCAGCGGCATCACCAGGGTGGCAATCACCACCGGTGCCGCTTCAGTAATGTCGTTCCAGTCGATGCGTGCCAGGCCACCCGTCATCAGGCAGGCGACATACAGCAGCGCACCGGCAGTGGCGAAGGCCGGAATCGAGGTCGCCAGCGGCGACAGGAACAGGCTGACGAGAAACAGGCCAGCCACGACCACGGCCGTCAGGCCGGTACGTCCGCCGGCGGCCACGCCGGTGGCGGATTCGATGTAGCTGGTCACGTTCGAGGTGCCCATGACAGAGCCGACCATGGTGGCACTGGAGTCGGCCATCAAGGCTCGCCCCAGGCGTGGCAGGTGGCCACGCTCATTGGTCAGGCCAGCCTGCTGGGAGACGGCGATCAGCGTGCCCGAGGTGTCGAACAGATCGACGAACAGGAAGGCGAAGATGATCGACACCATGCCCAGATTGAAGGCGCCGGCGATATCGAGCTCCGCCAGCGTCGGCAGCATGCTCGGCGGCATCGAGGCGAGGCCGTGGAAGTCATTGTTGCCGGTCAGGGTTGCCAGCAGCGTGACGAGCAGTATGCCGATCATCACCGCACCGATCACCTTGCGGTAGGACAGCGCGACGATCAAAAAGAACGAGAGCAATGCATACATGGCCGCCGGCGAAGACAGATCGCCCAGCGTGACCAGCGTGCCGGGGGCGTCGACGACGATGCCGCTGCCCTGCAGGGCGATGATCGCCATGAACAGGCCGATGCCTGCGGCGATGCCGGTCTTCAGCGAGGCGGGAATGGCATTGATGATCCACTCGCGAATCTTGAAGGCGGACAGCAGGAAAAAGCTCACCCCGGACAGGAAAACCGCGCCCAGCGCGACCTGCCAGGGCACGCCCATCTGACCGGCGACCGTATAGGTGAAGAAGGCCGTCAGCCCCATGCCCGGTGCCAGCGCGATCGGGTAATTGGCATAGAGGCCCATGACCAGACAACCGATGGCTGCCGCCAAGCAGGTCGCGACGAACACGGCGCCGTGATCCATGCCGGTGGAGGCCAGCATCGAGGGGGCCACGAAGATGATATAGGCCATCGCGAGGAAGGAGGTAAATCCTGCGATGACTTCGGTACGCACATTGGTACCGTGCTCGGAGAGCTTGAAAAGACGTTCCAGCATTGAGGTAGCCCCTATCCTAGAGCAGTGCCTGTCCGGCAAGGCGCAGTGGTCGGTGATTGTCAGAATCAGCAGATCAAGACGAACTCGCTCGGACAGGTATGCCGCACAGGGCGTTGGATGACGCTTTTCCCCTGTTCAGCCTGCCTGAACCACGATGCCCCGCCGGCGGCAGGGCATCGAAAGGCGCAACATGGTACCCAAAGGTCTGCAGCGAATCGAGCATTCCCGGCATATTTCCTGACCAGTCAGACGAGTACTGGCGTCCTGCCAGTGAGGTGATCCGCTGCAGACCTGCAAGCCTCATGCCAGACGGGAGGCCATGACCCGCTCGACGGTCTCGACAATGGCTTGCGTCTGCGGGTCGACTTCAAGGTTGACCTGATCCCCGACGGCACGGACTCCCATGAGGGTGCGCTCGAGCGTCTCGGGAATCAGATTGACGCAGAAGCGCGTACCCTGCACCTCGCCGATCGTCAGGCTGACACCGTCAAGTCCCACATAGCCCTTGTCGAACAGAAAACGCATCAGCTCGGCCGGCGCCTGGAACCAGATACGACGATTGTCGGCAGTGGCTTCGATGGCATCGATGGTCACCATCGCCATCACGTGCCCGGACATCGAGTGCCCACCGATCTCGTCGCCGAAGCGTGCCGCTCGCTCCACGTTCACGACGCTGCCCACCTCGAGCTCGCCCAGATTGGTCAGACGCAGCGTCTCGCGCATCAGGTCAAAACTCGCCAGTTGGCCCTCAAGCACCGTCACGGTCAGACAGCAACCGTTATGGGCTACCGATGCCCCCAGCTCCAGCCCCGCCTCCAGCCCCGCCGGCAACCGGACCTGATGCGTGCGAAAGTCAGTGCGTTCCTCAATGGCCACCACTTCCGCCATGCCTTGTACGATACCCGTGAACATGCGTGATCTTTCCTTGCAGCTGCTTCTTGCTGTCGAGAAGCCATGAATAAGGGACGGCATGCAGCAGCGAGATGACCGGCATGCCCAGCCGAAATCCTAGCATGGTGGACTTGCCGTCGACATGCTGGCGTTATCGACCGTTGGGCTGCGCGGCGTTGCTGCCCTCGCCACCCACCGCGGGCACGTGCAGCCGCCACCGCGAACGCAGAGCAGCGATAGCAGGCCGCAACTCATACCCGACTGACCGTCAAGACAGGAAAGCCATTGATAGCCGTTGAAACCCTCGCCACAGCCAGATACTTGTAAGAAATGGCTTACAGAGCGTATCGCCAAATTACCATATCGAACGCCAGTTCGAATAAACGCCCGGCGCAAGACCAAAGTCGTTGACACCCCCAAGGTGACTGATAGAATGCGCCTCAAATCTGTTTGGCGCCGATTTGTACCCGGATTGCGGGCGCCCACCACGAGAGCTGGTCTCACGGGGTGCAAGTTCTGCTAAAAGGGTGTGTCCAGCGTTGATGGCCACCCGTCTTGGGTGGTCTTTTTTCTCCCCACTGGATCGCTCCCCTCTTCGCTGTCTGCCATGTGCGCAGACGCCGGCAGAACGCTCTGTCTTCTACAGACCTTCGCCCGCAATCCGGTTGGTGCCTTAACCACTCGGACCCCCATGATCACACTCAAGAACGTCTCCAAGACTTACGGCAGTGGTGACAAGGCCGTGGTCGCGCTCAAGGATGCCAGCCTCACGGTTCCTCAGGGCGCCATTACCGGTGTCATCGGCCTGTCCGGTGCCGGCAAGTCGACCCTGATTCGCTGCGTCAATCTCCTTGAACGCCCTACCTCCGGCAGCGTCGTCGTCGATGGTCAGGAACTGACCGAGCTCGACGAGTCCGCCCTGCGCAATGCCCGTCATCAGATCGGCATGATCTTCCAGCACTTCAACCTGCTCTCCTCGCGCACGGTCTTCGCCAATGTGGCCTTGCCCCTGGAGCTGGCAGGCATCTCGAAAGACGAGATCAGCAAGCGCGTCGAGCCATTGCTGGAGCTGACCGGTCTGAGCGACAAGGCTGGCCAGTATCCGGCCCAGCTCTCCGGGGGCCAGAAACAGCGCGTAGCCATCGCCCGCGCACTGGCCAGCCGGCCCAAGGTGCTGCTGTGCGACGAGGCCACCTCGGCACTCGACCCCCAGACCACCACGTCCATTCTCGAGCTGCTCAAGGACATCAACACCAAGCTGGGGCTGACGATCCTGCTGATCACCCACGAGATGGAAGTGGTCAAGAGCATCTGCGATCAGGTCGCCTTGATCAGCGGGGGTGAACTGGTGGAAGTGGCCTCGGTGGGCGACTTCTTCACCGCGCCGCAGACCCGCCTTGGTCGTGAATTCCTCAACGACTTCCTCGAGCTTGAGCCGCCGCGTGCGCTGGTGGAGCGCCTCGAGGCCACGGCCGGTCCGCATACCCATCCCGTGGTCCGTCTGGCCTTCAGTGGCGATGCCGTCTCCACGCCGCTGATCTCCCGCCTGGCGCGTGAATGCCAAGTGGATGTCAGCATCCTGCAGGCCAAGGTGGAATCCATCCAGGAGCGCACCCTGGGCCTGATGATCGCTGAACTGATGGGCGACAGCACCCAGACCCGTCAAGCGCTCGACTATCTCGAATCCCACGACCTCAAAGTGGAGGTGCTCGGTCATGTCACCCGCACTGCTTGAACTCGTCCTGTCCTCCACCCTCGAGACGCTGTACATGGTCGCGGTGGCAGGCCTGATCTCCGCGGCACTCGGCATTCCGCTGGGCGTGGCACTCTATACCTCGCGTCCCGGGCAGATCCTGGCACGCCCGGCACTCAACAGCGTGCTGAGCATCATCACCAACATCGGCCGCTCGGTACCCTTCATCATCCTGATGGTGGCAATCATCCCGCTGACACGCCTGATCGCCGGCAGCTCCATCGGTACCAACGCCGCCATCGTGCCGCTGACCATCGCCTCGATTCCCTTCGTCGCCCGCCTGATCGAAGGCGCGCTGAATGAAGTCGGCCCGGGGCTGGTCGAGGCCGCCCAGGCCATGGGCGCCACGCCGATGCAGATCATCACCAAGGTACTGCTACCGGAAGCACGCGGCGGCATCATCAATGGTCTGACCATCACCGTGGTGACGCTGATCAGCTATTCCGCCATGGCTGGTACCGTCGGTGGCGGCGGCCTGGGGGATCTCGGCATTCGCTACGGCTACAACCGCTTCGACCCGATGGTGATGCTGGTGACCGTGGTCATCCTCGTCGTCATGGTGCAAGGCTTCCAGAGCCTAGGCGACCATCTGGTGCGCAAGTCGAACCATAAGTAAGCGTCGCCACATGAGCGTCGGCTGGTCTATAAGTGGCGTTCGATCCACAAATCACACGGCTTTCGGTATCGTGGCGGCTCATCACCATGAGCCGTCACTCATAACATCCCGCGGACCGCGTCGGTCACGCTGGATCACAAGGAGAACATCGATGCGCAACATGCTGAACACGCTTTCTTCCCCACTGCGCCTTGCCGGTGCTGCCACTCTGCTCGGCGCCACTCTGCTGGCAGGCTGCGGCAACGACGCGTCCGACGAGAACACCCTCAAGATGGGTACCGTCGCAGGCCCGGAAACCGAGGTGATGAAGGTCGCGGCCGAGATCGCCAAGGAAAAGTACGACCTGAACGTCGAGATCACCGAGTTCACTGACTACGTGTCTCCGAACGCTGCGCTGGCCGATGGTTCTCTGGACGCCAACGCCTACCAGCACCAGCCGTACATGGAATCCATGGTGCGTGAGCGTGGCTACGAGTTCGCCAGCGCCGGCAAGACCTTCGTGTACCCGATCGGCGCCTACTCCGAGAAGTACGCAGACATCAGCGAACTGCCGGACGGCGCGACCATCGCCCTGCCGAACGATCCGTCCAACGAAGGCCGCTCCCTGATCCTGATGCACGACCTGGGCATGATCGAGCTGACCGACAAGAGCAACCTCGAAGCGACCCCGATCGATGTCGCCAAGAACCCGCATGACTACCAGTTCAAGGAAATCGAGGCTGCCCAGCTGCCGCGCATCCTGCCGGACGTCGACCTGGCCTTCATCAACAACACCTTCGCTCAGCCGGCTGGCCTCGCGCCGGAAGACGCACTGATCCGTGAAGGTGCCGAGTCTCCGTACGTCAACCTGATCGTCGTGCGCGAAGGCGATGAAGACAGCGAGAAGGTGCAGAAGCTGGTCAAGGCCTATCAGACGCCGGAAGTCGAAGCCAAGGCCGAAGAACTGTTCAAGGGCGCTGCGGTGCCGGGCTGGAAGTAAGCCTCACCCCACGTCACTGACAGACGCCTGAACACGAAGCGCCGACCACTGGTCGGCGCTTTTGCATCTGTCACCGGAATTCCTCGGTCACGGGCCCGGGCCGGCGCCACGCTTGAAAGCCCGAGCCGCTGACCGCATCTCTCGCCACCTCGCACCAACACGAATCTCAGGAGCCCTCATGGCCACTCGCCCCGACTATTCACTGCTGGCCCGCCAGCTGGATGCCATTCTCGATACCCGCGACTGGCTGACCAACGCCTCCCAGACGGCCGCCTTCATCAACATGACGGTGGACAACCTCAACTGGGCAGGCTTCTATGTGCAACGCCAGCCGCAGGTCCTGCACCTGGGGCCATTCCAGGGTCAGCCGGCCTGCCACCCGATCCCCTTCACCAAGGGCGTATGTGGTGCCACCGCCACTGAGCGCACCACCCAGCGTGTCGCTGACGTGCACGCCTTCCCGGGGCATATCGCCTGCGACGCCGCCTCACGCAGCGAGCTGGTAGTCCCGGTGATCATCGAGCAGGACGGTGAGCAGGTACTGTGGGGCGTGCTGGACCTGGACAGCCCCAGCCCCGAGCGCTTCAATGAGCAGGATCAGGCCGGCATCGAGCGCCTGGTCGAGGTCTTCATCGCCTCCAGCGACTTCGACAGCGTGCCTGCTTGAAGAAGAGCACCTGAAGAAGAGCGTCTGAAGACGACCGCTTCAGAAGGCCGTCCGCAAAAGACTGCCGACAGAAGCCTGTCTGACCTGCAGTTTCCTGCCCTGCCGCCCGCCGTGCTTACCCGCACCGCGGGCGGTCTGCGTTGTTGCCAGCCTGCCACTTGCGCAACTCTAGCCGAGGTGTAACGTGAAAGCTCCTCTGATCTGACAGGAGCAGAACATGCCAGCGACCGCACCTCCTCATGCAGAAGCCTCCCTCCAGAATCACGATGACGCCCACGCCGGGCTTGATCGGGTCATCACGCACCTTGAGCGCATCAAGGCCTTCACCGCACGCACCGGCAATGACCTCGGCGCCAAGCGCACCCTGCTTGAGGCTTACTTCGCCGCCGATGCCAGCATTCTCGACACTGGCGTGACACCGCGTCTCATGATGGTGCCGGGTGGCGAGGGAGAGCGTGTCTGTGAGGTATTGCCAGCACCCGATGACGCACCAGCCCGCCCGCGTCGCCTGCTGTATGTGCATGGTGGCAGCTGGATCGCAGGCTCACCTGCCGGTCATCGCCCGCTGGCCAGCCGTCTGGGCCGTGCGGCACGCGCCGAGACCTACACCCTGGATTATCGTCTCGCGCCAGAGGCCGCCTTCCCGGCCGGCCTGCAGGACGTGTTGGCCGCGTGGCGCTGGCTGTGTGACGAATACCCGCAGGACCACCTGCTGCTGGCCGGTGACAGCGCGGGCGGCAACCTCACACTGGCAGCCCTGAATGCACTCAAGAGTGCAGGCGAGCGGCTGCCGGATGCTGTAATCGCCTTCTCGCCCGCCACCGACCTCAGCTGGGGCAGCGCTTCGCTGTCGCGCAAGGCCGAGGTGGACCCGATCCTCGACCCCAACCTGCTACCTTTCGTGAGCATGGCCTACGTGCAGGACGGTACCGACATGAGCGACCCGCGCATCTCGCCACTGGAGGGAAACCTGTTTGATCTGCCTCCGACACTGATCCAGTGCGGCGAAGCCGAGATTCTGCTCGATGACAGCCGTCGCTATGCCGCCCAGGCACAGGACTGCGGCTCGCCCGTCACCCTGAGCCTGTGGCCGGATATGCCACATGTCTTCGTCGGCTTCGCTCCGCTGCTGGGCGCTGCCAATGCCGCCCTCAAGGAAGCACGCGAATTCCTCGACACCACGCTTGCCTGAGCGGCCCGCGCTTGGCCCGCGTCAGAATTTCATGACACGCACACGAAAACGCCCGACTCGATGAGTCGGGCGTTTTCTGGAATCTGGTAGGACCAGGCGGATTTGAACCGCCGACCTCCACGATGTCAACGTGGCGCTCTAACCAACTGAGCTATGGTCCTGAAATGTGGCAGATGACCCACAAACACTTGAAACATGCCGCGAAACGGCTTGGTAGGACCAGGCGGATTTGAACCGCCGACCTCCACGATGTCAACGTGGCGCTCTAACCAACTGAGCTATGGTCCTGTATCAAGTGGCCGATGTTGCCATCAATGCCGATGCTGGTAGGACCAGGCGGATTTGAACCGCCGACCTCCACGATGTCAACGTGGCGCTCTAACCAACTGAGCTATGGTCCTATGCCAGCATGCTGAAATGCGAAGCAGTGTGATGCGAAGTGCTTTGCCCTGTCAGCGAGGACGTATTCTACGCAACTCCCGTTTTGATGCAACCCCCTGATGATAAAAAATTTTCTCGACATTGCGCACTGCCGTGACAGGGCACGGATCACCCCCTCCAGCGGAGTGAGGCGTCGACCCTGAAAGTCAGAAAGCTCGACGCGTCACCCTGTGCACTGGTGCTACAGCAAAACTCCCCGCAATCCGGCTGCCACCACGGCACCCAGCAAGGGGCCGGCGATCGGTACCCAGGCATAGCGCCAGCCCGAACTGCCCTTGCCGGCAATCGGCAACACCCAATGCGCGATACGCGGCGCCAGGTCGCGCGCCGGATTCATCGCGTTGCCGGTGGGCCCACCCAGTGACAGACCGATCGCCCAGACCAGCAGACCGATCAGATATGGCAGTGCCTGATCAGTGACCATGGAACTTTCGACCATGCTGCCGATGGCAAAGATGAGCACTACCGTCGCGATCGCTTCACTGATGACATTGACTGTCTTGTTGTTCACTGCCGGGTCAGTGCAGAAGACCGCACGCTTGCGCAGCGGATCTCGAGTCACCTTCCAATGCGGGTAATAAGCCGCCCATACCAGCACCGCCCCCATGAAGCAGCCCAGCAGCTCCGCCAGCATCATCCTAGCGACCTTGAGCTCACTGACATGGATGCCCAGCAGATATTTCGCCAGCGTCACCGCCGGATTGAGATCGCCGTAGGGCGACCCCGTCGAGGTAGACACCAGCACCCCGACCATCACGGCAAATCCCCAGCCGGCATTGATCATCAACCAGCTGGAACCCGCTCCCTTGGTGCCTCTGAGCATCGCATTGGCGACCACGCCACCTCCCAGCAGAATCATGAAGGTGGTGCCCAGAAACTCGCCTGTCATGACGTCAGTCCACATCCTGATGACCTCCGCCATTCATCCCCTGTAAGTCGCCTGCCGCCATCTCTCGCCCGCACGAACAGGCCCGCATAAACACGCCCCCTGAACGCGGACGTGAACATGACGTCACATGATGACCAGAAAGGACGCAGACCTGAAAGCACTTCGCCCCGTCGATGGACGGGGCGAAGTCAGGCTACAGTGCCACAGGTGCAGGAGACGGCTCCAGCAGATTGCGGCAAGGATTTGTTACAGCAACAGCAGGTGCCACATGGAGGCCGCGATCAAGGCACCCGCCAGAGGCCCGGCGATCGGCACCCAGGCATAGCCCCAGCCGGATGCACCCTTGCCGTGGATCGGCAGCAGCGAGTGCGCGATACGTGGGCCCAGATCACGCGCCGGATTGATGGCATAGCCCGTCGCGCCACCCAGCGAGAGGCCGATGGCCCATACCAGCATCCCGACCAGATAGGGCAGCAGGCCGGCGCTGATGGTGCCGGAGCCGACGATGGCGCCGATACCGAAGATCAGCACCACGGTACCGATCACCTCGCTGAGCATGTTGCCCAGGCGACACTCGACTGCCGGATCCGTGCAGAACACCGCCCGCTTGAGGTCAGCATCACTGGTGCGTTTCCAGTGCGGCAGATAGGCCAGCCATACCATCACGGCACCGGCGAAACACCCGAGCATCTGCGCGATGATATGCCGCGCCACCTCCATGAGGGTGGCATGCACTCCGAGCAGGTACTTGGCCAGGGTCACCGCAGGATTGAGGTCTGCCTGGGGCGAGCCGGTCGAGACGGCCACGAACACGCCAATCATCACCGCAAAGCCCCAGCCGGTGGTGATCACGATCCAGCCGGAGCCATTGCCCTTGGTGTCAGACAGCACCACATTGGCGACCACGCCACCGCCAAACAGGATAAGGAACAGACAGCCGAGAAACTCGCCTGTCATGACATCGGTCCACATGCTCAGTGGCCCCCGTCGCTTTTCACTCTTTCCACCGCTTCCAGCCAGCCGGCGTAGAGGCGTTCGCGCTGCTCTTCCGGCATTTCCGGCGCGAAGGTACGCTCGCAGTGCCACAGCTCGCCGATCTCATCCAGGCTGTCATACCAGCCGATATGCAGGCCCGCCAGATAGGCGACGCCCAGCGCCGTGGTCTCCAGCACGCGCGGACGATCCACCTTCACGCCCAGCATGTCAGACAGGAACTGCATCACCCAGTTGTTGCTGACCATGCCGCCATCCACGCGCAGATTTGCGCAGCTGATGGCCACGTCATCCAGCATGCACTCCTGCAGGTCACGCGTCTGATAGCACACTGACTGCAGGCCGGCCGCCACGATGTCGGTGATGCCGGTGCCACGGGTCAGCCCCAGGATCGCGCCACGCGCCTGCGGGTCCCAATGCGGCGCACCGAGACCGGTGAAGGCCGGCACCATGTAGACGCCGTGATCGGCCTTGGCCGCACGTGCCAGTGGCTCGGTCTCGGAGGCATCGGAGAACAGCTTCAGGCCATCACGCAGCCACTGTACGGTTGCGCCCGCCACGAAGATGCTGCCTTCCATGGCATAGGTCGGCTTGCCATCGAGGCGATAGCCCACCGTAGTCAGCAGACGATTGCGGGACAGCTCCATCTTCTCACCGGTGTTCATGATCATGAAGCAGCCGGTGCCATAGGTGCTCTTGCTCATGCCGGGCGTGAAGCAGGCCTGGCCGACCAGCGCCGCCTGCTGATCGCCGGCCACGCCGCGAATCGGCATCGCCGCACCGAACAGCTGCGGATCGGTGGTGCCGAAATCATCACTGGAGTCCAGCACTTCCGGCAGCAAGGATT
Source organism: Cobetia sp. PDI-23MA (assembly GCF_059507735.1). Lineage (NCBI taxonomy): Bacteria > Pseudomonadati > Pseudomonadota > Gammaproteobacteria > Oceanospirillales > Halomonadaceae > Cobetia > Cobetia sp. PDI-23MA. The sequence goes on from NZ_CM183352.1 coordinate 2,643,713, forward strand.
GTGGGATACCGAACAGCTCCAGCAGCTCACTGTCCCAGCACTGATCGACGATGTTGAACAGGCAGGTACGCGAGGCGTTGGTGGCATCGGTGACGTGGCGCTTGCCAGCGGTCAGCTTCCAGATCAAGTAGCTGTCGACGGTGCCGAAGGCCAGCTCGCCCTTCTCGGCACGTGCGCGAACGCCTTCGACATTCTCGAGAATCCAACGCAGCTTGGTCGCGGAGAAATACGGGTCGATCAGCAGGCCGGTCTTCTGCTGGATCATGTCACCATGACCGGCATCGGAAAGCTCACGACAGTACTCGTGGGTGCGGCGGTCCTGCCAGACGATGGCGTTGTAGACCGGCACGCCGGTCTCGCGGTCCCAGACGATGGTGGTCTCACGCTGGTTGGTGATCCCGATGGCGGCCACCTGTTCGGCGCCGACATTGGTGTTGATCAGCGACTGACGCACGGTGCGCTTCACTGACCCCCAGATATCATCGACGTTGTGCTCGACCCAGCCGCTGTTCGGAAAGTGTTGAGCAAATTCTTCTTGTGCCAGTCCGGTCACCGCGCCTTCACGATCGAAGAGGATGGCGCGGGAGCTGGTGGTACCCTGGTCGATCGCGAGAATGCGCGTGGGTCCATCGACGCGAGAGTCTTTCTCTGGCTTGGGGCTAGACATTATGACTGTCCTTGGCTTCGAGGCTGCTTCTGAGAGTACACGTCAGCGGAGATTGCGGTACTTCACTATATTGGCTCGGATATCATGTGAGAGCGGCAGGAGAAAGCGGGTTGGCTTTGTCCTCTTCACGCTTGGCAGGCGCAACGAGAACACTTCCTCTTGAACCATCACAACCGAACACTAAATGTTCGTCTTCGAATATCGCTGCAAACGTTAGCGCCAAATGCGCATTATCACAAACGTATTACCAATCAATATCATTGTACCTTGGTCTCATGTCCAATGCGCCGACATGGCCTGTTGCAGCTTCGCAACACCCTGACGCCATTCGTCAAATTGCACTGACGCCCCCCTGTTGGATTAGGATGTACCCTCACTGGACGACCCCACTCCCCAACGGCAATCGTGATGCGCGCTTCCTGACATGAAGTGAACTCACGATCCGCAAGCCGCTGACAACAAGAGAGCAGGATGATGCAGCCAAAGCGCCATCGCGCCATTGTCGAACTGATCACGCGTCAGGGATATGCCTCCATCGAGCAGCTGGCCAGTCACTTCGATGTCACGCCACAGACCATTCGTCGCGACCTCAATCAGCTGTCCGAGGCCGGTGCGCTCAAGCGCGTGCACGGGGGCGCGGGGCTTGAGTCCAGCACCGTCAGCACCGCCTATAGCACCCGCAAGACATTGAACCTGGGCGCCAAGCGGCGCATGGCGGCGGCCCTGGCCAGGCAGATCCCCGACCACGCCTCGCTGTTCATCAACATCGGCACCAGCAACGAGATGGTGGCCGAGGCGCTGTGTGATCACCGCGGGCTTGAGGTCATCACCAACAACCTGAACGTGGCGGCCATCCTCCAGCACAAGGAGGATTTCAACGTCATCGTGGCCGGCGGCATGGTGCGCTCCCGCGATGGCGGCATCATCGGCGAGGCCACCATCGACTTCATCAACCAGTTCAAGGTCGACTTCGGCATCATCGGTATCAGTGGCATCGATGAAGATGGCTCGCTGCTGGAATTCGACTATCAGGAAGTGCGTGTCGCCCAGGCGATCATCCACAACTCACGCCAGGTCTTCCTGATCGCAGATCACTCCAAGTTCCAGCGCAATGCGGTCGTGCGCCAGGGCAACCTGAGCCAGCTCGATGCGCTCTTCACCGACATCCAGCCGCCGGAGAGCATCCTGACCCTGATGCGCCAGCATGAGGTCGCGCTGCATGTCGCTGAAGATGAGTCGCCGAGCGAGACTGGCGACGCTTGAGCACCGGGACGCGCCATCCAACCGACCAGTCACCTCACCAACAAGCCATCTCACCAACAAGCCATCTCACCAACAAGCCACACACGACCGACTCGTCACGCGATCACGGGGCCAGGCAACACGCCGACGAGCAGCCTGGCCCGGCTCTCATCATCATCTACCTCGCCCCTTCCCCCATTCTCCTCGCCCCCTCTTGCACCAATGAGCCCTCGCAGATGACGACAGCCGCACTTCTGCTGTCTTACCGCTGCCCAGCGGCACCGCTTCGTCTCCGTATATCGTGTCAGGACGCTTGATCAGTCACTGCGGGCATCGTCTGCGCCGCCCGCGCGGCAACATGACAGCCAGGCGCTTCATGAAAATGTCACGGCATGATCAGAGACTGAGAAAAAACACCGGCAAGACAACAGGTTGAATATCAGGCAATCCTCAGTTGCCAGACACTCGCCCAAATGATCACTTTCGAAAGCCATCGGCGCACAGGAATCCCCTTGATGTTCGACTTTTGCTAAGCTATGTTCACTTTCGAAAAGCCATTATCGCGCACCTTGCCGGTGCAGACTCATTCGCCCCACCCGGTAGCGCCGGGCACGAGCAGGAGCAGCCCATGTCCCGCGACAACGATGCACTTCTTGACCTCTTCATCATCGGCGGCGGCATCAATGGCGCCGGTATCGCCAACGATGCCAGCGGCCGCGGCCTGAGCGTGGCCCTGTGCGAGCAGAACGACCTCGCCAGCGCGACCTCCTCCGCCAGCAGCAAGCTGATCCACGGCGGCCTGCGCTATCTGGAGCACTACGAATTCCGTCTGGTGCGCGAGGCTCTGCAGGAGCGCGAGGTGCTGCTCAAGAAGGCGCCGCATATCATCTGGCCACTGCGCTTCATCCTGCCGCACCAGCCGCATCTGCGTCCGGCGTGGATGATTCGCGCGGGCCTGTTCCTGTATGACCACATCGGCAAGCGCGAGACACTGCCAGCCTCCAAGGGTCTCAAGTTCGGCGAGCAGAGCCCGCTGGTCAGCGAGATCAATCAGGGCTTCGAATACTCGGATTGCTGGGTCGATGATGCTCGTCTGGTCATCACCAATGCGCTGCAGGCGCGCGAGCAAGGCGCCGAGATCATGACGGGCACCCGCTGTGTCGGCGCCCGTGATGTCGAAGGCCACTGGGAGCTGACGCTTGAAGATGTCAGCAGCGGCGAGACCTTCACCCGTCGTGCACGCACTCTGGTGAATGCGGCAGGCCCGTGGGTGGAGTCCTTCATCAAGGGCGCCACCGAACGCACGCCGCGCTATGGCATCCGCATGATCCAGGGCAGCCACCTGATCGTGCCGCGCCTGAACACCGATGATCGCGCCTTCATCCTGCAGAACAAGGACAAGCGCATCGTGTTCGTGCTGCCCTATCAGGAAGATTTCAGCCTGGTCGGCACCACCGACGTGCGCTACAAGGGCGACCCCTCCGAGGTGGCCTGCTCCAGCGACGAGACCGACTACATGCTCGAGGTGGTCAACCATCACTTCAAGCGCAAGCTCGGCCGCGAGGACGTGGTCTCGACCTTCTCCGGCGTACGCCCGCTGTGTGACGACGAGTCGGCAGACCCCTCCGCGATGACGCGTGATTACACTCTTCACCTGGATGACAGCGGCGCACCGATGCTGTCCATCTTCGGCGGCAAGATCACCACCTATCGCAAGCTGGCCGAATCGGCACTTGAAGACCTCAAGCCGCTGCTGCCGAGCATGGGCAAACCGTGGACCCACGAGAAGGCCCTGCCCGGGGGTGATATCGAGAGCCGCGCAGCCTTCACTCGCCAGCTGCAGCGCGACTACCCGTTCCTCGGCGAAGCACGCGCCCGACGCTTCGCCTCAAGCTACGGCAGCCTGTGCCTGCACTTCCTCGACGGCAAGCAGAGCGAGGCGGACCTGGGCGAGGACTTCGGCGCCGGCCTGAGCGCTGCCGAGATCGACTACCTGGTCGAGCACGAATGGGCGCGTGAGGTGCAGGATGTCGTCTGGCGCCGCACCAAGTTGACGCTGCGCCTGAGCGATGAGCAGAAGACGCGCATCGGCGACTACCTCAAGGAACGCCTGCTGGCACGCGCCGCCTGATGAAAACCGGCTGAGCCAGCAGCGAAAAAAGCCCGCCCCTCCGACAAGGAGGGGCGGGCTTTTCGTTCAGGGACAGGCGGCATTTTAGGTCATGTATTGACGGATTATTGGATACCGCCCGCCGTCAGCTTGGCCGGGTCGAGCAGACGCTCCAGCTCCTCGCGTGACAGCTCCGTCTCTTCCTCGGCCACATCCAGAATCGGACGCCCGGCCTGATAGGCCACCTTGGCCACTCGCGCCGCCTCGTTGTAACCGATCACCGGATTGAGCGCCGTGACCAGAATCGGGTTCTTGGCCAGCGGTGCCTCGATGTTGTCCTGGCGCACGTTGAAGGTGGCAATGGCCTTGTCCGCCAGCAGGCGGCTGACATTGGCACTCAAGGTGATCGAGGACAGCAGGCTGTTGGCGATCAGCGGCAGCATGACATTGAGCTGGAAATTGCCGCTTTGCCCGGCGATGCCGATGGTGGCGTCATTGCCCATCACCTGCGCCGCCACCTGAGCGGCCGCCTCGGGGATCACCGGATTGACCTTGCCCGGCATGATGGAGCTGCCCGGCTGCAGGGCCTCAAGCTCGATCTCGCCCAGCCCTGCCAGCGGGCCGGAATTCATCCAGCGCAGGTCGTTGCTGATCTTCATCATCGCCACGGCGTAGGTACGCAGCTGGCCGGAGAGCTCGACTGCCGTGTCCTGGGAGGACAGCGCCGCGAAGAAGCTCTCGGCGGGACGGAAGGCATGGCCGGTCTGGTGCGAGAGGCGGTCGGCAATGCGCTCGGCGAATTCCGGATGCGCGTTGATACCACTACCCACGGCAGTCCCGCCCTGGGCGAGGCGCTCCAAGCGCGGCAGCACCTGCTCGATGCGCTCGATGGCCTGCCCGACCTGCGCCTGCCAGGCACCCAGCTCCTGGCTCATGCGGATCGGCATTGCGTCCATCAGATGAGTGCGGCCGGTCTTGACGACGTCGTCCACCTCAGAGGCCTTGCGGGAGATCACCTCATGCAGATGGCGCAGCGCCGGCAACAGGGTGTCCGAGACAGCGATGACGGCGGACAGATGAATGGCTGTCGGGATCACATCATTGCTCGACTGCCCCATGTTGACGTGGTCGTTGGCGCCGACGGTCACGCCCTTGTCGCCCAGATGCTGATTGGCAAGTTGCGTCAGCACCTCGTTGACGTTCATGTTGGTCGAGGTGCCGGAACCGGTCTGGAAGACATCGACCGGGAATTGATCAGCATGTTCGCCGTCGATGACCTGGCGCGCCGCCTTGATGATCGCCTCGGCACGCACGTCATCCAGCAGCTCCAGGTCACGGTTGACCTCGGCCGCAGCCAGCTTGATGCGCGCCACGGCGCGAATGAAGGCAGCAGGCAACGGCTGGCCGCTGACGGGGAAGTTATCGACCGCTCGCTGAGTCTGGGCGCCATAGAGTGCGCTGGCCGGCACTTCGAGTTCACCCATGCTGTCGCGTTCACGGCGGGTCTGGCTGCTCATGCTTGTCTCCCTGTGCTGTTGCATATGACGTCGCACCTGGCTGGCGTCACTGATGGGCGGCTGGCAATCATTGATCAATGACCTGATCGCCAGCTTCAGTCCCCTGATGGTCACTTGGGGACGCACAGGATACCAATCAAGCCGCTTGATGGTAGTGATTATCAATAACAATTACACATTCATTGCCTGGCTCCGTCATCCCCCGCCCTGCAACCTTTCAGATGCACGCTTGCAAGATGGCTGCTCACCAATCCGCTGTTACGCAAGACGAGGCCTCGGTTACACTGTGCGGCGCTTCCACCATGGCCATGGCCCCTTGACCACGCCTCATGAATCCTGTCGACGGAATGACCGCGAACCTGATGTCCACCTCTTCGCTGCTGAAACCCGCCCTGTGTGCGGTGTGCACCATCCCTCACTTCCTCGTGCCTGTCGGAGGGGAAATCGCGTCATGAAATGGTTATCGCACAACCCTTACTTCACCTACCTGCACCGCCAGCGCCTGCATATCCTGCGTGTGACCGTCGCTCTGACGCTGTGCTTTTCCATCATCGAACTGTTCAGCCTGCCGCACAGTTCCTGGGCATTGGTCAGCACCGTGATGGTCATGGGCAACCTGCCCCACGTCGGCGGTGTCATCGACAAGGGCTGGCAACGTCTGGTCGGCACACTGCTTGGTGGCCTGTGGGGCCTGATCCTGATTCTGGTCGCCGAGCCGCTGCCGGGCGTGGTGCCCTTCTGGAGCATCGTCGGCATCGCCCTGGCGCTGAATGCCACCTTCAGCAATCGCTATGGCTACAGCTCGCTGCTGTTCTGCGTCACGCTGCTGATGGTGATCGGGGATGGCAATCATGATATTGGCATCGGGCTGTGGCGTGTCTTCAATGTGGTGCTGGGTACCCTGATCAGCATCGTGGTCAGCATGGTGCTGCTGCCCCAGAAGGCGACGGATGTCTTTCGCTTCCTGCTGGCCGACAACCTCGACAAGCTGGCACGCCTCTACCACGGCCATACCAAGGCCGAGCGTGAGGGTGTCAGTGAGGCACTCGCGCTGGTGCGTGCCACCTCGGCACAGCTGGTCAAGCAGCGCGGGCTGGTCGATGCCGTCGCTCAGGAAGGCCGTATCAATCGTGCCGACATCGAGGAAATCCTGTCCTTCGAGCGCCGCATGATCTCGACCATCGAGCTGCTGCAGGAAACCCACTGGAACACCCGCGAGGGGCATGAATTCATCGAGGGACTGGATGGTCTGCGCGATGCCCAGCATCGTCTGGCCCGCGCCCTAGGGACCCTGGCTTTCCAGGTGCGCACCGGCCAGAGCATCGAACTGACGGTGACGCCCTTCGACCTGCAACGCTATGCCGATGTCCGCAATGTCGAGAGCCGCAAGGGCCGCGCGCTGTTCAGCCCATCGGGCTATCTGTGGCTCAATCGCGAGCTGGCCCGGCTGACCGAGGCACTGGGCAAGCGTCTGTCGCTGCTGGAACGGCTGCCGAGCCAACGCCTGCAACGCCGACTGCCGGGCCATGGCCTGATCAGTGATGCACGCCGCCTGTTCCTGCCGGAAGACCCGACGCCGGGCGATACGGCAGCCCCCACCAGGCGCGAGAACAGCGCTGGCAGGCAGCACACTCCGGCCAGCAAGGCGCCGGCCAGCAAGGTGCCAGCCAGCAAAGCGACGGCGGGTAATGACAACAGCTGTGATGACACAGTCAGCGATGAGCCAGACCGCCGCGACAGGCGCCAGCCGGACTCGGCCGGCAATGAGACTGCCAGGAAAGACACATGAACTCAGTATCCGGAGTGACTCCCGCAAGCCAGCATGACGTGTTGATCGTCGGTGGCGGCGCGGCAGGTTTGACCCTGGCACTCAGCCTCGCCAATCGCCTGCTGCCCGGCCCGCGCACCCGCCGCGTCACGCTGTTGCGTCCAGCGCGTGAGGCACAGGGCGCCAGCCGCTGGGCGCAGGGCGGTATCGCGGCGGTGCTGGCGCCCGAGGACGATGTGGAATCCCATGTCGCCGACACCCTGATTGCCGGCGATGGCCTGTGCAACGAGCGCGCGGTGCGCTTCACCGTCGGTCACTCGCGGGAGGCCATCGAATGGCTGATCGCGCTCGGCGTACCCTTCACCCCGGCCGACGCCGACGCCAGCTACCCCTTCCACCTTACCCGCGAAGGGGGGCATGGCCGCCGCCGCATCATCCACGCCGCCGACGCCACCGGGCGAGCGCTGCTCGATACGCTCAGCGCCCACGTCGAAGCTCACCCGAACATCGAGATTCTCGAAGACCTGCTGGCCGTCGACATCGCGGTCAACGCTGGCCGCGCCAGTGGTCTGTGGGTGATGGACGGCACGGGCCAGCGCCAATGGCTGGCGGCCAATGACCTGGTACTGGCCACCGGCGGCGCCAGCGGGCTGTTCGCCCACGCCACCAGCCCGAGCGCCAGTGTCGGTGACGGCATGGCGATGGCGACCCGCGCCGGCGCCAGCCTGATGAACCTGGAGTTCCAGCAGTTTCATCCCACCTGCCTATATGATCCCGATGGCACGCCCTTTTTGATCTCCGAGGCGGTGCGGGGCGAAGGGGGGCTGCTGCTGCGCCCGGATGGGCATCGCTTCATGGCCGATCATGACCCTCGCCTGGAGCTGGCGCCGCGTGATGTCGTGGCACGCGCCATCCTCACCGAGATGCGCACGCACGGTCTCGAGCATGTCTGTCTGGATATCAGCGCGCTGGGCGCCGAGGCGATCGAGCACCATTTCCCTACCATCGCCGAGCACTGCCTGACGCGCGGGATCGATATTCGTCATGCTCCGATACCCGTCGTCCCTGCCGCCCACTACAGCTGCGGCGGCATCGCCACCGGGCTGGATGGCGAAAGCGACCTGCCGGGGCTCTGGGCCATCGGCGAAGTCGCCTGCACGGGCCTGCACGGTGCCAATCGCATGGCCAGCAACTCGCTGCTCGAATGCCTGGTGCAGGCGCGCGCCTGTGGTGAAGCACTTGGGCAACTCCACCGCGCCGACGAGCCACGCCTGACGAGCACGCTCGACTCGCTGATGCCGCAACACGCCGCCCTGCTCACACAGCTTGCCGACAATGGTCAGGTCTGGCGCTGCGTGATGCGCCTGAGCGCCGATGAGGCACGCACGCGCCTGCACAGCTTGCGCCAGCTGATGAGTCTGCAAGCGGGAATCGAGCGCAGCCAGCACGGCCTGAGGGAGGCGTTGGAGCAGATAACACAGTGGGTATCGCTTGAGACGGGACAGGCGGCGGAGAGCGAGCAGCACAGGCAAGCTTCAGCGCCGCGGGCAGGGCTCGATCATCTTGCGCTCTATCAGGCCCTGACGCTGGCACCGCTGCTGCTGCTGTGCGCTCATCAGCGTCATGAATCACGCGGCCTGCACTTCATCCGCGACTTCCCGATGCCGGCGTCGCGCGCCCGCGATAGCGTCATACGCCTCTCGGCCTTTGCGGCCGCGACCTGAGCGGCTCATGCGAAGGACCATGAAAAGGCCCATGAGCAGGCTCAGCGTGGATGAGCCCCTTGGGCTGCGACGCGCCGCAGGGTCTCCAATGGCGGCGGCTGACGCGGCAAGCCATGTGGCAAGGGTGGCCACAGCAGCCACAGGCGCAGCTGGTGAAGGTCTTCGCTGGAAGCACTATCCGGCCACAGCCATACCCGCTGCGTTTTCAGGGGCTGCTGGTCCGCGCCCTGCTGTCTCAAGCCCGGCTGACTCAAGCCCGGCGGCCTCAAACCCTGGGCCCCCATCCCCGGTGGCCCAACACCCTGCGGCGAGATCTCGAGCCCGATCAGGCGCGGTGAGCACCACAGGCAGCGCACGTTGACGGGCTGCCAGCTGCGTGAGGCGCCATCGGCCCACCACCAGCAGAGCTGCATCTCCGGGTGACGATGGCGCGCATCTGAGACAGGCGGGGTGTCACTGGCTTCGGTCTCGGCTTCGCTTTCTGCTTCGGTCTTGGCTTCAGCCTCGTGCTCCGGCACTGGCGCCTGGCCACCGCTGGCAAGCGCCGCATCGGCGCAGAGGCTGCCCCCCAGGGCCAGCCAGACTCGCGCCTCGGGGTCCTTGAGACGCCGCCGAGCCTGGCGCCACCACGACACCAGCTCGCCAGCCTGCAACAGCCAGCCCAGCCCCATCACGGCCAGCAGCGCCATGATGCCATCCGGCAGCTGAGCGAGCCCCTCAAACGCACAATGCCCCGCCTCGAAAGGCAGGGCATTGCGAAGATATTGCCACTGACAGGTCCACCACGTACTGACAATGAACTGGCCAGTCGCCAGCTCGGCAAGCCAGACCCACAAGGCGAGACTCGCCGCCAACAGCCCGACACGCAGGCTGGTGTGGGTCGCGAACGCCTGCCTAGAGGCCCTTGAACTGATCGCGCTCGCCATTCTCGGCATTGGCGATCACCATGTTGATCAGGCGCTGGTATTCGGCATTGCCGCACGGGTCGCGCTTCATCAGCCACACGAAGAGATCCTGATCCTCTTCGGCCAGCAGCTGCACATAGAGCGCCTTGTCGTCTTCGCTCAAGGCGTCGAAACGCTGCTCCAGAAACGGCAGCAGCAGCAGATCGAGCTCCCACATGCCGCGACGCGAATGCCAATGCAGCCGCTTGCGAATCACATCTTCCATTGCCTGAACCTCAGTCGTCACATCAATGCGCGCAGTATACCCGAGGGGGGCGTCAGCGGCATCCGTTGACCCGTTGCTCGGGCAGGAATTGGCAATCCGTGCCGTGATCGGCAATGATGTCCCTAGTGCGTTGTTTTCTCAGGATTTGCCCATTATGCTGAGGAGATAACAATCACAAGGATGCGTGTGCCTGTCCGGTGACGAGAGGTCGCCCGGCTGACGCATCACGAACGCCTTTCACGAGAAAGGTGCAGGCATGGAGAGATCCGATGACCAAGTCCGAGCTGATCGAACAGATAGCCATGCGACAGCCTGAGTTGTCGCTCAAGGATGTAGAGGCCGCGGTTCGCATCATCCTCGATGATGTGACAGACGCCCTGGCCCACGGCGGTCGCGTCGAGATTCGCGGTTTCGGCAGCTTCTCGCTGCACTACCGTGAGCCACGACTGGGGCGCAATCCCAAGACCGGCGAGCCTGTGGATCTGGATGGCAAGTTCGTCCCCCACTTCAAGCCCGGCAAGGAGCTGCGCGAGCAGGTCGATGCCAGTCGCGCCCTGGGGTATTGACCACAATGATGATGACGATGCGACTGACTGACAGCGCTGACCGTAGATGAATACCCGGCGTGACGGGGCTGGCGGGTTCAGTGCCGGCCGAAACCCGCTCAAGCCCTGATGCCAGAGACGACAGCCACCCACCTCACGGCGTCGCCGCCAAGACTCGCGCGATGGGCAGTGATACACTCGCTCCCAGATGATTCACGACTGCATTTCATGACAAGGAAACCGTTATGCGTTGGCTAAAAGGTCTCGTTCTGGCCGTGATCCTGCTGATCGTCCTGCTGGTCGGTATTCTCTTTGCCGTTCACAACCAGCAAGCCGTGCCCCTCGACCTCATCTGGGTAGAGCTGCCTGCTGCGTCCCTTTCCATGTGGCTGCTGTTCTCGCTGGCCGTCGGCGTCGTGCTTGGCATGGTCGCGATGACCGGCATGTACCTGCGCCTGCGCACGCTGTTGACCCGTGCCCAGCGTCGCAACCAGCAGCAACGCAAGGAACTGGACCAACTGCGCATCCAGGAGATCAAGGAAGTGGCATAAATGCCTGATCTGATATTGCTGGGATTGCTGATGGCGGCCATCGCCATCGGATTCTGGCTGGGGCGGCGTGATCGTCGCCCCGATGAACAAGCACCGGCTCCTGCCACCCTGTCCCGCGACTACTTCGTCGGCCTCAATCATCTGCTTAATGAGCAGCCTGATCGTGCCATCGAAACCTTCGTTCAGGCCCTGGAAGTCAACAGCGACACCGTCGATACCCACATCGCGCTGGGCAATCTCTATCGCAGTCGCGGCGAAGTCGATCGTGCCGTCAAGATTCACCAGAACCTGCTGGCCCGCCCTGCCCTGGATAGCGAACAGAGCGAGCGTGTCCAGCTGGAACTGGCCCGCGACTTCATGCGCAGCGGTGTCTATGACCGCGCCGAGAAACTGCTGGAAACCCTCCTCAAGCAAGCACAGCACGACAGTCATCGGCGTGCCGGCCGCCGCCTGTTGATCGACCTCCTCGAGCGGGAGCGCGAGTGGGAGGCCGCACTCGAAGTCGCTCACGCCATTCTGCGTCAGGAAGGCGGCATCCGCCGTGCGGCGGCCCATTGGCACTGCGAACTGGCCGCGCTGGATATCGCCGAAGGCAGCCACGCGATGGCCCGCAAGCGGCTAAAGCAGGCGCTTTCCACTGACGAGAAATGCGTACGCGCCAACTGGATGCTGGCCGAGATCGAATTCGATCATGCCAACTACAAACAGTGCATCCGCCTGCTGCAGCGCATTCCACGTCAGGACACCGGCTTCACCCCCATCATCCTCGAACCACTGGGCAACGCCTTTCGCATGCTGGATGACGAGAGCGGCCTGGTGCGCCTGCTGCATCAGGAAGTCGAGCGCGCGCCCTACACCACGACGGTCATCAGCCTTGCGCAATTGATCGAGCGCCGCGAGGGTGTTGAGGCCGCTGCCAGCTTCGCCAGCGAGCAGCTGCATCGTCACCCCAGCCTGCGTGGCGTCGACTACCTGCTCGATCTCTACCTGCTGGATGCCGACGAGCGCGAGACCGAGCGTTTCAATCTGCTCAAGCGCCATACCCAGCAGCTGATCCAGGCGCGTCCTCGCCATCGCTGTCATCGTTGCGGCTTCGAAGCCTCGATGCTGCTCTGGCAATGTCCGAAGTGCCGCCACTGGGGCACGGTCAAGCCGATCACCGGCCTGGAAGGCGAGTAATGGCGCCAACTGGTGCACAGATACCCGCTGACAGACAGGCCACAGATACCAGAACGAAAAGCCCCCTGCAGCATGCTGCAGGGGGCTTTTTCATGCCGCCTTGATGACTTCCGGGCTGACGCCATCGAACTGACGCCATCGATCACATCATCCCTGCCCGGTGGCACGCTCGCGCAGGCGCGGCGAGAGCAGCTCGCCCACGAGACAGGCTGACAGGATGGCGGCCACGAAATACGGCCAGTCACCGAATGACAGTTCTGCGACACCCAGGGCATCGATGAAGATCGCCAGGATGCAGACCGGGCTGACATAGCGAATCATGAACAGCCACAGACGATAGCCGGCGTCGCTCAGATTCAACTCATCGCGCAGCATGCTGCTCTTGAAGACGAACCCGGCCAGCAGCGCCATGGCGATGCCACCGATCGGCATCATCCAGCGCGAGGTCAGGTAATCGAGCCAGTCGAAGAAGTGCTTGCCGGCCAGCGTCCAGTCCGCGCCGAGATTGAACGACAGCATCGCGAACATCGCCACCAGCCACAGCACACTGCCGGCCAGCCACGAAGCCTTGGCGCGGCTCATGTTGCGGTTCTCGCTCAGCCAGGCGACGGTCGCCTCGATCATCGAGATGGCGGAGGTCAGGGCGGCGATCGAGAGCATGGCGAAGAACAGCACCCCGAACAGCTGCCCGAAGGGCATCTGGTTGAAGGCCACCGGCAGGCTCATGAAGATCAGCCCCGGTCCGGAGGACGGGTCCATGCCATTGGCGAAGATGATCGGAAAGATCGCCAGGCCCGCCATCAGTGCCACCAGGGTATCGGCGATCGCCACCGTGAAGGTGGTACGGGCGATGGAAGTGCCCGACGGCAGGTAGGAGCCGTAGGTGAGGATGGCGCCGGAGGCCAGTGACAAGGTAAAGAAGGCATGTCCCAGCGCGGCCAGCACCCCTTCGCTGCTCAAGCGCGTGACATCGAAATCGAACAGGAAGTGGAAGCCTGCCGAGAAGTTGCCCGAAGTCAGGGCGTAGCCGATCATGATCAGCAGCATGATCACCATGCCCGGCATCATCCAGCGCACACTCTTCTCGACGCCTTCCTGCACCCCGCGCCCGACGATCAGCATCGTCACCACCGCCACCAGCGTGGCCCAGCCGCCCAGTGCCCAAGGATTGGCGTTGCCAGCCTCGAAGATGGCACCCAGCTCCGCGACGCTGTGTCCGGACAGCGCACCACTGGCCATCTTCCACAGGTAGCTGAACGACCACCCCGCGACCACGACATAGAACGACAGGATCATGAAGCCGGCCAGCATCGCGATCCAACCGAAGACCTTCCACAACGGACTGGCCCCCGCTTCACGTGCCAGATTGGCAATCGCCTCGATGGGGCTGCCGCGCCCCCGCCGCCCGAAGGAAATCTCCGCCATCATCACGGGTACGCCCACGGCGAGAATGCAGGCCAGATACACCAGCACGAAGGCACCCCCGCCATACTCACCGGTGATATAGGGAAACTTCCAGATATTGCCCAGCCCTACTGCGGAACCGGTAGCTGCAAGGATGAAGCCCCAGCGACTGATCCAGAGATTCTTGGGTTGCTGTCTTGCCGTCATGGAATACCTTACAAGTTATTGTTGTGAGCCAGTGGTGATCGACGCAACGCCTGGCCGTCTTGGGTGCTCACACAGACCATTTTACTGATATGAAGCGTGTTCGTCCGCGATTCCCATCGAAAATCACCACGATTCCCTCAGAATTCCTCTGCAAAAACGCCATCACCACACGACGGCAATCACTCTACATTAGATACTCCAACTTGGTAACATTTGAAACGATATTGGCCACCCAAGGCTGGCAAGCAACCGCCTCTGAGAGGCACGGTGCTGCAAAAGGCCCCGACATCACCGCATCAATGGAGTAGGCTCATTCAAGAAACGCAGACCAGAACACTCTGGCTAGAGAGGTCTGGGCCTGAGAGTGCTGGGCTGAGAGTGCCTGGCCAGAGAGCGCCTGGACAAAGAGCAGCTGGCTTCACCTGGCAGCACCGACAAGGAGTCGTCATGCATCGTCAATTCGCGGTTATCGGACTGGGTTATTTCGGCAGCACCGTCGCACGAGAGCTGAGGCGCCATGAGCATGAGGTACTCGGTGTCGACGCCGACGAGAAACGCCTCAACGCGGTGGCTGACCTGCTCAATCAGGCGGTGATCGCCGACCCTACCGATGAACACGCCTTGCAGGAGCTGGGGCTGGAGCAGTACGATGCCGTCTTGATCGACCTAAGCGACTCGATGGAGCAGAGTCTGATCTGCGCACTGCTGGCCAAGGAGCTCGGCGCGAAGGAGCTATGGGTCAAGGCCACCTCGGATGCCCATCACAAGCTGCTCAGTCGTCTGGGTGTCGATCACATCGTGCATCCGGAATACGATCTCGGCGTACGCGTGGCGGAAAGCCTCGCCTACCATGCCATGGTCGACTTCATCCATCTCGGCGATCACCAGTTCGTGGTCGAACTGGAGGTCAGCGCACGACTGGGCGATGACTGCCAGCAGCTCGATCAGCTGCCCATCGATGACGACATCAGCGTGATCGCGCTGCGCAAGGGCAAGACCCTCGATCGCCAACCCTCCGCCAGCACGCGACTGTCCGCCGGCGACCATCTGGTTCTGATCGGCGAATTGAGCGCGCTGCGCAAACTGGGGGCTCATCTATGAGGCAGCGCTACCGGCGCTATCTCCGCCCCCTGACCCGCACCCCACGCGGCCCCATCATCCATCTGTCGCCGCCGGAGATTCTGTTGAGCGGCTTTCTGGGCCTCGGCATGCTCGGCGCCTGCCTGCTGAAACTGCCCGGCATGCATCAGGAAGGCTTGAGCTGGCTGTCGGCGCTGTTCACCGCCACCTCGGCCGTCACGGTCACCGGCCTCTCCGTCACTCCGCTCAGCGAGTTCACCCTCGCGGGCCAGATCATCGTACTGATACTGATCCAGCTCGGAGGCCTGGGCTTCATGACCATTGCCGCCCTGTCGCTGGTGATGCTGGGCCAGCGCCTGCCGATGCATCAGACCAGCCTGCTGCGCGAGGCGCTCAATCGCAGCAGTTCACGCGAGATAGGCCGCCTGCTCAAGATCATCACCGCCTTTGCGCTGACGCTCGAGCTGGCAGGCGCTTCCTTGCTGGCGATGGACTGGGTGCCCGAGTACGGCTGGCAGGAGGGGCTCTGGCTGAGCCTCTTCCACTCGGTCTCGGCCTTCAACAATGCCGGATTCACCCTGTGGCCGGACAGCCTGATGCGCGAGGCGGCCAATCCCCTGACCAGCGGCGTGATCGGAGTCCTGTTCATGACCGGTGGCATCGGTTTCGCCGTCATCGGCGAGCTGCGTGAGCGGCGACGCGAACATGGCTGGCGCGTGCTGCTGCAACCCTCGCGCTTTTCGGTGCAGACACGCCTGGTGATCGAAGCCAGCGTAGCCCTCAATCTGCTGAGCCTAGTGGTGATATTGGCCCTCGAGTGGCGTAACCCGGGCACGCTGGGTGGCATGGCCAGTCACGACGAACGCCTGCTCGCCGCCGCCTTCATGGCCACCACACCGCGCACCGCCGGCTTCAGCGTCATTGACACCGCCGAGATGACACAGGCCTCGACCCTGTGGACCATGGCACTGATGTTCATCGGCGGCGGCAGCGGCTCGACGGCCAGCGGCATCAAGCTGACCACCTTCGTGGTGCTGCTGCTGACCACCCGTGCCTTCCTGCGCCGCGAACCCTCTCCCACCCTGCATGGTCGCCGCATCGGCGATGACACCGTCTTCAAATCGATCGCCGTGGCACTGGCGGCGATGCTGCTGATCTTCAGCATGCTGTTCGGTCTGACCATCACCGACCCGGACCACGCCTTCCTGTCGCTGGCCTTCGAGACCGTCTCGGCCTTTGGCACCGTCGGCCTGAGCCACGGCCTGACGCCCGAGCTCTCGCCCGGCGGGCAATTGCTGATCATCACGACCATGCTGCTGGGCCGCACCGGACCACTCGCCCTCGGCTACCTGCTGGCGACCCGCAGCCGCCCCGGCATCCGCTATGCGCGTACCGAGCTCTCGATCGGCTGATGTGCATGTGCACGGGCGATGGCGCACAGCTGATGGCACACCACAGACGACACCTCAGAACGACGAAAGCCCCGACGCTGGGCATCGGGGCTTTCGTGAGCATGGTCACCCGCTCAGGGAGCGACGGGTGAGGTCAGGCAATGACCTCAGTGATCATCATCATGATCATCGTGGTCATCATGCTCTTCAAGACGCTGATGTGCGTGCGTCTCGCCGTCGTACTCATCCACTCGGGCCTTGAGCTTCTGACCTGGACGGAAGGTCACCACACGACGCGCGGAGATCGGAATCTCCTCGCCTGTCTTGGGGTTGCGCCCCGGACGTTCGCGCTTGTCACGTAGATCGAAGTTGCCGAAACCGGACAGCTTCACCTGTTCATTTTCCCGCAGGCAACCGCGAATCTCGTCGAAGAATACTTCTACCATCGACTTGGCTTCGCGCTTGGACATGCCGAGTTCTGCGTGCAGATGCTCGGCAAGTTCCGCCTTGGTCAACGCTCCCATGTCCGCTCCCTCGTTCAAGTGGCGACTCATGCTCTCAGCGCCGCCCCGAAACGTGTGTGGCCATCGGTGACGATCGCATCGACTAACTGATTGATTTCCTCATCATTCAGCGTGCGCGAAGGATGCTGCCAGGTCAAGCCCAGGGCGAGCGACTTGTGACCATCGGCTACCCCCTGGCCCTGGTAGACGTCAAACAGGCGCAGGTCCGTCAGCCATTCACCGGCTTGCGAGCGGATGGCGTCGAGCAGCGACTGCACGTGAATGCCCTCTTCGACCACGAAGGCCAGGTCACGACGCACTTCCGGATACCTGGAGAGCGGCGCGAAGCGCGGCAGACGGCCCGCACAGGCGGAAGCCAGCGTGATCTCGAACACGAAGACCTCGACCTTCAGGCCAAGCTCGGCGCGCGCCGCCGGGTGCAGGGCACCCATCCAGCCTGCCGGCTCGCCATTGAAGAACAGCTGAGCGCACTGGCCCGGGTGCAGTGCCGGATGCTCGGCGGCTTCGAAGCGCCAGGCTTCCAGATTGCCGCCCAGTGCCAGCAGTGCCTCGACATCGCCCTTGAGATCGAAGAAGTCGACCTTGTCACGACCGCCATTCCAGCCTTCCGGCAGACGGGCGCCGGTGACCAGACCGCCGATCATCGGCGTCTGCTCGAGGGAGTCCAGCTCGCCGCGGAACACAAGCCCGGTCTCGAACAGGCGCACGCGCGACTGCTGACGATTGAGGTTGTGGCTCAGCGCCTTGACCAGCCCCGGCAGCAGCGAGCTGCGCATCACCGCCATGTCGCTGGAAATCGGGTTGGCCAGTGCCGGTGCCACCCCTTGCGGGTCCAGCGTCTTTTGCAGCTCAGGGGCGACGAAGCTGTAGCTGATCGCTTCCTGATAGCCCCGCGCCACCAGCTGACGACGCAGGCTGGTCAGCGGCTGGGTGGTCTCATTGGCCACGGCCGGCGCCAGACGCGCATTCGGGCGGCTGACCGGCAGATTGTTGTAGCCGTGGATGCGCGCCAGCTCTTCGATCAGGTCAGCCTCGATGCTGACATCGAAACGCCAGCTCGGCACCGTCACCTGCCATTGGCTATCGCCATTCGCGGCGACCTGCATGCCCAGACGCTCGAGAATCTCGACGATCTCGTCATCCGGCAGCGCCATGCCCAGCGTGCGCTCGACACTGGCGCCGCTCAGGCTGACGACAGCGGCCTTGGGCAGCGCTGCGTCGCTGGCAACCTCGATGATCGGGCCCGGCTTGCCGCCGGTGATCTCGAGCAGCAGAGCCGTCGCGCGCTCGATGGCATCACGCTGCAGCTGCGCGTCCACACCACGTTCAAAACGATGCGAGCTGTCAGTGTGCAGGCCGTAGCTACGCGCCTTGCCAGCCACGCTCAACGGCGCGAAGAAGGCCGACTCGAAGAAGATGTCGCGCGTCTCGGCATTCACGCCACTGCCTTCGCCACCCATCACACCGGCGATGGCCAGCGGGCCCTTCTCGTCGGCGATGACCAGGGTGTCGTCCCGCAGCGCGACTTCCTGACCGTCGAGCAGCGTCAGCGGCTCTTGGGCGGCTGCCATGCGCACCTCGATGCCACCATTCAGGCGTGCCAGATCAAAGGCGTGCATCGGCTGGCCGAGCTCGAGCAGCACGTAGTTGGTGACGTCGACGACGGGGTCGATGCTGCGGATGCCACTGCGACGCAGACGCTCCTCGAGCCACAGCGGCGAGGTCGCGGCGACATTGACGTCACGCACGACACGTCCCAGATAACGCGGGCATGCCTCTGGCGCGCTGACGGTGACCGGGAAGGTATCATCGATCTGGGCGGCGACCGGCTCGATGCCCGGCGCCGTGACGGCGAGACGGTTGAGCACGCCGACTTCTCGTGCCAGTCCCTTGACGCTCAGGCAGTCGCCACGGTTCGGGGTCAGATCGACCTCGATGGCGTTGTCGTCAAGATTCAGGAAGTCACGGGCATCACGACCCACCGGCGCGTCCGCAGCCAGCACCATGATGCCATCGGAGGCCTCGGCTTCCAGACCCAGCTCGGAGGCACCACAGATCATGCCGCGGGATTCGACACCACGCAGCTTGGCCTTGCGAATCTTGAAGTCGCCCGGCAGCTTCGCGCCGACCTGAGCGAAGAGCACCTTCTGGCCAGCGGCGACATTGGGCGCGCCACAGACGACCTGTACCAGCGCACCACTGCCATCATCCACCTGACAGACATTGAGGCGATCGGCCTCCGGGTGCGGTTGCTTGTCCTTGACCTCGGCCACGACCACGCCGGTGAACTCACCGGCGACCGGTTCGATACCATCGACTTCCAGACCGGCCATGGTGACCTGATCGGCCAGCTGCTGGGTGCTCAGTTCCGGCGAGACCCACTCACGCAGCCACTGTTCGGAAAATTTCATCTTGCTGTCCTGTTCCGTAAGTTCACGCCCTCAAGGCGCGATACGTGAATGAGTGCCTAGCTGAACTGGCGAAGGAAACGCAGGTCGTTCTCGAAGAACAACCGCAGGTCGTTGACGCCGTAACGCAGCATCGCCAGACGCTCCACGCCCATGCCGAAGGCGAAGCCGCGGAAGCGCTCGCTATCGATACCGGAGTGACGGAAGACTTCCGGGTGCACCATGCCGCACCCCATCACCTCGAGCCAGCCGGTGTGGGAGCAGACACGACAGCCGTCACCGGCGCACATCACGCACTGGATATCGACTTCAGCGGACGGTTCGGTGAACGGGAAGTAGGACGGACGGAAGCGGACTTCCAGATCATCACGCTCGAAGAAGGCATGCAGGAACTCTTCGACGGTGCCCTTGAGGTCTGCGAAGCTGACATTCTCGTCGACCAGCAGACCCTCGACCTGATGGAACATCGGGGTGTGGGTCAGATCGGAGTCGCAGCGATAGACGCGGCCCGGACAGACGATGCGCAGCGGCGGCTCACTGGCCTTCATGCTGCGCACCTGCACCGGCGAGGTGTGGGTGCGCAGAAGACGCGTGGCATCGAAATAGAAGGTGTCATGCATCGCGCGCGCCGGGTGATGCGACGGGATGTTCAGCGCTTCGAAGTTGTGATGGTCATCTTCGATTTCCGGCCCTTCCGCGACACCGTAACCGATGTGCGAGAAGAAGCTTTCGATACGCTCAAGCGTGCGGGTAACCGGGTGCAGGCCGCCCACCGGCTCACCACGGCCCGGCAGGGTCACATCGACGCGCTCGGCGGCAAGGCGTGCATTGAGCGCTGCCGTTTCCAGCGTATTGCGACGTGCGTCCAGCTCACCGCTCAGCAGCTGCTTGGCTTCGTTGATGGTCTCACCGGCCTTGGGGCGCTCTTCGGGGGACAGCTTGCCAAGGCCCTTGAGCAGTGCGGTGATCTCGCCCTTCTTGCCGAGAAAACGTACCCGTACCTCATCGAGGGACTGGACGTCTTCGGCCGCCTGGATCGCGGTGCGTGCTTCGTCCACCAGGGTGGAAAGATGTTCC
Source organism: Cobetia sp. PDI-23MA (assembly GCF_059507735.1). Taxonomy (NCBI): domain Bacteria; kingdom Pseudomonadati; phylum Pseudomonadota; class Gammaproteobacteria; order Oceanospirillales; family Halomonadaceae; genus Cobetia; species Cobetia sp. PDI-23MA. The sequence continues at coordinate 2,664,277 of NZ_CM183352.1, forward strand.
ATCCGTTCAGCTCCGATCGCTTGAGTCACTGGCGCGGCAATGTCCGCCGCCAATGGAAGTCGCGCCGACCCGAAGGTCGGCAGGGAGAGCGCTCCGCCTGCGGTGAATCACACAGACGATCGCGCCCTTGCCAGAGACCGGCCCACAACGCGGCCAATCCCGTTCATGTCACTGCTGACCCACCGCCGGTTCTCTGACGGCAGGCCAAACAAAAACAGGGGAAGAGCGGCTGCTCTTCCCCTGTGACGTAACACGTCATCTCGATACCGCCTGAGTTGTCCAATGCAAGCATTCGACAGTCACGACCCGGTTTGCCTGCTTTGCGACTCGCCGGGTCTGGGCGATATCTGATCCGGTCACTTACTGAGCAGCCTTGGCCTTCTCGACGATGGCAGCAAAGGCAGCTTTTTCGTGAACCGCGATATCGGCGAGGACCTTGCGGTCGATCTCGATATTGGCCTTCTTCAGACCAGCGATGAAGCGGCTGTAGGACATGCCATTGATGCGGGCCTCAGCGTTGATACGCGCGATCCACAGGGCACGGAACTGACGCTTGCGGACACGACGGTCACGGTAAGCGTACTGGCCGGCCTTGATGACAGCCTGCTTGGCTACGCGGAAGACGCGTGAACGCGCTCCGTAGTAACCCTTGGCCTGCTTCATGATCTTCTTGTGACGGCGACGTGCGACGACGCCACGCTTGACGCGGGACATAGCGTACTCCTGATATTAAGAAAGTTGGACCGAGGTAAGGACGGCTTACAGGTTCGGCAGCATGCGCTGGATCAGCGCCTTGTCTGCAGCGTGAACCTGCTTCATGCCACGCAGCTGACGCTTACGCTTGGTCGACTTCTTGGTCAGGATGTGGCTACGGAAAGACTGCTTGTGCTTGAAGCCGTTGGCAGTCTTCTTGAAGCGCTTGGCAGCGCCGCGGTTGGTCTTGATCTTCGGCATGAGTATTAACTCCGCTCGGTTTCTTGAGAAAATCCAGGGCCGACAAAAAAAGCCACGCCCGCAGGCGTGACCCTGATGTGTCCGTTCTACTGCCTATGGATCACTTCTTTTTCGGCGCGAGAATCATGATCATCTGACGACCTTCCATCTTCGGGAAGGACTCGACGGTCACGAGTTCACCGAGGTCTGCGGCGATACGTTCCATCAGCTTGCGGCCGATGTCCTGATGCGCCATCTCACGACCACGGAAGCGCAAGGTAACCTTGCCCTTGTCTCCGCCTTCGATGAAGCGAGTCAGGTTGCGTAGCTTGACCTGATAATCGCCTTCATCGGTACCAGGACGGAATTTGACTTCCTTGACCTGGATCTGTTTCTGCTTCTTCTTCTGCAGATTCTTCTGTTTCTTCTCGTCGAAAAGAAACTTGCCGTAATCCATGATCTTGCAGACGATGGGATCGGCATTGGAAATCTGGACTAGGTCGAGCCCTGCCTCTTCGGCCTTGGCAAGCGCGTCTCTGGTTGACACTACGCCAACCTGCTCGCCATCTGCGTCGATGAGGCGGACTTCGTCCGCACGAATACGGTCATTGATGGGAGCCCGCTTTTCCTGGGGGCGTCCGCGCTGATTATTCCGCTTGATCGTTGCGTCTCCGTTTGGCTGAAATTCGTTACTGTCAGACCTGCTCTTCCTTCAGGCGTTCCATGAACTCTGAAACTTTCATGGTGCCGAGATCTTCACCGGAACGGGTTCTGACAGCTACTGCATCAGCTTCCACTTCCTTGTCGCCAACGACGATGAGGTAAGGAACCTTCTGCAGAGTATGCTCACGGATTTTAAAGCCGATCTTCTCGTTCCTCAAGTCTGCTTTGACACGGATGTCATGTTTCTCGAGGCGGGAGACCAGATCCTTGGCATATTCTGCCTGGGAATCCGTGATATTCATCACGACAACCTGCTCAGGGGCAAGCCAGAATGGCATCGCGCCTGCGTGGTGCTCGATCAGGATGCCGAGGAAGCGCTCGAAGGAGCCGAGAATCGCGCGGTGCAACATGACCGGCATGCGACGCTCTCCACTTTCATCGACAAACTGGGCACTGAGACGCTCAGGCAGATTGAAGTCGAGCTGTAGAGTACCACACTGCCAGACACGATTCAGACAATCTCGCAGAGAGAATTCAATCTTTGGTCCATAGAAGGCGCCCTCACCCGGCTGCAGCTCCCACGGCAGGCCAGTCGCATCCAGTGCTGCCTGCAGGCCAGCTTCGGCCTTGTCCCACGCTTCCGGCTCACCGATGAAGGATTCCGGACGAGTGGAGAGCTTCAGCTCGACGTCTTCGAAGCCGAACTGACGGTAGACTTCCAGCGTCAGACGGATGAAGTCCTCGGCCTCGGACTCGACCTGATCCTCGGTACAGAAGATGTGGGCGTCGTCCTGGGTGAAGCCACGCACGCGCATCAACCCATGCAGAGAGCCGGACGGCTCGTTGCGGTGGCAGGAGCCGAACTCGGCCAGACGCAGCGGCAGGTCACGGTAGCTCTTCAGGCCCTGATTGAAGACCTGGACGTGGCACGGGCAGTTCATCGGCTTGACCGCATACTCACGCTTCTCGGACTCGGTGGTGAACATCAGCTCGTTGTAATGCCCCCAGTGCCCGGATTTCTTCCACAGCGAAAGATCGACCACTTGCGGGGTCTTGATCTCCTGGTAGCCATTGGCACGCTGGATACGGCGCATGTACTGCTCGAGCACCTGGTACATGGTCCAGCCATTCGGATGCCAGAACACCATGCCCGGCGCCTCTTCCTGCATATGGAAGAGGTCCAGCTTCTTGGCCAGCTTACGGTGATCGCGCTTCTCGGCTTCCTCGAGACGCTTGAGGTAGGCCTTGAGCTGCTTCTTGTCCGGCCAGGCGGTGCCATAGATGCGAGTCAGCATCGGCTTGGTGGAATCACCACGCCAGTAGGCACCGGCCAGCTTGAGCAGCTGGAAGTGCTTGAGGTGGCGGGTATTCGGCACGTGCGGGCCGCGGCACATGTCGGTATATTCTTCGTGGTGGTAAAGACGGATGGTGTCGCCTTCGCCGATGCCCTCGATGATCTCCTGCTTGTACGGCTCATCGCGCTTCTCGAAAGCGGCCATGGCCTGGTCACGCGAGACATATTCACGCACCACATCGTACTCGCTGTCGATCAGCTGCTTCATGCGCTTCTCGATGGCCTCGAGATCTTCCGGGGTGACCGAGCGGCCAAAGTCGATGTCGTAATAGAAACCGTCATCAATGACCGGGCCGATGGCCATCTTGGCCTCCGGGTAGAGCTGCTTGACGGCATGACCGATCAAGTGCGCGCAGGAGTGACGAATCACGTCCAGGCCTTCCGCATCACGCGCCGTGAGAATGGCGACGTTGGCGTCTTCGGTGATCATGTCAGCGGCATCGACCTCGACGCCATTGATCTTGCCGGCCACGCAGGCCTTGGCAAGACCGGGACCGATGGACTCGGCCAGCTGCATCACGGAAATCGGGGTATCGAAGGTACGCTGGCTGCCGTCAGGCAGAGTAACGATAGGCATGAAGAAATCCTTGCGTTCAGTGGTGGCCCTTACCAAGGGTCACGTGAAGCGAATTTGGCCGAACGCGAGGCGTCGGCTCGAAATGGGGGCAATGACGATCACACCCCTCACGCTACTGACCCCGGCCTACAATGCCTGGGGCGCCGCCCACTGCCCCATGATGATCGAGCGACCAGTCAGGGTGTGGACACATAACGCGGGAACATGAACGAGGCAAGACCTTAGCAGCCCATTCAAAAGTCGTAAAGATACGCTTGGCCACTGAAAGCCATGCACGACACGAACGCAGACGGGGCGCCCTGAGGCGCCCCGTCTGATTCAGCTTACCGCGTTCGGCTTACTTGACTTCAGCAAGCTCGACACGACGGTTTTCGGCACGGCCTTCAGCGGTATCGTTGCTGGCGACCGGCTGCTCTTCACCGTAACCCACAGTCTGGATACGGTTGGTGTCAACACCTTCGGAAGCCAGGTAGGCCTTCACGGAGTCAGCACGCTTCTGGGACAGCTGCTTGTTGTAGGAGTCAGAACCCACGGAGTCAGTGTGACCTTCGACGCGAACGCGGACATTCTCGTTGGAGACCAGCTTGGCCGCCACACCGTTCAGCACTTTCTCGGCGTTGGCAGTCAGCTTGGCGGAGTCGAACTCGAAGTTCACGTCACGCAGGACGAGGTCAGCGACACAGCCCAAGGCATTGACCTTGGCGCCGGCCGGGGTGTTCGGGCACTGGTCCTGGTAGTCCGGCACGCCGTCACCGTCGGAATCGAGCGGGCAGCCTTTCGCGTCAACAGTGACGCCGGCCGGAGTACCCGGGCACTGGTCCTTGTAGTCAGCAACGCCGTCACCGTCGGTGTCCAGCGGGCAGCCTTTCGCATCGACTGCGACGCCTGCCGGAGTTCCCGGGCATTCGTCACGGTCGTTCGGCACGCCGTCGCCATCGTCGTCCATGGACTTCGGTGCATCGTCTGCACACAGCAGTGCGCCAGCGGTCGCGCCGCCGACAGCACCCAGAGAAGCGCCGGTATCTTCGTCGCTGTCGCCAGAGACGCCGTAACCAATCCCGCCACCGATCAGGCCACCGGCCAGACCGCAGACGAACGGCTGGCTGTACCAGGGCTTCTCAGCAGATGAAGACTGGGAAGCAGAGCTTGCGCAGCCAGACAGGCCAACAACCAATGCAGAACCCAGAACCAGGCCAGTCGTAGATCTTTTCATGTAAGACTCCTTCTTAACACAGCGCAATATGTAACGAGGGTGTTACGTTTCGACTCAGTATAAGAGCCGAACTCGTTACGATGAAAGGAATTTTATTCAAATCTTCCTTTATGAAGAAAGCACATGCAGGTGCGTCCTTCCAGCTCTGATCGGGTCTGTTCCCTTGAAAACGGTACCGATCCTCAGGCATACGTTGAAGGAAAACAGTGTTTTTTGCAACGTCGAAAAACTTTGACACTAACTGTATCAGAATGGCGACGCTGTAAAACCCCTGTTTTACCCTCTTCCAAGGTGCTGGCGCACCAGCCCCTCGAAGATCTCGACGCCGGGCGCCAACAGCGTATCAGGAAAATCGTAATCGGGGTGGTGAAGCCCCGGCATTTCCTCACCTGCGCCAAATGTGAACATGGCAGCATGGCAGTCTCGTGCCAGCACGCCAAAGTCCTCGGACCAGCGATGTGCCTGAGGAAGTTCCACACAATCAAGCCCTTGCTGTCGCGCCACGCGGCGAATCATGTCGTTCGCCTCAGGCGAGTTCCAGGTCGCATCGAAGGTGTCACACCAGTCAACGTCGATACCCAGACGGTCTTCTTCCGCCTCGCTGCGCGCCAGTGACACGGCCGCTTCCGCCAGCGCCTTCATCATGTCATCGCTCTCGGTGCGCAGGGTGACCATCACCTCGGCATCGCCCGGTGAGGTACCGAACGCGACCTCGCCCAGGCGCGCATGAATCAGAGTCACCATCGCAAGTCCGGTTTCATCGGCAAATTGCAACGGCAGACGCGACAGGCCTTGCATGATGCGACACATGGCCATCGCCGGACTGCGACCGTTTTCCGGGTGGGCCGCATGCGCACAGAGCCCGGAAAGCCGCACGATCATGCCACGTGAAGCGCAGGTGAAGGCATGGTCGCGCACACTGACCTCCCCGAGAGGGCGCCCCGGCAAGTTATGACACGAGTAGAGATAATCCGGCTTGAGTGCGGCAAAGGCCTTGCTGCGCACGACGGCACGCGCCCCTTCGCCGGTTTCCTCGGCGGGCTGGAAAAGCAACACTACCTCGCCCCTGGCGACCGGAGACGCCGTCAGGCGCTGCGCCACGCCCAGCATCCAGCTCATGTGGCCGTCATGGCCGCACAGGTGACCGACATGCGGATGACAGGAGGACCAGTCGCCGCGCGGCGCCTCATCGATGGGCAGAGCATCCAGCTCACAGCGCAGCATGACGCGCGGTCCTGGTTCGGCGCCGCGGAAGATGGCGGCCAGGCCATGCCCGCCCAGCCCGCTGACCACCTCGGCGCCGGCCTCCTGCATCCAGCCGGCGATGCAGGCCGCCGTGGCGGCTTCCTGTCCGGAGAGTTCCGGTGAGCGGTGCAGCGCGTGACGCAGCTCGGCCAGCGGCGTGGCCAGCAAGGAAAGTGAAGTGTTCATGCCTGGCTCTTGAAGACTCATCAGACGGCCTGCCCTAGATCTGCTGGCGAAGCGGGACGCTTGCGCCCCAGGTAATGCTGATGCCAGGACTCCATGTTGCTCAGCACGCGACTCGCCGCCAGCTGCAGCGGCTCCGCCAGCGCTTCCTCGACGGCAATGCGCTCCTTGTCTTCGGCCAGGCGCTCACGCGGCGACAGCTCCTTGCGTGCTGAATGGGTATGCAGGTGTGAGACCCGCCCATGCAGGACACCGAAGACCGAGAGCACGTCATCTTCCGCCAGCGAGGTGTCGAGAATCTCGATCAGTACCTTGCAGCGCAGACCGCCTTCCACCACGTCGACCTGCCCGGCCTGCATGGCGCGTGCGATGGCTTCGAGGCTTTCCAGACAGTTCGCGCGGGCCTGAATGAGCTCTTGCTCGCGACGCGCCTCACGCACCTTGACCTCGCGGCGCAGCTTGAGGGCATAGAACGCCAATCCCGCGATGATGATGATCGCGATGACGGCCAGAATGATGCTGATAGTCAGGGACATGCCTTTCTCCTGCGGTAAACAAGCCATGAGTATAGGGACTGCACACGCGACACCCAAGGCGGGGCACTGCGACCGATGACCACATAGCCCGCCCTCGCCCACGCCTTGCGTCAACAAGAGGCCCCGCATCAGGGATACGGGGCCAGTCGTGTCATTCACTCTTGCACGCTTTTCTCTGTCGCACTCATGCTTCGTCCGGCACGCGAGTGGTCGAGCTGTCGGCACAGATTTTCATCTGTCCAGCCGTCAGCGCCCCGCCATCAAGGCCTCGAAACTGGCCTTGAGCTTGAGATTCTGTGCCTGATGCGAGTAATTGCGTGCCAGGCTGGCCAGTGCAGTGCTCAGCGCCTGCGTGTCGCTCTCGAGCAGATGGCTGCAGCGCTCGGCCCACTGCTGTGGCGTGGACTCTGCCGCCATGACCAGCTCAGGATAGTCATCGAGCAGCTCGGCCGAGCCGACCCGCGCATTGAGCAGCACAGGTGCGCCACAGGCCATCGCCTCCAGCGCGACACGTCCGAATTCCTCGATATGGGCCGGCATCACGAACAGGTCCAGCGCGCCGTAGAGCGTCTCGACCTCCGGGATGGTCGAGCGCCAGAGCATACGCTCGGCGATGCCCGCCTCCCTGGCCTGCTGCTGGTAAGGCGCGGCATCATCCTTGCCTACCACCAGGAAGCGATAGCGGCCCGGTGAGGCCTGCTCCATCAGCGCCGCCATCGCCACGAACCCTGCCACGTTGCGCTTGGTGAAGTTGCCGGATGACACCAGACCGACAAGCAGCTCATCTTCCGCCACTCCCAACGCTTCACGCTGGGCGGAGCGCCCTGCGCGCGCACGCTCGACCGTGAACTGCACCGGGTCATAGCCCGGGTAGCTGATCTCGATCCGCTCAGACGCGATACCATAGCGCGCTATCAGATCCTCGCCCATCATGCGCGAATTGACCGCGACCTGACGGAACTTGCCGCCCTTGAGCACGTGATCATGAATCGCCGCCACTTCGTGGTCGCCAGGCAGCTCACGGCCATGGATGCACTGCGAGGCAAGGTGCACGCAATTGTGCAGATAGACGGTATCCGGGCTTTCGCAGTCACCATGACTGATCAGCAGGTCGGGCGCATGACGGCTGGCCCAGGCCTGGACACGGCGATTGAACCAGAAACGTCGATACGCCCCCTTGAAGGGCCACCGCCACAGACGCACCAGCTCCGCGCCGTGGGCGCGAGCCAGTTCAGGCTTGCCACGCTCGGCGAGAATCACCACGCGATAGCCCAGCGCGCGCAACGCATCCGCCTGCTCGAAGGCATTGCGGCTGGCACCGGTGTTCTTCTCGACCTGACGAATGGCGATCGCGGCCAGCTTGCCTGCACCAGTGCTCACGACGCCTCCTGCACACGGCGCATGGAATCACCACGACCGACGGCGTAGTACATCAGGCCTGCGGCCTTCATGGCGGCGGGCTCGAACAGGTTGCGGCCATCGACCACCACCGGGAAGCCGAGCTGAGACTTCAGCCACTCGCCATCCAGGGTGCGGAATTCCTTCCACTCGGTGCAGATCACCAGCGCATCGGCACCCTTGACTGCCTGCTGACGGTCCGCGACCAGCACCAGCTCATCGCGCTCGCCGTAGATGCGGCGGCATTCCTTCATGGCTTCCGGGTCATAGGCCTGCACGGTCGCGCCAGCCGCCCACAGCGCTTCCATCAGCGTGCGGCTCGGCGCGTCGCGCATGTCATCGGTGTTGGGCTTGAAGGCCAGACCCCAGACGGCGATGGTCTTGCCCTTGAGGTCGCCATCGAAGGCCCGCGACAGCTTGTCGAACAGCGTGACCTTCTGGCGCTTGTTGACGGATTCCACAGCGGTCAGCAGCTCGGCGTCATAACCGACCTGACTGGCAGTACGCGCCAGTGCCTGGACGTCCTTCGGGAAGCAGGAACCGCCATAACCACAACCGGGATAGATGAAGTGGTAGCCGATACGCGGGTCACTGCCGATGCCGCGACGCACTTCCTCGATGTCCGCGCCGAGACGCTCGGCCAGGTTGGAGATCTCGTTCATGAAGCTGATCTTGGTCGCCAGCATGGCGTTGGCGGCGTACTTGGTCAGCTCGGCGGCGCGCACATACATGAACATCAGCTTTTCATGATTGCGGTTGTAGGGCGCGTAGCATTCGCGCATGCGCTCACGCACCTTCTCGGAATCAGTGCCGACCACGATGCGCGCGCCACGCGTGAAGTCGTCCAGCGCGGCGCCTTCCTTGAGGAATTCCGGGTTGGAACAGACATCGAAATCGACACTCACACCGCGCTGGTCGAGCACGTCCTTGACCCGCGCCTTGACGCGGTCTGCCGTGCCCACCGGCACGGTGGACTTGTCGATGATGACCTTGTAGTCATTCATGTGCTCGCCGATGGTGGTGGCGACGGACAGCACGTACTTGAGGTCGGCGCTGCCGTCTTCGTCCGGCGGCGTCCCCACGGCGATGAACTGCAGCACGCCATGCTCGACGGCTTCACGCGCGTCAGTGGTGAAGTTGAGACGGCCAGCCTCGACATTGCGCAGCACCATGCTCTCCAGCCCCGGCTCGAAGATGGGGATCTCGCCCTGCTTGAGGCCATCGATCTTGGCTGCATCAACGTCCATGCAGATCACGTCATGGCCGACATCGGCCAGACAGGTGCCAGTCACCAGGCCTACGTAGCCTGTTCCGAAGACAGTGATTTTCATGTCAGTCCTTGAGAGTTTCTGAAGGTAATGAAGCAGGGGACAAGGTGAGCGCCGACGACTCCTCTGGCGGCGTCACGCGGGAATCCGGTTCTGGAGCTTGCCCATCGCGCTTCGCACCCAGCCCGGACGCGAACCCCGGACGTTCCAGCAGCTCGGTGGTCGCCTCGACGGCTTCCTCGAGCTCTTCGGCACCCGGCGCGAGAGGTCGGGAAAGAAAGTCCGACGGCAGGGCTTCATAGAAGTTAAGTCGTCCCAGCTGGTCCAGCACCGGATGACGCTCACGCGGCTGATAGCAGACCGCCCAGGGCGACAGGCACGGCTTGTCACCGGAGAAGCGGATACCCAGCCAGTCGCTGGCCAGATAGGGCAGGTCAAAACTGGCGAAAGGCGCATCGGCGTGCGACCGCAGGCGCGCCAGCTCACGTGCGGGATTGGGCGCTTGCGCCGTCTGCCACAGCCACAGCGGAATGCGGTACGGCGCCTGACTGGGGCGGTCACCGCCATGCACATAGGCGTCACTGAGCGGGTCATGCTCGAGGCCGTGGTCCGATAGATAGAGCACGCCAGCGGGCCGCCCTTCGAGGCGCTGGAAGACGCCCTCTATCACCTGATCCGTGAAGCGGATGCTGTCATCGTAGGCATCGGTCAGCGGCGAGCGGCTGTCCGGGGCCAGGAAATAGCGCAGTGAATCCGGGTACTGCAGACTGGCGGGAGGATGGCTGCCGTACAGATGCAGCACGATCAGCCGCGGCCCGGCAACATCACGCGCCAGCGCCTCATCAAGGGCATCCAGCAGGCCATCGTCATAGTCGGTCATGATGGTGCGCGCGATATCGGCACGCTGGGCGATGGCGGTGATCCAGGTACGCTCGGAGGTGATGTCGAGCCCTTGGCGCGACAGCCACTCGGTATGATAGCCGGCCTGATTGGCCAGCGAGATCAGATTGGCGTCCAGGTAGCGCGGCGAGAAGGTGCGCGGGTCGGTCAGGCTGGCCAGCATCGGCACCGCCAGCACGGTCTGCGGCGCCGGGGCGATGGCCTGATCGAAGACCACCAGCTCATCGCGGCGCGCATCGAGATTCGGCGTCGTGGCGCGGGAATAGCCATACAGCGACAGCTGATCGCGGCGCTGGGATTCGCCGATGATCAGGACGAAAACGGCGTCATCCGACACTTCGGGGCTGCGCGAGACGCCGCCGAAATCATAGTCATCCGCCATCAGCGCCTTGTAGCGTTCCTTCTCCCACCAGGCATGCGAGGTGGTGGCCAGATTCCAGCCCGGCGAGACCGACAGCGTCGTGATGACCAACGGCACGCTGGCCCGCCCCCACTGCCAGCTACCGGCCAGCAGCATCAGCATCCAGAGCACGAAGGCGATTCCGCTGTGCCCGCCCAGCCGGGTACGCGCCAACCCCGACCCGAAGCGATTGCCCAGTGACAGCGCCAGCAGGAAGAACCCCAGCGGCACGATCAGGGCCAGCGGGAACTTGAACAGCATCGCCATCGATTCGCTGCGACTGGTATCCAGCGAGCTGAGCGCAAAGGCCAGCCCATAGCGGGAATCGTAATAGACGGCGCTGACCACACTTGCGGAGAGATTGACACCCAGCGCCGCCATCAGCCCCAGCGCCGGCCAACGCCAGCGCGGACGATGCAGCGCCGCCAGCAGACACGGCCACAGCAACAGGTTGCCGAACAGGATCAGGCCGCCCTCGAGCAGGCCGTGATAGATCAACGGCACCAGGCTCGCCAACAGGGACAGCATGATGGCGGAGATCCCCCCGGCCCGCTTGCTCGCCTGATCACTGCGCGCAAACAGGCGACGGACGAGGCGCTGCAGCAGGCCCTTCATGCGCGTCCTCGCAACGGCATGAACGCTTCAGCCCTCACGCGGGCCAATGGATGCACGAGCCGTCGAGCCCCGGCCACCCTTAGACGTCCAGCGCCTGGCGCCAGCGACCATCCGCTTGGCCACAGGCGATGAAGAAGGGATTCACCAGCGTATCGCGGGCGTTATAGTCCAGACGACGCGGCTGTACAGGCAATGACTCGGCATCGAAGACCTGGCCGCCGGCCGCTTCCAGTACGGCCTGGGCCGCCGCGGTGTCCCATTCGCTGGTCGGCGCGTAGCGCGGATAGAGGTCCGCATTGCCTTCCGCGATGCGACAGAACTTGAGCGAGCTGCCACAGCTGACATTCTCCACCGGTGCCAGGCGCTCGATCAGCGCCGCCGTGCGCGCATCGAGATGCGACTTGCTGGCCACGACTCTCAATACCTCTGGCTCCGGACTGACCGCGATCTCGACACGCCCGGCGGCGTCTTCCCGGAAGGCCCCCACGCCGGCAAGCCCGCTCCAGGTCGTCGCCAGCACCGGCGCATCCACCACGCCCAGCACACTGCGCGACCCTTGGATCAGTGCCACGTTGACGGTGTATTCACCGCTGCCGGTGACGAATTCGCGCGTGCCATCCAGCGGGTCGACCAGCCAGAAGGTCTGCCAGTCACGCCGCGCCGCGATATCGGCCTTGTCGCTCTCCTCCGAGAGCACCGGAATCTGAGGCGTCAGGCGGGCCAGCCCCTCGACCAGCACACGATGCGCCGCCATATCCGCCGCCGTGACGGGACTGTCATCCGCCTTGGCGCGCGTGCCGAGCTCTCCCCCACGGGCAACGGCGAGTATCGCCTGCCCCGCTTCACGGCAAAGCTGTTCAATGGCCGTCAGCAGTTCAAGATCGAGGGTGGCATCAGACTGGGTCATGGGGGTCTCGCAGAGAATTCGAAGGAGTCGACACGGGCCCTTCGGCCCGCCGTCATCATACGCAAAAGCGGCCGCGGATGCTGCCCGCGACCGCTTCGAGAGGTCTTCACACAAGCGCCGTCAACTCAATCTCGGTCAACTCAAGCTCGGTCAACTCAAGCTCGGTCAATTTCGGCGCACTGACCATGCAGTATCAGTTGTCAGGCACTGCGATAGCCGTTGGGATTGCGCGACTGCCAGCGCCAGCTGTCGGCCATCATGCGGTCGAGACCCAGCTCGGCCTTCCACTTCAGCTCGTTGAAGGCCTTGTCCGGCTCTGCCCAGCATTCGGCGATATCACCGGCGCGACGCGGTGCGATGCGATACGGCACCGGACGACCGCTGGCCTTCTCGAACGCCTTGACCATGTCCAGCACGCTATAGCCGGTACCGGTGCCCAGGTTATAGGTGTGAACGCCATCCCGCGCATCACCGGCCAGGTAGTCCAGCGCCTTGAGGTGGCCATCGGCCAGGTCGACGACGTGGATGTAATCGCGCACCCCGGTGCCATCCGGCGTCGGGTAGTCATCCCCGAACACGGCCAGTTCCTCGAGGCGGCCCACGGCGACCTGGCTGATATACGGCACCAGGTTGTTGGGAATGCCGTTGGGGTCTTCACCGATGGTGCCGGACTCATGGGCGCCCACCGGATTGAAGTAGCGCAGCAGCGCGATACGCCAGCTGTCATCCGCGACAGCCAGGTCGCGCAGCACTTCCTCGACCATCAGCTTGGAGCGGCCATAGGGGTTGGTCGCGGAGGTCGGGAAGTCTTCGCGGATCGGCGTGGAAGCCGGATCGCCATACACGGTGGCGGAAGACGAGAACACGATACGCTTGACGCCGGCACGCGCCATGGCGTCACACAGCACCAGGGTGCCATTGACGTTGTTGTCGTAGTAGGCCAGCGGCTTGGCGACGCTCTCGCCGACCGCCTTGAGCCCGGCGAAATGGACCACGGCCTCGATATCGTGACGCTCGAACAGGCTGTCGAGCAGCGCCCCGTTGCGGATATCCCCTTCGACGAACGGCACTTCACGCCCGGCAAGTGTCGCCACACGCGCAAGAGAGGCTTCGCTGGCATTGGACAGGTTGTCCAGCACCAGCACCTGATGGCCGGCCTCCATGAGCGCCAATACCGTATGAGAGCCGATGTAGCCTGCACCACCCGTGACCAGAATCATCAATCATCTTCCTTGTGAAAGTAACGCGACAGCAGGCCACGCAGTTGTCCTGCGCTGGCCCTGTTCATGGCTGCTAACCCTACCTTCCAGCCCTTGCGCTCACAAGTCCACAGCCAACGACAGCGTCTGTCGCCAGACGGCAACCTGCCCCGTGCAAGATGGCGCCATACAGGGCCTGGCCCGAGGTGTGAACACATCGGATCACGCGTCGCGCTTGCGCGGCGTCAAGGTTTCACCTATCGGCGTTTCAAAACAGGCAATGAAGGCTATTGAGCCGCGCCGCAATGCTGAGACAATGGCCGCGCCTTGTCGCCTGAACGCCCGGCTGATCGACTCGCGAGCGACTTTCTGACAAGGCAGGCAACATGACACGCCGTGCACGTCACCCCGACCGGGGATATATGCGCGGCATGTAATGAATAACACCAACACGACAACTCGCCATCACCTACCATGACCCATACCAACAACACGATGACCACCATGATGAGGAAGCCAGTCGCCGACCGGCTTCTCTGGAGTCGACATGCCTGAGCAATCTCCCGATCACGTCGCTGATCAATCCACTACGCCGCCACAAGCGCCACTCGCGGCGCGCATCGGCCTGATACTCGGCCCCCTCCTGTTGCTGCTGACCTGGTTGACACCGGCACCGGGCGACATGCCGGACAGCGCCTGGCTCTGCGTCGGCCTGGCCCTGTTGATGGCCACCTGGTGGGCCACGGAGGCCCTGCCGATTCCGGTGACCTCGCTGCTGCCCATCGTGCTGGTGCCGGCGCTTGGCATCGACGACATCAAGAGCACCACCGCCGCCTATGCCAACCCGACCATCTACCTGTTCCTCGGTGGTTTCCTGCTCGGGATCGCCATGCAGCGCTGGGACCTGCATCGCCGCGTGGCCCTGCATACGCTGAAGCTTGCCGGTCACTCGCCGCGCCGCCAGATCGCCGGCTTCATGATCGCCACCGGCTTCATCAGCATGTGGGTGTCCAACACCGCCACCAGCATCATGATGCTGCCCATCGGCATGTCAGTGGTCAGCCTGATGTCCAGTGGTCAGGATGAGCGCGACAGCAATGACCCGGAACTGAAGCGCTACGCCGCCGCCCTGCTGCTGGGCATCGCCTACTCCGCCAGCCTCGGCGGTATCGCGACCCTGATCGGCACGCCGCCCAATGCCCTGCTGGCGGGCTACCTGTCCAGTGATCAAGGCATCGAGATCGGCTTCGCCCAGTGGATGCTCGTCGGCCTGCCGGTCGCCATCACGATGTGCGCCATCACCTGGTGGTGGCTGACGCGCACGCCCTTCTCCTTCAAGTCCGAGACGGCAGACAGCGGCGAGATGATCAGCCGCGAGCTCAAGGCACTGGGTGCCATGAGCAGCGCCGAGAAACGTGTCGGCGTTGCCTTCCTGGTGGCTGCCCTGCTGTGGATGTTCCGCCCGCTGATCAACCAGATGGGCCTTGCCTGGCTGTCGGACACCGGCATCGCCATGGCCATCGGCGTGGGCCTGTTCGCCATTCCCTCCGGCACCTCACGCGGTCGTCGACTGCTGGTGTGGGAAGACGCGCGTGACCTGCCCTGGGGTGTGTTGCTGCTGTTCGGGGGTGGCCTGGCACTGGCGGGCGTGATCAAGAGCTCGGGCCTCGCCGAGTGGATCGCCGGCCAGCTGTCGATGTTCAGCGTGCTGCCACTCATCGGCCTGGTCGCCATCGTGGTACTGGTGATCATCTTCCTGACCGAGGTCACCTCCAATACCGCGACGGCTGCCGCCTTCCTGCCGCTTTTGGGAGCACTGGCGCTGTCGCTGGACATCGATCCGCTGCTGATCACCGTGCCGGCGGCCATCGCGGCCAGCTGTGCCTTCATGATGCCGGTGGCGACGCCGCCCAACGCCATCGTGTTCGCCACCGGCCACCTCAAGATCCAGACCATGATGCGCGCCGGCTTCTTCCTGAACCTGGCCGGTACCGTGGTCGTCACGCTGCTGGCCTATGGCCTGATCGTGGCACTGTGGGTGTAGAGGCAAGTGTTGACGCAGGATCTGGGGGAGCACGAGGAAGAGAACAAAGGTAAAAGCGAAGGTGAGAACAAGGGTTTAAGCACAAGCGCCTGACGAGATTCTCACCGCCCTTGAAGCCTGAGCCCTTGAAGACTGAGTCCTTGAAGACTGAGCCCTGGAAACCTGCAAGCCTCAGCCCCCCGAAACGACAACGCCGGACTCCAATGGAGTCCGGCGTTGTCGTTCATGCCAGGCAGATTCTGCGACTTCTCATCATGACACCTGCGGTCATGTTCAGAAGAAGCCGAGGAAGCCCTTGATGATCAGCGAGTTGGCGATATCGATCAGGAAACCACCCACCACCGGCACGATGATGAAGGCCAGACGCGACGGCCCGTGGTGCTGCGTGACCGCCTGCATGTTGGCGATCGCCGTCGGCGTGGCGCCCATGCCGAAACCACAGTTACCCGCAACCAGTACCGCTGCGTCGTAGTTCTTGCCCATCAGGCGGAAGGTGATCTGGGTGGTGTAGAGGAACACCAGTGCAACCTGTGCCAGCAGGATGGCCAGAATCGGCAGTGCCAGATTGGCCAGATCCCAGAGCTTGAGTGTCATCAGCGCCAGCGCCAGGAAGATGGACAGGCTGATGTTGCCCAGCACATCCACGGCGTGGGTATTGAGGTGCTTGTCGCCGAAGGCGCGCACCACATTGCCGATGACGATACAGCTGAACAGCACCCACACGAAGGTCGGCAGCGAGAAGGCGGTGCCCGACGTGAGCGACTGCAGCTGCTGGCCACAGACGACTCCGAGCAGCAGCATGAAGAGTGTCTTCAGGGCATTGGCCGTATTCAGCGGATGTTGGACTTCCGTCTCGTCATATTCGGAATCGCTGACCTGGGCGTTGATGTCCTGCCCTTCGCGCTTCATGCGATTGATCAGGAAGCGTGCCGTCGGCCCGCCGATCAGAGAACCGAACACCAGCCCGAAGGTGGCACAGGCCATCGCGACTTCCATCGCGCCATTGATGCCATATTCGTCGGCGAAGACGTTGGCCCATGCTGCGCCGGTGCCGTGACCACCGGACATGGTGATGGAGCCACCGAGCAGACCCAGCACCGGATCAAGACCGAACAGGCTGGCGACACCGACACCCAGCAGGTTCTGCAGGATGAGCAGACCGATGACCAGCGCGAGGAACAGTACCAGCTTGCTGCCGCCGGCACGAATCATGCGAACGTCTGCCGACAGGCCAACGGAGCCGAAGAACAGCAACATGAAGGGAGTCTGGAGGCCGCCGAAGAACTGGAACTCGTAACCCAGGCCGCGCAGGCCGGTGACGATGATGGTAGCGATGAGGCCGCCGACCACAGGCTCGGGGATATTGAATTCGCGCAGCACGCGCACGCGCTCGACGATCAGATGGCCAACGACGAGGACAAGCGCCGCCAGCAACAGGGTGGTGATAGCATCAAGTTGAATCATGCGATACCGATGAGTAGTTGTGGGTTGTTCTAGCGGACCTCCTGAACGAGAGGTGCACTGGCGATTCCCGACCAGAGCATGGATGGGGACGCATCCATTATCTCTTCCATCAGGGGGTTTGCCTTTGCACCGCTTGGAATTGTTGTGTTCTCGAATCCGGTCTGCCACCAGATCGTTATCATTATGCGGGTGCAGCGATGATACGCAGGGTGGGCACCGGTGCAAGCCCGGATGTTGACTGAGCCGTCAACATCAGACAAAAGTCTATAGAGGCCTGGCGAGCATGACACGTATTTTCCACGCAAGCCTGCTCGCGTCAGCCCAGCAACGGCGGGCGTGAGCGCCAGCCGGGCAACTTCTGCCCTGCCACGAAACGCAAAGACCCCCGCTCTGATGAGCGAGGGTCTCGAGAGAGGCAAAAAAGCCTCTGATCAGTCACGCATGAGGCGTGATGCCATCAGACAGCGACCGGGCCAGCTTCCTCGGCACGTTCCGCTTCGCTGCGTGCACTGCTTTCCAGGCCGCGATTGACCGCCGACAGCACGGCCTTGAGCGATGCGCTCACGGTATCGCCATCCTCGGCCATGCCGCAGACACGCTTGCCATCCAGGTTGAGCATCACGAAGGCCACCGCGACGGCATCGCTGCCTTCGCCGAGGGCGTGCTCACCGTAGTCCACCACGCTGACGGTAGAGCCGGTGTGACGCTGCCAGGCATCCATGAAGGCGGAGATGGCGCCATTGCCTTCGCCGGCCAGCGCGATCTGCTCGCCCTTGTCATCGACCAGTGTCGCGGTGAGCTGCTCGGCTCCTTCGCGATCCAGACGATAGCCCTTGAGACTCAGCGGCGCTTCACGCTTGAAGCTGGCATCGAGAATCGCGCGAATCTGGTCGCTGGACAGCTCACCACTGACCTGCTCGCTAGCCTTCTGCACGTGCGGCGCGAGCTCAAGGCTCATCCAGCGCGGCAGGCTGATGCCGTGATCGCGCTCGAGCAGGAAGGCCATGCCGCCCTTGCCGGACTGACTGTTGACGCGGATCACCGCCTGGAAGTCGCGACCGAGATCCTGCGGGTCGATGGGCAGATAGGCGACCTGCCACGGCTCATCAGGCTGCTGCTTCTTGAGGCACTTGCGGATGGCATCCTGATGGCTGCCGGAGAAGGCGGTGTAGACCAGCTCGCCGACCCACGGGTGACGCGGGTGAACCGGCAGGTTGGTGCACTCGGTGTAGACCTGGATGATCTCGTCCGGGTTGGAGAGATCCAGCTCCGGATCGATGCCCTGGCTGTAGAGGTTCATCGCCAGGGTGATCAGGTCCATGTTGCCGGTGCGCTCACCGTTGCCCAGCAGGGTGCCTTCGATGCGGTCAGCCCCGGCCAGCAGGCCAAGTTCGGCGGCGGCAGCGGCACCACCGCGGTCGTTGTGGGTGTGCAGCGAGATGATCGCACAGTCACGACGGCTCAGGTGCTTGATGAAGTACTCGACCTGGTCGGCGAAGTGATTGGGCGGGCCCACTTCCACCGTGGCCGGCAGATTGAGGATGCAGCGTTTTTCCGGCGTCGGCTGCCAGACATCCATCACCGCTTCACAGACCTCGACGGCGTAATCCATCTCGGTGGAGGTGAAACTCTCCGGCGAGTACTGGAACACCCAGTTGGTGTCCGGGTAGCGCTCGGCGTAGTCCTTGACCAGCTGAGCACCCTCGACGGCGATGGCCTTGATGCCGTCACGGTCCATCTCGAACACCCGCTCACGCTGTACGGTGGAGGTGGAGTTGTAGACGTGAACGACGGCATCACGCGCGCCGACCAGCGATTCGAAGGTACGCGCGATCAGATGCTCACGCGCCTGCACCAGCACCTGGATGCTGACGCCTTCCGGAACCTGATCTTCCTCGATCAACCAGCGCACGAAGTCGAAATCCAGCTGACTGGCGGAGGGGAAACCGACTTCGATCTCCTTGAGGCCGATCTTGACCAACAGCTTCCACATCAGCTTCTTCTGCTCGACCGTCATCGGCTCGAGCAGCGCCTGATTGCCATCACGCAGGTCGACACTCGCCCATAGCGGCGCCTGGGTCACGGTACGCGACGGCCACTGGCGGTCGGTCAGTGCAACAGGGGTCACGGGGCGATATTTAGTGTGGTCGAAGGCAGCACTTGGCGTGGATGCAGCAGTCATGGTCGTGTCCTTGGCGGTCTGGGTGCGAAAAACCGGCAATCGAGGCCCGATACGGGAGATCGATGGCACCTTTCGCACTCAACAGTGTCCCAATCGGGGCGCCTGAGTAAATGTGAGATGACGAAGGCGTGAAGGCCTTGCATCCGAAAGCTTGCCGTCAGCAGGGCAAGCAAGCAAGTCGGGGGCAGCCTAACGTCACTGCCCGCCGCAAGCTCCGGGACCGGATCACGGTCTCCAGCGCGGAGAGAAGGACGGTGGGATCACCACCAGAGCCTTTTCGTGAGCCTCGCTTCGATCAGAAGCCGACTGCGTTCCGCGTTCACCGGTTGCAAGAGGCGTGTCGCCAGCGCCGGTGGCTCATCCTGCTCAGGTATGTCGTTCGCGTCGTGCGTCGTGCGTCGTGCGTCGTGTCATGCGACAGCCACGACCCGAGCGGGCATCTTCATCGCTGAGCAGTGATTACAGTATATGCCGCATATCAGGGCGGACGATTGCGAAAACCACATGACATCGCCATCTTAAAAGCAGATTATTTCACCATTAAC
This sequence comes from Cobetia sp. PDI-23MA, assembly GCF_059507735.1. Taxonomy (NCBI): domain Bacteria; kingdom Pseudomonadati; phylum Pseudomonadota; class Gammaproteobacteria; order Oceanospirillales; family Halomonadaceae; genus Cobetia; species Cobetia sp. PDI-23MA. The sequence goes on from NZ_CM183352.1 coordinate 2,683,903, forward strand.
ACCTTCACCGCCAATGGATTGCGAAAATGAGCCAGAATATTCCTCTCCCGACACTGGACCGCTTCGACCGTCGCATTCTTGACGAGCTTCAGCACTCGGGTCGCATCAGCAATCAGGAACTCGCGGAGCGCATTGGCCTGTCCCCGTCGCCCTGCCTGCGCCGTGTTCGTGCGCTGGAAGAAAGCGGCATGATCACCGGCTATCGCGCCCAGATAGATGCCCGCAAGCTGGGACTCAGCCTGATGGCGTTGCTGCATATCTCGATGGACCGCCACACCCCGGAGCGCTTCACCAACTTCGAGGACACCATCGCCTCACTGCCCCAGGTGATGGAATGCCTGCTGATCACCGGCCAGGAAGCCGACTACCAGCTCAAGGTGGTGGTCAAGGACATGGATGACTATCACGACCTGCTGCTCAAGCAGATCACGCGCATCGAGGGGGTGACCGGCGTGCATTCAAGCTTCGTGCTGCGTCAGGTGATCGACCACCAGCGCGTCCCGACGACCTCCTGAGCCTGACTGTCTGAATCAAGCCCTCATCAACACGAAAGCCCCGTCGGCTATCACCGGCGGGGCTTGCGTGTTGATGAAGATGCCAGCGTGATCACGCAATGATCAGAGCGTGCCGGCTAGCGAAATCACTCGGCATGCCGATTGGAGAAATCACTCGCCACCGATGATGCCGCGGCGAATCTGGTCTTCCTCGATGGATTCGAACAGCGCCTTGAAGTTGCCCTCACCGAAGCCATCGTTGCCCTTGCGCTGGATGATCTCGAAGAAGATCGGTCCGATCACCGTCTCGGTGAAGATCTGCAACAGAATCCCCTCCCCCGGCGCGCCATCGACCAGCAGATTCAATGCCTTGAGGTCCGCGACATTCTCCTCGTGGTTGGGCACCCGCGCATCGACCTTCTCATAATAGGTGGCCGGCGTGGTCAGGAAGGTGACGCCATTGGCCTTGAGCGCCTTGACGGTGGCATGGATATCATCCGTCGCCATCGCCAGATGCTGAATGCCCTCCCCATGGTATTCGCGGATGAATTCCGCGATCTGGGAGTCATCATCCGCTGACTCGTTGATGGGAATGTGCATCTTGCCGCAGGGTGCCGTCATCGCGCGCGAGAAGAGCCCGGTCATCTTGCCTTCGATATCGAAATATCGGATCTCGCGGAAGTTGGCGATACGCGAATAGAAGTCTGCCCATACATCCATCTGACCACGCCCGACATTGTGGGTCAGGTGATCCAGCGTATGCAGGCCGACACTGTTGGCATTCTCGATTGCGCCATCAATGGCGACGAAGTCGGTATCGTAGATCGAGCGCTCGCGGTGATGGTCCACGAAGTACAGTACCGAACCGCCGATGCCTTGCACCGCGGGGATGCCCACCTCGCCCGGCCCGACCGGATGCTCGACGCTGCGCGCACCGTGCGCCAGTGCGTAACGATGTGCCTGCTCGGCATCCGCCACACGCCAGGCCATCGCACAGGCACTCGGGCCGTGGATCGCCGCGAACTCCGCCGCCGGGCTGTTCGGCTCGGCGTTGAGCACCACATTGATGCCGTGCTGCTGGAACAGGAACACCTGCTTGGAGCGATGGCGACGGGTCTCGGTAAATCCGAGCTGGTTGAACAACTTGCGCAGGGCATCAATGCCGGCCGCATCCGGGGCCGTGAATTCGACGAACTCGAAGCCGTCCGTGCCGATGGGATTGTGCTGTTCGATACGCGCCGGTGCGTTCATGTGGGGCTCCTGAGTCAGGCTGCCGACAAGGCAGGCAAGGTAGAGAAAAGGCGGGCAACATCCTTCACGACAGGTGAACGCGTCACACTGGCCACCTGTCGTGTCCCGATTCCGTTATCGGAAATCTATGCCTTGCCTGCCGCCCTGCCCATGCGCCTTGCGCCTGCATTGGTGCCGTGCCCTGCCTCCCCTCACGCCAGACATGTAACGAATCTCTGCCATGGCGCTGACGGCCATCTCGACACTGCCCTCTCGGGGCGCTCCCGCTGCGGCGAGCGCCTGACACTGCGTCATGCTTTCTTTACACCCATCGGCGCCTCACGCCTGCTGCTGCCTCTTGCCCGTCTTGCGTTGGCTGCTAGAGCCAGGCACCGCTGCCCAGCTGCCAGGCCACCCACAGCAGGATCGTGGCGATGAAGGCCTCGATGATCTGCCAGGCACGCGGGCTGGTCAGGCGTGGCGCCAGCCAGCCGGCACATGCCACCAGGCCGAAGAACCAGCCGAAGGAGGCCAGGCTCGCCCCGACGATGAAGCTCTCCGGTGACGGCTGTTGCGCGCCGATCGCGCCCAGCATCACCAGCGTATCCAGATAGACCTGGGGGTTGAGCAGCGTGACGGCCAGCGTCGCCGCCAGCACCTTGCCAAGATTGGCCTTGAGGGCGTTGCTGGCCGTCAGCTGGCCGCCAGTGCGCATGCGCCCCAACGCCTTGAGTGCCTGCCAGAGCAGAAATGCCACGCCGCCCCAGCGGGCAATGCTCATCAACAGCGGTGATTGCTGCATCAGCGCGCCAAGCCCGAGCACGCCGGCGATGATCAGCACGCCATCGCACAGTGCGCAGAGCCCCGCCACCCACCATTGATGCTCGCGCTTGAGCCCCTGCCCCAAGACGAAGGCGTTCTGCGCCCCGATGGCGATGATCAAGCCTGCGCCTACCCCCGCACCATTGAAGAATGACCACCACATATCGCCTGTCCTTTCGTCGTGTCGTTGCCGTGACTGACGACGTCTGCCACGGCTGCCAGTGCTGAGGCAGGCAGAGTACGCTAGGATGAATCCATCAAGGAAATTGATTCAGGGAATGGATCATAAGGAATATTGATGCTGGACTATAAATTGCTGGAGGCGCTGGCGGCCGTCATCGATCAGGCGGGCTTTGAACGCGGGGCGAGAGCATTGGGGCTGACGCAGTCAGCGGTCTCGCAGCGCATAAAACTGCTGGAGGCACGGCTGGGGCAGCCGGTACTGGTGCGTACACCGCACCTGGGGCCGACGCCGCTCGGGCGGCGCCTGCTCAATCATGTCCAGCAGGTGCGCCTGCTGGAACATGACCTGCTCGACCAGATTCCCGCCCTCGGCGAGAGCGAGCAGCGACTGCGCATCGCCATCAATGCCGACTCGCTGGCCACCTGGTGGCCGACCGTCACCGGCAGTTTCTGTCGCCAGCGTGACCTGTTGCTGGACATGCTGGTGGAGGATCAGGAAGTGGCGCTCAGGCGCATGCGCGATGGAGAAGTCGCGGGCTGCATCTGTGCCACGCCACGCCCGGTGCAGGGGGCACGCTCCCATCCACTGGGCAGCATGCGCTATCGGGCGCTGGCCAGCCCGGACTTCGTGCAGCGCCACATCACGACACAAGGTCACGCCATCCCGGCCATTCTGCCGGCCGAGACCCTGCGCAGCATGCCCGCCATCGTCTATGGCCGTGATGACCGCCTGCAGCACCGACTGCTGGCGAGCATGGGCTTCGATGAACCCTTCCCCCACCACCTCTGCCCGTCATCGGAAGGCTTCGTGCGTCTGGCCTTGAGCGGCATGGGCTACGGCATGATTCCCGAGCAGCAGGCGGCACATCTGCTGGCCAGTGATGAGCTGGTGGATATCGCGCCGAACCATGCCCTCGATGTACCGCTTTACTGGCATCACTGGCGCCACGGAGGCAGCACGCTGGACAAGCTCACCGACCACCTGTTGCGGGAATGCGCCACGGCATTGCGCCCGATGCCGGAGCAGGAGACACCCCGCCCCGGCATGCTGTGAGCGCACGCTTCAGTCGTGCATCAGGCCCGTTCAGAAGGGACTCAATACAAGAGCCTCAGCCACCCTGTTGCTCACGCACCAGCTGGGACAGGAAGCGATCACAGGCCGTCAGCTGGCTGAGTTCGATGTACTCATTGGCCTGATGTGCGACCCCGATGGAGCCTGGCCCGCAGACCACCGTCGGCCAGCCTTCGCTCTGGAACTGGCCCGCCTCAGTGGTGTACGCCACGGCCTCGCTGCCCCGCTCGTCGCCCAGCAGGCGCTGACAGAGACGAATGGCCGGGTCTCGATCGCCATGCCCCAGAGAAGGCACCGTTTCCACCGTGCGTTCGCTACGAATCGCCACTTCCGGCGCCCGCTCACGATAGGGAGCGACCAGACGCTCGGCGTGGGCATCGATTTCCGCCAGCATCGCCTCGACATCCTCGCCCGGCAGGTGGCGCAGCTCCCAGTCGAAGATGCACTCCCCGGCGGTGATGTTGACCGCCGTGCCGCCCTCGATGCGCCCGACGTGCAGACTGGCGTGGGGCACATCGAAGCGCTCGTCCAGATGGCCGCAGTCGATGCGCGCCTGCATGCGGTCTTCGATGAAGGTCACCATGCGCGCCGCCAGATGGATGGCACTCACCCCCTGATAGACCAGGCTGGAATGCGACGGCTTGCCGGTCACCGTGGTGCGCAGATCGGTAATGCCCTTGTGAGCATCGACGATCGCCATCATGGTCGGCTCGCCCACCAGCACCGCGGCCGGACGCGGCAGGCGATCACGCAGGCGCGCGATCATGCGCGGCGCGCCCAGACAGCCGATCTCCTCGTCATAGGAGAAGGCAAGGATCACCGGCTTCTTGAGCGTGCCCGCACGCTGGGCATTCACCAGTGCCGGCACCGCCGCCATGCAACAGGCGATAAAGCCCTTCATGTCGGAGGAACCACGCCCATAAAGGCGACCCTCGGCCTCACGCAGCGTGAAGGGATCACTGTCCCAGGCCTGGCCCTTCACCGGCACCACATCGGTGTGCCCGGAGAGCACCACACCGCCCTCGACTTCCGGCCCGATCACCGCCAGCAGATTGGCCTTGTCGCCGCCATCGTTGTGGATGACCTCGGCACTGACACCAGCCACTTCCAGGGCGTCGCGCAGGCAATGGATCAACGCCAGATTCGACTCGCGCGACACGGTATTGAAGCTGACCAGGTGCGCCAGCCAGTCGCGGCTGTCGGGCCAGTCGGAGAAATCGGCGCGCTGTGGCATCAGGCTGGCGGTATTGGCGATGGGGGACGCTGAAGCGGACATGGGCATTCCTGTGCAGATACATCAGAGCGGAGAGCACCATACGCAGCGCGCTGGCCTCATATGCTCACCGGTATAGCGCAGCGCCTCTTCGACAACAAGGGCCTGACTGCCACAAGCGCCTGGCAGGCACGCATCAAGAAAAGACGACGCTGCCACGCCCCGGCAAAGGGCGTGGCAGCGTCGTCTGTGGCGGCAAAACTCCGCTACTGGCGGGATTCAGGCCGTGATGGCGTCAGGCGGCACGGCCGTTGCGCACCATGGTGTGAGGGTCGATGACGAATTTCTTGGCAGCGCCGCCATCGAAGTCCGCATAGCCCTGCGGCGCTTCTTCCAGACTGATGACCTGCACATTGACCGCATCGGCGATGTTGACGCGCCCGAACAGGATCGCCTGCATCAGCGGGCGGTGATATTTCATCACCGGACACTGGCCCGTGTGCAGCGAGTGGGACTTGGCCCAGCCCAGCCCGAAGCGCATCGACAACGCCCCGACCTTGGCGGCCTCATCCTCGGCGCCCGGGTCTTCGGTGACATAGAGACCGGGAATGCCGATCTGGCCGCCGGCACGCGTCAACGCCATTGCCGAGTTGAGCACCGTCGCTGGCTGCTCACGGCCGTGGTCACAACCACAGCCATGCGCCTCGAAGCCGACGCAGTCGACGAAGCAATCCACCTCGCGCTCGCCGAGAATCACCTCGACCTTGTCTTCCATCGAGCCTTCCTGACGCAGATCGATGGTCTCGCAGCCGAAGCTCTCGGCCTGCTGCAAACGCTCGGGGATCATGTCGCCGACGATGACACAGGCCGCACCCAGCAGTTGGGCGGACACGGCCGCCGCCAGCCCGACCGGCCCGGCGCCCGCGATATACACGGTGGAGCCTGGCCCGACACCCGCGGTCACGCAGCCGTGGAAGCCGGTGGGGAAGATATCGGACAGCAGCGTCAGGTCACGGATCTTCTCCATCGCCTGGTCGGCGTCCGGGAACTTGAGCAGGTTGAAGTCGGCATAGGGCACCATGACGTAATCTGTCTGACCGCCAGTCCAGCCGCCCATGTCGACATAGCCGTAGGCCGCGCCGGGACGCGCCGGATTGACGTTCAGACAGATCCCCGTCTTGCCTTCCTTGCAGTTGCGGCAGCGGCCGCAGGCGATGTTGAAGGGGACCGAGACGATGTCACCGACCTTGATGAATTCCACATCGCGCCCGGCCTCGACGACCAGACCGGTGATCTCGTGACCCAGCACCAGGCCCTGTGGGGCCGTGGTACGGCCACGCACCATGTGCTGATCACTGCCGCAGATATTGGTCGAGACGACCTTGAGAATGACCCCGTGTTCACACTTGCGATTTCCCAGCGCCAGGGTCGGATAGTCCAGTGATTCGACGCTCACCTTACCCGCTCCCTGGTAGACAACTCCGCGATTGGCATTGGCTGACATGACGTGCTCCTGGCTGGCATGGGGTTTGGCACGTGGCCGGCGACAGGTAGACAAGCTGGCTTGCACCGCCCGTCACTTTTCCTGCTTAGGCCACCAGCCCCCGGTCGGTGGCGTCCAACCGCAAGGGCTCATGCAGACTAGGTCAGCTGTCACAGGTTGGCTGTCCAGATGAGGCATCGACATGCCTAAATAAGACAGCTCACGACCAAAGTGTCACTTCAGTTACCCGCAAGCCCACGCACCAGTGCCCCAGCGCCTCTGCTGTTGTTGGCCGGCGACAGCCAGCGTCGATGCATCTCGACACTTGAAGCGCACGCTCATATCCCCCAGTACTGATAGCAGTGTCATCCTGACGACAGACATTGCGACCCGAGCCCGCTTACGGCGGCTCTGGAAGACAATTCTGAACGACAGTTCTGAAAGACAGCTTCGAAAGACACTTCAAGGAGAGATCATGACCCTGACATCCAACGCCCTGCGCAATTCCTGCATGACCCTGGCCATCGTCGGTTCCGCCTTCATCGCCGGTTGCGGCAACACCAGCGTGATCGAGAAGCAGGACACGCGCTACGAAGTCAGCGCCGTCGATGAAGACCGCGATGATGCCATAGCACAGGTCAAGGAACGCGCACTCGAGGTGTGTGAAGAGCAGGACCGCGACAAGTACGATGTGCTCGATTCGCGCGTCTTCGGCCCGCAAGACGCTACCGCCAAGGCCGCCGATGGCAATGACCAGCTGGAAGGTGGCACTATCAATGAAGACACCGAAATGGCTGCCGCCACCCATGAAGGCGAAGGCTACAAGGTCGTCTGGACCGTGCGCTGCCGCTGAGGCGCTCCCCCGTCAGGTAGCGTGACCTGACGGCGCGATCGAACGCGAAAGCGCAGCATCCGTCAAAAAGCCGCCCTCAGGGGCGGCTTTCTTGTGTTCCGACATCCGAAGAGCCCCCCGGAAAGCCGACACTGCGGCACTTGAGTTCCAAGTCCGCAACCATCGGTTGCCCCGGAAATCAGCCTATTGCGTCACCGCATTAGACGACTCTTGACTATGCTGAGACGACAGCTGCCCCAGCGCCGCTCCTGATCGCCGCGTATACCTGGTGAAGAACGTTGTTACCAGACACCCGGCTGGCATACCTGCGGCGACTCGGATGCTGTACCTACAACTTCGGCACCGACTACGCCCCGACATTGATGGCGTGGCGCGCCAATCTCGACCAGCACTGGCATGAACTGGCCGATACCTACTCACCGCGCGACAAGCGCATGTTCGAGTACTATCTCGGCGCCTGCGCAGGTGCCTTCCACGCCCGTCAGCTGCAGCTGTGGCAGGCGGTGTTCCCCCATGGCACCGTAGGGCGCTACGACGCGCCACGCTGATCGGGTGCTACCCCTGGCGACTGCGCTGATATTCAGCCTGGGAGCGCGCGATGCTGGCACTGGCATTGTCTTCGAGCTGGAGCAAAGCTCGGGCGAAGGCATTGAGCGCTTCGTCATCGAAGCCGACGTACAGCTCGGCACGCACTCGCTCGATGCGCTCCGTCAACTGGGTCAGGCACTGGCGGCCTTGCTCGGTGAACCACAGACAACGCGCCCGCTTGTCGGTCTCGTGCGGCACGCGCGCGATCAGCTGCTGAGCCTCGAGCTGGTTGAGGGTGCGCGTCAGCGACGGCATCTCGATGCCCAGCTCGCTGGCCAGCATCTGCTGGGTACAGCCCTCGCCGAGCTTTTCCAGATGGACCATGACCGTCCAGCGCGATTCCGTCATGTCCAGGCTACGCACCGCGCTGGTGATGGCGGTGCGCCAGAGACGGTGGACCCGGCCGACCTGGCCCCCCAGCGAGGGCTTGATCTGCTCGTGAAACGGGATTTCCTGTGTCGAATCCGTCCCCGGAGAATGTGCGTTCATGTATCATCTCTCGACATGAAGGCTCCCATGACACTCCCCCTCATCGGTACTGAGCGGAAGACCCACGAGAGCCTTGATTGGTGCGGCGTCAGGGCGGCTGTTGCCGGCGATATCAGACGCCATCCATATTAGCTTGCTAACAATATGAGAATCATACCCTTTGTTAGCGAGCAAAACAATTCACCAATTCCGATATTCAAACACGCATTCAAGCACCTCTACGCTCCTGACTTCTTGCCTGCCTTCTTGCCCTTCTCCTTCTCCTTTTCCTGCTCGTCCGCTTTTCTCGCGCCCTGTTGTCCTGACTCTCCCGCCATCAGCTGCACCGTGGGTCACTCCTGTGCGATGCCGTGACGCTTGAGCTTGTTGGCGATGGTGGTATGCGAGACCCCCAGACGCTTGGCCAGCAATCGGCTGGACGGATACTCGGGATAGAGATGCGCCAGGATGCGCCGTTCGACCTCGTCATGGATATCGCCCAGGCTGCCAGTGAGGTCGATATTGTCCAGCCCCTCATCACGCGCCTCCCCAGTCAGGCGCAGATGCTGCGCCTCGATCACCTCGCCATCGCACAGCGAGACGGCCTGGAACAGCACATTCTCCAGCTGACGCACGTTGCCCGGCCAGTGATAGCCCTGCAGGCGCGCCATGGCCTCGGGCGAGATATCCCGCACGCGAGCGCCGATCTGGCGCACTGCGCGCTCGAGAAAATGCCTCGCCAGCTCCTCGAGCCCATCCAGACATTCCCTGAGCGGCGGGATCTGCACACACAGCACATTGAGGCGATGGAAGAGATCGTGACGGAAGCGCCCTTCACTGCACAATGCCGGCAGGTCCTGTTGGGTGGCGCAGATCACGCGCACATCGAGGAAGGTTTCCTCATCGCTGCCGACACGCCGGAAACCGCCGTCCTGCAAAAAGCGCAGCAGCTTGACCTGCATGCGCGGGCTCATCTCGCCGACCTCATCCAGGAAGATGGTGCCGCCACTGGTCAGCTCCAGCAGGCCCAGCTTGCCCTCCGGCCTCGCGCCCTCGAAGGCACCCGGGGCGTAACCGAACAGCTCCGTTTCAGCCATCGACTCCGGCAGCCCCGCGCAATTGAGTGCCATGAAGGGTGCCTGGCCGCGGGGGCTGGCCAGGTGGCAGGCCCGCGCCAGCAGCTCCTTGCCGGTGCCGGTTTCGCCCTCGATCAAGAGCGGCGCATCCAGCGGAGCCATGCGGCGAGCTTCCTTGACCACCGCCGACAGCTGACGGCTCGCCTGGAATATCGCTTCGAAGCCGCGCACCTCGGTGCGCTGGATCTGATAGATACGCGAGCCCAGGCGGTCTGCACGGTGCAGGGTGACCACGGCACCCGCCAGCGAAGCAACATCCTCGTTCTCGGTGTGCAATGGCGCGATATCGGCGAGAAAGGTCTCCTCCCCCACCCGCAGGCGCAGGCCATTGAGGCGGGCATTGTTGCGCCGGATCAGCTCCGGCAGATCGACATCCTGGACATGACGCGTCAGCGCCAACCCCGGCACCTCATCGATGCGTACCCCGAGCAACTTGCCCGCTGCGCGATTGGCCGCCACCACGCGCCCATCCATGTCGATGGACATCACCGGGTCCGACAGCGATGACAGCAGCGCATTGAGCTCCAGATGGCGTCGCTCGGTGGGCATCAGGCTGACGCGGCTGACCTTGAAGACCCCGGGAATGTCCTCGAGAGTCGGCTTCAGGGTCGAGAGCTGCATGCGCAGCATGTTGGGCACATGCAGATAGATGGAGTTGTTGGCCTCTCCGCCGACCTCACCGCGCAGCACATTGAGGCCGTAATCGGCAAAGGGGGCCAGGATGTCGCGCAGAATCCCGATTCGATTCTGACAGGTCAGTTTGAGGCGCATGGCGTTCTCGGCATCGTTGTTGGAATTCTTGTCGAAATGATGTCACTGGCTTGACGTCGCCGACCGAGTGACAGCTGAGTGACGTTAACGTAAGCGTTGTCAAAAACCTCGTAAAGCATTCCTTACAAAAGACGGCGACACGAAGTGCATGAGCGCCCGAATGGCACAGGATACGCCCAGTCACCGCTCCAGTGTCAGAATTATCTGACAAGACACGTGCCAACGCGGACTCATCTGCCGCGCAAAGCCACGCCTGACCACTGGTCAACGCCACCCGACAAGGCCTAGCGTTGTCATCGACATGCAAGAACTGGCATGTACGCCATAATGACAACACGGCAGCCTGCTTGGCAGCGCCGCCAACTCGTTGGGGAGGTTGCATGAACGCACCGCAGGGTCGTCATTGGCCACAGACATCCCAGGAAGCTCAGCCCGGCTCGCAAACCAGGGCCAAGGGCACCCGCTACGTGGCCCATGAGCCGGATGCCCGGGGCCATATCCAATACAGCGATCAGGAAAACGCCACCTGGCAGACACTGATGACGCGCCAGATGGCACTGGTCGAGGGGCGTGTCTGTCGCGAGTATCTGCAAGGGCTCGAGCGCCTTGCCCTGCCAGTGGACCGCATCCCCCAACTTGGCGAGATCGATCGTGTCCTCGAGGCCGCCACCGGCTGGCGAACCGCTCGCGTGCCGGCCTTGATCCCCTTCACGCGCTTCTTCGAGCTGCTCGCCGAGCGGCGCTTCCCGGTTGCCACCTTCATCCGCTCCCCGCAAGAACTCGACTACCTGCAGGAGCCGGACATCTTCCACGAGATCTTCGGCCACTGCCCGATGCTCACCCACCCCGCCTTTGCCGAATTCACCGCCACCTACGGACGCCTCGGTCTCGCCGCCAGCAAGGAAGAACGCGTCTATCTGGCCCGCCTCTACTGGATGACGGTGGAATTCGGCATGCTGCGCGAGACTCAACCCGATGGCAGTCGTGCGCTGCGCCTCTACGGCGGCGGCATCATCTCCTCGCCGCGCGAGACCCGCTACGCCCTGGGTGAGCTTGCGGAGAGTCTCGAGCGCCCCGAGCATCTGCCCTTCGATGCCGTCGAGGCACTGCGCACCCCGTATCGCATCGATATCCTGCAGCCGCTCTACTATGTCCTTGAGTCACTGGAGGACCTGCATGAACTCGCCAGCCGCGACATCATGGCGCTGGTCCACGAAGCGATGGCCCTCGGCCTCAAGACGCCGCGCTTCGCACCACGTTGATCGCACCGGCCTCCTTGCGCTCCTTATCACCCGCCCCACCCTCTTTTCTCAAGCCGGAGATAGTGACATGACCGAACTCGCCAGACAGTCCTGTGAAGCCTGCAGCTTCGATGCGCCCAAGGTCAGCGATAGCGACATCGAGACGCTCAAGACCGCCATTCCCGAGTGGCAGTTGCTCAATCGCGATGGCATCATGCAACTGGAACGGTGCTTTACGTTCCGCAACTTCAAGCAGGCACTGGCATTCACCAATCGCGTAGGCGAGATTGCCGAGGAAGTCGGGCACCACCCGGCACTTCTCACCGAGTGGGGCAAGGTCACCGTGACCTGGTGGTCCCACGAGATGAAGGGTCTGCACAAGAACGATTTCATCATGGCCGCCAGAACCGACGAGGTAGCGAAATAAGATGTTCGAGCAGATTGCGCGTGTACCCGGGGATGCCATCCTCGGCCTGATCGAAGCCTTCAACAAGGACACCAACCCGCAGAAGGTCGACCTCGGCGTGGGTGTCTATCGCGATGCCAACGGCAATACGCCGGTCATGCGTGCGGTCAAGCAGGCCGAGAGCCGTCTGGTCGAGAATGAAGTCACCAAGACCTATATCGGCTCTCACGGTGACCCGCGCTTCGGCAAGGTCGTGCTGCCGATGGTGCTGGGTGCCGAGTCGCCGGTGCTGGCCGCCAATCGCGCCAGCGCCACCCAGGCGCCCGGGGGTACCGGTGCCCTGCGTCTGGCCGCGGACTTCATCGCCAGCAACCTCAAGGGCCGTGATATCTGGCTGTCCACCCCGACCTGGCCGAACCACCTGGGCATCTTCGACGCCGCTGGCGTCACGCGCCACAGCTACCCCTACGTCGACGAGAACAACCGCCTCGACTTCGATGGCATGCTGGCGACGCTCAAGACCATCCCGGAAGGTGACGTGGTACTGCTGCACGCCTGCTGCCACAACCCGACCGGTTTCGATCTGAGCCGCGAGCAGTGGGACCAGGTGCTGGAAGTCGTCCAGGCACGCCAGCTGCTGCCGCTGATCGACTTCGCCTACCAGGGCTTCGGTGACGGCCTGGAAGAAGACGCCTACGGCGTGCGCCTGCTGGCCGAAAATGTCGATGAAGCCATCATCACCAGCTCCTGCTCCAAGAACTTCGGCATCTATTGCGAGCGCACCGGCTGCCTGATCCTGATCGCCAAGGACGAGGAAAGCATGCTCGACGTGCGCTCCCAGGCCGCGATCACCGCGCGCGAGAACTACTCCAACCCGCCGGCCCATGGCGGCGCGGTAGTCATCGACATCCTCGAGGACGACACCCTGCGCGGCGAGTGGCAAAGCGAGCTGACCGAGATGCGTGAGCGCATCAACGGCCTGCGTCGTGACTTCGTCGAGGCACTCAAGCCTTATGGTCTGGATGAGCAGTTCGCCTTCATCGCCGAACAGCGTGGCATGTTCTCCTACACCGGCCTTTCGCCGGAACAGGTCGATCGCCTGCGTGACGAGTTCGGCATCTACATGGTGCGCTCCGGGCGTGCCAACGTGGCCGGCTTCTCCACCGAGAACCTGCCCTACGTGGCCAAGGCCATCGCGACCGTCGTCAAGGGCTGAGCCCGAACGAGCGCTGTCGTGAAAGACAAGAAAACCCCGCCAATCGGCGGGGTTTTTTAATGGTCTGTTGACCGGCCCGGTGTTTGGCCTGACCTCTACTCTGAGGCAAGGCTTCCGCCAGGCGCCTGCGCCATCAGCCGATCAGCCTTCCTCGTCCGCCTGCGGCAAGCGGGCAAGACTCGCCTCTACCTCCTCTTCGAGCAGGCTGATCAGCAAGGCCTGTACCGCGTGCAGCGACTCCCCTTCCTCGGCCGTCGGCAACTGCCACTTGAGCTCCAGATAGCGCTCGCTGCGCATCGAGAGCGGCAGGCCGATCAGGTCGCCTCTGGCGTCCTCGAGCGCCTGCTGCGCCGACAGCGCATCAATGATGGTGGCGGCACTGCCAGCGCGTGCCAGACGCCCGGCGCTGGCCGGCGTAGCGACTTCCAGCAGACTCGCCGGCGTCACGCGCTCACGCTTGAGCAGCCCCCGGATCAAGCGCCCCTGACTGCTGGTTTCCGGCAGATCAACGAAGGGGCGTTCATTGAGGCGAGCAAGGGTCAGCGGCTTGTCCAGCAGCGGCCAGCGTGAGGGCCACAGCAACATCAAGGGAAGCTTCAGAGCGGGCGGTGCCTCGGCTTGCGCCTCTTCACCTGTCCCGCTCCGGGAAGCGGTCCTTTCGGCATTGTGCGCATCATCCTCGACGTCAAACGCAAGCTCCGGCGTATCCCCCAACTCGGGCATGGCAGCCTTGGCGGCGGGCTTTGCCTCGGCGTCATCGCCTTCGATGAGAGTCGTCTCCTCTCGCGCACGCTGACGCAGACTGGCCTTGAGCTCGCGGGCGCGTGCCGCCGCCGTCTTGGCACGCTTGCCGCCCTGGGGCTCCGGCGGTGCTTCCAGGCTCACCGCCATCGCGACCCGGCCTTCGCGAATGGCGAGATCATGCTGTGATACCTCCAGCACTTCCAGGCTGGGCAGCCACTCACTCAAGACTTCACTGGCCGCGATGCGTGTCAGCCAACCGGCACTGAAGGCCTCCAGACCGGGCGTGACCGCCAGCACGAGACGCGGACGCTTGCCGCTGCCCGGCCCGAAGGCCAGTCGCCTGAGCTCGGATTGAGCGCTGAACATCCGGGCGAGTGATGGCGTCAGGCGCTCGGCTTCCGGGGTCGGCACCAGCTTGCCACCCTCGCGCAGAAACAACGAATAACCCAGCGTCTGCTCGAGCTGTGCCAGGCCCCGCGAGACCACCGGCACGCTGATCCCCAGTTGCGCGGCACCGCCTTTCATCGAGCCACACTCGATCACCGCCCACAGCATTTCCAGCTGACGCAGTCGTATGCCGGGTTCACGGGTGCCTGTGTCTGACTGCGCCATGGTGTTGCTCCTTGAAGGGTTCGTCCGCGATGTTCCGAGAGTCAGCGCTGATCGCTGGCTCATTTAGCCTTACGCTAATCATGCTGGCTCCAAATGTCACGCTCAAGCTGTCTACAGCACGCTCAAGCTGTCTACAGGACGTCACGGCCCCTGAAACGACACTCCCCCCGCTGATGAATCAGCGAGGGGAGTGAGAGACTAGGCATCGATTCACGCCAGTCGGTCGTTCAGACCAACCACTGGTTCAGACCGACAATCGACGAGCGATCAGGAGAGTGCCAGTACACCTTCTGCTTCAAACAGCACGCCCTTGGGCAGCTCCTTGACGCCGACGGCCGCACGCGCCGGATACGGCTGGCTGAAGTAGTGCTCCATCAGCGTGTTGACCACGGCGAAGTTGCTGAGATCGGTCAGGAACAGATTGACCTTGACCAGTTGATCCAGGCTGCCACCGGAAGCTTCACACACCGCCTTGAGATTGCGGAACACCTGGTCTGCCTGGGCTTCAAAACCACCTTCCACCACTTCCATGGTCGCCGGGTCCAACGGGATCTGGCCAGAGAGGAACACCAGATTACCCGTGCGCACCGCCTGGGAATACGGGCCGATGGCAGCAGGAGCGGACTCGGTGGCAATGATCTGCTTGGTCATGCGGGTTTCCTTTGCTTGGTGACGTGAAAACACTCAGTGAAAACGGTTCATGACGAGACATGGCCTGTCAGCGTGATGACAGGCCATCGAACGACGTTATTCGGAATCAGGCAGCGTAGCGACCAAGACTGAGGCCGTTGGGATCGATGGTGGGCTTGCGGCCATCCACCAGGTCCGCCAACAGACTCGCACTGCCGCAGCTCATGGTCCAGCCCAGGGTGCCGTGTCCGGTGTTCAACCACAGATTGTCGTACTTGGTGCCCCCGATGATCGGCGTGGAATCCGGCGTCATCGGACGCAGGCCGGCCCAGAATTCCGCTCGCGCATAGTCACCGGCTTCCGGGAAGACATCACGCACCACCATGTTGATGGTCGCACGGCGCTTCTCGAGCAGCGACAGATCGAACGAAGCCAGCTCGGCGGTGCCACCCACGCGAATACGGTCATCGAAGCGTGTCAGCGCGACCTTGAAGGTCTCGTCCATCACGGTGGACTGTGGCGCAGCATCGGCATCGATGATCGGCACGGTCAGGCTGTAGCCCTTGACCGGATAGATAGGCAGATCCAGATCCAGATCACGCGCCAGGAACGGCGAGTAGCTGCCCAGGCACATCACGTAGCTATCTGCGGTCATCTCGCCACGGTCGGTGATGACCTTTTCGATGCGGCTGCCGCTGCGCTGGATGCGCTGAATGGTGGTATTGAAGACGAAATTGACGCCCAGGGTGTCGCGGCAGTAATCCGCCAGCCGGTTGGTGAACAGGTGACAATCGCCGGTCTGGTCATCCGGCAGGTGCAGGCCGGCGATGAACTTCCCCGGCACGCGAGTCAGTGCAGGCTCCACCGTGGCGCAGGCGTCGGCGTCCAGCAGCTGATGGCGCACGCCACAGCCTGCCAGCACCTTCATGTCGCTCTGCACGGCATCGACCTGGGCCTGGGTACGAAACAGCTGCAACAGCCCCTTCTGGCGGTCTTCGTAGCGCAGCCCGGTCTCTTCGCGCAGGGCGTTGATGCAGGCGCGGCTGTACTCGGCGACCCGCACCATGCGCTCCTTGTTGACGGCATAACGGTCGGCGTTGCAGTTGGCAAACATCTTGACCATGAACTTGGCCATCTGCGGGTCCATGCGCGGCTGGATCTTGAGCGGCGCATGCTCCTGGAACATCCACTTGACGGCTTTCTGCGGAATGCCCGGCGCCGCCCACGGCGAGGAGAAGCCGAAGGAGACCTGACCGGCGTTGCCGTAGCTGGTTTCCATCGCCGGACTGGCCTGACGGTCGACGACCGTGACCTCATGCCCCTGACGCGCCAGATAATAGGCACTGGTGACGCCGACGACGCCGCTACCGAGTACAAGAATCTTCATGTTGGCCTACCCCATGACTGCAAGCCGCGCCCCACGGCAAATGACAGGCGTATCCGCGCACTCGGCAGCGAATAAAGACGATGAAGGCCAACACCGGTCGACTGGGCGACGCATAGTGGCTTGGCCTGAATGCATCCAGTATAGAGGCGCAAACCACGGTTAATATTCTGTTATGAGCCTCTAAATCAGAAAATAAGCAGGTAAATTTTGTACCATGGTAGTGATAAAAAATAAAAAAGCGGCCATTTTTGGAATGGCCGCTTTCGGTCTGCTCAACGGGACTGCTGACGGGGCTTCTGACAAGGTCTACTGGCAGGGTCTCCAGCAGGATCTTCTGGCGAGAATCTCATGAAAAGCGCCTGACATCTCAAGGGCGCTCGTACATGACAGCACGGGGGCCCGGGCGATCAGGTCGTCGCGACATAGGCATGGCGACGCACTGACTTGCCGCGCTCGCCCAGTGCCTGACGATAGACACGCCATGCCACCACGCCCGCCAGCAGGTTGCCGATTGCCGAGCCGATCGCGACCCCGCGTAGCCCATCCAGATGTGCCCCTAGCCATACCGCCGGCAAGAAGCAGACGAAGAGACGTACGAAGGACAGCGCCGTGGCACGCAGCGGCCACCCCAGCGCGTTGGCAGCCGACACGACCAGCATGCAGATGCCGAGGAAGGAGTAGCTGGGCAACATCCACGGCAGCAGGACCGCCAACGCCGCCGAGACCTCATCACTGCCCACCAGCACATAGGCCAGCGGAGTCGCCAGCACTGCCGCGATGATGCCCAGCACCAGCTGCCAGAGCATCACCACGCGAGCGGCCAGGTTCATCAGGCGGCGAATTTCCTGCCAACGGCCGGCACCATAACAACGCCCGAGCCACGGCGGCAGCGACATGGTCAGGGCCAGCACCACGATCAGCGAGAAGGTTTCCAGGCGTGAGGCGATCCCCCAGGCGGCCACCTCCGTCTGACCAAGCCCCGCGACGATGGCGGTGACCAGCATCGCGGAGAGCGCCGGCATCATCTGGCACAGAATCGCGGGTATCGCGATTCCCGCCAGCTGACGGCGCGAGGCCTGCCATTCGGCCCACAGGCCGCAATATTCCATCCAGTCGCGGCGCGAGAGCTTGAACGCCGTGATGGCAAGCCCGGCCCCGAAGGAGAGTACGGTCGCCCAGGCAGCCCCCGCCAGACCGAAGCCGGGCAGCGGTCCCGCGCCGAAGATCAGCAGCGGGTCCAGCACCAGATTGAAGACACTGGTCAGCAGCATCATCTCACCCGGCAAACGCGTATCGCCGTGGGCGCGGAACAGACTGTAGAGCACATAGGCCATGGCCCCCAGCCAGCTGGCGATCAGTGATGGGCCCCAGTAGACCTCGATCAGCTTCATCTCGGCGGCATTGGCACCCAGCAACTCGAAGGCCGGCCCCCTGATGACCCACAAGAGCAGCATCAGCAGTGCCATCAACACACCGGACCCCAGCAGCACCACACCGCCCAGGCGCCGTGCACGCGCCTCATCCTCGGCACCCAGGGTTCGCGAGACGATCGCGGCGATCGCGATGCCCATGCCGACCTGCACCCCGATGATCAGAAAGGTCAGCGGGAAGGTGAAGGATTGCGCGGCCAGTGGTGCGGTGCCCAGATGCGAGACGAAGGCGGCATCGACCAGGTTGAAGCCCAGCAGTCCCATGATACCGAGTGTCATCGGCAAGGTGCTGCGCCACAGGCGTGACATCAGCTCACGCGTCGTCGGAGTTTCCGACGTTGGCGGGGTCGGTGCAGAGGCGTCGTTGGACATAGAAGAAGACATGAACTCACTCCCAGCATGTCGAGCATGACTGGTTGGATGAAAGTAAAGGCGTCGGAGCACTTGCGTGACGCTGGAAGGATGATTCTAGGGATTTCACCGGACCCCAGATAGGCTCAGTGGGACATGTCTTTGATGCATTGTCGGCAACAGGAAGAGCGAGAAACGCGTTGATGCGTGGTATTAGAGGAAACAGTGACCGTGATAAACTCATCCTGTCAGAGATTTCCGTCATCTGGATTCGTGAAGATGATCCATGCAATGTCACCGGTTATCGACTGCTACCGAAGATGGACCGTCGCTTTATATGCACTGACTGCCTCACGGATGGCTGGCAGAGTGTTCCCCTCCCCATGGCATCACGAGAGGTCAGACCGTGGATAAAGCATCCCGTTTGTTGCTGTTTCTCGATGTGGTAGAAGCACAGAGTTTTTCCAAGGCGGCTGACCATCGTCAGGTCAACCGCTCGGTGGTCTCCAAGCAGATCAGCCGTCTGGAAGAAGAACTGCAGATTCGTCTGTTCAATCGCTCGACTCGCTCACTGGCTCTGACGGATGCGGGGCGCGAGATCCATCAGCACGCACTGCGTCTGCGTGAAGTGCTGGAAGATACCGACGATGTGGCCGGCGCCTATCAGGATGGCCCGCGCGGCATCCTGAAGATCACCAGCCCGAGCCACTTCGGCCGCACCTACGTCGCCCAGGCCGTGCGTCTGTACATGGAGCGCTACCCGGATACCCAGGTGGAAGTGCGCCTGGAAGATCACCTGACCGACCTGATCGGCGGCGGTTATGACCTGGCCATTCGCATGTCGGAGCTGGAAGACTCCAACCTGATCGCGCGTCCGCTGGCGGCACACCGTCACCTGATCTGTGCCTCGCCGGCCTTCATCGAGCGTCACGGCATGCCCCAGACCCCCGCCGACCTGTCTGGCCTGCCGGCAGCGGTGTATTCCCGCGATGGCTTCATTCTCGATCGCCTGCGCGTCTGCACCGAGAGCGGTGTCGAGGAAAAGGTGGCACTGGATTCGCGTCTCAAGGTCAATGATGCCGACGTGCTGATCGGTGCCATCAAGTCGGGAACCTGCTATGGCATGGTGTCCGCGATCAGCATCAAGGACGAGATCCTGGATGGAGAACTGGTGCCGCTGTTGACCAACGTGCCGATGAAGCCCTTGCCTTCGATCCATCTGGTCTACCCGCACCGCCAGTACTTGCCGCAGAAGACGCGTCGCTTCAGCGATTGCCTGCAGGAGGTCGTCGGCACTCCCCCCGTCTGGGAGCAGCGCATTCCGGGCTTCGAGAACATGTACGGCTACGGTAGCGGTTGCAGCGAATGAGACATCGCCACGACTCCCGAGTCTGAATGCAAGCCGTCCCCTCCCACGGCTACTGCCAGCCCCGAACGTCCAGCATGAAAACGCCCGCCATGCAGAATCACTGCGTGGCGGGCGTTTTCATTCAAGGCCCCTTCACTTACCCCCCTCAGGACATGGCACTCAGGGGTAGGGATGGATTGACGGCTTGCGCTTGAGCCACTCGACCAGCTCCGGCAGGCGCTTGGGCCGTGCATAACGGAAGCCCTGTACCAGATGACAGCCCATCTCGACCAGCAGGCGCTCCTGCTCTGCGGTCTCGACGCCCTCCGCCAGCACCTCCATGCCCAGACTGTCGGCCAGCGAGATCGCATGGGAGACGATGGCGCGGTCACGGGCATCATGATCAAGACTGCCTACGAAGCGCTGATCGACCTTGAGGCGGCAAGCACGCAGGTCGCGCACGTAGAGCAGTGACGCGAAGCCGGTGCCGAAGTCATCGATCGCCAGGCGCACACCGCGTTCGATCAGGCCGGTCAGTCGCTCCACGACGCGATCGAGATCCGGTACGCGTGAAGATTCGGTGATCTCAAGCTCCAGGCGTTCCGGGGGGAAGCCATGACGTGCCAGCGCCTCCGAGACGCGCTCGGGGAAGCCGGGGTCACGAAACTCCTGAGCCGAGACATTGATCGCCACTGACAGCGGCTTGCCGTTCGGCGTCACCAGATCACGCGTCGCCGAGAGGGCCGTGTCCATCACTCGCGCGCCGACGGTGCCGATCAAGCCGTACTGCTCCGCCAGCGGAATGAAGCGCCCCGGGCCGATGGTGCCAAGCTCGGGATGGTCCCAGCGCACCAGCACCTCGACGCCGACGGCCTCGCCACTGGCGAGGTCAAACTGGGGCTGGAAGGCGAGATCCAGCTCTTCAAGATGCTCGCGCAGGTCACTGGTCAGGCGATAGTCGTTGAGGTGCTGCATGTGCGCGCCGGGCGAGAACACATGCAGGGGACCGCAGACATCGATGTCGTCGTATCCCCCGTGCAACATGGCGAGTTCGGCCAGATGCATCAGGCGATGGGCACGCCGTGCGTGCTGCGGCGCCAGACTGATGCCGACCCTTGCCGTGACCGGCAGAGGCTTGCCATCCAGTCGCATCAGCATCACCAGGCGTTCGCACAGCTCGTTGGCACGCATGATCAGGCTGGCCTCATCCCCGGCGAAGAACAGCGCGAAGGCGTTGCCCAGGGGGCGGCAGACCAGGGCGTCGCGATACTGCAGGGACATGGCTTCTGCCACACGCTCCAGCAGCGGATCGATACGTTCGGCTCCATGCGCCGAGTTGATGATTTCCAGGTGGGTCAGCGACAGGTAGATGATGCCACCATCGATGCTGCCATCGACGCTTTCTTCCAGCAGCAGTTCATCGATCTGAGCATTGAAGCGATCGCGCGACAGCAGGTTGATGGGCTGCATACGGCGCAGGGCGATCAAGACCTTGTCATCCACCCCGGCCGCTCGGGCCTCCGCCAGCCCCGAGAACGGCGCCTTGAGGCGGACTCGCCGCTCGCTGACCGGCTCGAGACGCGGCCGCTCGGTGCCGAACAGCTCCTGCCAGCCACAGGTGTTGGCCACCAGACACTCGGCATCGAAGATCGCCATGCGCCACGGCAGATTGGCCTTCTGCACCAGCAGCCATTCTCCCAGCTCGCCGGTGATGCCCATCAACCAGAAGCCGGGCTGGCCGCTGATGCCACAAGGCTCCGGCTGCTTGGGCAGCGGGGATGGCAGCTCCGGCACTCTGTCTTCCTGGCGAGCGCGCGGCGACGTCCAGGCGAGCTGGCCGAAGCAATCATGAATCCACAACGGCTCTTCGATGGACGACAGCAATTTGATCAAAATATCGAGAGGCACGTTCACTCCACCTGCAGTCATAAGGAAAATGGCTTGATGCCCCGCAAGGGCCGCCTGTCGCCAGTGATGCTGGTCGTTGGCTGCGCAACGCGGGCAACACCACCGGGACACGACGCGTCATTCACGCTACCAGCTGTTCTCGCGCTTATCTGCTTACACCTGCTCTCATTGTCGCCGCTGGCTGCAGCATGGCCCGGCCGCATGGCTATGGCTAGTGCGGCAACGTCCAGGCGCACATGCAACTCTACCGCGCGCCATTGCGAGAGCCACTCCCGGAGCCATTCGGCAAGCCACTCAGCCGGCTCCTCAACCTGCTCCTTAGCCAGTCATCCCGAAGGGCGTGCCGTCAGGGCAAGCACCAGGTGGACAAGCGTGCAGCACGCAGTCGACTCTCTCTACGCTTCGCTAATACTCCGAGTCTATGCCAGCCTGTGGTGCGGGTACCAAGGCTATTTTCTCGCCGACTCAACGCTTGGCTGCCATGGCCACAGTAGAACCTGGCGACAGGCGGCGTATCCGCGATCCGCATCAGTGCGCGAGTGGCATCAAGGCGTGTGGAAGAGTAGGATAGGCGCCCGTTTCGCCCGGACCGGATCCCGGGCGCCGAATCCATCGGTCAAAGAAATTCTCCGTCATGACTCTCAACGTCCAGAATTCTGCTGTCTCCGCTTCCGCCCCCTCTGCAGAGCGTCCCCGCGCCGTCGTCATATACTCCGGTGGCATGGACTCCTACACTGTTCTGCATCAAGCGCTGAAGGAAGGCTTCGAGGTACATGCCCTCTCCTTCCATTATGGCCAACGTCACTCGCGTGAGCTCGACGTCGCACGCCAGGTCTGCGAGTCGTTGGGCGTCGCCCACGAAGTCGTCGACATTCGCGCCATCCATGGCCTGATCGACAACTCCGCGCTGACCAACAGTGACCAGACGATGCCCAAGGCCGACTACGACGAGGCCTCCATGACCTCGACCGTGGTGCCCAACCGCAACATGATCCTGCTGTCGCTGGCCATCGCCAAGGCCGTCAACATCGAGGCCGAAGTCTGCTTCTATGGTGCCCATGGCGGCGATCACGTGCTCTACCCGGATTGCCGTCCGGAGTTCGTCGATAAGATGAACGCCGTCGCCGCGATCGCCAACTTCTCGCCGGTGGAGATTCGCGCGCCCTTCCTGCACGCGAGCAAGGACGAGATTCTGGCCGCCGGCATCGCCATGCAACTCGATTACGCCCAGACCTGGACCTGCTACGAAGGCCGCGAACTGGCCTGCGGGGAATGCGGCAGCTGCCGTGAACGTCTCGAGGCCTTCGCCGCCCATGGGCTGAGCGATCCGCTCGGTTATGAAACGACCGACTCCGTCAAGGACGCAGGCACTCGCTGATGTATACGGTAAAGGAAGCGTTCTACACCCTGCAGGGCGAAGGTGCTCGCGCAGGGCGCGCCAGCGTGTTCTGCCGCTTTGCCGGCTGCAATCTGTGGAGTGGCCGCGAGCAGGACCGCGACACCTCGGTCTGCCGCTTCTGCGACACCGACTTCGTCGGCACCAACGGTCAGAATGGCGGCAAGTTCCGCACCGCAAACGCGCTGGCGGACTTTTTGGCCAGCCTGTGGCCGGAGCACACCGGCATCGCCACGCCCTATGTGGTCTTCACCGGCGGTGAGCCGCTGTTGCAGCTCGACAGTGAGCTGGTGGACGCGATGCACGCCCGCGGCTTCGAGATCGCGGTGGAGACCAACGGCACCGTCGAGCCGCCTGCCGGCATCGACTGGCTGTGCGTGAGCCCTAAGGGCGCCAGTGAGCTGACCCTCACCGGCGGCGATGAGCTCAAGCTCGTCTACCCGCAGCCGGAAGCCCTGCCGGAGCGCTTCGTCAGTCTGGACTTCGCGCACTTCTATCTGCAGCCACTGGATACCGCCGCCCTGGATGCCCTACCCGCGCCTGCCGCGGCCCGCGAGCATTACCGCGAGGTGTTGGCGTCCGACACGCCGATGAACCAGTGCGTCAGCTACTGCATGCGCAATCCCCAGTGGCAGCTCTCGCTGCAGACCCACAAGATCAGTGGTATCGATTGATGACCGCAATGACTCCCAAGACCCTCTTCGTCAGGGCCCTCACCGCGGTGGATGCCTCGGTGTGGAGCAATACCCGCGGCCTGTACGGCATCAGCCAGCATCTGGATCTCGAGCTGGACGGCGCCGTCGGCCATGACGGCATGCTGTTCGACTTCGGCGATGTCAAGCCGTGGGCCAAGCGCATGATCGATCAGGACGCCGATCACACCCTGATCGTGCCCAGCCAGGCCGAAGGCGTGAGCATCACGGACTGCCCGGAAGGACTATGCCTGCGCTTCACCCAGCCCTATGCCATGGAAGTGCGCGGCCCGCGTCAGGCCTTCTGCCTGCTGCCGGTGGCCGAGGTCACCAGCGAGGTGCTGGCCGAGCACTTCGAGAAGCTCTTGACTCGCCGCCTGCCGCCGCGTGTCGATGGGCTGCGCGTGCGTCTGCGCGACGAGAGCATCAACGGCGCCGCCTACACCTACAGTCATGGCCTGCGTCATCACAGTGGCAACTGCCAGCGTATCGCGCATGGCCATCGCTCTCCGCTGATCATCGAGCGCAATGGTGAGCGGGACACGGCACTGGAAGCCGAGTGGGCCGAGAAACTCAACGACCGCTATCTGGCCGAGGAAGGCGATCTGATCGACCGCCCGGGACGTGAGCTGGTATTCAGCTATGAGGCGCCGCAGGGCAGGTTCCGCATCCGCCTGCCGCGCAAGCAGGTCTGGCTGCTGCCGACACCGACCACCATCGAGTGGATCGCCGACTGGCTGGCACGCCAGATCGCCCTCGACAGCGGTGACAGTATCCGTGTCGAAGCCTACGAGGGCATCAACAAGGGCGCCATCGCGCGCCATACCCCGCAGACGGCGCGCGAGCCGCTCGTCCTCCCCGAGCACGAAGACACGACCGCCACCTCATGATGCAGACTGCCGCCCCTTCTGCAGATGCTGCCGCTCTCGGCTGTCGTGCCGGTTGCGGCGGCTGCTGCATCGCCCCTTCGATCTCGAGCCCGATTCCCGGCATGCCCGATGGCAAGCCAGCGGGGGTGCGTTGCGTGCAGCTGGATGACGACAACCTGTGCAAGCTGTTCGGCACACCGCAGCGCCCGGCGGTGTGCCGTGACTTCGATTTCGATCACGAGCTGTGTGGCGATTCCCGCGAAGAAGCCCTGCGCCTGATCGGCGAATGGGAGCGCCTGACGTAGCAGACAGCTCTTGAGAGGCATGGGCTGAAGCGCTCCACGAAGGAGCACCTCAGCTCACTCGCCGAAGAAGTTGAAAGGTCTGGCAGCGCCGTCGCTGCGACAGGCCAGCAAGGCCGCATTCAGCTGGTGGGAGTCCTCAAGCGGCAACGCCGCCACCATCCCTTCCTGCTCCTCCCCCTGCTCCTGTCCATCCAGCGGTGCAATCAGCTCAAGCCGCGAATCCTCACGCCAACTGGACGGCGCAAGCTCGGCACGCCCCTTGGCACGGTTATAGCTGCGCCAACCATCCTGGGTGTGAAAGACGCCCTTGATGCGCCACTCGCGCGGCAGGCCATCCAGCCACTGGGTCAGCTGATCGAGATCGAACACCTCGCTTGCGGCGATTCGCCAGCCCAGACTGGCATGCTCAAGCCCTTCGGCCTGCTCAATCACCGGTGCGCCGGGCAGCGGCATCACGTCCGAGGCGGGCGATTCATCACCCACGGACGCCTCAAGTGCCTGACCCGCATTGGCGTATGCGGCACGATGCGCGGCCGGCATCGTCACATTCATCTGTTCCGCCAACGGCTCATCGACACTTCCGCTCGCGCCCTGTCCTGCCATCAACCAGTCAATGATCCGGGCTTCCTGACCGTTCATGCGTGCCTTGAGTACATGGGTCTCGCCGTCGGCTCTGCCCAGCTCACCGACCCAGCGCTTGCGCGGCCACATCCCCGCCAGAAACTCATGCGCGGCCGCCAGCTGCTGCTCGCTCGCCAGATCTCGCTTGCTGAGCACCACGCCGCCCGCCAGCGTCAGCTGGTCCTGGAAGGTAACGTGTTCGCGCGTACGGGTATCGTCCAGTGCGCGCGGGTCCAGCAGGGTGATGACTTCCTCAAGCGCAAGTGCCGAGGCCAGCCCTTCACTGCGCAGCACATCGATCAGCCCCGCCGGATGGCCCAGCCCTGAGGGCTCGATGATCAGACGATCAGGGCGCGTCTGATGAATCAGGCTGACCAGCCCCGCCTGCAGCACGAAGGCCAGCTGACAGCACAGACACCCGCCAGGCAGCCCCTTGACGCTGACATCCTCGCGCCCGGCAAACAGTGCCTGATCGATCCCCACCTGCCCGAACTCATTGACCAGGATAGCCCAGTGTTCATCCTCAGGCTTGGCCGCGACCAATGCCTGGATGAAACTGCTCTTGCCTGTTCCCAGGAAGCCGGTGATCAGATGCACTGGTATCCGCGTTTGGCGTGCAAAATCCGTCGGGGCGTCGCCGGTATCGGCGCCGCGTGAAGCCACAGACATGCTGAAATCTCCGCAAGATGAAGGGCGTGCAAAAGGTTATAGAGTAACAAAAACCGGCCGGCGACGAAGTCTCGTCAAGTGAATCCGGCCTTCTGGCATGACGCGATCTGGCGAACGGCAATCTGCAACAAGGGGGGAGACAAGGAGGGAAATACGCAAAACCCCTCGCCACCAGGGGTGACGAGGGGTTTGAGGCTGACACTCGAGCCTGACTGACGCGTGCGATCAGGCCGCGCGGGTCAGGATACGGCGCGCCACGTCCGGCGTGATATCGCCGTGCTCACCGATGGCGGTGAAGCCGTGACGGGTCAGGTTGTCGACCAGCTGATCGATGCTGTCGGCACTGATACCAGCTTCGCTCAACGATACCGGCGCGCCCATGCGCGTGAAGAACTCACGGGTCTTGTCGATGGCAGCGCGCGCAACGCTCTCCTCATCACCTTCCAGTGCCCAGACGCGACGACCGTATTGCGCCAGCTTGGCACGCTTGGCCTCGAACAGCTCTTCCCACAGCGCCGGCATCACGATGGTCAGGGTGCGACCATGATCGACACCGTGCAGTGCGGTAATCTCGTGACCGATCATGTGGGTGGCCCAGTCCTGCGGCACGCCACGCCCGATCAGGCCGTTGAGACCCAGGTTGGCGGCCCACATGATATTGGCGCGCACGGCCAGGTCATCCGGCTTGCTAAGCACCTTGGGGCCTTCCTCGATCAAGGTCAGCAACAGACCCTCGGAGAAGCGATCCTGCACCGGCGCGTTGACCGGGTAGGTCAAATACTGCTCGCTGACGTGCACGAATGCATCGACGACACCGTTGACGCTCTGGCGCTCCGGCAGGGTCAGGGTGGTGGCCGGGTCCAGCACCGCGAAACGCGGATAGGCCAGTTCGCTGAACATCGGCAGCTTGTCATGTGTCTCATAGTTGGTGACCACGGCATTGCCATTGGACTCGGAGCCCGTAGCCGGCAGTGTCAGTACCACGCCCAGCGGCAGCGCCATCTCGGGGTGCTTGCCCTCGGCGAGAATTTCCCACGGATCACCGGCATGACAGGCGGCGAGCGCGAGAAACTTGCTGCCATCGGCGACGCTGCCACCTCCGACCGCCAGCAGATAGTCGATCTTCTCGCGCTTGATGATTTCCAGGGCTTCGAGCAGGGTGTGATAGCTCGGGTTCGGCTCGATGCCGCCGAAGCTCCACCACTGACGACCTTCCAGTGCGCCTTCGATCTGATCCATCACGCCGTTGCGCTTGATCGACCCGCCACCGTAGGTGACCAGCACGCGGGCATCCGCCGGAATCTCGTCACGCACCTTGGCGATCTGGCCGGCACCGAAGTGCACGCGGGTCGGGTTCTGATAGGTAAAGTCCTGCATGATGCTCTCCTCGCGGAGTCAGGGGCGACACGGCAACATGAGATGACAGAGCCGTGGTCAGGCGCCACCTGACACAGAGTGATATGTGGGCGAAGTGACAGAAAAGCACGACGATGACGCCACCTGCCCACGAACGATGGTCTGCATTCTAGAGCAGCGACCAAGACTAAAGTAGAGCACAGGCCGCACGTCTTTGGTTCGTAAGAGTCACCAATCCTTACAACCAGTGATATTTAGCGACCAGTAATGCGTGATGGCAAATGTTTGGCCAACCACGCAAAAGGCCCGCCGCGGCGAGCCTTTCGTGACTGTCTGAGCAGCGCGCGTACGCGCGGTGTCAGGTGTTCGGGTCTCCAGTTCGGGTCTCCAGTTCGGATCTTCAGTAATGCTGGCTCAGTTCTAAGATCAAGTTCTAAGATCAGAGACGCACCAGCATCTTGCCCTTGTTGCCACCCGAGAACAGCTTGAGGAAGGCGTCCGGCGTCTGCTCGAGCCCTTCTTCCACCGTCTCTTCGTAGTCGATATCGCCCTTGGCGACCTGCGGCCCTACCTCTTCGAGGAAGCGGCTGTAGTTCTGCCAGTGATCAAAGACGATGAAGCCTTGCATGCGCGCGCGACGGATCAGGATCATCGAGATGTTCGAGGGGCCAGGCGCCACCTCGGTATCGTTGTAGCTGGAGATCATGCCGCAGACGGCGATACGAGCGCCGACATTCAGGTTGTTCAGCGCCGCCACTAGGCAATCACCGCCGACATTCTCGTAGTAGACATCGAAGCCGTCCGGGCAGGCTTCCTTGAGCGCCTTCGTCAGCTGCTCGGCATCCTTGCCCTTGTAGCTGACCGCCTTGACGCCCCGCGCTTCCAGCCAATCGAGCTTTTCCTGGCTGCCGGCGATGCCGACGACGGTGCCGCCCTTGGCCTTGGCCAGCTGGACGGCGAGCGAGCCGACCGCACCGGAGGCCGCGCTGACCAGCACGTTATCGCCCTCTTTCATCTCGGCGATGATGTTGAGGCCGGTCCAGGCGGTCATGCCCGGCATGCCCAGCACGCCCAGGTAGGCCTGCTCCGGCACCTCGATGCTCGGCAGCGGTTCGACCTGGTCACCAGAGAGCTGCGCGATGTCACGCCAGCCACCCATGTGACGTACCTTGTCGCCGCGCTTGAAGCGAGAGTCACGTGACTCGATCACTTCACCGACGGCTGCGCCCTGCAGCGGCTCATTGAGCTCGAAGGGGTCAATATAGGTCTTCACGCCGCTCATGCGGCCACGCATGTAGGGATCCACGGACAGCCAGCTGTTGCGAATGCGCACCTCGCCTTCACCGAGCTCGCTCAGCTCCTCTTCGCGCAACTGGAACAGGTCGCGTTCCGGGGTGCCTTTCGGATAGTCGGTGATCGTGTAATAGCGTGTCTGCATGCGATGCTCCTTGCGAATGATCTGGTCAAACGACTTGTGATCAGAATCGTCATCAGGCCGCTGGCCCGAGGCCTCAACCCTGTGACGACTGGCCGCCGCAAGCGTTGCTCGGCGACGAAGTGCCCCCAGATTACGCGCGCTCCCGATATCACACCAATGACAGAAACTGAATCCCGGTATGCATGAGGCTGATATCATATGCGGTTGAAACTGCACACTTTCATCCCAGTGACTGGGCCGCCTCGCTACCGGGAACCACTTGCCATGCACCTGGCTGAACTTGCCCGCCATGATCTCAATACGCTGGTTGCGCTGCATGCGCTGCTGGAAACCCGCAGCGTGTCGCGGGCCGCTGAGCGCCTCAACCTGAGCCAGCCTGCGGTGTCCCGCACCCTGGGCCGTCTGCGCGAGGCCTTCGATGACCCCCTGTTCGTACGCGCGCAACGCGGTCTGCGCCCCACCGCACGGGCAGAGGCCCTCAGGCAGCCCCTCGCCCGTCTGCTGCAGGAGCTGGGTGCCCTGCTGGCACCGCCCGAGTTCTCGCCTAGAGATAGCCAGCGTCGCTTTCAGCTGGCCACCACCGATTACGGCATGCACGCCTTCGTGGCGCCCCAGATCGCCCCGCTGCACGCGCAGGCACCCGGCATCCGCCTGGATATCCAGGCCTATGGCGGCAATGTCGAACAGCAGCTGGAAGAAGGCGGGCCGGAGCTTGCGATGTGCGTGCCCACCGCCAGGGTGCCGGCCGGCGTGCATGGTCGCGAGATCGGGGATGATCAGTTCGTCTGCGTGATGCGCCAGGACCATCCGCTGGCAGCGAAGGAGACCTTGAACCTGGAGGACTTCCTCGCCGCCAGTCACCAACTGATCAGCATGGGCGGTGATGAGCGAGGCGCGGTGGACCTCAAGCTGGCGGAACTGGGACTGAGTCGTCAGGTGGTCATGCGCCAGCCCCATTTTCTGGCCGCCTTCAGTGTCAGCTGCCACAGCGACCTGCTGCTGTGCGTGCCGGGCTGTCTGGCCATCAGCATGCTCGATCAGCTGCCGCTGGCCCTGCGTCCGCTACCCATCACCCTCAACCGCTTCTCCTACTGGCTGGTGTGGCACGAACGCCTGCATCATGACGCTGGCCACCGCTGGCTACGCCAGACGCTCTCCACAGGCATTCAGGTCCGTCACCGCGAACTCTCCCAGCAGCTGCGTCAGCGGCTGGGCTCGTGACTTGATACATGACGCGTGACCTGACACCAAGCTCGTGATCTGACGCCACACCCGCACGCAGCCTCGCGGCCTGAGCTTCGCTACCTGAGCCTGCGAGGCTTGAACCCAATGACCTGAACCCAATGGCTTGAACCAAAAAAAGACCGCCACCCCAGGGGGTGACGGTCTCATTGGCAGGCAACGCTGCCCACGCCAGTTGCCTGGCTCATGTGCGCTCGATCAGTTGCGCTCGATCTCGGCACGCTCGCGCAGGGATTCCTGCAGGCCCGTGACAGCGGCCTGAGCACGCAGACGCGTGGCCAGACGCGAGAGGAACTGGTCCATCTCGCTCGGCTCGGCCTCGCCGATCTCGGTCAGGGCGATCAGCGCGATGCCACCACTCAGCGACGCCTTGCCGTAGACCGGCTGGCCATCCTGCGGGTGCGCCAGCGTGAAGGCCTGCTTGACCAGGCTCTGCGGCAGCTGGGTGCTGGCCTGACGGCTGACGTCATCAGCCTGCTGCCAGTCGATCCCCTCGAGTGATCCACCCTGGCGCAGCGTCTCCAGACGCTTCTCGGCCAGTGCCTCGAGTGCCTTGGCAGTCTTGTCGGCCTTGGCTTCGCGCTGAACCTGCTGCTTGACCTCATCCAGTGCCAGCGTGGTGGCCGGGCGCTGCTCGAGGACGCGCAACACCAGACGGCGGCTGTCGTCCAGTTCGATGACATCACTGTTGTAGCCCTCTTTCAGCACTTCGTCACCGAAGGCTGCCGCCATCACACCCGGCTCGGACAGCAGTTCGTCATCGTTTTCCTGCGCGACCCAGTCGGTCTTCTCAAGCGGCAGGTCCAGATCCTCGGCGACGCTGGCCAGATCATCCGCCGCGAAGCTCTCGTCCTTCAGCTGCTGCGCCTTCTCGTTGAAGGTATCGCGGGAAGCGGCCTGACGGGCTCGCGTCAGCAGCTCGTCGCGCATGTCCTCGAAGGGCGCGATGTCCAGACCGGTCACCTTGATCAGATGCAGGCTGTCGCCGGTATCGACGATATCCGACACCTGGCCTTCATCCAGCGCGAAGGCCGCGTCATCGAAGTCTTCACCGAAGATACCGCGGGTGATCACGCCAAGCTCACCGCCATCCTCGGCCGTGGAGCTGTCTTCGGAGACCTCGGCCGCCACCTTGGCGAAGTCTTCGCCGTTGGCGAGTGCGTCACGTGCGCCCTCGAGCTTGGCACGTGCCGCCGCATCATCGTCACCCTTCTCGACCATGATGTGCGCGATCTCCCGCGGCGCGTCGGCACGCTTGGCCGCATATTCAGCCTTCAGCGTGTCTTCGCTGATATCGCCACCGCTGGCCAGCTCGTTCTGGTCCAACAGTACGTAGGCCAGCTTGACCTGTGCCGGACGACGGTAGTTGTCCTGATGGTTGTCATACCAGGCCTTGAGCTCGTCTTCGCTGACCGTCACCGGCGCATCGAGGTCCGCGCTGCTCAGCGTGGCATAACGGAAGGTGCGCGTCTGACGCTGCAGCTGGCTGAGCTTCTCTTCTTCGCCCGGCAGCACGAAGGCACTGGCGGCAAAGCCGTCGGTCAACTGTTGGCGCAGGGTGTCGCTGCTCAACTGCTGACGGAAGGAGGTGGGCGAATAGCCGGCGCTGGCCAGACGATTGCGGAACAGGTCGGCATCGAAGCGTCCCTTGTCGTCCTGGAAGTCCGGAATGCTCACGATCAGTTGATCGAGCTGCGCATCGGACATGTGCAGGCCGCCTTCCTCGGCGTATTGATCCAGCAGGCGGGAATCGATCATCTGGTTGATGATCTGATTGCGTGCTTCGCGCTCCTGTTCCGGCGCTACCTGGCCAGAACGGATGGCACGCTGGACTTCGGTTTCCACCGCCTGACGGCTGATGGTATCGCCATTGACCGTGGCCACGTCGTCACTGCTGGCAGTGAAGGCGCCAATGATCGACTCAACACCAAAGAAGGCAAAGGTGACGACAATGAAACCAACGATCGTCTTGGCCACCCAGCCATGCGACCGGTCTCGAATTCGTTGCAGCATGCAGGCCTCGAACTACAGGGATTGGAATGGCCACAAGGGCCGCGACTCAGTGACTGATGATTATACGCATGCCGCAGACAGATGCAGGTGACTTTGCACGACTGACTGACTCGCCAGGGTCATCAAACGCTTGCGCCCTGCCGACATGGCCGGGTTCAGCCACAAAAAAAGCGCATCGCCAGGCGATGCGCTTCGATGTTCTGGTGCCGGTTCGGCAGTCATCAGACCACTCCCGAACCGGTACCGCGCCACCGGGTGCCTGCGAAGCAGGCAGACCTCAGTTGACGGCGTCTTTCAGTGCCTTGCCAGCCTTGAAGCTCGGCACCTTGGCAGCACTGATCTCGATCGGAGCGCCAGTCTGCGGGTTACGGCCAGTACGTGCAGCACGTTCCTTGACAATAAAGGTGCCGAACCCGACCAATGCCACGGTTTCACCCTTCTTCAGGCTATCAGTGACGGTGTCGACCATCGCATCGAGTGCACGGCTAGCTGCTGCTTTCGGAATGTCGGCAGATGCAGCAATGGCTTCGATCAGCTCGGATTTATTCACTCTTCACCCCTTGAATTTGCAAAAATTACCAGAAATCAGCGCGAAAATTACGGGTGCTAAACGCGATCGCGACGAAGCGGAGTTTATAGCAACGCCCTCAAACGACTGTCAAGCAACCTCACGCGCAAAACCGCACCACGCCGACATTTCGACAGCGGCATGGCCAAAAAAATCCCGTCAATGTGTACTGATCATTGTCTGACGACCACCGGCATCGTCTGAACGAGAATCGTCCTTCTCAGCAGTCGACTTTTCTGCTAGAGCCACCTCAAGCACCTCGTCGATCCAGCGCACCGGCCGAATATCGAGTGCATCCTTGATGGTGTCCGGAACCTCCTTGAGGTCACGGCGATTTTCCTCGGGAATCAGCACAAGCTTTATACCACCGCGTCGCGCCGCCAGCAATTTCTCCTTGAGGCCACCGATCGGCATGACTTCGCCACGCAGGTTGACCTCACCGGTCATTGCCACGTCACAGCGCACGGGGCGTCCACAGTAAGCGGATACCATCGCGGTGACCATGGCAGCGCCCGCACTGGGGCCGTCCTTGGGCGTGGCGCCTTCCGGCACGTGGATGTGCAAGTCTTCCTTCTCGAAGCGCTCAGCCTCGATACCGAAGGCCTCGGCACGCGCACGCACCACGGTGTGGGCCGCACTCACCGACTCCTTCATGACGTCGCCCAGTGATCCGGTCTTGCTGACACGGCCCTTGCCCGGCGTGACGACAGATTCGATGGTCAGCAGCTCACCGCCGACGGAGGTCCAGGCCAGGCCAGTGACACGGCCGATCTGGTCCTCGGCATCGGCGAGGCCGAAGCTGTACTTGCGGACCCCCGCGTAGTGCTCGACCTGCTCGGCCTCAAGGTGCATGGAAGACAGTGCGCCCTCCTTTGCCTCGGCGACCACACGCTCGCGCACGATCTTGCGGCAGACCTTGGCGAGCTGGCGCTCAAGCTCACGCACACCGGCTTCACGCGTGTAGTAACGGATCAGCTCGAGCACGGAGGCTTCGCTGAAGGTCAGCTCGCCCGGCTTCAGGCCATTGGCCTTGAGCTGCTTGGGCGCCAGGTAGCGCATCGCGATGGCCAGCTTCTCGTCTTCGGTGTAACCCGGCAGACGGATGATTTCCATGCGATCGCGCAGCGGGCCCGGAATGTTCATCGAGTTGGACGTACAGATGAACAGGGTCTCGGACAGATCGTAATCCAGCTCGAGATAGTGATCGGCGAACTTGTCGTTCTGCTCCGGGTCCAGCACCTCAAGCAACGCCGAGGCCGGATCACCGCGGTGGTCCATGCCCAGCTTGTCGATCTCGTCGAGCAGCACCAGCGGATTCTTCACGCCCGTCTTGACCATGCGCTGGATGATCTTGCCCGGCAGTGCCCCGATATAGGTGCGGCGGTGACCGCGGATCTCGGACTCATCGCGCACGCCGCCCAGCGCCATACGGGTGTACTGGCGGTTGGTGGCACGTGCGATGGACTTGCCCAGCGAGGTCTTGCCGACACCCGGCGGACCGACCAGACACAGCACCGGCCCCTTGAGCTTCTTGACGCGCTTCTGCACGGCGAGATACTCGAGGATGCGTTCCTTGACCTCATCCAGACCGTAGTGATCCTCGTCCAGCACCTTGGCGGCGTGGTCGATGTCGTGACGCACACGCGTGCGCTTCTTCCAAGGCACGTCGCACAGCCAGTCCAGGTAGGTGCGCACCACGGTCGCCTCGGCGGAAGTCGGCCCCATCATCTTGAGCTTGTTGAGCTCTTGGGTAGCCTTCTCCTCTGCCTCCTTCGGCATGCCGGCGTCCTTGATGCGACGCTCGTACTGCTCGACCTCGTTGGGCACGTCATCCAGCTCACCCATTTCCTTCTGGATGGCCTTCATCTGCTCGTTGAGGTAGTACTCGCGCTGCGACTTCTCCATCTGCTCCTTGACGCGGGTACGAATGCGCTTCTCGACCTGCAACAGGTCGATCTCCGCTTCGATCAGCGTCATCAGGTGCTCGATGCGGTCACGCACCTTGTCCATCTCGAGCAGCGCCTGCTTGTCATTGATGCCAAGCGACAGGTGCGCGCTGATGGTGTCCACCAGACGGCTCGGGTCCTCGATGCCCTGCAGGCTGCCCAGCACTTCGTTGGGCACCTTCTTGGAGAGCTTCACATACTGCTCGAATTGATTGAGCAGTACGCGTACCAGGGTTTCCTGCTCCCGCTCGGACAGCGGCTGGCTGTCACGCAAGACGACATCGGCAATGCTGTGGCCGTCGTCGTGCAGGCGGATCGCCTGGATATCGGCGCGCGAGCTTCCCTCGATCAGCACCTTGACGGTGCCATCAGGAAGCTTGAGCAGCTGCATGATGTCGGCAACGGTGCCGATGGCGAACAGGTCTTCCGCCGTCGGGTCGTCCTGGCTGGCTTCACGCTGCGCCGCAAGCAGGATCTTCTTGTCGCCTTCCATGGCCACTTCGAGGGCCTGGATCGACTTTTCCCGGCCGACGAACAGCGGAATCACCATCTGGGGATAGACCACCACATCCCGCAGCGGCAGCAGCGGAAGTGTCAGGGTCTGATCTTCGTTCTGCTCCATGGCAGACGTTCCTCGGTATTCTGTGGGTGGGCCGCCTCACACGGCACTTTGATACTAGGACCATGGGGGCAAGGTCATGATTTTGCAATGATCCCGACACGCCTGGCGGTAACTCAACGCTGAATGAAGCCGTGCGTGCCCCGCGAATGCATCACAATAAGGATGACTTGCGAGCGCAAACGCAACGGGGGGCCTTGCGGCCCCCCGTTGGTGCGACTCAGGCCCGGACGTTTCAGCCGTCCTTGCCGGCCACCTTGCCCTGACTCTCTTCGTTCTTGGAGTAGATCAGCAGCGGCTTGCTGTCGCCGGCAATCACCGACTCATCCACCACCACCTTGCTGACACTCTCCTCGGACGGGATGTCATACATGGTGTCGAGCAGCACGGACTCGAGGATCGAGCGCAGACCACGTGCGCCGGTACGACGCTCGATGGCCTTGCGAGCCACGGCACGCAGCGCATCTTCGCGCAGGTCCAGCTCGACATCTTCCATCTCGAACAGGCGCGAGTACTGCTTGACCAGCGAGTTCTTCGGCTCGGTCAGAATCTGCACCAGGGCATCTTCATCCAGCTCGGTCAGCGTCGCGATGACCGGCAGGCGGCCAACGAACTCGGGAATGAGACCGAACTTGACCAGATCACCCGGCTCGACGTCTGCCAGCACGCGACCCACGGTCTTCTCGTCCTGCTTGCTCTTGACCTCGGCATTGAAGCCGATGCCACCCTTCTCGGCGCGTTCGCGGATCACCTTGTCCAGGCCAGCGAAAGCACCGCCGACGATAAACAGGATGTTGCCGGTATTCACCTGCAGGAATTCCTGCTGAGGGTGCTTGCGACCGCCCTGCGGCGGCACCGAGGCAGTGGTGCCCTCGATCAGCTTGAGCAGTGCCTGCTGCACGCCTTCACCCGAGACATCACGCGTGATGGAGGGGTTGTCGGACTTGCGCGAGATCTTGTCGATCTCATCGATGTAGACAATGCCGCGCTCGGCCTTCTCGACATCGTAATCGCATTTCTGCAGCAGCTTCTGGATGATGTTCTCGACGTCCTCACCGACATAGCCCGCTTCGGTCAAGGTGGTCGCATCCGCGATGGTGAACGGGACGTTCAACAGGCGCGCCAGCGTCTCGGCCAGCAGCGTCTTGCCGCTACCGGTCGGGCCGATGAGCAGGATGTTGGACTTGCCCAGTTCCACTTCATCCGCGGCCTTCTGACCGGCGCGCAGACGCTTGTAGTGGTTGTACACCGCCACGGACAGCACACGCTTGGCGCGGTCCTGGCCGATCACGTAATCGTCGAGAGTGGAACGAATCTCACGCGGCGCCGGCAGGCGATCATCATCACCTTCGGCGTCGGCTTCGAGGACCTCTTCGCGAATGATGTCATTGCACAGATCGACACATTCGTCGCAGATGTAGACGGAAGGTCCTGCGATCAGCTTGCGCACTTCATTCTGGTTCTTGCCACAGAAGGAGCAGTACAGCAGTTTGCCGTTCTCGTCCTTGCCTTTGCCGTCAGCCATTCGCGTACCTCTCAATGGCGGCGACTCCCCGGGGAGCCGCCGGAAATGCATGTTTGCCGACGTCAGGTCAGCCGTTTACGCGGGATCATTCCACGTCGGGACGGCGTTCCAGCACGGCATCGATCAGGCCGTACTCCACTGCCTGATTGGCCGCCATGAAGTTGTCACGGTCGGTATCATTGGCAATGGTGTCGAAGTCCTGGCCAGTGTGGTGCGCGAGAATGCGATTGAGCTTCTCACGGATGGTCAGGATTTCCTTGGTGTGAATCTCGATATCCGTGGCCTGACCCTGATAGCCGCCCAGCGGCTGGTGGATCATGACGCGGGAATTCGGCAGCGCGTAGCGCTTGCCGGCGGCACCGCCTGCCAGCAGCAAGGCACCCATGCTGGCTGCCTGGCCGATGCACACGGTGGACACGTCGGGCTTGATGAACTGCATGGTGTCGTAGATCGCCATCCCTGCAGTCACGGAGCCACCCGGCGAGTTGATGTACAGATGGATGTCCTTGTCCGGGTTTTCAGACTCGAGGAACAACAGCTGAGCCACGACCAGATTGGCCATGTAATCCTCAACCGGACCCACAAGGAAGATCACCCGTTCCTTCAGCAGGCGGGAATAGATGTCATAGGCCCGTTCGCCGCGAGCATTCTGCTCGACAACCATCGGAACCAGACCGCCAGCATTCTTGATGTCGAAGTCGTTCATGGGGGCTTCCTTCATCCGATGACATTGATATCCATTGAGCATGCCACTTTACCCCGCCCACTGACCAGAGACCCGGCCGTAGCCGGGTCCTGGTCTAGCAAGCACTAGGGGTCAACCAAGCTTCAGGCTTGCTCGCCTTCGGCTTCAGCAGCCTCTTCTTCTGCTTCTTCCTGCTGCTGTGCAGCCTGCAGGGCTTCCTGGTAGGACATGGCAACGTCCTTAACCTGAGCCTGTGCCAGCAGCTTGTCAACGGCCTTCTCTTCAAGCAGCACCGACTTGAGCTGATTGCGAGCCTGTTCGTTGGAACCATAGTACTCGGTGACCTGAGCCGGGTCCTGGTACTGCTGAGCCATTTCTTCAACGCGAGCATTCAGCTCTTCGTCACTGACGTCCATCTCGTTGCTGCTGACGACTTCGCTGAGCAGCAGGCCAGTCTTGACGCGCTGGACCGCCTGGTCCTGGAACAGCTCGCCCGGCAGCTGGGAGACGTCGAAGTCTTCGCCCAGACCGAACTGCTGTGCCGCCTGACGCTTCAGACCGTCGATTTCCTGGTCGGCCAGAGCCTGCGGCACGAGGATGTCGTTGGCCTTGGTCAATTCGGCCAGCACCTGCTGCTTGACGCGATTCTCGATCGCGTTCTTCAGCTCACGCTGCATGTTCTTCTTCACTTCCACCTTGAAGCTTTCGACATCGGCAGCTTCCAGGCCGAACTGGGCGATGAACTCTTCGTTCACTTCCGGCAGTTCCTGAGCCTTGACGGCGTGGACCTTGACCTTGAAGGTCGCTTCCTGACCGGCGAGGTGCTCGGCCTGGTAGTCAGCCGGGAAGGAAACCTTGATTTCCTTGTCGTCGCCGGCAGCAGCGCCGACCAGCTGCTCTTCAAAGCCCGGGATGAAGCTGTTGGAGCCCAGCACCAGCTCGTGACCTTCTGCCTTGCCGCCTTCGAAGGCCTCTTCACCGAGGAAGCCTTCAAAGTCGATCTTGACCTGGTCGCCGTCAGCGGCAGCGCGCTCGACGTCGGTCCAGGAAGCGTTCTGCTTGCGCAGGGTCTCGATCATCTCTTCGACGTCGGCGTCGGTCACTTCAGCCTGCGGACGCTCGATTTCAGCGCCTTCGATCGGCTTCAGTTCGATTTCCGGGTAGATTTCCAGAGTCGCGACGAACTCCAGATCCTTGCCGGCTTCATCGACGGTCGCGTCGATCTTCGGCCAGCCAGCCGGGTTCAGTTCGTTTTCGGTGACGGCGGTCACGTAATGCTGGCGCATGATCTCGCCAACGATCTCGTTGCGCACGTCCTTGCCGTAACGCTGTTTCACCACTGCCATCGGCACGTGGCCCTTGCGGAAGCCGTTCAGACGAACGGTCTTGGCGGTTTCCAGAAGACGGGCGTTGACGGCCTGGTCGACTTCAGAAGCCGGCACCGTGATGGTGACCGTGCGCTCGATCGGAGAAGTCGTTGCGACAGAAGCTTGCATGAAAGTTCCTCTACCCACTGGTGGCGTTCGAATCATAAAGGCGAAGATTGTAGAAACCCCGCCACGCGCTGGCAAGCGCGGATATGACCCCTTCATATGGTGCCTTGGTCCAAGTTATTCAAGGACCCCGGCCATTTTCTGCTCCACCTACCCGCCAGACAGGCGCCTGGAGCGCCCGGCGACCCGGAATCGTCATGCATGGAGCAGTGCGAAAAAAACCAAAAAAAAGGAGGAGAAAGCCATTGGCCTTCTCCCCCTTTTGCGGCATGCCGCCCGCCCAAGTGGGCCAGGCAGCATCCTGATATTCATCGAGACGTGGGGTGGATGATGGGGTTCGAACCCACGACCACCGGAGTCACAATCCGGGGCTCTACCACTGAGCTACACCCACCACTTCTGGAGATTGGACAGAAAGCCTGCCGCCTCCATCTCGTTGATACTGCTCAAGCTGACATGCAATGGGGTGGATGATGGGGTTCGAACCCACGACCACCGGAGTCACAATCCGGGGCTCTACCACTGAGCTACACCCACCACTGCATGAACATCTTCACATCGTCTGGTCGCAGTCATCAGGCTCAGTGAAGAGCATTCCGACATCCACTTCGATGACAAACATCATCTCGATGGCACGCCCAGCAGGACTCGAACCTGCAACCTACGGCTTAGAAGGCCGTTGCTCTATCCGGTTGAGCTATAGGCGCAGAAACTAATGCTGCGAGTCAACCTCCGGACAAAGCCCTGAATACTGTTTCAGAAGACCTAAGCCTTGCGAGACGTTGTATTCAAGTGGTCGGGATAGAGGGATTCGAACCCCCGACATCCTGCTCCCAAAGCAGGCGCGCTACCAGACTGCGCTATATCCCGAAACCGTCTTCAACCGACCGTCGAACCCCGTCGATGCGAGGCGTATTCTACCGAACTTTCGTCTGCGGTCAAGCCCTTACGTGAATTCTTTCCAAAAGAATCGTTTGCCCCTCGCGCTGTCATGCCAATGTCATGTCGCGAGCTTTCATCCATGAAGCCCCCAACATCTCTGCTTGCTGATACAAGACGCCTTACCTGTCATCGCTTCTGCCACTGACACAGTGATGACTTGCGACGGCTGAGCGCCGCCGGTGGACTGACTATTGTCCCTACGCCTTCTGCTTCTCTGCCCTACAACCTCCCCTTCCCCCCTTTCTCCTTTCCTTGCTTCTACCTATGCCTCTACCTCTACCTTTGCTTGCGCCTCTATTGATGGAGCGTCAAGGCAACAATCGCATGGCATGCCCCCACTCTCGCCTGCCTCCTGGCGCCGTCATCTGACCTGTGGGCGACTGCGGAAGACCTGACGCCCATGACAGCTTTCGACCAAGGTCTTCATTCGGCGTTGACTGGAGGGCAAGGCATGCGAAAATTGGCCATCGTTGACCCTCCTGCATTTATCGCCCACGAGAAGGAATGATCGCTGATGTCAGCACAACTGATAGATGGCAAGGCCATTGCCGAACGCGTACGCCAACAGGTAGGCCGACAGGTCGATGCGCGTCGTGATGCCGGTGAACGTATTCCGGGGCTTGCCGTCGTGCTGGTCGGCGAAGACGCGGCGTCCGAGGTCTATGTCCGCAACAAGCAC
Source organism: Cobetia sp. PDI-23MA (assembly GCF_059507735.1). Lineage (NCBI taxonomy): Bacteria > Pseudomonadati > Pseudomonadota > Gammaproteobacteria > Oceanospirillales > Halomonadaceae > Cobetia > Cobetia sp. PDI-23MA. Next base: position 2,724,547 of record NZ_CM183352.1, read on the forward strand.
CGTGCCTGTGAGAAGGCTGGCATTCTCTCCACCCAGCACCGCCTGTCCGCTGACACCACTCAGCAGGAGCTGGAAGCCCTGGTCGACCAGCTGAATGACGACACCAGCATCGACGGCATCCTGGTGCAGCTGCCGCTGCCGGCGCATCTCGATTCACGCCCGATTCTCGAGCGCATCCGTACCGACAAGGACGTGGACGGCTTCCACCCCTACAACCTCGGTCGTCTAGCGCAGCGCCTGCCAGTAATGCGCCCCTGCACTCCCAAGGGCATCATGACGCTGCTGTCCGAGAGCGGCCTGCAGGTACGCGGCATGGACGCCACCATCGTGGGTGCCTCCAATATCGTCGGTCGTCCGATGTCACTGGAGCTGATGCTGGCCGGCTGCACCACCACCGTCTGCCATCGCTTCACCAAGGATCTGGAGAGCAAGGTCCGTCAGGCCGACCTCGTTGTGGTCGGCGTCGGCAAGCCGGGTCTGGTCAAGGGTGAGTGGATCAAGGAAGGCGCCATCGTCATCGATGTGGGCATCAACCGCCTCGACGATGGCTCGCTGGTCGGTGACGTGGAGTTCGCCCCGGCAGCGGAACGTGCAGGCTGGATCACGCCGGTACCGGGCGGCGTCGGGCCGATGACCGTTGCCTCGCTGCTGGAGAACACCCTGTTCGCCGCCGAGTTGCACGATGCCCAGCTGGCCGGCAAGTAAGTACAAGCCCTCTCGCTGACACCTCCCCTGGCCACGGGGCATCGCGTGACAGGATGCCCCGCAGGCCCTGCTTCAGGATTTCATCATGTCCCTCAAGACACTTGGCATCATCGGCGCCATGGCCGAGGAAGTCGCCATCCTCGCCGAACTGCTGGAAGACAGCACCACGACTCGACATGCCGGCTCCACCTTCCACGTCGGCCAGCTGCACGGCCTCAAGGTCGTGCTGCTGCAGTCCGGCATCGGCAAGGTCAACGCCGCCGTGGGCGCCTGCCAGCTGATCGAGCGCTATCAGCCGGACGCCATCATCAACACCGGTTCCGCCGGTGGCTTCGCCTCCGATCTGGAGATCGGCGATGTGGTCATCTCCAGCGAAGTGCGTCACCACGACGTCGATGCCGTGGTGTTCGGCTACGAATATGGCCAGGTGCCACAGATGCCGGCCGCCTACCCGTCAGACCCGGCACTGGTGAAGATCGCGCGTGAGTGCGTCGAAGCCCAGGGCGAGATCAAGGCGCGTGAAGGCCTGATCTGCACCGGCGACATCTTCATGGCAGACCCGGAACTGGTCGCGCTGACTCGCTCACGCTTCCCGGACATGCTGGCCGCCGAGATGGAAGCCGCCGCCATCGCCCAGACCTGCTTCGTCTATGAGATGCCGTTCGTGGTCATCCGTGCGCTGTCTGACATCGCAGGCAAGGACAACAACAGCCAGTCCTTCGAGGAATTCCTGCACGTCGCCGCACGTCAGTCCTCGCGCATGGTCGAGGCCATGGTCAAGCGCCTCGCCAGCTGATCAGCCGCTGCCTGAGAGCGACCCCGCCCGACTGACCATAAAAAACCGCCGCCCCTCTCGGGACGGCGGTTTTTTTCGCGGTGACATTTTCGCGGCGACAATGCGTCATGCCAACGGCATCAGCCTTCCAGCACCCAGGTTGTCCCCTCGCGGGAATCCTTGAGGATGATGCCCTGAGCGGCCAGCTCGTCACGAATACGGTCAGCACCCGCGAAGTCCTTGGCCTTCTTGGCGGCAGCACGCGCCTCGATCTGCGCCTGAATCTCGTCTTCCGACAACGCCAATGCGGCTGTGTCACCCTTGAGGAAGACCGCCGGGTCCTGCCCGAACAATCCCAGCAGGCCGCCCAGCGACGTCAGCTCGAAGGCCAGCGCCGGCGCCTGCTGCGGCGCCTCCTTCTTGGCACGGTTGAGCTCGCGGGCCAGCTCGAACAGCACCGACAGCGCACCGGCCGTATTGAAGTCGTCATCCATGGCTGCCACGAAGCGTGCCTGCCAGTCACCTGACACCTCACCCTGTTCGGGCGTGACGTTCTCCAGCGCATTGTAGAAGCGCTCCAGCGAACGACGCGCCTCATCCAGCGAGTTTGCCTCGTAGCTGATCGCGCTGCGGTAATGGCTGGCCACCAGCAGATAACGCACCACTTCCGGGTTGTGCTGCTCCAGCACATCACGAATCGTGAAGAAGTTGCCCAGCGACTTGGACATCTTGTCCTGCCCGACACGCACTGCGCCGGCGTGCATCCACACGTTGGCATACTGCTGACCAGTGGCGGCTTCGGACTGGGCGATCTCGTTCTCGTGATGCGGGAAGGTCAGGTCCGGCCCGCCACCATGGATATCGAAGGTGTTGCCCAGGCAGCAGGTCGACATCGCGGAGCACTCGATATGCCAGCCCGGACGGCCCGCACCCCAGGGGGATGGCCAGCTGGCCTCGCCCGGTTTGGCTGCCTTCCACAGCACGAAGTCGAGCGGATCTTCCTTGGCCTCTCCCACTTCCACGCGCGCGCCGGACTGCATGTCATCGAGCTGACGGTTGTTGAGCTTGCCGTAGCCTTCGAAACGACGCACACGGTAGTAGACGTCCCCATTGCTGGCCGCGTAGGCAAAGCCCTTGTCGATCAGCGTCTCGGTCATCGCGATGATATCGCCGATGTGGGCGGTCGCCCGTGGCTCGCGATCAGGCCGCAGGATCCCCAGACGACCCTCGTCTTCGTGCATCGCCTGGATCATGCGCTCGGTCAGCGCCTCGAAGGCTTCGCCATTCTCGTCGGCACGCTGGAGGATCTTGTCGTCGATATCGGTAATGTTGCGCACATAGGTGACGTCATAGCCACGCGCACGCAGGTAACGCGTGATGATGTCGAAGGCCACCATCACACGCGCATGGCCGATGTGACAGAGGTCATAGACCGTCACGCCACAGACGTACATGCGCACCTTGTTGCCTTCCAATGGCACGAAGGGTGCCTTGGTCCGGCTCAGGGTACTGTAGATGGACAGTGTGCTCGCGGCATCTTCGAGTGAAATCATTCAGTCATCGCCCTTGGCTACTTTGCTGACAGCGCTCTGTCAGTCTTGCGAAATGGAGCGACCCGCAGGCCGATCATGCAACTTCGTCATCGAAGGTACAGGATCCGCCTGCGGGCCGTGAAGCGGGTAAAAGTCATGCCAGCAGACCTCCCGCAGGGGGCCTGGCTGCCATCAACCCTTCTTCTGGGCCTTGGCCCAACCGTCCTTCAGGCTGACGGTACGGTTGAAGACCAGCGCGCCATCGACGCAGTCATGGCGGTCGGCGACGAAGTAGCCGATACGCTCGAACTGGTAACGCGTTTCCGGCGCGGCATTGCGCAGGCTCGGCTCACCGAAGCCCTTGACGATGCTCAGCGAGTTCGGATTGAGGTGCTCAAGGAAGTCGACATCCTTGTCACGGTCCGGCTCGGCTTCCAGGAACAGGTTCTCGTACTGGCGCACCTCGACCGGCACCGCGTGCTCGGCGCTGACCCAGTGGATGACACCCTTGACCTTGCGGCCTTCCGGGTTCTTGCCGAGGGTCTCGAGATCGACACTGCAACGCAGCTCGACGATCTCGCCGGCCTCATCCTTGATCACTTCATCACAGCGGATGACGTAGCCGTTGCGCAGACGCACTTCCTTCTCGGGCGCAAGGCGGAAGAACTTCTTCGGCGCATCTTCCATGAAGTCGTCGGCGTCGATCCACAGCTCACGGGTCAACGGAATCTGGCGCGTGCCCATGTCGTCACGCGCCGGATGGCCGGGCACCTCGAAGACTTCCTCATGGCCTTCCGGCAGATTGGTCAGCACCACCTTGAGCGGGTTGAGCACGCACATGGCACGCAGCGCGTTGTCTTCCAGGTCGGAACGGATGGCGTGGTGCAGCATGCCGATCTCGACCATGCCACCATCCGCGCGGCTCACGCCGATCATGTCGCAGAACTTGCGAATGGAAGCGGCCGTGTAGCCACGACGACGCATGCCCGAGATGGTCGGCATGCGCGGGTCATCCCAGCCATCGACGACGCCTTCGTCCACCAGCAGCTTCAACTTGCGCTTGGAGGTGACGGTGTAATCCAGGTTCAGACGCGCGAACTCGATCTGACGCGGCGTGCTCGGCACCGGCAGATTGGCGAGGAACCACTCGTACAGCGGGCGGTGGTCTTCAAACTCCAGCGTACAGATGGAGTGCGTCACGCCTTCCAGTGCATCGGACTGACCGTGGGTGAAATCATAGGACGGATAGATCTTCCACTTGTCGCCGGTCTGGTGATGGCTGGCATGACGGATACGGTAGAGAATCGGGTCGCGCAGATTGATGTTGGGCGCCGCCATGTCGATGCGGGCACGCAGCACCTTCTCGCTCTCGCCGAACTCGCCCTTCTTCATGCGCTCGAGCAGATCGAGGTTTTCCTCGGGACTACGCTCACGGTAAGGGCTCGGGCGACCCGGCTCCTTCAGCGTGCCACGATATTCACGAATCTCGTCAGGCGACAGGTCATCGACATAGGCCTTGCCTTCACGCACCAGGTGCTGGGCCCAGGCATAGAGCTGGTCGAAATAATCGGAAGCGAAGCGCACCTTGCCGGCCCACTCGAAGCCCAACCATTCGACGTCTTCCTTGATGGCGTCGATATAGGCCTGCTCTTCCTTGGCCGGGTTGGTGTCATCGAAGCGGAGGTGACAATCGCCACCGAGCTGCTGCGCCAGACCGAAGTTCAGACAGATCGACTTGGCGTGCCCGATATGCAGGAAGCCGTTGGGCTCCGGCGGGAAACGCGTGACAACCTTATCGGCACGGCCGGCCTCGAGTTCTTCGCGGATCTGGTTAAGCACGAAGTTCGGGGCGCTCTGGGTCTCGGTACTCATGAAGTTTCGCTGCACCTCTGTGTGGTTCCTGGGCGTCGTATTGCGGGTCGTCATGTGGTTGAACGAACGTGCGCAAGGACAACAAGACGGATGATCAGGGCTGCATCCACGCGCCTGCCGCCCGCTCAGGCTTTCGTGTCTGGATGCAAAGCCGCTATTATAGCGCGACGCCCGCAGGCGATGCCATGAAGCCGCGCCTGCCTGACACTTGAGCAAGACAGATGACCGGGAAGCCCGCATGATCGTTCTTCACACCAACTACGGCGATATCACCCTCGAACTCAACCACGAGAAGGCCCCGAAGACCGCGGCCAACTTCGAGCAGTACGTGCGTGAAGGCCACTACACCAATGTCCTTTTCCACCGCGTCATTCCGGGTTTCATGGTTCAGGGCGGTGGCTTTGACACTGACTTCAACCAGAAGCCGACCAATGGCGTGATCGAGAACGAAGCCGACAACGGCCTCAAGAACGACCGCGGCACCGTGGCCATGGCTCGCACCATGGACCCGCACTCCGCCAGCGCCCAGTTCTTCATCAACGTCAATGACAACGACTTCCTGAACTTCACCAGCAAGACCAGCCAGGGCTGGGGTTACTGCGTGTTCGGCAAGGTCGTCGAAGGCATGGACGTGGTCGAGAAGATCGAAGCAGTCAAGACCACCCGTCGCGACGGCCACGCCGACGTGCCGGCAGAAGACGTGATCATCACCAGCGCTGAAATCACCGAATAAGCGATTTCGCCTGATCACGCCGCAAGGCGTGCCTGCCGCCCGGCCTTGCCTCGTGATCGCGAGTGTCAGGCTGGGCGGTTTGCGTTATGAACTCCCACGGCAGTGCGCCCTTGCGATGCCCTACTGACCGCCCACCTTCGCGGACCCCGACCATGAACATGACTGCCACCACCCTCTTCATCTCCGACCTGCACCTGCAACCCGACACGCCCGAGATCGCCCAGGGCTTTCTCGACTATCTGGCGCGCCTGGCATCTTGCCAGCCTGCCGTCGAGCGTCTGTTCCTGCTGGGTGACATCTTCGAGGTCTGGGTCGGCGACGACTATCGCAACGACTTCACCGACAGCATGAGCGCTGCGCTCAAGCGTATCGCCGAACGCGGCACCGCAATCTTCTTCATGCACGGCAATCGCGACTTCCTGGTCGGTGAGACCTTCGCAGCCGAGGCCGGCGTGACACTGCTGCCCGACCCGAGCGTGATCGAGCTCGATGGCGAGCGCGTGCTGCTGATGCACGGCGATAGCATGTGCACCCGCGACGAGGCCTACATGAAGTTTCGTGCCATGACCCGCGACCCTCAGTGGCAGGCACAGATTCTGGCCATGCCGCTGGAACAGCGTCTGGCGCTGGCCCAGTCATTGCGCATGCAGTCCGGCGAAACCAACAGCGAGAAGGACGAGGCGATCATGGACGTCACGCCCGAGGAAGTGGTGCGCGAGATGCGTGAGCACGGCGTGCGCACGCTGATCCATGGCCATACGCATCGCCCGGCGGTGCATGAACTCGAGATCGATGACGAGCCGGCGCGCCGCATCGTGCTCGGCGACTGGCGCCCGACCCAGGCCTTCGACATCATCGCTTGTGGCCAGGGGCCAGAACTGCGTGAATTTGCGCTGCCGCTGGTCGATGCGATCACTCACGGCTGATCGCTCGCACACACCAAAAAGCCCCGCTGCCGATCACGGCAGCGGGGCTTTTTGCTTACGCTCTCACAGTATCAGGCGCTTCGCTGCGCCAGTCGCTTCGCTCAGGCCGGTGACGATGCCTTGCGGCGCGCACGCCCCTCGGCGATCTCCACCAGCTGATGCCAGCCCAGCACCGCGGGGGCATCGGCACTCGGCAGCCCTTCCAGCAACACTTTCAGACGCTGACACCGCTCGGCATCATGGGCATCGACCAGACGCAGCCAGGCGGCAAGCCCCATGGCTTTATGGTGGGTGTTTTCCTGCTCGATGGAGTAGGACAGCCCCTGCTCGATCAGGGAGCGCACCTTCTCCATCGGCAGCCCCTGAGCACTGCGCAGGCTCGCGACCAGATAGCTGACCTCTGACAGGTAGAAGGAATTGCGCTCCTGGGCGACCAGCAGCACCTTCTCCATGTATTCCTCAGCGGCAGCGTACTCGCCCAGCGCCATCACGGCGTCCATGTACCACAGATTGGGACGCTGATGACGCTCGCGACCGGTCAGTTCCGCGAACTCGTTCATGCTCGACTGCAGCATGGACAGGCCATTGCGATCGCCGTTCATCGCCCGCGCCCAGCCCAGCACACCATGCGCGGCCATGTGCCAAAGGTGAAGGTCCGCTGAACGCGTCACTTCCAGGGCCCGCTCGGCGCGCTGGGTCGCCAGATGGGTGTGGCCCAGCTGGCGATACAGGGAGGTGGAGAACATCAGTGCCATCGCCAGCGAACCGGGCTGACCGATCTGCTCGGCCATGCGAATCGCCGCCTCGGCCTGCTGCTCGGCCTTCACGTAGTCGCAGCGCAGACACGATGTCCAGCTCTGCAGACATGACGCTGCCACCTGCGGGTGATCGCTGAACGGCAGCCATTCGAGGACCATCGGATGGTTGACCGGATCGATCTCATCCAGGTGCTCGCCCGCCACACGCACGCGACCGGCCCAGAACTCGCAGTGGGCACGTGCATAATCGGCCAGACGGCGATAGCGATCATCGGAAAGCTCTTCCGCCAGCTCGCTGAGGCCCGAGGCCAGCGCGAAGGCATCGGCGTGGGCATGACGCTCGCTGCAGCCGACCCACAGACCCCATTTGACGATGAAGGCCTGTTCAAGGTCCGGCTCATCGTCCTCGACCAGCGCAGGACTGCTGAGCAGATTGCGTGCCTGCACGAAGCTCTCGTGGGCAATGCGTGAGCCATGGCCCTCCAGCGCGAAGCCGGACTGACCGCGTACCGTCAGCAGGCTGACCTCGCGCTCTTCCTGTCCATCGACATGCTTGAGGCAAGCCAGGCCGTTGTCCGCCATCCTGAGCGCGGTGCGGTTGGCGCTGATCTTGAGCGCCTCGCGCGCCGAGAGCTCGAAGTAACGCGCGGCACGGCTGAAGTTCTGCGACTTGCGCAGGTGAACGGCGAAGTAGCCGGGGTGACGACTGATCCAGGCGGGATACTTGTCCTCGATGAGCGCGACCACCTGATGGTGAATCCGGCGTCGCACATCCCGCGGACACGACAGATAGGCCGCTTCCTGGATCAGCTGATGGGTAAACTGGTAGTCGAATTCGCTGTCGCTGCCGCAGGCCTCGATGATCTCCAGACGCTGCATGTTCTCGATGGCACGCTTGAGGCGGCCCTCTTCGAACTCACAGCTCTGGCGCACGAAGCTCAACTTGAAGACACGCCCCAATACCGCGGCGGCGTGAGCGACATCGCGCCCTTCTTCCAGCTGATCGATACGACTGGAGAGCAGGCCGATCAGGCCCTTGGGCAACTCGTCGAGCTGCACCGGGCGCCCTTCGCGGCGGTCCATGTCGAGACGACGGCAGATTTCCTGCAGGTAGAGCGGCACGCCATCGCAGCGCTCGATGAGCTGACTGCGCATGCGCGGACTCAGGTGCAGGCGATAGCGACGTGACAGGTGCGACAGCAGGCGCGAGACCTGCATCGGATCGAGGCGACCCAACGCGATGTACTGGTCCCAGTTGAGCTTGACTGCCAGGCTGTCGCGACCGTTGTGGCTTGCGGCCAGCATGAAGCCGATGTTGATCGGCAGACGCGCCTGCAGGCCAGCCAGTACCTTGAGCGACGGCTCGTCGAGCCACTGCAGGTCATCGATCATCATCACCAGCGGGCGCAGGCTGGCTGACTTCTCGATCACCAGATGCAGCACACGCACGACGCGTTCGACCGTCTCACTGGACTGGATCAACACTTCGTCTTCCGTGGTGTCTTCCGCAGTGCCGAGCACCGCATGGAAGGAGCGACGCACTTCCTCGCTGATGCCCTGCAACGCCTCGGAGGACTCGAACAACTGCTCGACGCTTTCGCGATCGATATTGCCGTCCAGACGCCAGCGAATCAGTGCCGTCACGACACTGTAGGGCTCCAGCTGCGAGAGGCGCGTGGTCGGCATCCAGCACAGCCCGACATCCTGGCTCTGCTCCAGCTGACGGAAATTGACCATCAGGGCCGACTTGCCCATGCCGGTGTTGCCACTGACCAGCACGCTCTGGCGCAGGCCGATGCTGGCGCGAGCCAGTGCATCGCGCAGACGACGCAGCTCGCCCTCGCGACCAATCAATGTCGGCAACGAGGATTCGCGAGTAGCGACGCTGCTGCCCAGCACCAGCGCGCGCAGACGCACGCGACCGTCAGCGGCCAACAGGCGCGAGGTCAAGCGGGGCTGCAGGTCCAGTGCCGGCGGCATGTGCTGGCTGGCTTCCTGGGAGATCACCAGCTCGCTGCCTTCGGCGGCGGTCATCAACTCGAGGGAATATTGCGTGACCTGACCCAGCGGATCGGCCAGCTGACGCTCCGGCAGGTAGATGACCTGACCGGAGTGCAGGCCCGCCGACAGCGAGAAGACCGGCGGCTTGCCTTCGCCGTCCCACAGCTTGGCGATCTCATCGGGGATCGCCTTGCTGCAATGTTCATAGAGCGCGACCAGCTCGGCGAGCTGATGCGCCGGGCCGTGGGTACCGAAACATGCCAGACCCACGCCCCCCGTGGCACCCGGCAGCCAGAAGCCCCCCAGGTGGTGGCACTGCTGCTCCAACCAGCGCAACAGCTCGATCTGCAGCGTCAGGCAGGCACGCGCCCAGACGCGGTCACGATGGCTGTCCTTGACGCTCAGGCGTATGGCCATGACCGACAGCTGACGGTGATCGATTTCCTCTTCGCGCAGCGGCGCGCTGTCCAGCGAAAGGGTCCGTGAGATGGCGCCCTGCGGCGTCATGGAGCTCATGGTCTCGCTCTTGCCATCGGACCAGTAACGCGCCAGTTGCAGGAAGCCGGGGTCCGGCTGCTGGCCGGAGAGCGCCAGCTGCTGCAGGAAGGCATTGAACTGCTCATGGGCCGCGGCCGACTGACCGCCTTCGGCCAGCTGACGCACGAGACGCTCATGGAAGGGGCCGTAACCGGAGAAGCGGCTGACCAGCGTGCGCAGCACGTCATCGGGCAGCGGTTCATCCGTGGCCAGCACCCGCTCGGCGAACTGGATGACGCGCTGACGCCACTCGCCACGCACCTTGATCATCCAGCGCTGGAAGTCAGGGCACTGGGTCAAGGCGAGCTCCTCGACCAGATCGCCACGATACAGGGTGAGAATCTCTCCCAGGGTGGCGACGGAGGGCGGTGCCAGCAGCAGGCCGTTGAGCTCGTCGAGATCAAGCTCCCAGTGCTCCGGCAGCGAGAGCGCGATGGTCTGACGCGACACCGTCAACAGATTGTCGGCCTCGTCGCCGAGACTCTGACGCAGACAGTGCAGGGCGTGGCGAAGGTTGGTCCGTCCGGAGGACAGCCCCTGATCCGGCCAGAGCAACTCCGCCAACCCGGCACGGGAGACGGCCTGATCATGCAGCAGCAGATGCAGAAGTAGCGCCTTGACCTTGTCGTAGCTGAACTGAGTCAGCGTGTCATCACCCAACGTCAGCTGGAAATGTCCCAGCAGTGCCAGTTGAGCTTGACCAGATGTTTCCTGCGTCATGTGTCATCCATTTCAAAGTCGCGAACGAAACGCCAGCCCTGCCACGGCGCCGGTGATCCCCTGTCCTTGATCCTTGCCTTAGTCTCTCGTGCCTTGATCCATCGCGTCTCGGCCCACCCTGACCGAGGCGCGCGCTGCCCGTCGTGCGCTCGGCTGACCACTGTGGAAGCGGAAGACAGCGTCGGGGGTTTCGATCAGCTCTCGTTCCACTTCACGTAGCACCGCGAGACGGGGGGCCAGTGGTTCATTGGTGTATTGCTCTGCCAACATGAGGTAATCCTCATAGTGACGTCCTTCTGACTTAACCAAAGTGCGATAGAACTTTGCAAGCTCTGGTTCCAGATACGGGATGAGGCGCGCGAAGCGCTCACATGACCTTGCCTCTATCAGGGCCCCGATCAGCAGGATGTCCACCAGGCGTTGCGGGTCTTCGTCCCTGACCTGCTGGCGCAAGGCTTCGGCATAGCGCGAGGCCTTAATATGCCGATAGGCGATGCCCCGCTTCTCCATCAGCCCGACCACCTGCTCGAAGTGCAGCAGCTCTTCGCGCGCCAACTGTGACATCTTGGTCAACAGCAGTGGCCGGTTCACGTAGCGGTACATCAGGCTCATGGCGGTGGAGGCGGCTTTCTTCTCGCACTGCGCATGATCGATCAGCAACAGCTCCGGATTCTCAAGCGCCGCCTCGACCCAGCTCAGGGGCGTCCTGCAGGGCAGAAAGGCCAGCAGTGACGCCGGCAGCAAGGCATCGGTATCTTCATCGCTTGGCCCCTGCGACGCTGCAATCATGTACGTCCCGGCCTCACTCTCGCCATACTGCCCAGCATGAACATCATCATGCTGCCTGCTCTGCTCAGGCGCAATCACATTGCGCTCGGTCACGTCGGTCATTGAATTCATTATCACGTCAGTCTTTTGTCTCGCTCGCTTGCGTCTGCTGCTGACTGACAGGAGACACCTCAACGACGGAGTTCATATCATTATCGGCACGCTTTGCCGCTTCCACCATGATTTCATCGTTTATATGAGCAAAAAGCTGTTCGGGCTCAAGTGCTCGCGCATGATCCAGTGGCGCGATGCCATACGCTGACAGGTCCTTGATGCGGGTACGCCCGACACGCAGCAGCTCAACGGCGCGTGACAGAGCCGACTGCTCGGCACGGAAACGGATGCGATGGCGGGTAAGCTGCTCGGCCAGCATGGCGTCATCGGCGACGCGCAGCCAGCGGGCGGCGACCTGACTGCGCAGCTCGTCCAGTGCCAGCATGCGCTGGGCGCGCTGGTCACTGTCATAGCCGAACCAGGCCAGGATCTCATGATCATGACGCTGGCAGCCGCGACAGACGCTATCGCCGACCGTAGTGGAGCAGACACCTACGCAAGGAGAAAGAATACGGCTCATGTTGCCCTCGGGGAGGCGGAAAGTGTGATTCGGGGTACCCCCCATCATACCGTGCGTACCCGAGAGCCGACAGCATCGCGCCGCCTGCGCCAAAAGGGCCCCTTGTCAGCGGCGTGCTGGGCGTCATCAGCGCGTCATCAGGGTTGCCGCATAGTGTTTTCTCAGCGTGACTTCCTGACAATCAGATGAAATATCAGGATGTTATGCCGCAATAGGCGACCAAAGTCTCAGCCCCCGCCACTGGGCGCTCCTTAACATTGTCGACAAAGTTGAGTAGACTCGCATTCGCCCCGTAGCGCCTGATTCGCTCGCAATAAGACGCTTGAATTACCCGCAAGAAGCCTCGAGGTGCCATGCCCTGCGTCTTCAAGACGACTGGCCCGCGCATTTCGACACGATTACAGATGAGGGTCTCCCACGTGCTTGAAGCCTACCGTCAACAGGTTGAAGAACGCGCCCAGCAGGGCATCCCGGCAAAGCCGCTGAATGCCGAACAGACCGCCGAACTGGTCGAACTGCTCAAGAACCCGCTGGCCGGTGAAGAAGAGTTCATCCTCGATCTGTTCACCAATCGCATTCCCCCGGGCGTTGATGAAGCCGCCTACGTCAAGGCTGGCTTCCTGACCGCCATCGTACGTGGCGAAGCCGCATCTCCGCTGATCGACAAGACACATGCCGTCAAGCTGCTTGGCACCATGCAGGGCGGTTACAACATCGCCACGCTGGTCGAGCTGCTGGACGATGAGAGCCTGGCCAAGGAAGCCGGCGAACAGCTCAAGCACACCCTGCTGATGTTCGACGCCTTCCACGATGTCGCAGAGCGCGCCAAGGCCGGCAACGCCGTCGCCCAGGCCGTGCTGCAGTCCTGGGCCGACGCCGAATGGTTCCTGTCCAAGCCGGCGCTGGCCGAGAAGATCTCGCTGGCCGTCTTCAAGGTGCCGGGCGAGACCAACACCGATGACCTGTCTCCGGCGCCTGACGCCTGGTCACGCCCGGACATCCCGCTGCACGCCAACGCGATGCTCAAGAACCCGCGTGAAGGCATCAGCCCGCAGGAAGATGGCGTCGTCGGCCCGCTGGCCCAGATCGAGGAAGTGAAGGCCAAGGGCTTCCCGGTCGCCTACGTCGGTGACGTGGTCGGTACCGGTTCTTCCCGCAAGTCCGCCACCAACTCCGTGCTGTGGTTCTTCGGCGACGACATCCCGTTCGTGCCCAACAAGCGCGCTGGCGGCTTCTGCATCGGCAACAAGATCGCCCCGATCTTCTTCAATACCATGGAAGATGCCGGTGCCCTGCCCATCGAGATGGACGTCGAAAAGATGGCCATGGGCGATGTCATCGACATCTACCCGTACGAAGGCAAGGTCTGCCGTCACGACACTGACGAAGTCGTCTCCACCTTCTCCCTCAAGACTCAGGTCCTGCTGGATGAAGTGCGTGCCGGCGGTCGTATTCCGCTGATCATCGGTCGCGGTCTGACCGACAAGGCGCGTACCGAGCTGGGTCTGGAAGCGTCTGACGTCTTCCGCCTGCCGGAGCAGCCCAAGGATACCGGCAAGGGCTTCACCCTCGCGCAGAAGATGGTCGGCAAGGCCTGCAACATGCCGGGCGTGCGTCCGGGCATGTACTGCGAGCCGAAGATGACCACCGTCGGCTCCCAGGACACCACTGGCCCGATGACCCGCGACGAGCTGAAGGACCTGGCATGCCTGGGCTTCCAGGCCGACCTGGTGATGCAGTCCTTCTGTCACACCGCCGCCTATCCGAAGCCGGTCGACGTCGAGACTCACCACACCCTGCCCGACTTCATCATGAACCGCGGCGGCGTCTCCCTGCGTCCGGGCGACGGCATCATCCACTCGTGGCTGAACCGCATGCTGCTGCCGGACACCGTCGGTACCGGTGGTGATTCCCACACCCGCTTCCCGATGGGTATCTCCTTCCCGGCGGGTTCTGGCCTGGTGGCCTTCGCCGCCGCCACTGGCGTGATGCCGCTGGATATGCCGGAATCCATCCTGGTGCGCTTCAAGGGCGAACGTCGTCCGGGCATCACCCTGCGTGACCTGGTCCACGCCATCCCGCTGTACGCCATCAAGCAGGGTCTGCTGACCGTCGACAAGGCCAACAAGAAGAACGCCTTCTCTGGCCGCATTCTGGAAATCGAGGGTCTGGAAGATCTGACGGCCGAACAGGCCTTCGAGCTGTCCGACGCCTCTGCCGAGCGTTCCGCCGCCGGTTGTACCATCACGCTGTCCGACGAGAGCGTGACCGAGTACCTGAAGTCCAACATCACCCTGCTCAAGTGGATGATCGCCAACGGTTACGGCGATGCCCGTACCATCGAGCGTCGTATCGCGGGCATGGAAGAGTGGCTGGCCAATCCGAGCCAGATGCGTGCCGACGAGAACGCGGAATACGCCGAGATCATCGAGATCGACCTCTCCGAGATCGACCAGCCGGTGCTGTGTGCGCCGAACGATCCCGACGATGCCCGTCTGCTGTCAGACGTCGCCGGTCAGAAGATCGACGAAGTCTTCATCGGCTCGTGCATGACCAACATCGGTCACTTCCGTGCTGCGGGCAAGCTGCTCGAGAAGCAGCCGGCCGGTAGCCTGAAGACCAAGCTGTGGCTGGCTCCGCCGACCAAGATGGACCAGCACCAGCTGACCGAAGAAGGCTATTACGGCATCTATGGCCGTGCCGGCGCGCGCATGGAGATGCCGGGCTGCTCACTGTGCATGGGTAACCAGGCACGTGTGGCTGCCAAGTCCACCGTGGTGTCCACCTCCACGCGCAACTTCCCGAACCGCCTGGGCGACGGCGCCAACGTATTCCTGGCCTCTGCCGAGCTTGCGGCCATCGCAGCCGTGGTCGGTCGTCTGCCGACCGTCGAGGAATATCAGGGCTACATGGGCGAATTCGATGCCATGGCGGGCGAGATCTATCGCTACCTGAACTTCCATGAGATCGAAGAGTTCCAGAACGCCGCGTCCAACGTGATTCCGGTCACCCAGGAAGCCTGATCAGGCGGGGAGTCATGCTGCCCCCTGCATGGCTCCCCCCTTACAGCAGCATTGGCGTCATGCAACTGGCGTAGTGCCAGACAACGAAACGGGCCGCCCCTCAAGGGACGGCCCGTTTTTTCATGCCTGCGACAAGCTCATTCTTTCATGCCTGCGATAAGCTCAGTGGATGCAAGCGCCCTGCCTCAGAACTTGTAGCCAACCGAGGCGGTGAAGGCATCCACCTGATAATCGCTGTCGAAGTCATAGCGCTCGTACTCGGCACGGATCAGGAACGGGTCCAGATTGACCTGTGCGCCGGCGCCATAGACCGGATCAAAGCCGTCGTTGTCCTTCAGGTCGACGCTGGAATTGCCCAGATTGCCGTCGACATCGGTTTCCCACTTGGCCATCCCCGCCTTGGCGAACAGCGAGAAGTACTGACCGATGGGCAGGATTCCCACCACGTTCACACCATAGGCCTTGGACTCGAGATCGGTATTGCTTAAGTCATTGCCCTTGAGCCGGACAGTTCCCAGGTCGGTGTAGAAGGCCTCTGTGGCGAAGTACGGATTGTACTGATAGCCCACGAAGGCCTTGTAGACGTTGTCGTCATCATCCACATCGAAGTCATCGCTGCCGGATTCGATGAAGTCACCGGCCTCATCGGAATCATCGTTCTCAAGGCTGGAGAAGCCGGTACCGGCACCGATGTAGAGCCCTTCGCTGGTTTTGCCTGCTGCCTGAGCGTGGCCACTGAGCGCCAGAGCGAGAGCGGCGAAGGAAACGGTAGCCAACGGGGCGGCCAGAAGACGTGACTTGCTCATGTATTGCTCCTTGATCCAATGGGCGGCACAGGCAACAGCCGGCCGGACACTGACGGTAAAACGGCGCCTGTCATGGGTTGCAGAAGCATCGTCGTAGATATAGAACAGTGTTTCAAGAGTGGCGTTTTGACTACTTGTCACGTCGCCAGTCAGCAACATGTCCTCGTGTCCTTCCCGCCCCCTCCACTTGCGCGTGCCCGAGACCCACTTAGCCCTTCGCACAGGTGCAAAGCCCTGGCGCATCGGGCATTCTCGACGTTGTGGCATTGCAGCAATCGCCAGCGCTCCGTCCCTCAAGCGGCCTGCCGTGGCCGACCAGCACAAGGAATACGACATGACGCATCCCATCTCCACCCCCGACCTCTGCGATGAGTTCCCCGACGTGCAGGTGCTCGAGCCGCTGTTCATCAATTACGGCGGCGTCGAGTCCTTCGGTGGCGAAGTCGTGACCATCAAGTGCTTCGAGGACAACTCGCTGGTCAAGGAAGCCGTCGCGGAGCCCGGCGCAGGCCGCGTCCTAGTCGTCGATGCCGGCGGCTCGATGCGCTGCGCGATGCTGGGCGACATGCTCGCCGAACAGGCCGCCAAGAGTGGCTGGGCCGGCGTGATCATGTATGGCTGCATCCGCGATGTGGATGAGATCCACGCCACCAATCTCGGCGTGCAGGCACTGGGCTGCTATCCGCGCCCCAGCATCAAGCGCGGCGAAGGCCAGCGTGATATTCCGGTCACCTTCGCGGGCGTCACCATCGTGCCTGGCGACTACCTCTATGCCGACAACAATGGCGTCATCACCGCCAAGGAAGCGCTGATCCGTACCCAGCCGACGCCCTGAGTCGCCGTCTCGCACCGCTGTGTGCGCCGCAATGAAAACGCCCCCGCAACCAGGCAGGTTGCGGGGGCGTTTCGCGTCAGAGTGAGGGCTCAGCGAGTGCTGGCGGGCTCAGCGGCCCGTGAACCAGCTTGAGCACTGGCCTGAGAGTCCGCAGCCGTATCATCGGCACGCGCGAAGCGGTCCACCACGGCGGCGCAGGCAGCGTCACCAGTGATGTTGAGCGCGGTACGCGTCATGTCGAAGATACGATCCAGCGCGAACAGCAGCGGCAGGCCTTCGATGGGGATACCGGCAGCCAGCAGCACGGCGACCACCAGGAACGACGGCCCCGGTACACCGGCCTGGCCGATGGCACCCAGAGTCGCGGTGAACACGATGGCGGCGTAGGCGGAGAATCCGAGATCGACATCGAAGACCTGGGCGAAGAACATCGCCACCAGCCCGTAATAGATGGCATTGCCGCTCATGTTGATGGTCGCGCCCAGCGGCAGCACGAAGGCAGAGGTGGCATTCTTGAGGCCCAGCTCCTTCTCGCAGACTTCCATGGTGACCGGCAGGGTCGCCATGGAGGACGCCGTGGACAGCGCGACGGCCTGCGGCTTCTTCATCGCGGACATGAAGCGACCCAGCGGCACGTCAGAGCCGAACTTGACCACCAGCGGGTAGAACACGAAGCCGTAGATGAGAATGGCGCCCATATAGACGAGGAACAGCTTCATCACCAGCGTCAGTACATCGAAGCCGAAGGTGCCGACAGCGTCCGCCATCAGGCCGAAGACGCCGATCGGCGCGATCAGCATCACCACGTTGATCATCCACACGAAGGCTTCGATGACGGTGTTCAGGCCTTCGATCAGCGGCTTGCCCCGCTCACCGGTCTTGGACAGGCCAATGCCGAGGAACAGGCAGAACACCAGGATCTGCAGGATATTGGCATCGGTGAGTGCACCGAAGATATTGGTCGGCACCATGCCAAGAATGGTGTCCATCACGCCCGGCACGCTGCCCTTGTCCGCGTAGGCATTGGAGAACATGCCCTTGGCGCTTTCCAGGTCCACTCCGCTGCCCGGCTGGAAGACATGCCCCATCACCAGCGCCAGCATCACGGCCACGGCCGAGGTCAGCATGAAGAAGGCGAAGGTGGAGAGACCGATCTTGCCGGCGGAAGGGCTGTCACCCAGATTGGCGGCGCCCGACACGATGGAGACCGCGATCAGCGGCACGACCAGCATCTTGATCAGGTGAATGAACAGCTCGCCCAGTGGCGCGAACATCGAGGCGTCTTCGCCCATGTACGCCCCGACACCGGCACCCAGGATCATGGCGATGACGACCTGGACGCCGATGTTTTTCCATAAAGACTGTTTCACGTTACGACTACCTTGGATTGTGTCTGAAAGGTCGGTTGTTGCGTGCCACCGCGTTGCTGGCTACCGGTGAGGCCTGCCGTCATGGTCACCATGGACTCATGGTCGCCTTGGACTCATGGTTACCTTGGATTCATAGGCACCATGAATATTGTGGTCAGCAGGGTGGCTGGGATTATAAATGACTGCCTTTTTTACATAAGACAGAAGGATAATCCTTTAGTCGCGCAATCGAGATCATTTTGTTGCTATTTGTTACTAACTGACGTCTTTGGGCCGCATTCTCCCCCATTGGTCTAATGTTTGAGCTGACCAATCTTTCAGGTTTCAGGCCACGAAACGAAAAGCGCCCACCGCACGTCGAGTGCGATGGGCGCCCTGGGTGACAACGACTGTCTGCGCCTCAGCGCATCAGGTCACCGTCGTGGGGAGTCTGGGTCATACCAGCTCCTTGTCCGCCAGCATGAACCAGGTTTCCAGCACGGAATCCGGGTTGAGGGAGACACTGTCGATGCCCTCTTCCATCAGCCACTTGGCAAGCTCCGGATGGTCTGACGGGCCCTGACCACAGATGCCGACATACTTGCCCTGCGCCTTGCAGGCACGAATCGCCATCGACATCAGCTGCTTGACCGCCGCATTCCGTTCATCGAACAGGTGGGCGACGATGCCGGAGTCACGGTCCAGCCCCAGGGTCAACTGGGTCAGGTCGTTGGAGCCGATGGAGAAGCCATCGAAGTGCTCGAGGAACTGGTCCGCCAGCAGCGCGTTGGTCGGCAGCTCGCACATCATGATGACACGCAGGCCGTTCTCGCCACGTACCAGACCATTCTCGCCCAGCAGCTTGATGACCTGCTCCGCCTCGCCGGTGGTGCGCACGAAGGGCACCATGATCTCGACGTTGGTCAGCCCCATCTCGTCACGTACGCGCTTGAGGGCACGGCACTCCAGATCGAAGCAGTCACGGAAGGTGTCGGACACGTAGCGCGAGGCACCACGGAAGCCCAGCATCGGGTTCTCTTCGCCCGGCTCATACATCTTGCCGCCGATCAGATTCTCGTACTCGTTGGACTTGAAGTCCGACATGCGCACGATGACCTTCTGCGGGTGGAAGGCGGCCGCCAGGGTGGAGATACCCTCGACCAGCTTGTCGACGTAGAAGTCGACCGGGCTTGCGTAGCCGGCAGTGCGCGCATCAATGGTCTGCTGCAGGTCGATGGGCAGGGTGGCGTAGTCAAGCAGCGCCTTGGGGTGCACGCCGATCATGCGGTTGATGATGAACTCGAGACGCGCCAGGCCCACGCCGGCATTCGGCAGACGCGAGAAGCTGAAGGCGCGGTCCGGGTTGCCGACGTTCATCATGATCTTGAACGGAATCTCCGGCATCTCGTTGACGCTGGTGACGGTGCGATCGAAGTTGAGGATACCGTCATAGACGTGACCGGTATCGCCTTCGGCGCAGGAGACCGTCACTTCGCGGCCTTCGGCAAGCACCGAGGTCGCGTCGCCACAGCCGACCACAGCCGGGATGCCCAGCTCACGCGCGATGATCGCCGCGTGGCAGGTACGTCCGCCACGGTTGGTGACGATGGCGGAGGCGCGCTTCATGACCGGCTCCCAGTCCGGATCGGTCATGTCGGTGACCAGCACGTCGCCGACCTGCACCTTGTCCATCTGCTCCGGGTTGTCGATCACGCGCACCGCACCCTGGCCGATACGCTGGCCGATGGCACGTCCGGTGACCAGAGTGCGGCCCTTCTCGCGCAGCTGGAAGCGCTCGAGGTTGCCGCCCTCTTCCTGGCTGACGACCGTTTCCGGGCGCGCCTGGACGATGTAGAGCTTGCCGTCGTCGCCATCACGCGCCCATTCGATGTCCATCGGACGCTGGTAGTGCTTCTCGATGATCATGGCCTGGCGCGCCAGTGCCTCGACATCGGCATCGCTGATGCAGAAACGGTGGCGGTCCGGCACCGGCACGTCGACGGTCTCGACGGAACGGCCCGCACTGGTGTCGTCGGTGTAGACCATCTTGATCAGCTTGGAGCCCAGGTTGCGGCGCAGTACCGCCGGGCGGCCAGCGGCCAACGTGGTCTTGTGGACGTAGAACTCGTCAGGATTGACCGCGCCCTGCACCACGGTCTCGCCCAGGCCCCAGGAGCCGGTGACGAAGACGGCGTCGCGGTAGCCGGATTCGGTATCCAGGGTGAACATCACGCCGGAAGCGGCCGTCTCGGAGCGCACCATCTTCTGTACGCCGGCAGACAGTGCGACCAGTGAGTGATCGAAGCCCTTGTGCACGCGGTAGGAAATGGCGCGGTCGTTGAACAGTGACGCGAACACCTCGTGAACCGCACGCTTGATGTTGTCGAAGCCTTCGATGTTGAGGAAGGTTTCCTGCTGACCGGCGAAGGAGGCATCCGGCAGGTCTTCCGCGGTGGCGGAAGAACGTACGGCGACCTTCAGGTTCGGGTGTCGGGTCTGAAGCTCGGCATAGGCACGTTCCATCTCGGCCTCGAAGGCCGGCGGCAGCGGCGTGTCGATGATCCACTGACGGATCTCGGCACCGACGCGCGCCAGTTCGACCACGTCGTCCACGTCGAGAGCATCGAGGGCAGCATTGATACGCTTGTCGAGGCCTTCGTGGGCCAGAAACTCGCGATAGGCAAAGGAGGTCGTTGCAAAGCCGCCGGGCACGGTGACACCGGCATCGGCCAGATTGGAGATCATCTCACCGAGCGAGGCGTTCTTGCCGCCAACGCGATCAACATCGTTCATGCCGAGCTGATCGAAATCGACGACGTATTCGGATGTGGCTTGCTGTGACAAGGGAACCCCCTGGTACCAATGGATGGAAACGAGTGACCGATGGAGGACGATGAACCGCCTTCCGTTCAGCAATGACGCCACCCTAACAAGCTCTCTCTAGCATTAGCCATTGGTCTAACCGGCTAGTCAGTGGAGGAGGACTACAACCCTGAGCCTTTTTCAGACGTTCTGTCGCCATCGTCGGCGAAAATGTCGACAAGCCAGAAACGGCCGCTACAGGAATGTAGTCATAAGACGCTTTGGTGGAGAACGGGAACACGGGATTTCTCATATCGCGCCACTGGCCCTGTGCCGGATATTGCAAGCGCGACAGTGAACACCGACACTTGGGGTCTTCATGGGGCAACAGCCTGAGCGGGCTGGTGTCTTCGATTCGTTCTTCACGAGTGCCCGTCATGACCCGAACCGCCTTCTTCATTTCCGATGGCACCGGCATCACCGCCGAGACACTGGGACGCAGTCTGCTGGCCCAGTTCGAGAACACCGACATCCGCATGGTGACCAAGCCCTATATCGATTCGGCCGAAAAGGCGACGGCACTGGTCAAGGCCATCGAGAGCGCGCATGCCAACGACGGCGAGCGCCCGATCATCATCGACACCATCGTCGACCAGAACATTCGCGACATCATCTCCGAATCCTCAGGTTTCAAGGTCGACATCTTCTCGACCTTCCTCAAGCCGCTGGAAGAGGAACTGGACACCCACTCGTCCTACAGCGTCGGCAAGACCCACTCCATCGGGCAGGACGACGTCTACATGAATCGCATCGATTCGGTGCATTTCGCCCTCGACAACGATGATGGCGCGCGCACGCACCAATACGACAAGGCAGACGTCATCCTCATCGGCGTCTCACGCTGCGGCAAGACCCCGACCTCGCTGTATCTGGCGCTGCAATTTGGCATCCGCGCGGCCAACTACCCGCTGACCGAGGATGATCTGGACGAGTCCGGTACCCTCAAGATGCCCGCCTCACTGGCGCAATATCGTCACAAGCTGTTCGGGCTGACCATCGACCCGCGCCGTCTGGCCGCCATCCGTACCGAGCGTCGCCCCAACAGCCGCTACTGCTCGATCGACCAGTGTCTGCAGGAAGTCGAGCAGACCGAGGCACTCTTCCGCCGCTCCAAGGTGCCCTACATCGATACCACGCGGTTCTCGATCGAAGAGATCTCGACACGCATGATCGCCGAGACCGGCCTGGCGCGCCGCTTCTCACCGCGCTGACCTCGACGCCAGGTCATCACTAATCGAACAACACGACACACGTCGGCCACGACGACACCTACCCACGCAGGAATTCCTCCCATGTTCAACACCAACCACTACTTCGACGGCCAGGTGGCCTCCATCGCCTTCCAGAGCGCAGACCTTCCTGCCACGGTCGGCGTGATGGCCATCGGCGAATTCGTGTTTTCCACCAGCCAACGCGAGTACATGACCCTGATTAGCGGCGACATGCAGGTACTGCTGCCGGGCGCGGAAGAGTGGTATCAGCTCGCCGCCGGTGAAAGCTTCATCGTCGAAGCCAACCAGAGCTTCGAGGTGCGCACCACGGTCGAGTCCGCCTATATGTGCAAGTACGAAGACGCTTAAGGCACTGGAAAACAACCGCCTGAGGCGCTGGTAACAAAAGCCCAAGGCACTGAAAGCCAGGCATGAAAAAGCCGCCGTGACCCGAGAGGGTACGGCGGCTTTTTCGTCACGACAGCAGCTTCTCGATACCAGGCTCAGGCCCGCTGTCTGAGTACCGAACGCAGCGCCAGATAACTGATGCCACCCATCAACAGGTAACTTGTCGCTACGCCGGCAAAGATGCCGATCACGCCATACAGAGCGCCGCCCAGCCAGGCCAGCGGCACCAGCAAGGCGAACAGGCGCACCAGCGAGAGTGTCATCGCGCGGCGCGGCTTGTGCAGCGCATTGAGGCTGGAGTTGGCGAGGATGATCACGCCCTGGGCACCGAGTGCGGCGGGAATCAGCCACAGATAGGTGCTGACCAAACCCGCGACCTCCTCACTCTCGGCGAAACGCGCCGCGATCCACTCACCGCCCAGCCCCAGCCCCAACCAGACGACCAGCTGCCAGACGAGAATGAAGGCCAGCACGCCGTGGATGGCGCGCCACACGCGCTTCTGCTGGCCAGCGCCATCGTTCTGGCTGATGAAGGGCGACAGCGTCATGGACAACGCCAGCACCAGAATCAGCGCCAGCGACTCGATGCGTGAACCGATACCGTAAGCCGCCACCGCCGCGTGGCCATGCTGACTGACGATACGCGTGACCAACGCGGTGGCAATCGGCGTCATCACGCTGGTCAGCGCGGCAGGCAAGCCGATCGCCCCGATCTCGCGCCATGATGTCACCAGCCGCGTCACGCTCAGGTGACGAAAATCGAGTCGCGCACGCAGCAGTGGCAAAGCCAGCAAGCCCAGCGTCATCGCCAGCCATGCCAGCACCGTGGCCAGCGCCGCACCCGCCACGCCCATGCCCTGCCAGCCGCCGATACCGAAGATCAGCAGCGGGTCGAGCAGCGCATTGAGCACCCCCGCCGCCGCCATCACCAGCGAAGGCACCAGCGTATTGCCCTCGGCGCGCAGCACGCTGCCCAGTACACGCGGCAGCAATACGAAGGGCGCGCCGAAATACCACACCTGCATGTAGTCGCGGATATGTGGCATCAGGGTGTCATCGGCTCCCAGCAGCCCGAACAGTGGCCCGATGCTGGCAAGCCCCAGCACCAGCATCACCAGCCCCAGCAGCAGCCCCAGCAGACTGGAATCCGTGGTGCGCGCCTTGACGGTCTCGAACTCGCCACGCCCCAGCCTGCGCCCCACCACGGCGGTGGTGCCAATGGACAGCCCGATGGCGATGCTGATCACGCCGAAGGTGACCGGGAAGGTCATGGTCACCGCCGCCAGCTCCGCGGTGCCCAGCTGGGCGATGAACCAGGCATCTACCAGGTTGAACAGCATCATGGTGACGATGCCGCCGATCACCGGCCCCGTCATGCGGGCCAGCGTCGAGGCAATCGGGTCACGCAGCAGGTCACGCGTACCACGTCGAGACGAGGCACGTTTGGGGGTGGCAGGGGTATCAGGGTCAGACATACAGGCTCCGGACAGAAAACGACCCCGACCGGCGAGGCGCCAGCGGGGTCGAACAGTGTAAAGCATCAGCGTATCAGGTGAGGGGCAACGCCGGATCGCGTCGAGCATTCCCGCGCTGCATCAGTTGCCCTGCATGAAGGGCGAGACGATCTCTCCCCCCGCCTCGCGCCAGGCCGCGAAGCCGCCCCCCAGATGGGCCACCGGCCCGAAGCCCATGTCCTTGAGCGACTTGGTGGCCAGCGCCGAGCGCAACCCGCCAGCGCAGAACAGCACATAGCGCCCCTCGCGCGCGAAGTCGGCGCGGTGATAGGGCGAGACCGGGTCGACCCAGAACTCCAGCATGCCGCGCGGCGCGTGGATGGCGCCGGGGATGCGCCCTTCGCGCTCCAGCTCACGCACATCGCGGATGTCCACCAGCGTCAGCGGTGTGCCGCCAGCGCGCGCCTCTTCCAGCGCCTCGCGCAGCTCACGGGGCGACAGGGTCTCGATCTCCGTCTCGGCGGCGGCTACCAGCTCACTGACCGGTCGAATCATGTGGTGCTCCTTGCAGATGATGTTGTCCTCGGATGCCTGTCAGCGGCTGGCGGCGTGACAGCTCACGCATCCGCCTCGCCACAGCGATAGAAGCGCTGGATGCTCGAGAAATCGAGGCGTCCTGCACCCTGGGCAGCATGCTGGACGAACAGATTACGCGCCTGGGAGCCCATTGGCACCGCCGATTTCGAGCCCAGCGCCATCTCCCAGGCAAGGCCGAGGTCCTTGGTCATCAGATCGACCAGAAAACCGCCCTGATAATCATTGGATGCCGGTGCAGCTTCCATCACGCCAGGCCAGGGATTGTAGACGTTGAGCGCCCAGTTGCCGCCAGATGACTGCTTCATCACCTCCGAGAGCACGGCCGGGTCCAGTCCGTTCTTGACCCCCAGCGCCAGCGCCTCGGCGGTGCCACTCATCAGGATACCCAGCAGCATGTTGTTGCAGATCTTGGCGACCTGGCCGCTGCCGGCCGGGCCGGCATGGAACAGATTCTTGCCCATCACTTCCAGCAGCGGCACGGCACGCGCATAGCCGTCGGCCTCGCCGCCGACGATGAAGCTCAGCGTGCCGGCACGCGCACCACCGACCCCGCCGGACACCGGGGCGTCCATGAAGGTGATGCCACGCTCGGCGGCGTGGCGCGCGACCAGACGGGCGTCATCCGGCGCGATGGTTGAGGCGTCGATCACCAGCACCGAGGCATCGAGCGTGGCCAGGAGGCCACCCGCGCCGTCTTCCTTGTCACCCAGATAGAGCTTTCGTACGTGCTGACCGGCCGGCAGCATGCTGATCAACACCTCGACACCCTCGACGACCTCTCCGGGAGATGCCGCGCGGGTGGCACCCGCCTCGACCAGCTCGTTCATGGCCGACTCGACCAGGTCGAAGACCCTTACCGCATGGCCAGCCTTGACCAGATTGAGCGCCATGGGCCCGCCCATGTTGCCGAGTCCGATGAAACCGATGGATGTCATGGCAATGCTTCCTTGTGAACAGGTTCTTGTTGTCATTGGCGTACAGCAGCAAGTCTGCGCCTGCCGCCTTTGCTGAAAAGCGTGCTCAGAGGTCCATCAGCGGATGCTCATCCTCTTCCCATAGCGGTGCGAAGAAGCCATCGATGTATTCCTCGGAGACCTGGGCGATCGAGGCATAGGCCCACTGCGGCTGCTTGTCCTTGTCGATCAGCAGGGCGCGCACCCCTTCGGCAAGCTCGGTGCCCATGCAGCAGCGCACCGACAGGGTCAGCTCGTCGCGGAAGGCTTCCGCCAGCGAGGAGTGGCGATGGCGTGCCAGCATGCGAAATACCAGATGCGGTGAGCTGGGGCAGCCGGCCAGCAGACGCTCGCGGTTGGCGTACAGCCACGCATTGCAGTCACTGCGCGCCTGGGGGTCATCGAGGATCCGCTGGCAGGCCTTCAGCACTTCATGCCCGGCGACCAGCTGCTGGATGTGATCGAAGAGCGGCAGCACCTGCCCCGGCGGCGCCAGTTCACGGCGCTCGAACTCGCTCAGTACCTGGCTCAGATGTCGCGACGGATGACGGCCGAATTCCCCCTCGCACAGCGCCTGCTTGAGCGCCTCGCGCTGTTCATCGGGAATCAGGCGTGTCGCAAGCCCCAGATCCAGCGCATCGCGGGCATTCAGTTGCGCACCGGTCGCGCCGAGATATTCTCCGATGCCACGCGGCAGGCGATTGAGCAGCCAGCTGGCACCGACATCCGGATACAGACCGATGCTGACTTCCGGCATCGCCAGTCGTGAACTCTCGGTGACCACGCGCTCACAGCCGCCGGCGAACAGCCCCATGCCACCGCCCATCACGATGCCGCCACCCCACACCAGCAGCGGCTTGGGGAAGGTATGCAGGCGATGATCGAGCCGGTATTCGGCGGTGAAGTAGCGGGTGGCGAAGAAATCATCCAGCGCCTCGAGGGGGTCTGCGCCTTCGCTGGCAGGCGCCGTGGTCATCGCCTGATAGAGCGCCACGATATCGCCACCGGCACACAGCGCACGCTCGCCGGCACCTTCCAGCCACACCATGGCGATGCTGCTGTCCAGCTCCCAGGCATCCAGCTGCGCCTCGATGCGCTCGATCATGGCCAGCGACAGCGCATTCAGCGAACGCGGCGCGTTCAGGCGCACGATGCCCAGCTGCTTGCCGTCGCGGGCGCGACGCGTCTCGAACACCACGGGCGCCTCGACCTCGGTCGCGGCCCTGGCAGTGACACCTTCTATCTGGCTCATGAGCGCCCTCCTTCCTTCACCTCTTCCTGACGCGAGACCCACTGCGGGGCGCGCTTCTCGAGGAAGGCACTCACGCCTTCCTTCTGGTTGGGGTCATCGAACAGCTCGACGAACAGCTCGCGCTCCATGCGCAGGCCATCGCTCATGCCGCGATGGCGCGACGACATGATCAACGCCTTGCAGCGTGCCACAGCGCTCGGACTCTGGTTGGCGACGCTCTCGGCGATCGCCAGTGCGCGCTCGAAGCTCTGGCCGGTCTCGACCACCTCTTCCGCCAGTCCGATGCGACCGGCGGTCTCGGCGTCTACCTGTTCCCCACACAGGATCATGCGCTTGGCCCAGCCTTCGCCGACCAGCCACGGCAGGTGCTGGGTGCCGCCCGCACACGGCAACAGCCCCACCTTGGCCTCCGGCAGCGCCAGCCTGGCCTGACGTTCGACGATACGCATGTCGCAGGCCAGCGCGCACTCGAGCCCGCCGCCCATCGCGTAGCCATTGACGGCGGCGATCGTCACGCCCGGGAAGTTGGCCAGCCGTTCGAAGGCGAGCCCGAAGCGACGCGCCATGGTGGCGGCGACGCCCTTGTCGCCATCGGCGAAGGTCTTGAGATCGGCCCCGGCAGAGAAGAACTTGTCGCCCTCACCGGTGATCACCACCGCACTTATGCTGCCATCGCCCTCCAGCTCATCGAGCAGCTGCTCCAGCTCGATCAAGGACGCTTCCGTCCAGGTGTTGGCCGGCGGGTTGTTGATGGTGACCCGGGCGATATGACGATCCTTCTCGAGAACGAGGCATGGCCCTTGACTGGATGACATCATGTAACTCCCTGAAAGATGGTAACCAATGACAAATGAAGTGGAGGTGGCGTTACGCCAGCGACTCGATCATGCCCGGGGTCAGAAGACGCCGCGCGATGATCAGACGCATGATCTCGTTGGTGCCTTCCAGAATCTGGTGCACACGGGTGTCACGCACCAGTCGCTCCAACGGGTACT
This sequence comes from Cobetia sp. PDI-23MA, assembly GCF_059507735.1. Classification (NCBI taxonomy): domain Bacteria; kingdom Pseudomonadati; phylum Pseudomonadota; class Gammaproteobacteria; order Oceanospirillales; family Halomonadaceae; genus Cobetia; species Cobetia sp. PDI-23MA. The sequence goes on from NZ_CM183352.1 coordinate 2,752,253, forward strand.
CGCGGATATAACCGTAGCCGCCATGCAGCTGGAGTGCCTGATTGCAGACCTCGAAGCCCATGTCGGTGGCAAAGCGTTTGGCCATCGCACAGTGGGCGCTGGCCTCGGCGTCGCCCTCATCGAGCTTGAAGGCCGCCAGCCGCACCAGGGTGCGCGCCGCGGTCAGTTCGGTAGCCATGTCGGCCAGCGTGAACTGCAGCGCCTGGAACTGCGCCAGCTCGCGCCCGAACTGCTTGCGCTCGCCGAGATAATCGCGAGAAAGCTCCAGCGCCTTCTGGGCCGCGCCCAATGAGCAGGTGGCGATGTTGATGCGTCCGCCATCCAGCGCCTTCATCGCGAAGCGGAAGCCCTCGCCCTCCTCGCCCAGACGATTGGCCGCCGCAACCCGCACGCGATCGAAGCTCACCAGCCGGGTCGGCTGGCTGTTCCAGCCCATCTTGTCTTCCTTCTTGCCGTAGCTAATGCCCTCGGCGTCAGCCGGCACCACGAAGGCCGAGATACCCGCAGCGCCGCTGTCCGGCTCGCCGGTGCGCGCCATCACCACCAGCACGTCCGTGGCGCCGGCACCGGAGATGAACATCTTGGAGCCACTCAGATAGTAGTCATCGCCCTCACGCTCGGCGCGGGTGCGCAGGCTGGCAGCATCACTGCCGCTGCCCGGCTCGGTCAGGCAGTAGGAACCGAGCTTGTCGCCCGCCACCATCGCCGGCACCCACTGCTCGCGACAGCCCTCAGTGGCGAAACTGGCGATCATCCAGCCCACCATGTTGTGGATGGTGATGTAGGCGGTGGTCGAGATGCAGCCAGTCGCCAGCTGCTCGAGAATGATGGAGCTGTCGAGACGTGGCAGGCCGAGGCCGCCATGCTCCTCGGGGACGTAAAGCCCCATGAAGCCGGCCTCGCCCGCCTTGCGAAGTGTCTCGATGGGGAAGTGGGCCGTGGCGTCCCACTCGGCGGCATGCGTGGCAAGCTCGGCATCCGCGAAGGCACGCGCCCCCTCCTGGAGGGCACGCTGGTCATCGGTCAGCGAAAAGTTCATGCAGCTGCCTCCTGTTGTCCTTGTTCTGTCGGCCCGGGTCTATCGCCCGGGCCTGTCAAAGCGGCTCAGCGCATCTGAGGCGCCATCAGCGCATTTGAATAGAAAAGTTGGGCTGATTGCCCTCGGCCGGCGCATCGTCGAACCAGCGCGCGGTCACCGTCTTGGTCTCTGTATAGAAACGCACCGCCTGCTTGCCATAGGCATGCAGATCACCGAAGAAGCTGCCGCGCCAGCCGGTGAAGGAGAAGAACGGCAGCGGTACTGGAATCGGCACGTTGATGCCGACCTGACCGACCGCGATCTCGTTCTGGAAGCGCCGCGCGGCGCCGCCGGAGCGCGTGAAGATGGAGGTGCCATTGCCGTAGGGGTTGTTGTTGATCAGCTTGATGGCCTCGGACAGGTCCGCCGCCTCCATGCAGCACAGCACCGGTCCGAAGATTTCCTCGCGATAGAGCACCATCTCCGGCGTCACCTTGGAGAACAGACACGGCCCCAGCCAGTTGCCGTCGGGATAGCCCGCCACCGAGACGCCGCGGCCATCCAGCAGCAGCTCGGCGCCTTCCTGCTCGCCCTGCTGGATCCAGCCGGTCACGCGCTCCAGCGCCTGCGGCGAGATCAGCGGCCCGTAGCTGGCGCCCTTGTCATCCCAGGCGCCCGGGCGCACCTCGGCCAGCGCATCGCGCACCCGCTCGATCAAGGCCTTCGAATCACCGACGAAGACCGCCACCGAGATCGCCATGCAACGCTGACCCGCCGCGCCGACACTGGCACCGACCAGCGCGTTGACGACCTGGTCCGCTGGGGCGTCCGGCATGATCACCATGTGATTCTTTGCCCCGGCGAAGCACTGGGCGCGCTTGAGGTTGTCGGTGGCGGTGCGATAGATGTGCTGCCCCACCGGTACCGAGCCGACGAAGCTGACGGTGCGCACCATCTCGTGGGCGAGAAGATGATTGACCTGATCCCGCCCGCCCTGCACCACGGTCAGGATACCCTCGGGTGCCCCCGCCTCCATGAACAGCTCCGCCAGCCGTAGCGTGGTCAGCGGCACCTGCTCGGAGGGCTTGAGCACGAAGGCATTGCCACAGGCGATGGACAGCGGGAACATCCACAGCGGTATCATGGCGGGGAAGTTGAACGGCGTGATCCCCAGGCATACCCCCAGCGATTGGGTCACGGAATAGCTGTCGATGCCGGTGGCGACGTTCTCCACCGTCTCGCCCATCAGCAGGCTGGGAATGTTGGCGGCGTGCTCGACCACCTCGATGCCGCGCCACACATCGCCCTTGGCGTCCTCGAAGGTCTTGCCTAGCTCGTGGGAAATGATCTCGGCCAGCTCGTCATGATGCTGCTTGAGCAGATGCTGATAGCTGAGCATCAGGCGGGCACGGGTCGGCACCGGCGTGTTGCGCCAGCGCTGGAAGGCCTGTTCGGCGCGGTCCAGCGCCTCATCCAGCTCACTCAGCGGTGACAGGGGCACGCGGGCGATCTCGCCGTTGGTGGCCGGGTTGGTGACGCTCAGGTGCTGATCGGCGCGACTTTCGACAAACTGACCATTGATCAGCTGAGGCAGCACCAGCGGCGCGCCGTCACCGGCGACCACGGCGCGCAGGCGTGACAGCAGATCCAGTGAACTGGTAGAGGGCGCGGCAGTAGAGGGCGTGAGAGACGTCGAAGACATGGCGTGGCATTCCTGTGGCTGTTGTTATTGGGAGGAAGACAGTGTGTCAACAGAGCCGAAGTCGTCAGCAAGATCCGCTTTGCAGGACCAGGCCGTCCTGCAGAAAGCGGCAAGCCGAGACTGTGATCTGATTCAACCTATCATCTGCTTGGTTGGCTGCAAATACTATTACCCTTTACGTTAACGTAAACAATGCTAGTCTGTAGAAAATTCACGGCCAGACGCCGCTGGCACCCACAGCGCCAAGGAGCATTCCCCTCTCCCTGGCGCGCACAGCATCCGGAGCGGCAGCGCCCATGACAGATACGATGATGACCCCGAGTCCTGACCCCAGATCCCGAGCAACGCCTGATGGCACGACGCCTGGCGGTGCAATGAATGACGGTGCCGGTGTGGAGTCCCTGCTGAGCACCACCAGCACCAGCGATGCCATCCGTCCGACCCAGCGCACCTGGAGCATCGGCGAGCTGGCACGGCATTTCGACGTGACCACGCGCACCATCCGCTTCTACGAGCAGGAAGGTCTGCTGCACCCGGAGCGACGCGGTCAGACGCGCGTCTATCGCGACAAGGACCGCGTACGCCTCAAGCTGACCCTGCGCGGCAAGCGACTGGGCTTCTCGCTGGCCGAGATTCGTGAAGTGGTCGACCTCTACGACGCCGCCGACGGCGGTGGCGAGAAACAGCTAACGCGCCTGCTTGGCATTCTGAGCGAAAAGCGTGAGGGCCTTGAGCGTCAGCTGCGCGATCTCACCGCCATGCAGCGCGAGCTGGATGACGTCGAGACACGTGCCCGCGAAGCCCTCGCCCGCCTGGCCGGCGACAGCGAGAGATAGCACCCACTCGCGTCAGCAACAGTTATGTAACTGACAGCTATACAAGTGACAGCGACTAGACTGTCCATGGAAAACTGCCCATCAGGAGAACATTCACCCCAGGAGTGACCGGCGCCTCGCGAGTGCGGGCGACAGCAGACTGCCGGAGAGCAACGCGTCGCACGCTGAGCTCACGACAAGACGACAGCACGACCAGACGACAAAAACGAAAAGAACGAAAAGAACGAAAAGAACAACAACACAGCGTCACCGCCTCCCTGAGGCGGCTCCCCCTGACAAGCCTTGCCTCACCAATAACAACCAAGGACACAGGAAAGCACCATGTCACAGGACGCCATCGCCACACGCCAGCCTGCCAGCGAAATGACACGTGCAAGCCGGTCAGTCAGCTATCTCAGCACCACCTCCGACACGCCACTGATGGGAGAAACCATCGGTGATTGCCTTGATCGCATCTGCGCGCGCTGGCCCGAGCGCGATGCCCTGATCAGTCGCCATCAGGGGCTGCGCTACACCTGGCGCGAGCTGCACGCGGAGGTCGAGCGCGTGGCGCGCGGCCTGCTGGCGATGGGCATCGAGCGCGGCGACCGCGTCGGCATCTGGGCGCCCAATCGCGCCGAATGGACGCTGATCCAGTACGCCACCGCCAAGATCGGCGTGGTGCTGGTCAACCTCAACCCGAGCTATCGTGGCCATGAACTGGCCTACGCCCTCAAGCAATCCGGTGCGGCGACGCTGATCTTCCAGTCTCGCTTCAAGGCGTCCGACTATGTGGCGATCCTCGAGGAGCTGTTCCCTGAGGCCAAAGAGGCCCGCGGCCGTGATGGCATTCACAATGGCGCGCTGCCGGACCTCAGGCGCCTGATCTGCTTCGAGGCCGAGGATGCCCTGCCCGGCATGCTCAATTGGCAGGATGTGCTCAGCGGAGCCGATAGCGTCTGCGTCGAGACACTCAAGGAGCTGCAGGCCAGTCTGACCTTCGATGACCCGATCAACATCCAGTACACCTCCGGCACCACCGGCGCCCCCAAGGGCGCGACCCTCTCACATCACAACATCCTCAACAACGGCTTCTTCGTCGCCGAGCGCATGAATCTCAGCGAGCACGACACGCTGGTGATGCCGGTGCCGCTCTATCACTGCTTCGGCATGGTGATGGGCAACCTGGGTTGTCTGACCCACGGCGCCGCCATCGTCTATCCGGAAGCGGGCTTCGATCCGCTGGCCACCCTGCAGGCGGTCAGCGAGGAAGGCGCCACCGCGATGTTCGGCGTGCCGACGATGTTCATCGCCGAACTCGAACACCCGCGCTTCGCCGAATTCGACCTCACCAGCCTGCGCACCGGCACCATGGCCGGCTCCATCTGCCCCATCGAGGTGATGCGCCAGGTCATCGAACGCATGCACATGCGCGAGGTCACCATCGCCTACGGCATGACCGAGACCAGCCCGGTGAGTCTGCAGACCACGCGTGAGGCGCCACTGGACAAGCGCGTCTCCACCGTTGGCACCCTGCACCCGCACCTGGAGATCAAGATCATCGACCCTGACAGCGGCCGCGTGGTGCCAGTCGGCGAGAAGGGCGAGCTGTGCACGCGGGGCTACAGCGTGATGCTGGGCTACTGGAACAACCCGGAGGCCACCGCCAAGGCCATCGACGCCGGCCGCTGGATGCATACCGGCGACCTCGCGACGCTGGATGAAGACGGCTACGTGACGATCGTGGGACGTATCAAGGACATGATCATCCGCGGTGGCGAGAACATCTACCCGCGCGAGATCGAGGACTTCCTCTACACCCACCCGGCGGTGTCGGACGTGCAGGTGATCGGCGTGCCCGATGAGCGGTATGGCGAGGAAGTGATGGCATGGGTCAAGCTCAAGGAAGGCGAGCAGCTCGATGAACCGGCGCTCAAGGCGTTCTGCCAGGGACGTATTGCTCACTTCAAGGTGCCGCGCTACATCAAGTTCGTGGAGGAATTCCCGATGACCGTGACCGGCAAGATCCAGAAGTTCAAGATGCGCGAGGCCGCGACACAAGAGCTGGGGCTGGCCAGGTGAGTACGTCACGTGAGGGGGAGGATGACACTCCCGCCGCACGCCACCTGAGCAGCGCTCGTCAGCAGGTCGCCCACTATGCGGCGAGCCACCATCATGCGGCTCTCGACGAGGCACTCGAGACGCTGATAGACGCCCACCCGAGCGGTGAACTGCCGATCATGGCACTGGCCGGGCTAGACCAACTGCATCTGGGTGGCGTGACGGGCACCCGCGAGCTGCTGGCCCTCGCCCGGCTGGAACCCCAGTCGCGGGGGCTTTCGATGCTTGAACTCGGCGCCGGCCTCGGCGGGCTGGCGCGACATGTTGCCAGCCTGTCGCGTGACACCGGCGCTGACCATCACATCACCACACTGGATCTCTCGAGCAGCCTCTGCGAGCTGGCGATTGCCCTCAACCGGGCCACCGGACTGCGCGAGTCGATTCGCGTGCTGGAGGGCGATGCCTGCTACCCCGAGCTGCACCCAGCACTCTCGGGCCGCCGCTTTGATCGCCTCTTCAGCCAGCACCTGCTGGTGCATCTGAGCGACAAGGTCAGCACGCTCACGCAGTGGCATGACTGTCTCGAGCAGGATGGCTATCTCCTGCTGCACGAGCCGGTGCTCAGCGTGCAGGCGCAGGCGTTTGGCGAGCGCCCTGCCCTGCCACTGCCGTGGGCGCTGTCACCGCGTGGCGACCAGCTGGCCAGTTGCGAGGAGCTGCATGAGGCGATGGCCAGCAGTGGCTTCGAGGTCGATGCCCATGTCGAGCTGACCGATCAGGTGCTGAGCTGGCAGGCGCGCCGCATGTGCGAGAGTACCAGCGAGCAGCCCATCGCCTACCGCGAGGACGCGCCTGCGCCCTCGCCGGCCATGCTGGCTGCTCGCGGCCTGACGCCGGAACTGATCTTCGGCCCGGCCTTATCCCTGATGCAACGCAACCTGATGCTGGCCCTGGAAGCCGGCTGGCTGGAGGTTCACCTGTGGCGCCTGCGCAAGCGTCCTGCCAAGCAGTGAAGGGCGCGCTGGATCAGTAGACCTCACCGCAGGGATGCGGTGAGGAAAAAATTAGGAAACAGCGCTCGCAAATGACTGGCATCCGCCTGTCTCAACCGTTATTCTTGCCAGTACAGTCCCGTTCGGGGGATAAGCCGTTCGTTACCCGTCAGCATGTGAGGGTAATGTGCCCGACATGATGACCGCATTGCCTCGTGTTTCATCGATACCCACGAGTCAGTGCAACGTTTCCCGATGCTCGCGCAACGTTTCTCCGGGAATCTGTTCATCAAGGATGTGATCTGATCAATCACTCCCAACAGCATCAAAGATTCCCTCACGGGAAAACCGAAAGGGCCTCCACTTGGAGGCCCTTTTTTTGTCTGCACGCTTCGATCCAGTCGCTCAGGTCTGCACGTTCAGGTCTGCAGGCGTCGAGCTGAAAGCTTCGCTGCGGCGCATCACGACTGCCAGCCGGTCAGCACCTCGAGGTGATCACGACGCGCCTGACCCGGTGTCACGGCCGCCAGTCGCACCCGGGAGCCCGGCACACATTGTCCGAGCCGTGCGCAGGCCAGTGGCGTCAGCGCGCCAAGGCGCGGGTAGCCGCCGATCGTCTGGCGATCATTGAGCAATATGATGGGCTGGCCATCGGCCGGCACCTGCACGGCGCCCAGCGGAATGCCCTCGGACACCATGCCCGCCCCGTCACGCTCGAGACGCGGGCCGGTCAGGCGCACGCCCATGCGATCGGCTCGCCCATCCACTGCCCATTCGCTGTTGAAGGCGCGATAGAGGCTGTCGCCACTGAACTCGGCGATCTGCGCCCCCACGACCAGCGGCAATTCGAGCGCCTCGCCTTCCTCGGGGGTCAGCGACTGCTGCCATGCCTGTGCCGACGCCGGCAGCTCGCGCAGCGACAGCTCATTGCTGGCAGCCGTCAGCACATCACCGCTGACCAGGGCTCGCCCTTCGCCATCCAGCCCGCCGAGGCCGTCGCGCACCGTGCTGGCGGCGCTGCCCAGCACCGGGGCGACATCCAGGCCACCGGGGAAGGCCAGATAGGCGCGCAGCCCGGCGACGGGACGCTCGAACTTGAGCTGCTGTCCGCAGGCCACCTCGAAGGCCTGACCCGGTGCGAGCGTCTCGCCGTCGAGGGTCGCGGCCAGGTCTGCGCCGCACAGCGCCAGGGTGCCGGCCTGTTCGACCTTGAGCAGCAAGCCGCCGCCCATGGTGATCTCGAGGCCCGGCGCATCATGGGCGTTGCCCAGCAGCCAGTTGGCCCAGCCCAGCGACACCCAGTCCGCCGCGCCACCCTGGGTCACGCCCAGGTGACGCACGCCCAGACGGCCAGCGTCCTGCACCAGTGCCAGGGCACCGCTGCGCTCGACGCGCAGCGTCGTCTTCGTCTTCACGTCGCTCATGCGCGCTCCTCCAGCGGGGTGACATCGCCGCCCAGGCGAACGAATTCCTCTCGGCTCACGGAGACAAAGCGCACGCGGTCACCGGGCATGAAACGACTGGACGGTTCACCGGCCTCGTTGCGCCCGAACAGGGTGATGGGCGTACGGCCCAGAATGTTCCAGCCACCGGGAGAGCGTGACGGGTAGATGGCGGCCTGACGGTCAGCGATACCGACGCTGCCGGGGGCGATCTTCTGGCGCGGCGTCTTGAGGCGCGGTGTGGTCAGCGCCTCTTCCAGCACGCCCATGAAGGCGAAACCGGGCGCGAAGCCGAGGGCGAACACGCAGTAGTCATGCGCCCCGTGACGCTCGATCAGCGCCTCGACACTGATGCCCAGCCGCGCGGCGATCGACGCCAGCTCCGGCCCGACACTGTCGTCATACCAGACGGGCACTTCATGCAGCTGGCCCTGCTGGCCACTGCCCGGCGCGAGATCCGCCAGCGCAGCCTGGATACGGGCACGCGCCTCGCCTTCTTCCAGCGCGGCCACATCGTAGTGCAGCAGCAGCGTGGTGTAGGACGGCACCAGATCGACCAGCGCCGCGCCGAAGGCTTCACGCAGCGCACTGTCGGCGGCCAGCACCCAGGCCATGTTGGATTCCTCGATGCGATCGAACAGCCGGATGATCAGCGAGTCCATGCCGACGGTCTCGAGGCGCAGCTGCGGTGACGTGCCACGGCCGTGGCTGTCAGCCCCCGCCATCAGGCACCCGCCAACGTATCGAAGGCTTCACGGATGGCGCGCACCGCGGCCACGGACTCGGCGTTGTCACCGTGCACGCACAGCGTATCGGCGGACAGCACCAGGTCACCGCCGCTGCTGTCGGTCAGCGCTTCACCACGTGCCAGCGTCACGGACTGGGCGATGATCACCTCGCTGTCATGATGCACGGCGCCCGGCTCACGACGCGACACCAGGTGGCCACGTGAATCGTAGGCGCGGTCGGCGAAGGCCTCGAACCACAGCGTGATGCCCATCTCGTCGGCCAGCGCCTGCATCGGCGCGGGGTTGGCGGTCGCCATCACCATCAGCGGCAGGCTGGCGTCATAGCGCACCACGGCCTGCATGACGGCGCGCAGCAGCGTCGGGTCGGCGGCCATGTCGTTGTAGAGCGCACCATGCGGCTTCACGTACTGGACACGAGTGCCCTCGGCGCGACAGATGCCATCCAGCGCGCCAATCTGATAGAGCAGCATGTCCTCGACTTCGGCAGGCGAACACGCCATCGAGCGACGGCCGAAGCCTTGCAGGTCCGGGTAGGCCGGGTGCGCGCCGATGCGCACGTCATGCTTGACCGCCAGACGCACGGTGCGGCGCATGATGGTGGGGTCGGAGGCGTGGAAACCACAGGCGATATTGGCGCAGTCGACGAAGGGCATGACCTCTTCATCCAGACCGATCTTCCAGTTGCCGAAGCTTTCGCCCATATCGCAGTTGAGCAGGGGGAGGGAGGGAGCAGAGCGGGACATAGCAAAACCTCACAGGTCAGATCTTGTGTGTTGTTATGCCTCCACTCTATGTAAGGGGCCGCCTTGGTATCCAATCGTATTTTATGATTCGTCATATCGGTGAAATCTTTCATCATCTTGCGCCATGAAAGCACCGGCCGTGTATCGCTTGCCCGACAGAGCGCATCATGCTTGTGTCTTGAGCGAGCCGAGCGGTGGCGGCAGGGCCTGTCTTCCCGCCCACCGCCTGTCTGAAGTCACGCTTTGCTCAGCCGAATCCCCCTACAACAACAGGAGTTTCACCATGGCCGTCAGCGATCCGTTCCACCTCGCCATCCAGGTCCGCGATATCGCCGAGGCACGCCGCTTCTATGGTGTGTTTCTGGGCTGCCCCGAGGGCCGCTCGTCCGACAGCTGGGTCGATTTCGATCTCTATGGCCATCAGTTCGTCTGTCACCTGAATCCGGCGCTGGCCGACCCGGCAAGCGCCGTCGCTCAGCACCGCAATCCGGTCGATGGCCATGGTGTGCCGGTGCCACACTTCGGTGTGGTGCTGGAGATGGACGCCTGGCAGGCACTGGCGGATCGCCTCATCGCCGAGGGCGTCACCTTCGAGATCGAGCCCCATATCCGCTTCAAGGGCGAACCCGGCGAACAGGCGACGATGTTCTTCCTCGACCCCACCGGCAATGCGCTGGAATTCAAGGCCTTCAAGGACCGCGAGAGCCAGCTGTTTCGCAAATGACGTGAGCGACCCACGCAGGCGCATGAGCCCACGCCCGGCCTGACGCGGGCCGTGCCCCGTGATGAAAGCTGACGCCCCGCGCTGCATGCGGCAAGATGGGCGGTCACAACGATTCATCACGGGGCATCTGCCATGTTCGACTTCAAGGAACTCGAGGCCTTCGTCTGGGTGGTCCGGCTTGGCTCGTTCCGCAAGGGCGCGACCAAGCTTCACCTGACCCAGCCCTCCATCTCGGACCGCATCAACCGCCTGGAAGCCACCGTCGGCGAATCCCTGCTGGAACGCGCCACCCGCCCCATCCAGCCCACCCTGCGCGGGCGTGAGTTCTTCGCCCACGCCGAGCGCCTGCTCAGTGGTCGCGATGAAGCCATGCGCCTGTTTCAGGATGAAGGTGCCTTCTCCGGCACCCTACGTCTGGGCGTGATCGAGACCATCGCCAACAGCTGGTTTCCCGCCTTCATGCGCCATCTGGCCGAACGCTATCCCAAGCTGACGCTGGAAATGACCGTCGATATCTCGCCCTCTCTGCATCAGCGTCTGGCCGACAATGATCTCGACATGCTGTTCGCGATGGACAGCGCCGCCATGGGGCCCTACGCCACCCAGACCCCGCTGTGCACCTTCGAGATGGGCATGTTCGCCTCACCGGCCCTCGCCGAGCAGCTGGCCGAGGATGGCGAGCGCTTCGCTTCCACGCCATTCATCTCCTTCAGCAAGCAGGCGCGCCCCTATACCGAGCTGGTCAGCTATCTGTCGGACCAGGGCATCACCCAGCCCAAGGTGCACTGCACCAGCACCCTGATGACCATCCTGCGCATGAGCAGCGAAGGGCTCGGCATCGGCGTACTGCCGGTCGCTACGGTGGAGGATGTCATCAGCCACGGCGAACTGGTGCGCCTGCCACTGAAGACCCCGCTGCCCCCGATGATCTATGAAGCCATCTGGCGCAATGCCAACTACCCCGATTTCTGTGCCAGCGTGGCACGCCTCGGCTGCCAATGTGCCGAGACCTACTCGCAGCAACACGCGCATTCCACTCCCTGATCAGACCGCCTGTTGTGCGCTGAGTCAGGGTTGATCGCGCCCCGCTCCGCATCAGGCCAGCATCAGACCAAGGTCTAACAATATCGCCAAAGGCTTTCATGCGACGACACTATGAAAGATTTCATCGATACTGCGAATCAGAATTAACGATTGGACGGGATGGCCCGTCGCTTGAAGAATGAAATTGTCTGCCGACAACATTCAATAATAATGAGGAACAAGACATGCGTAAGCCCAACGATTCCCTCACTCGCAAGACCCCGACAGTCAAGTCCTTCGCCTGGCTGGCGACAGTGGGTGCCCTGGCCTTCAGTGGCTCGGCACTCGCGGCACAGTGGAACCTCGCCACTCCGTATGGCGATGCCAGCTTCCACACCAAGAACACCAAGCAGTTCGCCGAGGAGGTCACCGAGGCCACCGATGGCGAGCTGACCGTGACCGTGCACAGCGGCGGCTCCCTGATCTCCCACGGCGAGATCAAGCCTTCCGTGCGTCGTGGCACCGTCCAGGCCGGTGAAATCTTCCTGTCGATTCTCTCCAACGAATCGCCGGTCTACGAGCTGGACACCCTGCCGGGTGTCGCCTCCAGCTACGAAGAAGCCTTCGCCCTCTGGCAGGCCTCCAAGCCGGACATCACCGAGCTGTTCGCCAAGGAAGGCCTGATGCCGCTGTACGCGGTCGCCTGGCCGGCCCAGGGCATCTACACCGACTTCGACCTGACCGACGTCTCCCAGCTCAAGGGCCTGCGTATCCGCGCGCCCAACATCAACACCCAGCGCTTCGTCGAGAACGTCGGCGGCAAGCCCACCGAGACCGAAGAAGCCGACATCCCCACCGCCTTCAGCACCGGTCGTGTCGACGCGATGATCACCTCCAGCTCCACCGGCAAGTCCATGTCGGCCTGGGATTACGTCAAGCACTACAACGACGCCAAGCTGTGGCTGCCGAAGAATATCGTCTTCGTCAACAAGCGTGCCTTCGATCGCCTCGACGAGAGTACTCAGCAAGCCGTGCTTGATGCCGCCAAGGCCGCCGAGACCCGCGGCTGGGAAGCCAGCAAGGCAGATGCCGCCGAGAGCGCCAAGGTACTCAAGGAGAACGGCTTCACCGTCACAGAGCCTGACGCCAAGCTGGCCGAAGACCTCAAGGCCGCCGGTGACAAGCTGTTCCAGGACTGGAAGTCGCGTGCCGGTGAAGAAGGCCAGCAGCTGCTCGAGCGCTACCGCGCAGACCTGGATGCCTGAGATCGGCTCGCAAGCCCGACTGCCCGGCGCTGAATGCTGGACATGTGGCCAAGCGCATCGACCGTGCACTGCCGAGCAACGTCTGAGCATTGCCTGAGCGCTGCAGATGTCCTGACTGACCCCAGCTGCAGCGTTGCTATCCCGCCACGCGGTACGCCACTCGAGACTCCGACACCTGCCGCCCGCCGGCAGGTGACCCACGGACAAGCCTGTGCGCAGCATCGCGTGGCCACCCTCACCTTCCCTGTGAGCGCCCGTCATGACCTATTTCTTCGACAGACTCTATCGCCTCGGCGCGTGGGGTGCGGCGGCCTGCATGCTGCTGATCTGCACCCTCGTCAGCCTGCAAGTCTTCCTGCGCCTGATCGACGCCATCATGGTGATGTTCGGCGCCGAGCGTCTCGGCTTCGAGATCTCCGGCGTGTCGGAAATGGCTGCCTTCCTGCTGGTTGGCGCCACCTTCCTGAGCCTCGCCTACACCTTCACGCATCACGCCCATATCCGCGTGACGCTGGTCATCAATCGCCTGCCGGCCGCCGTGCGCGTATGGATCGAAAGCCTCGCGCTGCTGATCGCACTCGGCCTGAGCGTGTTGATCACCCATGAACTGGTACTGCTGGTCGGCGAGAGCCTCGAGTACCACGACATCTCCTCCGGCCTGCTGGCGCTGCCGCTGTGGATTCCGCAGAGCGTGCTGGTCGCCGGTACCGGCCTGCTGTGCCTGGCGATTCTCGAGACCCTGATCGCCACGCTGCGCACCGCCTTCACCACGCCCTCAAGCTACGTGGCGCCCGAGCCCGAAGACGGAGCCGAATGACATGCTGACACTCATCCTCGTCACTCTACTGGCCCTCGCCTTGCTGCTCGGCAGCGGCGTGTGGGTCGCCTTCTCGCTGATCGGCACTGGCTGGATCGTGCTGACCTTCTTCTCCACCTTCGAGACCGGCCCGATCCTGGCCTCCGATTTCTGGGGTGCCAGCTACGGCTGGGACCTGACCGCCCTGCCGATGTTCGTGTGGATGGGCGAGATCCTGTTCCGCTCGGGACTGGCCGACAACATGTTCCGCGCCCTGGCACCGTGGCTCAATCGCCTGCCCGGCCGTCTGCTGCACTCCAACATCATCGGCAGCGGTCTGTTCGCCGCCGTGTGCGGCTCCTCCGCCGCTACCTGCGCCACCGTCGGCAAGATGACACTGCCGGAGCTTGAGCGCCGCGGCTACGACAGCAATCTGGCCATCGGTACCCTCGCCAGTGCCTCGACCCTCGGCCTGCTGATTCCGCCGTCGATCATGATGATCGTCTATGGCGTGGTCACCGAGCAGTCCATCTCGCGTCTGTTCATCGCCGGTGTCCTGCCGGGCATGCTGCTGCTGGCCCTGTTCATGGGCTACCTGGCGATCTGGTCGAAGGTCGTCGGTGAGCCGCAGGGCCGCGCCGGACATGACGAGCCGCACATGGGCTTCATGGCCAAGCTGCGCAACAGCGCCCAGCTGATTCCGCTGCTGGCCCTGATCGGCGGTATCCTCGGCAGCATCTACGGTGGCCTGGCGTCACCCACCGAAGCGGCCGCGGTCGGCGTGGTACTGTCGCTGATCATCGCGCGCCTCAACGGCCACATGACCGCCGCCACCTTCAAGGAATCGCTGTTCGCGGCGCTGCGCACCTCGTGCATGATCGCCTTCATCATCGCCGGTGCCTCCTTCCTGTCCTCCGCGATGAGCTTCACCCAGATTCCGATGCAGCTGGCCGAAGGCATCGCCACCCTGGGGCTGTCCCCGACCATGCTGCTGGTGGTGCTGACACTGTTCCTGCTGATCCTGGGCTGCTTCCTCGACGGCATCTCGCTGATCCTGCTGGTGACCTCCATCATCATGCCGGTCATCGAAGCCGCCGGTTTCGACCTGATCTGGTTCGGTATCTACCTGATCATCGTGGTCGAGATGTCGCAGATCACCCCGCCGGTCGGCTTCAACCTGTTCGTGATCCAGAGCCTGACCGGCAAGGACATCATCACCATCACCAAGGCGACACTGCCGTTCTTCCTGCTGATGATCTTCTCCATCGTGCTGATGCACGTCTTCCCGGAGATCGTGCTCTATCTTCCGCAGGCCATGAACAACTGATCAGGTGACACAATGCCATGGATGGCAGCTGGTAGCGCTTCCAGACTCGGGAACCGCAGCTGTCGGCACCTCTATCGGTCGCCCCTTGTCTCAGGGGCACCGAGCGTCACGGCAGACATACGGTGACGTGCTTGCAGACCTCCCCACGGGGAGGTCTTTTTTATGCCGCCTGCCTGGCACCTGCCGCACGCCGCTTACAGAGCACCGCGACTGAAAGCATCGCGACGCAAAGCACCGTCCTCGCACACACAGCCCAGCCCCATACAGCTCAGCTCAGCTCAGATCGGCACACGGACACGCACACGGACACGGACACGAAACAAGAAAGCCGCCCCTTCCTTGCCGTGAGGCAGAAAGGGGCGGTTTTTTCGTCAACCAACAGGCGAGGCTAGATCAGGACAGATGATCCGCCGGTGCGCTGGCCGGGGTGTCGATCATCGCGTGACCCTTGCCACCACCGCCGCCGTGACCACCATGGCCGTGGCCATGACCGAACAGACCACAACCACTCAGGGCCAGAGTCGCCGCGACCAGTGCAATCGGAAACAGATTTTTGATACGCATGAGTCTCTCCTTCAAGGGGGTAGAGGCTGCTGCACGTTCGAGCCGTCCAGGACTGCCCGGCGCTGTCTGCAAGCGCTGTCAGAAAGCCCTTACTTTCCCCTTCACATTACGCTGATCGACGACCAACGTTAAACCTTCGCAGCAGGCTTCCTTTTTTACTGCACGCCTTGTACAAGAGTTGCGACATGATTGTCGTGTAATGTACTACGCCGTTTTTTCCAGCTCAGCGCGACTTCAGCCCGCGCATATGGGCCGGTATCACCAGGCGCTCGAACAGCTCGAACAGCAGCTCGGCACAGATGGCCAGCAATGCCGCGGGAATCGCCCCGTAAAGCACCAGATCATAGTCATTGAGCGAAAGCCCGGTGACGATGGGCTCCCCCAGACCACCGGCGCCGATGAAGGCTGCCAGCGTCGCGGTGCCGATATTGATGATGGCGGCGGTCTTGATGCCGGTGAGCAGATTGGGCGTCGCCAGCGGCAGGATGACGTGACGCAACTGCTCGCGACGCGTCAGGCCCATGCCGCGTGCCACCTTGACCAGTAGCGGGTCCACCGTCAGCAGCGCGGTGATGGCCGCGCGGATGATCGGCAACAGGGAGTAGACGAACAGCGCGATCACCGCTGGCACCACGCCGATGCCGAACAGCGGAATCATCAGTGCCAGCAGCGCGATGGAAGGGATGGTCTGCAGCAGGCCGGTGACGTAGAGCACCACCCGCGAGACCTTCGGATTGCGATAGACAAGCAAGGACAGCGGCAGTCCGACCAGACACGCCAGCAGCAGCGCGGACAGCGTCAACTGCAGGTGCTCGATCAGATTGGTGCCCAGCTTGTCCCACTTGGCACCGCTGACTTCCCGCTGCTCGGTGGTGATGCCCTGCTCCTGAATGAAGCGACTGGCGAGCTGGGCGAAGCTCTGCTCATCGGTGGAAACGCGGGCGTTGAGCGCCTGCATGCTGTCTTCATCGAGGCTGCCCGCCAGCTGGTTGAGCGCCGCGACGGCATCTTCCGGCAAGGCGGCATTCACGAAGGGCACCGCCAGATATTCGGGGAAGTAGCCCTTGTCGTCCTCGAGCAGCACGAAGTCGAAGCGCTTGATGTCGCCCTCGGTGGAGTAGGCATCGGTGGCGTCGATCTTGCTCTCGCGCAGCGCCTGATAGGCGATGCCGTGCTCGATGCCACGCGGCACCTGGGAAAGCCCGTATTCCGCCGCCAGTCCCGGCCAGCCATCCGACCGCTTGATGAACTCATGCGACATCGCGATGGACAGCTCCGGGTGATCGGCCATATCGCCGATGGTACTGATGCCCAGCGACTCGGCCTGATCGCGGCGCATGCTGACGGCATAGGTATTATTGAAGCCCAGCGGCTCGAGCACGCGCAGGCCCTGCTCGCGACTCAGCTCATCGAGCGTCTCGAGCGGGGGTACGTCATCCAGCTTGAGAATGGCGTGGGCCAGGGTGCCGGTGTACTCGGGATAGACATCCAGCTCGCCTTCCGCCAGCCCCTGATAGGTGATGATGGTCTGGCCCAGCCCCAGACGGCGCTCGACCGTAAAGCCGGCATCCTCCAGCACCTGTGCGAATATCTCGCCCAGCAGATGGCCTTCGCGGTCAGCCTTGGAGCCGACCACGATCGGCTTGTCCTCGGGCCATGCCGCGGCTTGCTCTTCCGCGCTGGCAAGCGGGCTGCTCACCAGCGCCCCAAGACTGGCAAGCGCCAGGCCGGCGACCATCAGCGCACCAGACAGCCCGCGGCGCGAGCATTGCAGGACGGGAGTCGTCATCAGCGTCTTCATGCGCGTGCCTCCAGCAGTCGGGCCACGCGCTCATCCGCTGGCGCCGTGGTGATGGTGTCGGGACTGGCGGCCTGCAGCACCACGCCGGGTGCCATCACCACCATATGATCAGCCAGGCTCAGCGCCTCGTTCATGTCGTGGGTGACCATCACCACGCTGCGCGGTTCCTCCTGTTGCATGCGCTGGAACTGGGCATGCACCTCGATGCGCGTGATCGGATCGACGGCCGAGAAGGCCTCATCGAGCAGCAGCAACGGTGGCTCCAGCATCATGGCGCGACACAGCCCGACGCGCTGGGCCTGACCACCGGAAATCTCGTGGGGATAGCGGGTCAGCAGCGCCATGTCGAGATCCATCATCTGGAACAGACGCGCGATGCGTGACTTGACGCGCTCGTCGCTCCAGCCTTCGCGGTCAGCGAGAATGGCGACGTTGTCGCGCACGCTCAGATGGGGAAAGAGGCCGATCTGCTGGACGGCATAGCCGATGCGGCGACGCATGGCTGGCAGGTTGGCGTAATCGACGGCGGCGCCGAATACCTTCACCTCACCTTCATCCGGGCGGATCAGGCCGTTGATCAGCTGCAGCAGGGTCGATTTGCCACACCCGCTGGCACCGACCAGGGCGGTGATGCGATCACGCGGCAGTTCAAGATCAATGCCTTCAAACAGGCGCTGACCGGCAAAGCCCTTGTGCAGGCCGCTGAAGCGGACTGCCGGGGCGGTGTCATCACTCATCGAGTAGGTCCTTCTAGGCAGGTGAGCATGAGTCTTGAATGGCGGAAAGCGCTGGCGAGTCGGCGCACTTGCACACCAAAGAGTGCCGGTGACACCAGGCAGGTGACGGGAATGCTCCCCACTGACGCCCTCACGGCTTCCTCAATCAACAGTGACTACAGCGTCTCAGCTTATCAAGTCACCCCGGCGATGCCGGAGCAATTTCGTTTCTGAACTGACTTTCTCTCCCTGACGTCATTCAACTGCGTTACTCGACCTGGCGCTCCCCCTCGAGTCCCCTTCAGGCCCCCTGTTACAGGTCCTGCGACCTTGGTCAAAGCGCTGCATAATGACCTTTACGTTAACGTCAACTTTGACCTAGAGTAATCCCATCACACGCCAAGGCGGCCCATGGCGGGCGGACTTGATAAGCCGGTCGCGACAGACCGTTTGCCATCAGGTCATCACAGCCCCTGGTGGACCTTGCTCATCGCGCTTCACCGATCTACAGGATGCCAGATCATGCACAGCCTCTATTCACCGCTGGATTTCGGACTCGACGAGACACACACCCTGCTGCGTGAGCAGGTCAACGCCTTTGCCCGCGACGAGATCGCCCCGCGCGCCGCCGAGATCGATGCCAGCAATGCCTTCCCCGATGACCTGTGGCAGAAATTCGGCGACATGGGCCTGCTCGGCATCACCGTGCCCGACGAGGACGGCGGCAGCGGCATGGGCTACCTGGCGCACTGCATCGCGATGGAGGAGATCTCGCGTGCCAGCGCCTCGGTGGCACTCTCCTACGGCGCGCATTCCAACCTGTGCGTGAATCAGATCAAGCTCAACGGCACCGCCGAGCAGAAGACACGCTACCTGCCGAAGCTGATGAGCGGCGAGCATGTCGGCGCGCTGGCGATGTCCGAACCCGGCGCCGGCTCTGACGTGGTCTCGATGCAGCTCAAGGCCGAACTGCGCGGCGATCACTACGTGCTCAACGGCAACAAGATGTGGATCACCAACGGTCCGGATGCCCACACCCTGGTGGTCTATGCGAAGACCGACCCGGACGCCGGCTCGAAGGGCATCACCGCCTTCATCATCGAGCGTGACTTCCCCGGTTTCTCCACCGCCCAGAAGCTCGACAAGCTCGGCATGCGCGGCTCCAACACCTGCGAGCTGGTCTTCCAGGATTGCCAGGTGCCGGTGGAGAACGTGCTGGGTGAGGTCAATCGTGGCGTCAAGGTCCTGATGAGCGGCCTGGACTACGAGCGCACCGTACTGGCCGCCGGCCCCATCGGCATCATGCAGGCGTGCATGGATATCGTGGTGCCCTACCTGCACGAGCGTCGTCAGTTCGGCCAGGCCATCGGTGAATTCCAGCTGGTGCAGGGCAAGGTCGCCGACATGTACACCACGCTCAATGCCTGTCGCGCCTATCTTTATGCGGTCGCCAATGCCTGTGATCGCGGCCAGACCTCACGCAAGGACGCCGCGGGCGTGATTCTCTACTGCGCCGAGAAGGCCACCCAGATGGCGTTGGATGCCATCCAGCTGCTCGGCGGCAATGGCTACATCAACGAGTACGCCACCGGACGCCTGCTGCGCGACGCCAAGCTTTACGAGATCGGCGCCGGCACCAGCGAGATTCGCCGCATGCTGATCGGGCGTGAGCTGTTCAACGAGAGCGCCTGATACCTCTCGTATTCCCCTACTCTTTTCGTATTCCTACGCCGCTGGAGCTTGCTCGATGGCCATACTGACCTCCCTGATCAATCCGCGCAGTGACCAGTTCCGCGCCAATGAAGCGGCGATGCAGGCCGAGGTCGATCGCCTGCACCAGCTGCTGGAGACCGTCGCGGCCGGTGGCGGTGACAAGGCGCGCGAGCGTCACGAGTCGCGCGGCAAGCTGTTCGTGCGCGAACGCATCGACCACCTGATCGATGAAGGCTCGCCCTTCCTCGAACTCTCCGCACTGGCGGCCCACGACGTCTACGACAGCCCCGTCCCCGGCGCGGGCCTGGTCACCGGCATCGGCCGCGTCAGCGGTGTGGAGTGCGTCATCGTCGCCAACGACGCCACCGTCAAGGGCGGCACCTACTTCCCGATGACGGCCAAGAAGCATCTGCGCGCCCAGGAGATCGCCCGCAAGCATCGCCTGCCCTGCCTCTACCTGGTCGATTCCGGCGGCGCGCATCTGCCCCACCAGGACGAGGTCTTCCCGGACCGCGACCACTTCGGCCGCATCTTCTACAACCAGGCCACGCTGTCCGCCGAGGGCATCCCGCAGATCGCCGTGGTGATGGGGTCATGCACCGCAGGCGGCGCCTACGTGCCGGCTATGGCGGACGAATCCATCATCGTGCGCGAGCAAGGCACCATCTTCCTGGCGGGGCCGCCGCTGGTGAAGGCCGCCACCGGTGAGGACATCAGCGCCGAGGCGCTGGGCGGCGCCGAGGTGCACTGCAAGATCAGTGGCGTGGCCGATCATCTGGCCGACAATGACGCCCATGCCCTGCAACTGGCTCGCCGCGCCGTGTCGCGTCTCAACTGGCGACGCAAGGGCCAGCTCGCCCTGCGTGAATCGCGTCCGCCACGCCTGGACCCGCAGGAGCTCTACGGCATCGTCGGCACCGACCTCAAGAAACCCTACGACGTGCGCGAAGTGATCGGCCGCCTGGTGGATGACTCGGACTTCGACGAGTTCAAGCGCGAGTACGGCGAGACGCTGGTCACCGGCTTCGCGCATCTGCATGGCCATCCGGTCGGCATTCTCGCCAACAATGGCGTGCTGTTCTCGGAAAGCGCCCTCAAGGGCGCGCACTTCATCGAGCTGTGCACCCAGCGCCGGATTCCGCTGATCTTTCTGCAGAACATCACCGGCTTCATGGTCGGCTCGCGCTACGAGCACGAAGGCATCGCCAAGCACGGCGCCAAGCTGGTGGCGGCGGTGGCCTGCGCCAGGGTGCCCAAGTTCACGGTACTGATCGGCGGCAGTTTCGGCGCGGGCAACTACGGCATGTGCGGGCGCGCCTATGATCCCAATCTGCTGTTCATGTGGCCCAACTCACGTATCTCGGTGATGGGCGGCGAGCAGGCTGCCAACGTGCTGGCACAGGTCAAGCGCGACCAGCATGCCCGCGAGGGGCGCGAGTGGCCCGCCGAGGAAGAGGAGGTCTTCAAGGCGCCTGTGCGCGAGCAGTATGAGCGTCAGGGCCATCCGACCTACGCCAGTGCGCGCCTGTGGGATGACGGCGTGATCGACCCGCTGCAGACCCGCGACATCCTGGGGCTGTCACTGGCCGCGGCCATGAATGCCGAGATCGAGGAAAGTCGCTTCGGTGTGCTTCGCATGTAACCAGGCAAACACCGTGGCAATCCTTGTAGCCCGCACTGAATGCCATCAGTCATCTTTAAGCTAACAGAATGGAAGAAAGTGCGATGACAGAGCCTCGCCAATCAAGTCGCCTCGAGATAGATCAACACGGCGTCGCCCGCCTCACTCTGCTGCGCCCCGAGGTGCACAACGCCTTCGATGATCTGCTGATCGCAGAGCTGAACCAGCACCTGGAGAGCCTGCACACCAGGACGAGCCGCGACGAGGTGCGTGTGGTGGTACTGGCCTCCGAGGGCAAGAGCTTCTCGGCCGGCGCCGACCTCAAGTGGATGCAGCGCATGGTCGAATATTCGCTGGAGGATAACCTCGCCGACTCACGCGAGCTTGCGCGACTGATGCAGCTGCTCGATGGGCTGCCATGCCCCAGCGTGTGTCGTGTCCAGGGCGCCACCTTCGGCGGGGCCGTCGGTCTGGCGGCCTGCTGCGACATCGTGATTGCCGCCGAGCGTGCGCGCTTCTGTCTTTCCGAAGTGCGCATCGGCCTGGCGCCGGCGGCCATCAGCCCGTACGTGCAGCGCGCCATCGGCTCACGCCAGATGCGCCGTTATGCCCTCAGCGCCGAGGTGATCGACAGTGCCACCGCGCAGCGCATCGGCCTGGTCCACGAGACCTGCCCCGATGAGCTGCTGGAGGCGCGTGTCACGGAGATGGTTCAGACCCTGCTGGCCACCTCGCCTGCCGCCAGTCGCGCCACCAAGGCGCTGCTCAGCGAGGTGGCTCAGGCACCTGACAGTGCCGCGACCCGTGAACGCTGCTGCGAGGTGATCAGCCAGCTGCGCGTCAGCGAGCAGGGCCAGGCCGGCCTGGCCGCCTTCTTCGCCGGCACGCCGGCGCCCTGGGTGCCGACCGAGAACCAAACAACCGAGACGCCGAAATCCTCGTGATCACCAGAGGCCTGAAGCCGCTGACGGCATGTCGACGCTCTCGGCACTGGTCATCACTCTTGGTCATCAATCTCAGACATTCACCTCGGCCATGCCTGCCGGATTTTTTCATAAGAGCTTTTCTCTTCCTGATTTCCCTAGCCACCTTCGCCACAGGACGCTTGCCATGAACGCCAACCGCGAGACAGACCAGACCCTCCCCGCCGGTTGCGGCGAGATCCGCAAGCTGCTGGTCGCCAACCGGGGTGAGATCGCCGTACGCGTGATGCGCACCGCTCGCGCGATGGGCATCCAGACAGTGGCGGTCTACTCCGATGCCGACGCCGACGCCCTGCATGTGCGCGAGGCCGACGAGGCCGTGCGCCTTGGCCCCGCCAGCGCCCGCGAAAGCTATCTGGATATCGACAAGGTGATCGCTGCCGCGCGCAAAAGCGGTGCCGATGCCGTGCATCCCGGATATGGCTTCCTGTCCGAGAACGCCGCCTTCGTCAGCGCGCTGGCCGAGGCCGGCATCATCTTCGTCGGCCCGCCCCAGAGCGCGATCGCCGACATGGGCGACAAGTCCGCCGCCAAGATGCGCATGCAGGCG
The DNA here is from genome assembly GCF_059507735.1 of Cobetia sp. PDI-23MA. Classification (NCBI taxonomy): domain Bacteria; kingdom Pseudomonadati; phylum Pseudomonadota; class Gammaproteobacteria; order Oceanospirillales; family Halomonadaceae; genus Cobetia; species Cobetia sp. PDI-23MA. The sequence continues at coordinate 2,774,858 of NZ_CM183352.1, forward strand.
GCCAACGTGCCGCTGGTGCCCGGCTACCACGGTGAGGACCAGCAGGATGCGCTGCTGCAGGCCGAAGCGGACCGCATGGGCTATCCGGTGCTGATCAAGGCGTGTGCCGGTGGCGGCGGCAAGGGCATGCGCGTGGTCGAGAGCAGCGACGAATTCGCGGCGGCGCTGGCCAGCTGTCGGCGTGAGTCCCGCGCCGCCTTCGGCGATGAGCGCATGCTGATCGAGAAATACCTGACCCGGCCGCGCCACGTCGAAGTCCAGGTGTTCTGCGACAGCTACGGCAGTGGAGTCTATCTGTTCGAGCGCGATTGCAGTGTCCAGCGTCGCCACCAGAAGGTGCTGGAAGAAGCCCCCGCGCCGGGACTGACGCCGTCGCTGCGCCGTGAGATGGGCGAGGCCGCCGTGCGGGCAGCGCGCGAGATCGGCTATGTCGGTGCCGGCACCATCGAGTTTCTGCTCGACGCGCCGCAGCCGGGCAGCGAAAGCCACGGCGCCTTCTACTTCATGGAGATGAACACCCGCCTGCAGGTCGAGCACCCGGTCACCGAGATGATCACCGGCGAAGACCTCGTCGAATGGCAACTGCGCATCGCGCGGGGTGAACGCCTGCCGCGCCAGCAGGATGAGCTGACATTGACCGGCCACAGCTTCGAGGCGCGCCTCTACGCCGAAGACCCGGACAACGACTTCCTGCCCGCCACCGGTATGCTGGAACGCTTCCGGCTGGATCTGGCAGGGGGCGGACTGACCGCCCGGCAGGTACGTCTGGACAGCGGCGTCGCCGAGGGCGATGAAGTCTCGATGCATTACGATCCGATGCTGGCCAAGCTGATCAGCTACGGGCCGACTCGCGAACAGGCGCTCGAGATACTGCTGCGCGCGCTGGCAGCGCTGGAAGTGCGTGGCGTCACCACCAACCGCGCCTTCCTGTCCCGCCTGGCGGGCCATCCTGACTTCCGCGCCGCCGAGCTGGATACCCGCTTCATCGAGCGCCATCACGACAGCCTGTTCCCCAGCGCGACGCTGGATCATGACAGCCTCGCGGCCAGTGCCTTGCTGGCGCTCTCGCGCCTGAATGAGCAAGCCAATCACGCATCACCAGCGAGTCGCACATCACATTCACGCCAGCCCTGTGCCAGCCCGTGGGAGCGCCGCGATGGCTGGCGCAATGGCCTGCCACACCAGGTGCGCCTGGCGCTGTGTCTGCCCGCTGACGCCGATACCGATGAGCGCAGCGACAAGGTGGCGCATATCATCGCGCGCCGCCCCGTAGCGCATGCCTCCATGGCGAATACGCACACGGCGGGTACCTCATCCGGGAGTGATTCGCACGGCGACTGGCAAATTGAAGTGACCACTCACTGCGGCGAAGATAGACAGACCACACACCATCTCGGTCGGCTCACTCGCCTTGAAGGCAACGCCATCGCCGTGACGCTGGATGGCCATCGTCGTCGCTTCCAGGCAAGCCACGCGCCGGCGCGCGGCGGTGAAGTGCTGGTGCTGTCGTCAGCGCAGCACAGCCAGTCCGGCAGCACTCCACAGGGGGAATCACGCCTGCTGTGGCGACGTGCCGATGCCGTGGACCACGCGCGTCACGAGACCCAGGCAACCCTGAATGCGCCGATGAATGGCACCGTGGTCGCGCAGCTGGTCGCGCCGGGCAGCCATGTCCCGCGGGGCACACCCCTGATGGTGATGGAGGCGATGAAGATGGAGCACACCCTCAACGCCCCCGCCGATGGCGAGGTCGCCCAGTTCCACTTCTCGGCCGGTGACAGCGTGGTCCAGGGCGATGTGCTGCTCGAATTCACGGCCGCGCAGGTCGAGTCGGACAAGGAGTAGTCAGCATGCACTTTCCCCGCAAGGTACGCATCGTCGAGGTGGGGGCACGCGACGGACTGCAGAACGAGTCGGTGCCCGTCGCGACTGCCACCAAGCTTGAGTTGATCCGGCGTCTGAGCGATAGCGGTCTTGCGCATGTCGAGGCCGCCAGCTTCGTCTCGCCCAGGTGGGTGCCGCAGATGGCTGATCACCGCGAGATCATGCTGGCGCTGCGCGACAGTTCCGCCAAGTCAACAACCATCGAGTCAACAACCACCAAGTCAACAACCACCAGGTCAGCGACCACTTACTCCGCTCTCACACCCAACATGAAGGGCCTTGAGGCGGCGCTTGAGTGTGGTGTGCGCGAGGTGGCCGTGTTCGGCTCGGCCAGCGAGTCCTTCTCGCAGCGCAACATCAACTGCTCGATCGCCGAGTCGCTTGCGCGCTTTGCGCCGGTGATGGAACACGCCCTCAAGGCCGGTGTGCGTGTGCGCGGCTATGTGTCCTGCGTGCTCGGCTGCCCCTATGAAGGCGAAATAGCCCCCGCCGAGGTGGCCGCCGTCGCTCGCGAGCTCAAGGCCATGGGCTGCTACGAGGTCTCGCTTGGCGACACCATCGGCGTCGGCACGCCGCTCAAGGCCAAGCACATGCTGGAGCAGGTCAGTCGCGAGGTGCCGATCACGCAGCTCGCCGCCCACTTCCACGACACCTACGGCCAGGCGCTCGCCAACCTCTACGCCGTGCTGGAAGAAGGCATCGCGGTGATCGACAGTTCGGTGGCGGGCCTGGGCGGCTGCCCCTACGCCAAGGGCGCCTCGGGCAATGTCGCCAGTGAAGACGTGCTCTATCTGCTTGAGGGCATGGGCATCGAGACGGGGGTGGATCTGGCAGCGCTGGCCCGCACCGGTGACTGGATCAGCCGTGAGCTTGGGCGGCCGAATGGTTCACGCGTCGGCCAGGCGCTGATGGCCAGTGACTGATGACTAAGGCTGAGGGCGATTGGATCGAGGCACTGCCAAGCGAGGGCGCAATGGCGCGCACTGATTGCGACCAAGGGCCGCACTGGATGGTCGCTGTCATGGAATCGGTGTAGGCTTGCCGCCTTTCGCGCACCGCTTGAGCCCGATGCGCGCCTTCTAACACCATGTCTCTGCCTGAATCTTCGCCTGCCTTCTGAGCAGGTGAAGCACGAGACAGCTTTCAGGACACCGTGATGAGCGCCCTCCCGAACTGCCCGGCCTGCAATTCCGAATTCACCTACGACGACGGCATGCAGTACGTCTGCCCTGAATGTGCCCATGAGTGGTCCAAGGAAGCCGCCGTCGAGGAAGCCGGCCCGGTATTCCGCGATGCCAACGGCAACGAGCTGGTCGATGGCGACACCGTCACCGTCATCAAGGACCTGAAGATCAAGGGCACCTCCTCCGTCGTCAAGGTCGGCACCAAGGTCAAGAACATCCGCCTGGTGGATGGCGATCACGACATCGACTGCAAGATCGATGGCGTCGGCCCGATGAAGCTGAAGTCAATCTTCGTCAAGAAAGCCTGATTGGCCTGCTGCCTGACACGACGATGCCCCGCCTGCGCTCTGTGCGCGACGGGGCATCGTCGTTTGCGGACTGTCGTTTGCAGACTATCGTTTCAAGCCCGTCATTTCCGGCTTGCCAAGGCGCCTTGCTCGGCCCGCTCTAGCTAGCACTGACCCGCTCCAATTCGCTCTAGCCCGCTTCAGCCCACTACCCGTGCAAGTGCTCACTCACTCCTCAGGCGACGTCTTGTCGAGCGGCGTGACCTTGGACAGGCGTATGCGGCGCTGACCGCCGACCTCGAATTCAAAGCGGCCACTCACCTGGACCTCGCGCCCGATATAGGCACCGATGCGCTCCGGTGGCAGCAGTTCCAGGCGCTGCTGGCTTTCGCCTTCCAGCCAGTAGCGGTTGGGCACGTCTTCGCTGCGCACCCTGCCCTGCACGGCCACCTGCTCGCCCTGCCAGGCCTCGGAGTGTTCCAGCAGCGTCGCCACGCTGGTAGAGCGCGGGCCATTGACGCCATCGCATCCCGCCCCGGCCATCAGCATCACCGCCACGGTTACCATCACCAGCCAGTGTTGCATCCCCTTGTTCATCTTCATTCCTCGCGCGACTGATACTTCATCGGGGGCTACCCGCTCGCTCATTCACTCGCTTGCGGCTTGAGAGGACTCGGGCAACGGCCCGGCAGTCGAGTTCCTCGCCCTCGCGTCGAATGGCGATCTCTCGTGGTCACCCAGACGCACCTGACGCCTGACATGGACTCATGCACAGTCTGACAGCTGCCACGCGAGGCGATAACTCCCTGACCAATAGAATCAGCCATCAGGATCAGTCCTCAATGCAGGCCGTGAGGCGCCGCGCCACCCGCCAGCCCCATCACGACTCTGAGGCCTGTCATGCTGAGGCATGGTCGCCGTGCGCGGTGTCTGCGGGCACCGCCCTTGTCTCGCGCGCCCGCCGCACCTATATCATTGCCCGCAGGGGCACACCGCGCCATCGACGAGACGTGAATGACGCGCTTCGTCACATCGCCCTGCACACAACGCCCTGCCGGCACCTCATCAGGAGAATCACATGAAGACAGCCAAGGTGGCCTATATCACCGGCGGTGCTCAAGGCATCGGCCGCGGCATCAGCGACTACCTGCTCGCCCACGGCTGGCGCGTGGCCGTGGCGGATATCGATGCCGAGGCAGGCCAGCAATATCGGGAGATGAAGAAGCGACAGGCGAGCGGGCTCGCAGAGGAGTCTGCAGCGCCGTCGGGGGAGCAGCCCGCAGAGGACATCGGCAAGCGCCTGCGTGTGTTCACACTCGATGTGCGTGACGAGAAATCCGTGGCCGCCAGCATCGCGGCTACCTGCGAGGCCTTCGGGCGGCTGGATGCGGTGATCAACAATGCCGCGATCGCTGATCCCTTCCAGGGCAAGCTTGAGGAGTTGTCACTCGAGCGCTGGCATCAGGTGCTGGATACCAGCCTGACCAGCAGCTTCCTGACCGCCAAGCATGCGGCGCGTCATCTGCGCGAGACTGGCGGCAGCATCGTCAATCTGGCCTCCAGCCGCGCCCTGCAGTCCGAGCCGCACAGCGAAGCCTACGCCGCCAGCAAGGGCGGCATCGTCGCCCTCACCCACGCCATGGCGATGAGCCTGGGGCCGGAGATTCGCGTCAATGCCATCAGCCCGGGCTGGATCGATGTAAGCCGCCTGCAGAAAAGCGGCGAGGCCGAATCACTGAGTGACCAAGACCACGCCCAGCATCCCGTCGGGCGCGTCGGCCATGTCGATGACATCGCTGCACTGGTGGCCTTCCTGATCTCGGACAAGGCCGGCTTCATCACCGGCCAGAATCATGTCGTCGATGGCGGCATGACGCGCAAGATGGTTTACGCCGACTGACAGAACAAGGCCGACTGAGACGATAAGGCCGACTGATACGATAAGGCCGACTGATACGATAAGGCCGACTGAGACAACAACGCCTGACGCGATTGCACGTCAGGCGTTGTCAGTGCTTGATCTGCGTCCGGTTTTCCCTGAACGCTCAACTGCGGACTTGTCTCGCGCAGGCCGAGGGTCACACTGCGTGCGGGGCCAGCCACTGCTTGAGCTGACCGGCCTGCATCACGCCGGATTCGCGCGCCAGCTCCTTGCCCTGCTTCATCACCAGCAGCGTCGGAATGCTGCGGATGCCGAAACGACCGGCCAGCGACTGCTGGGCTTCGGTGTCGATCTTGGCGAAACGCACACGGGTGCCCATCTGCGCGGCGACTTCATTGAAGATCGGCCCCATCATCTTGCACGGACCACACCAGCTGGCCCAGAAGTCGATGACCACCGGCATTTCACTGCGCACCACCAGAGCCTCGAAGTTGTCGCTGGTCAGGTCCAGCGGCTCCTTGGGCAGCACGGCGGCGCTGCACTTGCCGCAGCTGGGGTTATCATCCAGACGCGGGGTGGCCACACGATTGAGAGCGAGACATTGCGGACAGGCCAGCACGAGGGATTCAGACATGATCGGACTCCAGAGAAAGGGGGATGCGGTACGCCATGTGGCGGTCAACCGTCAGACGCGAACCGATAAGCGCAGATCATACGACTCATGGGCCAGGAAGCAATTGAGCCGCCTTATCGCCGTGATTGGCTGACTGTATGACCCCGCCTGATCTGAACAAACGCCTGACCTGAACGACCGCCTACCCTCAACCTGAAGGGCCCCGCCAGTCACGGCGGGGCCCTTCAGGTTGAACACACCCAGTTGAACACACCCAAGAGTCGGTCAGATGCTGGCCAGCCCGAACTTGATGCACAGTGTCACCAGCACCAGCAGGAAAAGCGTTTCCACCACCATCAGGATCACCGGCTTCCAACCGACCACCGCCAGCTTCTGGAACGACGTCTTGACGCCCAGCGCGGCAATCGCCGCCACCAGACACCAGCGCGACAGGTCGGTGAAGCCTTCCACGGCGACGCTCGGCACCCAGCCGAGGCTGTTGATCAGCACCAGTGCCACGAAGGCGATCAGGAAGGTGGGGAACATCGGCACCTTGCCGCCCTCATCGCCATTGGCCTGGCGCGCACTGCGGAACAGCAGCATGAAGACCATCACCGCCGGCACCAGCATCGCCACCCGCAGCAGCTTGACGAAGGTCGAGACGTCCCCGGTGTGCTCGGAAATGATGTAGCCCGCCCCCACCACCTGCGCCACATCGTGGATGGTGCCGCCGAGGAAGATGCCGGCCTCGGCATCATCCAGCCCCAGCAGTCTGACGATCAGCGGATAGGTGATCATCGCCACGGTCGAGAGTGTGGTCACCCCGACCACGGTCATGATGGTGTGGCGCTCACTGGTGGCGTTGCGCGGCATCACCGCCGACAGCGCCAGTGCCGCCGAGGCACCGCAGATGGCCACCGAGCCACCGGTCAATAGCCCCATGTCGCGGTCCAGCCCCATCACGCGGGCCAGCAGCGCGCCGAACAGGATGGTCGCCACCACCCCGAGCACCACCGTGATCACCGGGCCGAGGCCGAGACTCGCGACCTGCTCCAGGGTGATGCGCACCCCCAGCAGGGCCACGCCGAGACGCAGCACCGTCTTGGAGGCGAACTCGATGCCCGCCTTGCATGGCCCCTCCTCGGAGAGAAAGTGCAGCGACATGCCGAACAGCAGCGCATAGAGCAGCGTCGGGCCGCCGTAATGATCGGCGATGAAGGTGGTCGCCAGCGCGATGATGATGCAGATCAACAGGCCCGGCATGATGGTGCGCACACGCCCTTCCAGGGTCCGCCACAAGCTGGTGGGCGGGGTAGGTGTGTCGTGCAGTGATGAACTGTTGTCAGTGGCCACGCGAATTCCTCAAGCAAACCGGCAAGCGATGACGGGCAAGATGCTCCGCCGCGATGTGTTGTTCAGGCACGAAGGCCTGTCAGCTGGCCTGAGCCATGTCCACTCTGGCGGCCTTGATCATGTCGGCGGCCTTCTCGGCGATCATGATGGTCGGCGCATTGGTATTGCCCGACACGATCACCGGCATGATCGAGGCATCCACCACACGCAAGCCCTGAAGACCGTGGACACGCAGTTCGTCATCCACCACCGCCAGCGCATCGTGGCCCATCTTGCAGGTGCCCGCGGGGTGATAGATGGTCTGGCTGAACTGGCGCGCGGCCTCGAGCAGCTCCTCATCACTCTGATATTGCACGCCCGGCACATACTCCTCGCTGATCACCGAGGCCAGCGGCTCTGCCTGGGCGATGCGTCGCGCCACCTTGATGGCATCGACCACCACGCGGCGGTCTTCCTCGGCGCTGAGATAGTTGGGCTGGATGGAGGGATAGACACTGGCGTCGGCGCTGGTGATGCGCACCTGGCCGCGGCTGTGCGGACGCAGCTGACACACCGAGGACGTGAAGGCCGAGAACGGATGCACGCCATCGGCGGGCTTGTCGGCACTCAGCGGCTGCATGTGGAACTGGATATCCGGACGCGTCAGCCCCTCGCGGGATTGGGTGAAGGCACACACCTGACTGGCTGCCAGCGTCAATGGCCCGGTGCGCGTGAAGATGTACTGAGTACCGACCGCCAGCTTCTTGAGCGGATGACGCACTTCATCATTGAGCGTGCGGCACTGGGTCTTGAACACCAGGCGTACCTGCAGGTGGTCCTGGAGGTTTTCGCCGACGCCCGGCAAGGCGTGCAGGCATTCGACGCCGACACTGGCCAGATGCTCAGGCTCACCGATACCGGAGCATTGCAGAATCTGCGGGCTGCCGATGGCGCCGCTGGACAGCAGCACCTCGCGCTCGGCGCGCGCCGTGTGGATCGTGCCCTTCGCCTCGTATTCCACTCCCACTGCGCGCTTGCCTTCCAGCAACACACGGCGACAGTGCGCATGCTTGACCAGTGTCAGATTGCTGCGTGTGAGCGCAGGACGCAGGAAGGCCTTGGCCGTACTGCAACGCAGGCCCTTGTATGTCGTCTGCTGGAAATAGCCGACCCCTTCCTGGCGCTCACCATTGACGTCCTTGTTGAGCGGAATCCCCGCCTCCACCGCCGCCTCGATGAAGCGTTCGGCAATCTCACGCTTGAGGCGCAGGTCAGAGACATGCAGCGGCCCATCGGTGCCGTGCCACTGATTGGCACCCCGCGACTGACATTCCGACTTGCGGAAATACGGCAGCACCGATTTGAAGTCCCAGCCCTTGTTGCCTGCCGCCGCCCAGTCGTCGTAGTCCTCATGCTGGCCGCGGATATACAACAGGCCGTTGAGTGAACTGGACCCGCCCAGCACCTTGCCGCGCGGCCACTGCAGGCGACGGCCATTGATCCCCTGGTCAGGATCGGTGAGATAGCACCAGTCGGTCGCCGGATTGTGCATCGTCTTGAAATAGCCCACCGGCACATGGATCCACGGATTCCAGTCCGAGCCACCGGCTTCCAGCAGCAACACCTTGATGGAAGGGTCTTCGCTTAGACGATTGGCTAGCACGCAACCGGCTGAACCCGCACCGATCACGATGTAGTCATAGGCGGCTGATGCATCTGCATTGGCGTAACGTGTTGTTTTCATTATTTTATATACCATATCGAGACATATTGTCTCATAATCATGGTATCAAAATTTGAATTCGTCAAATACGAAACGTATTGTCTCAATATCTTTGCCAAAGCTGAAAAAGTGCCCTACATTGAGATTTGAAACGCCGGTAACGGTACTTTTCGTCTCGTTATACAACCAACTATGTAAGACGAACTAGCGAGAACGACACAGACCGCCATCAATGGCAGTCACCAGAGAGGCCAGAAGCAGGGCTCATGGGCTCTGCAGACATGTTTGGAGAGAGTTTGAGGAGACTCTGAAGAGACTTTGGGGTGTTTTGGAGAGGCTTTGAAGAAATAGCGGATATGTCTGACAAGCGCTCCAGCGCTCTCTGAAGAGACACGCTCTGAACAGGCACTGCGAAAACGCCTGACAAATAAAGACGGGCAAATCAGGACAGCAAATAAGGACGGATAAACAAGCACTTGGCTAAAGAAGTGATCAGCCGACTGCTTGCCAGACACGCAACGGAACAAAGAATCGCACCGCAAGAACCACAACAACGCCAGAATAGGGCCGGGGAAGACGACATCTCAGCCCAGCCGACAGACCAGTATCCCAACACAAAAGCAAACACAATACCGGGAGCACTACCATGCCATCGCCACTCAGCAAACTGTCACGCCGTGACTTCCTCGACATTTCGGGCCGCTTCGGCCTGACCTCGACCCTGCTGGCCGCCACCGGCCTCGGCGCAGGTCTCACCGCGTCCACGCTGGCGCGCGCCGCCGACCAGGAGCAGCAGCGCCGCTACAAGACAGCGCCCAAGTTCCAGCTGCGATTCGGTGCCTCGGGCTTCAATGAGCGCAACCTCGACATCCAGAAATCCGGTCAGCTGTTCTTCGCACGTGATCTCGAGGAGCGCACCAACGGCGCGATTCGCGTCGAATTCATGGGCAGCAACGAGGTCTGCAACCAGCTGGACTGCGTCGGCAAGACCCAGCAGGGCATCGTCGACATCTACTCGGCCTCCACCCAGAATTCCTCGGGCAGCGCGCCGTATCTGAACGTGCTCGATTTCGCCTATCTGTTCCCCACCGTCGCCTCGATGTTCCACTTCTTCTATCACAAGAAGAGTGAGCAGCTGCTGCGTGAACCGCTGCGCCAACGCCACAACCTGCAGTTCCTGTTCACCCACTGTGACCTGCGCGGCATCATGCTCGGCCTCAAGTGGCAGGACAAACCGCTGGTCACCAGCATCGATGACCTCAAGGGCACCAAGAATCGCGTCACCGGCACCCAGATGGGGCGTATCGCGATGGAGCAGCTGGGCCTGAACCCGGTGCCGGTCGCCTGGGAAGAAACCCTTGATGGCCTGCGCCAGGGCCTGCTGGATGGCGCCGAGACCTGGATGAGCGCCGTAGCCTACGCCGGCATGGCACCGGTGGTGTCCCAGGCCGTCGACCTGCGCTTCTTCGCCGGCACCGAGCACACCGGCATGAGCCTGCCCAAGTTCGACAGCCTCGGCTCCGAACTGCAGGACCAGGTGATGGAGTCCGCCTACTGCGCGCAGATCTTCACCCAGGGCATGAACGAGGCCGGCCGCTTCGAGATCGTCGGCGCCACCGAGCACCCTGCCGCCGGTACCGTCTTCGCCGAGAACAATGTGCGCGTGGCACCGCTGTCTGACGCCGAACGCTCACGCGCCGAACAGATGTGCTCGCCGGAATTCAATCCCGAGCCGTGGGAACAGTGGCGTGAACGCCTCAACAAGTGGTCCGGCGGTCTCGACATCTATCAGGAAATCCACACCATCGCGCGCGAGATTCCACGTGATGTCGCCGCCGTCAACGTCAAGCCGCAGCGCTGGTGGAGGGGGTAATGGGCGATACCACCATCTTCAGCCAATCGACGAAGCAACCTGCCATCAAGAAGGCCGCGCCCTGGGCGCGTCCCTTCCTGTGGCTGGATGCCCATCTGGAACAGGTCGTGATTCTGATCGCCTATTCCGGCATGGCCGGCATCATCTTCGTCGAAGTCATCCGCCGCTTCTTCTTCGGCCTGCAGGCGCCGTGGAGCACCAGCATTCCGGTGCTGCTGTTCCTGTGGCTGACCTGGTTCGGCGCCTCGCTCAACGTCAAGAAACGCACTCACCTGAGCCTCAACGAGATCCGCATGAAGCTGCCGCGCGGCGGCCAGTTCGCCTGCCTGATTCTGGACGCCGTGCTGTGGATCGGCTTCGGCATGATGGTGATCTACTTCACCACCACCCAGGTGACGCTGGCCTACGACAACTACGCCATCGTACCGGGCACCGACAACGTCATGCAGTGGTGGTTCTACCTCGCCACGCCGCTGGCATGGGTGATGATCATCTACCGCGTACTGCAGAACCTCTACGCTGACTGGTCACGTTATCGCCGCGGTGAATCCTTCAACCTGCAACCGTCCATCATGGACTGAGGAGATCAGCATGACTGACGGTACCTGGATATTTCTTATCACGGCGGGCGTGACCAGCTTCTTCCTGCTTGGTGTGCCCATCTTCCTGGTCATCGGCCTGTGGGTGGTCGGCACCAGTCTGGTGATCGACTTCACGCTGGCCAATGTCGGCGTCACCCTCTTCCAGGGGCTGAGCTTCTTCGGTCTGCTGGCATTGCCGCTGTTCATCCTCACGGGGGACCTGATCAACGCGGCGGGCATCGCCAAGCGACTCTCCGACTTCGCCTACTCGACGCTGAGCTGGATGCGCGGCGGGATGGGCATGTCGACCCTCGGCGCCTGTGGGCTGTTCGCGGCGATTTCCGGCTCCAACGCCGGTACCACCGCCACCATCGGCTCGATCATGCAGCCCGAGATGGTCAAGAACGGCTATGACGAACGCTTCGCCGCTGCCACGGCGGCTTCCGGCGGCACCGTGGGCATCATCATTCCGCCCAGCATCATCTTCATCGTCTACGGCTTCATGATGAACCTGTCGATCAGTGACCTGTTCATCGCCGGCATGGTGCCGGGTGCCTTGATGGTGGTCGCGATGATGGGGGCCTGCTACCTGGTGGCACGCAAGAATGGCTGGGGCCAGCTGCAGCCCTTCAAGGCCGGGGTCAGTGCCAGGCTGGCGCGCAAGGCCTACCTGGGCTTCGCGACCATCGGCGTGGTGGTCTACGGCATCTACTCGGGCAAGTTCTCGCCGACCGAAGCCGCCGCGATCACCGTAGGCTTCACCATGATCGCGGGGCTGTTGATCACTCGCGAGATCAGCCTCAAGAAGCTGCCGACCATCATGCTGCGCTCGGGTCAGATCGCCGGCATGCTGGCACCGCTGATCGCCATCTCGGTGGTCATGCAGCAGCTGCTGTCGGTGCTGGGTGCCGGTCAGGCACTGAGCGAGATGCTCAGCGGCATCGACAACTACTACCTGACGCTGGGCACCTGCATGCTGATCATCCTGCTGGCGGGCATGATCCTGGAGAGTCTGCCGGTGACGATCATCCTGGCGCCGATTCTCGCGCCCATCGCCCAGCAGGCTGGGGTCGACCCGATCCACTTCTCGGTCATCTTCCTGGTCGGTGCCGCCATCGGCTTCGTCACGCCTCCCTTCGGGCTCAACCTGTACGTGGCCAGCAGCATCACCGGCATCTCCTACGTCAGACTGGTGAAATACGTGATTCCCTATTTCATCGCGTTGATCGCCTGCTGGCTGGCCATCTGCCTGATGCCTTCCCTTTCCCTGTTCCTGGTAAACCTGTAACACTAGCCTCATCGACAGCCCCGCAAGGGGCTGTCTTCGTCTCATCACGCAAGCCATCAGCGGATGTCGGCCTGCGTGATGAATCGATGCACTGACGCCTTGCCACCCTGCCCCTGTCGGCCGCGCTGATCGCCCACGACATGCCCCCGACAGTCAGGATGAGGACACTAGATGAGCAAAGACATCACGACGAATTCGACCCTCTTTCGGGCCCTGAGCCTGCTGGAAGACATCGTCACCACCCAGCATGCCGTCAGCGCCGCCGATCTCGAGAAGCGTTTCGACATTCCCAAGCCGACCATCCACCGCCTGCTCAAGCAGCTGGAAGAGCAGCAGCTGATCAGTCGTGATCTGGATGGCCGTCACCTGCTGCCCGGCCCGCGCTTTCGGCGCATGTCGCTGGGGGCACTGGCCAATGAAGGCCTCAAGGTACCGCGCCGCGTCCTGCTGGAACGGCTGGCCAGGGAAGTCGGCGAAACCTGCAACCTGACACTGCTCGATGGCCACGAGGTGATGTATTACGACCGCGTGGAAACCAACTGGCCGGTGCGCATCCAGCTGGCCCCCGGCTCACGCCTGCCGCTGCATTGCACCGCGAGTGGCAAGCTGTTTCTGGCGCTGATGCCGCTGCACCGTCGCCGCGCCCTGCTCGCCCATCTGGCGCTGGAGGCGCACACACCCTGCACCCTGACCTCGCGTGCCACGTTGGAAGAGGCGCTCGACACCGTGGTGCGCAATCAGCTGAGCACCGATGATGAGGAGTTCATCCAGGGGATGGTCGCCATCGCGGTGCCGGTCTTCGATGAGGTCGGCCAGATCCAGGCGACACTGGCGATCCACGCACCGCGCCTGCGCCATTCCATCGACTCCCTGCTGGAGTGGGCACCGCTGATGCGCCAAGTCGCCACTGAGCTGGAAGGCACGCTGTGACTCAGGCACCTCAGTGACGCTGAGAAGGGAGCATGCCCCGAGCACAAGAGGGAGCATGATCAAAGCGAAAGATGGAGCATGATCAGAAAAAAGCTCGCCCCACAGACCGTCACTGTCTGTAGGGGCGAGCTTTTTCACGTGCCGCCCTGATGTGCCTCCCTCGGCTCAGGGCGTCGGCACCACCACCACCGGAATGCTGGCGCGCTTGATCACCCCCTTGGTGACCTTGCCCGCATAGGAGGCCACGAAGCCGCGCTTGTTGGTGGCCATGATGATCATGTCGCAGTCATGGCGCGTGGCGTAGCGGATGATCTCCGAGGCCGGATAGCCCTCCACAACATTCAGCCCGGCGATCACCGGGCGCGGGTCGCCGTCGTCATGGGTGCTCCAGAAGTCCTCCAGCATCTTTTCCAGATTTTCCTGCGCCTGATCGAGCCGCTGCTGCATCAGGCCCTCCAGTGTCGGCTTGTGGCGGATGTTGACCTTGAGGGTGTTCATCACGTCATCCGAGAGTGACTTGACGGCGTGCAGCACGTGCAGCTCGGCGCCCGTCGCCCCCGCCAACCACACCGAGCGCGCCAGTACCCGCTCACAATCTCCGCGCAGACCTACACAACACAGAATTCGTTTGACTGCCGGCATCATCCTTCTCCTCGTTCATTGCAGGGCTAGCGTACGGATGGCGCTTCAGTACCCCATCACCCTGGGTAACCACAGCGAGATTTCAGGCACATAGGCGATCAGGAAGATGGCCGCCACCGAGCCCGCCGCGAACGGCAATGCCTTCAGGGAAATCTCCTCGATGGAGGCGCCGCCTATCCCCGAGGCCACGAAGAGGTTCTCCCCCAATGGCGGCGTCTGGAAGCCGATGGCCAGCGCGCAGACCACCACGATGCCGACGTGCACCGGGTCCATCCCCAGCATGTACATGATCGGCAGCAGCACCGGGGTGAGAATCATAATCGCGGCCAGCGTCTCCATGAACATGCCGACGAACAGCAGGAAGAAGATGATCATCGCCCAGATGAGGTAAAGGTTGTCGGTCATCGCCAGCATGCCCTCGGCGATATGGGCCGGCACGCGCTGCTCGACCAGCAGCCGCCCGAAGACCGTCGCCGTGAACAGGATCAGCAGCACGCGACCGGTGATCCAGGTGGTGGTTTCCAGGGTGCGCAGCGTCGGCTTCCACTTGAGTTCCTTGTGCAGGAAGATGCCGACGATCAGGGTATAGACGATGGCGACGATGGCAGATTCGGTCGGCGTGAACAGACCGCTGTAGATGCCGCCCAGAATGATGAAGGGCGCCAGCATCGACCAGATGCCCTTCTTCAAGGTGGCGCGAATATGCGTCCACGACCAGCTGTTGGTCAGCCCGCGATAGCCGCGTTTCTTCGAGATCACATAGTTGATCGTCAGCAGGAAACCGGCGATCACCACACCCGGCATGACGCCGGCGATGAACAGTTTCGGGATGGACAGTGTCTGGAAATCCCCGTGCATGGCCACCGCTTCGGGCGGCGGCTGCAGGCCCATGCCGGAAATCCCGAAGATCACCATCGGGATCGACGGCGGAATCACCACCCCCAATCCACCGGATGAGGCCGTGATCGCCGAGGCATAGCCACGGTCATAGCCGCGCTTGGCCATCGCCGGAATCATCAGCATGCCGACCGCCGCCGTGGTGGCAGGCCCTGAGCCGGAAATCGCGCCGAAAAACATGCAGGCAAATACCGTGGCGGCGGCCAGTCCGCCCGTCACCGGCCCGGCGAAGGCCTCGGCGATATCGACAAGACGCCGCGAGATGCCGGCGGCCTCCATCAGCGCCCCAGCCAGAATGAAGGCCGGCAAGGCCATCAGCGGGAAGGAGCCCACCGAGGTAAAGGCGATCTGCACGAACGCCATCGGGTTTTCATCGATGCTCAGATAGGTCGCCAGCGCCGCGACACCCAGCGAGACGGTGATCGGTGCGCCAAGCACCAGCAGCAGGAAGAAAACGCCAAACAGGATGTAGATGATGGTGGAATCGATCATGACTTGCCGCCCTCCTGTCCTTCACTGCCCTGTCTTTCACTGACCTGGCCATCATCACCCTGCTTCAATTCCTCCATTGCCTGGGATTCCGGGTCCACGATGTCTTCCTTGCGCACGAACTTGAGATAATTGGTCTGGATGATGCGCACCGTCATGGCGGTAAAGGCCAGCGGCAGAATCAGATAGAAGTACTTCATCGGCACACCCAATGTCTGTGACTTCCAGAACAGATTCATCTTGTTGAACACGAAGTCGTAGCTGTAATAGATGAACACCGCATTGAAGGCGATCCAGATGATATCGGTCATCACGCCGCAGACGGTTTCCACCCATCGCGGCAGGAATCGAAACTGGAAGGTCACACGGTTATGCGCCGACATGCGTGTGGCGTAGACGGCGCCCAGATAGGCAAACCACACGAAGGCATAGGTCGCCAACTCGTCTCCCCAGGGAATCGAGTAGCTGAAAAGGTTACGCAGCATGATCTGCGTGAAGAGAATGATGACGAACACCACCAGCAGGAACTGGCAGAGATAGTTCTCGAGATTATCCAGAAACTTCAACAATACCCGCATGGATACACATCCCCCGACATCGCCAGCGATGACCACTTGACGCCACATCTCCCCTGCCAGCGATCACATGTCGACGACATGCTCTTGGCATGCTCATGACAGGTGCCGGAAGGCAGGGGAATCCGGGCGGGCCTTGAAAGCCTCAGCCGTTCAGGAGGTCTTCAGGGCGCGGTGGACGGATCGCGTCCGAGGGTCTCGAGCACTTCGACCAGCTTGTCGCGGCCGCCGATGCTGTCATAGAAGTCCGGCCAGATGCTGGAGGCCTTGGCGATCCATTCCTTCTCATCATTGGCGGGCTGGGTGATGGTCATGCCGTGCTCTTCCACCAGTGATTTCTTGATGGAATCCTCGGTGGCCAGCAGGTAGTCGTAGCTATGGGACGTCGCCTCTTCACCAGCGGCCAGCACCAGCTTCTGTTGCTCTTCGCTGAGACTCTGGAAGGTGCCTTCGCCCATGATCAGCGGCTCCATCGAGAACACGTAACAGCTGTCGGTGACGTGGTTCTGCACCTCATAGAACTTCATGGCATCGATGGTGATGTAGGGATTGTCCTGGCCATCGACGACGCCCTGTTGCAGGGCGGTGAAGGTCTCGGACCACGCCAACGGGTTGGGATTGACGCCCCAGGACTGATACGAAGAGATCATGATCTCGTTCTTGGGCACGCGGATGACCATGCCTTGCAGGTCCTCCGGGGAGGCGACCGCCTGCTTGGAGTTGGTCAGACGACGGCAGCCGGAATAGGCCCAGCCCAGAATGCGGATACCGGAATCACGCAGGGTGTTCTCGCGCAGCTCATCGCCGATCTTGCCTTGCGTCAGCGCCTTGGCATCGTCCGGGCCGTGGATGACATACGGCAGGGTCAGCACGCCGACGGTCGGCGAGAAGGGCGTCAGGTTGTTGATCGCCACCACGGACAGGTCAACGAGGCCCATGCTGGCGTTGTTGACGGTATCCTGCTCGCTGCCCAGCTGGCCGTTGGGGAACAGGTCCACCTTGATGTCGCCGCCGGATTTCTCTTCCACCAGGCTTGCGAAGGTCTTGCCCAGTTCATACTGGGTGCCGCCTGCCGCATCGCCGAGGGCCATCTTCCAGGTCGCGGCATTGGCGCCCGCGGCCATGCCCAGACTCGCGGCAGTCACCGCGATGGCCAGCGTGGTCTTTAAGGCGCCGGTGCGAGATACGCCAGCGCGAGTCAGCAAGCGGAGGTCTGAAGGGGTCTGTGTCGAGTCGATCATCTTGTCTGTCCCGTCGTTATTGTTGTTGCGGGCTCCTGACGGCTGCGCGTGATAGCGAGCGGGGTACTGCACCTCATATCGTCAATGACTTCGCGTCTGCACCACTCTCTTGCAGCGCATCATGTCATTCACGATTGCCATCACCTGCTCATCTACAGCCCCAGGAAAGGGAGTGTGAAATCGCGTCGTGCTTGAACTGTGCTTTCGTTGTACCTGCCAGATCACTTTCCCCCCGTGCGCCATTCCTCGATAGAACCAATCCGTCGACATCGATGGGACCAGCTCCGGCTGGCTATTGCTCTCCTTGCGGCGCTCTGCCTCAATGATGACAGGCCGGGTTTGGCGGCCGGATCGTCCACGCCGGCCCGCACCGCGCTTCCCGGCGCTGCCTACCAGCAAAAGGCATGAAAAATGCATATAAAACGAGAGCTTATGGTAAAAAGTCCTAGTAACGACACTCTCGCGACAACAATAGAGAACATGCATGAGTCATCCGCTGTTTCACCTTGATTCCTCGCGCAAGGAAAGCCTGCAATTCCAGATTCGTGAGCAGATCTCCCAGGCGATTCTCGAAGGCCATCTGCCACGTGATGTCGCGCTGCCCTCGAGCCGCAAGCTGGCCCGCGAGCTGAATGTCGCGCGCAATACCGTGATGCTGGCCTACGAGCAGCTGCTGGAAGATGGCTTTCTCATCGCGCGCGAGCGCAGCGGTTACTTCATCAATCCCGAGATTCTCAAGGGTCGCGCCGATACGCCGGTGCGTCTCAATGACATCGAGGCCGACAGCCTCGACTGGGATGAGCGGCTGGCCTTCAAGCCGTCCAGGCAGCGCACCATCGAGAAGCCCGGTGACTGGCACCAGTACGACTACCCCTTCCTCTATGGTCAGCTGGACCCGGAATTCTTTCCCACCCAGCACTGGCGCGAATGCAGCCGCGACTCGATGAGCGTGCCGTCGATCCGCAGCTGGTCGGTGGACCACCTCAACAATGACGACCCGCTGCTGATCGAGCAGATCCATCAGCGGCTGCTGCCGCGCCGCGGTGTCTGGGCAAGCCCGGAGGAGATTCTGATCACGGTAGGTACGCAGCAGGCGCTGTGGATCAGCTGCATGCTGCTGCTCAAGCAGGGCCAGCGCTTCGCGATGGAGAACCCCGGCTACGTCGACATGTACAACATCGCCAGCACCTTCACCGATGACATCCAGCTGCTGCCCATCGACGACAAGGGCATGCAGCCGGTGGAGTCACTCAAGGACTGCCGACTGGTCTATGTCTCGCCCAGCCATCAATCACCGACCACCGTCACCCTGCCGCTGGAGCGTCGCCGCCAGCTGCTGGATATGGCCGAGACCGGCAACTTCCTGATCATCGAGGACGACTACGAGAGCGAGAGCAACTACGCCGACAACCCGACACCGGCGCTCAAGAGCCTGGACCGCCACAAGCGGGTCATCTATGTCGGCAGCCTGTCCAAGACTCTCGCCCCCGGGTTGCGACTGGGCTACATGGTGGCGCACCCCACGCTGATTCGAGAGGCCCGCGCCCTGCGCCGTCTGATGCTGCGCCATCCGCCGACCAACAATCAGCGTGCGGTGGGGCTGTTCATCGCGCGTGGCTATCACGACAGCCTGATCAATCAGATGCATCAGGTGATGCAGCGGCGCTTCCTGCTGATGCGCGACGCCATCCAGCGCCATCTGCCGATGATGAGCACGCCCGCGATCTACGGCGGCTCGTGCTTCTGGATGCAAGGCCCCGACACGCTCGATGCCCACCGCCTCGCTGCCCTCTCCCGTGAGCGCAGCATCCTGATCGAGGTCGGTGATCTGCACTTCTTCCACGATCGCGACAGCCATCGCCACTACTTCCGCCTCGGTTTCTCGGCGATTCCGGAAGCGCGCATCGAGACCGGCATTCTCAAGCTGGCCGAGCTGGTACCGCTGGCGATGGAGGCACCCGAAAGCGTCATCGACATGAGCGCCTGATTCTCGACAGGAGATTACGGGAAATGATTACCCTATAGCTAAAAAGAGACTCCCTGACTGACCAATAATACTTGGCAATCAGGGAGCCTCTTGTCTTTCGGGCAATTGCACTTGCAGACAATCGCACTTGCAGACTACTGCGCCTCATCCTTGAAGGCGTACCAGCGATACAGGCAACGCTGGCCGGTGCGGCGGAACGGTGCGAACAGCGGCGATTCGACCTTGTTGAGCACATTGGGATACGGCAGGCGTGACTGGAAGATCGGCAGCACCAGGTCCGCCGCGTCCCTGGCGATCCACTGTGCCAGACGCTTGCCCGCCTGGGCGGAGTACATCACGCCGTTGCCACCATAGCCCATCGCGTAATAGATGCTCTGCTTCGGGTCCGGCTGATGGATGCGCGGCATCATGTCGTGACTGACATCCACCCAGCCCCACCAGGAATAATCGACCTCGATGCCCTGCAGCGCGGGGAACTTGCGATGCATGTCGGCGATCAGCAGCTGCTCGTATTGCGCCTTGGGTGCGTCACGGCCTGACACGGCACTGCGACTGCCGATCTGCAGGCGGTTGTCCGGCAGCAGGCGGTAGTAGTGACGCAGCACCCGAGTATCGGTGAGTACCTGATGGGTATGGAAGCGGGTCGCCTCGATTTCCTGCGCCGTCAGCGGGCGCGTCACCAGCGAGTTGGAGAGCACCGGCATCAGCCGCTTGTCGAGCTCCGGATGCAGCTTGCCGGAGGTGTAACCGCCAGTGGCCATGCCCACCGAGCGCGCCTTGACCACACCACCCGGCGTCGTCAGATAGTGCACGCCATCGCGGGTCTCCCAGCTCTCCACCGGGCTTGCCGGGTGCACCTTGACGCCCAGGCGGCGCGCCTTGCGCAGATAGCCGAAGGCCAACTTGCCCGGGTGCACGCCGATGCCTTCCGGCTCGTGCATCGCGCCGCAGGCCTCTTCGTCGCCGACCCACTCGTTGCGCACCGTGGCGCCATCGATGATGCGGGCGTCGTAGTTGAAGGTCTCGCGCAACAGGCGCGCTTCCTTCTCCAGCCCCGGCATCATGCGCTCGCGGTGAGCGATATACAGATGGCCGCCCGGCTGCGGATCGCAGTCGATGTCCTTGATCAATTCCTTGAAATTCTCCATGCCCTCGACGCACTCGCGGTGCAGGCCGTGGGCGGCCTCGAGACCGTAACGCTCGATCCACTGCGAGCGCTTGAGGCGACCGGTGGCGCACTGCGCCTGACCGCCATTGCGGGTCGAACAGCCCCAGCTGACCCGATTGGCCTCCAGCACGGTGGCCTTGATGCCGTACTTCTCGGCCAGCACGATGGCAGCGGTCAGACCGGTGAAGCCGGAACCGACGATCACCACATCGGCGTCGATATCGCCCATCACCGGGCCATCGTCTGCCGGCGGCTCGCCGGCGGTGGCGACCCAGTAGGTCGGCGCGTAATCGCGCCCTTCGCCGGGGGTGGCGCTCACCATCGGGTCATAGGCCGGGTCATACGGCCGGGAGGCCTGAGTGGCCGGGCGCTGTGGTGACTCGCTGCCCACCTCATCTGGCCGGGCGCCATGCTGCACGATAGTTTCCATCTCGAACACCTCCTCTCACCCACGGGGCGCACGCCACGACCTGACGCCGTGACGCGCTGCCCCCCTGGGCAAAGACAGCTTCAGAAACCTCATCCCTGATCGATACGCCGCTGGCGCTCAGACGTTGACGGGCAGACGGTTCTTGCGGAAGGCGTTCTTGATCGCGATCTTGCCGTCACGCAGCGTGAAGGCGTCGATCATGCGCGCTTCGCTGCGCGCGCCATCGGCGGTGGTGCCGGTATAGGTGCTGATGACGAAGCCACGGTCGCCATCGGCGAAGATTTCCGCGTCGATCCACTGGGCATCCGGCGCGTTCTGCCAGGCAGCGGAGAGACCCGCACGCACGGCGTCCTGACCGGCGAAGGTCTTGCCTTCGAGTTCCGGCCCGGCGATGGCGAGGAATTCGCAGTCATCGGTCATCATCGACAGGCAGTCGTCGATGTCGTGACGGTTGAGGGCATCGCAGAAGGCAGTCAGCAGTTCGATGGTCGCTTGGTGAGTCATGGGTCGGGCTCCGCAGTCTTGTTGTTGGGCTTGTTGTTCGAGCGTGTCGTTTGAGCAAGGGCGACAGCAGGCGCTGCGCCATGACCCGAGACTACGCCGACACCTGCACTGCCCTTTAGCACCAGTTGACCACCAGCGATTGGGCCAGTTGGTACCAGCGCTGCTGCCCTGGCGCCAACTGGTCCCATCGCACCGCGCTGATGCCGTACCAAGGCCATCCGATCGCCGCCCTCGGACGATTCAGCCTGCGAGGGCCGTGGGCGCTGCCACGCCCGGTGGCGTGAAGGCCTCCGCTGACATGAAGCTCTCGCGCCCGAGCAGGATGTCACTGAGCAGGCGCGTGGCGGCGGGCGCCAGCACCAGACCATTGCGGTAGTGGCCGGCATTCACGTAGAGGCCGTTCAGCCCAGGCACCGCGCCGATGAAGGGCGTGCCATCCGGCGTGCCCGGACGCAGACCTGCCCAGTGATGTTCCGGCGCCAGATCCCCCAGCGCAGGCAGGATGCTCGCGGCGCTGGCATGCAGTGACTCGCGCGCCTGCGTGGTAGTGGACTTGTCGAAGTCCTGATGCTCCAGGGTCGAGCCGATCAGAATTCGCCCATCGGCGCGCGGAATCACGTAGCGGCCATCGCACAGCACCACACGCGACAATAGCGGCGCATACACGCTGCAAAGCCCCGCCGCCACCGGATTGAACACCATCATCTGGCCCTTTACCGGGCGCACCGGCAACAGCACACCGGCGGCGGCGAGCAACTTGCCACTCCAGGCGCCACCACACACCACGACGTTGTCTGCGCTGACGGTCTCATCAACAAGCCGGACGCCCGTGACACGCGACGGCGTGGCAAGCACCAGCTGGGTGACCTCGCACTCTTCACGCACCCGGATACGCGGGTGGGCCAGCAGACGCGCACGCAGCGCCTGACCGAGGCGCGGATTGCGGATGCTGCCCAGTGTCGGCATCCACAAGGCTTCCTGATGACCCGCGACCAGATTCGGTTCACGCGCGTAGAGCGCCTCCTGACCGATCACCTCCAGCGGCTTGTGCTGGGTGCGCGCCCAGTCCAGCGCCAGCGCCTCATCCTCGACCCGCAGGTAGATCAGACCCTTCTGGCGGTATTCGGGATCGATGCCGGTGGCGTCCTTGAGCGCCTCGGCAAGCCTGGGGTATTCGCCTTCTGACCAGCGTGACAGTGACGAGATGGCACTCGAATAGCGCCACGGATACAGCGGCGAGACGATACCGCCACCGGCCCACGATGCCTCGCGCCCGCACTGACCGCGCTCCAGCAGCGTGACCGTCTGGCCGGCCTCGGCCAGCTGCCACGCCATCATCATGCCGATCACGCCGCCACCAATGATCAGGGTATCGCTCATCTGCCTTGCTCCTGCGGGGGAATGAATAATCACAAATCTCATATTTCGATACGATTTGCATTATTTTTAGAAACAAAGCTATATTCAAGCCATTGCCGCCGTCCGCTTGCCACTGCATCCCCTGCAGCCAGTGCGGCCAGCCACCGACAAGAATGACGAGGGAGACACCCCGTGAGCGACGCCACCTTGACGCCTTCCAGCGATGCCCAACACCCTGCCGGCCCTGTCAGCGATGCCGAGCAGCCGCTGGCCGCTGGCCAGTTGCAGGCCACCGAACTGCGCAGCGTACGCGAGCTGTTCGATATCGACAGCGACCTCAAGGTGCCGGTATTTCTGCATCGAGACGCCCACGTGCCGGAAATCGACACGGCCTATCGCTTCAATCCCGATGTCACCCTCGCCATTCTCGCCGGCTTCACCAACAACCGCCGCGTGATGGTTCAGGGCCTGCACGGCACCGGCAAGTCGACCCATATCGAGCAGATCGCCGCGCGCCTCAACTGGCCGTGTCTGCGCGTCAATCTCGATGGCCATGTCAGCCGGCTGGATCTGGTCGGCAAGGACGCCATCGTGATTCGCGACGGCGTGCAGGTCACCGAGTTCCAGGAAGGCATCGTGCCCTGGTCGCTGACTCGCCCCATCGCGCTGATCTTCGATGAGTACGATGCCGGCCGCCCGGACGTGATGTTCGTCATCCAGCGCATTCTGGAGCGCGACGGCCACTTCACGCTGCTCGACCAGAATCGCGTCATTCGCCCGCATCCGCAGTTCCGGCTGTTCGCCACCGCCAATACCGTCGGGCTCGGCAATCAGGACGGGCTCTATCACGGCACCCAGCTGCTCAACCATGCGCAGATCGACCGCTGGAACATCGTCGCCAAGCTGGATTACCTGCCGCGTGAGGAAGAGGTGAAGATCGTGCTGGCGCGGGTACCCGCCAAGGACAACGAGCGTGGCCGCGCCCTGATTCGCGCGATGGTCGCGGTGGCCGACCTCACCCGCAAGGGCTTCGCCAATGGCGACCTGTCGAGCCTGATGTCGCCGCGTACCGTGATCACCTGGGCGGAGAACTGCGAGATCTTCCGCAACCCGGCGCTGGCCTTCCGTCTCTCCTACCTCAACAAGTGCGATGAGCATGAGCGACCGCTGGTCGCCGAGTTCTATCAGCGTTGTTTCGCCAAGGAACTGGAGGAATCCGCGGCGCTGATGGAAAGCGACCTGATGAATGAGCAGGACAGCGACAAGGGAGTCCGGGCATGAGTGCGGCCCAGCAGGTACGTCGTCGTCAGCAGTATCTCGAGGAGCTTGCGGCGGCGAGTCTCGGGGCACTCAGCGGCCAGGCCGGCTGGGCCTATCGTGGGCGGCGCCTGAGTCGGCATGCTCGGGCGCTGCCATTGCGCACGCCACATCTGCGCCTTGAGGAAGATGACTGTACGCTCGACAACTATCGCGCGGTCAGCGATGGCATCGCCCTGCGTCTGATCCACACCGACGAGGCGCTGCATCTGGCAGCGCGGCCGGCGCTGCCGGAAACCCGCCTGATCTATGACCTGCTGGAGCAGCTGCGCGTCGAGGCGCTGGTCGACCCTGACATGCCCGGCGTGAAGGAGAATCTGACGCGGCGCTTCACCGACTGGTGCCTGGCCTTCTATCACGCGGGCCTGACCGAGACGAGCAGCGGCATCCTCATCTACAGCGTCATCCAGTCGTGCTGGTCGCGCCTGATGGCCTGTGCGGTGATCCACGAGACGGAAGATTACATCGAGACGACGCGCGCCTCCTTCTATCAGGCGCTGGGCGCTGACATGGCGGGGCTGAGACGCACGCGTTTCGATCAGGCGGCCTATCAGCAGCACGCGCTGAACATCAGCCTGTGGCTGGAGCAGGAGCTGGCCGAATCGCTGGAGGAGCAGGACGGCGAGGAGGATGACGAGGCGGACGCCAGACAGCGCTTCGCGCTGTTTCTGGAAAACGAGGATGAGGAAGCGAGTCTGCTCGAGGAGCAGGCGGCATCACAGCTGCCGAGCCATCGGCGTGGCGCGCCGGAGGAATTGCTGCCCTATCAGGTGTTCACCACGGCCTATGACCGCGAGCTGGAACCGGCCAGACGCATGCGCGCGGCCCTGCTCGATGAGTATCGTCAGGCGCTGGATACGCGCCTGGCGGAGCAGAGGATCAACGTGCGGCGCCTGGCACGCCAGCTGGCACGCCATTTCAGCTCGCCACAGCGTGAGGGGTGGCACTTCGGGGAGGAAGAAGGAATCATCGATGGGCGGCGGCTGAGTCAGGTGATTTCCTCACCGGCCGAGCGGCGGGTCTTCCAGCGCGAGCGCTGGGTGCCCGAGGCCAGTGCGCAGGTCAGTTTCCTGATCGACTGCTCCGGTTCGATGAAGGTGCATGGCGAGGCGGTGGCGATGCTGATCGAGATACTCACCCGCGCGCTCGACATGGCCGGTGTGCCCACCGAGGTGCTCGGCTTCACCACTGGCGCCTGGAATGGAGGCCGCGCCCTGAAGGACTGGCGGCGCGCCGGCAAGCCCGCGCGTCCGGGCCGCCTGAATGAAGTGCAGTATCTGATCTTCAAGCCCGCCTCACTGGCGTGGCGACGTGCGCGGCGCAACTTCGGCGCCCTGCTCAAGGCCGATCTCTACCGCGAAGGCGTGGATGGCGAAGCCGTGCAATGGGCCTGCTCACGGCTCGCCGACAACGCCCCTGCCGACGAAGGCGCACGCCGTCTGCTGGTCGTCATCTCCGATGGCAGCCCCTGTGACAGCGCCACCAACACCGCCAATGACGAGCAATACCTCGACAGCCACCTCAAGCAGGTCGTCGCGCAACAGACTCGCTCCGGCCGCCAGGCCATTCTCGGCCTCGGCGTCGGGCTGGACCTCAGCGCCTACTACCCCAACCAGCTGATCATCGACCTCGAACGCACCCTCGACAACGCCCTCGCCGATGAAATCGTCTATCACATGGCGCTGGCGTGTCGGCATCAGGGGATGTGAGGCGAGACAGTATCTTCAGTTTTAGCTATCCATTGTGTGTGCTCTCTTGAGAATGCATTCTCAGCATCTCGGACAAAGTCTGAAAAATCAGAATCAGTATTAGAGTACTGAAGCTTTGTTTTAATAATGCCAATTTCATTAGCTGTTAGTGCATATGCTGAACTTATTTCTCTAAATCTTTTTAATTGCATCCACACTGGGCGGATGCAGGCTCTGAGTGCAACACTCTATTGAATTGAGGGTGGTGCTTCATTGTGTTTTGCCATCAGTTCATTCATCACCTCGATAGGGCATTTGAAGTCGAATCGTTTTCGAGGCCGCATATTCAGTTCGAAGGCAATGGCATCCAGCTCTTCCTGGCTGGTCAGCGACAGATCCGTTCCCTTGGGGAGATACTGGCGAATCAGGCCATTGATATTCTCGTTGCTGCCTCTTTGCCAAGGGCTATGGGGATCACAGAAGTAGATGGCGACGCCAGTATTTTGCGTGATAGCGGCATGCCTAGCCATCTCCCGTCCTTGGTCATACGTCAGGGTTTTTCGTGCTGCCAATGGCATTCTGTTCAGCGCGGCACTGAAGCCCTCTACGGCTGAGGTCGCAGTCGCATCATGCATCTTTGCCAGTATCAAGTATCCGCTACTGAGCTCTACAAGAGTGCCAACCGCTGAGGCATTGCCTTTGCCCTTGATCAGGTCGCCTTCCCAATGCCCAGGCATCTCGCGCTTGTCCACCTCGGGCGGGCGAAGGTGAATGCTGACCATGTCGGGGATCTGACCTCGGCGGTCCGTCTCACCACGGCGAGGCTTACGCGTACTTTTGCCATGCCGCAGGCAATGGATGAGCTCTTTGCGCAGTTGCCCAACTGGCAGCGCATAGATGGCGGTGTAAATTGTCTCGCGACAGACGTAGGCGTCTTCAAGCTTGGGTAAATTCATGTGTCGAAGCTTGCCGGCGATCTGCTCAGGAGACAAGTAGCGGCGGAGAAGGTACTCGACAAGCCTGAACCGCTCAGTACCGATGGAAAGCTTTCGCTTGGGCCGGCAAAAGCGCCGACGCTTTAGTCGCGACACTTGCGCGCGTTCAGCTCGGTAGTCGTTACCCGGCACACTATTTCGGCGAATTTCTCGGCTGATAGTGGAGGGAGAACGACTTAGGCATCGAGCAATGGCTCGGAGGCTCAGGCCTTGAGAGAGGCAAACCTGGATAGTGGCACGATCGGTGATGCTGAGTTCTGAGTATGACATGAGCGCAATACCTTACAGGGAAACTCAGGTGTTGCACTCAGAATCTGCGGCCAAGTTTCCTATCAGCCAAATTTTGAGACCTTACTTGCATCATACTATTGGTAATTTGATCATTAGTACAACTTTGACCTGAAAGAATCTCTCCTATTTGATTATTAGACCTCAAGATTTCAACAAGCAAGTCCGTGAATTTCTTATTAGCGTCTGATATTGACGCAGCGTCTAGGAAAGGATCTGCCCGCATCATATATCGCCAAGTAGCCGTTTTAACTGACTCAGCTACAGCTCTTGCGCCATACCATTTTCGCTCATACCGCTTCACTGCTATAAGGATTGAAATACCTAGTGCAGCTAAAAAAGAAAAAATACTTACCAATGATAAAATCATGCTTTGCACAGGACATATTGCTACACCAGCGCCAAGCAGCAAAATAACAATATGATATAGATGAGTCTTTAAGTGTAGGGTGCCGGATGATCGGATTTCACAACGAAGCTATCCTTTGTTAGCCTCTCGTGAGCTCATCAAGCAATTGATTCAGGAAAAGCTTCATGGACATCAAGCTGCATAAGCAAGCGACGACGACACCGAAAATCCGTGCCGACATCCAAGCAGCTCCCTCCAGCATGACGAACAAAGATCTCGCTCGTCAGTTCGGGGTCAGCGTCTCAACTATACAACGCTGGCGCTATCGTGATGATGTCCTGGATCGTTCCCACACACGTCATAACCTACTCGCGACTCTGACCTCAGAACAGGAAGAGATCGTCATCGCCGCACGTGAACTGCTTCGCCTGGGGCTCGATGATCTACTTGTCGTTGCTCGGGAATTCCTGAACCCAAATCTGTCGCGTTCCGCACTTCAGCGCATGCTCAAACGACGTGATGTACCGACTCTCGCCAAGCTGGCGCGTCAAGATGCGAAGGAGGACGAAAAGCCCAAGCATCGGCCTTTCAAGGATTATGAGCCCGGGTATGTGCACATTGATATCAAGCACCTGCCCCAAATGCCTGACGAAGATCAGAAGCGTTATCTCTACGTCGCGATTGATCGTGCCACTCGGTGGGTGTATCTGGAGGTCAGATCAAGTCAATCTGCAAAGGACGCCCAGGCGTTCATGAAGCGTGTGGAAGAGGAGGCTCCCTTCACGATTCGAACCGTGCTCACGGACAATGGTAAATCCTTTACCGATCGCTTCACCGTGGGTGGCGAACGTAAGCCCAGTGGAAATCATCTTTTCGACCAGGAATGTCAGAACCATGGTATTGAGCATCGATTGATCAGGCCAGGCAGACCCCAAACGAACGGGATGGTGGAGCGCTTCAATGGGCGTATCAGCGATGTTTTGGCGACTCGGCGTTATGACTCAAGTGAGGATTTAGAACAGACACTCGAGCGTTATTGCTGGCTCTATAATCACCACATTCCTCAGAAGGCACTACAGCACAAAGCGCCTATAGCAGCAATGAAGGAGTGGCAGGTCGAACGACCTGAGCTGTTTACGCAAGCTATAGTCAATCAGACGGAACCCGACATTTAAGTGCTTGGCCGCAGATTCTGAGTGCAACACCTGAGTTTCCCTGTAAGGTATTGCGCTCATGTCATACTCAGAACTCAGCATCACCGATCGTGCCACTATCCAGGTTTGCCTCTCTCAAGGCCTGAGCCTCCGAGCCATTGCTCGATGCCTAAGTCGTTCTCCCTCCACTATCAGCCGAGAAATTCGCCGAAATAGTGTGCCGGGTAACGACTACCGAGCTGAACGCGCGCAAGTGTCGCGACTAAAGCGTCGGCGCTTTTGCCGGCCCAAGCGAAAGCTTTCCATCGGTACTGAGCGGTTCAGGCTTGTCGAGTACCTTCTCCGCCGCTACTTGTCTCCTGAGCAGATCGCCGGCAAGCTTCGACACATGAATTTACCCAAGCTTGAAGACGCCTACGTCTGTCGCGAGACAATTTACACCGCCATCTATGCGCTGCCAGTTGGGCAACTGCGCAAAGAGCTCATCCATTGCCTGCGGCATGGCAAAAGTACGCGTAAGCCTCGCCGTGGTGAGACGGACCGCCGAGGTCAGATCCCCGACATGGTCAGCATTCACCTTCGCCCGCCCGAGGTGGACAAGCGCGAGATGCCTGGGCATTGGGAAGGCGACCTGATCAAGGGCAAAGGCAATGCCTCAGCGGTTGGCACTCTTGTAGAGCTCAGTAGCGGATACTTGATACTGGCAAAGATGCATGATGCGACTGCGACCTCAGCCGTAGAGGGCTTCAGTGCCGCGCTGAACAGAATGCCATTGGCAGCACGAAAAACCCTGACGTATGACCAAGGACGGGAGATGGCTAGGCATGCCGCTATCACGCAAAATACTGGCGTCGCCATCTACTTCTGTGATCCCCATAGCCCTTGGCAAAGAGGCAGCAACGAGAATATCAATGGCCTGATTCGCCAGTATCTCCCCAAGGGAACGGATCTGTCGCTGACCAGCCAGGAAGAGCTGGATGCCATTGCCTTCGAACTGAATATGCGGCCTCGAAAACGATTCGACTTCAAATGCCCTATCGAGGTGATGAATGAACTGATGGCAAAACACAATGAAGCACCACCCTCAATTCAATAGAGTGTTGCACTCAGAGCCTGCATCCGCCGTGTTTAGACTGCGATTGGTTAGATGCAGTGTCAGCAGCCCTATGTAACCCGGGATAGTCTTCAGCATTCATATCCCTAGCTCCTACATTGTAGCTAAACTTTGCAAATTTTCTTCACTCCAATCATGAACTCTAATACCATTATCTGAGAGACATTTCGGAATAGCTCCATAAACACCATTAATTCTAATAGCATATACAGGCTTACCTTTTTCGAAGGTCATTCTCACCTCATGAGGTACCCAATAGCTTCTATGCGTTTCATTACCTACAAAAACGATTGTTCTAGATGTACCACTAAGGCTTTTGGAAATTGCTTGCTTAATAACTGCCGAGTCTTCCGTTCTCCATCTTCTTAGCAAATCGCGAACTCTAAAACTCAAATTACTATACCTAGGATTAACTGCTCTTCCCTTGATAGTTAGAACAATCTCTCTATCAGCTTCCTTGAAGCTAAAAAATACCACATTAGACATTTTTCCACCCCTTACTATTAAGTAATTGCAATGATCACCCTTACCCTAATCTATATGTTAAAGCTTAGTAATTAACACATTCATAGCAAGACCATAGAATATAGGACTAAAAGACGACACAACAAAGCATATATTTAAAGTCAACGAACATTGAACGATAAAAGAGTTCAAATCTAACATCACTAAAACTATATAATAATCTACAGGCAGGCTTTCGCCTGCCCTATCCGCCGTGAGCGGCTAACAAAAGGAAAAGAAGGAGAAATCAGTCTTGCGGGGAGCGTTGCTGTGCCTGAACGACAGTGACCGCAATGACATTGAGGATGTCGGCGGTGGAGCAGCCGCGCGAGAGGTCGTTGGCGGGTTTGGCGAGACCCTGGAGCAGCGGGCCGATGGCTTCGGCGCCGCCGATGCGTTCGGCGAGCTTGTAGCCGATATTGCCGGCTTCCAGATTGGGGAATACCAGCACGTTGGAGGTGCCTTTGACGCGCGAGGTGGGCAGCTTGCGCTCGGCGATTTCCGCCACGATGGCGGCGTCGAGCTGTACGTCTTCATCGATGGCGATATCCGGGCGTTGCTCGCGTACCCGATGCGCGGCCTGCACTACCTTGTCCACCGAGGCGTGATGCGCGCTGCCATTGGTGGAGAACGACAGCATCGCCACCCGCGGATCTTCCCCGAGCAGAGCCTGGGCGCTGTCGGCAGCGGCCAGCGCGATCTGCGAAAGCTCCTCGGCGTCGGGGTCGATCACCAGCCCGCAGTCCGAGAAGATCATGCCGCCCTTCAGGTTGTGGAACGGCTTGCACAGCATCATCAGAAAGAAGCTGGAGACCAGCTTGCTGCCCGGCGCCAGCCCCAGCAGTTGAATGGCGGTGCGCACCACATCGGCCGTGGTGAGCACGGCGCCGGCCACCGAGCCATCCGCCAGCCCTTCGCGCACCAGCATGTTGGAAAACGTCAGTGGATCACGAATCTTCTCGGCGGCCAGCTCCGCCGTCATGCCCTTGGCCGCGCGATGCGCGTGCAGCGCTTCGGCAAGCCTGGCGGTGTGCTCGGAGGTGGCGGGGTCGATCAGCTCGAGCCTTGCCAGCGCCTGATCCTCAAGCCCGGCTTCTCTGGCGGTGGCGGCGATGACGGTCGGGTCGCCCACCAGCATCACCTGCGCCAGGCCCTGTTCCGCCGCGTTCACCGCCGCCTGCACCACCCGCATGTCCTGCCCTTCACAGAGCACGATACGGCGCGGGTCTGCCTTGGCCCGCGCCAGAATGTTGTTGAGTGCCTTCATGTCTGTCTCCTCGCTGCCCTTGCAGGCAGCCGACACATCCAAAAAGCCCCGGACATCTGAAATGGCCGGGGCAAGGGAGAGTTCCAGTCGTTGATGCGCGTCGCGCTATCGCTTGAACATCACGCTGCCATCCATGACCTGCACAGCGCGATCAGCGACGGGCGTTACACGTAATCCTGATACTTCTCGAGCAGACGCACCGGCTTCTTGAGGGCGTCGCGGCGGAACGGGTCGCCCAGTTCGCGAGTACACATCACTTCGATGACGCAGGTCTTGCCTTCGTTCATCTGCATGTCGACGGCCTTCTTGAGGGCCGGGCCCACGTCTTCCAGACGGTCGACGGTGATGCCTTCGGCACCCATGGAGCGCGCGATCTCGGCGAAGCTCTGGTTGTCCAGCTCACCGGCGACGAAGCGACGGTTGTAGAACTCGACCTGGTTCTTCTTCTCGGCGCCCCACTGACGGTTGTGGAAGACGACAGCCGTGACCGGAATGTCGTGACGCACGGCGGTCATGATTTCCATCAGGCTCATGCCCCAGGCGCCGTCACCGGCGTAGGCGACGGCCGGACGTTCCGGCGCGGCAGTCTTGGCACCCATGATGGTCGGCAGGGCGTAGCCGCAGTTGCCGAAGCTCATCGGGGCGAAGAAGCTGCGCGGCTTGTCGAAGCGCAGATAGCTGTGGGCCACGGAGTTGATGTTGCCGATGTCGGTGGAGACCATGACATCTTCCGGCATGGCCTTTTCCAGCTCGCGCAGTACCTGACGCGGGTGCAGGTATTCGCCGCCGGAGAACGGCTTCTCATCCTTGGCTTCGTCGATGGCGTCGAGGCTGAAGGCATCTTTCTCGTGGGTCCACTCGTCCAGCTCCGCTTCCCAGGCGGCCTTCTCTTCGCGGATGGTGCTCAGACGCGAGTCCTTGGAGGCATCGCATTCCAGCGTGCGGCCTGCCAAGCGCTCGGTCAGGGCGATGGCCGCTTCACGCGCGTCGCCGCAGATGCCGACGGAGATCTTCTTCACCAGACCCAGCATCTTGTGGTCGGCGTCGATCTGGATGATCTTCGCGTCCTTCGGCCAGTAGTCCATGCCGTGCTGCGGCAGGGTACCGAACGGCCCGAGACGGGTGCCCAGCGCGATGACGACATCGGCCTGGGAGATCAGCTTCATGCCCGCCTTGGAGCCCTGATAACCGAGCGGACCACACCACAGCGGGTGGCTGGCCGGGAAGGAATCGTTGTGCTGGTAGCTGTTGACCACCGGCGCGCCGAGACGCTCTGCCAGTGCCTTGCACTCCTCGACGCCATCGGCCATCACCACACCGCCACCGGAAACGATGACCGGGAACCTGGCGCTGGCCAGCAGCTCGGCCGCCTCATCCAGACTCTTGCTGCCACCCGGGCCGCGATCGACACGTGCCGGCTTGGGAATCTCGCATTCGATCTCGCCGTAGAAGTAGTCACGCGGGATGTTGAGCTGGGTCGGGCCCATCTCGGACATGGCGCGATCGAAGCAGCGACCGGTGTACTCCGCCATGCGCGACGGGTGAGTCACGTGGCCCTGGTACTTGGTGAATTCCTGGAACATCGGCAGCTGCTTGCATTCCTGGAAGCCGCCCAGGCCGATGCCGGTGGTGCCGGCTTCCGGCGTGACGATGACCACCGGGCTGTGCGCCCAGTAAGCGGCCGCGATGCCGGTGACGCAGTTGGAGATGCCCGGACCGTTCTGGCCGATCACCATGCCATGACGGCCGGAGACACGAGCATAGCCGTCGGCCATGTGGGCAGCGCCCTGCTCATGCACCACCGGAATGAGGCGAATGCCGGCCGGCGCGAAGATGTCCATCGCATCCATGAAGGCGGAGCCCATGATGCCGAACATGTCGGTGACGCCATTGGCGACCATGGTTTCCACGAAGGCCTCGGAAGGGGTCATCTTCTGCTTGCCCTGCACGACCTTGCGATTGTCTGCGCTGTCTTGAGTGCTCATGGCGTCTCCAACTCTAAATTTTATGTTTATTGATACATTTAGTTCCGATTACCGAAACATGTGACCAAAATTAGCCCTCACCAGCCAGCCCGTCAAGCACGATTTCGAAAAATGATAAAAAACACACCTTTTTTAGAAACTTATTCCAATGAATGGAGTACTGTTACAGTAGGCACAGCAACGCAAGGCACTGACGGGCCGCGCGTTTCCGCGCCATACTGCCCCGCGCATGACGGCTCGACACACGACCGCCCCGGCGCACGACCGTTCAGCGCTCGGATCGAAAGAGGAAAACGCCCATGAACAGTGCCACCCAACCCCACACGAGCCTGCCGCATGACCGCAAGGACAGCGACACCGCCAGGGAAGGCAGCAAGATAGAGGGTGATACACCTGCCCAGCGCCTGCTGGCACTGCTGGAGGTGATCGCCGCCAAGGACCAGTTCTTCACCCTGCAGGGGCTGGTGGAAGAGACCGGCCTGCCCAAGCCGACGCTGCATCGCATGCTGCAGCAGCTGGAAGGCAGCGGCATGCTGCAGCGCGAGGCGGATAACCGCCATTACAGCAAGGGCAGTCGCCTGCGCCGTCTGGCGGAGAACCTGCTGCTCAACGACACCGTGCAGGGTGCCCGCCACGGCGTGCTCAACCGGCTGATGGAAGAGGTCGGCGAGAGCTGCAACATCACGGCGCTGTCCGGCAGCGAGGTGCTGTATCTGGACCGCGTCGAGACCCAGGCCCCGCTGCGCTTCTATCTGCACCCCGGTTCCCGGGTGCCGGTGCATTGCTCCGCCAGCGGCAAGCTGTTTCTTGCCCAGATGCCGCCCGCCCAGCGCCGTCGTCTGCTGACCGGCACGCCGCTGAACGCGATGACGCGCAATACCCTGACCGACATCGAATCCGTCGAGGCCGAGATCGAGCAGGTCCGCCAGCAGGGCTTCGCGCTGGATGACGAGGAATTCCTGCCCGGGCTGGTGTGCATCGCGGTGCTGGCGCCCAATCCCGATGGGCCCTCCAACATCGGCGTGGCCATCCAGGCGCCGGTGATGCGCCAGTCGCGCGAGGACATGCTCAAGCATCTGCCGGCACTCGAGCGCGCCGCGCGCGATATCGCCGCCATCCAGCGCGGTGCGATTCCGTCCGCCTGAGGCCAGCGGGCTGGAGCTGGAGCTGGGACTGGGAAAGAAGAGCGACAGGCACAAGGTCGTGCTTCCCGTGACGCGCATGAGGGGCTAGCCTGTCGGACTGCCTTTCACATGCCACGTCGAGAACACCATGTCCGCCAGCGATGCCTTGCGTCTTGTCCTGCTTTCCAGCCTGTGGGGCATGTCTTTCATCTTCATGCGCGTGGCCGCGCCGGAATTCGGCCCGACCACGTTGATACTGCTGCGCATGGGCATCGGCGCGCTGGTACTCGCCCCGCTGCTGCTGGGGGCGGGACGCCTGAGAATGCTGTGGGAGCACAAGGGCCCGCTTGCGGTGTTGGGCCTGACCAGTCAGGCACTGCCCTTCTGCCTGCTGGCGCTGGCCACCACCCAGCTGGAGGCCGGTTTCACCTCGCTGATCAATGCCACCACGCCGCTGTTCACCGCGCTGCTGGGCATGGCGCTGTTCGCCACGCCGATCCAGAAGCAGCAGTATCTCGGCCTGGCCGTGGCCTTCAGCGGCGTCTATGTGCTGTCGATCGATCGCCTCGACTTCCAGCTTGGCGGCGATGGCTGGTTCATCCTCGCCGCCCTCGGCGCCACCTTCTGCTACGGCTTCGCCTCCAACTTCTCGCGCCAGCGCCTGAGTCACCTGCCCTCACCGGTGCTGGCCGCAGGCAGCTCGCTGATGTCTTCCCTGCTGCTGCTGATTCCGGGCCTGTGGATGTGGCCGACGACCAGTGTCAGCCTGGAGGCCTGGGGCAGCGCGATCGCGCTGGCGGTGCTCAGCACCAGCCTCGCCTTCCTGATCTTCTTCCGCCTGCTGGCCAGTGCCGGCGCCACCGCGACCACTTCGGTCACCTTCCTGGTGCCGGTCAGCGCGCTGCTGTGGGGCAACCTGCTGCTCGATGAGGTGATCGATGCGCGCATCCTCACCGGCATGGGCATCACTCTGCTGGGCACCGCCATCGCCACCCGTCTGATTCGGCTGCCGACACGTCAGAAAGTCGCCTGACCGCTTGCCGCGTGACGCTTGCCCCATGAACCAAAAGGCCCGCCCCTGAACACGAGGTTCATGGGCGGGCCTTTTTGCGTCATGCGGCTTTGGCTCTAGAGCTTTATGGGGCTGGAGAGCTCAGACACTCGTCATTCGGGTCAACCAGCTCAGCCGGTCAATCGAAGCTTCAATCAACCTGCCGCTTCCTCGGCGGCATCGGCCAGCGCTTCGAAGACGCGCGCCACGGCTTCCGCGCCCGGGTCGCTGTTGCCGACCAGATGGGCGGAAGGCACGTAGGCAGAGCGCCCGGCCCGCGCCTTGGCCATCTCGGCGGTGGCATCCGCGCCCTGACGGGCGGCGCGTGCCATCGCGGCCCAGTCGACACGGGCGCTCGGTGTCGTCTGCAGTGAAGACTGCAGTGCCTCCAGCGCCGGCAACAGCGCATCCAGCAGGCTGCGGTCGCCGCGTGAGGCGCCGCCGTAATGCTGCATGCGGGCGACGCCGTGACTCAGGGCATCGTGCCAGCGCTGGCTCATTGGCGCCTGGCCATGCGTGTCCGACGGCTCCTTCCAGCGGGTGGCGGCGGCGGTGAACAGCGTCGAGAGCAGCACACCACTGGAGCCGCCCATGCCGTGGGCCAGCTGCTTGCCGATGGTGGCCATCAGCTCGCCGGAATCACCACATGCCAGCTCGCAGTCTTCCAGCGCTTCGATCACCGCGCGCGCGCCACTGGCGAAGGTACTGCCGGTATCACCGTCGCCGCTGATGGCATCGAGTCGGTCGAGATCCGCCTCGCTGGCGAGCAGGACTTCCAATGCCGCGCGCAGGCGTTGCTCGACCTGCGGATCGCCCGGCAGGCCGGCACGCGATTTCACGCCACGGGCGGCACGCGCCTGGCAGTCGGCCCTGGCCTGGGCACGTCTGGCATCCGAGGCCTCATCACTGGCGGTTCTGACGGCGTCCTGACTCGGGGTGAAGTGCGCCAGTGGCGTCACCGATTGCACGCCCGGCCAGGCCACCGGCGCGCAGCTGGCACTCAGCGCCTCTTCCAGCAGGCTATCCAGCGGCAGCAGCGTCAGCGAGAAGCCGTGCATGTCCAGCGAGGTCATCAGCGGTTGCGGGCCGACCACGGCATGGATGCCCAGCGCCTGCAGCGACGGATGGGTCAGCGCTTCTTCCAGCAGCAGGCTGCGCTCCAGCGCCGAACAACCGCCCAGATCATTGATCAGCAGCAGATGGCCGCTGGCCGGCAGGTCGCCGCCGACATCCTTGCGCGAATGACCCTGCACCAGCGCCGTGACCACGATATCCATGATCGCATGCACGCCGTGGGTGTCCGAGTCGCTGCCAAGCTCCAGCGCCATGGCGCCCGGCTCGCCGTGAATGCCCAGCCCCAGCTCCGGCGCGCGCTGCTCACGCGGCTTGCCGGGATGACGGCCGACATTGAAGGCCAAGCCGAGGGTTGAACAGCTGTCGGCGACGCGCCGTGCGATGGCGGTGATTTCCTTGAGGCCCGCCCCGCGTGCCGCCAGCGCACCGGTGACCTTGTGCACCAGCAGCGTGCCGGCCAGCCCGCGTGGCTGCGGGTTGTCGGGCAGCGCCACATCGTCGGCGACGATGACCATCTCGACCCGGAAGCCTTCCTGACGCGCCCGCTCGGCGGCCAGCCCGAAGTTGAGGCGATCCCCGGTGTAGTTCTTGACGATCAGCAAGGCCCCGGCCTCACCGGTGACTTCGCGGATCGCCGCCAGCACGGCGTCCACCGTCGGCGAGGCGAACAGCTCACCACACACGGCGGCTGTCAGCATGCCCGCGCCGACGAAGCCTGCGTGCGCGGGTTCATGCCCCGAGCCGCCACCGGAAATCAGCGCGACCTGATCACGCGCCCAGTCATCACGCGCCCAGTCATCACGCACTACCAGGCGCATGCCACTGGCGGGGTCTGACAGCCGCACGCCACTGCCATCCGGGTGGCGCAGTCGTGCGCAGCCTTCCAGGGCCTCGCCGACGACCTGGCGTGGCTGATTGATGAACTGTCGGCCAGACTCGCTGCTACTCATCCTTCTCTCCTTGAGGACACTCGCCCTGCTGATAAAGGCGGCACTGGAGGCCGCCGCTCATGCCTGTCCTGTGCCACGACGCTTCCATGACGCTCGGGGCCTCGGCTCATCCTGCCTTGCCGCTCCCCCAGCGTCGTTCGCGACCTTGCCGGATGCAATAGTCATATCAGAAAATGATGGCATTCGCGCTGCAGCGTTGTGCCACGCCCATCAGTCAAGTGGCCTGAAAGACAAAAGCCCCCCGACGCCTGCGCGTGCGGGGGGCTTGGAATGCCGAGTGTCACCGGGGCGTGTTTTCAGGGTCATGCCTCTCACCTTTCCTCTCTCACCTTTCCTCTCTCACCTTTCCTCTCTCACCTTTCCTCTCTCACCTTTCCTCTCTCACCTTTCCTCTCTCACCTTTCCTCTCTCACCTTTCCTCTCTCACCTTTCCTCTCTCACCTTTCCTCTCTCACCTTTCTTCTCTGGCCTTGATGCCGCGGCTGGCTGTCTCGCTGGCAGGGCCGGTGGCAAGGGCGCCTGACGAGGTGGTGGCGATGAGGCAGGCCTCAGTGCCGGTGCCGGCTCCAATTTGGGCTCCGGTTCCGGTTCCGGTTCCGGTTCCGGTTCCGGTTCCGGTTCCGACTCCGGTTTCGGCGCAGGTCTCAGCTTCGATTCAGTCTCCGGATGCAGCCAGGAAGGCAGCCGACTGGCGGGGGCCTGCAGATTCGAGGTCTGGTATTCGCTGGCAGAGCATTCCACCGGCGCGTGCACCCTGAAGCCGTGCTTGCCGTGGTGCTTGACTCGATACATCGCCTGATCGGCCTGTTCCAGCGCCAGCCCGAAGCGATTGTCGGCATCGCGCCCGAAACAGATGCCGATGCTCAGGCCGACGCAGCCGAGGCCACCGCTGATCTCGAGGGGATGCGCGAAGCGCTCCAGCCAGCGACGGGCGATATGTTCGACACGCGGCAGTGTCATGCGGGGCAGCTGAAAGAGGAATTCATCGCCGCCGAAACGCGCCGAGAGATGCTGGTGGATGCTCAGTCGATGCAGCTCATCGTTCAGGCCATGCGCGACCAGCACCAGCACTTCATCGCCGGCACGATGGCCGAACTGGTCATTGACCTGCTTGAAGCCGTCAAGGTCGATGAAGATCAAGGCACTGTCATCGGCCAGCGGTCGCTGATGCCAGCTGTTGATGGCCTGACGATTGGCAAGCCCCGTCAGGGCATCGGTGCTGGCCAGCGCATTGAGGCGCGCTTCGTAGTCTTTCTCATGACTGATGTCGGCATGCGTGCCCAGCAGGCGCAGGGCATCGCCGTGCTCATCGCGTTCGACTACCCGCCCGCGATCGGCGACCCAGGTGATGCTGCCATCGCGAGCCAGCATGCGATGCACGACCTGATAGACCTCGGTGCGCCCCTCCAGGTGGTCATTGAGGTTGGCGAGCACTTCCTCGCGGTCTTCCGGGTGCAGGTGCTCACGCCAGACATCGAAATGGGCGTTCAGCTCGCCCGGCTGGTAGCCCAGCATGCGTCCCCAGCGATAGTTGAAGATGGTGAGCTTGCCGCTGGGCACCTCGAGTTGCCAGAGGCGCAGGCCGGTACCGTCGAGCGTCGCCGACAGTTTTTCCTCCAGTCCCGCCAGTCGGCGTTCAAGGCGGGCCTTGTCGCGCTCCATCTGCTTGAGTGCTTGTTCCAGTGATTGTTCACGCAGACTCTTGTGTGCCATGCCAGGCCCCCGGTCGACTCCTTGTCCTGCATCCTGTTTATCCATCGGCACCACGGCGAACTCCCTGTTCGCTTGCCGATGCATCGCTCACGGTCTTCTGTTCTGTCTTGTCGTTCTGTCTTGTCGTTCTGTCTTGTCGTTCTGTCTTGCGATGCTCTTCCTGGCATCCTTCGCGCTTCGCTACCCAGCCTGGTGACTGGGCGGCTGTCGCCCGCTCGAGGTCAATAAGCATTAACTGTAGCTTAAATATCTAAAGCAGAACCTACCGATATAACGTTAAGATGTGACAGCTCGGATGCCGAAAGAATCCCGACGAAAGTCTAAATCACATCAATAGCGCAGAAATGCGCAAGCCATGTGATGTTTGCGCAGCGCGCCCAGGCATCAACGCATCAGCACCTCAGAGCACAAAAGCATCAGCACCTCAGGGCGCAAAAACATCAGCGCGTCAGAGCGCCAGCTCGCCACCCTTGGCCACGGCACGCTGAAAGGCCTCTCGCTGACGGATGCGGGCCAGCCATTCCTGGATATTCGGGTGATTCTTGAGCCCCTGGCGCGCATCAAGCACCTGGATCGGGAAGCTCATCTGGATATCGGCACCGGTCAGCGAGTCACCGGCAAGCCACTGGCGATGCTCGAGACAGGTATCCATGTAGGCGAGATGCGCCTTGATCTCCGGGCTGATGAAGCTGTCATTCACCCCCTTGGCCAGCTTGCGCGCGATCGGGCGCACCAGCCACGGCACCGGTGGCTTGTCGAGACGCGAGAACACCAGCCTGAGTATCAACGGCAGCATCGCCGAGCCCTCGGCGAAGTGCAGCCAGAAGCGATAGTCACGCTCGGCCTGGCTGCCGGCGGGCGGGCGCAGGTGTGCGGTGCTGCCGCTGCCCTGGCCGGCGTACAGATCGATCAGGTATTCGATGATCGCCCCGGACTCGGCGACCACCACCGGCTCGGCATTCTCTCCCGCCAGCGTGGTGTCGGTGATGATCGGCGCCTTGCCCAGCGGGTGTATCTCCTTCAGCGCTCTGGGCGCACGCATGCTCTTGCTGTCGCGGGCATAGGTCTGCAGACGGTATTCAAGATTCAACTCTTCCAGCAGCCACAGGATGCGCTGCGAGCGCGAGTTTTCCAGATGGTGAACCGTGATCATGGGCGTGCTCCTGAAGGTAGGGTCAAGTGCGCAGCGGTCAGCTCCGGGGGCGATCAGCGCTCGAAGATGCTGTCACCCAGGTCATCGATGGTGCGCTTCGCCTTGAGCAGGGTCAGCTCCACGGCGCCCTCTTCGCCCGGCACGGTGTCGGAGCGCTCGAAACGGTGCTCCAGCATCTCGCCGCCTTCCACCGGCTTGCGGATCACGCCCGACACCCGATATTGACCATCGTGCTTCTGCGGCATCGCCACGATCAGATAGCCCTTGTATTCGGTGGCTTCCGGTTCCTTGACCGGCGCAGGCTCGCCTGCGGCAAACAGTTTCTTCAGCATACCCAGCATGAGACATCTTCCTTGGCCGGCTCTCGTGACGCTCGCCGGCGGTTCACGTGCAGAAATGAGAATGAAATGGCGCTTGTGTCAGCATCGCATGCCCCCGTGGGGGTGAACAGCGCTCGGCCGACCGCCAGATAGCACGACGCCGACCCCTATGGCAGCGAATGGCTGCAGCAGGGGCCGGCGTCATGGTGTTCCGAGATCAGGCTATCGGATCAGAGATTACTCGATGCCACGTCCCTTGCTGGCCGCGATACGCAGGCGCAGGGAGTTCAGCTTGATGAAGCCGGCAGCATCTTTCTGGTCGTAGGCGCCCGCGTCGTCTTCGAAGGTCGCGATGGACTCATCGAACAGCGAATCTTCGGACTGACGGCCGACGACGATCACGTTGCCCTTGTAGAGCTTGAGACGCACGACGCCGTTGACGACCTTCTGGGACTCATCGATGGCGGCCTGCAGCATGCGACGCTCCGGGCTCCACCAGTAGCCGTTGTACACCAGCTCGGCGTACTTGGGCATCATCTCATCCTTCAGGTGGGCCGCTTCGCGGTCCAGGGTGATGGACTCGATGGCACGGTGAGCACGCATCATGATGGTGCCGCCCGGTGTTTCGTAGCAGCCACGCGACTTCATGCCGACGTAACGGTTCTCGACGATGTCGAGACGGCCGATGCCGTTGGCGCCGCCGACCTTGTTCAGGTACTCGAGCACTTCGTGAGCGGCCATTTCCTTGCCGTCGATGGCAGTAATGTCGCCCTTCACGTAGGTCAGGTCGATGTAGGTCGCGTCATTCGGCGCCTGCTCCGGGCTGACGCTCCAGCGCCACATCTCTTCTTCGCACTCGGTCCACGGGTCTTCCAGCACGCCACCTTCATAGGAGATGTGCAGAAGGTTCGCGTCCATGGAGTACGGAGACTTCTTCTTGTTCTTGGCGTAGTCGACTTCGATACCGTGCTGCTCGCAGTATTCCATCAACTTCTCGCGGGAGTTCAGGTCCCACTCACGCCACGGCGCGATGACCTGGATACCCGGCTTCAGCGCGTAGGCGCCCAGCTCGAAACGCACCTGGTCGTTGCCCTTGCCGGTGGCGCCGTGAGAGATGGCGTCGGCGCCGGTCTCGTTGGCGATCTCGACCAGACGACGCGCGATCAGCGGACGTGCGATGGAGGTGCCCAGCAGGTACTCGCCTTCATAGATGGCGTTGGCACGGAACATCGGGAAGACGTAATCGCGGACGAAGGTCTCGCGCAGGTCTTCGATGTAGATCTCCTTCACGCCGAGGGCTTCTGCCTTGGCACGCGCCGGCTCGACTTCCTCGCCCTGACCGAGGTCAGCTGTGAAAGTCACGACTTCACAGTTGTAGGTTTCCTGCAGCCACTTGACGATGACTGAAGTGTCCAGGCCGCCGGAGTAGGCGAGAACGACCTTTTGCACGTCGGACATGCTTGACTCCTGAGTTGATGCTTGTAGTTCCCGCGTACCACTGATGAAGGCCGTGGCCGCAGGTGGGGTTGGATCGCCCGGTCCAGACGAGCGAAGGCCGCGCACGCGCAGCCGCTCATCTACCCGAATCACGATGTGAGGCCGATTATAGCGAGGCTGGCACCTCACCGATACTGCCAGCGGGGTCAGAGACACCCCGGCAGGCGGCCAGCGCCGCGACGCGCCCTTTTCGCCCTGCTACAATTGGCCACCTTGAGCGTCGGCGATACGCACGGCGCAGCACGAGATGCAATGACGGGATTGGAGATCTTGATGACCCAGGCGAGCGAGCGCACGCAGATGGCACAGCGCTTCCGTGGCTTTCTGCCAGTGGTGGTCGACCTCGAGACGGGTGGTTTCAATGCCGCCGGTGATGCAATGCTCGAGATCGCTGCCGTCACGCTGACCATGGACGACGATGGCAACATGGTGCCGGATGCGACCTATGCCTTCCACGTGGCCCCCTTCGAGGGCGCCAACATCGAACAGTCGGCACTGGATTTCACCGGTATCGATCTCGACAACCCGGTGCGCAAGCAGGTCGCGGTGGCCGAGAATCAGGCGCTGGGCGAGATCTTCAGCCCGGTGCGCAAGGCCATCAAGGCGCACGGCTGCACGCGTGCGGTGCTGGTCGGCCACAATGCGGCCTTCGACCAGGGCTTCCTGAACGCGGCAGTCGAGCGTTGCGGCATCAAGCGCAATCCGTTCCACCCGTTCTCGTGCTTCGATACCGCTTCGCTTGCGGGTCTGGTCTATGGCCAGACGGTACTGGCGCGCGCCTGCCGTGCCGCCGGCATCGAGTTCGACAACGCCTCCGCCCACTCGGCGCGTTATGACACCGAACGTACCGCGGAGCTGTTCTGCGCGATGGTCAACCGCTTCAAGGACCTGGGCGGCTGGGACCTGGCGATGAAGGAACAGGGCATGAATGACGAGGTGCCGGTCTCGCTCGACGCGCCCGCGCCCTGACTGGCAGAGCTTTTGACAAGCCCTCCAAGCATCAGACATGAAAACGCCCCCGCAGCCTGGCTGCGGGGGCGTTTTTCTGAACGGCATTTGCCTAGATCAGCGCGTGTCAGATCCAGCAGGTCAGATCAGACTGCCGATCACTCGGCGGAAGCTGCCTGAGCGGCCTGCTTGATCATCGGCTCCAGCTCGCCGCTCTGGTACATCTCGACCACGATGTCGCAGCCGCCGACCAGCTCGCCGTTGATCCACAGCTGCGGGAAGGTCGGCCAGTTGGCGTACTTCGGCAACTCGGCGCGGATGTCCGGGTTGTCGAGGATGTTGACGAAGGCGAAACGCTCGCCGCAGGACATGACGGCCTGCACGGTCTGCGCAGAGAAACCACACTGCGGCAGCTGCGGGGTGCCCTTCATGTACAGGAGGATCGGGTTCTCGCCAATCTGCTTTTCGATCGATTCGATGGTAGTGCTCATGTGCAATCCTCGGACGGTGGGCGCAAGGCCCGTGAGTGTCATTCCCTCATTCTACTGGGGGTAAGCCATGAATTCAGCCCCCGATAGTGCCCGAGTTGTGGATTGCTGTCTGCAGCAGCGCGCATCGGCCCTGCAGCGCGCGCCATGGCCGCGCTGATAACGGCGCGAGCGTTGCACGCTCGCGCCGAGCTGGCTAGGATGGCTCTTTTGACAGGCAGCGCCATCCGGGCGCCGTGATCGTCGGCGACCTCCTTCCCTCCGACGCATGGCGCCCTTTTCGATGGTGCTGCCCGAGACCCTGACAGGAGCCCGCTCGATGGCCACCCGGCACTTTCTGACCCTGCTTGACCTTTCTCCGGAAGAACTCGACTACCTCATCCAGCGCGCCATCACCATCAAGGATGGGCTGAAGAAGGAAGGTCCGGTCTATACGCCGTTCGCCAACCGCACCCTGGCGATGATCTTCGAGAAGTCCTCCACGCGCACCCGCGTGTCCTTCGAGACGGCCATGGCGCAATTCGGTGGCCATGCGCTGTTCCTGTCACCGCGCGACACCCAGCTGGGCCGTGGCGAGCCGATCGGCGACACCGCACGCGTGCTGTCCGAGATGGTCGATGGCGTGATGATCCGCACCTTCGCCCACTCAGACATCGAAGCCTTCGCCGACGCCTCCAGCGTGCCGGTCATCAATGCGCTGACCGATGACTATCATCCGTGCCAGCTGCTGGCTGACGTGATGACCTGGACCGAATGCCGTGGCTCCGTGAAGGGCAAGACGGCGGTCTGGATCGGCGATGGCAACAACATGTGCCACTCCTGGATCAACGCCGCGCGTCAGTTCGATTTCAATCTGCGCATCTGCTGCCCGGAAGGCTACGAGCCGGACAGCGAGATCGTCGCGGCGGCTGGCCAGCGCGTCAGCATCCATCGTGACCCGCAGCAAGCCGTGCAGGGCGCGGACCTGGT
Source organism: Cobetia sp. PDI-23MA (assembly GCF_059507735.1). Classification (NCBI taxonomy): domain Bacteria; kingdom Pseudomonadati; phylum Pseudomonadota; class Gammaproteobacteria; order Oceanospirillales; family Halomonadaceae; genus Cobetia; species Cobetia sp. PDI-23MA. The sequence goes on from NZ_CM183352.1 coordinate 2,819,675, forward strand.
GACCACCGATGTCTGGGCCTCCATGGGCCAGGAAGAAGAGCAGCTCAAGCGTGAAGCCGACTTCGCCGGTTTCCAGGTCGATGAAGCCATGCTCGACAAGGCCGCCGACGATGTCATCTTCCTGCACTGCCTGCCGGCACACCGCGGCGAAGAGATCAGCATGGGGCTGCTGGATGACCCGCGCGCCGTCGTCTGGCAGGAAGCAGGCAACCGCCTGCACGCCCAGAAGGCACTGCTCGAGTTCCTGATGCTGGGTCGCCAGGACTGAGCCATCAGCACTGAAGCTCAGGACTGAGCCGCCGCCTGCATCCACGCAGGCGGCGCTCGCGTATGCTCAAGCGAGACGGACATTCCCCTGCCCCGTTGCCTTCATCGCCATCCGGACTGACCTGCCATCATGCAACCGCTCCTTCAGATCGATTCGCTGGAATGTCGCTACGACACCACCGTCGTGACTCGCGACATCAATTTCTCCCTCAACAAGGGTGACATTGCCTGCCTGCTCGGCCCCTCCGGCTGCGGCAAGACCACGCTGCTGCGCGCGATTGCCGGCTTCGAACCGGTGGCGGTGGGCGAGATTCGTCTCGAAGGCGAGGTGCTGTCCAGCGCGACTCATCTGACCGCGCCGGAGCAGCGCCATGTCGGCATGGTCTTCCAGGATTACGCGCTGTTCCCCCATCTGAGCGTGGCGGACAACGTGGCCTTCGGTGTGCGCCGCATGACCCGTGAAGCGCGCAATGACAAGGTGACGGAGCTGCTGACGCTGGTCGGCCTCGCCCACCTCGGCGAGCGCTTCCCACATGAACTGTCCGGTGGCCAGCAGCAGCGCGTGGCCCTGGCTCGCGCGCTGGCACCGGAGCCGCGCATTCTGCTGCTCGATGAGCCGTTCTCGAATCTGGACGTGGAGCTGCGCCGTCAACTGAGCCAGGAGGTGCGGCGGATTCTCAAACACCTCGGCATCAGCGCGGTGCTGGTCACGCATGACCAGAATGAGGCCTTTGCGATGGCCGACCAGATCGGCGTGATCCACGGCGGTCATCTGCAGCAGTGGGACACGCCGTTCAACCTGTATCACGAACCCGCCACGCGCTTCGTCGCCAACTTCATCGGCCAGGGCTATTTCATCCCCGGCACGCTGAAGGACAACGAATGTGTGAGCACGGAGCTGGGCGTGATTCGCGGCAACCGTGCCTATCCGTATGCACCCGGCACGCCGGTGGATGTGCTGCTGCGCCCGGATGACCTGGTGTTGGCCGAAGGGGATTCGGAAGCGACCGACCTCAAGGCACGCGTGCTCAGCGCGACCTTCGCCGGTACCAGCACCCTCTACCGGCTGGCGCTGCCTTCCGGGCGGGAAGTCGAGGCGGCCTTCAACAGCCATCACGACTACCAGCCCGGTGAGCGGGTCATGCTGCGTATCCAGGCCGATCACCTGATCCTCTTCGAGCGTGTCGAGGAGAGTGAAGCGGTGCTCTAGTACCCCACGAGCAGGATGATCGCCAGCCATGAAAAAACGGCCTCCTTTCGGATGGCCGTTTTTTCTTGCCCCGCTGGTGGCGTGTCGCTATTTGAACTGACTCCATTGCTTGGGCGACTGCCCGTACAGACGCTTGAATTCGCGACTGAATTGCGACGAGCTCACATAGCCCACGGCCATGGCCGCCTCGCTGACGGTCTTGCCATTGGCGATCTGCATGGCAGCGGTGTTGAGGCGCATGGACTTCACGAACTGGATCGGCGACATCGTGGTCGCCTGCTTGAACTTGCGGTGGAAGACGGCGCGACTCATGCCGACCCGCCCGGCCATGTCTTCAATGCTGACCGGCTCATCCAGTCGACTGGACAGGTAATCGATCGTCCGCGCGATCTCATTGCCCACCCCGAAGGCCCGTCGCGCCGACTCCCCCGCCTCACCCTTCAGGACGGCGTAGTAAAGCTCCCGCAGCCGCCCTTCTCCCAGTATCGCCGCGTCAAGGGGGTTCTGCGCCACCTGCAGCAGTCGCAACAAGGCATCGCTGAAGGCGGCGTCCCAATGCGCCAGGGCAAGCCCCGGCGGCAGCGGGCCGCTGCCCGGCTTGCGTACAAGCCCCGCGGCGCTTTCCATCTCGATGGCAAGCTCCGTCATCACCCGCGTGTCCAGCGAGACGTACACGCCCAGCAGCGGAGTTTCTGGCGAGGCCGTGGGGGCACCCGCCTCGACCGGCATCGAGATGGGACAGCACAGATACTGGCGGCTGTCGTAGACATGCCGCTCGCCGTCCAGTATCGCCTCCTTGGCACCGCTGACGATCACCACCACGGCGGGTTCATAGATGGCCGGCGCGCAACGCACGGGCTCTGTCATGCGAAAGAGCTGCACGCCCTTCACTGCGGTCTCTCGAATGCCTTCCTCGTGGGCGAGGCTCGCCACGAGTCGTGTGATCTCTTGTCTGCTCATGTCGCCAATCTAGCGCCATGCCTGCCTCTCATCAACGACTTGAGATGATCAGGCAACGATTGACGGCAATTTCAGCCAATCACGAACCCGGGTGAGATTTACCACCTATTCCAATCAGCATTGGCAGACCCGGGCACCGGTAGCTATATATGTGAAGCAGACAGGGGCGAGCTGAAAACCGGGCACAAAAAAGCGGCCACCCCGAAGGATGACCGCCTTTTCAAGAATTCTGGTGGAGCCTAGCGGGATCGAACCGCTGACCTCAACACTGCCAGTGTTGCGCTCTCCCAGCTGAGCTAAGGCCCCTAATCAGACTGTCCAGAATGTCATGTCATGTGTCACCTGCAGGCAAGTGGGCACGTGAAACTTGGACAGACTTGTCGTGAATCATGGTGGAGCCTAGCGGGATCGAACCGCTGACCTCAACACTGCCAGTGTTGCGCTCTCCCAGCTGAGCTAAGGCCCCGTCTTCACGATGGAGCGCATATTACAGAGCGACGAATACGTCGTCAACCTCTTATTTTTGCTGCGCTTTGTGGAGTGCGTGAAGTCTAGGCATCGCATCGCGGAGCACGATTTACCGCAGCGGCTCGCTCACTGCCACACGGCCGACGACAAGGAGCAGGATCACGCTAGCACTATATCAGCAGTGGTTATCCTGAGCGCGACTCACTGGATGACAGGGCATCGACAAGCCCTTGCCCAATGGGTACATTGGATCGCGCATTCACTTCACTACTTATTGACACCTTTACTGGAGCCGCCTTGATCAAGGTTCTTGTCGCTGACGACCACCACCTGGTGCGTACCAGCATCGTCCGTACCATTGAGCTAGAGGATGGGCTCAAGGTGATTGCAGAAGCCTCGGATGGCGAAACCGCGATCAAACTCTGCCGTGAGCACAGCCCGGATATCGTGCTCATGGACATCCGCATGCCCGGCGTCGATGGCCTGGAAGCCACGCAGAAGATCGTGCGCAGTCTGCCCGACGTCAGAGTCATCGTGCTGACCGCCTATCTGGAAGAGTCCTTCGCCAAACGCCTGCTGGAAGCGGGAGCCTTCGGCTTCATCTCCAAGGGCACGCCCTTTGACGAGATGATTCGCGCCATCCATCAGGTGGCCGCAGGCGAACGCTATCTATCCCCGGAAATCGCCCAGCGCCTGGTGTTCTCGGGCATGGACACCCAGCGCAGCAATCCCTTCGATCAGCTGTCGAGCCGCGAGCTGCAGGTGGCGACGATGATCGTCAATTGCCATCGCGTCAGCGAGATCTCGGACCGCCTGCACCTGAGCCCGAAGACGGTCAACACCTACCGTTACCGCATCTTCGACAAGCTTGGCGTAACCAGCGACGTGGAGATGACGCATCTGGCCATGCGTCACCAGCTGCTGGATGACTACGTGCTGGACCGTCCTGACGAGGCTTGAACAAGCACACCTTGCTAGCCCGTCACACACTGCAGGCCCGCGCTGCTCGTGACACTCCCGAGAAGCGCCGTCAACGCCTCATGCAAGAACGCCACCTTCCCGGGTGGCGTTCTTGCATGAGGCGTTTCTGTCTGAGGCGTTCTTGAGTGGCACGTCCTGATCGGGCCGGTCATGACAGCAGGCATTGCAGCATGGCGGCGTCGCCCCCATGCCTGCGAGCAATCGCCCTTGTTTGATAGACTCGAGGCATCTCTGGACGAGGAACCTCATGGCCAAGCAGCACACTGATCCCACGATGACGGACACCACTTCTCAGTCACCCGAGAATGAGCAGCCATCAGGCAATCCTGCCCAGCCTGAAGGCTCGCCAGCCCATGATGCCAGCGCGCGGGCTGACAGTCGCGCACGCAGCGATGCCGCACGGGTCTCCAGCCGTCTGATCACCAGTGACGCCAGCAGTGACCTGCTGCAGGGCAGCGAGGCAACCGGCTTCGATGCCCGCCATTTTCTCAAGCATGTCAGCGATGCACCGGGCATCTACCGCATGCTGGATAGCGCAGGCGACGTGCTGTATGTGGGCAAGGCCAAGCGCCTCAAGGCGCGCCTCTCCAGCTATTTCCGCAATACCGGCCTGAATGCCAAGACCCAGGCATTGGTGGGGCGCATTGCCGACGTGCAGGTCACCATCACCCGCAGCGAGACCGAAGCTCTGCTGCTGGAGCAGACCCTGATCAAGGAGCTGCGCCCGCCTTACAACATCCTGCTGCGTGACGACAAATCCTACCCTTACGTCTTCATCAGCCAGCATCACGACTATCCGGCGCTGGAGTTCAAGCGCGTGCGCCACAAGCGCAATGACGGACGCTACTTCGGCCCCTACCCGAGCAGCGTCGCGGTACGCGAGTCCTTGACGCTGATGCAGAAGATCTTCCGCCTGCGCAATTGCGAGGATTCGGTGTTCGCCCACCGCGAGCGCCCGTGCCTGCAATATCAGATCAACCGCTGCACCGCGCCGTGTGTCGACTACATCAGCAAGCAGGATTATCGGCGCGACATGGAACATGCGGTGATGTGCCTGAACGGCCAGAGCGACAAGGTCACCGACGAGCTCAGCCAGGCGATGGAAGACGCGGCCATGCGGCTGGAATTCGAGGAAGCGGCTCGCCTGCGTGATCAGGTCGCCCAGCTGCGCCGCATGCAAGAGAAGCAATACGTCGACACCGGCACCGGCAACGCCGACATCCTGGCGCTGGCCGAGCGCCCCGGCGGGCTCTGCATCAGCGTGGTCTCGGTCCGCCAGGGTCGTATGCTCGGCGCACGTCACTTCTCGCCGAGCAATGGCCTGGACCTGACCAGCAGCGAGCTGCTGACCAGCTTCGTCAGTCAGTACTATCTCGGCCAGGACAGGGAGATGCCTGATGAAGTACTGACCTCGCTGGCCCTCGAGGACGCCAACCTGCTGGAAGGCGCCTTGAGCGAGAAGGCCGAACGCCGGGTACGGGTCGCGCATCAGGTGCGTGGCCATCGCGCCCAGTGGCTGACACTGGCGCAGACCAACGCCGAGCAACATCTGGCCACCCAGCTGGCCAGCCGCCAGCAGCTGTCCAACCGCTTCCTGTCGCTGCGCGATGCGCTGGGACTCGATGAAGTGCCCAAGCGACTGGAATGTTTCGACATCTCCCACAGTCATGGCGAGGCGACCGTGGCCAGCTGCGTGGTCTTCGATCATGACGGCCCGATCAAGTCGGATTACCGGCGCTTCAATATCGAAGGCGTGACGGCCGGCGATGACTACGCCGCCATGCAGCAGGCGCTGACGCGGCGCTTCAAGCGCCTGCAGGAAGGCGAAGGCAAGCGCCCGGACATCCTGCTGGTCGATGGCGGCAAGGGGCAGCTCAACATGGCGCGCGGGGTGTTCGAGTCACTCGGCGTGACTGACATCATCCTGCTCGGGGTGGCCAAGGGCACCACGCGCAAGGCAGGGCTCGAGACGCTGTTCATCGAGACGGTGCATGACACCCTGGATCTTGACAGCCACTCGCCGGCGCTGCACTTGATCCAGCATGTGCGCGATGAATCACACCGCTTCGCCATCGCCGGTCACCGCGCCAAACGCGACAAGGCGCGGCGTACCTCAAGTCTGGAGGGAATCGCGGGAGTCGGCCCCAAGCGGCGCCGCGAGCTGCTCAAGTTCTTCGGCGGACTGCAGGGGGTGAAACAGGCCTCCAAACCGGAACTGGCCCGCGTGCCCGGCATCAGCGAATCGCTCGCCGAGCTGATCCACCAGGCGCTACATGGCTGATGAATCAGACGCTGCATGGCTGCCTCCCGTGCACGACATGGTGGCCTCTGGCACCATCGACTCAACGCTCAAGGAAGAGTGACAGAGCGTTGGCTTGAATAACCTGCCGTTTGGCATGGCTGAATGCGCCGCCGGCAGGCTAGAATAGACGACTTGTGCGGCGTCAATCGAACGGCTTTCTTCAGGGGCTCGACTCGCCCTCGATTGCGCCCAGCCACCTACGCTTCATGCAAGGACTCGTGCCGTCACGATGAGCATCCCCAATATCCTGACTCTGATCCGCATCCTGTTCATTCCGCTGCTGGTGATCTGTTTCTATCTGCCTTATGCATGGAGCCTGCCGCTGACGGCGCTGCTCTTCGCACTGGCCGCCATCACCGACTGGTTCGATGGCTATCTGGCCCGCCTGTGGAATCAGACCACGCCCTTCGGCGCCTTCCTGGACCCCGTCGCCGACAAGCTGATGGTCGCGGTGGCACTGGGCCTGCTGATCGAACGCTACGACAGCCTGTGGATGACCATCCCGAGCCTGGTCATCATCGGTCGCGAGATCGTCATCTCGGCGCTGCGTGAGTGGATGGCCGAGATCGGCAAGCGCGGCAGCGTCGCGGTGTCCTGGGTCGGCAAACTGAAGACGGCTGCCCAGATGCTCGCCCTGTTCATGCTGCTGTTCTTCGCCCCAGGCAGTGTCGGAGGGGACACCGGCCTCGCCCTGCTGTATATCTCGGCTGCGCTGACGCTGTGGTCGATGATCAGCTACCTGCGCGCCGCCTGGCCGGAACTGGTGCGCTCGGTCTGACACCCCGTTCAGCCACGAGATGCTGCGAATGCCTCAACGCCCACCGCCCCTATGGCCGGTGGGCGCTTTCGTTTCCAGCGACCTGACTCGCGAGACAATTTTTCATTAACTGTTTGACAGCATGGGAATTATCCGTATAATTCGACCTCGAGTTCAGCGGGAATAGCTCAGTGGTAGAGCACAACCTTGCCAAGGTTGGGGTCGCGAGTTCGAATCTCGTTTCCCGCTCCAGTAACACAGGTAGCGCAACATCCACCTGATTTACTGACTCATGTATCTGCAGCAGCATCAGTGGATACTCCTCGGATCAGACATCAGTTTCGACTGACATCTCGATCATTGAGGCTGGATGGCAGAGTGGTCATGCAGCGGACTGCAACTCCGTGTACGCCGGTTCGATTCCGACTCCAGCCTCCATTTCAGATACCGAAACATCCCCTGTTTCTCTCTGGAATGGCTATGACACCCACCCCCTTCGGGTCGTCACACTTCCCTTGCTTGTTTCGATTTGCATTGCTGCAACCCTGGCGCTTTTTCGCTTGGCTATCACCTGGTCTACGTCTTGCCAAGTCGTTGCCTTGCCGCGTGATATCTTTTTTTCATCTGTCCAGTGATTCTGACAGTCGCCCTAATCCCATGAAGGATTTCTCCTGTGCGCCTTCGTGCTCGGTACTGACCCTCTGTTTTCCTGCCCTTCTCCACCGTGCACCTTTTCGCGTTGCTTGCCGTGATCATGCCGGGCAAAAATCGCTCTGCTCTTCCTGTCTCAATGTCACCGCTCACGATGACCATTCAGCGTCGCAATTTCATTGCATAACAGTCAGTTGAATCACGTATTCAGTAAGGTGTCATTGCCATTAAAGTTGACCTTGATCTGAAATATGATAAGTTATGCGCCAGTCTGCGCGGCCATGGTGGAATCGGTAGACACCGGAGACTTAAAATCTCCTGCCTTCGGGCGTGCCGGTTCGAGTCCGGCTGGCCGTACCAGATCAAGCAAGAGTCAGTCTGAATTCAAGAGCGCCGCTCCTCTCACGAGGGGCGGCGCTTTTTCATGCCTGATACTTTTCATGCCTGATACTTTTCATGCCTGATACTTTTCGTGTCCGATGCTTTTCTTACCTGAACACTGCCCCGCTCGTCATGCCTCGCGCGGCCAGATGCCGAAGGAGGTAACCGTAGCTGGCAGTTCCTCGACACGAACAGTCCCGACAATCGCCCGGCCAGACGCCCGCAAGCGGCTTACATGCGACTACACTGAAGAGGTAGCGACGCCAGCGCTGGTTTCCAGCACGGCTCGCCCAGCCAACATGCATCAGTGCAGGAGCCAAACATGCTGACACTGCTCAAGAGTCCCGCCGATCACGTTGTCGCCCTGCATCTCGCGGGGCATATCGATCAGGCTTCGCTCGCCCCCATCATCAAGGAATGCGACGAACGCCTGGCACGCCATGAGCGAATCTCGCTGCTGGTGGAAATCGAACGCTTTGGCCTGATCACGCCCGCCGCCCTGCTCAATGACATCGGCTATGCCCTGCGCCACCTGGGAGACTTCGAGCGCGAAGCCATCATCAGCAAGGCCGACTGGTTGCGCCATGTCACCGAGTTCAGCAAGCATCTGGTGCGCTCCATCGAGGTGCGCCACTTCTCGCCCGACGAGCGCGAGGCTGCCTATGCCTGGGTCGCCGAGCCACCGCGTGGTGGCTCTGGCATCGGTGCTGGTGCCAATAAAACCCCTAGCGGTCATGATGCCCAGACCCCGGCGGCGAAACGCCATCAGGCCTGAAGCCCCCGCCGTCGAGTGAGCCTCCAAAGCACCCTGCCACCGCCTCATGGCAGGGTGCGCGTCAGCACCAATCCCGCCAGCAGCAGCGCCCCCATCGAAACCGCCCAGAGCGTCATCGCGCGCTCCACTTCCGCTCGCTCTGCACAGCGCAGTAACTGGAAGACCGTGATCAAGGGCAGCATGTAGCGCGTCTCGATCAGCTCGCGCGTGCAGATCATCAAGGCGAGCATTACCAGCAGCAGACCACCATGCCCCAGCCGCAGCGGTGCTCTCAGCCACCAGAGCGCCATGCTGGTAGTCAGCAACATGGTGACCCACAGCCCCACCGGGTGGTCATTGAGCCATAACAGCCAGGTATTGCGGATCGTCCAGCGCTGGAAATTGTAGTCATGCGTCACCTCAAAGCTCATCACCAGCATGACCCACACGCCCGCCAGCGCCCCCAGCAGCAGAATGCCTCGCCATGGCCAGGCGCCCCGGGTGCACAGACGCCACAGCAGATGCCACTGCCTCGGCAAGTCGGCCAGCCACAATGGCAGAAACACCACGCCGATCACGCCCAGGTAATAGCCGAGATTGCCGGTGTGCCAACCGGCCTGATGACGCGTGGTATCGCCCATGGCAATGCCGTCGTTCCAGAGAACAAACCCGATGAAGGCGGCCACCGGAATCACGGCCACCCACCACCAGCGCACGATCAGGCCCCACCAGAAAGAAAGCTGACGCAACGGCGAGCGCAGCGGTGGTGCCATGCCGACAGCCTGCGAACGAGCCCCAGGCTGCGCTTGCGTCATGAACAGCAATAGACCGCCCCACAGCCCGAGCAGCACGATGCTGTCCTGCCGCAAGCCGAGCCCGACCAGGATCAAGACCAGCAACGCCAGGCGCCGCTCATGCACCAGCGCGACGAGCTGCAGCGCGATCAGGGCGATGATCCACGGGTCGGTATACACCAGTGCCAGATAGGGAAAGATGATCGGCAGCCATAGCCACTGCCAGCTCTGACGATTCGCCTGTTGCCGGGCGCCGCTCTCATCGAGCATGGGGCCCAGGCGCCGATAGACGCTCGGCAGCGCCCGCCAGACCATGCACACCATGACACTGAAGCCGAGCAGCGACAGGCCCCGCACCCAGTCAACCGAGGGCATCTCAGGCCAGCGTCCGGCCAGGGCGTCAGCTGCGAGAGGAAGATTGAGCCACTCCCCCAACGTCTGGAGCGTCATCAACGTCACCGCCATGGTGGCGTGATATAGCGTCAGGGTGGTCAGCTTGGGATGCTGACCCCAGTCGCCGGCGAGAAACTGGCGAATCTGCGCGAAATGCACTCCCTCATCGACGAAAGGGATCGGCAGGAAAAGACTCACCAGCCACAGGGAAACGCTCAGGCACGCCCCCAGTGCGAGCAACACAAGCCCCACCTTCAAGGGCCAGCGATGTCTGGCGCGCGCGTATCCCATGCGCTGATCGAGTGATGACTTATCCCTGTCTCCTTATCGGCTCCTTATCGGGACTCCCCCGAAAGAGCCGATCGTGGCCCTCTTCAAGGGGAAACCCCGTGTCACCAGTATCGTCAGGCCGATGAGGATCTTTCCAGTCTGTCCATGCACTTTGCCCCTCCAAGGCTCGCGGCAGTACAATGCGCTCAGTCTGCTTCGCTGATGCGCCTGTAAAAGGCGTGCCGAAGACCTGCCTGTTCATGCTTCGCGACTGCGAAGCGTACCGATCAAAGCGACAAGTCGAGGGATCGCTGAGCCCATGCGTGCCAGTCAACTGCTGATTTCCACTCTCAAGGAAACCCCGTCCGACGCCGAAGTCGTCAGCCACCAGCTGATGCTGCGTGCCGGTTTCATCCGTCGCCTGACCTCCGGCCTCTACACCTGGATGCCACTGGGCCTGCGCACACTGCGCAAGGTCGAGCGCATCGTGCGTGAAGAGATGGACCGCTCCGGTGCCCAGGAACTGCTGATGCCAGCCGTGCAGCCAGCCGAGCTGTGGCAGGAGTCCGGTCGCTGGGAGCAGTACGGCCCCGAGCTGCTGCGCGTGGTTGACCGTCACCAGCGCGACTACTGTGTCGGCCCGACCCACGAGGAAGTCATCACCGACCTCGCGCGTCGTGAGCTGAACAGCTACAAGCAACTGCCGGCCAACTTCTACCAGGTCCAGACCAAGTTCCGCGACGAGATTCGTCCGCGCTTCGGCGTGATGCGCTCGCGCGAGTTCGTGATGAAGGATGGTTACTCCTTCCACTTGGGCGAAGAATCCCTGAAAGAGACCTATCAGGTGATGTACGACACTTACGTGCGCATCTTCACGCGTCTGGGTCTCGACTTCCGTCCCGTCATCGCCGACAACGGCTCCATCGGTGGCACCGGCTCCCACGAATTCCACGTGCTGGCCGCCTCCGGTGAAGACGCCATCGCCTTCTCCACCGGCTCCGATTTCGCCGCCAACATCGAGAAGTGTGAAGCGCTGCCGGCACCGCTGGGCGAGACGCCTGAGCGCGCGGCACCAACCCAGGAGATGCAGCTGGTCGACACGCCGAACGCCAGGACCATCGCCGCACTGGTCGAGCAGCACGGCCTGGACATCAAGAAGACCGTCAAGACGCTGATCGTCAAGGCGGCCGAAGGCGTCGAAGGTGGTCTGATCGCGCTGATGGTGCGTGGCGACCACGAGCTGAACGAGATCAAGGCCGAGCACCTGCCGCAGGTCGCCGAGCCGCTGACCATGGCCAGCGACGAGGAAGTGCGCGCCGCCGTCGGTGCCGGTTTCGGCTCCCTCGGCCCGGTCGGCCTCGAGATGCCGATCATCATCGATCGCAGCGTCGCGCTGATGAGCGATTTCGGTGCCGGTGCCAATATCGAAGGCAAGCACCACTTCGGCCTCAACTGGGAGCGCGATCTGCCGCTGCCGGAAATCGCCGATATCCGCAACGTCGTCGCCGGTGATCCGTCACCGGACGGCAAGGGCGTGATCGATATCGCACGCGGTATCGAGGTGGGTCACATATTCCAGCTCGGCACCAAGTACTCAGAGGCCATGAATGCCACCGTGCTCGACGAGAACGGCAAGGCACAGCCGCTGTCCATGGGCTGCTACGGCATCGGCGTGACCCGCGTGGTCGCGGCTGCCATCGAGCAGGGCAACGACAAGGGCGGTATCGTGCTGCCGGAAGCCATCGCGCCCTTCCAGGTCGCCATCGTGCCGATGAACGCCCACAAGTCCGTGCGTGTCAGCGAGACTGCCGAGCGCGTCTATCAGGAGCTGACGGCTGCCGGTTACGACGTGCTGCTGGATGACCGTGATCTGCGCCCGGGCAACAAGTTCGCCGACGGCGAGCTGCTGGGCATTCCGCATCGCCTGGTGATCGGTGATCGTGGTCTCGACAATGGCGAGTACGAGTACAAGGGTCGCACCGACGCCGAAGCGACCATGATCGCCGTCGACAGCCTGCTGGACTTCCTGGCCGAGCACAGCGCGAGCTGAACTCGAGCCGCCTGAGCCACTCGCTCACGGCTGACGCTAGCGCAGCACCCGGGACAGCCCGCTCCTCTTCTCGAGGGGCGGGCTGTTTCTTTACATGCATTCACCACGCGATCCGATTAACGTCAACGCCACTGGCACGGCATAATGACGCCATGACGGATACGCAAGGACTGCGCATGACCCTCTCATCGACTTCTCCTGCAGTGCCGCCCGTGACAGGCGCTGCAGGCAATACCTCACGTCGTCGCCTGCGCCCGTGGCTGGCCGCTGTCCTGCTGACGCTGAGCGCCGCGTCTACCGGACTGACAAGCTCCCCGGTGCAGGCCGCCGCCGCGATCCCCGAGCATGGGCTGTCGCCGGGGCTGCGTGACAGCCTGCGCGAGGCCTTGGCCGAGCCCGAGGCCTTCGAGGACCCCATCGATGCTCTGCACTGGGTATTGAGCATGCAGCAGCGGCTGGAGCGCTACATGCCCGACCGCGCCGCGCGCATCGACCTGCTGCGCAAGGTGCGCCGCGAAGCGACGCGCACAGGCCTGGCACCGGAGCTGATCCTGTCCGTCATCCAGGTCGAGAGCGCCTTCAAACCCACTGCTGTCTCCCACGCCGGGGCGCGCGGTCTGATGCAGGTCATGCCGTTCTGGAAGCGTGAGATCGGCGAGCCCGACGACAACCTGCTCGATCAGGACACCAGCCTGCGCTACGGCGCCACCATCCTTGCCCACTACCTCAAGCGCGAGAAAGGCGACATCACCGATGCGCTGGCGCGCTACAACGGCAGCCTCGGCAAGACCTGGTACCCGGAGCGAGTGATGCGTGCCTGGACAACCCGCTGGTGGTATCAGCCGCCGGCGCCCTTCGTCGCCGAGCGCTCGCCCGAAGGCCTTGCCGACACCGCCGACGAAGACCTTGCCAAAACCGCCAACGAAGGCGCGTCACGCCGCACCGAGGCCAGCAACACTGAGCCCAGCCTCGAGCAAAGTGCTGGTGTTGAGCTAGATGAGGGTATCGAGCAACATACCGGCGCTGCGCAAGGCCCGGAGCCGCTCGCCGCCGAGGACACCTTCGACGGCCCTGCCAACCGCTCGCTGGCCGCCGGTGGCAGTCCCTGACAGCGCCTGACAGACCCGACAGCAGGTGATGACGGCAACTGTTGACGAGAAAAGCTGTAGACACGAAAAAGCCTCGCCCGGAATACCGGGCGAGGCTTTTTGCTTACCGCTTGCGATCAATCCCGCTGATCGTCAGACCAGGGTCGGGCCTGCCGCGATGATCGCCTCATCCACGCCGGCGAACTTCTTGAAGTTCTCGACGAACTTGGCTGACAGGTCACGCGCCTTGCTGTCGTAGGCGGCGCGATCTTCCCAGGTCTCACGCGGATCGAGCAGGCTGGAGTCGACACCCGGCACGCGCACCGGCACATCCAGGTTGAGCACGTCGATGTGACGCGTCTCGATGTCCGCCAGCGCACCGTTCTGGATCGCGCTGATGATGCCGCGCGTGGTCGGGATGGAGAAGCGTGAGCCGCCCTCACCGTAGGAGCCACCGGTCCAGCCGGTATTGACCAGGTAGACGCGTGAACCGAAGGCCTCGATGCGCTTGATCAGCAGGTCAGCGTATTCACGTGCCGGACGCGGGAAGAACGGCGCGCCGAAGCAGGTGGAGAAGGTGGCTTCGAGACCGGCGGTGGAGCCCATCTCGGTGGAGCCGACCTTGGCGGTGTAGCCGGAGAGGAAGTGGTAGGCAGCGGCCTGCTTGCTGAGCACGGACACCGGCGGCAGCACGCCGGACATGTCGCAGGTCAGGAATACGATGGCATTCGGCTCGCCGGCACGGTTTTCCGGGACACGCTTCTCGATGTGCTCCAGCGGGTAAGCGGCACGCGAGTTCTGGCTCAGACGGTCATCACCGTAATCCGCGCCACGACGGTCATCCAGCACCACGTTTTCCAGCACGGCACCGAACTTGATCGCGTTCCAGATCACCGGCTCGTTCTTCTCGGAGAGGTCAATGCACTTGGCGTAGCAGCCGCCTTCGATGTTGAAGACGGTGCCTTCGCCCCAGCCATGCTCGTCGTCACCGATCAGGTAACGCGCCGGGTCGGCGGACAGGGTGGTCTTGCCGGTGCCGGACAGGCCGAAGAACAGCGTGGTCTCGCCATCGTCACCGACGTTGGCGGAGCAGTGCATCGGCAGCACGTCCTTTTCCGGCAGCAGGAAGTTCTGCACCGAGAACATGGCCTTCTTCATCTCACCGGCGTAACGCATGCCGGCCAGCAGGACGCGGCGACGCGCGAAGTTGATCAGCACGACGCCGTCGGAGTTGGTGCCATCACGCTCAGGCTCGCAGGTGAAGTGCGGCGCGTTGAGGATGGTCCATTCACTCTTGTCCTTGGCATTGAAGCTGTCCGGACGCACGAACATGGTACGCGCGAACAGATTGTGCCAGGCCGTCTCGGTGGTCACGCGGATCGGCAGGTAGTGCTCGAGGTCAGCCCCGACATGCAGCTCGGAGACGAAGCTGTCGCGCTCGCCGAGGTAGTCCTCGACGCGCTCCCACAGGGCGTCGAAACGCTCCGGGCTGAACGGGCGATTGACGCTGCCCCAGTCGATGGCGTCCGAGGTGGACGGCTCGTCGACGATGAAGCGGTCGTTCGGGGAGCGTCCGCTACGGGTTCCCGTCTCCACGACCAGCGCGCCGTTGTCGGCCAGACGTCCTTCGCCGCGAGCCACTGCCAGCTCGATCAGCTCTGCGCTGCTGAGATTGGTGTGAGTGGTCACCGCACTGTCTTGATGCTTGCTCATTCGCGTCTCCGCGGCTCAGGGCCGCCCTCTCTCTTGATGGCTGAAGCCAGATGCCCGAGGTACATGCCACAGGCTTATTTTGTGATCGATCGTTGCTGCCCGATCGCGCATGACGGCATGCCATGACACCGTCGATACCACCAGCACAGGGCATCCGGCCCTGTACTGGCAAGGCATTATGGCAAAAAGGGTGTCGGGCGGAAACGCCCATTGTTGCAACACCTTGGCGCAGGCGCCGCCGCCTGAGAGACGACGATATGTCAGACAATCATCGTCCCTGGGGCCAGTCGCCGGCGCATTGGGAAAAGCTCAATGCACGACGGGACTTTCGGCGTCAGGATCTTCGATGATCGCTTCCACTTCCGCGGCACTGAAGGAATAGCGGGTATGACAGAAGTGACACTGGGTGGCCAGTTCGCCCTGCTCGGCGACGATCTGACGCAGCTCGTCGGCGGCGATGCTGTGCAGGGCAGCGCCCAGACGCTCGCGCGAACAGGTGCAGCCGAAACGCAGCGCCTTGGGCTCATAGATGCGCACGGTTTCTTCGTGATAGAGACGATGCAGCACTTCCTGCTGGTCCAGCGTCAGCAGCTCCTCGGCCTTGAGGGTCTCGGCCAGGTGCACGACGCGCTCCCAGGCATCCGGGTCCTTGTTGGCCTCATCGTTGGGCAGCTGCTGCAGCAGCACGCCGCCGGTGCGCTTGCCATCGGCCATCAGCCACAGGCGGGTCGGCAGCTGCTCTGACTGACTGAAGTAACTCTCCAGACAGCCGGCGAGGCTGTCCTGATCGATGGCCACGATGCCCTGATAGCGCTTGCCTTCGCGCGGGTCGAGGGTGATCACGATCTGGCCCTGGCCAACCAGCTCCTGCAGACTGGACTCTTCCGTCGGCAACACCGCTTCATCGCCGAGACGTGCGATGGCACGCAGCTCACCGCCGGGGTTCGACTCGGCCATCAGCTGGCGCACGATACCGGTACCGCGCACTTCCAGCGTCATGGTGCCATCGAGCTTGATGGTCTCGGTCAGCAGCGCCACGGCCGCCAGCATCTCGCCCAGCTGGCGCGAGATGGCCTGTGGATAGGAGTGCCGATCGAGCACCTCGGCGTAGGCCTTGTCGAGTGTGACGATCTCGCCACGCACGTTGGTGGCATCGAACAGGAAGCGCTGGATCTGATCGAAGCTCGGCGCGGCCGCATCGTCAGTGGAATGGGAATCTTGCATGTCGTGTTCGCTCATTGAGGGACCTCAAGGCAGGCGTGAAGGGAGAGCGCACAAGCGCCCCCTTGTCAGGCCGCCAACAACGATGTGCTGACACACATCGGTATGGAAATTCTGCCGGTCGGTGCCAAGGCACCCGGCGGTGACTCGCGCTGGCTCAGCTATCGGCATCCTGACGCTGGAAGCGATGGATGTTGCGGCGCTGTTTCTTGTCAGGACGGCCGGGAGGCGGCGTCATGCCCTGATTGCCGAGGCGACGCGTCTCGGCCTCACGCTCACGGCGCTCGCGGGACTCCTGCGTCTCCTGATAGAGCTTCTGGGCCTCGGGCGCGCCACGGCGCTGGTCGCTGAGGGCCAGCACCTCGACGACAAGGCGATCCCAGCCCTGCGGCACCTCGATCACGGCGCCGATCTCGACGGTCTTGGAGGTTTTCACCTTGCCGCCGTTGTACTGGATCTTGCCGCCTTCGATGGCCTTCTTGGCCATGCCACGCGTCTTGAAGAAGCGCGCTGCCCACAACCACTTGTCGATACGTACCTGATCGCTCATGACGCCTCCTCGCCCTCCCCGTCGCTCGAGACTCCGGTATTGGCCACCTCGGACCCCGCGCCCTGTGTCAGCACTGCAAAGCCGTCCAGGCCGTGCACACGTTCGAAATCACGCGCAGGGCGCTTCGAATCCGGCTGACGCACGCCCAGCAGATGGGCAATGCCATAGGTGTGGGCACTTTCCAGCACCTGCGGATTGTCATCAATGAACAGGGTACGCGCCGGATCGAAGGGCTCGATCTCGTTGAGCTTGTGCCAGAAGGCTTGCTCTTCCTTGGCGTGACCCAGATCCGCGGACGACACCACGGCGTCGAAGTAGTCGCCCATGCCGGTCAACGCGAACTTGAGATCGATGCCATGACGGTCGGCGTTGGTCGCCAGCACCACGCGTTGCGGCTGATCGCGCAGCCAGGCGAGGAAGTCCTCGGCCTCATGGCGATAGCCGATCAGGTGCTGCACTTCACGCTTCAGGGCGACGACGTCGAGCTTGAGCTCACGGCTCCAGTAATCGAGGCTGTACCAGTTGAGGGTGCCGGACTCGCTGATGATGCGCGCCTTGAGATCGGCCTGCAGCGCCTCATCGAGGCGGTGCAGCTCGCAATAGCGCCTGGGCAGGTGTTCGAGCCAGAAGTGGCTGTCGAAGTGAAGGTCAAGCAGAGTGCCGTCCATGTCCAACAGCACGGTGTCGATAGTGTTCCAGTCAAGCATCGGGTTCTGTCAGCCAGAGGGAAATTTGGCCTCATAGTGTAAAGCATGGCCCACGGGCGCGCATGTGCAACAAGGGGGGATGGCGGCTTGTGATTGCCCCGCTCGCGGCGGCCTGCCACGATGAGCGACAGTATTCTCTCTTCTCATACTGCCTCGCGAGGACTTGCGATGGATGATGCGCCAGATACCGTTCACCCGACCATGAATCATTCAGACACCAGCCACACGCTGACGCCGCCGCGGATCGACTCACGCCGCGAGGTCGCTCGCTCGCGCCTGTTCGCCGTCGAGGCGCTGGAGTTGACCTTTTCCAATGGCGCCACCCGCAGCTTCGAGCGCCTCAAGAGCGGCGGTCACGGCGCGGTGATGATCGTCGCCATGCCCGACCCCGACCACGTGCTGATGATCCGCGAATATGCCGCTGGCCCTGAGCAATATGTGCTGACTCTGCCCAAGGGACTGATCGACCCGGGCGAGGACCCGGTGACCGCCGCCAATCGCGAATTGATGGAAGAATGCGGTTATGGCGCACACAACATCGAACCACTGGCCGAACTGAGCCTGGCGCCCAACTACATGGATCACCGCATGAACGTGATGCTGGCGCGCGATCTGTTCGAAAAGCGCCTGCCGGGCGATGAACCGGAACCGCTGGTCGTCGAGCGCCACCGCCTCGATGAGCTGCCGGCGCTGCTGGCGCGTGAGGACTTCCACGAGGCGCGTGCGGTCGCGGCGCTGTTCATGGCCCGCGAACGCCTGCTGGCCGGGGAAGATACCTACAGCCCTCGCTGGTGGTAAGGGCTTGGTGGCAAGCGCCGATGACAAGCACCTGAGGGGCCAGCCCCCTCTTTCCTGCCCCCCTCACCCCCTGCTTTGCATGCCCCAATACGACGACAAGCCCCCGCCAAGGCGGGGGCTTGTCGTTTCACTCGCGATGCGCTCAAGCGGGTCGTGCTGGCGACTCGTTCAGGCACCGCAAGATCCATTGCGGGTCTGGCCTGGGAACAGACCGTCAAAACGCGTTTATTCGGTCTTCATGCTGCCATCGGCAGTGTTGGCCGAACCGGATTCCGGGCTGACGCCCATGTGATCTTCGCCCTTGTCCATGACCTTGCCGTGCTTGGCGGACTCGGACTGGGCCGTGCCGCCTTCGACCATCATGGAATCCTTCTTGGTGTTGGCAGAACCACTCTCGGTGTTGCGTTCGGTATCGTGATGCACCTTGCCACCTTCATGACCCGCAGCGGTACCACCCTCTACCTTGGTGGAGTGGGCGCCAGTGTTGGCGGAACCGGTGTTGCTGGATTCGTGGTGATCGGCAAAGGCAGCAGTGGTCGGCAGTGCCAGGGCAGTCGCGAAAAGTGCAGCAGTCAGCTTCTTCATGATCCATCCTCCAGTAGCGGTCTGTTGCAAGAGACGAGCAGATGATTCGCTCGGCCGTTGCCGGTAAGCCTTCAAGAATCTCGAGACTGGATGTCTCGAGTTCCAGGCTCCACAAGACATTCCTGCTTATCTCAACGACGTCTTGTGGTACTGCGTAAATTCCTTGCGGCGCATGTATCGACCCTCTCCTGCGCGTCGGCTGCTTGTCGGAGCATTCTTCAAAAAACGTCACCAGAGTTGTACCCGAACCTGATGGTGTCATTCTTGACGAAAACCTCAATCTGCCGAGACGTGTTGCGTCACATGCGCCCTGATGCCTAAAGATATGGAACTAAGGGGCCGAACTTTCAAGCAGAGAAGGGAAAGAAAAATATCTTTCTTCCAGATTTCCTATACAAGAGTGAGATATCGACTCGCGTTTAATTAGCGCCCATATAGGCTGCTGGCCGCTCATCAGGCGGTTTTTCACGCATCGATTGTCTGACGCCATGCGTCAAGTGGCGCAAGATGGCTTGCAGCATTTTACTCAACGAAACATTTTGTAACCCTACAGTTCCATGACATCGCCCATCTCTGCGGTCATCGGCAGTGGTCACCACACCTCCTTCTGCATGCACCGCCACCACCTGAATGACAGGAGACTCACATGCCAGACGTGCTGATCGGGGGGCTCGCAGGACAGGGACCCAAGGGCCACATCACGCTAGCCGGAGCACTGGCCAATCGTCACGGCCTGGTCGCCGGTGCGACAGGTACCGGCAAGACCGTCACGTTGCAGGTGCTGGCAGAAGAGTTTTCACGCATGGGAGTGCCGGTGTTCACCGCCGACGTCAAGGGCGACCTCTCCGGTATTGCCGCGGCAGGTGCCGCGCATCCACGCGTCGATGACCGCCTCGCCAGCCTCGGCATCAATGACTGGCAGCCTCAGGCCGCGCCCGTCAGGCTATGGGATCTGTTCGGCAAGAGTGGGCATGCGGTGCGTGCCAGCGTGGCTTCCATGGGGCCTGAGCTGATGTCGACCCTGCTGGAGTTGAACGACACCCAGAGTGGCCTGATGCACCTGGCCTTCGATCATGCCGAGCGTGAAGGGCTGGAGCTGATCGATCTCAAGGACCTGATCAGCCTGCTGAAGCATATCGAGCGCGAGCGCGAAGCCTTTGAGGAGCGCTACGGCAGCGTCAGCCCCCAGAGCCTCGGTGCCATGCTGCGCCGAGTGCATGTGCTGGCCACCCAGGGCGGCGAGCGCTTCTTCGCCGAACCGGCGCTCGACATCCATGACATGCTGGCGACCACGGGCGAGGGAGACCAGACACGCGGCTTCATCAATCTGCTCGATGGGCGTGAATTGATGCAAAGCCCACGCCTCTATACCACCTTCCTGCTTTGGTTCCTGTCGACGCTCTTTCGCACCCTCCCCGAACGCGGCGATGCCGACCGCCCGGTGCTGGTATTCTTCTTCGACGAGGCCCACCTGCTGTTCGATGCCGCTCCCAAGGCATTGCTCGAGCGCCTCGAGCAGACGGTGCGCCTGATTCGCTCCAAGGGAGTCGGCGTCTACTTCGTGACCCAATCCCCCGCCGACATCCCCGATGACGTGCTCGGCCAGCTGGGCAACCGGATCCAGCATGCCCTGCGCGCCTTCACTCCACGCGACCAGAAGGCCGTCAAGACCGCTGCCGAGACCTTCCGCCCCAACCCGGCCCTCGATACGGCTCGGGTGATCACGGAACTTGGTGTGGGCGAGGCACTGGTCTCGGTGCTCGACAACAAGGGTACGCCCACCCAGGTGGAGCGCACCTTGATCGCGCCGCCGCGTGGGCGGATCGGCCCGTTGAGTGACAGCGAGCGCGCAGCGCTGCTGGCAAGCTCATCACTGGCCGGTCGCTACGATGAGGCGATAGACCGTGAATCGGCTCACGAGCGCCTCGAGGCGCAACTGACGAGCTCGGCGACAGCCCAGGTTCG
Source organism: Cobetia sp. PDI-23MA (assembly GCF_059507735.1). Classification (NCBI taxonomy): domain Bacteria; kingdom Pseudomonadati; phylum Pseudomonadota; class Gammaproteobacteria; order Oceanospirillales; family Halomonadaceae; genus Cobetia; species Cobetia sp. PDI-23MA. The sequence goes on from NZ_CM183352.1 coordinate 2,840,540, forward strand.
GACGGAGGAGACGCCAGCCGCGACGCCTGACATCGAGCAAACAAGTCCGGTGGCCGAAAGCGCCCCACGCAAAGGCGGCAGACAGCGTCAAGGCATCATGGAGACCCTGCTCAAGTCCGTGATGCGCGCCTTGGGATCGCAACTGGGACGGACCCTGATTCGCAGCCTGCTGCGCTCCTTCACTCGCCGCTGAGGCTCGCTGCTTTCAGTCTGACACCACGCCAACAGCCTGAGGCGCTCCTTGGCAAATAGACGCTTCCCCCGACAATCAGGCTCTCGAGACTGAGAGGCTCACCCTTCACGAAAAGCAGGACATCACCCATGGGAATTTGACCATGGGTGATGTCCTGCTTTCGCTATCCAAGGCTGCTGACATCATATCGTCGCGCAAACTTCATTCGCTCTCGGCAAGGAGACGCCATACTGATGTTTGCTGCTTATCGGCAGCACACCATGACACACACTCGATTGCCACTACTCTCGGGGAGACTTGACGATGTGCATGAGCAATGAAGCATTGGAATTGTGGCTGAACGACAACTGGTTCTCGATTGAACTGGCGTTGGAAGCCATCGAAATGGAAGCGACAGCGGAACCTCAGCTGGCCGAAGCCGCCTGAGCCAGGAGCGTTACGCATGACAACAGCGGGATCCTGCCGGCCCCATCGGTGACACCAGGTGTGAACGGCACAGGACCCGGATGACAGGACAAGCGGCACACAGACTCTGCCACGCATGGCGACGCATCATGGTGGGCAGAGAAAGAACTTGTCGGGGAGGCCGTCGATCAGCCATCGACCGGCCTCCCCGTTTCTTTTGTACCACCAGATTCACGACCTGGCGCGCCTCTAGTCCAGTCACACCTCGAAAGGCGCCGTCATTCTTACGTATATAAACAGTTGATTATCTTCTCCAGTAAAACACCCATTCATCGCTCCGAGCCAGCATAATCGATGTATGGCCATTCCCCTCTCCCCGCAACATGCAAGATAAGGATGTCACATGCTGCCTACCCCGCCCGCGCGACCATCCTCCTCGGGACGTTCGAATCCAGTTGATACCTCAGAGCTCTCGCCACAGGCCGCCGCCGCGACTGTCTTCCTCAATCAGAATCTCGGACCCGCCCAGCTGCAAGCGTTGTTTGCCCTGACACTCGCGCCTGCGGGAACCTTCAGCGAACAGCTCAGAGAGTACCTGGTGACCGCTTGCCGCCTGCTGGGGATGACCACTGGCATCCTCGGCCACGCAGAGGCCAATCGCTATGAAATCATGGCGGCGGTCAATCCGCCGCCCGGCAAGGTCGAGGGCGCGATCGCACCGCTGAACGAGACCTACTGCAATGAAGTCGTTGAGCAGGCTGGCTGCATCGCCTACGCCAATATCGCGACCACGCCAGCACTCGAGGCTCATCCGGCTCTCAAGTCGATGCCCTTCCAGAGCTATATCGCCGCGCCGGTATGGACCGAAGGCCGTCTGACCGGCACCGTCTGCTTCGGCGACGACTCACCGCGCGCGACAGATTTCAGCGCCAGCGATCGTGCACTGGTCGAGACACTGGCCAGCCTGCTGGGAGGCTTGATCGATCGCGAGAATGAACGCAAGCGGCTCGCCAGCGAACTGAGCAACCTGCGCCTCGCCTACCAGGAGATGGAGCTGCTGTTCTCACGCTGCCAGCTCCCGATGGCGATCATGGACTTCCATGGCCATTGGACACGTCTCAATCCGGCGCTGGCCCAACTGCTGGGGACGGAGAGGAGTGAACTGCAGCGCGGCGCGCTGGAGGATGTCTCGCACCCTGCTGACATGCAGGCCTGTCAGGAGGCGCTTATGGCCATGCAGGCCGGCGAGATCACCCACTTCGAGCAGCCGCACCGCTATCTGGGCAGACAGGGGCAGATCATCGAAGTCATGCTGCATCTGGATGTAATTGACAGCCACTCCGGCGTCATTCTGAGTCAGCACCAGGACCTCAGCGAGCAGCGCTCCCACGAGGAAAGCCTGGCCCGCATGCGGCACAAGCTGGCCAGCATGACGCCCCCGGGCCCGGCCGTGCCGTCGGTGCTGGACAAGCTGTTGCCCGCCGAGATCTTCGAGCAACAGCTGGATGGCGAGATCGCGCGCAGTGCACGCCACGGGCAGCCACTGTCGATCCTGCTGCTCAACGTGGATGCCTTTACCGACTTCAATCGCCAGTACGGCCGCGCCGCAGGAGACCGCGCACTGCAGCAGGTCTCCACCATCCTGCGCAACGCGACACGCAAGAGCGACCTGCTCAGTCAGCGCGACGATGGCTCGCTGATTGCGGTGCTGGGCCAGACCGATTCCAGCGGCGCCATCATCCTCGCCGAGCGCGTCCGCCATGCCACGACAGAACTGCATGGCCTCGAGGGACCAGTCACCTGCAGCATCGGGCTGACCTGCTATCACCCGGCGCCCGATACGCTCACGCTGGCCAACCGTCTCGAGCTCTGCGAGCGCGCCCAGCACGCACTCAAGAAGGCCAAGCGCCAGGGACGCAATCGCGTGCGCTTCCTTGAGCTTGAGCCGGTCATCCCGACGGACACCTTCGCAAGCCCTCAGTCACCGAGCGGCTCCCCCTCGCCCGACCTGCCCTGAGTGGCGCCTTTCGTGTGTGCGCCCTGCCACGGATGCCCCTCAGGCACATCCCCATCAACGACAACGGCCACCCCTTGGGGTGGCCGTTGTCGTTTGACTCCTGCAGGCTTGCTCAATCCAGCTTGCTCAATCCAGCTTGCTCAGGTCGCGCACGGCGCCCTTGTCAGCAGAGGTCGCCAGCAGGGCATAGGCCTTGAGCGCCGCGGAGACGCGACGATTGCGCTGGATGCTCGGTTTCCAGGCATCCTTGCCACGGGCTTCCATCGCCTCGCGACGCGCATGCAGCTCGGCATCGCTGAGCTGGACGTTGATGGTGCGGTTCGGGATGTCAATCAGGATGGTGTCGCCATGCTCGACCAGACCGATGGCGCCGCCCGCCGCCGCTTCCGGAGACGCGTGGCCGATGGACAGGCCCGAGGTACCGCCGGAGAAACGTCCGTCGGTGAGCAGCGCACACGCCTTGCCCAGCCCCTTGGACTTGAGATAGGACGTCGGGTAGAGCATTTCCTGCATGCCCGGACCACCCTTCGGCCCTTCGTAGCGGATGATCACGACGTCGCCTTCCTTGACCTTGTCGGCCAGGATGTCTTCCACCGCCTGATCCTGGGACTCGCAGACGTAGGCACGGCCTTCGAAGACCAGGATGGAGTCATCGACGCCAGCGGTCTTCACCACGCAACCATCCAATGCGATGTTGCCGTACAGCACGGCCAGGCCGCCCTGGGTGGAGAAGCAATGGTCGTAATCGCGAATACAGCCCTGGGCGCGATCACCATCCAGGCTCGGCCAGCGCGCGCTCTGCGAGAAGGCGGTCTGGGTCGGAATACCGCCCGGGCCGGCGCGATAGAACTCGACGACTTCATCAGTGGGCGAGCGCATGATATCCCACTCTTCCAGCGCCGCAGACAGCGAGTCGCCGTAGACGGTCGGCACTGAGGTATCCAGCACGCCGGCACGATCCAGCTCGCCCAGAATCCCCATGATGCCACCGGCACGATGGACATCCTCGATATGATATTTCTGGGTGTTCGGCGCCACCTTGCACATCTGCGGCACGTTGTGGGAAAGCTTGTCGATGTCGGACATGGTGAAGTCGACACCGGCTTCCTGAGCGGCAGCCAGCAGGTGCAGGATGGTGTTGGTGGAACCGCCCATGGCGATGTCCAGCGTCATCGCATTGGTGAAGGCGGCGCGGGAGCCGATGGCCCGCGGCAGAAGGTGCTCTTCATTGCCTTCGTAGTAACGACGGGCCAATTCGACGATGCGATGACCGGCAGTCTCGAACAGGCGACGACGATCGGAGTGCGTGGCCAGTACGGTACCGTTGCCCGGCAACGCCAGGCCCAGCGCCTCGGTCAGACAGTTCATGGAGTTGGCCGTGAACATGCCCGAGCAGCTACCACAGGTCGGGCAGGCACTGCGCTCGATCTCGGCGACCGTCTCGTCGTCGACGCTGTCATCGGCAGCGATGACCATGGCATCGACCAGATCGAGACCGTGATCCAGCAGCTTGGTCTTGCCGGCTTCCATCGGGCCACCGGAGACGAAGATGACCGGGATGTTGAGGCGCATGGCGGCCATCAGCATCCCCGGGGTGATCTTGTCACAGTTGGAGATGCACACCAGCGCATCCGCACAGTGGGCATTCACCATGTATTCGACGCTGTCGGCGATCAGGTCACGCGACGGCAGCGAATACAGCATGCCGTCGTGGCCCATGGCGATGCCATCATCGACCGCGATGGTGTTGAATTCCTTGGCGACGCCGCCGGCCTTCTCGATCTCGCGCGCGACCAGCTGCCCCATATCCTTGAGGTGGACGTGGCCCGGCACGAACTGGGTGAAGGAGTTGGCAACGGCGATGATCGGCTTCTGGAAGTCGCCATCTTTCATGCCGGTGGCGCGCCACAGGGCGCGAGCGCCGGCCATGTTACGACCTGCGGTGGTCGTACGGGAGCGATACTCTGGCATGGTGTCCTCGTCAATAGTGCTTGGCCGCTCTCCTGTGCGAAGAGGGACTGATTCATGGAATCGCGCCTGGCAGGGTCGAACTGACGCCGCCATTCTGCGCAATCCGCTGCAGAATCACTCCGCACGGGAGCGGCTTCTGTTTTGGTCAGGCGGCGCCCCCCGTGGGGTACGCACACCTGGTGTCCAGAGGAGACGCGTGCCTCATGGGTCAACGCTGTCAGCCTGGGGTCAATTCTGTCATGTACCGGCCCTGCTTGCCTACCAGATAGCACCGTCCACGCCACGCGCAGCCCCGAAAGATGCCGACAGGCGCCGAAAGCGTTGAATCAAGCGGCCTCTAGCGTGGGCCTGCGGCGGGAGGCGCTGATTACACTGAAGGACGACACATCAGGCAATGCCAGACACCTCACAAGGAACAGGAGTCACCCATGGCCGGAAAATTCGTCATCACTCGGGGCAAGGACAGCAAGTTCTACTTTGCGCTGAAGGCAGGCAACGGCGAGAAGATCCTGCAGAGTCAGGGCTATGCCGACAAGCGCGGCTGCCTGAACGGTGTGGAGTCCGTGCGCAAGAATGCCGTCGAGGAAAAACGCTTCACCCGGGAAGTCGCCAAGGACGGACGTTTCTATTTCACCCTGCTGGCCGCCAACAGCCAGCAGATCGGTCGCAGCCAGATGTACAAGTCGGAGTCCGGGCGTGACAACGGAATCGCCAGCGTCGGGCGCAATGCCGCTGAGGCGGCCGTGCTGGAACAGCTCGATACCGCCTGAATGTCCGCGAGCATGACGCCTGCATGCACACAATGCCCCACTGCAAAGCAAAAGCCCCACTGCAAAGCAGAAGCCCCGCCGATTGGCGGGGCTTCTGCTTTTCGTCGGATGTCGCCATCCATTCTGCGCCCTGCGCTGTCAGTGTCGCTGTGCGCTGTCAGTGTCAAAGACCACACGCGAGACATCCGCGTAGCGAGCCGCGAAGTGCACGATCATGCCTTCCTTCAGGTATTCCGGCAGCTCATCGTAATCACGCTGATTGGCCTGCGGCAGGATCAGCTCGTAGATATCACTGCGCCGCGCGGCAATCACCTTCTCGCGGATACCGCCCACCGGCAGCACCTGACCGGTCAAGGTCAGTTCACCAGTCATCGCCAGTCCCTTGCGCGGGGCCTGACGCTTGGCCAACGACATCAACGCCGTGGTCATGGTCACACCGGCGCTGGGGCCATCCTTGGGCGTCGCGCCCTCGGGCACGTGCAGGTGAATGAAGGACTCGTTGAAGAAGTCCGCCTCGGCATCATAGGCCTCGAGATTGGCCAGGGTGTAGGAGTAGGCGATGTTGGCGGACTCCTGCATCACGTCACCCAGCTTGCCGGTCAACTTCAAGCCACGTGTCAGGCCATGCACCCGGGTGGCTTCGATGGGCAGGGTCGCCCCACCCATGCTGGTCCAGGCAAGCCCGGTCACCACGCCTTCGCCGGCCAGAACCTTCTCGCGACGGAAGATCGGCGCCCCGAGGAATTCCTCGAGGTTCTTGACCGAGACCTTCACGGTCGCAAGTTCCTCTTCCAGCAACTTCACCGCCGCCTTGCGCACGATACGGTGCAGCTGTTTCTCCAGCTGGCGCACGCCGGCCTCACGGGCATAGCCTTCGATGACCTGACGCAGCGCGGCGTCACTCAGATTGATGCGCTTCTTGGGGATGTTGTCGCGGGTCAGCAGTTTCGGCCACAGGTGGTGCTTGGCGATCGCCATCTTCTCCTCGGCGATATAGCCGGAGAGGCGAATCTGCTCCATGCGGTCCAGCAGCGGGCCGGGGATGCTGTCCAGCGTGTTGGCGGTACACACGAACAGCACCTTGGAGAGATCGAGACGCACATCGAGATAGTGATCGAGGAAGTCGACATTCTGCTCCGGGTCGAGCACCTCGAGCAGCGCCGAGGCCGGGTCGCCCTGGAAGGACTGCCCCAGCTTGTCGATCTCATCGAGCATGATCACCGGGTTCTCGACCTTGACCTCCTTGAGCGCCTGCACCAGCTTGCCGGGCATGGCACCCACGTAGGTGCGGCGATGCCCCTTGATCTCGGACTCGTCTCGCATCCCACCGACCGAGAAGCGATAGAACTCGCGCCCCAGCGCCTGGGCGATGGAGCGCCCGATGGAGGTCTTGCCGACGCCGGGCGGGCCGACCAGCAGCAGGATCGAGCCGCCGACATCGCCCTTGAAGGTGCCCTCGGCCAGAAACTCGACGATGCGTGACTTCACGTCATCCAGCCCATCGTGATCGCGATTGAGCACGGTGCGCGCGTGGGCCAGATTGAGCTGATCGGTGGAGGTGATGCCCCACGGCAGCGACGTCAGCCAGTCAAGATAGTTGCGTGTGGTGCCGTATTCCGGCGAACCGGTCTCCAGCACCGACAGCTTGTCGAGCTCGTCATCGATGCGCGACTGGACACGCTCCGGCACCTTGAGCTCGTCGAGACGGCCACGGAAGGTATCGACGTCGTTCTCGCGATCATCCTTGGAGATGCCCAGTTCACGCTGGATGACCTTGAGCTGTTCGCGCAGGAAGAATTCGCGCTGATGCTTTTCCATCTGCGCGTTGACCTGCTGGGAGATCTCGGTCTGCAGCTGTGCGACCTCGATTTCCTTGCGCAGCAGAGGCAGCACCTTCTGCATGCGCTCCATCACTGGCAGCGACTCCAGCACTTCCTGCAGCTCAGCACCCTTGGCCGAGGTGATGGCGGCGGCGAAATCGGTCAGCGGGCCGGGTTCATGCGGGCTGAAGCGGTTGAGGTACTGCTTGAGCTCCTCGCCGTACAGCGGGTTGATCGGCAACAGCTCCTTGATGCCGTTGATCATCGCCATCGCGTAGGCGCGGGCCTCGTCGCTCTCGGCATCGATCGGTTCGCGCGGATAGTTGACCTCAACCAGATAGGGAGGCTTGCGCGACAGCCAGCGCGTGATGCGGAAGCGACGCAGCCCCTGGGCGATGAACTGTACCTGGTCATCGCCGTCTTCGGGCTTGTGGACGCGCACGGCAGAGCCGATCTCGGGAAAGTGCTCGACCCCCAGCTCATCCACTTCGACATCGCCGACGAAGGCCAGGCCGACAGCATGATGCGGCGTATTGCCGACCAGCTGCATGGTCTCGGCCCAACGCTGCTTGTTGATCACCAGCGGCTGAACCTGGGCCGGGAAGAACGGGCGATTGTGAATCGGCAGCAGGTAAATGCGCTCCGGTAGCTGGTCGCCACTCGGCACCAGCCCACCCGAGGCGGAAGAAGAAGGCTCTTGTGACTGGCTGTCATCCTCGAAGCCGGCAAGAATATCGTCGTTATCGGAAATCTCTTCGTGACGTGGCATGCAACCCTCATGAAACCAGGCCTCGGTTGAGGCGATCATCTCCACCAATGCGGCCAGTGAGCCACTTTATCAAGGCACGCTTGCCGCGCCGGGGACGCAACACTGCGTGTTCAGAGTGGCACCGGATGCGCCCCCCTGGAAACGACAATGCCCGCCATGAGGCGGGCATTGTCGTTTCCAGCATACTGCGCGACGCTCAGTAGATCGGAGTGCCGTTGATCTTCACGCTGTCACCATCGATCTCGACCACCAGGTTGCGGTCGGCGGCCTGCGGAGAGACACCTGCCATCATGGCCATCATCGGCGGTACGTTGCGGAACTCGAAGCGCCCGCTCAGACGATTCAGGAAGGCCCGCTGAGCCGGCACGGCCTGCAACTCCTGAATGGACAGATCAGTGATGTCGGCACCATCAAGAATCATCTGGCCATCACCCTGCATGTCGACACCGAAGGCATCGCTTTTGGCATTCAGCGATTCCAGTGTCATGCGCGGAGAGGTGCTCAGCATGGTGAACAGCGGCGCTTCGACCTTCTCGAGCATGGCGACCTGCTGCGCTTCGCTCAGCTCCTCGAACGGCTTGCCCGCTTCTTCCAGCAAGCCCTGCAGCTGGGTGATGAAGTCATAGACGGCCGCACCCTGCAGACGATCGATCGAGATGGACACGTCGCCGCTGGCCATCTGCTGATCACCCGCGCTGACATCCCGCACCGACAGCTTCATCAGATAGCGCAGCTCGGTCGGGTCCAGACGCGTTTCGCCGCTGTAACGGATATCGCTGGCGACCACCGGCGGCTGACCGGTGCCGTTGTCGATGGTCAGGGTGTCCAGCACGATCTTGTCGTCCTGACGGAAGTCATTGTCCGCCCCGCGATAGATGCCGTTGAGGCTCAGGGTGCCGACGCTGACCTTCTCGGCGCCATTGGTGATATCGAACGGCGTGATCTCGCCATCCACGGTGATTTCCGGCGTGTCACCGCCATCGTGGGAGGCCAGCAGCTCGCCGCCCTGGAAGTCGATGCGCGTACCGCTCTCCGGGTCCTGCCAGTCAAAGGCCGGCAAGGTCAGGGTAGTATCGCTGGCGCCGCTGAAGTTGTCGACGCTGCCATCGAAGGCGATCGCCTTGCCATCACCGAGCACTTCGGCGAAGACGTCGCGTGACGGCGTACCGTACAGCACCTTGACGTTGCCCTGCATGGTGGTCGACAGCAGGCCGTGGCCAGCTTCATAGGGCAATAGGATGCGCATGGGACCTTCCCCGTCCCCGGTGGCGAGTTCCATCTCTACCCGGCCCGCGGAGCCGAACCAGCCGCTGTCGACATCCTCTCGGGTCGCCTTGATGTCGGAGCTACTGTCGAGCTCTGCCACCATGCGGGCCATCTCATCTTCAAAGCGCTGGCTTGAGTAAGCCACGCCGCCGACATAGCCGGCTGCCCCGATGACGACCACTGCCGTCGCGGTTACCAGTCCCTTGCCCATCGCATTAACCCTTGTCCGTTATTGGAGCATCACACCGTCTGCGCGGTGCCTCTTGTCGCATCTGCTTCCATCAGTGAAACATGTGCATGAGCCTCGCCGCCAAGGCAGCGAGGCGTCAGTGCAACCACAGCCACAGATGCATCGTCGACCAGGCATAGATACCGGCGAAGATGTCATCCAGCATGATGCCGAAGCCACCGGCAACCCGGCGGTCGGCCCAGCGAATCGGCCATGGCTTGAGAATATCGAAGACCCGGAAGACCACGAAGCCCCACAGCGCTGCCTGCCAAGAGAATGGCACGGCGGCCATCGTGATCCAATAGCCGACGAATTCGTCCCAGACGATCCCGGAGTGATCATGCACGCCGAGATCGCGCGAGGTGCGATCACAGATCCAGATCCCGACCAGCGAGGCGACCAGCACGGTGGCCAGATACGGCCACAGCGTGAGGTTGGTCATCAGCCAGTAGAACGGGATTGCCGCGAGAGTACCGAAGGTACCCGGTGCAAAGGGCGCGGTACCGCTGCCCAGCCCGAAGGCCAGGAAGTGGACGGGGCGCCGCCAGACACTGGCGGGTGCGCGATTCATGGTGCCACCCCGTTCTCGTTGCGTGACGACGCATCACCACAGGAGCCATCTGTCCCAGAGGCCTGTGTGGCAGAGACCTGTGTGTCAGAAGCCTGCGAGGCAGAGAAGTGCTGCCAGCTCTGACCCGTCGCTGCCTGCTCAATGCCCTTGTCCATCAGCATCACGCGTGGCGCATCGCCGCCCGCCGCCTGCATGCGCCCGATGACATTCAAGGGCAGGTTGAGCGAGCGCAGGGCAAGCCTGGCCGTCTCGAGGTTCTCCTGGGGCAGCGTGAGCAACAGCTCGTAATCGTCGCCGCCATTGAGGACCGCCTCGCGGGCGCCCTGCTCGCCCAGCGCCGTGACCAGCTCCGGCGCCAGCGGCAGTTCGCCAAGCTCCAGCGCCGCCGACAGCTGACTGGCACGACAGATGTGTGCCAGATCGCCCATCACGCCATCGGAGACATCCAGGCCCGCACTGGCCAGCTCACGCAGCGCCAGCCCCGCATCGACCCGCGGTTCTGGTCGCAGGTAGGCCGCCAGGCAAGGGTTCAGCACATCGCGGACGCCATCCTGCCAGGCCTTGAGTCCGGCATGCGCCAACCCCGGCAGACCGGTGACCGCGATGAGATCGCCCTCGCGGGCGCCGTCACGCCGCAGGATCGGGCGGGCCACGCTGCCGGCCTGCTGAGCAGGCTCGAGCACGCACGGCAACTCGCCATGCACGGTGATCGTGATAGAGAGCGGGCCGCGCGTGACGTCGCCGCCGACCAGCGCGATGCCGTAGCGATCCGCCAGCGCGTGGAAACCGGCCGCAAAACCATGCAGCCAGTCTTCATCCACGTCCGGCAACGTCAGCGCCAGCAACGCCCAGCGCGGGGTCGCACCCATCGCCGCCAGATCAGACAGATTGACGGCCAGGGCACGATGGCCGATGGACGCCGCAGGCGCATCCGGCGGGAAGTGCACCCCCGCCACCGAGGTATCGACACTGACCGCCATCTGCATGCCATCACTGGCGGCAAGAAGTGCACAGTCGTCTCCCGGCCCCAGCAACACGCCCGGTGCCCCGGACAGATCGCGCTGGAAGTAGCGGGCAATCAGCTCGAATTCACCTGGCATGTCAGCGCAGGCGGGCCTGGGTCACCTCGGCGCTGCGCAGCTTGACTGCCAGCTTGTCGAGGATCCCGTTGACGTACTTGTGCCCGTCGGTGGCACCGAAGGTCTTGGCCAGCTCGACCCCTTCGTTGATCGCCACGCGATACGGCACTTCCATGCGCTTGGACAGCTCGTAGGCGCTCAGACGCAGGATGGCCAACTCGATCTCGTCGAGATCCTGCAAGCGGCGGTCGAGCAGCGGGCTGATGCTGGCATCCAGTTCTTTCTGGAAGCGTGGCACGTTGTGCAGCAGCTCGTGGAACAGGGCCTGGTCAGCGATGCGCATCACCTCGACCCAGTTCTCGTGCAGTTCGACATCATCGTCGATCTTTTGACCACGGAACTCGGCCTCGATGGTGGTCATGTTCTTGCCGGTCATCTGCCACTGGTAGATGCCCTGCACGGCCAGCTCGCGAGCGGCGCGCCGCGCCTGCTGCTGCCTGGACGGCTCGCGCTCGGTACGTTCATTGCGTTCGCTCACGCGTCACCTCCCATGGCCTTGAGCAGGGAGACCATTTCCATCGCCGCCATGGCCGCTTCGGTACCCTTGTTGCCAGCCTTGGTGCCGGCACGCTCGATGGCCTGCTCGATGGAATTCACCGTCAGCACGCCATTGGCGACCGGGGTGTCGAATTCGAGCTGCAGACGGGACAGCGCGGAGTTGCACTCGCCGGCGACGTATTCAAAGTGCGGCGTACCACCGCGGATCACCGCACCCAGCGTGATGACGGCGTGCGGCTTGACCTTGGCCAGCACGGCCTTGACGGCCAGCGGAATTTCCCAGGCACCCGGCACGTGGATCAGGTCGATGTTTTCCTCATCGACGCCGTGGCGTACGAGAGAATCGACCGCGCCTTCCACCAGGCTGTCGACGACATGGTGGTTGAAACGCCCGACGACGATGACGTAACGGCCATCGACATTGGTGAAAGTGCCTTCGAGTTGAGCAATCGGTTGCATGGTCAGTCCACAATGCTAGCGCCCCGGAGAACCGGGGCGGGGATATCAATCATACCGGGGTAGGTCGCCAGAAGCGCGCGACCTCCCCCGCCATTTGGGGTGCCGAAGCGCTTACGCGCCTGCGGCGTCTGCGTCTGTCTCGCCTGCCGTGTCATCACTGCCGACCAGTTCGACCACTTCGAGGCCAAACCCGGACAGGGCAGAGAATTTCCACGGCGAGCTGAGCAGACGCATCCGGCCGACACCGAGATCCCGAAGGATCTGGGCACCGGTACCGGTGGTCAGATAGTTGCCCGCACCATCGGATTCGTTGGTGCGCGGGGTACGACGTCGGCCGAGGAAGACATCGAGACGATCCTTGTAATCCAGCGTGTCGCTGCCGGTGTCCAGCAGTACCAGCACGCCGGCATCGGCGGCGGCGACTTCAGCGAGTGCATCATTGAGCGCCCAGCTGCTGCTGCCCGGCTGACGCAGGGTCAACAGGTCGCGCATCGGGTCCTGCACGTGCACGCGCACGGTAGTCAGAGACTCGGCATTCGGCGTGCCCTTGACCAGCGCCAGGTGGTGACGGCCCTGGATGCGATCGCTGAAGCAATGCAACGTCAGCTCGCCGAAGGCGGTCTCGACCTGCTCGCTATCCAGCACTTCCACGGTCTGCTCATTGTGGATGCGATATTCGATCAGATCCGCAATGGTGCCGACCTTGAGGTCGTGCTCGGCGGCGAAGCGCTCGAGCTCTTCACGACGCGCCATGCTGCCGTCATCATTCATGATTTCACAGATCACGCCGGTCGCGCCAAAGCCCGCCATGGACGCCAGATCACAGGCCGCCTCGGTATGGCCGGCACGACGCAGCACACCACCCGGCTCCGCCATCAGCGGGAAGATGTGTCCCGGCTGGACGATGTCCTGCGGGCGCGCATTGCGCGCGGCAGCAGCCTGCACGGTCCGGGCGCGGTCAGCCGCCGAGATACCGGTGGTGACGCCTTCGGTGGCCTCGATGGAGAGCGTGAACTTGGTGCCGAAGCCGGAACCGTTGGCCTGAACCATCAGTGGCAGCTGGAGCTGTTCGCAATGCTCACGCGACATCGGCATGCAGATCAAGCCACGCGCGTGGCGTGCCATGAAGTTGATGTGCTCGGCTGTCACGGCTTCCGCGGCGATGATGATGTCGCCTTCATTCTCACGATCCTCGTCATCCATGAGGATGACCATCTTGCCTTGCCGGATATCCTCGACGAGTGCTGCGATGCCTGATAGCGCCATGCTTGCTCCACTTTACGGGCTGCGCCGGCCCATGCCGGACCCACGCGTAGTATCAAAAAGTCGGGCGTCAGGGTACCCCGCCACCCCGTTTTGCGCCAGCACCCAGCGACGCCGCTGTCGCCAGACGGCGGCAAGTGCTTGCGTGACAACAAGAAATCAGTCGTCGCTCTCCTGTGGGCCTGGCGATGCTACTGGCACCGCGGTGATGCGCCAATCACGCCCCACCGCCCGGATATCGCGAATCTCGACCCGGCGCTGCTGCGCCATGTGATCCAGCCCCGGCAGTGCCAGCAGCGGACGAGCCTCACCACCCAGCAGCGTGGGCGCCATGAACAGCTGCATCTCATCGACCAGGCCTGCCTGGATCATGGCCCCGGCCAGCACCGCGCCGGTTTCCAGCAGCACCTCGTTGGCCTGCTCGTGCTCGGCCAGATAGCGCAGCAGGGCCTCGAGGTCCACGCGGCCATCTTCGCCGGCCGGCAGCGCCAGCACCTCGGCACCGGCCGCCTCCAACAAGGTACGTCGCTCAGCCAGCGCCGCTGTCTCATCCGCGACACACACCAGCAGCGTACGACCGGATTGCGCCAGTATGCGCGCCGCCAGCGGCAGACGCAGGTGGCTGTCCACCACCACGCGCAACGGCTGACGCGCCACCAGCGCTTCGAGTCCCAGCGGGTGGTCGTCGAGACCGAGCTGGTCGGCGCGTACATTGAGGCGCGAATCATCGAAGATGACCGACTCGATGCCGCTCATCACCACGCTGGAGCGGGCGCGCAGACGCTGCACGGCGCTGCGCGCTTCAGGGCCGGTGATCCATTGGGACTCCCCGGAAGCCATCGCCGTGCGACCGTCCAGACTCATGGCCTGCTTGAGGCGCACGAAGGGCCGACCGCGTTCCATGCGTGACAGGAAGCCGGGATTGAGCGCTCGCGCCTCCTGCTCCAACACCCCGACCGTCACCGCGATGCCCGCACCCTGCAACAGCGCGATGCCGCGCCCGGCAACCTGCGGATTCGGATCACGCATCGCGATCACCACCCGCGAAACGCCCGCCGCGATCAGCGCCAGCGAGCAAGGGCCGGTCCGCCCGGTGTGAGAGCAAGGCTCCAGCGTCACATAGGCCACGCAGCCCAGCGCGCGCTCGCCCGCCTCTGCCAGCGCATTGACCTCGGCATGCCCTTCCCCGGCACGTACATGAAAGCCGCTCGCGATCACCTCGTCGGTCTCGGCCTCTACCAGCACACAGCCGACACGCGGATTGGGCTGCGTCGTGTAGCTGCCCAGCCGCGCCAGGCGCAGGGCGTGGGCCATGTGGCGCGCATCACGCGCCGAGGGAGCACTGCGTCCGCGAGAGTGACTGTCGCGAGAGTGGCTGTCACGGGGAGCATGAGAAGCATTAGGAGAAAGAGACATGCGATACCTTGGCGTGAAACGAGAGAAGGTAAGGCGTAGCCCAGGCGGTGACCAATACTTCGAGACCTGAGCTACGCAGCGTGACGCGACAGAGCCAGCAGACACAGGCCTCGAGGTCATCTGCAAGGATGACCTCGAGGCATCAGGGCCGCGAATCTTCCTCGCCAGGCAGGAAGCTGGGCTCCTGGGCGAGGCGGTCGATCTCGGCGCGGAACTCATCAAGGTCCTGGAAGCGACGATAGACCGAAGCGAAGCGGATATAGGCGACCTGATCCAGCCGCTTGAGCTGCTGCATGACTTCATCCCCGATGCGCCGCGCCTCGATCTCACGTTCGCCGGTGGCACGCAGACGCTGGCGAATGCGCTCCACCGCGGCCTCGATCAGTTCGGAGGACACCGGGCGTTTTTCCAGCGCACGCAGCATGCCGGCACGCAGCTTGTGCTCATCGAAGCTCTCACGCGAGCCGTCACCCTTGACCACGCGCGGCATGACCAGCTCCGCCGTTTCGTAGGTCGTGAAACGCTCACCACAGGCCGCACACTGGCGTCGACGCCGCACCTGGTCACCCTCGACCACCAGCCGGGAATCCGTGACCTTGGTTTCATGAGTTCCGCAGAAGGGACAGTGCATGTTGGAGAGCCTGCTTGGGTGCGAGGTGGCTGCGACCCCGCGCGAAGCACAGCGAGGAAGTGGCGCAGCGCAGCCGAATGACAGCGAATGGCGGGTATTGTAACCGTTAAGGCCCCGCCACGGGAGCCTATGTCAGCCCCGACCTATCTGAACTGGCCTTGGGGAGAGACCAAGGGGCGACAGGAGTTTCCTTCATTGTCGCCCTGGGGGGCGGACACCACGGCGAAAGCGTCAATCAACCTGCTCGGCAGGCTTGAAATCCCCGCGGGATAACCGAAAGATGACATCAGGGTGCAGCGCCTCACGAGGACGCTTGCCCGAGCTGTGGAATCCTTTCACGACTGGCGGCAGATGATCTCTGCCGCGAGACTGATCACGATGACGCAAGGAGCTGCGACATGGGAATCATTGCATGGATCATATTCGGTCTCATTGCCGGCATCATCGCCAAGGTGATCGTGCCCGGCAAGGACCCGGGTGGCATCATCGTCACCAGCATCATCGGCATCCTGGGGGCCGTGGTCGGTGGCTGGGTCGGTACCCTGATGGGCTTCGGGGAAGTGACGGGATTCAATCTGGCCAGCTTTGTCATCGCCGTGCTCGGCGCCGTCATCCTGCTGATCCTGTATCGCGTGCTGCGCAAGTAAAGCGTGTCTTGAAGCGCATTGGCGTCAGCCGGCCTCAGGCCACATGACGCCCGACAGGACGGCCAGCCGGCTCATGCAGGCTGGCCGTCCTGCCTTGCAGGCTTGACGAATCTGGCCCGAGGCGTGCATGACTCAGGGGTAAAGGCACCAGGCCGTCACCCACGAGCGTCGCTGAGCGATGCACGATTCAGGAATGTCACTCGGCTGCCGCCAGCCGACTTCATCTGATATGTGATTTCCAGTCTTGCCACCGGCCCCCGCAGGATTGCGCCGGCGGGCTTAACGAAGATCACCCGCGACACGCTCTGCCCATTGAGACTCACGCGCAGAGCCAGACCGCTTCTGCTGCCACGAGGATTGCCCATGCCCGATACGTCATCTTCCGATCACTCGACTTCCACTGCCTCCGACCCTGCGCCGAGCGAGGGCAATGCCAGGCCACGCACCAGAGTCTCTCTCGCCAAGCGCCTCTCGCAGGCTGATTTCCAGGCCCACGCCACACGTCTGCTCGCCGAGATCTACCCGCAGCGTCATGAAGAAGTCCTCAGACGCCTGGAGACGGTGCTGGATTTCCATCGCACGCGCCTCAATCCCCGCGTACCGGAAGGCGAGCCACTCTGGAGCGAGCGCGACCAGTGGCTGATCACCTACGGCGACAGCCTGCAGCAGGAAGGCGAGGCACCACTGGCGACCCTGCACGACTTCCTCGCCAGCCGACTGGACGACAGCCTGTCCGGTGTCCACGTGCTGCCCTTCTTTCCGTGGAGCAGCGATGACGGCTTCAGCGTCATCCACTATCGCGAGGTCAATCCGGCCCTCGGCGACTGGCAGGACATCCGGCGCCTGAGTGAGCAGCGCGACCTGATGGCAGACCTGGTCATCAATCACTGCTCGCGCGAGTCACTGTGGTTCGCCGACTATCTGGCCGGTGTGCAGCCCGGTCGCGACTACTTCATCGAGATGGACCCCGACACCGATGTCTCCGAGGTGGTGCGCCCGCGCCCGTCTGCCCTGCTCACGCCGGTGCATACCCGTCGTGGCCTGCGCCATCTTTGGGCAACCTTCTCGGATGACCAGATCGACCTGAACTTCGCCAATCCCGATGTGCTGCTCGAATTCATCGGCATCCTGCTTTATTACCTCGAGCAGGGCGCGGGCATCATCCGCCTCGATGCAGTGGCCTTCCTGTGGAAACGTCAGGGCACCACCTGCATTCACCTGCCGGAGACACATGCCGTGGTGCGCCTGCTGCGCGCCATCGTCGACCATCTGGCGCCGGGCAGCCTGTTGATCACCGAGACCAACGTGCCCCATGCCGAGAACATGTCCTACTTCGGGCTCGACCGTCTGTCACAGCACGACCTCGCCACCATCGAGGGCAGCGCCCAGGCCGATGAAGCACACCTGATCTATCAGTTCACGCTGCCGCCGCTGACGCTGCACACCCTGACCTCCGGCGATGCCAGCGCCCTGACCCAGTGGGCCGCCAGCCTGCCGTCGTTGCCCTCCGGCTGCAGCTACTTCAACTTCACCGCCAGCCACGACGGCATCGGCGTTCGCGCCCTTGAGGGCCTGCTGCCCGACCACGAGCGCGACACCCTGGTGCGACTGGTGCATGACTTCGGCGGCTACGTCAGCATGCGCGCCAACCCGGGCCGCGCCGACACCCCCTATGAACTCAACATCAGCTACTTCGATGCGCTCAAGGGCACGCGGCGCGGCCAGGACCCGTGGCAGATAGAGCGTTTCATCGCCAGTCAGACCCTGATGCTGAGCCTGCAGGGCATCCCGGGGCTGTATATCCACTCGCTGACCGCGACCCCCAATCACCAGGAAGGCGTCGAACGCGATGGTCATCTGCGCGCCATCAACCGCCGCAAGTGGCAGCGTGATGAACTGGAAGCGCTGCTGGCAAGCCCCAACACCGCGACCCATGAGGTCTTCCACGCCCTCAAGCGCCGGATGGCACTGCGCCGCAACGAACCCTGCTTCCACCCGGATGCCGACCAGAATGTCTTCGATGTCGGCCCGGACTTCTTCGTCTTCGAGCGCGTCACCCATGAAGGGCGTCGCCTGCTGTTCGCCCTCAATGTCACCGATCAGCCGCGCGTGCTGCCGCTGCCGGCAAGCTGGCAAGGCGTCGCGCTGACCGACCACCTGTGCCACGACAAGGCCTACGACCCCACCATGGCTCGCCGTCCCTATCAAGCGGCCTGGCTGATGGAGCAAACCGTGCGCCCGCCGGCCATCGAGGTCGTCTGACGCCCGCGCTTCTTCCTTCTGCCCACGACAACGGGGCTGCCACTGGCAGCCCCGTTGTCGTGGGTCTTGCTGTTTCCCCCGCGAGCCTTGCTGTTTCCCGCCGCGAGCGTTACTGGTTGTCCAGCTCCACCGCTTCGTGCATGCGCTCGAGCAGGTCCGGCACGGCTGACTGCACCCGGTTCCAGCTCGGGATGAAGGGCTTGTCGCGCGGATTGTCGAGGAAGGCGCTGCCGGCATCCATGATGTTGGCGGCGAACAGCTCCACCGCCGCTTCCTCGCTATGGCGGTCGACCGTCAGACCATTCATGACGGCATCGTTGTAGTAGGTCTCGATCAGGTCCAGCGCGATACGGTAGTAGGTGGCCTTGATGGTGCGGAAGGTCTCGCCGTGGATCTCGACGCCCAGCGTGGCCAGCTTGCGATACATGGCCTTGGCGATATCCAGGCTCATGCGATTGAGCCCGCCCAATGCGTCCTCCTCGGACAGCGGCTGGTGCTTGTGATCGTAGGCATCGGCGATATCCACCTGACACAGACGCTTGGTGGAATAGTTGCGATGCACTTCCGAGAGCACGCCAATCTCCAGCCCCCAGTCACTGGGAATGCGGATGTCCGCCAGCACATCGGTGCGCATCGAGAACTCGCCGGACAGCGGATAACGATAGCTATCGAGATAATCCAGGTACGGCAGCGGGCCATAGACCTTCTTGAGCGCACGGATCAGCGGCGTGACCATCAGGCGCGCCACGCGGCCGTTCAGCTTGCCCTGGGCGATGCGCGAGTAGTAGCCCTTGCAGAACTCGTAGTTGAACTGCGGATGGGCCACCGGGTAGATCAGCCGCGCCAGCAGGCCGCGATCATAGGTGACGATATCGCAGTCGTGCAGCGCCACTGCCTCGGCGATGCCCGAGGCCTGCACGTAGCCTGAGCAGTACCAGACATTGCGCCCCTTGCCGGCCTCCATCGGCGCCAGGCCATGCTCGGTCAGCTCCTCATCCAGTGCCCGCAGGCGCGGACCGTCGTTCCACAGGATGCGGTGATGCTGCGGCAGATGTGAGAAGAACTCCTTGGCATGCTCGAACTGGTCACGGTCGGCGCGGTCCAGCCCGATCACGATCTCGCTGAGGTAGGGCACCTGGGCCAGCTCCTCGACGATAAACTTGAGGGCGGGGCCTTCCAGCTCGGAATACAGCGACGGCAGAATCAGGCTCATCGGCCGCTTGCGGGAGAAGCGCATCAGGTCCGCTTCGAGATCTTCCACCGGACGATCGGTCAGGTTATGGAAGTTGGTGATGATGCCATTCTGGTAAAAATCGCTCATGTCAGCTCCTTGTCATGCCGAAGACATGCATCAGGCAGGCGTCAGGCGCCCAGGCCTCTGGATGTCCATTCTTCCGGCTGGCCATTGGCCAGCCAGTGACGCAATCCCTCGACCCATCCCTGCGGTCCGGGGGAATTGGCGCGGAAACAGCGGCGCTCATCCGCCAATGTCGAGTAGTCGCCAAGCTCACGATCGCGCTGTGAGGTATCGCCGACGCCGGGGATCAGCACAGCGTTGTCGACGGCGGCCAGTAGCGGCAGGTCATTGGCGCCATCACCGAAGCCCAGCGTCCAGGGGCGCACCCGCTCGCAGAGCCGGTAGCGCGCGATCAGATAGCGCGCTGCCACGCCCTTGTCGCTGTCCCCGGTCACATGGTGGAAGCGCCCACCACGTGTCAGCTTGAGGCCATGACTGGCCAGACGCGCGCGAAAGCCCTCGAGACGCTCCGGCGCGTCGCGCCATACCAGCGGTTCACTGGCATCACGCTGTCCCGCCAAGGCCGCATCCGCCTCCCCCAATCCCGTCAGCTCGCTGATTCTCGCCACCGACATCGAAGCGAAACCCTCGAAGGCGAATTCCGCGCTCAGCTCCTCCAGTACCGCGAGAATCCTGTCGCGGGGCATCGCCACCGCGATACGACACAGGCCGTGTGCATCCGGGGCGCTGGCCGCTTCCAGCGGGTAGGCGCTCAGCCAATCGGCAGGCAGTGCCACCACGCCGCCGTTCTCGGCGATCCATGGCTGGCCCGCCAGGCCCAGCGAGTCCATCAGCGGCGCCAGTTCGGCCGCCGTCTTGGAGGTATTGGGGACGACCCAGGCACCGCGCGCGCGCAGGCGGGTCAGCCAGCTGCGCGCCGGGCCCGGCGAGTAATCATGGTGATCCAGCAGCGAGCCATCCAGATCGGTCAGCAACAACAGCGGTGCTTGAGTCTCTGACATGTGAACTCTCCTCGTGAAGTGCTGCAGCGTGTCGGGGGTCACCTCGGCAGGATCTCGTGGCACCGGACAGGCATTGCAAGAGCATTGCAGGGAATGTGCCAAGATGGTGCAGCCTCCATGTCAGCCTGCCCTCTCTCGCCATGACGATGTTTATGCACCCGCTCATTTGCACCATCAAAGAGCACAAAGCCTGCCTTGCATGATGTCACGCCTCATGGCGGCGCAAATTCAACGTCACCAACGACGACGCCCTCGCATCTGCGAGGGCGTCGAGTTCTGGGCAAGTGGGCAACGTCTGTTGAGACTAGACCAGCCACAGCGACAGTTGCGGCCACAGCAGCAACATCGCCAGCACGCACAGCTGGATGGCGATGAACGGCAGCAGCGAGACGAAGATATCCTTGAGGCTGATGCCTTCCGGTGCCACGCCTTTCAGATAGAAGGCGGCAGGCCCGAAGGGGGGCGACAGGAAGGACACCTGCATGTTGACCGCGAACAGCACGCCGAACCATACCGGGTCGTAGCCGAGCTGAACGATGATCGGCACGAAGATCGGCAGGGTCAGCATCGCGATGCCGATCCAGTCGAGGAACAGCCCCAACAGCAGCAGGATCGCCATCATCACCATGATGATCGCCAGCGGCGGGATATCCAGGCCGAGAATCATGCTCGACACGAAGCGGTTGCCGCCCATCAGGTTGTAGACCCCGACCAGCGCCGCCGCGCCGATGCCGATCCAGATGATCATGCCGCAGGTGTTCATGGTCTGGGACAGCGCACGCTGCATCAGGGTGATGGAGAACTCACCGCGCAGCATCACCGCCACCAGCACGCCGAAGCTGCCCATCGCCGCGGCTTCGGTCACCGAGGCCACGCCACCATAGATGGAGCCCAGCACCAGCCCCGCGATGACCGCCGGCACGCCGATGGCCTTGAGCAGCTCACTCTTGCTCTGGAAGCTGGCGCGGCGCTCCTCCTCGGGCATCACCGGCCCCAGCGAAGGGTTGCGCAGGCAGCGGATCAGCACGTAGATGATGTAGCTTGCCATCAGCACGATGGCCGGGGTGATCGCCGCGGTGAACAGGTCCGCGATCGACTGGTTGGCGATCAGGCCATAGATGATCAGCACGATGGAGGGCGGCATCATGGTGCCCAGCGAGCCGCCGGCACACACCACGCCGATGGCGATGTGCTTGTCATAGCCGAGCCTGAGCATCTGCGGCAGCGCCAGAATCCCCAGCAGCACGATCTCGCCGCCGATGATGCCGGACATCGCGGCGAGGAAGAACGCCACCACGATGGTCTGGATTGCCACGCCGCCGGGCAGGCGCCCTGCCATCACGCGCATGGCATTGAACAGGTCCCTGGCGATCCCCGAGCGATCCAGCAGCGAGGCCATCAGCACGAACATCGGCACCGCCACCAGCGAATACTCGGTGACGAAGCCATAGACACGACTGGTGACCAGCGGCAGCGCCATCGGACCAAACCAGCCAAAGGTGTAGGCCAGCGCGACCAGGCCGGTGACGAAGGCCAGCGGCAGGCCGGTGACCAGCAGCGCGAAGATGCCGCCAACCAGCAGCATCGTAGCCGTTGCGATATCCATCAGCGCGGCTCCTTGTGGTCAGCTGCGGCGCCGGGAGTGGCGTCGGAGACATCATGAGACCCACTGCCGCCCTCGGGCGGACGGGGCGAGAAGAAAGTCTGATAGAGATGCCACAGCGCCTGCAGGGTCATCACCGCCAGCGCGAACAGGATCACGCCCTTGGTCAGCGCCGGAAACGGCGGATTCCATGAGGTGCCGGAACGCTCCAGCTGCCACTCGCCCAGCGGACTGTGCGAGGCACGCCAGAACATCACCCAGCCCGCATAGCTCATCGCCAGACAGAAGACGAACGTCATCACGTCATTGAAGCAGTCCAGCACGTAGCGAAAGCGCGTGCCGACCAGGTCGTAGAGCACGCGCACGCGAATGTGGCGATTGTTGGCCAGTGCCGCCGGGCCGCCCAGCGCGAAGCTGGTCGCGACCAGGAAGATCACCGTCTCGTGCACCCAGGAGGTCGGTGAATCGAGGCCGTAGCGCATCACCACCTCGAACACGCTGATCGCCATCGCCAGCAATACCAGCCACGCCGCGGCGCGCGTGCCCTTGCCCACCAGGCGGTCCAGCGGCGTGCGCGTGCCCAGGTTCGGGTCGTGGTCATCCGACGCCTCGGGTAGCCCCGGCGACGCCACATCATGTTCTGCCATATCGAATTCCTTGCTGACTCGCTGCCCCAAGGAGAATCGGCGCGCCCAGTGAGCACGCCGACCTTGATCTCCCGCGTCTTCATCGTTCTACGATCGTGTCGCCAAAAGCATGGCTAGCTGCCTCTTGCCACGCAGCAGCTGGCGCCCATCCCGCGCGCCAGCGGGCTCACATCAGGTTGCGGTCGGTCAGGAAGCTGACCACGGACTCGTAGACCTTGCCGGTCAGCTCATTCTTCTCGGCCCACACCTTCCACTCCTGCTGCGCGATGCGACGGAACTTGGCGCGCTCCTCCGGCGCCATGTCGATCACCTCGATATCCGGATTGGCACGCGCCGCGCTCACCGCCTTGATGTCACGCGCCTTGAGGGTGAAGACCATGTCGTAGGCCATCGCGTCGGTAGCGGTCTCCATGATCGCCTTGAGATCCGCCGGCAGGCCGTCCCAGATGCCCTTGTTCATCGACACCGCCACCATCGGCAAGGAGTGGAAGCCGGGGTAGGACGGGTACTTGGCGAAGCTGTGCAGGCCCTGGTCATCATTGGTGGCGAAGACGGTGTAATCCGCCGCGTCGATCACGCCCTTCTCCAGGCCGGTGTAGACCTCGGAGCCCGGCAGGTTGACGGGGGCCGCGCCGGCCTTCTGGAAGATGTTGTAGACCATGCCTTCCGGCGCACGCACCTTGAGGCCCTTGAGGTCATCGACGGTGCGCACCGGCTTCTTGGAGACGAAGGACTCAAGCCCGGTAGCGCCCGCGCCGATCAGATGCACGCCGTAGGGCTCGACCAGCTCGTTGTAGAGCTCCTCACCGCCGCCGTGCTGCATGTACTCGAGATATTCCAGCGGGTCACCCCAGGCACCCACCAGGTTGCCCAGCATGCCGAAGGCCGGATTCTGGCCCGAGAAGTAGGACGGATCGGTCAGGTGGCCCTGCAGGATGCCGGCGCTGACGGCGTCAAGCGTCTGGTTGGCCTGCACCACGGCATTGACCGGCAGGATCTCGATGGCGATGCGGCCATCCGACATGGCCTTGATGCTGTCGGCCCAGGCCTTCTTGACCTCGAACTGCGGCTCCCCGGCCGTCTCGGAGGTCTGGAAGGTCCATTCGTACTCGGCGGCCCAGCTCGGTGTGGGGATCAGCGTGGCGGCCACGGCAGTGGACAGCGCCAGCGCCTTGAGCGTGACACGGGCGGGAGCGGCAGTGGTGCGCGGCGAGGTAGTAGTGAGCGACGAGATAGTGGAACGCGGCATGGTGAAACTCCTGGCTTGTTGTTATGACGTGTTATGACGTTCTGTGGTCAATCGAAGACGTGCAGGCACTTTCTGGCGTGGCGAAACGCCGCGAGGTGCCGTTCACTCGCTTGACAGCGGTGCAGACAGGCTGGGCAGCTGGCCGAAGCGACGCAGCAGCTCCAGCGGTTCCTGGGCGCGCCCGGCAGGATGGCTGCCTTCAGGGCCTGCAGGCATGGCCAGCCCGAGGTCCTGGCCGGTGCGGTCCAGCACATGCAGGCTCGCGGCGTGGGCGGCATCGGGCTGGCGCAGACGAATCGCTTCCATCACCGCGCGATGGCGGCCGAGGCTGTCACCCAGCTCCGAGGCATTGTGATTGGAGGTCGCCACCAGCAGGCTGATCGACGGCTTGAGCACATGGCCAAGCTGCGCCCAGATGACGTTGTGGGTCGCGGCGAAGATGGCGTCATGGAAGGCGATATCGGCGCGGTCGAACTCCTCCATGGCGCTGCCGCCATGCACCGCCGCGGCCATGCCGTCATAGGCCTGCTCGATGGCGGACAGGTCCTGGGCGGTGGCCTCGGTGGCCGCCAGGGCGGCGACGAAGGGTTCGATGGAGATGCGGAAGGCGTAGATGTCCCGCGCCAGCTGCGGATGTGGCATCGCGTAGCGTGTCATCCAGCCGGTCACGCGCGGATCGAGCAGATGCCACTCGCTGAGCGGATTGACGCGGGTGCCCTGGCCGGTGGTGCGGGTGAGAATCCCGGCATTGACCAGGCTCTGAATCGCGGTGCGCACGGTAGCGCGGCTCTGGGCGTGCTGATCGCACAGGTCCAGCTCACGAGGAATCAGGCTGCCCGGCGGGTAGCGATTCTCGAAGATGGCCTGCGCCAGCCATTCGGCGACATCGACACGCGCGGTCGAGGTGTCGCCGGGTGAGGCAGACGTTCCAGAAGAGGCATTGGCGCGCGGGCTGCCGCCAGCGGCACTCGTGGGAGGCGTGGTCATGATCGAACGTTCCTTGATGGCGTGGCGCGTCATTTGTAGCTCGCGCACATCCTTCACGGGATGCATCGCGGCGCGCTCTTGTCCGTCAAGGAATAGCTCATGTCAGACATGCCAACAAGACACCCTAGACCAAGGGCGAGACCCGACTTTGGTCACACCTTTACGCAACTCCCTGTTGCAAAAGGGCTATTCAGGTACTGGCAATTTCCCCCTGTGCTGGCGTCAGGCCGTGAATCGCACGCGACCGATCGACACTGTACGCTCGGCACCGCTGTCCGCGACCACCGTTCTCAGCGCTTCCTCACCTGCCGCGCCGAAACTTGCCGACAGCTCGATCTGGCTGACGCCCTGGGCGACCAGCTCACTGACCAACCGCTCGGCGGCTCTCAGCGTCCCCAGCGTGGCGACGGAAATGCGGACCTCGCCGCTGCCCTGACTGCTCAGTGAGGTATTGCCGCTATTCTCGACCAGGATCAGAAAGGCATGGTGCTGCATGACGGCCATGGAAGCCTCCTTGCACGAAGATGAGCAGAGTGTGTCCGGCATCGAGAATAGCGTAGCGCGTCCACTCCCGGGCACAGGCTGATCTTTCTGAGCGCCGGTTGACCACTCTCCCACCCCGCTGCGCACCACGCCACTCGGCCTCGGCTGGCCGTGGTGCGGGCACAAAAAAACGCCTGCCGCTTGCGCGACAGGCGTTTCTCGTCTGGTGCATGACAGCGCTACACCACTGTCAGCACTGCTGCGATGAGGGCCAGCCGAGCTGGCACCTCGTCACGCCTCAGGCGTAGACCGGCAGACGTGCACAGACGGCGGAGACCTTGGCCTGCACCTCGGCTTCGGCAGCGGCGGAATCGCCAGCGACCATCGCATCGAGGATGTCGCAGATCCAGCCGGCCAGTTCCAGACACTCCTGCTCCTGGAAGCCACGCGTGGTGACGGCCGGGGTACCGATACGCAGACCGGAAGTGACGAACGGCGACTGCGGGTCACCCGGTACGGCGTTCTTGTTGACGGTGATGTGGGCACGGCCCAGCGCCGCGTCAGCGTCCTTGCCGGTCAGGCCCTGCTTGACCAGCGACAGCAGGAACAGGTGATCTTCGGTGCCGCCGGAGACGACTTCGAAACCGCGCTCCAGGAACACGGAGGCCATCGCCTTGGCGTTCTTGACCACTTGCTTCTGGTAAGCGGTGAAGGCCGGGTCCATCGCTTCCTTGAAGCAGACTGCCTTGGCCGCGATGACGTGCATCAGCGGGCCGCCCTGGCCACCCGGGAAGACAGCGGAGTTCAGCTTCTTCTCGATGTCGGCATTGCCTTCGGCGGACAGGATCAGGCCGCCACGCGGACCGCGCAGGGTCTTGTGCGTGGTGGTGGTGACGACGTGGGCGTGGGGCAGCGGGCTCGGGTAGACGCCAGCGGCGACCAGACCGGCCACGTGGGCCATGTCGACCAGCAGGTAGGCACCCACTTCATCGGCGATCTTGCGGAACTCGGCCCAGTCGATGATCTGGGAGTAGGCGGAGAAGCCGGCGATGATCATCTTCGGCTTGTGCTCACGCGCCAGACGCGCGACTTCGGCGTAGTCGATCAGGCCGTTCTCGCCCAGACCGTACTGCACGGCGTTGTAGTGCTTGCCGGAGAAGTTCGGACGTGCACCGTGAGTCAGGTGACCCCCCGCGTCCAGGCTCATGCCCAGAATAGTGTCGCCCGGCGAGACCAGCGCCTGGAAGACGGCACTGTTGGCCTGGGAACCGGCGTGCGGCTGAACGTTGGCGTAGGTAGCACCGAACAGTTCGCAGGCACGATCGATGGCCAGCTGCTCGACCTTGTCGACGAACTCGCAACCACCGTAGTAACGCTTGCCCGGGTAGCCTTCCGCGTACTTGTTGGTCAGCTGGGAGCCTTGCGCCTGGATAACGCGGGGGCTGGCGTAGTTCTCGGAGGCGATCAGCTCGATGTGAGCTTCCTGGCGAACGACTTCGTCGTCCATGGCGCTCAGGAGCGCATCATCAAAACCGGCAATCTGCATGTCACGGGTGAACATCGGGTGTCCTCGCCTGAAGGGTGATGACGACAGCGAATTCCGGCGCGGCCGGCTCGCCATCTGGGGGTAAGATCAGGACCAGCATGATACCTCAGCCAGCGGTCCGATTCACATGAATCAGCATCATTGTTAACGCAAGACGGCCCCATGACAGAGACAATGATCATGAGGCCGCAGGTTGACGTCGTCAGGCATCATCATCCGGCGCTGCGATGACGAGGCCTGATGGCCCTTACTGCAGGGCGCGCAGCCCCGCCATCGGCGGCTGACGCCTCACGTCTCTCGACAGCCAGAAGCCCAGCCCGCCGATCAGCACACCCCCCGCCAGCGGCAGCAGCCCCCACAGCCACGGATGCAGCACCACCGGCAGCCCCAGCCAGCCGGAATAGAGACCGACCGCCGCCCCTTCGGCGAGCATCGCCGCCAGCAGACCACTGAGCAGACCGAGCAGCACGAACTCAGCGGCCTGCAGGCGTGCCAGCAAGCCCTGGCCTGCGCCGAACACCTTGTACAGCGCACCCTCGTGCTCACGTGCCGGACGACTGGCCACCAGCGCCGCGTAGAGCACGCTGGCCCCCGCCAGCAACACCAGCCCCAGAATCAGCTCCACCGCGCGCGATACTTGGGCGATCAGCTCCTGCACGCGGGTCAGGATGGCGTCGATATTGATCAACGACACGCTGGGATAGTCACGCACCAGTGGCGCCAGCTTGCGCTCATCCTCGAGATGAAACGCCGTCATGTAGCTGTGGGCGAAGCTCTCGAGCGCGCCGGGCGGGAAGATGACGTAGAAGTTGGGCAGGAAGCTGTCCCAGTCGACATGGCGCAGATTGACCACCTGCGCCTTGACGGTCTCGCTGCCGATGGTGAACGACAGGCTGTCACCGATGACCAGCCCCATGCGCTCGGCAAGCTCTTCCTCCATCGACACCGGCACGCCCTGCGCGGCGGCGAGGCGACTGCGCGTCTCGCTGTCTGCCTCGGCGAAGTCTCTGATCGGCACCCACTCGCCCGCCGACAGGCGGTTGTGGTCCGGCAGATCACGATGCCAGGTCAGGTTCAGCTCACGCTGCGGGACGCCCTGCTGCTCGCCGTCCCCCTCATCGCTGCGTCCTTCCTGCATGCCGCCTGCCGCCGGCTGATCCGACTGGGCCGACGTATTGCTGTCTGCAGCCTGGAGTCGCTGCTGGGTGCGTCCCAGCAGCGACTCGCCCTTGAGCGCCGTGATGCGACCACGCACCATCGGGTAGAGCTCGCTCTGGCTGTCGCCGGCCTGCTCATCCACCATCGTGGTCAGCTGCTCGCCGAAGGCCTGCTGCTCTCCGGGCTGGATATTGATCGCGAAGTGATTGGGCGCATCGGTCGGAATCTGCGCCTGCCAGCGGGTGATCAGATCACCGCGTACCAGCGCGATCAACGCCATCGCCGCGAAGGTCACGGCAAAGGCCACCAGCTGACCGAGGCTGGCACCGCGCCGCCTGGCCAGCATGCCGCCGGCGAGGCGAATCGGCCGGCTCCAGCCGCCCTGACCGCGCATGCGTGCCACCACCTTGAGCATCAGCGACAGCAGCAGCTGCCCCACCACCATCAAGAGCCCCAGCGCGATGATGCCACCGACCAGCAGGCCGGCCGCCAGCATGAGGTCACCCGAGTAGAGCCACATCAGGGCGCCGAACACCAGACTGGCGATCGCCACCACCACCCACGCCGAGGCAGGCAGCGGGGCCAGTTCGCGCCGCAGCACCTTGAGTGCGCTGACCTGACGCAGGCGCAGCAGCATCGGGCCGGCAAAGCCGACCAGCACCGCCAGCGCCGTCAGAATTCCCAATGCCAGCGGCAGCGGCCCCGGTGCGGGCAGCTCCAGCGGCAGGAAGCGCTCCAGCAGCGCCACCAGTCCCATCTGGCCCAACAGACCCAGCACCGCTCCCCCGGTACTCGCCAGCAGGGCCAACCAGCCGAGCTGGGCCGCGAACAACCGTGACAGTTGACGCTGAGAGGCGCCGAAGCAGCGCCACAGCGCGGCGCTGTCCAGGTGGCGCTCCACATAGCGACGCGTCGACATCGCCACCGCGACCCCGGCCAGCAGCACCGCCACCAGCCCGGCCAGACTCAGGTACTTGTCGGCACGCTCCAGAGAGCGCCCCAGACGTGGGCGGTCTTCACGCACGTCCTTGAGGCGTACCTCGGCGTTGTCGGCACTCGCCAGCAGCGGCGCGATGGCATCACGTGCCTGCTGCACCGCCGTCGGATCGCCCGCCGCCAGCAGGCGATATTCCATCCGCGAGCCGGGCTGGATCAGACCGGTGGCGTCGAGATCTTCCATGTTGAACATCAGGCGCGGGCTGAAGTCGGAAAAGCCGCCCTGCTGATCAGGCTCACGCGTGATCAGGCCACTGATGGTGAGCTGCTTGCGCCCGACCGTCAGGGTATCGCCGACCTCGGCCGACAGCGCCATGGCCAGACGCGGCACGATCCACGCCTCGCCCGGCGACGGGATCTCCGCGCGCGAGCTGGTACCTGGCGCCTGAGCCTCCTCGTCCGTGGCGTCCGACTCCAGCTCCACCCGGCCGGCAAGCGGATAGCCCGGCGACACCGCCTTGAGACTCGACAGCACGAAGCTGTCGCCGTGGGAGGCCATCGAGACCATGCCCAGCTGCGGCGACATCTCAAGCCCCGCCGCGCGGAAGGCCTTGGCGAAGCGCGGATCGAGCGGGTTGCTGGACTCCAGTACCAGGTCCCCGCCGAGCAGCTGACTCGCCTGGCGATTGAGTCCACGGTCGAGACGATCCAGGAAGAAGCCGATCATGGTGGTCGCGGCGACCGCCAGCATCAGTGCCAGAAAGAGGGCACGCACATCACTGGCGCGCAGGTCACGCAGCAGGCCACGCAGCGCCAGCGGCAGGCGCGCCCCACGCGGGCGCTGCGCATTGGCGGAAGATGTCGCCTCGCGGTCAGACACCCGGGACTCAGACATCGTCGCCTCCTTGTGGCGTCGCCACGGCCGGCGCACTCGCCTCATCCTGCCACTCCACCAGCTTGCCGGCCTCGAGGTTCAGGCAGCGATCACAGCGCCTGGCCAGCGTCAGGTCATGGGTGACCAGAATCAGCGTGGTGCCCCGCTCACGGTTGAGGGTGAACAGCAGCTCCGCGATGCGCTCGCCGGTGGCGGTATCCAGATTGCCGGTCGGCTCATCGGCGAACACCAGCCCCGGCCCCGCGACGAAAGCGCGCGCGATGGCCACGCGCTGCTGCTCGCCGCCGGACAGATGACGCGGCAGGTGATCGAGCCGCTCTCCCAGCCCGACCCGCGTCAGCCAGTCACGTGCTTGCGCCTCGATATCGCCCTGCGGGGCCAGCTCCAGCGGCATCAGCACGTTCTCCAGCGCCGTCAGCGTCGGCAACAGCTGGAAGTTCTGGAACACGAAGCCGACCTGCCCCGCGCGCAGTGCCGCACGGCCATCCTCGTCGAGCCCTGCAAGCGAGCTTCCGAACAGGCGGATATCGCCCTCGCTCGGGCTGTCCAGACCCGCCAGCAGACCCAGCAGCGTCGACTTGCCGGAGCCGCTGGCCCCGATGATGGCGACGCTTTCACCGGCCTGCACGGCAAGCTCCAGGTCTTCGAGGATGGTCAGGCGCCCTTCGCCACTGGTCACCCGCTGCGCCAGTCCGCTCACTTCCAGCACCGGTGCAGGCGTTGCGCTGGCCTGCGCGTCTGACGAGGTTTGATCCGACGCAGGGGTCACGTCGTTAATGGAGGCGTTATGTGACATCGTGTCTGCTCGCTTATGGTAGAGAACGGGGTGGGCACGAACTCCAGACCCCGAAACGGGTATGAATAGTGTGCAGATGATGGAGATGATGAATGCAGAAATGGCTAGTGAATCGCCGTGACACCCAGTGCCTGGCGAGCGGTGGCAAAGCTCCCGGCACGCCGGGACTCAAGCGGCTGCGCAATGCCCTCGCCAGTACGGCACTGAGCCTCGTGGCCGTGCTGACACCTCAGATGGCGCTGGCCGACGCGCCGGCCCCGTGGCTGGTGGTCGGCGACTCCATCTCGGCCGGCTACGGCATCGACAGCAGCCAGGGCTGGGTCGCACTGCTCGACATGCGCCTCGAGAACCGCCTGGGCAGCGATGCGCCTGAGGTCATCAATGCCAGCATCAGCGGCGACACGACCGAAGGCGGCCTCAATCGTCTGCCGGCACTGCTCGAGCGACACGACCCTTCACTGGTGATGATCGAACTGGGCGGCAACGACGGCCTGCGTGGCCTGCCACCCGCCCGCATGCAGGCCAATCTGGCCAGCATGATCGAGGCCGTGGAAGACGCCGATGCCCAGCCGGTGCTGCTCGGCATCGAGATCCCGCCCAATTACGGCCCGGCCTACACCGATGCCTTCCGTCAGGTCTACCGGGATCTGGCCGACGAATATTCCGTGCCGCTGGTGCCCTTCATCCTCGAAGGCATCGCCACGGCCCCGGCCAGCGAGAAACTGATGCAGCAGGACCGCATCCACCCCACCGCCAAGGCACAACCGCAGCTGCTCGACACCATCTGGCCGACACTCGCGCCACTGGCGCAACACGCGACGTCAGCGGAGTGATCAATATCAGGCACGGCGCATGTCACGCCAGCTTGCATGCGCCTACCTTGCCGCGAGATGACAATCCGCGCCTGGCTGATCAGTGCCTGTCAGGCAGGCCATCTGGGCCATGAGACCTTGCAGCGCTGACTCCAACAGCCCTGCCACCGAGTCGCCGCTGAGCGCCGATCGCCAGTCCCCGGGGCCAGGCCCCATCCTCACAGGAAGTACTGCCATGAGTAAATCCAACAACAGGAAGGCGGATGCCGGCAAGGCGCATTCGAAGGCCAAGGATGCCAAGCGCAAGGGCGCCAAGGGCAAGGCCGGCAAGAAGCACGCCACTGGCGACGCCCCGCGCATGACGCTGGGGCCGGTCTCCAGTGACGCCTACCCCTACGACGAGCGCCTCAAGCGCAAGGTCTATGAGGCCGAGAAGCGCGCGCTGCAGATCGAGCTGCTCAAGGTACAGCATTGGCTGCGTGACAGTGGCGGACGCCTGGCCATCGTGTTCGAGGGGCGTGACGCCGCCGGCAAGGGCGGCACCATCAAGCGCTTCATGGAGTATCTGAATCCGCGTTTCGCGCGCATCGTCGCCCTCGACAAGCCCAACGAGACGGAAAAGGGCCAGTGGTATTTCCAGCGCTACGTCTCGCGCTTTCCCACCAGTGGCGAAATCGTGCTGTTCGATCGCAGCTGGTATAACCGCGCGGGTGTCGAGGCGGTGATGGGTTTCGCCACGCCGGAGGAAGTCGAACGCTTCCTGGTTCAGGTGCCCCAGCAGGAGCGTCTGTGGGTCGAGGATGGCCTGCACCTGGTCAAGCTGTACTTCTCGGTGTCCCGCGAGGAGCAATCGATCCGCTTCGCCAAGCGCGCCGCTGATCCGTTGACCCACTGGAAGCTGTCACCGATGGACGCCGTGGCGCAGGAGAAATGGGATGAGTACACCGATGCCGCCGAGGCGATGTTCGCGCGCACGCACAGCGATCATGCGCCCTGGACGCTGATCCGCTCCGACGACAAGCGCCGGGCCCGTATCGGCGCGCTGCGTCATGTGCTCAGTCAGCTCGACTACCCCGGCAAGGACAAGAAGATGATCGGCACCCCGGACCCGCTGATCGTGGTGGATGCCGATCGCCTCATCCTGCCCGACGACTGACGATCGAGTGACGGGCGGTGCACTGACGGCGCAGCTCGCTCAGGTCGACCGTGACAGCTCCGCCGGTGCCTTCTGCATCTGCTGCAGGCCGAGTCCGGCCAGAATCAGCACCAGCCCTGCCAGCGTCGAGGTCAGAATCGGCTCGCCGACTATGAAGTGCAGCAGCGTCAATGAGATGGGCGGTGACAGGAAGATCAGATTGGAGACCTTGGCGGTGCGCGATACCTTGTGCACCGCCAGCTGCCAGAGCACGAAGGCAATGCCCATCTCGCACAGGCCGACATAGATACCCGCCGTCAGCGCCTGGGGGTTGGCGCTGGCGCCGATGAAGTTGCCGAAGCCCGGCCCGAAGGCCACCAGCAGCGTCAGCACCGGCAAGGCGATGCTGAAGTTCTGCCACTGGGCGACCAGCGGCGCGCGGGGGTCACGCGCATTGAGCAACCAATAGAGCGCCCACAGCAGGGTCGAGCCCAGCGCCAGCCCGACGCCCAGCGGGTCGGCGAAGGCGACATCGAATATCTCGCCACGCGTGGCGATGGTCCACACACCGGCGTAGGCGATCAGCCCCGCCGCGACGTCGATGCGCGTCAGGCGCTGCGCGAGAATCGGTACGGCAAGAAAGGCCATCGCCAGCGCCCAGGTGTAATTGAGCGCCATCGCCTCCTGGCCCGGCAGTCGCGCGTAGGCGCCGAACAGCACCAGATAGTAGCCGACCGGATTCATCAGGCCAGCCCAGAGTGCCGTACGCCAGCCACCCCGCCAGCCGGTGGTGAGCGCTTCGCGCAGCTTGCCCTGACGCCACATCAGCACGCCGATCAACAGCCACGACACCAGTGCCGCCAGCCATACCAGCTCCAGCGGCGACATCTGCGCAAGTGCCAGCTTGAAGGCGGTCGCCACCGTCGACCACAGGGCCACGGCTCCCAGACCGTAGAGCATGGCTTCCCTATCCTGACTCATGGCATCCTTCCTCGCATTTCGGGTATCGCCTTCCTGGCGATGAGTGGCATGGCGATGGCAGCGACACTGCCCACGGCCTGACATTCGAGCATCGCGTGCCCTGCCCGCTGCTGCAAGCCGCGCCACCAAAAAGGAATTTCGTGAATGAGTGATGCCACCGATACGCAAGCCGCGCCGACACCTGCGCCCCCCGCGGGAGATGACTCGGCCACGGCACTGGTCAGCGCCTATCGCCTGGATGGCAAGGGCGGCGCCAGCCTGCTCGATGATGACAGCCTGCGCGAGCAATGGCAGGACCCCGACGCGCTGATCTGGATGCACCTCGATTACACCCGCGGCGACGTCAATGACTACCTGGACGACCTTGCCCAGCTGGATGAGCCAAGCATCGAGGCCCTGACCGAGCTGGACACCCGCCCGCGCGTGGCGCGCTTCGGCGGCGGCATGGTCACCACGCTGCGCGGTATCAATCTCAATCCCGGCGCCGCGCCGGAAGACCTGCTGTCACTGCGCCTGTGGATGAGCCCGACCCGCCTGATCACCCTGCGCCGCCGGCCGTTCCAGTCGATCACTCAGGTGCGTGAGCAACTGGAAGTCGGCCAGGGCGCGGAAAGCATTTCCTGGCTGCTGGCGATGCTCAGCGATGCGCTGGTCGATCGCGTGGCGGAGCTCAGCCATCGCCTCGATGAGCAGCTCGCCAACCTCGAGGAAGACCAGCTCAATGATGTCGAGATCGACCCCGATGACATTACCCGCCTGCGGCGCCCCCTGATCACCCTGCGACGCTTCATGGGGCCTCAGCGCGACTGTCTGGCACAACTCTCCCAGGGGCCATTGTGGATCGATGAGCAGGCGCGTCTGGACCTGCGCGAGATCGCCAACCAGCTGTCGCGCTACGTGGAGGATTTTCAGGCCATGCAGGAACGCGCGCTGATCATCCATGAACAGCGCATGAGTGAGCACAACGAGCAGCTCAACCAGCGCATGTATCTGTTGTCGGTGATCACCGCCGTCTTCCTGCCGCTGGGCTTTCTCACCGGGCTGCTGGGGGTCAACGTCGGCGGCATACCGGGCAGCGACAGCCAGTGGGGCTTCGCTGCCTTCGTCGGCATCACGCTGGGCGTGGTGGCGATGCAGCTGTGGCTGCTCAAGCGCAAGAAATGGTGGTGAGCGCACCCATGGCGTAGCGGAGCTGCTTGAAAACCCTGCTTACTGGCCCTGCTCACGACTGGCGCGGTCGATATGGCCCAGATCGCGCTCTGGGTCGAGCACATCTCGCACGCGCTGCTTGAGATCACGACTGTCGGGGAAGCCGCCGTCGCGCTTGCGCTCCCACAGTACCAGCCACTCCGAATCAGGAGTGGCCTGGCACAGCACCTCGAAATGGCCGCCGTGACTCGGCGCCAAGGCCACCTCACCGAGGTCTTCCCCGAAGGTGGACAGCAGTTCCTGTGCATACCAGGCCGCTCGCAACAGCCAGTTGCAGCCGGTGCAGTAGTGAATCCGGACTTTCAGCGTGGATGCCTGATCCATGGTGGTGCCTGCTCCAATCAATGATGTAATGATCACTTCACTGCACTGTCGCGCAATGGTCAACACCATAAAGCTACACACAAACTTTACATAAACTATACTCGGCGCAGTCATTCCTTCAGTTGAGGTCGCACTGCGATCGATCCTTCTTCAACCGGCAGTACGGACGTGATCTGCATCACGACTTCCCGTACACGACGCCGATAGCGGAGCCCTGGCCACATGTCACCCCTGCCTTCCTCTACCGAGGCCTCCTCACCGACAGACGCTCAAGACCGCGAGACTGAGCGGGAGTCTGCAGACAAAGCCCACGAGAGGCCGTCGGGCAGCGGACAGAGTCGCTTCTTCGAGCGCATGACCGGCGATGAAGATTCGCGCATGTGCAAGGACATCTCCGAGGATGCCTGTCACCAGCAGCCCGGCAACTTCTGGCGTCACCTGCTGGCCTCGCTGGGCACCAAGCTTGCCGACGAGATGGCCAGTGCACGACTGGTATTGCCGTGGCTATTGGGGTTGATCGGGGCGCCGGTGTGGATGGTGGGACTGCTGGTGCCGATTCGCGAGGCCGGCGCCCTGCTGCCTCAACTGCTGGTGGCAGGCTTCATTCGTCCACTGCCGCAACGCAAGTGGGTGTGGGTCGCCGGGGCCTCCACCCAGGCCTTGATGGCGCTGGGGCTGATGATGATCAGCCTACTGGCCGAGGGCAACTTCGCCACGCGTCACGGACTCGATGGCACCCTCGCAGGCAGCCTGGTTCTGCTCCTGTTGATCCTGCTGTCGCTCGGGCGCGGAGTGGCTTCCATTGCTACCAAGGATGTGCTGGGCAAGACCATCGCCAAGCAGCGCCGTGGGCGCCTGATGGGCTGGAGTGGCAGTGTGGCGGGGGCGATGACCCTGCTGGCCGGCGTCGCCTTGATGCTGCTGGGCGAGCAGCCCGGGCAGCAGGTGCTGGCGATACTGATGGCTATCGCGGCGCTGGGCTGGACACTCAATGCCCTGTGCGCCGCCATGATCCGTGAGGACAGCGGTGCCACCAGCGGCGGCGCCAATGCCTGGGAGACGGTGCGCGACGGGGTCATCCAGCTCAAGCATGACGTCGCCTTTCGCAACTTCAATCTGGCACGCGCCCTGCTGCTCTCAAGCGCCCTGGCACTGCCCTATATCGCCTTGCTCGGCCAGCAGCAGAGCGGTGAGAGTCTGGGCGGCCTGGGCGCGCTGGTGGTGGTATCAGGACTGGCCGGGATGCTGGCCAGTCCCATCTGGGGCAGGCTGGCCGACACCTCCAGCCGCCGCGTGATGCGCAACGCAGGGGCCGGCGCCGCTGTCTGCTGCGCCCTGGCCGGCAGCATGGCCTGGTGGCCGCAGGCGCTGGCCGACAGCATCTGGAGCTACGCGCTGGTCTACGGGCTGCTGGTGATCGCCCACGCCGGTATCCGCCTGGGACGCAAGACCTACGTGGTCGATCTCGCCACCTCTGACAATCGCGCCCTCTACGTCGCACTCTCCAACACCCTGACCGGCGTGCTGATGCTGGTACTGGGGTTGTTGATCGGCGGGCTCGCCCAGTGGCTGGGCAGTGAATGGTTGCTGATGATTCTGGCGGTCGTCGCGGCCTGTGCCGCGCTCTGCGCGCAGCGCCTGCCGGAAGTGGAGGACGACTGAGCATCCGGGGCGGGCGTGACGGCTCCCCTGCTACCCCTTTTACCTCTATACCCCTCTCTCCCCCTTATGTATCTGATCGACTCTCACGCTGACAGGGCCTGACAACGATGTCGGGCCCTGCCACATTAGCGGCTGCGATTGCATAAGCCGCGTCTCCCCGCCATAGTGAAACCGATCATGGTGCTGGAATGTCCGGGCACACGGACAGGCACCCTACTACCCGTACTCTCGGGCTCGGTCTTCAGGACCGGGTTCTCAAGCCGCAAGGATCAGAGTCAGATGAAAAGACCTCACATGATCAGCCCCGAGCTGCTCGAGAGAGTCGTGAATGCCTCGGACGATGGCATCGTAGTGGCGGAACAGGAAGGCGATGAGAACATCCTGATCTACGTGAATCAGGGCTTCGAGCGCCTCACCGGTTACAGCGCCGACGAGATTCTCTACCGCGATTGCCGCTTCCTGCAGAATGATGACCGCGATCAGCCGCAGCTGGACAACATCCGTGCCGCGCTGCGCGACAAGCGTCCGTGCCGCGAGATACTGCGCAACTATCGCAAGGATGGCAGCCTGTTCTGGAATGAACTTTCCATGACACCGGTCTTCGATGAGCATGACAACCTGCAGTATTTCGTTGGTGTCCAGAAGGATGTCACCGGCCTGATGACCGCCAAGGAAGAGCTGGAACGCCTGCGCGCGGAGCACCCCAGCGAGTCCAACTGATCGCCACACGCTAAAGATCAGGCGCCGCATTGCGCCAGCAACGACAACGCCCACCCCACCGGTGGGCGTTGTCGTTATGGGCCTCTCGCCTTTGGCAATTGGCGAAAGCCCTGACAGGCCGAGCGAAAGGCTTGTCATCCTCGCCGACGGGCGGTATATAGCCAGAGAGCCTTCGGCGCATCGCCGCTGGCGGTGCCCGGTAGCACAGGCCAGTCCAGGCGCTGGATATCGGGCAGGTCGTTCCAAGATCGTGAGGTCCGCCCATGGCCCGTGAACAATTCCTCGATGATATCGATGCCACGGCACTCGCCGAAGACAGCCCCACCGAAGTGGACTTCGAGCTGTCGCCCTCCAGCGCACCTGCCAAGCCACAACGCAGTGACTCCCGCCAACGTCTTGAAGCCCTGCTCGAGGAGCGCGCCTTGGCTCGCTCAATCCGCGAAGGCTGGGACGATGAAGCCGACGACGATGACCTGATCGGCGCCAGCGACTGGGGCGAAGAGGAGTAAGCTCGCCACCAGCGGCGTGCAGGGGAAGGGAAGCCGGGGAGCGGTCAGGCCATGGAAGGGGTCGACGTCAGGACAGGGAATGTCATGCAGTGAGTCGCCGCGCTCGCCTGGCACAGGCTGCCCGGCTGGCCAAGCGTGACGCCGGGCACTATCATCTGCGCGTCATTCCATTCTCCAACCAAATTGGGATTCCATGGCGCAATACGTCTATACCATGAACCGGGTGGGCAAGGTCGTTCCCCCGAAGCGCGAGATTCTCAAGGACATCTCGCTGTCCTTCTTCCCGGGTGCCAAGATCGGTGTGCTCGGTCTCAACGGCTCGGGCAAGTCCTCGCTGCTGCGCATCATGGCCGGCGTCGATCAGGACTACAACGGCGAAGCACGTCCCATGCCGGGTCTGAATGTCGGCTACCTCCCCCAGGAGCCGGAACTGGATGATTCCAAGAACGTGCGCGAGTGCGTGGAAGAATCCCTGGCCCACATCAAGAACGCCCAGGCCGAACTTGATGAAGTCTATGCCGCCTACG
Source organism: Cobetia sp. PDI-23MA (assembly GCF_059507735.1). Taxonomy (NCBI): domain Bacteria; kingdom Pseudomonadati; phylum Pseudomonadota; class Gammaproteobacteria; order Oceanospirillales; family Halomonadaceae; genus Cobetia; species Cobetia sp. PDI-23MA. Next base: position 2,879,304 of record NZ_CM183352.1, read on the forward strand.
CCGAGCCGGACGCCGATTTCGACGCCCTCGCCGCGCGTCAGGCCAAGCTGGAAGACCTGATCCAGGCCTCCGACGCCCACAACCTCGAGCGCAAGCTGGAAGTGGCTGCCGAAGCGCTGCGTCTGCCGCCGTGGGATGCCAATGTCGGCGTGCTGTCCGGTGGTGAGCGCCGCCGTGTCGCACTGTGCCGTCTGCTGCTCTCCAGCCCGGACATGTTGCTGCTGGACGAGCCGACCAACCACCTGGACGCCGAATCCGTCGCCTGGCTGGAACGCTTCCTGCACGACTACTCCGGCACCGTGGTGGCCATCACCCACGACCGCTACTTCCTCGACAACGTCGCCGGCTGGATTCTCGAGCTGGACCGTGGCCAGGGCATTCCCTTCGAAGGCAACTATTCCTCGTGGCTCGAGCAAAAGGACGCTCGCCTGCAGCAGGAAGCCAAGCAGGAAGCCTCACGCAACAAGGCCATCCAGCAGGAGCTCGAATGGGTTCGTCAGAACCCCAAGGGCCGTCAGGCCAAGAGCAAGGCGCGTCTCAACCGCTTCGAGGAAATGCAGTCCGGTGATTTCCAGAAGCGCAACGAGACCAACGAGATCTACATTCCGCCGGGACCGCGCCTGGGTGACAAGGTCATCGAGCTGCACAACGTCACCAAGCGTTTCGACGACAAGCTGCTGTTCGATGATCTTTCCTTCACCATCCCCCCGGGTGCCATCGTCGGTATCGTCGGCGGCAACGGTGCAGGTAAATCCACGCTGTTCAAGCTGGTGACCGGCAAGGACACCCCGGACAGCGGTGAAGTCGTGCTGGGCGAGACCGTCAAGGTCGCCTACGTCGAGCAGCTGCGTGATGGCCTGGAAGACAATCAGACCGTCTGGGAAGCCGTCTCCGGCGGTCAGGACATGCTCAACATCAATGGCCATGAAGTCTCGTCGCGCGCCTATGTCGGCCGCTTCAACTTCAAGGGCACCGACCAGCAGAAGCGTCTGTCTGATCTGTCCGGTGGTGAGCGTGGCCGTCTGCAGCTGGCCCAGACCCTGAAGCAGGCTGCCAACGTGCTGCTGCTGGATGAGCCATCCAACGACCTGGACATCGAGACCCTGCGCGCGCTGGAAGAGGCTCTGCTGGCCTTCCCGGGCTGTGCGATGGTCATCTCGCACGACCGCTGGTTCCTCGATCGCATCGCGACCCACATCCTCGCCTACGAGGGTGACTCCAACGTGGTGTTCTTCGAAGGCAGCTATACCGAGTACGAAGCGGACTATCACGCGCGCGTCGGCAACGATGCTCCCAAGCGCATGAAGTACAAGCGTATCGACGCCTGATGAGCCGGCGGGGTCAGCCACGCTGATCGACGCAAGTCTCAAGACGCCCCCACCGCGCACCCGGTGGGGCGTCTTGCCATCGGGCCCTGCTGTCCGTTCCAGTCTGTCCGTTCCAGTTCGTCCGCTCTGTCTGCGCTGTTCTGCTTCTTCCCCACCTCCTCACCTCCAGACCCCTCCTGCCAGCACGTCATGCTGACTTGCAGTGATCGACGCGAGCCGTCATAACAGGAGCTTGCCAATCCATCCGTTCGGGGATCGTCTATGAATCGCTGGCTACAGCAACCCCTCATGTGGCTGCGAACCTGGACCACCAGCATCGCCTATCTCCCCAGCATGCTGGCCATGGTCTATACCCTGCTGGGATTGATCTCGGTGATGCCCTCCGGGCTGCCGGATCCTTCCTCGCTGCCGAACAGCGACTTTTTCGAAGCACTGGCCTTCAAGGAACATGACACCCCGCGCACCCTGCTGGCGGCACTGGTCGGCGGCCTGATCTCGCTGATGGTGTTCAGCTTCACCATGGTGATGAGCGTGCTCACCCAGGCAGGCGCGCAGTTCTCCCACAAGTTGCTGCTGGGCCTGGTGACCGAGCGCCACCACCAGCTGGTGCTCGGCCACTACCTGGGCAGTCTGCTGTTCCTGCTGGTCAACCTGATGGTGCCCAATACGGGAGACTCCCCGACCCTGTGGCGCTCGCTGGCCGTCTATCTGGGCGTGCTGATGATGGTCAATTGCCTGGGGATGTTCGTCTACTTCATCCATCAGGTTTCGCAGTCGGTGCAGATCAACGCCGTTGCGCGGCGCCTGTCCGGACGCACCCGCCTCTCGCTGGAACGCCTGCGTCAGCGCAATCGTGACGATGGCTTCTGCGAGCGCGAGGTCAGCCGTGACGACGACCAATGCCAGCTGCTGCGGGCACGCAGGCGTGGCTACATCCAGCAGGTCGACTTCTCGGCGCTGCGCCAACTGGCCATCAAGCATGACATGGTGGTGCATCTGGATTTCGCGCTGGGCGCCTTCATCGTCAGCGGCATGCCCTTGATGCGCATCGAGTGGCCCAACGGCCTGCCCAAGGGTGCGACGGCGGGGGAAGAGCTCGATGAAGAACAACAGGCCGAACTGATCAAAAATCTGCGTGCCACGCTTGGCTACCTGGATGGGGAGTCCGTCGAGGACCTGCACGAGCACGGCCTGACCCAGCTGATGGAAGTCGCCATCAAGGCACTGTCACCCGGCATCAATGACCCCGGCACGGCACGTCTTTGCATGCACCAGCTGACCGAACTGCTCAGCGAGCGCATGTCGGTGCCGCTGTGCAATTGTTGCGTGGATGATCACAAGGCCGTGCGCGTCAGCTGGCAGATGGAGTCCTTCGCAAGCCTCCTCTACCGCTCCATCACGCCGATTCTGCATTATGGCCGTGATGACCTCTCGATCTGCCTGGCCCTGCTGGAGCTGTTGAAGACCCTGTCCCTGATGGGCGCGCAATACGGCCATCTGGTGCTGCTGCAACAGCATGCCGACAAGGTGGTAGAGGCGATTCTCGCCCAGGCCGAATTCGAGGTGGATCGTCGCTTCATCGAACACAGCCTGCAGGCCGGTCATCATCGCCTTAACCTGCCCAGCCCTCAGTGGTAAAAAAGGCCAGCGCCTGAACGCAAGACGCCCGCGACGGTCGATCACCGTCGCGGGCGTTGCTGTCTCTGAGCCGTACTATTTCTGAGCCGTACTGTCTCGAAGTCGACTGTCCGATCACGTGACGGCTTGCGGCCTATTGCCGTCAGTCTGACCCGTGGCAGGGAATCAGAGCCTCACGGCTTGCGGCGGCTCTTGAAGAAGGACACCAGGAACAGCACCAGGAAGATCACGAACAGGACCTTGGCGATGGTCGCTGCGGTGCCGGCGATGCCGCCGAAGCCCAGCACTGCGGCAATGACAGCGACGATCAGAAAGATGATGGCGTAGTTGAGCATGTCAATTCCTTATGTCATGTGAGAATTGTCGCAGCGGAGTCAGGCCCTGACGGATGACGCCTCAGGCGCACTCCAGAGTGCTGAAAACAGCGGTCAGGAGGCGTGTCAGCCACCTGACTCGTTATTGCCAAAATGGTAATAAACTAAAGCTTTGTCAACATGATGTCGCACTTAAGTAAAAGAATTTCCCGCAGCCCTTCTGATGGGTTGAAAGCCTGCCCCGTCATCCGCACATCTTGTGATAGGCACACGACAGGCGGCACTCGGTTGACCGCACGCATGCAGCTCGGGCAGATGATGTTGCTTGTCGGGTGCCGCCTTACACAGCAAAGGCCCCCGTTCGGCGAGATGCCGAACGGGGGCCTTTGCTGTGTGCATCACTCGTGTCATCCCCCTGACAGCGGCGGATGATCGTTGCCGGAGGTATCGGTTTACAGTGCGGCGATCAAGGCCTCGGCGTAGGCGACGAGATCAGGCTCGCTCATCACCTCGACGCGATTCAAGCCACTGTCGAGGCTCGCCGGCTGACCGTGGCGAACCAGCAAGGTACGTGGATAGCCCGCACCGCCGATGCGCTCACTCATCTGTGCATGAGCATCGCTGAGATAGACCCCACGGGTCTGCTGCACGCATAAGGTCACCAGTGGCAGACCGCCACGGGCAAGCGCCGCCTCGAAGGCAGGCAGTGCCGGACGCTGACGTTCGGTGCAATCCGGGCACCATTCCGCGACCTGATTGAGCACGAAGGTATCGCCAGCGGCCAGCCGCGCTTCCACCTCCGCCAGGGCGGCGTGAGAAGAGATGTCGTTGCTCATGGTTCACCTCAGTACAGGGACGGATCGGTTTTCTCGGGACGTGTCTTGAAGCGACGGTGCAGCCACAGATACTGCTCGGGATGCTTGCGAATCGCCCCTTCGATGAAGGCGTTGATGCGCGTGGCATCGGCGACGTCATCGCCACTCGGGAAGTCGTCCAGCGCCGGCAGATACTCCAGCGTATAGGTACGATTGTCCGGATTGCGGTGGAACATCAAGGGCATCACCGGCGCGCCCGTCATGCGGGCGATCTTGGCCGTCAGCTTGATGGAGGCGGCATCGATGCCGAAGAACGGCGCGAACACGCTGACCTCACGGCCGAAGTCCTGATCCGGTGAATACCACACGCCATGGCCGCTCTTGATGCGACGTACCACACCCCGCAGGTCGTGACGATCGATGGCGGTGCCGAAGATGCCATTGCGCGCACGTGTCATGAAGCGCTCGAACAGCGGGTTGTCGTGGGGGCGATAGACGACATCGGCCGGGAAGAACAGCGAGTGCAGTGCGCCGCCCAGATCCAGGGTCGAGAAGTGGATGCCCACGATCAGCGCCCCCTTGCCCTGGGCCATGGCGCGCTCCATGTGCTCCTGCCCCTTGAAGGTCACGCGATCACGCATGTGCTCAGGATCACGACACCAGCCGGTGGCCGTCTCGAAGATACCGATGCCGTTGGCGTGGAAGGTCTTGCGTACCTGACGCGCGCGCTCCGCCTCACTCCACTCGGGAAAGCACAGCTTGAGGTTGGTGTCGGTGATGTGACGACGACGCTTGCCGAAGCGCCATGCCAGCTCACCCAGGCCACGCCCCAGCCACAACTTGGCACACCAAGGCAGATAGGCCGAAGCCTTCATGGCACCGATGCCCAGCCAGGTCAGCCAGTAGCGGGGGTGTGCAAAACTCTCGGGATAGCTCTTCTTGGCCATGACTCTCTCGTTCGACGGGCAACGGCGGCCATTGTAGACCGCGCGAGCCTTGCCGTCAGGTCAGGCGTGCGTATCCAGCGGCTGAGCGCTGGCCAACTGCGCGACATCCTGGTCGTCTGCCACACTGCCAACGCCACCATGATAGTGTCTGGGCACGCGCGGCAGCAGCCCCGTCAGCAGCGTATAGCTGATGGTGTCGCAACTGGCGGCGACGCGATTGACCTCAAGCCCCTCGCCCCACAGCACCACCCGTGAGCCGATACCCGCCTCGGGCAGGTCCGTGATATCCACCGTCAGCATGTCCATCGACACCTTGCCGGCCAGCACCGTTTCCTGGCCATCCACCAGCACCGGCGTACCATCCACGGCGTGGCGATCATAGCCATCGCCATAGCCACAGGCGACGACACCGATACGCGTGGGACGCGTCGCCACGAAGCGCCCCGAGTACCCCACCGGCTCACCGATGGCGATCTCACGCACGGCAATGATGGCCGAAGACAGCGTCATCACCGGCTTCAGACGCCGGCTGGCGTCATTGGCACCTTCCAGCGGGTCTGCGCCGTAGAGCATGATTCCCGGGCGGTTCCAGGCCGCATGCGTCTCTGGCCAGGCCAGCGTCGCCGGTGAATTGGCCAGACACAGTGGCAGCTCTGCCTCGGCCGCCAGGGCTGTCACCGCCGCCATCTGCTGCTGGAAGTAGTCTGGTGTCAGGCTGTCAGCGCTGGCGAAGTGCGTCATCAGGTACAGGTCACGCGCCTTGCCACTTGCCTTGAGGCGCGCCTTGGCATCCAGCACCTGCTCGGCCGTGAAGCCGAGACGATGCATGCCTGAGTCGAACTTGATCCAGCAGGACAAGGGCTGCGCAAGCTCACTCTGTTCGAGGGCCGCCAACTGCCATTCACTGTGAATGGCGCACCAGAAGTCATGCTCGGCAGCCAAGACGTACTCCGCGGCCTCGAACACCCCCTCAAGCAGCACAACCGGATGAGAGATGCCGCCCGACCGCAGCGCCAGCGCCTCCTCTATCGTGGCCACCGCAAAGGCGGGCGCGAGATCCGCCAGTGCCTGCGCGCACGCCACCGCACCATGCCCGTAGGCGTCCGCCTTGATGACGGCCAGGGCGCGCGAATGCGGCGCCAGCTCGCAGGCCAGCTGATAGTTGTGACGCAATGCATCGAGATCAATATCAGCGCGCAGTGGGCGGGACATGAGGGGACTCCAGAGTGATAGACGAAGATGACAGACTGCAGAGCAAACCCCTCAATTATTTTCCATCATCGCCGCCAGGTCACGCTGAAAACCACCAAACTTTCCCCAAATCATCGATATAAACCACTGCCTGTCAAAATAAATACAGGATTTTAGACCAGTACCGCCACGAAGCCACCTGCTTCCAGGCCGCGCTGCTCTTGCGCGCTGCCTTTTCGGCGCCTTCCTGTCAGACAAACACTGCCTGATGAACGGATGTCTCCAAAACGCATGCACCCCCGCAGGCAGGGCCTGTGGGGGTGCATGCAGCACGTGGCGACAGCCAGCGCGGGGCGATCAGGGCGTCACGTTTTCCAGCTCGTCGGAGCTCTCATCATTCAGCACCAGGGATACCTGACGATCTGCCTTGAGGCTCTCGTTGAGGTCACGCACGCTATTGATATCGATGATACCTGCCGCCTGACGCAGGTTGAGCAGGTCGAGCACATAGGTGTAACGCGAAGAGGCGTAGTCCGCCAGCGCCTGATACAGGGCCTGCTCGGCGTCCAGCACGTCGACGATGTTGCGCGTGCCGACTTCATAACCGGAGCGAGTCGCTTCCAGTGCACTGCGGCTGGAGACGATCGCCTGCTTGCGCGCCTTGACGGTCAGGACGTCGCTGCGCACCTGGCTGTAGAGCGAACGCACGCTCTGGGTGGTGGAGCGCTGCTGGTCGAGCAGGTCGTACTGGCTCTGCTCGAGCAGATGGGTGCTCTGACGTACCTGGGCGGAGGTGCGGCCACCGGTATAGATCGGCAGGGAGGCCTGGATACCGATCTGGTTGTATTCCTGATACCCCCCGGCAGTATCGATGTCGGTTTCATCGTAGGAGTAGGTCGCGAAGGCACCGACTTCCGGCAAGTGGCCTGCGCGGGAGGTCTTCACATCGCCTCTGGCGACATCGACACCCTTCTGGGCAGCACCAATCAGCGGGTTATTGGACAATGCCATCTCGACCCACTTGCTGCGGCTGGCCGGCACCGGCGCTTCGATCGCCAGATCTTCTTCCAGGCCATCGATGGAATCGTACTGCTGGCCCGTCAACTGCTGCAGGGCCTCGAAGCTGACCTGAAGATCGGCTTCGGCCGCAATGCGCTGGGCGCGCGCATCATCGAAGGATGCCCTGGCTTCCTGCACGTCCGTGATCGCGATCAGACCGACCTCGAACTGCTGATTGGCCTGGTCCAGCTGGCGGGAGAAGGCCTTTTCCTGAGCAATGCGCGCATCGAGCACATCACGATTGTTCAGAATGGTGAAGTAGGCAGACGCCACGTCATAGAGCAGCTGCTGCTGATCGGAATCCAGCAGCAACTTCTGCTGACGGGTGGTGTCCTTGCTGGTCGCGAGCTCATACCAGTCGGCGGCATCGAACAGCTGCTGGTTCACGTTGACCACGATGTTGCTGTCGGTGTAATCGCCCTCGGTGCCGCTCTGGGAATTGCCGGTGACATCGGTACGCGACACGGTTCCCGTGGCAGTGATCTGTGGCAACAGGTCAGCAAGCTCGATACGCTCATTGTCCTCGACGCTCTGATAGAGCGAGCGAGAGGAGGACAGGCTGGCATTGTGGGTCAATGCATCACGGGTGATGTCGAGCAGATTGGCAGCCTGAGCCTGGGTCGCAAAACCCATCGCCAGCACCAGTGGCAGTATGCGAATGTTGGCCATGTATGCGTTGTTCCTGATCAGTGACAGTCGTGACCTGCATGGCGCCTCGAAAGCACCAGGACAAGGTAAAAGGTAGCTCACACATCGGCTGGACTACTGCCTCAGCCCTGCTCAAGCGGGTCGTGAAAAAGTGGCCTTAGTCTAATCGCCACCCATTTGGGCGTCCAGTTAGTTGGCTAACGTTATTGCACGATACAGCGTTTCCAAATTGACAACAATGTCAGGAAGCACCCTGCGCTCGAACCTCAGAACCCCCATTCTGCCAGTATAATGATGACACAATATGAAAACGGCCCACTCGAATCACGAGCGGGCCGTTTTCACTGGCAACCTGCATCAAGGCATCGACAGCCATGACGACTGTGCCCGCGCATCATTCGAAGATGGATTCGAGCGTCAACCCCTGCTTCTCGAGCATACGTCGCAGCTTCTTGAGCGCCTCGACCTGAATCTGACGGACCCGCTCACGCGTCAGACCGATTTCCTCGCCCACTTCCTCCAGCGTCGCGGCTTCGTGACCGCGCAGCCCGAAGCGGCGTACCACCACTTCCATCTGCTTCTCGGTCAACTCCGCCAACCACTCATCGACATGCGCCTTGACGTCGACATCCACCAGGCTGGACTCCGGGCTGGTGTCATTCTCGTCGGCGATGGTCTCGATCAGCGGCTTGTCGCTCTCACCGCCCATCGGATAGTCGACGGATGACACGCGCTCATTGAGCCCCAGCATCTTCTTGACGGTATCGACCGGCTTGTCGAGGAATTCGGCGATCTCCTCCGCGGTGGCCTCATGATCCAGTTTCTGGGTCAGCTGGCGCGCGGCACGCAGGTAGATGTTGAGTTCCTTGACGACATGAATCGGCAGACGAATGGTGCGTGTCTGATTCATCAACGCCCGCTCGATGGTCTGGCGAATCCACCAGGTGGCGTAGGTCGAGAAACGGAAACCGCGCTCAGGGTCAAACTTCTCCACCGCGCGGATCAGCCCCAGATTGCCCTCCTCGATCAGGTCGAGCAGCGACAGACCACGATTCAGATAGCGCCGTGCGATCTTGACCACCAGACGCAGGTTGGACTCGATCATGCGCTGGCGACCGGCGGGGTCGCCCGCCTGCGCCAGGCGCCCGAAGTAGACCTCCTCCTCGGGCTTGAGCAACGGGGAAAAACCGATCTCGTTGAGGTAGATCTGGGTCGCATCCAGGCTTTGGTAGTGCTTGCGCTCTTCACGATTCAAGGCGCGTTCGAATGCCGCCTCTTCCGCTTCTGCCTCAAGCGTATCGTCATCCTCCTCGACATCCTCAAGGGACAACTCAACCTCAGCCTGATCGATATCCTTTTCCAGCATGCTCATGTCGATACCCCGTTGTCTCTGGTCTGGTGCCAGGAACTTGTTGTTGTGGCAGCGGTGGGAATCAGCGTTTAGGCAGGAATTTCAGTGGGTCCTTGGGCTGCCCATCCTCGCGAATCTCGAAGTGCAGCTGAGCACGTTCAGCATCAGTGGCTCCCAGAGTGGCGATGACCTGTCCGGCGTCGATCACATCGTTCTCTGATACACGCAGAGTGTCGTTGTGGGCGTAGGCGCTCAGATAGCGGTCGTTGTGCTTGAGAATGATGAGGTTACCGTAACCACGTACTCCGCTTCCGGCGTAGACCACGATTCCCGGCCCTGCTGCCTTGACAGGTTGCCCCTTTTGACCAGCGATATCAATGCCGCCGGTGACACTCTCGGACTCGCCGAACTTGCCGATGATCTCGCCTTGCGTAGGCCACTGCCAGTCAACGTTTTTTACCGGAACGTAGGTCTTCTTGGCCGGTGCAGCCTTGACGGTTTCGCCAGCGACGTTGGTGCCCTTTTCAACCTTGGCAGCCTCATTTTTCACGCTAGCGGCCGCTTTCTCGCGCTCTGCCGCGGCGGCAGCGGCGGCTTGCTCGGCCTTTTCCTTGGCGGCCTTGCGCGCCTCGGCCTGGGCGGCGGCCGCACTGGCAGCCGCCTGGCTGGCTGTCTGACTGGCCGAACTGCTGGCTTGCGCAGCACCGCTGCTGACCTGCTCTACGCTGTCATTGGCGGCGTTGCGCGCCGTCTCGGCGAGCGCCTCTTCACTGCCTTCCTGGTAGACAGGCCCCAGCCCGGCCGCCGCCGCGGCCCCGGTGGCGGCCGATGACACGCCACCCGAGCCGGTCGTCAGCGACTGGGCCTGGCGGGTGCGCTGTTGCTGCTGAGCCATGGCGGACTCATCCGGCGCCAGCCAGTCCGGCAGTTCGCTGCCGCCGGCGATCGAACCATCGCTGCCCCCGCCCATCGGCGTGGCAACGACGCCACCGCCCGAGGAGACGCTCGTACCGGAAGCGCCCGCCGCTCTCGCCGGCAGCTGGGTATTGGGGTCCAGACGCAGCGTCTGCCCCGGCTGCAGGGTGTAGGGCGGATTCAAGCCGTTCATGCGCGCCACATCCCGGAAATCCTGACCACTCTGCCAGGAGATGCCATACAGGGTGTCACCGCGCTGAACGGTATAGGTGTCGGAGGTGATACGCGCATTGCCGGCGTTGAGGTCCTGAACCTGCGGGCGAGTGGTAGCCGTGCTGCAGGCTGTCAGCGCACCCAGCGCCAGACCGGCCAACGTCAGTTTGATTCCCTTGTCCATCCTGTCACGCATGTTCCTGCTCCTTGCGGGAATTGCTGGAGTCGTCATCCGGACCGGAGCGTTCTCCGGCAAACCAGACAAGCAATACGCCGGCCAGCATCAGGGCGAGTGCCGCCCACAGCTGGGCAGGCTCACCGGTCACACTGGTGTAGGTATCCGGCATCATGAACTGGTAATCCAGCGGAACCTGTTCACCCTTGGGTCCCAGACGATAATCGGTGATGGTGCGCCACGGCCACAATACCGGCAGCGAGCCGAGAATGAAGCCCGTCAGCAGCATTAGTGTCGCGGTATGATGATGACGAAACAACCACGACAACAAACGCGAGAAGGTGAACAGCCCGATGGCGCAGCCGCTGCCGAACAGCACGATCAGCTGCAGATCGAAGCTCTTGATGCCCGTCATCACCGTGCCGTAGAGGCCCATGGTCAGCAACAGGAAGCTACCGGAGACGCCCGGCAGCAGCATGGCACTGATGGCGATGGCACCGCCGACCACCAGCACCCAGGAGGCATCGGTGGCGGCAGGCAACAGGCTGGGCAACTTGCTGGCCAGCACCAGCCCCAGCGCCAACCACACAAGATACCCGATCCGGAAGGTGGTGATACGCCGCGCGACCACCACCCCGGAGCACACTACCAGCCCGAAGAAGAAGGCATTGAGCAGCAGCGGCTGCGCCTCCATCAGCCAGGTCACCAGATGCGCCACGCTGATCAGGCTGGCGAAGATGCCAGCGGCCAACGGCAGCAGAAAGGCCAGATTCAAATGCTGCCACAGCGCCTTGACACCCTGCTCACGCCATACGCCGATGGCGGAGGGGCCGAAGCGCTTGATGGACTCGATCAATTCTTCATAGATGCCGGTCACGAAGGCAATCGTGCCGCCTGATACCCCGGGCACGGCATCCGCCGCTCCCATGCCAGCGCCCTTGAAGAACACGCTCAAAGCTCGTTTCACCTGATCACTCCCTCGAGCAACGGCACGAAGCGCACAGCCTCGAACCGCTGAATATCCTGAGTGTCGCCGACGCGGCGCACTCGTGTCAGCCACTGACGATCACTGTCGTCCTCGGCCAATGGCACGATCATCACCCCCTGCGGGGCCAACTGCTTCAACAACGCCTGCGGCAGATGCGGTGCGCAGGCAGTCACCACGATCAGATCAAATGCCGAGTCATCGTCCTGCCAGCCATGCCCACCATCGGCATGGCGCAACTCGACATTGTCGAGCCCGAACCAGCCAAGGCGTTGAGCGGCCCTGGCGTGCAGCACGGCGATGCGCTCGAGCGAAGATACCCGAGCGAACAGGCGCGCCAGCAGCAATGTCTGATAGCCCGAACCGGTGCCGACCTCCAGCACCCGACACTCCTCGCGCGGGCGCGGCGCTTGCGCGAGGGCAAGCTCCGTCATGCGGGCGTGCATGTAAGGCTGGGACAGGGTCTGCCCCTGCCCCAGCGGCAGCGCGGTATCTTCATAGGCACGATGCGCCAACGCCTCATCGAGAAACAGATGACGCGGCTCACTGGCCATCAGCTCCAGCACCCGCTCATCACGGATGCCGGCATCCTCCAGGCGCGCCACCATGCGGTCTCGCGTGCGCTGGGACGTCATGCCGATACCGCTCAGCTGCGCCGTGTCCGGGCGCCTGAGATGCAAGGGCCCGGCGATTCCCGCTGCGCTGTCTGACTGCGCAAGCGGGAAAGCGTTCTGATACACGTCCTTCATGGTCTTGATTCATATCCTGTCGAGCGAGGACTTCACAACGAAATCTTGAGCCTTGGCTGGCGCTACGTCGCTCAGGTCAGCGCCTCGAGCCACTGCGCCACATCGTGACGCGCCCCATGGGAGGTGAGATCCGTCATCAACGGCGTGATGGACACATAGCCCGCCGCGATGGCGGCGAAGTCGGTGTCATCGCCATCATCGATGCCATCGCCGGCCAGCGCGATCCAGTAGCGGGTACGGCCACGCGGGTCCTTGACCTCGATCGGGGCGCCCGCCGGGCCACGATGGCCCTGACGCGTGACGCGAAAACCACGAATCTCGCTCCACGGCACATCCGGCACATTGACGTTGAGCAATGAGCGCGGCGGCAATGCCAGGGTCTCGGCCGCGCCGACGAGGCTCGCCGCCACGCGCCCGGCAGTCTCGAAGTGGGTCCTGCCGCACAGTGACATCGCGATTGCCGACATGCCCAGCGAGCGTCCTTCCATCGCCGCCGCCACGGTACCGGAATACAGCACGTCATCGCCCAGATTGGCGCCATGGTTGATGCCGGAAATCACGATGTCAGGCTTCTCGTCCCAGACGCCATTGACGCCCAGGTAGACACAATCCGCGGGTGTGCCGTCGACGCTGTAGAAGCCGTTCTCCATCGCGGACAGCAACAACGGCCGACTCAGCGTCAGCGAGTTGCTGGCCCCTGAGCGGTCACGGTCCGGCGCGACCACACGAATGCGTGCCTGCCCGGCCAGGGCATCATGCAGCGCCTTGAGCCCCGGAGCGTGCACGCCATCATCATTGGAAAGCAGAATCCTGCGCATCATCTCACTCCTTTGCGAATCATCGGATAGTCGTCATGTCACCTGACGGCACTACAGCAACGGGTGGGCGATCAGCTCACGCAACAGGCCCGTCGCGAAGCTGCCACGCGGCAGATCGAAGTGCAGCCAGACACTGGCTTCACTGCCTTCGGTTTTTGCCTGCTCTGGCGTGATATCCCACTCCAGGCGCGGCTTGCCTGGCATCAGGCGCAGCGGACGACGCTCCGCCTTGGCGCCGGCCTTCTCGAGCCCCTCGCACAGCTGCGGCCAACGCGTGGCCAGGACCTGCTCGAGCTGGGCGACCTGCGCATGAGCCTCCGCACGCCCGGTGCCCCACAGCGGACCAGTGGGATGAATATCACCACTCGCCAGGCGCTGCGCCAGCGTCTCGGCCGACTCGCTGCCATCGGTGACGAAGCGCGAGCCCGTCCCGTTGAGCGCAAATACTTCTCCGTTCATCGCCGTCGCCCAGCAATTCGCCTTGAGGCGCGCCGCCAGCACCTCGTTGAACAGGAAGCTGCGCGCGGTCGACAGCAGCATGCCGCTGCGGTCATCACGCTTGCGCCAGCCACGCACCAGCACGGCACGTGCCCGGCCGAGATTATGTCCCTGATGCCCGAAACGCTGCGGCCCGAAATAGTTGGGCACACCATCACGTATCAGCGTCTGCCAGCGCGCCTCGAACTCGGGATGCGCGACGGCTTCACCGCTGACACGCAGCGCGAAGCGGTTGCCGCGATGCACGCCACGCTTGAGCTTGCGCGGATGACGCACGCTGGCCAGCACGCGGACGCCCTTCTCGGCCAGTGCATCGCCGAGATCCTGCGGCGCTTCACGCCCGGGCAACCACACGGAGACCCACTGCTGGGTGATCGCCTGCTTGTCCTTGAGACCGGCCACGCCGATATCACGCGGCGCGACCTCGCACAGGCTGGCCAGTTCACGGCACAGTTCATCGGTGGTCAGGCCGCGTTTCTCGACCCACAGCCACTGATGCTCACCGTGGCCTTCGGGCACGAAGTCCATCAGCTCGGTGACCCGAAAGTCCTCCGGCGTGTGGCGGAAGTCGCCTGCTCCCAGCGGGCCGCCATGCGCATGCGGCCAGCGCTGCATCAACTCGGATTCCTTGACCCACGCCTCGCTGCCCGCGGCATCCAGCGCCGTCAGCGCCTCGGCAAACAGCACATTCGCCTCGGGCGACTCGGACATGTCATTCACTTCAGACATGCTCGGCTCCGCTGGCGGTCGGCAGCGCGCCCAGCAGCACCACGGCCTCGGCGGCGATGCCTTCCTTGCGACCGGTGAAGCCGAGCCGCTCGGTGGTGGTGGCCTTGACGTTGACGACCGCCAGCGGCACGCGCAGGTCTTCGGCGATCACTTCCCGCATCGCCTGGATGTGCGGCGCCATCTTCGGCGCCTGCGCCATCACGGTGAGATCGACATTGCCGACCCCGAAACCGGCGGCATTGACCAGCCCGATCACGTGGCGCAGCAGGCCACGGCTATCAGCGCCGGACCACTCGCTGTCGGTGTCCGGAAAATGCTTGCCGATATCGCCCATGCCACAGGCGCCGAGCAGCGCATCACACAGTGCATGCAGCAGCACGTCACCGTCGGAGTGCGCCACGAACCCATGCTCGTAGGCGATCTTCACGCCCCCGATCATCAGGTGATCGCCATCGCCGAAGCGATGCACATCAAAGCCGTGGCCGATGCGCAGGGCCATCGGCACATGGCCAGCCTGCGGGGAAGAGGTCGCGGATTGCGCAGAGGCAGTGGCAGCGGCGGGTGTTGCAGATTGCTCAGTCATGTCAGGCAGACGTCCGGGGGCTATCGGGAAGCGCCTCGCGCGCGGCCAGCAGTAGGCGCGCCATGGCGAGGTCTTCCGGATGGGTGATCTTGAGATTGTCGCGGGCGGCGGCGACCAGCACGGGGGCACGGCCACAGGCCTCCAGTGCCGAGGCCTCATCCGTGATGAGCGCGGGGTTCTCCCCCAGCGCTTCACGCAGCGCCCGTCGCAACAGGCCCAGCGGGAAGGCCTGCGGCGTGAAGGCATGCCACAGGCCGACGCGGGATTCGGTATGCGCGATGCTCGGCGCACGCTCTTCATCGCCGCCACTGCCATCGCCACCGCCATGCGGGCGCGAGTCGCCGGCCGGCGCGGCGCGTTTCATGGTGTCACTGGCGGGGGCCGCGAGGATGGCGCCATCGGCACTGCGGCGAGCGGTCGCGACCAGCGCATGGATATCGGCATCACGCACGCAGGGACGCGCGACATCGTGCACCAGCACGAGGTCATCGTCATGGGCGTGGCGGCTCAGGCAATCCAGGCCCGCCAGCACGCTGTCGGCACGCTCGCTGCCACCATCGGCGCGCAGCCAGTCCTGCCACGGCACCATCGACGGCGTGAAATAGCCATCATCGGCGCCCAGCACCAGACAGAGTCCTGCCTCGGGCAAGGCGCGCTTGAGCGTGGCCAGCGTCGCCTCCAGCACGCAGCCGCCGGGCGACAGCTCCAGATACTGCTTGGGGCGGTCGGCCTGCATGCGGCTGCCCACGCCGGCGGCCGGCACCAGATACCACAGACGGGGCTCGCGCGAGGCGTCTGATGGCATCATGGGGTGATCACCTTGGGCAGCCCGCCTTCCAGGCCCTTGCCCTCCAGCGCACCGTCCGCCACTTCATCGGGTGAAGGCGCCTTGCGTTCAGGCACCGCGACATTGGGCACCCACAGGAACTGTTCGTCCTTGCGCACCATGCCGAGATCATTGCGTGCACGCTCCTCGATGGCCGCCAGACCATTCTTGAGGTCGACCACTTCCGCACCGAGTCGCTGATTGCGGTTGTCCAGCACCGCACCTTCCTTGGACAGCTGATGCACGCGTGCGCGAATATCGAATAATTCGGTGATGCCATTTTCGCCCCACCACAGCCGATACTGGAGCAGTGCCAGCAGCAGCAGCAGTGAGATATTGATCCATTTGAGCATGGCGATGTCCTTGGCCGTTGCAGCGCGCATTATGCCATCATCCGGGAGCGTGACGCAGGCACTGCCAGCATCCGTTGCCACGCTTGACGCCCCCCAGTCGATCAGGGCCACCTGATGACAGCGCCCTCTCACCCTTCTGCCAGGAGTCATCCGATGTACAAGCTTGCGTTCTTCGTCCCGGAGAATGACGCCGAACACGTCAAGGAAGCCGTCTTCGCCACCGGCGCAGGCCGCATCGGCGACTACGAGGCCTGCTGCTTCGAGACACGCGGCACCGGCCAGTTTCGGCCACTGGCCAGCGCCAATCCGCATATCGGGACCTGCGGCACGCTGGAGCGCGTCGCCGAACTGAAGATAGAGCTGGTATGTGACGATTCGCTCATCGCCGCTGCCGTGGCGGCGCTGCGCGAGGCCCATCCCTATGAAGAAGTCGCCTTCGATTGCTGGCGACTGGAAACGCTCTGACCCCGCGCGTCCCGAAGAACGAGGCACGCGAGGTCAGCAATGGCCAGACGATCTAGCTCGCAGGCAGGAAGGTGGTGTTGAAGAAGTGCTCGCGGGTGTCCAGGTCGATCTGCTCGAGATGCAGCGGGAAATGCTCGTCACCCTCGCCGTGGCGGCGGTCCTCGAAGTAGCGGCGCAGCGTCACTTCCATGGTCGGGAAGGCCAGCGACTGCCAGGGGACCTCCTCTTCGGCGAACAGCGCCACCTCGAGGCTCTCGACGCCGGCCGAGTAGTCGCTGATCAGCTCGGCCCGAAACAGCATGTAGACCTGATTGATATGCGGCAGGTCGATCAACGTATAAAGCCCCTGCAGCTTGACCTCGGCGCCGGCTTCCTCCCGTGTCTCGCGAGCAGCGGCGTCGCTGGTGGTCTCGGCGTTCTCCATGAAGCCGGCCGGCAGGGTCCAATAGCCCAGGCGCGGCTCGATGGCACGCCGACAGAGCAACACCTTGCCATCGCGTACCGGCAGGGTGCCCGCGATGATGCGCGGATTCTGATAATGGATGGTGCCGCAGCTATCACACAGGTAGCGCAGACGATCATCGCCCTGCGGCACTGCCAGACGCACCGTTTCACCACAGTGACTGCAATAATTCATTCGCTCTCCCATGAAATCTCAAGGCACCCTTCAGTGACATCCCGTCTCAGCTTCCTCGCTGCGCGGTGGGCCCAGCGGCATGGCAGTCGCCTTGACCGCCAGGACCCTCGCGCCACATCATGAATGCCTACGAGGAAACGACATGCTAGAAGCCCTGCGCCAACGCCTGCAAGCACATCAACCCCTTGCGACCGACCACCAGCTGCCACGCGCCGCCGTACTGATCGCGTTGATCGATCGTCCCGAACCGACGCTGCTGCTCACGCGGCGTGCCAGCCATCTCAGCCAGCACCCCGGCCAGGTGGCCTTTCCCGGCGGCAAGGCCGAACCCGATGATAGCAATCTGTTGGCCACCGCGCTGCGCGAAGCCGAGGAAGAAGTCGCGCTACCGCCCAGCGCCGTGGAGGTCTTCGGCCAGCTGAGCGACGTGATTTCCCTGCACGGCATGCATGTCACGCCCTTTGTCGGACGCATTCCCGCTGACCTGCCGCTGCGCGCTGACCCCGGCGAGATCGAGCAGATCTTCGAGATGCCGCTGAGCATGTTGCTCAAGGACGAGCGCGAGCATACCGACGTGATCACCGTCGGTGACGAGACCTGGTACGTGCCCAGCTATCGCGTGGCCGACCAAGTGCTGTGGGGGCTGTCCTCGATGATGCTGGTCGAACTGATGGCCATCGGCTTCGGCCATGCCGTGAGCCTCAAGGCAGCGCCACCGCCTGGTGCCCCGCTGCGCCATCTGCCGCCGCGCCCCGTGCCGCCTCGGCCCTGAAGCTCAAGACCCTGAACTCCTGAACTCCTGAACTCCTGAACTCCTGAACTCCTGAGTTAATGAGCTCCAGAGCTCCAGAGCTCCAGAGCACCTGAACCAGGCAAGGTGTGTTCCCGCCAAGCGGCTCGCCATTGCCCTGATGTCATCGCCCTGATGTCATCGCCCTGATGTCATCGCCCTGATGGCATCGCACCGCTGCCATTGCCCCGACAATATTGCACCGACAATGGCACTGGACTATAACTCCTCGCCCACGATGCCATGCCACTTCCCGTTCGGAGCGCCTGATGCCCGCTGTACCTGCACCCGCCCCACTGCTGGACCCTGTCGCACTGAACCTGCTGATCGATGAACTGGTCGAGCATGGCTACAGCGTGCGCCCCGATTTCCTGCCGCGCCAGGTCATCGCCCAGCTCAATGATGAACTGACGGCGCTGGAGACGCGGCAGCAATTGACGGCGGCGGGTATCGGGCGCGGACGCGAGCATGATCTGCGCCCGGACATCCGCGGCGACGCGATTCGCTGGCTGGACCGCAATTCGCGTGCCCAGCGCGCCTACCTGGAAGCGATGAACGTGCTCAAGGATGAGCTCAACCGCGCCCTCTATCTGGGGCTGTTCGAGTATGAGGCCCACTTCGCCCACTATCCGGTCGGCAGCTTCTACAAGAAGCATCTCGACAGTTTTCGCGGCCGCGGCAATCGCCTGATCTCCAGCGTGCTCTATCTCAATGAGGACTGGCCGCGCGATGGCGGCGGCGAGATCGTGCTCTACGACCCCGAGGATGACAGCCGCGAAATGGCGCGCGTCACCCCCGAAGCCGGCACCTTCGTGTGCTTCCTTTCCGAGCAGATCCCCCATGAGGTGCTGCCGACGCATCAGGCGCGCGCCAGTGTCACCGGCTGGTTCCGGCGCAACAGCTCACAGGGCAATCTGGTCGACCCGGCACGCTGATCTGAAAGGTGACTATTTCGGGAGCGTTCGCTCTTCCTGCAAAGCCTGCTCCTCCTTGACCTCGATCTCCTCGAGGCTGTCCAGCGAGGCCTCCGTGATCAGCTCCGGCATGTCAGCGACCAGCTCACGCGTGACCTCGACCAGCGGGTCATCGGCTTCGGCGTCACGCAGGTGCTCCTCGGCGGCCTCGACCAGTTCAGGCCCGACCGCAAGCTCGGTGCCCAGCGGTGTCTGCGGAGCATGGGTCTCGAAGGGCGCCAACGGCTGCGGCGCCGGACGCATCACGCGTCGCCAGACGAAGAAGAGCAGCATGCCGCCACCCATCACCGCCAGACTCAGCGCCATGCCGGGCATCGCGCCCATCTCGGCCATCGGCAGCGATACCGCCGGCGGTGACAGGGTCGACCCCACCGCATTGATCAACAGCAGGCCCTGACTCATGCGCACCAGGGCGCCGGCGGGCGCACGGTCGGCAGCATGGCTGACCGCCACCGGATAGAGGGTGAAAGCGGCGCCGCCGAGCAGGAACAGCACCGTCAGCTGGGCGATGCCCTCGCGGGCCGGCCCCATCAGCAAGGCGGCAAAGCCGACGATGGCGATCGACAGGATGATCAGCACCTGCTGGCGATCATGGCTGTCAGACCAGCGGCCGATGGGGTATTGCAGCAACATGCCACCAAGAATCACCAGCGCCATGCGTTGACCGATCTCCGCGGTGCTCAGGGTGCCGCCATCGCCCAGCGCCAGAGGCAGCAGACTGTAGATGACCGCCACCACCAGTCCCGAGGCCAGGCAACCGAACACGCCCGTCGGCGTGATGCGAATCAGGCGCCACGGGCTCAGGGGCTCGGACTGTTCGATCAGCGGCGAGACACGCGGCAGCAGCACCAGCGGCAATACCGAGGCCGCCGCCAGCATCGCCACCAGCATGAAAGCTGCCTCGAGGCTCAACATGGCAGTCACACCCAGCAGCAGCTGACCGAGCACCCCCGCGCCGTAGAGCACGATCATGTAGAGCGCCAGCAGACGCCCGCGCACGGCGGGGTCGGCGGCGCTCAGCAGCCAGCTCTCGATGACCAGATACACTCCGACCAGCGACCAGCCGATCATCATGCGCAGCAGGAACCACACCACCGGGTGGTCGCCCAGCCCCATGGCCAGTGCCGCGACCGCCACCAGCGAAGCGAAGCCGGCATAGGCGCGGATATGGCCGATGCGCAGCAGCAGGCGGTCGTTGACCAGCGCGCCGAGCCCGAGGCCAAGATAGTAGGCCGAGCTGATCAGGCCGATCGCCTCGCTCGAGACACCGGCGGCAGACAGCCGCAACGGGACCAGCGAGGTCAGCATGGCGTTACCGATCCCCAGCAAGGCAAGGCCGAGCAGGGGTGCAAGGGACATCAACAGCAGATGACGGGGCATGACCAGATCCTCGGCCGGCCGCCAGTCAGCGATCAGCCAATGCCGCAAGGTGCGGATATCGTCGGGAGGGGGAATTTGCCCTGCGAGAATACGTCAAGGCGCGGGCAATATAGTGACAGTCCGCGCCAAATCCAAGCCTTTTTGCGTCATTTGGCGACCATGTCTTCTTTCGTGCCGCTGCGCGCTGTCCTGCGCCCTGTCCTGCGCTCTATCCATGCCCTGTCCCGCGCCCTGTCCCATGCCCTGCCCCGCGCTCTTGTCAGGCGGATCGGGGCACGCGGAAGATGACACTGTCGTTGGCGACCTGCTCAAGCTCGAGTCCGTGCGTACGCGCCAGCCAGGCAAAGGTCGCCGGGCTGAACAGGCACACATGCGTCGGGTCACGCAGGTAGTGCCAGCGCCTGAGCGCTTCCGGGTCATCCGAGGCGGGCTGGGTCATCACCCCCAGCAGGCCGCCGGGCTTGAGGCAGCGCAACCACTGGCGGAAGACTTCTCCCGGGGCGTAGAGATGCTCGATCACCTCGGTGCTGACGATGAAGTCATGCTGGCGGGTGAGCGCGGCCGGGTTCGGATGATAATAGAGGTCGTGAAGCGTCATCGGATGGCCCGCCTCCTCGAACATCTGCGCCAAGGCAGGCCCCGGTCCACAGCCGAAATCGAGCCCGCTGACACCGGCCGCGAGCCGCTCGCACATCGGCGTGAAGAGCCTGGCCAGGAAGCTTCGATAACGCGGGTCTGCCGGGTCATTCTCGTGCTGGTCGTAGATGTCCTGCTCTGCCCTGGCATCCAGGCGCTGGGACGGCGCCAGATACAGCAGATGACATTCCGGGCAGCGCAGGTAATCGCGCTCATCGGCGGGCGGGCGCTTACCGGTGTCGGGGCATGGCCTGCGTCGCTGTACCAAGTGCAGTACATGCTGGCTCCGGGGCGCCTCACACAGCGGGCAGACAGTATCTGAAGGCGGATAGGGAACGGGGGAATCAGGGGCTGACATCAGGACTCCGCGGCAAGGGACACTGGCGATGAGGGGCGATGTCACCACACGGCTGGCGGTGACAACTCGCCGCCACGCGCGACACCGCGGCGGCAGGAGCAATTCCGCAGCAGGTGAACGTATCGAAGGTGGCGACGGTCTGAGTGCTGAATGATACCCCGCGCCAGTGTATTGCGCCTGCCGCGATGGAGCCTGCAGGCACCGCCCCCCTCTGGCACAATGAACATCATTCGAGTGCGGCACCGCGACACCTGACGATGTCACGGCGCCTGCCTTCGCGTCAGACAGTCGCGATCTTTCACGCCAGACCACCGGAACTTCACGTGTGACGATGGACAAGACTCTCAAGCGGTTCGAACAGGCCATGGAACAGCGCCTGACTCCTCTCAAGGCCAACTCCGTGGCCTGTCTGTGGCAACGACTGGCCGGGCTCAGCACCCGCCAGCTCTGGTGGCTGGCGCGCCCGTTGGCGCGTGTGGTGCAGCTGTGCAACCCCCGCGAGCGTCGGGTCACGCGCCAGAATCTGGGCCAGGCCTTTCCGCAGCTCGACAAGCAGGCGCGCGCGCGTCTGGCAAGCGACAGTCTCGCACATTCCACCGCCACCATGCTGGAACTGGGCAAGGTGTGGCTGGGTGATGAAGACGCCGTGCGCGATTCGATTCTCGAGGTCCACGGCCGCAACCTGCTCGACGAGGCGCGTGCCGAGGGGCGCGGTGTCATCGTGCTGGCGCCGCACTTCGGCAACTGGGAAGTGCTCAATTTCTGGCTCTCCAGCCACTTCCCGTTCACCGCCATGTACGAGCCGCCCAAGTTCGAGCGCCTCGACCCGATCATCCGCAATGGCCGTGAACGCATGGGCGCGAGCCTGGTGCCCACCAACTCGCGCGGCGTGGCTGCCTTGCTCAAGGCACTCAAGCGCGCCGAAGCGATCGGCATACTGCCGGATCAGGAGCCGGGTCGTGGCAGCGGCGTCTTCGCCGACTTCTATGGCCGCCCCGCCTATACCGCCACCCTTTTGCCCAAGCTGGTGGCGAGAACCGATGCACGCGTCGTCACCGGTGTCGCCCAACGCCTGGAAGATGGCCATGGCTTCGCCATCCACTTCCTCGCCGCGGATGAGGGAGTCTATTGCGAAGAGGAAGTCGCCTCGGCACGCGGGGTGAATGCCTCGGTGGAAGCGGCGATCGCCTTGGCGCCGGCCCAGTATCAGTGGGAATACAAGCGCTGGCGCAAGAGCCCGCAGGAAATGGAGCAACAACCGGGCTGGCAGGAAGCCCGCTTCTATGCGCGCACCTACTCCTTTTTCTCGCTCAAGGGCTGGCGCCGCTACTTCAAGCATCGCCGCAAGGCCAGCAAGCGCGGCTGAGGGCAGCACTGGCGCAACAGGCCATCAGCTCCCAGACTGAATGCGCATGGCTCAATGACAGGAGGCAAGGATGCCGATCGAGACTCACGCCGCTCACGTCGCTTACCTCACAAGTGGCGCATCGCCCCGGCGCCCCACACTGTCTCGGGCAGTATCGACACGCCTGCCGGCAAGTCTGGTGACAGGCTTGGCGACAAGGTTGGCAACACGTGTGGCGACACGCCTGGTCACAGGTGCCGCGGCGGCCTGTCTCGCCTTGTCTCTACCAGCCCAGGCAGAGACAGATGCCGCTTCCTCACTGTCGCTGGTGAGCGCTCAGCAAGTGCCCAGTGATGCCCCTGCGCTCAAGCTGCCTGAGGGCGCCACGCTCGAGCGGCTGGCCTCACTCGACAGTCCACGCATGCTGCATCTCACTGACGCTGGCGAGCTGCTGATCGGCTCGCGGGCCGAGCGTGTCTATCGCGCTCAGCTGACGCCGGACGGCAACCTCTCTGCCGTGAAGACGCTGGTCGAACTGTCGGGCTACCCTCACTCGCTGGTGGTACGCGGCGACAAGCTCTATGTCGCGACCACTGCAGCCTTGCTGATCGCCGACTATTCACACGGCGAATCTCTCACCCGCGATGACTTTCGTGAGCTGATCGCCCTGCCCGGCGGCGGTGGCCACAACTCGCGCACCCTGAGTCTCGGGCCTGATGGCGGCCTCTATCTGGCGCTGGGCATCCAGGGCAATTGCTCGAATCAATATCTCGCAGGCAGCGAGCAGGGCTACTCCTTCAGTGAACGCCGAGGCGGCGTGCTGCGCCTTGAGGAATCCGGCGATGCCCCGCACTGGCAACCCTGGGCCAGCGGGCTGCGCAACCCGGTAGGCCTCGCCTGGCAGCTGGGCATGGAAGATGAGCCGCGCCTGCTGGCCACCAACAACGGCCCCGACCACTGGGGCTATGAGCAACCTCGCGAGCTGGTGGTCGCAGCCCGCGAAGGCAGCTTCCATGGCATGCCCTGGTATCAGTGGGTCGATGGCCGCTGGCAGGCGGATGACTGCATCACGAGCGATTCACCGCGCGAGCGTGACGAGATTGCGCCGCCACTGGCCGAGATCCCCGCTCGCAGTGCGCCAATGGGAATCGCGATGGTACCGCCAGAACATCCATTGGCCGCAGACATGGATGTCATGGTGGCCGTTCACGGCAGCTGGGGCACGGCTCCCTCCGGCAATGCCGCGGGTGACCCGGCCAGCCGTCGTGAGCCTCGCCTGCTGGGCCTCAAGTTGGCGACGCCAGACACTGAAGCACGTCTGGTGCCAGTGCTGACCGGCCTGCAGGACATCAGCAGCGGTCAGCGCTGGATTCGCCCGCTCGATGTCCTGTTCGGCCCTGATGGCAGCCTGTACTTCACCTCGGATAGCGGCGCGGCTGGCCTCTATCGCCTCACCTTCGATTGATGGCCTGACCTTCAGCAGAACGGGCTTTTGAAGCGAGGCCCTGGCCCTTAGTCACGCGCTCTCTCCAAGCCCTCTCTTCAGGCTCTCTTTCCAGGAGATGCTTGGCAGAGAGCCTATGAACAAGACCTGTGAATAGGGCCTATGGACAGGGCCTGTAAATAGGGCCTGTAAATAGGACCGATGAATGAAGTGCTTGCCTGCTGCAGACTCTAGAACCTGGTCGTTCATGCCCCGCCTTCGAATTACAGAAATGTAGTCCCGTGCCCCCGCATGCACCCAATGGCCTTCTGGTCATCATGTGGCCACTGAGCGACACTGGCCCGACGCCAAGCGTTTAATGAACGATGACGCGTTGAGGGAGCGTCTCTCGCTCGTGCATCTAGCCTACGAACTCCTGCGTATGATCCAACGAATACGCCATCGTCGGAGCCTGCCGCCATGAATCAGCAGCCACCCTCAGCAGCACGGACGCCTGCCAGCCGTGACTCCTTGCCGAGCACATGCACGCATCTGACGCGCGCTCCCTGGCTGAGCATCGTGATGCCGGTGCATGACGAGGCAGCCGGCATCGTGCAAACCCTGATCGCCCTGAATCGCCTGCGCGCGGGAGGGGACTGTGAAGTGATCGTGGTGGATGGTGGTTCGACGGATGGCACTCCCTCACTGGCCCGTCCGCTGTGTGATGCCGTGCTGAGCAGTGAGCCGGGCCGAGCACGCCAGATGAACGCCGGAGCCGCGCGCGCGCGCGGGGAGTGGCTGCTGTTTCTGCATGCCGATACCGACTTGCCCGACAATGCGCTGGCATTGCTGAAAGAGGCCGTCACGACGCATCGTCGCAGCGACTGGGGCCGCTTCGATGTCAGCATCAAGGGCGAGTCGCCGTGGTTACCGGTGATCGCCATCATGATGAATCTGCGCTCGCGGCTGACCAGCATCAGCACGGGCGACCAGACCCAGTTCGTGCAGCGCTCGACCTTCGAGGCCATCGGCGGCTTTGCCGACATGCCATTGATGGAAGATATCTGGTTGAGTGCCCAGCTCAAGCATCTGACACCGCCAATGAACCTGACAGCGCGCGTCACGACCAGCGGTCGACGCTGGGACACCCAGGGCGTCTGGCGCACCATCATCAAGATGTGGGGGCTGCGGCTGGCGGCCTGGTGTGGGGTCTCTCCCGCACGTCTGGCACGCCTCTACGGCTATCGCGCCGCGGCGCAGGCCTGTGAGCAGCGCGGCATGCCCCATGCGTGATACGGCGTTGCCTACCTTGCCCACAGCTGATGCCGCGTCAGAGGTGAGCCCGACCCTCATCATCTTCGGTCGCCTGCCCATCGCCGGCCACTGCAAGACACGCCTGATCCCCGCACTCGGCCCAGAGGGCGCAGCTCGACTCTATGAGCGGATGCTGAGCCATATCGTTGACCAGGCCTGCGCTGCGCATCTCGGCAAGGTCGTGGTGATGCTGACGACCGCTGCCGAACCGTCGAGTCAGGCCCCTGAACAGACCGCCCTGCGGGCAGCGCTGGAAGCCCGGCTGCGAAGTACTGTCGATGCCTCTGCCGACCTCACCTTCGAGGCACAGCCACAGGGGGATCTCGGTGAGCGAATGTCCCTGGCCATGGCCCGACATCTGCCCGAAGGGCCGGTGCTGCTGATGGGCTCGGACCTACCGGCGCTGGACAGCCAGCGTCTGCGCGAGGCAGCCCATGGACTGCGCACTCACGACGCGGTGCTGCAGCCCACCGACGATGGCGGCTATGGCTTGATCGGCCTCAAGGCGTCCTGCCCGCAAGCCTTCCTGCTGCCCCACTGGAGTCATGCCCATGTCTGCCGGGACACCCTGACGCTGTTGGCACGGGCGGGGAGAACGACCGCTTGCCTGCCGGTCAGCTGGGATGTCGATGAGCCAGGTGACCTTGCGCGACTGTCGCGCCACCTGCCGGCGCTCATGGCCGACCTTGCCGCTTGAGGCTTTCATGAACCCGCCCACGGCTTTCTACAAACCCGCTCGAGGCTTATCACAAGCCCGCTTGAGGCTCTTTATAAGCCCGCTTGAGGCTCTTTATAAGCCCGCTTGAGGCTCTTCACACCTTCGGCATGCCTCCCAAAGTCGTATGCATTTTTGCTTACACTGCCCTTCTTCTGCGCCGCAGGGCTGTTACACTCGCTGCATCGTGACTCATATGTCACAGCTTGACGGGGTGCCGGTAAGACCGGCTGAGATGTCATGCGCAGGCAACGTCCTTGCGTGAATGACGATCCCGCCGAACCTGATCCGGCTAGTACCGGCGTAGGGATCAAGCGCGAAGCGATGCCACTCGATATCGTCACCACTTTCTCACGGTGACTGTCGGCACCTCCCCCGCTTTTCCCCTGCTCCTGTTCCGGTACTGGCCACGCTTGCGCCAGAGTCCTGTCGTCCCATCACGGGTCGTCAGCACGCTCACCGAGGGATGCGTCATGCCCAGTTTCAACGACCTGACCAGTGCCTGCGCCGAGGAATGGTGTGACTATCTCGAGCACGACTTCGTTCGCCAGCTGGGCGAAGGTCGTCTGCCGGAGGAGTCCTTCCGCCATTACCTGCAGCAGGACTACCTGTTCCTGATCCACTTCGCGCGTGCCTGGGCACTGGCCGCCTACAAGAGCCGCACCCTCGCGGAGCTGCGTCAGGCCACGGCCAGTCTCGACACCATCCTCAATACCGAGCTCGATCTGCATATCGGCTACTGCCGCGAGTGGGGCATCAGCGAGGATGACCTGAGCGAGCTGCCGGAATCCCGCGCCACCCTGGCCTATACCCGTTACGTGCTCGATTGCGGCCAGCGCGGCGACCTGCTCGATCTGCACGTGGCGCTCGCGCCCTGCCTGATCGGCTACGGCGAGATCGCCGAGTGGCTGCTCGATCAGGACACCACCGAGATCGAGAACAACCCGTACGCGGACTGGATCGCGATGTACTCAAGCGATGACTTCAAGGAAGCCGTCGAAGCCGAGCGTGAATGGCTGGATGCGCGGCTCTCGGAAGTCTCGGAGCGCCGACTGGGTGAACTGGTCGATGTCTTCCGTGACGCCACGCGACTCGAGATCGACTTCTGGCAGATGGGCCTCGATCGCGCCTGAGACATGACAGACTGACGTCCCGGTGCTCGCCATGAGCCGCTCGGGATGTCGCCATCCCCCATGGATGGCACGACTGACAGGCCAACAGAGCCTGGATGCGAGAACACCGCCCGAAGCAGGCATGATGCTTCGTTGGGCAGCACATTCTCGCATTGAAATCTGCACACGCTTGACGGGGTGCCGGTGGAACCGGCTGAGATCCTGCATGCATGCTTCGCCGCCCTGACGCGCGAGCTTGCCAGCAAGGGGTCCCGTGGAACCTGAACCGGTTAGGACCGGCGTAGGAATCAAGCTGATGGCCAGCCGCTGCGCGCGGCCGCCTCGCTCCCGGGCCACCTGCTGGCAAGGAGCTGGCGACGACCATCCTCTCCCTGCGCACGGTCTTCCCATGATGACGTCAGCCGTGACGTCGCCCTTTGAGGAGACCTGCATGAGCACTGCCCCGACAACCCAAGACCCACAAGCTACCAACGCCGCCGAGTCACCGCTCGCCTCGCAGCCTGAGTCTGCCCCCAAGGCACGCGCGCGCGCCGGTCGCAAGGATGGCAGCCGCCACCTTGCCAGCGAAGCACGCGTCGACGCCGCCGCCATCGCGCCACTGAGCGGCTCGCGCAAGATCTATATCGAAGGCTCCCGTCCGGACATCCGCGTGCCCATGCGCGAGATCGTCTGCTCGCCGACCCAGACCTCCAGCGGTCTGGAAGAGAATCCGCCGATCGTCGTCTACGATACCTCCGGCCCCTACACCGACCCGGCGGTCGAGATCGACATTCGCCGAGGTCTGGCGCCGCTGCGTGAACAGTGGATCGAGGAGCGCGGCGATACCGAACAACTCAATCAGCTGAGCAGTGAATACGGCCGCGTGCGTCAGGCCGACCTGCGCCTGGCGTCACTGCGCTTCGAGCTCAACCATCGCCCGCGCCGCGCTCTACCGGGCAAGAATGTCACCCAACTGCACTATGCGCGCCAGGGCATCATCACCCCGGAGATGGAGTACATCGCGATTCGCGAGAACCAGCGTCGCATCGCGCTGCGTGAGGAATATCGGGGCAGTGACTCCGTGGAAAGCATCCTGGGCCATCAGCATCCGGGCCACAGCTTCGGCGCCAACCTGCCCGACGAGATCACCGCCGAATTCGTGCGTGAGGAAGTCGCACGCGGTCGCGCCATCATCCCCGCCAACATCAATCACCCGGAAAGCGAGCCGATGATCATCGGTCGTAACTTCCTGGTAAAGGTCAACGGCAATCTGGGCAACTCGGCGGTGACCTCCTCCATCGAGGAAGAGGTCGACAAGATGACCTGGGCGATCCGTTGGGGCTCCGACACCGTGATGGATCTCTCGACCGGCGCCAATATCCACGAGACCCGTGAATGGATTCTGCGCAACTCTCCCGTGCCCATCGGCACGGTGCCGATCTATCAGGCGCTGGAGAAGGTTGATGGCGTGGCCGAGAACCTCGACTGGGAAATCTTCCGCGATACGCTGATCGAACAGGCCGAGCAAGGCGTCGACTACTTCACCATCCATGCCGGCGTCTTGCTGCGCTACGTGCCGCTGACCGCCAATCGCGTGACCGGCATCGTCTCGCGCGGTGGCTCGATCATGGCCAAATGGTGTCTGGCGCATCATGAGGAAAGCTTCCTCTATCGCCACTTCGAGGACATCTGCGAGATCTGCAAGGCCTACGACATCAGCCTGTCACTGGGCGATGGCCTGCGCCCGGGCTCGGTGGCCGATGCCAACGACGCCGCCCAGTTCGGTGAGCTCGAGACGCTCGGCGAGCTGACCAGGATCGCCTGGCAGCACGATGTCCAGGTCATGATCGAAGGCCCGGGTCACGTGCCGATGCACCTGATCAAGGAGAACATGGACAAGCAGCTCAGCGAGTGTGACGAGGCGCCCTTCTACACCCTCGGCCCGCTGACCACTGACATCGCCCCGGGCTACGACCACATCACCTCCGGCATCGGTGCCGCGATGATCGGCTGGTTCGGCTGCGCCATGCTCTGCTACGTGACCCCCAAGGAGCACCTGGGCCTGCCCAACAAGGACGACGTCAAGACCGGCATCATCACCTACAAGATCGCCGCACATGCCGCCGATCTGGCCAAGGGTCATCCGGGCGCGCAACGCCGAGACAATGGGCTCTCCAAGGCGCGCTTCGAGTTCCGCTGGGAAGACCAGTTCAATCTGGGCCTGGACCCGGACACCGCGCGCAGCTTCCACGATGAGACGCTGCCCAAGGACTCGGCCAAGGTCGCCCACTTCTGCTCCATGTGCGGGCCGAAGTTCTGCTCGATGAAGATCACCCAGGAAGTGCGCGATTACGCCAATGAGCATGGCCTGACCGGCGATGCCGACAGCGTGATGGCCGGCATGCAGGAGCAGGCCGACAAGTTCAAGCGTGAAGGCAGCCAGCTCTATCAGGAGGTCTAGCCAAGCGCCTGACGCACAGGAAAGCTGACTTTCCAAGCGACACAAAAAACGCCCCAACCAGTGATGGTCGGGGCGTTTTCGTCACATCCTGCCAGAGGCTCATGACATCTCATGAGCGTGACAGAAGGCTCACGTGCGGCTGGTGACTTCCAGCAGGTGATAACCGAACTGGGTCTTCACCGGGCCCTGCACGGTGTTGATGGGGGCGCTGAACACGACTTCGTCGAATTCCTTGACCATCATGCCCGGACCGAAGGCACCCAGGTCGCCGCCACTGCGGCCGGACGGGCAAGAGGAGTGCTCGCGAGCGGCATCAGCGAAATCGCGGCCGTTCTCGATTTCGGTCTTGAGAGCTGCACACTGTTCTTCGCTGGAAACGAGAATATGACGCGCTGTGGCCTGTGCCATGTCTATCACCTGTCACTGATCGAATAAATGCCGCCGGCAATCACCGTCGGCGTGGCAGGTCATTGTGGCCCAAGGCAGCGCTCGCCGCTAGCGTCGCGCGCCTCCCCACCTGCTCAGCGATACTCCAGACACGCGAACGCCCACCCGGAAGACCGGATGGGCGTTGAGGACGCTCGCCTGAGAGCGTCGGCAGCAATCGCTTACTTGGCGACTTTCTGCATGGCCTCGGAGGCGGACTTGGCGTTGCTTTCTGCCAGTTCCTGACCTTTCTTGGCGTATTCCTGGTTCAGCTCGACCACTTTCTGGGTGTCGTTCTGCAGCTTCTCGCCCAGAGTCTTGACGGTTTCCTGCTGCTCCTTGACGAAGTTCTTCAGACCTTCGCTGTCCTTGATCTCGAGCATGGAACGCGCCTGGGTCAGGGAAGCATCAGCATAGGACTTGGTCAGTTCCATCTGTGCGCCGATCAGCTTCTCGCTGTAATCGATGCTCAGGGCGCTGAACGCACGCAGCGGAGACAGGAACATATCGTCGAACTGCTGAGCGGACTTCTCGAAGTTGGCATTGAACATGTAGGCACCTCCAGGGTATTGGCATCACACTGAAATGAACCGGAGCGTTGCTCCGTTCGGTTATCAGGACTGAACCGGGCTGGTGCACCGTAGTGACCGAGCCATCATTATCAAGCCGTCACTATCAAGCCGTCGCGGTCAGATAGTGCTATCGACCAGGTTCCATCCTCGCTGCAAAGCAGCATAAGACAGTCTTTGTTGCACTGCAACATCAAAAACATCGCAACGACTGGTCTGTACGCCCTGATTGATGCAGTTGGCTGATTACACTGGAGAAAAACAATCAGAAGCCGAAAAGAAAATTGACGCCTTGGGGCCCCGTCATGCCACACACCACGCCCCTGGAACACCAGACTGGGCCAAAGTGCTGGGCCATAGGGCTGGGAGGATAGAGAGCTAGGACAGAGGGCTGAGACACAAGCCCGAAGCTGAAAGGCTGAACTTGAGGAGAGCGCCGTGCTTATCCCTCACTGGCATGAGGCGTCGCGACAGCGTTTGCAGAGCAGGCGCCCGCCCAGCACGCGCGCCTGCTCTGTCTGGCGACAGAAGTCGACACTCTCGCTGGAGAGCCAACGCCGACAGCCCTGGCAGCGCGGCAAGCCATCCTCATCCTGTGACTGGGCGGAAGACGCGCCCTGCTGATTGCCGGGCACAGTCCCCGGCTGCTCGCCTGCCGTCTGCGGGCTAGCGGGATCTGCTTGGCTGTCCTGGTGCCGGGCCTGCCCCTGAGCCTGGTCCAGCGCCGGGTGCCCGGGCTGCCAATGCGCGGCCTGCAGCCCTCGCCCCCCAAAACCGCACTGCCGTTTCAGGGCAGCCGTAGATGTCACGCCACGCTGGAGCGCCAGCGTCGTGTCATCCGGCGCTCCCTCCTTGTCCTCAGACTCTACCGCCATGGCAGCGCTTCCACCTGAGGTCCGCGCCAGCTCTTCAGGCGATGGCGGCGGTTGCCATAGATAGGCCAGCGGGGACAGCGGAGTGGCAGCGTCGCCCTCCGTCGCGCGCGCGTCAGCGGCCAGGCCCAGCTTTGCCACCCAATCCGTATTGGGGGCCACATGCCGGGTCGCGATGGCGCGCCCCAGCTGGCGCAGGCGGCGCTGATCAAGGCGGTGGGTAAAACTGCGCAGCCGTGTCACGTAAGCGGTCTTGCCACTCACCTGCAGGCACTGACGCTTGAGGCGCGCGAAGGACAGCAGCGCACGACTGTCCACGATATCTTCCGGCGGTCGGCTGACCTGAGCCGCATCGGCCACCAGGATGCGATAGCGCAATTGCGGCTGCAGCGTCATCCCCAGCCGCACAGGCAGCAACGAGGAGGCCTCCAGCCATTGCATGATGGCGCGGCTACGCTCAGGGATCGTCTGCAAGGGACACGGCGTCACGGCATGCGCCATGGCACCATCTTCGCCAGTGGGTGTCTCGCTCCCCCGCGCGACTCGTCCGCCATGGGCCAACAGCTCACCGAAGGGGGTGATCGAGAGCGTCAGATCAAAACAGGAGGCATCCAGCACCCAGACCTGCATGAGGCTGTTGATCAGCAGGTGATCGATCTCGATCACGCCCTCTGCCTGCGTCAGGCGCACATCATGCAGCACGACCCAATCATCCCGCGTCCCCAACAAGGCATCCAGCTGGCTTGCCAGTGCACGGCGACGCGCCTGACGGGCACGTATCGCACGCAGGGCCTCCAGCACCTTGTGGCGCTCAGGTGCGGCAAGCGCAGCATCCTGCGCCAGCACCTCGAGCACCAGCAGATCGTATTCCCGTGAATCGCAGTCCTTGATCAGCATGGGCGCCTCTGGATTAGAGCATTCATATATAACTCAGTGTAGCGCTCCATTCGCAATCTTTCTTGCCTCTGACTCCGCGGGAGAATCCGCCAGCGGATAGCGGATGACAGTCACGAGGCCTGAAGGTCATCACTCCTGCGCTGGCTGGGGCGCGGCCTCCCGGTAAGGCAGCATTGCCGTCACCTGCTGACGCGCCTTGCTGATCCAGCGTGCCTCCTCCTCGACCGCCTCTGCCACCGCCTCCTGAAGCCCGGGATGCATCAGCCAATGCAGCGACCCGGTGGCATACGCCGCGAAACCGCGGCTGATCTTGTGCTCACCCTGAGTACCGGGGTCGAAGCGCTTGAGCCCTCGCTGCAGGCAGAATTCGAGCCCCTGGTAATAGCAGACCTCGAAGTGCAGACAGTCGGCGTGGACTTCGCTGCCCCACCAACGACCATACAGGCAATCACTGCCGATCAGACACAAGGCTGCCGCTACCGGCACGCCCTGCTCATCGCGCGCCTGCACCAGCAGCAACCGCTCGGGCATGTGGCGCCTGAGCTGCTGGAAGAAATCGAGCGGCAGATAGGGCCGCTGGCCGCGCTCGAGATAGGTCATGCAGTAGCAGCGGTAGAAGGCCGCGATGTCATCAGGGCCAATCTGCGCTCCCTCGAGCCTGGCCAGCGTGAAGCCCTGCTCGGCGACCTTGCGCCGCTCGCGACGGATCTCCTTGCGCCGTTTGGAGCGCAGACTCTCGAGCCAGGTGGCGAAGTCAGGCTCGCCGCGTGACTGCCAGTGATATTGCATCCCGGGACGCGAAATCAGCTCCGGAATCGCCGCCTGCCAGTCTTGCCGCTCCTGTGCCGAGGCAAACAGCAGATGAAACCCGCTGTGCTCATAACGACGCAGCGCGCTCCCCGGCTCTGCCGCAGGCGCGATACCCGCCTTGAGGTGCGGCCACAACCAGGCAAGCAAGGCACGCCGGGCAGCGGGCGACGTCAACTGCGGCGAGGTGACAAGACGCGGCCCGTCACTGGGGGTGAACGGCACGGCAGTCAACTGCTTGGGGTAATAGCGACCACCGGCCTGCTCCAGGGCCTCCGCCCATTGCTGGTCGAACACATATTCGCCACGCGAGTGCAGTTTGAGATAGCGCAGCAGCCCTGCCAGCAAGCGGCCGTCGGCGTCTCGCACTACCAGATGGGCAGGATGCCAACCACTGGCGGCGCTGGCCGCACCGCAGCTCTCCAGCGCGCTCAGATAGGCATGTTGCAGGAAGGGATAGTCATCGCCTGCCAGCGCATTCCACTCACTGACGGTGAGGGCGTCGAGGGAATTCAGCACCTCCAGGCGCCAACCCTGCTTCTCTGCGGCATCTGCGGCGCTCGCAACCTGCTGCTGGCCTGTCGCAGCCCCTGCCGCGTGAGCCGCCGCCCCTGTCGCAGCTTCATCCTCTACCTGCCATTGCCCTGTCACCGTACTCTCCTCATGGTCTTGCCATGCCCACCGCTGATGCAGACATGCCGCATATCCCAGGACATGCTAGTGTGTCGTCATGATGCAGGACAACGAGACCCACATGACAGAGACTCCCACGCCGCCCGACGACACGTCCACGAGCGGCTCGCAGACCCCGGGGCGCACTCAAGAGTCCTCGCAAGGGCCCTCTCAAGGCCCCTATGCGCCGACCCCGCCCGCGCAGGACACCCATGCCAGCACGAATCTCATGGCAGTGGCCGCCTTCGCCCTGAGCGTGCTCGGCTGCCTGCTCGCGCCTGCGGCACTCGGCGGCGTCGTGTGTGGCCACATTGCGCGCAGCCAGATCCGCCGCAGTGGCGAAGCCGGTGACAGCTGGGCCCTGGCCGGGCTGATTCTCGGTTATCTGCTGATCGCCCTGTCGCTGGCCGGCCTGCTGATGTTCGGCGGCATGATGCTGACCATGTTCGGCATCATGGCCTTCAGCACCTGACCAGCGCCTGGGCTCTCCGGCTTGAACGTGCAGCGCGCCTGCACGGATAATGCGTCGACATTGCTTCCCCGTGCCAGCGGGGCATGCCTGCCTCTCGCAGCGCCTGCCCTGCCAGCGATTCCGGTTCCCCCGAGCCGCCTTGATACTGAGCGAGCCTCGATGTTGTACTCGATTCTCGATAATGATTTCTACAAGTTCACCATGCAGAACGCCGTGGTGAAACTGTTTCCGTATGCGCGCGCTCGCTACGCCTTTATCAACCGTGGCGAGCATTCGTTCCCGCCGGGGTTCGGCGAGGCCTTGCGCATCGCGGTAGACAACATGGCCGAACTGGCATTGAGCGTGGAAGAGAAATCCTTCCTCGAGCTTCACTGCCCCTTCCTGGACCCGACCTACCGCGACTTCCTGGCGGGCTTCCGCTTCGATCCCTCCGAAATCACCATCACCCAGACCGGTGATGAGCTGGAGATGCATATCGAAGGCTACTGGTATCGCACCATCCTGTGGGAAGTCCCGCTGATGGCGATGATCAGCGAGCTCTGGTATCAGCTGGGCGGAGATCAACGCGACAGCGATCAGGCCCTGCGCGACAGCACCCTGGCCAAGATCGAGCACTACAAGCGTCTCGGCATCCGCGTGGCGGAATTCGGTACTCGTCGTCGGCACTCCTACGATGTGCACGACAAGGTGGTCGCGGGCCTCAAGGACCACGGCCGTGGCTGCTTCATCGGCACCAGCAACGTGCACATGGCGCAGCGCCACGGCATCAAGCCGATCGGCACGCACGCCCATGAGTGGTTCATGTTTCATGCCGCGCGCTTCGGCTTCAAGATGGCCAACATCCTGGCGTTGGAGAACTGGGTCAAGGTCTATCGCGGCGACCTGGGTATCGCCCTGTCTGACACCTTCACCAGCCAGGCCTTCTTCAAGAGCTTCGACAAGAAGTTCGCCAAGCTGTTTGACGGCGTGCGCCACGACAGTGGTGACCCCATCGACTTCGCCGAGACCACCATCCGTCACTATGAGTCGCTGGGGATCGACCCCAAGACCAAGACCATCGTGTTCTCCGATGGCCTGGACACCGACAAGGTCGATCGCATCGTGCGCTACTGCGCCGGACGTATCGGCATGTCGTTCGGCATCGGCACCAACTTCACCAATGATGTCGGCCCGCAACCGATGAACATGGTGATCAAGATGACCGAAGCCCGCCCCGAGGGTCAGGAATGGGTGCCGGTGATCAAGCTGTCGGATGTCTCGAGCAAACACACCGGTGACCCCGACATGATTCGTCTGGCGCACCAGGTGCTGTCGCTCAAGGAGCTGGATTGAGCCGCGCGCTCAGCGATCACTGAGCGCCTTGCCATGGCCTCCTGCCAGAGACCTTGAAACAGGCTCATGAAATAGCTTCTAGAAAAAGCCCCATGAAAAAGCCCGCCCGGAAACTTCTCGGACGGGCTTTTGCGTGTCGATCCCCTTCAGCACCGGTGACGGCGGCTCAGGTCTTAACGACTCAGGTCTTGCAGCTCAGGTCTTGACGGATTTCTTCGGTGTCTTGAAGACCTCATTGAAGAGGTTGAGCATGACCTGCCAGGAAGCCGAATCCGCGGCTGCATCATAGCCCAGCGGCAGCTCGTACCTGGCCGCCTTGGCATCCGACTCCGGATTGGTGAAGGCGTGCCTGGCGCCCGGATACTGGATCAACGTGGTGCGCGTCTCGAGTGACTGGAAGGTCGCGACCAGCTTGTCGAGATCCTCCTGCGGCACCAGCGTATCGGCCGCGCCATTCTGGATCACGACCCGGCCGGCAAACGGCTCGGGCTCCGTCACGGCAATCGACGGGCTGCCATGGAAGCTGACGACCGCCTTGAGCGGCGCTCCGGTCAGCGCCATGTTGAGCACCACGGCACCGCCGAAGCAGTAGCCGATTGCCGCCATGCGCTCGCCATCGACTTCCGGGCGTGAGCGCAGCACCGCCAGCGCCGAATTGAAGCTGGATTCGGCCTTCGGCCAGTCACTCATCACCGCAGAGGAAAAAGCACCGGCCTCCTTGGGGTGCTCGGCCGTGCGCCCACCACCATACATGTCGACGGCCATGACCACGTAGCCCAATCCTGCCAGCTGTTCGGCGCGCTTGCGGGCGTAGCTGTTCAAGCCCCACCACTCATGTACCAACAGGATACCGGGACGGCGTCCCTGCGCCTTGGCATCGCGTGCGATCAGGCCGACGTGCTCCTCACCATTGGCCCGATAGGTCACCGTCTCCGTCACCACCTGCGGCCCCTCGAGACGATTGACCAGCGGTGCATCCTCGGCGGCCATGGCCTGTCCGGCAGAAAATACCGACTGTGCAAACAACAGGGTGCCAGCGCACCAGCCACGTAACATTCGCATCGTCTACTCCTTGTATGACGTGATCCACTTGCATGACGCGATCCACAACCCGAGACACCGGCTGCCGGTGTGCCCGATTGATCACCGGTGTTGGCTCAATTGTCCTCGCTCAAGGACTGCGATGCCAGCACCACCCGATCGCGACCGCTGCGCTTGGCACTGTAGAGCGCCATATCGGCACGGTGCAGGTAGCCGTCCCGAGTCTCCCCCGACTGGGGTGTCGCCACCCCCATGCTGATGGTGCAGTGCAATGTGAGTGACTTGAAGCGAACTTCCAACGCCGCGATCTGCTGTCGCAGTCGCTCGGCCATTCCGACACCGGTGGCCGTGCCGGCATCGGTGAGCAGGACGGCAAATTCCTCGCCGCCCAGACGCGCAAAGCAGTCGTCGCGCCGCAGCTGGGCACGACACGCCTCGCCAAGACTGATCAGTACCTGATCGCCCGCCGCATGACCGTGAGTGTCATTGACGCGCTTGAAGTGGTCGATATCAAACAGGATCAACGCCACCTGCTCCCGCGATGACGAACTCAGCAGGGTATCGAGCGTGTCGAGGAAGCTGGCGCGGGTCATGGCACCCGTCATGGCGTCCGTCATCGCTTCATGCTCACGCCGCTGTTCGATCAGCTTGCGCTCATGAATGTTGCGCGACACCGACAGCACGCGCTGATAACGCCCGGTGACGGGGTCCATCGAGGGCGTCGAGATCGACTCGAACCACAGCGTATGTCCGGCCTTGTGTTGAATTCTGAAATCGATTCGAAATACCTCGCCGAGACAGGCGGCACGATGGACTTCATGGGCGATGCGCTGCATGTCGTCAGGGTGGATGAGCTGCTTGATCTCATGACCGATGACCTCCTGCGGCCGGTAGCCACAGAGCTTTTCCACCGAGGGGCTGATGTACTGACAGATGCCGTGGGAGTCCTCGATGCTGACCAGATCGCTGACGGAGTTGAGGATGAATCGGTAGCGCTCCTCGCTCTGGCGCAGCTCATCCTCGATACGGTATCGAGCGGTGGCATCGTCACAATAGCCATTCCAGATCACGCCGCCCCCGGGGGAGTCGATCATCTGCGGCAAGCCGACACAGGCCAGCCTGCGCTCCTGACCATCCGGATGCTGATAGCGTATCTCCGCCTCCCAGGGCGATTGCTGCTGGGCACTGGTCTGCAGAGACGCAAGCAAAGACTCGCGCTCGCGATCCTCGATACGCGCCAGCAGCAGCATGGGGTCGTCGATGACGGCCTGCGGGTCGAGCCCCAGCACTTGCGAGGCGACCGGCGAGAGGTAGGTATAGCGCAGCTCGCCCTCCTGACTCAGGCGACACTGGAAGAGGACGCCGCGCATCTGCTGGACAAGGTTATCCAATTGGCGCCGATGCGCTTCGCGCTGAGTGACATCACTGAGCTTGCCGAGCACGTCAGTGACCTTCCCTTCAGGGGAGTAACTCAGCTGCATGTCATCCTGGAGATAGCGCTTGCGCCCATCCACATGCACGAAGGCGTAACACAGGCTCAGACGGCTATGGCGCTCCCGCACGGCCTCGCCGAAGCGCTGCTGACAGATGGCCAGCTCATCCGGCACCAACCGGGCCCGCCAGAGACCCGGGCTTGCCATCAGCAGGTCATGTGAAAGCCCGGTGAGTGCCTCGCTGCCTGCCGACAGATACTCCAATTCCTCTGGCGGCCATTCACCAGCGGTCGCGTAGTGCGCGCCGGGTGTCTCATCCACCCGCCGCGCCAGACGCTGCTGTTGATCGACCACATGCTCGAGACGTTGATGTACCTGAGTGATGTCACGCGCCATCACGGCCACCTGACGCCCCTCGTCGGCGAGCGAGCGCCCCAGACTGACCATCTGGACGGACAATCTGGTTTCCCCCCGCGGCAGCGACAGGCTGATATCGCATTGCCAGGGCTCGGCTCTCTCCAGGCTACGCAGGACATGAGGGAGGTAGAGGTGCTCAAGCGAGAGGCGGGAATGTGCACAGGCCGCGTCGTGATAGAGATGCCAGGCCGGGTTGGCATGACTGATCACCAGTCTTTCATCCTTGAGCAACAGGATCGCCATCGGGTCACGACTGCGCACCATCATCAGACGATAGGCACGTGCCAGCTGCCGCTCCTGCTCATTGGCCTTGTCACGCTGCGTGATATCCGTCACTCGTCCACACAGCGGATGCCCAACGCCGGAACTCCACAGACATTCCTCGAGCAACAACAGCTGCCCGCTGCGGTCGCGCATGCGATACGTCGTACGCTCGACCTGCCCCATCGAGGCGCGAAAGTCACTCAACCGCTGCCGGTCGGCGGTGATCACCAGCGAAAGCCAGAGCTCCGGCTGCTTGAGAAAATCCCGCACCGTATATCCCAGCAGGCGTTCCGCCGCTGCATTCATGGCAATCAGGCGCTTACCATCAGCACTGAGCGTGAACAACACATCTGCCACGACAGCATAATGATGCTGCAGCAAACGACTATCCGCGAATGATTCAGGCAACGTGAAACCCCTTCTCTGTCATGCGGTTAGCTCAAGAATGCCCTATCCATGGCGCTGGCAGCCAGCAGCCCTCCCACTCCCAATGCCTGATTGCGCGAAGATCCAGGCAGATGACGGCATATGAACGATTGCGACCTTTCCTTCTTGCGTCTGACTATCTCCCTTATCGGCAGCGGACGCGCAATGTTGTGGTCAAGTATCACGCAAGCGGCGCCGAAGGGAAAACCTCATGGATGCAAAAAGCCCGAAGCATAAGCTTCGGGCTTTTTTGAGAGCTGACCTTGAGCAGAGCTGGCCTTGAGAAGAGCTGGTCTGGAAAGATCTAGCCTTGCGCGGAACGCGGCATGGCATCGCCGATGAGCGCGGAGGTCGGGGCATCAGGTGCGCGGCTACGGCCGTCGTTGCTCTCGCCAGCCGGCTGGGCAGTCGCGCGCGGGGCATTGCGCTTTTGGCGCCGCGACTGCCGGCTGTCCTTGTCCTGCTGGGCGGAAGGCGCCTTGTCCGGCAGGCGCGCCCGCAGATGATCGAGCAACGCGCGAAAATCATCCGGCTCCATGCCGATGCGCTCCGCTGCGGCACTTTCCTGCCATAGCACATAGATCGCCGGCTGCTCACGCCCCAGGTCCATACCCACGACCTTGCCCTCACGCTGGGTACGCGGGTCACGCAAGGTAGCACCGATCAATTCATGAGCTTCGCGGATGGCATCGTGCATCTGAGACAGCCTGCTGTGGAAGTCGAGATAACTGCCGGAGAGTATGCGGCAGTGTGGCAATACCTTCCCTGAATTGCGCACAACAATGGATCACTCGCAGGCCATAGGGCCGCCTGCATGATTTGACGTTGTCATGACCTGGCTCACCAATGGATGCAAGGCCAACAGGTGCGAAGTGTAACACACCGCCACAGTTTCGCTAATTTCACTCGACCGTGAATTACGATGGCGACATGTTGACCACCTTTCTCGACGTATCAATGCACGTTTCACACCACCCACCCCGACTCTGTCGCGATCGTGCTAAAAAAAGTTGCCATAAGTCCACGCCATTGACGCCAGGCAACGACAGCTTGCGCTCTGAAACACCTCCCGCACTTTCGTGGCGCGCAAAAAAAAACCTCTCCCATTGGGAGAGGTTCAAGAATGGATGACGCGATGTCATTCCGAGCAGCATCGAAGCCGGTCTTGGCGCCAACCCTGACCGACCACCGATTCAAAGGGGACGAATGGCATTGCCTTGTCCGTGGAGCCTTAGCGCGACGCGAGAATCCTCGGGCCACTCGTCCTCACCTGTTGGGAGCCTGCCCTGCTGTCTTGCCGACAGACTGACAGCCCCCCGAATTCTTGCTGCCCCGCGCGGCCTTGTCGTTTGATCGTTGATGGATCAAGGGCCGCGCGGGGCTCATCAAGCGGTTACTTGGCGGCTTGCATCGCCAGCGCAGTGTCGAGCATACGGTTGGAGAAGCCCCACTCGTTGTCGTACCACGCCATGACCTTGACCAGGCGATCTTCGCTGACGCGGGTGTGGTTGCTGTCGAAGGTGGAAGAGTGTGCATCGTGGTTGAAGTCGATGGACACCAGCGGCAGCTCGTTGACGGCCAGCACGCTGGAACCTTCGGCGGCCTTGGCCACAATGGCGTTGATCTCTTCGATGGAGGTATCACGCGACGCGGTGAAGGTCAGATCGACCAGCGACACGTTGATCACCGGCACGCGGATCGCCAGACCATCCAGCTTGCCGTTCAGTTCCGGCAGCACCAGACCCACTGCCGCAGCGGCACCGGTCTTGGTCGGGATCATGGAATGGGTCGCGCTGCGGGCACGGTACGGGTCGGAGTGGTAGACATCCGACAGGTTCTGATCGTTGGTGTAGGCGTGAATGGTGGTCATCAGGCCATTCTCGATGCCGACTTCATCATTCAGCGCCTTGGCGACCGGCGCCAGGCAGTTGGTGGTGCAGGACGCGTTGGAGACGACCTGATGCTCAGCCTTCAGCACATCTTCGTTGACGCCGAACACGACGGTCGCATCGGCATCGCCGCTCGGCGCGGAAATCAGCACACGCTTGGCGCCGGCTTCGATGTGCTTGGCAGCGGCAGCACGCTTGGTGAACAGACCGGTGCATTCCATCACCAGGTCGATGTCCAGACTGGACCACGGCAGCTGGGCCGGGTCACGCTCGGCCAAGATGCGGATCTTGTCGTCACCGACGAACAGGTTCTCTTCGTCGTGCGAGACGGTTTCGACGAAACGCCCGTGCACGGTATCACGGCTCAGCAGGTGAGCGTTGAGCTTCGGGTCACCCAGATCGTTGATGGCGACGACCTGGATACGATCGTTGTACTGACCTTCATACAGCGCACGCAGCACGTTGCGACCGATGCGACCAAAACCATTGATGGCGACGCGTAATGTCATGACTCAACTCCTGTGGCGTATGGCGGGTGCAGGACCAGACCTGATCGAAGAACGCCAGCTTGCAATACGTTCCATGAAATTATCCTACACGCTTTTCCCATAATTTGGCCGAAAGTCGTCCAGTCTTCAAGCAGTTTTTTTGTTAAATTTACCGAATATTCCGAACAAAACCGTTTCTCGAGCGCCATGACGCGCTACTGTAGGCTACCCCGGCAACCAAACGACGCGACACGGGTGATGCGAGAGGCTTTACACCGCCATCACCACTGGATAGCGTCGCCGGGCAGCAGCACGCCCACACAGCGGGAAACGCTTTCTTTCGCCAGCCTCGGCGCCCT
Source organism: Cobetia sp. PDI-23MA (assembly GCF_059507735.1). Classification (NCBI taxonomy): domain Bacteria; kingdom Pseudomonadati; phylum Pseudomonadota; class Gammaproteobacteria; order Oceanospirillales; family Halomonadaceae; genus Cobetia; species Cobetia sp. PDI-23MA. Next base: position 2,921,413 of record NZ_CM183352.1, read on the forward strand.
GCGCCGCCTGATACATGAGGTAAGAGCATGTCAGTCAACCAGACCGTAGAGCACGTGACCCAGCGCATCATCGACCGCTCCCGCGAACGCCGCGCCGCCTATGAGCAGTTGATGGAAAGCCAGCAGCGCCGCGGCGTGCACCGCTCCGAGCTCTCCTGTGGCAACCTGGCGCACGGCTTTGCCGCCTGTGGCGAGACCGACAAGAATCGTCTCAAGCTGATGAACTCGGCCAACCTGGGCATTATTTCGTCATATAACGACATGTTGTCCGCCCACCAGCCCTTCGAGGACTATCCGCGCATCATCAAGGAAGCCGTCCAGGCGATGGGCTCCACCGCCCAGTTCGCCGGCGGCGTGCCCGCGATGTGCGATGGCGTGACCCAGGGCCAGCCGGGCATGGAGCTGTCGCTGTTCTCGCGTGACCTGATCGCCATGGCCGCTGCTGTCGGCCTGTCGCACAACATGTTCGATGGCGCCCTGTTCCTCGGTGTGTGCGACAAGATCGTCCCGGGCCTGTTCATCGCCGCCGCACGCTTCGGCCACCTGCCGACGCTGTTCGTGCCGGCCGGCCCGATGCCCTCCGGCCTGCCCAACAACGAGAAGGCGCGTGTCCGCCAGCTGTTCGCCGAAGGCAAGGTCGGTCGCGATGCACTGCTGGAAGCCGAGTCCGCGTCCTACCACAGCCCGGGCACCTGCACCTTCTATGGCACCGCCAACTCCAACCAGCTGATGGTCGAGCTGATGGGCCTGCACCTGCCGGGCGCGTCCTTCGTCAATCCGGGCACGCCGCTGCGCGAAGCCCTGACGCGTCACGCCGCCGAGCAGACCATCCGCAACAGCGAAGTCGGCGGCGACTACCGTCCCTTCTATCGCCAGATCGATGCCCGCGCCATCGTCAATGCCATGGTCGGCCTGCTGGCTTCCGGCGGCTCCACCAACCACACCCTGCACCTGGTCGCGATGGCCGGCGCAGCGGGCGTGACCATCACCTGGGATGACTTCACCGAGCTTTCCGCGGTGGTGCCGAGCCTGACGCGCATCTACCCCAACGGCCAGGCCGACATCAATCACTTCCAGGCGGCCGGCGGCATGAGCTTCCTGATCCGTGAACTGCTCAAAGCGGGTCTGCTCCACGACATCCCCACCCAGGACGGCGGCACCCTGGCCGGCTATGTCCGCGAGCCCTTCCTCGAGAACGGCAAGCTGGTCTGGAAGGACGGCCCCACCGACAGCCTCGACGAGGATGTGCTGCGCCCGGTGGCCAACCCCTTCGCCCCGACAGGCGGCCTGACCGTGCTCGACGGCAACCTTGGCCGCGGCGTGATCAAGGTCTCTGCCGTCAAGGAAGCGCATCGTCTCGTCGAGGCACCGGTGAAGCTGTTCAGCGATCAGGATGAGCTCAAGGCCGCCTTCGAAGCCGGTGAGCTGGAGCAGGACATGGTCGCCGTGGTGCGCTACCAGGGCCCGCGCGCCAACGGCATGCCGGAACTGCACAAGCTGACGCCCTACCTCGGCATCCTGCAGGACCGCGGCTTCAAGGTCGCACTGGTGACGGATGGCCGCATGTCCGGCGCCTCGGGCAAGGTCCCGGCCGCCATTCACATGACGCCGGAAGCGCTCGATGGCGGCCCGCTGGCACGCCTGCGCGAAGGTGACGTGGTCCGTCTGGACGCCAATGCCGGCACCCTCACGGCGCTGGTCGATGAAGCCGAATGGGCCGAGCGCGAGGCCGCGACCATCACTCGCGACAGCTACCATCACGGCCTGGGCCGCGAGCTGTTCTCCGGCATGCGTTCACTGGTCGGCGGTGCCGAGGAAGGCGCTTCCAGCTTTGCAGGCTACGGCGACCTGCCGGGCAGCGGCCACGACCTGATGTGATGGGCACACCCTGTCACTCTCCTGAGGCACTGACGCAAAGGAAGGATGCCGGACGATGACCCGCGACACCTCCCATCGCCTTGCTCTGGTAGGCGATATCGGTGGCACCAATGCCCGGCTGGCACTTGTCCAGCCGGGTAGCCACACCCTGCAACACATCCAGACGCTCGCCTGCGCCGAGCATGCCGGACTCGAGGAGGCCATCCAGGCCTACTATCGGATGCTGGGCCTGTCAGAGGCCGAGCACCCCGTCGAGGCCTGCCTGGCCTTCGCCTGCCCCGTGCATGATGAACGCGTCAGCATGACCAACAATCACTGGACGTTTCTCAAGCGCGAGGTGCGCGACTCACTGGGGCTCGAGCGCTTCAAGTGCCTCAATGACTTCACCGCCATGGCGCTGGGCGTGCCCCATATCGAGGCCAGCGAACGCCTGGCCATCGGTGAGGAGCTCACCGAAGGTAGTGGCGATGCGGCCTCGCCACGCCTGGTGATCGGCCCCGGCACCGGGCTGGGTGTCGCGGGGCTGGTACGCGGCACGCACAACTGGATTCCGCTCGCGACCGAAGGGGGACATGCAAGCTTCGCCCCCACCGACGAGATCGAGGATGGCCTGCTCGGCATCTTCCGCCGTCGCCATGGTCGCGTCTCGGTGGAGCGCCTGCTGTGCGGCCAGGGCATGCTCGAGATCTATCAGGCCCTGGGCGAGCTTCGCGGAATGGCGACGCCTCTCGACAGTGCCGCCAGCGTCAGCCAGGCCGCCCATGCGGCGGCAGTGCAAGATGAAGCCTCCATCAGGAGCGAGGCTCTGGCACTCGAGGCGGTGATGCGCTTCATGAAGATTCTTGGTGCGGTGGCCGGCGATGCAGCCCTGACACTGGGGGCACGCGGCGGTGTCTATCTGTGCGGTGGCGTGCTGCCGCGCAATTTGGATCTGCTGATGCGCAGCGATTTCCGCCACGCCTTCACCGACAAGAATCGTCTGAGCCGTTACAATGCCGCGATACCCACCTGGGTGGTGACCGCACCGTGGACCGGCCTGCTGGGCGCCGCCGAGGCTCTGCACAATGAAGAGGTGACATGATGCATTGTCACCTCCTGAACCATCGAGGTAGCTCGAGATGATCCCCGAAAGTCTGCGCGAACTGATCGCCGACACCGCTGGCCAACGCACTGTCGAATGGCAGGGCCGCTCGCTGTTGATCCTCAACCAGGCGTGGGGCGAGCTGGTGGTCTGCCACCAGGGGGCTCAGGTGCTGCACTATCAGCCGACGGGCGATTCTCCCTGGCTGTGGGTGACGGAAACGCCCGCCTCCCTGCCGGGCAGCATTCGCGGCGGCATTCCGCTGTGCTGGCCCTGGTTCGCGGATGAGTTCCCCGAGGGCGAAAGCGAACTGCACGGCCCCGCTCGCAAGGCCGACTGGCGCATCGATGCGGTGGACGAGGAAGAGGAAGGCGTCGAGATCCATGCCTCACCGGTCTCGGCACTGCATGCCGCCCTCTCTCCGCGCGTGGTGATCTTTGCCAACCGCCGTTTCCTCAAGGTCGAGCTGATCACGGAAAACCGTGGCGAGACCCCGATCAAGATGACCGGCGCGTTGCATACCTACTTCGCAGTGCCGAATGCCTTCGCGTGTCGTGTCACCGGTCTGGCCGGCGCCAGCTACCTGGACAAGCGCCAGGACTTCTCGCGCTTCGACCAGCAAGGTGAACTGGGCGTGCGCGGCCCGCTGGACCGCATCTACCAGACCAGCCGTGTCCAGGTGCTCGAGGACGGCAAGCGTCAGCTGCGCATCGCCAAGCAGGGCTCTGACTCCACGGTGGTCTGGCATCCCGGGGACGCGCCGCCGGCCGACACCAGCGTCGAGAATGCGCGCAGCTTCCTGTGTGTCGAGACCGCCTGCACGCGCCTCGATCCGGTCTGGCTGCCGCCGGGCGCTCAGCATCTGCTGGCTCAGCACATCTCACCGCTGAACGGTGATGAGGCGAGCGGCAAGTGAATGCCAGCCGGCCACGCGGCTCACGGCGTGGCCGGCACCTTGCGCACCTTGTCGACCAACCGAGAGCGCCAAGCCCCTGAATCGTGTCATCGCCACGACTCCCGGCTGACAGTGACTTTCGCCTCGCCTGCAAGCGTGCGTCGGGCCGCCACAGAATGCGACCCGCCCCGATGAACTTCCACAACCCATACGATGGACACTTCCATGCTGCAATTGACCCGTAGTGTTTCCTGGCAGGCGCTGACCCGGCTGGGCGAGGTGACCCGCAACGACCGCATCCGCGATTACTTCGCGGCGGATCCCAAGCGCTTCGAGAAGATGAGCCTGCGCGTGGGCGGCCTGTTTCTCGACTACTCCAAGCACCACATCTCCGATGAGGTGATGGAGGCGCTGGTCGAACTGGCTGAGCACTCTGCACTCGTTCAACGTCGCGCGCAGATGTTCTCCGGCGACATCATCAACGTCACCGAGAATCGCCCGGTGCTGCACACTGCGCTACGCAGCCAGACCAACACGCCGGTCATCGTCGATGGCAAGGACGTGATGCCGGAAATCCACAAGACGCGCGAGCAGATCCGCGCCTTCTCGGAAGCCGTGCGCAGCGGTGAGTGGAAAGGCTTCGACGGCCAGCGGATTCGCGACGTGGTCAACATCGGCATCGGCGGCTCTGATCTGGGCCCCAACATGGCCTGCCGAGCGCTGCTCAAGCATCGCCACCCGGAAATCAATTTCCACTTCGTCTCCAACGTCGATGGCAACCACATCCAGAAGGTGCTCAAGCGCCTGGATCCGGCCACCACGCTGTTCATCGTCTCCACCAAGACCTTCTCCACCCAGGAAACCCTGCTCAACGCCAAGACGGCGCGCCGCTGGTTCCTGGAGCACGCCGGCGAAGATGCCGACGTCGGTGCCCACTTCGTCGCGGCTTCCACCAACCGCAAGGCGGCCAAGGAATTCGGCATTCGCGAAGAGAACGTCTTCGAATTCTGGGCCTGGGTTGGCGGTCGCTACTCCATGTGGTCTTCCATCGGCCTGCCCATCGCCCTGTCCATCGGCTATGAAGGCTTCATGGAGCTGCTGGAAGGCGCCCATGAGATGGACCAGCACTTCATCAATGCGCCGATGGCCGAGAACATGCCGGTCCTGATGGCGCTGATCGGCATCTGGTACATCAACTTCATGGGCGCCGAGACCCAGGCCATCGTGCCTTACGACCAGGCCCTGCATCAGCTGCCCGCCTTCCTGCAGCAGCTGGATATGGAATCCAACGGCAAGTCGGTCGACATCTTCGGCCGTCCGGTGGACTACAAGACCGGCCCGATCGTCTGGGGCGAGACCGGCTCCAACGGTCAGCATGCCTTCTTCCAGCTGCTGCACCAGGGCACCCGCTACGTGCCCATCGACTTCATCGCCTCGCTGAAGCCGGAACCGGGCACCGAAGAGCACCACTTCGCGCTGATCACCAACATGCTGGCCCAGGCCAATGCCTTCATGGAAGGCAGCCAGGATGGCAGCAACCTCGATCCGCACTACAATTGCCCGGGCAACCGCCCGTCGAGCACCCTGCTGCTGGATGAGATGACCCCGCGCAATCTCGGCGCACTGATCGCCCTCTACGAGCACAAGGTCTTCGTGCAGGGCGTGATCTGGAACATCAACTCCTTCGACCAGTGGGGCGTGCAGCTCGGCAAGCGCATCGCCGGGGAGATCAGTGCGCGCATCGATACCGACGTGAAGGCCTTCGATCCGTCCACCCAGGGCCTGCTGGCGCTGGTCCGCGAGCACTTCCCTGCCGGTGGCGCCACCCAGGCGGATGACAGCAACGACAAGCCGGGCAAGAAAGCCAAAGGCTCCACGACGACCACTCGCAAGGAAACCTCCTCCTGATGACTCCGGTAATCGCGTTCGGCGAAGCGCTCGTCGACATGCTCTCCAACAAGCTCGGCGGCCAGGCCGTCGAGCAGGAAACCTTCACGCCCTACGCGGGCGGCGCTCCGGCCAACGTCGCGGTGGCCTGTGCCCGCCTCGGCCTGCCGAGCCACTTCGTCGGCATGCTGGGTCAGGACAGCTTCGGTGACTTCCTGCACGACGAACTGAGCGCTCATGGCGTGCAGATGGAACACGTCAAGCGCACCAGCCATGCGCGCACCGCGCTCGCCTTCGTGTCTCGCGATGAAGAGGGTGAACGCCGCTTCGACTTCTATCGTCCGCCGGCCGCTGACCTGCTGTTCCGTCCGGAGCACGCCGGGCCTGAGCTGTTCGCGACTCCCGCCATCTTCCACCTGTGCAGCAACAGCCTGACCGACGCCGGCATCGCGGACACCAGCTTCGTGCTGGCATCACGCGCACGTGCGGCAGGCTCTCTGGTCAGCGTGGATGCCAATCTGCGTCACAACCTGTGGCCGAACCAGCAGGTCGATGTGACCCTAGTCACGCGCCTGCTGGACAACGCCGACATCCTCAAGCTGTCCCAGGAAGAGGTCGAGGCACTGACCGGCAGTCAGCCGCAGACCGACTGGCTCGAAGCGCGCCTTAAGGCCGGTGTGCGCCTGATCGTGCTTACCGATGGCCCGGGCGTGATTCGCGCCCTGGTACGCAAGCAGAGCGGCGACATCGAGACCGTCAGTATCACGCCGCCCAAGGTCAAGGCGGTCGATACCACGGCCGGCGGCGATGCCTTCATCGGCGGCTTCCTGTCAGCCCTCAGCGAAGCCGGCATCCATGCCGACAACCTGAGCGACTGGTGCGAAGATGAGAGCCATCTCAACGCCGCACTGGAGCGTGCTGCGTCCTGCGGTGCCTTCGCCGTGACTCGCCCGGGCGCCTATGCTGCATTGCCCAAGCGTGAAGATCTCGACGCCATGAAATGATGGCCGGACAATCACGCTGACGAATAACAGACCAGCGTTATCATTTTCCCGGAAAGCGCAGGATAAAAGCCCCTTTGATCTGATGATCAAAGGGGCTTTTTCGTGACCATGACGCTCATGCTTGTGCACTGGCCACCCTCTCTTCATCGAACGGAGAGTCAGTCATCACGGAAGTGACAGACGTAAAAAAGCCGGCCCCGAGGGACCGGCTTTCGTTAGCCTGCTAGACGGTTGAAGACGTCTTAGAAGCCGTAGTAGATGCCGACTGCAGCACCGTCGCTTTGATCGCCGGAACGATCATACTGAGCGTACTCGACGAAAGTATACATCGCGGAAGAGATGTTGTAGGTGGCACCGACGGTGAATTCGTTGAAGCTGTCATCGCCATACTCGGTAGCATAGTTGGACTGATCTTCAGCATCGACGTACTGGTAGGCACCGTAGACGTCGCCCATGCCATAGCCGTAACGTGCACCGATTCCATAGAAATCGACATCGGTATCGTCGCCTTCACCGTCGAAACGCTCAGCTTTGACAGCAACACGCAATGCATCAACAGTATACTGAGCAGTCAGACCATACTGGTCACCCACGTCATCGCCATCGACGTTGTTACCTTCGTACTGATCCAGGCTGTCGTACACAGCAGCGACAGAGAAACCGCCCACGGTGTATTTTACACCACCGAAGAATGAAGTTTGGTCAGAGCCACTGATGTTACCGGAGTCACCAGCGTTACGGACGCCATCATCGTTGTCATCGGAGTAAGAACCTTCTCCATTGAAGTTGGCACCAACGGCGAACTGCAGCCCGGCGTAGCTCGGAGACATGTACTGCAGCTTGTCACCTTCGCGCAAGGTGCTGTCATCGTTATCTTCGTTGGCAGTCAGTGCGGTACCGGAGTCGCTCAGATCAAAGTATTCATTGTTGGTTACCGGATCCTGGATCCAGTCATCCATCAGCGGATCCCAAGAACCGATACGCGCATCACCGAAGGAGCCCTTGGCACCGACATAAGCCTGGTCGCCAGTATCGAGACCGCCAGCGCCCTTGGCTTCGTCAGCGTCATATTCCCACTCGGCCTTGAAGTAACCGACGATGTCGTCGTTGATCTTGTGCTCGCCCTTGGCACCGAAGGTAGAGCCGTTGTCAGTCAGATCGCTGTCCGGATCGCCACCCAGCTTATCGATATAAGTATAAGCAATCTGAACGTTACCGTAGATGTCCAGCTTGGTACCGTCCTGGTTGTAGACGGTTGCAGCGGAAGCGGAAGTAGCAGCCAGGGCAGCAGCGCCGGCGATGGCAGTAGCCAGAAGTGTCTTTTTCATCGCGATAGTTCCTTAACTAGCGTTAACTGTTCGATCGTGTCTGCCGGTGGCAGTGACCAAGGTTCCGGGCGCTTGATGACGCCTCTAAAACTCTGTGGTCTAGTTATTATCCAATGCTCGCAGGGAAACCATATACCGGGCTTTCAGGATGTGCAACAGAAAAAAACACTGTTTTCGATCACCACTCCTGAACCTATCCATCGGTCGGTTGTCTGGCGTGAGCATACTCTAGGGCCCACGAATGAAGGATTCATGACAACCATGCGTCTTGACGCCGATTTCTGCAGCATCGAGCGCATCGCTGAGCGTTAATCCCGGATTCATTGTGGAAAAACCTCGTTTGCGACAAAAGTCGCAGATCAAATACCCGTCAACTGCTGTGCTTGTCTGATGCCAAGCTGTGGTTTCCTCTCAGCTTTATCTTCATCAAAGGCACCGTCCCTGTGCCAGTGATTCATTGATGAGTCTGCTATCAAGATCTGCAGACAGTTATCGTCAACTGCTCAACCAGTTGGGCAGGAACAGCGAGATCGCCGGCACATAGGTGATCAACACCAGGAACAGCAGCAACAGCGACAGCCACGGCAATGCTGCCCGAATGACCCAGGTCATCGGCTTGCCGGTGATTCCCGCCGTCACGAACAGATTCAGCCCCACGGGAGGCGTCAGCATGCCGATCTCCATGTTGACCACCATGATGATGCCGAGATGGATCGGGTCGATCCCCAGCTGCGTCGCGATGGGAAACAGGATCGGCGCCATGATCAGCAGGATGGCCGAGGGCTCCATGAAGTTGCCCGCCGCCAGCAACAGCAGATTCATCACGATCAGGAAGCCCCATGCCGGCAGTCCCCAGCCGATGATGGTTTCGGCGATGGTGTGCGGAATGCGCTCCGTGGTCAGGACATGCGCGAACAGCATCGCGTTGGCGATGATGAACAGCAGCATCATCGAGACACGCGCGCCATCCAGTACCACCTTCTTGACCTCCTGATCGGTGAAGGACCCCAGAAGCCCGGCAGGCACCTGCCACAGCGCGCGCAACCCCGCACTCCCCCAGGCTTCGTTGCCCTTGCGCCACGGCACGTTCTTCAAGGGCCCCATGTCGCGATAGCCCACCACGGCGATCAACCAGGCATACACCGTGGCCACGGCCGCGGCTTCGGTGGGACTGGCCACGCCACCATAGATCGAGCCCAGCACGATGAAGATCAACATCAGACCGCCCATGGCGATCAGGCCGGAGCGCGCAAGCACCCGTACGCCAGGGAAAGGCTGAGCCGGCAACTTCTTGATCCGCGCCGCGATATAGATCGCGACCATCAGGATACCGCCCATCAGGAGGCCCGGAATCAGGCCGGCCATGAACATCTTGGCCGCCGAGACTTCCGTGGCGGCGGAATACACCAACATCACGATGGACGGTGGAATCAGAATACCCAGCGTACCCGCATTGGTGATCACACCCGCCGCGAAGGACTCGGTATAGCCCTGGCGCACCATGCCCGCGATCACGATGGAGCCGATGGCCGCCACCGTGGCCGGAGAAGAGCCGGACACGGCGGCAAACAGCATGCACGCCAATACGGAGGCCATCGCCAGCCCACCGCGCACGTGGCCGATGGCATCGGTGGCGAAGGTGATCAGGCGACGTGCCACGCCGCCGGTCGAGAGAAAGGTGCTGGAGAGAATGAAGAACGGGATCGCCAGCAGGGTGTAGTGATGCGACAGGGCTTCGAACAGCTTGATCGCCACCGACCCCAGTGAGTCACTGGAAAACAGCAGGATCGTGGTAACGCTCGAGAAGCCCAGCGCAAAGGCGATCGGCATGCCGAGAAAGATGCCGCCGAACAGCAGCGCAAACAGAGTGGCTATGGTCATCGTGGTGTTCCCTGATCACTGTCACGGCCAGCATCGCCGTTGTCTTGGCCATCCGGCTCATCCGACTGCACCAGGTGCATGCTGTCCTCGCCTTCGTCATGAAAGCCGAAGCCACTGGCATCGCCACGAATCACCTTCCAGCCCAGTACCGTAAAGCGCAGCATCAGCAGCAACATGGCAATGGGCAGAATGGTGAGGGCATACCACTTGGGAATCGCGATGTCCTCAAGCTCGATGCCGATCATCTTCATCAGCGAGAGATATTCATAACTGCCGACCAGCAGCAACACGCAGTACGCCATGCAGATCGCCAGCGCCAGCAAGGTCGCCACGCGCTGCCAGAGCACCGGCAGCATCTTGACCACGACATCCACACCGATATGCGCGCCCTGCTTGACGCCCCAGGACACGCCGATCAACACGAACCAGCCCGCCAGATACAGCGTGGCTTCCTGTGACCAGCTGATGCCGGTATTGAAGACAAAGCGCAACACCACCTCGACGAAGACCAGCAGCACCATCGCTACCAGCAGCAGCGAGAACAGCGTCTCTTCCGCCTTGTGAAGCCATCTTAGTGCCATGGCAAGAATCCTCATGTCGCTCAAGGACACTTGCCCCACGCGTGATCGCCGATTTTCTGGCGCTCAAGATGGGGCAAGTGATGGATGGCCTGACGGCTTACTGGTTGGCCGCTTGCGCGGCGTCGATGATGTCCTGACCGATGTCGTCGGCAAACTCGCCCCATACCGGCTTCATGGCGTCGACCCACTGCTGACGCTGGGCATCGTCGAGCGTGATGATCTCGCTCTGGCCGGAATCGAGGATGGCCTGCTTGGCCTCCATGTTCTTGGCTTCGGAGAGCTGGTTGCCGTAGACGATGGCCTCATCGAGCGCCGACTTGACCTCGCCACGCACATCATCCGGCAGGCCATTCCAGAAGCGTGCCGAGGACACCACCATGTAATCCAGCACACCGTGGTTGGATTCGGTGATGTACGGCTGCACCTCGAAGAACTTCTGGGAGTAGATATTGGAGTAGGTATTCTCCTGACCGTCGATGGCCTTGGTCTGCAGCAGAATGAAGACCTCGGAGAACGGCTTCTTCAGCGAGACGGCATCCACCGCGTCAAACTGGGCCTCGAGCACATCGGAGGTCATGATGCGGAATTTCTTGCCGTCGGCATCCTCCGGTGTCTTGAGCGGCGATGACGCGGACAGCTGCTTCATGCCGTTATGCAGATAACCGAGCCCCACCAGCCCCTTGGATTCCAGCGACGTCAGCAATGACTGGCCCGTCTCGCTGCTCTGGAAGCGCTCGACAGCGCCCATGTCCTTGAACAAGAAAGGCAGATCGAAGACCTGCAGCTGATCGGTATATTTCTGGAACTTGGACAGTGACGGCGCGGCCAGCTGCACATCGCCCAGCAGCATGGCTTCCAGCACCTTGTCGTCCCCGTACAGCTGCGAACTGGGGTAGAGCTCGACTTCCACCTTGTCGCCCAGACGCTCTTCTACCAGCTGCTGGAATTTCTTGCCCATCTGGCCCTTGGGGGTATTTTCCGCCACCACATGGGAGAACTTGATGGTGATCGGGTCGGCCATGGCCGTCGCTGAGGCAAACAGGATGGCGGCACTCAGGGCGGTCAGGGCTGGCTTGATAAGGCGCATGGCGAATCCTCTTGAATTGCGGATATTGTTGGTCTTGTAGGGCATTCGATATCCCGTCTGCGCGGCTCCGACACGAAGCCGCGCAGAGGTGCGGCGCGAGCAGGGATAGCCGAGACACTGCGAGCATTGCGCCACAGCCGCCAGATAGACGAGACAATCCAGACAATTCAATAAGTTGCAAACGCACAGTTCACCCACAACTCGCGCACAAGTGAGCCGAATTCCGCGGGTCGCCGGCGATTTGTGAGGAGTTGTGCGGATTTCCGCCCACCAACGACAAGGCCCCTGTGCGGGAATCCGCACAGGGGCCTTGTCTGTTAGTACCGATCATTGTCGATCGAGCGTCTTCCTCAGCTGTCACACCACCTGCCAACACATTCTCAGAGACGGGGCTCAGGGACGGTACTCAGGGACTTTGTTCAAGGACGGTGTTCAGGGACGATGCTTGGTCATCAGCTCGCTGAGCTTGTGGCTGATACGCTGATCGGTCGCCTGCTCTTCACGCGCCTTCTGTTGACGCGTCAACTCATCGAGCTGCTGACGGGCATGGCGTGCTTCATCTTCCGTCACGGCACCCACCGACTGGCCCGACAGATCCACGCGCTGCGTGCCCGCCCGTACCGCCTTCAGATACCGCGGCAGATGGACATAACCCGCCAGCGCGCGCCGCACCAGCTTGTCATCCCAGGGCTCGTTTTCCAGCAGCTCGATATGGATGCCGATCTTCAGCGGCCGGGTATGGCCCTTGAAGAAGGTATCCGGATAGCGCTTGTACCACTGCTTGAGCAGCGCATGGGGAGAAGGCGCTGCCTCAGGCCGAGACGCCTGCTGCGCCTCGCCCTGCGTGACTTCGTTCTGCTGATGCGCTTCCTGCTCCTGCGGTACCTGAGCTTGCAGTGCCTGAGCCTCGGACGAGTCGGCAGCCGCCGCTGTCTGCGCGGCAGCTACCGGCTGACTCACGTTCAGGCGCTCTGAGGCCAGGCGTTCTGCCTGCGCCTCCTGCTGCGCTGCCAGACCCGACTCCGCATTCGTGGAGGGTTGCGGCGCAGAAGCCTGCTCAGCCAGTTCGCGCAATTGCGCATCTCGCGCCAGCAACGCCTCATTCACCGCGTTCAACTGCGCCTGCTGCTCCTGCAGTGTCTGGCGCGCCGCCGCGAGCTGCTCAGCGAGCTGCTCTCGCTCACGACGCTCTGCGGCCAGTGCACGCTCGGCGTCTGCCAGGGCACGCTGATGCGCATCGGCATCTGCCGTGGCTGCAGACGTTGCCTGCTGCTCAAGCTGGGCCAGCGCATCGCGCAGGCGGGCATTTTCCGACTCCAGGGCCGCACGGGCCTGGCGCTCTGTGTCACGCTGCTGTCGCTGTGTGTCGGCTTCATGTTCAAGCGCAGAATACAGCGCTTCGAGGCGATCCATCGTCAAGGCCTGAGCCTCCCTTGCACGCTATGGGCAGTTCCGTTTGGCACCAGTCTGTGTCAGTACCTGCTGACTGTAAAGGTCACGCCGGCCAGCCAGTGGCTCAGACGTCGCGGCGCTCGAAGCGCACGAAATCATAGGCCGGCAGGCCCTCACCGCTCTCCCCCGGGACGCGCTGCGCTTCCTGCCAGCTCGCATCCAGCGCCGGGAAATGGGCATCGCCCTCGATCTCGACCGCAACCTCGGTGAGATAGAGGCGCGTCGCCACCGGCAGCGCCTGGGCGTAGATCTGACCGCCACCGATCACCATGATCTCATCCACGCCTTCGATCATCGCGTGGTGGTCCGCCATGCTCAGCGCGGCGGCCAGGTCACTGCAGACCCGTACGCCATCGTGACTGAACTCGCTGTCACGCGTGACCACGATGTTGAGGCGGTTGGGCAACGGCCTGCCGATGGAGGCGAAGGTCTTGCGACCCATGATCACCGGCTTGCCCTGGGTGACATGCTTGAAGAACTTCAGGTCTTCCGGCAGATACCACGGCAACTGGTTGTCGACGCCGATCACGCGGTTGACCGACATGGCAGCAATCATCGCGACGGGCACGACGGTGTCAGCCGCCGCCGTCAGCGGAGAGAATTCATTATCGCTCATACAGCCACCTGCGCCTTGATATGCGGATGGGATTCATAGCCTTCGATGGCAATGTCATCGAAGGTGAAATCGAACAGATCCGTGACCTCCGGATTCAACACCAGCTGCGGCAGCGCCAGCGGCTCACGCGTCAACTGCTCACGCGCCTGCTCGAGATGATTGCTGTAAAGGTGGGCATCGCCGAGGGTGTGGATGAACTCGCCCGGCTTGAGGCCACACACCTGTGCGACCATCTGGGTCAGCAGCGCATAGCTTGCGATGTTGAACGGCACGCCGAGGAAGATGTCCGCGCTGCGCTGGTAGAGCTGGCACGACAGGCGACCATCGGCGACGTAGAACTGGAACAGCGCATGACAGGGCGGCAGCGCCATCTCGTCCACCAGCGCCGGGTTCCAGGCCGAGACCATCAGACGGCGCGAATCCGGGTTGGTCTTGATCTGCTGGATCAGCTGGCTGATCTGGTCGACGGAACCGCCTTGCGGGTTCGGCCAGCTGCGCCACTGGTAACCGTATACCGGCCCGAGATCGCCATTCTCATCGGCCCACTCGTCCCAGATACGCACGCCGTTTTCCTTCAGGTAGGCGATGTTGGTATCGCCTTTCAGGAACCACAGCAGCTCGTGGATGATCGAGCGCAGGTGCAGCTTCTTGGTCGTGACCAGCGGAAAGCCTTCGGCCAGATCAAAGCGCATCTGGTGGCCGAAGACACTCAGGGTGCCGGTGCCGGTGCGATCGCCCTTTTGTGTGCCGTTTTCCAGCACATGGCGCATCAGATCTAGATAGGGTTGCATGGTGGCGAGTCCGTACGGCGTGTCAGAGGCTGGCGCAGCGAACGGGCCAGGTGGATCGCCCTGCGCGCGCCAGCCTCTCATGAATTCGAATCGTTCACTTGACGATATTTGACGCTGCCAGATACGCAAGAACGCGGCCCGATGGCCGCGTTCTTGCGTATCTGGCAGGGGGCCAGTTTACACCGAATGCCCCCTGTATTCACGCCTGCATTGCCTCTCAGGAGGCGCGAGGTGCAGGCGGCTGCGCCACTTCCTGACCGCGCGACCAGGCCATCAACAGCAGCCCGAACAGCACCATCGGCAGCGACAGCAGCTGGCCCATGGTCAGCCAGTCGAAGGCGATGAAGCCCAGCTGGGAGTCCGGCTGACGGAAGAATTCGGTGATGAACCGGAAGCAACCATAGCAGAGCAGAAACAGCCCGGAGATCAAGCCCTTCTGGCGCGGTTCACGCGAGACGAACCACAGGATGGCGAACAGCACGACGCCTTCCAGTGCAAACTGATAGAGCTGCGAGGGATGACGCGGCTCCGGCCCGTAGAGCGGGTAGACCATGCCCCAGGAGACATCGGTGATGCGCCCCGGCAGCTCCTGATTGATGAAGTTGCCCAGCCGTCCTGCCCCGAGGCCGATCGGCACCATCGGCGCGATGAAATCGGTCAGCTGGAAGAAGGTCAGCTGATGGCGACGCGCGAACAACAGCATCGCGATCAACACGCCCAGCAGACCGCCATGGAAGCTCATGCCGCCATCCCAGACCTTGAAGATCCACACCGGGTCCGCCAGCAGCTTGTCGAAGCCATAGAAGAGCGCATACCCCAGGCGCCCCCCCAGCACCACACCCAGGGCGCCGAAGAAGATCAGGTCGCCCACCGCGTCCTGACTGAGGCCGACACGTGCGCGACGTGCTCGCGCCAGCCCCCAGGCCGCCGCGAAACCGATCACGTACATCAACCCGTACCAGTGAATCTTGAAGGGCCCCAGCGCC
This sequence comes from Cobetia sp. PDI-23MA, assembly GCF_059507735.1. Lineage (NCBI taxonomy): Bacteria > Pseudomonadati > Pseudomonadota > Gammaproteobacteria > Oceanospirillales > Halomonadaceae > Cobetia > Cobetia sp. PDI-23MA. The sequence goes on from NZ_CM183352.1 coordinate 2,936,880, forward strand.
AGCGCCACGGGGTCGATCTCAGGATATTGCAACATGTGAAAACCTTGAATGAGGAAGTCGGGCTCTATCAACGCACTGGGCGATGCAGGCATCGCCTCTCAGGCGGGCAGAGCATAACAGTCAAAGCATGAACACGACCTGCCTGAGGCAGCGTATTCCCGCTCACGCCAGCAGAAACCGCAGTCCGACGACGACCAGAATCAGCGCGAACAGGCGCTTGAGCAGCAGAGCTGGCAAGGCATGTGCCAGCCGCGCCCCGAGGCGCGCGAACGGCACGGATACCAGCACGATGCCCAGCCACGCCACCCAATGGACATAGCCGATGGCGTGTTCCGGCAGATTGGGGGCATGCCAGCCAACCACGATGTTGGTCAGTGCGGCGGTCAGCGCAATGGGAAAGCCTGCCGCGGCGGCGGTCCCCACCGCCTCGGTCATGCGCGCCTGCCAGCTGGAGAGCATCGGCACCATCACCGTGCCGCCGCCGATGCCGAACAGCGAGGAAATCACGCCGACGGTACTGCCACCCACGAACTGGCCGACCCGCCCGGGGGCCTGTGCCATCTGGCCCACCTTGAGATCCAGCCCGAGCTTGGCCGCCACCAGCAGCACGAAGACGCCAAAGGCCATCTTGAGCGTCTCACCGCTCAGTTCACTGGCCAGCACCACGCCCAGCCCGGTGCCGACCACCAGTCCCGGCAACAGCCGCTTGAGCCAGTCGAGGCGCACCGCACCGCGCTCATGGTGTGCCCGCGCCGACGACAGCGAGGTCACCACGATGGTGGCCAGCGAGGTGCCGATCGCCAGATGCATCAACACCTCCGGCGCGACGCCTTGCAGCACGAAGGCCGCGGCCAGCACCGGCACGATGACCAACCCACCCCCTATACCGAACAACCCCGCAATCATGCCGGCGACCGCGCCCAACAAGGGATACCACCACCACATACCCGACTCCTCTCATGCTGAATTGCGGTGACTGTCTGCCGAGAGTGGCCAGGGCCTCTCAACGCCATGACCGTCAGCCCTCTGTTGATACTGGACCTTCGCCGCTGCCGGACGCGCGTGGCGTGAGCGTCACGTCAGGCAGCCACATGCTGACCTTGTCGATCAGCGCCTGGGGACGGTAGGGCTTGCCCAGATAATCATCCAGCCCGGCGGCGAAGAAGCGCTCGCGATCAGCTTCACTGGCATTGGCGGTCAACGCGATGATGACACTGCGCCGCCCGCTGCCGGCGGCGGCTTCCTGCTCGCGCCAGCGCTGACTGACACTGACGCCATCCATGCCGGGCATGAAGATATCCATGAACACCAGGGCGTAGAAATGTTGCCCACGTGCGGCCAGTGCCTCTTCGCCGCTGCTGGCGGTATCGACCAACAACCCCTGACGACCGAGCACCGTGCGCGCCAGCATCGCATTCACCGGCCCATCATCCACTACCAGAATGCGGGTTTCGGTCGGCTTGCCCGGCCATGTCATCGGCAGCAGGATTTCCAGCGCCTGCTCGTCGTCCAGATTGACCTGGCGATAGCTGCCGCCCAGCTCGTCGATCAAGCGCCGCGCCATGACAAGACTCGAGGGCGATTGATGGCCGATATCGAGCCCGACATGCCCACGCAGCTCGAGTCGCAGGCAGCAACAGCCAGCGCCCTCGTCATCCGCCCCCTCGGCAGAGAACGCTGCATCGCGACAGGCCGGCAGCTCACAGCCTTGCTGCAGATCAAGCAGTAAGGATTGATGACTGGCGCTTTCGTGGCGCACACAGCCTTCCGCAAGATGCTCGAACAGCTGTGCAAGCCGACGCACATCACCGCGCAATGCCTCCGGCATCGGTCCCAGCTGCCACTCGAAGGGGCAGCCGACATCATGATGGCGCTGCTGCATATCCTCGAGCAGCGCCCCCAGCGTCTCGGTCGGCGAGAAGTCATTCTCTTCCAGCGGTGCCCGTACCACTTCCTCACGCTCGGTCAGGGCATCCAGCAGTTGCGCCACGCTGTCGAGGCGGCCCTGCAGCAGGCTGAGCTCGGCATCCTCGATATGACGCTCGCGCCTGAGCTGACCAAGCTTGCGCACCAGGCCTTGCAACGGCGGCGTCAGCTCGGCGTGCAGCATGTCCAGATAATCGCTCTTCAGGCGAGCCTCTTCCCGTGCACGGTCACGCGCGACCAGCAACTGCTGACTGGCCTGATCATGTTCGGACTCGTCGATCAGCACCCCGAGCACCTGGGCCGGGTCATTGTTGAAGCGACACAGCTCCAGGCGCATGCGCCGCATGCGCCCCTCGGCGTCATGCACCCGGAGTTCACGACTGCTGGGCACGCTGGGGCTGGGCTCCAGCATCAGCAAGCTGCCCACCGACCGCCCCAGCGACTCATGCAATACCAGCCCGAACAGCTTCTCGAAGGCCGGGTTGGCCATCGCCAACAGCCCATGGCGCATCACGAAGGCCGGCAGCGGCAAGGCATCCAGCTCATGGCCGCGACCACGACGCAGCAAGGCCACGGCTCCACGATGGCGACGCAGGATGTCATCCGCCGGATAGCTCTGCCGCCCCACCGGCGGGTACTCCTCCATCACCTCTCCGTTTTCAAGACGCTCGCTCTGGCGCGCCAGCCACTCCAATGGCTGCCCCAGGCGCTGGTCCATACGCCTGAGCCGCCATTGCAAGATGAGCATGACGACAGCGAACACCAGCAGCAGCGCGCCACCACTGCCCAGCAACAGGGTCAGCAGCGGCACCTGGCCGGGCACCTCGAGTCGCGTGCTGGACACCAGGCGCCAACCCGTGACCGGCAAGCTGTCCCACACCACCACCTGGGCGCCGTGCGGGTCATCCAGCGTGGCACCGCGCAGGCTGGTATCCATTGCGCGGGCGATATCCGCAGGCAGCTCCCGTGAATGGCCGTCGCCGACATTGCTGCTGGCCGCCCAGACGTTCAGGTGGTCATCGACCAGCCAGAAGGCATCCGAGGGGGCATGCCCCGGCAGCAGCAGGCGCGCCTCCATCTGCGGCAGCGCGAGATCCAGCCCGACACGCGCCTTCTGGCCATTGCCGAGCGAGATCTCTGCCAACGCCGTGATCTGCGGCAGACCGGCAGGCCCGGGGTGCGGCGGCAGCCAGACCACGCGCGCCGCACCATTGTCGGCATTCTCGGCAAGCTGACGCACGGTGTCCGGCAGCACCCCGGTGTAGGGCATGAAATCACTGCCCGGCGCGAAGGCGTCCAGCACGTTGAACCAGGGATAGAGCATGACCATGCTGTTATCGAGACTCACGAACAGGCGTGAGATCAGGGGGTCCGACGAGTAGAGGTCCGATAGCAGCCACTGCATATGCATCAGTCGCCGCCCGGCGTCACGATCCTTATCGCTCAACGGTCCTTCGAATTCACCATAGAGTGCGGCTCCCCCGCGCGATACCGGCCTGAACAACTGGCCCTGCTCGGTGAGCGAGAACTGGTCCAGGCCATCGTCATAGGCGATGCTCCCGTTGGCGCCGAAGTCGAGATGGCGCCGTGCGTAGCGCGCCAGAATCTGCAGGCGACGCTGCTGGGTTTCCAGGCGCTCGCTGACCAGCGCCGTGGCCAACGCATGCTCCTGCCTGAGTTCCCCCAGCGCGCTATCGACGGCGGCATGCTGCGTGCTGTCCCAGACCACGGCGGCCCCGACCAGAAAGCACAACGCCACCGCCAGCTCCGCCAGCAGCAGCGGGCCAGCCGTCAGCCGAATCATGCGCGCCCAGACCTTCTCCAGGCTACTGGCGGAATTCTGGGCATTCGAAGCCGCCGCCGCGGGCGGTGGCTCGACAGAGGAAGCACGGCGCGAGAACATGATCTGAAAGCATCCTGTAGGTGAGGCGTCGGCAAGCCCGACCGCTTGCCAGCGCAAGCTGTCGAGACAAAGCAGCAGCATACGCAAGCCGCCGTCAGGCGTCATGCAGTGCCCGCGTGACAGAGGCGCTATTTTCTCCCGACCCCCTGATGGAGTGGCGATATGTGCCTGATGGCATTTGACTGGCAACCGGACTCGCCGCAGGGCGAATGCCTGCTACTGATCGGCAACCGGGATGAGTTTCACGCACGCGCCACCATCGGGCTCGGCGTGTGGCCGGATGGCCTGTTGTGCGGCGGACGCGACCTGGTGGCCTGCGGCGGCTGGCTGGTCATGCACCCCGCCGGCAGCCTCGCCACGCTGACCAATGTGCGACAGCTGGACCACCCTGCCCCGACGGCCAGCATCAGCCGTGGCCAGCTGGTCGCGGCAGCGGCGCGTCAGGCGCTGGGCCGATGCTCAGACTGGGGCCTTGAGGACTGGTTGCGCGCCCTGGTCGCGGGAGAGAGCGTGCCTGCGGCACTGGAGGGGGCAGACGCACAGAAGCTGTCTGCGCTGACACTTGAGGCCGTGGACTGGTGCAACCTGCTGGTCTGCGATGGCAAGGCGTTGTGGCGCCTGCATCATGGCCCGAAAGGGGCCGAGGTGAGCCGCCTCGGCGCGGGCATCCACAGCCTGAGCAATGGCCATCCCGAGAGCGACTGGCCCAAGCAACGACGTCTGAGTGGGCGCCTGGCAGCCCTCCTCGCCCCGTCAGCCCGTGCTGGTCAGACAACCGCACGAGCATTGAGCGACGACGCGCTGCTCGACCTGCTCAAGGATGACTGGCGGCCCGCGCCGACTCAGCTGCCGGCCACCGGGCTCACGCCCGAACGCGAAGCCCTGCTGTCCAGCCCGTTCATCGTCAGCGCCGAATATGGCACGCGGGCCTCGACCCTGGTGCGCTGGCAACGCCACCCGGCAAGGGACACGACTGATCCATCTGGTGTGGTACAGACCCTGACCCTGCTGGAGCGCCGCTTCAGCCCTGAGGGCCATACCATCGCCAGCCGCAGGGCCATGACATGTTCGATCGCCCCGGGAAGCGGCGAGAAAGGAGACATCGGCAGCTGGCGGCTCAGTTAGTCGTCTCGCCGGCTTTCTGCGCCACGGGCGCGTTGTCGCGCGGCGGCAACAGATGGGCCAGATCCCAGGCCTGCAGGCGGTGGAGCAACAGGTCATGAACCTCATCGGCGGTGGGCTGACACAGCACCTCGTCCACCAGTCCCTGCGCCGCACCCAGTGACACCCGCCGAATGGCCGCACGCACGCGCGGCAGACTCGGGGCATTCATCGACAGGCTGTCAAAGCCCATGCCCAGCAGCAGCAAGGCCCCGGCGGGGTCGCCCGCCAGCTCACCGCAGACGCTCACCGGCATCTTGAGCGCACGCGACTCTTCCGCCAGGCGCGCCAGGGCGCGCAACACCGCCGGATGGCAGGCATCGTAGAGACTCGCCACGCGCGGGTTGTTGCGATCCACCGCCAGCAGATACTGGGTGAGATCGTTGGAGCCCACGGAGAAGAAGTCGACCCGAGTGGCGAGCGCTTCCAGCTGGTAGAGCGCCGCCGGCACCTCGATCATCACGCCGAGACTCGGTCGCGAGACGTTGATGCCCTCTTCGGCCAGCTCGACCAGCGCCCGATTGACCAGCGCCAGCGCCGCATCAACTTCCTCTATTCCCGAGATCATCGGCAGCATGATGCGCAGATTGTCCAGTCCTTCCGCGGCACGTAGCATGGCACGCAGCTGCACCATCAGCACCTCGGGATGATCGAGTGTCACCCGGATGCCCCGCCAGCCCAGGAAGGGATTGGCCTCGTTGATCGGGAAATAGGGCAGGTCCTTGTCGCCGCCGATATCCAGCGTGCGCATGATGACCGGCAGCGGCGCGAAGCCCGTGAGCTGCTCACGATACAGACGCGCCTGCTCCTGCTCGCTGGGGAAGCGGTCACTCATCATGAACGGCACTTCGGTGCGGTAGAGCCCGACCCCGCCGACCCGCGACTTGAGCGACGCGACGGAATCCAGCGCCAGGCCGGTATTCACCATCAGCGGCAGAACATGACCATCCGGGGTCACGCTTGGCAGATCCTGCTCCTGCTCCAGCAGAGCACTCAACGCCTGCTCCTCCTCGATCAACCGTGAATAGTAGGCGCCGAGCTCAAGCTCGGGACGCACTACCAGTCGACCACGGTGACCATCGAGAATGACCGGTGCACCGCCCAGTCGCGACAACGGAAGATCCACCATGCCCAGCACGGTGGGAATCCCCATCGCACGCGCCAGGATGGCGACATGCGAGGTGCTCGAGCCACTGACCGCGACCAATCCCTTGAGGCGCTCACGCGGCACCTCTCCCAAGGTCGCTGGACTGATCTCGTGGCCGATGAGGATGGTGTTTTCCGGGTATTCGATCGGACCGCTGTCACCCTCTTCCTGCAGGTGTGACAACACGCGGCGCCCGAGATCCCGTATGTCGGCCGCTCTTTCGCGCAGGTAGTCGTCATCGACACGCTCGAGATACTGCACATGGCGGCGCACGATATCGGCCAGCGCCGCCGGCGCCCACTGTCCTTCACGGATGCGCTTCTCGACCTCCTGCCCCAGCGCCGCGTCGCCCAGCATCTGCTGATAGACCTCGAACAGCGCATGTTCCTGGGTGGAGATACGACTGGCGAGACGCTCCGCCGCGACGCGAATCTCTTCGCGCACGGCGTTGATCGCCTCCTTGAGGCGTGCGATCTCGAATTCGATATCGGTGGGGATCAGGTCGGGGACAGCGTCCAGATCGGCAGGCGGAGACAGCACGAAGGCCTTGCCGATGGCGATGCCGGGCGAGCCGGCCACGCCGGAGAAGGTCGCCTGGCCGCTGGTGCCGGCCAGCTTGCCCAGTGCCCCGGTGGCCAGCGCGTGGGCCAGTACCCCCGCCAGCTGTGCGCCGAGGGTGACAAGGAAGGCTTCCTCACCTTCATCGAAGCGGCGCTTCTCGTGTTGCTGGATGACCAGCACCCCAAGCACGCGACGCTGATGAATGATGGGGACACCGAGGAAGCTGGAGAAGCGCTCCTCTCCGGTCTCCTCGAAATAACGGAAATGGGGGTGTGCGGGCGCATCCTCGAGATTGAGCGGCTCTTCTCTGAGCGCCACCATCCCGACCAGGCCCTCGCCACGTGCCAGACTGACCTGCCCCACCGACGACGAGCGCAGACCGATGGTATCCTTGAGCACGAAGCGATCGCTTTCCGGTGCCAGCAGATAGACGGAGCAGACGTCCGTCTTCATGGCCTTGCGTATGCGCAACACCATGGTCGCCAGTGCCGCGTCCAGGGAACGTGCGCCATTGACCTCCTGAACGATACGACGTAGCACCTCAAGCATGGAGTACCTCAAGCATGGTGTCTCTCGCGCATCGGAGACGTCGAGAAAGTGATTGCTGGACACAGGTGGCGTGAATCAGGCTCAGCCACCCGCGCCCATCAACGCCATCAGTCGGACGAATGACGCCCGTGACCCTCGGAGCTGGCGCCACCGGCCTCGGGGTCAGTGGCACCTGTACCATCGAGCCCCTTGGCCGCCGCCGCATTGGCAGTGCCGACCGGTGAGCCACTGGCACCAGGCGTCCCGCAGGCACCTCGCGCCTCATGCAGCGAGGTCCCCTCGGCGAGCGCCTTGAGGCGCTCGGTGTCCACCAGACACTGCAGCCGCGGCGCCAGTTCACGCAGCGCCCGCCGATAGACCTCGCGCTTGAAGGCCACGACCTGCCCCAGTGGATACCAGTAGCTTACCCAACGCCAGCCATCGAATTCCGGCTTGGGTGTGGTATCCACGCTTACGCGGTTGTCCTGACAGCGAATCTGCAACAGGAACCACTTCTGCTTCTGACCGATGCAGATCGGTCGGGAGTGCGTTCTTACCATGCGTCTGGGTAACCGGTAGCGCAGCCATCCACGGGTGCAGGCCAGTATCTCGACGTCCTCAGCTTTCAGGCCGATCTCTTCTTCGAGTTCACGAAACAGCGCCTGTTGCGGTGTCTCGTTTGGCTTGATGCCCCCTTGCGGAAACTGCCACGCATTCTGTCCTACCCGGCGCGCCCAGAGCAGCTGGCCCTCACAGTTGGCAATGATGATGCCAACGTTGGGGCGAAAGCCGTCAGCGTCGATCACGGATGTCACCTTTGATTCGTTAATTGAAACCATTCTTCCACAAAGGCTGAAAGCGCTTCAATACGCGGTTTGGCGGTGTGAAAGCCCGAGTACCTCTGCAATAATCGCTGCCTTCACGCTATTGCAGTGCAACACGGCCGGGCGAGACTGCTCGTCGGCCACCGTACACCCGCGCAAACACTGGGCCGGCACCCTATCGTGCTCTGTTGTCCGTGTCTGTCGCCCAGCCGAGTGTGGCTGGGCAGAGCAAGGAGTTTTCCGTGAGTCTGGCCATCTTTGATCTCGACAATACCCTGATCGCCGGGGACAGTGATCACGCCTGGGGCGAATTTCTGGTCGAACAGGGCGCTGTCGACGCCAACGTCTATCGTGAAGCCAACGAGCGCTACTACCAGCTCTACCAGAGTGGCGAGCTGGACATTCACGAATACCTGGCCTTCTCACTCAAGCCGTTGTCCGAGAACAGTCCGGAGCAGCTGGCGGCCTGGCACCAGCAGTTCATGGCCGCCAAGATCGAGCCCATCATCCTGCCGCGGGCGGAAGAGCTGCTGGCACGTCACCGGGCACGCGGCGACACCCTGCTGATCATCACCGCCACCAATCGCTTCATCACCGCTCCCATCGCTGAGCGCCTCGGCGTCGATGAGCTGATCGCCATCGAGCCCGAGATCGTCAACGGCCGCTACACCGGGCGCGTCAGTGGCGTCCCCAGCTTCCAGGCCGGCAAGGTGACCCGCCTCGAAGCCTGGCTCGCCGAACGTGACCACACCCTGGATGGCAGCACCTTCTACAGCGACTCCATCAATGACCTACCGCTGCTGGAGCGTGTCGATACTGCCATCGCGGTGGACCCGGATAAGCAACTGCGCGACGCCGCTGACGCGCGCGATTGGCGAATCATTTCACTGCGCGACTGATAACAGACTGATTTACATGGATTTTATCGATCCATAAGGTCGAGCGACCTCAGCTATAAGGTTTTCATGTGGCCACAAGCATTCACCATAAAGTCGACCTTATTTGCTGAATCATTTCGCACAAGATGTGTCTATAATGTGTGTCCATCGAACCGTCGAGCCTGGTGCGGCAACTTTTGCCCCGTCACGGCAGGACGGCCTCCGGAATCCCGGTCGGGTCCGGGGGATGTCCCTCACCAACCTTGAGCGTGAGCAGCCATGTCCTCAACGACATACGATGTTCTGATTGTGGGTGGCGGCGTGTCCGGCACCGCCCTTCTCTATGAACTCGCCCGCTACACCGACCTCAAGTCGGTCGGCCTGGTGGAAAAGTACGACCACGTCGCGATCGTCAACTCGCACGGTCGCAACAACTCCCAGACCATTCACTGCGGCGACATCGAGACCAACTACACGGTTGAGAAGGCGCGTGTGACCAAGCGCACCGCGGGCATGGTGGTCAACTTCGCCACCAAGCTCAGTGAGAGTGAGCGCGATCACATCGTCTACAAGTATCCGAAGATGGTACTGGCGGTCGGTGCCAAGGAATGCCAGTTCCTGCGCAAGCGTTTCGACACCTTCAAGCAGCTGTTCCCCAATCTGAAGCTGCTCGAGCGTGATGACATCGCCGAGCTGGAGCCGAAGGTGGTGGAAGGTCGTCGTCCTGACGAGGAAATCGTCGCGCTGGGTTCCACCGACGAATATACCGCCGTCAACTACACCACCCTGTCGGAAGCCTTCGTCAGCGAAGGCGAGAAGGCAGCGGCCGAGAAAGGCATGAACTTCGACGTTCGCCTCTCGACCGCCGTGGAAGACATTCGCAAGGAAGGCGACGTCTACAAGGTCAAGACCGACAAGGGCGAGCTCAGCGCACGCTATGTCGTGGTCAGCGCCGGCGGTCACTCGCTGCTGTTCGCCCACAAGATGGGTTACGGCCTGGACAAGTCCTGCCTGCCGATGGCCGGCTCCTTCTACTTCACCCCGAAGGTGCTCAACGGCAAGGTCTACACCATCCAGAACGAGAACCTGCCGTTCGCCGCCGTCCACGGCGACCCGGACGTGCTGGTGGAAGGCAAGACCCGCTTCGGCCCGACCGCACTGATGCTGCCGCTGCTGGAGCGCTACAACGGCAAGACCTTCTGGGAGTTCCTCAAGGTGCTGCGCATGGACCGCAACGTCGTCAAGGCCCTGTGGGACCTGATGAAGGTGCGCGACATCCGCAACTACATCTTCAAGAACTTCATGTTCGAGGTGCCGGTGCTGCGTGAGCGTCTGTTCCACGGCGACATCAAGAAGATCGTGCCGAGCCTGGACGTCAAGGACGTCAGCTTCGCCAAGGGCTTCGGTGGCGTTCGTCCGCAGTTGATCGACAAGAGCAAGCAGAAGCTCGTGATGGGCGAAGCCAAGATCAATCCAGGCACCGGCATCGTCTTCAACATGACGCCGTCACCGGGTGGCACCAGCTGCCTGGGCAACGCCGAGAAGGACATGTATCTCGCCCAGGAATTCCTTGGCTTCAACATCGACAAGGAAGCCTTCGAGCGTGACCTGCTGACCGGCGAGATCGAATTGACCGAGATCGAGCGTCCGGAAGCCTCCTCTCTGATGTAAGCCTCTTTCGAGACACGCCTCGGGATGAGCATCAAAAAGCCCCGCCAGCATTCGCTGGCGGGGCTTTTTGATAGGTGCCTGCTGATGGCTGCCTGACGGAAGGTGCCTCAGGACACCGATTGGCCCGACGTGGCCGTCCGGGCAATTGGCTCGTGTACCGCATGCAGACGCTGGATCAGCTGATCCTCCAGCGCGAAACGCTCGGTCAGCCCCTGCTGCAGGCGAGCCAGCCATTCCGGCAGTCGTGCGCGATAGTGCTGGCAGCGGGTAGGGCTGGAGAAATCCTCATCGAAGGACAGCACCAGCTCGGTGGAGGGCTCCAGGCGCTGCATCAGCTGCTCGCAGACCGCCAGTGCCGCGGTGTCCTCGAAGACACGACCTTCTTCCTTGAGCTGGGGATAGACCTCGAAATGCCCCGCCGAGATGTAGTCCATCAAAAGCTCGATGAAGCGATTGACGCGTGTCATCTCGAGCTGCTCGAGGTCATTGACACAGGCCTCGTGCAGATCCATGAAGCAGACCAGCATCTCGCGTCGCTGGTCCAGCCAGCGATCAACCAACTGATGAACGCCACGAAAGCGTTCCGCCGCAGTGGTGCATTCCTCCAGCATGGGCGCCTCCTCTGGCATGACCCGAACGATAGGGGCTGACCTCCGGTGCTCGCCCCGCTGCCAACCCACTATCCTCCATGCCGTGCGCGCTGCCAACCCCCCACCATGGTGGCAGGGGCAATGGCTTCAACGGCGGCAACTGCTCCACAACATCGCCAGCGGCACCAGCGCCAGCCCACAGAAACCGATCAGCGACCACTGGGGAATCGAAAGTCCCAGCCACTGTGCGCTGATCTGGGCGCACTCACCGGAGGCGTTGAGCACCTGGGTGATCACGTCCCATACCGGCAGCACTTCCAGCATGTAGTTGAGGCCCGGGCCACAGGCCGGCACCTGGTCCGGCGGCAGAGACTGCAGCCAGACATGGCGCCCCGCCAGCACGACAGCACCGAGGCTGCCGGCCAGTGCGCCCAGCGCATAGATGCGCGTGCCGATGCGTCCGGGGCCATGCAAGGCCCCCAGCAGGAAGAAGACGCCGGCCACAGCCACCGCCACGCGCTGGAAGATGCACAGTGAACACGGCGCCAGATCGAAGGCGAACTGCAGCACGAAGGCCACGCCCAGCAGAAAGGCGCATCCCAGCGCTCCCAACAGACACCATTGACGCCCACTCCAGCTCGCCAGGCTGGCAAGCCCACCCTTGCGCGCTACCGGCTGCTGCCCAGATTGTTTGTCCGCTTGTGTCATTTGCCGTCCTTGCCGGTCGAACTCCAGTGGAGTCATGGGTGAGAAATGACGCAGCCGCAAGGCCATCAAGGCCCTGCGACTGCATGGAGGCTTGCACCGCGTCGTGCCCCGCAGCCGCGCTCAGTCTGGCTGCACAGGCCACATACATCATCGGCGCCTCAAGCCTGAGGCGCCGATGATGCAGCGATAGCCGAATCCGTCACTATCAGCGACTGATACCTATCATGCCGTGTCGCGATGACCTGAACATGAATTGGCGTTGCGTCACGAGATCACGCCGGTTGCGTAGCATGGGCGGACGCGAAGTACTCGGCCATGAAGGTGTCGAAATCCTGATGATCCCCCTTCTCGATATCACCCTGTTGCTGCAGCGAGGTCTCGACCAGCTGATCGAGCAGATAGCCGCGCGCACGCTCCGTCGGTTCTGACTTGAACTGCTCGGCCTGGCCCTTGGCCAGCGCCAGCACTTCGTCGACGAAGTTGCTGCCGTTGTCGAGCATGCTGGTCAGCAGACGGCCAGACGGTGTGGTCTGCGCATCATCGAAGCGCGGTGCGAGTGCCGCCAGCGCATCACGGTGCGCGCTGCCAGTCTTGTCGCCACTGTCGAGCAGGCCCGCGACTTCTCCCAGCTCATCCATGATATTGGCTGCCAGATCGCGCAGGCGTCGCTCTTCACCATTGACGCTCAGGGTCAGCGCCGGGTCACGCCCGGCCTCGACCACGCGACGCTTGCTGTCGTCGAGCGTGGCGCATTCCTCGTCGTCGATCCACGGACTCTCGGTCAGCAGACACCAGATCAGGAAGGTATCGAGGAAGCGGATCTGCGTCTCGTCGATCCCGACCGGCAGGAAGGGATTGAGATCCAGACAGCGCACTTCGATGTATTCGACACCGCGCCCTTCCAGTGCCTGACTGGGCGTCTCGTTCTGCCGGGTGACACGCTTGGGACGGATGTCGGAGTAGTACTCGTTCTCGATCTGCAGGATGTTGCTGGAGAGCTGCGACCAGCTGCCGTCGGCCTGCTTGACGCCCAGCTTCTCGTAGTCCTTCCACGGCGTGACAATGGCGTGACGCAGGGTGCCGACGAAGTTGTCCAGCGAGTTGAAACAGATCTTGAGCTGCGCCTGCACCTTGTTCTGATAGCCCAGGTCCGACATGCGCAGACTGGTGGCGTAGGCCGAGACCAGGCTGCGGTCCGCCTGACGCTTGAGGCGATCATCATTGCCGCCATCGAGGAAGCTCTCGTCGATCCCCGGCGAGGCGCCGAACAGATAGAGCAGGATCCAGCTATGGCGGCGGAAGTTGCGGATCAACTCGAAATAGCGACGCGAGCGGAAATCACGCGCATCTTCCGCCTCTGCCCCTTCCAGCCCCTGCAGCAGGCTCCAGAAATCATCCGGCAGCGAGAAGTTGTAATGGATACCGGCAATCGACTGCATGATGCGCCCGTAACGGACATCCAGCCCCTTGCGGTAGATATGCTTCATGGTGCCGCTGTTGGAGGTGCCGTAATCGGCGATCGGCACGCTGTCATTACCGTGCAGACGCGGCGGCATGCTGGCCGGCCAGATCAGCTCATCGCCCAGGTTGCGATAGCTGAAGCGATGCAGGTCAGCCAGAAACTCCAGCGACTCCTTGGGACGAGTGAACACCGGGGTGATGTACTCGAGCAGAGACTCGGAATAGTCCGTGGTGATGTACGGATGGGTCAGCTTCGACCCCAGAGAACGCGGATGCGGCGTCTGGCTGATGTCACCGCCAGCGGTAACCCGCAGGCCTTCCTTCTCGATACCACGGCGCAGGCGCCCGAAGAGACCCTGACGGGCCTGGGGCGTGAGTCGCGCGATGGCGGACGCGAGTTGCTCGGACAAGGTATGAACCCTTTCGCATGGGGAGAAGCCCAGCCTCTCCGGTCGAATTGGATGACCATGGCCCGCGTGCTGCACCGGATGCCATGCAAGACGCGAACGGCAGGCACCGTTCGCGTCAGGTCAGTATGCCCACATTATGGGCGCGTAAAAAATGCTTTCAAGGCTTATGATTTTGACTTGCGCGCATTGAGCAGTGCTGCCGCCATCGCATTGTTGGCCGGTGCCGCGCCGCCGCTAGCGCCAGAATTACTGCCGCGACCGCCGCGCTCCTGACGGCCACCACCGCCTTGCGAGCGCCCACCACGACCGCCCTCTGCGCCGCGTCGCGCCTCGCCGGCCGCGCCTTTCTCGGCGGGAGTATCGCTCATACGCATGCTCAACGCGATGCGCGCGCGCGGGATGTCGACCTCCATCACCTTGACGCTGACGATGTCGCCCGCCTTGACCACCTCCCGCGGGTCGGCAACATACTTTTGCGACAGGGCAGAGATGTGTACCAGGCCGTCCTGATGCACGCCGATATCCACGAAGGCTCCGAAGTGAGTCACGTTGGTGACGACGCCCTCAAGCTTCATGCCCGACTCGAGATCCTTGAGGGTCTCGACGCCTTCCTTGAACTCGGCGAAGCGGAACTCGGGACGCGGGTCACGTCCCGGCTTGTCCAGTTCGCGCAGGATATCGGTCACCGTCGGCAGGCCGAAGTACTCATCGGTGAATTCCGTCGGCTTCACGGTACGCAGGAAGGCGCTATCACCCAGCAGACTCGGCAGATCACGCCCGTGTGCCTTGGCGATGCGCTCGACCAGCGGATAGGCCTCCGGGTGGACGGCGCTGGCATCCAGCGGATTCTTGCCGGAGGCGATGCGCAAAAAGCCGGCACACTGCTCGAAGGTGCGCGGGCCCAGCCGGCTGACCTTGAGCAATTCCTGGCGCGAGGCGAAACGGCCATTGGCGTCCCGGTGCGCGACGATATTCTCGGCAAGCGTGGTGTTGAGACCCGCGACACGCGACAGCAGCGCGCTGGAGGCCATGTTGAGATCGACGCCAACACCGTTGACGCAATCCTCGACGACGGCCTCCAGACTGCGCCCCAACTGCACCTGACTGACATCGTGCTGGTACTGGCCCACGCCGATGGACTTGGGCTCGATCTTGACCAGCTCGCCCAGCGGGTCCTGCAGGCGGCGGGCGATGGAGACCGCGCCGCGGATGGTCACGTCCAGATCCGGAAATTCGCGCGCCGCATATTCCGAGGCCGAGTAGATGGACGCGCCGGCCTCGTTGACCATCACTTTCTGCAGACGACGGCCGGACAGGCGCGTCAGCACGTCGGCGGCCAGCTTGTCAGTCTCGCGTGAGGCGGTGCCATTGCCGATGGCGATCAGCTCGACATCATGCCGTTCGATCAGCTTGACCAGCTCGGCCACCGAGGCGTCCCAGCGATTGTGCGGTGCATGCGGATAGAGGGTGGCCTGATCGACATACTTGCCGGTGGCATCCACTACCGCGACCTTGACGCCGGTGCGTAGCCCCGGGTCCAGCCCCAGTGTGGCCTTGGGGCCCGCCGGCGCTGCCAGCAGCAGGTCCTTCAGGTTGTCGGCGAAGACCTGGATGGCCTCCTGCTCGGCGCGCTCGCGCAGGCGCCCGATCAGTTCGCTTTCCAGATGGGTGTAGAGCTTGACGCGCCAGGTCCAGCGCACCACTTCCTTCAACCAGCGGTCCGCGGCGCGCCCCTGATCGTCTATGGAGAAATGCGCCGCGATGGCGCCTTCCATCGGGTGACGCGGCAGGTCGTCCTCGCCTTCCAGCTTGAGCGCGAGGCTCAGCACGCCTTCGTTGCGACCCCGCAGCATGGCCAGCGCACGGTGCGAGGGCGCCTTGTGCAGCGGTTCGTCATGCTCGAAGTAATCGGAGAACTTGGCGCCCTCCTGCTCCTTGCCCTTCATGACGCGCGCGCTGAGGATGCCGTCGTCCCACAGACGTTGACGCAGGCGACCGACCAGCGCGGCATCCTCCGCGAAGCGCTCCATCAGAATCTGCTTGGCGCCATCCAGCGCCGCCTTGGTATCGGCCACGTCCTTGTCGGCAGCGACGAAGCCAGCCGCCTGAGCCTCCGGCTCCAGCGTCGGGTCATTGAGCAGCGCATCGGCCAGAGGCTCAAGCCCCGCTTCACGGGCGATCTGGGCCTTGGTACGGCGCTTCTTGCGATACGGCAGGTAGAGATCTTCCAGACGCTGCTTGCTGTCGGCGGCCAGCACATCGCGCTCAAGCGTGGCGCTCAGCTTGTTCTGCTCGGCGATCGACTCGAGCACGACCTGACGCCGCTCCTCCAGCTCACGCAGATAGCGCAGGCGCTCTTCGAGCTGACGCATCTGGGTGTCATCAAGCCCGCCGGTGGCTTCCTTGCGGTAGCGCGAGATGAACGGCACGGTCGCGCCGCCATCCAGCAGCTCGACGGTGGCAGTGATCTGTTCTTCGCGCACCCCAAGCTCACCGGCCAGCGCCTGTTGAATGCGGCGAGTGGTGGCAGCGGGCGACAGCGTCGGTGCAGGACGGGAGGTGGTAGCGTCAGTTGCAGTAGCGTCCATGAAACGTCAGTCCCTTACAGCAGAATTCATGCGGCAATATACAGACGGCCCGGTCGTGGAGTTGACCGGGCCGTCTGTATCACGATGTCGTCACGTTACCACAAAGCGGCAAGATTGCTTTAGCCGCTCACTGCGCCAATCGGGATGCCTCCCAAGCGCCTCACGCGGGCACGAAGCGCAGCGCGACACCGTTGTTGCACCAGCGCAGGCCGGTGGGTTCGGGACCATCCTCGAAGACATGCCCCTGGTGCCCGCCACAGCGCGCACAGTGATATTCGGTGCGCGGCCAGATGAGTCCGTAGTCGATCTTGGTCAGCAGGCGGCCTTCGATATGATCGAAGAAGCTAGGCCAGCCAGTGCCGGACTCGAACTTGGTGGCAGAAGAGAACAGCGCCAGATCACAACCGGCACAGCGATACTCGCCCTCGCGATGCTCCCTGTTGAGCTCGCTGGAGCCCGCACGCTCGGTGCCCTCCTCGCGCAGTACGCGATACTGCTCCGGGCTCAGGCGGGCACGCCATTCATCTTCCTCCAGGGTCAGCGGCGTGATGTCCGCGCCACGCTCGAGTTCCAGCTGCGGACGTGCGGCAGACAGCCTGGGCAGGGCCAGCATCGCTCCCGCCCCCAGCACCAGCCCCATGAATTGGCGTCGTTGCATGACGTGTCTCCTTATGACAATGAACGGCAATACTGACCTCTACGCGCAGCAACCTGCGTTGGATGCATTCGCCGCAAGAGAAAGCCCCCACGATGCTGTCATCGCGGGGGCTTCAGTCTCATCGGCTGACACAAGCCATGGGGTCAGATGCGCAGACCACCATCACATTCGATCACTCGCCCGGTGAAGTAGTCATTGTCGAAGATGAAGGCCACGCTGCTGGCGATATCTTCCGGACGCCCGAGATCGCGCAGCGGAATGCCACTCTTGATCTTGTCGAGCATCTCCGGCTTCATGCCGGCAGTCATCTCGGTGGCGATGAAGCCCGGTGCCACGGCACCGACGCGAATCCTGTAGCGTGCCAGCTCCTTGGCCCAGGTCACGCTCAGCGCCGCGACACCGGACTTGGCGGCGGTGTAGTTGCTCTGCCCCATGTTGCCGGCGCGCGAGATGCTGGAGATATTGATGATCACGCCCGGCTGGCCGGCTTCGATCATCTGACTGGCCGCTTCACGGGTGCACAGGAAGACACCGGTCAGATTGACATCGATGACCTGCTGCCAGCTGGACAGCGACATGGTCTTTTCCACCACGCCATCGCGTGCCTTGATCAGCAGGCCGTCACGGGTGATGCCGGCATTGTTGACCAGACCGCTCACCGGCCCCAATGCGCCCTTGATGGCCGAGAAGGCCGCGGTGACGGAGTCTTCTTCCGCGACATTGGTCACGAAGCCCTGCGCTTTGATGCCTGCAGCTTCCAGACTCGCGACGGCGTCATCCAGGCCGTCCTGTTCGATGTCCAGCAGCGCCAGCACCGCTCCCTTCTCGCCCAGATAGCGCGCCATGGCCAACCCCAGCCCTCGAGCGCCGCCCGTAATCGCGATGACCTTGTCGTCAAGTTTCATGTCCCGTCTCCCAGGTTGTCTGCCGGCAGTCAGTAACTGCTACCGGATGCGAGGCCCGCATGCCGTACGGGCGTCACTATCTATGTGTCGAGTGTCCCGCACCGCGCCCTTCAGTGTTCAGCGTCATCGTGACAGAGAATGCCTCTGGGTGACGCCCGCTGCCAGTTCGCGGTAAATTTTCATGATGCAGTGCAACAGATCGCGCCGTGTCCTGCCTCAACGCAGGCGAGATCCGCCAACGCTAGGCAATGACAGCGTCAACGCACACTATCAACAGCGTGAGCGTAATCAGGGGATACTGATGAGTGAGCCTGGGCCCGCCCCCTACGGCCGCCGTGGGCTCTGCCTGCCGGCGCTCCCGATCCAGCCCCTTCTATTGTGCACTGCAACATGCAACATCGTTCAGCATGGCACCGCTACCCCTGCAGCGCCAGCCATCCACGCCACCGACCATCAACCGCTCACCAGCGGATCATGGGCCGTTCAAAGGGCCCGATTCGACTGTTCCCCGTCCGGCGGCTGGTTTACCCTTGACGCATTGGCGCAACCTGCCATTTACCTGCTTCGGGAGAGACGATGCCCATACTGTTAGTGATTACCCTGTTCGGGTTATTGGATTTCGTGGTGTTGTTCAGCCTCGGCAGCCAGATCGGCCTGCTGCCGACCCTGGCGCTGGTGCTGATCACCGGCGCCGTCGGCCTCCATCTGATTCGCCGCGAAGGTCGCGCGACACTGATGCGCGCCCAGGAACGCCTGCAACGCGGCGAGATGCCTTCCGGCGAGCTGATGGAAGGCGCGGCGCTCATCTTCGGCGGCGCCCTGTTGATGGCGCCGGGCTTTCTGTCTGACGCCTTCGGCCTGCTGTGCCTGCTCCCCGCCTCGCGGGGACTGTTGACGCGCGGTCTGAGCGGCAATGGCGCGATCGCGCGCTTTTTCAAGGAGCGCTTCTCGGCTGCGGGGAGCTCGCGCAGCACCCGCACGGGTGACTGGGAAGCCGATGCCCGTGCTGACAGCGCCTCACGCAGCGGTGGCGATCAGCAGCACACAAGCAGCAACCACGCTGGACAGCAAGGCAGCAGCCAGCAGACCGGCGAGCCGCTGGAAGGTGATTACATCAGCCGTGACGAGCCGCGCCTGTAACCTGCGCTGCTGCGGCGTCACGGCGCAAGACATTGCCAGACGTGATCGAACGGCCCCAAGGCCCGGCACTGGAGAGACAGGCTCGAGTGCCGGGCCTTCTTGTTCGAGCCATCATCCGACCTGGCCTGGCGGGGCCTGGACTGGGTCTTAATCCGGCCTTGTACCAATGGACACCGTCTGGAGGCAGCCAGCTATATGCCAACGGCGAGTGGCTCAGATACACTCAAGCCGTTGATTCATCTAGTGGAACCTGTTCAAACAACATTGCGCCCGGGTTGCGTAGCTTTTACGCGACGCATTTGAGGCGGCGATTTGAATTTTTTTTGTGATCGCCTACTTGAAAGCTGTCCCCTCGCCACCATAAAAGCGGTGCAATGGATAACGGCCCCGCCCCCGGCGGCGGGGTCCACACTCGGTAGGCAACCCCATTGAACGCCAGACTCACCGACAGAGAACGGGAGCTGGCGGGATTTACCATCAGGAGAACGTGAGCAATGAACATCCGTCCCTTGCACGATCGCGTCGTGGTTCGTCGCGTGGAAGAAGAACAGAAAACTGCAGGTGGCATCGTTCTGCCCGGCAGCGCCCAGGAAAAGCCGACCCGTG
Source organism: Cobetia sp. PDI-23MA (assembly GCF_059507735.1). Taxonomy (NCBI): domain Bacteria; kingdom Pseudomonadati; phylum Pseudomonadota; class Gammaproteobacteria; order Oceanospirillales; family Halomonadaceae; genus Cobetia; species Cobetia sp. PDI-23MA. The sequence goes on from NZ_CM183352.1 coordinate 2,956,545, forward strand.
GCGAGATTCTCGCTGCCGGTAACGGTCGCATCCTCGAGAACGGTGAAGTTCGCCCGCTGGACGTGAAAGTCGGCGATACCGTGATCTTCAAGGATGGCTACGGCGTCGAGAAGCAGAAAATCGACGGCGAAGAGGTGCTGATCATGAGCGAGAGCGACATCCTCGCCGTGGTGGAAGGCTGAGTTTCAGCTTTTTCGGGTTCCAACGCTTCGACTTACTGATTAAAGGTAGAGATAAACATGGCTGCAAAAGACGTTCGTTTCTCCGATGATGCACGCAAGCGCATGGCGCGTGGTGTCAATGTCCTGGCCGACGCGGTCAAGACTACCCTCGGCCCTAAAGGCCGTAACGTGGTACTGGAAAAATCCTTCGGCGCTCCGACCGTCACCAAGGACGGCGTTTCCGTCGCCAAGGAAATCGAACTGAAGGACCGCTTCGAGAACATGGGTGCCCAGATGGTCAAGGAAGTCGCTTCCAAGACGTCTGACGTGGCTGGCGACGGCACCACCACCGCCACCGTGCTGGCTCAGTCCATCGTCAACGAAGGCCTGAAAGGCGTGACCGCGGGCATGAACCCGATGGACCTGAAGCGCGGTATCGACAAGGCCGTCATCGAAGCCGTCAAGGCCGTGCGTGAGCTGTCCGTGCCGTGCACCGACACCAAGGCCATCGCTCAGGTCGGCACCATCTCCGCCAATGGCGACTCTCGCATCGGCGAGATCATCGCGGAAGCGATGGAGAAGGTCGGCAAGGAAGGCGTCATCACCGTCGATGAAGGTCGTGGCTTCGAAGACGAGCTGGAAGTGGTCGAAGGCATGCAGTTCGATCGCGGCTACCTGTCTCCGTACTTCGTCACCAACCAAGACACCATGGCGGTCGAACTCGAAGACCCGTACATCCTGCTGGTCGACAAGAAGATCTCCAACATCCGCGAACTGCTGCCGGTGCTGGAAGGCGTTGCCAAGTCCGGCAAGCCGCTGGCGATCATCGCCGAAGACATCGAAGGCGAAGCGCTGGCGACTCTGGTCGTCAACACCATGCGCGGTATCGTCAAGGTCGCTGCCGTCAAGGCACCGGGCTTCGGTGACCGTCGCAAGGCCATGCTGCAGGACATCGCCATCCTGACCGGTGGCACCGTGATTTCCGAAGAAGTCGGCCTCAACCTCGAACAGGCCAACCTGGACCACCTGGGCACCGCCAAGCGCGTGACCATGTCCAAGGAAAACACCACCATCATCGATGGCGCCGGCAACGAAGGCGATATCGAAGCACGCGTTGCCCAGATTCGCGCTCAGATCGAGGAAACCTCCTCTGATTACGACCGCGAGAAGCTGCAGGAACGTGTCGCCAAGCTGGCCGGCGGCGTTGCCGTCATCCGCGTCGGTGCTGCCACCGAAGTCGAGATGAAAGAGAAGAAGGCTCGCGTCGAAGACGCCCTGCACTCCACTCGTGCAGCCGTCGAGGAAGGCGTCGTGCCTGGCGGTGGTACTGCCCTGGTTCGCGTGCTGGGCCAGCTGGCCGACCTGAAAGGCGACAACGAAGATCAGACTCACGGTATCGCCATCGCACTGCGTGCCATGGAAGCGCCGCTGCGTCAGATCGTCACCAACGCCGGTGAAGAAGCCTCTGTCGTGCTCAACAACGTCAAGGCTGGCGAAGGCAACTATGGCTACAACGCCTCTACCGGCGTCTACGGCGACATGTTCGAGATGGGCGTGCTGGACCCGGCCAAGGTGACCCGTTCTGCACTGCAGTCCGCGGCCTCCATCGGCGGCCTGATGATCACCACCGAATGCATGATCGCTGAAGATCCGGAAGACAAGGAAGCTGCCGGCGGCGGCGACATGGGTGGTATGGGCGGCATGGGTGGCATGGGCGGCATGATGTAAGTCAGCCTCATCCACGACTCACCCGTCGTGACCCGAACCGCTCCTGCGCAAGCAGGGGCGGTTTTTTCATGCCTGTCATTCGGCGAGCGCTGCGAGCTCCACATGGTGTGCACCGCGAGCCCCATACAGTGAACGCCGTGACTCTCATATGGCAAGCGCCACGCCTCTCGGCACCTGACGCCTCCCGCTCACCACGCTACACTAGGCGCCACTTTTCGCCGCGACCCGAGACATTGCGCTTGGTGATGACAGTGAATCGAGGCTGACGTTGTATTGCGGCTGAAATGCCTACGGTCACGACCGATGACGCTACCACTCAGGCCGCGCGCCTCGCTTGCCCAGGACCTTCTCATGACTGACACCCCCGCCGCTTCTCCGACCACTAGTGACCTCGACAATGTGCGTGTCGTGCTGGTGCAGACCTTCCACCCCGGCAATATCGGCGCCACCGCTCGCGCCATCCTGACCATGGGCATCACGGACCTGGTGCTGGTCAATCCGCGCTGCTTCCCCGATGAGGAAGCGACGCGCATGGCCAGCGGCGCCGCGGAGCTGCTGGAAAATGCACACGTAGTCGAGCGCCTGGAAGACGCCGTCAATGACTGCCAGCTGGTCATCGGGGCCAGCGCTCGCCTGCGCAGCGTCCCACTACCCCACTTCGATGAGCCACGCGAGATGGCGGCCCACGCCATGGATATCGCGCGCGATGGCAAGGTGGCGCTGGTATTCGGCCGCGAACGCTTCGGGTTGACCAACGAGGAGATCGCTTGCTGCACGCATCAGGTGTCGATCCCCACCAACCCGGACTACGGCATCCTCAACGTCTCACAGGCCGTCCAGGTGCTGGCGCACGAGTGCCGCAGCGCATGGCGCCTGACACTCGACAAGCCTAAGAAGGCGCCTGTCGCGCGCCGTGAGGACGACCAGTTGCCGACCCGCGAACAGCTCGGCTACTTCCATGAGCATCTTGGTCGCGCCCTGCAGGGCTCCGGCTTCCTCAACCAGCCCCACTCCCAGACCGAAGAGCGGCTGCGCGCCCTGTTCGCGCGTGCCGAGCCGACCCGCCGCGAGCTCTCCATCCTGCGCGGCATGTTGTCCAATCTTGAGCGCCAGACGGCAGCGGCGAACGCTGGCACAGCCAGCGAGCAGAGCGATCACGAGGCGTCCTGAGTCGCGCACGGCCCTCCCGTCATGTACTGAGGCTCGGACTGTTGCGACTTGGCTCTTGCCACTTGGCTCTCGCCACTTCGCTACCGCCTGTCAGCGCATCGTCATCCCCCTGACATGGATCAAGGTGCACTCTAGACCTTCCGCTATGCTTGACGAGCAGGACAGCAGGTACCGAGTGACACACTGTCCCATGCAGCAACTGCAGCTCCGCCGTGATAGCTCGAGCGAGGGCTGCAGGTATCAGGCAAAGGCTCCCATCTGATCTCAAGATCCGACCCGGGACCTGGCATGCACGATGAGAATCGCTGAGCGGATCGCGAACTGGCTCAAGCGTAGACAGCAGCACCGCCACGTCGCGAGAAGTCTTCAAGACAAGAAGAGCCGACCCTGACCCCATCCACGACCATGGACTCACGGAGCGCCTTTACATGACTCAGACAGCCGCACGACAGCCTCTGACCCCGGACACGACACAGCTGGCCAGCGACCTCCACCAGCTGGAAGCTCGCCTGCTCAAGACCGATCCGAAGCAGGAACCGGAACTCTATCGCAGTCTGTACTGCACGATCTCGCTGCGTCAGATGCAACTGCTGGCCAAGGTCAGCCAGCCTGGCGCCTCGCAGACGCATTGAACAACGCCAGATCAGGTGGTTGGCAGGTGGCGACTGCTAATGGCCAGCAACGATCAGCAATGACCAGCAGTCACCCGTAACGACCAGACATGAAAAAACCGCCACCCCGAAGGGTGGCGGTTTTTTTCGTTCCCGCATATGACATGCGCCTCATGCAGGATACCGATTCGGAGACGCCGAGATGACAACCAGAGGCATGTCACCTCAGCGTGGATCCGGACACCCCACCTCACGAGGAGGCGGAGTGTCTCGGGATCACTCCTGACCCAGCTGCTGCTTGATCAGATCACCGATGGTAGTCGGGCCGTTGCTCTCGACTTCCTGGGTGCGCGGCTTGGCAGCCTGGCCACGCGGAGCTTCAACCTGGTCCTTGGACTTGACGGACAGGTTGATCAGGCGGCTCTTGCGATCCACACCGACGATCTTGGCTTCGACAGCATCGCCGACGCTCAGGACGTTGCGTGCGTCTTCGACACGGTCAGCGCTGATTTCAGAAGCCTTCAGGATAGCAATGACGTCAGTTGCCAGCTCTACCTGAACTTCCTTGGCATCGATGTCGACAACGCGACCGGACACGACAGCGCCCTTGTCGTTGACGGCCAGGTACTCGGAGACCGGATCGCTCTCGAGCTGCTTGATGCCCAGAGAGATGCGCTCACGTTCCGGATCGATGGACAGGATGACCGCTTCAGCTTCTTCGCCCTTCTTGTAACGACGCACGGCTTCTTCGCCAGCTTCGTTCCAGGAGATGTCGGAGAGGTGAACCAGGCCGTCGATGCCGCCTTCCAGACCGATGAAGATACCGAAGTCAGTGATTGACTTGATGGTACCGGAGACGCGGTCACCCTTGTTGTGCTTGCCGCTGAAGTCTTCCCACGGGTTGGTGGTGCACTGCTTGATACCCAGGGAGATACGACGACGCTCTTCGTCGATGTCCAGAATCATCACTTCCACGTCATCGCCGACATTGACGACCTTGGACGGGTGGATGTTCTTGTTGGTCCAGTCCATTTCGGACACGTGGACCAGACCTTCGACGCCCTCTTCCAGCTCGGCGAAGCAGCCGTAGTCAGTGAGGTTGGTGACGCGTGCGTTGATCTTGGCGCCTTCCGGGTAGCGAGCCTTGATGTTGACCCACGGATCTTCGCCCAGCTGCTTGAGACCCAGAGACACACGGTTGCGCTCGCGGTCGAACTTCAGCACCTTGACATTGATCTCGTCGCCGACAGCAACGATCTCGGACGGATGCTTGATGCGCTTCCATGCCATGTCGGTGATGTGCAGCAGGCCGTCAACGCCGCCGAGGTCGACGAAGGCGCCGTAGTCGGTCAGGTTCTTGACGATACCCTGAATCTGCTGACCTTCCTGCAGAGTGGCCAGGAGGGCTTCACGCTCAGCGCTGTTCTCGGCTTCGAGGACGGCACGACGAGACACGACAACGTTGTTGCGCTTGGCGTCGAGCTTGATGACCTTGAAGTCCAGCTCCTTGTTCTCGAGGTGGGCGGTGTCGCGCACAGGGCGGACATCGACCAGAGAACCCGGCAGGAAGGCACGGATGGTGTTGATGTCGACGGTAAAGCCACCTTTGACCTTGCCGTTGATCACGCCCTTGACGATCTCGTCCTTCTCGAAGGCAGCTTCCAGCTCTTTCCACGCTTCGGCACGCTTGGCCTTCTCGCGGGACAGGCGGGTCTCACCGAAGCCATCTTCCACGGCTTCCAGTGCAACCATGACTTCGTCGCCGACGCTGATGGACAGCTGGCCACTTTCGTCACGGAACTGTTCAGACGGAATCTGACCTTCAGACTTCAGACCGGCATTGACAGTGATCCAGTCGCCATCGATATCCACGATGGTAGCGGACACGATTGCGCCCGGCTCCATGTTGATGTCCTGGAGTGACTGTTCAAATAAATCAGCAAAGCTCTCGCTCATGGTATTCCTACATGATCAACGTTTGGGGCGGCTTGCACCGCAGTCTCCGTACCACCAGCAAGCACGGGCCATATCTACATATCCCCGGGGGCGTTGACGCTGGTTCGAGATACACCGGCTTTCCGCTTGCCGCCGATGCACCCCATGACACCTGGCCGGGGGGTTGATGACACCTCGGTGTCATCTGGGTTCTGCATCATCACTCGCGAAGCGAGCGAAACCCGCTGCTGCCCGACCCGGAGGCCGCATTGCAACAGCAGGCATTCAATCCGTTGTTCTGACGACTTACAGGCTGAGACTCGAGTCTCAGCGCGCTGCTACCAGGCCGTATTCGACCAGCAGCTGCTGGATGCGTTCGATCACCTGGTCGATGTCGAGATCTGTCGTATCGAGGATCACGCCGTCGTCTGCAGGCTTGAGCGGGGCGACTGCCCGGCCCATGTCACGCGCATCGCGCGCCTGTATTTCTGTCAAAAGGCTCGAAATATTAGCATCGACACCCGCTTCCTGCAACTGGGCATGACGACGACGCGCACGTTCCTCGGCGCTCGCCGTCAGGAAGATCTTGAGCGGCGCAGCGGTGAAGACCACCGTGCCCATGTCGCGACCATCGGCCACCAGGCCCGGCGCACGCGCAAAGGCACGCTGGCGCGCCAGCAGTGCAGTCCGCACGCGCGGCTGGGCCGCGATGATGGAAGCATTGTTGCCGACCGACTCGAGACGGATGTCACGGGTGACATCCTCGCCTTCCAGAATCACGCTGGTGGCGTCGCCTTCGGCATCGAACTGCACATCGAGGTACTCGGCGATGGTCGCCACGGCGTCCTCGTCTTCCAGCGCTACGCCATGACGCTCGGCAGCCAGTGCCGTCAGGCGATACAGCGCACCGGAATCCAGCAGATGCCAGCCAAGGCTCGCCGCGACCAGACGACTGATGGTGCCCTTGCCTGCCCCGCCAGGGCCATCAAGGGTCAACACCGGCGCGTCGCAGATCTGGCTGTGATGAGGTGTCGCTTCCCCGCTCATGAAGCCTCCTGGCCGGGTGCCACGGCACCGAGATTCTCGACCTGCATGCCGACTTCAGCGGCCAGCGCCACGAAGTTCGGGAAGGAGGTCGCGACATTGGCGCAGTCGTCGATCAGGATCTCGCCCTGGGCGCGCAGCGCCGCGACACTGAAGGCCATCGCGATGCGGTGATCGCCGTGACTGTCGACCAGGCCGCCGCCGTAGGCGCCGCCACGGATGTCGATGCCGTCCGCGACCACTTCGTGCTCGACGCCGATCTGCGCCAGACCATCCGCCATCACCTGGATGCGGTCGGATTCCTTGACGCGCAGTTCCTCGGCACCACGCAGACGGGTCATGCCCTCGGCGTTGGCGGCGGCGATGAACAGTGCCGGGAATTCGTCGATGGCCAGCGGCACCTGGTCTTCCGGAATGTCGATGCCCTTGAGCGGCGCATAACGGATGTGCAGGTCTGCCACCGGCTCGCCGCCGACTTCGCGCTCATTGGTGACGCTCAGGTCGGCACCCATCGCCTTGAGGATGTTGATCACGCCGATGCGCGTCGGGTTGATGCCGACGTGCTCCAGCACCAGATCTGAGCCCGGCGTGATGGCTGCGGCGACCAGGAAGAAGGTCGCGGAGGAGATGTCGGCCGGCACGTCGATCGGGCAGGCTTCGAGGCTGCCGCCACCGGTCAGCCACGCCTCGGCGCCCTCGCGCTCGACCTTGTAGCCGAAGCCATTGAGCATGCGCTCGGTGTGGTCACGCGTCGGCGCCGGCTCGATGGCACGTGTCTCGCCTTCGGCGTAGAGACCGGCCAGCAGCAGGCACGACTTGACCTGAGCGGACGCCATCGGCATCTCGTAACGGATGCCCTTGAGCGGCTGACCACCGTGGATACGCAGCGGCGGACGACCGTTGTCGGCGGTATCGATCACCGCGCCCATCTCGCGCAGCGGATTGGCGACGCGGTCCATCGGACGCTTGGTCAGCGAGGCATCACCGGTCAGCTCGGTATCGAAGGCCTGACCGGCCAGCAGACCGGCGAACAGGCGCATCGCGGTGCCGGAGTTGCCGACATACAGCGGGCCCGGCGGCTGCTTCAGGCCGTTGAGACCCACACCGTGGATGGTGACACGCCCCTGATGCGGGCCTTCGATGACGACGCCCATGTCGCGGAAGGCCTGCAGCGTGGCCAGGCTGTCTTCCCCTTCGAGGAAACCTTCGACTTCGGTCACGCCAGTCGCCAAGGCGCCCAGCATGATGGAGCGATGCGACATGGACTTGTCGCCCGGCACACGAATGCGCCCCTGAACCTGCCCACCCGGCAGTGCACGGTACCGCACGTTCTGCTGTTCCATGGTCTGATAACTCGTCTGTTTCAATAGGGTATTGAAGTAGTGTCGGGCGTGGCTTGCGCGGGTGAAGATCCCCAGCATCGCCTCACCATCGCCCGCGGTCACGGCAGCGCGCACCCGCGCCACCCCGGCCTCGAATTCGTCCAACGCCTCCAGCACCGCATCGCGGTTGGCCAGATAGACGTCGCGCCACATCACCGGATCACTGCCGGCGATGCGCGTGAAATCACGGAAACCGCCCGCCGCGTAGCGGAAGATCTCCAACCGCTCATCCTGGCGCGCCAGGCTGTCGACCAGCGAGAACGCCAGCAGGTGCGGCAGATGGCTGGTGCGCGCCAGCACTTCATCGTGGCGCGCCACGCTCATGCTCAGAAGCTGGGCACCACATACCGACCACATGGCCGCCACGCGTGCCACGGCCTCGGCATCGCTGTCCGGCTCCGGCGTCAGAATCACCTTGTGATCGCGATAGAGCTCGGGATTGGACGCCGCGACACCGCTCTTCTCGGACCCGGCGATCGGGTGACCGAGCACCAGATTCGGCGGCATGCGACCGAAGACGCCGAGCGCCGCATCGCGGATCGCGCCCTTGGTGCTGCCGACATCGGTGATGACGGCGTCATCATCCAGCAACGGCGCCAGTTCGGCCATCACGCCCTGCATCGCCATCACCGGCACGCACAGCACGATCAGCGAGGCACCCGGTACCAGCGCCGCCAGTTGCGTGCTACCACCGTCGATCAGCCCCATGCGCTGACCGAGGCAGATCTCGTTGGAGTCACGATCACAGGCGAGAATCTCGCCGTGATGGCCCGCCGCGCGCAATGCCGCCGCCAGCGAGCCACCGATCAAGCCCAGCCCGACCAGCAGGATACGCCGCTCGCCGGCCAGGCGCTCCGCTGACGGCAGCGAGGACAGCAGGTCTGACGACGCAGCATGGTGAGTGTGGTCAACCTCGCTCACAGCACACCGACCGGGTAGGACCCGAGCACCTTGACGTCCGCCGCGCACTGACGCAGCTCTTCCAGCGTCGTCGTGATGAGCGGGTCATCACGGTGGCCACGGAAGTCGATGAAGAAGACATAGTTCCAGGCACCGGAACGTGATGGACGCGTCTCGACGCGGGTCAGATCGATCTGGTGGCGGTGGAACGGCGCCAGCAGGTCGTGCAGTGCCCCCGGCTGGTTGCGCATCGCCACCACGATGGAGGTCTTGTCATCGCCGGACGCCGGTACCGAGCTGTCACCGATGATCAGGAAGCGCGTGGAGTTGTCAGGGCTGTCCTCGATCTTCTCCTCGACCTTCTCCAATTCATAGAGCTTGGCCGCCATGTCACCGGCAATCGCCGCACTGTGCCATTCGGTGCGCACCTGACGCGCGGCCTCGGCATTCGAGGACACCGCGATGCGCTCGGCGTGCGGGAAGTGGGCATCCAGCCACTTGCGGCACTGGGCCAGCGACTGGGCGTGGGAATAGATGCGCGAGATCTTCTCGCGACGCGTATTCGGGCCCACCAGCAGGTGATGATGAATGCGCAGCACCACTTCGCCGGAGATCTTGAGCTGCGAGCCCATGAACGAATCCAGCGTGTGATTGATGACGCCCTCGGTGGAGTTCTCCACCGGCACCACACCGTACTGCACCGCGCCCGCTTCCACTTCGCGGAACACCTCGTCGATGGCGGCCATCGGCTTGGTCACGGCACTGTCACCGAAGTGCTTGAGCGCGGCCTGCTGGGTGAAGGTGCCTTCCGGGCCGAGATAGGCCAGGCGGATCGGCTGCTCCAGCGCCAGACAGGCGGACATGATCTCGCGGAACAGACGTGCCATCTCCTCGCCTTTCAGCGGGCCGGGGTTGTTGGCCATGATGCGACGCAACACCTGGGCTTCGCGCTCCGGACGATAGAACTGCACCTGACCATCCTCGCCCACGTCACCGGCGGCCATCTTGACCTCGGCGACCTGCTGCGCGCAGCCCGCGCGCTCGCTGATCAGGTTCAGCAGTTCATTGTCGATGGCGTCGATGCGCTGACGCAGGTCATCCAACGTCACCGCCTTGCCCGCCGCCTGCGACACGGGATTCTGCTTGGAATCCGACATTTCATCTCCTCCCTTAGCCGTGACGGCGCGCGAAGTCGCCCATGAAGTCCACCAGCGCAGTGACGGCAGCTTCCGGCACGGCGTTGTAGAGGCTGGCACGCATGCCACCGACGCTGCGGTGACCGGCCAGATTCAAGAGACCCGCCGCTTCGGACTCGGCGAGGAAGGTCTTGTCGAGACGCTCATCGGCCAGCACGAACGGCACGTTCATGCGTGAGCGGTTCTCGGTCACGATCGGGTTGGAATAGAAGTCGCTGCCATCGATGGCAGCGTAAAGCGCCTGCGCCTTGCGATCATTGATCGCGTTCATGGCGGCGAGGCCGCCGACCTCATCCTTGAGCCACTCGAACACCAGCCCGGAGAGATACCAGGCGTAGGTCGGCGGCGTGTTGAACATAGAATTGGCCTCGGCGGCCGTCTTCCAGTTCAGCATGGTCGGGCAGTCCTTGCGGGCGCGATCGAGCAGGTCTTCGCGCACGATGACCAGCGTCAGCCCCGCCGGACCGATGTTCTTCTGGGCGCCGGCATAGATGACGCCGAAACGGCTGACATCCAGCGGGCCAGACAGGATGGAAGACGACATGTCACACACCAGCGGCACGCCATCCGCTGCTACCTCGGGGATATAGTCGAACTCGAGGCCGCCGATGGTCTCGTTGGCGGTGTAGTGCAGATAGCCCACATCGCCCGAGAGCTGGATCGCGCTCTGGCGCGGCACGGCGATCAGGCCATTGCTCTCGCTGGAGGCTGCCACGTGGCTGCCCACCGCCAGATGCTCGGCTTCCTTGATCGCCTTCTTGCCCCAGATACCGGTATACAGATAGTTGGCACTGCCACCCGCGCCCAGCAGGTTCAGCGGCACACCCGCAAACTGGGTCGAGGCGCCACCCTGCATGAACAACACGCGATAGCTGGACGGAATCTCGAGCAGTTCGCGCAGGTCCGCCTCGGCCTTCTCGGCGATGGCCACGAATTCGTCGGAGCGATGACTCATCTCCATGACGGACAGTCCGCGGCCCTGATAATCCAGCATCTCGGCGCGGGCGCGCTCCAGGACAGCGGTCGGCAGTGCAGCAGGACCGGCGCAGAAGTTGAACTTGCGTGTCATGTCGTCTTATTTCCCGAAAGTGAAGCGACCGCCCCGAAGGCGGTCGCAATCCAGCGTCTTATTCCGCGCCTGTCGGCGGGGTATCCGTCGACTCGGCGTCATCTCCCGCCTGCACCTGTTCGTCGGTGCTCAGCGCCTCTTCGTCCAGCTCATCCTGCACCACGACGACCTCTTCCGGCTCGTCGACACGCACCGTCGTCACCAGACGCTCCTCTTCCGCCGTGCGGATCAAGGTCACGCCCTGGGTGTTGCGCGAGGTGGTGGACACCTCGGCGACGCGGGTACGCACCAGAGTGCCGCGGTCGGTGATCAGCATCAGTTCGTCGTTGTCGCTGACCTGCACCGCGCTGACCAGATCACCGTTGCGCTCACTGGTCTGCATCGCGATCACGCCCTGGCCACCGCGGCCACGCAGCGGGAACTCTTCCAGACGCGTGCGCTTGCCGAAGCCATTGGCGGACGCGGTCAGGATGTAGCACTGCGGCACTTCACCGCTGGCGACGCTGTCTTCCGTCGCACCCTCGGTGGCCGCCACATCAGCGCTCTCGATGCCTTGCGCCGTCGCGTCCGCGGCCTCATCGACCTCGATCTCGTTGTCATCGATCGCGGTGGTGCGCGGAATGATCAGGCTGATGACCTGTGCATCGTCGAGCAGACGCATGCCGCGCACACCACGGGCGGTACGGCCCATCACGCGCACGTTCTGCTCTTCGAAGCGGATCGCCTTGCCGTTGGAGGACACCAGCATGACGTGGTCGGAACCGGACGTGATGTCGGCGCCGATCAGACGGTCACCTTCCTCGATGTCCAGTGCGATCAGGCCGACACTGCGCGGACGCGAGAACTGGCTCAGCGCGGTGCGCTTGACCGTGCCGTTGGCGGTGGCGAAGAAGATGTAGCTGTCGGCAGCGTAATCGCGCACCGGCAGGATGGTGGTGACCCACTCGCCGTCGTCCAGCGGAATCAGGTTGACCAGCGGCTTGCCGCGCGAGCCACGTGACGCCTGCGGCATCTCGTAGACCTTGAGCCAGTACACCTTGCCCTTGTTGGAGAACAACAGCACGGTGTCGTGGGTCGAGGCGACCAGCAGGTGCTCGATGACATCCTCATCCTTCATCGAGGTGGCGGACTTGCCGCGGCCACCGCGCTTCTGGGCCTGGTAGTCAGACAGCGGCTGGGTCTTGGCATAACCACTGCGCGAGACCGTCACCACCATGTCTTCCTCGTTGATGAGGTCTTCGATGGTCAGGTCACGACGGCTGGTCATGATCTCGGTGCGGCGCTCATCGGCGTACTGGGCGCGCACTTCGCGCAGCTCTTCGCGGATGACTTCCATCAGACGGTCGGCAGAGGACAGGATCTCCATCAGCTCGGCGATACGCTCGAGGATGGAGGAGTACTCGGCCAGCAGTTTCTCGGTCTCGAGACCGGTCAGGCGATGCAGACGCAGCTCGAGGATGGCCTGAGCCTGGGCCGGCGACAGACGGTAGTGCTTGGCGTCTTCAGATAGCCCCAGACCTTCCGGCAGGTCTTCCGGACGGCAGGACGTGGCACCGGCGCGCTCGAGCATCTCGACCACTTGACCCGGCTGCCATTCACGACCGATCAGCTTTTCCTTGGCTTCCGCCGCGCTCGGCGAGCCCTTGATCAGCTCGATCACCTCATCGATATTCGAGATCGCCACCGCCAGACCTTCAAGAATGTGGCCACGTTCACGCGCCTTCTTGAGCTCGAACAGGGTACGACGGGTGACGACTTCACGACGGTGACGCACGAAGGATTCCAGAATCTGCTTGAGGTTCAGGATCTTCGGCTGACCTTCGTGCAGCGCGACCATGTTGATGCCGAACACGGTCTCGAGCTGGGTCTGGGAGAAGAGGTTGTTGACGACCACTTCACCGGACTCGCCACGCTTGGTCTCGATGACCACGCGCAGACCGTCCTTGTCGGACTCGTCACGCAGCTCGGCGATGCCCTCGATCTTCTTGTCCTTGACCAGCTCGGCGATCTTCTCGATCAGACGCGCCTTGTTCACCTGGTAGGGAAGCTCGGTGATGATGATGTGATCACGGCCGTTCTTGTCGTTGTGCTCGATGGTATGCACGGCACGCACGTAGATACGACCACGACCGGTGCGGTAGGCATCGAGGATGCCGGCACGGCCGTTGATGATACCGGCAGTCGGGAAGTCCGGCCCCGGAATGAATTCCATCAGCTCATCGACGGTCAGGTCACCGTTGTCGATCAGCGCCAGACAGCCGTCGATGACCTCGCCCATGTTGTGGGGCGGGATATTGGTGGCCATGCCCACGGCGATACCGGAGGAGCCATTGACCAGCAGGTTCGGGGTCTTGGTCGGCAGCACGCCAGGGATGCGCTCGGTGCCGTCATAGTTGTCGACCCAATCGACGGTGTCCTTCTCGAGGTCGGCCAGCAGCTCGTGCGCCAGGCGCGCCATGCGCACCTCGGTGTAACGCATCGCCGCGGCGCTGTCGCCATCGATGGAACCGAAGTTGCCCTGACCATCCACCAGCACATAACGCATGGAGAAGTGCTGGGCCATGCGGACGATGGTGTCGTAGACCGCACTGTCACCGTGCGGGTGATATTTACCGATCACATCGCCGACGACACGGGCAGATTTCTTGTAGGCCTTGTTCCAGTCATTGTTCAGCTCGTGCATCGCGAACAGTACGCGACGGTGAACCGGTTTGAGGCCATCGCGAACATCCGGCAAGGCACGCCCGATGATGACGCTCATCGCGTAATCGAGATACGACTGCTTGAGCTCGTCCTCGATGTTGACTGGCAGTATCTCTCTGGCGATCTCACCCATGATTCGTCAAATCCTTGAACTCAACTGTTGGCGCCACTGCAGCAACGACGCATGCTCCGTCGCTACTGCAGCGCGGCAGTGACGTGAAGCGGACACGGGGTGCCAGCTCCGCGGCACCGAAGTGGCGGCATTATATCACTTGCGAGCGCGCCTAGCAGCTCACACGACGCCGCAAGGACACCTCAGTACGGTAGTACGGCCGTCAATGTGCACGGCCTGCTGGCTCATGCCTCGCCGCTGAGGGCGATCAGGCCGTTTCTTCACTGACCAACGCGCCCAGCAGCGCGCCGATCTCGCCATCCAGCGGCATGGCGCGACCGGTATCGGTATTCATCAGCACGAAGGTGAAATCCGCTCTGGAGACCAGCGCTCCGGAACGCGGATGAACCTCGCCCATGCGCCGCTCACCCAGATGGATCTCCTGGCGCATGATCATCTTGCGGCGCCCGAGCTCTGACAGCCGCGTGGTGATGATCAGCTCATCGTGCACGGTGGCGGGATAGTGCCAGTCCAGGTTGAGGTTGACCGCCACCATCGCGATGCCTTCTCGCTTGAGCGCGGCCAGATCGAGGTGCGCGAGCATGAACTCCCAGCGGCCTTCCTCATAGAACTCCAGATAGCGGGCATTGTTGACGTGCCCATAGCCATCCAGATGATAGCCTCGCACTGTCAGGGCCGTGCGACTGACGACGCCTGCGTGATTGCCGACGTCTGTGTGAGTGCCATTCGCTGCCTGCGGTGGATTGCTTTCGTGTTGCATCCCTGCCTCCCGTCCATGAAACGATCGCGCCGTATGGCCGTCGTCAGCTGATCTTATGCCGGTGACGGACAGAAAAACAAACGCTTGGCTGAAAATCGCGACTGCCGCCACTCGAGTGTCGGACAGAGACCGGAGAGAAATGGAACAGAGGAAATGGAACAGAGGAAAATGCCTGCCAGAGCCTTCTCCTCGTCTCCAGGCACCGGCACCATACTGCCGACCACTCCAGTCTCCCTATTCCTCTTCCCCGAACCACCGGATCACCACCGCGAGACCCACGGCGGATGACCCGCCGCATGAGTTTCGCCATAATATGCGCCATTCAGACGGGCAGCCCCCGTTCACCGGACTCAAGGACTGGTCGCATGTGGTTCAAGAACCTGCAATTGTATCGCCTGCACGATAGCGCACCGCTGGAAGAGGGTCGTCTCGCCGAGGCCCTGCCGGAGCATGTCTTCCGCCCGGTCAGCGGCGTCGAAGCCAAGCGTATCGGCTGGGTCGCACCGGGCGGTCGCAACAGCGATCTGCTGGTGCACGAGATTCAGGGCCATTTCCTGATCAGCGCCCTGCGCCAGGAGCGCGTACTGCCCTCCGCCGTGGTCAAGGAAGAGCTCGAGGAGCGCGTGGCCGAGCGCGAGACCGCCGAAGGCCGTCCGCTGCGTCGCCGCGAGAAGCTGACCCTCAAGGAGCAGATCTACGAGGAGCTGCTGCCGCGCGCCTTCACGCGCTCCTCGCGCACCGACCTGTGGTGGGACAGCCGTCGCGGCCTGATCGCCGTCAACGCCTCGAATGCCAAGCGCGCCGAGGAAGTGCTGGACCTGCTGCGCCAGACGCTCGGCACGCTCAAGGTCACCCCGCTGGCCGTCGCCCAGCCGCCCTCCCAGGTGATGACCACCTGGCTCAAGGATGTCAGCTCGCGCCCGGAAGACCTGATCGTCGGTGATCAGGTCGAACTCAAGGCGCCGGGCGGCGAAGATGGCGTACTGCGTGCGCGCCAGTTCGATCTCGACGGCGAGGAAATCCAGACGGCGCTGAATCTGGGCCGTGTGGTCAGCAAGCTGGCGCTGGAAGTCGATGGCCGCGTCGCGCTGGTGCTCGGTGAGGACATGGCGCTCAAGAGCCTCAAGTTCGCCGATGCCGTGGTCGATGAAGCCAACGCCCAGGATGATGGCGAAGACCCCATCCTGCGGCTGGAGACCGACTTCGCGTTGATGGCCCAGGTGCTGTCCGGCGTGATCGAGCAGATGACCGCCTGGCTGGGTGGTGAAGCCCAGCCCGCCAGCTGAGCCTTGGGGCCGCTGCCGACTTTCTCTTTTCTCAGAATGACAAACCCGGATGACGTGCGTCGATGACTGACACTGCAACACCCAAGCCTGCCACGACCAGCGAACAGGACCCGTTCGCCGATATTCGCCCCTACCACGACGACGAGGTAGCGGAGGTGCTGGTACGCCTGGAGCAGGACCGCGAGCTGCTCGACACCCTGACGCGTTTCCGCCTGCCGGGCCTGACCCAGCGCTTCCCGTGGCTGGCGCGTCAGATCGCGCGCCTGGCCATCAAGCGCGAGATGCGTGGCGTCACCGATGTGGCCAGCTTCCAGAGCCGCATCGCCAGCTACATGGCGCGCATGATCCACACCACCACCACCAGCTTCGAGACGGTGGGACTGGAACGCCTGTCGGACGACACGCCGTATCTGTTCCTGTCCAACCATCGCGATATCTCGCTGGACCCGGCCTTCGTCAACTACGCCCTCTATCGCCACGGGCGCGACACGGTGCGCATCGCCATCGGCGACAACCTGTTGCAGAAGCCCTTCGTCACCGACCTGATGCGCCTCAACAAGAGCTTCATCGTGCCGCGCTCCGCCAAAGGCAAACGGGCGATGCTGGCTGCCTATCAGTCACTGTCGGGCTATATCCGCCACTCGCTGATCCATGACCAGCACTCGATCTGGCTGGCCCAGCGTGAAGGGCGCGCCAAGGATGGCCGTGACGGCACCGAGAGCGCCATCATCAAGATGCTGACCATGGCGGCGCGCACCGCCGACAAGACGCGTCCGTTCAGCGAGGCGATCAGCGAGCTCAACATCGTGCCGGTGTCGATCAGTTATGAGTTCGACCCCTGTGATCTGCAGAAGGCGCGTGAGCTGGCGGCCGTCGCCAATGAAGGGCGTTACGAGAAGGTGCAATACGAGGACATCCAGTCCATCGCGGCGGGTATCAGCGGCCACAAGGGGCGCGTCAAGCTGGTATTCGGCGAGCCGCTCAAGGGCGACTTCGCGACACCCGAGGACGTGGTGGCCGAGGTCGATCGCCAGGTGCTCCAGCACTACACCCTCTACCCGAGCCATCAGCTGGCACTCGAGAAGCTGGCCGCCAGCCGTCCGCAGCTGCGTGAGGAGCCGCGCCTGGCCTCGGCGCTGGATGTCTCGGCGATCAGCGGTGCCGACCGCGCCACCTTCGAGAACCGCCTCGCAGAGGTACCCGCAGAGCTCAAGGACTGGTGGCTGATGCAATACGCCAACCCGATCCTCAATCGCGAAGGGCTCTCCATCGATCTCGATGAGAAGCTCGATGCCGCCGAGGCGACGGACGGCGAGAAGGTCGCGCAGTAAGACGGCGCAAGCCATATCGCCCCTGCGCTTGGCACGACCAAAGCCACGAAAACGCCACCGTCAATCGACGGTGGCGTTTTCGTTGGGTAGGACTGGACAGTATTACTTGCGCCAGAAGCTGGGCGAGAACAGCACCAGCACGGTCAATATCTCGAGACGCCCCATCAGCATGCCGATGCACAGCAACCACTTGGCGCTGTCCGGCAGGCTCGAGAAGTTGCCCGCCGGGCCGATGATCTCGCCCAGCCCCGGGCCGACGTTGGTGACGGCCGTGGCGGCGCCGGTCACCGCGGTGATCAGATCCAGCCCGATGAATGACAGCGCCAGCGCCAGGCCACCGATGGTGATGAAGAAGAAGAACGAGAAGGCGATCACGGCGCGCACCACCTCATCGGGCAGCGCACGGCCATTGTAACGCTGCGAGAAGACGCCATTGGCATGGATCAGCGAGCGCAGATGGTTGCCGAGCATGATCAGCCCGATCTGCAGACGGAAGATCTTCATGCCACCGCTGGTCGAGCCGCTGCAGCCGCCGACGAAGGTCAGATAGAAGAAGGCCACCACCGCAAAGGGCCCCCAGGCACTGTAGTCATCGCTGGCGTAGCCGGTGGTCGTCACCACCGAGATGACATTGAAGGTCACCTGGGTCAGCGCCGTGAAGATGGCCTCGCCATTGACGACGCGATACAGCGTCAGCAAGGCGATCACCCACCCCAGCAGCCGCAGGAAGCCGCGCACCTGGGCATCACGCCACAGGACACCGGCCTGATCCTGCCAGGCACGGATGAACAGCACGAAGGGCAGCGCCCCCAGCAACATGAAAGCCGAGGCCATCCACAGCAGATAGGGCCGGTCGGAATAGACGCCCATCGAGCTGTCGTAATTGGCGAAACCACCGGTGGCCAGCGACGTCATGCCATGTACCAGCGCATCCAACCAGTGCATGCCGCCCAGCCAGTAACAGACGATGGCCAGCAACGTCAGCCCGACGTAGACCAGCCCGATGGCCTTGGCCACGCCACCGGCACGCGGCAGCACCTTGTCGGACCAGTCCGAGGATTCGGTCTGGAACAGGCGCATGCCGCCGACCTTCAGAAACGGCAGGATCGCGATCGCCATCACGATGATGCCGATGCCGCCGACCCACTGCATCAGCCCCCGCCACAGCTTGAGCCCATCCGAGAGCCCTTCGATGTCAGACAGCACGGTCGAGCCGGTGGTGGTGATCGCCGACACCGATTCGAACACGGCATCGGTCACGCCCAGGTGGGTGGCACCGAAGATCAACGGCAGGCTCGAGTAGGCCGACACCAGCACCCAGCTCAGTGTCGTCAGCACGAACATCGCGCGCGGCTTGAGCTGCAGCTCCACCTTGCGCGATACCGTCAGCATGATGGCCGCCGAGCCGAGCGTGATGCCCAGCGAGATCAGGAAGGCGCTGGCATCCGCATCCGCTTCACCGAGCAGTACCAGCAAGGGCGCCAGCATCATCAAGGCCACCACGCACAGCAGCAGGCCGAGCACCTGGATGACCGGCAACCACTCCGAGAGCGAGAGAAGGCGAACCAGCGCCTGCGAGTGCGCTCGAGTCGCCTGCCCTGCGCGCTCCCGCCTGCGCCGCCGTTTCGGCGAGCCAGCCTTCATGCCACCGACCTGTTGATGACCGTCATCATTGTGCGTCCTCAGCGTTTTACCCCATGACGCCCCGGGCGCCAGTCTCAGTGCGGCGATACCCTACACCCTCTTTCGCCGCTGTCCAGCGCCGCCACAGCGGTGACCCGCCGCAGGACATCACGCCCCGACACCTCACGTCAGGCGCCTTGTGCCACCCTGCAAGCTGCTATCCTGCCAACGACACGCGTAGCCACGCCGCCTGCTCAGTGCCAACACGCCTGAGTCCGGTTGGGCTGCCCAACCCCCGTGCGGTACACTGAGGCCCCAATATGGCAACGATGCGTTCACGGACAAGAACCTCATGCGTCTGACTGACTGGCGAGCCTGGCAGGCGAGTGCGACCCGCACCGCCCACGACAGCCGCGTAGATATCACCCCTTCCCCGCGTGCCGAGCAAGTCCCGGCCATGCAGCGTCGTCGACTCAGCCCGGTCGGCCAGGCCTGCTGCAAGCTATTGTTCGCGCTCGACCCTGACGCCGACCTGCCCATCATCCATGCCTCGCGCCATGGCGATACCGGCAAGATTCTCGCCCTGCTGGATGCCGCCACCCAGTCCGACGAAGCCCTGTCACCGGCGCGCTTCTCGCTCTCGGTGCACAATGCCGTGCTGGGGATGTACTCGATCACCGGCAAATCACGCCAGCCGCTGGAAGCCCTCGCCGCCTGTGGCCACGAATTCGAGGCGCTGATGAGCGAGGCGCTCGGCTATCTGAGCGAGCGCGAGGAGGTCATCGTGCTGTTTTCCGATATCGCCGCGCCAGAGGCCTTTCTACACCACGGTGACTACCCGGCGTGCGCCAGCGCCGTCGCCCTGCGTCTGAGCCGCCGCAGTGACGATGACAGCGCCTGGACACTGAGCGCCACGTCAAGCGAGTCAATGACGGACAGCGCCCCGACGCCGCTTG
This sequence comes from Cobetia sp. PDI-23MA, assembly GCF_059507735.1. Classification (NCBI taxonomy): domain Bacteria; kingdom Pseudomonadati; phylum Pseudomonadota; class Gammaproteobacteria; order Oceanospirillales; family Halomonadaceae; genus Cobetia; species Cobetia sp. PDI-23MA. The sequence goes on from NZ_CM183352.1 coordinate 2,976,533, forward strand.
AGGTCATCGCCTGGCTTGAGCAGGCCGGGGCCGAGACGCTCGTCTGTCGCCGCCAGCAGTGGCAGCTGAACACGGCCTCCTCCAGGCCCTCCTCCACTCCCTTCTCCAGCCCCCGGGCCGACTGATGTCGCGCGTGCTGTCGTCTGCCCTCGGACGCCTGTGGCGAGGTATCGCCACCGCCTTGAGCTTCCTGATCTTCGGACTGGGTGGACTGCTGCTGGGTGGCACATGGCCGCTGCTGGCATGGGTAGTACATCGCCCCGACAAGCGCCAGAGGCTCGCACGCCGGATCATCCATCACGCCATGCGCGGTTTCGTGGGCCTGATGCGCACCCTGGGGGTGCTCGACTATCGCCTGCATGACTGCGAGCGTCTGCAACGCCCGGGCCTGCTGGTGCTGGCCAATCATCCGACGCTGATCGACGTGGTCTTCCTGCTCGCGCTGATTCCCCACGCCGACTGCGTGGTCAAGGGGCGGCTAGCGCGCAACCTCTTCACTCGCGGGCCGATTCGCGCCGCCGGCTACATCACCAACAACGAGCCGCAGGACGTGCTGGACGCCGCACGCGCGAGCCTTGCCAAGGGCAATGCCCTGATCCTGTTTCCGGAGGGCACCCGCAGCGTGCCGGGGCGGGCGCTGAAATTCCGTCGCGGCGCCGCCAACATCGCGCTGCGTACGCCCAGTGACATCACACCGGTGCTGATCGACTGCCAGCCCAGCACGCTGACCAAGGGCGAGCCCTGGTACCACATCCCGGCCCGGCGGGTGATGCTCAACATCAAGGTGCTGCCGGACATGCCACCCGAGGTCACCCAGGCTCCCGACGCGTCGCCGATGCCTCCCTCGCGTGCCGCCCGTACACTGACACGTGAGCTTGCCGACACCTTCGCCACGCAGCTGGAAAGCTTCCAGCAGGCCAACGCGGCACAGGATGGCACAGGCCAGCCCCGGGCCTCTCGGCCGCGAAAGCTGTCATGAAGAGCGCAGTGCCCGCATGATCGCCGCCATGCCATGACGGAACCTTTTTCCCTATCGCCGATCGAGAGATCGACGTCTCACCGTTCAACGACCCTGACACGCCAGAGAGGACCCTCCATGAGTGATACGCCAGCGCTGGAACTGGAACTCAAGCAACTGATCATCGATACCCTGGAGCTTGAGGACATCACCCCGGACGACATCGTCGCCGATGAGCCGCTGTTCGTGGACGGCCTGGGGCTGGACTCGATTGACGCCCTGGAACTCGGCCTCGCGCTGCAGAAGCAGTACGGCATCACCCTGGACGCCGAAGCCGAGGACACCCGCGCGCATTTCGCCAGCCTCAATGCCCTGCGTGAACTGGTGGAGGCCCGTCGTGAGCGCTGATCGAGCAGCCCTCTCCCGCGAGGACATCCATGCCCATGTGCGCCGCACCCTGATCGAGCTGTTCGAGATCGATGCCGCTGACATCCATCCCGAGGCACGCCTCTATGAAGACCTCGACATCGACAGCATCGATGCGGTGGATCTGGTGGTCGAGCTCAAGAAGTTCACCGGCCGCCGCATCGACGCCAATGACTTCAAGAGCGTGCGCACTCTCGATGACATCGTGACCGCCGTCGAGCAGCTGTTGCAGCGCCAGGCATGACGTCATTGTCCTCCGCTCGAGGACGGCGCCCGTCACTGGCGAGTCTGCTGCTTGGCGGGCTGGGTGTCGTGGCGGCCATATGCTGGCCGCTGCTGGTCTACGCCCTGCTCTCGCGGCTGACGACAGCCCCGACGGGCGACGCGACCAGCGGACATGTCTCGCCCTGGATATGGGCACTGATCGCGCTGGGCGCCTTGCTGATCCAGCGCCTGCCCTTGCCGTGGCTACTGCGCCTGACGCTGGGGGCACTGCTGATCGTCGTCAGTGTGGTGAGCGAAGCGGAGCTGGGGCTGCGCGCCTATCCGGTGCTGGTCAATCTGGCCATGCTCAGCGTGTTCGCCACCAGCCTGTGGCGCGGCATGCCGGTGATCGAGCGCCTGGCGCGTCTCAAGGAGCCTGATCTGCCCGCCGCCGGCGTGCGTTATACCCGCAAGGTCACTCGCGTGTGGTGCGGCTTCTTCGTCTTCAATGCCAGTGTCGCCGCGGCCACGGCGCTGTATGCCGACCTGGCGACCTGGACGCTCTACAACGGCCTTTTGAGCTACGTGCTGATGGGACTGCTGTTCTGCGGCGAGTGGCTGGTACGCCTTCGCCTGCGCCGCGCCGATGACTGAGCGCACAGACCGTTGCCGGCCAACCGCCCTGTTCCCGATGAATCCGACTTTCTGAAGAGTTGTCTGACCCACATGACTGATGCCCGCCAGCCTGCCAGTCGCGCCACTGAGCAAGACGCCGCCCAGCGCGCTACCCCCCTCATACGTCAGAGCTGGCGTCAGCTTGCCCGACTCGCGCCCGAGGCGCCGGCCTGCTGGTTGGCCAGCCCCGGTCAGCCGCTGCGCGCGTTGAGCCGTGGCGAGCTGATGGCACGCGTCGATGCCTGGCATCAGTGGCTGGACAACCTGCCCGCTGCACATGCTGGCCGCCGGCCCGGCGCACGCTGGGTGCTGTTCCAGCCCACGGCGCTTGGCGCCTGCGTGCAGCTGCTGGCGCTGTGGGAGCGCGGCATGCTCGCCGTGCTGCCCGGCGACGACCGCCCGCAAACCCTGGCTCGTCTGGCCGAGAGCAGTGATGGCCAGCTGCCCGAGACCAGCCCCGCTGGCTGGCCGCCCGAGCCGCTCGACTCGGGCGCGGCGCCCGGCACACGCCCTGCGATCACGCCTGACGGCGCGCGTCTCGCGCTGGAACTCTGCACCTCCGGCTCCACCGGCGAACCGCTGCGCATCGCCAAGCGCTTCGCTCAGCTCGAGGCCGAACTGGCCGTGCATCGCGCTCTGTGGCCGCTGGTACCGGACGCTTCGGACGCTGACGCAGCGTCTGAGCCGGGCGCAGACACAGATACAGGCACAGACATCGTCAGCCTCAGCCAGGTCAGCCATCAGCATATCTACGGCCTGCTGGTCTCGCTGCTGCGCCCGCTCAGCGAAGGCGTGCCCTTCGTGAGTGACGCCTGTCATTACCCCGAGCAGCTGGTCGCTGCCATCGCACAGCTGGCCGGTCTCGGGTATCGCTGCCAGCTGATCAGCTCGCCGGCCCAGCTGGCGCGCCTGCCCCAGGCCAGTGACGAGAGCCGCGTGGCGGGCCAGGCTCAGACTCAGGTTCAGGCTCAGGTGCTGCGAGTGTTCTCTTCGGGGGCTCCGCTGCCGGCCGTGGCCGCCCGCCATGCCGAGAATTGCCTGCAGGCGCCGGTGATCGAGATCTACGGCAGCACCGAAACGGGCGGCATCGCGCATCGCCGCCAGCATGAGACACCCCACTGGACACCGCTGCCCCAGGTCGAGCTGCGGTTCTCGCCCGACTTCGCGGTGCGCTCGCCGTTTCTGGCACAGCCGGACCAGTGGTGGCAGCAGGCCGACAACGCCGCGCCAGTGACGGCGAAGCCGCCGTCGCAAGGTGATCAGCCGTCTGAGCCGCCGTCGCAAGGTGATCAGCACGCAGCGCCACGTTTCCAGCTGCTGGGGCGCAGTGACCGGCTGGTCAAGCTGGCCGGCAAGCGGGTCTCGTTGAGCGCGGTGGAGCGCTGCCTCAGCGAGCAAGCGCAGGTGCTGGAGGTACGCTGCCTGCCGATGCCCACTCGCGATCATCGCCTGGGCGCGGTGGTGGTGATGGAGGAGAGCGCACTGCCGCAGGACCACGCCAGCCGCCGCGCCCTGATCGCGCGGCTGCGCCGTGCGCTGATGCCGAGCTTCGAGCGCATCGCCCTGCCGCGCTACTGGCGCTTCGTCACGCGCCTTCCGCTGAATGCCCAGGGCAAGTTCACGGCGGACGCCGTCGCACGGCTGTTTGCCGATCTCGACGATACACGTCTGCCACGCTGGCTGGGCGAGACCTCCAGCGGCCCGCACCAGCTGACGCTGGAAGCCGAGGTGCCTGACAGCCTGATCTATCTCGAGGGCCATTTCGCCGCACAGCCTGTGGTCCCCGGCGTGGTGATGCTCAAGTGGGCGCGCGATCTCGACCGTCGCCTGCGCCTGGCGGGTGTCGGCGTGGAGGAAAGCCGTTTCCAGCGTCTCGAGCGCATCAAGTTCTCCAACCTGCTGCTGCCGGGCATGCGCTTCACGCTTGCCACGACACTGATTGCCGACAGCCACGGGCTGCGTATCGACTTTCGACTGGAATCGCCTGCGGGTCTGCATGCCAGTGGCCGCTTGCGCTACGGTGCTGATACCGATAGCGCACCTCTCAGTTCGCCTCTCAGCTCGCCACCTAGTTCGCCCCAGACGACACCCACACCGGAGGCGTCATGAGCCAGTCCCAGGCGCCGATGACCGGCCACACATCCTCCCCCCCCGTCAACGAGTCGCCACTGCGCGCCTGCGTGGTGATTCCGGTCTATGACCACCCCGCCACCATCGCCGGCGTATGTGCCGGTCTGGCACCGCTCGGCCTGCCCATCGTGCTGGTGGATGACGGCTGCAGCGCGCCCTGTGCCCGGGTGCTGGACCAGCTGGCGGCCGAGGGCCATCACCTGGTGCGGCGTGAGCGCAATGGCGGCAAGGGCGCCGCGATGCGCAGTGGCCTGCAGGCCGCCGAGCAGCTCGGCTTCACCCATGTCCTGCAGGTAGATGCCGACGGCCAGCATGACACCAGCGACCTGCCCGCCTTTCTCACCGCCATGCACAGGCGCCCCGACTGCCTGCAGATCGGCTATCCCGAGTACGATGCCAGCGTGCCACGCATCCGCTTCTATGGCCGCTACCTGACCCATATCTGGGTGTGGATCAACACCCTGTCACTGGCCATCCGCGACACCATGTGTGGCGTGCGCCTCTACCCGCTGGCCGCCACCAACCGGCTGCTGGCGCGGCATGACTGTGGTGACCGCATGGCCTTCGACACCGAGGTGCTGGTGCGCTGGTACTGGGGCGGTGGCGAGGTCGCCAATCTGCCAGTCCGCGTGAGCTATCCCACCGATGGCGTCAGCCATTTCCGCCACGGGCACGACAATCTGCTGATCACCGCCATGCATGCGCGGCTGTTTCTCGGCATGCTGCCGCGCTCGCCGAGACTTGCCTGGCGCACGCTGAAGGGACTGGCCGGCAGGTCACAACCTTCAAGCTCACGCAGCATGTCATCACCGCAATCCGCACTGCCGGCCGATGACGACGCCGGCCCCAGCCACTGGGCGCGCCTGTCCGAGACAGGTTCGCTGAGCGGCATGCGCCTGATGGTGACGATTCGCCGTCGCCTGGGGGCCTGGCCGTTTCGCATCGCGCTGTTTCCGGTGCTGGTGTGGTACTTCCTGCTGCGTGGGGTGGCGAGGCGCGCCTCCTTCGACTTCCTGAAGCGCCTGGAACCGGAGCTTGGCGGTGTGCGCCTGTGGGCGAGAAGCTTCGCCCACTTCATGCAGTTCGGTGAGGCGATCATGGACAAGGTCTCGGCCTGGAGCGGCGAGATTCCGCTGTCCTCGCTGACCGGCACCGGCCCGCAGGACCTGCGCGATGCCGCGCGACGCGGCGAAGGCGGCATCATCCTCGTCGCCCACCACGGCAACCTGGATGTGATCAATGCCATCGGCGAGCGCCACGCTGTCGACCTGTGCGCGCTGGTGCACACGCGCCATGCCGAGAAGTTCAACCAGCTGCTGGAGCAGGCCACCGGCCGCAAGCCGCCCCAGATGATCGAGGTCAGCGAGATCACGCCCGCCACCGCCATGGCATTGGGAGAGCGCGTCAATCGTGGCGGTTTCGTGGTCATCGCCGCCGACCGCGTGCCGATTCCGCCCACGGTCGATCAGCCAGAGCACAGCGCGAACCAATCAGAGCACAGCGCGAACCAATCAGAGCACAGCGCGAACCAATCAGAGAACGACAGCGGCGACAGAGAAGCACAGCAAGCCGCCAATCGTGATCGCGTGCTGCACTGCGACTTCATCGATCAGCCCGCGCCCTTCCCCCAGGGGCCCTTCATGCTGGCCGCGCTGCTGCGCTGTCACGTCTACACCCTGAGCTGCGTACGCGAACAGGGCGGTGCCCATCCGCGCTTCCGGGTCGATTTCGCGCCCTTCGATGACAGCCGCGCCGTGAGGCGCAGCGGTCGCGAGGCGTGGATCCAGCAGGCCATGCAGCGCCACGCCCGTCATCTGCAAGCCCGCGTGAAGCGTCATCCGCTGCAGTGGTTCAACTTCTTTGACTTCTGGCATCAGGCGCCCGAGAACCCCACGCCTCTGGAGACGCATCCCTCCGGCAATGATCTGTCGAGCACTGACCGCCCAGGCTGATGGCCGCCGCGACGCCTGCTTTCCTTTACCGACTTTCGCCCTTCAGGTAACTCGTCCATGTCATATCCCGTCTCATCCCCTGCCGCGACACTGATGCTCGACGGCAGTGATATCACCCTCGAGCAGTTGATCGATGTCGCCGAAGGCCGCCGTGAGGTGCGCCTGACCTCGGATGCCGCCTTCCGCGCCCGTATCGAGGCCGGCCCGGCCCTGCTGGAGCGCCTGCTGGAAGAGGAAGGCGTGGTCTACGGCGTCACCACCGGTTACGGCGATTCCGTGACGCGAGCCGTGCAGGGGGCAGAAGACCTCGAAGCCCTGCCGCGCCACCTCTACACCTTCCACGGCTGTGGCATGGGCGCGGACCTGGATGTGGTCAGCAGTCGCGCGGTGGTGATGGTGCGCCTCGTCTCGCTGTGCCGTGGTGTCTCCGGGGTCAGCATGGCGCTGCTGGAGCGCCTCGTATGGCTGCTCAATCACGACATCCTGCCGCGCATTCCCGAGGAAGGCTCGGTGGGCGCCAGCGGCGATCTCACCCCGCTGTCCTATGTGGCCGCCGTGCTGTGTGGCGAGCGTGAGGTCTGGGTGCGCCCCGGCGCAGGCCAGCCCCACGCGCTGCGCCCGACGGCGGAGGTCTTCGCGGCACACGGCCTGACGCCCTATGTGCTGCGCCCCAAGGAAGGTCTGGCGCTGATGAACGGCACCGCCGTGATGACGGCCCTCGCCGCGCTGGCCTACGGCCGCACCACCTACCTCAGCCGCCTGAGTGCGCGCATCACCGCGCTCAGCGTGCAGGCGCTGGAAGGCAACCCCTATCACTTCGATGCCGATCTGTTCGCCGCCAAGCCGCATCCCGGTCAGGCCCGCGTGGCGCAGTGGCTTCGCGATGATCTGGCCCATCCGGCGGCGCCGGAAGTCGATGCCACGCCGATCAACTCGCCGCGCCTGCAGGACCGCTACTCGACACGCTGCGCACCCCACGTCATCGGCGTGGTCGAGGACAGCCTGCACTGGTGGCGCAGTTTCCTGGAGACCGAGCTCAACAGCGCCAACGACAATCCGCTGATCGATGTCGAGGCGGGCAAGATTCTCCACGGCGGCCACTTCTACGGCGGCCATGTGGCGATGGTGATGGACAGCCTCAAGACGGCGGTCGCCAACCTGGCCGACCTGCTCGACCGCCAGCTGGCACTGCTGGTCGATAGCCGCTACAACCGTGGCCTGCCCAGTAACCTCAGCGGTGCCACGCCTGAGCGCGCGCCGCTCAATCACGGCTACAAGGCGGTGCAGATCGGCGCCTCGGCCTGGACGGCGGAAGCTCTCAAGCTGACCATGCCCGCCAGCGTCTTCTCGCGTTCCACCGAGTGCCACAATCAGGACAAGGTCAGCATGGGCACCATCGCCGCGCGGGATGCGCTGCGCGTGCTGACATTAGTGGAACAGGTCGCCGCCGCCACCCTACACGCCGCCGTGCAGGGCAGCGAGCAGCGCGCCGACATCACGGGCCAGGCTGCCACGCCGCCCAGGCTGGCCGCCTTCACCCGCGAGCTGCGTGAAGACATCGCGCCCCTCGAGGAAGATCGCGCTCTGGAAGCCGACCTGCGCCTGCTGTGCGCGCGCATCCGTGAGCGCCATTGGACCCTGAGCGCTGGCGAGGCCAACGCATGAGTGAGCGGACAGCCTTGAGCGAGGCAGCATTGAACGAGAGACAAGCCATGAATCAGCCCACAGATACCCCGATGCCGACCGCCACGGTAGAGATGGAAGTGCCCTTCCACGACGTCGACATGATGGAAGTCGCCTGGCACGGCCATTACGTGCGCTATCTCGAGATCGCCCGCTGCAAGCTGCTCGACATGCTCGACTACAACTATCCGCAGATGCGTGAGTCGGGCTACGCCTGGCCGGTGATCGACCTGCGCCTGCGCTATGCCGGTCCGGCGCGCTTCGGTCAGCGCATCGCCGTCACCGCACGGCTGCGCGAGTGGGAGAACCGCCTCAAGCTCGACTACGTGATCCGCGATGTCGAGAGCGGCAAGCGCCTGACCCGTGGCTACAGCGTGCAGGTCGCCGTCGGGTTGGAGGATGGCGAGATGCTGCTGGCCTCACCGCCCGCGCTCAGCGAGCGGCTGGCGAAGTGGCAGGCCGAACAAGCGCTGACACACGCAAGCGATTCACCTGACTCCCCTTCAGACGCCCGAGGAACGCCGTGATGACGTCACGCCTTGCCATTGCCGCCACTGCCCTGCTGCTGACTGCCGGGGCCTCCTGGGCCAGCGCTTCCGAGAGCAGCGCTCCCAAGACCAATGCTGCAAAATTCGACGCCCGTGCCCTGACGCAACAGCTGGCACGCACCGCCCCGGTCTGCGGTGATTTCCAGCAGGCGCGCTGGCTTGAGGATGTCGGCGCAGAGCTCGAGAGCCGGGGTCATTTCCGTCTGATCGGTGACCCGAACGCGCCTGAGGGCCTGGTGTGGGAAACCACTTCGCCGATTGAAGACCGTCTCGAGATGCGCCCCGATGCCAGCCAAGGCCCGAATGGCGAACCGCTGCCGGCCGACCAACAGGCGATGGCGGAGCTGCTGATCAGCTTCTTCCACGGCGACTGGCAGGCGCTGGAGGAGCACTTCTCCCTGACGTTGAGGGGCACGCCGGATGACTGGCAGGCCAGCCTGACGCCCAACGATGCCCGCCTGGCCGAGGCCATCGAGCGCCTCGAGATCGACGGTGGCAGCTGGCTGGAACACGTGAATCTCGCCAGCGGCGACGGTGATCGCCTTGAGCTGACCCTCACCGCCGGCGGTCACTGCGAACGATGACATCACCCAGTCATGAGCCGCGCAAGGGGCTGGATCGCGCCGTCTGGCGCTGGCTGTGGGCCGCCGCCCTACTGTTGTGCGCCCTGCTGCTGGCCGCGAAACTCGCCCCGCAGAGCCCATGGCGAGGGGCGATCGACACTCGCATCACCGCCATGCTGCCGAAGCAGGAACGCAGCCCGCTGGCGGCGCGCGCCGAATCGCTGGATGACACCGCCAACCGGCTGGTGATTCTGGTCGGCAGTCGCGATGCCAGCGCCGCCGCACGCAAGCAGCGTGACGCTGCAGCCCAGGCGCTGCGTCAGGCGCTCGCGCCCATCGCGAGGCTGGATGACGGCAAGAGCCTCGAAAGCCTGCGCCTGCCGGCAGAGGTGCAGCCGGCCCTGATCGCCCCGTCGCTTGCCGGCCTGAGTGACGATGACTGGCAGGCGCGCGCGCTCAGGCAACTGTTCCAGCCCGGCGGCCAGCGTGACCTGATCCGTGATCCTTTCGGGCTGGCCAATGCCTGGCAGAGCTGGCTGACGCCCGCCAACCTGTCGCTGTCCGGTGGCCAGCTGTTGCTGCGCTCGCCGGCGTCAAGCGGTGACCAACCCAGCAACGGCTATCGCCTGATCAGCGCCACCCTGACGGGCAGCGCCTACGCGATGAGTGGCCAGCAGGCGCTGGAGCAGGCCGTGAATGGCGTGAAGGCCGACTATCCCGACGTCCAGCTGCTGCGCTCCGGGCTGGTCTTCCATGCAAGCTCAGGTGCCAGACAGGCCAAGCAGGAGATGTCGACCATCGGGCTCGGCTCGCTGATCGGCGTGCTGCTGTTGCTGTGGGCGGTGTTCCGCACCCCACGGCGGCTGCCCTTGCTGCTGGTGCCGGTGGCCACGGGCGTGCTGTTCGCGCTGCCGCTGACCTGGTGGGCCTTCGGCAGCCTGCATGTGCTGACGCTGGCCTTCGGTGCCAGCCTGATCGGCATCTCCATCGATTACGTGCTGCATCTGGAATGCATGCGCCGTCTGGCGACGCATGGCCGTGGCGGGCTCGCCGCGCTATGGCCGGGCCTGACGCTGGGGCTGTGCTCCAGCCTCGCCGCCTATCTGGCCATCACCCTGACCCCGATGCCCGGCCTGCGCCAGATGGGCATGTTCGCCGCACTCGGCCTGATCGGTGCCTGGCTGAGCGTGCGCCTGTGGCTGCCGAAACTGCCACTGCCGGCGCAGGCCACCCGCGAGGACTCCCCCGCCGCCCGCGCCGCAGGACGTCTGGCGCGCGCCATCCCCGGCAGGCGCAGCTGGCAGGCACTGGCGCTGCTGCTGGTAGCCGCGCTGGCCAGCCTCTACGGACTGCGCAGCGATGACCGTCTCACGCAGCTCAACCCCTCGCCTGCGTCGCTAATCAATGAGCAACGCGAGGTCCAGCGCCTGCTCGCCGAGCCGGACGGCCTGCGCTACCTGATCGTGCAGGCCGAGACTGACGCCGCCCTGCTCACGCGCCTGCATGCCCTGGAAGACACCTTCCAGCGACTGAATGCACGCCAGCAGCTGGGTCACTGGGCGAGCCTCGCTCAGCAACTGCCGACACTTGAACAGCAGCAGGCCAACCTCGGCGCCATGCGTGAGCGCACCCGCACCCTGCTGCCTCAGGTGCTGAGCACCGCAGGCCTGCCGCCCGAGCTGGTCACGCGTGCCGAGCAGGCCAGCGCTGACGCCCACCCGCTGCGCCCGGCCGATTGGGTCGCGCTGCCCGCCGGCGAGATGGGCCAGCGACTGTGGCTCGACTCGCGCAGCGTCGCCATCGGCATCGTGCGCTTCGGCGATGTCACGGCTGAGGGCAGTGCCGCGCTTGCGCGCCTCGCCGCGGATGACGACAGCCTCGAGTATGTGGACCAGGTCGCCAGGCTCTCGACGACGCTGGGCAGGATTCGCAGCGAGATGGCCTGGCTGGTCGGCGGCGCAGTAATCCTGATCAGCCTGCTGCTGGCGCTGCGCTATCGCCACAGTACCTGGCGGGCGCTGTTGCCACCGCTGGGCGGACTGGTACTGACATTGGCAGCCCTGACGCTGGCAGGCGTCGGCCTCAACCTGTTCCACCTGCTGGGCCTGCTGCTGGTACTGGGGATTGGCCTGGATGCGGGCATCTTCTGTGCCGAGCATCCCGCGCGCAGCGCAGAAAAAGACAGGATCGGAGACACCGCCAGCCGTGCATCGCAGGCCAGCCTGCTGGCGATTTCGCTATCGTGCGCCTCCAGCCTGCTAGCCTTTGGGTTGTTGAGCTTCAGTCAGACACCGGCGCTGGCGGCACTGGGGCTGGCCTGCCTGCTGGGGCTGAGCGCTACCTGGTTTCTGGTGCCCTTCGCGCGCAGTTGATTCGGGCCATAAGCGAGAGGCAAGCAAGCCGCAGGAAACGCAGCGCAACATCAACACATAACGACAACGACGACAGGGGACGATGCCATGGAATCGGCAGATCGCAGCGACAACCCACCACGCAAGGAAGTCATCATCATCGGCGCCGGGCCCGCCGGTGCGGCGGCGGCGGCGTGGCTGGCACGCGCGGGCCATGCGGTGCGCGTACTGGAGCGCAGCCACTTCCCGCGCTTCTCCATCGGCGAGAGCCTGCTGCCGCGTTGCATGCAGCATCTGGAGGCCTGCGGCCTGCTGGAGGCCGCAGCCGCCGGTGGCTATCAGCGCAAGACCGGTGCGGCCTTCACCCGCCGCGGCGAGCATCGCGTGATCGACTTTCGCGACAAGTTCACTGACGGCCCCGCCATCACCTGGCAGGTGGAGCGCGCCGACTTCGATCAGCGCTTGATCGAGGGCGCACGGGCGGCAGGGGCCGAGGTCGAATTCGGCGTCACGGTCACGGGCTTCACTCCCGCTCGCCCCGCGCAGAGCGATGCCAGCAGCCAGGCCCAGGGGCCACGTCTTACGCTGGAAGATGGCCGCGAGCTTGAGGCCGCCTTCGTGCTGGATGCCAGCGGCTATGGCCGCGTGCTGGCGCGCCTCGAATCCCTTGAGCGCGACCCGCGTCTGGAGCCGCGCATGGCGCTGTTCGGCCATGTCCACGATGGCATCGCCGACCTTGCGCCACCCGCCGAGGACTATCGCCGCGACAATATCCTGATCGCCTCGCACCCGGTGCATCCCGATGTCTGGTACTGGCTGATTCCCTTCGCCAATGGCCGCGCCTCGCTGGGCGTGGTCGGCCCGCGCGAGCTGATCGAGCCTGCCGCCGGGGACGATACGCAGTCACGCCTGTGGCTGTGGGTGATGGAAGAACCGCGCCTGGCAGAGCTGCTGCGCGATGCTCGGCCGGCCAACGCCGTGCAGTCACTGGGCGGTTACAGCGCCGATGTCAGTCGCCTGCATGGCCCGGGCTATGCGCTGCTCGGCAATGCCGGCGAGTTTCTGGACCCGGTGTTCTCCTCCGGCGTGACCATCGCGCTGGAATCGGCACTGCGTGCCGCGCCGTTGGTCGAACGCGAGCTGACCGCCGAGCATGCCGCCCAGCGCCCCGACTGGGCCAGCGAATACGAGCAGCCGCTGCGCCGTGGCATCGAGGTGTTCCGCGAATTCGTCACCGCCTGGTATGACGGACGCCTGCCCACCATCATCTATCACCCGAGCTCGCCGGATCGCATCCGCCAGATGATCAGCGCGATACTCGCCGGTTACGCCTGGGACACGGCCAACCCCTTCGTCAGCGCCAGTCGCCGCCGCCTGACGGCCCTTGCCAGGCTGACCGCGCCCGAGCAGGCACTCGCGCCAGACGCGGTGCAGGAAAGCGACTCGCTCGCTGGCCTCAGCGCCTTCGGCCGCGCAGCAAGCGTCGGCGAGAACAGGTAAAGTAGCGTCATGAAAAACATGTCTTTCGCCTCTCACGTTGTTTCCACAAGGCTGCGCTCAGTCGGGCTGCGTTCAGCAGGGCTGAGCAGCCGCCTCGGGCTGGCCAGCCTTGCCGTGGCCGCCACGCTGCTGTTGAGCGGCTGCAGCCTGCTCGCCCCAAAGCCGCTGGAGGCTGCCAGCCCGATGCCGGCGCTGGCGAGTCTCGAGCAGACCCGCACCCAACGTCTGATTCTGCGTGTGGCGCGTATAGAGAGTGATGACAGCGCACAGCGTGCAGCCGATGGCGAGGGTGCGCAGGAGCACAATCTGCCGCCTCTCATCGGCGTACTGCGCCAATCGCCCGAGGCCATGCGGCTGGTCATGCTCAGCGTGCAGGGCCAACGTCTGTTGACGCTGGTGCATGACGCCGATGGCAGCCGTTTTGAGAAGGCACGCCCCGAGGTGCTCGAGAAGCTGCCCTTCAGCGCCGACTGGCTGGCGCGGCGTATCGCCTGGGTGCACTGGCCAAAGGCCACGATCGATAGCGCCTTTGCGAACACAGGCTGGCAGCTGGTACAACGCGGCGACTGGCAGCAACGTCGCCAGCCCGCGCAGCGCATCATCACGCAAGAGGGTGTGACCATCGCCGAGCTGACCCGCGATGCCAGCGGCCGCGTGACCCTGCGCGACCCGACGGCCGACATGCAACTGACGCTGGAACCGCTGGCAGCGCCCAGCACACAGAACGCCCCTGACGACTCACCGGAAGCTTCGCCGCATGACTGACCCCGTCACCCCTGACGTTCCCGATACCTGCCATGCCCCCACTCCGGGCCCTTGCCGCCTGTCACGCCCGGCCATCGTCTGCCCGCTGGGTGCGGACCACAGCCTGATCAGCAGTGCGCTGTTCACCGCCAGTCGCGGACTGCGCATCAGTGATGACTTCAGCCCCGGCACGCCGTTGCCGCTGGGGCGCGTCACCGCACGGCTGGTGGATGACGATGACTGGCCCGCCGTCATGCGTTCGCGCAACAATCGCCTGCTGGCCACCGCGCTTGAGCAGCTGGCACCGGAGCTTGAGGCCCTCAGGCGCCAGGGCATCGCGCCGGAGCGCATCGGCGTGGTGCTCGGCACCAGCACCTCAGGTGTCGGTGAGACCGAGCAGATGATGCCGGCCTATCGCGCCGGTATCGCCGCCGGCAAGGCGAGTGGCGAGAGCTGGCCGCCGGACTTCGAATACGGCCGCCAGGAGCTGGGCGCCCCCGCCAGCTGTGTCGCCTGGCTGAGCGGCGCACGCGGGCCGGTCTACACCCTCTCCACCGCCTGCACCTCCAGCGCCAAGGCCCTGGCCAGTGCGCGCCGTCTGCTGGCCTCCGGCCAGTGTGATGCGGTGATCGCCGGTGGCGCCGACAGCCTGTGCCACATGACGGTGAAGGGCTTCATGAGTCTGGAGGCCGTCAGTCGTCAGCCCTGCCTGCCGCTGGGGGCCGAGCGCGATGGCATCAACCTGGGTGAGGCCGCCGCGTTGTTCGTGGTCACGCGCGAGCGTGGCGGCGTGCAGCTCACCGGGGTCGGCGAATCCAGCGATGCCCACCACATCTCCGCCCCCTGCCCCGAAGGCAACGGTGCCGAGGCCGCCATGCGCGGTGCGCTCACCAATGCCGGGCGCACCCCGAGCGAGATCAACTACATCAACCTGCACGGCACCGCCACGCCGCTGAATGATGCGATGGAAAGCCTCGCCATCAGCCGCCTGTTCGGTACAGATGCCGGTTCTGATATCGATCAGCTCCGCCTCCCCGCCGTCAGCTCCACCAAGGCGCTGACCGGCCATACGCTGGGCGCCTGCGGGGCACTGGAAGCCGCCTTCTGCTGGCTGACGCTGGAACATGGCCGCCTGCCGCCGCATGCCACGCCGCAAAAGGCACTGGACCCGACATTGCCCGAGCTCAATGTCGTCACGCGTGACCGCCCCGAGACCCCGCCGCTCAGAGTGATGAGCAACGCCTTCGCCTTCGGCGGCAACAACATCTCGCTGCTGTTCGAGCGCCACCCCCAGCCAGCGGACAGCCCGGGAGGTGAGGCATGAGTGACAGTCCTGCGATGCTGCCGGCATTCCCCTGCGCCATCGCCGACTACGTGCCCCACGAGCACGGCATGTGCCTGCTGGATCGCATCCTGCATTGGGATACCACGAGCCTGAGTGCGGATGTCGTGCCTCAGGCGAGTGATGTCTTTGCCGAGCGCGGCCCGGCCGATCGCGGCCCGGCCGAGCGCAGTCCGAACGCTGACGCCGAGCAGCAGTTCGTGATTCCGGCGTTCGTGGGGCTTGAATGGATGGCGCAGGCCATCGCGGCCTGGTCGGGGGTCGAGGCGGCCCTGGCCCGGCAGGCACCGCGGGTCGGCTTTCTGCTCGGTACGCGCCGCTACCACTGCAACGTGGCGCATTTCGCCTGCCAACAGCGCTGGAAAATCCACGTTCGGCTGGATTATCGTGCTGCCAACGGACTGGGCGCGTTCACGGCCCACCTACAGGATGAGCAAGACAGGGAAGTCGCCTCCTGCGTGATCAACGTCTTCGAACCGCCCGCGGGTGGGAAGACAGACGACTCGCAGTCATCACAGACTCCCCGGGACACCGGTGGCAATGAATCGTAAGGAAAGACCGATGTCCGAGCACTCAGTCCCCACAAACTCTATCCACACAAGCCCTGCTGACGACACTCCCGATGCTGATACCCGCCCTCCCCGCGAGTGGATTCTGGTCACCGGCTCCAGCCGTGGCATCGGCCGCGCCATCGCGCTGCGACTGGCCCGCGAAGGCTACAACCTGGTGCTGCATTGTCGCTCGCGCCGTGACGCCGCCGAGGAGGTCGCGCGGGAGATCAGCGCCCTGGGCGGCGAATCGCGCATCCTGAGTTTCGATGTCGCCGACCGAGACGCCACGCGCAGCGCGCTGGAAGCCGATATCGAGGCCCACGGCTGCTACTACGGAGTGGTCTGCAATGCCGGTATCCATGCCGACAACGCCTTCCCGGCGCTCACCGATGACGACTGGGACAGCGTGATCCGCACCAACCTCGACGGCTTCTACAACGTCATCAAACCGCTTTCCATGCCGCTGGTGCGCCGTCGCAAGCCGGGGCGCATCATCGTGATGTCCTCGGTGTCGGGCATGATGGGCAATCGGGGGCAGGTCAACTATTCCGCCGCCAAGGCGGGATTGATCGGCGCTGTCAAGGCGCTGGCGGTGGAGCTGGCCAAGCGCCGCATCACCGTCAATGCCGTCGCACCGGGCGTCATCGCCACCGAGATGACCGAAGGCGTCGAGATGGAAGAGGCGTTGAAGATGATTCCCATGCGTCGCGCGGGAGAAGCCGAGGAAGTCGCCGCCACCGTGGCCTTCCTGTGCTCTAAGGACGCCGGCTACATCACCCGCCAGACCATCGCGGTGAACGGGGGCATGTTCTGATGACGACTACTTCATCCCTGCGCGGCAGACGTGTCGTGGTCACCGGCATGCATGGTTTCTCGCCCATCGGCAATGACTGGCCGACCCTGCGCGCCAACCTCGAAGCGGGCTGGACCGGCATCCGCTATATCGAGGACTGGGACAAGTACGAGGGTCTCAACACCCGCCTCGGCGCGCCGGTCAACGATTTCGAACTGCCGAAACACTACAATCGCCGCGCGCTGCGCAGCATGGGGCGTGTGGCGCAGCTGGCGACTCGCTCCAGCGAACTGGCGCTGGAAGCGGCCGGCCTGAGTGACAGCCCGCTCAAGGAGAGCGGCCAGATGGGCATCGCCTACGGCGCCTCGGCCGGTGAGCCGGATGCGGTGGCCGACTTCGGCAACATGCTGATCAATCACTCCACCGATGGCCTCAATGCCAATTCCTATATCCGCATGATGGCGCACACCGCGCCGGTCAATATCGGCGTGTTTCTCGGTATCAAGGGGCGGATTCACACCACCTCCAGCGCCTGCACCTCCGGCAGTCAGGGCATCGGCTACGCCTATGAGGCGATCCGCTTCGGCCGCCAGACCGCGATGGTCGCCGGTGGCTGCGAGGAGCTGTCCGCCGCCGACGCCGCCGTGTTCGACACCCTGTTCGCAACCAGTACCTGCAATGACCAGCCGGACCTCGCACCGCGGCCCTTCGATGCCGAGCGTGATGGCCTGGTGATCGGTGAAGGCGCCGGTACGCTGATTCTGGAAGAGCTGGAGCACGCCCTGGCACGTGGCGCGACCATCCATGCCGAGATTCTCGGCTTCGGCACCAACTCCGATGGCCGTCACGTCACCCAGCCGGATGCCAGCATGATGGAAGCCGCGATGCGCATGGCGCTGGAGGATGCCGGTGTCGAGGCCTCACAGATCGGCTATGTCAGCGCGCATGGCACCGCTACCGAGCGCGGTGATATCGCCGAGAGCCATGCCACCCATGCGGTGTTCGGCGAGCACATGCCGATCAGCGCCTTCAAGAGCTTCACCGGCCATACCCTGGGGGCCTGTGGCGCGCTGGAGGCCTGGGTCGCCATCGAGATGATGCGCGAGGGCTGGTTCCACGGCACCGCCAATCTCGAGGACATCGACCCGCGCTGCGCACCGCTCGACTACCTCACCGGCGCAGGCCGCGAGATCGCGACGGACACCGTGATGAGCAACAACTTCGCCTTCGGTGGCATCAATACCTCGCTGATTCTGCGTCGCTGGCAAGACTGACCCGCAGAGCGAGCCAACTGACGCACGACTGTCGCCACCAGACGACTTTGCAGCGGATCGGATCTGGCGCAAGATACGCGCCCGCTGCATGGTCTATGGTGTGATTGGCTCACGCCTCTGGCTGTCTGACGGCGATATTCGCTGGCGTCGCGCCAGTCAATCACACGGTAAGGAGGGGTTTCACATGGCGTCATCCGTTGCTCAGTCATTCTTTTGGGTGTTGCGTGCCGCGCGCTCTGCACGTGGCATGGCAATGGCCACCGCCCTGGTGACCGGCTCTGCCAGCCTGCTGGCCTCCATGCCGGCAGAGGCGCGGGACACGCAGCACTTCCTGCCGATCATGCCGGTGATGGCCAGCACCGCGGCCAGTCAGCGGCTGGGCAAGGACGTGGCCTTCTTCTTCGGTGACAAGCAGCCCTACGAGCGCATCGAGAAGCGTGGCTGGGCGCGGGTGAATCCGAAGACCAACGCGTCCAACAAGAGCGATGCGGAGGCCTGTCGCTGGGTGTTCCTGTCGGCGCTGCGCGAGTTGCAGAAGAAGGCGCGTGAGTATGGTGCCAATGCGGTGATCAACATTCGCAGCGACTACGACAACGTGCCCTACTCCAGCAGCGAGAAGTACGAGTGCCATGCGGGCAATATCGTCGCGGGTGTGGCGCTGCGCGGGGATCTGGTGATCCTGCATCCGAAGAACTGATTCCTCGATATGGCGGTCAGGCAAGGCAGTGGCGTGAGCGGGTCAAGTGAGCCGGTTGTGGATGACGTGGCAGGCACGCCTGCGAGGCGCCCGACCGATCACCCCGCCTACCGCTGCGTGGTGCTTGGACGCGCTGCATCAGATGACATCGCTTCGCTGAGCACGGGTTCGCCGAGCGCCGACTTGTCCAACGGCGAGCCGCTGATCTCGCATGATCCCCACGCCCTCGCCGCCTCCCTGGCATCTGCAACTGGCGGCGCTGCCAGCGCCTTGCCGAATCCCTGCTCTGAATCATCCTCTCGGCCAGCCCGCCTGTGGCTGGCCGAGGCGTGTGTGCTGCCAGCCTCCTGTGCTGACTCGGCTGATTCCTCTGCCAGCCCCTCCACTGAAACCTCCAGCTGTCGCTCGCTGCGCGCTCGCCAGCCGGATGTGGATAACGCTGCCCCCCCCGTGTCATCTGCCAAGGCCCGCCGTCGCCAGCAACGTGAAGCCGAATCGCGCCTCGCCCGCCTTCTGCTCGGTGAACTCGCCGCTGCTCAAGGCATCCAGCTTGCGCTGGCCGATTGGTCGCCGCGTGGCCAGGCACCCTATCACCCTGCGCTACCGGCGGGCTTTCACGTCTCCATCGCCCACCGCCACGGCCATGTGCTCGTCGGCCTCGCCACCGCCCCGCTCGGGCTGGACCTCGAATACCGCAACCCCCGCCACGCCCACGACCTCGACACCCGCATCGCCATGCTGCCTACAGACGCACGCGAACGCCTCGCTGAGGCATCACACCTCAGCGAGACAGAACGATTGGACGGGTTTTATCGCGAATGGGTGAGGTACGAGGCGAAAATAAAAATGAATTTCTGTACTCTGAGATGGAGCCATCAATTAGAAAGATAACCGAGAGCTCATAATAACTAGATAGAATTCCCCACTCTTAGGAACTCAGCAACGCTAATTATGCGACTTACATCTTTTCGAATCAATCCGAATTCAGGCCATGAAAACTGACCATATTTCTCATCAGACTTTATTTTATCATAGGAATCTTTTAGAGTTTTGACAGAAACTAGCAAACTACTCCACCTCATCAGATGTACACTTGATATTTCTGCCGCAGCAGAGGTTAAGCTAATTAGTATTTCATAATGTTGATCACACGTTTCCAAAAGCATTTTTACATTAAGATCGCTTATGTTTTTATCGACATCTAAAAACTTTCTCAGATCATGAAGCTGTGATTCATAATCACTAGGTGATGGCAAATCGTCAGCACTATCACTCCATGAAAAGGGGTCCCCAGTTTCAAAATTAATTAGCAATATAGAGACGTGTTTCTCTAGACTCTTTCTAAGCTGCTCTTTTCTATTACATTCTATCTCTATTTCTTTTTCTCTTATTCTACGTCCTAGTCTGTTAGATAAAGAGTTTAAAAAAAGACCAATTAACAAAATACCCAAAACAGCTTCTGAAGAAACCATTATCATACCAAGATCATTGCTTGGCAGAATATCTCCAAATCCTAAGGTGGTTATAGTAACAAAACTAAAATATATACTTTCAACCCAAGTCAGCTCTGTAGAGCTAACTCTCAAGTACTTGTAGAATACTCCGTATATAACTGTAGGGTGCCGGATGATCGGATTTCACAACGAAGCTATCCTTTGTTAGCCTCTCGTGAGCTCATCAAGCAATTGATTCAGGAAAAGCTTCATGGACATCAAGCTGCATAAGCAAGCGACGACGACACCGAAAATCCGTGCCGACATCCAAGCAGCTCCCTCCAGCATGACGAACAAAGATCTCGCTCGTCAGTTCGGGGTCAGCGTCTCAACTATACAACGCTGGCGCTATCGTGATGATGTCCTGGATCGT
Source organism: Cobetia sp. PDI-23MA (assembly GCF_059507735.1). Lineage (NCBI taxonomy): Bacteria > Pseudomonadati > Pseudomonadota > Gammaproteobacteria > Oceanospirillales > Halomonadaceae > Cobetia > Cobetia sp. PDI-23MA. Next base: position 2,996,790 of record NZ_CM183352.1, read on the forward strand.
TCCCACACACGTCATAACCTACTCGCGACTCTGACCTCAGAACAGGAAGAGATCGTCATCGCCGCACGTGAACTGCTTCGCCTGGGGCTCGATGATCTACTTGTCGTTGCTCGGGAATTCCTGAACCCAAATCTGTCGCGTTCCGCACTTCAGCGCATGCTCAAACGACGTGATGTACCGACTCTCGCCAAGCTGGCGCGTCAAGATGCGAAGGAGGACGAAAAGCCCAAGCATCGGCCTTTCAAGGATTATGAGCCCGGGTATGTGCACATTGATATCAAGCACCTGCCCCAAATGCCTGACGAAGATCAGAAGCGTTATCTCTACGTCGCGATTGATCGTGCCACTCGGTGGGTGTATCTGGAGGTCAGATCAAGTCAATCTGCAAAGGACGCCCAGGCGTTCATGAAGCGTGTGGAAGAGGAGGCTCCCTTCACGATTCGAACCGTGCTCACGGACAATGGTAAATCCTTTACCGATCGCTTCACCGTGGGTGGCGAACGTAAGCCCAGTGGAAATCATCTTTTCGACCAGGAATGTCAGAACCATGGTATTGAGCATCGATTGATCAGGCCAGGCAGACCCCAAACGAACGGGATGGTGGAGCGCTTCAATGGGCGTATCAGCGATGTTTTGGCGACTCGGCGTTATGACTCAAGTGAGGATTTAGAACAGACACTCGAGCGTTATTGCTGGCTCTATAATCACCACATTCCTCAGAAGGCACTACAGCACAAAGCGCCTATAGCAGCAATGAAGGAGTGGCAGGTCGAACGACCTGAGCTGTTTACGCAAGCTATAGTCAATCAGACGGAACCCGACATATAAAAATAAGAGCTAGAGTTATACTAGAGAACCAAAAACCAAAACCTATAAGAGTTATTATCTCTCCATCGTCTTCAAAATTAAAAAATAAGCTTTTTGCTAAAAATCCAAACCCTGAAAAAACCAAGAATACAGAAGAGACTATCCCAGCTATAACACCAAAATCACATACGGACTCACTAACTCTATACACATAATTACCATAACTCTTAAAAAGCTTGCTTCTCTTAAGAGCGGTACTTAACCCAAAGAAAACACTTCCAAATATAAAATATACAACAGATATTGTGAAAGCTAAAAACTCATAAGCGACTGAATCAGCGATATTATTATAAAAATAATCAACATTTTCATCTAAAAAAAAGCAGCCTATGATAAAACCAGAGAATGCAGATATTGCTGCATTTGGAAAATAAGCAACTTTTAACCTTTTTCTTAAAAACTTACACTTAATATTAAGCACGCCGTCTCCTTGGCTACACTTGATGTATTAAAAAACTACAAGTACACCGAAAAACCCGCCAGAGTTTTCTCTGGCGGGCTTAGAAAAACCATACTGCGAGTTACTTAACGGCGGCGACCACGGTAATTTCACACAGCAGTTCCGGGCTGGCCATGGCGGCTTGTACACAGGCGCGGGCGGGGGCGTGGCCTTGTGGTACCCAGGTATCCCAGATGTCGTTGAAGGTCTTGAAGTCGTCCATTGTCTTGAGATAGACGGTGGCGGAGAGCAGGTGCTCGCGGTCGGTGCCGACTTCTTCCAGCAATGCATCGACACGCGCGAGCATGCTGTTGGCCTGGTCCGTGATATTCCCGAAGCGGTGGTCCGGCCCGGCGACCTGGCCACACAGGTAGATGGTGTTGTTGTGGATCACGGCGCGGCTCATGCGCGGCTTGGTGTCGTGACGTTGGATATCGCTCATGGAGAGTGTCCTTGTACCGTTCTTCCTGGAGTGGTGAAAGACGCGCCTGCGTAAGGGAAAGCCCCGCAGCGGCATGACGCGCAATGAGGATAGGCGGCCATCAGCGTTCCAGATTCCGGCGAGCGGCGCAACGCGACCTGCGGGGTATTTTCCAGTCGTCGAGAGGGTTTCTGCCTTGCGTACCTGTAGCCACTCCCCAAGGGGCAGAAATGAAGACGCCGCGCCGTCCCGACATGACACGGGAAGACGCGGCGTTCTCATTGCCCGACAGGGCGTGGGCTGAACGATGCTAGCGCAGGATCAGCAGCGGCACCGTGGCGTTGCGAATCATCTCGGTAGTGGTGCTGCCGACCAGCAACTGACGGATGCGCGAGTGGCCGTAGGCGCCCATCACCAGCATGTCGATGGCGTGTTCCTTGGCATATTCGCGCAGACAGGCTTCCACCTCCCCCGCTCTGAAGCTTGCCTGCACGCTGAAACCTGCCGCGGTGAGAGTGTCGCGCGCGGCGTCCAGCGGTGCCTGATGCTCCACCGTTTCCGCGCCGACCATCACCAGATGCAGCTCCGCGCCCTTGAGCAGCGGGCTTGCCGCCAACACCTCGACGGCACGCTTGATGGTGCTGCTGCAATCGAAGGCGATCAGCACCCGCGTCGGCAGGTTGAACTCACCCGGCACCACCAGCACGGGACGATGCAGGCTGCGAATCACGCGCTCCAGATTGCTGCCCAGGTGCTCGCTGGCCTGCTCCGCCCCTTCACCACGCTTGCCGATCACCAGCAGGCGAATCTCGTCTTCCAGTTCCTCCAGGGTCTCGACCAGCTCGCCATTGCGCTGGCGTGGGCGCGGCTCGGTGATACCCGCTTGCACGGCGCGCTTGTAGGCGGCCTCCAGCATCAGACGGCCCTGCTCCTGGGCGATGCGCCCGCGCTGCTCATCCAGGGTGGCGAGTTCTTCCAGCAGGTGCTCGCGCGCGCCGAGCCCGATGCTACCGGAAAGATCACTGGTGGTCTCGCCCGCCCCTTCCTGGCGGTCGATCACATGCAGGAAGCTCAGCGGCGCCGAGAGACGTTGGCTGGCCCATACGGCGGCATCACACACGGCGACGGCAAAGGCGGAGCCGTCAATGCAGGCGGTGATCTTGTCATGGCCTGTCGGGGCACTGGCAGAGGATTGGCTCATGGCGTGCTTCCTTATGCTGACGATCAAGGTTGGCGCTTCAGGCACCTGTTTCGAGATTACCACTTTCCGGCCCCATCAACGCAAACGGCGGGCAGCCCGTGTGGGACTGCCCGCCGTCTTTCCGCATGAATCACGCTGCTGGCGCCACCACCCTCGATCAGGCGGGTGGCGCCAACGGGATCAGTGACCCATCAGCTTCTCGACCGCATCCGGCTTGTCATGCACCGCGAAGCGATCCACCAGCGTGGCGCTGGCCTCGTTGAGGCCACGCACCTCGACCTCGGTCCCCTCGCGGCGGAACTTGACCACCACGGTGTCCAGCGCGCCGATGGCGGTGATGTCCCAGAAGTGCGCACGGCTGACGTCGATGACGACACGCTCGACGGTCTCCTTGAGGTCAAAACCGGCCTGGAACTGCTCGCTGGAGGCGAAGAACACCTGACCGACCACGCGGTATTCGCGGGTACGGCCATCGGCATTCATGTCGCTGCCGATATGCAGCACCTGACCGATCTTGTTGGCGAAGAACAGCGCCGAGAGCAGCACGCCGACCAGCACGCCGAGCGCGAGGTTGTGGGTCGCGACCACGACGGCCACCGTCGCCAGCATGACGATGTTGGTGGACATAGGGTGGGTCTTGAGGTCACGGATCGACTGCCAGGAGAAGGTGCCGATGGAGACCATGATCATCACCGCGACCAGAGCGGCCATCGGAATCTGCGAGACCCACGGGCCGAGGAACACGACCAGAATCAGCAGCACGACACCCGCCACCATGGTGGAGAGACGTGTGCGACCGCCGGACTTCACGTTGATCATCGTCTGACCGATCATCGCGCAACCCGCCATGCCGCCGAGGAAGCCGGTGACGACGTTGGCCGCGCCCTGGCCCTTGCACTCACGGTTCTTGTCGGACGGCGTGTCGGTCAGGTCATCGACCAGCGTGGCCGTCATCAGGGATTCCAGCAGGCCCACGACCGCCAGCGGCAGCGAGTACGGCAGGATGATCCACAGGGTGTCCAGATTGAAGGGGATGTCCGGAATCAGGAACACCGGCAGGCTGTCCGGCAGCTCGCCCATGTCGCCGACGGTGCGGATATCCAGACCGACGATCATGGAGAAGATGGTCAGCACGATGATGCAGACCAGCGGCGACGGCAGCAGCTTGCCGACCTTCGGCACCAGCGGCAGCAGATAGATGATGCCGAGACCGGCCGCCGTCATGGCGTAGACGTGCCAGGTGACGTTGGTCAGCTCCGGCAGCTGGGCCATGAAGATCAGGATCGCCAGCGCATTCACGAAGCCAGTGACCACCGAGCGCGACACGAAGCGCATCAGCGAGCCGAGCTTGAAGTAGCCGAAGATGATCTGGATCACGCCGGTCAGCACGGTGGCGGCCAGCAGGTATTCCAGGCCGTGGTCCTTGACCAGGTCGACCATCAGCAGTGCCATGGCACCGGTGGCGGCGGAGATCATGCCCGGACGGCCACCGGCGATGGCAGTCACCACGGCGATGGAGAAGGAGGCATACAGGCCGACCTTGGGGTCGACACCGGCAATGATGGAGAAGGCGATGGCTTCGGGGATCAGGGCCAACGCCACCACCAGGCCGGACAGGATGTCGGGCCGGAGGTTGGAGAGCCACTGCTGTTTGAGGCTGCTTGTCATCGAGTCGTCCGCAACAGGTTGGGGAAGGTGGTGTGCGTGCTGAATCCTGGCGCTGTCGAGTCAGTCTGGCGTCCGGTTGTGGCAATCTTCATCACTGCGTCAGGACAGTGCCGCTCGCGCCTGGCTCGCGTCGTGAAGTCGCTATCGTTTCCGGTCGCCCTGTGGCTTTCTTCGCGCCATGAGCTCTTCGCTCCGGTCGCCGTGAGGCGTCCGGAGGGCTGTCATTTGACAGTGAATAAACTCGGGGATGGGCGGAATTGTATCAGTTGCCGCCCGCAGACGCATCCGCAGAAGGCGCGCGCGTGGCCTGCAGGTGACGCAGGCGGCGGTCGATCAGGCTCTTGATCAGCATCGCGCCCAGCACCATGGCGCCGCCCACCCAGCCGCGCAGGGTCAGCGACTCGTCCAGCACCCACCACACCCACAGGATGCCGAACACGCTTTCCAGCAGCATCAGCAGTGCCACCTCGGCGGACGGCAGATACAGCGGGCCGCGCTGGATCAGCGTGAAGCCCAGCGGCGAGAGCACCAGACACAGCAGCACCAGCCAGCCGGCGCGCTGAGCGAAATCATCGCTGTGCGAGGGCCATAGCTGGGTGAGCACGCTCTCGAGGCCCTCTGCTGCACCCTCGCCTACCCCTACCCCAGAGGCTGCCAACCATATGCAGGCCAGCAGGCCGCACAGCGCGGTCATAAGCCCCGACAGGGTCAGCATCGGGCTCATGTCGAGCCCCGGGCGCGTGCGACACAGCGTGAAGTTGCCCGCCAGCGACAGGCTGCAGCCCAGCGCGAGCAGATTGCCGGTCAGCGAGCCGCTGCCCGCCTCATCCATCACCAACAGCGTGATGCCCGCCAGCGAGACCAGAATCGCGCCCCACACATGGCGCGGCTGGCGCTCGCCCAGCCATAGCCGCGACATCAGTGCCGCGAACAGCGGACTGGCAGCGAGGATGATCAGCACGTTGCCGGCGCGGGTGTATTGATTGGCGAGCACGAAGCCCAGCGTGGAGCCGGTGAACAGCAGCGCGACCCACAGTCCCGTGCGCCCGCAGCCACGCATGCGCGCCAGCGCACTGATAAAGCGCTGGCCAGGCCCGCCGCGCTGGGTGAGCAGCAGAATCAGCGCGAATCCGATGGCCGTCAGCAGGCCGCGCCAGAACACCAGCGGGCCATCGGCGACATCGGCGAGGCGCAGCAACAGCGCATCCGGCGAGATCAGCAGCACGCCCAGCGCCGTCAGCGCGACGCCACGCGCCTGCAGGGCTCTGGCATCCGGGCTGTGATCGCGGGAAAGGTGGGAGTCAGTCGCCGGCTTCATGCACGCTCAGTCCGATTCGATGGACAGGTGCGACTGGCGCCAATCGACCACCGGCCAGCCACGCGCTTCGGCGAACTGGCGCAGCGGCGCATCCGGCTGGGTGGCGTGGGGATGATCGACCCGCTCGAGCAGCGGCAGGTCGTTGTGGGAATCGGAGTAGCCCCACAGTGCCTGCGGCGCACGCTTGAGCTGGCTTGCGTCTTCCAGCCAGGCATCCAGCGCCGCCAGCTTGCCTTCGCGGAAGGTGACGATGCCGGTGGTCTCGCCGGTGAAGCGGCCCGCTTCATCGAAGGCAGGATGGGTGGCCAGCGCGCCATCGGCGGTCAGGCGACTGGCGATGGGGCCGACCAGATGGTGCATGGAGGCGGAGATGATCAGGGTGCGATGTCCCGCCTCGCCGTGTTCGGCGAGACGCGCGATGCCGCCTTCCAGCAGACGCGGCATCACCATCTCCTCCACGAAGCCATCGACCTCGCGGCGTACCTCATCGCGATGCCGCCCGATGAGCGGGCTGAGCAGATGACCGGTGTGCTCGTGGATATCCAGAGTGCCGGCGTGATACTCGCTCTGATGGCGCTCGCCGATGGCCATGAAGGCTTCGACATCCTCGATCCAGCCACAGGCGGCCATCCAGCGCATCCACATGCCAGTGCAGTCGCCATCGAGCAGGGTATCGTCGAGATCGAACACCGCCAGCGGGGAATCCAGCTGGCAGAAATGGCGCAGATACCCCTCACCCGGCGGGGATAGCGGTGGCAGCAGCGTCACGGCATCGCAGTCGGCACAGAGGTCCGCCAGCGGCGAGCGGCGGACCTCTACCCCGGGAGCAGCATTGAGGGCGCGCGGCGCAGCAGGGGGTGAGGGCATGGTTCGAGTCACGACAGGCTCCGAGTGGACGAGAGAGTCAACGGCTTCCTGCCGTTACTGCGTGACCCTCGCATGCGGCGCCGCGCTGGGCAAGTCCGTCGCGCCTTCACGACCCGCTGTCGCTGCGCGCTAGCGCTGGGCGAGTCGAGCCAGCGCCAGGCTGGCAATCGCGGTGTCCTGCACGCCGGTGCCGGTCAGGTCTGCCACCGTGATGCGGGTATCAGTGGTGGTTTCGGTCTCTTCATCTCTGTTCTGGTCACCCTCACGCAGACGGCGCCCATCGGCCAGCAGCTTGCCCAGCTCGTACACCTCGCACGCCTTGGCCTGGTCGTCATCCAGCCCCTTCAGCTCGCCATTGATTTCCGACTGGGCGCGGCTGTCACACACGAAGTAGTCGCAATCGGTCAGCACGTCGGCTTCCAGTTCGCGCTTCTCGGGGCTGTCGGAACCCATCGCGGTGACATGCACGCCTTCCGGCAGCATCGTGTATTCCAGCAGCGGCGTGTGAGACGGCGTGGCAGTGACGATGATGTCGGCGTTCTGGCAGACCGCGTGCAGGCTGTCATGACTACGTACGGTGAGGCCCAGCCGCTCCTCCGTCTCACGCGCGAAACGCTCGGCCCGCTCCTTGTCGCGTGCCCAGACATCGACACTCTCGATGTCGCGCACCAGCCGCAGCGCCTCCAACTGCAGGCTCGCCTGCTCACCGGCGCCGATCAGCGCGACACGCTTGCTGTCAGGGCGCGACAGGGCCTCGGCCGCCACGGCCCCGGCCAGTGCGGTGCGAATGGCGGTGAGATAGCCGCCGTCATTGAGCAGCGCCTCGGCAAGGCCGGTCTCGGCGGAGAACACCACCATCAGGCCATTGAGGCTCGGCAGGCCACGGGCGGGATTGTTGAAGAAGCCGGGGCTGATCTTGATCGCGAAGTGCTTGAGGCCCTGGATGTGGGCCGTCTTGACGTCCACCTCGCCATTGGCCTCCTCGATGGCCATCGACAGGATCGGCGGCTGCACCACCCTGCCTTGACCCAGCGCGATAAAGGCGTCACGGATGGTGGCAAGCGCCGTGGTATCCAGCCCCACGACCTGCTCGATCTGTTCACGGGAATATGTCTGCATGCTTTCTTGAGTCGTTTCCGTCATGCGCCCTCCTTCTGGTGTGCCGTCAGCTGTCTCACGCTGTGAGCCATGGGCGAAAAATCACTGCTGAGCGTCCGCCAGCAGCGCTCGGGCCTGATCGAAGGTCTCCAGACTGACACCGTTGCCGCTGATGATCAGCGCGACACGCTGGCCGCGGATCGACTCGGCCAGCCCCGGGTCACTCTCCCCCAGCCGTGAGGCCTCAAGTGCGGCGAGACCGACCACGGCGGCGCCCTCGACCAGCAGCTTCTCCTCTTCCAGCAGCATCAGCATGGCGCGGGCGATGGCACGCTCGCTGACCTGATGGTGGTGATCCATCACGCGGCGCACCAGCGGCAGCGTGGTGTGATTGCCAAGCCCGATGCCGCCGCCCAGTGAGTCGCCGAGGCTCGCGACCTCTTCCGCCTCCACCGGTTCGCCTGCCTGCAGGCTGTGCCACATGGCCGCGCCTTCGGTGAGGCTGATGCCATGCACCTGCGTCTCGGGGCGAATCGCCTTGAGCGCCGCCCCGATGCCGCCGAGCAGGCCGCCGCCGGACAGTCCGATCAGTACCTGATCGAGCTGCGGGCAATCCTCCATCAACTCAAGCCCGATGGTGCCCTGACCGGCCGCGATCAGCGGGTCATCGAAGGGCGGCACCGCCAGCATGCCCTCCTCCTCGACCAGCCGATTGACCTCGTGGAAGGCCTCGTCCTGGCTGCGCCCGACCCGGCGCACCTCGACACTGCCACCAGTGGCACCGCCCAGCTCACCCAGCGCCTCGATGGCACGCACCTTGTTGGCGGGCACCTGCTCGGAGAGACAGATGACCGCCCTGAGGCCACGGCGCATCGCGGCGTAGGCCAGCGCGCGACCGTGGTTGCCGGTGGAGGCGGTGGTCACGCCGCGCTGGAGGCGCTCGTAGGCCTCCCCAAAGGCCTGCTCCGCCACGGCGGCCAGCAGATTGCTGGCCCCGCGCAGCTTGAAGGCGCCGGTGGGCTGGCGGGTCTCCAGCTTGAGCAGAATCTCGGCATCGAAGCGGCGCGACAGCGCCGGTGACGGTACCAGCGCCGTGCGTTCGACACCCGTGGCCGTCGATGAATGAAACAGCCGCTGGCGCGCGGCATGGATATCGGCCAGCGCCAGCGGTGTCTCCCGTGAACTCTTGAGCGGGGGCAAGGTCAATGCCATGACCTACTTGTCACCAGGAGTGGGATCACCGGAAGAGAGATCACCATTGTCGACAAGCTCCTGATGCACCTTGTCCACGGCGCGGCGCGCGCGGGCGACGATGTCATCGATTTCCTCAGGCGTGACCACCAGCGGCGGCGCGAAGCCGAGGATGTCGCCCTGCGGCATGGCGCGTGCCACCAGGCCTTCCTCGAGGGCCGCCGCGGAGATGCGCGGGCCGACCTTGAGCCCTGAGTCGAACGCCTTGCGCTGTGACGGCTGCGGCGAGAACTCCAGTGCCGCCAGCAGGCCGATGCCACGCACATTGCCGACGATGGGATGATCGGCGAAGGCGGCCTGCATGGCGTTCTGCAGATAGGCGCCGGTATCGCGGGCATTGTCGACCAGGCCCTCGCGGCGAATGATCTCCAGATTGGCGACACCGGCGGCGGCGCCCAGCGCATGCCCGGAGTAGGTCCAGCCGTGGCCGATGGGGCCGAATTCGCCGGTGCCCTGCTCCAGTACCTTCCACACGCGGTCGCCGACGATGACCCCGGACAGCGGCTGATAGGCGCTGGTCAGGCCCTTGGCGATGGTGACCAAATCCGGCTTGATGCCGAAGTGCTGGAAGCCGAACTGGCTGCCGATGCGCCCGAAGCCGCACACCACTTCATCGCAGATCAACAGGATGTCGTGGCGCTTGAGCACGGCCTGGATGGCCTCCCAGTAGCCCTCCGGCGGCGGCACGATGCCACCGGTGCCCAGCACCGGCTCGCCGATGAAGGCGCCGACGGTCTCCGGCCCCTCGGCCTGGATCATCGCCTCGAGCTTCTCGGCGCACCAGGTGGAGAATTCGCGCTCGCTCATCTCGGCGCACTCGGCAGGACGGCGGTAGTAGTCCGGCGCCTCGGTGTGCAGGATGCCCGGAATCGGCAGATCGAAGTGATCATGGAAGGCTGCCAGCCCGGTCAGCGAGCCAGAGGCGATGCCGGAGCCGTGATAGCCGCGCCAGCGCGAGATGACCTTCTTCTTCTCGGGCTTGCCGATCACGTTGTGGTAATAGCGCACCAGCTTGAGCTGGGTCTCGTTGGCATCACTGCCGGACATGCCGTAATAGACCCTGGACATGCCGGGGCCGGCCAGCTCGAGAATCTTCTCCGACAGCGCGATCTGCGGCTCGTTCGAGTGGCCGACGTAGGTGTGGTAGTAGCTTAGCTTGAGGGCCTGCTCGTGGATGGCATCGGCGACTTCCGTGCGCCCGTAACCGATATTGACGCAGTAGAGGCCGGCGAAGCCGTCGATCAGCTCACGTCCGTCACGCTCACGGATGCGGATGCCTTCGCCACCGGTGATCACGCGGCCCGGTGCATCGCCCTGGGCGTAATCGCGCAGGTGGGTCGAGGCATGGAAGGTGACCTTGCGATCACGGCGAATCAGTTCATCGGTCGAGGTCGCGTCGTCGAAGCTGGCGGCCTGACTCAGGGTGTTATCGGTGCTCATGTGACTCTCCGAATGCTCAACTAGGGGCGATCGACCGGTAGTGTTGCTCAATGGCCACCGGTCGCTATGATCGACATGTGACAGTGAAGGATGTCCGTCTCAACTTCCGGAGGCGCTTTCCAGCCCACCCAGACAGTAGTACTTGATATCGAGATATTCCTCGAGCCCCTGACGACCGCCTTCGCGGCCCAGGCCGGATTGCTTGACACCACCGAAGGGAATCGGCGCGCCGGTCATCTTGACGGAATTGACCGAGACCATGCCGAAGCGCAGGCCACGCATCAGTCGCCAGATGCGGCGCACATCGTGGGTATAGACGTAGGCGGCGAGGCCGTATTCGGTGTCGTTGGCCATCGCGATCACCTCTTCCTCATCGTGCCAGGCGGTGATGCCGGCCACCGGCGAGAAGGTTTCCTCGCGCCAGACGCGCATGTCCGGCGTGATGTCGGCCAGTAGCACCGGCATGAAGAAGTTGGGGCCCGGCGCCATGCTCTGGTCACCGTGGATCAGCCGCGCGCCCCGCTCGACGGCGTCATCGACGATGGTCTGCGCCTTGGCGACGGCGTCGCGGTGGATCAGCGGGCCAAGGTCGATCCCCTTCACCTGGCCATTGCCGACCTTGAGCTGCTTCATGATGCGTGCGAAGTGGCTCAGGAAGTCCTCGTAGAGGCTGTCGTGGACCAGGATACGGTCGGCCGCGAGGCAGTCCTGACCGGAGGTCTGGAACTTGGCATCGACGGCGGCGCGTGCAGCCTCCTCGGGGTCCATGTCCGGCCCGACGATGAAGGGGGCATTGCCGCCCAGTTCCAGCGAGACACGCTTGACGCTGTCGGCGCACTGTTTCAGCAGCAGACGCCCGACCCGGGTGGAACCGGTGAACGAGAGCCCCGCGACGCGCGGGTCATCACACAGCTGCCTGGAGACCTCGGAGGCCTCGCCGGTGATGACGCTGAAGACACCGGCGGGAATGCCGGCGCGCTCGGCCAGCTCCGCCAGCGCCAGCGCCGAGAACGGCGTCTCGCCGGCCGGCTTGACCAGCACCGTACAGCCCGCCGCCAGTGCGGCCGCGGCCTTGCGGGTGATCATCGCCAGCGGGAAGTTCCACGGCGTGATCAGCGCCGCGACACCGATAGGCTCACGCACGGTGCCCAGCGCGGCATTCGGAATATGACTGGGTATGGTCTCGCCGAAGGCACGGTTGCCCTCCTCGGCGAACCAGTGAACGAAGCTGGCGCCGTATTCCACCTCACCACGCGCATCGTCCAGCGACTTGCCCTGTTCACGCGTCATCAGCATGGCCAGGTCTTCCTTGTGGGCACGGATGAGGTCGTACCAGGCATCCAGCAGCTCGCCGCGCTGGTCGACGCGCAGCTTGCGCCATTCACGCTGGGCCGCATCGGCGGCGGCGATGGCGGCGTCGATCTGCGCCTCCTCGAGCCACGGCACCTGGCCGAGGCGCTCGCCGGTGGCAGGGTCGAAGACCGCCTCCTCGCGTCCGCCTTCGCCATGCACCCAGTAGCCATTCACGTAGGCGAGCTGGCGAAACAGACGCGGGTCTTCCAGAGCAATGCCTTCGCTGGCGAACTGGGCAGGCTCGGACGTCGCTCCGTCCTGGGAAGTTGCCCACTGTCGTGCAAGAGATTGAGCACTCATCGCTTGTCTCCCGGGCCGCTCGGCCGTCATCTGAGAAGGCGGAACACCGCCAAGGACAACGCCCACCGAAACGCGGCGGGCGTCATGTGATGACCTCAGTGTGGGGGAGATGAGACGTGGAGACTTTCGGAATACCCGCCAACGACTTGGCGTTCTTTCTGTTGTGGCGGGCAGAGTGGGGATTCTTTCTGTGTTGCGGGGAATCGCGCGCAGCGTCACACAGCAGAACGCATGGATCAGGCGGTCACGACATCACTCTCGGTCAGTTCGGCGTAGAGTTCCGGGTAGGCTTTCTGGAGGCGCTCAAGCTCGGTGCGCGCATGCGGGATGGCATCGGTCAGCTGCTGCCATTCCTCGTCACTGAGGTTGTCGCGCATCAGCGGGAACAGCTCGGTGCGCTCGGCACGCAGGTAGTCACGGTGTGCCTCCACATACTCGCGCAGGTCGGCATTGAATTGGTCCATCGGGATGATCTGGTCCATCAGAATGCTGTCGAGATTGTCGGACAGCTTGTCCAGACGCTCGTGCAGGGTGCGATATTGCTGGATGAGGCGCTGACAGAGTGGCGCGGCGTCTTCGGAGCGTTCGCACAGCATCTGGGTGCATTGACGCTCCAGCGGAATGATGAAGCCCTGCATGTAATCGAGAATGTAATCCACCACCTCACGCATCATGCGAAAGTCGGGACGCTCACCACTGACGAGCGTCTTGTGGCGATGCGAAAGCACGTGCAGCAGACGTGCCATGTTGGCGTGGTCCTGGCGCAGCTGAGTCACATTGGGCATGACTTCCTCCTCCTGACGGAACAGGTGGCCGATGCTGGCAGACAGCGCTGCCGCCTCGGGCATTGCTACCGAATGTAGCAATGTCGTCACCTAGAAGTGTAGGACACATCCCTCGAGCGCCAGTTAGACGTTGGGTGGGATTGCCTGAATGAGCGTCTCATGCTGGCAAAGAAACATGACAGTCTGGTGCAATGCCACGCGCGGCCTGAGGCCGCTGACTGAGCGCGCCGCCACTGCTGATTTGTACAGGTCCGCAGGATCGGCCATGATGAGCGCAATACTGCCCCACGCCTGCCGGAGCCAGACTCGCCGATGGATCTTTTTGCCGATACCGCCTCGAATTCCCATGCGCCACTGGCCTTCCGCATGCGCCCACGCACCCTGGATGACTACATCGGACAGACAGCGTTGGTCGGGCCTGACATGCCACTGCGCCAGATGGTGGCCTCGGGCGTGGTGCGCTCGATGATCCTGTGGGGGCCGCCGGGGGTCGGCAAGACGACGCTGGCCGAGATTCTCGCCAAGGGCTGTGATGCCCATCTGGAGCAGCTCTCGGCGGTGATGGCCGGCGTCAAGGACATCCGCGAGGTGGTGGAGCGCGCCAGACACTTCCAGGCCAGCGATCGCCAGACGGTGATGTTTCTCGATGAGATCCACCGCCTCAACAAGAGCCAGCAGGACGCCCTGTTGCCGCATGTGGAATCCGGCCTGCTGACGCTGATCGGCGCGACCACCGAGAACCCGTCCTTCGAGGTCAACTCGGCCTTGCTGTCACGGGCGCGGGTCTATGTGCTCAAGGCCCTGGAGACGGAAGACCTGATCGAGGTATTGACGCGCGCCCTCAAGGATGAGGTCAACGGCCTCGGCAAGCGTCACATCGACGCCAGCCGCGAGACGCTGACCCGCATCGCGCGCTCGGCCTCCGGCGATGCACGCCGTGCCCTGGGCCTGCTGGAGACCGCCTGTGACTTCGTGCGCCGTGAGCCCGACGGCCAGGGGGGAACGCGCGAGATACTCGAGGACAGCTCGCTTGAGGCCGTGCTGGGCCATCAGGCCTCCAGTTTCGACAAGCAAGGCGATGACTATTACGACCTGCTGTCGGCGATCCACAAGTCGATACGCTCCTCACGGCCCGACGCGGCGCTGCTGTACATGGCGCGCTTCATGGATGGCGGTGGCGACCCGCTGGATGTCGTGCGGCGCCTGACGGCGATTGCCTCGGAAGATGTTGGCAACGCCGACCCGCGCGCCCTGCCGCTGACCATCGCCGCCTGGGATGCCTATCTGCGCCTCGGTGACTACGAGGGCCAGCGCGCCATCGCGCATGCGGCGATCCACCTGGCCATCGCGCCCAAGAGCAATGCCATCGAGGTGGCCTGGAAGGAAGCCCGCGCTTTCGTGCGCCAACAGCCCCACTTCGAGGTACCGGTGTATCTGCGCAATGCGCCGACCACGCTGATGAAGGAGCTGGGCATGGGCGAAGGCTATCGCTATGCCCACAACGAGCCCAATGGCTATCCGGCCGGCAGCTCCCACGATGCCTGGCCAGAAGAGCTGCCGACCCAGCAGTTCTACCGCCCGACCCAGCATGGTGGTGAGAAGCGCTTCGCCGAGATCGAGCGCTGGCGCCGCGAGCAGGACGCCGCCGCAGACCGTGGCGAGACGCCCGGACAGCGCTGATCAGCGGCGAATCCTGCGCGCACGTGCCTGCCGAGTCGAGACTGGCACTAACAGGAACGCCCGGACCATCTGGTCCGGGCGTTCCTGTTTGTTCAGCATATTGCGATGTGCTCACAATTTGCGCTGCACCTTGGGCGCGATCACTGCTCGCGAATGACGTCGGCGCCTTGCGGGATCTGGAACACGAAACGACTATCCTGCAGCGACGGATTGTATTGCACGTTGCTGAAGTCGATCGCCGTGCGCTGACCGGTGGAATCCGCCATCTGCAGCATGTCGAGCTGCTCGCTGTCAAAGGTCAGCTTGAGGCTTTCGAACAGCGTATCGGCCTGCTTGGGCGTCAGCGTGAAGGTCTCACGTGCGCCCTGCTGCTGGCGCTTGACCGCATAGTTGGCGGTCAGCTCACTGGAACGACCTGACAGCAACAACGCCGGCGTGTGGGTGACACGCTCATCCAGCGGCTGCACGGTGACCTGCTCGAGGTCCGGATCATGCAGATAGACTTCCTTGCCATCCGACACCACTTCCTGCCGGTACGGCGCATCGACGCTCCAGCGGAACTTGCCCGGGCGCGACAGCCACATCTTTCCCCTGGCTTCCTGCAGACGCTGACCGGAGGCATCGAGGATCTGCTGGTCGAAGTCGGCAGCATAGGTCTTGAGCGGCTCCAGCAGGCGCGACAGGCGATCGCCTGCCGACTCCTCGGCGTGCGCTGGCAGAGCGGCCATACCCAGCATCAGAGCGGCGCCCAGCCCCTTGGCCAGACGAGCGGTCAACGAAGATGCGAAAGAACGCGACAATGTCTTCATGAAACTCCTTGCGATGAGGAAGACCAGTGGCGAGCCTCGGCATCGAGGCCCTGCACCTGACCATCACCGTTTCAGCGATTCGGGATGATTGCTGCCAACATCCTGCTGGCAGCGATCTGTTATCTGACGTCTTTGACACGAAGGGGAGCAAAAAGCTCCCCTTCGTGTGTTTCAGCGACCAGACCTGCGGCGGCTAGCCACTGTGGTTGGGCGCGATCACTTCCCGCGAGCCATTGGTGCCCATCGCGGAGACGACACCCGCCATCTCCATCGCCTCGACCAGACGCGCGGCGCGGTTGTAGCCGATCTTGAAGCGACGCTGCACGGCAGAGATGGAGGCACGACGCGACTCGACCACATAGGCCACGGCCTCATCGTAGAGCGCATCCTGCTCGGCATCGCCGTCCTCGCCTTCAGCCTCGAGACCGGCCAACGCATCCGCCTGCACACCACCGGTGAGGATCTCCTCGATGTACTCCGGCGAGCCGCGACGCTTCCAGTCGTCGACCACACGGTGAACCTCGTCATCATCGACGAAGGCACCGTGCACGCGCGTCGGCATGCCGGCACCGGCCGGCAGGTAGAGCATGTCACCGTGGCCCAGCAGGTCCTCGGCGCCGCCCTGATCGAGGATGGTGCGCGAGTCGATCTTGGAGGAGACCTGGAAGGCCATGCGCGTCGGAATGTTGGCCTTGATCAGGCCGGTCACCACGTCCACTGACGGGCGCTGGGTGGCCAGAATCAGGTGAATCCCCGCGGCACGGGCCTTCTGGGCCAGACGTGCGATCAGCTCCTCGACCTTCTTGCCGACGATCATGAACATGTCGGCAAACTCGTCGATCACCACCACGATGTAGGGCAGCTTGGCGAGCACCGGCGGATGCTGGTGCATCTCCCAGGGCTGCGGCTCCCACAGCGGATCAGCGATCTGGGCGCCGTGCGCCTCGGCTTCATCGATCTTGGCATTGAAGCCGGCCAGGTTGCGCACGCCCATGGCGGCCATCAGCTTGTAGCGACGCTCCATCTCGGCGACACACCAGCGCAGGGCGTTGGCGGCCTCCTTCATGTCGGTCACCACCGGCGCCAGCAGATGCGGAATGCCGTCATAGACCGACAGCTCCAGCATCTTGGGGTCGACCATGATCATGCGCACTTCGTCCGGCGTGGCCTTGAGCAGCATCGAGATCAGCATCGAGTTGATGCCGACTGACTTGCCCGAACCGGTGGTACCGGCGACCAGCAGGTGCGGCATCTTGCCGAGGTTGGCCACGACAGGGGCGCCACCGATGTCCTGCCCCAGCGCCAGCGTGACCGGAGATTCCGCCAGCTGATAGGCATCGGAATCGAACACTTCACGCAGGCGAATCATGGCGCGGTTGGGATTGGGGATCTCGATGCCGACTGTCGGACGGCCCGGAATCACCTCGACCACACGCACGCTCTTGACCAGCAGCGAACGCGCCAGGTCCGTCGACAGATTGGAGATCTTGGACGCCTTGACGCCCGGCGCCGGCTGAATCTCGAAGCGTGTGATGACCGGCCCCGGCCAGACATCCGCCACCTCGGCCTTGACGCCATACTCGCGCAGACGCACCACCAGCAGCTCGGCCATCTGGTCGAGCTCTTCTTCGCTGTAGTTGGGCTTCTGGGCATCCGGCGGGGTCAGCAGATTCAGCTGCGGCAAGTCCCCTTCCGGCTCATCTTCGTGATCGGCACCTTCATGGCGCTGGCTCTGCATGTGCTCCACGGTCCACAGGGTCGGGCCGGAAGGATCACTGGCAGCCGCCTGCGCATCCTCCGCCGTCGCCAGGCGACCGCTGCCCGGCACCATGCCGGATTCATCGCCGTCATAGGCCCAGGACGGACGCTCGGCCGGCGCGGGGGCCGCTTCCGGCGTGGCAGGCTGAGCCTCGAAGGGCGGCACATGCTCGGCCTGAGGTGCGACGGAATCGGGCTCCGGTGGCGCGACCGGCTCGGCCGGTTGATGGGGCGCTGCAGGCTGACGCGGCTCAGGGGCATGCTGCTGCGGCGTCGCAGACGGGCTGCTTGACGCCGCAGGCGCGTCTGCCTGTGTCGGCGCGTTGCCCGTCGGCTGCTCGAAGGCATCATCCCAGGAGACGACCGCCTTGCGAGCGGGAGTCTCGGAAGAGGCCGCCGCGACACCGGCCGCCATCACACCCGCACCGGCTGCCAGCCCTGCGGCCGTGGCGAATTGACCACCACTGCCGGGCAGGGGCGCATCGTCGTCGTCCCTGGGCTCCGGCGGTTGATTGCGGCTATCCGGCGCGACACCGCTGCGCTCGCGCGCAAGTTGCGCGTCGCGCTCACGCTGTGTCTCTTTCTCAAGCTGCGCCTCTTTCTCAAGCTGCGCCTCTTTCTCAAGCTGTGCCTGCTGTTCAAGCTGCGCTTGTCGCTCTGCCGCTTGCTGCTCGGCTGCACGCTGCGCTTTCTGTTCTGCTTCGCGCTGCGCCTCCTGCTCTGCCAGACGCTGCGCTTCCTGCTCGGCCAAGCGCTGTGCCTCCTGCTTGCGAGCCTGAGCTTGCGCCTGAGACGGATCTTGAGCTTGCGACGAAGCCTTGTGAGCTTCGGCCTCGCTCTGCGCCTGAGCCTCTTGCGCTGTCTCGTGACGGGCGGTCTCATGACGAGCGGCCGGCGTAAAGGCAGAGGCAGCATCCCAGGCAGCAGGGGCAGCCGAGCTGTCGGAGGCTGATGCCGTATCTTCGACAGCAGGGCCTGGCGTCGGTGCCTTGGGAGCCTGTGCCGTGGCTGAGGCGTCAGCATGACGCTGGCGCTCAGCCTCAATGGCAGCGGCTTGGGGCAGGCGAGAGCGCGTGACATCGGCATGCGCGACACGTGGCGCGGAGGCTGTCTCTGCCGCCACGGCGGTCTTCAGGGCCGCGGCCAGGTCAACCCCTTCGATGCTGACATTGGCGCTCTGCACCGTCATGCGCTCGGTGTAGGCAGCGCCCGGCACCTTTGCGGAAGGCGTGGTTTCAGCGGTCTGCCACGGGATATCGGTGCTGCGGTCGTCCGTGAAGTCATCGCGAGCGCTGATGGCCTCGTCGGTGCCGCCATCCAGCGACGGCTCGACACGGCGCTGGCCGCGCGGTTCGGCGGCGATACCTTCTGCCTCCTGCCGGCGACCAAGCAGAATCTCGTCGCTGTCCTCATCCCACTTCTCCTCACGGGCACGCCGGTCCGGCAGCAGACGCTGCCACCAGCTCAGTCTGGGGGCTGGTTCACGATCCGCGTCATCCTCTTCACCATCCTCGTGAGTCAGCGACTCCTCGGCGTAGGCTGCCTCGTCATCGTAGGCGTCCTGATCGTCGCGGCGGCTGTTGAAGCGCTCGGCGCACCAGCCGGACACCCGCATGCAGCCATTGCCCAGCTCATCCATGACCGTCAGCCACGACATGCCGGTAAACAGCGTGAAACCGCACAGGAAACTGGCCAGCGCGACCAGTACCGTGCCGCCCATGCCGATCAGCGGCGTCAGCGCACCGGCAATGCCCTTGCCGAGAATGCCACCCGCGCCGTTGGTCAACTGGCTGTCGGGGCTGTAGAACTGGATATCGCCGATGACGCAGGTCGCCATGATCAGCAGGAACAGGCCGCCAGCACGCACCGCGATGGTCGTCGGATCCCACACCAGCTCTGTACTGGGCTGACGCATCAGACGCCAGGCACCGAAGCCCAGCATCGCCGGCCACCACAGGGCACTGCCGCCGAACAGCGAATACAACACGTCTGACAGCCAGGCGCCGATGCTGCCCATCCAGTTGCTGGGCGTCAGTTCAGGGCCGCTGTAGGACCAGCCGGGGTCCGTCGGCGCATAACTGAACAACGCCAGTAGCATGAAGACGCATAGGCTGAGCATGAGAATGACCACGCCTTCACGGCTGACGCCCTGCAGGGTGGTGGTCAGGCGTGACGGTGGTCGCGCTGCCTTCTCCGCACGCTGCTCGGCGCGGATGGCCTGGCGTTCGGCGCGTTCGGCCTGACGCTCGGCGCGGCGCTGGGCTGCAGGGCTTTCTTCCTGCACGCGCGGCGTGTTTCTGGTCTTGGCAGCAGGCTGGCCGCTGGCATCCTTCCTCGCGGGCTTGCCCGAGACGCGCGGCGTCTTGCGTGCCGGGCTGGACTCGTTGGCCGAAGCACCGCGCAGACGCGCGAAGAAGCCCGGCGAGTCCGATTTCTGACGGGCACGCTTCCTGGGTGTTGCTGCCGCACGGCGGCTACGGGTTTCAGGCTTGGCCTGTTCCCGACTTGTCTTTCTGGCACTCTTGGCAGTCAAGTCGCCATCCCCCTTGCACCTTGTGGGCGATTTTCCATGTACCTTCAGCCGGTTATCATAACCATTCGATGGCAGTGACGTCATAATTGCCGATTCACGTCCGCTCATGACGCCAAGGCGCCAGGAGCCCATTGCTCCGTGCATGTTCCCGAACCGACAAGAGGCTGCCCATGCTTCCCTGGCTTCCCCCTGCCCCTGTCCGCTTTCCGCATGCTTCCACCGCCCTGAGCGAGCCCGACGGCCTGCTGTGTGCAGGGGGCGAACTCAGTCCCGAGTGGCTGCTGGCGGCCTACCCCCGCGGCATATTTCCCTGGTTCAGTCCGGGTGATCCTATCCTGTGGTGGTCACCGGACCCACGCATGGTGCTCAAGCCAGAGGAAGTCCGTGTACGCCGCAGTCTGGCCAAGCGCCTGCGCAATGCAGGCCTGAGCTACAGTATCGACCGCGACTTTACCGGTGTGATCAATGCCTGTGCCAGCATTCCTCGCGATGGCCAGACAGGCACGTGGATATTGCCAGAAATGCAGCAGGCCTACATCGCCCTGCATGCCATGGGACATGCCCACAGCGTTGAAGTCTGGCAGGGCGATTCTCTGGTGGGCGGCCTGTATGGCGTCGCCTGTGGACGCATCTTCTTCGGCGAGTCGATGTTCTCGCGCGTGCCCGATGCCTCGAAACTGGCGCTGGTGATCCTGTGCCAGGAATTGAAGGCACGGGATTTTCCGTTGATCGACTGTCAGATGCATACTCCGCACTTGGCAAGTCTTGGCGCCCGCAGCATCGCCCGCAGCGATTTCATCAGCTATCTTGACCAGTATGCCACTGGCCAAGGGCATGAGGGCAAGTGGTCACTGACATCCCGGCCCACGCAGCACGCCCGGGAATGATGGCCACGGCAATTCCAAGAGGGAGATGATGCAACGGTGAGCAGCAATACCCCCAAGCAACCGCAACGCGATCTGCGCTTCTTTCTGACGGTACCGCACGCCTGCAGCTATCTGGAAGGCCGCCAGGCGACCACGCTGTTTCTCGATCCGCAGGAAGCGCCCAATTCCGGTGTCTATGACGCCCTTGCCCTGCTCGGCTTTCGCCGCAGCGGCTCTCATCTCTATCGTCCGCATTGCGGTGATTGCCGTGCCTGCATTTCCGTCCGCGTGCCGATCGCCGACTTCACGCTCAACCGCACCCAGAAGCGTCTGGTGCGTCGCAATGCCGACCTGGTCATCGAAGAGGGGCCGGCACTCTTCGACCCCGAACATTATCGCCTGTACGCCCACTACATCCGCAGCCGTCATGCGGATGGCGACATGTTCCCGCCCAGTCATGAGCAGTATCGCACCTTCCTCACCTCCCGCGATGACTACGCCCGTCTGGTGAGCTTTCGCCTCGACGGCCGTCTGGTGGCCGTCGCCGCCATGGACCGCATGAGTCATGGCCTGTCCGCCATCTATACCTTCTACGATCCGGATGAATCACTGAATCAGCGCTCGCTGGGGACCTACGCGGTGCTGTGGCAGATCGAGCAGGCACGCCGCGAAGGCCTGACCCACCTCTATCTGGGCTACTGGATCCGTGACTGCCGCAAGATGAACTACAAGCAGCATTTTCAGCCGCTCGAGTATCTGGATGGCAGCCACTGGCGGCGACGCATACCGGCCAATCATACCGATAGCCATCTGCCACTGAGCCTGGTCAAGCAAGGCGCGTCAGTGACACCCGGCGAGTGACGCGCTCTGCGGGCGCCCTCTCGACGCAAGCGCGTCTGACAACGTCAAGATGAGCATCGTTCAGCTAGCAGGAGCTCACCAGACAGCGCCGACTGCCGACCAACCGCCTCCCGGAAGTTGCCCCGGCGCAAGAAGCCGATTTTTATCTTCCTCCTGAACTGCCCACAGGCGCTCAAGGAGCGTACAATCGCGCTTCGGCTTTGCCTTGCCGCCGCCCTTACGGCACAATATCGCGTATCGAAGTCCCGAATCGGGCACTTTTTGTGCTGAGGCGGCTCGGAACTACCAGCAGTATTCCCTGTAATAAGTGAGGATCAGCCTATATGGCGCGTGAAGATCATATTGAAATGGAAGGCGTCATCGTCGACACCCTTCCGAACACCACTTTCCGTGTTGAACTGGAAAACGGCCACATCGTGACCGCACACATCTCCGGCAAGATGCGCAAGAACTACATCCGCATCCTGACTGGCGACAAGGTCAAGGTTGAGCTGACTCCGTACGACCTGTCCAAGGGCCGTATCGTCTACCGTTCGCGCTAAGCACGGTCAGACTGCCCTGCCGGTTGCCATGCCATCGATCACTCTGCACGTCCTGGACCTGCATGCGATCATCATGACACCGGCTGGCTGAACCGGTCGTTCCCGGCATCTCAGGCACCAGCGTCACCTCCGCCTGAACCCTCCGCCCGGACCCGGAACGCATCGAGGTTGCAAGACTTGCCCTTCACGGCGAGACACCCGCCACCTCGATGGCGTATGCCTGAGTATTCCGATGATGCCGCCTTGTCCCATGAATGTGTCTTGAGCCCGAACGCCAATCTGGTCTTCGCTCCCATTGTATGATGACAGGCGGCTCATCCCCGCTGGGCATTTTCTCCTCAATACGCATTCGCTTCCCCCGATACGCATTCGCCTCCTCGCAGTACTCATCCAACTCCCCGCCCTCCCCTTGAGGATCGCGAGCCCCTTGGCGTGCGCGCGTGTCCAGGTTGAGCAATCGACTCCATGTTAGCTACATGCGGACAGCCTGCTGACTGGCGACCATAAAAAACGGCCAGTGCTTGAGCACTGACCGTTCATGTCGCCCCCCTCAAGGCAGGAGGCTTAGCGTCAGATCACGCCATTTCCGCTTCCGTTTCCAGGTGCAGCTCGCCGTTGTCGACTGTGACATGCACGATGCCGCCCGACTCGGAAAGGTCGCCGAACAGGATCATTTCTGCCAGCGGCTTCTTGAGCTTCTCCTGAATCACGCGTGCCATCGGGCGAGCCCCCATTGCCGGGTCATACCCGAGGGTCGCCAGCAAGTCGCGCGCCTCATCAGCGACATCCAGCTGCACGCGTTTCTCATCCAGCTGCGCCTGCAGTTCGACCAGGAACTTGTCGACCACATTGCGCACCACGGCGAGATCCAGCGCGCCGAACTGGATGATGCCATCCAGACGGTTGCGGAATTCCGGCGAGAACGTCTTGCGGATGACTTCCATGGCGTCGGTGGAGTGATCCTGGTGCTTGAAGCCGATGGAGCGACGCGCCACCTGCTCGGCACCCGCGTTGGAGGTCATCACCATGATGACGTTGCGGAAGTCCGCTTCGCGGCCGTTGTTGTCGGTCAGGCGGCCGTGGTCCATCACCTGCAGCAGCAGGTTGAAGACTTCCGGGTGTGCCTTCTCGATCTCATCTAGCAACAGCACGCAGTGCGGCTGCTTGGTGATGGCTTCGGTCAACAGACCGCCTTGGTCATAACCGACGTACCCCGGCGGTGCCCCGATGAGGCGCGAGACGGTGTGACGCTCCATGTACTCGGACATGTCGAAGCGCACCAGTTCGATACCCATCAGCGCCGCCAGCTGACGAGCGACCTCGGTCTTGCCGACGCCTGTCGGGCCCGCGAACAGGAAGCTGCCCACCGGCTTGTCCGGCGCCTTGAGGCCTGCACGCGACAGCTTGATCGCCGCGGACAGTCCGGTGATGGCGTCGTCCTGCCCGAACACCAGCATCTTGAGATCGCGCTCGAGATTGGACAGCAGCTTCTTGTCGGAGCTGGAGACCGTCTTCGGCGGAATGCGAGCGATGGAGGCGACGATCGCCTCGACCTGCTCGGTATCGATGGTGTCGACGCGGATGCTCTCCGGCAGCAGCCGCTGGTGGGCACCGGCCTCGTCGATCACGTCGATGGCCTTGTCCGGCAGCTGACGCTCGTTGATGTAGCGATCGGCCAGACGCACTGCCGTTTCCAGCGAGGCATCGGTGTACTTGATGGCATGGTGCTCCTCGAAGCGACCACGCAACCCCTTGAGGATACGGATGGTGTCATCCACCGACGGCTCCATCACATCAACCTTCTGGAAACGACGCGCCAGGGCGCGGTCCTTCTCGAAGATGCCGCGGAATTCCTGGAAGGTAGTGGAGCCGATGCAACGCAGTTCACCGGAAGACAGCAGCGGCTTGAGCAGGTTGGAGGCATCCATCACGCCACCGGACGCAGCACCCGCACCGATGACAGTGTGGATCTCGTCGATGAACAGGATCGAGTTCGGTTCCTTGCGCAGCTCCGCCAGCAGCGACTTGAGACGCTTCTCGAAGTCGCCGCGGTACTTGGTGCCGGCCAGCAGCGCGCCGAGATCCAGCGAGTAGACCACGGCTTCCTTGATGACGTCCGGCACGTCCTCCTCGACGATGCGCTTGGCGAGACCTTCCGCGATGGCAGTCTTGCCGACGCCCGCCTCACCGACCAGCAGCGGGTTGTTCTTGCGGCGACGCACCAGAATCTGCACCACACGCTCAAGCTCCTCGTCGCGACCAATCAGCGGGTCGATCTTGCCCAGACGCGCCTGCTCGTTGAGGTTGGTGGCGTAGTTGGTCAGCGGGTTGTTGCCGCCTTCGCTGCTCGCCTCTTCGCTCTCTTCGTTCTCGACCGACGCCTGGGGCGCCTGGGTGTGACCCGCGACCTTGGAGATGCCATGCGCGATGTAATTGACCGCATCCACACGCGCGACATTCTGCTGCTTGAGGAAGTAGACGGCCTGGCTTTCCTGCTCGGAGAAGATGGCCACCAGCACGTTGGCGCCGGTCACTTCACTCTTGCCGGAAGATTGCACGTGGAAGACGGCACGCTGCAGGACGCGCTGGAAGCCCAGCGTCGGCTGCGTCTCGCGGTCTTCCTGCTCTTCCGGAATCAGCGGGGTGGTGGAGTTGATGAAGTCCTGAAGGTCGACTCGCAGCTTGTCCAGATTGGCACCACAGGCGCGCAGGACATCGGCAGCGGAGGCATTGTCCAGCAGTGCCAGCAGGAGGTGTTCCACGGTCATGAATTCGTGGCGTTTGGAGCGTGCCACGGTGAAGGCCGTGTTCAGGGTCAGTTCAAGTTCTTTGCTCAACATGGCAAGTCCCCTCTAGGCCGCGTCTTGGACGGATCACTCCGCCCGGTCGATGTCGCACAGCAGCGGATGCTGGCACTCTCGAGCATATTGATTGACTTGGTGGCATTTCGTTTCCGCGATGTCGCGACTGAAGATGCCACAGGTTCCTTTTCCCTGATGATGGACAGCGAGCATGATCTGTACTGCCTGCTCCTGATCCTTGTTGAAAAAGGTGGTCAGCACCTCCACGACGAAGTCCATCGGCGTGAAGTCATCATTGTGCAGAACGACCTTGTACATGGGCGGTGGAGCCAGTTCAGGCTCAGCGGTCTCGAATGCCAGATCACCTTCGTGGTCTTCCTGGTATCCGGGGTCCTGAGCCGACGGGGCCTGATTGCTGATCGACAGTGTCTCCAGAAAGGGAGGACTGCCGCGCGATGTCTCTGTCTTGAACATAAGGGGCTGATCCGGTGAACACAAGCCGTGACGAAGCAGATTGCCTCAACGCGCCGCGAAGAAGGTCAAGCGCTGCCACGTCGTCTCAATGTGGGTGTGATAAGGAAAAGATGGGGGCTTGTCGATCTGGTTGCAAGCTTTGGTCGCGTCCGCCCAGGCGTACACGTTCATGCCTGCATCGCGACGCTCTGACATGAATGCGGGCATTTGCATGCATTTTCGCTCACATACGCGACAGACACTTCTCGACAGGCGTCGCCACCTGACGACCCATTCAAGCGCCTCGCCGCTCAATGAAACCCGGAATGCGACCGCGCAGAACGCTCCACGCAGAATGCCCAGGAGTAGCAATCGTTGGCAGCCGTCTGGGCGCGCAACCGAGAAGCTTCCATCTCAAACGCAAGAAGGCCCCCGGACATGTCCGGGGGCCTTCTGCTGAAACCTGTCACGCAACCTGATGCCTGGGCATCAGATCAACGCAGGATCTCAGGCATCCATGTTGTCAGCGACAGCCTGACCGAACTCGGAGCACTTCAGCAGCTTGGCATCGTCCATCAGGCGATGGAAGTCATAGGTGACTTCGCCCTTGGCGATGGCCTTCTCGACGCCTTTCAGCACGAGGTCAGCCGCTTCGACCCACCCCATGTGACGCAGCATCATCTCGGCAGAGAGGATGACGGAGCCCGGGTTGACCTTGTCCTGCCCCGCGTACTTCGGTGCAGTACCGTGAGTCGCTTCGAACATGGCGACGGTGTCGGACAGGTTGGCACCCGGCGCGATACCGATACCACCCACTTCCGCCGCCAGGGCGTCGGACAGGTAGTCACCGTTCAGGTTCAGGGTGGCGATGACGTCATATTCCGCCGGACGCAGCAGAATCTGCTGGAGCATGGCGTCAGCGATGACGTCCTTGACCACGATGTCCTTGCCGTTGTTAGGGTTCTTGAAGGTCATCCACGGGCCGCCATCCAGCAGCTCGCCGCCGAACTCGTCCTTGACGATTTCGTAGCCCCAGTCCTTGAAGGCACCTTCGGTGAACTTCATGATGTTGCCCTTGTGCACCAGGGTCAGCGACTCACGGTCGTTGTCGATGGTGTACTGGACAGCCTGACGGACCAGACGCTTGGTCCCTTCTTCGGAGACCGGCTTGACGCCGATACCGCAGTTCTCCGGGAAGCGGATGTTGGTGACACCCATCTCTTCGCGCAGGAACTTGATGACCTTATCGGCTTCCGGGGTTCCCGCTTTCCATTCGACACCGGCATAGATGTCTTCGGAGTTTTCACGGAAGATGACCATGTCGACGTCAGCCGGCTTCTTGACCGGGCTCGGCACACCAGTGAACCAGCGCACCGGGCGCAGGCAGGTGTACAGATCCAGCTTCTGACGCAGAGCGACGTTCAGAGAGCGAATACCACCGCCCACCGGAGTGGTCAGCGGGCCCTTGATGGAAACGATGTAATCCTTGACAGCCTCGAGAGTCTCTTCCGGCAGCCAGGTGTCAGCATCATAAACGTGAGTGGCTTTTTCACCGGCGTAGACTTCCATCCAGTGAATCTTGCGCTCGCCGCCATAGGCCTTGTCGACAGCAGCGTCGATGGCAATCTTCATGGCCGGAGTCACGTCCACACCGATACCATCGCCTTCAATGAACGGGATGATCGGATTATTCGGAACGTTGAGGGTATTGTCGGAATTTGCGGTGATCTTGGCACCGCCTTCCGGGACGACAATCTTCTGGAACCCCATTGATAACTCCCCTGTCATGGATTCAGTGGAGGCGCGAGTATAGCACCCGTGCCGCTTCTCACAGTAGGCTTATACGGCAGCCGCGACAAAAGTCTAAACCATGTCTCTCATATATCTGCTTCACAAGCCTTACCGCGTCCTGACCCAGTTTACCGACCGCGATCAGGGCCGCCAGACACTCGCTGACTTCATCGACGTGCCGGATGTCTATGCCGCCGGGCGCCTCGACTATGACTCCGAGGGACTGCTGCTGCTCACCAGTAATGGCGCGCTCTCCCACCAGATCGCGCACCCGAAGAAGAAGCAGCCCAAGACCTACTGGGTGCAAGTGGAAGGTGCTCCCGATGAACAGGCCATCGCCGCGTTGAGAGCCGGTGTCGAGCTCAAGGATGGCATGACCCGGCCGGCGAAGGTCAGGCTGATTGACCCGCCGGCGTTGCCGGACAGGCAACCCCCTGTGCGCTTCCGTGCCAGCATTCCGACCCACTGGCTGGAGATCATCATCAGTGAAGGTCGCAATCGCCAGGTGCGCCGCATGACCGCCCACGTCGGCCTGCCGACCCTGCGCTTGATCCGCGCAGCCATCGGGCCGTGGAAGCTCGATGGCCTTGCCCCTGGTGAATGGCGCAGCGAGGAAGTCGAGATGCCAGCGCCACCTCGTCGCGAGTCCCGCTCGCCACGCCACAAGGGCGCGACGGGCGAGCGCCGCACCGGCAACGCTGGCCCCCGGGGCAGTGGCAGTAGAAGCAGTAAAGCCAGGAATGGCAAGGGTTTCAGCAAGGGCTCAGGTCAAGGTTCAGGCAAGACACCCGGCGCCGCCTCCCGTCGCCCCTCATCCCCCAAGAAAGGAAGGAAATCCTGATGGCTGCTCGCTGGACCCCGAATGTCACCGTCGCCTGTGTCGTCGAACGCGCCGGGCGCTACCTGATCGTCGAGGAAGACAAGGGCGGGCCCTGCACGGTGTTCAACCAACCGGCCGGCCATCTCGAACCCCATGAGCGCATCATCGACGGCGTACAACGCGAAGTTCGCGAGGAAACCGCCTGGCGCATCCTGCTCACCGGCTATCTCGGCCTATATGTGCACGTGGCCGAGGACGGGACCCACTTCCACTCCCACAGCTTCGAGGCCGCCGCCCTTGAGCACCTGTGCACGCCGCTGGACCCTGACATCGTCAGAACGCACTGGCTGTCGCTTGAGGAGATCGAGCAGCTCGAGGACATGGGCCGCCTGCGCAGCCCCCTGGTGACCCGTCGTATCCGCGATAGCCAGCGTGGCAAGCGTTTCCCGCTGGATGTGCTGCACGATTGAGCGATCGCCCGGGCGCAGGCGGGGTGAATCCCTGCCCCGCATTCAGGTATAATCCCAGCCATTCGAGCGGCGCCAGAATGACGGGTCTGCCGCCTCCCCTGTTTGTGACAACCCGCGGCCATGCGGGTGACGAGAGAACTGATGACCGCTGAAACCGGTACCGGAACCAAGGTCATCGTCGGCATGTCCGGCGGTGTCGACTCCTCCGTCTCTGCCCTGTTGTTGATGGAGCAGGGCTACCACGTCGAAGGCCTGTTCATGAAGAACTGGGACGAAGACGACGGTAGCGAATACTGCACCGCCCTCGAAGACCTGGCCGATGCCCAGGCCGTGTGCGACAAGCTCGGCATCAAACTGCACACCGCCAACTTCGCCGCGGAGTACTGGGACAACGTCTTCGAGCATTTCCTGGCCGAGTACAAGGCCGGTCGCACGCCGAATCCCGACATCCTGTGCAACCGCGAGATCAAGTTCAAGGTCTTCCTCGAGTATGCCGAGATGCTGGGCGCCGAGTTGATCGCCACCGGTCACTACGTGCGTGGCGGCGTGCGCGAGGGTCTCCCGCGCCTTCTCAAGGGCCTGGACACCAACAAGGACCAGAGCTACTTCCTGCATGCCGTGCCGCAGGCAGCCATCGCGCGCACCCTGTTCCCGGTCGGCGAGCTCGAGAAGCACGAAGTGCGCGCCATCGCCGAGAAGCATGAGCTGATCACCGCGCGCAAGAAGGATTCCACCGGTATCTGCTTCATCGGCGAGCGGCGCTTCGCCGACTTCCTCAAGCAGTACCTGCCCGCTCAGCCCGGCAAGATCGAGACTCCCGATGGGGACGTCATCGGCGAGCACATGGGCCTGATGTACTACACCCTCGGCCAGCGCCAGGGGCTGGGAATCGGTGGCCTCAAGCGCTATCCGGACGCGCCCTGGTTCGTGTGTGCCAAGGATCTGGAGCGCAACGTGCTGATCGCCGTGCAGGGCAAGCACCACGACCTGCTCTACACTCAGGCGTTGAGCACCGAATCCGTGGACTGGGTCGCAGGCGAGCCGCCGCAGACCGACGCCAATGGCGAGCTGCGCATTCGCTGCAAGAACCGCTATCGCCAGGAAGACCAGGCCGCGACCTTGATCGTCAATGACGGCCAGCGTGTCGAGGTGCGTTTCGATGAACCGCAACGCGCCGTCACGCCCGGCCAGTCTGCCGTCTTCTATCTCGGCGACATCTGTCTGGGCGGCGGCGTGATCGATGCCGCCTGGAAACTTCCAGCGGCGGACGCCAGCGCTTCCACCGCTCCGCTCTCTGGCCCCGAGGAGTCCGCCGCGCAATGACCAGCGTGCCGATCCGTCCCGTCACTGATACCACTACCCGCCAGGCACTTTCGCTGGCGGGCGTCTTCCAGGCAGCCGCGCTGGTCGATGAGCTGGCCCGCCACGGCCAGTGCGATGAGCGCGCCTGGGAAACCCTGGTCAATGCCACGCTGGATACCAATCCGGAAAGCTTCGAAGCCATCTACGGCGGGCACCATAACCGCCTGCGGCTCGGCATCGACACCGTCAGTGCGGTGATGGAACGTCGCCAGGTCTCACCCGTGGTGATGCGTTACGGCTTCTCGCTGGTGATGCTGATGAGCAAGCTCAAGAAGGACCCGGACATGCTGGACAAGCTGGGCGCGGGCCTGACGCGCATCCAGGGTCAGGCCGAGCACTTCGGGCCGACCCACGAGAACGTGATCGCAAGCCTGGGCGAGCTTTATCAACAGACCCTCTCCACCTTCCGCTACCGGATCGTGGTGCAGGGCGACCCCGGCCTGCTGCAGCAACGCATGATGCCGGAACGCATCCGCTGCGCCCTGCTGGCGGGTGTGCGTTTCGCACTGCTGTGGGACCAGCAGGGTGGCCGTCGCTGGAAGCTGGTCTTCCAGCGCAGCGCGCTCAAGAAGTCATTGCAGCAGCTGGGCTGAGCCCGCCTACGCGCTCGCGCCAGCGCGTCACCTGACGCACCAGATTCACACCCGAATTCGCTTCAACAACGCTGGAGCCCGTGAACCGGGCTCCGAGACACTTGAACCGGCAGCGCGTCATGTCCTGCCACCATCGGAAGATTCTCATCATGCAGCTGTCCGCCCTCACCGCCCTGTCTCCCGTCGATGGCCGCTATGGCGCCAAGACCGAGGCCCTGCGCGAGCACTTCAGTGAATTCGGCCTGATCCGTGCCCGCGTCATCGTCGAGGTGCGCTGGTTGCAACGCCTGGCCACCCACGCCGAGATCGCTGAAGTGCCGGCCTTCTCCGCGGATGCCAACGCCGTGCTGGATAGCATCGTCAGTGAATTCAGTGTCGAGGATGCCCAACGTATCAAGGACATCGAACGCACCACCAACCACGACGTGAAGGCGGTCGAGTACTTCCTGAAGGAAAAGGTCGAGAGCAACGCCGAACTCAACGCCGTCACCGAGTTCATCCACTTCGCCTGCACCAGTGAAGACATCAACAACCTGTCTCACGCCCTGATGCTGCGTGGCGGCCTGGACAAGGTGCTGCTGCCGCAGATGCGTGAAGTGACCGAAGCGATCGTCGCGCTGGCCCACCAGCACGCCGAACAGCCGATGCTGTCGCGCACCCACGGCCAGACGGCCAGCCCGACCACCCTCGGCAAGGAAATGGCCAACGTCGCCGCGCGCCTGCGTCGTCAGCTGGCGCAGATCGAACGCATCGAGATGCTCGGCAAGATCAACGGTGCCGTGGGCAACTACAATGCCCACCTGACCACCTATCCAGCCATCGACTGGGCGGCCAACGCCGAAACCTTCGTCGAGAGCCTCGGGCTGACCTTCAACCCGTACACCACCCAGATCGAGCCGCACGACTACATCGCCGAGCTGTTCGATGCCATCTGCCGCTTCAACACCATCCTGATCGACTTCGATCGTGACATCTGGGGCTACATTTCGCTGGGTTACTTCAAGCAGCGCACCGTGGCCGGCGAGATCGGCTCTTCCACCATGCCGCACAAGGTCAACCCGATCGACTTCGAGAACTCCGAAGGCAATCTGGGCATCGCCAACGCCGTGCTGGGCCATCTGGCACAGAAGCTGCCGATCTCCCGCTGGCAGCGTGACCTGACCGACTCTACCGTGCTGCGCAACCTGGGCACCGGCCTGGCGCAGGGTCTGATCGCCTACCAGGCGACCCTGAAAGGCATCAGCAAGCTGGAAGCCAACCCGGAGCGCCTGGACGCCGACCTGGACAACAGCTGGGAAGTGCTGGCCGAGCCGATCCAGACCGTCATGCGCCGTTACGGCATCGAGAAGCCCTACGAGAAGCTCAAGGAGCTGACCCGTGGCAAGCGTATCGACCAGGCCGGTTTCGCCGCCTTCATCGAGACGCTGGAACTGCCGGAAGACGTCAAGACCGAGCTGAAGGCACTGAGCCCGGCCAGCTACATCGGCAACGCCATTGCACAGGCCAAGGCGCTCTAAGCGGCGCAGGTCACTGCAAATCTTTGGACGCCGGGGCCTCTGCTCCGGCGTCATGCATTGCGCATTAGACGCATGCAACACGCAGCACGCTGAATGACACCCTGGATTCACGACCACTGACGTTCTTCCTCAGTGGGCACGACATGCCACGCTCTCAAGGCTCGGCATGGAACGCATCGCCTTCTGCCATCCGGCAAAACGGCTTCAACGACGTCATCGCGAGACCGCCGCCCCCTGACAGGCTGCCGTTCGCGTTCGAGAGGTTCTGCATGAGCACATCCCCCGCCCCCCGCGACACCGACACGCCTCTGGCGCTGTTGGGCGGCCTGAGCATCCGCGAATTCCTGCGCGATTACTGGCAGCAGAAGCCGCTGCTGATCCGCGGGGCCTTCGCAGACTTCGAGACGCCGCTGGAAGCCGATGAACTGGCCGGTCTGGCCTGTGAAGATGGCATCGAAGCGCGTCTGGTCGAGGAAAACGGCCCGGACAAGGCCTGGCAGGTCAGCCACGGCCCCTTCGATGAGGCGACCTTCGCGCGTCTCGACGCCAAGGACGACAGCCAGTGGAGCCTGTTGGTGCAGGCGGTGGATCACTACGTCCCCGACGTCGCCGCGCTGTTCGAGCCCTTCACCTTCCTGCCGCGCTGGCGCCTCGATGACATCATGATCAGCTACGCGCCGACCGGCGGCAGCGTCGGCCCGCACCTGGACAACTACGATGTCTTCCTGCTGCAGGCCCAGGGCCAGCGTCATTGGCAGCTGGGCGGCATGCACGGTGACGACGCCGAGACCATCGATGGCATCGACCTGCGCATCCTCAAGCACTTCGAGGTCACGCCGGGCGAGGACTGGGTGCTGGAACCCGGCGACATGCTCTACGTACCGCCGCGCCTGGCGCACCACGGTGTCAGCCAGTCCGATGACTGCATGACCATCTCCGTCGGCTTCCGCGCGCCTTCCGCCGATGAAGTCGTCACCTCCTACGCCGACTATCTGGGTGCCAGCCTGCCGGAATCGCTGCGCTACCGTGACCAGGGCATGGCCCCGGTCGCCAATGCCGGCGAGCTGGACGACGCCTCGCTCGAGCGTGTGCGCGAATTGCTGCTCAGTACGCTGGATAACCCGACCCAGCTGGCGCAGTGGTTCGGCCGCTACATGACCCAGCCCAAGTATCTGGAGCAGCTCGCCGCTCGCGAACCGGCCCTCAAGACGCATGAGCTGGTCGAGTATCTGGAAGATGAAGGCGTACTGGTGCGCTCACTGGGATCACGCTTCGCCTTCCGTCAAGGTGAAGATGGCAACAGCACGCTGTTCGTCGATGGCGATGGCATCCTGGCCCCCCAGCCGCTGGCGGAAGCGTTAGCCTCCGATCAGCGCCTTACCGCGGTGTTGCTTGACTACACCACGGCAGACCTTGATCGCAGTGCCGTGGCCAGCCTGCTGACGGCGCTGATCAACCGCGGCAGCCTGATACTGGAATGTGACCTTCAGGACGAAGAGGACGATGAAGAATGAGTGACGCCATGATCAGCCTGGAACGGGGCGACTGGCAGACCTTGGGCAACGAGGCCAGCGAGATCCGCCGCGTCGTGTTCATCGAGGAACAGCAGGTGCCGCGGGAGGAGGAGTGGGACGGGCGCGACGACGCCTGCGAACACTTCCTCGTGCATCTGGATGGCCG
Source organism: Cobetia sp. PDI-23MA (assembly GCF_059507735.1). Classification (NCBI taxonomy): domain Bacteria; kingdom Pseudomonadati; phylum Pseudomonadota; class Gammaproteobacteria; order Oceanospirillales; family Halomonadaceae; genus Cobetia; species Cobetia sp. PDI-23MA. The sequence goes on from NZ_CM183352.1 coordinate 3,030,334, forward strand.
CACCGTCGGCACGGCCCGTCTATTGCCGGACGGCCATGTCGGCCGTGTCGCCATTCTCTCCGAAGCACGCGGGCTGGGGCTTGGCCAACGCCTGATGGAAGCGGTCATCCATGCTGCGCGTCAGGCTGGCCACGCTGAAGTGCTACTGGATGCTCAGACCCATGCGCTGGAATTCTATCAACGTCTCGGCTTCACGGCTTACGGCGACGAGTTTCTCGATGCCGGCATACCGCACCGCAGCATGCGCTTGATTCTGAACTGAATTTTAGCGTCTGCCTTACGAAAACCGGCCCCATTTGGGGCCGGTTTTTTTGTGCCATGAATGTTCTTGTAGTCTGGCTACAACCCGCTCCTTGACCAAGTCATCATTCCCCAAGGCCCATGATGACTGACATCATGACGTCACTAAGAAATATTAAAACGACTGTTTGCCAACAGGAATCACGCAACGTTGAATCTGATATAAAACGATCGTTTTAATGCGACCAAGGAATGAAAGACAGCACTCAATTTGGGAGCGATGCTAGAGATCAGGTCATTTACGCTGCACTGCAACATGACGCGCTGCCCGACTCGGCACCGCCTTCAGGAGATTCGCCCATGCTCACCTCAGACTCACGAACGCAGATCACCCTGGTGGGCGGTAGAGGTGACCAGGTACTCGGGCAGCCTGAGGATGCCGCTCTGGCCGAGCAATGGCACAACGCCGAGATCCGAACGCGGATTCTCAAGCTGGCGCGCCCCCTCAAGGACCTGCTGCCACCGCAGACAGCGGAGTCGGTGGCGGCACAGGCGCAGACGATCTGCCATCTGAGTCGCGACCAGCGCTGGCAACTCCCCGGCGAGCAGTGGCAACTGCGCTCAGAGGGCAGCGCCTGGCAGTTGAAGTGCAGCGCGCAGCCGGCAACCGCTGGCGAGACGCAGGACGCACCTGACCAGTTGGCACTTGCCGGACTCACCGATGACGTGACGGGGATGCAGCTGGGCAACCGCCCGCTCCCCCGGGCCCTCTGGACCCTGGCCGCCGCGCGGCATCGCGGTGAACGTCATTCGGTACTGGCCATTGCCCAGGTCAGCAGCGTACGCGAAGCACTGTGCTGGGGAGAATTGGTCTCACGGCTGCGCGCGCCAAACGGCAGGCCACCGCGCATCGCCCTCACCCTCAGCCACTGCACGTTACCCACGCTGGAAGCCAGCTTGTACTTCCTGATGCCCTGGTTGGACAGCATCACGCTGACAGCGGCACCCGGCCTGGAAACTGCCTGCCTTGGCGTGATCAAGGCTCGCTTCAGACTTGCTGAGCCAGTGGAGCTCGACAACGCCACCGACGACGTCTTCTGTCGCACGGAGTGACTCCACTGGTGACGCCTGAAAGATCAATAACAACAACAAACTGTCATGCAGCAACCTCAAGACGCAGAGCGCCGGCACTCCCATTTCACGCGTCGCTCTCGCGTCAACCGCCAGACGATAGACAAGCGAACAGACACAAGACACAGACAACACGCCAGGGGCTGCGCCCCGACGACGAAGCCATCAGGAGATGCCACCATGAGTCACACACGTGCCGATCAGATTGCCGCGCTCGAAAAGGACTGGGCCGAGAATCCGCGCTGGAAAGGGATCACTCGCCCCTATTCCGCCGAGGATGTGGTGCGCCTGCGCGGTTCCGTCCAGGAAGCCAACACCTTGGCGACCCGCGGTGCCGAGAAGCTCTGGAAACTGGTCAATGGTGATGCCAAGAAGGGCTATGTCAACTGTCTGGGCGCCCTGACCGGTGGCCAGGCCATGCAACAGGTGAAGGCCGGTATCGAAGCCATCTATCTGTCCGGCTGGCAGGTGGCTGCCGACAACAACACCAGCGAAGCCATGTACCCAGATCAGTCGCTCTATCCGGTGGATTCCGTGCCGACCGTGGTCAAGCGCATCAACAACACCTTCCGTCGCGCCGACCAGATCCAGTGGCAAAAAGGGGCCAACCCCGGCGATGCCGGCTTCGTCGATTACTTCGCGCCTATCGTGGCGGATGCCGAGGCCGGTTTCGGTGGCGTGCTCAACGGTTACGAGTTGATGACCGCCATGATCCGTGCGGGTGCCTCCGGCGTGCACTTCGAGGACCAGCTGGCCTCTGTCAAGAAGTGTGGTCACATGGGTGGCAAGGTACTGGTGCCGACTCAGGAAGCGGTGCAGAAGCTGGTGGCCGCCCGTCTGGCCGCTGACGTGGCAGGTGTGCCGACCCTGGTCATCGCACGTACCGATGCCAACGCCGCTGACCTGATCACCTCAGATGTCGATGACTACGACAAGCCGTTCCTGACCGGTGAGCGCTCCGACGAAGGCTTCTATCGCGTCAAGGCAGGTCTGGATCAAGCCATTGCCCGCGGTCTGGCCTACGCGCCCTACTCCGACCTGATCTGGTGCGAAACCGCCAAGCCGGACCTCGAGGAGGCGCGCCGCTTCGCCGAAGCGATCAAGAAGGAATACCCGGACCAGCTGCTGGCCTACAACTGCTCGCCTTCCTTCAACTGGAAGAAGAACCTCGACGATGCCACCATCGCCAAGTTCCAGCAGGAACTGTCGGACATGGGCTACAAGTACCAGTTCATCACTCTGGCCGGTATCCACAACATGTGGTTCAACATGTTCGATCTTGCCTACGACTATGCGCAGGGCGAAGGCATGAAGCACTACGTCGAGAAGGTGCAGGAAGCCGAATTCGCGGCAGCCGAGAAGGGCTATACCTTCGTGGCGCACCAGCAGGAAGTCGGTACCGGCTACTTCGATGACATGACCAACGTCATTCAGGGCGGCAACTCCTCCGTCACCGCGCTGACGGGTTCCACGGAAGAAGACCAGTTCTAAGAGGACCCGTTCCAGGCGCTGCCAGCGGCGCCATCACGACAGCAAGCTCGAGGCACAGGTGTCTCGAGATGACGGGAAGGCACCTCGACATCATGCCGGGATTGCACGAGGTGCCTGGCCCACGACTGACTGAAGCCCGCTCACGCGGGCTTTTTCGCGTGCATACGACGTGAAGCCCCTCGACCGGAGGCGATACGCCGAAGGCAGAACGGCGGGTGGTAGCATTCATGCGACAGGCAAGAACCAGATTTGCATCATCTCAGCGTGTCAGACCGGGAACCCGTCCAGATCCACGTGGTCTATAATGTTAAGAAACAGTGTTCTCGCACGCTCGGCGTGACTAGAATCTGCTGGCGGCCCAAGGAAGTGATCGCCTACCTGAGCCTTGCTCTCTCAGCACTCAGCATTCTCCATCACAACCTCAAGCTGCACCGCATCATGCGAGGAGATACACCATGACACTCTCACTGACTCACAAACGATCGACTGGCGCACTCCGCTGGCTGCCCGTGATCGCACTCGGCGTGCTGACGCTTGGCGGCTGCGCGAACAGCGACATCTATTCCGGCAACGTCTATACCGGCGATCAGGCCAAGCGCGCACAGTCCGTCAGCTACGGCACCATCACCTCACTGCGACCGGTGCAGATCCAGGCACAGGATGAAGGCAGCGGCGTGCTCGGTGGCCTGGGGGGTGCGGTCGTCGGCGGCCTGCTCGGCAGCCAGATCGGCGGCGGCTCCGGCCGTGCCATCGCCACTGCCGCGGGCGCCATCGGCGGCAGCGTGGCCGGCAAGTCGATCGCCGACAACGTCGACCAGATCGACGCATACGAGATTGAAGTCCGCCGCGATGCCGGCGACAGCCTCATCGTCGTCCAGAAAGCCGACACCGCCTTCTCGGTTGGCCAACGTGTCCGCCTGGTCGGCTACGGCGCCAACCTGAGCGTCGCGCCTTATTGAGTCTCCGACGGCTGGCGCTCCCCTGTCGGGGCGCCAGCCGCTTTGTTTCTGCGCCCTTTATCGATTCCTGCCGCAAGCTCTGCGTGGGCAGCACTGCCACACTTTACCCTCGACTCGCCAAGCGAGCGCATTCCCGCATCTCTCGCACCTTTCACATATCTTGCGCTCCCGTATTTACATCCGCCTCATCTCCTCCTGCTTGCTGCCCCCGTTTATTTCTCCTTGTCCCATCGCTTCGTATTCCCTCCTCCGGTTACACGCATGAACGGCTCGTCTCAGCGAACAATCTGCAGATCGCCTATTGATTAACAGGCTATGAAATCGTGATTTTTTGTGCAAAGTTATACATATGCAGCCTAACTTGACTCTGTGTACAACTTTTCGTTCCAGGAGTTGCGATGCGTCCCGTCACTGCCCGTCCAGCAGGTTCTCACCCAGGCACCCGCAAGCTGTCTTGTAGCACGTCATCTTCAAGAAGCTCCCCCCGCGCTTGCCCCAGCGCAGTCAATGACAGTCCCGGCGGTGCCACCGCCCTCAGCCATGCCCCGCAGATGGCGCCGGCCTTCTCGACCCGGCGCCTGGGCATGGCATTGATCATGCTGGGTGCGGTGGCATTGGCCCCCATGGTGGAGGCAGCCGAGGACGAGGGTGGCGTGCTGTCATTGAAGGTCGAGAACGACATTCTCACCTCCGGCGATGATGGCCATTACACCAACGGCTTTGCGTTGAGCTACACCTTCGAGACACCAGAGCAGCACTGGTCACGCTCATTCGCGGACTGGGTGCCCGGCTTCAGCGCTGCGCGACTGGACGCCACGGCCTACCGCTTCGGGCAGCAGATCTATACCCCCAATGACATCACGCGAGAGCAACCAGATCAGGATGACCGCCCCTACGCAGGCTACCTGTTCGGTGGCGTCTCGCTGTTCGCCGGTGAAGAAGGAGATGACTGGCGACGGGTGGATACCTTCAATCTGGATCTCGGTATCGTCGGCCCGGCCTCGGGCGCCAAGGATGCCCAGAAGGCGGTACACAAGCTGACCAGTAGCGATGAGCCGGAAGGCTGGGATCACCAGCTGCACAACGAGCCGGTGATCAATACCGGCTGGCAGACGCAGCTATGGCTGCCCGCCAGGGCCGCAGGGCTGGAGGTGGAATACGGGCCATCCGCCTCCGTGGCGCTGGGCAATCTCTACACCTATGCGGGCGTCGGAGGCGGAGTACGCATCGGCCAGGGGCTGACCCGCAGCTACGGGATACCGACAGTCGCGCCAGCCCAGGGCGGCCGTCAGTACTTCCATTCCGACGGCGACTTCGCCTGGTACCTGTTCGCCAATATCGAGGGCCGCGCGATGGCCTACAACATGCTGCTGGATGGCAATGGCTTCGAGGACAGTGCCTCGGTGGACCGTCGCCCACTGGTCGGCGATCTGCAGCTGGGCTTCGCGCTCAGCTGGCAACGCTGGCAGCTGGCGTTCGTCAACGTGTGGCGCACTCACGAATTCGAGACGCAGCAGGAAAGCGATCAATTCGGCTCGCTGACGCTCTCGACCTGGCTGTGAGTCAGCGCTGAGCTGCAATCGGCACTGACAGGCAGCGATGGCTGAGCAGAGCCCGATGAGAAGAGTCCGATGAGAAAAGCCTGATGGGCAGAAACAGATGAGCAGAAACAGAAAGGCCGGGCAGATAGCCCGGCCTTTCTGTCTGCGGGAAACGTCATGCTTCCCAGAAGGTTGCTGCTGGTTGAATCAGTGCATCTTGACCTTGCTCATGCCCCAGCAGATCAGCTTGCCGCCGATCAGAACGATCAGCGCCAGCACGATCAATGCCATCAGCATGGAAACGGGATTGACGATGAAGGTCGCCCCCAGGATACCCAGGGCCACGCCCCAGACGTAGCGGTCACCGCTATCGATGCTCAGAGCCTCCGGCAGGACACGCTTGACGGTGGCACCCAGCGAGCCTTCCCAGCGGTTCAAGCACAACATGAAGATCGCAGCGAAGCTCACCAGCCAGATCAATGTCACGGTCATCGAAATTCTCTCCTGAAAAATAGGGTCGCATGGCGCCTGAGTTGTCATTTCCCGTCAGGCGACGGGACAGAGTGTGCAGAGCGAGGCCACCTCGGGCCGCGCGTCAGAATCCGCAATATCCGAGTAGGCAGAGTAACCAGACCCCGTGGCCCTCGCAAGCCATCGCCACAACCTTGCATGGCCGCCAGCAGCAAGCCCGCTGTGCGCTGACAGGGTAACCCCGCCAGACACCTGATGATCCAACCGTTTTGCTCCTTTGTTCACCGATGGCGTCGGGGGTGAGAAAAAACCTGCCTCAGGGTTGAAATGCACGCCTGCGAGCGTCACCTATACTTTCAAGACAAGGTAACGTGCGCTGGATTGCCTCTCTGGCAATGTCATCAGCGGGCCAAGAGCCACGTGATACGCGGCTTTTTTCCTATTTCCCCCCTGACAGTCACCTCAGGGGCACGTTACCATTGACGTTCATATACCTATCGAAAGGCTCTCATCATGCAAATCGCCCAGAATGCCGTCGTATCCTTCCACTACACCCTGACCAACAACGAAGGGGAAGTGCTGGATAGCTCCGAAGGCCGCGAGCCGCTGGCCTACATCCACGGCGCTGGCAACATCGTCCCGGGCCTCGAGAAGGAACTCGATGGCAAGACTTCCGGCGACGAGCTGAAAGTTGCCGTCTCTCCGGAAGAAGGTTACGGCGAAGTCCAGGAAGCCCTGGTCCAGGAAGTGCCGCGTGAAGCCTTCCAGGGTGTCGAAGACATCGAAGCTGGCATGCAGTTCCAGGCGCAGACCCAGGGCGGCCCGCTGATGGTTACCGTCACCAAGGTCGAAGGCGACACTGTCACTGTCGATGGCAACCACCCGCTAGCCGGTGAAACCCTGAACTTCGACGTGCAGATCACCAACGTGCGTGAAGCTTCTGCCGAAGAGCTGGAACACGGCCACGTTCACGGCGAAGGCGGCGTGGAGCACTAAGCTCCGCCTCTTCCCTCATCTGAGGCCTCGCCCCGGATGAGCGCCTCCCACAGTGTGGGAGGCCGGAACCGAAAGCCCCGCGACTGAGTCATCAGTCGCGGGGCTTTTTCGTGTCTGGCTGGCTGACTTGGCAGGCTTGTCGGAGTGGCTCAGCCCACCCTTTCAAGCCCACTCTTTCCAGCGCTTCAGGCCCAGCTCTTTCCTCAGGCTCCCGGATCAGGCGCCGCAGCTGGGCGGTGTGGCATCGCTGGAAAGGCTCAGGCCACGAAACAACGCCGTGGCATCACCGCCGGCATTGTCGCCGTCAGCCATCAGCGCAAGACCGGCAATCTCGCTCGGCTTGCTGTCAAACAGTGACGCGTAATCAGCACGCAGGTCGCGCACCTCCGCCACCCACTGTCCTACCTTCTCGTCACCGGATTCAACCGCCAGCAGCACGGCACGATCCGTGAAGGCGTTGTCCCAATGGCTACCTCGCGCTTCATTGCTGGACCAGACGTAATTGATGGCCTCGACCTGCCACGGCAGGATGCCGGTCTTGTTGACCACATAGAGGCGTGCCGGATAGTCATCGCCGCCCTTGGTCTTCTCGTTCACACTTGGGTAGATGCCATCCACCTGCCAGCACCATTTCAGATAGGGGGTCTCTTCCAGCGAGATATCCTGCTCCAGATAGCGCGCGGATGCCTGACCCCGGGCGCGCGCCTCGAGCGCAGGCCTGCCGTCGCGCTCCACCACGCGATAGGCCGTCTGGCCTTCGAAGGTCTTCTCGCCCCAGGCAAGGATCTGCGCAGGCGAGAAGGACTTGTCAGCCGAGTGGGCCACAGAGGGCAGTAGCGCCGTCAGTAGACCGCTGGAGGCGACTGCCGCGAACAGGGGCAGGAATGACGGCAACTGACGGGAAGCAATCTTCATTGGCAGAACTCCGATGTGCCTGAGCAAGGCAAGTGAGGAAGGTGAAACGCCATGTCACCGAAACGGCCAGGTTCGCAGCGCATCAATCTGGGGCGATGCCGTGATGCTCGTTCTGGCCCTGCGCTCGCAAGGTGACATACCCTCCCCATACGCGCGTCAGCGTGGTCAGGATGCATGCCGCGGCGAAGATCCACGCCAACCATGCGAAATGCTGTGGCATCAGGCAAGCCAACACGAAGAAGGCAATGGTCTCGGTGCCTTCGGTCAGGCCATCCAGATAATAGAAGGCCTTGCGCGTGAAATTGGGTCGCTCCAGCTGATGCTTGGCCGCCATGATGGCGAAGGCCAGAAAGCTCGAGCCCGTGCCGACGAAGGCGAACAGCAGCGCCACCGCCGCCATCGCATTGGCGGCAGGGTCTGCCAGGGCGAAACCCACCACCACAGCGGCGTAGAACAGGAAATCGAGACAGATATCCAGAAAGCCACCGGCATCGGAGCTCAGGCCGGCGTGCCGCGCCAGCGCGCCATCCAGCCCGTCCACCACCCGATTGATCAGGATCGCGGCCAGCGCGAGACCGAAATGCCCATAAGCCAGCAACGGCAACGCCAGCATGCCGATGGCGAAGCCTGCGAGGGTCAGCTGATCCGGATGCAGACCGCGCGCCGCCGCACTTTTCGCAAGACGTTTCAGAGGCGGCTGTACCCAGCGTGAGGTCCACTTGTCCAGCATGTTGCATCTACTCCCATGAAGTCGTTGAGATCATCGTCATTCCAGCGCCTGACAGGCGCTCAGCCGCGCGTCGGCGAGACCGAGCGCCCGGCAGGTACCGCACGCGCCAGCAGGTAGACCACCAGCGGCAGACAAGCCTGCAGGCAGGCGGCCACCGCGGTCAGACGTGGGTCGGCCCCCGTCGCCAGCGCCAGGGTTTCGGTGGTCAGGGTCGGGACACGCCCGCCGCCCAGCACCACCGTCGGCACGTATTGCGCGATGCTGACCGCGAAGGCCACTGCCCAGCTGATGGCCAGCGGCCTGAGCATCAGGCGCAGGCGGATACCGATCAGCACCTCGAGCCGGGAACGCCCCAGCAGGCGTGCTGCCTGCTCGAGTCGGGTATCGAAGCGCGCCCAGGGTCCGGCCAGCGTCAGCCAGGCGTAAGGCAAGGCGAACAGCAGATGGCCGATCACCACTCCCGCCCAACCGGGGCTGGCCCCCAGGCTCAACCAGCCGACCTGAAAGCCGAACAGGAAGCTGGCCTGCGGCAGCAGCAATGGCAGATAGAGGCAGACCACGAAGCCGCGCAGGCGGCCACTTTCCCGCTCACGCTCGAACACCGCCACACTGAGGATGACGGCCAGCGTCGCCACCAGCAGTGCCAGCCACAGGCTGTTGCTGAAGGCATCCCCCAGGCCAGCGAGGGCCTGGTGCCAGCTCTCCCAGCCCCAACGAGACGGCAACAGCGCAGGGAAGAACCAGCTCCTGGCCACCGATTGCACACCGATCACCACGAAGGCGAGCAGTGAGATCAGCGTGACCACGCCCAGCACTCCGCGCGCGACACGCCCGAACATGACTTCACTCACCAATGCCAGGCGGCTTGCGCGCGCCGGATGATGGCTCAATACCCAGTCGCGGTGCCAGGTGAGCAGAGTACGTCCCAGCGCCGCGCCCAGCGCCATCATCCCGATCACCAGCAGGGCCAGCATCAGGGCGCCGACACTCGCCGGCAGACGCGCCGTCGGGTCACTGTCACGCCACAGTTCGATCAGGCGGACTGCCAGCGTCGGCGTGCGCGTCGGCCCCAACACCTGGGCCACATCCACCACCGCCAGCGAGTAGGCCAGTACCGCACCGATGGGCAAGGCGATCGCGCGCATCACCTGGGGCATCAGAATACGCCAGCGCAGTTGAGGGATGCTGTAGCCGAGCGCCTGGCCTGCCTGCAGTTGCGCCGTGACCGGCAGGCGTGACAGCGCCGTCTGCGCCATCAGCATCAAGAATGGCGCCTCCTTGAGCGCCAGACCGACCGCCAGCGAGATGCCATGGGCATCCGGCAGCGGATACTGCGGCGGCACCAGCACCTCGAAAGGTGCCAGCAGCAGGCGCATCAGCACGCCGCTGGGCGCCGCCAGCCACAGCAGCCCCAGTGCCAGCGCCAGATGCGGCATCGCCAGTATCGGGGCCAGCAGACGCTCCATGCGCTCACCGAAGCGAGTCCCGGCGGCCGCCGAGACCCACCCCATGGTCAAAAGCACCGCCAGCAGCGTACCGCCGAGGCCACTGACCAGCGTCAGACGAAAGCCCTCCGCCAGTCCGGGCAAGGCCCACCAGCGTTGCCAGGCGACCGCCGAGACCTCCTCGAAGCCCAGTGTCGGCCACAGCCCGAAGGCCGGCGCGACCAGTCCGGCCAGCCCCAGCGCCGTCGGGCCGAGCAGCAACAGCAGGACGCCCCAGCGCAGCACGCGGGCGGGCGTCAGCGGCGCATGACCAGTGGCGGGGGCGACACGCCAGCGATCAGCGACCCATTGCGTCAGTTGCGATAGCGTCGCGCCCACTCGGCCTCCAACGCATCGGTCCAGCTCGGGTGTGGCTCGCTGAGCGGTGTGCCCAACGCCTCTGGCGACATGCTGCCGGGCAGCTGCGGCAAGGCCTCGAAGGCGGCGCGTTCTTGCGGCGGCAGGCGGGCGACATCCAGCACCGTGTCATCGCCCCAGCGCGAGGGGTCGGCCTTGGCGGCCTGGGCCTCGGCGGACATCAACTGATTGATCCACACCAGTGCAGCGGCCTTGTGCGGTGCACTGGCCGGAATCGCAAGATAGTGCACATTGCCGAGGGTGCCACCGTCATGGATATACGGCTCGATGGTCGGTGGCAGCCGCCCTTCCTGACGGGCATTGGCCACTTCCTGAGGCACGAAGGTCAGCGCTATCCACACGCTGCGCTGAGCGAGCAGTTTCATCTGCTCTTCGGCACCGGCCGGCTGACGCTCGCCCTGCGCCCACATCAGCGGATGCAGCGCATCGAGGTAGTCCCACAGCGGTGCGGTCACCTCAGCGAACTGAGCATCACTCGCCACGGGAGATGCCAGCACCTCGCGCTGCTCGGCGGGCAACACCTCCAGCAACGCCTGCTTGAGGAAGGTGGTGCCGTGGAAGCTGGGCGGCTGCGGATAGGTCACGCGCCCGGGATGCTCTCTGGCCACCTCCAGCAGTGCCTGCATCGAGCGCGGCGGCGATTCCAGCAGCGCGGTGTCGTACATGAAGATCAGCTGCGCACGCCCCCAGGGCGCCTCCATGCCATCGGTGGCGAGCCCGAAATCGCGCGCGCCGATCTCCTCGAGCAGATAGTCACTGTTGGGCAGGCGCTCGACGAAGGGCCCCCACACCAGCTCGGCCTGCTTGAGCGCACGGAAGTTCTCGCCGTTGATCCAGATCACATCGATGCTGCCATCACGGCGCCCGGCTGCCTTCTCGGCCAGCAGGGTCGAGACGCTCTCGGCGGTATCGGCGATCTTGACGTGGCGCACCTCGATACCATGCCGCGCTGCTGCCGTCTCGGCCTGGGCACGCAGATAGGCGTTGGTCGCCTCACTGCCGCCCCAGGCATGAAAGTCGATACGTTGACCACGTGCGCGTTCGGCGATCACCTGCCACTCGAGCGAAGCGAGCTCAGGGGTCGGGCGCCCGGCCTGCGCATCGGCCGCATACGCCAGTGCCGTGGACCAGGGCGAAGCACTCACGCCCGCTATCAACAGCAAGGATCCGCCCATCAACGCCAGGGCACGACGACGGCCTGGCTTGTGATTCGTCTCCATGAGGGGATCTCCTGATAGGAAAATGCCGCGTCCCGGACATGCGGGTGCGCGGCATCAGTCATCGATTAGTGTTTTTCAGCAGCCGGAGCACTCGCGGTGTCCGTCGCCTTGAGCGTCTTGGTCGGCTCGAAACGGCCGTTGCGGCGCCAGGTGAAGTAACGATCGAGCACCTTGAGCACGCCTTCCGGCTTGTGGGCATTCTTCCACATGCCAGCCGCGGCCTTGTTGGCTTCCGACAGTGTCGGGTACGGATGGATGGTGGAGAGGATCTTGTTGAGGCCGATGCCGTGTTTCATGGCCATGGTGAATTCTGCCAACCACTCCCCTGCATAGGCACCGACCAGCGTCACACCCAGGATGCGATCACGCCCCTTCTCGGTCAGCACCTTGACGAAGCCTTCGGTGGCCCGCTCGGCCAGCGCGCGGTCGCTCTCGCCCATCTCGTAATGCGTGACTTCATACTCGTAACCCTGGGCCTTGGCTTCGGTCTCATTGAGGCCGACACGTGCCACTTCCGGCTCGGTATAGGTGACCATCGGCATGATACGGTAGTCGACCTTGAAGGTCTTCAGGCCACCGAACAAGGCGTTGACCGCCGCGTGCCACGCCTGATGACCCGCCGCATGGGTGAACTGGTAGGGGCCAGCCACATCGCCGCATGCCCAGATGTTCGGCTGCAGGGTCTGCAGCGACTCGGAGACATCGATGGTGCCGCGCTCGGAAACCGCGATGCCCAGCTCTTCCAGACCGAAGCCTTCGACGTTGGCTTCGCGCCCGATGGCCACCAGCAGCTCGTCGAACTCGATCCAGCTCTCCTCGCCGTCGGGAGAACTCACGACCAGATGGCGCATTGGCTGACTGTCCTTGTCCTTGAGCACCTCGATGCGCGTGGCGGTGGAATTGATGCGCAGATCGACGCCCTCACCAGCCAGCTGCTCGTGCATCAGCGTGCTGACTTCCTCATCTTCACGCGGCATCACCCGTGGCGCACCCTCGATGATGGTGACGTGACTGCCCAGGCGCGCGAAGCTCTGACCCAGCTCCATGCCGATCGGGCCGGAACCCAGCACGACCAGGCGCTTGGGCTGCACCCTGAGATCCCACAGATTGTCAGAGGTCAGCGGCGTGATCAGCTCGATCCCGGGGATCGCAGGCACACGCGGACGAGCACCGGTGGCGATCACCACATTGCGGGTGGTCAGCACACGCCCATCGACTTCCACTTCCCAGGGCGTCTTGAGTCTGGCATTGCCGCTATGGACTTCCACGCCCAGGCTCTCGTAGCGCTCGATGCTGTCATGCGGTTCGACACTCTCGACCACGTCCTGCACATGGCCCATCACCTTGGCGAAATCGATTTCCGGCTCACTGGCGGTGATCCCGAAACGCTGGGACTGGCGAATTTCATGAGCCGCACGTCCGGCACGGATCAACGCCTTGGAGGGTACACAGCCGGTGTTGAGACAATCCCCCCCCATCTTGTGACGCTCGATCAGCGCGACACGTGCATTGACGGCGGAGGCGATATAGCTGGTCACCAGCCCCGCGGAGCCTGCCCCGATCACGACCATGTCGTAGTCGAAGGTCCTCGGCTTGTCGAAGGCCGCCTGCTGCTTGCGCTTGCGCAGTACGCCGACGATCTTCTTGGCGATCAGCGGGAAGAGGCCCAGCGCAGTGAAGGAGGCGATCAGCCCCGGCGAGAGGATACCGGACAGCGACTCGAGCTGGCCCAGTTCACGCCCGGCATTCACGTAGATGGCGGTTCCGGCGAGCATGCCCAGCTGACTTGCCACGTAGAAGGTGACCACGCGCATGCGGGTCAGGCCCATCACCAGATTGACGATGAAGAACGGGAAGACCGGTACCAGGCGCAGCGTGAACAGATAGAAACCACCCTCACGCTCGACGCCACGATTGAGGGATTCCAGCTGACGGCGGAAGCGCTTCTCGATGCTCTCGCGCAGCAGAGTGCGGGAAATCAGGAAGGCCAGCGTCGCACCGATGGTGCTGGCGAAGGAGATCAGCAATAGCCCCCAGCCGAAGCCGAACAGCGCGCCCCCCAGCAGCGTCAGCAGTGCTGCCCCGGGCAGCGAGAGTGCCGCCATCGCCACGTAGACGACGAAGAAGGTGCCCGCGACCTTGTACGGCGATTCCGCGAACAACGCCTGGAATTCCGCCTGGCTGGCCTTGAGGCTCTGCAGAGTGAAGTAGTCCTGTGCCCCGCTGGCAAAGAACACCACGATGGCAGCGACGATGGCGCCTAGAAGCAGTAACTTGCGTTTATTCACTGGCGATTTCCTTTTCGATTCCTGCCGTCATGGGCATGTCATTGGGAGGTACCGTGTCCTTACGAGGCATGTCGCTGACTGGATGCACTGATTCGCGTAGCGGAGTGAATGGCTATGGCTTGATCACGACAACGGTAACGTTTCATTCTGCATGTTCGCATCCATCCCACGTTTATTCGCGTAGAACCCTGATACAGGCAGTGAGTGAATGGCAAGGCCAGCCACCTCGCAGCCCACCGGGACATGGAGATTTCCATGTTCTCACTTCGAAGGAATGACGCCTTTCCCGGAGACACCATGACCCGATACACGCGAATCCCCTTCCCAGCGCTCAGACGCCTCACGCCACTGGCAAGCCTGCTCGGCGGCCTGCTGATTGTCGGCCACGCCAATGCCTTCGACCCGGAAACGGCGCCCAAGGGCGTCGCCGAGGGTGTCGCCCAGGGCCAGGAAGTCGCCATCTTCGCCGGTGGCTGCTTCTGGTGCATGGAGGGACCCTTCGACAAGCTGGACGGTGTGATCTCGACCACCTCCGGCTATACCGCCGGCGAACAGAACAATCCGACCTACAAGCAGGTCTCCTCGGGCAGCACCGGGCATACCGAAGCGGTCAAGGTGGTCTACGAGCCGGAAAAGGTCAGCTACGACACCCTGCTGGATGTCTTCTGGCACAACATCGACCCGGTCGCGGTGGATCGCCAGTTCTGTGATGCCGGCACCCAGTACCGCAGCGGCATCTACCCCCTCGATGAGGCCCAGCGTGACGCCGCCGAGGCCAGTCGCGAGGCGCTGAAAGACAGATTCCCCGAAGGCATCGCCACCGAGATCGAGGCGGCAGGCCCCTGGTATGCGGCCGAGGACTACCATCAGGACTTCTACAAGAAGAACCCGGTGCGCTATCGCTTCTACCGCGCCGGCTGTGGCCGCGATGACCGTCTGGAAGAGATCTGGGGTGACGACGCCCCCGCGCACTGATTCCGCCCTCCAGGCCCTCTGAACGACAACGGCTCGCCATCTGGCGAGCCGTTGTCGTTTGCGTGCTCTGCTGTCTGAGCTGATCTCAGTCTCGATACTGCGTGGCGGCCCGGCGCCAGCACAGGGTCGCCAGCGCGAAGGTCACCGCCAGCACCATTACGCTGGCGGCCACCACCCCGGGCCAGCCGGCAGCCTGCCAGAAGGGCTCCAGCCAGAAGCCACCGAGACTCGCGCCCAGATAGTAGGCGGTCAGATACAGCGCACTGGCACTGGCCCGCGCGCCTTCGGCATTGCGTCCGACCCAGGCCGAAGCGGTGGCATGCGCGAGGAAGAAGCCGAAGGCATTCAGGCTCAGGCCGATCAGCATGCCGATCAGCGAATGGCTCAGCGTCAGCAGCGTGCCAAGCACCACGATGCCGGTGCCCAGCATCATGGTCAATGCCTGACCGCGTCGCTGAGCGATCGCCAGCGCGGCCTCGCCGTCCTCAGGCGCGGCCCCCGACACCAGACGCCGTGCCAGCCGGCCAGACTGGGAGGCGCCGAAGGTGCCTGCCAGATAGGTCAGGAACAACAGCCCCAGCCATTGACTGCTGAGCGACCAGGGCGCCTCACTCAGCCGGAAGGTCATGTAGCTGTAGAGATTGACGAAGATGAAGAAATTCAGCCCGCCAAGCAAAAACACCGGCCACAGACGGGGGTTGCGCAGATGACGTCCCAGACCTGCCAGCATGCTTCTCAGCTTGAACGGCTGGGCGACGAAGCGCCTCTGGCGCGGCAGCAGCTGCCATAACGCCCCCAGCACCAGCAAGCTGACACCGCCGATGGCGGCAAAGCTGGCCTGCCAGCCCCAATGCTCCGCAATCACGCCCCCCGCGACCCGCCCGGAGATGCCGCCCAGTGAATTGGCGCTGATATAGAGCCCCACCGCCACCATCAAGGCGGGTTGCTCCATCTCGTCACTCATGTACGCCACCGCCACCGCCGGCAGGCCGCCGAGCAGAAAGCCCTGCAGCGCGCGCACCACCAGCAGCGACCAGAAGCCCTCGGCGAACAGGGCCAGCCCTGAACAGGCCACCCCGCCGGCCAGGGTCCACAGCAGGATACGCCGCCGCCCAAGCGCATCGGACAGCGGACCGAACACCAGCAATGCGAGAGCCAGCGTCAGGGTGCTTACCGACAGGGACAGACTCGCCTGCAGCGAGCTCAGGCCCAGATCCGTCGCCAGCAGCGGCAGCAGCGGTTGCACCAGATAGAGGTTGATGAAGACCACGAAGGAGCCCAGGCACAGCGCCTGGGTCATGCGCCGCCAGTCACGCCCGCGCGCCTTGAGCGGTTCGGGCAGCTCTGCCTGTGCGGCGGAGAACGAGGCGGCTGAATCGGGGGAAGAAGACGCGGAAAGCGATGAAGCCATCAGGTACCTGCACTCAATCAAGCATGGGGATGGCGCCAGTCTGCGCCGCGCGCCCGCATCAGTAAAATAGCTCGACATGATGCTGACCATCAGCAAAGCTGATGGCAATGGCGGCACTGGGATGGCGCAAACTGCGCCGAGAAGGGAGCCGCACTGTGAAAGGACTCCACGATGAAAAGAGCCTCGCGTTAAAAAGAACCTCGCGCTGAGAGGAACCTAGCGCTGAAAGGAACTTCGCGATCAAAAGGACCCCGCGATGAAACTGCCCTTCGATCTGCGTGCACTCGAGATTTTCGTCAGTGTCGTCGAGCACCAGAGCTTCACCACTGCCGCTCAGGCACTCAGCCTGGCCCAGTCAGCAGTCAGCCAGTCGATCGCCGGACTCGAAAGCCGACTGGGCACGCAGCTGCTGATCAGAGGCTCACGCGGTCTGCGCCTGACACCGGCCGGCGACACGCTGCTCGAGCATGCCCGGCCCCTGCTGCAACAGGCACAGCGCGCGGCACTGGCGATGGCCGAGCTCGAGGGGCTGGTCAAGGGCGAGGTGCGCATCGGCGTCTCCTCGATGCTCGGCTCCTACTACTTCCCGCCCCTGTTGATGGCGTTCAAGGCACGCTACCCCGACATCAAGCTCAGCGTGATCGAGGGCGGTACCCTGAGCCTGCGCCGGATGATCGACAATGCCGAGCTGGATCTGGGCGTCATCGTCGAGGATCAACTCGGCACCGATACCCACGGCCTGATCCGGCGCCACTTCCTGAGTGAGGAAATGGTGGTCTGCCTGGCGAACGATCATCCGCTGGCCGCCCGCACGCAGATCAGTGTCGAGGAGTTCTTCGCCGAGGAGCTGGTGGTCTTCAAGCGCGGCTACTTCCATCGCGATTTCATCGAGCGCCTGGCCAGTCAGAATGGACTCGCGCCGAGCATCGCCTTCGAATCGAACCTGATCGCCCTCAACAAGGCGATCGTCGCGCGTGGCTTCGGGATCACCACCTTCCTCAAGCGTGTGGTCGAGGATGACCGTGAAGAGAACAACCTGACCGCTGTCTCCTTCGATGAGCCCGCCTGGCTTGAGCTATCACTCGCCTGGCGCCGCGAGCGCGGCCTGTCGCGTGCCGAGCAGGCGCTGGTCGATTTCGTCATTGAACACTCGGCGGCCGGGAGGCCCACCCCGGATGCCTTGAGCGCTGAGGGTCAGGCTGACAGCGCTGCGCTGGACTCTCCTTCCTGAGCAGTGGCTGACATGTTCCCGGGCTCAGAAACGACATCACCCGGCCAGGGCCGGGTGATGTCGAAGAGGTTCTTGTCCCTTCAAGTGCTTGTCTCTTCAAGGGCTTGTCTGTTTCAGCGCTTGTTTTTTCAGTGCCAGGCGTGATCGCCTCACTGGCTGCGCATGGCCAGCTTCATCTGCATGGCCTCATGGGGCATCGGACGACGCGACTGCCAGTAGTGCCTGGACCAGTAGACGTTGTCGAGCCGCGACAGCTTCACACCACGCGAGGTGGAGGCATGCAGGAAGTAGCCGTTGCCGACGTAGACCCCCACATGGTTGTAACGACGTGAGGGACGAAAGAAGACCAGATCACCCGGCTTGAGCTGCGACTTGTCGATACGCTTGCCACGCTTCACCTGGTCGGTAGTGGTACGCGGCAGATCGATACCGAAGCCATCACTGAAGACATGCTGCATCAGGGCGGAGCAATCGATGCCGCGGGTGTTGGTTCCCCCCAGGCGGTAGGGCGTCCCGGCCCAGCGATCATGCTCTTCCAGCAGGACATCGCGGATGCTCGGCCCAGACATGGCGTAGTCCTGCGACTCGGCGACCGGCTGGGGCGCGGACTGGCGATAGCGCTTGAGCTTCGGCAGTTCCGGCAGGTCCACATCGTAGTAGGCCACTTCATTGGATGGTGTTGAGTGACTGGCACAGCCTGCCACACCCAGTGGCAGGATCAGAAAACAGCATAATAACGCGTGGCGCATCCAGCATTCCTCGTCGTGGGCCCGGCGCTGGAAGGGTGAAGGTGAGCAGCGCTTGCGGACGGCGATAACCATTGATGCATGACGATGATCGTTGATCGATCAGGGATAACACGGTGACCATCTGACAAGGTGTGCCGGATCAGGCAGCAGCACACCTTGCAGCACGATGACGACAGACAGATGACAAACCCAAGTCGTTCGCAGGATAGTAGTTCATGTCTCCGCAAACCGTATGCCATTACCGCAGAATTTAGACCAAAGCATCAGAGAACGTACCCCTGCCGCTCACCCGACCTGGGTTGAATCCCGCTCAGTGCAACGTGCGAGCGTCTCCGCTCAGCACATCCAGATGCAACGCCGGCCAATGCCCCGGGCGCGCGCCCGGGAAATCGAGACTCGACCAGGCACCGGCCAGCGGTGGCGCCGCCGTCAACCACTGGATGAGCGCATCGCGGAAGCCGCGCAAGAAGCTGTCACGCTGGTCGGTATCGCCCATGAAGAAGGCATAGCCGGCGAACAGCCCACGGGCATATTCCTTCCAGCTGCCGTAGTGGTCGCGCGCCATCGCATAGGCGCTGTCCAGATAGGCAGTGAAGGTCGCATCGTCCAGCCAGCCCAGCTGTCGCCCGGCAATCGCGAGGTCCACCATCTGGGCGATGTCCCACGCTGCCATATCCAGCTCGTTGCAGCGCGCCTCGTTGTCCCTGACGCGTCGCAGACGGTCCAGATGCACCTGCTCATCATCGCCGCGCTCGGCGCTTTCCAGCACGTCGATCTCATTGTCGAGACGGGCGCGATTGAGGGTGTAGGGGCCGTAATTGATCTGGTATTCGTCCCGATCACCGGCATCGCGCAGAAAGTCGAGGAAGCCCTTGAGCGCCTCGGCATTGGCGAGACCATAATGACCTTCGAGCCAGCCGCTGAGTTCCTCGACGCCCCGCCCGTACTCCACCATCGGCTCGCCCCAGCACGGCGTATTGAGCGGGCCGCTCAGCGCCAGCGCCGTGAAGCGATCCAGACTCGGGCGCAGCCCCGGCTCCTGCCAGTCGCTGGCGCGCCAGTCGAGCCAATGGAACAGGCTGCCGGGGTCATCGAGATGCCAGCGGATCTCGTTGACCAGCGGATGGTCCTCGAGTTCCGGCACCGCGGACTCCCACACCGCCCAGGCTTCCAGCAGACGCGTAGCGTCCGGATAGTAGCGGCACAGGGCACTGCGCAGACGCTCGGCACAATGGGCCAGCTCATCGGCGGGGAAATCACCGCTGTCCTGCACCATCAGCAGATAGAAGGCGTACTTCTCGGCCATCACCACACTGGCAGGATAGCGATGACAGACGGCCAGCCGCTGACGGCGCTCCAGCTCGACGGCATCGGCACGTCCGAAGGGCGTCTGGGCATCGGGCAAGGCACCACGCGCGGCATCGGCGGCCAACTGATTGAGATGATGCGCCTGCGCCGGCAGCCAGAAGCGCGCCATGCCCTGCACGCCATCGCGGGTGTCCAGCGCCAGCGTCTCATTGAGATATTGACGTGCCTCTTCGCGGCGCGCCGTATCGACCTCGGCGACAAGCCCCTGACGATAGAGCAGGTCCGGCTCGCGGATACTGGCGATGGCCAGCACCCAGTGGCGGCTGTCATTGCGCCACGCACGAATCGCCGCTCGGCAGCGCTCACGCTGGGCGGCAGGCAGCAGCGCATGCAGCTCGCAACGCAGCGGCGTCAGCGGTGACGCCATCAGCGGACGCCAGTCACTCTCGGTGTCACGGGTCAGATCGACACCCTCGAACAGGCTGCGACCGCGCTGATAGGCGCGGGCCACGCCCTGCCAGTCGGCATAGCGACGCACCAGCAGGTCAATGCCGTGGGCGGCGAAGTCCTCGCCCTCCTCACGACTCAGCCAGCCAGCACATAGCCCGGCAAAGGCGAGATCGACCAGACGCAGCCAGTCCCAGGCGGCGAATTCCAGTGGCTCCCCACGATCGAGATACTGCAGCAGCAGCTCGCCGTAGGCCGCGGGTGACGGGGGCTTTTCCAGCCCGCCATCGGCGACGTCGATGCTGGAGGAGGCATGCGCGGGGGCGCCCTTGCGCCCTGCCGACTTGCGTTCGGCCTCTTCCTGAGCCGCGTCCGCTTCCAGCTCATCCAGCCACTTGGCACGCTCGCTGTCGCTGGCCGTCATCAGGCGTGCGCTGTCGATGTCCCAGCCATAGCGATGCCCCTGGGAGGCTAGCCACAGCAACAGTCGAATCAGCTCATCACGCCCGGTGATCGCCCAGGTCTCGGCCAG
Organism: Cobetia sp. PDI-23MA; assembly: GCF_059507735.1. Lineage (NCBI taxonomy): Bacteria > Pseudomonadati > Pseudomonadota > Gammaproteobacteria > Oceanospirillales > Halomonadaceae > Cobetia > Cobetia sp. PDI-23MA. The sequence continues at coordinate 3,050,831 of NZ_CM183352.1, forward strand.
CCAGCGCGTGACGTCCGGCCAGTGCGCCGCGGCGTCAAAACCGCTGACACCGTCTTCGTGCGGGCCGCTGTCACCGGTGGTCAATGTCCGACCGCCGAGCCACGGCGAGAAGATGGCGCGCGCCATCCAGACCCGGTCGCGCTCACCCTGAGGCCAGAGCTGCGTAACCGCCACCGGAGGCTGTGCCTCCAGCGCCTCCAGCAGACGCGGCCAGGTGACACCGGCGTCTTCGTGCTCCAACTGGGACAGCGCGAGACTGGCCTCGAAGAAGCCATCATCGCCTCGCGTCCAGCCCGCATCGCTGCGCGAATGGGCCAGGGCCTTGAGCCAGTCATCCAGCGAGGTGAAACGCCCGCCGATCGCCGTGAGCAGACGTATCAGCCAGGCACGCGTGCGCGCCTCTGACAGCCAGCCGGCGGTACGTGCCAGCGCCAGCAATTCCAACGCCTCCAGCTGGTGCAGCGGGTCCGGGGTGTCATGGGGGAAAGCCTCCAGCAGACGCCATCCCAACTCGCCCGCATCCGGGACTTCCTGGGCCTTCAGACGCGCGCACGCCTGGGCCGGTGTCCACACCGTTTCCGGCGCAGCACTGAAACCCCAACCGCACAACACCAGCTGTTGCCCCCACCAGGCACTCAGGGGTTCGACCAAGGCACACCTCACGACTCGATAGGATTCGACTGACGCAACACTTGCGACCGGGCAACTCGCAACCGGCGGCGCATAGTGTAACGGAAAGGGGCTTGCGGCGATGCCCCTCACGCAGGATAGCGAGCACGAACCACACCATGACGCCCGATGACAAAGGCACTGTCATCGGGCGTCATGGTGTGGGTGGCCGCGACTGCGCAGACAAGATTACCGCATTCTCATCACATCAGGATCATCACATCAGGATGTCTTCATGGACTTGTTGCCGGTCGGGATACGGAAGAAGGCGCAGTACGCCACCGGCAGCACCACCAGCGTCAGCAGGGTCGCCACGCCCAACCCGAACACGATCACCACCGCCATGCTCGAGAAGAAGGCATCCGGGAACAGCGGAATCATGCCCAGCATGGTGGTGATGGCCGCCATCGACACCGGCCGCACACGGCTGACGGCCGCCTGCACCACCGCCTGGAAGCGATCCTCCTGCTCATCGAGCTGCACGTTGATCTCCTCCACCAGCACGATGGCGTTCTTGAGCACCATGCCGATCAGGCTCAAGGTGCCGAGCAGCGCCATGAAGGTGAAAGGCGCCCCGAACACGATCAGACCACTGACGATACCGATCAGGGTCAGCGGCACGATGGACCAGATGGCCAGCGCCTGACGCAGGTTGGAGAACAGCAGCACCGTGATCACGAACATGCCCAGCAGCCCCATCGGCAGCGAGGAGAACAGCGCCTGCTGAGCTTCGGATGAGGTTTCATACTCGCCGCCCCACTCCAGGTGGTAGCCCTCGGGCAGCTCGATGGCCTCGATCTTGGGACGGATACGTCCCAGCACGCTGGCGGCCGTTTCCCCGGACAGCGGCATCGGTTCGGCGTAGACCGCCAGCATGCGCTGACGATCACGACGCTTGATCAAAGGGTCACGCAGCTCTGTCTTGAGCGGCCCCATCACCGAGCCCGCCGGCACGTAGGTCTCCTGCTCATCGCTCCAGACGTTGAGACTCGCCAGGGTGTCGAGATCGAAGCGCTGACGCTCCTCACCGCGCAGCAGAATCGGGATCAGCTCGGAGCCTTCGCGATAGACACCGACGCTCTCGCCGTCGCTGTTGATCAGCAGCGCCTGATGCAGCGAGTCACGCGTCACGCCGACACGCCGCGCCTGATCATCCAGGAATTCGGGCTCGATGCGATTGACGCGATTGCGCCATGACAGACGAATGCTGTCGGCCAGCGGCTCCTCCTCGAAGACGCGACGTACCTTGCCCGCCAGCTGACGCAGTACTGCGGGGTCTTCGCCGTAGAGACGCGCCTCGAGACTCGCCTTGGCCGATGGCCCGACCTGCAACGCCTGCACCTTGTATTCCACTTCAGGGTACTCGGCGCGCACCAGGCGTATCACCTCCTCCATGCGCGCTTCGCGGCTGGCCCGGTCCCGGGTCTCGACGATCAGCTGCCCGAAGCTGGCATAGCTGTCTTCCGGCGAGTAGGTCAGCGTGAAGCGCTGGGCGCCCCCGCCGGTGACGCTGGTGACATGCTTGACCTTGTCCATCTTGAGCACCTGCTGCTCCAGGTCGGCGATACGCGCTTCCGTCGCCAGCACATCGGTGCCTTCCGGCATCCAGACATCGACGAAGAACAGCGGGGTCGAGGCATCCGGGAAGAAGGCATTCTTGACCTGTCCGAAGCTCATCACGGCCGCCACCAGCAACGCCACCGCGCCCCCCAGGGTCAGCCAGCGCAGGCGAATCGCCCAGCTCAGCAGACTGCGGAAGCCACGGAAGATGACGCCACGATAGGGGTCTTCCTCCTGATTCTCGTCCGTGTCACTGTCCTTCGTCTCCCGCGCTTCGCGGAAGAACATGTCGAAGAAGAACGGTGTCAGCGTCAGGGCGGTGATCCAGCTCAACAGCAACGAGTAGCACAGCACCCAGAACAATGACCCGACGAACTCGCCGGTGGCATCCGGCGACAGACCGATGGGCGCGAAGGCAGTGATCGCGATCACCGTGGCCCCCAGCAGCGGCATGCGGTTCTGATTGACGACCTCGAAGGCGGCTTGGCGCTTGGTCTTGCCACGCTTGAGACCGATCAACATGCCCTCGGTGACCACGATGGCGTTATCCACCAGCATGCCCAGCGCGATGATCAAGGCCCCCAGCGAGATCTTCTGCAGCTCGATGCCATGGATCGACATCATGACGAAGGTGCCCAGAATGGTGATCAACAGCACCAGCCCCATCAGCACGCCACTCTTGACGCCCATGAACACCAGCAGCACCAGAATCACGATGCCGATGGCCTCGGCCAGGTTGATCAAGAAGCCGGACACCGCCTCATCCACTACCTGGGGCTGGTGATAGACCGTGGTCAGCTCCATGCCCAGCGGCATGCGCGACTCAAGCTCGCCAAGACGCTTGTCGACCAGCGCACCGACCTCGACCACATTGACGCCAGAGGCGAACGAGATGCCCAGCGACAGCGCCGTCTCACCATCGGTGTGATAGAGGCGCGACGGCGATTCGGTGTACTCGCGGCTGACCGAGGCGATATCGCCGAGACGAATCAGGCCACCATTGCCGGGACGCCCGACCACCAGACGCTCCAGGTCCTGCACGCTCTGGAACTCGCCACTTGGCTGCAGTTCCAGCGACAGACCGTTCTGACGGATACGCCCGGCGTCGCCGACCACGTTCTGGGCATTGAGCAGGTTGGCGAGCTGATCCGGCGAGATGTTCAGCGCCTGCATGCGATCACGATCCAGCGCGACGATGACCTGCTCGCTGCGCGCGCCGACGATGGAGACCTTCTTGACCCCCTCCACCAGCGTCAGCTCACGCTGCAGGAAGTCGGCCTGGTCCTCGAGGTCATGCGCCGAATAGCCCTTGCCGCTCAGGTTGTAGAGCAGGCCGAACACATCGCCGAAGTCGTCATTGACGATCGAGGAGCCACTGCCGGGCGGCAGGCTCGACTGGGCGTCATTGATCTTGCGGCGCAGCAGGTCCCAGTACTGCTGCATCTCGCCTTCGCGCACGCTGCTCTCGAGCTCCAGCGTGATCTGGGAAAGACCGGAGCTGTTGACCGAGCTGACGCGCTTGAGATTGGGAATCTGCTGGATCGCCTTCTCCAGCGGCAGCGTGACTTCCTCTTCCACCTGCTTGGGCGTCGCACCCGGATACTGGGTAATCACCACCGCGTTGCGGATGGTGAACTCGGGAAATTCCAGCTGGCCGAGGCCGAAGAAGGAGGTCACGCCACCCACCGACAGCAGCAGCACGACCATCCAGCTGATGACCTTGTGTCTCAGGAAATAATCGACCATGGATCAGAGCCCCGCTTCCTTGACCCAGGGACGCACAGGCTCCCCGGCTTCCATGCGACTGGCGCCCGCCGTGACCAGACGGTCACCGGCACTCAGTTCTCCCGTGATCACCAGTCCTTCGCCGGTAGCCTGCAGTACCGTGACCGGCACGGCCTCGACGGTGCCCTGGGCACCAGCTTCCTGCTGCTTGCCCTCACGCTTGCCCTCATTCTTGCCGTCGACTGAGCCGGTGTCCGTGGTGGCGTCCGTGTTGATTGTTGCGCTCGCCTGGGCGTCACCGTCCTTGGGCACGTAGCGCCACACCACGGCCTGGTTCGGGCTTTCCTCCTGAGTGACCACCGCCTCGACCGGCACGCGCCACTGGCCCTGGGTCGCCGCCGTCAGTTGCTGCATGTCCAGCTCCACGGTGGCGCTCATGCCTGACAGCACGGTGATGTCCTGCGGCTCCGGCAGCGTCAGGGTGACTTCATAGCTAAGCGAACCCTCGCTGGCACTGGTGTCGTGCTCCTTGTAACGGGCCGGGTAGCGCGTCTCGCCACTGCCGAAGCGCACCCAGGCCAGGGCGGCATCCTCAAGGCGCCCGGCCTCGGCACGCTCACGATCGATGGCGCGCACCTGACGCTCCGGCATGTTGAAGATCACGTCGATCTGGCCCGGCTGCTGCAGCACGGCGATGGTTTCCTGGGCGGCGACCACCTGATAGTTATCCACCGGCACGCGCGCGATCACCCCGTCATAGGGCGCCTTGAGATAGGTGTAGCTGAGCTGGTCCTGCGCCTGGGAATACTGGGCCTGCGCAGACTGGAATTCGGCCTGCGCCTCATCGAAGCGTGCCCGACTGATGGCGCCCTTCTCCACCGAATACTTCATGCGCTTGTAGGTCGCCTGCGCCAGATTGAAGCTGGAACGGGCATTGTTGAGCTCGCTTCTGGCATCGCGATCATCCAGACGGGCGATCAACTCGCCCTTCTCGACCTCCTGGCCGGCCTGGACCTTGAGTTCGCGCAGCTCACCGCCGATGCGAAACGACAGGTTGGAGCGCTCCGAGGCCTCGACCACACCGGGATAGCGCTGGATGACCCCGCCGCCTTCATCCGACAACGACAGCAACTTGACCGGATGCACCTTCTGCTTCTCCAGCGGCGCCTCGGCCTCGCTGCAGGCCGCAAGCCCGAGGGCCAGCAGGAGTCCGGCGAACAGCTGAAGGACGCGGCCTCCCCGCCAGGCGAAAGGAGTACGCAGGTGTGGCTTGGCACCAGGTCGAAGTTTCATCAGCGGGCCCTTGAATCGTTGGAATGGAATGTCACAAGCGAAATCTGTCATCTGTCCGGCGTGCGCTGCGGGGTTGACTGCCCTCACTGGCGAAGCGCGATCGCGTCCCAGGCCATCTCGAAGGCCTGGTCGAAGCTGTCATCACTGATGGCTGGCACTTGGCAACCGGAGCCCTGCAGCAGGCTGTAGATCGACCGAAACATGAACACCTCGATGAGGGCGAGATCGATCTGCTTGAGAATGCCGGTCTGCTGGCCCAGCGCGAAGGCGTCCAGCAAGGGCGCGGCGCGCTCCTGATTGGCCACCTTCAGGGCATCCTGCATATGGGAAGAGTGCAGAAACTGATCGTGAAAGCGGAACAACGCGGGCTGATGGCGCCCCAACGCCACCAGGGCATTCCATACCCGACACAGTGCCGATTTCAGCTGCTGGGCGGCCGGCGGCAGCGTTGACGGCTCGTCCTCGAGCACCTCTACAGGCTCGGCCTGGAAGGCCTCGATGGCGACCGCGATGATGCGCCGGCTGACCTCGCTGAAGGTAGCCTCCAGCAGATCATCCTTGTCACGGTAATAAAGATAGAGGGTGCCGGGTGACATGCCGGCGGCACGCGCGATGCGCGCCACGGAGGTCACGGCGAAACCATGCTCGGCCACCTCATGCAGGGTGGCTTCCAGCAACGCCTGTTGCTTGTGTTCATCACGATGGCGCATGGCCCGTCTGCCTTTGGTCTGTTCTGGTCTTGAGCGAATCCCCATAAAATAAATGAACGTTCATTTATTTACAACTAGACATTGCGCTGCCGAGTGCATGCACGCGCCTTGGCCATGCAAATCATCTCATGCAAATTATCTTATCTAGCAAATCAAGCCGTGACTGAGGGGCAGAGGCGTCAAATACAAGGCCAGTGAATGCCTGACTCGAAATGCCTGACTCGAACTGTCAGGCACGGAATGCCAGATACAGAATGTCAGAAACAAGAAAGCGCAGCTCATCGAGCTGCGCTTTCTGAAGGCATCCACCTGAAATCTGACACGCGCCCGCAGCGCGCTTCAGCTCTCGGGATCGATGATCGCGATGATGTGGTCTTCCAGGTCCTGCTGGCGCACAGACACCTCGGAGACGGCAAAGCGTGACACCGAGACTCCGGCACGCTTGACGCTCCTGGCATCGCCGGTCAACAGCGGGTGCCATTCGGGCAGCTCACGGCCTTCATTCAGGCGACGATAGCCGCAGGTTTCCGGCAGCCAGCGCAGCTTGCCCACCGTCTCGACATCCAGCGGAATGCAGCCCGGCACGCGCGTGGCGCGATTGGGATAATCGCGGCAACTGACCTTGCGCACATCCAGCAGACGACAGGCGACATCGAGTACCGCGATATCGCCACTGTCTTCATCCTCGAACTTGAGCAGGCAGCATTGGCCACAACCATCGCACAGCGCCTCCCACTCGGCGGTATTCAGCTCCGAGAGTGCGTGGCGCTCCCAGAAACGCTCACGCTTTCCGCCGTCAGGCTGCGGAACATCGCTCATCTTGCTCTCCTCGCCCTGCCGGGCAGCAGGGTCGTTTCATCAGTACGGTCTTGTCTGCCGGACAGGGCGTCAGTAATGCGTTTCCGGCGGCGTCACGCCAATCTCCTTGAGGAGATTTTCCTTGGCCGGCGGCATCTGCAGATAGAAGCCCTGCTCGCGAATCTTCTCGAGCACCGTGGTGCTGGCAACGCGCGCCAGCGGCTTGTCGGCACGAATCAGCAGTGTCATCAAAGGGGTCGGCGTGCCGAAGATGCCCAGCAGGGATTCCGGCACATCCTCGAGTCCGCGCGCCTTCTCGACGTAGAGGTACATCTCGTCCTTCTTGGCGCTCTTGTAGATCTCGCAGATCATCTTGTCGTCTGTCATCGGGCTACCCATCATCTTGCAGCGCTTGCGCGCATCAGCGAGCTCTGGCGTCACGGGCATGACCCGAGAGCTCACTATCGGTTTCTGGCCTGTGTTTTTAACCTGTGCGTCTGACCTGTGTTGCTGGCAGACCAGGCTGCGCGAACCTTGCGCATTGCCTCTTTGCAGTCTGGCCCGCAGAAGCGGCGTGCGTCAGCTCTCGAGCGCCTTGGCCAGGCGCGCGGCCAGCAGCTCACCGCGCCAGCCCTGCGGCAAGGGCAGCGTCTCTCCCTCGTGATCGGCGATCACCAGCGCTTCCATGTCACGGCGCTTGCCGAGAATCTCCGGCTTGAGCTGCGTCTCCTCGGCCACCGCATTGACCTCCCGCTTGAGGCGCTTCATGCAGTTCTTCCACTCCGGCGCCAACGGCGACGGCGGCACGCGCGGCAGCTGACTGTCATCGATCATCGCCACGTCCTTGAGCAGCGTCAGCACGGTGTCCCCGTGGCGCTTGATCTGCGGCGGATGCATGCCATCGACCTTGGCCAGTTCGAAGCGATTGGTCGGCAGTCGCTCACAGATACCGAACAGCTGCGCATCGGCCAGCAGGCGTGAACGCGGCACGTCGCGCAGACGAATCTGCTCCTCGCGCCAGTCGCACAGCACCTGCCAGGCGGCCAGGCCACGCGGCGAGAGCTTCCACAGGCTGCGATGACGCTTCCAGTACTCCGGGTCCGGCGTGGCACCACCGCTGCTGCCCGGGTCCCGGCAGTCCTCTTCAAGCCAGGCCATGCGATCCAGCTCGAGCAACGCATCGCGCTGCTCGGACCACACCTGCGGCAGGAACAGCACGTCCAGCGCGGCGTAGTCGCACTGCGCCTGACTCAAGGGGCGTTTGAGCCAGTTGGAACGCGTCTCTTCCTTGGGCACGGTGACGCCCACCACACGCTCGACCAGACGCTGATAACCCATCGAGGCTTCGCCGCCGGTCAGGCCTTCGGCGATCTGGGTATCGATCAGCGGCGTCGGCGCCACGCCCGCCCAGCGCAGGAAGACTTCCATGTCCTCGCCACAGGCGTGCAGCAGCTTGAGCGGACCCTCTGCCCCCAGCAGACGCTTGAGCGCCTCGCTGGCCGGCACCACGGTGGGGTCGATCAGGAAGATGCGCGGCGTCTTGCCGTCCGCACCGGGCAGCTCGCCGTCATGGGCAGCCATCAACTGCACCAGTGCCGGAATGGGGAAGAAGGTCGACTCGCGGATGAATTCGGTGTCCAACGCCAGCCAATCGGCGCCTTCCAGTTCTGCACAGGCAGCGGCCAGCGCCTCGGGGGTCTCGATCCAGACGGCCTCGAAATCGAGTTCTGACAGCAGTGCGGTGGCGGGTTGATCACTCATCAGCAAGGAAATCTCGTGGTGACAGGCTTGCCCGGGCAAGCGGGAATTGAAGGTGACGGGCACTCGCCAGACACCGGGCGGTAAACGACCGCGGGCGTGGTGGTTCCTGACCACCACGCCCGCAGACGTGCTGCTGTAGTTGCTTTGATACCGAAGCTGCCTTTTGCAGAAGCTGCCTCGACATCGATGCCGGTGCCGAGCATCGGCACCGGCATCGCATCAGATCTCGCCGAGGGTGAACGGCAGACGGCCGCTGAAGGCACGACTGAGCGTGCCGCCATCGACGTATTCCAGCTCGCCGCCCATCGGCACGCCATAGGCCAGACGCGTCAGCTTGAGCGGCTGCCCACCGTGTTGCACATCGCGAAGCTGCTCGGCGATGTAGTGTGCGGTAGCCTCGCCCTCGACCGTCGGGTTGGTGGCCAGCACCAGCTCCTCGATCTGGCTTTCTCGGACGCGGGTCTCCAGCGCATCCAGCCCGATATCCTCGGGCCCGATGCCATCCAGCGGCGACAGATGGCCGTGCAGCACGAAGTAGCGCCCCACATAGCCACCCGCGCCCTCGATGGCGAGCTGGTCGGCGGGCGATTCCACCACGCACAGCACGCGCTCATCACGCCGCGGACTCAGGCACAGCTGACAGACCTCCTCCTCTGTCAGCGTGCGGCAGCGCGCGCAATAGCCGACGCGCTCCAGCGCCTCGCCCAGCACGCCGACCAGACGATCGGCACCCATGCGATCACGCTCCAGCAGATGCAGCGCCATGCGCTGTGCCGTTCGCGGGCCAACGCCCGGCAGCACGCGCAAGGCATCCAGCAACTGATCTACCAGCGGCGAAAACCCCATCAGAACGGCATCTTGAAGCCGGCCGGAAGGTTCAAGCCAGCAGTCGCCTCTTCCATCTGCTTCTTGGAATTGACTTCGACCTTGCGCACCGCGTCATTGACGGCGGCCGCCAGCAGATCTTCCAGCAGCTCCTTGTCTTCTTCCATCAGGCTCGGATCGATCTCGACGCGCGCGACGTCATGACGACCATTCATGGTGACCTTGACCATGCCCGCGCCGGATTCGCCCTGGACTTCCGCCTTGGCGGCTTCTTCCTGGACCTTCTGCATGCGCTCCTGCATTTCCTGCGCCTGCTTCATGATGTTACCCATACCGCCTTTTCCACCGAACATGGCTCACCTCATCAATAACGTGTTGAACATGACCTAACGATAAAAACTGTCTGCCAGACGTGCCATGTCGTGGCACCTCTGGCCTTTGGTATGCGTGCTTGCCGGCACACACACCGCAAATCCGGGGAAGCATCAGTGGTACCCGGCACCGCCGACACTCGGTCGAAACTGCCCATAGCGTCAGAAATCATCCGGCTCGAAGGAGTTGACGCTTTCCTCGATCAGACGAGCACCCAGCTGTTGCTCCATGGACTGGATATGCGGGTCAGCACGCAAGGCTTCAACCGCGCGCGCATGACGCTCACCCAGCAGACGAATGCGACGACTGTGCGGCGTTTCCAGACCCTCCGGCAGCGGCGCGACGCTGATCTCCAGCACACGCTCCACGCCCTGGCCCGCCAGCGCCTTGCGAATACGCTCCTGATGGACTTCGGCCATCATCGCCGACTGGGCGGGGTCCAGCCTCAACTTGAGGTGGGTGCCGTCATCGTGCTCGACCAGGCAATGCGCACCGATATTGCGCGTGATGCCGCCCAGCCCCAGTGAGGGGAACAGCTCCAGCCACGCCGCATGATTCAAGCGACCATCGGCACTCGGGGTGCTGGAGACACTTGGTGCAGGCGCCGCGGGTGCCGGCTCCGGTGCAGGAGCAGGCTCCGGCATTGGTTGCGCTGCCACGGCCGGCTCGCTGGCGACCGGCTCGTTTGCGACCGGCTCGGGCGTGACAGGCTCGGACACGACCGGCTCAGACACGACCGGCTCAGGCGCCGACGATGTAGCGGGCTCGGGTCGTGCTGGCGCTACCATTTCAGCTTCAGGGGGCGGCGGGGCCGATGACTCAGCAGCCTCTGGCTGTGCTGACGAACCGAAGGCGGCACTCAGGCGTGACATCGCCGAGCTGGGCGCAGCCGGCGCCTGTGCGGGAGCTGCCGTCTGTTCTGGCGCTGGCGCTGGCACCGGCGCGACCGCTGGCTGAGGCGCGTCTTGCGCTACGTCGCGAAAGCCGGCATCCCGGGCGTCCTGCGGAACGTCCTCCGTCGCCCACGGGGGCGGCTCGTCGGCCATCGGCGGCTGTGCTTCGGTCGCTGGCTCAGCAACTGGTGCAGCAGACTGAGGCGCGGCCGCCATCGGGGCCACTGGCGCTTGCTGAGGCTGAGCCGGGGCTTCTTGAACAGGAGCCTGCTGAGCCGGAGCTACTTGAACAGAAGCCTGTTGGACGGGCGCTTGCTGGACAGGCGCCGAGGCTTGAGCGCCAGGCGCGTTCGCACCCTCCGCCTGGCCGGTCATCGGCAGCGGCGTCTGCGCCGGGCGCGGCACGCCCTGCGGGCGGAAGGCCAGCATGCGCAGCAGCGTCATTTCCAGCGCGGTGCGCGCATCGGGGGCGTTGGCCATGTCACCACGTCCCTGCAGGGCGATCTGATAATAGAGCTGCACGTCTTCGCCGGTGAAGCGGCTGGCCAGTGCCAGCAGCGCATCACGGTCACCATGGCCGTTGTCCAGTGCGCTCGGCACCATCTGGGCGATCGCCAGGCGATGGAAGACGGAGGCCATGTCGTCCAGCACCCCGCCATAGTCCGGCCCCTGCTCGGCCAGTGTCGCGACCTCCGCCAGCAGACTCGCGGCATCCAGCGAGGCCAGACACTCCAGCAGCGCCAGCACATGGCGGTGATCCAGCGTGCCGAGCATGGCGGCGACATCTTCGCGCCGCACCTGTCCATGGCCGAAGGCGATCGCCTGATCCGTCAGACTCATGGCGTCACGCATCGAGCCATCGGCGGCCTTGCCGAGCAGCCACAGCGCGTCTTCCTCGAAGCTGACTTCCTCGCGGGCGAGAATGTCAGACAGGTGCTCGACCACACGCACCGGCGGCATGTTCTTGAGCGTGAACTGCAGGCAGCGCGACAGGATGGTGACCGGCAGCTTCTGCGGATCCGTGGTCGCGAGCAGGAACTTCACATGGGGCGGCGGCTCTTCCAGCGTCTTGAGCAGCGCATTGAAACTGTGGGTCGACAGCATGTGCACCTCATCGATGAGGTACACCTTGTAGCGGCCCTGGGTCGGGGCGTACTGGACGTTGTCCAGCAGCTCACGCGTGTCCTCGACCTTGGTCCGCGAGGCGGCGTCAACTTCGATCAGGTCGACGAAGCGGCCATCATCGATCTCGCGACAGGTGCCACACACGCCACACGGCCTGGAGCTGACGCCCTCTTCGCAGTTCAGGCACTTGGCCAGAATGCGTGCCAGCGTCGTCTTGCCGACACCGCGGGTCCCGGTGAACAGATAGGCATGGTGCAGGCGCCCCTGATCGAGGGCATTGACCAGCGCACGGCTGACATGCTCCTGACCGATCAGTTCGTGAAAATTGCGCGGGCGCCACTTGCGCGCCAATACCTGATAGCTCATTGAGCGGGGCATTCCTTGGGCGATCTGAAACATGAGCTGAAATCTGCACGATCCGGCTGGGCTTCACCCCCGACGATCGACAGACGGAGACCGATGACGAGGCCTCGCTGAGAATGCGCTCATTCTAGCGACTTGCCGAGTGGCTTCAAAGCACGATGCCACTTGCGCAGCAGGATTGAGGGCACGACGCCGGATGACAGGCGTGGTGCACCCCGAATTGCGGGCACGACGAAACGCCAAGCGGGGCTCGGGTCAGGCAGGAGATGACAGGTTCAGACAGCGAGGGCGTGGCGAAAAGCTTCAGGCAGCGTGAAGCGAAGGACTTGCGAGGGCTTGCAATGCAAGGGCTTGCAATGGAGCGTTGCACAGCAGGCGGGATGATGCGGACATTTCATGAGCAGCCACTTTCAGGTCCCTGAAATGGAGGCGGCCCCATCAGCCACATCCCGGCACACGCGTCAGCCACTACCGTTGCTCCCTTCCGGGCCTGGCGGGGTTTGCAGCCTAGCATTGCGGGAGGACCGATAGGGCCACCACAAACATGATCATTCGGTAAACTACCGAGCCAATCGCTTGAACTTCAAGCACTTGGCGTGATCAAGGCGCACACTATAACAGCGCATCGCCGCCCTCACAAGGGGGAGATCACGCCACGGGCTATAGCGTTGCCTCACGCGCATGGCGATGGCGGAAATGACGCGCCATCACCGGTAGCAACAGCATCAGGACGATCAGGCGCAGAAGATGATGGAAGGCGACGAAGATCGGGTCGAGATCGAGCGCCACCGCCAATAGCGCCATCTCGCCGATACCGCCGGGCGCTAGGGCGAGGAAGGCCACGTCACGCGGCACGCCCATCAGCTGATGGATCAGCTCGGCAAAGCAGCCCAGCACCGACAGCGAGATCAGGGTCGCCACGCCCGACTGCCCCATCACCCCGACCAGCACCCGCGGCGCAAGGCCCTTGAAGCGCGTCCCGATGGCGCAGCCCAGCACCAGCTGCATGACATCGGTGCCCCATACCGGTGGCGAGAAACGCACCACGTCGCCAAGCGACAGCACCAGCGCCAGCAACAGCGGCGCCAGCAGCGAGGCATTGGGAATGCGCAGTCGCCTGGCCAGAGGCAGCAGAATCGGCAGCACCGCGATCAGCCACAGGCCGCTTACCGCCACATCGCTGCCGATGCCGGGCGTGCCCGCCGCGCCTTCCAGCACCCAATAGAGCGGCGGCAGAATCATGATCACCAGCAGCACTCGCAAGGATTGCGCCACCGCGATGCGCTGCGGGTCGCCACCGATGCGCTCGCCGATCACCACCATCGCCGTCAGCGCACCGGGCACCGAGGAGAACCACGCGCTGGTGGCGTCAAAACCACAGCGGCGATACCAGGCGGCGCAGGCCAGCGTCGAGGCCCATACCCCCGCCAGCAGCAGCAACGCCGACAACCACCAGCTGGAGAGGTGCGAAACCAGCTCCGGCGAGACGCGCGCGCCCAGCGTCAGACCCAGTACGCCCAGAAACAGGTTGCGCAGGCGGTCCGGCACACCGAGCCTCAACCCGGCCATCGCGCCCAGCAGGTTGGCGACCAGCGGCCCCAGCATCCACGCCAGCGGCATGCCGGTGAGCTGGAACAGCCAGCCGCCCACCACCCCCAGCGCCAGTGAGGTCAGCAGCGGCCTGAGCGGCACGTCAGCCTTGAGCGAGATAGCAGCCCTGGGCGAGATAGCAGCCTTGAGCGAGATAGCAGCCCTGAGCGACATGACAGCCGTGAGCCAATGGGCTGACGAGAGGCGCGCGCCTTGAGGCGCTGCAATAGCGGAACGGATGGCATGCTGGCTTCCTTGTCAGCGACACGAAACAGGCCACCAATGATACGCTGGCGCAAGCGCCATTGGCTGCCTGTTTGAGGCATTATTGCGCCTTCAAGCGGCCACTGCAGGTCGCAGACCGGCCCTGGGCCTGACTCTCATCACTCTTGTCGCGTACCTGACGCGCCCTTGCGGAGCCCGGATGACTTTTCCCGACTCACTCCCCTCAGCACCTGACAATTCAGCGGCTGACGCCTCAGCGGCTGACGCTTCAGCGCATGGCTCAGCCACCGCCCCGTCCCCGCCCCTGCTGCTGGTCGAGGACGACGCCCTGCTGTCCAGCACGCTGTGCAGCGTCTTTTCCGCCGAGGGCCTTGCGGTCACCCACCTGGCCGACGGCGCCGCGGCGCTTGCCCGCCTGGCGACCCACCACGATCACGGCTTCGCGCTGATCGTGCTGGATCTCAACCTGCCCGGCGCTTCCGGGCTCGAGATTCTCGCCGCGCTGCGCCAGCACGACCGCCAGACCCCGGTGCTGATTCTCACCGCGCGCGGCGCCATCGAGGACCGCGTGCGCGGGCTGGACCTGGGCGCCGATGACTATCTTGCCAAGCCCTTCGTGCTCGATGAGCTGGAAGCCCGCGTGCGCGCCCTGCTGCGCCGCCATGCCACTCTTCAGGCCAGTCAGCAGGCCACTCTTCAGGCCAGTCAGCAACCGGCGCCCTCGTCTGGCATCGTCCCACGCCTGACCCTCGGCAGCCTGGTCTTCGAACCACTCAATGCACGCTTTCTGCTCGCCGATACCCCGCTGGCGCTGCCACCCCGTGAACAGCGCCTGCTGGGTTGCCTGATCCAGCATGCCGGCGAGCCGGTGGACAAGGCGCGCCTGACCCGGGAGGCCTTCGGCGAGGAGGAAGCCGTGGGCGACAACGCCATCGAGGTCTATGTACACCGCCTGCGCAAGCGCCTGGAAGGCAGCGATGTCAATCTGCGCACCATCCGGGGCCTTGGCTATCTACTGGAACAGACCACGGACGACAGCGCTTGAATTCCGCACCCTCACCACGCCCGCATTCGGCGGCAAAACGCAGCATCAGCCTCTATCGGCGCCTGCTGAGCTGGCTGCTGTTGCCCCTGCTGGCGCTGGGCACGCTTTTGCTGGTGCAGGCCTTCCTGTCGGCGCGCGAGGCAGCGGACCGCGCCTATGACCGGCTGCTGGAGGCCTCGCTGGTCACCATTGCGGAGCAGGTCAAATGGCAGGACGGCCAGTTGTGGCTCGACCTGCCGCCCGCCGCGCTCGAGATGCTGGCCACCGACGCCCAGGAGCGCGTCTTCTACAGCCTGGTGGATGCCGATGGCGAGCAGGTCACCGGCAATACCCACCTGCCGGACGCCAATCGCGCCGCCGATGGTCGCCTGACCCCACAGGAATCGCTCGGACGCAGCGGCGAGCTGTCGTTTCGCGATATCGCCTGGCAGGGGCAGGCACTGCGGCTGGGCAGCCTCGATACCCGGCTGGGCGGCTGGGGCGATGACCCACGCCACGGCCAGCGCTACAGCATTCGCGTCGCCCATACCCGCGAGGGGCGAGACACCCTGACGCGTGAGCTGTTCAGTGGCTCACTGGTACGTCTGGCGGGCATGGCCACGCTGGCGCTGCTGGTGGTGCTGATCGGCGTACGGCTGGCGCTGTCGCCGCTGACCCGACTGCGGCGCGCCATTCGCGAACGCGACTCACGCAGTCTGGCACCACTCAACCTGCCCCTGCCGCGCGAACTCGAGGAGCTCAAGCACACCATCAATGACCTGCTGGCGCGCATGCGCCGCGTGCGCGCCAATCAGGAACGCTTCATCGGTGATGCCTCGCACCAGCTGCGCACCCCGCTGGCGGGACTCTCCGCTCACGCCGAGCTGGCACTGCGTCAGCAGGACCCCAGCGCCTGGCATGCCGCGCTGGGCCAGATGCAGGCCACCGCCAGCCATACCGCCCATCTGGCCAATCAACTGCTGTCGCTGACACGACTCAACAACCCGGAAGTGCAGCCGCCGCGCGTGCCGCTGGAGCTGTCGGCGCTGGCGCGCGCCACCGTCAGCCGCCTGTTCCTGCGCTGTGATCGCGCCGGGGTGGACCTCGGCCTCGAGATCGCCCCGGACATCGATGGCGCCGCCTGGACGCTGGGCGTCGAATGGCAGCTCGAGGAGGCACTGGCCAATCTGATCGACAATGCCTGCAAGCACGGCGCGCGCACCGTCACACTCACCCTGAGCCGGATGGCGGCACCGAGCGATGCCACGTTCACGCAACCGGACAGCGCCGCACTGGCGGGCCGCTGGCGGCTGAGTGTCGAGGATGACGGCCCGGGCATCGACGCCGAGCGGCGCCTGCTGGTGCTGCGCCCCTTCCACCGCAACACCCAGCCCGACAGTCATGCCCAGACGCCGGCGCAGCAGCCCGATGAGCTCAAGCATCACGAAGGCGCCGGACTGGGGCTGGCGATCGTCGATGGCATCGCGCGACACCACGATGCGCGCCTGACGCTCAGCGACGCGACAGCACGCAGCGTGACGCAGGCTGCTGATCCTGCAACCCGCACGGGCGACGCAGCCGAGACAGGCGCGTCCTGCGGGCTATGCGTCAGTCTGCATCTGGCACCCTGTGCAGCGCCTGAGGTGAGAGAGGATGAGGACGATGAATCGGCACAGGCCGGCAAGCCTGCCAGGACAGGAGGCACAGCATGCTAGCGCGACGTCCGCGAATCGGGCGGCAGCGCCCTGACAAACACAGCCCTGACAGTCACGGCTCTGGCAATCACAGCCCTGTGAATCAGGGTCCGGGCAGACAGCGCGCTGGAGGACTGGTGGTCTGCCTGGGGCTGGCCATGCTCCTGAGCCCCGTCAGTCAGGCCGCAACCCAGACAGGGGCCCGGACGGCGTTCGATCCGCTGCTCGAAGAGCATCAATCGCTGTGGTTGCAGGGCGGCCAGCCACTCACGGCGCCCGCGCCTGACAGTGGCGCCAGCCTCGCGGCCGACCTGACGATACACGCCGCGCTGGATCTGCCCGAGATTCGCCCGCTGCTGCTGCGCTACAGCCGCCAGCATCCTGAGCGCGTGCTGCACTACGTCAATCGCTCCGCCCTGGGACTTGAAGCACAGTACCTGCAGGCGCCGCTGACACCGCAGGCCGATCTGATGATCTCCTCGGCCATGGGGCTGCAGTACCGACTCGCCAATCAGGGTCATGCTCTGGCACTCGAGGCCCCCAACCTGACCGCCTGGCCGGCCAACTCACGCTGGCGCAATGAGCTGTATGCGATGAGCTTCGAGCCGATCGTGATGGTGGCGCGACGTGATGCGCTCAAGCACCTGGCGGACCTCGACGGCCTGCGCAATCCCCTCGATGTGCTGCGCAGTCATCGCGACTTCTGGCACCTGCTCGAGACGCGCCGCGAGCAGCTGCGCGGCCGCATCATCAGCTACGATCCGCGCCGCAGCGGCTCCGGCTTTACCTATGCCGTGTCCGACGCCCGTCAATCACCGCGCTACTGGACGCTGGTGCGCGCCATGGGGCAAGCCGATGCCAGGCTGGTCAGCACCACCGGCGCCATGCTCGAGGCGCTGGCCAGCGGCAAGGTGGACATCGCCTACAACCTGGTCGGCCCCTACGCGGTGACCTTTGCCCGTGCCCATCCGGAGCTGGTGGTGATCGTGCCGGAAGACTATGTGCTGATTCAGCGCCGGCTGGCCTTCGTCCCCCAGCAGGCACCTCACCCCGAGGCTGGTGAAGCCTTTCTCGACTGGTGGCTGAGTCTGGAAGGCCAGCAGGCAGTGGCCAGCGACAGCCAGCTGGGCGCGTTGCACCCCGAGGTGCGTGGCGAGGGCAGCGCTCAGCATATGCGCGAACAGCTGGGCGATGCGCTGCGCCCGATCGAGATCGGCCCTGGCCTGCTGGCGACGCTCGATCGCCTCAAGCAGGCCAGCTTCCTGAGCCGCTGGGTACTGGAATTCGAGGCACCCGCTCCCGTTGTCGGTGAGACGAGTCAGGGTCAGATTCAGAGGCAGACCCCGTCAGCCACGCCGCCAGAATTGAACCAATGATCCGTGGCGTCAGAGCTGGCTAGCCCCTCTCGTTCTGTAAACGTGCTGGACACAGCTCCGAGCCCATCACGCACAAGGCGCCCCGCGGGGCGCCTTGTGCGTGATGCCATGCGGCATTCAATGAGACAAGCGGGAAGGTTCAGCGTCAGCGACCGCCGGCATCTCCACCGCCGGCATCTCCACCACCGTCAGCGCCATCGGCATCCGGAGCGGCCTCACGCAGCCCGGCGTCCTCACGGCCTGCCAGACCATCAGCGGGCTTGCGACGCGCGATCAGTGCACCACCTTCCCGGTGCTCGCTGCTCTGATACTCCGTGCTTTCCGCCTCGCTGCTTTCCAATGAGCCGCTGGCGGGGCGCAATGGCTCCGCCGAGGCGCTGCGCTGCTCGACGAGGCGCTCGGTGCCATCGGCGCGATGCAGCCAGACATCCATCTGCTGGAAGGCGACCTTGAGGCCATGCTCACGGAAGCGAGCATCCACCCAGCGGTTGATCTCATCGGTGGCGTAGAGGCGATCGGTCAGGTCATTGACGTAGATGCGCAGCTCGAAACCGAAGTTGTCCTGGTTGTAGGTCAGGCAGAATACCAGTGGCTCCGGGTCCTTGAGCACTCGCCTGTTTTCCTGGGCGGCCTGCATCAGCAGCCGGTGCGCCAGATCCAGATCACTGCCATGGGCGACACCGAAATTGAGCACCACCCGCGTGACGTTGTCCGACAGCGACCAGTTGATCAGCTGGTCGGTGACGAACACCTTGTTGGGAATGATGATCTCCTTGCGATCGAAATCCGTCACCGTGGTGGCGCGGATCCGGATGCGGTTGACCGTGCCATGCAGGTTGCCGATGGTGATGGTGTCGCCGATGCGCACCGGGCGCTCGAACAGGATGATCAGGCCCGAGATGAAGTTGGCGAAGATCTCCTGCAGACCGAAGCCCAGCCCGACACTCAACGCCGCCACCAGCCACTGCAGCTTGTCCCAGCTGACGCCCATGCTGCCCAATGTCATCACGAAGCCGGTCGCCATGATCACGTAGGACAGCAGCGAAGTGATCGCGTAGCTGGAGCCCTGCTTGAGCTCGAGCCGCGACAGGATCGAGACCTCCAGCAGGCCCGGCAGGTTGCGCGCCATCATCACCGCCACGGCGAGGGTGATCATGCCCGCGATCAGATCCGCCAGCGAGATGGGCGTCGCCGAATCGCCCTCGACGGAGGCGGCGATTTCCCACACCACCACGCTGTCGAGATAGCTGAGCACATTGAGCAGGTCGGCCCACACCACATAGAAGATCGCCAGGAAGCTGATGACCAGGATCAGCTTCGAGAGACGCAGTGACTGGGAGTTGACCTGTTCCATGTCCAGCGGCGGCTCTTCCACCACCTCGACACCGCCTTCGGCGCCCTCCTGCACCTGGGCGCGGCGACGCGCCACGGCGCGACGATAGGCCAGTCGCCGCGCGGCGACTGCCAGACCGCGCACCACGGTGGCTTCCACCAGGATCCAGGCCCCGAACAGGAAGATGGTGGTGATGAAGCGGCCACACAGGCGCAGCGCGGTGTACTCGTAACCGAGGCAGATCAGCACGCCCAGCGCCACCGGCACCAGCGCCATCACAAGGCCCAGAATCAGTCGGAACAGCTTGAGCCCGAAGAAGGGCACATGCGCCAGGATCAGCCGCGAGAGACAGAAGCTCATCGCCATCAGGCCCACGAACAGAATGGCCAGCCCCAGCGGACGCTCGAGCAGGTTGAGGTCCGCCTCGCTGATGATGTTGGTGGTCAGCACCACCGGCAGCAGCGCGAAGCCCAGCCACCAGATGTGGCGGCGCAGCTCCGCCACGTAGGTGGCCGGCCACTGGAAGTGACGCTCGGCGACGCCGTCCTTGACCAGCAGCCGGCGGAAGATGGCGAAGATGCCCCACGCCAGCGACAGCTTCAACAGCGCCTGGCCCAGCGCCCACAGCATGATGCCCTCACCCAGCGACAGCACACCGCCAATCAAGGCCAGCGCCAGCGCGCCGGGAATGGCCAGCAGGACGTTGAGCAGAATGGCGCGCGGCGTATGCAGCTGGGTGTCCTGCTTCAGGCGCCCTATCTGGGCATGCAGATCCGCCAGGCGCGCGCGGATGCGTGAACGCTTCCAGGTGATGAAGATCAGCAGCAGCAAGCCCGGCAGCGCCACCCACAGGTCATTGAGCTGAAAGCCCTTGGACAGCCCCGCCACCACGCCGCGCCAGACGGTGGGCTTGAGCTCCTCGGCAAGCATTTCCGGGGTGCGTGACAGCCATTCCAGATCCAGTGGCTTGCCATTGGCGACCCAGAACAGCTGCTCCTCGATGGTCTGGCGCAGGCGTCCGGAGACTTCGAGCAACTGCTGCTGGTTGAGCTGCAGGTCAATGGCACGTGCCAACAGGCTGTCGTATTCCTTGTCGAGCTTGTCGACCAGCTCCTTGCGCGCCTCCAGCTGACCGATCAGCGCCTGACGCAGTTCGGCGCTGACCTGGCTGACATCGGTATTGCCGCCGGGGCGCTCCAGCGCCGCGGCCTCGCCCAGCACGTGCGAATCGAGATAGCCCGGAATATCGGCGAGCTGTTCGCGCACCTTGTTGAGTTCGAACTGCTTGAGGCGCAGGTCGGCGATCTCTTCCTTCAAGTCCTTGCGCACATCGACCTGCGGCAGGCGGCTCTGCTGCTCGCGAAGGATACGTGCCAGCAGGACGCTGCCCTTGATGGCCTCGATCTGCTCGCTCATGGTGCGCTCGACCTGGGTGACGCGATCAAGCTGGGTGCGTACCTCCAGCCCGTCGCGAATCACGGCGTTGACGCGATCGGTGATCGCCAGCAACTGGCTGCTGAGCTCGCGATTGCGGTTGAGCACCTGCTGGAAGATGGGATTGTCGGCCAGCGCGGCATTCTCGCCACTGGTGGCATCGGCGATGGTCTGCTCGGACTGGTTGCGGCGCTTGTCGTTGACCAGCGTCTGGACCTGCTCCAGGTCCTGCTCCAGATTGGCGATCTGGCGGCTGTAGAGGGTCTTGCGCACCTGGGCCAGCTCACGCAGCAGGGAGCTTGAATTGAGCTCTGAATGGCTCAGCTCGCCACGCGTCTCGGCCAATGCCAGACGCGCCTCGATCAGGTCACGCCCGGTGCCGGACAGGTCGGCATCGCCGCTGCCACCCAGCTGGGTCTGCAGGCGCTGCACCTGCTGCTGTGCATCGGCCAGGGTCGAGCGTGAACGCTCCGGCAGGCTCTGGGCATTGATCAGGCGCCGGTTGGTATCGGCCAGCCGGTCCTGCAGGTTCTGCAGCGAGTCGAGAATCGAGGTCATGCGCTTGTCCAGCGCCTCGACCGACTCGTCTTCCAGCGAGGCGATGCTGGGCGGGGTGTAGTCCTGAGGCAGGCGCGCCAGCTCGGCCTGCGCCTTCGCCAACTCCGCCGGCGCCTCCTTGACCTCACTCTTGAGGGAATTCAGGCTGCTGGTGGCCTCGGCGAGGTCGTCGAGCACCGTCAGGGTATCCTTGAGGTCCGCGATGCGCTGACGGGTGTCGGCATCCGGTTTCTCGACGCTCTGCAGGTCTTCAAGCTGAGTCTGGACATCAGCACGCTTCGGGGCGTCCGCACTGGCCGTGGCCGGCACCCAAGCCAGCAGCACCATCAGCAGCAAGGCGCCTGCCAACACCATCAGTCTCAAGGACTTGTTACCTGTCACAGCTGTCTCCTCAATGGTCACCACCGCGCTTCTTCATCGGCTCTACTGCCCGCCAGGCCGCCGCCAGCCATGCAGGATGGCATCGTGGCAGGCCGCAAACGCGGGCAAGGGCCGCATTGTCGACTGGCGCTGCATCCCGCGCAATCCTTGTCGGCAAACGTCTGCCGGCGGGCGCCCAGCAAAGGATGAGGGGGAGAATGAACGAGAAAATGCAGAAAAGAATGACGGGGCGAGAAAGCGGTGCTTGCAGGCCAACGTGAGCGACATACATCGTCGCATCGAGGCGACGCACCTGTCGGAATCTTCGTGCTGGAACCGGACACAGCGTCACCAGTAGAATGGCAGACATGTCATGAACATTGCTCCATAATGCGCTGCTCCCCCGCCGCGGTGTAACCGACAGGATATTTCCATGCCCCTCCGCCTTGCCTCCATCGGATTCCGGTCCGTACCTGCACGCCTCTCGGGAGTGCTGGCCACAGTACTGCTGGGTGCCGCCGCACCGGCAGCGGCCGACGTGCCCTACACCATGGATGCCGAGGGACGCGTGGTACTGGCCAACGGCAAACGCTTCGCTCCCGAAGCGCTGGGCATGACTGCCGCCCAGGCCCGCGCGGGTGCCATGAGCCAGGCTGACTGGCGCGAGATGGAGGCGTCTGCACCGGGCACGGCGGAGGACGTCGAGAGTGACCCGCGTACCGAGCAGGTCTTCCTCTCCAACCGCGAAGACGCGGATGACGAGCGCTACTCGGCGGAAGCGGCCGAGATCGAGCAGGCACAAGGCCAGAGCATCGATGCGCCCCTCGATGAAAGCCTGGCCCAGCAGCGTGCCAAGGAGCGTGTCGTTCTCGAGGACGATGCCGAGAAGAATCCGCTGGCCATCACCGCCTACAAGCGCAATTACCTGCTGCCCTGGGCCTACAACACCAACCCGGATGCCAACGGCTTTGCCGAAGTCACCCGGGAAGGCGAGGTGGACAAGACCGAGGTGAAATACCAGCTCAGCCTCAAGGTCGAGCTGATGGATGACATCTTCGGTGACAATGGCGACGTGTTCTTCGCCTATACCCAGCGCAGCTGGTGGCAGGCCTACAACTCCGATGCCTCGGCGCCGTTCCGCGAGACCAATTACGAGCCGGAAGCCTTCCTGCAGTTCGACAACCGTTATGAGCTGTTCGGCTGGACCAATACCCGCAACCGCATCGGTTTCGCACATCAGTCCAACGGTCGTTCCGACCCGTTGTCGCGCAGCTGGAACCGTGTCTACGCCGACATGATGTTCCAGAATGGCGACTGGGCCATTGCGGTCACGCCGCACTGGCGCGTGCCGGAGGAGTCCGACGAAGACGACAACCCGGATCTCTACAACTATATCGGCTACGGCGACATCACGGTCGGCTATACCGCGGATCAGCACGAAGTCACCTGGATGGTGCGTGGCAACCCTTCCAAGGGCAATTACGGCAACCAGCTCGACTACTCCTTCCCGCTGTTCGGCAAGGTACGTGGCTACGTGCAGTACTACCACGGCTACGGTGAGAGCCTGATCGACTACGACCACAGCGTGAATCGCTTTGGCCTGGGCTTCTCGATCAATACCTTCTTCGCCGGCTCGCCCGAGACCTGATAAAGAGACCTGATAAAGAGACCTGGTCCAGAAATTCTGATCAAAGAGTGCTGATGCAAGCACTCACATGACCCTCTCGCAACGGGCAGCCCAGGCTGCCCGTCTTGCCATCTGCCCCGCCCGTATGCGCCTTCCTCATGTGGACCGCCCATGTAGACCTAGTGGCACGCCCATGTAGACCTAGTGGCACGCCCATGTAGACCTAGTGGCACATCCATGATCCAGATCATGCCTCCCGCGCGCGACATGGCGATATCGTGCTCTGTGCGTGTCTTGCCCTTGTGTTTGTCGCGTTCGACCCCCACGACTTGTGCATGACCACGCAAGACGCGTCATGACGACGTGCTGACGATGCTTGCAGGAAGTCTCGCGCAAGCGGATTCAGGTCATGCCCTGCCGCCTGCGGCGCCCCAGGGAAGAGAGAGTTCGAGAGTCAAGCGCAGACAACACCGCGCTCACCATTCGCGAAATCTGATTCGACATACGGGAAGGAGTTACACCATGGCTATGCAAAAGATCGGCGATCACACCACTTCCGCGACCGGTGCCAACACCGACCAGCTGAAGGAAGATCTGCGCCATCTGTCCCAGACCGTCGAGGAACTGCTGCACGCCTCGGCTGAAGATTCCCGCGAGAGCATGAAGGAAGCCCGCGCCCGCGCCCAGACTCGCCTGGAAGCTACCCGCGCCCGCCTCAGCGCCCAGGGCGATCGCCTCGCCGCTGGCGCGCGCGAATCCGTGGACTGCGCTGATCGCTACGTGCACGACAACCCGTGGACCAGCATCGGTATCGGCGCGGCCGCCGGTGTCGTCGTCGGCATGCTGCTTGGCCGTCGCTGATGCAGGAGCAAGGGCCGGTTGAACGCGTACTTGGCGCCATCCGACGTCTGACCGCGAGCCTGGTCGAGAGTGGCGAGACGCGCTTGCGTCTCGCCGTGCTGGAACTCGAGGAAGAGCGCGAGCGGCTATTCGTGATGCTGCTGCTATCGGGTATCGCCCTGATGCTGATCTGCTTCGGCATCGGTCTGGCGATCCTGCTGGTGGTCGTGGCCTTCTGGGATACCCATCGCCTGCTGGCCATCGCCCTGAGCGGCGGCATCCTGCTGACTCTGGGGGGATTGATCGCCTGGCGCGTCAAGGTGATCGCTTCCCAGCGCAGCCTGCTGCGCTCCACGCTCAGCAACCTGAGCCGTGACAGCGACAGCCTCAAGGATGTGCGGGCCGACGCACTGGAACGCCAGCGCCAACGCGAACACCATTGATGCCCCGCCTGCCAGTGCCTGCCAAGGAGGCGAGATGAGTTCTTCCAGACAGTCCCTCGCGCGACGCGAGCCGGCGCTGCCCCCCGTACAGGGAAGCGGACGCCGGTCAGCACATCCGCGTGACGCCCGGCGTGCGGAACTCGAAGCACGCATCAGTCAGCAGCGCCTCGATGTCAGCCATGCGATGCGCGAACTCAAGGAAGCCACCGCCCCCATCGACCGTGGCTGGGCCAAGGTCCAGCAATACCGCGGCCCGCTGGTACTGGTGGGCGGCCTGATCGCGGCGCGGGGCGGGTTCCGGCCAAAAAAGGGCCTGAGCCTGCTCAAGCGCGGGTTGATGGGCTGGGTGATGATTCGCCGTCTGAGAATACTGCTCGACAAATGATCACGGTATTACAGCGAAAGCCCCGCCACCTGACATTCAGGTGGCGGGGCTTTTTTCGTCTCTGCAGCGTGCAGCTCCGTGACTCCTGCCACGATCAGGCGCTGCGGCTGTCACGCTTGAGCAGATACACGCCCAGATAGAGCACCGCGAAGATCAGTCCCAGCACGGCGGCGGCGCCGAAGACATTGCTGCCGTCATCGGGCAGGAACTCCAGGAAGGACGTCAGGAACTGTCCCAGGAATATCGCCATCGTCAGGTAGGAGAGATTGCGACCGCGCACCGAGGCGTGGCTGCGCTCCACCGTCATGTGGTTGAGCAGAGGGATCGAGAAGCCGAAGCCCATGCCAGACAAGACGGCACCGACACTCATCAGCGTCATGGTCTCGGCCTGCTGGAAGACGAACAGGCTGCCGGCATAGAGCAGGAAGGCAAGTATCAGCGTCGGCATCTCGCGCAAGGCACGTGAGACCTTCGGCATCAGCATCGCCGCCACCACCGCGACCAGCGAGATCGCCGCCAGGAAGATGCCGGTCGCGGTCTCGTCGAATCCCAGCATGCTCAGACGCTCGGGCAGCATGACGATGGCGGTGAAGAACAGCGTCAACGAGATGGCCGCGGCCAGGTAGATGCTGGTCAGCGAGGAGGACAAGGCCTCACCGCCGGCATTTCCGCTCTCCTCGGCAGGCGCTTCAGGCGACTTCCTCGGCACCATCATCCACAACATGACCAGCAGTAGCCATGCCAGCAGATAGAGCAGGAAAGGCAGCTGCCAGGCGATGCCCGCCAGCACGCCACTGACGAACAGGAAGATCACGCCGCCAAGCTCGATGGACATGCCCTGCTGGGCGATCATCGCCAGACGCGCATGGCCGTGATACCACTCGGAGATCAGCGTGGTGCCGCCCGCCATCACCACGGCGGTCACGCCCCCGAGCAGAATGCGATCGGCAAACACGACGACGGTGCCTTCCAGCAGTGCGCCGCCCGCGCCCAGCACGCCATACAGGAACAGCCCGCCCACCAGCGAGCGATAGGCACCGACACGATCGATCATGCGCCCGGCGATGGGCGCGAACAGCACGGCACCCAGCGACGGCAGAGTAATCAGCCAGCTGGCATGGCTCGCCACCTCAAGCGCCGAAGCGATGCTCAGAAGCCCCGGCGCGACCACTGTGCCCACCATGATGGTCAGACAGGCAATGGCCAGCAGCGTGAAACGGCCGCCGGCAGAAAGCGGTTGTGAGGGTCCGCACGTATCCTGCGCGGCCACTCCACTCGTTGATGTCGTCATATTGGCTCCACTCGAATTCAGAACCCTCCTGTCAGCCGCTACGCGCCCCGCCTGCTTGCGTGCTTGCGTGCTTGCGTGCTTGCGTGCTTTCGAGGCAAGGCCAGCGGCAAGCAGCAAGAGACAGGAGACAAGGCGAGACGGCAGAGACTGACGAAGGGAGATTTGGCAGGCCTTCAGACTAGCGAGTGCAGGCTTATAATAGAAATGACAATCCTTGATATGACTTATACTGACTGGACATCAATCAACCACGAGGGCCGGCATGGAACTCCGCACACTGAAAACCTTCGTCTCGGTGGCGACGCACAGAAGCTTCTCGGCCGCCGCCCGCGAGCTGCATACCGTGCAACCCGCCATCAGCCGCCAGATCGCCGATCTCGAAGCCGAACTGGGCGTCAGCCTGCTATGGCGCAATACGCGGGAAGTGAAGGTGACGGCACCGGGGGAGGCGTTGCTGGAAGAAGCGCAGCGCATGCTGGCGCTGGAGGCGCAGGCACGCAAGCGCGTGGCGATGGCTGCCAGCGGCCAGACCGGCACACTGCGCATCGGCTACATGAGCTCGGCCTGCGCAAGCTTCGTGCCCGAACTGATGCGCGACTTTGCCAGCGACCATCCCGAGGTCAGCCTGTCATTGCATGAGATGAGCGCCCAGCAGCAGTTGGATGCCTTCGCGCGTGACGAAATCGACATCGGGCTGTCGCGCCCGCTTCCCAGCGAGCAGCGTGACAGCCTGACCGCCCTGGCGGTCTACGAGGATAGGCTGATGGCGGTGGTGCCCGAGGGGCATCGTTTGGCGCACCGCAAGCGACTGGCCCTCAGCGAGCTTGCGCAGGAAGATTTCGTGCTGTTTCAGCGCGGGCAGGCGACGGGGCTGTTCGATCAGATCATCAGTGCCTGCGGCGATGCCGGCTTCTCACCACGCATCCAGCGCCAACCGGCCTTGATGCAGACACTGCTCAGTGAGGTGGCGGCGGGACTGGGAGTCGCCATCGCGCCCGGCTGCATTCGCCGCCTGCAACGTGATGGCTGCCAGTTCATTCCCCTGCGCCCGGCACTCGGCGCAGTACCGCTGGAGCTGCACTACCCCACCACACCGGCCCGTCCGGTGATCGAGGCCTTCGTCGCGCTGGTCGAGCAGCGCCTGCCCGCCATCCGCCAGCAGATGGCGTGAGGCGCAGCCAGTGGCGAGAAGGTGCCGGTCAGCAGTTCAGGCCGCAAGCCACCGCCGAAGACCAGGCCCACTGGAAGTTGTAGCCGCCAAGCTCGCCGGTGACATCCAGCACCTCGCCGATGAAGGCCAGCTGGGGCAGATCGCGCACGCTGAAGTCCTTCTGGGAGATGGCATCGGTGACCACGCCGCCCATGGTGACCTCGGCGGTACGCCAGCCTTCGGTACCCGCGGGCTTGAGCTGCCAGTGATTGAGCGCCTTGGCCAACTGTTCGAGACGCGCGTTGGAGAGCTCGGCGAGACTGCGCTCGCTGATGCGGCCGGCATCGGCGTCCTGCCACTCGACCAGCGACTGGGCGAGGCGCTTGGGCAGGCGCTCGCCAAGCCAGGGGCCGATCTGGCGTCTGGGATGCTGCTCACGCAGGGCCAGCAGCTCGGCGTAGGCATCCACGCCCGGCAGCAGGTCGATGTCCAGCGGCTGACCGGGTGTCCACCAGCTGGAGGCCTGCAGCATCGCAGGACCGGAAAGCCCGCGATGGGTGATCAGCATCGGTTCGCGATAATGGCCCTTGCCGGCGGTGACGCTGACGTCACAGGCAAGCCCTGACAGCGGCGACAGACGCTCCTTCCACTGCGAGGTCAGCGTGAATGGCACCAGCGCGGCGTAAGTATCAGTGACCTCGAGCCCGAACTGGCGCGCGATGTCGTAGCCGAAGCCAGTGGCGCCCAGCGTCGGAATCGACATACCGCCGGTGGCCACCACCACGCGCCCTGCCGTATGCGTGCCATTGCTGGTCTCGACCCGCATGCCCTCGCCCGCGCGCTCCAGCGAGGTGATGCGCGTACTCAGGCGAATCTCCGCCCCGGCCCACTCACACTCCGTCAGCAGGATCGCCAGCAGGTCCTTGGCGGAATCGGCGCAGAACAGCTGTCCCGGCTTCTTCTCGACGTGCTCCAGCCCATGGCGCTCCACCAGTTCCAGGAAATGGTGCGGCGTGTAGCGCTTGAGCGCCGAGATGCAGAAATGCGGATTGCGTGAGAAGAAGTTGGCGGGGCCGGCATCCAGATTGGTGAAGTTACAGCGCCCACCGCCGGACATCAGGATCTTCTTGCCGGCCTTGTTGGCGTGGTCCAGCACCAGCACGCGCTTGCCCTGATAGCCTGCCGTGGCGGCACACATCAGGCCTGCCGCGCCTGCGCCGATGATGATGACGTCGTATGTGGCCATGCGGGACACTCCGTGAAGCGAAGAAAGGAAAGGAAATCGGCTGTGCAGACACACGCGGGCCGGCATTCTACCAGAAGCCTGCCGCAGCCAGCGGCCGGACATGGGAAACAAGACACCCCCACCGTCAGAGACGATGAGGGTGTCTTGTCAGACCGGACAGACTAGCCAGTCACGGCGTGTCTCAGACGATGACGCCCTGGCTGCGCAGGTAGTCGTCGTAGGTGCCGGAGAAGTCGACCACGCCATCGGCCTTCAGCTCGATGATGCGGGTGGCCAGCGAACCGACGAATTCACGGTCGTGGCTGACGAAGATCAGGGTGCCCGGGTAGTTTTCCAGCGCGAGGTTGAGTGCCTCGATGGATTCCATGTCCAGGTGGTTGGTCGGCTCATCCATCACCAGCACGTTGGGCTGCTTGAGAATCAGCTTGCCGAACAGCATGCGGCCCTGCTCGCCACCGGAGATGACCTTGACCGACTTCTGGATATCGTCATTGGAGAACAGCATGCGACCCAGAGTGCCACGCACGACCTGCTCGCCGCCGCCGGTCCACTGCGCCATCCAGTCATAGAGGCTCATGTCGTTGGCGAAGTCATGGGCGTGGTCCTGCGCGTAGTAGCCGACATCCGCGGCGTCGGTCCACTTCACTTCACCGGCGTCCGGGTGCATCTCGCCGACCAGGGTGCGCAGCAGCGTGGTCTTGCCGATGCCGTTCGGGCCGATGATGGCGACACGCTCACCGGCGGCGACCGTGAAGCTGAAGTTCTCGAACAGGGTGTTGCCGTCGAAGCCCTTGGCGAGCTTGTCGATCATCACCGCGTTGTTGTGGACCTTTCTGGTCTGCTCGAAGCGAATGAACGGGCTGACACGTGAGGACGGCTTGATCTCGTTGAGCTGGATCTTGTCGATCTGCTTGGCACGCGAGGTCGCCTGCTTGGCCTTGGAGGCATTGGCGGAGAAGCGACTGACGAAGGACTGCAGCTCGGCGATCTGTGCCTTCTTCTTGGCGTTGTCGGCCTGCAGCTGTTCACGCGCTTGGGTAGCGGCGGTCATGTACTCGTCGTAGTTGCCCGGGAACAGACGCAACTCTCCGTAATCCAGGTCCGCCATGTGGGTGCAGACGCTGTTCAGGAAGTGACGGTCGTGGGAGATGATGATCATGGTGCTGGAACGCGCGGTCAGCACGCCTTCCAACCAGCGGATGGTGTTGATGTCCAGGTGGTTGGTCGGCTCATCGAGCAGCAGGACGTCAGGATCGGAGAACAGCGCCTGCGCCAGCAGCACGCGCAGCTTCCAGCCCGGCGCGACTTCACTCATCGGCCCCAGGTGCTGTTCGATGGGGATATCGAGGCCCATCAGCAGCTCACCGGCACGCGCTTCGGCGGTGTAGCCATCCAGCTCGGCGAATTCGACCTCGAGGTCGGCGACCTTCATGCCGTCTTCCTCGCTCATCTCCGGCAGCGAGTAGATGCGGTCACGCTCGGCCTTGACCACGGCCAGACGCTCGTGACCCATGATGACGGTGTCGAGCACCGTGTATTCCTCATAGGCGAACTGGTCCTGGCGCAGCTTGCCCAGGCGGGTATTGGGCTCGAGCATGACATGACCACCGGACGGCTCCAGATCGCCACCGAGAATCTTCATCATGGTCGACTTGCCGCAGCCGTTGGCGCCGATCAGACCGTAGCGATTGCCACGCCCGAACTTGGCGGAGACGTCTTCAAACAGCGGCTTAGCACCGAACTGCATGGTGAGATTGGCGGTAGAGATCACGAGGGAATATCCGTTTGAAATGAAAAAGGTGGGCGGTGACGAAGCGTCACGCTGGCGCCGGGAGATACGGGGAGCCGCAAAGGCCTGGCAGACATCAGCCGCGGAAGAAGACTTCCAGCAGGTGATAGCCGAACTTGCTCTTCAGCGGCCCCTGCAGGGTATTGAGCGGCCCCTTGAAGATGGCACGATCAATGCCGCCGACCATCTGGCCGGGACGCACTTCGCCCAGATCACCGCCCTGCTTGCCGGAGGGACAGGTGGAGTGCTTCTTCGCCAGTTTCTCGAACGGCTGGCCGCGCTCCAGTGACTGCTTGAGACGCTGCGCCTCGGCCTCGGTCTTCACCAGAATGTGGCGTGCCATGGCAATACGAGCCATCTCATGTCCTCTTGCAGGCGGAATCGGTCTTGCCTCACGCCATCTCGTGCCCCGGGCATCCCGGAGGCGGGCCCGACGTCACCCGACCACGCCACTGACGGCATGACAGCGTCATGACGCGAGATCAGGCGTTCGGGGAAGGTTCGACAGGCGATGGGGTGAGTCTGAAGGCGGGCATGATAACAGCTCAGGATGACAGACGCTGTAGCGCGAGCTCGACAGCCCCCTCAGAAACGCGAAAAGCCCGCATCGTGAGATGCGGGCTTTTCTGAATCTGGTGGAGGGGGAGGGATTCGAACCCTCGAAGCCTTTCGACTTACACACTTTCCAGGCGTGCTCCTTCGACCACTCGGACACCCCTCCAGATCAGTGCTCTCATTGGTCACCCGACTGCGTCGTGTTTCCCTTGAGAACGCGGCGTATATTATCGATAACCTTCGAGTGGCGCAAGCCTTTTTTCCAAAAACTTTCAGATAGATAGCGTCAGCGCTCTCACTCTACTTCCGCCCTGCGCTTTCAACCTGCACTCTCAGCCCGCGCATTGGCCCGAGGCCGTGCTCGTCATCACGGCCCCAGCACCACGTAATCGCCACGGGCCTCGAAACACAGTCGCGGAGCGGACTGCCCTTCGAGCTGACACCACAGCTGCTGGGTCAGCGACAGTCGTGCTCGCCGTCCTGCCGCCAGGCGCTCGCCTACCTCGTGCAGCGCCGCCGTGTCATCCGGCGCGCAGAGGATGTGATAGTCGCCACTGACCGGAGCCAGAAATTGCTGGCTGGCCTGCGACACCACGATATCGCGCTGGATACCGCGGGCACGCAGCCAGAGCGTCAGCCAGCTCCAGCCACACAGGGTCGCCTCGAGACTCATGGCGCCGCCAAACGCCGTGCCCTTGTCGTTGAGATTGGGCGGCAGATGCAGATGCCAGCTCAGCTGACCCGTCGCACGCTCGGGCTCTGACCACTGCATCTCGACAAGCCCCAGATGAGCGGCCAGCGGGATCGCCTGCGTCAACCAACCACAAAACCGTGACAGGTCGTCGCTGACCGGTGCCACGAGACTGCCCAACCGCCCCTGCCCGTCACGCGGCAAAGGCAACGGTGGCCAGGCCTCACCACTCAAGCGCGACGGCTCGTTCATTCAGCGCCTCACTGCCAGCGTTCGACGAAGTCGGCACTGTTGCGGTTCGGCAATGGCTTGAGGCGTCCGCCCGGGGTGCCGAGATAGAGGAAGCCGACCAGCTCATCCTGGTCGCCCATGCCCAGTCCTGCGTGCACGATGGGGTCAAAGGCGTAACCGCCGGTGCGCCACATGCCACCGAGCCCCTGGGCCTGAGCGGCATACAGCATAGCGTGAGCGGCACAGCCGGCGCTGACCACCTGCTCGACACGCGGCACCTTGGGGTGGTTCGGCGTGACCCTGGCGATCACCGCGATCACCATCGGCGCACGCAGCGGCTTCTTGCTGGCGGCGGCCTGGGCGGCCTCGTCACCGGCCGGCGACTTGTTGCGCTCCGCCTCGGCGAACAGCTCGCCGAGGCGCTCAAGCCCGCCCCCCGTGAATTCGATGAAGCGCCAGGGCGTCAGCTCGGCGTGGTCCGGCGCGCGCAGGGCGGCCTGGTAGATGGCCTCCATCTGCTCAGCGCTCGGGGCCGGCGCCATCAACTTGCCCATGGAATTGCGTTCATGCAGTAACGTCAGCGCGTCCATCGTCTCTCCTGTCACAGACTTAAGATAAGAATGATTCTCACACTAGCATGTCGCCGGTACGTCGTCTCATCACTCGCTGCTATCTGCCTGATTGGCAAGCCGATCAGGCGACATGAGCATAGAGAGAACTACTGACGCGAGAGACGCAGCGGCAGGCTGGCACGGGCCTCTGCCTCGAGATCTGGCGTAGCACGCCACGGGCTGATATCCAGGCCGCCGCGTCGCACATAGCGCGCCATCACCAGCAAGGACTCGGGCTTCACGCGCGCCATCAGGTCGACGAACAGATGCTCGACGCAGTGCTCATGGAAATCCTGGTGCTGGCGATAGCTGATCAGATAGGCCAGCAGGCGCTCGCGATCAATACGCGGGCCGCGATAACGAATCCAGACGCTGCCCCAGTCGGGCTGACCGGTGACCGGGCAGTTGGACTTGAGTAGATGGCTGTGCAGGTCTTCGCTGACGATGTCGGCGGCATCGGCGCTGAGCAGCTCCGGCGACGGCGTGTAGTGCTCGACGCTGATCGGCAAGTCATCGAGGCACTCTCCCGGCAGACGCCCGACGTCCAGCTCGCTATCGTCCAGCTCCAGCAGACGCACCTCGACCGGCGCACCGGCCGCGGCGGCGAGGTCACGCTCCAGCGTTGCCTGCACCGCTGCCTGATCGGGGAAACGACTCTGATTGAGACTGTTGAGATAGAGCTTCCAGGACTTCGATTCGATCAGGTTCGGCGAGGCTGCCGGCAGGCGGAAACGGGCCACGCGCACCCACGGCTTGCCGGCCTCATCCAGCCAGGAGACTTCAAAGGCGTGCCACTCATCCTCACCGACGAACGGCAACGCCGCGTCATCGATGCCGATGGGGCCACGGTTGGCTGCCCGCGCGATGGGGAACAGCAAGCTGGCATCGTAGTGCTCGGGATAGGCGGATTCTCGCCCGAGTGGGGCATCCTTTAGGGTCTCGGGGCGCGCCTCATCGGGCACGTTGACAGCAGTGGGGTGAGCCATGACAGCACTCCAGTGAAATAGGCCAATAACGTATCGGTATCAGGGGCGCAGACAGCAGAACGCCGGCAGAAGCCGGCGTTGCATGCACTGGCGCGATAGCGCGCATCTTACCATCATCGTCTGGGCGACATCTTCAGCTGCGGATGCCCTTGCCACGCTCCAGCAGCCACAGCGCGAAGGCGAACAGGCCGATGATGAAGGCCACGATAGCCGCCATCGCCGGGCCGACGCTGATGTCCGAGACGCCCAGAATGCCGTAGCGGAAGGTGTTGACCATGTAGAGGATCGGATTGGCCAGCGACACCGCCTGCCAGAATTCCGGCAGCATGTGGATGGAATAGAAGACGCCCCCCAGGTAGGTCAGCGGCGTGAGCACGAAGGTCGGAATGATCGAGATGTCATCGAACTTGCGGGCGAACAGCGCATTGATGAAGCCACCGATGGAGAACAGCAGCGCCGTCAGCACCACGACCACGACGGTCAGGATGGGGTGATGGATATCCAGGTCCGTGAACAGGAAGGCCACGGCGGTCACGATGATGCCGACCCCCAGACCGCGTACGGCGCCACCGATGATGTAGCCGAGCAGGATGATCCACGAGGGCAGTGGCGAGACCATCAGCTCCTCGATGCTGCGCTGGAACTTGTTGGAGAAGAATGATGAAGCCACGTTGGAATACGAGTTGGTGATCACCGACATCATGATCAGCCCCGGCACGATGTAATCCATGTAGCTGATGCCGTCCATGGTGCCGATGCGCGAGCCGATGAGATTGCCGAAGATGACGAAATAGAGCGTCATGGTGATGGAAGGCGGCAACAGCGTCTGCGGCCAGATGCGCGTGAAACGACGGACTTCCTTGACGACGATGGTGACCAGAGCCACCCATAGCTGACGGGGGTTCACTGCGTGATCTCCTTGGCAACATTGGAGGCGATACCGCTTTCGGCGTTGGAGCGCTCGACCAGGTCGACGAACAGCTCCTCGAGACGATTGGCACGATTGCGCATCGACACCACGGTGATACCGGCGCGATCCAGCGCCGCGAAGGCGGTATTGATCGACTGGCCCTTGCGCACGGCGAGCGCCAGCTGCTGGGAATCGCTCAAGGACACCTCGAAGCCGTCAATTGCCGGCGCCTCACTCAACGGCTCACGAATATCAAGCAGAAAGGTTTCCGCATCCAGCTCCTTGAGCAGCTCACGCATGCTGGTGTTATGCACGATCTCGCCATGGTTGATGATGGCGATATTGCGGCACAGGCTCTCGGCCTCTTCCAGGTAATGCGTGGTGAGGATGATGGTGGTGCCCTCCTCACGATTGATGCGGCGCATGAACTCCCACATCGAGCGGCGCAATTCGATATCCACACCGGCCGTCGGCTCATCAAGAATCAACAGACGTGGCTTGTGGATCAGCGCACGGGCAATCATCAGGCGGCGCTTCATGCCACCGGACAGCATGCGTGACGGGGTATCGCGCTTGTCCCAAAGCCCGAGGTCCCTTAGCAGGCGCTCGGCACGCGGGCGCGCTTCCTTCATCGGCATACCGTAATAACCCGCCTGGGTCATCACGATGTCCTGCACCTTCTCGAACTGATTGAAGTTGAACTCCTGCGGTACGACACCGAGGTGATACTTGGCCTTCGAGAAGTCCTTGTCGATATCGATTCCTGAGATCTCGACCTTGCCTGTGGTCTTCTGCACCAACGAACTCACCACGCCGAGGGTCGTGGACTTGCCGGCCCCATTGGGGCCCAGCAGCGCGAAGAAATCGCCCTCGGGGACGTCAAGATCAATCCCCTTGAGCGCCTCAAAACCGTTGCCGTAGACCTTGGTCAGGCCACGGATAGACAAGGCAGGTCGTGACATCGGACACCTGTAATCGATTGACGCTGTCAGCCAGCACAGCAGAAAAGACGCATCTGAGAACAATTGCGCAACAGTGATGGCACCGTTTCGCCGTCCGCGAACATGAAAATCAGACGCAAGATATTGGATGCGCATGGTAACGCATTCGGCGCTGCCACATCAGACACACGGCAGAAAGGCATTAGTGCGCCACGGGAAACAAGTAGAGAGAGAAAATCACACGGGGGACAGCACCAGCGAGAGGTGCAGAACAGGGTGGAGAGGGATTCCAGGCACAAAAAAATCGCCAGTGACGTAACACGATGATCGTGCCTGTCAGGCGATGGTGTACTGCTATGTCATGCTTTTGCTTGCAACGTTACATTCGACTGGAGCGGGAAACGAGATTCGAACTCGCGACCCCAACCTTGGCAAGGTTGTGCTCTACCACTGAGCTATTCCCGCCTGTCGAAACACAAAAACTGCGGCGTAAAACAGAATGGCGTCCCATAGGGGGTTCGAACCCCTGTTACCGCCGTGAAAGGGCGGTGTCCTGGACCACTAGACGAATGGGACGTACTGGAGCGGGAAACGAGATTTGATCGGACTGGCGAACCAGCTCGCGACCTTGTCGCATTACCTTTTCCTTTGGAGCGGGAAACGAGATTCGAACTCGCGACCCCAACCTTGGCAAGGTTGTGCTCTACCACTGAGCTATTCCCGCACCGGGTGTCATGATCCTGTGATCACGACATCTGTCTTACTGCTGGCTTGCCACACCATCATGCTCTGCATGGCGTCCCATAGGGGGTTCGAACCCCTGTTACCGCCGTGAAAGGGCGGTGTCCTGGACCACTAGACGAATGGGACGTACTGGAGCGGGAAACGAGATTCGATCGGACTGGCGAACCAGCTCGCGACCTTATCGCATTGCCTTTTCCTCTGGAGCGAGAGATGAGATTCGACCGGGCTGACGTTCAGCTCGCGACCTTGTCACACCACTTGTTCCTAATGGAGCGGGAAACGAGATTCGAACTCGCGACCCCAACCTTGGCAAGGTTGTGCTCTACCACTGAGCTATTCCCGCAACACAAGCAGATCATGCGACCACACAAGACCGAAGATGGCGTCCCATAGGGGGTTCGAACCCCTGTTACCGCCGTGAAAGGGCGGTGTCCTGGACCACTAGACGAATGGGACACACGTTAGAACAAGACATGCCTGATCTAAATGGAGCGGGAAACGAGATTCGATCGGACTGGCGAACCAGCTCGCGACCTTGTCGCATTGCCTTTTCCTTTGGAGCGAGAGATGAGATTCGACCGGGCTGACGTTCAGCTCGCGACCTTGTCACACCACTTGTTCCGAATGGAGCGGGAAACGAGATTCGAACTCGCGACCCCAACCTTGGCAAGGTTGTGCTCTACCACTGAGCTATTCCCGCACTCCGGTCTCTACGCTGCAAGAAAGTGGCGTCCCATAGGGGGTTCGAACCCCTGTTACCGCCGTGAAAGGGCGGTGTCCTGGACCACTAGACGAATGGGACGTAACGTTCTTGCCTCGTCGAGGTGGCGCGTATATTACAAATCCCCTCCCCCTTCGTCAACCCCCTGCTTCAACAGGATTTTTCCGGCGTTGGCCAAGTACATCCACCACATGCTTGTGGTCACGCCCTGACGCCCGCATTCTTGGGGTATGTACCGGGTTTCGCGTGAAGACCGGCAACCACTCTTTTTCGAATTGCCGCGCAGGAGAACTTGCTGGCAGGTTCACACGAGCACGCATTCGAGAAACGCATAGATAGAGAGAAGAGATCATGAGCGAACAAGACCCGCAGACTCAGGACAAGTTGATTCGCAGTGAAGAGGAGTGGCGCAAGCGACTGACGCCGGAACAATACCGGGTGACGCGCGAGGCAGGGACCGAGCGCCCCTTCACCGGCGATCACGAAGTCAGCCCGACGCCGGGTACCTATCACTGCATCGCCTGTGACGCCAAGCTGTTCGACAACGACACCAAGTTCGATTCCGGCTGTGGCTGGCCAAGCTTCGACCGCCCCCATGCCGATGCCGCCATTGAGGAGCACTTCGATACCAGCCATGGCATGCGTCGCGTGGAAGTGCGCTGTCGCCGCTGCGAATCCCATCTGGGGCACGTCTTCCCGGATGGCCCG
Source organism: Cobetia sp. PDI-23MA (assembly GCF_059507735.1). NCBI lineage: Bacteria > Pseudomonadati > Pseudomonadota > Gammaproteobacteria > Oceanospirillales > Halomonadaceae > Cobetia > Cobetia sp. PDI-23MA. The sequence continues at coordinate 3,088,388 of NZ_CM183352.1, forward strand.
ACTGACACCGGCCAGCGCTACTGCATCAACTCCGTCGCGCTGCGCTTCAAGCCGATACGCGCCTGACGCCCGGGGCATGGAGAGTCGATAGAGGCGCCGAGCAGTGATGACCGGATAGCGCGCCTCCATGGCCAGGCCGCCTCTGATAGAATGCGTCGCCATACGCGTCCCCTCCTCTTTCGCATGCCATGTAGCGCCATCCCTGATGGATGAGCGTCCTGCCTGGCATGCGGGAAGAAGGAGGCAGGACAGAGGTGACAGATCAACCGTCATACCCCTGACGGCAGGAGAGAAGCGACATGCTGGGCTGGTATCCGGGACATATGCACAAGGCACGCCGTCAGATAAAGGACGCGCTGCCCGAGATCGACGTGGTCATCGAAGTCCTCGATGCCCGCCTCCCCTACTCCAGCACCAATCCGGTGCTGTCCGAACTGACCCGCCACAAGCCGGTACTCAAGCTGCTGTCTCGCGCCGATCTGGCGGACCCGGCACGCACCCGCGAATGGGTCGAGTATTTCGATGGCCTGCCCAATACTCGTGCATTGGCGATCACCACGCTTGAGGCGCGTGATCTCAAGCAGATCCCGCGGCTGTGCCGCGAGATGGCCGGCCATATCCGCGTCGATCGTGATGCGCGCGTGATGGTGATGGGCATCCCCAACGTCGGCAAGTCGACGCTGATCAATGGTCTGGCGGGTCGCAAGATCGCCAAGACCGGCAACGAGCCCGCCGTCACCAAGCGCCAGCAGAAGATTCGCATCGACGGTGGCATCGCTCTGATCGACACCCCCGGGGTGATGTGGCCGAAGATCGAGGACCAGGCCAGCGCCTATCGTCTGGCCGGCAGCGGCGCGATCCGTGACACCGCCATCGATTACACCGATGTGGCAGTGATCGTCGCGGCGGAGCTGGCCAAGCGCTACCCCACGGAGCTGACCGCACGCTACAAGCTGAAGTCACTGCCGGCCTACAGCGCCAACCCTGACGCCGAGCGCGTCGAGAGTGACGGCCCGCGCAAGGTCGATCTGATGGCGCTGTCCGGCTTCAATGGGGTCGCGATTCTGGAAGAGATCGCCAGCAAGCGCGGCGGCCTGCGTGCCGGTGGCATCATCGATCTGCACCGCGGCGCCGAGGTGCTGCTGCATGAACTGCGCGATGGCAAGCTGGGGCGCCTGACACTGGAAACACCCGCCGACATTCCTGCCGAGCCGGTGCCGGAAGCCAGGGGCGAGACAGAAGATGGAGCCGAGACGCGTGAGCAAGAGAGCGAATAACGCTACCAGAACAAGGCGCTAACGCGACTCTCTTCTGGCTCCCACCCGCGGGAGAGGCTTGAACGCCAGTTGAAAATCCCGCCAGAAAACCTCTGGCGGGATTTTTTTCTGCCTGAACATCTCAAACCACAAATTTAACCACGCTATTGGCCCTTGGCCGTGGCGCGGCAGGCCAGCGCCGCGATATGCTGGACGCTCGCCCCTACACCTTACGTGACGGAGATCTACGGAAAGCATCATGGATACCGAGCAAAGAAAGCCCCGCGAAATTCGCAAGTCACACAAGCTGGACAACGTCTGCTATGACATTCGCGGGCCGGTTCTCGAACACGCCAAGCGTCTCGAGGACGAGGGCCATCGCATTCTCAAGCTCAATATCGGCAACCCGGCGCCCTTCGGCTTCGAGGCACCGGAAGAGATTCTGCAGGACGTGATGCGCAACCTGCCGACAGCGCAGGGCTATTGTGATTCCAAGGGGCTTTACTCTGCGCGCAAGGCGATCATGCAGGAGTGCCAGCGCAAGGATATCCAGGGTGTCGGGATCGAGGACATCTATGTCGGCAACGGCGTCTCGGAGCTGATCGTGCTGGCCATGCAGGCATTGCTCGATGATGGCGACGAGCTGCTGGTACCGGCGCCGGATTACCCGCTATGGACCGCTGCCGCCAACCTGGCCGGTGGTCGCGCCGTGCACTATCTGTGTGACGAAGCGCAGGACTGGGCGCCCTCCATCGAGGACATCCGCGCCAAGGTGACCAGCCACACCAAGGGCATCGTGCTGATCAATCCGAACAATCCGACCGGCGCGGTCTATCCGCCCGCGGTGGTAAAGGACATCCTGCAGGTCGCGCGCGAATTCGGTCTGGTGGTGTTCTCTGACGAGATCTACGACAAGATCCTCTATGACGGTACCGAGCACGTCTCCACCGGCGCGCTGGCCGATGATCTGCTGGTCGTGACCATGAACGGTCTGTCCAAGAGCTACCGCTGCGCGGGCTTCCGCTCCGGCTGGATGATTCTCTCCGGCGACAAGCGCCCGGCGGCCGACTTCATCTCCGGCCTCGACATGCTGGCCAGCATGCGCCTGTGCGCCAATGTGCCGGCGCAGCACGCCATCCAGACGGCGCTCGGCGGCTATCAGTCGATCAATGATCTGGTACTGCCGGGCGGACGCCTGCTGGCCCAGCGTGACGCGGCCTGGAAGAAGCTCAACGAGATTCCCGGCGTCAGCTGCGTGAAGCCCAAGGGCGCGCTCTACATGTTCCCGCGGCTCGACCCCGAGATGTACCCCTTCGAGGACGATCAGCAGATGGTGCTGGAGCTGTTGCTGGAAGAGAAGATGCTGCTGGTGCAGGGCACCGCCTTCAACTGGCCGAATCCGGACCACCTGCGCATCGTCACCCTGCCCTACGCCGACCAGCTGGAAGAAGCCATCGAGCGCCTCGGCCGCTTCCTGGCGCGACGTCGCAAGGCCTGACATCGGCCCGGCCCCGCGATCAAGGGGCTACGCAGGTCACCTCCAGTGGTGATACCTTGCTGTCCTTGCAGATCGTTCTTGCAGACTGTTCTTGCAGACTATCGACGCAATTTCTGCCCGCGCCACCGCCAGTGATTCATCTCACTGTCAGTATCGCGGGCAGATAATTGTGCCCTACCGATATATTGGCATTGGAGACCTGACCCCATGATGCGGATAGCCCTTTTCCTGATCACCAACCTGGCGGTGGTGCTGCTGGCCAGTGTCACGCTGCGCCTGCTGGGCTTCGATGGCTACATGGAAGCCAACGGCATCAACTACACGGCGCTGCTGATCTTCTGCTTCATCATCGGCATGGCCGGTTCCGTGATCTCGCTGTTCCTGTCCAAGACGATGGCCAAGTCCTCGACCGGCACCGTGATCATCGAACAGCCGCAGAACGACACCGAGCGCTGGCTGCTGGACACCGTCGGTGAACTGGCGCGCGACGCTGGCATCAAGATGCCGGAAGTCGGCATCTTCCCGGCGCAGCAATCCAATGCCTTCGCCACCGGCTGGAACCGCAATGATGCGCTGGTCGCCGTCTCGGCCGGCCTGCTCAATCGCATGCGCCCCGAGGAAGTGCGCGCCGTGCTGGCGCACGAGATCGGCCACGTCGCCAACGGCGACATGGTGACGCTGACGCTGATCCAGGGCGTGGTGAATACCTTCGTGATGTTCTTCGCGCGTATCGCCGCACACGCCATCGACGCCTTCCTCAAGCGCGATGACGAGAATGGCGGCCTGGGCTTCTTCGGCTACATGGCCGTGGTCTTCGTGCTCGAACTGCTGCTGGGCCTGGTGGCCTCGATGATCGTCGCCTGGTTCTCGCGCTGGCGCGAATACCGTGCCGATGCCGCAGGCGCAGGCCTGGCGGGCAGCGGCTCGATGATCAACGCCCTGGCTCGCCTAAAGCAGGAACATGAGCTGCCGGACCAGATGCCCGACACCATGACCGCCTTCGCCATCACCACCGGCAAGAGCCGCAAGCTGATGGAGCAACTGTTCGCCAGCCACCCGCCGCTGGATGACCGTATCGCCGCGCTCAAGGCCGCTGCCTACAAGTAAGCTGCGCCAATCCTGCACGGCCTGATTGACCCCTGCAGACAGCAAAAAGCCCGCCACGTGATCCACGTGGCGGGCTTTTTCTCTTTATCCCTCAGGGCTGAGTCAGCGTGACTCCAAGGTCTCGTGGGGCGTATCCAGCACCAGCGACTCGGCCAGCGGCGTCGGCTCCACACCTTCAGCTCCCTCGCCTTCTTCAAGGCGCTCCAGCTTGAAGCCGACCATGGCGTAGGCCACCGCCAGCGCCAGATTGATCAGGTTGAACAGCGCAAAGGGTAGATAGCTCAAGGTCGCGACGCCGAGGGTGGCCGCCATGTAGGCGCCGCAGCTGTTCCAGGGAATCAGCGGCGAGGTGATGGTGCCGGAATCTTCCAGCGCGCGTGACAGGTTGACCGGCGCCAGGCGGCGGCGACGGAACTCGGCGCGATACATGCGCCCCGGCAGGATGACCGAGATGTACTGATCGCCGGTCACCACGTTGGAGGCCAGGCAGGTCCCCAGTGTGGTGATGACCAGCGAACCGGCGTTGCGTGTCGCGCCCAGCAGGCTCTTCACCAGGCGCTCCAGCAGGCCAAGACGCTCGATCACGCCACCGAAGGTCATCGCCGACAGGATCAGCCACACGGTGTTGAGCATGCTGCTCATGCCGCCCTTGGAGAGCAGCGAGTCGATCACCTCATCACCGCTGTGGGAGACATAGCCATCGAACATCGACATCCACACCCCCTTGAGCAGCGCCATGGCGGTGGACATGTCAGTGACGCTTGCCAGCCCCACCACCGCCTGCGGCTGGAAGATGACCGCGAAGACGGCGCCCAACGCCGCGCCGATGAAGATGGCCGGGAAGGCGGGCATCTGACGCACGGCCATCACCAGCAGCACCAGGAGTGGAATCAGCAGGTGCAGTCCGATGTTGAACTGCTCGCCCAGCCGGGCACGCAGATTGGCAACCTGCTCCGGCGTCTGCAGGCTGGAGACGGAGTCATGGCCGAGCCACAGAAAGCCTGCCAGCGCGAGCAGGATGCTGGGCACGGTCGTCCACAGCATGTGACGAATATGCGCGAACAGCGTGGTGCCGGCCGCTGCCGGCGCCAGGTTGGTGGTATCGGACAGCGGCGAGAGCTTGTCACCGAAGTAGGCCCCGGAAATCACCGCGCCGGCGGTAATCGCCTCGGACAGCCCCAGGCCATCGGCGATACCGATCAGGCCGATGCCGATGGTACCGGCGACCGTCCACGAGCTGCCCACCGACAGCGCCACCAGCGCGCACAGCAGACAGGCGGAGGCATAGAAGTACTGCGGCGCGATCACGTCCAGACCGTAATAGATCATCGCCGGCACGGTGCCGCCGAGAATCCAGGTGCCGATCATCGCGCCGACCGCCAGCAGGATCAGGATCGCGCCCAGCGAGATCTGGATGCCCTTGTTGATCCCCTCTTCGATATCGCTCCAGCGATAGCCGTTCTTGAGACCGATGATCCCTGCGATCATCGCGCCGGACAGCAGCGCGACCTGATTGGGCCCCCAGGAGGCATCGGCACCGAACAGCACCACCGCCAGCACCAGCATGGCGATGACCAGCACGATGGGAATCAGGGCATCCAGCAGAGAAGGCGGACGATAGCCGCTGTCCTCAGCAGAGTTATCAGGGTGTTGTTGCATTCAAGACACCATCTTCAAGAAATGAGGACGCCGACACGCCGCGTGATGACGGGCATGGCAGAAGACACGGAGAAAGGGGAGCAACGCCGCAGCGTCAGGCGGGGCATGCCGTCAAGGCCAGCCCCGGCGCGTGTCGCCAGGCGATCTGGGGCGCATTATATCGACCAAGGTCGCAGACCGAAACGGTCATGGATGCAGCCATGCCACAAGGCTCTCGTCCATCAGGCGACCTCCACAACGCGAACGCCCCCGCTAGCAGGGCTGACGGGGGCGTTGCAGGGCGGCTTGCGAATCACGCCGTGATCATTTGCTGACCAGCTTGACGCGGGAGAAGCCGAAGCCCTCGAGCACCTCTCGCAGTTCGCGGGCATTCTTCTTGAGCTCGACACGCAATGTGGAGAACTCGCGACGCAGCGGATATTCGCGTCGATAACGCACGAACCCCTCGGCATTGCCGAAACGACGCTGATAGCGACGCAGACCCAGCGCATCGCGGCGCACGTCATAGCAGGCGCGTACGCAGAGTCCCAGCGCCTCTTCCGGCGGCGCCCAACCCGTCAGCACCAGCTTGCGCAGCCACGGGTCCGGCTTGAGCTGGCCCAGCTTGCGGCGCGCCGGCAGCCCGAAGTGACGGCAGGCCTGCTGATAGATGATCTCGGTGCCCTGCATCTTGCCATCCAGGCTATGCCCGGCGATGTGCGGCGTGGCGATGTCCACCAGTGCGGCCAGCTCGGCATCGATATCCGGCTCGTTTTCCCACACATCCAGCACGGTCAGCAGATCAGCCTGCTCCTTGAGGCGCTGCTTGAGCGCCGCGGTATCGACACAGCCTCCGCGGCCGGCACTCAGCAGCACGCTGCCGGGCTTCAAGGCGCGGATGCGCTCGGCATTGATCAGATGATGGGTCGGATGCTCGCCACCGGTGACCATCGGGGTGTGCACACAGATGACATCACACTCGGCGACCAGCTCATCGAGGTCCACGAAGCGGGACTTCTCGGGGCGCTCATCGCTCTGGCCCTCAAGCGCGGCACGCGGCGGGTCACAGACCAGCACCTCTGCACCCAGCGACTCGAGACGCTTGACCAGCCGTGACCCGACCTGACCGGCCCCGACCACGCCGAAGCGGCGGTCCAGCTGCAGGTCCAGCCCTTCCTGCTCGGCCAGATGCCACAGCGACGACAGCACGTAATCCACCACCGAGTCGGCATTGCAGCCCGGCGCGTTGGTGAAGTGGATATCGTTGGCCGCGAGCCATTCGAGATCGGCATGGTCGGTGCCGATGATCGGCGAGCCGACGAAGCGCACCCGCGTTCCTTCCAACAGCGCCTGATCCACGCGCAAGGTAGAGCGACAGATCAGCATGTCGACGTCCTTGAGGACGGCATTGGTGATCTCGCGAGTCGGCATGCAGGTCACCTCTCCCAGTTCGGAGAAGAATTCCTCTGCCAGAGGGACGTTATCGTCCACGATGATGTGCATCTGTTGCCTTTCCTTGCTGTGGCAATGAGTGTCGCTGCGGGTTCACGGGCCAACATGAGCGCCTGAGTGACTTCACACCTTGCCGCAAGGCACGTGAAGATTACAATGGTATGCTTGCTTGCCCGCCGCCGTGCCATCTTAGGCGCACGCAACGGGCGTCACAAGCTCATGATTGAGTCCAGCCACCATCGTTTCGCCTCGGGAGTCACGCGTGATCATCCGCTGGGAAAGCCACCACGATTACGTTCTGGTCCATGTGCATCAGGACATGTTCGGCGACTGGATCGTCAGCCGCTCATGGGGCCAGATAGGCACCCAGTTCGGCGGATTGAAGCACGATCTCGCCGAAAGCCACGAGCAGGCCATGACCTGGGTCAGCGACCTCGCCCACATCCAGGCCTCACGCGGCTACACTAAGGTGCTGGAGGCCACGGCCGATAGCCCGGAAGCCGAAGACGCCATGCGCCAGATGTCGCTGCTGGAGAGCTAGTACGCAGCACGGTGCCAGACACGAAAAGACCGCCGCTACCCTGAGGTAGCGGCGGTCTTTTTGCACCAACTTCTAGCGACATATCTGCGCCGCTCAGCGCAGAAAGCGACGCCCGTTGCGCAGGGTGAGGCCCTGCAGCTCAGTGGCTGGGTCGTGCTCGGCTGGGGGCGTCATTTCGACGCCCTGCTCGAGGCGCTGCTCGACGCCCTGCGCGCGCAACCATTCCAGCAATACCTCTTCGCCATCGGCCAGCGAATACTCCGCCCCCGATGTGCTTGCCAGCACGGGAATTCGCGTCGCGTAACGCTCGCTCAACTGCGCATCGAAGGCAATCTCGACCCGCGTGAGCGTGACATCCGCCCCCAACGCCTGCAGCGTGGCTTCCAGCCGAGCACACAGATGACAGCCCGCCGTGGTGTAGAGCCACAGCGGGATGCTGGCCATAACTCAGCCCTTCACGTCGCTGGCGCGACGGATTCGGAAGACGTGGTGGATATCCGGGCGACGCTTGAAGTCCGGGTCCAGCAGCTTGCGCGACAGGTCTTCCACCACATGGTGCTGGCTGACGCTGTCATCCATCACGAAACGACGATGGTTGTTGGAGAAGATCAGCGTGCCGCCCGGTGCCAGACTGGCCATCGCCAGGTCGATCAGGCGTGCGTGATCACGCTGAATATCCAGGGTGCCTTCCATCTTCTTGGAATTGGAGAAGGTCGGCGGGTCGAGGAAGATCAGGTCGAACTCCTCGCGGGAGCGCTCCAGCCACTTCAGGCAGTCGGCACGCACCAGCTGATGGCGCTTCTCGCTGATGCCGTTGAGCTTGAAGTTCTCGCGCCCCCAGTCCAGATAGGTATTGGACATGTCGACGCTGACGCTCTCGCTGGCACCGCCCAGCACCGCATGCACGGTCGCCGTCGCGGTATAGCAGAACAGGTTGAGCACCCGCTTGCCGTCCGCTTCCTTGCCCAGCAGCTTGCGCACCGGACGGTGATCCAGGAACAGGCCGGTATCCAGGTAGTCCTTGAGATTCACCCACAGCCTGGCATCGCCTTCCTGCACCTCGATACGCTGACCAGAGCTGTCCTGGCGCGTGTACTGCGCCTTGCCCGCCTGACGCGTGCGTTGCTTGATATGGATATCGTTGGGCGAGCAGCCCAGCACCTGCGGAATCGCCGCCAGTGCATCCATCAGGCGACGCTGCGCCTGACTGGCATCCACGGACTTGGGCGGCGTGTATTCCTGCACGTGCACGTGACGGCCATAGATATCGATGGCCAGCGCGTACTCCGGCATGTCGGCATCGTAGAGACGATAACAGGTGGTACCGCTCTGCTTGAGCCAGCGCGCCAGTGACTTCTGGTTCTTCTTGAGGCGATTGGCGAACATCTGGCCGCCCTCGCTCAGCGCGGGCTGACTGCGGGCATCTTCGGCCACGCTGTCTTCGTCAACCGCACGCTCACGCGCCGCCACATCGATCATCAACAGCTTGCAATCGAGCTGGCCGTTGCGGAAGGCGTACTGACGATGCGCCCGCAGACCGAGACGGTGACCGAGATCCGGATTGCCGGTGAACATGCCCAGCGTCCAGCCGCCGAAGTGACGCTTCATGCGCTCACCCAGGCTTGCGTAGAGCGGCACCAGTGCCGGTAGCTCGCCCAGACGCTCACCGTAGGGCGGGTTGGTCATCACCAGGCCAGTGGTGGCGCCCTCGGGACAGGTCAGCTCGGCGACGGAGGCGCCTTCCAGCTCGATCAGCGCCGGAATTCCCGCACGCATGGCGTTGGAGCGCGCGGCAGAAATCGCCTGCGGACTGTGATCACGCCCGAACAGACGCGCGGTGACCTTGCGCCGCCCGGCAATGGCACGCTGCTCCATCTCTTCCCACAGGCCCTTCCAGATGCGCTCGTCATGGCGCCCCCAGTGGCGGCAGGCGAAGTCCTGGTTCAGCGACTGCGGCGCGATATCCGCCGCCATCAAGGCCGCTTCGATCAGCAACGTGCCGGAGCCGCACATCGGGTCGACCAGGCTCTCGCCACGCGCCGCACGCGCCGGCCAGTCGGCCCGCATCAGCAGGGCCGCCGCCAGGTTCTCCTTGAGTGGCGCATGGGCGAGATCAGGACGGTAGCCACGCTGGTGCAGACTGCGACCCACAAGGTCGATGCCCAGGGTGATGTAGCCATTGTGCAGGTGCGCGTAGATGCGCAGATCTGCATTCTTGCCATCGACGGTCGGCTTGTTGCGGCCTTCCTCGAACATCGCCTCGACGATGCCGTCCTTGACGGTCTGGGCACCGAAGAAGGTGTGGCGAATATCTTTCCATGTCCCGTGGAAATCGACGGCGATGGATGCACGATCCGGTAACTCCATCGCCCAATCGACACCCGCACTCGCCTTGCGCAGTTGCTCGCCGGTGTCGACGCCACCCACGCGAGTGAGCAGACGAATGATGCGGTTGGCCAGTCGCGACCACAGGATGGTGCGGTAGGCGGTTTCCTGGCTACCGTTGAAGTGTACGCCAGCGACGGTCGTGCCAGTCACCTCGGCACCCAGAGCCGTCAGCTCATCGGCCAGCAGCGTTTCGATGCCACGCGGGCAGGTCGCAAACCAGGTAGAGAGCGAGTTGCTGGGCGCGCGGGGTGTAGTCGCAGAGGTCGTATCAGTCATGAATCTCTCACCGGCAGGCGCCGGACTTATTCCTGTGAGTTGGCTTCTGGCACTAGCGATATTCCTATACGGCTGTCGACAAGCCAGAGGCAGTGTTCTAAAAACTATAGGTGTAGCTGCAATTCGGAAAGGTGACACGCCATGCGAAATCGAGGATCAAGGGACACGAGCCTCATTCGGGCAGCCTGTCTGTGCCGCTCAGGAGATCGGACTTCCGGCACGGCAAGGCAGTCGCTCTTTCACCATCACGCTCGAGCATATACAGGCAAGACCTTCCATCATCTCACACTCGTGACCTTTTCCGACAATAATGGCCAACGACGCGAGGTGATGATGCACGAGGCCGGCAGTGCCCGACAGGGCATCGGCCAACTCTCTCACTCGGCATGTCCAATGGCAGGGCAACCGCGGCCAGACAAGGTCTCGCCGGGTATGTCTCGCCATCACTGACACGCAGTGCCGATGGGTTCTCACTTAGAGGTCATCCATGAAGAGACAGAAACGTGATCGCTTTCAGCGTGCCTATGTTCACGGCTACAAGGCTGGTGTCACCGGCCGTTCCCGTGATGATTGTCCCAGTATCGATGTCAATCTACGTGAATTCTGGATGAGCGGCTGGCGTGAAGGCCGCGGGGACCAATGGTCGGGAATGACCGGCGTCTCCGGCATCCACAAGAACCCCATGGTGCTCAGCTGAGCACCGCATGACGCCAAGGTTCATCATCCGCGACCAGGAGGTCATCCCATTTCAGGAAAGCGGCACGTCACGGAATGACACTGGCAATACGGCGCCTGGCGCCCTTCACCCCGCCGACGCAGCCTGATGCGCTGCCCAAGCGGATTCTCCGGCATCACGCCACCGCCTCCTGACAAGTTACAGGGTCGGCTGGCACGTACAGAGAGGACTCGAGGTGTTCACGGTGAGTCGGTTTAGCGACATCACCCGGAAAATCCCACGGAAGTCGCCCAGCGACACGTCAAATCACCAGGGAGGTAACGCCTTATTTCTATCTTGATGACGCGCGGCACTGACAGGCAAGAGACGCAGTAGGCAATGGGGCCGACTCGCTTCACTTCCTGAAAGGCCGAGATGTTGGCGCTCGTGTCGTTTCAATCGTGGTATGGCTCCAGAAGAGGAGGCGCAGCAGGCGACGGCCTGCGAGGACGACGGTCCAGCGCGGAGCACGACACGGGCAAACGTTCACCTTGACTGCATCAGCAGGTTCTTTCCAGGCCTGCTTCAACCATCCACGCACCCGATGAGCTCAAGGGGCCAACCCCCAACCGCCGTTTCTGACGGCAAAAGCGCTTCGCATCGTGCACGCTGGCTGGACATGGCAGCCAACACGACAATGGCAGATCACGCATAACTTCCCTGCCGTTGTCTTATCATCATTCACGCCGGTACCGAGGCCGCCTTCTGATGTCAGGAGGCGGCTTTTCCGTGTCTGCCCTTCCCCACTCGCCCCTCTCTTGAAGCGCCGTGAGCGAAGGGTGCCAGCATCACGCTGTGTCTGAGCCCAGCCCGGATCACACCTTGATCAGGGTATCGGCCTTCTCCAGTGCGCGCGCGCACTCACCGATCAATGCCGGGCCGCGGTAGATCAGCCCGGAATACAGCTGCACCAGATCCGCCCCCGCGGCAATCTTCTCACGCGCACTCTCGCCGTCGGTGATACCGCCCACACCGATGATCGGCATGTTCGGCAGCGCTTCACGCAGGCCACGGATCACCCGCGTCGACGATTCACGCACCGGGGCGCCGGAAAGTCCGCCCGCCTCCTGCGCATGCGGACTACCCGCGACCGCCGTGCGCTCGATGGTGGTGTTGGTGGCGATGACGCCATCGATGCCGTTGTCCGCCAACGCCCGCGCCACGAACAGGATTTCCTCGCTGTCCATGTCGGGCGCGATCTTGATCACCAGCGGCACCTTCCTGCCGCGCTCGGCATCGAGCTGATCGCAACGCTGGCGAAGCCCGGCCAGCAGCTGGCTGAGATGATCACCGAACTGAAGATTGCGCAGCCCCGGGGTATTGGGCGACGAGATGTTGGCGGTGATGTAGTCGGCATGCGCATGTACGGCATCGAGGCAGACCAGATAGTCGCTCAATGCATCATCCACTGCCGTAGTCAGGTTCTTGCCGATGTTGATCCCCAACACGACACCAAAGGCAGCACGCGCCTGACTGGCCTTGACCTTCGCGACCAGATGCTCGACCCCGGCATTGTTGAAGCCCATGCGGTTGATGATCGCCCGATGCTCCGGCAGCCGGAACAGACGTGGCTTGGGATTGCCGTCCTGCCCTTTCGGCGTCACCGTGCCGACCTCCACGAATCCGAAGCCCAAAGCGGCAAGCGCATCAAGGTGATCGGCATTCTTGTCGAGACCTGCCGCCAGGCCAACGCGATTGGGGAATTCGAGCCCCATCAGCGAGACCGGATCACGCGGCGCTTCACCGCCCAGACCGCGCGCCATGCCGAGGCGATGTGCCATGTCCAGCGCACTCAGCGTCACACCATGAGCTGTTTCCGGGTCGAGCTTGAAAAGAAGCGAGCGAGCAAACGAGTACATGATGATCTCCAGACAGCGGACGGCAGGGTCGTGACGACAGCATAGCTGGGCGCGAAGTATACCCGAAGCCCGCGAGGACAGACACTGCGCGCCGGCACGCTCGCGCTGCTATCGATAAAATCGCTCACGCCAAGGCCGGCAGCATTACTCATGCTCAGGGCAACAAGAAAGGGCGGCCCGCTGGGCCGCCCTTGTGTCACACCCGACTATGACGGGGTCATGCCCTGCAGATCATTTCACGTCGAGCTGCTGCACGCGCACGGTGTAGTTGTTGACGCCCTGCATGGAGGAGCCGAACTTCTGACCGCTGACCCAGACGGTGTAACGCCCCGGCTCCAGCACGGTCTTGAGGTGGAAGTCGCCCTGGAAGCCTTCGCCCTTGTCGCTGGCGACGGTGTTGCCGTTCTCGTCGAGCAGACGCATCTCAAGCTTGTAGGTGCCCTCGCTGCCCGGGAAGGTCTCACTATCGATGGTCACGGTGCCGCGGTCCGCGACATCGAAGGTCATGACCTCGCCCTTCTCGAGAATGCGCACATCGGTGACGATCTCGTCGAAACGACGATCCGGCTCCGCTTCGGCCTCGGTTTCCGTCACGGCTGCACTGCCCGTGGCAGCAGCCGTCGTGGCGGCAGCGGCAGACGTCTCGGCTGCAGCAGTCGCGGCTGCCGAAGTAGTAGCGGCGGCGCCTGTGGCAGAAGCAGCGCCTTCAGCTGCCGCATTGCCCGTTTCGGCCGCCTTCTTCTCGCGGGCGGCCTGTTCGGCGGCGGCCACGGTGGCCGGCTTGATGGTCGCGACCTCATCGTTGGCATCGACGAAGGCGGTACGACGGCCATCGCCATCGGTGTCGAGGAAGACCAGGCCGTTGCCGGTCTCGATGCCGCTTTCCTCGGCAGACAGCTTCTCGCCACTCTCGCTCAGGCCTGCGACGTTGATCTCATAGGTGTTGCCGCCCGACTTGCCAGCCCCCAGCTTGTCGGCGCGCACCCGTAGCTTGTAGACGCCCGGCTCAAGCTCGGTATTCATGGTCAAGCCATCGGAGGCCCTGTCACCTTCTGCAGTGGCCACGACCTCACCCTGCTCACTCTCGAGCGTGGCTTTCATGGTGTAGGGGTCGGTCACATCGAAACTGGCGACGCCATCGATTTCGTAGCGTCCGGCTTCCTTGATGGTGAACTGGTGCACGCTGGTACCACCGAACTGGAAGTTCTGGCTGTGGGCATCACTGCGCGACTTGAGGAACTTGGAGATGTCCAGCTTGCCTGCCGCTTCTTCTGCACGCTGCTGAGCGGGGCTGCCATCGGCCAGCACGGTCTGGGATGCCAGAGTGGACAGGCCGAGCGCGAGGGCGCAGGCGAGGGGTAATGCACGATGTGACATGGTGTCTCTGCCTTGTTGTACTGATGCTTTGAAAACAGAAGCCTCCAGCGAGCGCCGCAGCGACTCCGAGACTTGAAATGAGAGTCTGATAATCAAGGACTGAAAACAGGGTCTGCAGAAAAGGATCCCCCATCAGGGCCTGTATCAGTCTGTGCACTGGTCACCACTCAGCATACCAGACAGCTGACGACAGTTACCTTACCGCAGGCTTCAGCTATCACTTTTTTATCTATCCCCCATGAAAAAGCCCTCACCGAGAGTGAGGGCTTCGATCAGCGAGTCACCAGCTACTCGCCACTTGTGTCAGCTCTTGCTGCATTCGAGGCGAGTCTCAGGCTTCGCGCTTGGACTCGGCCAGATCGACCAGCTCGCGCAGGGCGACCGCGAACAGCGGGAAGCTCAGCTGAGCACCGCCCTTCATCTCGCCGAGCAGTGAGCACCAGCGGCTGACCAGACTTTCATGGCTGGCCATCCAGCTGTCGACACGCTCATCGATCTCGCGCGGTGCATTGTCCTGCTTGAGCACGCTGACGGTCAGGGCCAGCTGCTGACGATCGAGATCATCGCGGAAGCTTTCACGTGCCTGCGCCTGCCAGCTGTCCTGCACCTCAAGGCCGTTGATCTTGTCACCGACCCACGGCAGCTCCAGACGATGGCCGATGCCGTAGAAGGCTTCTGCCACGCGATTGATCTTCTCGCCGGTCGCCTTGGCCGCCTCGATGATGCCAAGCCCTGCATAGAGGCTTGAGGTCGCGGCGATGGTGCTGGCCAGGGCCTCCGGCACGCCTGCCTCGACATAGCTGTCGCGACGCGCTTCCCAGTTCTCGCGGGCTTCGCCCTTGAGACGCTCACCGATGCTCTCGGAGAGCTGGGCCAGACGCGGGGCGAAGTGGCCGATGCATTCCTTGACGCCCATGGCGCTGCGCTGACGCAGGAACCAGCGAGTGGCACGACGCATCAGGCGCATCAGATCGCCCATCATGCGGTACTGCAGTTCTGCCGGCACCTGGTGATCGAGGGCCTCGATCTGGGTCCACAGCGCTTCCAGATTGAAGCTGTCACGCGCCACGATGTAGGCACGCGCGATTTCCGCCTTGTCGGCACCAGTGGTGTCTTCCAGGCGACGCACGAAGGCGATGCCCATGTGGTCGACCAGGTCATTGGCGATCTGGGTCGCGGCGATTTCACGCTTCAGACGGTGCTGGTACATCTCTTCCGGGAAGCGCTCCATCAGCACGCGCGGGAAGGCGCGCTCGAGGTGCTGCTGCACGTAGCTGTCGTCCGGCACGTCAGAGGCGATCAAGCTGGTCTTGAGATCGCTCTTGGCGTAGGAGACCAGCACGGACAGTTCCGGCAGGGTCAGGGCTTCACCGGCGTTGGAACGCTCGATCAGCGCCTCATCGGATGGCAGGAACTCGAGTTCACGGTCCAGGGTGCCGGCCGCTTCCAGCTCATTGATGAAGCGACGGAAGACGCCCATGCCTTCCTTGGACTGCTGCTCGGAGAGCGACAGTGCCTGGGTCTGGCGATAGTTGTCCTTGATCACCAGCTCGCCGACTTCGTCGGTCATCTCGGCCAGCTGCTGATTGCGTTGCTTGTCGGTCAGGTCACCGCGGGCAACGATGTCATCCAGCAGGATCTTGATGTTGACCTCGTGATCCGAGCAGTTCACGCCACCGGCATTGTCGATGAAGTCGGTGTTGACGCGCACGCCACGCTTGGCCGCAGCTTCCATGCGCCCACGCTGGGTCAGCCCCAGGTTGCCGCCTTCGCCCACTACCTTGCAGCGCAGCTCACGGCCGTCGATGCGCAGGCCATCGTTGGCCTTGTCGCCAACCTCGGCGTGAGTCTCGGTGGACGCCTTGACGTAGGTCCCGATACCGCCGTTCCAGATCAGGTCGACCTGCGCCTTGAGCATCGCGTTGATCAGCTCGTTAGGCGCCAGATGGTCAGCACTGATATCGAAGACTTCCTTCATCTGCGGGCTGATGGCGATGGTCTTGGCATCACGCGAGAACAGACCGCCGCCTTCGCTGATCAGGCTCTTGTCGTAGTCGTCCCAGCTGGAACGCGGCAGACGGAACAGACGCTCGCGCTCGGCGAAGCTCTTCGCGGTGTCCGGATTCGGATCGACGAAAATGTTGCGGTGGTTGAAGGCACCGACCAGACGAATCTTCTCGGACAGCAGCATGCCGTTGCCGAAGACGTCACCGGCCATGTCACCGATACCGACCACACTGAACTCATCTTCCTGGATGTTGATGCCCATCTCGCGGAAATGACGCTGCACGCTGACCCAGGCGCCCTTGGCGGTGATGCCCATGCCCTTGTGGTCGTAACCGTTGGCGCCACCGGAGGCGAAGGCATCGCCCAGCCAGAAGCCGTACTCGTTGGAGATGGCGTTGGCGATGTCGGAGAAGGTCGCGGTGCCCTTGTCGGCCGCGACGACCATGTAGGGGTCGTCTTCGTCGTAACGCACGACGGCCGTCGGGGCCACCACCTCACCACCGGACAGGTTGTCGGTGATGTCGAGCAGTGCGCGGATGAAGATCTGGTAGCAGGCGATACCTTCCTTCTGGATCACGTCGCGGTCGGTGGTTTCCGGCATGCGCTTGCAGACGAAACCGCCCTTGGCGCCGACCGGCACGATGACCGCGTTCTTGACCTGCTGTGCCTTGACCAGACCCAGCACCTCGGTGCGGAAATCCTCATGACGGTCAGACCAGCGCAGGCCGCCACGTGCGACCTTGCCGCCACGCAGGTGAACACCTTCGACGCGCGGCGAGTAGACGAAGATCTCGAACATCGGGCGCGGCTTCGGCACGTCCGGAATCTGACGGGTATCGAGCTTGAAGCTGATGTAGTCCTTGGCCTGGCCATCTTCTGCCGGCTGGAAGAAGTTGGTACGCAACGTGGCCATCATCAGATCGACGTAGCGACGCAGCAGGCGGTCGTCGTTCAGGCTGGAGACCTGGTCGAGCAGACCATTGATGCGCTCGCGGCAGGCGTTGACGTCATCCTCGCCACCCTGCCCCTGCGGGTCGAAGCGCAGGTTGAACAGCTGCACCAGCTCGCGGGTGATGTCCGGATGGCTGCCCAGCGCATTGGCGATGTAGGCCTGGGAGAGACCGAAGCGGATCTGCTTCAGGTAACGCGCGTAGGCACGCAGCATCGCCACTTCACGCCAGTCCAGGCCAGAGCCGATGATCAGGCGGTTGAAGGCATCGGATTCGGCTTCGCCGGACCAGATCTTCTTGAAGGCTTCGATGAAGCTCTCGCGCACTTCGGAGAGCTCGACTGCGCCCTTGCCGTGATGCTCGAGATCGAAATCGTGTATCCAGCAGGAGGAATCGGTGCGGGTGATCTCGTAGGGACGCTCACCGATGACACGCAGGCCGAGGTTTTCCAGCACCGGCAGTACGTCGGAGAGCGGAATCGGCTGATGCTTGTGGAACAGCTTCAGGTTGACGCCGGAGTTGTCGTCCTCGACCAGACGATAGGTGCTCAGGCCGACGGCCTGACCTTCGTCCAGCGCGCGCAGGTGGCCCACATCATAGACAGCGGTGCGCGGCGAGAAGTCGTCACGGTAGCTGCCCGGGAAGGCATCACGGTAGCGAGTCATCAGCTCGTTGGCCTGCTCTTCACCGAAGCCTTCGACCATGGCGGCGTGCAGTTCGTCACGCCAGCTGCGGGCCAGCTGAGCGATCTTGTTCTCCAGCGCGCGCATGTCGTACTGGCCCGGTTCATCGCCCTTGAAGCGCAGGATGAACTGGATACGCGTCAGCACGGACTCGGACAGATACGGCGTGAAGTCACCGAAGGTGGCGTTCAGCTCTTCACACAGCAGATTCTGGATGCGCACGCGCAGGTCGGTGGAGTAGACATCGCGCGGCACGAACACCAGTACCGAGAAGAACTTGCCGAAGCGGTCTTCACGCACGATCAGACGCACGCGACGACGCTCACGGATGTTGAGAATGCTGGTGGCGGTACGGGTCAGCTCGTCCGTGGAGATCTGGAAGAGGTCATCACGCGGATAGACTTCCAGAATCTGCAGCAGGTGCTTGCCATTGTGGCCCTTCGGGTTGACGCCGGCGGCTTCCATGACGTCCTGCACCTTGCGACGCAGAATCGGCACGTTGCGCGGGCTCTGGTTGTACACCGTGGAAGTGTAGAGCCCCAGGAAGCGGCGCTCGCCGATCACGCGGCCTTCTTCATCGAAGCGCTCGACGGTGATGTAGTCCGGGTAGGCCGGACGATGCACGCGGGCGTGGAAGGCGCTCTTGGCGAAGGACAGCAGCTCCGGGATCAGCACGTACTGATCGCTGTTGACGCTCTGCTGGTGACGCGACTGCTCGTGATAGCGATCAAGATCCAGCTTGAGCACGCCAAGCTCCGAGCCTTCGACCTTGTTCAGCACGCGGGTGCCGTCTTCCTGCTCGTCGACGGTGTACTCGTCATAGCCCAGGAAGGTGAAGTGGTCGTTGCCCATCCACTGCATGAAGTCGCAGGCTTCCTTATGGTCAGCCTCGGAGACAGTCGGCGGACGGTTGTCACGCAACTCCTGCAGCGCTTGGGCGCCCTGGCTGCGCATGGCGTCGAAGTCAGCGACGGCAACGCGCACTTCGGCCAGCACTTCACGCAGGCTGGTCTCGAGGTCTTCCAGTGTCTCGGCGTCGTTGTGACGATCGACCTCGATGTAGATCAGCGACTCGCGGTGCTGCGGGGCGTTCTCGGCACGTGGTGCCGTCACGCGCTCCAGCTGACCGGCGTCATCACGTGCGACGGCCAGCACGGCGTTGTGGATGGCGTGAACGGTGATGCCACGACGATTGAGCTCGATACGCACGGAATCGACCAGGAATGGCATGTCCGGGTGCAGCACTTCGATGATGGTGTGCGTCGACTGCCAGCCATGCTTCTCGAAGTCCGGGTTGTAGGCGCGCACCTTGGGAGCCTCGAGGCTCTGCAGGAAGTGCCATACGGCCAGGGTGGAACCGTAGAGGTCATCCAGCTTGCGCTCGGCCATGTCCTCGAAGGAGGCCGTTGCGTGATAGTCGCGCGCAAACGCCGCGATCACGTCCACCTTGTCCTTGGGAAGTCGCTTGTCCAGCTGCTCTTCGAGCTGCGCAAGAAATTCCTGCTTGCCGTCCGTCGCCACGTGTAGCATCAATCACCTCGACTGACCTGATGGATGTATCAGGGAAAATAGTCATAGAGAGTCTGCGCCAACCAAAAGGCGTGGCAGCACAGACTCATGCAGTGCATCACAGACTAGCGCAGTCTGCGCCTCTGCCCCATGCCTGTTCCATATTGGTCATGCAGCATTACATCTGTGCATCGGGTATTGACTTGGCGGTCCGCGCATGAAACGAAAGTCTAATTCGAGTGGCTGTCATGTGCGCAAAAAAGCCCCGTCATCCCCTACCTGACAGGTAGATGACGACGGGGCTCCGGTTTTTCAAACGATTGGCGCGATGCCTGACTCATACGGGCGTGACGACAGTTGCCGATTTGACGACGCGCTTATCTGCGAACCAGATAGACACCGCACTCGAGGTGGTCGGTATACGGGAACTGATCGAACAACGCGAAGCGCTCGATACGGTGCGTGCGACACAGCACCTCAAGGTTGTCGATCAGCGTCTGCGGGTTGCAGGAGATGTAGACGATACGCTCGTAGCGCGCGGTCTGCTCGCAGCTGTCGGCATCGAGGCCGGCACGCGGCGGATCGACCAGCACGGTGCGGAAGTCGTGGTTGTCGAGGTCCATCTCCGCGACACGACGGCCCGCCTTCTCGCCCGCCAGCGCCAGCGAGAAGTCCTCGGCCGACATGCGCGCCACCTGGGCATTGTCGATGCTATTGGCCGCCAGGTTGACCTGCGCCGAGGCCACGGAAGTGCGCGAGATCTCGGTGGCCAGCACGCGGCGGAAGTTCTCGGCCAGCGCGATGGTGAAGTTGCCGTTGCCGCAATAGAGCTCGACCAGATCGCCCTGCTCACGGCCTTCCGCCTGCGCCTTGTCAGGATGGGTTACGTCACGCGCCCAACTGAGCATCGAGCGGCAGATCTCGGCATTGGGCTGGGTGAAGCTGTTCTCGACCTGCTGATAGACGTACTCGCGGCCATCGACCTCGAGACGCTCGAAGACGTGATCGCGCGTCAGCACGATATGCTGCTTGCGCGAACGCCCGATGATCATGATGTCGAGCTCTTCTTCCAGCGCGCGTGCTTCGGCTTCCCAGTCTTCGCCGAGCTTGCGATGGTAGATCAGCGTGACCAGTGCCTCGCCGCTCAGGGTGGTGAGGAACTCGCACTGGAACAGACGCTCGCGCAGCACCGGGCTTGCCTTGAGGCGCTCACGCAGCAGCGGCATCAACTCATTGATGCGCTGGCTGGCAACCGGAAAGTCGTCCATGCGCACGACCGTCTTCTTCTTGTTGCCTTCGTCGTCGAACTCGACCTCGAACATCGCGTAGTAGAGGTCATCATCCTCGTGCCAGATACGGAACTCGCAACGCATGCGGTAATGGCTGGGCGGCGAGGGAAACACCTCGAGTTCCGGCGCATCGAAGGCAGCGAAACGTGCGCGGGTCTGCTCGGCCTTCTCGGCGAGCTGCTGTTCATACTGACTGGGATCGACGACGGCGATGGCCACACTGACTCCTGCCTGCGGGCATACCGCAGCACTGAAACGATGAGCAAAGGGACGCGGGGACGTCATGGTGAGCCATGCCGATCACGTCCATTCAAAGGTTGGGCGCGCTAGCCTACCATCGGCAGCGCGAAGCTCAAGCGCCAAATCGCGGGCCAAGGCGGGAGCAGGCAGGTGCAATAGGGCCGCGAGAGTCAGCGCCCCTGCGCTTCAGTCGTCGAACGCCAGTGCCTGCAGCGCGGCGAAACCCTGACTGGCCAGCGCCGTGGCCAGCCCCGGCTGCCGGGCATCCGTCGCCAGCGCCATGTGCTCACGTGGTGCTGGCTGAACCGCCTGAGCGGCTTGCTGTCCAGCCTCTTGAGAGACCTGCTGATCAGTCTGAGCAACTTGTTGCCCAGCCACTTGGGCCGCAGCACCAAGCGCCAGCACCTCCGCCACACGGCGGGCGATTGCCGCGCCGGAATCCACCAGCGCCACTCGAGACTCGCCCAGCACCTGTGAGATGTCGGCGCCAAGCAGTGGGAAATGCGTGCAGCCGAGAATCACCACCTCCAGCGCCTCGACCGCCGCCAGATCAGCCAGACTGGCCGCCACCACCTCGGGGCGCGCCGGCTTGCCGCGCAGACGCCGCTCGGCCTCGGCGACCAGCGGATCGGCCGCAACGCGAATCACCTGACAATCCGCCGCGAAATCGTGGATCAACTGCTCCGTATAGGCACGTCTTACCGTGGCGGAAGTCGCCAGCAACGCGAACACCGGCGGCTCGCACTTCTCACGACGTTCTGCACTCTGACGCGCACGTGCCAACGCCGCCGCCGGCTTGATGGCGGGCACGGTGCCGATCACCGGAATCGACAGCGCTTCGCGCAACGCCACCAGCGCCAGGGTGCTGGCGGTATTGCAGGCCACTACCAGAGCACGCGCCCCGCTTGCCTCCACCGCCGCCACGCACACCTGCGCGATACGAGCCACCAGCCAGTCATCGGGCTTGGTGCCATAGGGCAAGGCGGCATTGTCACAGACATAGGCCAGTGGCAATGAGGGCCATTGGCGGCGGATCTCTGAGGCCACCGAGAGCCCTCCGACCCCCGAATCGAAGATCAGCACCGGGGCACCGGGGGATTCGGCCTGGACGTGGGACGGACAATCGACGGAGCCGGAAGGGGCGGCGAAAGGCACCATGGTGAGAGTATCTCGTGCGGCATGAGAGGAAGAGCGACGGAGCTGGCGCGCTATTTTACCTGCTTGGTGACGATGTAGGTGAAATAGCGATCGATACCCAGTTCCGAGACCAGCCAGCGGTCGATCAACCGCTGGTAGGCATCGATGCTGGCCGTCTCCAGCCGCAGCAGATAATCCACGCCACCACCGACCGCCACGCACTCGATCACTTCATTCGCTTCACGCATCGCCCGCTCGAAGCGCTGGAAGCTGCTGGCATCATGATGCTTGAGGTGGATCTCGACCCACACCGGCGTGCGCGGGGCGGCCGCCCGGGAAGCGCCCCCCTGCTGATCACTCAGGCGCTGCTGATTGATGATGGCGGCATAGCCCTCGATGATGCCCGCCTGCTCGAGGCGCTTGACGCGCTCCCAGCACGGGCTGACCGACAGGTTGATCTCCTCGGCCAGCCGCGACTTGGTGATGCGGCCATCGCGTTCGAGTATCGCCAGAATCTTGAGATCGAAGGCATCCAGTTTCGGCGATGGCTGCGAGCGGGAGGGACTCGCGCTCATGAGTCCTCTCGCGCCAGGTCGTCCACGACTTCCGCGATCACCGCCAGGGTGTCGCCCAGACTCACCTGGGCCGGGAAGCGCCGCGCCACCAGCACGCCATCACGCTCGGCGCGATATTCCACCGCCGCCTGACCGGCACGCCCCAGCGGATAGACCCGCGCCACGCATTGCCCCGCCGTGACCTGCTCACCGAGTGCCACGCACAGCTCCAGCAGCCCTTCATGCTCACTCTGCACGTAACAGCTGGCATCCGGCATGTCGATCAACAGCGGCGCGTTCGCCTGGCTGGCACGCTGGCGCTCGATGTCCTGCTCCAGATCCGCGCGACTGCGCTCGCGCAGCACACCACTGAAGGCGAGGAAGTTGTCGACGCCACGATCGGCGGTCGCCTGACGTTCCGGCGTGGTGGAACCGCCGCCGCCCAGCTCCGTGGTGACGAAGACCTTGCCCTGGCGCTCCACCGCAGTGTCGTAGAGTGCCTCGGCATCCAGCTCGAACATCATCATCGCCGAGGGTGCCCCGAAGGCCAGCGCCCCGGCCAGGCTCTCGGCTTCCTGCAGACGACACTGCTCGACGCCCAGCGACTCCTCGAGATAGTCGAGACGGTGCGCGGCGGCGAACGGCAGGATATCCAGAGTGCGGCCGCCGGAATGCAGGTCCAGCGCATAGTCGCACTGCGGCACCAGCACCCGGGTGAAGTAGTCGGCGATCTGCTCGGTCGGGCCGCCGGTGGGGCTGCCGGGGAAGCTGCGGTTGAGGTTGCCGCCATCGAGTGGCGAACAACGCCGCCCGGCCTTGGCCGCCAGCGCATTCATGGTCGGCACGATGATGACGCGCCCCTGCACGTCCTCAGGCGTGAGGCGCGCCGCCAGCTTGTAGAGCGCGGTGATGCCTTCGTACTCGTCGCCATGATTGCCGCCGGTCAGCAATACCGTCGGCCCCTCACCATTGGCGATCACGCTGATCGGGGTCATCACCGCGCCCCACGCCGACTCGTCAGTCGAGATCGGCAGCTTGAAGAAACCGTGCTGAACGCCATCGGCGAACAGATCGATGGTCAGACTGACGGGGGACTCTCGCATGACACCACTCCTTGTTATGGCGGGCTGCTGACACTTGTCGGCAGGCTATTTGACGAACAGCTGGCGCGGCACATCACACAGCGGCTCGGCACCGTTTTCCGTGATCAGGATCGACTCGGTGATCTCGAGCCCCCAGTCGTCCATCCACATACCGGGCATGAAGTGGAAGGTCATGCCCGGTTCCAGCACGGTCTCGTCACTGGGGCGCAGACTCATGGTGCGCTCGCCCCAGTCCGGCGGATAGCTGATGCCGATGGGATAGCCGCAGCGTGCGCCGCCACGGTCGAAGCCATACTTGTCCATCGCCGCGCCCAGCGCCAGCGCGATGTCACAGCAGCGATTGCCCGGCTTGGCGATGGCCAGTCCACTCTCGATGCCTTCCAGCAGGGCAGACTCACCGCGCACGAAATCGCGCGGCGGACGGCCGAGAAACACGGTACGCGACAGCGGCGCGTGATAGCGCTTGTAGCAGCCGGCCAGCTCGAAGAAGGTGCCCTCACCCTCACGAAACGGTGTGTCATCCCAGGTCAGGTGCGGCGCGGCGGCATCACTGCCGGTGGGCAGCAGCGGCACGATGGCCGGATAGTCGCCACCGAGAATCTCACCCTCGGGGCCGATCACGCCCTCGACGCCGACCCGGTAGATCTCCGCGACCAGCGCACTCTTGGGCAGGCCCGGCTCGATCATCTCCAGAATGCGTGAATGCATGCGCTCGACGATGCGCCCGGCCACGCGCATATAGGCGATTTCCTGCTCGGACTTGATCGCGCGACACCAGTTGACCAGCGAGTTGGCATCCACCAGCCGTGCGTGGGGCAGCTCCTTGAGCAGCGCCAAGTGCGCCCGCGCCGAATAGTAATAGTTGTCGAGCTCGACCCCGACGACCCCATCGTGCCAGCCACGCTGCGGCAGGATGGACTGGGCGAGAAACTCCATCGGGTGCATGTCCGGATTCTGCACGTAGTAATCCGGGTACCACAGGATGTTGTCCTCGCCCATCCAGCAGGTACGCAGCGCGCCGTTGCCGTCCTGACGACGCCCATACCAGACCGGCTCGCCGGAAAGCCCCAGCAGCACGCATTGGTGCACATAGAAGGACCAGCCGTCGTAGCCGGTCAGCCACGCCATGTTGGAGGGGTCGGAAATCACCATCACATCGATGCCGGCGCGCGCCATGGCCTCACGCACCCGCTGGATGCGCGCGCGATACTCGCCGATGGTGAAGGCCTGACGGCCAGCGGACAGCGCACGTGGCGTCCAGTCACTCTCGGTGGCCGGTGCCTCGCTGCTGGGCAAGGTGGCCAGGCCAGCGAAGGCTGGCTGGGGCGCACCAGTATGGGGCGGGAATTGACTCATGCAGCGCTCCTTATCGATCAGGCCTTGAGGCAAGCAGCACGTTGGGGCGGAGCCAGTGGCCATACGCAGGGCCAGGCAGCGGGTGACCGACCTGCCAGCCGCACCGGGCTGACAATGGCTGCCTGCGCCGCGAGCGAACGATGCGCCCCGCGGTTCGGCAGGGTCGGCGTACATGCGTACATCCGAATTCCCCTCTGGATTCGAGTCTGTCACTCTGCCAACAACGGGTCAAAGGACGACTCTGGCACTGTCGCCCTTCGCTTGAGCCCTTGCAAGGCCTGCGCCATTGCCGCCCGCGAGCAGGTCATGCCCGCAAGACAATGGCGCAAGGCAATGGCGCATGGTGAGGCCAAACTCCAGCCCCTTTGCACAGAGCCACGAACAGAGCCTACGAACAGGCCGGGACGGCTCAAAAATCTCGACCCGCCACCCAGCGTTACTGAAGAGGAGAACAGCATGCGGATACTGGTACATCATGAACGCGCCGAACGCTGGTGCGATGCTCTGCGTCAGCGCCTGTGCGATACCGCCGACGCCAAGGGGGCGCGGCAAGATGAGTCGTCGGAACAGTCATCAAAACAAGCGCCGCTGGAAATCATTGCCGATGACGGCGAGATGCTGGGCGATGTACTGGTGGTGTGGGCACCGCCCGCAGCGCTGTTCGAGCGCCACCGCGATCATGACGTCAAGGCGATCCTCAATCTGGGCGCGGGCGTCGACAGCCTGCTAGGCAACCCGGCACTGCCTGACGATGTGCCGGTGCTCAAGCTGAGCGATGCCGGCATGGCCAGCCACATGCTGGATTACGTGCGCTATGGCCTGCTGCACTTTCGACGTGACTTCGACCGCTACGCCAGACAGCAGACGGACACCCAGTGGGCCCCGCACCGCGTGGTGCGCGCCCATCAGTACCCGGTGGCGGTACTCGGGCTCGGCGCCATCGGCAGCCAAATCGCCGAATCATTGGCGGCAGACGGCTATCCGGTGCATGGCTTCAGCCGCAGCGCCCACACGTTGCAGGGCGTGACCTGCCACCATGAAACCGGCGAAGGCGGCCGCACCCTCCAGCAAGTGCTGGGTGACGAGTCGCTCGGCCTCAAGGCGGTGATCAACCTGTTGCCCAATACGCCGGCCACGAGAGACGTGTTGAACGCAGATGTCTTCCAGTCCCTGCCCGACGACGCCGTGCTGATCAATCCGGGGCGTGGCAGCAGCGTGGTCGAGGAGGACCTGGTCGCGGCGCTCGAGGAAGGCAAGCTCAGGGGCGCCCTGCTCGACGTCTTCCAGCACGAGCCACTGGCCGAGGACAGCCCGCTGTGGCACCAGCCGCGCGTGATCATCACGCCGCATGCCGCTGCGCCGACCCCGGTGGCCGAGGCAGCTGATCAGCTGGCAGACAACATTCGCCGCATTCAGCGAGGTGAAGTGCTGACCGGCATCAGCCGCGAGCACGGTTATTGAGCACGCTGGCGCACGGCGCTCAACCGGCGATCAGACGTCACCGCCTGACAGCCATCACAGCGGCAGCGCGGTGGTCGTCTTGATGCGCTCCATCGCGAAGCGGGCCGACACGTCGCTCAGCTCGTCGATGGTGTTGACCAGCCGCTTGTAGACGCGATCGTAGGCGTTCATGTCCTCGACCTGCACCTTGAGGAGATAGTCGTAGTCACCGGCCATGCGATAGAACTCGGTGACTTCCTCGATCTCCTCGACGATGGCCACGAAACGCTCGAACCAGGCCCGCGAGTGATCGCGGGTCTTGAGCTGCACGAAGGCCGTCAACCCCATGCCGATCAGCTCGGCATTCAGCAACGCCACCCGTGCGGTGATCACGCCACACTCTTCCAGGCGCTTGAGGCGCTTCCAGCAAGGAGACGTGGTCAGATGCACGGCTTCCGCCAGCGCCGCCAACGACAGGCTGGCATCGCGCTGCAGCAGCCGCAGCAGGGCGCGGTCCGTGGCATCGAGCACTATTTTCTCCATTACCCTCACCTCGCAATGAATTCTTGCCATGAAACATGGCTCACGCCATGACAACTGGCAAGTTTTGCTTGGCGGCTGGTCATACCATGAAAGCTCCTTCCTGCGACCGGAAATGCCGCCATGCCGACCACTGCCTCGCCCTCGACTGCGCCTTTCAGCACGCCCGCAGCACAGCACGCCCCGCACGCGACTCAGCGCGAGTCATGGCACCAACGCAGTCTCATGAAGCTTGCGGCCTTGAAGGCCGCCACCCCGGCGACCCCGCTGCTGGAACTCAGCCTGCGCGGGCTGGGTGAGGCGCGCATCCTGATCAAGGACGAGCGAGCGCATGCCAGCGGCTCGCTCAAGCATCGCCTGGCGATGTCGCTGTTCGAGCAGGCCCTGCTAAAGGATTGGCTCACACCCGGCTGTCCGGTGATCGAAGCCTCCTCGGGCTCCACGGCGGTCTCCGAGGCGTGGCTGGCACGCCGGCTGGGGCTTCAATTCATTGCCGTGGTGCCCAGGGGCACCGCCTTTTACAAGCAGGAAGCGATTCGTGACGAGGGCGGGCGCGTGGTGGAAATCGAAGACTCCGCTCGGCTTTGCCAGCATGCGCAGGCGCTTGCCGATGACAGCGGCGGTCACTTCCTCAATCAATTCCGCCATGCCGCTACTGCCGGTGACTGGGCAAGCGACACGAGCCTGCCCGGGGAGTGCCTGGCACAGATCGCCGCGCGTGAGCTGCCCGAGCTACAGGCGGTATTTCTCGGCGCCGGCACCGGCGGCAGCGCCGCCAGCTTCGCGCGCCATCTGCGCCACAAGCGTCATCTGCATCAGGGGAGCCATCTGCATCACGGGAGCCATCGTGCCCGCGTGATCGGCGTGGACCCCGAGCACTCCGTCTATCACGCCTGCTGGCAGCACCATCGTGCCCACGGCACCCGTACGACCAGCCTGCCCGTCCCGCAGGCGGCCAACCCCATCGAAGGCATCGGGCGGCCCTGCGTGCTGGAGGCATTCGACCCCGCCCATTTCGATGACTACCTACGCATCGCGGATGCACGCAGTCAGGCGGCCGCGCTATGGCTGGCCGAGCATGCCGGGCTTGAAGTCGGCCCCTCCACCGGCACCGCCTTCGCGGGGCTGCTCGAGAGTCTGGCGAGCAAGCGCGCTCGCGGTGAGTCGCTGGCCGGCAGCTGGTTGCTGCTGGCCTGTGATCACGCCGAGCGGTATGCCACCACGCTGGGCGACCCCGCATGGCGAGCCGCACAGCAATCGCGACTCGCCCCGCAGCGGGCCTGGATCGAGGCGCTGACCGTCTGAAACGACGACACCCCGCCGAGTGGCAGGGTGTCGTCAGGCAGATCCGATGCGATGGCGGGCGCTAGCGGGGGTGAATCACACCAGCAGCGCCTGGAACTGACGCAGCCATTCCGGATGCGCCGGCCAGGCCGGTGCAGTCACCAGCTTGCCGGAGGTCACGGCGTCGGTCACTTCCAGCGACACGAACTCACCGCCCGCCAGCTTCACCTCAGGCGCACAGGCTGGATAGGCGCTGACGCGATGGCCTTCCAGCGACATGGCGGCGGCCAAGAGCTGCGGACCATGACAGACGGCGGCGATGGGCTTGTCGGCCTCGACGAAGTGACGCACCATCGCCAGTACACGCTCATCCAGACGCAGATACTCGGGGGCGCGGCCACCGGGAATCAGCAACGCGTCGTAACTCTCGACGGCGATCTCGGCGAAGCTGGCGTTGAGCGCGAAGTTGTGGCCCGGCTTCTCGGTGTAGGTCTGATCACCCTCGAAGTCATGGATGGCGGTCTTGACGATATCGCCTTCCGTCTTGTCCGGGCAGACGACATCCACGCGATGTCCCATCGCCTGCAGCGCCTGGAAGGGCACCATCAGCTCGTAATCTTCTACAAAATCCCCGGCAATGATGACAATGCTGGCCATGATGATCTCCTGATTGGACCCAACGTCTAGGTACGCGCCGCGTGCGGCGGAAGGACAAGGCAGTTACAGAGTACCTATCCATTGCACATGAGCAAGCGCTGAAATATCGTCGTGGCCGCCTGGCGGGCGTTGGCTTGATTGTGGATCGCCTCAACATCATTACATCACTATTACATCACTACGTGCAGTCGCCCTACCCCGTCGCTGCCTGACCGCTCGACACCCTCATTCACAGGCCACGGCTCCAGTGCCGGTCTCGGGAGTCACCATGACCCTGCCATCTTTCGCCTTGTCTCACCTTTCTCAAGCCCCCGCGCGGCGCGGCGCTTGCACCGCCACACGCGCTGATCGACCCTCGGCATGGCAGCGCCTGTGCCGCGCAGGCCTGGGGGCGCTCCTGCTGGCGGGCAGTGCCCAGGCGGCCAGCGATGAAGCCGCTGTCAGCCCTGACGCGCCCGTGGCACCTGTCGCCAGCATCGCCCCGGTGCCCTTCACCGCCCACTACACCCTGGTGCTGGATGGCTGGCCGGATGTGCCCATCACCCAGCGCGTCAGCCAGAGCGGCGAGCTGTACATCGTCAGCATGGAGGCCTCCATCAAGGTCGCCAGCGGCTATGAGCAGGGCCGCTTCACGCTTGCGGAGGGCCGCATGCTGCCCGAGGGCTATCGCTCCGGCTATCGGCTGGCCGGCATCGGCAAGGACTACAACCGGGAAGCACCGCAGGCAGGCGACACCCGCCTGCCTGACCGTCAGAGCCTGCTGGTGCTGCTGAGCCAGCAGGTCGACAGCCAATGGAGCGAGCAGGCCTGTCTGGCCGCGACGCCCTGCTCACTGGACTATCTCGACCACAAGGGCCGCCAGCGCACCTTGATGTACGAGATCCAGGGCCAGGAAACGCGCCAGGCGGCACAGCGCACCTTCCGCACCCTGCGCATCGAGGCATGGCGCAAGCATCGCGAACACAAGCACTACCGTATCTGGCTGGCGCCGCGCTGGCCGGGCCTGATGGTCGGCCTCGATTACCTCGACTACGAAGACGTCATGGACAAGGAAGGCAACCGCAACGGCAAGGTACCGCCGCGCTCGGCCCACCTGACCCTGAACCAGCTGAGCAGCGCCCGCCAGTGATGACATGCTCCCGCCTCTAGCGCGGCTGATCATAAGCCCCGCTGATACGCCATCAGCAAGTCTCTCACGCAATGCTGATGGCGGGGTTATCCAGACCCCACGCCAACCGATATAATAAGGTCCTTCGGCGGTATTCACCGCCAATCAATCACTTGCGCCACCCTGCTATCCGGGTGGCAATGCCAGGGAAGGGTCATGCTGTCGGGTCTCATCTTCATTCTGCTGCCGCTGATACTCGGCTATCTGGTACGTCTCACTGATCCTGGCCGCCTGGCGGTGGTCAATCGGCTGGTCAATGCCTCCATCTATCTCATCCTGTTCCTGATGGGCATGGGACTGGCGGCGCTGGAGCAGTTGAGTGTCGGCATGGCCGCCATGAGCGGTCAGGCGTTGACGCTGTTCGCCATCATCACGCCGCTGAATCTGCTGGCGCTGTGGTGGCTGTCGCGCCGCAGCCCGCTACGCGCCAATCCCGCCCAGGCGGTGGATGGCGCACCGATGACCCGCTGGCAGGCACTGTCCGGCTCGCTGACCCTTGCCGCCATGGTCGCGCTCGGCGTCGGCGCCGGCGTGCTGCTCAAGACCTTCGGCACCCAGCTTGATACCGACACCCTCGCCGAATGGGCCCTCTATGTGCTGCTGGCGCTGATCGGCTGCCAGCTCAGAAGCTCCGGCATGAGCCTGCGCCAGATCCTGCTCAATCGACACGGCCTGGTCATCGCGCTGACGGTGATGGCCAGTTCGCTGCTCGGCGGCCTGCTGGCGGCGCCTCTGCTGGCGCTGGAGTGGAATCAGGGCATGGCGATCTCGGCCGGCTTCGGCTGGTATTCCCTGTCGGGGATCCTGATCGGTGATCAGCTCGGGCCGATTCTCGGCGGCGCCGCCTTCTTCAATGATCTGGCGCGCGAGCTGCTGGCCTTCGTGCTGATCCCCCTGACCATCCAGCGCTACACGCCGCTGGCCATCGGCATCGGTGGGGCCACCTCGATGGACTTCACGCTACCGGTGATCCAGCAGACCGGCGGCGTGGCCTGCGTCCCGGTCGCCGTGGTCTCGGGCTTCCTGCTGTCGCTGGCAGCGCCGCCGATGATGCTGTTCCTGCTCTCGCTGAGTCACGTCTGATCCGCCGGGCAAGGCTTGCTCCCGGGCTGCCTTAACAGGGACACTCTTGTCCTCCTTCGCAGCCGCTTGAATGTCCATGCCCTCTCAGCCACACAAAGCTTCCCGCCTCAAGCGCGTCACCCTGGCCGATATCGCCGCCCGACTGGGCGTCACCAAGGTCACGGTGTCGCGCGCGCTCAATCAGCCCGAGAAGGTGTCCGCCGCGATGTGCGAACGCGTCACCGAGTGCGCTCGCGAGCTGGGTTACATGCCCAATCGTCAGGCCGGCAGCCTCGCCAGCGGTCACTCGCGGCTGATCGCGCTGCTGATTCCTTCGCTCTCCAACGCCGTGTTCTCGGAGCTGCATCGCGGCCTGGAAGCCCCGCTGGCCGCCGCGGGCTATCAGCTGCTGATTGGCCATACCGGCTATTCGATGCAGGAAGAGGAGCGCCTGATCGAGACCTGGCTCTCCTTCGGTATCGACGGGCTGGTGCTGTGCGGCAGTCGCCATAGCCCGCGTACCCGCGAGATGATCGCGCGCTCGGGCTGTGCGGTGGTGGAGTGCATGGAGAAGCGCGAGACGCCGCTCGACATGGCGGTGGGACTGGACCAGCACGCCGCCGGCCGTGCGATGACCGAGGCCATGATCGCCCTGGGCCATCGTCATATCGGCTTTCTTGGCGCGCGCATGGACCGCCGCGTCGAACAGCGCCTGGGCGGCTGGCGCGCGGCACTGGAGGCCGCCGGCCTGTCGCAGCAGGCGCTGTTGACCACCGATGCGCCCTCCAGCGTGCGCATGGGCGGCGAGCTGCTCGACGAGATGCTGACCCGCTGGCCCGAGACCCAGGCCGTGTTCTGCTGCAATGACGACCTGGCGGCCGGCGGGCTGTTCGAGTGTCAGCGCCGCGGCCTGTCAGTGCCCGACCAGCTGGCGCTGGCCGGCTTCAACGGCCTGGAGATGACCCGCGGCACTTGGCCGCCGCTGGCCAGCGTGGTCACGCCACGCCGCGAGATCGGCGAGCGCGCCGCCGCCCTGCTGCTGGCGCGCTTGAGCGGTGATCTCGACGCCACGCCCCACGGCCTGTGGGAAGACCTGGGCTTCAGCCTGCAGACTGGCGGTAGCCTGTCCTCGTGATACTTTGTCCTCGTAATAAGTGGCAGCAACCTGTCGCCGTGAGACGTCCGGCGAGCGACTAGCGCTATGGCGCGTCGAGGACCTGCTGACAGACACTCTCGACCAGCGCCTGCGGTGTGGCGCTGATGTCGAGGGTGTGAATGCGCCCTTCATCGTCGCCGGGCACCTCGAGCGTCGCCAGCTGATTGTCGAGCATGTCAGCGCCCTTGAAGAAATGATCGGTCCGCGCCTCGAGGCGTTCCAGCAGCAGCTCGCGCGTGCCTTCGAGGAACACGAAGCCCAGCGCGGGGTCCCCGCCACGCAGTTGATCCCGATAGCGTCGCTTCAAGGACGAGCAGGCCAGTACCAGACTGCGCCCGTCGCGACGCGCCGCCTCGATCAGCTCCGTCAGACGGGCCAGCCAGCCGTGGCGATCATCGTCATCCAGGGGGATGCCGCGCGCCATCTTGGCCACGTTGGCCTCACCGTGATAATCGTCGCCATCGATGAACTGCGCGCCCAGGCACGCCGCCAGCTGCTGCCCGACGTGTGACTTGCCACAGCCCGACACCCCCATGACCACCAGACGCACGCCACCCTGAGCGGCCAGAGCCTCTGACCTGGTCGGCATCGACGCGACCGCTGATGCTCCTTCTGCCTGCTGCTGCATGAAAACCCTCTCCCCCTTGAATGAAAACGATGGCCCACCAGCGTACCCGATGTTGCCGATCAATCCCTTGTCAGGCGCCTCGGGACGGCTGTCGCGCACTGAGCGACTGCCCGTTGGCGGACAGCCAGCTGCCGGACGCGACAGACTTTTGTCCCTCATGCACCTTTCGGATCATTGCGTAAGCGTTAATGTTACCGGTAACTTTCATCCTGCACGACCCACGACGCCTCACACAATACGCCTTTGGGCAATGGCCGATGATCACGCCGTTGCCAGCCGCAAGAGTTCGCCATCATGTCCCCAGATAGCACCCTCGTCCTTGCCGCCCTCGGCGGCATTCTGCTGCTGCTTTACCTCGTCATGCGCCTGCGCCTGCATGCCTTCGTTGCCCTGCTGGTGGTGAGTCTGGGGGTCGGACTGGCCACCGGCATGCAGCCCGACGCCATCATCGATTCCGTCACCAACGGCATGGGCAACACCCTGGGCTTCGTTGCCACCGTGGTCGGACTCGGCGCGATGTTCGGCAAGATGCTGGAAGTGTCCGGCGGTGTCGATCGCATGGCCAACACCCTGCTGGGGCGATTCGGCACCTCACGCTCGCAATGGGCGTTGGCGCTGACCGGCTTTCTGGTCGCGATTCCGGTGTTCCTGGATGTCGCCTTCATCATCCTGGTGCCGCTGGTCTACGCGTTGGCACGCCGCAGCGGCCGCTCGCTGCTCTATTACGGCATCCCGCTGCTGGCCGGCCTTGCCGTGACGCACTCCTTCATTCCGCCGACCCCGGGGCCGATCGCGGTCGCCAAGCTGATCGGTGCCGATCTCGGCTACGTCATCCTGTTCGGGGCGCTGTGTGGCCTGCCGGCGATGATCGTCGCGGGGCCGATCTTCGGTCGCTTCATCGCGGCGCGCATCGACGCCAGGATCCCGGATTACATGGAAAATACCGGCGGTGTGATGAGCGATGAAGAGGTCAATCAGCGCGCCCCGGGCTTCGGTCTGATCCTGTCCATCGTGCTGCTGCCGCTGGCGCTGATCGTGCTCAATACCGTCTCGGGCTTCCTGTTCGGTGACGACAGTCCGCTGGTCGGCTGGCTGGGCTTCCTCGGTCACCCGTTCGTGGCGCTGAGTCTGGCCACCCTGATGGCCTTCACCCTGCTGGGTACACGGCGTGGCATGACGCGCGAACAGGTGATGGAAGTCGCCACCAAGGCGCTCGAACCCGCCGGCATCATCATCCTGGTCACCGGGGCGGGCGGCGTCTTCAAGCAGATGCTGATCGATTCCGGGGTCGGTGACGTGCTCGGCAACCTGATGGCCGACAGCAACCTGCCGCCTATCCTGCTTGCCTTCCTGATCGCCACCGCCGTGCGTGTCATCCAGGGCTCGGCCACCGTGGCGATGATCACCGCCGCCGGCCTGATGGCGCCGGTGATCGATACGCTGGCGCTGTCCGGCCCGGTACTGGGGCTGGTGGTGATCGCCATCGCCAGTGGCGCCACCGTGCTCAGTCACGTCAATGACTCCGGCTTCTGGCTGGTCAGCCGCTACTTCGGCCTCACCGAGAAGGAAACACTCAAGAGCTGGACGGTGATGGAGACCCTGATCGGCGTGATCGGCGTCTGCATGGCACTGCTGATCGGCCTGTTCATCTAGGTTATCCAGTTCAACTATTTCAACTACTGAACCTGGTCTGCCCGCGCGGTTCAGCCAGGCTGATAGAGCGATTCACCCGTCAGAGACGCCGCCCGCCAGGCGCACTCGTGAAAAGCTGCCACTTCATGTGGCAGCTTTTTTGTGGGGCGCCAATCACGCAATGGCAGATTGCGTCTGTTGCACGCTATTTCCCATTTTGGCATTGCGCCTGAATGGCATCATGCGATCATCCACCCATTCGTCTGCCTTTCATGGCCATGATCCATCGCCCGCTCTGACCGACGCCAAAGCGACTGGCCAGAAGACGGCTGCGCATCAGGCCAGTCACTTTTCGTTCGGAGTCCGCATGGACCATAGCCCTGAGACGCCAGCCTCGTCTTCCGCATCGCCCGCCCCTGACGGCCGCCCCGCACCCTCCTCGCGGCGCCTGATCTGGATGCGCCTGCTGGCGCTGATCATTCTCGCGCTGGCGATCGCGCTGGCCGCCTGGTGGATGAATCATCGCCCCGGTGCGCCGAAGCGTGCCCCCAGCGAGGCGCCTGCCCCCACGGTCGAGGTAGTGACGGTCAGCCACGCTGCCAACGCCCCGACGCTTGAGGGCTTCGGTCGCGTGATCGCCGATCGTCAGACCACGGTCTCCACGCGCGTCAGCGGCCAGCTGGCGCCCTTCCCCGAAGGCATCGAGGCCGGCCGCGAAGTCCGCAAGAACCAGCTGCTGGCCAGTCTCGATCAACTGGATTATCAGCTGGCACTGCGTCAGGCCGAGGCAGATCTCGCCACGGCAGAAGCCAGCCTCGCCTCTGAAAAGGGCGAGCAGATCCGCGCCGCCTCGGAATACAAGACCTTCGGTCGCAATCTGCCGGCGGCCCAGAAAGCGCTAGTCCTGCGCGAGCCTCAGCTCAAGTCGGCCCAGGCCGCCGTGGAAAGCGCCCGCGCCAGCCGCGATCAGGCCAAGCTCAATCTGGCCCGCACCGAGATTCGCGCCCCCTACGACGGCCTGATCAGCGAGCGTCTGGTCGGCGAAGGCAGCGATCTCAACGCCTTCACCGACCTGTTGACGCTGGTGGCCACCGACCGCTTCTGGGTGCGCCTCAATCTGCCGCAGGCCGACATGGAGTGGCTCTCGACCCACGCCCGTGATGGCCAGGGCACGCCGGTACTGCTCTCGAGCAAGGCCTGGCCGGATGGCCAGCATCGCCGTGGCGAAGTGTGGAGCGTGCTGCCGTCGCTGGAAGACAACGGCCTGCTGACCCAGGTGATGGTGGCGGTGGAAGACCCGCTGGCGCTCAATGTCTCTGGAGAGGCGCGCGCCAGCACCCCGGCACTGCGCATCGGCGATGTGGTCGAGGCGACCCTGACGCCCCAGCGCACCGCCTCGCTGATCGAACTGCCGATCAGTGCGCTGCGCAGCGGCCAGCAGGTCTGGGTGCTGACGCAGGACGGGCACCTCGAGAAGCGCTCGGTAGGCGTGCGCCATCTGGGCAATGACACCCTGCTGGTCGCCGACGGTCTGGTGGACGGCGAGCGCGTCATCACAAGCTCCCTGAGCAGCGTCGAAGCCGGCATGGCACTGCGCGCACGCGGCGATGCGCCGACGCCGACCGCCCAAGCGAACGATGCCAAAGCGGCTGACGACAGGACGACGGCTGGCGACAAGAGCACCGCGACAGTTGAGAAGGACACGGCGACTGTCGACAAGAGCGCCACGGTTGCCGATCAAAACACCGCAGCTGCCGACAAGAACGCCACGACCACCGGAAGTGACTCATGACGGCACAGTCGCGCCTCAAGGGCCCCATCCGCTGGATGCACGATCACGGCGTCGCCGCCAACCTGCTGATGCTGTGTCTGATTCTCGGCGGCCTGCTGATGTCCAGTCAGATCAAGAAGGAGGTATTCCCCTCCTTCGAGCTCGAGATCATCAACGTCAGCGTCAGCTATTCCGGCGCCACGCCGGATGAGGTCTCCGAAAGCCTGTTGCAGGCAATGGAGTCCGCGGTACAGGACGTGGAGGGCATCGAGGAGATCACCGCCACCGCCGAGGAAGGCCTTGGCTCGCTGTCCATCGAGCTGCAAGACGGCGTCGAGACCATGCGCGCCTATCAGGACATCCAGCAGGCCATCGACAGCATCACCACCCTGCCCGATGAATCCGACCCGCCCGTCTACTCGCTGGCGGGCCGCTCGCGCAGCGTGATGGAGCTCAAGCTGCATGGCCAGACCGATGACCAGACCCTGCGCAATGTCGCCGAGCGTCTGCGCCTGAGCCTGCTGGACAGCGATGACATCACCAAGGTGGAGCTGACCGGCATCCGTGACCGCGAGGTGCATGTCGCGCTGGAGGAAGGCGCGCTGCGTCGCTACGGCCTGTCGCATCAGGATATCGCCGGCCTGATCGGCAATCAGGCGCTCAACCTGGCCGGGGGCAGTCTCGATACCCAGCAGGGCGAATACCTGGTGCGCTATGAGGCGCGTCGCGACGGCGCCGCCGAGTTCGCGCAGCTGCCGGTGATCTCCAGCCAGGAAGGCAATGTCGTGCGTCTGGGCGATATCGCCACCGTCACCGACGGCTTCGCTGACAGCGACAAGGAAGTGCTCTACGACGGCGAACCGGCGATTGGTCTCGATATCTATCAGGTCGGCTCCCAGACACCCAACGAGCTGTCCGCCGCGACCATGGCGATGCTGCCGCAATTGACCGCCAGCCTGCCGCGCGGGCTGACGCTGAGCGTCGAGGACGATGACTCGCTGATCTACCAGGACCGCCTGGAACTGCTGCTCAAGAATGCCTGGATGGGGCTGGTGCTTGTGTTGGTGCTGCTGGGGCTGTTCCTCGAGGCGCGTCTCGCCTTCTGGGTCACGCTGGGCATCCCCACCGCCTTCCTGGGCGCGATGCTGTTCCTGCCGCTGGTCGGCGTGTCCATCAACATGATCTCGATGTTCGCCTTCATCATCGCGCTGGGCATCGTGGTCGATGACGCCATCATCGTCGGCGAGAACATCCACTCGCATCGCGAGCGCGGCGCCAGCATGCGCGAAGCCGCCATTCTCGGCGCGCGCGAGATCGCGGTGCCGCTGGCATTCTCGATCCTGTCCAACATCGTGGCCTTCATTCCGCTGCTGTTCCTGCCCGGTTTCCTCGGGCTGGTATTCGGCATCATCCCGCTGGTGGTGATCAGCATCTTCGCGCTGAGCTGGATCGAGGCGATCTTCATCCTGCCCGCGCACCTGGGCCACACCAGCGAGAAACCGATACGCTGGCTGGCACCGCTGGACCGCGTGCGCCATGGTGTCCAGCACGGGCTGGAGCGTTTCACGCGTCGCCGCTTCCAGCCCTTCCTCGAAGGGTGCCTGAACTATCGTGGCCTGACCGCCGTCTGCGGTCTGGCGCTGCTGGTGCTGGCGATGGCCTGGATGGCCAGTGGCCGCCTCGGCTTCTCGCTGATGCCGCGTGTCGAGTCCAACCGTGCCGGCGTCACCGCCAACCTGCCGGTGGGCAGCCCGATCAGCCAGGACCGCGAGGTACGCACCCTGCTGCTGGACGCGCTGGAGCGGGTTCGTGAGCGCGACGACGCCCCCGCGATCTACTCCACCAGCGCCGAGATCGAAGGCAACTCGCTGAGCATCATCGCCAATCTGGACACCACGGTAGAGGACAACTGGTCGCCCTCGCAGCTGATCAAGGCCTGGCGTGAGGAAGCCGGCACCATCGCCAATACCGAGTCGCTGCTGTTCGAATCCGATATCGGCGGGCCGGGACGCGGCGCGGGCCTCACCATCCGCCTCTCCTCGTCTGACAGTGGCGCGCTGATGGCCGCCGCCGAGTCGCTGGCGACGTCGCTTGAGGATTACAGCTCGCTGTCGGACATCGACAGCGGCCTGGATGACGGCAAGCGCGAGCTCTATCTGCAGCTCAATGCCTACGGTCGCTCGCTGGGACTGGATGGCGCCACCCTGGCCAACCAGCTGCGTGGGCCGCTGTCCGGCGCCACCGCCCTCAAGCAACAGCAGGGCCGCAATGAGGTCGAGGTCAAGGTGCTGCTGCCCGAAGACCAGCGCGCGAGCCTCGCCCAGCTGGAGAACTTCGGCGTGCAGACCGCCAACGGTGTCAGTGTGCCGCTGGGGCTGGTGGCCGATATCGAGCAGGGACGCGCCGCGTCCAGCATCCTGCGCATCAACGGGCGCCGCGTGATCGAGGTCACCGCCAACGTGACCCCGTCCGACGCGGTCAGTCAGGTGATCACCAGTCTGGAAAGCGATGTCTACCCTCAGCTGAAGCGCCAGTATCCGAGCCTGAGCATCGGCTATGGCGGGCGTCAGGAAGAGACCGCCGACAACCTGGGGTCACTGCAGGTGTCGTTGCTGCTGACGCTGGCAGCCCTCTATCTACTGCTGGCGCTGCCGTTCAGAAGCTATCTGCAACCGCTGCTGGTGATGACGGCGATTCCCTTCGGCCTGATCGGCGCAGTCATCGGCCATCAGCTGATGGGCTATGGTCTGTCGGTGATCAGCCTGATGGGCATGCTGGCGCTGTCGGGCATCGTCATCAACGACGCCCTGGTGCTGATCGACTACGCCAATCGCCAGCGTCTGGCCGGTGCCACCGCGCGTGAGGCGATCATCATGGCGGCCACGCGGCGTCTGCGCCCCATCCTGCTGACGACGCTGACCACCTTCTTCGGCCTGGCGCCGATGATCTTCGAGACCTCGCGCCAGGCGCGCTTCATGATCCCGATGGCGGTCTCCATCGGCTTCGGCATCCTGTTCGCGACGGTGATCCTGCTGATTCTGGTGCCCTCGCTCTACCTGTTGCTGGAAGACCTGCAGCACAACCTGCGACGCCTGCTGGGGCTGCCGCCCCGCACCCCGCGTCATGAGGAGCAGCCATCATGATGCCCGCCGTCACCGCCTGGCGCTCACGGCTGTCCGTGAGGCTGTTCGTGATCCTGCTGCTGACCAATGTCGTGATCGGCGGCAGCATCTACATGTTCATCTCCCACAGCATGGACAGAGGGTTCGCGGAGTATCTGGAGCAGACCCAGCAGGAGCGCATCGAGCTGATCTCGTCCGATCTGGTCAGCGCCTACGCCGCGGAAGGCAACTGGGACTGGATGAAGAGCCGGCGCAACTGGGGACGCATCGTGCACTCCCAGGCGCCGCCGGACAGATTCGATCTGCCGCCGGGCGCCAACATGAATCGCCCCCAGGACTACATGCTGCGCGATACCCGCGGCCAGCGCCTCAATGGGCCGCCGCGCCCCATCCCCGGCATGCAGTTCAAGGACCTGATACTGGACGGCGAGAAGATCGGCGAGCTGGGCTACCTGCCGGTGAGTGAATTCCTGCGCCGCGGCAAGGACCAGTATCTGGAGCGTCAATCGCGCAATCTGGCGACCATCATCCTGTCCTCCACCTTCGCCTCGCTGCTGGCAGCGGCCGGGATCGCCTGGTGGCTGGGCCATCGGGTGCGTGACCTCGCCAGTGGCGCCAGCCGTCTGTCGAGTGGCGACTATGCCACCCGCCTGCCGGTGCGTGGGCGAGATGAGCTGTCGCGGCTGGCCGGCGACTTCAATGCGCTGGCGCAGACGCTGGAGACCAACCGCGATTCGCGCCAGCGCTGGGTGAGTGATATCTCCCATGAGCTGCGCACGCCGCTGGCGGTGCTAAAGGGCGAGATAGAGGCCATGCAGGACGGTATCCGCCCGATGAGCCAGGACAGCCTCGGCTCGCTGGAGCAGGAGGTGGATGCCCTAAACCGCCTGGTGTCGGATCTGCGCCTGCTGGCCCAGAGCGACGCCGGCACACTGGAAGCCTGGCGAGAGCCGCTGGAGCTGGATGCCCAGCTCAGCGATAGCCTGGACGACCTGCGCGGCTGGCTGGAAGACAGCGGCATCCAGCTGGAGACCGACATCCAGCTGCCACTGCGCGTGCAGGGCGACATGCAGCGCCTGCATCAGCTGTGGAGTAACCTGGCCAGCAACACCCGCGCCTACACCGACTCGCCCGGCAACTTGAAGGTCAGCCTGCTGCGCGAGGCTGCCTCACCCGGGGATGGCGCCGGTCACCCCGGCTGGGCGGTCGTGCGCTGGGAAGACTCGAG
The DNA here is from genome assembly GCF_059507735.1 of Cobetia sp. PDI-23MA. Taxonomy (NCBI): domain Bacteria; kingdom Pseudomonadati; phylum Pseudomonadota; class Gammaproteobacteria; order Oceanospirillales; family Halomonadaceae; genus Cobetia; species Cobetia sp. PDI-23MA. The sequence goes on from NZ_CM183352.1 coordinate 3,129,011, forward strand.
CCCCGGCGTGCCAGAAGCCGAGCTCGCCCACCTCACCGAGCGCCTGTATCGGGTCGAGAACTCGCGCAATCGCTCCAGCGGGGGTTCAGGCCTGGGCCTATCGATCGCCAGCGCGCTGGTCAGTGCCCATGATGGCGAGCTGGTACCGGGGCAGTCATCGCTGGGCGGACTGCGATGGGACATTCGCCTGCCTCTACTGTCTACTTGAAACAGACATTTTCCTCTGCAAGGACTCTTGACCATGAGCGACGTTTACGCCGACACCCCTGACGCCCGGGCCGAGACCCAGAAACCGCTGATTCTGGTGGTGGAAGACGAGCCCAAGATCGCCAGCTTGCTGTGCGATTATCTGGACGGCAGCGGATATCGCACCCGGCATGTCGACGACGGCAACGCCGTCATCGCGGCGGTCAATGACGAGACACCCGCCCTGGTATTGCTGGACCTCATGCTGCCGGGTACCGACGGCCTGACCCTGTGCCGCCAGCTGCGGGCCGAGGACAACCTGCTGCCCATCGTGATGCTGACCGCGCGGGTCGAGGAAGTGGACCGCCTGCTGGGGCTGGAACTGGGCGCCGATGACTATATCTGCAAACCCTTCAGCCCGCGTGAGGTGGTGGCGCGCATCAAGGCCGTGCTACGTCGCAGCCAGGCGCTCGATCAGACCCTCTCGCAGACCTCCGACAAGGGCCAGCTGGTGCTCAATGAGGAAGGCTGGCAGGCACTGGCCGATGGCAGTGACCTGGGCCTGACCGCCGTCGAGTTCCAGCTGCTCAAGGTGATGATGCAGTCGCCGGGGCGCATCTTCTCCCGCGATCAGCTGATGGACCACATGTACCGCGACCACCGCATCGTCTCCGAGCGCACGGTGGATTCCCACGTCAAGAAGCTGCGTCGCAAGATCGCCAATGTCTGGCCGGAGCGCGACGTGATTCGCTCCATCTATGGGGTCGGCTACAAGTTCGAGCCTGACGTGCTGGACTGACCCCCGCCTCACGCAGGCACCGAAACCTTTCAGAAACATGACAACCGCCGTCTGTGACCACAGACGGCGGTTGCGTTTTTGTTGCACCCACGGTGCGAACTTGCTGTCCAACTGCGACGGATACTGTCATCACTGCCCAAGCGAAAGCCATTTACTGCTGCTCAAGCGCGGGTCTACGCCACAAGTGAGGTATTCGTCATGTCCCACAGTCCTGCCCGTCGTGCTCTTTCCCGCACTCGCCTGATCGGTGCCGGCATACTGAGCGTCATGCTGATGGCATCACCGCTGAGCGTGACCAGTGCCAGCGCCGCCGATGTCTCGCTGAACGTGCTGCTGGATGGCATCAGCCTGAACGTCAGTCAGCGTGCCACCCTCGACCAGCAATATCGGCATTATCTCCAGCAACGTCAGGCCGCAGAGAGCCATCACGACGCCAAGGCGCTTGCCAAGGCGCGCGCGGCCTATCTGGCCAATGTCGATCGCATCCTGAACGGCCATCAGACCCAACGCTTCCACCAGCAGTTCGACCGCCACTATCCGGCGAAGGCCCAGGCGAACGCCAAGGTGGCGAAGAAGCGCCACCACAGCGGCTGACGGCCAGCGCGTCTGAGCGCCACGGGTTGAACCCTGGCACCATCACCTTGATCAGGGACTCAGTCTCCACAGGGGGCTGTCTCTAAAGGATTCAGACCACAAGATCACGCTGCACAAAGACCACGCAGCAAGCCGTTGCATGTTCCGCCGAAGCGCGTTGCACGCAACCCCATGAAACCTTGCACAATGCCGGCACATTCACTGCTGATAATGCTCTTATCGCTTGATTCCGGCCCTTTACCTAGACACTCGGAGTACGCCATGAACCGCATTTCTCGCAAGCTCATCGTTTCCGGTCTGCTGACCGCCCTGGCGCTGCCGATGACCGCCATGGCCTCAAGCAACGACAAGCACCATGACGGCGCCGACCGCAAGGAAGGCCTCGACAGGATTCTCGCCAGCTGGCATCTCAGCGATGAACAGCAGCAACAGCTCGACGCACTCAAGCAACAGCAGAGGGAAAGCCGCAAGCAGCTCAAGGAGCAGAAGTTCGACTCCCGCGAAGCGCGCCGCGACGCCATCCAGGCACAGCGTGAAGAACACAAGGCCGCCCTGGCTGAGATTCTCGACGAGAATCAGGTCAAGGTGCTCGAAGCCTATTGGGCTGCCGGCAAGCCGATGCACGGCAAGCACATGGACAAGCATGACGGCAAAGGTCACGGCGAAGGCAAGCATGCCGACGAGCATGGCGGTGAGCGTGGCGGCAAGCACATGGCCGGTGAGCGTGGCCGTCAGCACATGGCCGAGGACGGCAAGCAGCGCATGCAGCTGATGGGTGCCCTGTTCGACAGCTGGGACCTGGATGATGACCAGCGCAGCGCCCTCAAGGACTCCTTCAAGTCCATGCGCGACGACATGGAGTCACTCAAGAAGAAGGACTTCGACTCACGTGAAGCGCGCAAGGCCGCCTTCGAGGAACTGCGCAAGACCCAGCATGATCGTCTAGCCAAGGTGCTGGATGACGAGCAGATCAAGGTGCTGGACCTGATGCACCAGCGTGACAAGCGCGGTCCGAAGATGGCCGACCGTCAGCAGCGCGAAGGCATGAAGGCGCTGCTGGCCAGCTGGAACCTGAGCGATGACCAGATGCAGGCGCTCAAGGAAGTCCGCAAGGAAATGCGCGACGAGATGCATGACAGCATGAAAGAGATGCACGACGACATGCGTGATGTCATGCAGGACGCCGACACCAGGCAGGAGCGTGTCGCCGCCCGCCAGGAAATGCGCAAGGAAATGAAGGAGCAGCGCCTGGAGCTGCGTGAGGAAGGCCGCGAGAAACTCGCCGATGTGCTGTCCGCCGAGCAGCTCGATGCGCTGGAAGCTTTCATGGCAAATGGCATGCGCCATCACGCTGGCAAGCATCATGGCGGCATGAAGGGCGGCGACATGCAGCGCGGCCCGATGCATGACGCCGACCAGTCTGAAGATGCCTGAGTCAGGCCATCACCCGAGCAGCTGAACGCCGGCTGATCGACGCTCCGGCGAGCTAAGAACCGAGCGATCGCATCCCGGACGGTCGCGCCCCGAACGATCGCGTCCCGGACACAGCCATTCAACTGCCCTGCTGACGTCACTTTCGCCGCCCCGGCCACGATTCTGTGGTCGGGGCGGCGTCGTTGTGTCCTTTTACCGACAGCGATTTTCCAGAGCACGACACCGCGCCTGAGAGGCTCTGCCATCGGGTCTCGCGGCGATCTGACCGCGACGCGAGGATAAACGAAAGCGACAGTTGCACTGCCTTTTTCCCCAAAGGGGGGTTATATTTTTATTGAACAATCAATTAAAATAATTCTGCAACGCTTTGAGCATTACACGGCGTGATGATGTGAGTCGCGTTTTCCTGACTGCTGAGCTCCCCTCCGCTGCCGATCTCGACCGGTGGCAGCAAGACGGGATGCCTGCAACCGTCACAGGAAAGCGGACCCGGTAGATGCCGACGAGACTGACGCCTGCCATCCCGGCAACTTCAAGGGAACAGGTGATGGCGACCGCCACGGACTCGCGAGTAGACACCGGAGTCACCCGCCCTTCGCGAGAAGGCGGGTGACGTCCAGGGACGCCGAGTAGACGTTCGAAGTGATGAGAGCAGCACGATGAAGGCACAGCGCTCCCCTGCGCTCGACCCGCCATCGTTCTTCTGCGGCCATGCTGGCCTGTAGGGAAAGGACCGCAGCACCGCGGTGCACGCGCCCGGCGTCTCTCATGAATTGCCCACCGGCATTTCTTGCTTGCTGCCCAGCGATGCCCCTGCAATCGCATCGCCACGGCAGTCGACACTGCCGCTGCTGCAAGCTCCGCCCCGTGCGTGAGCTGAGCACGGCCCGTGCCGTTCGTGTCCGTCTTTTCCTGCTCGCCACCCGTACTTCCTGCGGCTGACGGGCAGCTAAGCACCACGCACGAGTGAAACTTCCCCTGATAAGGAGTTGCTCATGCAGAAACCTGCTTCCGCCGAGAACGCCACGCCGTCCTCGAGTCGTATCAACCCGACGGTCTTCTACGGATCGATCATCGGTATCCTCGCTTTCCTGGCCTTCGCGATGCTGTTCACCGAACAGGCCGACGCCTGGATCGGCAGCGCCCTGGGCTGGACCATCGATACCTTCGGCTGGTTCTACATGCTGGCCATCGTCGCCTATCTGGTCTTCGGGGTACTGATCGCATGCTCGCGCTTCGGCCGCATTCGCCTCGGGCCGGATGATTCACGCCCGGAGTTCTCGCTGCTGTCCTGGTCGGCGATGCTGTTCGCGGCCGGTATCGGCATCGATATCCTGTTCTACTGCATCGCCGAACCGCTGTCCCACTACGTGGCACCGGTGACCGGTGACCCAGAGACCCAAGCGGCAATCCGCAACGCCATGGTGGAAACCTTCTTCCACTGGGGCCTCTCCGGCTGGGGCATCTACGTGCTCGCCGGCATGTCACTGGCCTACTTCAGCTATCGTCACCGCCTGCCGCTGGCGATCCGCTCGGCCTTCTACCCGCTGCTCGGCAACCGCATCAATGGCCCGATCGGCAACACCGTGGACATCTTCGCGATCATCTCCACCGTGTTCGGCATCGCCACCTCGCTGGGCATCGGCGTCATCCAGCTCAACTACGGCCTCAAGTTCATGCTCGGCGTGCCCGAGAACCTCGCCGTCCAGGCCGCGCTGATCCTCGGCGTGATGGTGCTGGCGACCATTTCCGTGATCACCGGTGTCGAGAAAGGCATCCGCATGCTGTCCGAGTTCAACATGCTGCTGGCCACCGCGCTGCTGATCTTCGTGCTCGCGGTCAGCGATACCTCACAGCTGCTCAACGCCCTGGTGCTCAACATCGGTGACTACATCACCCAGTTCACCGCCAAGAGCTTCGATACCTACGCCTACACGCCGGGTACCGATGAGTGGATGAGCGGCTGGACGCTGTTCTTCTGGGGCTGGTGGATCGCCTGGACCCCGTTCGTCGGCCTGTTCCTCGCACGCATCTCGCGTGGCCGTACCATCCGCGAGTTCGTGTTCGGCGCACTGCTGATTCCGCTGAGCTTCATGATGGTGTGGATGAGTGTGTTCGGTAATTCCGCCATCGACATGGTCGCCAATCAGGACGTCGCGGCACTCGCCACCGAAGCCCTGAATGCACCACAGAACACCATCTACACCTTCCTGGAGCAGCTGCCCTACTCCACCATCACCACCGCCGTGGTGGCGATTCTGGGTATCGTGTTCTTCGTGACCTCCGCCGACTCCGGCGCCCTGGTGCTGGCCAACTTCACCTCCATCCTCAAGGACGTGAATCACGACGCACCGATCTGGCTGCGCGTCTTCTGGTCCGCCATCATCGGCCTGCTGACGCTGGCGCTGTTGATGGTCGGGGGACTGAGCGCGCTGCAGAGCGCCGTGGTGATCACCGCCGTGCCCTTCTCCATCGTGCTGATCTTCATGATGATCGGCATGTACAAGGCGCTGATGATCGAAGATCGCAAGGAGAGCGTGCGTCAGGACAACCGCTACGTCTACGAAGGTGTCGACTGGCATGAGCGTCTGGACCACGTGCTCGACTTCGCCCAGAGCGGCAGTTCCGAGGCGACCCTCAAGCGCTCCATCTGCCCGGCCCTCAACCAGCTGGCCGAGGAGCTCAATCGTCGCGGTCAGGTCTCCAGCGTCACCGAAGAGACGCTGGAAGATGAGCCGCTGCCCCGCGTGACGCTGGAAGTCGAGTTCGAGGATGCCTCCAACTTCGTCTACCAGGTGCGTGCGGTGCGCCAGCAGACGCCGAGCTTCATCGACGCCAATGATGACTACTACCTGCGTCTTGAGGTCCACCTCTCCGAAGGTGGCAGCGGCCAGGAGCTCAACGGCCTGTCGCGTGCCCAAGTGCTCGACGAAGTCGTCACCGCCTACCAGCAGCATCTGGCCTTCGTGCGCCACGATACGGTCAATGAAGCGCCGGCGATGCCGGGCGTGATCGGCAAGTCCGAACTGGACTGAGCCGTCGCTGAGCGCCTGCGCTCGGCCTGCAATGCAAAAGCCCCCGCCGGGAGACCGGCGGGGGCTTTTTGCGTCTTGCCTTGTGCGTTTGCGGCTTGCGTCCTTACCTGACTGCCAGCGGCTCAGGTCGCGGCTGCGGTCTCGACCTGCTGGGCGCCCTTCTTGATCAGCGCATAGCCGATACCTGTCACCAGGGTGCCGGCGACGATGGCGCCCAGGTACATCAGCGGCACGTTGATGGCATTGGGAATCAGCAGCACGAACAGCCCGCCGTGCGGCGCCAGCAGCTTGGCCCCTATCAACATCGACAGTGCGCCGGTAACGGCACCACCGACCATGCAAGCCGGAATCACGCGCAGCGGGTCCTTGGCGGCGAACGGAATCGCACCCTCGGAGATGAAGCACAGGCCGAGAATGAAGCTGGCCTTGCCAGCCTCACGCTCCGGCTCGGCGAACTTGCTACGCGCGATGAAACTGGCCAGCCCCATGCCCAGCGCCGGCACCATGCCAGCGGCCATGATGGCCGCCATCGGCGCATAGGTCTCGCTGGCCAGCAGGCCGACACCGAAGGCATAGGCGGCCTTGTTGACCGGGCCACCGAGATCGAAGCACATCATCGCACCGAGCAGAATGCCCAGCAGCACGGCATTGGCCGAGCCCATGGACTCGAGGAATTCGGTCAGCGTCGCCATCAGCCCCGCCACCGGCGTACCGACCACGTAGATCATCACCAGGCCAGTGACCATGCTCGCCACCAGCGGGATGATCAGGATCGGCTTGAGCGATTCGATCGACTGCGGCAGCTTGACGAAACGGCTCAGCCCCAGCGCGCTGTAGCCCGCCAGGAAGCCGGCGATGATGCCGCCGAGGAAGCCGGCGTCCAGGGTGGCGGCCAGCCAGCCGCCGATCATGCCCGGCGTGATGCCCGGGCGGTCGGCGATTGAGTAGGCGATATAGCCCGCCAGCACCGGAATCATCAGCTTGAAGGCCGAGCCACCGCCGATCTGCATCAGCGCCGCCGCCAGGGTGCCTTCTTCCTCGAAGGCCTTGATGCCGAACACGAAGGACAGCGCAATCATCAGGCCGCCCGCCACCACCATCGGCAGCATGAAGGACACGCCGGTCAGCAGATGCTTGTAGGGGCCGCGCTTCTCGCCCTTCTGCTGGCCGCCCTGACCGCCCGCGGCGGTGGCGGATTCCACCTCGGCGCCTTCCAGCGCCTGCTCGATGGTATCGCGCGGCTTCTTGAGCGCGGTGCCGGTGGAGGTACGCCAGATGCGCTTGCCGGCGAAGCGTGTCGGGTCGACCTCGATATCACAGGCCAGGATCACCACCTCGGCCGCGGCGATCTCGGCCTCGGTCAGCGCATCCTGCGCGCCCACCGAGCCCTGGGTCTCGACCCGCGTCGGGTAACCCAGCGCGCGTCCTGCCTCGCTCAGGGCCTCGGCGGCCATGAAGGTATGCGCCACGCCGGTCGGGCAGGCGGTGACCGCGACGATGGACGGTTTGTGCGTCACGTCTCCACCAGCTGCACTTGCTGCGCCGCTGGCCGTCGTGCTGGACATCGTGCCGACAGTCGCAGCCACGTCGGCGATGTCCTTGGCTTCCAGCACGCGGGCACGGGAATCGGCATTGGCCAGGAAGGCGGCGGGGTCCGGCAGCGCCTCTTCAATAGGCGCGACATGCACGCGCTTGCCGACGAAACGCTCGAGACCGGCGCTGGTCAGCGGCGACGCTGCGACGATCACCAGCTCGGCGGCGGCGAGCTGGGCATCGCTCAGCACGAGTTCACGCTCGAATTGCGAGCGCATGTCGATGAGGGGCTCCCAGTCGCGACGACGGGCGGCCTGCTCCAGGCGGCGTGCCGCCAGGAAGCTGGTCGCCATGCCGCTCGGGCAGGCGGTAACGATGATGACATTCATGGGCGTGGCTCTCCGGCTGTCGCGACCTCGGCAGACGCCAATGTCTCGATGCTGGTGTGTTGTTGGAGGGTTTCAAGCTCCGGGGCGGCGGGATTGCCCGGCCCCGGGTGGGTTACGGCCTCGGCGGAAAGCGCCGTGGCATGACGCAGAATCCGTTCACGCATGGCCGCCGTGGGTGCCGGATGGCAGAGCACCCCATGCAGCATGGCGGCCAGCAGGGTATCACCGGCACATACGGTACTGACCACTCGCATGCGCGGCGGACGTGCCCGCAGTGTCTCGGCGCCGGGGCTTGCCCACAGCACGCCTTCCGGGCCGGCAGAGATCAGCGCCTGCTCGACGCCGTGCTCGACCAGACTCGCCAGCGCGCGCTGACGGGCGGCGTCGGTCTCCAGCGGCTCGCCCGCCCACAGTGCCAGTTCCTGTTCGTTGGGCTTCACGCCGCTGGGCGGCACCGCCAGACCGGCTTCCAGTGCCGTGCCGCTGGTATCCAGCCAGCAGGCAATGCGGCGTGAACGCACCCGCTGCACTAGGCTTGCCAGCTGCTCGCTGCTGACACCCGGCGGCAGGCTGCCGGCGATGACGACAGCACAGCGCTCGTGGCTACCCTCGGCCTGCTGACGAGCGATCCAGTCATCGATGCGCGCCTCGAGCCGCGTGAAGGCGGCCTCATCGACCTGCATGCCCGCGCCGTTGATATCGGTGACACGACCACTGGCCTCACCGAGCTTGACGTTGATGCGGGTCGCGCCCGCGACGCGCTCGAAGGCATCACACAGCCCCCACTCGGCGAAGGCGGCCTCGAAATCGGCCTGGTTGTCGGCGCCCAGAAAGCCGCTCAGCGTCACGGGATGGCCCAGCGTCGCCAGTACCCGCGCGACGTTGATGCCCTTGCCCGCTGCCTCGAGATGCTGGCTGCGCGCCCGGTTGACCTTGCCCGGCACCAGGCTGTCGAGGCCGATGGTCATGTCCAGCGCCGGATTGAGCGTCACGCAGAATACCGGGCAGTCGGCGGCCTGACGCGTCGTGTTGTCACTCATCACACTGACTCCCGCGGGCTGTGCCCATTACTGTTCGCATGACTGACCGCAGCGCCCGAGGTGGCCTCGGCAACCGAAGGCTCGCCCTGCTCGAGCAGCGCTTCCAGAGCACTGCGCACGTCTTCCGAGGTCGGCTGGGCCAACGCGACCCGCGCCTGCTCACGCGCCGTGGCCAGGTCCAGTTCACGCACCCGCGCCTTGACCAGCGGAATCTGGCGACTGGACACCGACAGCTCATCCACGCCCAGCCCGACCAGCACGCCGACGGCCTGGTCATCACTGGCCAGTTCACCACAGACGCCGACCCAGGCGCCGTGGGCGTGGGCGGCACTGACGGTCATCTCGATCAGGCGCAACACCGCCGGATGCAGGCCATCGGCCTGCGCCGAGAGGGTCGCATGGCCACGGTCGATCGCCAGGGTGTACTGGGTCAGGTCATTGGTGCCCACCGAGAAGAAGTCGACTTCCGGTGCGATGCTGGCCGCCGTCAGCGCCGCCGAGGGGATCTCGATCATCACGCCGACCTGCACGTCGCGCACCGGCGGCTGGCCATGTTCGGCCTCATAGGCGGCGTCCAGCTCGGCACGCACGCGATCGACGATGGCACGCGCGCCACGCAATTCGGCCAGGTCCTTGACCATCGGGAACATCAGGCGAATCGGCCGCGCACCGGCGGCCGCCAGCAGCGCCCGCACCTGGGTCTCGAGCACTTCCGGGCGCGTCAGGGCTAGGCGAATGCCGCGCAGGCCGAGGAAGGGGTTGTCCTCACGCGGCAGCGGCCAGTACGGCAGCGGCTTGTCGCCGCCGACGTCCAGCGTGCGTGCCACCAGCGGCCGTCCCTCGAGCGCATCCAGCGCCTCGCCGTACTGGGCGGTCTGGGTGGCGAGGTCCGGCGCCTGCGGGTGCGCCATGAACACGAATTCGGTACGCAGCAGGCCGACACCCTCGGCACCGCGCTCGACGGCGTCGCCGGCATGAGCGGTGTTGCCCAGATTGGCGACCACCTCGACATGATGGCCATCCAGGGTTGTGGCGGGCGCCATGCGCGACTCCCAGGCAGCGGCCTGGCGGTGTTCATGCCCGGCGATCGCCTCTTCGGCACGCGCGCGGCGACTGGCCGAGGGCATCACGCTGACGCGGCCGCGTTCACCATCGACGATCAGCTCGCTGCCATCGGCGATCGCCAGCACGCTCGGGCCAGCCCCGACCACCGCGGGGATGCCCAGCGAGCGCGCCAGAATCGCGCTGTGCGAGGTCGCTCCGCCCAGCGCCGTGACCAGGCCGCGCACGCGCGTGGTATCCAGGCGCGCCACATCCGACGGGCCGATATCCTCGGTCACCAGCACATGCGGTGTCTCGGGGGCGCTGGGCAACGGCGTATCGGTCAGCACGCCGAGCACCCGCCGACCGACATCGCGCAGGTCAGCGGCGCGTTCGGCCAGCAGGCGATCGGCGAGGTTCTCCTGAGCGCTGGCGGCGCTGTCGATGGCCGACCACCAGGCCGCTTCGGCGCTGTGGCCTTCATCGAGGCTTTCGCGCGCCGCGGCAAACAGCTCCGGATCGCCAAGCATCTCCTCGTGCATCGAGAGAATCTCGGCCATCTCGGCACCTTCAGCGCGATTGACCAGCGCCAGCAGCTGCTCGCGGGCGGTCTGGATGCTGGCCACCAGGCGCTCGGCCTCACGATCGGCGCCGGCATCGCTGCGCGTCTCATAGACGAAACGCGGCAGGCGCATCACCCAGCACGGCGCGATGGCCATGCCCGGCGAGGCGGCCACCGCGGGTACCACGCTGTCGGCGGCCGGAGCGGCCTGCTGAGGGTCGCGGGTAGCTTGCTGCTCGCTGACCGCAAGCGGCGTGGCGGCGTCGGCGCGCCAATCGGCCAGCGGCTCCACCGCCTCGCCGAGACCGGCCTGTACCGCGCTCACCATCATGCTCAGCGCCGCCTGATTGGCCGCCGAGTCATCGCCGGAGGCGCTGAAGATCAACGTCTGGCCGCGGCGTGCCCCCAGCCCCAGCACCTTGGTCAGACTGGCGGCACTGACCACACCGCTGTCATCGCCTTCCAGTCGCAACGCCGGAATGACGCCATGCTGCTCTCCCGCCTCGCGCGCCGCCTGCACCAGCTGCTTGGCCGGACGCGCATGCAGGCCGTGGGCGTTGAGCAACACGACCTGAGCCAGCTGCGCCGAGGCGGACTCTCCCGACAGCCGCGCCAGCAGGGCGCTGGCCGACAGACCCGGCAGGCTTTCGCCTGCGCCCTCCTCCAACAGCGTCAGCAGGCGCTCCAGCAACGGCTGATGCTGGCCCTGCCGGGCATCGGCTGCCAGACAGGCCAGCGCAGTGATGCGCCCGTGGCGCGTCTCCAGTGCCTTCTCCGGCGTGACGATGGCCAGCGCCGAGCGGGACACATCCTGCTGCGACTGCGCCAGCCACACGCCCTGCCCCAACGCCACCGGTTCGGCGGCGAGCATGGCCGAGATGAAACCATCGTTGACACAGCCGGCCTGGCGCAGGCGCGCGGCCCCCGCCAGTACCAGCTCGTCACGATCACGCGCGGGGAAACCGCACAGCAGCGTCTCGGCATCCAGCCGCGGCGGTACCACCTCGCGCCCCAGCTCGCTCAGCACTTCCTCGGCGGTCGTCGACGCGGCCAGGCGCTCACTGACGCCGTCGCGATCGAGCACACGCGTCAGCGCGCGCAGGATGTCGAGGTGCTCATCGGACTGTGCCGCGATGGTCACCAGCAGGAAGACGCGATTGCCGTCGTGCCACTCCACGCCCTGCGGGAACTGCAGGACACGCACTCCGGTAGCCAGCACGGCCCCGCGGCTGTCCGGCGTGCCGTGGGGGATCGCGATCCCCTGCCCCAGGTAGGTGGAAGACTGGGCTTCACGCGCCAGCAGACCCTCACGATAGTCGGGCGTGGCGCGCCCACCGGCGACCAGGGCATCGGCGGCCTGTTGCAAGGCATCGCGCCAATCGCTGGCATGGGCGGCGAGAAGGATGTCCTCGCGATCAAGACTGAGCATGGCTGGCTCCTTGAGGCTCCCTTGGGGTGAGGAGCCTGGATGTTGGCGGTGCGCGGCAAACGCGTCTTTCAGCTGCCGCGACACGTCACTTGGCGAGTTCCGACAGGGTAGCGCGTCATGGCGTGATGACGAGCGTGCTGAATCGTGTCACCTCAATAGGACTCATGCTGGCCGTTTTCTTGCGCCCGATCAAGCGAACACAAACCGAAAACGTGCTTCTGGTGACTAGACATTGGGCGTAGAGCCGCCTGTGGCGCGGGCTCGAGAGGCGTCGAGCGAGGCGTGCCCGGCGCAGAGAGGATTTGCACCCGAGCCCACAAGTGCGCATCATTCCTCGCACATGGAGCACGCAGATCCCGTTCCCCTTTCCAGCAAGGACAGTGGCATGACCCTGGCAGAAATCGCGCGTCTTGCAGGCGTTTCACGCACCACCGCCAGTTATGTGGTCAATGGGCAGGCACAGGCACGACGTATCAGCCCGCAGACGGTCGAGCGCGTCATGGCGGTGGTACAACGTCATCATTATCGGATCGATGCCCAGGCAGCCGCGCTGCGGCGTGGTGAGAGCCGCACGCTGGGCTTCATGCTGCCGGACCTGGAGAATGCCAGTTATGCCCGCCTGGCCAAGTTGCTGGAGCGCGGGGCACGTGAGCGCGACTATCAGCTGTTCATCGTCTGCTCCGACGATGAGCCGGAAACCGAGCGCGAACTTGCACGCATGCTCAAGGCGCGGCGGGTCGATGCGCTGATCACCGCCAGTTGCCTGTCCCCCGATGACCCCTTCTACCGCGAACTGGCGCTGGATGGCTTCCCGGTCATCGGTGTCGATCGCGCACTGGATACGCGCCACTTCGCCAGCGTGGTCAGCAACAACGAAGATGCCGCCCGCCAGCTGACCGAGGCCGTGCTGGAACACGCGCCGCAGCGACTGCTATGGCTGGATGCCTTGCCGGAGATCGATATCTCGCGGGCGCGGGCCAGCGGCATGCAGGCGGCGCTGACGCACTATCAACAAAACACCGGCAGCAGCGAGCTTGAGGCCACCATCCTGCATGCCGCACGTTACGAGCGCGAGGCCGGTGCAGCGGCGCTGATCGAGCATCTCCGCCATTCACCGCTGCCGGATGCCATCGTCACCGCCTCCTACACCCTGATGGATGGCGTGCTCGATGTGCTGTTCGCCGAGGGGCCGCCGGCCAATCCGCCCAAGGCGATGGCCAGCTTCGGCGATGATCGCCTGCTCGACTTTCTGCCCCTGCCGATCCATTCGCTGCCCCAGCGTCACCAGCAGATCGCCGATGCGACGCTGACGCTGGCGTTGCAGGGTATCCAGGGCAAGACCACGCCGGGTGTGACGCTGGTGGAGCGCGAGCTGCGCCGACGCCAACACTGAGCTGCCGCGCTCGCCGATCTCCAGCCTCAAGGGTAGCGGGCGCCCTCAGCCTGATCGGCGCTGCGGTGATCGCGAATCTCGGCCAGCAGCGCCGCCACCGCGGCCTCGATGCGGGTGCGCGGCGTGTCGGATGCCAGCAGCAGCTCCAGCTGCAGAGCGGCGTCGCGTAGCAGGTCGTGATCCAGAGTGGCGGCGCTGCCCTTGAGCAGATGGGCCTCATGCTGGAGCTGCTTCAGATCCATATGATCCACCGCCCGCGACAGGCGCTGGGACTGCTGCTCGAGCTGCTCCTCGAAGGCCGTCTCGAGGGCCGCGATACTGTCGGCATCCAGCTCATCCCGCAGCGCAGGTGTCACGGCCTGTGCAAGCGCCGCCGCTGACCCGCCAGACATCCACGACTCGCCTGTGTTCATGCTCGTGTCTCCCCCATCTATCCCTTCCCGTTCGCCCTCGCCTTCGCTTTCGCCCTCAGGCTCACGCCGCTCGATGGGGCCAGCCGCCGACGACTCACTGACCTTGCCTGCTTTAGTCTCAGTTTCAGCTTCAGCCTCGGCCTCAGTGGCACGCGCCTGAGCCTCCTGGATCATGCGACGCCGCGCAGCGGGGGAATCGAGTGATGCCACCAGTGACGCCGCACGCGCGAGAGCCTCACCGGTTTCCGGCGGCGCCTCGAAGTGGGGCGGTCGCTCAGTGGTAGGGGAATAGCTGATCGGGTCGAAAGGCTGGGTGCTGGCGAGGGCATTGACGCGCCATTCGCCGAGGTCCTGGCTGCCCGACTGCCAGCGCGCCAGCATGCTGGCGAGCTGCTGACGCCGGATCGGCTTGGACAGGAAGTCGTTCATGCCCGCCGAGAGGCAACGCGCACGCTCCCCCGCCGCCACATTGGCCGTCATCGCGACGATAAGACTCGGCGCACGCCTGTCACTGTGCTCCATGGCGCGCCAACGACGCGCCACCGCAAAGCCATCCAGTCCCGGCATGCGCAGGTCGAGCAGCACCAGCACCGTATCGGGCTGGCGTGCATACCACGCCAGCGCCGCCTCGCCACTGTCGACCGTCGTCACCGTATAGCCCAGGCCACTGAGCATGGAGTGGGCCACTTCGCGATTGATGTGATTGTCGTCGACCACCAGAACATGCTCGCCACGGCTGATCGGCAGGGGTGTGGAGGAGAAGGTCGGTCGCTTGAGCGCCGCGGCGCGTGGCAGCGGCAGCTCGAACCAGAAACAGGCGCCCTTGCCCGGGCGTTGCCTGATGCCCAGTCGTCCCCCCATCAGTTCGACCAGCCGTCGCGAGATCGAAAGCCCGAGCCCGGTACCACCGAAGCGGCGCGCGGTGGAGGCATCGCCCTGGGTAAAGGGCTCGAACAGCTGGGCGGCCTGCTCTTCACTGACCCCGATGCCGGTGTCATCGACCTCGAAGCGCACGCGCCCCGCCGGCAATGCCTCGACCAGCAGACAGACACGCCCCTGCTCGGTGAACTTGAAGGCATTGGAGAGCAGATTGAGCAGCACCTGACGCAGGCGCACAGAATCGCCCATGACCTGCTCGGGCAGCTGGGCGGAACGGCGGTCATCGAAGACGATGCGCGTGCTGTCCATCTGCGGCAGCAGCAGGTCGATCACGCCATCGATGGCCGTGTGCAGTTCGAAGGGGCGTCGCTCGACGCTGAGTTTGCCGGCCTCGATCTTGGAGAAGTCGAGAACATCATCCACCAGCCCCATCAGCACTTCGCCACTGTCGCGCAGGCTGCTGGCATAGCGGTGCGCACTGCTCTGCAGCGGTTCGGCCAGCAGCAGTTCGCTCATGCCGATCACGCCATTGAGCGGGGTGCGAATCTCGTGGCTCATGGTGGCCAGAAACTCGGACTTGG
The DNA here is from genome assembly GCF_059507735.1 of Cobetia sp. PDI-23MA. Classification (NCBI taxonomy): domain Bacteria; kingdom Pseudomonadati; phylum Pseudomonadota; class Gammaproteobacteria; order Oceanospirillales; family Halomonadaceae; genus Cobetia; species Cobetia sp. PDI-23MA. The sequence continues at coordinate 3,144,319 of NZ_CM183352.1, forward strand.
CGCGACTGGCCTGTTCGGCCCGCGCCGCCTCGTGCTTGAGGGCCGACGACATCGCCAACATCTGCTGGCGGGCCTGTTCACGCCCGCGGGCCTGCAGCCAGATCTGACGGCAGACCATCACGGTGGCCAGCAGCATCAGCGCCAGCAGCAGCAACATCAGCTGCACCAGGCTGTCGCGGCTCTGACGCTCGTGGGCCAGCTCCTCGGCCAGACGTGCACGTACCCGCAACAACAGCGTCTGGGTGGTATCGCCCAGCGCATCGCTCAACTGCTGGAACTCCGCCGCCTCGCGACCCTCGGGCCCCAGCACCCGGGAGCGCTGTGCAGCGCCATTGCCTGCTGAAGCGTCACTGCCTGCTGAAGCGTCGTCGGTCTGTGCCGCCTGCACCGGGCCCGCGCCCTCGAACACCGGGCCATGTCGCCACTTTTCCAGCCGCAGATCGAGATACTCGATCTGGCTCATCAACTCATCGGCCAGCAGCGGCACGGCCGGCAGGGTCATCAGATGGCGCTGGAAATCCCCCCGCCGGAAGATGTAGGTACGGCTGTAGAGCAGTTCGTAATTCTGCAGCACCTCATTCCAGATACTGGCACGGTCAGCTGGCTCGGCGACGCGATAGCGCGCCATCGAGGAGGAGAGACTGACCGCCTCACGATCCAGCTTGTAGATCGACCAGACGGCATCGTCGCGGGTGCGGTCTTCCAGGCTGACCTGGTTGTGCAGGATGGTGCCGCCGATGCCGATGGAGGCCAGCAGACACAGGATGCTGATCGCCATGCCCAGCCACAGCGGCCAGCGGACAGGGGGATTGCCGCTTCCGGCCACGTCCGACGCGACAATGCCCTGATCAGCAAAGGACTGATCAGCAGCGGTGCCTGAAATCGGGGATCTTTCACCCGGCGACTGATTCACTGCATGACTCCATGTCATATTGCGACTGGGGGGCCGGGCGCCAGCCCTCGCTCACTCCAGCGTCAGCCCGGTGACTTGCCAGACACTGCGAAAGCGCACCTGCTCATTGAGCAATTCCGGATGAGCATCAAAGGGATACAGCACGAACAGGGGCCCGAGATCACGCACCGGCATGCGCTCGCCATCACGTCGCGTGGCCAGCAGGACATCGAAGTCCTCGATATCGCTGAGGGGGATCTCGGCCACGAAGTCATTCAGTGCCCGCACCTTGAGTCCGCTGGCATCTTCAGACACCCGCGCCACCAGCTCGCGCAGCAGCGGGCCGGAGAAGCTGACACGCCCCTGGGTCCAGGGAGTATGGGTGGCCACCACGCGCGACGGCATGGCTTCGAGCATCGCCAGATCGAAACGCGCCCGCGGTGCCTGCCGGGACCCGGCATTGCCACAGCTGACGGCGCCCTCGACCGTCAACACCACCGGCCCGCTGGGCGCGGGCAGGCAGTCATTGGCCGCCAGCACGTGGCGCTCGCCTGTCGCCAGCGGCGCCTCGGCGGCCAGGGCCGCAGGGCTTGAGAGGCACGCGGCCAGGCCTGCTGTCAGACTTGCGGCCAGAGCGACCTTGCGCCAGACAGGGCTGCGCAAGCCGGGCCCGCGGTTGACGGGTCTGGACAACGGACTCACGAGGCGCATCGCCGATGGATCATTCATGCCGGTTTCCCATGCTATTGTGCGAACGCCATGTGCATTCAAGGGCCCAACTTTACGCTAGCTCGCGCATGCTTTGCGAGTCTGCGAACCTCGCGCCACGACGAGTTGTCCACTCAACGCACGGAGCCACTCACACGCGCAAGCCCACGCCTGCACCCATGGCTGGCGTTCGTCGCCTGTTAGGCTATCGCTTGATAAGCGCCAGCTGACCGCCATCCCTCTCCACCTGCCATCGAGCCTGCTTCATGTCTGCCACTTCGTCCGCCTCGCTGCCTGCCAACGGCTCTCCCACACCGACTGCTGTCCTGCCCCGCGTGCTGGCAGGCCCGATATTGCGTCGTGTCACCGCCGAGGGCGTGATGCTGTGGCTGGTGACTTCTCGCCCACAGCAGGCGCGGGTGTGGCTGCTGCCGGAACAGGACGCGACGCCTCTCACCCGAGATGAGGATGGCCTGCCGACGACATCAGGCTGTCGGCTGACGGAGCATCTGGCGATGCCGCTGGGGGAGCACGCCTGGCTGCTGTTGATCGAAGCGCACCCCGACACGCCCTTGCCTGCCGACTGCGCCATCGCCTACGAGCTGGGCCTGGCGGAGCCATCCTCGACAACGGCGGCATCATCCACAGACACGCCCGAATGGCAGGGCATCGCCGACTGGGCGCCACAGATCCGCTATCCCGGTGAAAGCCTGCCGCGTTTTCGCCTGCCGTCACGCCTGACGCGTGTCGCACATGGCAGTTGCCGCAAGCCGCATCACGGCTTGAGTGACGACGAGCAGCAGACGCAGCAAAGTGCGCAAGGCGCTGCGATGACAGACCGCCTTGAGACGCCACCGCCCAAGGGCCCGGGTGGCGATGGACTGGTGGCGCTGGATCACTGGTTGAGCGAGCGTCGACAGAGCGTCACCGAGTGGCCGGAGGTGATGCTGTTCACCGGCGATCAGATCTACGCCGACGATGTCGCGGGGCCGATGCTGGGCGCGATCGATCAGCTGATCGCGGGGCTGGGCCTGCCGGAGGAGACATTGATGGAGGCCGAGGTCTCCGACACTCGCGAGCTGCGCCAGCACCCCTCGCACCTCTACCATCGCCCGCAGCTGCTACCGGACATGGCGGCCAACGAAGGTGTGGCCGCCAGCTTCTTCGGTGCCAAGCGCAAGCCCATCTTCACCTCCACCGGTGCCGACAACCATCTGATCGGCCTGTCGGAAGTCATCGCCATGTACCTGCTGGTGTGGTCTGACGTGCCGTGGGAGGCGCTGGGCATCACGCTGGAAGATCCCTTGTCGCTCGAGGGCCATGACGACGCCACCCGCAAGCGCCATGCCACCGAGGCCCGCCATCTGCGGCGCTTCTGTGGCGGACTCGGTCAGGTACGTCGCCTGCTGGCCAATGTCCCCAGCCTGATGATCTTCGATGACCACGACGTCACCGATGACTGGAACCTCAGCGCTGCCTGGGAGGAAGCCGCCTATGGCCACCCCTTCTCGCGCCGCATCATCGGCAATGCGCTGACCGGCTATCTGCTGTGTCAGGCCGCCGGCAACGGGCCGGAGCCACTGGCGGAGCTGCTGGAGGAGACCCGGGCGCTGTTCACTCATGCCCTGACTGGCACTGACACGGCCGCAGACGGCCATTTCGATGTCGAGCGTCAGGAGGCGTTGATCGCCCACCTGCATCGCTGTGAAAGCTGGGATTATCAGCTCGACACCACGCCGCCGCTGATCGTGGCCGATACGCGCACCCGCCGCTGGCGCAGCGAGCGCAAGCTCTCGCATCCCTCGGGGCTGATGGACTGGGAGGCACTGAGTGAACTCCAGCAACGCCTGGTCGGCCATCCGGCCGTGGTGCTGGTGTCCCCGGCACCGATGTTCGGCGTCAAGCTGATCGAGAGCATCCAGAAGCTGTTCACGCTGGCCGGCAAGCCGTTGATGGTCGATGCCGAGAACTGGATGGCGCATCGCGGGGCGGCCAGCGTGATGCTCAACATCTTCCGCCACTCGCGCACGCCGCAGAACTTCGTGATCCTGTCCGGCGACGTGCACTACTCCTTCGCCTACGACGTGCGCCTCAAGCATCGCCGTTCGAGCCCGAGCATCTGGCAGATCACCAGCAGCGGCATCCGCAATCGCTTCCCTGTCGGCCTGCTGGATGTGCTCGATCGTCTCAATCGCTGGCTATACGCCCCGCGCTCGCCGCTCAATCTGCTGACGCGCCGGCGCAACATGCGTGTCACGCCGCGCCGTCACGATGCGGCCAGTCAGGGCGAACGCCTGCTGAATGCCTGCGGCATCGGGCTGGTCGATCTGGACAGCGACGGCCGCCCCACCGCCATCCGCCAGCTGACCACCGACGGCCAGGAGGTGCACTTTGTGCCCCGTCGCTGATGCCCACTGCCCGCCGCTGGCGATGATCCATCATCCCGGCTATCGGATCGCGCTGCCCGAGAAGCATCCCTTCCCGATGGACAAGTTCAGCGTGCTCAAGCGGCTGCTCGACCGCCAGCTGGCCGACTGCGCCTCGGCCGTCGACTGGGTGACGCCTCAGCCCGCCGAGGAGGAGGACCTGCTCAGCGTGCACACCCGCCGCTATGTGCATGAATTCCTCACCGGCACCCTGAGCCATCAGGCCCAGCGACGCAGCGGCTTCGTATGGAGCGAGGCACTGCGCGAACGCAGCGTGCTGGCCGTGGGCGGCACCATGACCACGGTGCGCGAAGCGCTGACGCGCGGGCTGGCCTGCAACACCGCGGGCGGCACCCATCATGCCCACCCGGAGGCCGCCAGCGGTTATTGCCTGCTCAATGACATCGGCGTGGCGGCGCATCAGGCGCTGGACGACGGCGTGACGCGAGTGTTGATCGTCGATCTCGACGTCCATCAGGGCGATGGCACGGCGTTGATCTTCGCTGATGAGCCGCGGGTCTTCACGCTGTCACTGCATGCCGAGAGCAACTTTCCGGCACGCAAGCAGCAAAGTGATCTGGACGTGCCCTTGCCCAGGGGCATGGGCGATGAGGACTATCTGGCGGTGCTGGAGCGTACGCTTGAGGAGGTGCTGGCGCGGGTACGCCCGGAGCTGGTGATCTTCGATGCCGGTGTCGACCCGCATGCCGCAGACAGGCTCGGCCATCTCGAATTGAGCGACAGTGGCCTCTACCGGCGCGAGCGGCATGTCATCCAGCGCTGTCGCGCGGCGGGCGCCGCCGTGGCCTGCGTGATCGGCGGCGGCTATGACCGCGATATCGAGGCGCTGGCATGGCGTCACAGCCAGCTGCACCGTGCGGCGCTGGATGTCTGGCGCGAGGAACATGGCCAACCTGCCCTGTTCGGGCCGCCGACCTGAGTTTGCCTACCTCCTTGCCAAGCGCCCCCTCAACGAAAACGCCCGCCATCGAGGGTGGCGGGCGTTTGGGTTCAGGCCTGTAGGCAAGATTCCAGCGACATCACTTGAAGGCGGTGACTTCCACCTCATCGCCGACATGCAAGGTAGGCTTGCGCGAGGGATCGAGTGCGACGAGGTTGTAGCCGAAGTGCACCTGGCCATCCGCGAAGCGACGCACCCGCGCCAGCGTCTTGAGCGGCTCACCGTCGCCACGCTTGTCGCCCGTCGCCGGGTCGACATTGACCATCGCACAGCGGGTGCAGGAGGACACCAGCGTGAAGCGTGCCTCGCCGATGCGCACTTCCTGCCAACCATCCTCGGCCCATGCCTCGGCACCACTGATCACCAGATTGGGCCGGAATTGATCCATGCCATGATCCGCCGTCGGCGTCTCACGATTCAGCGCTTCCAGCGAAGCCTCGTTGGCCAGCAGCAGCGGGAAGCCGTCGGCGGCGCTGACGCGCTGCGCGATGATCTCGCGATAGCGCTGCGAGCGCTCGCCCAGCCAGCAGAGCCTGACCGGCATGCCGATCTGCTCGCTCAGCCAGGCATCAGCCTCAAAGCTCACGCTCAAGGCAGTGAACCGATCGGCCCAGACCTGGATATCGAGACGCTCGGCCTGGTCATCGGTGGCAAAGCTGACGCTGCCGCATTCGGGGTGGTCCAGATGCCACAGTCGCCACTGGCCGCTGGCGTCTTCGCGCAAGGCCAGACGCTGCATCTCGGGATGCGTGCGCGCGGTGACGAACTTGCCCCGCGCCGCGACCACCACGAAGCGGCGGTCCTGCGTGAGACCTTCCTCGCCAAGCGTCACTGCCTCCAGCGCTTCAGCGGCGCCGGACTTGAGGGGATAGCGCCACAGGTGGGTCAACTTCATGAGAAGTTCCTTTCCAGAATCCATCAATTTGACAAGTCAGCGTAGGGTGCAACCGAGCGGCATCAGCTCGCAGACGAAGTGGAGCCTGCGTCATTCTGCGTCGCATTTGCCTGTGCCGCATATGTCTGTGCCGCATCCATCACGGGAATATCATCATCCATGGCGTCCAGACTGATCACGTCGGGGCCCGAGAGCGCCACGCTGGAGATCAGCGCCTTGACGCCCAGCCCGACCTTGAGGCCCAGCTCCTGACACACCAGGCGGTCGACTCGCGCCCTCACCCGCTGACCGGCGATGCCCAGTACCAGCTCGGCGCTGGCGTGGCCGCGCTCGCTCTCGATCTCGTGGATCACGGCCGGCAAGGCATTGCGCAGGCTGGTGTGAGTCGGCGTCTCCAGTGCGATGCTGATGTCACGCGCCCGCAGCCGCAGTCGCACACGACGCCCCACCGGCATCGCCAGCCGCGCCAGCTTGAGGCTCAACCCGGCGCCCAGCCCCAGACGCGTCAGCTGCCAGTCATCATCGTGCGACAGCACCTCGGCGGTCAGCAGCGAGCCCGCTTCGAAGCGGCCGGTCTGCGGTGCCAGGTCCAGCCGTGACAGCATGTCACCGATCTCGCCGCTGGCGGTGATGCGGCCGTTGTCCACCAGCGCCAGGCGGTCGGCGACCGCGAACAGCTCGCGGGTGTCATGACTGACGAACAGGATCGGGATCTCGATCTCGCGGGCCAGCCGCGCGATGTAGTGCAACAGCTCCTGCTTGCGAGCGCCGTCGAGGCCGGTCAACGGCTCATCCAGCAACAGCATGCGCGGGCGTGACAGCAGGGCGCGGCCGATCGCGACACGCCGCGCCTCGCCACCGGAGAGCTGGCCAGGCATGCGCGACAGCAGGTCCTCGATGCCCAGCAGCGTCACCATCTCATGCAGACGTGACTGATTCTGTTGGCGCTGAGCGGGCGTCAGGGCGCGCGGCATGCCGTAGCGAAGGTTGCCGCGCACGCTGTAGTGCGGAAACAGGCGCGGCTCCTGGAAGACGACGCCGAGCCTGCGGCGATGCGCCGGCACGAAGATATCGCTCTCGCCGCCCGTCAGGCACTCGCCATCCAGGCGCAGATGGCCATGGTCGGGACGTTCGAGGCCTGCGATCAGGCGCAGGATGGTGGTCTTGCCGCTGCCGGAGCGCCCGAAGAGCGCCGTGACGCCGCGCGCCGGCACCTTGAGCGTGGCATCCAGCGTGAAGGCGCCCTGCTGACGATGGAGGTGGAAATCAAGCATCACGCCCCTCCATGCGCAGTCGCGCGCGACGTGCCAGCCATTCGGAGGCCAGCAGCGACAGCATCGCGATGACGACGGCGATGGCGCACAGCCTGGCCGCGGCACCTTCCTGGCCCGGGGTCTGGATCAGGGTATAGAGCGCCAGCGGCAGCGTGCGGGTCTCGCCGGGAATATTGGCGGCGAAGGTGATGGTGGCACCGAATTCCGACAGCGCACGCGCGAAGGCCAGCATGCCACCGGTGAGAATGCCCGGCAGCGCCAGCGGCATGGTCACCGTGAACAGTACCCGCAGCGGATTGGCCCCCAGGGTGCGGGCCGCGGCCTCCAGCCCCGGGTCGATGGCCTCCAGCGACAGGCGCATCGCGCGCACCATCAGCGGAAAGGCCATCACCGCCGCCGCCAGCGCCGCGCCCTGCCAGGTGAAGGGCAGCACGATATCGACCTTGGCCAGCCACTGGCCGATGACACCATTGCGCCCGAAGGTGACCAGCAACAGGTAACCGACCACCACGGGCGGCAACACCAGTGGCAGATGCAGCAGACCATCGACCAGCGCCTTGCCACGAAACTCACGTCGCGCCAGCCACCAGGCCGCCGCAAAACCGGGAATCAGGCTCAGGCCGACCGCGACGCAAGCCACCTTGAGGCTCAGGCTCAGGGCTTCCCATTCCAGCGCACTCAGCATGGATCTTCCTCAGACGAAGACAGGTTCTCGCACACGACGTGACGCCAAGAGCCGGCAGACAGCCCTGCCCGCCTTGCTCACGCCGATGTGACAGCAGGCTTCCAGTGTAGCGGCCTCACCTTGCCGATGACATGCCAGCGTATGCCACGAGATGTTTGCGGCTGATCCAGCGACTACTCGTCCTCAGGCTGCGCAGCAGCAGCAGCCTGATGGGCGAGCGTGCTGAAGCCGAAGCGATGGAAGATGGCACCGGCCTCGTTGCTGGAAAGCCAGGCCGAGAAGGCCTCGGCCTGTGATGATGGCGCATCACCGCCACGACTGATCAAGGCAGCGGGATAGCGGATGGGGTCATGGCTGCTGTCCGGCAGCAGGCCGATCTGATGCACCCGATGACTGATGGCGGCGTCGGTGGCATAGACAATCCCCAGCGGGGCCTCGCCATGCTCGACCAGCGCCAGCGCGGCGCGCACGTCCTCGGCGCTGGCCAGGCGCGAGCGCAGCATCTGCCATTGTCCCAGCGCTTGAAGCGACTGACGCGCATAGATGCCCGCCGGCACGTGGTCGGGGTCGCCGACGGCCAGGCGCGTGTTGCTCCCGGTGGCGGCGAGGCGCTCGGCCACATCGGTGACATCCTCGGCATTGCTAACACTGGCGTCCAGCTGGCTGGGGCCAGGCGCGACCAGCGCGAGACGGTTGCCCAGCAGGTCGTGACGGCCGGTGACGACAATGCCGGCCTGCTGCTCCAGCCAGTCCATCCAGCGCTCATTGGCCGACAGGTACAGCTGCGCTGGAGCCCCATTGGCCAGCTGACGCGCCAGGGTCGAGGAGGAGGCGTAGACCGGCTGGATATCCACGTCGACGAGACGCTCGTAGCGCGCCTCGATGGCATCCAGCGCATCATGCAGCGAGGCGGCGGCCATGACACGGATCTGGGGGCGTTCGTCTGCCTGAACCGGCGCGGCCAGCAGTGCCAGCATCAACGGGGCCGCCAGGCTGGCGCCTCTCAACAGCGCTGATGAAGAAGATAGTGCTGATGAAGGCGTTGGCGCTGATGACGCAAGCCGTAGCGGAGAGACAAGCAAGGCGGCCCGGGCGCGCAAGCGGGTAGCGAATGACATCTACAGGGGTCCTTGAACAGTGACACGCAGCGACGAGGCCTGCTGCACATTGATCTCGCCATGATGCCGCGCTCGCTCGCCATGTGCATCTCATGTGGGCACAATTGCCGCGCAGGGCGCGGAAACCGTCAACCCTGTTTGTCGAACGCCAGCGGCTTGAGGTTCGCTTGGGGCACGCCGGCTGCCTGTCAGCGCCCGTCTGCCATCAGCCACGGGCTGGTCAGCGACGGCGCCGGCTGGCGGATGTTTCGCCTCATCCGGCTACAGGCAAACGCGAATCACTCACATGTATGCCATTCACTCGACCAGATCGGCTACAATGCTGGCCAAAATGGCAGGGAGTCGCTGGCCCACACCCCAGCAACGACGCGATTCCTGCTTTCATGCTTTCTTTCACGCTATTTGCCGCTTCAACGGCAGACAACAGCGGCGGGTGCCACCAAGTCATGCCTCCAGTACTTGACGAATTTCAGGGCCTCAGTGCCTTCGATGCCATCATGCGCTACGGCAATCTGGGCGCTGGAGCCGAGCATCTCGGTATCTCCAAGTCCACGCTCAGCCGTCGGATCAGCCATCTCGAGCACCAGCTCGGCCAGCCACTGCTGCACCGCCAGGCCAACCGCCTGATTCCCACCGAGGCCGGCACGCTGTTCTATCAGTACTGCCAGCAGATGCTGTCGCTGGGTGAGCGCTCACAGATCGCGCTGGATGAACTGCGCGAGGAGATCAGCGGTGATATCACCGTCAGCGCGCACCCGCACTTCCTGCGCGGATGGTTCAATCATGTGCTGACCGACTTCATCGAAGCGTATCCGGGCATCCGTCTGACCCTGACCGCCAACCACCTGCCGCCGTCACGTGATGACGATCAGGTGATGCTGTGGCTGTGGGAAGGGCCGGCCAAGGACACCGGGCTGCGCGAAGAGATACTGGGGCAACAGCAGCAACATCTCTATGCCCACCCCAGCTATCTGCGCCAGCATGGCCATCCGCAGCACCCCAGCGAGCTGACCTCCCATGACTGGGTCAATCTGATCGACCGCCACCACCCCAATCTGGTGCTCAACCACCCCGAGGAAGGCGAGTATCGCCTGAGCCTGCCGCCGTCACGCTTCACGGTCGACAACGTGGTGGTGCATGCCGACCACATCGCGCATGGTGCCGGTATCGGCCTGCTGCCGGACTACCACGTGCGCACTCGGGCGAAGGCGCACCCGGGACAGTTCGAGGCCTGCCTGCCCGAGTGGAAGGGGCCATCGATTCCGGTCAGCCTGCACTACCCCTTCGGGCACCCGCCGCGCAAGCTCGGTGCCCTGCTCGACCATATCCGCCGTCGTGTGCCGGCGGACTGGACCCGCTGACCTGTCGGCCTGACAACTCTGCAGGCCGTTCAGCGGTTGCTTCACGTTTTCAGCTCCACGATTTCACAGCTTCACGGCAGCACTGACTGCCCGTCAGGATTGCTGACCGAACAGATGACGGCGCGCTTCCTCATCCATCGCCACATTGGCGGCCGGGTTGATGTCATCGATACGTGCCATTGCCCGCTTGACGCCATCACGCTCGACGATGCGGGCACGATAGGCGGCGACCGCCGGGAAGCGCGTCAGATCGATCTCCTGCTTCTCGGCCTTCAGCCATGGCCAGATGGCCATGTCGGCGATACTCAACTCATCCCCCGCCACGAAATCACGCTCCGCAAGCTGGCGCTCCAGCACGCCATACAGACGCTCGCCTTCCCTGTGATAGCGCTCGATGGCGTACTTCACCGGCTCTGGCGCGTAGTGCGTGAAGTGATGCACCTGACCCAGCATCGGCCCAAGGCCACCCATCTGCCAATGCAGCCACTGCAGCACGTCATTGCGCGCACGCGTCTCGCGCGGCAGGAACTTGCCAGTCTTGTCAGCCAGGTACTCCAGAATCGCGCCGGACTCGAACACCGAGATCGGCTCACCGCCATCGGCTGGCGCATGGTCGACGATCGCCGGCATGCGATTGTTGGGCGAGATGGCCAGAAACTCCGGCGCGAACTGCTCGCCCTTGCTGATGTTCACCGGAATGAGGCGATACTCGAGTCCGGCTTCCTCAAGAAAGATCGTGATCTTGTGGCCGTTGGGCGTGGTCCAGTAATACAGATCGATCATCATGGGCTCCTTGTCTGGAACAACACGACATGGCCCGAACGCCCATCAGCGTTCGGGCCATGAGAAAGTTCACCTGCGATGCGAGATTACTGCGCAATCTCGCTGGCACGTGGCGCCTTGCGCGCCATGCCGTCGTGCAGGTCCATCATGCGCTCGCGCCACTGCACCAGCGGGTCGCCCGCGTCTTCCGTCTCACCGAAGGGCGAGGTGTCAGAGACGATGTGCGCCCAGATGAAGAAGCCGAAGACCAGGTAATCCGCCGCCGCCGGGGCATCGCCATCCATGAAGGGCTGATTGGCAAGCAGGCCACGCAGTGGCTTGAAGGCGCTGTCGAGAATGCCACGGGCAATCTCGACGTTATGGAACTCCTCGAACGACATGCCGAAGCGGGCTTCACGCGCGCTCCGGAAGTACTCGCGGTCATCCGGGTGAATCGCCGCCAGCAGATCCAGCGCCACCAGGCGGAAGAAACCGACCGCCATGACCTGCTCGGCATACACCTTGACGAAATTCAGGCGTGCCTGCGCCTGGGCATCACCGATCAGCGGGCCATTGCCGGCGTTCGGATAATGCGCGTCCAGATGCTTGAAGATGTCATAGCTGTCCATCGCCACGCCGTGCGCATCCTTGAGTACCGGCACCGTGGTGGAATCACAGAAGTCGATCGGGCTCTTGTCGGTGAACAGCATCGGCACGAGTTCTGCCTCGATACCCTTGTGGGCGAGTGCCAGACGCGCGCGCCAGCAGAACGGCGAGAAACGCAGGCGGTCATCACGGCCACGCAATTCATAGAGGACTGGGGTCATGCGGATCTCCTTGGGTGTCATTGAGGCCTGGGATCATTGGGGCCTGGGGTCATTGAGGCTTGATATGAACGGCATGACTTCGCTGCGCGTCCTGCCCCTGGCAATGTTTTGGACGTTGTGTCGCGCCAATGCAAGAAAAATGAGCATTCGTTCAATATCACGTCAAGCGCCACTCAAGGCGCGAAGCCTCGCTCACCCTTGCAGTGACGCGAGGTTGGACCCATTGATGAGGGTTACGTGACCAGGGCCGGACATTGACCAAAGGATATTGATGACACCCGGCCTCGACAGCGCGAATAATGGGGCCCATCGCTTTCGCGCCAGCCACTTCCTGCCCTGATCCCCTCTTTTCATTTTTCCAAGGAGTCTCGATGTCCGTCGAAGACCTGCACCTGAACCTGCGCAACCTGCAGGAATCAGACTACCCCCAGCTCAAGCGCCTGATGGACGGCATCTATGACGACATCGGTGGCGCCTGGCCTGAGCACACCATCAACCGTCTGATCGCCGAATTCCCCGATGGCCAGATCGTGATCGAGGATGGCGACAAGCTGGTCGGTGTCGCTCTGACGGCACTGGTGGATTACGACGCCTTCTCCAACCCGCACAAGTACGACGACCTGATCGGCCAGCGCGAGATCATCCTCAACAAGGAGGATGGCGATGCGCTTTACGGTCTGGATGTGCTGATCGACGTCGACTACCGCGGCTATCGCCTCGGTCGCCGCCTGTACGAGGCGCGCAAGGACCTGTGCCGCTCGATGAATCTGCGCTCGATTCTGGCCGGCGGACGCATTCCCCAGTACCACGAATATGCCGCCGAGCTCTCGCCCTCCGAGTACATCGACAAGGTGGAGCGTCGCGAGATCCATGACCCCATCCTGTCGTTCCAGCTGGCCAACGGCTTCCTGGTCAAGCGCCTTTTGCGCCAGTACCTGCCGGAAGACGAGGATTCCCAGGGCTACGCCACGCTGCTGGAGTGGAGCAACATCCTGTTCGAGCCCGTCGAGCGCGTGCTGGAAAGTCGCAAGACGATGATTCGCGTCGGCGCCGTGCAGTGGCAGATGCGCAAGTTCGACAGCGTCGAATCCGTGCTGCAACAGGTCGAGTACTACGTCGATGCCCTGTCGGATTACCAGAGCGACTTCGCCGTCTTCCCGGAGCTGTTCAACACGCCGTTGATCGGCCTTCTGGAAGACCAGAGCGACCCGGTGCGCTGCATCCGCTACCTCGCCGGCTTCACCGAGCGCTTCAAGCAGGAAATCTCGCGCATGGCGGTGGCCTACAACATCAACATCGTGGCCGGTTCCATGGTCGAGATCGGTGACGACAACGAGCTCTACAACGTCACCTACCTGTGTCACCGCGATGGCGAGATCGACCGTCAGGCCAAGCTGCACATCACGCCGCAGGAGCGCCGCGACTGGATCATCAAGGGCGGTGACGAGCTGGCCGTGTTCGAGACCGACGCCGGACGCATCGGCATGCTGATCTGCTACGACGTGGAGTTCCCGGAACTGTCGCGTCTGCTGGCCGATCAGGACATGGACATCCTGATGGTGCCGTTCTGGACCGACACCAAGAACAGCTACCTGCGCGTGCGCAACTGTGCCCAGGCGCGTGCCATCGAGAACGAATGCTACGTGGTGGTCTGCGGCAGCGTCGGCAACCTGCCGTCCATCGAAAGCCTCGACATCCAGTACGCCCAGTCAGCGGTGTTCTCGCCGTCGGACTTCTCCTTCCCGCATGACGCGGTGATGGCCGAGACCACGCCGAACACCGAGATGATCATGTTCTCGGATCTCGACCTGGAGCGCCTCAAGGTGGTGCGCAGCGAAGGCTCGGTGACCAACCTGAAGGATCGCCGCAAGGACCTCTTCGAGCTGCGTCTGCGTGACTGGTCGTGGAAGTCCGGCAGCCGTCAGGACTGAGCCGATGACGCACTGGTGGCAACGGCTGTGGCAGCGCCCCGCTCGCCACGGCCGTGACGGCTCAGCCCCGGACGCCTGCATTGCCTCGGCCGCTTCCCACGCTGGCGAGACAGCGCAGGATGACGAGTGGCAGGCAGTCCGCGAGCGCCTGCCGATCCTCGATGGACTCGACGCCGAGGCACTGGCGCGTCTTGAACGGCGCGCCCGCCATCAGCTGAGGGACTGGAAGCTGACCAGCGCCGAGCCGCTCTCACAGGTCGAGGCGCTGGCACTGGCTGCCCAGGCGATGCTGCTGCTCAACGGCTGGGCGCATGCCGAGCGCTGGCAGGACGCCGGCGCTCGCGTGCACGAGATCATGCTGCCGCTGCAGGCCATCCGCCGTGAAGTGGAAGAGATGGATGACGCCGGTGTGGTGCATGTCTTCGAAGACACCCGCGCTGGCGAGACCTGGTATCAGGGGCCGGTGGTGGTCACCCAGCAAGACCTGGCCGCCAGCGGTGACTGGAGCGGCTTCAATGTGGTGATCCATGAATTCGCCCACAAGCTCGACATGGCCAACGCCACCGATGCCGATGGCTTTCCGCCCCTGCCGCGCCATATCAGCGCGGCGGAGTGGCACGCCACCTTCACTGCCGTGTGGGATGACCTGAGCGCGCGCCTGTCACGCGGTGAGCCGACGCCCATCGATGACTACGCCGCCAGCCACCCCGCCGAGTGCTTCGCCGTCTGCTGCGAGTATTTCTTTACTGCTCCGGATGAGCTCGATACGGCCTATCCGGCGCTCTATGCCCTGCTGGAGCGCTTCTTCCAACAGTCGCCATTGGCGCGCTGCCCGTCGCCTTCCGACTGACTACGCCAGACAGACGAGGCACCAGGCAGACAAGGCGCCAGCCAGCCGAGGAAAGAGTGAGAGAAGAGATAGCGGCCGCTTACTGTGGCGGACACCACCTCAAGCTAACGGTATATCGTTCAAAGCGTACCTGCAGGCACGGAACACCGATCAACAGGGGGCACAGAAGCACCCTCTGCATCGCTCACTTTGGCTCCGCCAGCAGATAATCCCAGACACGCTGCGCGGTGGGCCGCATCGGGCGTTGATTGGAGCGCACCAGCCAGAAGTTCTGCTCGGCGGGGATCGTCAGCGCGAAGACCTGCTCCAGCCCGCCATTGCCGGACGCCACCCATTGCCGGAAATGGCCTTCATGCACCAGCGCCACCCCCATGCCGAGACGCGCCATTTCCAGCGTCATCACCTGGGTGTCACAGCTGATGGTGGAGGTCGTCTTCTCCAGCCCCAGTTGATCTGCCGCCACCAGCCAGCGCCGCCAGCCCACCGCGAAGCCTGCGGCATGCAGCAGCGTCATGCCGGCCAAGTCCGCTGCCGTGGTCAGCTGCGCGCTCAGCGCCGGACTCGCCACGACGGTCATTCTCTCCTGCTCTGCCCCGACCTGGATCGCCTCCACCTGCGGCCAGTCGCCCTGACCGTAGCGCAGCTCGATATCCACCTGCTCGCCATCGAAGTCGCTCTGCCAGAAGGCACTGACCAGACGCAACGCGATCTCGGGCTGATCACGGTGGAAGTTCGCCAGCCGTGGCAACAGCCAGGCCTGCTGGCTCATCGGGGTCGCACGCAGGCTGACCGGCGCGGCGCGCGAGGGGCCGAAGACTTCCAGCGTGCCCTCCTGCAGGCGCTGGAAGCCATCCTGCAGCGCCGGCAGCCAGGCCTGACCGGCCGGCGTCAGATTGAGGCTGCGGGCATGCCGCACGAACAATGGCTGGCCAAGGCGGTCCTCCAGCTGGCGAATCCGCTGGCTAATGGCCGACTGGGTGACACTCAGCTCCTCGGCGGCACGCGTGAAGCTCATCAGGCGCGCAGCGGCTTCGAAGGCCTGCAACCAGGCCAGCGGCGGCAGGGGGCGCGGCAAGGCATTCGGCGTCGTGGGGGAAGGTTCGTGCATGGCTATCTCGCATCAGAGCATGAAGGTCAATCGCACACATTAGCTCAGCTAAGTCATGGCCGTCATATTTCGCGTTGGCCAGCCGTGATGACGAGGGGGACAATGGTCTCATTCTCGGGTCACGGCTCAGCGTCACAGCTCAGCCATACGACCCAGCACGCGACACGTGTTGACTCACCTGCTACTGCATACACGATATAGGACAGCACCCATGGAGACTCTCATCGCATCTGCCCCGGACACTCAAGACACTGAAGCGCCACAGGAACGCCATCATTGGGACATGAAGGAATACCTGCCCCATCACGAGGGCGCGCCGCTGGTGAAGGCAGACCACGACGAGACCCTGGCGTCACTGGCATGGGCCAGCGGTGAGCAGACCCAACTGCCGCTGATCTGGCTGCGCGATCACTGCGCCTGCGATCTCTGCCGTCACCCGCAGACCTTCGAGCGCACCTTCATGCTGATGGATGATGCGGCCCTGACAGTGCATCAGATGCGTGTCGAGCAAGGCAATCTCGTCGTCGTCTGGCAGGACGGCCACACCAGCCACTTCGATGCCGGCTGGTTGCTGCAACGTCGTCCGAGTGATGCGCCGCCAGCCACGCCGGTTCCCGCAAGCCAGGCTTGGCAGCAGGCCCATCAACCTCACGTCACCGCCTTTGCCGACTACATGGCCGGTGGGCAGGCGCGCCTGGGCTGGCTGGAAGCGCTGTGCCGCGACGGCTTCGCGATTCTGGATGCCGGCCCGACGGCAGGCGGCGAGATCGACCAGGTGGCCGCGACCATCGGCCCGATCCGCGCGACCAACTTCGGTGGCCGTTTCGAGGTCTTCTCCAAGCAGGCGCCCAACAACGCCGCCTACACGCCGATCGCGCTGGAACTGCACACCGACCTGCCCAACTGGCGTCAGCCGCCGGACATCCAGATGCTCTACTGCCTGGCCAACGAGGCCGAAGGCGGGGACTCCATCTTCGGAGACGGCATGGCGGTCGCCGAAGCCCTGCGCGAGCGAGACCCGCAGGCCTTCAGGCTGCTGGCCGAGACCCCGGTGGACTTCCGCTTTGCCGACGAAAATACGGACCTGGTAGTGCGCGAGCCGGTGATCCATCTGGATGCCAACGACAAGGTCATCGAGGTGCGCTTCAACAACTGGATCCGCGACAGCCTGCGCCTGCCGCTGGAACAGATGCAGGCCTGGTACAGCGCTTATCGCCAGTATTGGAGCATTCTGCGCGAACCGGCCTTCCGTCTGCACCTCAAGCTGGAAGCCGGCCAGATGGTGGCCTTCGACAACCGCCGCGTGATGCACGGCCGCAAGTCCTTCGACCCGACGACCGGTCGCCGCCACCTGCAGGGCTGCTATGTGGACTACGACATGGTGGAATCCGCACTGCGCGTCACGGCGCGCCAGCTGGCCAGTGCCGACCCCACTCAGTCGTGAGCACTACAGCCCGCATGCCGTCGAATGCCTGAAATAGCGTTGAACCGCACGCAAGGGTTGCGGCGGTTCCTCCAGGGCATACCACGCAAGGCAGTGGCATCCTGAGAGTCTGGCAACTCAGGTATCGCCCCATGAATCCCATGACACTCTGCTTTGCGGATGACACTCTGGAACGACGCTATCGTCGTCGACAGATCGAGACTTCGCACAAGCTCAGCCGGATCACCATCCCGCTGAGCTGTCTGCTGTTCGCGTCCTATGCGCTGATCGAGATCAGCACGGACGAGCACTACGAGCCCTTTCTGCTGCTACGCGCCGGTATTCTGGTCAGCGTGCTGAGCCTGTTTCTGCTGTCACGCCTCCCGCGCTTCAGACACCACGTCAACGGCATCCTGTGCCTCGCCTCACTGGTAGCAGCGCTGGGGACGCTGGCGATGTTCCATCTGGGAGATGGCCATGCCGGTGAGCACCTGGTGAGTGGTCATGCTGGAGAATTTCCGGGAGACAGCCACGCTGGTGGGCACCTGGTGGACGACCATGCCGGAGAACATCCAGAAGACAGCCACGCCGACGAGCATGGTGATTTCCCGGTCTATTTCGTCACTCTGTTGCTGCTGGTCTTCTGGACCTACACTCTGCTGGGACTGCAGTTCATCTATGCCATGGCTTGCGGCCTGCTGATATGGATGGGCTGCACCGCCAGCTGCGCGCTGATGCATCATGGCTCCCATGTACTGGTGGAAGCCAACGAGATTTTCTTCATGATGGCCGCCAATCTGCTGGCGGGCATGAGCGCCTACTCGCGCGAGCGCCAGAGCCGACAACTCTTCCTGCATGAATGCCATATCACCGGTGAGCGGGACGATCTGCGCGACCATGCGATGTGCGACTCACTCACCGGGCTGCTCAACCGGCGCGCCCTGCTGACACGCCTCGACCAGATACTCGACATCCAGACCCCCGGCACCGTGCAGGCCGCGTTGTTCATCGACCTCGATGGCTTCAAGCCCGTCAATGACCGCCACGGCCATGCCATCGGCGATGAGGTGCTGCGCATCACCGGCGAGCGCCTGGGCAACACCTTGCGCGGCAACGATATCGTCGGCCGCCTGGGGGGCGATGAGTTTCTGGTGCTGATCAGCCGTGAGGGCAACGGCCGCAAGGGCCCGGAGCAGCTGGCGGAACGTCTGATCGACGCCATCAGCCGCCCCATCACGCTGGAAGTCGATGGCGAGCCGCTGATCATCGCCGTCAGCGCCAGCATCGGCATCAGCCTGTTCCCCTTTTCGGGCGCCACGCCGGAAACGGTCATCGCGCGCGCCGACAGCGCCATGTACGAGGCCAAGCAACGCGGTCGGGGCGTCGTCGTCACCGGCAATCCGCTGCGTCTGGTACTATGACGCTCAACGCTCGACGCCTCAAGCATGTCGCCGCGCACCCTCCCTCTTGAGACAGCGGCAGACGCCCCAATGAGACAAGGATGCCATCTCGTCCTTTTCTCATGACCCGCATCACGCCAGGACGCCCCACGACTCATCAACGGGGCGTCCTGGCGCATGGAGCCTGCCAATGACACGCCTGCCGCATCTTGCCTTCTCTCTCATCGGTCTCGGCCTTCTCGGCGGCTGCGCCGGAGTCCCCTCTGGCACCCAGCCCGTCGAGGGTTTCGAGCTCGAACGTTACTACGGTGAATGGCGCGAGATCGCCCGCCTGCCCAATGGCTTCGAGGAGGGCTTGAGCTGCGTCAGCGCTGATTACTCGCCCCGCGAGGACGGCGGCGTGCGCGTCATCAATCGCGGCTACAACGCCGAGCAAGGGCAATGGAGTCAGGCCGAAGGTCGCGCCTACTTCACTCAGGGCAGCGAGACGGCGGCCCTCAAGGTCAGCTTCTTCGGCCCCTTCTATGGCGGCTACAACGTGCTGGCGCTGGATGAGGACTATCAGTGGTCGCTGGTGGCCGGTGCCGATCGCGACTACCTGTGGATACTGGCACGTAAGCCACAGCTGGATGACGACACCTATCAGGCGCTGGTCGATCAGGCCGCCGAGCTGGGCTTCGTCACCGACGCGCTGATCAAGGTCGAGCAGGGCGATGCCTGCCCTTCTCCTGATGACACCGAACGCTGACTCCGGTCGCTGACACCGAACCCGGTCCCAAGACCCAAGGCCTGACACCAAGGTCTAAACCGGCGCGTGACGTTTATATGGTGCGGACAGCCGCTTTCATCCAACCGACCTCGCCTCTTGTCACGCGCGTGTGGCTCGCCAATGGTGAGCTGACAATCTTCCGGGGTAGCGCCTCGCCGAGTTCGCCACCCTGATGCCAATCGTTTGATGCTGTCGCCCAGTGCCAGTGATGCCTCGCTGCACTGGGCTACTCAGTTCAGAGGGAGCCCGTGCCATGGATATCCAGCAGTTCTTCAGCGCCCTGTGGGATGACTACGTCGCCATGACGCCCCAGGCCCAAAAGATCCAGGATGCCTTCATCGCTGACGGCGAGACCATCGTCAACGACCACGTCGCCTTCCGCACCTTCGATCGCGGGCCGATCACCCTGAGCGCGCTGGAGCCTCACCTGCTGGCGCTGGGCTACACCCGCTTCGCACCCTATGATTTCCGCGAGAAGAAACTGCGCGCCTTCGGCTATCTACCGCCATCTCCCGACATGCCGCGCGTCTTTCTCTCCGAGCTGAAATGCCACGAGCTGTCCGAGCGCGCCCAGGCGATCATCGATGGCCTGGTCAGCCAGATCTCGCCGGATGCCGCCACCCAGCCCTCCGTGCTGTGGTCGGGCCGCCTGTGGAAGGCGCCCAGCTTCGAGCAGTATCAGCGTCTGATGGAAGAGAGCGAATATGCCGCCTGGCTATCGATCATCGGCCTGCGCGCCAACCACTTCACCATCAGCGTCAACGCGCTCGAACGTCACGACACCCTCGACAAGGTGCTGGCGCGTGTCGAGGCGCTTGGCCTTGGCATCAATCCGGCCGGAGGACGCATCAAGGGCTCGCCCGAGGTGCTGCTGGAGCAGGCCTCCACCCTTGCTGACCGCCAGACCTTCACCTTCGCCGGTGGCGAGGAGCATGAGATCTCCACCTGCTACTACGAGTTCGCGCGCCGCTACCCCGATGCCGATGGCGAGCTGTATCAGGGCTTCGTGGCCGCCAGCGCCGACAAGATCTTCGAATCCACCAATGTCCGCCAGGAGCCGACTGCCTCGTGATTGCCGACTGGCTAGACCTGACACTCGAAGGCCACGCCAGCGCCCGTGGCATGGGACGTATTCCCGGCGGCCGCTATGAGATCGTCGCGCCCGGCGTGCTGGAGATCACCCCCGACGTCATGGGGCCCGAGGCGCGCCCGTGCGTGATCTCCGCCGGCATCCACGGCAACGAGACCGCCCCCATCGAACTGCTCGGTGAACTGATCGCAGGCCTGGAGAGCGGTCATCTGATCGTCGGGGCGCCACTGCTGCTGATTCTGGGCAACCTGCCCGCCATCCGCAGTGGCGAGCGCTTCATCACCACCAATCTCAATCGGCTGTTCAAGCGCGCCGAGGCCAGCGTCACGGCCAACGACTGCCCGTCGGATGATGAGCCGGCGCGCGCGCGTCAGCTGATGGCGGCCGTGGACACCTTCTATGCTCGCTTCCCGCTGACCGAGGGCACGCGCCGTCTGCACTACGACATGCACACCGCCATCCGCGACAGCCTCTATCCGCGCTTCGCGGTGGTGCCCTTCAGTGATGGCGATGCCATCAGCGCAGCGCAGTGGCCGATATTGAGCGCCGCCGGCATCCAGGCCGTGCTGCACCAGCATCAGCACAGCTGGACCTTCTCGCACTATTCGCGCCACTACCATGATGCCGACGCCTTCACGCTGGAGCTGGGCCAGGTACGCCCGTTCGGCGCCAACGACATGGCGGCGCTCGCACCGATGAAAGCCCTGCTCGCGGCGCTGGCGACCGGCACGGCGCCCGCCGAAGCGGACCCGGAGGCCATCGACTACTTCACGGTGGAAGTGGAATTGATGCGTCAGTCAGCCGACTTCACGCTGTGCTTCAGCGAGGATGTCGCCAACTTCACCGCCTTCGCCCCCGGCAGCGTGGTGGCCGAAGACGCCGCTGCTGGCCCCTGCATCATCGGCGATACGCCACTGCGGGTAGTCTTCCCCAACGCGAAGGTGGAGATAGGCGCCCGCGCCGCCCTGCTGCTGGCCGAGAGTTCGACACCGACAGACTGAGTTCCCAGACACTGAACTACAAGCGCCGACATTCTGCCCGCCCACTTCCCGCAGGGCGCAGCACGACGGCGCGATTGCACTGACGAAAGCCTTGACTACAACGACAACAGGCGACCTTGATCATGAAGACTCCTCCCCCACTGCCGGACGGCATCCACGTGCGTCCTTGCACGCTCCACCAAAGTCGTAATATTCCTCCACGCCAGATAGCGGTGAACCCTGCGTTGAGCTGGTAGAATCGGCCCCCTTTCCCGTCCACGACATGCAAGCACAGGCATTCTTGGCCTGTTGTAGACGGTCACTGGCAGCGAGAACGACGATCAATCGGACTGATCGTGAGGAACTGGCCATGCCCCTGACGGCATTCTCCGCCACTCCTCCCATGCCACGCCTTGCCGCCTCACCACGTCTGCGTCGCGCAAGTCAGCGAGTGGCAGTGAAGGCAGTGCCAGGCAGCCGTGCCATGTCGGCAACGAACCTGTATCCCGAGCCCGACCGCCCCGCGGCGGACTCGTGGCGTGTCATTGCCCCCAGGGCTGGCAACGTCCGGATTGGAGTAACTGCATGACCATGAGATCTTCCGTGGCCGAGAGCCCGAGCAGCGACGCGCTGCCTCTCGAGGTCCGCAACATCACCAAGTCCTTCGGCACCAATCAGGTGCTCAAGGGCTTGTCGCTGCAAGCACACAAGGGTGATGTCATCACCCTGATCGGTGCGTCCGGTTCCGGCAAGAGCACCTTTCTGCGCTGCATGAACCTGCTGGAGCAGCCGGACGGTGGCGACATCTTCGTGCATGGCGAACAGATCGGCTTCAAGGAAAGCCGCCGTGGCCGTGAACCGATGGACTGGCGTCAGGTCGAGCGCATGCGCGCGCGCCTGTCGATGGTGTTCCAGGGCTTCAATCTGTGGTCGCACATGACGCTGCTGGAAAATGTCATCGAGGCGCCGATCCACGTGCTCGGCAAGCCGAAGAAGGAAGCCATCGCCCACGCACGCAGTCTGCTGGACCGCGTCGGCCTGCTCGAGCGCGCCGACTACTATCCGGCGCAGATGTCCGGTGGCCAGCAGCAGCGCGGCGCCATCGCGCGCGCGCTGGCGATGGAGCCGGAGGTGATGCTGTTCGACGAGCCGACCTCGGCCCTCGACCCGGAACTGGTCGGTGACGTGCTCAAGGTCATGCGTGACTTGGCCGAGGAAGGCCGCACCATGGTGGTGGTGACCCACGAGATGAGCTTTGCGCGGGATGTCTCGAGCCAGGTGGTCTACCTGCATCAGGGACTGGTCGAGGAAGCCGGCAAGCCGGAAGACGTGCTGGGCAATCCCCAGTCGGAGCGCCTCAAGCAGTTCCTGGCGCCCAAGTACTGAGAAAGCGCCCTGATCAGCAGCCCTGATCAGCAGTACTGATGAATGGCCCTTGGTCCATCGCTGAGCCAACCGCTCGGCCTGTGGCAGATCCGGCACGGTGATCCCGTGACCGGCACATGATTCAGCACCGCGAGCGCCACCCCAACGAAAGGCCTCGAGGTGTCCAAGACTTCAGGAATGACAAGCAATGAAACAGTTCGCGACACGTGCCCTGCTGGGCCTCACCCTCGGTCTCTCCAGCTTCGCCATCACCACCAGCGCCGTTCAGGCGGCCGATGTGCCGGACCCGCTGCGCCTGGGCATCGACGTGCCCTACGCGCCCTTCGGCTACAAGCTGCCCAGCGGTGAGCTGACTGGCTTCGAGATCGAACTGGGCAACGCCATCTGCGCCCAGCTCGCCACTCACTGCGAATGGACCGAGCAGGACTTCGACGGCATCATCCCGGGCCTGATGGCGCGCAAGTACGACGTCATCATGTCGGCGCTGACCATCAATCCGGAGCGTGAGCGTCAGGTGCTGTTCTCCGAACCCTACTTCACGCCGCCGTCCGGCTGGTTCGTCGAGGCGGACAGCCCGCTGGCGGGCGCGGACAGCCTCGATGCCGAGGCTCTCGAGGGCAAGGTGATCGGGGTGCAACGCGGCAACCTGCAGGATCACTACGTCACCGACCTCTACGGCCGTACGGCAGAAGTGCGCCGCTACACCAAGCTCGATGACCTGGCGCTGGACATGGACAGCGGCCGCGTCGATGTCGCCTTCCTGGACCTGCCGGTCGGTCAGGACACCCTGGTCAACGCCAATGACGGCAACTTCGTCAACACCGGCAGCGCCATCAGCGAGCCGAAGAAGTACTTCGGCGACGGCTTCGGCATCGCCATGAAAAAGCGCGACCGCGACCTCAAGAAGGCCATCGATGGTGCCCTGGAAGCGCTCAAGGCCGATGGCACGCTCAAGCGTCTCAACGACAAGTACTTCGCCAGCGCCGCCACCGCGTCCGACAACCACCAGTAAGCCGCTGAACGGGTGATTCGGCGCTTCACGGGAGATTTCCCATGATTGACCTACAAGGCTACGGGCCCAGCCTGCTGGAAGGTGCTTGGGTCACGGTGCAGCTGGCCGTGCTGGCCCAGCTGCTGGCCATCGCACTGGGGCTATTGACGGCGACGGCCAAGATGTCGCGCTCCACGCCTCTGCGCTGGCTCGCGATGCTCTATACCACCATCATCCGCGGCGTACCGGACATCGTGCTGATGCTGCTGCTGTTCTTCGGCGGCCAGATCGGCATCAACATGGTCACCGACTGGCTGTACGACAGCTACGACATCGACGTCTTCGTCAATGTCGATGAGTTCACTGCCGGCGTCGTCACCATCGGCTTCATCTTCGGTGCCTACATGGGCGAAACCTTCCGTGGCGCCTTCATGGCGGTGGATGCCGGTCAGATCGAAGCCGGGCGGGCCTATGGCATGAGCAACTGGAAGGTCTTCAAGCGAATTCGCTTCCCGTTGATGATGCGTCACGCCCTGCCGGGGCTGGGCAACAACTGGATGGTACTGCTCAAGACCACCGCCCTGGTGTCGGTGATCGGGCTGGTCGACATGGTGCGTGTCGCCAGTGAGGCCGCCAAGGCGACCCACGAGCCCTTCACCTTTCTGTTGCCGGTCGCGGCAGGCTATCTGCTGATCGCCACCGTGTCCGAGTGGGGGCTGGCACGTCTCAAGCAGCGCTATAACGCCGGATTCGGGGAGGCCAGCGCATGGAACAACTGAATGAGGCAGGCTCCTCAGGCGTCATCGCCCAGCTCGACCGGATGCTCGAGGATGCGCTGAGCGACAACTACATCTTCACCGCGACCACTCTCTGGCACTATTGGGAAGGACTGGTCACCACCGTACAGCTGGTGTGTCTGGCGCTGCTCATCGGCCTGATACTGGCCGTACCGCTGGCGATCATGCGCGGTTCGCGCCGTCGCTGGGTGAAGATGCCGGTCTATCTCTACACCTATGTCTTCCGTGGCACGCCGCTGCTGATCCAGCTCTATCTGATCTACTACGGCGTGGTGTTCTTCGATGGCTTCGACATCTCGCTGGGCGTGACCAGCGTGCATGTGCCCAGCATCCAGGAGACCTGGCTATGGGAGTACTTCCGTG
This sequence comes from Cobetia sp. PDI-23MA, assembly GCF_059507735.1. Lineage (NCBI taxonomy): Bacteria > Pseudomonadati > Pseudomonadota > Gammaproteobacteria > Oceanospirillales > Halomonadaceae > Cobetia > Cobetia sp. PDI-23MA. The sequence continues at coordinate 3,169,316 of NZ_CM183352.1, forward strand.
ATCCCTTCGTGCCGGCGCTGCTGGCCTTCGTGCTCAATACCGCGGCCTACACCACCGAGATCTTCCACGGTGCCATCCAGTCGACCCCCAAGGGCGAGATGGAAGCCGCCCGCGCCTACGGCATGTCACGCGGCAAGATGATGCGTCGCATCATTCTGCCCAGTGCCTTCCGTCGGGCACTACCGGCCTACGGCAATGAAGTCATCTTCATGCTGCATGCCAGTGCCATCTGCAGTGTGGTGACGCTGCTGGACCTCACCGGTGCCGCGCGTGACATCTACGCACGCTTCTACGCGCCCTTCGAAGCCTTCCTGTTCGTCGCCGCCATCTACCTGTGTCTGACCTTCGCCATCATTGCCATTTTCCGGCAATTGGAGAAACGCCTGCTGGCACACTTGAAACCATTAAGCTGAACGTCAAAAGCGCCCTTTGGAGGGCGCTTTTTTCATATCAGGAGATAACGGCAGGAATTCATCTCGTTTAACGACCGTTTGAATTTGTCCATTGCCCCTCTTCACCACAGCCTCGGTCTGGGCTAGTGTGGAGCCACTGGCATGACACACCCCCCTTATGTTCCCGACTCAGACGACTGGTGTTCAGGAGGGAGTGTGTGATGCCACTGATCAGCCAGTATGACCAACAACAATGATGGATGGGACTGACATGAAGAAGCTTCTGGGAATCTCCCTGCTGGGTGCAGCATTGATGGCCGGTGGCGCTCAGGCGGCCGAATCGCTGCGCATCGGCGTCGATGTGCCCTACGAGCCGATGGAGTACAAGACACCCGACGGTGAGCTGACCGGTTTCGATATCGAACTGGGTAATGCCATCTGCGCGAAGATCAACCGCGACTGCGAGTGGGTCATCCAGGCGTGGGACGGCATCATTCCCGGCCTGATGGCGCGCAAGTACGACGCCATCATGTCCTCGATGACCATCAATGAGGAACGCCGCGAGAAGGTGCTGTTCTCCGACACCTACATCACCCCGCCGTCCGCCTGGTTCGCCCCGTCCGACAGCGAGCTGAGCGCCACCTCCACCGAGGCCCTGGCCGGCAAGGCCATCGGCGTGCAGCGCGGTACCCTGCAGGACAACTACGTCACTGATCTCTATGGCAAGAATGCCGAGGTCAAGCGCTACACCACCGCCGATGACCTGGTGCTGGACATGGACGCGGGTCGCCTCGATATCGCCTTCCTCGATTTCCCGGTCGGCAAGTCCACCCTGATCGACGGCGGCAACGGCAACTACAAGGCCGTGGGTGAAGTGGTCACCGAGCCCAAGAAATACTTCGGCGACGGCTTCGGTATCGCCATGCGCAAGCGTGACAAGGACCTGGCCGAGCAGATCAACAGCGCCCTGGCCGAACTGAAGGCCGATGGCACCTACGACACCATCCATACCAAGTACTTCGGCGAGAAGCAGTAAACGCTCCCTGACAGGCTCATGATATGAGTGCTGACTGATACAGGTGACAGGCAAGACGACAAGCCCCGCAAGCCTCAGGCCGCGGGGCTTGTCGCATCACGCCAGTGCCGGGAAACGGACAGACGCCCCCCTGCGCCATCACCACGGGCGCAGAATGTCCCGTACTGGCACTCAACATTGCGCGTTGAATCACCGCCATCTGCACAATTGGTGCAATTTCAGCATCAAAGCAGTGTGTCTGATGGGACTTATCGATAATGCGCAGTCTCTCTAGGATGCCTTGCAACTCTTTCTGCAACGGTAGATTCCCATGTCGAGACTGAACTCACGTCCGGCGCGCCTTTCTCGTATCGCTTCTTCCCTGCTGCTTACCCTCGGCGGCCTGCTGACGCTCAGCGCCTGCAGTGAAGGCAGTGGTGAGGCGAACGACAGCGCGCAACAGACGCCCCCCACGATGGAAGTCGTCGCTGCCATCTCGCAGCCGGTGGCGGCCTGGCACACCTACACCACGCGCCTGGAATCTCCCCAGCGCGTACAACTGCGCCCACGCGTGAGCGGCGAAGTCGAAGAAGTGCTGTTCACCGAAGGTAGCCAGGTAAGCGCCGGCACGCCGCTGGTACGTCTTGATCAGCGCCCCTTCAAGGCTGAGGTCGAGCGACTGGAAGCCGATGTCGCGCGCTTCAAGGCCGAACTGGCCAACGCGCGCAGCGAGTCCGGTCGTGCCGCCAGCCTGGTCAAGCGCAACTTGATCTCCCGCGAGGAGGCCGATTCGCGCAGCACCAATGCCACCGGTCTGAACGCTCAACTCAAGGGTGCCATCGCTCAGCTGGAGCGTGCGCGCCTGGATCTGGACTACGCCACCATCCGCGCCCCGATCGACGGCCGCCTGTCCAATGCGCGCATCACGCGTGGCAACACGGTACAGGCGGGGGAAAGCGTGTTGACCACGCTGGTCGAGACCCGTCAGCTGGACGCCTATATCGACATCAGCGAGCTGACCTGGAACAAGGACTTCGCGCATGTCACCGCCGAGGACCATCTGCCGGTGGAACTGCAGCTGGCCGGACAGGAAGACTTCCCCTTCCACGGTGAGCTCGACTTCATCGACAACAGTGTCGACATCGATACCGGCACCCTGCGCATCGGCACCACCTTCAATGCCGATGATCCCGCTCTGCGTCCGGGTGCCTTCGCGCGCCTGCGTATCGCCTCACCCGAGATCCGAGATGCCGTACTGATTCCGGAACGCGCCATCGGCACCGACCTGGACCGTCAGTTCGTCCTGGTGGTCGATGAGAACGACACCCTCGCCTACCGTGGCATCAGCACCGGTCCGCGCTTCGGCACGCTGCGCGCCGTGACCGATGGCCTGGCCGCCGGTGACCGCGTGCTGGCGGCTGGCCCCGCCAAGGCAGGTCCGGGCATGCCGATCAGCCCCAAGCTGGTCGACATCGAGGATGGCGGTGCCCTCAAGTCACTGGCGGCGCGCGTCTCCCGACTGCAGGGGGAGCAAGCTGCCCGCCAGCTGAACCAGGACAACGACCAGAAGGCCGCGACTCTCGCCGAGGCTGACCGTCAGGCAGCCGGAGGTCGTTCGTGAACATCTCCGGTTTCTTCATCAAGCGCCCGGTCTTCGCCGCGGTGCTGTCGATCCTGATCGTCATCGGCGGCTTGCTGTCGCTGGTCAAGCTGCCCATCTCCGAGTATCCCGAAGTCGTGCCACCCACCGTGGTGGTGCGCGCCAACTATCCGGGCGCCAACCCGGAGGTCATCGGTTCCACCGTGGCCACGCCGCTGGAACAGGAAATCACCGGCGTCGAAGGCATGCTGTACATGGATTCCCAGGCGACCTCCGATGGCAACCTGACCCTGACCGCGACCTTCGCGCTGGGCACCGATCTCGACAAGGCTCAGGTCCAGGTGCAGAACCGCGTGGCTCGCGCCACGCCGCGTCTGCCGCAGGAAGTGCAGCAACTCGGCATCACCACCGAGAAGGCCTCGCCCAATCTGACGATGGTGGTCCACCTGACCTCCCCGGATGGCCGCTATGACCAGCTGTGGCTGTCCAACTATGCGCGCCTGAACCTCAAGGACAATCTCGCCCGTCTCGAGGGGGTCGGCGACGTACAGCTGTTCGGTGCCGGCGAGTACTCGATGCGCGTCTGGCTCGACCCGGACGCCGTGGCGGCGCGGGGCCTGGCTGCCGGTGACGTGATCAGTGCGCTGCGTGCGCAGAACCAGCAGGTCGCCGCCGGCTCCGTCGGTGCTCAGCCCTCGCCTGACGACAACCAGTTCCAGCGTCTTCTCAATGTACGTGGCCGTCTGGAAAGCACCGAGGAATTCGAGAACATCGTCATCCGTGTCGATGAAGACGGCCGTCTGACACGCCTGAAGGATGTCGCGCGTGTCGAACTGGGCGCCGACAGCTATTCGCTGCGCGCGCAGCTGGATGGCAAGGATGCCGTGGCGATGCCGATCTTCCAGCGTCCGGGGTCAAATGCCATCGCACTGTCGGATTCCGTACGTGAGCGCATGAGCGAGATGTCCGACGCCTTCCCGGATGGCGTCAGCTACGACATCGTCTATGACCCGACGGTCTTCGTGCGTGGCTCCATCGAGGCGGTCATCGACACCCTGTTCGAGGCCATCCTGCTGGTGGTGATCGTGGTGATCCTGTTCCTGCAGACCTGGCGTGCCTCGATCATTCCGTTGATCGCGGTGCCGGTCTCGCTGATCGGGACGTTTGCGGTCATGCAGATGATGGGCGTGTCGATCAATACGCTGTCACTGTTCGGACTGGTGCTAGCCATCGGTATCGTCGTCGATGACGCCATCGTGGTGGTGGAGAATGTCGAGCGCAACATCGAGCTGGGCCACTCGCCCATCGAGGCCACCCGGATCGCCATGCGCGAGGTGACCGGCCCGATCATTGCCATCGCGCTGGTGCTGACGGCGGTATTCGTGCCGACGGCCTTCATCAGCGGATTGAGCGGTCAGTTCTACAAGCAGTTCGCGCTGACCATCACCATCTCGACGATCATCTCGGCCTTCAACTCGCTGACGCTGTCACCGGCGCTCTCCGCCCTGCTGCTCAAGCCGCATGGCAGCAAGCCGGACTGGCTGACCCGTGTCATCGACGGCCTGTTCGGTCGCTGGCTGTTCGCGCCGTTCAACCGTGCCTTCAATGCGATGGCCAACGGCTATACCGGCCTGATCAAGAAGCTTCTGCGCTTCGGTGTCATCGTCGGCGTGATCTACCTGGCGCTGCTCGGTGCCACCGGCAAGCTGTTTGACAGCGTGCCCGGCGGCTTCATCCCGGGGCAGGACAAGCAGTATCTGGTCGCGATGGCCCAGCTGCCGGACGCCGCCAGCCTCGATCGCACCACCGAGGTCATCGACGAGATGCAGGCGCTGGCACTCGATACACCGGGCGTGGCGCACACCGTGGCCTTCCCGGGGCTCTCCGTGAATGGCTTCGTCAATGCTTCCAACTCGGGCATCGTGTTCGCGACCCTGGAAGACTTCGATCAGCGTCAGTCGCCCGAGCTTTCCGGTCAGGCGATCGCCGCCCAGCTGAACCAGAAATTCGCCGGTATCGACGAGGCCTTCGTCGCCGTCTTCCCGCCACCGCCGATTCTGGGTCTGGGCACCACGGGTGGCTTCAAGTTGCAGCTGCAGGACCGCGGCAACAAGGGCTTCGATGAGCTGTTCGCCGCCGTGCAGACCATCACCGCCAAGGGTAACGCTGACCCGCGTCTGAGCAGCGTCTACTCCAGCTTCCGCATCCAGGTGCCGCAGTACGACATCGATCTGGATCGCGAGCAGGCGATGATCATGGGCGTACCGGTGGAACGTGCCTTCGAAACCCTGCAGGTCTATATGGGCTCGCTGTACGTCAATGACTTCAACCGCTTCGGGCGTACCTATCAGGTACGCGCCCAGGCCGAGCAGTCGGCGCGTCTCGACCCGGATGACATCCGCAACCTCAAGGTGCGAAGCGACAACGGCCGCATGATTCCGCTGGGCAGCTTCGTCAAGGTGACACCGACCACCGGCCCGGACCGCGTGATGCACTACAACACCTTCGTCAGTGCCGACATCAACGGCTCACCGGCGCCGGGCGTCTCCAGTGATCAGGCCAAGGCCGCCATCGAGGAAGTGCTGGCCGACAACCTGCCACAGGGCATCGGCTATGAGTGGACGGAGGTGACCTATCAGCAGGTGCTGGCCGGCAACACCATGATCTACATCTTCCCGCTGGTGGTGCTGCTGGTATTCCTGGTGCTGGCCGCCCAGTACGAGAGCTGGTCGCTGCCGCTGGCGATCATCCTGATCGTGCCAATGACACTGCTGTCGGCGCTGGCCGGCGTGTGGCTGACGGGAGGCGACAACAACATCTTCACGCGGATCGGCTTGATCGTGCTGGTGGCGCTGGCGTGCAAGAACGCCATCCTGCTGGTCGAATTCGCTCGCGAGCAGCAGCATGAAGGCCAGAATCGCCTGGACGCCGTGCTGACGGCCTGCCGCCTGCGTCTGCGCCCTATCCTGATGACGTCGGTAGCCTTCACCGCCGGGGTGGTGCCGCTGGTACTCGCCAGCGGTGCCGGTAGCGAGATGCGTCAGGCGATGGGCGTGGCGGTATTCTCCGGCATGATCGGTGTCACCGTGTTCGGCCTGCTGCTGACACCGCTGTTCTATGTCGGCATCCGCCGCCTGGTCGAGAAGCGTGAGTCGGATCAGGACGCTGCCACACCGGACAGCGATGCCGAGTCTGCTCGCCAGGCTCACTGACGGCCTCAGCGTCGAAAAGGCAAGAACGGCAAGATGCCACGGGGCGTCGTGGCTTCAGCAACCGCTGAAGCATTGACTCCCCGTTGGCAACACTGCCATTCCGTTCGTGGCATATTTACTGCTCACGACTCTCGGCATAATCCCCCCTCAATCTTACCCACTCGGGAGCAGGTGCCATGTACGCCGATACCTTCAATGATCTGGCCCTCGAGGCCGAACTCGAAAACTTCGCGCACCGCTGGTTCTCCATGCTCAACCGCATGGCGCCTGCCATCGAACTGGCGGAGCTGCTGGGCGAGGAGGCTTCCATCCAGCTGCTGGATGAAACCCTGACCGGCAGCGAGTACCTGGCCAACTGGGAGCAGCGTCGCAGCGAGCTGCTGGTCAATGGCCATGCACTCGGCTGGGTGCGTGCACAGCGCAACAGCCTCGACAGCGCCACACTGCGCATGGGGGGTGAGCACCGCGCCGCCATGCGTGATGGCAGCGTGCTGCACACGCACTTCGACGCCGAGTGGGTGCTCGACCTGAGCTGGGGCGAGCCGCGTATCCAGAGCATCAAGCTGCTGGATATGCGTACGCTGTAACGCGATAGGCAGACAGCAAAAGGCCCCGTCACCATTGAGTGACGGGGCCTTTTGCTGTCTGGGAGCCTGTTTCCAGCGCACGTGACGTCTTTCAGTTTCAGCCTCTGAGTCTCAGTCCCTCTATCTAAGACCCTCTGTCTCAGTCTCTGATCTTAAGCATCGCTGGCGTGTCGATGTCGTGATGGATACCGACATCACCGACTGCCAACTGACGCAGCGCCTCGCGATGTCGCGTGATCACCTCACGCGCGCCCTCGCCGCCCTCAAGCGCCGCAAGCTCTGCCCACAGCGTCCGCCCGAACAGCACCGGATGCCCGGGCCTGCTGTCCTCGCCTTCAAGCCTCGGTCGCACGATATGCACGCCATCTGCCTGGGCCTCGGCCTGAAGGGCATGAAAGGTCTGCGCCGTGATCTGCGCCATGTCCGCCAGCCATACCGCCGCCACCTGCACATGCGCCAATCCAGCCTCATCACTGAGCTGACGGAAGGCATCGCCGAGACTCCCGCCGAGTCCGTTACCCGCCTGTGGCGCACGCCAGATTCGCCCGGCATGCTCACGTGCGAACGCCTCTCCCAGCAGTGCGGCGGGATCATCGTCCTCACGCAGTAGCAGACGCCAGCCCACCTCACAGGACATGACCCGCGACAGCGTCGCCATCAACAGTGTCTGGCCATTTCCCAGACGCGCCTGACGCTTGTCACTGCCGAAGCGACGACTCTTCCCTGCGGCCATGACCAGGATGATCGACTCATTCATGGACGGCCTCCCTGACTGTCTCCTGAGCGGCTTCACAGGCTCTCGCGAGCGCGGCCTCGGCGGATGCGCACGATATCGGCCATCACCGCCAGCGCGATCTCGGCCGGTGTCTTGCTGCCCAGATTCAGCCCGATCGGCATCACGATGCGCGCGATCTCCTCGGCGCTGAGCCCACCGCTGCGCGCCAGCCGCTCGGCGCGTGCCGTTGAGGTACGCAGCGAACCCATCACGCCGATATAGAACGCGGGCTGGCGTACCGCCTCGATCATCGCTAGATCATCGATACGCGGGTCGTGGGTCAGTGCGACCACGGCGGTGGCGGCATGACAGCCGCCGGCGGCGATGAAGCGTGACGGCAACTCGCGACACAGGCTGACGCCCTCGAGCGGCGCCTTGCGAGCCTCCCAGTCGGCCAGCACTTCCTCGCGTGGCTCACAGATGATCACCTCGAAACCGAGACTGACGGCGAAGGCGGCGCAGGCTTCCGCCACCGGCGAGAGGCCCGCCAGCAGCAGACGCGCCACCGGCCCGACCCGCAGCTGATAGCCGCACGTCTGCCCCGCATGACCCTTGAGCGGCTCGACCCGTTCCCCCAGCCCGCTGTCGCATTCAAGCGTACGCGCGCCATCCCCCTCCAGCATCACCTGCCGCAGACGCGGCGTCTGGCCCTCGAGTACCGCGCGCAGCGCCTCGAGGTGCGCGATGTCCGTATCACAGGCGGTGAAGCGCTCGACCAGTACGTCCAGAATACCGCCGCAGGGCAAGGCGATCCCTGCGCCCTGATGGCCGCCCTCGCCATAGCGGATCACCTGGGCGGACGCGGTGAATTCCCCGTCAGCCAGGCGCGCCAGAAAGTCCTCCTCGACACAGCCGCCGGACAGCGAACCACGATGTTGCCCATCGGCGCGCGCCACCAGCCAGGTGCCCGGCTCACGCGGTGAGGAACCGAAGGTGGCCAGCACCGTGCACAGCCAGATCGGGCGCGCGGATGGCTCGCCATCTGCGGGTGCCAGCCAGTCGATCGCCTGATGGATCACTTCAAGATCAAGGTGTTGCATCAACAATCTCTCATATCAGAAGCCAGCGCACGCTCTGAAGACTCGAAACCCGCCACCCGGGCATGCCGGAGTGGCGGGTTTCAGAGCCATTCGCTGGAGAAGGTCAGGCCTCGCTGAGCGCGGCCTTGAGCGCCGCCGGACGCATCGGCAGGTCACGCAGGCGCACGCCGACCGCATGATGAATGGCGTTGGCGATCGCCGGTGCGACCACCGTGGTGCCCGGCTCGCCGAGACCGACCGGCATCTCGGTGCTGTCGACGAATTCGAGATCCATCTGCGGCACCTGATGCATGCGCAGCGGCTGGTAGGCGCCCAGATTCTGCGCCACAGGACCACCCTCGCGGTATTCGGTGCCTTCGTGCAGCGCCATCGAGACGCCCCACAGGAGCGAGCCTTCCAGCTGCGCCATGGCACCATCCGGATGCGCCAGCGTGCCGGCATCGACCACGCTGGTCAGCTTCTCGAGCTTGACCTCGCCCGTGCCGCGATCGACCTTGACCTGCGCCACACAGGCCACCCAGGTCGGCATGCTGCGTTCCTGACCGAAGCTCAATGCCACGCCCATGCCGGTGTCTGCTGGCAGGCTGTCGCGCTCGCTCCAGCCAGACTTCTCCATCACGCGCGTGAGCACGTTGCGCAGACGGTCGGCGCCGCCGGTGCTGACCGGCGCCTTGCCGGCATTGCGGCCTTCGGCGTCCAGCAGCGCAAGACGGAATTCGGCCGGGTCCTGGCTGGCCGCCAGCGCCAGCTCATCGATATGCTGTTCAACCGCCCACAGCGTCCAGCCCGGTGCGACCGAGCGCAGGTAGCCGGGCACGAAGGCCTCGTGAGCGACCTTGTTCTGCTGCGCCCAGACACGCTGGGTGCCGACGTTGTACCAGTGATCCGCGCCGCTGATGGAGAAGGAGTCCAGCTTGCCGCCGCCCTCGACCGCCTCTGCCAGGAAGGCCGGTATCAGGGCTGCCGTCGGCCAGCCGGCGGCGGCGGCGTGCTCGGAGGCCACGACACGCCCCTCGGCATCGAGACCGGAGCGCAGGCGCTGCACCGAGGGCGAGCGCACGCAATCGAAGCGGCTGTCATCCGGGCGCGTGAAGATCATCTTCACCGGACGCCCCACGGCCTTGGCCGCCAGCGCTGCCGGCACGGCGTAGTCACCGTGCAGACGACGGCCGAAACCACCGCCCAGATACAGCTGGTGATGGGTGACCTTGCCTTCCTCGAGCTCCAGCGCCTTGGTGACCAGTGAGGTCAGCAGGGACTGCTGCTGGTTGCCGCAGTGGATGTGCCAGTGGCCATCCTCTTCGTAGGCCAGCGCATTGGCCGGCTCCAGCGTGAAGTGCAGCACGCTTGAGGTGGTGAAAGTGGATTCCACCGTGGTGGCGGCATTCTCGAGCAGCGGCGCAGGGTCGCCCTGATCCACCAGCAACGAGCCATTGTCACGGCTCGGCGAGCTGACCAGACGCTGGCCCTCGGCCTGGATCGCCGTCTCGTCGACCTGATAGCTGTCGCCCTTGCTCCACTCGACCTTGAGCAGATCGGTGGCACGCATCGCCGCCGAGAAATTGTCGGCGATGACCGCAAGCCAGCCCTGGCAGATGCCGGACGGGTCCTTGAGCTCGATGGTCTGGCGATAGCCGATGACCTTGCGGGCCTCGCTGTCATCGACGGCGGTGACCTTGCAGCCGAAGCGGCTCGGCGGCATTACCGGACGCGCATGCAATGTCTTGCCGACACGCGCCTCGATCTCTGCCGGCAGGGTGTAGTCGATGCCGTAGACGGCCTGACCGTTGGTCTTGGGCGGCACGTCCAGCGCGTTGCCTCTGGTGCCCAGCACGCGACGCTCGGAGGCCGGCTTGAGCTCGATGGCCGCAAGCTCCTCCTCGGAGAAGCTGCGCTCCAGCCCCGCCGCAACGATCTCGCCATAGCCCAGCGACTGATCGCCACTGATGACGTGCCCCTTGCGCGCCTTGCAGCTCTCGACCGCCACGCCCATCTGCCGAGCGCCCGCCTCGATCAGCGCGATACGTCCCGCCGCACCGGCCTGTGACAGCGGCTGGTAGCTCTGGTGAACCGACCAGCTGCCGCCGGTGATCATGTAGCCCCACTTGGGGGCGCTGTCGACGTAATCGACCTTGACGCTGTCCCAGTCGGCCTCCAGCTCCTCGACCACCAGGCGCGCGAGGCTGGTAGCGACGTGCTGACCCATCTCGGACTTGGTGATATGCACGGTGACGGTGCCATCAGTGGCAATGGCGTACCACATGGTCGGCTCGAAGGCCCCGGCGGACAGCGTCTCGCTGGCCGAGCCCTTGCCGTCTGCCCCAGCGGCCAGCGCCGCGCCTGACACGCCGAAGGCCAGCATGGTGGAACCCGCCACACTGCCGATCAGGAAGCCACGCCGCGTGATACCGCCGCGACTGGAGGAAGTCTTGTGCGCGGCAGCAAGCTCGCGCTGATGCGCGGCCAGCTTGTCATCAAACCTTGCCATGAGACGTCTCCTCGACAGCAGAATGGGACACGGTGCCTGCCGTGGCGCGCGGATCGAAGATGCCGACGCCGGCAGTCGTAGCCGTGGCATCGGTCTGCTGACCGTTCACCTGGCTGGTGGCACGCTCACTGGCGATGGTGGCGGCACGTTTCACGGCGCGATGGATGCGCACGTAGGCCATGCAGCGACAAAGATTGCCGGCCATGGCGGCGGTGACCTGCTCATCGGTGGGGTCGGGCGTGTTCTTGAGGAAGTCGGCGGCCTGCATGATCTGGCCGGACTGGCAGTAACCGCATTGCGGTACCTGCTCCTCGACCCAGGCCTGCTGCAGCGGGTGGTCATCGTTCTCGGCCAGCCCCTCGATGGTGACGATGTCACCACCCTCGGCTGCCAGTACCGGCAGGACACAGGTGCGCGCCGCTGTGCCATTCAGGTGTACGGTACAGGCACCGCACTGGGCGATCCCGCAACCGAACTTGGTGCCGGTCAGACCCAGGTGCTCACGCAGCACCCATAACAGCGGGGTCTGCGGATCGACCTCGAGACTGACGGCCTTGCCGTTCAGAGTGAAGTTGGCCAAGGGCTTCTCCTCAGGAGCATGAAGCAGGGGGCAGGGTTCGGACAACGCGTGCAGGCAGTCGTGGCCAGCCATGGCGTCAGCTGACTGACGTGGCGTGGGTTCGGCGTCAGGGACCGACCCCGGGCTGTGGACCTGGCACGATTCGAACCAGTGAATTCTACAGGTCACGATCAGGCATCATGGTGCCATCAAGGAAACAGTGTGGTGTCGCTGAGCTCATCATGACCATGCAGATGCTGTCTTGCATGCGACACAGTATAGCGTTTCACGCCTTGTCATCGGCAGATGTTTGCATGACATCGGTCCGCCTCGGGACAGGGGCGGTAGCGGTAGCGGTAGCGGTCGAGGACGATGGCAACGCCCCAGCACGAGGGCTCCCGCGAAGGCATATGACTGGCTGGTATGGATGAGAGTGTCGCAGACGCGTCTGACAGTGGCGTTTCCGGCATCTGTACTTTTATGAGAATAAAGTGAAATGTAGCGAGAGCCCTAATGTAGCGAGAGCCCTAATGTAGCGAGAGTCCTCAAGCAGGACGTCCCGCCCATGGCCAGCACAGGGTGCAGGAACCGCAAGAACCGCAAGAACAACGACAATAACGATTGCCGGCATGAGGATCTGACATGCAACTGAACTGGAAGGCAGCGATCGCGTTGGCAGCGCTGATTCTCGCCATCAATACCGGGGCGCGCCAGGCGATGGGCTTCATGCTGCCACCGATGGCCAGCGAACTCACCTGGGGCATGGGGAGTCTGTCTTTTGCGCTGGCCATCCAGAATCTGGTCTTCGGGCTGGCCGCGCCCATCGCCAGCAAGCTGTCAGAGCGCGTCGGCACCCTCAGCGTCTTTCTGGTCGGTAGCCTGTGCTACGCGGTCGGCATGGGCGTCACCGCCCTCTGGCCGACCCCGACGGCGTGGATGCTGGGCGCCGGCGTGCTGGCCGGTATCGGCATCGGGGCGACCACCTTCCCGCTGGTGCTGGCCGCCGTCACGCGCGTGGTTCCCCTTCGGCATCGTGGCATCGGGCTGGGTATCGCCTCGGCCGGCGGCTCCTTCGGGCAGCTGATCTACTCGGTCGCGACCCCGATGCTGGTGCTGATCGACTGGAAGATCGCCATGCTGGCGCTCGGCGCCAGCTGTCTGCTGCTGATTCCCATGGCCCTGCCGTTGCTGCGTCGCCCGTCGGCCGGCAGTGAGACACCGGCGGAGGATGTCCCGAGCCAGGGTCCACTGCTGCAGGACCGGCGCTTTCTGGCGCTCGCGGGTGGCTTCTTCGTCTGCGGCGTGCACGTCGCCTTCATTGCTACCCACTTGCCCAATTTCGTGGTCGCCTGCGGCCTGCCCCTGAACGTGGCCGGCAACACGCTGGCGATCATCGGCGCGCTCAATATCGCGGGCACCATCCTGTTCGGGGCCTGGGGCGGCCGCCGCCACCCGCCACAGCTTCTGATACTGATCTACATGTGTCGCGCTGCGCTGGTGATGGCGATGGTGGTCATTCCGCCCAGCAGCGCCCTGCTCTACGCCTTCGGCGCGATCATGGGGGTGCTGTGGCTGTCGACGGTACCGCTGACCAGCCAGGCCGTCGCACTCTACTTCGGTCAGAAGCGCCAGGCCTTCGTGTTCGGCATGGTGCTGGCCGCCCACCAGGTCGGTGCCTTCCTGGGGGCCTGGGGCGGTGGTGTGGTCTATCAGCTGACCGGCAGCTACGACCTGTTGTGGATCACCAGCGCTATCTTCGGCCTGCTGGCCGCGCTCGTGCACTGGCCGGTGCGCCGCGAGCCCACGCGCGTGATCCAGCCACAGCTGGCCTGAGTCGCACCACGGCATCCGCCTCTCACATCTCAGACTTCAGATCTCAACTCTCAGACCACCTATCCACAACGACACAGCCCCCACCGGCGAGACCGATGGGGGCTGTGTCGTTGTGGACTTCAGCAAGGGCGATCAGCGCTGGAAGGCGTAGACATTGCCGACCTTCAACAGCCGCGTCAGCTCATCCAGTGCCACCAAGGTTTCCTCGGCCAGCTGCGGATCGGCAAGATCCGCCGGCGTCAGGCTGTCACGGTAGTGACGCTTGACCCAGTCACCCAGCTCGGCATGCAGCGTATCGCTCATCATCACGCGCCCGGACAGCGCGGCGCGCTCGGCGTCGCTGAGCACCACGCGCAGACGCAGACAGGCTGGGCCACCGCCATTGCGCATGCTCTGCTTCACGTCCTTGACCAGCACTTCACCGATCGGGTTCGGGCCGGCCAGAATCGCATTCTGCAGTGCACTCCATACCGCCTCGTTCTCCTGACACTCGCCCGGCACCACCAGCGTCATGCTGCCATCGTCGTTGGAGAGCAGCTGCGAATTGAACAGATAGGAGGAGACGGCATCCTCGAGACTGACGGCTTCCAACGGCACGCGGATCGGGATCAGCGGCGTGGACAGCTTGGCGCGAATCTCGTCGAGCACCGCCTCCTCATTGCGGAAGGCCAGCTCGTGATAGAACAGCACCGGGCCATTGCCCACCGCGATGACGTCGTTGTGGAAGACACCGGCATCGATGGCCTCCGGATGCTGCTGGGCGAACACCACCTGGTCTTCGCTCAGACCATGCTGACGCGCGACGGCCTGACTGGCTTCCAGCGTCTGACGCGCCGGATAGCGACGCGGTTCGACGCCATCACCGCCGAAGGCCTGGCGGCCGTAGACGTAGAGATGCACGCCAGGACCGCCGTGGCCATCGCACAGCCGCGTATGGTTGGCCGCCCCCTCATCGGAGAAGGCCGGCGTCGCGGGCAGCGCGGGGTGATGCGCGAAGTGGCCATCGTCGGCGAAGATGGCGCCCAGGATGCGCCCGGTGGTCGCGGGTTCCAGGTAACGGTGGAAGCTGGATTGCAGGTTGGCCGGCGTGAAGTGCACGCGGCCATCACCGCTGTCACGCGACGGCGTGACGGTGGCGGCGTTGGCTGTCCACATGCTGGAGGCGGAACACACCGCGCGCAGCAGCTGCGGAGCCTGCTCGCTGGCCGCCTTCAACACCTGGGCGTTGCTGCCGGTGAAGCCGAGGTCGCGCAGTGCGCCGAGGTCCGGGCGTTGCTGCGGCAGCAGAATCCCCTGTGCATACCCCAGGTCCGCCAGCGACTTCATCTTGTCGAGGCCCTGCAGCGCGGCTTCGCGTGGGTTGGAGGCCAGCCCGCCGTGGCGCATCGAGGCCACGTTGCCATGCGCCAGACCGGCGTAGTTGTGGGTCGGGCCGACCAGGCCATCGAAATTGATCTCTTGATACGAAGTGTCGGACATGAAGGTCTCCTGCCACGACGCCTTGCCAGCTCAGCAAACAGGCACGGCGGGCGTCGTGGTCAACAATGGGTAAGCGGCAGCGGTGCCCGAATGGACGGCCTTACAGGCGGATACCGGCCGGCAGGTTCGCGGGCAGCGCCAGCTCCTCGGCTTCCATCGAGGCGACCGGATAGCTGACATAGTCGGCGGCGTAATAGGCACTGGGGCGATGGTTGCCGCTGTCGCCGATGCCACCGAAGGGCGCATCGCCGGAGGCGCCGGTGGTCTGGCGGTTCCAGTTGACGATGCCCGCGCGAATGCGCAGCAGGAAGTCGTCCCAGTCAGCACGATCGCCCCCGATCAGCCCGGCCGAGAGGCCGTAGCGGGTGTCGTTGGCCAGCGCGATGGCGTCGTCCCAATCGGCGTAGCGGTGGATCTTGAGCAGCGGGCCGAAGAACTCCTCGTCCTCGAGCGCAAGGCCGGTGACATCGATCAGCGCCGGGCTGAGCAGACTGGTGCCCTCTTCCACCTGCTGCATACGCACGATGACGTTGCCGCCCAGCGCTTCGAGATCGTCCTGCGCCTTGAGCAGCCCCTCGGCCGCGGCGACGCTTGCCAGGCCGCCATAGAAGGGGGCGTCCTGGGCGAACTGCCCCGCCACCCGCAGCTCACGCAGCGCCGTGGCCAATGTCTCGATCAGACGATCACCGACCTCGCCCTGCGGCACGATCAGGCGCCGCGCACAGGTACAGCGCTGACCGCCCGAGGCGAAGGCCGACTGGATGATCGCCAGTACCGCTGCGGCTTCATCCTGCACATCGCGCACCACCAGCGGGTTGTTGCCGCCCAGCTCCAGCGCCAGCAGCTTGCCGACCTGACCGGCGAACTGGCGGTGCAGCAGCTTGCCGATCTTGGCACTGCCGGTGAACAGCAGCCCATCGATGCCCTCGGACTGGGACAGGGCCTGGCCGACTTCCGCTGCGCCCTGCACCAGATTGATCACGCCGGCCGGCAGGCCCGCGGCCTCCCAGCATTGCAAGGTGAGATCGGCGGTGGCCGGGGTCAGCTCGGAGGGCTTGAACACGCAGACATTGCCCGCCAGCAGCGCCGGTACCATGTGGCCGTTGGGCAGATGGCCCGGGAAGTTGTAGGGGCCGAAGACCGCCATCACGCCGTGCGGGCGGTGGCGCAGGACCGCCTGGGTGCCCGCGACATCCTTGGCGCGCTCGCCGGTGCGCTCGTGATAGGCCTTCACCGAGATCGCGATCTTGCCGATCATCGCCCCGACCTCGGTACGCGCTTCCCACAGCGGCTTGCCGGTTTCGCTGGCGATGCTGACCGCCAGCGCTTCACGATGCTGCTCCAGCTGATCGCGGAAGCGCTCCACC
The DNA here is from genome assembly GCF_059507735.1 of Cobetia sp. PDI-23MA. NCBI lineage: Bacteria > Pseudomonadati > Pseudomonadota > Gammaproteobacteria > Oceanospirillales > Halomonadaceae > Cobetia > Cobetia sp. PDI-23MA. The sequence goes on from NZ_CM183352.1 coordinate 3,185,663, forward strand.
ACCGCCAGACGCGCCTCGAAGCCCAGACGCGCCCAGGCCGGGAAGGCCTGACGCGCTGCCGCGACGGCCTGCTCGACCTGCTCGGCCGTAGCCGCGGCGCCCTGCCACAGACGTGCGTGGGAGACGGGGTCGGTCTTGGTGAAGGCCACGGCCTCACCCGCTTGCCACACGCCGTCGATGAAGAGCTGTTGACGCACGTTGAGTGTGGCGGGAGTCGAATTCGTAGTGGTCATGGCATGCCTCATCGAAAGGGCGCGCCGCGCGAGCGACGCTGAGCAAGGTGTAACGGGACAGTTGGCGATCTGCCCCGCTGATGGCAAAAGGACGCAAGGCGGTATACGCCTGCGAGTTGGCACGAGCAAGCAGATGCCCGTGGCGGACGCTTCAGCCGGCCAGCACGCGCAGGGTGTCGCCGCCGGTGACGCCCAGGCGTTCGGCCTCATCACGGTGCAGACGCACATGGCAGGCGCCGGAGTCGTCCCGGGTGACGTCATGGCTGATCCAGCTGGCACGGAAGTCGGCCATGCCGGTGGTAGCGGCCATCACAGAGGGACGCTCGCAGGCCGGGGCATCAGATGCGATCACCTCGACACTCGCCAGCTGGCTGTCACGCACGGCGCGCACATCATCGATATAGGCCTCGACCGTCGGGCCGCCATCGAAGATGTCGACGTAGCCTTCCCAGCGCAGCCCTTCCTTCTTGAGCATCGCCACCGCCGGCCGGGTGTGCTCATGCACCTGCCCGATGGCGGCCCGCGCGGGCTCGGAGAGAAACGGCGTATAGATCGGGAACTTGGGCATCAGCTCGCCGATGAAGCTCTTCTGGCCCATGCCGGTGAGGCGGTCGGCCTCATTGAAGTCCATCGGGAAGAAGTGGCTGCCCAGACACTCCCAGAACGGGCTGCGCCCTTCGGGCGTGAAGACACCGCGCATCTCGGCCAGCACCTTGTCGGGGAAGGCCGCGCGGAACTGGGCCATGAACAGCCAGCGCACCTTGGAGAGCAGCGCGCCGTTGCGGTCCTTGCGCCAGCCCTCACGCAGGAACAGCGAGCAGACCTCGGCATCACCGGTGTGGTCGGAACACAGCGTCAGCGTATCCAGGGTGCGATGCAGATCGAGCTGCACCGAGGAATGCGCCAGCGAACCGAGGCGATAATGATAGAACGGCGCATCGGTGCCCACGCAGGCCTCGATGGCGCAGCAGCCCGCGATGCTGCCATCGCGATCATCTTCGAGCACGAAGAAGTACAGGCGATCATCGCCGGGTTCGCGGCCCTCGAAGGCGGCCAGGGTGCGCTCTATCTTGGCGCTGAGAAACTCATGATTGTCCGGCAGCGAGGTGAAGCCGACACCGGTTTCCCGCGCCAGTACCTTGAGGCCTTCGATATCGTGTCGAGCGATAGGACGAATGCGCATTACAACTCTCCCTCATCCATCGTCGGCAATGGCATCGGCACGGCAAGCACCGCACGCCCCTCTTCCACGCCCAGTACCTCGGCCTGCTGCGGCGTCAGCATCAGCTGGCCGGTTGGCGTCAGGGCGTAGCGCGCCAGCACGCAGCGGAAATCGCCGAGACGCTGGTTGGCTACCATCGCCGGCACCGCATCCGGCAGGCTTTCCTGCGGACGGATACGCACCGGATGCCAACCGCACTGCTTGAAGGTGTGCAGACGCTCGCACTCCGCCAGCAGCAAGGGGCCGGCATCGAAGATGTCGACATGACGCGAGCGCGAGAAGCCCTCGGCGAGCATCTCCTGCATGGCGTACTCATGGCGCGGATTCTCACGCCCGATGGCGGCGCGCGCCTGGGGCGTCAGCAGCGGCAGATAGAGCGGGAACGGCGGCATGACCTCGGCGATGAAGCTCTTGGAGCGCACCCCCGCCATCTGATTGATTTCATTGAAATCACGATCAAAGAAGTGCTGGCCGACGCTGTCCCAGAACGGGCTGACCTGACGCTCGTCGCGCGTTTCCAGATAGCCCGGGAAGGCCACCGCCAGTTCAGTGGCGAAGCGTTCCGGGTACTGGGCGATGAACATCAGGCGTGCGCGGCGCAACAGGCTGTCCGCATCCGTCTCGCGGTAGCGGGCATCCAGTGACAGCGCGCACAGCAGCGTGGCATCCGACACCTCATGCGACAGCGACAGCGTCTGCACTTCGTGGCGCACGTTGAGCTGCTGCGAGGCGTGGATCAGCGTCTCCTGACGATAGGTGTAGTAGGCCTCCCGCGCGCCAGCCTCGGCGCGCAGTGAGGCGGTACCGACCACTTCACCGGTATCGAGATCTTCCAGCACGAAGCAGTAGATCTCGTCGCCCGGGAAGTCGATCTCGGCACGCAGGCTGCGCTGGGAGCGAAGAATGCGCTCCTCGAGGCGGTCACGATGTGCCGGTAGATTGGTCAGGCGCGGCGTGGCCGTGGCCGCGAGCCGCTCGAGAGCGAGCAGATCGCGGCTTTCGGCAGGCCGCACCACCAGCATCGGGGCACTGCTCATGGCGCTGCTCATGCAGATGCAGAGGTGGCGACGAAGTTCGCCACGGCGCGGTCGAGCTTGTCGAGACCGCTCTGGATCTCCTCTTCACTGATCACCAGCGACGGCGCCAGACGCAGCACGTCAGGACCGGCGATCAACACCATCAGGCCTTCTTCCATCGCCAGGTTGAGAATGTCCTTGGCACGCCCCGCGTAGTCCGGCGCCATCTGGGCACCGATCAACAGACCCATGCCGCGCACTTCCTTGAAGACACCGTGACGCTTGGCGATGCCTTCCAGACCGTTGCGCAGCAGCTGGTGGCGGTGGGCGACGCCCTCGAGCACTTCCGGCGTGTCGATGGTCTCGAGCGCCGCCAGACCCACGGCACACGCCAGCGGGTTGCCGCCGTAGGTGGAACCGTGAGTGCCGATGGCCATGGCCGGCGCGATGCGATCGGTGGTCAGCATGGCGCCCAGCGGGAAGCCGCCGCCGATGCCCTTGGCGGTGGTCAGGATGTCCGGCACCACACCGAAGTGCTGGTAGGCGTACAGGTGGCCGGTACGCCCGGCGCCGCTCTGGACTTCATCGAAGATCAGCAGCGCATCGTGCTGGTCGCACAGTTCACGCAGTCCTTCCAGGAAAGCCTGCTCGCCCGGGATGATGCCGCCCTCGCCCTGCAGCGGCTCGACGATGATCGCGCAGGTGTCATCGCCCATCAGCTCGCGCACGGAGTCGAGATTGTTGAATTCGGCGTGCTGGATACCGCCCGGAATCGGTCCGAAGCCCTGGGAATACTTGGGCTGACCACCGACGCTGACGGTGAAGAAGGTGCGGCCATGGAAGGACTGACGGAAGGAGATGATCTTGTCCTTCTTCTCGCCATGGGTGTCGTGGGCGAAACGACGCGCCAGCTTGAGGGCGGCCTCGTTGGCCTCACCACCGGAGGAGCAGAAGTAGACCTTGTCGGCGAAGGTGCGCTCGGTCAGCGCCTTGGCCAGCGCCAGTGCCGGCTCGTTGGTGTAGACGTTGGACAGGTGCCAGACCTTGTCGGCCTGGTCCTTGAGCGCCTTGACCAGCGCCGGGTGGCAGTGGCCCAGCGAGGTGACGGCGATGCCACCGGCGAAGTCGATGTACTCGCGCCCTTCCTGATCCCACAGACGGCTACCCTCGCCGCGTACCGGAATGGCAGCCTGGGGTGCGTAGTTGGGCACCATGGCATGGTCGAAATCGGCACGGGTCAGCTGGGTCATCGTCTCTTCCTCATCGCGGGGTCTTGGCGTGGCCGGCCGATGATCGGCAAGCCACGGGTCATGACACTCGAGTATAGGGAGGCGAGATGACAAAGACTTTCAGCGAAAGGACGACGACTTATGTCAGGAGGCGACTTTTGTCATCCAGGGAAGGTGTCAGGCCTGCAGCATGAGACGTTCGTCGCGGGGGCTGCGTCCGAAATGGTTGCGAAACGCCGTGGAGAAGTGAGCCGCACTGGAAAAGCCGGTGGCCAGCGCGATCTCGCCGATCGGCTGATCGCTCTCGCGCAGTAGCTGGCGCGAACGCGCCAGGCGGAGATCCAGATAGTAGCGGCTGGGCACCGCCTGCAGATGCTTCTTGAACAGCCGCTCCAGCTGACGCCGCGAGATGCCGAGGTGCTCGCCGATCTCGTGGGTAGAGAGCGGCTCCTCGATATTGGCCTCCATCAGCGTCACGGCCTCCACCAGCGGCTGCGGCGCATGGGCGAAACGGTTCTTGAGCGGCACGTGCTGTGGCTCGTCCGCCAGCCGGATGCGCTCGCAGACGAAGTGCTCGGAAACCTTCTCGGCCAGCGCGCGGCCATGCTGCTGGGCGATCAGCGTCATCATCATGTCCATCGCTGCGGTACCACCGCCGCAGGTGACACGATCACGGTCCAGCTCATAAAGCTGATGGGAGACGTTGACCTGCGGAAAGTCGCGGCGGAAGGATTCGGCGCGCTGCCAGTGAATCGTCGCACGATAACCATCGAGCAACCCAGCGCGGGCCAGCTCGCGGGTGCCGGTAGAGATGCCGCCCAGCATCACGCCACGCTCGGCCAGACGCTTGAGCCAGGCCAGCAGCGCGGAATTCGAGGTCACCTCCTGCAGGCTCGCCCCGCTCGCCGGCTGAGCACCGCACACGAACAGGGCGTCCAGATGACGCGAATCACTGGCGACCAGGCTGTCTGGCGAGAGACTCAAGCCCGCCGCGGACGCCACGCCGCGCCCGTCAAGCGCGAAGGTGACGGCCCGATAGAGTGTCTGCCCGGCGAGCTGATTGGCCACCTGCAGGGGCTCCAGCGCACAGGCCTGGGACAACAACGAGAAGCCGGGCAACAGCACGAAACCTATCTGGCGTTGCTGTGCCTGAGGAGTAACCAGTGAATCCACGGGCATGAGTATGGCGCTGAATCCGTTGGGTAGAAGGTGAGTCAAACGAGCGGTGGATGTCGGTGGATATAAAAGTCATGCCACCAGAATGCCATCAGAGTGCCGCCATATTGTGCCATGCCTGCTGCGCCAATGCCTGACCAGCGCCCCAGAGACAGCACCACAAAGGCTGTGCAAACGACAACGCCACCCCGAAGGATGGCGTCGTCGTGTGTGGCGGTCAGTGCTCAGCGGTCAGCTGGCAGCGAGCTGCCCTGACCTCTGCGTGCTTGCTGAAGCGCTCTTACATCTGAACGACATCGAATTCGACGTCGGTGGCGACATCGGCGTCGTAGTCGACGTCGTCACGCGTGAAGCCGAACAGCTTCAGGAATTCCTGCTTGTAGCTGGCGTAATCAGTGATGTCGAACAGGTTATCGCTGGTGACCTGCGGCCACAGTTCCTGACAGGCCTGCTGGACGTCGTCCTTCAGCTCCCAGTCATCAAGACGAAGACGGCCGGACTCGTCGGTGGCGATCTCGCCTTCGCCGTAGAAGCGCTCGGCGTAGAAGCGGTTGAGCTGCTCGATGGTCCCTTCGTGCAGGCCCTTCTCCTTCATGATCTTGTAGACCATGGAGATGTAGAGCGGCATGACCGGGATCGCGGCGCTGGCCTGGGTGACCACGGACTTGAGCACGGCCACGTGGGCACGACCGCCCTTGGCGGACAGCTTCTCGTGGATGCTGCCGGCGGCGCGATCCAGATCTTCCTTGGCGCGACCCAGCGCACCGTGCCAGTAGATCGGCCAGGTGATCTCGGTGCCGATGTAGCTGAAGGCGACGGAGCGGGCGCCCTCCGCCAGCACGCCGGCGTCGTCCAGCGCCTGCATCCACAGCTCCCAATCCTGACCACCCATCACGGTGACGGTATCTTCGATTTCCTGCTCGGTGGCCGGCTCGACCTCCGCTTCGATGATGGTGTCCTTGTTGGTGTCGATGGCGGTCGCGCGATAGGTCTCGCCGATCGGCTTGAGCACGGAGCGCTTCACTTCACCGCTGTCCGGCAGCTTGCGCACCGGAGAGGCCAGCGAGTAGACGACGAGGTCGACTTCACCCATGTTGGCCTTGATCAGCTCGATGGCCTTGGCGCGTGTCTCATGCGAGAAGGCATCGCCGTTGATGGCCTGGCTGTAGAGGCCTTCCTGCTTGGCGAACTTGTCGAAGGCAGCAGAGTTGTACCAGCCTGCGGTGCCGGCCTTCTTCTCGGTGCCCGGCTTCTCGAAGAACACGCCCAGGGTGTCCGCGCCGTAACCGAAGGCTGCCGTGATGCGTGCCGCGAGGCCATAGCCGCTGGAAGAACCGATCACCAGTACCTTCTTCGGACCACCGTCACGCTTGTCACCGACTGTCTTGCGGGTGATGGCGATCTGCTCGGCGACATTCTGCTCGCAGCCCTTGGGATGTGTGGTGGTGCAGATGAAGCCACGAACCTTGGGTTTGATGATCACGTAAAGAACCTCGTTTGCTGTTGGCCCGGCGTGTACCCGCCGATGCGATACTCGCTTCACGCTGATAGCAGGCGATGGCCGTCTCTGGATGGTGAAGCGTATCGTGAAATAGGGCGTTCGAATCCCGTAAAGCAGGCTCAGTGCCAGCTCATGGGCGCTATTCTAGCGGCTGTCGGCGACGCTGTCCGCCCTGCCGTCATGATCCGCCATCTGCCTGCATATCACTGGAGCCGGCCGCGGCGGCTGCCGTATCATATAGGCCTTTTCACGTACTGCCATTCCACTGCCGTCCTGCATTCGCCGCTGGTTGCCAGCCGCACTGTCCGACAGGCTCTGCCCAGGATGTTTTCATGAACGAACAGAACGCTCACCTCGCCCCCGATGTGGCCGCCCTGCTCGAGCGCCGACAGGACATCTGGCTGGCGCTGTCTCCACTGTGGCTGGAACGCGAACCGCGTGAAGCCGAGTATCAGCACATGGCAGAAGTCGTCGAAGCCCAGGGGTTGAGCTTCCAGGAACTGGAAAAGCTCTATCGCCTGGAGATGGCGCCGGTACTGGTGCGAGAACAGGTCAGCATGACACCCAACTTCAAGGGCTTCGATGACAGCCAGCTGCTGTCACGCCTGCTGCAGCATACGCATCGTCTGACGCGTGGCCGGCGCATGTTCTGGCTGCTGTTTTCGGGGCTGGCCACGATGCCGAGTCGCCATCGCTACGGCAATCTGCTCGAGATCCTGCACCTGCGCGGCAATACGCCCCGCTAGCGCCCCGCAATCTGCACGGCGCAGCCTGACGAGAGCGCTGGCCTGCAACGCCCGGATGGCAAGACACCCCGCGACCGGAAGGTCACGGGGTGTCTTGTCGTGCTGTCGTCGTGCTGTCGTCGTGCTTAAGAGTGCTTAGCAGTGCTTGGCAGAGCTCAACCGCCATTCCTCGAGGGGCTGACGCCGCCAGGCTCATGGCCGTTGGTGGCGCGGCACTCTCAGCACCCCTTGTGCGCGGCGCTTCTGCCAGTCAGACAGACTTGAAAGGCCTCGGCTGTCGCTGATGCGCTTGCCCCCTTCCAGACGTTTGCTCATCCACAGCGCACTGCCATTGAAGCTGTAGATAGGCAGCAGGTCCGTGCGCTCACTGGCCGGCAGGATGGAACTGTTCAGGTTGTCCAGTACATCAGGATTGCGCGTATTGGCGCTCTGATAGGTCACGACCATGTGGAACTGATTGAGACTGAGCGCCTTGACGTAGTGCAGACGCAGGCGGTCTTCCGGTACGCCAAGCTCGCGCAGGGTCAGATACTTGGCCATGGCGAAGTCATCGCAATCACCGGCCCCTGCCCCCAGAAACTCCTGCGGCGTCGCCCAGTAATCGGTCGCTCCCCAGACGCTGAGATCATCGGTGAAGTTGAGACGATTGAAGAAATCGTTCACTTCGCTCAACTGACGCCTGACCGGCGCGCCCTCCAGACGCTGCAACAGTTGCTGCCATTGCTGCACACGATTCCAGCCACCTGTCCCGTAGATCTGGATGAACTGGCGGGAATCCAACGCCTGTGCCAGACCCGCACCGAGTGACAACGCCAGCAGCACCCCGACCGCAAGACCCTCCCACCAGCGGCGATGATTCATGTCGAGGCACCCTGAATGTCACTTAGCGAGGCATATCTTCTGCTGGACTGGCAAGCCTTGCCATGACATCGACTGCCGGTGACACGAAGCCCTGATAGCCATCTGCGCCCAGCGACATCGCCCGCTCCTGATCCGCCTCGGACTCGACGCGGGTCACGATGACCTGCGACTCGACCTGATGCGCCGTCATGCACAGACTCTGCAACAGCTCGGTGTCGACATCTTCGCGCTTGAAGAACGCCTGGTCGATCTTGACGTAATCAGGCCGCAGTGCCGACAGATAGCTGAGCTCCTTCAGCTCTCGGGCGAAGCGGTCGATACCGCCCCGCGCACCCAGTCGACGAGCATGTCGGAACAGCATCTTGATACGCTCCTGATGCCTGAGGGCGATGCTTTCGGACACCTCGATATCCAGACGCTTGCTCAGGCGCGGATGCGCCGCCAACCAGTTGAGCAGACCAATATAACTGGCTTCATCGTCGAAGGTTTCTTCGGTCAGGTTGAGCGCCAGTCTTGGCACTTCAATCCTGTCGATATAAGAGGCCAGCCACTCCAGAGCGCGCAGATCGAACTGCGCCCCCATGCGGAAATGGCGGATCACGGGCAGGAAGTCACCCGCGCGATGCAGTTCATTGCCATCGCGCAGACGGGCAAACAGCTCGCGGTGAAGCTCGCCACCATCATTGAGCAACACCGGCTGAGCAACGAAATCGAGCCCCTTGGGGGCATCCAGAGCCTTTTCGATGATCTCGCGCCATTCGCCTCGCGGACGTGCACGTCCACCCGCAGGGGCCAGCTCGACGCCAGATCCTTGCTCGATGGCCTGACGAAGCGTGGCATCTGCAACGGCAAACATCTGGGTACGCTGCATGCCCGGCTCACGCCGAACGGCACCAAGGGCACAGTTCTCCGGCGGAATATCCACCAACGGATTGGCATCCAGCAGGTGGTCGATATCCTCCGCCAGTAGCGTGAGAAATTCCTGAAGTCGAGTCTCATCAGTTTCCGGCAGCAACAGACCGAAATCACTATTGGCCAAGCGCGCGGCGATGATCGCCTCACCCGCCAGTTCACGATCTTCCAGCTTGCGCGCAATGGCTTTCACCAGGGCATCACGCCCCTTGTAGCCCTGCTCGCGATACACCACCTCGATATGCGACACACGCAGCAGCGCGAAGCTGCCGCCCATCGGCTCGCTCAGCCACTCATCGACCGCTCGGTTCAAATAGCCGCGGTTGCCAAGCCCCGATACCGAGTCTTCTTCCGCCTGGCGCTGCAGACGCGCCAGCTGCGCGGCCTGAGCCTCGAACTGGGTCTGAAGGCGCTGTCCCAGACGATTGACCGCCGAGGTAATGCCCTTGAGCTCCGCCACGCTGGTCTCCTCCAGCGGCGCGTCGAAGCGCTGCGTCTCCATCTCATTGAGGCGAGACGAAAGGCGCTCCAGCGGGCGCAGCAGACGGCGCATGACCAACGAGGCAACCAGCAGCGTGATCAGGCCGCCCAGCAGCAGCCACAGCGCCAGACGCTTGGCCAGCTGCCAGAGCTGGTCATAGCCCTGGGCAGATTCGCCGGTCAGGCTGATCGTGCCCAGCGACGCCCAACCACCGGGCAGCTCGCGGCTCGCCGATTCCACCGGCATGGGGATCAGGTCACGAAACCACTCAGGTGCCAGGCTCTCGCGCACGACATTGAAAACGATGGGCGTCGCGACGGCCACGCTCTCCAGCCTGGCATCGCGCACATGGCCACCATCCACCGTGGCACGTATCAAGGCTTCGGCACTGGCGGCATCGCCAAGCTCTACATGTGGCACCAGCGCGAGACTCAAGCTCTGGGCGAGATTCGAGAGTTCGACGCGTTGTCGTTCGGCCAGTGCATCACGGGTGTTGTTGACCTGGATGAAGAAGATACCGAGGGAGAACCCCAACAATACCAGCAACATCAAGGTAAACAGGCGGCGCGAAAGACTCATCTGATTTCCTCATCAACCATCAGCATGGCAACGACGCATCCAGGGTGCGGGAGCGCCGTGGGTGGCTTAGCCCTGTTGTTGGACGGGGACGGCAACACTCATGGAATCCAGCAGAGCACCGGTCGCCGACAGCAGGCGATAGTTGGCGGTTTCCAGATCAAAACGGGCGCGAATCAGGTTCTGTTGAGAGGTGAACAGCTCACTCTCACTATCCAGAAGGTCCAGCAATGTGCGGCGCCCGATATCGAATTGCTTGCGATAACTCTCGCGGGTATCGGTCGCGGCACGCACATAACTTTCCAGGTAATCGATCTGGCGCTTGAGGTTCTCGCGGGCATTCCATGCCAGACGAATCTCGTCACGCACATCGCGTATCACGCGATCATTGTCGTGCTCGACCGCTTCCAGCGCTGCCTGACGACCGCGGATCTCGGATTGATCGCGGCCACCACGATACAGGTTGTAGCGCATGACCAGTTCGACGCTCCAGTCGTCTGACTTGCTCTTGTCCTGGTCATAATCATTGTCCAGCGTGCGATTGCCCTCGAGACTGAACTCGGGGTAGTTATCGCCCTTCTCGGCATTCACTTCATGGCGCGCAGCGTCAATGGAGACCCGTGCCGCCGCCAACAGCGGGTTGCGCTGATTGGCCTGCACGTAGGCGCTCTCGACATCCTCGCTGAGCAGGCTGGTGTCGATACCCGGCATGCTGAGGTCCGACGGCATCTCGCCCACCAGACGCAGATAGGCAGAGCGGGAATCCTCGAGATTGTTGATCGATGACAGTACGCTGGCTTCGGCATTGGCCAGACGACCATCCACCTGACGCACGTCACTGCGCGCACCAAGGCCGGATTCCGCACGCCGCCCGATATCATTCGAGATGCGACGGTGAGCCTCGAGATTGGCTTGTGCATACTTGAGAATCAGCTCATCACGCATGACCTGCAGATAGGCACCGGCCGTATCCAGCGCGATGTCATTGGCCTCGGCCGCGACCTGCAGGCGCTGGTAGTCCGCTTCTGTCTCGGCCTGGCGGATGCGCTCGATTGTCGTGTTGCCGTCCCAGAGCAGCTGACGGATGGTCAGGTCAAGGCGCGTGTAATCGTGCCAGTCGTCATCATCATTGATGCCGTCATCTTCCGAGTCGAACTTTCCATAACCCAGGCGGCCAGTCAGATCCACCGTCGGGCGATACGCCCCGCGCTGGGTTTCCGCTTCTTCGAGTCGCTGGATGTGACGTGAAACCTGAACGCGCGTGCGCGGGTTTTCCATTACCGCTCGGGATACGGCTTCTTCAAGAGTCGCAGCCGAAGCCTGAACGCCAAACCCCATCCCTGCGGCGATGCTCAACGCCAAGAGTGTCTTTTTCATTATGAGTTACCCTCGAATCCATCAAATCCTTGATCAACGTTCACGCAAGGCACCTTGCCTGGCGCGCAGAATCGGCTTCATCAAATATTGCAGTACGGTCTGATTGCCAGTGATCACATCGACGCTGGCCTGCATGCCCGGGATGATCGTGAGCGGATCCGAGTCACTGCCAAGGTGGTTCTGCTCCGTCAGCACCTTGATCTCGTAGAAACTGTTGCCTTCTTCATCCTGCACAGTATCCGCACTGATCTGATCGACCTTGCCTTCCAGCCCACCGTAAATGGTGAAGTCGTAGGCAGATAACTTGACGACGGCCGGCTGCCCGATTCTCAAGAAGCCGATGTCCTTGGGAGCGACTCGCGCCTGAACCAGCAGCTGATCCTCGATGGGAACGATCTCCATCAGGTCTTCCCCGGGCTCGATGACGCCGCCTATGGTATTGATATTCAGCGTCTTGATGGCGCCCTGAACCGGAGATGTCACCAAAGTACGATCGAGTCGGTCCTGAAGACTGGTGCGCCCCTCACGCAAGCGCCCCAGATCCGCCTGGGTCTTGGCGAGCTCTTCCGCGGCACGCGAGCGGAATTCCTGCGCGACGCCGACCCTGTTCGAGATGGCCTCATCCAGCTCCGATTGCTTGCCCGGCACCGCCAGGCGCGCCGACTCAAGATCACCCCGCAAGTCGTTGACCTCACGCTGGATCTTGAGAAGGTCTACCTGAGAGACCACGCCTTCACGCACCAGCGGGGCCGTCATGCCGAGCTCGCGACGTGACAGTTGATAGCTGCGCTCGAGGCTGTTGATGCGCGATCTCAACTCACGCAATTCCTGCTCCTTCTGCAGAATCTGTTCGCGCGCGCCATTGAGGCCACTGTTGAGCTGATTCAGATGCGTGCGATAGGCCGTCATCGCACGCGAGACCAGAGCGGGACTGCGCGCCTTGAATTCTTCATCGAAGGGCAACTCGATATTCTTCACGATCACCTGATCCTTCCAGGCATCCGCGGAGGCGTTGACCTCGATGGACTCAAGCTCGGTGTCGTACTGCATGATGGTGGCCTGCAGGCCATCGAGGGTCGAGACACGCTCACGCAGATCGGAACCTGCACTGGTATCGTCGATACGCAGCAGTGGCTCCCCCGCCGAGACGACCTGACCTTCCTTGATATAGATCTCGCGCACGATACCGCCTTCCAGGTTCTGTACAACCTGCAGGTGCGTCGAGGGTACGACCTTGCCGGAGCCGCGCGTGACGACCTCCAGACTCGCCTGACTGGCCCAGATGATGAAGATGACCACGAATGCGAGCACCATCCAGATCAGGATGCGCGACTTCCAGGGGGTCGCCAGCAAGACGGCTGAACTGACATCGTCGAGATGATGAAGATCACGCTGCTCAATCGGTGCCTTAGCCACGATTCACCTCCTGCTTGCGCCCGGCGACTCGGCCTTCATTCAGGGCGCTCAGCACCTGCTGCTTGGGGCCATCGGCGACGATGCGCCCTCCTTCCATGACGATGACGCGGTCTACCACGTCGAGCATGCTGCTCTTGTGGGTGACCAGCACCAGCGTCTGGCTGCGTGGCAAGGACTTGAGCATTCTGCGCAGCCGCAGCTCGGCGCGGTTATCCATGTGCGAACCGGGCTCATCGAGCAGCAAGAGCGGAGGACGCATCAAGAGTGCGCGTGCCAGCAAGACCGTCTGACGCTGACCGCTGGAGAGCATGCGCCCACCCTCGCCCACCTGACGATCCAGTCCTTCAGGGTGATGACGAGTGAATTCGGTCACACCGGAGGCATCAGCCGCGAGTTCGACCTGTACATCACTGGCGTGTGGTTGGCCGAGGGTGATGTTGTCGCGAATGGAGCCGAAGAACAGTGCACTGTCCTGGCCCGCATGGCCGATATGCCGACGTACGTCGGCGGGATGCAGCTGATTGAGATCCAGCCCATCAATGCGAACACTGCCAGTTGTGGCACGATACAGACCAGAGACAAGGCGCTGCAAAGTGCTCTTGCCAGCGCCGATACGCCCGATGATCGCGATCCTCTCACCTGGTTCGATGGTCAGTGAGATATCCGACACGGCAGGCGGCGTATTCGGCGCATAGGCAAAGCCGACGCGATCGAATTCGATACGCATCTGCAGGTGCTCGCGGTGAACGTAACGACGATCTTCCGACTCTTCCGGCAATGCCATGATCTGCTCAAGCGCACTCATCGCACTGCGAGTCTGGCCGATGCGCGTGATCAACAACGCCAACTGTCCCAGCGGCTGCAACGCACGCCCGGACAGCATGACCGCGGCGATCAAACCACCGACAGACAGGCGTGCATCCGCAATCAGATAGACTCCGAACACGACCAGCGCCACGGTAGTGGCCTGTGTCAGCGACATGCTCAGCGAGCTGACAGAGGTCGTCAGGTTGCGGCTTTTCACTCCCCAATGCGCGATCTGCCCGACGGCGCGTTCATATCGGCGCTGGGTTTCCCCCTGGGCATTGGCCAGCTTGAGGCTCTCGAGGCCGGAAACGGCTTCGACGAGGCGCGCATTGCGCTCCGTCGCCAGGCGCGACCCTTGCTCGATGCTGCTGCGCAGCGGTTTCTGGATCGCCAGACTGTAGACAAGCAGGATCACGAGCGCGACGAATGGCACCAGAACCAGTGGCCCCGCCACGATCCAGATCACCAGCAGGAACAGCAGGGCAAACGGCAGATCGACCAGGGTGGTCAGGGTCGCGGAGGTGAAGAACTCGCGAATCGAATCGAACTCCTGCAGGTGCTTCACATAGCCACCGACGGAGCCGGGTCGCGCTTCCATCCGCAGGTTCATGGTCTTGGAGAAGAGCTTCGAGGTCAGCAACACTTCGGACTTCTTGCCGGCCGTGTCCATGAAGTAGGCACGTGTCTGGCGCATCACGAAGTCGAACACCATGATGATCGCCATGCCCGTCGCCAGGACCCACAGCGTGTTGAAGGCCAGATTGGGCACGACCTTGTCATAGGCGTTCATCACGAACAGTGGCGATGCCACGGCAAACAGGTTGATCAATATCGACGCCAGAATCACGTCACGATAGATCGGCCGCGACAGCTTCAGCGTTGACCAGAACCAATGACCATCACTCTGCTTGAGCGTTTCCGGGGCGCGTTCATCAAAGCGGTGCTCCTGCTTGAGATAGACGACACGCCCATCATGACGCTCAACCAGTGACTCGATGTCCACCAGCTCATCACCATCGGCCTCAGGCTGATGAATCCTGGCCTTGCCTGCGTCGTTGTCGACCTCCAGCAAGACGACAGCACGCTCTTCCTTGAGTATGAGAATGCACGGCATCAGCATGTCACTGATGGCCGTGATCTGCTGGTTGACCAGTTTGGCACTCAGATTGGCACGTGCCGCGGCACGACTGACAAGCGCCAGGGGAAGACGGCCTTCCTCCATGGGAAGACCATCGACCAGCACTGCTGCAGATCTGGGATTGCCGTGGTAACGCGCCATGAAGACCAGCGCATTGAGAAGGGGGTCGCCCTCCCTCTCGCCAACGGGCTCCGGTCTTAATGGCGTGGGTTGATCGCTCAACCTGTCCTCCTTAGTAGGGCACTTCGCAGATGTCTCTACGGCAAAGTCTAATACAGCAAGGGGAGACAGCCTAAGCCACCTCCCCTATCACATCGATTCAGCCATCAACGTTCGTCTTGAGACTGTTGCTGTCGAGCAGAGATTGAATGATCTGCGTGTCCGTGTCGCCACCTGATGTCAGGTCGACATCCTGCAGATTGATCTCTTGCGTGATATTGCTGCCGTTGGATCCATCGACACTGATCTCGATATTGGTGCCCCCTTCTCCGTCTGACTCGAAGTGCAGGAAGCTCGAGAGCGTATCGGCATCCTCATCAGCCTCCAGCAGATCAGACAGATCGATGACATCGCCATCCGCGACACTGAAGTCGGTGATGGTATCCGTCGCCATGCCGCCTTCGCTATTGATGTCATCACCACTCAGCCACTGGAAGGTGTCAGCACCATCGCCGCCGGTCAGGATGTCATTGCCGGTACCTCCGACCAGAAGGTCATCACCCTCACCACCAGAGAGGATATCGTTGCCGGTGCCGCCTCTCAGCGTATCGTTGCCACTGCCGCCTTCCAGACGATCACTGCCTACACCTCCACTCAAGGTGTCATCGCCGCCTTGGCCAATCAGATAGTCCGCATAGAACGGGCCATCGCCATCGCCTGTTAGAGTTTCGTTACCAGAGGTCCCGATCAGGACCGACAGCTTGTCGACATCGATGCTGACACTTGAGGCGTTGGTATCCCCATCATTGTCGACTGTGACGTAATCGAAGCTGTCCGTGGAACGCTCACTGACATTGTCCGGCGGCGTATAGGAAAAATCACCGGTCCCCAGATTGAACAGCATGCTGCCACCCAGTTCCGTCGAGATGGTCAACTCCAGGCTGCCTGCATCGTAGCTGCTGTTGTCGGTGCCGGTGGCAGAAACAGCATTGGTATCCGGGTCATAACTGTAGGTCGTGCCATCCACAGTGACCGACTGCAGATAACCGCCATCCGCTCCCAACAGACTGCCGTCCACGGAACTGCCTGATACCAGCTGACCGCTGACAGGTGATTGGACCGTGGCAGCAAGCGTATCGTCCAGATCCTCGAAGCTGGTCACGACTGTGCTGTCGAGGTTCTCAACTGCAGAGCCATCATAGGCGATCGGATCAAGATTGGACTCGGTGACACCGTCACCCAAACCTATTGCGTAAGACTTGATACCATTTTCAACCAGGAAGTCAGTCCAGATTTCCTCTTCTTGCGGAGAAATTCCTCTATCGCTGTAGTAGACGGTGTTTCCGACGAGAACATCGAGCTGGTTGGAGTCGCCATCGCCATAGTTGGGGCTACCATCAGAGAAGAAGTAGGAAATGCTTTGCGCATTTTCCAATGCCCCATCTTGTGAATAGTTTTCCATAGCTGCAGCCAAAGCGGAGTCATAGTTAGTGACACCAGCCGCCACAAGATCGTCCAGGATCTCCACGACTTCATCGACACTCAGCCAAGCATCTTGCGCTGTAGCCACTGTCGAGAACGTCACGAGATTGATACGAACATCACCGAAATCGTCGTATGCCCCGATCAAGGTCTTGATCGAGTCGATAGCGCTCTGAAGGCGAGTCTCACCATTTATGCCATCGTCCTCCCCCATGGAGCCGGACACATCCAGCACGATAGTGAGATTGGTATCCACCAGGGTGGACGAGAAGCTCTGCGCTTCCTGTTGCTCGGGGGCATCATCCTCGATGTCGATGGTCAGCGTGCCGGTGGAGCTTGCGCCTTCGCTATCCGTTGCGAGCACACCGAAGTCCAGAGACAGGACATCTTCCCCATCACCCGAGTGATCGACCGCCTGACTCAGAGTGAAGGTATAGGCACCGCTATCATCGATGGTCACCGTCGCGACTTCATTGCCATCAACATCGGTTGCCACCATTGACTGGGTACCGCTGCCGGACCAGGCCACCGCACTGCCACCGGAGGTGATGGCCGTGGCAGGAGCCGTCAATACCAGCGACACGCTGTCACTATCGACGTCCTTGACGGAAACCGTACCGGTGACTGTGGTGGCATCGGTGGTATCCGTGAAGCCATCAGCCGCATCACTGTCGGCGATACCGCCTTCGAGCCCTTCTTCACTGACACGGCCTTCAGTCGCCGTCACCACCGGGGCATCGTTCGTCCCCTGGATGGTAATGGTGACATCCTGGGTAGCTGTCGCTCCTGCCGTATCCGTGACAGTGACGGTGTAGGTCAGGACCAGTGACTCGCCTGCAGACAGGTAGTCGAAGCTTTCCCCGGCAGCACTGCTGTCGAAGGACCAGTTGAGCGTCCCTTCAGTGCTCTCATCATCGATGATGGCGCCGGTATCCACGCCCAGCAGCGCAAGCAGATCATCGTTGTCCAGCGTACCGGTGTCTCCAGCACTGGAGACGCCGGTGACGCTCGGCGTCACGCTGTTGCTGAGATCCACGTCATCCACCGACAGAGTCCCGCTGGCACTCAGCGGTGAATCCGTCTCCGTCAGGCTGGCGGCGGTACTGTCGCCACTGCTGACACTGATCGCCGGGCCGTCGTTGCGACCATTGATGGTGATCGTCAGAGTGGTGCTGGAGGTATCACCGTCAGCATCCGTGATCACGTAGGTATAGACGTCCGTGACCGACTCACCGACCGCTAGGTACTGCAGGTCGTCGCGTGCTGACTGGTAGCTGTAGGAGCCATCCGCCGCCAGGGTCAGCTCGCCGTGCTCACCCGTTATCACGGCCGCCGCGCCATCGCTCACCGTGACGGTTTCTGATCCAGAAGTGACGGCGGTGACGGTGACCGCATCGGCCCCCAGGGTGTCCGCCGTCGCAAATGAGCCGTCCACCACGTTGCCGGTAACGGCAGCACTACGATTCTCGTTCATGCTGCGGGTATCAGCGTTGGCGATCGGCGCGGTGTCCAGAACGGTGACATCCAGACTGGATGTGGTGCTCTGACCGGCAAGATCCGTCACCACGACAGCGAAGTCGTCAATGACACTGTCATCGCCACCGGCATGATCAGCCGCAGTGCCATCTTCCACATAGCTGTAGGAGACCACCCCGGTGTCGGCATCATAGCCAGTAACGGTCAGCGTTCCTTCGCCATCTGGCTTGGAGATCACTACCGGTGCGGTGTTGGCGTCCGTGATATCCACACCAGCGATTGTCACTGCCGCAATACCTGCCGCAGCTTTCACGATGAAGGTATCGGTGACAGTACCTCCTGTCGCTTCGGTGACCGACTGATCTTCCAGTGAACTGATGACTGGCACAGCATCATCAGTACCGGTGATCACGATATCCACTGTCGTGGTGGAACCATCGCTGAGCTGCACGATGTACTGCTCATTGATCGTGTCGGCAGATGTCAGCCCCTGCACAGCGGCAGTGTCGTTATCCAGCGTATAGGTCCAGCTACCGTCGGCATCGACAGCGAAGGTACCGTAGAGACTGCTGTCGTCAGTGGCCGGCGTGAACGTCGGGGCGTCACTATCGACATCGGTTGCGGTCAGCGTACCTGAAGCTTGTGTCACACCATCTTCGGCCACTGCCCCATCATCTGCACTGATGACAACCGGATCATCGACCGCCGTGACATCCTGGAAGCTGAGAATGGCTTCATCAACTTCGGTGCCATCCGTGATCATATAGGTGGTGTCAGGTACCGGACCGTTGTAATTCTCGCCGGGCGTGAAGGTGAAGGTACCATCGGCATTGATAAGCAGTGTGCCGACTTCGCCAAGATCCGCTGTCTCGCCCGGGTCGTATGTATCGCCGTCAACAGTGAAGCTGACGACGCTCAACTCATCACCATCGGCGTCGACGTCATTGCTCAGGACGTTGCCGCTGACCGGAGTATCTTCCTCGACCAGAATCGGGCCATCGTCATAGGCCACTGGCTTGTCGTTCAAGCCCTGGACATTGATGGTGATGACAGCGGTATCCGAATCCCCATCCGCATCGAGGATGGTGTACTCGAACTCCTCCTTGACCAGATCACCCGCTCCCAACGCCTGGGCACGTACATCATCCAGGTCATAGCTGAAGGTGCCATCGGTATTGAGGGTCAAGCTACCATAGCTGCCATCGACGGTAACGCTGCCCTCATTGTCTACCAGTGAAGTGCCATCGAGATGCGTGATGGTCACGCCATCAGCGCCCAGCTCATCCTGTCCGCCGCCGACAACACTCGAAATGACATTGGTGTTGATCACCGGTTCACCATCCGGAGACGTATCATCTTCGCGAATGGTGTAGGTATCGTCATTGGCGACAGGCGCGGTATCCAGAATCTTGACATCAAGACTGTCACTGGTGCTCTGCCCAGCCAGGTCAGTGACGACCACGGCGTAGTTGTCGAACACGCTATCGTCACCAGCCGAGTGATCCGCAGCCGTACCATCCTCCACATAGGTGTAGGACACGGTGCCGTAATCGTAGCCCGTGATGGTCAGCGTGCCTTCGTCATCAGTCGCGCCCGGAATCACGATGGGGTTATCCACTGACGCCGTAGTGATATCCGTGCCATTGATGGTGACGCTGGCGATGCCGGCATCCGCTTCCACCTGGAAGGTGTCAGTGACCGTCTCCCCCGTGGCCTCGGTCACTTCCTTGTCAGCCAGCGTGATGACCGGCACGCCATCGGTCGAGCCCGTGACGGTGATGGTCAGCGTGGTGCGCGAGGCATCGCCATCGGCATCGGTGATGCCGTAGGTGAAGATGTCGGCCAGCGGGTCGCTGTCATCGTTCAGCGACTGGACGTCTGCATTGCTGTTGTCCAGCACGTAGCTGTAGCTGCCGTCACTGTTGAGGGTCAGCGTGCCGTAGTCGCCGATGATCTCGGTGCCGGTCGTGCCGCTGACGTTTGCCGCAAGCGCGTCACCGTCCTCCAGAGTGCCTTTCACGACACCGGTGACCAGGGTCGGCGTGTCGCTGCCCAGGGCATCGGCGGCCGCATCGGCATCCGTGCTGTCGCCCTCGCCGCTGATGACATTGCCGGTCAGGGCATCAGAGGTGTCTTCGGCGATGGTGCCGGTGTCCTCGTTGGCCGTCGGGACGGTGTCGACGATCGCGATGTCGAGACTGTCGGTGGTGCTCTGCCCGGTGATGTCGGTGACCACGACCGCGAAGCTGTCAGTGATGTCGCCGCCCGAGTGATCCTCGGTCTCGCCATCCTCGACGTAAGAGTAGGTAACCTCACCGGTCCCGGCGTTGTAACCGGTCACGCTCAGGGTGCCTTCGCTCCCCTCGATGACCACCGGATCGGCCTCGGTCGCACCCGTGATGTCGACCGACGTATCCGCATCGACGCCAGCAATGGTGACCGTGGCAATCCCGGCAGTGGCGGCGACCGTGAAGCTGCCGGTGATGGTGTCGCCGGTGGCTTCGGTGACGCTGTTGTCGTCCGTGCCGCTGATGCCGCTGATGGTCGGCACGCCATCGGTCGAGCCCGTGACGGTGATGGTCAGCGTGGTGCGCGAGGCATCGCCATCGGCATCGGTGATGCCGTAGGTGAAGATGTCGGCCAGCGGGTCGCTGTCATCGTTCAGCGACTGGACGTCTGCATTGCTGTTGTCCAGCACGTAGGTATAGCTGCCGTCACTGTTGAGGGTCAGCGTGCCGTAGTCGCCGATGATCTCGGTGCCGGTCGTGCCGCTGACGTTTGCCGCAAGCGCGTCACCGTCCTCCAGAGTGCCTTTCACGACACCGGTGACCAGGGTCGGCGTGTCGCTGCCCAGGGCATCGGCGGCCGCATCGGCATCCGTGCTGTCGCCCTCGCCGCTGATGACATTGCCGGTCAGGGCATCAGAGGTGTCTTCGGCGATGGTGCCGGTGTCCTCGTTGGCCGTCGGGACGGTGTCGACGATCGCGATGTCGAGACTGTCGGTGCTGCTCTGCCCGGTGATGTCGGTGACCACGACCGCGAAGCTGTCAGTGATGTCGCCGCCCGAGTGATCCTCGGTCTCGCCATCCTCGACGTAAGAGTAGGTAACCTCACCGGTCCCGGCGTTGTAACCGGTCACGCTCAGGGTGCCTTCGCTCCCCTCGATGACCACCGGATCGGCCTCGGTCGCACCCGTGATGTCGACCGACGTATCCGCATCGACGCCAGCAATGGTGACCGTGGCAATCCCGGCAGTGGCGGCGACCGTGAAGCTGCCGGTGACGGTGTCGCCGGTGGCTTCGGTGACGCTGTTGTCGTCCGTGCCGCTGATGCCGCTGATGGTCGGCACGCCATCGGTCGAGCCCGTGACGGTGATGGTCAGCGTGGTGCGCGAGGCATCGCCATCGGCATCGGTGATGCCGTAGGTGAAGATGTCGGCCAGCGGGTCGCTGTCATCGTTCAGCGACTGGACGTCTGCATTGCTGTTGTCCAGCACGTAGCTGTAGCTGCCGTCACTGTTGAGGGTCAGCGTGCCGTAGTCGCCGATGATCTCGGTGCCGGTCGTGCCGCTGACGTTTGCCGCAAGCGCGTCACCGTCTTCCAGAGTGCCTTTCACGACACCGGTGACCAGGGTCGGCGTGTCGCTGCCCAGGGCATCGGCGGCCGCATCGGCATCCGTGCTGTCGCCCTCGCCGCTGATGACATTGCCGGTCAGGGCATCAGAGGTGTCTTCGGCGATGGTGCCGGTGTCCTCGTTGGCCGTCGGGACGGTGTCGACGATCGCGATGTCGAGACTGTCGGTGGTGCTCTGCCCGGTGATGTCGGTGACCACGACCGCGAAGCTGTCAGTGATGTCGCCGCCCGAGTGATCCTCGGTCTCGCCATCCTCGACGTAAGAGTAGGTAACCTCACCGGTCCCGGCGTTGTAACCGGTCACGCTCAGGGTGCCTTCGCTCCCCTCGATGACCACCGGATCGGCCTCGGTCGCACCCGTGATGTCGACCGACGTATCCGCATCGACGCCAGCAATGGTGACCGTGGCAATCCCGGCAGTGGCGGCGACCGTGAAGCTGCCGGTGATGGTGTCGCCGGTGGCTTCGGTGACGCTGTTGTCGTCCGTGCCGCTGATGCCGCTGATGGTCGGCACGCCATCGGTCGAGCCCGTGACGGTGATGGTCAGCGTGGTGCGCGAGGCATCGCCATCGGCATCGGTGATGCCGTAGGTGAAGATGTCGGCCAGCGGGTCGCTGTCATCGTTCAGCGACTGGACGTCTGCATTGCTGTTGTCCAGCACGTAGGTATAGCTGCCGTCACTGTTGAGGGTCAGCGTGCCGTAGTCGCCGATGATCTCGGTGCCGGTCGTGCCGCTGACGTTTGCCGCAAGCGCGTCACCGTCCTCCAGAGTGCCTTTCACGACACCGGTGACCAGGGTCGGCGTGTCGCTGCCCAGGGCATCGGCGGCCGCATCGGCATCCGTGCTGTCGCCCTCGCCGCTGATGACATTGCCGGTCAGGGCATCAGAGGTGTCTTCGGCGATGGTGCCGGTGTCCTCGTTGGCCGTCGGGACGGTGTCGACGATCGCGATGTCGAGACTGTCGGTGCTGCTCTGCCCGGTGATGTCGGTGACCACGACCGCGAAGCTGTCGGTGATGTCGCCGCCCGAGTGATCCTCGGTCTCGCCATCCTCGACGTAAGAGTAGGTAACCTCACCGGTCCCGGCGTTGTAACCGGTCACGCTCAGGGTGCCTTCGCTCCCCTCGATGACCACCGGATCGGCCTCGGTCGCACCCGTGATGTCGACCGACGTATCCGCATCGACGCCAGCAATGGTGACCGTGGCAATCCCGGCAGTGGCGGCGACCGTGAAGCTGCCGGTGACGGTGTCGCCGGTGGCTTCGGTGACGCTGTTGTCGTCCGTGCCGCTGATGCCGCTGATGGTCGGCACGCCATCGGTCGAGCCCGTGACGGTGATGGTCAGCGTGGTGCGCGAGGCATCGCCATCGGCATCGGTGATGCCGTAGGTGAAGATGTCGGCCAGCGGGTCGCTGTCATCGTTCAGCGACTGGACGTCTGCATTGCTGTTGTCCAGCACGTAGGTATAGCTGCCGTCACTGTTGAGGGTCAGCGTGCCGTAGTCGCCGATGATCTCGGTGCCGGTCGTGCCGCTGACGTTTGCCGCAAGCGCGTCACCGTCCTCCAGAGTGCCTTTCACGACACCGGTGACCAGGGTCGGCGTGTCGCTGCCCAGGGCATCGGCGGCCGCATCGGCATCCGTGCTGTCGCCCTCGCCGCTGATGACATTGCCGGTCAGGGCATCAGAGGTGTCTTCGGCGATGGTGCCGGTGTCCTCGTTGGCCGTCGGGACGGTGTCGACGATCGCGATGTCGAGACTGTCGGTGCTGCTCTGCCCGGTGATGTCGGTGACCACGACCGCGAAGCTGTCGGTGATGTCGCCGCCCGAGTGATCCTCGGTCTCGCCATCCTCGACGTAAGAGTAGGTAACCTCACCGGTCCCGGCGTTGTAACCGGTCACGCTCAGGGTGCCTTCGCTCCCCTCGATGACCACCGGATCGGCCTCGGTCGCACCCGTGATGTCGACCGACGTATCCGCATCGACGCCAGCAATGGTGACCGTGGCAATCCCGGCAGTGGCGGCGACCGTGAAGCTGCCGGTGACGGTGTCGCCGGTGGCTTCGGTAACGCTGTTGTCGTCCGTGCCGCTGATGCCGCTGATGGTCGGCACGCCATCGGTCGAGCCCGTGACGGTGATGGTCAGCGTGGTGCGCGAGGCATCGCCATCGGCATCGGTGATGCCGTAGGTGAAGATGTCGGCCAGCGGGTCGCTGTCATCGTTCAGCGACTGGACGTCTGCATTGCTGTTGTCCAGCACGTAGCTGTAGCTGCCGTCACTGTTGAGGGTCAGCGTGCCGTAGTCGCCGATGATCTCGGTGCCGGTCGTGCCGCTGACGTTTGCCGCAAGCGCGTCACCGTCCTCCAGAGTGCCTTTCACGACACCGGTGACCAGGGTCGGCGTGTCGCTGCCCAGGGCATCGGCGGCCGCATCGGCATCCGTGCTGTCGCCCTCGCCGCTGATGACATTGCCGGTCAGGGCATCAGAGGTGTCTTCGGCGATGGTGCCGGTGTCCTCGTTGGCCGTCGGGACGGTGTCGACGATCGCGATGTCGAGACTGTCGGTGCTGCTCTGCCCGGTGATGTCGGTGACCACGACCGCGAAGCTGTCGGTGATGTCGCCGCCCGAGTGATCCTCGGTCTCGCCATCCTCGACGTAAGAGTAGGTAACCTCACCGGTCCCGGCGTTGTAACCGGTCACGCTCAGGGTGCCTTCGCTCCCCTCGATGACCACCGGATCGGCCTCGGTCGCACCCGTGATGTCGACCGACGTATCCGCATCGACGCCAGCAATGGTGACCGTGGCAATCCCGGCAGTGGCGGCGACCGTGAAGCTGCCGGTGACGGTGTCGCCGGTGGCTTCGGTAACGCTGTTGTCGTCCGTGCCGCTGATGCCGCTGATGGTCGGCACGCCATCGGTCGAGCCCGTGACGGTGATGGTCAGCGTGGTGCGCGAGGCATCGCCATCGGCATCGGTGATGCCGTAGGTGAAGATGTCGGCCAGCGGGTCGCTGTCATCGTTCAGCGACTGGACGTCTGCATTGCTGTTGTCCAGCACGTAGCTGTAGCTGCCGTCACTGTTGAGGGTCAGCGTGCCGTAGTCGCCGATGATCTCGGTGCCGGTCGTGCCGCTGACGTTTGCCGCAAGCGCGTCACCGTCTTCCAGAGTGCCTTTCACGACACCGGTGACCAGGGTCGGCGTGTCGCTGCCCAGGGCATCGGCGGCCGCATCGGCATCCGTGCTGTCGCCCTCGCCGCTGATGACATTGCCGGTCAGGGCATCAGAGGTGTCTTCGGCGATGGTGCCGGTGTCCTCGTTGGCCGTCGGGACGGTGTCGACGATCGCGATGTCGAGACTGTCGGTGCTGCTCTGCCCGGTGATGTCGGTGACCACGACCGCGAAGCTGTCAGTGATGTCGCCGCCCGAGTGATCCTCGGTCTCGCCATCCTCGACGTAAGAGTAGGTAACCTCACCGGTCCCGGCGTTGTAACCGGTCACGCTCAGGGTGCCTTCGCTCCCCTCGATGACCACCGGATCGGCCTCGGTCGCACCCGTGATGTCGACCGACGTATCCGCATCGACGCCAGCAATGGTGACCGTGGCAATCCCGGCAGTGGCGGCGACCGTGAAGCTGCCGGTGATGGTGTCGCCGGTGGCTTCGGTGACGCTGTTGTCGTCCGTGCCGCTGATGCCGCTGATGGTCGGCACGCCATCGGTCGAGCCCGTGACGGTGATGGTCAGCGTGGTGCGCGAGGCATCGCCATCGGCATCGGTGATGCCGTAGGTGAAGATGTCGGCCAGCGGGTCGCTGTCATCGTTCAGCGACTGGACGTCTGCATTGCTGTTGTCCAGCACGTAGCTGTAGCTGCCGTCACTGTTGAGGGTCAGCGTGCCGTAGTCGCCGATGATCTCGGTGCCGGTCGTGCCGCTGACGTTTGCCGCAAGCGCGTCACCGTCTTCCAGAGTGCCTTTCACGACACCGGTGACCAGGGTCGGCGTGTCGCTGCCCAGGGCATCGGCGGCCGCATCGGCATCCGTGCTGTCGCCCTCGCCGCTGATGACATTGCCGGTCAGGGCATCAGAGGTGTCTTCGGCGATGGTGCCGGTGTCCTCGTTGGCCGTCGGGACGGTGTCGACGATCGCGATGTCGAGACTGTCGGTGGTGCTCTGCCCGGTGATGTCGGTGACCACGACCGCGAAGCTGTCAGTGATGTCGCCGCCCGAGTGATCCTCGGTCTCGCCATCCTCGACGTAAGAGTAGGTAACCTCACCGGTCCCGGCGTTGTAACCGGTCACGCTCAGGGTGCCTTCGCTCCCCTCGATGACCACCGGATCGGCCTCGGTCGCACCCGTGATGTCGACCGACGTATCCGCATCGACGCCAGCAATGGTGACCGTGGCAATCCCGGCAGTGGCGGCGACCGTGAAGCTGCCGGTGACGGTGTCGCCGGTGGCTTCGGTAACGCTGTTGTCGTCCGTGCCGCTGATGCCGCTGATGGTCGGCACGCCATCGGTCGAGCCCGTGACGGTGATGGTCAGCGTGGTGCGCGAGGCATCGCCATCGGCATCGGTGATGCCGTAGGTGAAGATGTCGGCCAGCGGGTCGCTGTCATCGTTCAGCGACTGGACGTCTGCATTGCTGTTGTCCAGCACGTAGCTGTAGCTGCCGTCACTGTTGAGGGTCAGCGTGCCGTAGTCGCCGATGATCTCGGTGCCGGTCGTGCCGCTGACGTTTGCCGCAAGCGCGTCACCGTCTTCCAGAGTGCCTTTCACGACACCGGTGACCAGGGTCGGCGTGTCGCTGCCCAGGGCATCGGCGGCCGCATCGGCATCCGTGCTGTCGCCCTCGCCGCTGATGACATTGCCGGTCAGGGCATCAGAGGTGTCTTCGGCGATGGTGCCGGTGTCCTCGTTGGCCGTCGGGACGGTGTCGACGATCGCGATGTCGAGACTGTCGGTGGTGCTCTGCCCGGTGATGTCGGTGACCACGACCGCGAAGCTGTCAGTGATGTCGCCGCCCGAGTGATCCTCGGTCTCGCCATCCTCGACGTAAGAGTAGGTAACCTCACCGGTCCCGGCGTTGTAACCGGTCACGCTCAGGGTGCCTTCGCTCCCCTCGATGACCACCGGATCGGCCTCGGTCGCACCCGTGATGTCGACCGACGTATCCGCATCGACGCCAGCAATGGTGACCGTGGCAATCCCGGCAGTGGCGGCGACCGTGAAGCTGCCGGTGATGGTGTCGCCGGTGGCTTCGGTGACGCTGTTGTCGTCCGTGCCGCTGATGCCGCTGATGGTCGGCACGCCATCGGTCGAGCCCGTGACGGTGATGGTCAGCGTGGTGCGCGAGGCATCGCCATCGGCATCGGTGATGCCGTAGGTGAAGATGTCGGCCAGCGGGTCGCTGTCATCGTTCAGCGACTGGACGTCTGCATTGCTGTTGTCCAGCACGTAGCTGTAGCTGCCGTCACTGTTGAGGGTCAGCGTGCCGTAGTCGCCGATGATCTCGGTGCCGGTCGTGCCGCTGACGTTTGCCGCAAGCGCGTCACCGTCTTCCAGAGTGCCTTTCACGACACCGGTGACCAGGGTCGGCGTGTCGCTGCCCAGGGCATCGGCGGCCGCATCGGCATCCGTGCTGTCGCCCTCGCCGCTGATGACATTGCCGGTCAGGGCATCAGAGGTGTCTTCGGCGATGGTGCCGGTGTCCTCGTTGGCCGTCGGGACGGTGTCGACGATCGCGATGTCGAGACTGTCGGTGGTGCTCTGCCCGGTGATGTCGGTGACCACGACCGCGAAGCTGTCAGTGATGTCGCCGCCCGAGTGATCCTCGGTCTCGCCATCCTCGACGTAAGAGTAGGTAACCTCACCGGTCCCGGCGTTGTAACCGGTCACGCTCAGGGTGCCTTCGCTCCCCTCGATGACCACCGGATCGGCCTCGGTCGCACCCGTGATGTCGACCGACGTATCCGCATCGACGCCAGCAATGGTGACCGTGGCAATCCCGGCAGTGGCGGCGACCGTGAAGCTGCCGGTGACGGTGTCGCCGGTGGCTTCGGTAACGCTGTTGTCGTCCGTGCCGCTGATGCCGCTGATGGTCGGCACGCCATCGGTCGAGCCCGTGACGGTGATGGTCAGCGTGGTGCGCGAGGCATCGCCATCGGCATCGGTGATGCCGTAGGTGAAGATGTCGGCCAGCGGGTCGCTGTCATCGTTCAGCGACTGGACGTCTGCATTGCTGTTGTCCAGCACGTAGCTGTAGCTGCCGTCACTGTTGAGGGTCAGCGTGCCGTAGTCGCCGATGATCTCGGTGCCGGTCGTGCCGCTGACGTTTGCCGCAAGCGCGTCACCGTCCTCCAGAGTGCCTTTCACGACACCGGTGACCAGGGTCGGCGTGTCGCTGCCCAGGGCATCGGCGGCCGCATCGGCATCCGTGCTGTCGCCCTCGCCGCTGATGACATTGCCGGTCAGGGCATCAGAGGTGTCTTCGGCGATGGTGCCGGTGTCCTCGTTGGCCGTCGGGACGGTGTCGACGATCGCGATGTCGAGACTGTCGGTGGTGCTCTGCCCGGTGATGTCGGTGACCACGACCGCGAAGCTGTCAGTGATGTCGCCGCCCGAGTGATCCTCGGTCTCGCCATCCTCGACGTAAGAGTAGGTAACCTCACCGGTCCCGGCGTTGTAACCGGTCACGCTCAGGGTGCCTTCGCTCCCCTCGATGACCACCGGATCGGCCTCGGTCGCACCCGTGATGTCGACCGACGTATCCGCATCGACGCCAGCAATGGTGACCGTGGCAATCCCGGCAGTGGCGGCGACCGTGAAGCTGCCGGTGACGGTGTCGCCGGTGGCTTCGGTGACGCTGTTGTCGTCCGTGCCGCTGATGCCGCTGATGGTCGGCACGCCATCGGTCGAGCCCGTGACGGTGATGGTCAGCGTGGTGCGCGAGGCATCGCCATCGGCATCGGTGATGCCGTAGGTGAAGATGTCGGCCAGCGGGTCGCTGTCATCGTTCAGCGACTGGACGTCTGCATTGCTGTTGTCCAGCACGTAGCTGTAGCTGCCGTCACTGTTGAGGGTCAGCGTGCCGTAGTCGCCGATGATCTCGGTGCCGGTCGTGCCGCTGACGTTTGCCGCAAGCGCGTCACCGTCCTCCAGAGTGCCTTTCACGACACCGGTGACCAGGGTCGGCGTGTCGCTGCCCAGGGCATCGGCGGCCGCATCGGCATCCGTGCTGTCGCCCTCGCCGCTGATGACATTGCCGGTCAGGGCATCAGAGGTGTCTTCGGCGATGGTGCCGGTGTCCTCGTTGGCCGTCGGGACGGTGTCGACGATCGCGATGTCGAGACTGTCGGTGGTGCTCTGCCCGGTGATGTCGGTGACCACGACCGCGAAGCTGTCGGTGATGTCGCCGCCCGAGTGATCCTCGGTCTCGCCATCCTCGACGTAAGAGTAGGTAACCTCACCGGTCCCGGCGTTGTAACCGGTCACGCTCAGGGTGCCTTCGCTCCCCTCGATGACCACCGGATCGGCCTCGGTCGCACCCGTGATGTCGACCGACGTATCCGCATCGACGCCAGCAATGGTGACCGTGGCAATCCCGGCAGTGGCGGCGACCGTGAAGCTGCCGGTGACGGTGTCGCCGGTGGCTTCGGTGACGCTGTTGTCGTCCGTGCCGCTGATGCCGCTGATGGTCGGCACGCCATCGGTCGAGCCCGTGACGGTGATGGTCAGCGTGGTGCGCGAGGCATCGCCATCGGCATCGGTGATGCCGTAGGTGAAGATGTCGGCCAGCGGGTCGCTGTCATCGTTCAGCGACTGGACGTCTGCATTGCTGTTGTCCAGCACGTAGCTGTAGCTGCCGTCACTGTTGAGGGTCAGCGTGCCGTAGTCGCCGATGATCTCGGTGCCGGTCGTGCCGCTGACGTTTGCCGCAAGCGCGTCACCGTCCTCCAGAGTGCCTTTCACGACACCGGTGACCAGGGTCGGCGTGTCGCTGCCCAGGGCATCGGCGGCCGCATCGGCATCCGTGCTGTCGCCCTCGCCGCTGATGACATTGCCGGTCAGGGCATCAGAGGTGTCTTCGGCGATGGTGCCGGTGTCCTCGTTGGCCGTCGGGACGGTGTCGACGATCGCGATGTCGAGACTGTCGGTGCTGCTCTGCCCGGTGATGTCGGTGACCACGACCGCGAAGCTGTCGGTGATGTCGCCGCCCGAGTGATCCTCGGTCTCGCCATCCTCGACGTAAGAGTAGGTAACCTCACCGGTCCCGGCGTTGTAACCGGTCACGCTCAGGGTGCCTTCGCTCCCCTCGATGACCACCGGATCGGCCTCGGTCGCACCCGTGATGTCGACCGACGTATCCGCATCGACGCCAGCAATGGTGACCGTGGCAATCCCGGCAGTGGCGGCGACCGTGAAGCTGCCGGTGACGGTGTCGCCGGTGGCTTCGGTGACGCTGTTGTCGTCCGTGCCGCTGATGCCGCTGATGGTCGGCACGCCATCGGTCGAGCCCGTGACGGTGATGGTCAGCGTGGTGCGCGAGGCATCGCCATCGGCATCGGTGATGCCGTAGGTGAAGATGTCGGCCAGCGGGTCGCTGTCATCGTTCAGCGACTGGACGTCTGCATTGCTGTTGTCCAGCACGTAGCTGTAGCTGCCGTCACTGTTGAGGGTCAGCGTGCCGTAGTCGCCGATGATCTCGGTGCCGGTCGTGCCGCTGACGTTTGCCGCAAGCGCGTCACCGTCTTCCAGAGTGCCTTTCACGACACCGGTGACCAGGGTCGGCGTGTCGCTGCCCAGGGCATCGGCGGCCGCATCGGCATCCGTGCTGTCGCCCTCGCCGCTGATGACATTGCCGGTCAGGGCATCAGAGGTGTCTTCGGCGATGGTGCCGGTGTCCTCGTTGGCCGTCGGGACGGTGTCGACGATCGCGATGTCGAGACTGTCGGTGGTGCTCTGCCCGGTGATGTCGGTGACCACGACCGCGAAGCTGTCAGTGATGTCGCCGCCCGAGTGATCCTCGGTCTCGCCATCCTCGACGTAAGAGTAGGTAACCTCACCGGTCCCGGCGTTGTAACCGGTCACGCTCAGGGTGCCTTCGCTCCCCTCGATGACCACCGGATCGGCCTCGGTCGCACCCGTGATGTCGACCGACGTATCCGCATCGACGCCAGCAATGGTGACCGTGGCAATCCCGGCAGTGGCGGCGACCGTGAAGCTGCCGGTGACGGTGTCGCCGGTGGCTTCGGTAACGCTGTTGTCGTCCGTGCCGCTGATGCCGCTGATGGTCGGCACGCCATCGGTCGAGCCCGTGACGGTGATGGTCAGCGTGGTGCGCGAGGCATCGCCATCGGCATCGGTGATGCCGTAGGTGAAGATGTCGGCCAGCGGGTCGCTGTCATCGTTCAGCGACTGGACGTCTGCATTGCTGTTGTCCAGCACGTAGCTGTAGCTGCCGTCACTGTTGAGGGTCAGCGTGCCGTAGTCGCCGATGATCTCGGTGCCGGTCGTGCCGCTGACGTTTGCCGCAAGCGCGTCACCGTCTTCCAGAGTGCCTTTCACGACACCGGTGACCAGGGTCGGCGTGTCGCTGCCCAGGGCATCGGCGGCCGCATCGGCATCCGTGCTGTCGCCCTCGCCGCTGATGACATTGCCGGTCAGGGCATCAGAGGTGTCTTCGGCGATGGTGCCGGTGTCCTCGTTGGCCGTCGGGACGGTGTCGACGATCGCGATGTCGAGACTGTCGGTGGTGCTCTGCCCGGTGATGTCGGTGACCACGACCGCGAAGCTGTCAGTGATGTCGCCGCCCGAGTGATCCTCGGTCTCGCCATCCTCGACGTAAGAGTAGGTAACCTCACCGGTCCCGGCGTTGTAACCGGTCACGCTCAGGGTGCCTTCGCTCCCCTCGATGACCACCGGATCGGCCTCGGTCGCACCCGTGATGTCGACCGACGTATCCGCATCGACGCCAGCAATGGTGACCGTGGCAATCCCGGCAGTGGCGGCGACCGTGAAGCTGCCGGTGACGGTGTCGCCGGTGGCTTCGGTAACGCTGTTGTCGTCCGTGCCGCTGATGCCGCTGATGGTCGGCACGCCATCGGTCGAGCCCGTGACGGTGATGGTCAGCGTGGTGCGCGAGGCATCGCCATCGGCATCGGTGATGCCGTAGGTGAAGATGTCGGCCAGCGGGTCGCTGTCATCGTTCAGCGACTGGACGTCTGCATTGCTGTTGTCCAGCACGTAGCTGTAGCTGCCGTCACTGTTGAGGGTCAGCGTGCCGTAGTCGCCGATGATCTCGGTGCCGGTCGTGCCGCTGACGTTTGCCGCAAGCGCGTCACCGTCCTCCAGAGTGCCTTTCACGACACCGGTGACCAGGGTCGGCGTGTCGCTGCCCAGGGCATCGGCGGCCGCATCGGCATCCGTGCTGTCGCCCTCGCCGCTGATGACATTGCCGGTCAGGGCATCAGAGGTGTCTTCGGCGATGGTGCCGGTGTCCTCGTTGGCCGTCGGGACGGTGTCGACGATCGCGATGTCGAGACTGTCGGTGGTGCTCTGCCCGGTGATGTCGGTGACCACGACCGCGAAGCTGTCAGTGATGTCGCCGCCCG
This sequence comes from Cobetia sp. PDI-23MA, assembly GCF_059507735.1. Lineage (NCBI taxonomy): Bacteria > Pseudomonadati > Pseudomonadota > Gammaproteobacteria > Oceanospirillales > Halomonadaceae > Cobetia > Cobetia sp. PDI-23MA. Next base: position 3,217,709 of record NZ_CM183352.1, read on the forward strand.
AGTGATCCTCGGTCTCGCCATCCTCGACGTAAGAGTAGGTAACCTCACCGGTCCCGGCGTTGTAACCGGTCACGCTCAGGGTGCCTTCGCTCCCCTCGATGACCACCGGATCGGCCTCGGTCGCACCCGTGATGTCGACCGACGTATCCGCATCGACGCCAGCAATGGTGACCGTGGCAATCCCGGCAGTGGCGGCGACCGTGAAGCTGCCGGTGACGGTGTCGCCGGTGGCTTCGGTAACGCTGTTGTCGTCCGTGCCGCTGATGCCGCTGATGGTCGGCACGCCATCGGTCGAGCCCGTGACGGTGATGGTCAGCGTGGTGCGCGAGGCATCGCCATCGGCATCGGTGATGCCGTAGGTGAAGATGTCGGCCAGCGGGTCGCTGTCATCGTTCAGCGACTGGACGTCTGCATTGCTGTTGTCCAGCACGTAGCTGTAGCTGCCGTCACTGTTGAGGGTCAGCGTGCCGTAGTCGCCGATGATCTCGGTGCCGGTCGTGCCGCTGACGTTTGCCGCAAGCGCGTCACCGTCCTCCAGAGTGCCTTTCACGACACCGGTGACCAGGGTCGGCGTGTCGCTGCCCAGGGCATCGGCGGCCGCATCGGCATCCGTGCTGTCGCCCTCGCCGCTGATGACATTGCCGGTCAGGGCATCAGAGGTGTCTTCGGCGATGGTGCCGGTGTCCTCGTTGGCCGTCGGGACGGTGTCGACGATCGCGATGTCGAGACTGTCGGTGGTGCTCTGCCCGGTGATGTCGGTGACCACGACCGCGAAGCTGTCAGTGATGTCGCCGCCCGAGTGATCCTCGGTCTCGCCATCCTCGACGTAAGAGTAGGTAACCTCACCGGTCCCGGCGTTGTAACCGGTCACGCTCAGGGTGCCTTCGCTCCCCTCGATGACCACCGGATCGGCCTCGGTCGCACCCGTGATGTCGACCGACGTATCCGCATCGACGCCAGCAATGGTGACCGTGGCAATCCCGGCAGTGGCGGCGACCGTGAAGCTGCCGGTGACGGTGTCGCCGGTGGCTTCGGTGACGCTGTTGTCGTCCGTGCCGCTGATGCCGCTGATGGTCGGCACGCCATCGGTCGAGCCCGTGACGGTGATGGTCAGCGTGGTGCGCGAGGCATCGCCATCGGCATCGGTGATGCCGTAGGTGAAGATGTCGGCCAGCGGGTCGCTGTCATCGTTCAGCGACTGGACGTCTGCATTGCTGTTGTCCAGCACGTAGCTGTAGCTGCCGTCACTGTTGAGGGTCAGCGTGCCGTAGTCGCCGATGATCTCGGTGCCGGTCGTGCCGCTGACGTTTGCCGCAAGCGCGTCACCGTCTTCCAGAGTGCCTTTCACGACACCGGTGACCAGGGTCGGCGTGTCGCTGCCCAGGGCATCGGCGGCCGCATCGGCATCCGTGCTGTCGCCCTCGCCGCTGATGACATTGCCGGTCAGGGCATCAGAGGTGTCTTCGGCGATGGTGCCGGTGTCCTCGTTGGCCGTCGGGACGGTGTCGACGATCGCGATGTCGAGACTGTCGGTGGTGCTCTGCCCGGTGATGTCGGTGACCACGACCGCGAAGCTGTCAGTGATGTCGCCGCCCGAGTGATCCTCGGTCTCGCCATCCTCGACGTAAGAGTAGGTAACCTCACCGGTCCCGGCGTTGTAACCGGTCACGCTCAGGGTGCCTTCGCTCCCCTCGATGACCACCGGATCGGCCTCGGTCGCACCCGTGATGTCGACCGACGTATCCGCATCGACGCCAGCAATGGTGACCGTGGCAATCCCGGCAGTGGCGGCGACCGTGAAGCTGCCGGTGACGGTGTCGCCGGTGGCTTCGGTGACGCTGTTGTCGTCCGTGCCGCTGATGCCGCTGATGGTCGGCACGCCATCGGTCGAGCCCGTGACGGTGATGGTCAGCGTGGTGCGCGAGGCATCGCCATCGGCATCGGTGATGCCGTAGGTGAAGATGTCGGCCAGCGGGTCGCTGTCATCGTTCAGCGACTGGACGTCTGCATTGCTGTTGTCCAGCACGTAGCTGTAGCTGCCGTCACTGTTGAGGGTCAGCGTGCCGTAGTCGCCGATGATCTCGGTGCCGGTCGTGCCGCTGACGTTTGCCGCAAGCGCGTCACCGTCTTCCAGAGTGCCTTTCACGACACCGGTGACCAGGGTCGGCGTGTCGCTGCCCAGGGCATCGGCGGCCGCATCGGCATCCGTGCTGTCGCCCTCGCCGCTGATGACATTGCCGGTCAGGGCATCAGAGGTGTCTTCGGCGATGGTGCCGGTGTCCTCGTTGGCCGTCGGGACGGTGTCGACGATCGCGATGTCGAGACTGTCGGTGGTGCTCTGCCCGGTGATGTCGGTGACCACGACCGCGAAGCTGTCAGTGATGTCGCCGCCCGAGTGATCCTCGGTCTCGCCATCCTCGACGTAAGAGTAGGTAACCTCACCGGTCCCGGCGTTGTAACCGGTCACGCTCAGGGTGCCTTCGCTCCCCTCGATGACCACCGGATCGGCCTCGGTCGCACCCGTGATGTCGACCGACGTATCCGCATCGACGCCAGCAATGGTGACCGTGGCAATCCCGGCAGTGGCGGCGACCGTGAAGCTGCCGGTGACGGTGTCGCCGGTGGCTTCGGTGACGCTGTTGTCGTCCGTGCCGCTGATGCCGCTGATGGTCGGCACGCCATCGGTCGAGCCCGTGACGGTGATGGTCAGCGTGGTGCGCGAGGCATCGCCATCGGCATCGGTGATGCCGTAGGTGAAGATGTCGGCCAGCGGGTCGCTGTCATCGTTCAGCGACTGGACGTCTGCATTGCTGTTGTCCAGCACGTAGCTGTAGCTGCCGTCACTGTTGAGGGTCAGCGTGCCGTAGTCGCCGATGATCTCGGTGCCGGTCGTGCCGCTGACGTTTGCCGCAAGCGCGTCACCGTCTTCCAGAGTGCCTTTCACGACACCGGTGACCAGGGTCGGCGTGTCGCTGCCCAGGGCATCGGCGGCCGCATCGGCATCCGTGCTGTCGCCCTCGCCGCTGATGACATTGCCGGTCAGGGCATCAGAGGTGTCTTCGGCGATGGTGCCGGTGTCCTCGTTGGCCGTCGGGACGGTGTCGACGATCGCGATGTCGAGACTGTCGGTGGTGCTCTGCCCGGTGATGTCGGTGACCACGACCGCGAAGCTGTCAGTGATGTCGCCGCCCGAGTGATCCTCGGTCTCGCCATCCTCGACGTAAGAGTAGGTAACCTCACCGGTCCCGGCGTTGTAACCGGTCACGCTCAGGGTGCCTTCGCTCCCCTCGATGACCACCGGATCGGCCTCGGTCGCACCCGTGATGTCGACCGACGTATCCGCATCGACGCCAGCAATGGTGACCGTGGCAATCCCGGCAGTGGCGGCGACCGTGAAGCTGCCGGTGACGGTGTCGCCGGTGGCTTCGGTGACGCTGTTGTCGTCCGTGCCGCTGATGCCGCTGATGGTCGGCACGCCATCGGTCGAGCCCGTGACGGTGATGGTCAGCGTGGTGCGCGAGGCATCGCCATCGGCATCGGTGATGCCGTAGGTGAAGATGTCGGCCAGCGGGTCGCTGTCATCGTTCAGCGACTGGACGTCTGCATTGCTGTTGTCCAGCACGTAGCTGTAGCTGCCGTCACTGTTGAGGGTCAGCGTGCCGTAGTCGCCGATGATCTCGGTGCCGGTCGTGCCGCTGACGTTTGCCGCAAGCGCGTCACCGTCTTCCAGAGTGCCTTTCACGACACCGGTGACCAGGGTCGGCGTGTCGCTGCCCAGGGCATCGGCGGCCGCATCGGCATCCGTGCTGTCGCCCTCGCCGCTGATGACATTGCCGGTCAGGGCATCAGAGGTGTCTTCGGCGATGGTGCCGGTGTCCTCGTTGGCCGTCGGGACGGTGTCGACGATCGCGATGTCGAGACTGTCCGTGGTGCTCTGCCCGGTGATGTCGGTGACCACGACCGCGAAGCTGTCAGTGATGTCGCCGCCCGAGTGATCCTCGGTCTCGCCATCCTCGACGTAAGAGTAGGTAACCTCACCGGTCCCGGCGTTGTAACCGGTCACGCTCAGGGTGCCTTCGCTCCCCTCGATGACCACCGGATCGGCCTCGGTCGCACCCGTGATGTCGACCGACGTATCCGCATCGACGCCAGCAATGGTGACCGTGGCAATCCCGGCAGTGGCGGCGACCGTGAAGCTGCCGGTGATGGTGTCGCCGGTGGCTTCGGTGACGCTGTTGTCGTCCGTGCCGCTGATGGTCGGCACGCCATCGGGCATACCGGTGATCAGGATGTCGACCGTGGTGGTCGAACCATCACTGAGCTCGACCACGAACGCCTGGCTGACAGTGTCACCTTCATTCAACCCCTGAACGACAGCGGCTTCGTTATTGAGGATGTAGGTCCACTCGCCAGCCTCGTTGACGCTAAAAGTGCCGTAATCATCGCTTTGCGTGCTAGCGACAACATCAGTACTTTCGACATCGACAAGCGCGCCGGAAGCTTCGGTAACGCCATCCTCCGTTACCTCTCCAGAATCGCCGCCAATCAGGGCGCCCACGTCATTGCTGGTCGCGGTGTTGCCGGCCGGATCGCTGACCGAGGCCTCGACGCTGTATTCGCCTTCGCTCAGCGGCGTCTCGGCGTCAACCGTATAGGTGCCGTTCTCGACGGTGGCGGTGACGGTCTGTTCGTTGCCGTCGCTGTCAGTGATGACCAGGGTGACGGTGCTGCCGTCTTCGGCATCGGTAGTGCCGACGATGGTCGGCGTGGTGTCGGAGGTCAGTGCCGGAGCATCGACGGTCAGCGCCGGGGCGCTTGCGTCGATCTCACCCACGTCGTTGCTGGTCGCGGTATTGCCGGCCGGATCGGTGACCGAGGCCTCAACGCTGTACTCGCCTTCGCTCAGCGGCGTCTCGGCGTCAACCGTATAGGTGCCGTTCTCGACGGTGGCGGTGACGGTCTGTTCGTTGCCGTCGCTGTCAGTGATGACCAGGGTGACGGTGCTGCCGTCTTCGGCATCGGTAGTGCCGACGATGGTCGGCGTGGTGTCGGAGGTCAGTGCCGGAGCATCGACGGTCAGCGCCGGCGCGCTTGCGTCGATCTCGCCCACGTCGTTGCTGGTCGCGGTGTTGCCGGCCGGATCGGTGACCGAGGCCTCAACGCTGTACTCGCCTTCGCTCAGCGGTGTCTCGGCGTCAACCACGTAGGTGCCGTTCTCGACGGTGGTGGTGACGGTCTGTTCATTGCCATCGCTGTCAGTGATGACCAGGGTGACGGTGCTGCCGTCTTCGGCATCGGTAGTGCCGACGATGGTCGGCGTGGTGTCGGAGGTCAGTGCCGGAGCATCGACGGTCAGCGCCGGGGCGCTTGCGTCGATCTCACCCACGTCGTTGCTGGTCGCGGTATTGCCGGCCGGATCGGTGACCGAGGCCTCAACGCTGTACTCGCCTTCGCTCAGCGGCGTCTCGGCGTCAACCGTATAGGTGCCGTTCTCGACGGTGGCGGTGACGGTCTGTTCGTTGCCGTCGCTGTCGGTGATGACCAGGGTGACGGTGCTGCCGTCTTCGGCATCGGTAGTGCCGACGATGGTCGGCGTGGTGTCGGAGGTCAGAGCCGGCGCGTCGACCGACAAGGACAGCACGACCTCTGTCGGCAGTGTCGGATCAAGATCCAGCCCCAGACCATCTTCGTCCTCATCATTGAATTCCGGGTCGGTAAAGCCGCCCTCATATTCATAGGAGGTCCGTTCGACACGCCCTTCGCGCCCCACCCCAGAGGCATCCAGGAAACCACTACGACTGCTGCCTGGCGCACCGCCACTCTCACCCGCTGCGGGAGCTTCCTGAATCGCGGTCGGGTCTTCGCCACGAGCGATCGCTTCGCGCAACGCTTCCACTGTCGGGTCAACAGGCGCTTCCCCACGCGACTCGGCCAACAAGACCTCAACGCCGATCGGTGCCCCCTGCGGCACCACAAGCTGGGTGCCGTCTTCCAGCACCACGATCGCGCCCTGCGGTGCGACCAGAGTGGCTGTCGGTTCAAGCGTCATTCCATTGACGACACGCTGCGCCTCGTTGGTGGAGGAAACAACAAGTACTGTGCCTTCTGTGCGGATGACCTGGACCATGGGGGCATACTCCTGCTGGGGAAAGGTGCTGCATCATGCTGCGAAGAGGACAATGGCATGTTCGAAAAGAACGGATGTTTACATTTTGATACACAAAATCACTTACTGCAACTTAGCAATTTTCAGTAGTGGCATCGCGCCATGATGATTAGATGTCTAATCACAAAAAACCTCTATCAATCAGTTACTCACACTCATGAAGGTCGTCGTTGCGCTTCAGCGAATCTTGCGAGACTGAACAGACCACTGCCGCCGGATACTACGCAAGGGCGGTGATTGATCATGAGATCTCGCTAATACCGTAGCATCGTTGTAGAGCCATTGTTCAATCAGATCTGCCAAATGTAACAATACTTTTACATTCTGCGGCTGCTGCTGAGCAATACGACGCAAGTGGCTGCCGGGCGCCTCGCCCACGTGAGGGCCATGGCCCGTACGCTCCAGCCGCTTCACCAACCTGCGGTAGGCCCGCACACCTGCGTGCGCTGACACCTCACGGCCAGACAACAACACCAGTGCCACGCCTGCCAGCACCACACTGGCCAGCAGCCCGAGCACACCCCAGACAAGCCACTCCCAGCGGAAGTCACCAAACAGTCGCTTCCAGAGATTTCGCTGCTCGTCGAGACGGAACCCCACCACGCTACGTTGCCAGCGGTATTCGAAACGCTCCCACTGCCGCCTCAGATCACTGAGCAATGAATTATTCAGCGTGAAGGCACGCAAGCCAGCATCGGCCATGAAGCCCGGCTGCCCCTGCAGGCTCAGCGCCCCCTGCGAGATTCGCTCGGGAGCCACCGCCGCGGTGGGATCAAATCGATGCCAGCGGCCGGCATAGAACACCTCGACCCAGGCATGGGCGTCATACTGGCGAATGCTCAATTCCTGCGGCCCACCGATGCCATCGCCTTGTGCCTCGCCGCCCAGATACCCCGCAACCATCCGCGCTGGCAACCCGGCAGCACGCGCCAGAAAAACGCTGGTAGAGGCGTAATGCGTGCAATAGCCCCGCAAGCTGTCGAACAGGAAATCATCGACACGGCTGAGCCCCTCGAGACGCGGTGGCGTCAAGGTGTAGTGGAAAGGCTGGCGATTGAAATACTGGAAAAGGCGTTGCAGGAAGATCTGCGGATCTCCTCCCGACTCCCGCATCAGATCGCGAGCGAACTCACGGGCACGCGGATTGCCATCATCGGGCAATAGCTGATCAAGGCGCTGCATCCATTGCGGAGCCGTTGTCGGTGGCGCACCGGAGGAAGACATCTCCAGCAGCTCGCGGGTATTGAGTGACGCCAGCCCCTCAAGGGTGCCGTCGATCAGGTACCGGACCTCGCGACTGGTCGTCAGTGGCGTGCCGAGGCTCGGCCGCCAAGGGCGCGGGTCCGGCTCCAGCAGCAGCTCATAGCGATGACGCGCGACTTCCCCCTCCCTACGCGTCCCGCGCTGAACGTAGCGCTCGGCTGGCCCGCCCAGCGCCTCCTGAAGACGCTCCGGCGTGGCGCGCGACCAGCGCACGCCATCAAACAGGCTCAGGGTATACACACGCCAGTAGCGCTGGGAGGCCGCAGGCAGTCCGGTGTCGAAACGCGCCCGAAACGCCAGGGCATCACTGCGACCCAGAGCGGCGATATCACCGGGAGAGACACTGTCGGTAAGCCCCGTGGTGGCCTCGTTGAGCTGCGGCACGTTCCATAGCGGCGGCAAGCGGGGAAAGAGCACGAACAAGCCCAGCATCAGCGGCAGGGACAGCCCCATCAGCCAGGCCGTCTCCCGCATGGCCTCGCGACGTTCGCGTGCACCGGCGATCAACACCAGCCCGCCGACCAGCCACGCCGCGGCCATGACCGAGGCCGCCGCCATCAAGGGCCCCTGGTCATGCAGGAAGGCCGCCGCCAGCACCACGAAACCCAGCCCGCAGACCACGCGACCATCGCGCAGGCTGTCCGTCTCCAGCAGCTTGAGCAGATAGATGCCGACCAGCAGGCCGATCATTGCCTCCAGGCGCAGCATCTGGCCGTATTCGAGAAACAGGCCCGCCGCGACCATGGCCACCGCCGCCAGCCGCAACAGGATGCCAGCGCGCGGAACTCGCGCCCGGAGTTGCTGAAAGCGCCACAACGCCGCCAGCAAGGCCGGCAGGGCAAGCCATACCGGCATCCACAGCACATGCAGCGCCAGCACCAGACACTGGCCGATGAACAGGTGGCGCAGCTCCAGCCAGCCCAATGCCTGATCAGGCGTCAGCGGTTTGCGCTGCCACCAGTGTCGTCTGGCACCAGAGGAGCTGGCTTTCGACAAGGTCATACGCCGCCCTCCTGGCTCAAGGGACGACTCGCGCCGGCTCGCTCGGCGGCCTCACTGGCCGCGAGCTGGGCGGACCATGGCAACCTTCCCTCGCCGCCGAACAGCGTCAATGCCTCAAGCACTCGACGGCGATGCGCCCCACCACTGGCGATGGCCAATGTCTGGCCCGGCAGCCGCAGACCATAGGTCGCCTGGGCGCCTTCCGCCTCCAGCACGCGTGCCGTGAGCTCCGAGAGCCGCTGCTCCATGTCGCCACGACAGGCCTCGTAATCCAGCCACAGCGAGGGACGCGCAGGCGTCTCGAAGCGCTTGGTGACCAGCTCGCCGCTGCGCCCCCAGTGCTTCCAGGCGATATGCGCTGGCGCATCACCCGGTACATAGCGGCGCAGTCCGGCGAAATCGCCCTGCTCTATCTGCTCGAGCGTGCGACGACTGCCCTGCGGGGTGGAGGGAAGCTCTGGCTGTGGATAGACGAGGACCGGCGTGTCGATCGCGACCCAGGCCCACAGGCGTACCAGTCCCAACGGCCAGCGCGACTCCAGCGTCAGCGTCGGCAATGAGAACTGGCCACGCTGAAAGGCAGCCAGCTCCAGCGGCGCACTGCCTTCGCCGTCATGGATCTCGAGTCGCTGGCGCGCCTCTCCCAGCCGAACATCGATGGCATGCGAGCGAGCCCGACCGGTGAGGCGCACCATGACGCGCAACGTATTGCCCGCAAACGCCTCGCCATCGGCGATCAGCTGCACTCGCACGCCCGCCAGATTGCGCCAGCTGCGAAAGATGCTGACCACTGCCACGGCGAACAGCCAGAAGGACAGACCATGCGCCAGCGAGTTCTCGTAATTGATCCCCAACAGCAGCAGCAGAATCACCAGCACTGCCCAGAACAGCCCGAAGGGCGTCGGCAAGATCATCAAGCGCGCGTGATGAAGCGCCTCACCTCCGCCAGTCGACATCTTGCGCAGCATGCGGGCTTTCACGCGCGTCCATGCCCCGGGCTTCGCCATCTGGGTCATGCAGGCACCACCGCCACCTGCCCGAGCAGATGGCGCGCCACGGCCTCACCTTCGACAACACTGCCTTCACTGAGGCGGTGCCCCACAACGGGCGCCCAGACCGCTTGCACATCCTCCGGCAGCACATAGTCACGTCCTGCCAGCAGTGCCCAGCCACGCGCAGCACTGGCCAGCGCCAGCACCCCGCGCGTCGAGAGACCATAGGCCACTTCAGGCGAGCTGCGCGTCGCCGCCACCAGCGCCTGCAGATAATCCAGCAGCGGGTCAGACAGACGCACACGGTCCACGGCGGCCTGCCACTCCTTGAGCACCGAGACGGGCAACAAGGGTCGCAGCGCCTCGATATGCTGACGCCCGGCATTGCCCTTGAGAATCTCGCGCTCGGCTGCGGGTTCCGGGTAGCCCAATGACAGCCGCATCAGGAAGCGGTCCAGCTGGGACTCCGGCAGCGGGAAGGTGCCGGATTGCTGAAGCGGATTCTGGGTCGCGATCACGAAGAACGGTTCTGGCAGGCGACGGGTCTCGCCCTCCACCGTGACCTGACGCTCCTCCATCGCCTCCAGCAACGCGCTCTGCGTCTTGGGCGTGGCACGGTTGATCTCGTCCGCCAGCACCAGCGAGTGGAACACCGGGCCGGGGTGGAAGCGGAAGTTGCCCTCACGCGGATCAAATACCGACACGCCCAGAATGTCTGCCGGCAATAGATCGCTGGTGAACTGCACCCGCTGCATGTCCGCTCCGATCAGACGCGCCAGCCCCTGGGCGAGGGTCGTCTTGCCCAGCCCGGGCAAATCCTCGACCAGGACATGACCACGACACAGCAGACAACAGAGCGCCAGACGGATCTGGCGCGGCTTGCCCGCCAGCACCGCCGACAATGCGGCTTCCACCTCTTCCAGCTGCTGTGGCAATACCTTGGCATTCATGCAAAGACTCCAGAACAAAGTGAGGAGGAGGAGATGCGGCCATCACGATGGGCAGCACACGCCAGATGACGCAGGGCCAGCGGCGTTGCTGCCCAGGCTCGACAAGGAAAAGCGAAGATCATCGGCCCAGGCTCTCACTCAGAAAGCCTTCACTAATCAGGCGCTCAAGGGCCATACGGCTATCAGGGGTTGAAGGATGCAACGCAAGCGCATCAGCAGGCGTGACCCAGAAGGCATCTGCCACTTCTTCAGCCTGCAGCGTCAGCGGGCCATCGTAATGCACCAGATACGCACTGCCGAAGACATGGTTGGTCGCGTCTGTGTAGCAGAAATCGAAACAATGCTTGAGCGGTGCACCGCGCACGCCAATCTCTTCCTCCAGCTCGCGACGGGCAGCCACCTGCACGGCCTCACCGGCCCCGACAACCCCCCCGCTGGCAAGATCGAAATAGCCGGGGAACACTTCCTTGCTCAGGGTACGCTTCTGGATGCACAGCTCACCGCGGCCATTGAGCACGAAGGCATAGGTCGCACGGTGCCAATAGCGGTAGCGTCGCATCAAGCGACGCGGTGCCGTGCCACAAGGGCGATTCTGCGCATCGACCAGCTGAATGATTTCGTCCTGGATCACCGTTCCCTGTTCCTTGCCTGTCCTTGAATCACTTCGATAGTCACCCGCGACGACCAACACCGCCGAATGGCATCGACCAATGCGTCCCACGGTAGCAGAATGCGACGAAGCTGCCTTCAACTGCGGCCCGGACACCTGCCTTCACCCCCTGGCAACAGGTGACGCTCGCATTCGTGCAAATCACCTAAAACAGAACTCTCTGCAATAGCCTCTACACTAGAGGCCATCGACGTCAGAAAACACCACACTGGCATCATGGACCGCTCCCATGGTCATTCTCTTTACACACCCAGACAGGAGATGCGCACAGCATGAGGCAACCTCGCCAGGGACATGGCGCGCCGCGACGCGCCGGAAAGATATCGGCTGGCCTGACCGCCCTTCGCACCATCGCCACCACCGCCAGCAGATGGCTGGCGTCGCTGGCCCTGCTCTCCCTTGCCACGGTTCACGCCACTGCGCAGGAGCCCCTGTCCGCCGCTCCCCATGTCGAGCAAGCCTTTGCGCTACCGACGCCACCGGGTGCCACGACCGGGGCCGCCTACCTGACACTCTCGATCGCAAAGGGCGATGCCGTGCTGACAGGCGCCAGCACGCCGATGGCCGCCACGGTCGAATTGCACAGCATGCAAGTCACGCAAGAGCGCATGCAGATGCACAGAATCGAGCAACTGGCGATTTCCTCTGACGCGCCGCTGACGATGACTCCCGGTGGCGGCCCCCACCTGATGCTGATCGGGCTGACGCAGCCACTCACTGCGGGCGACAGGCTGCCGCTGACGCTGCATTTCCTGGCGAGACCTGACACGAGCCTTGAGATCTCGATCAAGGACTACGCCGAGATGATGTCGCTCAGTGAGTAACGCCATCGGTGCATACGCCTCTATCGACAAACACCTCTATCGACAAACGCCTCAACCCGCAAAACGCGCATGTAAAACGGCCCTGACACAAGGTGCCAGGGCCGTTTTCTCAAGAAGCGCCAGATCCTCACCGGGCTGACAGGCTGTCTCAAAGCCCCCAGACCACCCGCAACGCCAGCCCCAGCAACACCACGCCCGTCAGTCGATTGACCCACATCGCGCGCGCCTGCAACCAGGGCAGCACCCGCGAGTGCGACAGCACCAGTGCCACCAGCACATACCAGAGCCCGTCGATGCCCATGGCCGTCACGACGACCAGCCACTTGCCCATCTCGCTCATCTCCGGCGTGATCAACTGACTGAGCAGCGCCACGAAGAACAGGATCAACTTGGGGTTGGCCAGCGCCACCATGAAGCCATCGCGTATCGCCATGGAACGGGACGTCGTGACGGCCTGCGCCTCCAGCGCTCCACCGCGACCCGCCCGCAGTGCCTTGAACCCCAACCAGGCCAGATAGGCTGCCCCCAGCAGCATGATCGCCTGGAAGACGTCCGGATAATGAACGATCAAGGCGCCGAGCCCCCAGGCAGTCAGCGCGGCATACAACCCGACTCCCAGCGCATGACTGATACCGGCGGCGACCCCCGCACTCCTGCCGCCGTCCAGGGTATGGCGCAGCACCATCGCCAGACTCGGTCCGGGCGACATCGCCCCCATCGCGCATAGCGCAACCAGTGACAACCACAGATTCAGCGGCATCCAATGCATGAAGGTCATTCCATGTTCCAGTCAATTGGTGAAAGCGACACAGCGCCGGCCTCGGACATACACCTGGGGGGATCACCTGACAGTAGCCCGGCGCTCGCGATGGGCCCGCACTCCCCATCCAGCGCTGTTCAAGGGATGAGATCATCGGACACATACGACTCCCACCAAGTCTTCAGGCAGACGCAGTCGAGTGTATCAAGCGCCGTGCTGATGCGGCAGCAGGCCATATGGACGACCTGAACATGCCCCTCACGATGGGGATCACACGAGCAGGAGAGTCCACCCTCGAAGGCGGCCATCGTGCATGGATTTATATGAGAAAATAATAAAGTACAAAAATTTACACATTTGAAAACTTGTGCAACAAATCAGGAGTTGTACAAGTTTGAGATAACCAGTAACGTCTCTACCGCTGCTCAGGAAGAGCGGCAGGTTCAGCGTAGTGACAGGCCAAGTGCACAGGAAGTGCAGCCAGGGACAGGCCCTGTCAAAGGATGACGCGCAGGCTTGGGGACTTCGCTCCCGGCCAGGAAGATTCGTAAGCCTGAGCGGGTAGGTTTACGAATCTTCATGACTGGCAGCCTGCGAGCTCAGGGAAAGAGATCACTACGCTGAATGACACCGAATTCAGTCAGTTTCTGAAAGGTGTCCAAGATTTTTCGGGTCAGCAGCGCCCGATCGCTGCTCAGGAAGAGCGGCAGGTTCAGCGTAGTGACGGGCCAAGTGCACAGGAAGTGCAGCCAGGGACAGGCCCTGTCAGAGGATGACACGCAAGCATGGGAAGCTTCACTCCCTGGCCAGCAAGATCCACGAGCCTAAGAGATTGGTTCATGGGCACTCATGACTGGCAGGCTTGCGCACTCAAGGAAAGAGACCGCTACGCTGCACCTAACCGAATTCAGTCGAAGGCTGAGAGGGAGAGGAGACATGGAAGGGAAAGCGAAAGCCGCACTGTGTTGTCCGGCATGCTCCGGCCTGAAGATGGAGTATCAGTACCACACTCCATCAGCCGACCACCTGGTGCACTGCCAGGATTGCCATGAATACGTCGGCAAGTGGTTCACCCTGCGCCAGGAACTCGCGATCCAGAACACCCGCATCGCGCTCCTCGATCCCTCCCTCGCCAGCAACAGCCTCTATCGACGCGTAACGAGCATTCCACATCAGGCCTAAGTCGCCGTTTGGATGCACGAGACACAGGAAAGCCCCGACATTCGATCGGGGCTTTCCTGTGTCTGGCCCCCTGCCGTCACGTACAGCGCACAGACAAGCAGCAGCTATCGCTATCGCCAGCGCCAAGACAGGCGAGGCGTGATGAGATTAGGAAAAGCTGGTATTCGGGGCAGAGACTGAGCGAGCGAAGAACCACAAGGAAGATGAATCGGTGGGAGCCAGAAACGCAAAAAGCCGCTCGAAAGCGACTTTTTCAATTCTGGTGCCGGTGGTCGGACTCGAACCGACACGCCTATTAAGCGGCGGATTTTGAATCCGTTTTTGGCATTTCGTGGACTGCGCTGGCAGCGGGTCTTTCGAGATATTTCAGACACTTAGCACATTCCATGTGCCACATGACGGACGTTATCTGGTCGCAGTCTGCGACCAAACTGCGACCACGCTGGAATGGTCGCAGTTTGAACGCGACCATATTGCGTGTGAATTTTCCTCACACCTCGATCATCACCACCGGCAAGCTCGGTGCCTCGCCGATGATCTGATCCCCCTCCACGTAGACCATGCTGCCAACCTCGGCAACGCCCTGGCAGGTACGCACCCCACCGCCGACAAGATCCACGCGCACACGCGAGCCACTGATGCTGATCACTTCTCCCACCTGTCGTGGGGTGGTGGGCATCAGGGCCAGCAGCCGCTTATACGGATTGGCCATCATTCTCTCCTGTTGTCATTTGATCCCCACCCCCATTCCTCACAGATGGAAGCGCTGCAGTTCGATTGACTGGCGCACACTCAGGGCGCGCCCCTGCAGGCTGGCGCGTACGCTTACGCCACGGGACATACCCTGCCAGCCATCGCACTCGATCAGCTGTCCCGGCAATACCAGCCCACCCAACGAGGCGCTCAGTGGCATCTCGATGCTTTCCGTGGACTGTCGCAGCGTGGCAGCAAGTTCTGCGATACCACGCGATTGTGCGGGAGCCTGCTCGGTAATGAGACTATCCACCACTGTCGGGGCAAGCTCATCCCCTGCTGTACCGCGCCGGATGATCTGCGCCTGAATGCCCCCGGTATCGCCGTGGAGCCAGACACCATTGCGAGCATCACCGGGCTGCTGATCACTCCCCATCTGGGTGATGATGTCACGCGGGATCACCAGCCCCGCCTCTGTCTCTTCCCATTCCCATGGGGCAGTGGGATAGCGCGGCGCCACGATCAGCGTCTGGCTCTGCTGGTGCGCCTGCACATAGCCACCGGCCGCCTCGGCAATGCGAGAGATGGCATCGATGGGTGCAAGGCTGTCATAGCGCCAGGCACCGGCAGGCACCAGCCAATCAGCCAGCTGCCAGTCCAGCGTCCAGCCAGTGGGCAGCTCGGCCTGTGCCAGCTGCGAGGCAGTAGCTTGGCTATCTTCGGTGTAGCTTCGCGCCGTGGCGTAGGGCGAGCCGAGATAGGCCGCCAGCGATCGACCGCTGATGGTGATGCTGTGGCTCTGCCAGCTTTCGGAGCGCCGCCAGCCGTCCACGATGCAATGCCATGCCTCACCATTGATCTCGGCGGCAACCTCCACTGGCTCGCCATCGACCCCTTCCACCAGTGACTGAGCATCTCGCCCGGCAAGCCCTGCCGAGAAGGACCATGCCCAGCTGTCGGTGTCGATGCTGAGGGACATCTGGGTCGCGGGAATCTCACGCCCGTCAGACAGGCGAATCAGGCGGGCGGTGTTCTGCACGATGTACAGCCTCCGGACAGGAATGGTCGGGGTGGTGGGGATGTCACAGGTCAGGCCAAAGCGCAGCACCCACGGGGCGCTGGGCATGGTGTGGCAGAACTGCAGCAGGGTGCTGCCCTCTACCGGCTCCAGATCGGGTGGCTCAGTCGGGCCCGGGGGCAGATCGATACCAGGTGGCGGTTGACGCGCCTGCTCCCAGGGCACCCGCCAGTCCTCACCGGTGGTACGGCCTTGCTGGAAGGGAGAGTGCACCACCACGCCATCGAGGGTGCGGGCTTCTTCATAGCGGGAGCGACGGGTCGCATCAGCGCGCGGCGGGTGCTGGTAACCACTCGAGCGAGCCGTGGCAATGCCCTGCCCTTGCTCCCATACCGGCCGTGATGCGCGGCGGACACGCGGCAGCTGCAACCACTGGCTGCCACTGAGAGTGCCCAGAATGCGCTCGGTCTGCTCCCAGCGCGCGCCACTGGCGGCATCAGTGCGAGGGCGTGACGCCCAATCGCCCGACTGCCCTGCCGAGAGAGATAGCGCCTGCTCAAACCCTGATCGCGTCGCATGCAGGCTACGAAGTGGAGGTTCCCACCCGCTCCGGCCTTGCGCCTCTACCCGCGCGGCATTCTCGAACCGTGACCCCGCCTGTTCGGCAGGACCACGATAGGCATTGATGTCCCGAGTCATGGCGACATCGATAACCGCCGGTGCGCCCAGCGTGGCGACGACCTCGATCAGCAGCCCTTGACTGAGCGTGGCATCCAGCTCTGGGGGCGGCAGCGTAGTATCTACTGCCAACGTGATCCGCTCTTCACCTTTGCCACCGCTGAAATCCAACACCAGCTGAAGGGCATCGCCTGCCAACGGCTGCCCAGTGAAACGCAGATCGATTGGAGTCACATCAGGCCTCGGCGAAAATGATTCGACTGATTCGGGTAATGATGCCGCGATAAATCGTCGTCGAGCTGATGGTCACGTCAGCGCCTGATCCCTCGATGCCGACATCCAGATCCATCACCCAGCCACCCTCGCCATCCACCAATCGCGCCCAGGTGGCTTCGCCGTCGTCGTCGGCCATGACTTCCTCGAAACCGGCCCCTGTCAGCACTCCGCTCGAGATGTCAGCCGCGAAGGGTTGGGGCACCTCCAGCGTGGCCAGCGCCACCTGATCGGTAACGGCAGCACCAGGTGATGGGCGAGTGCCTGAGTACACAACGAAAGATGCCGGCGACTCGCCGGCATCGATAGCGGTGGCAATGGCTGCCAGCCGCGCATTCTTCACTGCTGTCGAGAATTGGATCACGGGCTGTCCTCCAGCTCAGGATGCACGTTGTCAGATACCACCGCGTTCTGCTGCAGGGTGTGATCGAACGCCATCACAAAGAAGGCGCGACGCGGGTCGAGGTCCGTAAGTCGGTATTTGCCATCGGCATCACTCCACGTCTCGCGCACGATGCGGCCAGTGGCGCGCTCATGCACCCGCACCCGCCGGCTGACGGGCTGCGCCTGGATGTCCAGAACGGTGCCTGCAATGACGCCCATGCGCGTCGGATCAGAGACGCCGCCAGTCGGCGTGCCATTGGCACCACTGCCATCGACTTGATCGAGGTGCGACATGCCTTCCCCTGCCGTTGCCTCCACCATCTGATCGCTCATGCCTCTGCTATCAATCGCGGACGGATTGGGCACCGGCACGGTGGCGGTGGTATACCCTTGGGGCTTGGGGCGAGTGAGTGGGCGCATCGACTGCTTGGGCATCCTGGCCTCTGCCAGCATGCCGAAACGGGCCGTCAGCGCCAGTACCTCACTCTCAGTCAACAGCCGGTCATAGGACGTGAACGCTCCAATAGCGCCAATAAATCCATCACTGCCGGTGTCGGGGTTTGCGCCTATGGCAACTTGCGTGGCCTCAGAGTCGGAATGGCCAAACGCCGCATTGCTCTCTGACAGCACCCCATCTTCATAAATACTGACAACACCATCACCCACCAGCAGCACCAGAAAATGAGATTTTCCATCGCGCTTCAGCCGGTGATTGAGATAGGTATTACGATTTGCCCCAGCCCCCACCTCATAGAAGGTATACAGGCGCGCAGACACATCAATGCGCCACGAATAGTAGTTACTGGCCACATCCTCGCCAGGGCTGCCCAGCGTGACCAAGTTGGAAAAGTTGTCGTGACCGATAGAATCCATGCGATAGAGCATGGCAATGGTGTGGTTTTTGGTCTTGATCATGGCGGGGCTACTGTCACTTCGCAGCATGGCCTCACCATCAAACACCATGGCAGGCACGCCGCCTAGGGTGGTAGGTGTTGCCCCGATGATCTCAGCATCAATGCCCCCGACCTGATCGACCACCTTGCCCCCGGCCACGATGCTCATGTCATACGCCGCGATCTCCCCGCCAATCCCGCCGACTGCCCAGCTAGGGCGGAAGTCACGTACCGCAAGACTCATCGCTGCTTGGTCTTGCTCGGGCCTGGTCAACGCCTGGTCATACCCTCGAACATCGACCACGCGCAGG
Organism: Cobetia sp. PDI-23MA; assembly: GCF_059507735.1. Lineage (NCBI taxonomy): Bacteria > Pseudomonadati > Pseudomonadota > Gammaproteobacteria > Oceanospirillales > Halomonadaceae > Cobetia > Cobetia sp. PDI-23MA. The sequence continues at coordinate 3,235,768 of NZ_CM183352.1, forward strand.
TCAGCCGCAGTGGCCTGAGAGATGGTCAGAGTTTCGAGTGGCATGGCAGCCGCCGGCCTCTCGATGCCTTCTCGCCCATCCAGTGCCACGCCGATACTTGCCCCGTCATGCGTGATAAAAACGGTGTGATAGTAGCCAGGGTAAAATCCCTGGGCCTGCACGCGCTCGCCGGATACGACAAGCCAGAGGCCATCAGCATCTGTCTCCAGCACGATGCCGCTGTCACCCAGGACAAGGCTAGTGCCGCCCCCTGCTGACAGCATCCAGACCTCGAGCGTCCAGGGTGCCACCAGCCCCATCGGAAATGAGGCGCTAGCACCAGGCACGGCCAGATCAAGCTCTTTGGTCGCCTCGAGCATCTGACTCGGCGTCCAGTCACCCAGCGACTGCTGAGCGGCAGAGTCGCCCAGCTCATCCACTAGATCACCCTCTAGCGGGTAATGGTTTGTGAGTGCCATTTATACCTCCTGCCAGCGATCAAGCCGCCAGGCCATCAACGTCTCCTTGCCGGCATTCCCGCGACTGGCCGCCAGGCGAAACATGACGGGCACATCATCCATCTGGGGCAGATTGTCCACCACCGCTTTGTCGTACCCTGCCCCCGTGTGAAGCGGTTGCAGCATCCCTGGCATCGAGCCGCGCACGCCGCCTGACTCAATGACCAGCATCTCGCCCTGCGCCACATAGAAGCCATTATCCTGCGGATTTGGGTAACTGATCAGGCTGCCGATGCGATCCCCGACACCCTCCAGCGTCCAGCCCACCGCACCAGGCAGCTGATGCCAGGCACGCGCGATACTCATCTCGACAGTCGAGCCAAAGTAGGGAAGCGCGCTATACGTCTCGTAAGTGTCTGAGGTTGAGGACCAGGTGCCATCCTGCAGCCCCGCGACCACACAATGATATGCATCGCCTGGGCGTACCGTCTTAATGTCACCCCAGACGAATACCCCGTGCTTACCTTGGCCGCCATAGCGGTTGAGGTAGAACATCGTCAGACCATCCCCCAACAATGCCCAATCGCGCGTCGTCTCCTTTGCGGAATAGGGCCATTGCCGTGACGCGGCCACGGTATACGTGTCGATGTCGATCATCTCTTCAATGAGACTGACACGCGCCTGGCGGCCACTGTTACTGCTATGCCCTCCCCAGGTGCCATTCTCCACCATCAGCATCACCTCGGTGGCACGCTCGCTGGTACGCTTGAACACTGCGCGATGATTGTCAGCATCCTCTGCTGCGATCTCCCAGCCGCCCACGGGTGCCGTCTTGATCTCGATCAGCTCGCCGGTCGCCTCATTGGCAGCGGGCGCGGTATCGAGCGCGAAGCGCACCCAGTCGCTGCCGATGGCGGTCACGCGATGCTCGCCATTGTAGCCAGCCTGGTCTGCCCCGCTGATGGCGACCACCTGCCATTTGAGATAGCCGTGGCCACTGCCCACGCTCGCGGTGGCTTGCTGGGTGGCGCTGTCATACGTCAGCGAGGCGATGGGCTTGGTGTTGAAACCGGTCACAAGGCAGGCTTTCAGCAGCTCGATCAGCGCACCATATTGGTCGCCATTCTCGGGGCTGGATCCCATGTCACTGCTGAACCACTTCACCGGAAAATCGGCCATCGTAATGACTCCTGAAACGAATTCGCCCGGCAGGTGCCGGGCGTAGAGAATGAAACTTGAGAGCTGATGTGTGGCGTCAGGCGTTGGCGTTGCCACGAATCTGCAGGCGGAAAGAATCTTGCTGGCCGCTGGCCGGCCCCTGGAGGATCACGCGCGCCAGCCACATCGGGAAGTTGGCGCCGATGGTCGAGAATCTGATCACGTTGCCATTCACCCAGCCGGCCCCGAATCCGCCAGCCTTGAGGGTCCAGTAGGGCACGCCGTGATTGGGGTTGGTGGGGGCGGTGTCTTCATTGATATTGCCCACACCGATCTCACCCACAGTGCGGCCGATGATGCGGAAGTTGCTGGCGCCAGTGAAGATCAGCGCCCAGTCTTCGGTGATGGCCCCGCGGTTGGTGATGATGGGCGGATAGGTGGTGGTGTTGTACTCGGCCAGGGTGCCGTCTGCGCCGTCGTTGTCATCCCTGCTCCAGTCCCGGTCCCAGCTGGCGAGGTCGAAGAAGTTGGTGACGCGCGCCTGCAGATCACCGGCCACCATCGCGGCGCTGACTAGAGTGTCATCTGACGGATAGTCGTGACTCAGGTTGCCCTTGAGCGTCAGCACGCCTGAGAGGTCCACATCTCCCACCAGCAGCATGTCCTCGACACGGTGAAGGGCGTACCAGGGTTCGGGGTATGTGGCCGTGTCAGGCGCGGCGAGCTGCACGGTGCCGGCGTCGAGGTCTGCACTGTACTGGGTGGCTGGCACCTCCTCGCCGGTGGCGTCCTCCACCACCAGACTGGCCAGACGGGTACGTCCCACATCCAGCGTGGTGCCATCCGCCAGCCCCAAGGGGAATGGCGCTCGGCCAGTGTGGTGCACCACCACCACACCGCCGGCACGATAGATGGGCACGCGGCCATCGCTGGGCAGGCGCACGGGGTCGATGCCGATCAGCTCAGCCTCGAGCGGCAGCGTGGTCAGAATGACGGCATTGAAACGCGCGGTGCTCGGGATCACCTCGGTGGGCCGCCAGATCATGCCGGCATCATCCACCGCAGCGGCGTCATACCAGCTTTCTGACTTCTCGGCGGCTGTCAGGCTGGCATCGGTCACCTGCTTGCCGAACATGACGCGCACCACCCCCGTCTCGAAGCTGACCCGCCCTGCCATCTCATCACCCTCGATCTCGCCGGAGAGTGCCGCCTGGCCGGTGATCGATCGGCCGTCGAGCGTGGTGGCCTGAATCAGTAGACCACCCACCTGCAGCGGCGAGCCGGGCGTGCGGAAGAAGGCTTCATCCAGCGTCCAGGTGCCGAAGGTAGACACGAGTGTCTGCACGGTGATGGTGGCGCTGGTGCCTGTCGGCCAGTCGGTGATGCGGGCATCGCCGCTGCCATAGTCGATGGTGCCCGCCAACACCCCAGCGCCATTGCTGTCCACGCTGCGATAGAGGCTGCCCTGGCGATCGATGAAGGTGTCACCCCGGAAGGTGAAGCTGAGCGTGCCGGGCACCACGCTGTCCTGCAGCAGCGGCATCAGGTCTACATCCAGCGGGGCGAGATCCTGGGTGATGGTGTGGGTGGTCGGGGCGGCGCTGTCAGCCTGAGACGTGACCCAGACGCTTGAACCATTCTCGAAGGCATCACGGTGCTCATAGCTGCCCCAAGTACGGTTGCCGTCGCCGCTCGCGCTGCCTGTGTCCCACTCATTGAACTCATTGACCTTTTCCACCTCTAGACTTACCGCGCCTGTGGCGTAGTCAATGCTGCCCTCCCAGCCCACCAAGCCACCGTTGCCGTCATCATCTACCGAGTAGGTCACGGTGACTTCATCGCTATTTTCTTCAACATTGACCCAAGTGCGGGGCTCTTTACGGGTGCCGCCACTCCAATAGCCCTGCCTTGACTCTTGGTAGCTCTTGGTACGAGTAACCGTCCAAGTGGCTGAAAAGCTACCGGGCCTGATCGGCGCGTTGCTCACCTGGAGGTCAACGAAGCCTGCCGCACTGGCCGCTGGCAGGAACTGCTCAAGCTGGGGCGCACCATAACTGTAGTCCATGGCAACCTGCGAATTGGCGTCTGGGAAAGCATCGCCATTGAACGCCACATAGGCCTCGCCAGGCTGAGGCGTCCCATCTGCATCGGCATAGCCATAGACCACACGGCCGGTGGCCGCACCACTGAGATTCCCCAGGCCATCATCGGTGGCCGTCTTCTCACTGCCGCCAGAGATCCAGCGCACGGTAACGCTACCAGGCGTGACACCAGGGTGCTCGAGCACGAATGACATCCAGGGCTTGTCGATGGTGGCTTGACCGGCACGGTCTGCGTAATGCACCGGCGTGCCCCAGCTGAACAGGATGGCGCTGCCCACATCCGGCATGGCGCTGAGCGTGACGTTGACCGATCCGCTGGTGTAATCCACCCGCCCTGCGCCATTGCCGGTGAGGTCACCATTGCTGTCTTCATCTCTGAGCTCATACCACTTGCCCAGGCTGCGGAAGGCGATCACCACGCTGCCCGGGGCCGGCAGCGGATTCAGGCGATTGACATAGGTGAAGCCGCGATTGTTGAGCTCTACCGCGATCTGGGTGGTGCTGGCGATCTGCGCCACCTCGAAGGATTGGCCGTTGCTGCTGACGGTGATACTCGCCGTGCCGCCCACCTGCACATCGGTCACTGCCTGCTCGGTGGTGGTGGCCGGTACCAGTGGCGCGTAGGTGCTGGCGACCTGCACGGTGTTGTCACCAAACTCAGCGGGCTGGGCCAGAGTGCTGACGCCATAGTAACGGGCAGCATCAGTGCTCTGCCCTTCGCGGATCACGGTGTCAGGGTTCACGGTGCCGGGCTTGGGCTGCACGCCATAGACGCGCTGACGCAGTGAGGTCGAGATGCCCAGGGTCAGCACGCGGCGCTCGAACGTCTGCACGTTGCTGCCATTCAGATACTCGAAGGTTCTGATCTCGTGATCGATTTCAGTGATACGCACGTACTGCACCTCGCCGGCGAAGTCGCCCTGCTCGGTGATCAGCGCCAGCACATCGCCTAGGTCCGGCAATGGGGCCTCGGTCATCTGAAACGTGGTGAGGCTGCGCTGACCGGCGAGCTGATCGCCCAGCAGTGTCATGCGTGAATTGACGCCGGCGGTGACATAGCTTTCCACATGGTCACGCGCGGCCTCCCGCTCATCCGAGGGGGAGCCGGTATCGAACATCACCACGCTGACGTTCGGGTCGGATGGCACCTGATCGATGATCGCGTGGGCGCCGAAATACTGGGCGGTGTTGTCGGTCAGTACGCCGGCACCCACCTTGCGCAGCGAGGTGCGCCCTGCAGCGCGATCAAGATCAGAGATGTCATCGAATATCTCATTGCTCGCGCCGTCCGTCACGGTACGCCCGGTGAGGCGACCACCGCCGTCGGCGTTGTCGGTCATGCGCTCAGACTGCAGGATGCGGATGTCGCCGCTATGAATCGTGTCGTCGGCCATGTGGCTGGCTCCAGCAGGAAGGTGAGAATCAGGCAGTGATCAGGCGCAGCGTAATGGTGTAGGGGTGATCCGGCCCCTGGCCGCCAGCGGCGAGGCGATAGACCTCGGTGGCCGTGACCGCCTCACCACTGGCATGGTCGAACACGCAATCGAAGGTTTGCCCATCGCCCCAGATGAGCGTCATGGGCGTGCCGTCTGGCCGTGGCGTGGCCGCCAGCTCAGAGAGGGCCAACGCGGTGGCGCGGGTTACCCAGGCCCCGTTGCCGCTGGCGAGGGTGATGGGGCGCCCCGCCGCCTGCGCGGATTCCTCGATGATGAGTGCCCCGGTCAGCGTGGGCGTCTGCACCTGGCCGACGCTGTGGGACACCAGCTCATCGGTCCACTGGATGTCATCGGGCAGCACAATGCCCTCAAGGGTGATCGCCATGGTGTTCTCTCAATAGAAATGAAACGCCCGCCATCAGCGGCGGGCCGTCGTGCGTGAGGCTTGGGCCAATCGATCAAGGAAGGCATCGGCCTCGCGCTCGTCCACCCCGTTGAGGGTGACGGTCTCGTTACCGATGTTGAGGTCTACCGCCACGCGGCGCTGGGCCTGCACCGATTGGGTGAGCTGGCTGGTACGGTTCTGGGCGTCACGGTTGTTCTCGCGCTGGGTGACCTCGGCCTCCTGCACGTTGCGCTGACGCTCAGCCTCATCAGCCAAGGCCTGCTGCTTCTCCTGCTCGGACTGGGCGCGGATATCCTCAAGGCGCAGGTTGTGGGCGCGTTCCGCCAGACGCAGCGACTCCTGCGCCGCGCTGATGGTCTGAGCATCGCCCAATGCCCGGGCGGCGTTGAGCGCCTCCTGAAGCTCGGTCTGTTGCTGCTGATACCGCAGCGCCTCGACCTGGGCGCTATCGCCCTGCAGGCTGGCGAGCTCCGAGCGCAGACTGGCCAAGGTGTCACTCACGCTGTCTGACAGCGACTCGACCTGACTGCGCACCGACTGGATGGAGCTTTCGAGACCGGAAAGATCCGACTCATCGAGCAGGTCGAAGCGGCGTGAGAGATCATCCATGTCCTGCGAGAATGCGCTGGCTGGTGCCCGCCCTGCCTCGATCTGGTCGGTCAGCGATTCCACGGCGATCTTCTGCTCGAGGAAGGCGATCTCGGTCTGACGTGACGTGGTGGCGAGGTCTGTCATCCAGGCTGTGAAGCCGGTGGAGTCGAGACGGGTGGCGAGGTTGTCGCGAAGATCACCGATTTCATGATCCAACTCGGCAATGCGCTCCTGCATTCCCTCGATGCCTTCGGCCTGGGTGTCGATGCCCCAGTCAGTCGCGAAGGCCTGATAGGCGGCGTCACTGAGTGACCGCATCTGATCTTCCGTCTCGTGCAGGGCATTGCTCATCAGCTGGGCAATGGTCTGGGCGCTGCGCGTGACAGAGGCCTCCACCGTCTTGGCCGTGTCGGCAGAGGCCTGCTGCGTCTTGTCTCCCGTGTCCCGGGCTGCCTTAGCCGTGGCTTCCTGAGCCTCGATCCACTGCGCCTTGAGCGTGCGAGCCCCGGTCACACCATCCTTGACCAGCCCATCGAGCACCGCGCCGAAAGCCTTGATGCCCTCGTCAGAGCTGATCTGCTCCTTGGCACCGACATAGGCACGGCTCAGCTCCTTGGCGGACAGCTCACCGGTGGAGGCGATCTTGGTGAAGGCATCAATAGCCGAGCGTTCCGCCTCGGTCATACCGGTGCGGATCTCTTCCAGGGTGGTGCCCATGTCCTTGGCCAGGCGGGCACCAGCAGATTTCCACTTGGTCGCGAGGGCATCCGCACCGGTCACACCGTCATTCACCAGCCCATCGACCTGATCCTTGAGGGCGGCGATACCCTTGTCAGACTTGATCTTGTCCTGCGCCTTCTCGAAGGCCGTCGCCAGCTGCGCCGCACTCAATTCACCACTGGCCGCCAGCGTGGCGAAGGCATCGAGGGCTTCCTGTTCGCTGTCCGCGATACCACTGGACAGCTCGCCCAGCGAGGTACCGAGCGAAGTGGCGGCGTTTTCCAGTGCCTTCTGACGTTTGGCGGCCGCATCCGCTGCCTGCTTGGCGGCCTTCTCTTCCTCTTCGGTCTGCTTCTTGGCGGCGATAGCCGCAGCCTCAGAGGCAGCGGCCTGCTTGGCAGCCGACTTGGCGGCTTTCTGCGCGGCCGTATCGCTGTTGTCGAAGGCATTGAAGGCATCCTTGGCAGCGGCAGCAGCTTGCTGGGCATAGCGCACTGCATCCGCGTTCAAGTCATTCAAGGTGGCACGGGCCGTAGCTGCCCGTGCCTTGGCCTGCGCCACCTGCGCCTCGGATGCCAGCCCTACCATCTCCAGCGCCCTGACCGAGGTAGCCGTCAACTCCAGCACCCAGGTGGAAGCTGCCGCGACCGCAGCGACCAGCCCCGCGACAACAGATTGCACACCACGGAAGACCGCCGTGAGGGAGTTGCCGAGGAATTGCCCCGTATCAATGATCGACTGCATGGCGCCGCCGATCTGCTCGCGATGCTCTATGAAGCTGCGCGCCCACTCACCGCCGGTGCGAATCACACCCCCGATGGCTGTGGCGAGGTCGTCCAGCAGCCCGGGGTTTTCCGCCAGTGCCTGCTCGAAGTCAGCGGACACCTGATTGACTGCCGGCGACAGCTCGCCCATCAGGCGATTGCTCAACCCTTGTAGCCGGCCTTGCAGGCGGGTGATGGCGGCATCGGTCGCTTGCAGATTGGCGATCTGCTCCGGGGACATGATCAGCCCCACCTCGCTGGCCTCTTCCATCAGCGCTCGGAGTTCAGCGGCATTATTGGCAAGCAGTGGCTGCAGGCGTGTGGCATCGTCTGCCAGCGATTCCAGCAGGTTGACCTGAGAGGCCTGGGGCAGATTCTTCATGGCATCGGCCAGGCGCAGCACCATCTCGTCTGGCGCCAGCTCGATCAGCTCCTCGGCCTTGATACCCAGGGCATCGAGGGCGTCCTGCGCCTCACCGCCACCGTTCTGGTAGGCGTCACCAATCTTGTCGGCAGTGTCCTTGAAGATATCGGCGGTCTTGTCGGCATCGATACCGGCACGCTGAAAGGCGTACTGATAGCCCTGCAGCGCCTGAGTGGAGATACCCAGCGAGCGCGACGTGATATCCAGCTGCTGGGCCATCTCGGCCTGCTGAGCGGTGTAGCGCGTGGCCCAGCCAACGGCCAGCCCTGCCCCTGCCACCGTGGCGGCGGCAGCACCGGCAGCCCACTGTTTGAGTGAGGCACCTGCTTTCTTGAAGCGGCTTTCGCTGCGCTCGGCCTGATCGCCTGCCTGGGCGGCTGAGCTGCCCATGCCGTTGAGCGCGTTCTGGGCCTCACGCGCCTCACGCGCCAATCGCAATTGTTCTTGCGAGAGGCTGCTGGTGTTGATGCCGGCGTCAGTCAGGCTCTGCCCCAGCTGAGCCGCTTGCGCTGCCTGCTGCTCATACGCTGCGCCGGTGCGAGCTGCCACGGCGCGAGCTTCGTTGAGGCGATTTTGCTGCGCGATGCTGGCCTGGCCGCTGGCCTCGATCTCCTGCTCGAGCACGCGCACCTTATCGGCAGCCTTGTCCCATTCTTTCTGGGCTTTGCCGGTGGCAGTGGTGGCCTGCTGGAAGGCACGCACCAGGCCGCGCTGATCCTCGAGCTGATCCAGGTTGCTGCGCAGCTCCTCGGCGTTGGCAGATAAGTCGCTGACACTATCGGCGGCCGCCTCGGTGCTCGGAGAAATCAGGTTTTTGGCCTTGAGCACCAGCTCTACGGCGCGATCTTTCAGAGCCATGGCGGCATCTCCAGGCAGAAAAACACCCGCTCGGTGGCGGGTGTGGATAACTCAGAGGCGGCCGGATCTCCAGCCGCCTGGAATAAGCCCCAGCAGCTGAGCCGCTGGGGTGGTAGTGCGGTGATGCTTAGCGCGCCATGGCTACCTTGAAGTAACGCGACACGCCGGCACCGACCTTGCTGGAATCGACCAGCAAGCTGCCATCGAGCGACAGCTCGCCAAAGTCGTCACCGATCAGCGCCAGGCCAGTGGTCGGGCTGAACTTGACGCGGTGCGCGGTGACAGTCACGGGGCGGTCGCTCTCGGCTTCGTTCAAGCCATCGAACACCAATTCGTATTCGTCGCCGCTGCCGGTCATGGCCTCGATCACATCAGCCGCTGCGCTGGTGTAGTCGATGGCGACCACATCGCCCTCAGAGATAGCACCGCCCTCGGTCACGTAGACGCCGGCACCGGTGATCTCGTAATCGACATCCTCGATGGCCACATCACCCGCGCCATCGGGGTCGATGGTGACAGTGATGCTCTCGGAGCGGTCAGGCGTTTTGCTGAGCGCCAGCAGGGTGCCAGGGTAGGCGGTGTGACGCTCGCCAGTGACGGGGGCGCTCTGCACCTCGGAGCGAGTACCGCGCAGCGCCATCGCCACGTTTTCGGGGCGCAGCTCCAGCATGGTGATGCTCGCGCCCACGCTGCTGACGCGCTGGATCTCGTTGGCGTTGCCGCCGCCGGCCTGGGTGTAATCGGATTGGGTCAGCGTGTCCGTCTCGACAGAGAACTCGAGGGCGGAACAGTTGCCGACTTGCTTGAGGCCGCCACCGCTTGAGCGGTTGCGCAGATACACCATGCCTTTGCCGAGATAGCTATAGGTTTTCGTGGCCATGTTGTGGCTCTCCAAATATGCGGGGTGGTGGGTGTCGTGCAGTGATGCGCGGTCAGGTGTAGTGCTCGACGCACTCCATGGTCACTGGCATGGATGCCAGGGCGTAGCGGGAATCCTCGGCCAGTGCATACTCGGCCGCGCCCAGCGTCACGCCGTTGTGCTTGAGCACGCGCGTCAGATCATCGCTCTGGTCCATCAGCAGGCACCGGCGCAGATCGGCCAGCCCTGCCTCGAGTGCCGTCTCGCCGGCGGTCGCATCGTCCTCACTGCGCGGCAGTGCATCGACCACCAGCACCAGGCGCGCGTCAGTGCTGAGCTTGGCGCGATTTTGCCGCGTGTCGGTGGGGCGCTCGGTGTCAGACTGCAGCGCCAAAATCGGCACATGCTGGCGAGCACCCAGTGCCAGAATCCAGAATCCCCGCCAGACGCTCAGACCGAGATCGGTGTGATAGCCATTGGCGCGCATGATGCTGGCCAGCCTGGCCTGCAGCGCGTGCATGGCTTGTGTGGTGATCGGCAGCTCAGGCGCTGCCAGTGAGTCGGGCATGGTGACCTCTCAGAGAATGGGTCAGCTCAGGCGATCAAACTGCCTGATGAACTCATCAGCGGCATGCTGCATGGCCTGGGGTGCGACAGTCGCGCGCACGTCAGACCACACCTGGTACACGCTGGGGCCGTGCATCACGCGGTAATCGCTCGGCCCATCGCCGGTGCGCTCTGCCGGTGCCCACTGGCCACTCCCAGCAAGTCGCACCCAGAATGCGCCCTCGATCCGCTTGGTGCCGCCGCCAGTCTTCACCCTGACGCCCTTCACGCCTGCCGCCTTGCGACCTGCTGCGATGCCCCGTGCTGGGTCACCCTTGAGGCCGCGCCGGCTGCTGGCCTTCACGGTGCGCATCTTGGCCCCGTAGCGAGTCAGCAGCACCGCGCGAGGATTGGCCGCAATCCGCGTCGAGAGATCCGTCGAGGTGGCGAAGGTGCGCACCTTGAGATTGTCATTCACATAGCCGGCAGAAAGTGCCACCTGCTGGCGTATCGCGGCGCTGCCCAGAGTACGGGCACGCCGCGCGGCAGAATTGAGCGCGAGCTGCGCCGCCTTGGCCGCCGCCTTGGGTGCCAGGCGGTAGGCATCAGCGACGCCCTCGAGGTCGCGCAGATCCAGGCTTGTCGCTGCCATTGTCAGTACCTCGAGGCTGTCCAGCGCTGCTCGAATCCGTCATCGCCAATTGGCTCGAGCAGCGTCCAGCGGTCATCGGGTTTGCCGGTGTCGATCAGCGTGCCCCGATCCACCCGCCCCACCTCCTCAGTGAGCACACCGATCTCACACCGCGATTCCAGCACGATGCCAAAATCGTCAGTAATGGTGGCGTCACGGTCGATGATGATGCGGGTGGGGATGGGCGCGCCGCCACGCGGGGTAACGGTGGCGGGCACGCTGAGGCCGCCGACACCGAACAGCAGCCGGTTAGCTGCTGCCTCGATCTCGTCGATGCTCATTGGCTCAGGCCGTCTCGACCAAACGGATGCACGCGCCTGGGCGAGTGTTGAGAATGATCGGGTTAGATTGGGCCTCCAGCTCCACGCCCTTGCCGTGCGGCAGGCGGTCGGTGCTGGAGTAGAACGGCAGGCCGATAGTGTTCACAGCCTCGACGTAATCGGCCGGCGCATAATGCGCGAGGAACATGTCCGGCACGCCCATCGGGATCACGATAGCCTCGCCGGTGGCGACAAAGGGCTGGCCGGCGACATTGCCCACGGCGCGCTCCCAGGTGATGCCACCGAACTCGAAGGCGTCGCGGCCATCGCCGCGCAGCTTGTCGCTTTTCTGGTAGATATACGCCTCGCGCACGCTCGGATTGCTGAGCAGCTTGCGCCAGAAGCTGCGGCCACAGAACGCATGCGAGCTGGTGTAAGGCTGCATCTTGAGCGCATCCTCGATGTACTCGTTTACGTCCAGCGCCTTGGCCTGCACATCAGTGCCCTCAGAGCTGAGCGCCATCTTGACGGTCTTTTGCTGGATGCCAAACGCGCTATAGAGATCCGTCAGCACGGTCTTGCCGTCAGCGTCCAGAATCTTGCCTTTCAGCGCGCCCATGCGCTGCCACTCGAGGGTGGCGTCGATACGGCGCGCCATACGTGCCAGGCGGGCATCAACCAACTGCTGCACGCCCTCGAGCTGGTCCTCGCTGCCGAAGGCACGCACGTTCTGCACTTCATCCGCGAGGATGGTGTCAGTCACCGGCAGGTGTACGGCATTGAAGGTGACGCCGGTGCGCTTGTTGCGCTTGAGCGGGTCTGCCGGCGCGCCACGCTCGCCAGCCGGCACCAGCGCCAGGGTGTCGCCATCCTTCTCGACGGTGGCGGTGGTAGTGGCAATGCCGGCTTCTTCAAAGATGCCCAGCTGGCCAAGGCGAGACGGCACGTAATCGGCTTCATTGATCGAGGCCGTCAGGCTGCCGATAGAGAAGATGTCAGAGGAGAAAATATCAGCGGGCATGTCGCCCTCCTTGAGATGTCGGGTACGGTCGGGGTCGTGCGCTAGAAACGACAGCGCCGCCCAGTGGGCGGCGCATCAGACGGTGTAAGTGCGGGTCATTTATTCGACGGCGGGATCTTCAACGACAAGCACGCCCACCGGCAGCTCGACACCGCGCAAGATGATGCCGGCCTGAGTGAGCGCGGTATTCATCGCGCCCAGCTGGCCGTCGTTCATGCCGTCAGTCCAGGTGATCGCGGTGCCATTCACCTCGCAATCGCGCACATGCGCGACGGCCGGCACCGGCCCATCAGTGGCATCTGCCGGTCCATAGAGGATGCCAGCAGCGATCTCGGTGCCATCGCTGGCAGTCGGGTCATGCGCCACGTAGGTGCCATCGGTGGCCATGGCCAGCACGGTGCCGGCCGCCAGTACGCCAGACGCGACCACAATGGCCTCGCGCGAGCGAGAGCCGGCAGCCTCTGAGAGTACGTGCTCGCCGGTACGGGCCGGCTCAGTGTGTTTAATCGGGGTCATGATGCTCTCCAGGTGGTGCGGTTAGGATGCGCTGCGAGCGCGGCGGCGGGCATAGATGCCCTGGGTGTCGATGCCGGCACGCTGGCCACCCTCGGGCGAGTGGCTGGAATGCACGCCGGCGCTCGAGGCAGCGGCCACGTCGAAAACGTATTCGCGGGCGGTATCGGTCTGCATGTCGCTGGCGACCAGCTTGGCGAGCAGCTGGTGCTGGCCGGTGGTGGTGCAGGTGTCGATGATGGCGACCACGCGCTCACGCTCAGCCGCGACAGCCTCGCGCTGCAGGGCAGCGGTATCAGCCGCCGGCGCGGTTGCCGGCTTGTCACGCCAGGCGAGAATCTGATCGCCCAGCTCAGCGGCGCGGGCCTCGGCCTGGGCCGGCTCGATGTCGAAGGCCAACGCCAGGGCATCGGCGGCGCTCATGGCGCTGGGTGCCGGTGCAGGCTGAGCCGGTGCGCGCTGCTGCTCGAGGTGGTGCTGGGCAGAGCGGCCGGCAGCGGCCAGGGCGCGGGAGTAATCGCCAATCGAGGCGGCCGCTTTGAGATCAGTATCCACGGCGTCGATCAGTCCCAGCGCCATGGCGTCCTCGCCGGTCATCCAGGTTTCTGCGCGCATCGCCTCCTGAATCTCAACGCGGCGCGGCTCGCCGGCACGCGCGACGAACAGCTCGAGGATGCCATTGCGGATAGTGTCGAGATCATCCGCGAGCTTGCGCATCTCGGTGGCGTTGCCCATGGCGACGGTCCACGGGTCGTGGATCATCAGCAGCGAGCCGGTAGCCATCTCGCGGCGATCCCCGCCCATGGCGATGGTCGCGGCGATAGAGGCGGCGATGCCCTCCACGCGCGTGGTTACCTGGGCCTTATGGCCGCGCAGATAGTTGGCGATAGCGATGCCATCGGCCACGTCGCCGCCTGGCGAGTTGATATGCACGGTCAGTGTCTCGACATCGCCCAGCGACGCGATGGCGTTGATAAACGCGCTGGCCGTGGTGCCGTCACCGCTCCACCAGTCGATGCCGATCTGGTCATTGATCCACACGTCAGCGTGGCGGCCATCAGCGGCCGCCTGTACTTCAAACCATTTCATGGTGATTCCTCATTGGTCGGGGTCGGCGTCAGGGTCTGGGTCGCTGGCCTGCGCGGTGCCGTTTTTGGCCACGCGGCGCGGGTCAGAATCGAGCACCAGCCCCTGGTCATCTGCGCTCACGTTGCCGCGCGCGATCTCTTTGTCGAGCTGATCGAGCGACCAGCCGCGCTCTGCTGCCGCCTCGCCGCGAGGCTTGAAGCCGGCGCGCACCTCCATCAGATCGGCGGTGACCTCCTTCACGGGGTCCACCCATTGCCACTTGGGCGCGATCCAGTCGATGGCCAGCAGATCCGCGCGGCGGCGTGCGTAGTCGGGAATGACCAGCGCCCCGCTGCTGACGGCGGTATCGAGCCACTTGGCCGCGATAGGTCGGCACCACTTGTGGATCACCAGATCGGCCTGCAGCATCTCAGCCCGCCGGCGGAACTCCAGCAGCCCCGCACGGATCGAGGAATAATTGACGCCCTGCAGATCGCCGGTCAGCTGCTCATGCGTCAGGCCGGCACCGCGCGCCACCGCGTGCATCTCGGTGCGCAGCCAGTTGGTGTAGCTGCTGCCAATGTCGGGCGGGTCGGAGAATGTCACCTCCTCGCCATCCTCGAGGTAGTGGATGCCGCCAGGCTCGAAGGCGTCGATGCCCTCGCCTGGCTCGCCATCCTCGACATGAGTGCCAAAGAATGGCCCTTCATCCTCGGGGTCGGCATCGGCCTTGCGTTTGACGAATGCCCCGAACAGCTGCGCCAGTTTCTGGCGCGCGAGGGTGGCATCCTGCATGGCGTCGATCTCATAGAGCCTGACGATCACGCTGGTCAGCTCAGGCACGCCGCGCAGCTGGCCAGGGCGGGTGCGCCGGAACAGGTGCAGCACCTGATCAGCCGGCACCGGCACGCGAGCATTGATCTGCGCGGTCAGCTTCTCGGCAGGGTGGTAGCGCCAGAGATGGTAGGCGCGGCGCTGGCCGATGCCGTCCATCTCGATGCCCATTTTGATCACGCGGCCGCTGAGGGTGGTGGAGTGGCTGGCGTCCAGGTGGTCGGCCTCGATCACCTGGAGCTGCAGCGGCACGCTCAGGCCATCGCTGAGGCGGCGATAGCGGAAACGCCCCAGTACCTCGCCGGCCTCGAACTGACTGCCAATCGCCAGCGCCTGCAGCCCATAGAAGCTATCCAGGCCATCGGCGTCGGCCTCGCCTGCCCAGCGGTCCCACAACGCCTGAATCTCAGGATCTGACCACTGGGGTCTGATGCCGGTGCCCACCAGGTTGGCCACGTAGCTCTCGCGCGCGCCGCTGGCGTATGCGTTGTTGCGCACCGCATGGCGCGAGCGCGACTTGAGCAGCGGCAGCGAGTGAGCAATGGCGGCATTGGGGCCGGTGGTGGTCACGCCCCGCCCTGCCATGCGTCGGCCCTGGCTTGCCCCTTCATAGGCGCTCGCCTTGATCCCCAGCCGCGAGGCGGCACGGCGCATGCCCCGCGAGAGGGTGCTGATCACGCCCATATCACAGCCCCTTTGATGTCGTGGTGTAGCGGGTGCGGGATCTCAGCCGGCGGCCGATATGCGAGGCGCTGGCCACTTGTGCCGCGATGGTGCGCTCCAGCTCGCGCAGCTTGTCGATGTCGGCATCTGCATAGCTCAGCGTTTTGCCGTTGGCCGTGCGAAACGATGTCACCCGCTGGCCGGTGGCCAGATCGAGCACCGCCTGGCGAACGCGAGCGAGATCATCAGCGGTATATGCCATGGGGTAGGCTCCAAAGGTTGCCGGCCACGCCCTATAGGCGCGACTTGACCACCCGCCGGCGCTTGCGCGCGGCCGGTGGCTTGGGTTGAGTGACGGCGGGGGTGGCGTCTGGCGACTGCGAGATCAGCGCGTTGTCGTCCCAGGCGGCTGCCCAGGGCGGCGGCGCGTTCCAGTCGATGCGCTCGCCTTTCATCAGGATGAACAGCGCCAGGTTGTACACGCACAGATCAAACGCCTCATTGGGTCGCTTGCCTGGCTTGCGCCATTTGCCGCTCGCGGGGTCGCGGATCTCATACGTCAATTCGTCATACCACCAGCGCCCCAGCCAGCTGGGTGTATGCAGGTAGCCCGCGCCGGCGTTGTCGCGGTCCATCATCGCGGCAACGGCGTCTTTCAGCAGATCGGTGCCCAGCAAGTAGAGCGGCACGTCGCCGCGCGCAGTGGATTGGCGCGACTTGCGGCCAGTGTTGTCTGGCCATGTCTTGCGCACTCGCGAGCTGCCGCGCGTGCTCGAGCCTTTGACCAGGAAGGCGCGCGACTGCAGGCCATCGCGGCGCAGCCGGCGGTGCCAGTCATATGCCTGGCTGGTCACGCTCTCCTCGCCCTCGCCCTCGCCGCCGGTATCCACCGCGATGGATGCCACCGGCATGCGGCGGCCGCTGCCGTCCTCGAGCTTGTAGCTGCGCAGCAGCACATCACGGGTCAGTAGATCCCAATCCTCTGGCTGGGTGGCCGGCGAGATGGGGCGCGGCTCCTGGTCATTGTCGGGGCCGCGATCCTCCTTGATGTTGAAGCGGTCGATCACCCAGCACTCGCGGTGCGCGCCCCAGCCCTGGATCTGCACGACAAAGCGGCGATCCTTGCCGCCCTGAACGTCCACGGCAGCGGTCAGGAAGCGCACGCCCTGGGGCACGGTGCGGCGCTGGTAATCCTCGGAGCGATCAGCCAGCCGCTCGCTCGAGCGTTGCGTGGCTGCGCGCCGGCGCAGATACGGCCGGCCCCAATCGGTGTTTATCACCGCCTTGAGCGTTTCCTGACTGTCAGTCTGCTGGTAAGTCTCCTCGGCACGCCTGAGCTTTTCATTCAGCGACGCCCAGGACTGGAAGGCCGCGGCCGGCCCCTCCATCCAGAATGAGGCGATGCGCGATCGCCGCGGGGTGCCGATCATCTCGCCGGCCTCATCGAGCTGGGCACCCTCAGGCACCCAGCGGCCGGCCAGGTTGAGCTGACGCTTTGCCGTGGGGTCGATCTCGGTGCCGCAATGCGGGCAGAACACGCACCCCGCCTGCCGCGAGAAATTGTCCATCACCGGCGGGAACCACTGCCGGCAGTGCGCCTCGGGGCATTGCCAGTACCAGAGCCGCCGGTCGCCGGCGTTGAACAGATCCAGAATGCCGGTGGTGGGCGGTGCCATATGCGGGGCATCGTCGGGTCGCCGCCAGTCGGGATCGGTGATCTCGCGCCCTGGCGAGGACTCGGCCAGCGTCATACCGGTGGAGCCAAATGTCTGGGTACGCTTGCTGGCGAGCAGGAAGGCGCTACCCTCGCCATCCACGTCATCGGGCAGGCGGTCAAAATCGGTGATCAGTACGAACTGATAATCGCTCGAGGCCAGGACGTTCTTTGACGGCCATTTGATGCCCAGGTAGTTGCCGGCGCGAAAGGTCTTGTCATGCACGTTGTTGTCGTGGCCGCGCGGACTCATGCGGCCGACCAGGCGAGGCGAGTTGACCAGCATGCGGTCAATGCGTTTCTTGCTGAACTCGCGCGCCTTCTCCTCACTGATCTGCACGATCAGGCCATCGCCTGGATCACACTCGATCTTGTAGGCGACATAGCCATCCACCAGGGCATTCGTCTTGCCGGTACGCGCGGGGCCGACAAAGATCACGGCGTCATAGAGCCGCGATCCCATGCAATCCAGCGGCTCGCGCATATAAGGGGTGGTGTCTGCGCTCCAGTCGCGCACGGTGCCATCACCGCTGACCACCTTCATGACCTCGGCCGCTGACTCGCTGGGCTGGATGCGGCGAGGCGGCCGGATCAGCTCGGCCACGTCGCGCCGGATAGAGGCGGCACTGGCGGTGCTAGTCATCGTCAGCCTCTCCATCATCCGCGATTATTGCCTGATACATCTGCTCGCGTAGCGCGTCGGTCACCTGCTCCACTAGCTGGATATTCTCGGGAGCCAGGCCGGCGTCGCGCTCCAGCATGTCGGCCAGCGAATCCAGGCCACTGGCCACCGCCTTGGCCAGTCGGCTCATCTCGCGGTGCGCCTCCTCCACCGGCACCAGCAGGCGCAGCTGCTGCTCGAGCTTCACGCGCTCGGTTTCGGACTGGTACCAGGCTTTGCGATCCTGGGGCGGCAGATCATCGGGATCACCGCCGGCGACCCCGATCATGTCGGAGTACAGCGCGGGGCCGACATCCGCCAGGGCATAAACGCTGGTACTGCCACGCTGGCCGGCCGGCACTACACCAGCGGCGCGCAGCCGCTTGCGCACGGTATCGCGGTGCAAGCCGAAGGCGTCAGCAATGCGCGTGATATTCCAGTGGTACGCCTCTTTTAACGCGCTGATGTCTGCCATGCGCTGGCCACCTCTGCTGATCACGTCACTGCCGAAGCATCGGCACCATCGGCACCTCGAAAGTCAATAGCTACGCGGGATTGCACGCGGTGCTGCTGCCGACGCTAGAAACCCGAAAAAATGCCGAGATCCGCGAGTCTGCGCCCCCGTGGTTGCTTCACCCCTAGCCAGAAGGACCCGCGATTTTTCTGCAGGCCGCGTGGTTGCTGGGCTGCAGGCCGGTCACGGCCTGTCAGGCATTACCGCGATGTGAGTAATTTTTCATTTGCTCTTCGCTCCACGAGCCGCGACCGGGGAAAGGAAAGTGCTTAAGAGTCGAGAGCGAGCGACAGCTGCAGCCTCTCTTGCCAATACTCAGCACGACTCTCCATAGCTCTCTTGTCCTGCTTCCATCGGGATAACCCCCGACCTTCATCGCTTGCCTGAATCCGCCTATCCTCGAGGGAAGCGATTGCCGATTCATACTGACGGCGCACGTAATCTCCCCCCTGATGAAGTGCATCGAGGATATCAAGCACCCAGCGCCGAAATTCCTTGGCCTTCTTGGTGCGGGCAAACATTCCGATCAAGTGAGCGCCACGAAGCGAGAAGACGCGCGTTTCTTTGAGCTGGCCATGCTGGTCGGTCAATTTGACCGAGGAGGTCATTGTGTCCGAGAACTCATCCCGGTTTCTGGAGTAGATGCGAGTTACAGCACTCGCATCCTTGTACCCCAAGGCTTGGGCGATTTGCGATCCCTTGGCCCACGCCTCGCCATTGCGTGTGATCAACTCGATCTTCGTGCCTTTGAATACCATCGTTTCCATAGGTGCCATCCTCTGGGATAGATCATGTTCACACGGGTTTGGCAGCCCACAGATTCGACACCAACTGCCGACCCCATGACCTATCCCGCAGAACTCTGTGTTAAGCGCCGTGTGAAGGGCGTGGAAGAAATCTTTACTTAACCTGCTGATATAGATGAATTCCCGCAGAGGAAGGGAGTTGCTATGACCCTCCGAATTTAATGCGAGTCTCCAGCGAAGTAATGATGAAGCGCCCACAAAAAAGCCCCACCGGATGGCAGGGCTTTTCAATTCTTGTGGTGTTACTCAACAGTCGTCTGCTCGGCACCATCAGGGCCATCGGCCAGGCGCTCGAGGATCGAGGCCGTCGCCGTGCGGTCAGCATTGAAGCGGCGGCGCTGTGACTCATAGTCAGCCAGCAGGCTGAGCAGATCGCGGTTGGATGTCACTGGCCGATCAGGGGCAGGCAATGGATTGAGCAGGTAGCTCGGCACATCAGGCGTGCACTGCCACTCAGTGGGCATCACCACTGGCTTGCTCTCGAAGGCGCTGCAGCCACTCAGCAGCAGCATCAGGCACAGGCCGGTCAGCCCAATCCCCAGTCGGCGCATCGTCTCTCTCCATCCGGCGTGCAGCTGCCCGGGCAGCCATGATTGAACGGTCATCCAGGGCGCGACTAGCCTCGCGTGCCTCCAATGCGACGGACAATCGCTTCATCTGATTGCCGTAATGCAGCGCCATCATCTCGAGCCCGCGGTTGACCGCCTTCTCGGTGGATAGCTCAGCCTTGAGGTCATTGGCATGCTGCTCGGCCTTGGTCGCCTCATAGGTCTTCATCGCACCCCAGCCCAGCACCACTGCCATCAGGACGACCTCGATCTTCACGCCTGATATCAGCTTGCGGCCCCATGCCCACGCGGTCGTGATCAGTGCAGCCATCGTCCCAGCACCTTATCGAAGATGGCGTCAGACTTGGCACGCAGCCACTCGACACCGAGGAAAGCGATCGCAGCCCCGATGGCCACGGCCATGTCCTGATCCAAGCCACCCCAGTCCAGCAGCGGCTTGAGCGCCAATGTCAGGCCACCCACCAGGGTCGCCTCGAGCAATGACTTGTAGAAACGGCCACCGGCATGCAGGCCGCGCAGCAGCGCGATCACGAATGACAGCCCCGCTGCATAGAGGTTGGCTTGATACGGCTGTAGCCACTCCAGCAGCATCTGCCATGTCGATGGATCGCGGTGTGGCATATCGGCGGGCTCGTGGTCGTCATCATGCATATGGCCTCCTGAGTCGGTAGGCCCTGCGTAGTTCGTCGTTATCGTTATGCGATGTGGCCGCCAGCACGCACGTAAACGCCCAGCAGCTCATCGGTATCAAGCTCACGCTGCCCGTAACCTGCCCCCGGCAGGCTCGCCCAGATGCGCCGGCAGGCGTGGATGGCCTCAGCGATGCGTCCGTCATACACCAGCCCAAGTGCCCGACACTGGCGAATCAACTGCTTGGCCGCCTCATCCTGAGAGGCTGGCGAGAAGTCCGGCAGGTGGAAGCGCTTGGCCAGGTCATCCCACGTCCCTACCAGGAACTGGTACCGGCCTGCCGCCGTGCTGTGGATGTTGTACGACTTCAGCCACACCGACTGGCGGGGATGATCATCGAAGCCGTCGAAGGTCTTGCCACCCACCAGCACGTCATAGCCCTCTATCGAACTGAAGCGGGGCGTGCCCTCGGCATAGGCAATGGTGTCCAGGAAGGCCGCCAGATTGCTGGCGTCATCAGCCGCCGGATCAACAGGCGCATCGAAGCCCACCAGCTCGACCTCATCGAGCCAGTGCGCGGGAGCATGTGCAGGCATGGGCATCACCGGTAAGCAGAAACAAGAACGCCCCGCTGGAAAGCCAGCGAGGCGTTATGTGGGGTGGCGCCGGCAAGTCGGCAACCACTGGCTATATCAGCCGTGCTTCAGTTCAGATCTGTTGAGTCGAACTCTCGTGACCAGTAGTAGAGCCAGTCGGCGAACTCTTCCTCAGTGTAATCGTGGCAAGCAAGTCCTTCGTACATGAGCACGATATCTGTCTCCGGTGCCGTCAACTCCCACCCATTGATGAGCAGGAAGTCGAACACACAACCAGCAGCAGTGCGCTTGTTGCCATTTTCAAAGCAATGGTTCTGGACTAGAGAAGACCCAAGCACCGCAGCCAGCGTAAAGATATCGTCCGTCTGCGCGTAGCTTCGATACATGCAAGGGCGTTGCTGAGAGCTCTCCAAATTGCCTTGGCTCTTGATGCCGCATGGCTCTTTGGGAGTCAGCGCCAGCATGCGTTGATTCATGCTGACGATATCTTCAACCGATAGATAGCGAATGCCGCCAATGCCGTCTTCACACGTCACGTAGCGTTATACCTTGGCCAGTTCGCGGTAAGCATTCTCATAGCGAGCGAAGGAACGCTCACGAGCTTTCTCGATCTGAGCACGGTGATCACCAAGGCAGGGGCGAGCAGTCGCGGTCTGACCTTCCTTGCGGGAAGGGATGACGAGTCGCTCTTTTTTCATAAGTGCCTGATTCATAGTGACCTCCAAAGTCTCAGTGGCTACCGACAAAAACGCCCTGTGCCATTGGCCAGGGTCGTCGTCGCGTGCTCACGAGTGAAGGCTACGCCAATCACCTGTAGAGTTCAATATAGCTCACGCTGGCTCACTCACTATCACCACACCTCAGAGCAGATACGAAAAAGCCCCGCCAGATGGCAGGGCTTTGAAATGAGTGGTGATCCAGAGACGCAAGAATCACACAATAGCTGGATCGTACCCTCTCGCGGCCGCTTTTGCAACATGTGGTAGTCAGGCAGCCATTTCAGCCTGAGAAAGCACCATATACAGTAGTGAATCACGACCGCGCGCTGCTGCTTTTCGAAGCGACGTAGATGACTTGAACGGCGCCACCTTCACCGCCCCGGGCACCCAGCCCAGCCGCGCCAGGATCGCCACCTGCGCCGCCACGGCCTGCGATTGGGTCATCATGCGCGGCGACTGGCAATGCTGTACCGGCGGAATCGCATAGGCCGCCAGCAGTACCGCCATGCGCTGTCGATCACTCAGGCGTGACAGCAGCGCCGCCGCCATCGTCCGCCACTGGCTTTCCTGCTGATAACGTTCTGCCGCCTTGCCAACGTGATCCACCAGGCCCGTGCACTCACCACGCCCTTCCCCCATACCGCCCACCGATGACACCTGATGCCATCCGGCATTCTGATGGCGTAGCCCGGTGCGATACTCGATCTCTTCCTCGAGCAGCTCATCCAGAGCATGCGCCAACGCCTGCTGACGCCTCACGCCCTCCGGCAGCTTCTCGATCAGGCGGAAGGTCTCCGCCAGCCCCATATCCTCGATCCGCTGCATGTCCTGCCCTCCTGCTCCGGGTTACTACGTGAGCACTATGCCGTTGCCTTGCGCCACTCACTGCCATGCGGCATCACCTCCGGCTCACCGGCCACCACTGTCTCGGGCCAGCTCGCATAGGCCACCAGCACCGCCTTGGCCTCATCCACGCCCTTGGCCAGCACTGCCAGATAGCCATTGCCCTCCATCTTCTCAAGCCATTCGCGCTGAGACTTCGCCAGGGCAGCATCATGTGGCGGGGCCGCTTTGAACTCGATGTAGAGGCCGTGATACCCACCGCGAGCCGTGGCCACCACCAGATCACTCACCCCAGCCCGCACGCCCTGCATCTTGAGGTCTGCCGCCGTCTTCTTGTTGCGCTGGCCACCATTGGGGACGTGGAAGGTCACACCATGCAATAGCTGCCCCACCTGCATACCGTTCTGCTGCTGTGCGTACAGCCAGCGAATCAGCACCTTCTGCTCCAACCCTTCACGGTCGATGCGTGGCGCCGGCTTGCGGGCTTGGCCGGCGGTACGGTTCGGCGACTTGCGGGCCGCCACCTTGGCGGAAGGATGTGTTGCCCAGCTCATGACGATGCCCTCACCTGATTGGATTGCCAGCGGCGATAGTTGGTGATGATCCGGCGCAGCATGTGCGCCGCCCTCGGCTCGTGATCAATCTCGGCACGACTCTTTACCCCACAGGCCGTGCGAATGAAGTCCACCGCGTCTTCCTCCTTGTGCGTACCATCCGGCAGCACGTTGGTGTCGATGCCATGCCGGGCGCGACGCGCCTGATCCAGATAGCGATGGAACCCCTCGGCCTGGCACAGCATCGCGGCCTTGCGGGCCAGTGGTCCTCCAACGGGCTTGGGTGTGGCCTCTGTCACGCTTGCCCCCTCAGTCGCTCACCATTGGCATTGAAGCGGGGAGCGCCCAAGGCAATGCAGCGCGTGCACGTCCCCAGGCATCCCGCCATCTTCTTGACGGCCACTCGCCTACCGCAAGCAAAGCAGCGGCGCAGGGATGAACGATTTGGGCGCTTGAAGCTGCCGGCGGGTCGATAGCTCACTGCAGCACCCCCAACATATCCGGCTGACGCTTTACCGGTGCCAAGCGGATCAGGCGGTATTCATGTGCGGCACTGTCTCCACGCCGGCGGCTCTCCACGATCAACCCATGCTGGCGCCGCAGATCTCGCAGGCGGGCACTGATGGCTGCCTCACTATCCAGTCGATCGAAGCGCTTGCGGATCTCGGCAGCCAGCTCATGCAACATCAGCCACGAGCGCGATTCACTGAGTGCCAGATACGTCCGACCTAGCTGACAAGCCGGATTGTCCAGCGACGCGCGGCGCAGACGAGTCGCACCAGCAGGATTGGTACCGATACCCGTGGTGATTGCCTGATTCTTATGATTCGCCATGTGCCAACCCTCCTCGCATCATCTTCAGTGCCTGGGCAGGTGTGATACCTGCCAGCTCACCCGCTGCTTTACGGGCCTTCTCCTCCCCCGCCCGAGCCGCACGCTCCGCCGGTGACAGCTGGCCGTCATGCCCAATGGCCGCTTGCGGCTTGAGGTCTTCACCCCGGGCAAAGCGCTCCACCACCTGCTGGTAATACACGCGGAAGGCACGTTCGTGCTTGTCCATGCGCTGATAGCTGGCAGAGGCCATGCCGTGAAGGTCCATGTGCTCGCCCGCGGCGGCGATGGCCTCATGCGGGTACGGCTTGCCAGTGAATGCGTGGTCCTGCAATGCCTGCCAAGCGGTATCGAAGTCCGGCAGGCCCATGCCTTCCGGCGTCATCTCGCAAAGCTCAGCAAAGCGCATCGCGGAGTCAGGCGGGAAGGCGTTGCCACGCTGTCTGAGTGACTTGGCAGTGCGGGCCTTCTCGGCTTGTAGACCGCAGCGCAAGTGCTGGGTGCTCAGGTGACCCAAGGCCGCCAGCCACTCACCATCCACATCACAGCTCACCCATTGGCCGTCCTGCTCCATGCCCCAGCCCATCTCGCGGCAGTGTCGGTGCCAATGAGCGCCATGCAGCTGTCCCAGGCGATCGAACAGCGCATCCACCGCCTTCTGACTCACCCGGGGCAGGTCATCACAGCCACTCGCCATCGATGACGTCGCCGGACGGCGGCTGGCCTTCGGCTTGTTCACGGCGGCGCTGCTCAATGAGTGCACGCCCTTCAGCGGCTGAGAGTTTCGAGTTACGGATTGGACCAGTTGAGCGACGGCTTCCATGGGTGCCTCCAGCGTTGCGTGCAGTGTTGTTCGATGAAGTGTTGGCGTTCTGGCTCATGCGGGCCTGGCGGGCTGCCTCTCGCTTGCGGTTCTCACTCACCCAGCGCACGAAGCGAGTGCACCAAGCATGGGAAGAGTGATAACGACCGGGCTGATCCGCGAAATGCGAGGTGAAGTCCGCCAGCTCGGCGGCATCCCATGTCAGGTCAGGCTGACCACGGCGCACTGTTTCCGTCTGCCAGTGGGTGGCATCCGGCTGCCAGTCCAACGTCATCGGCACCTGACGGGCGCCGGCAGTCGCTTGCGGCTGGCCGTTGTCTGCCTGCTGGGCAGCATTGGTGAAGATCGGGTGCTCGGCCTGCGCAGGTGCGGTAGCGGCAGGCTCAGCGGGCTCAGCTGGAGTGGCATCAGGCTCAACCGGGGCCTCTTCCTCATCGCTACCCGCCATCAGCGCCTCAAGCTCTTCCGGTGACGGCTCATCGGCGGACTGTGGCTGTTGAGTCACGCCCATAGCGAGACGGTAGAAGTTCGAGGTCTGACGGCCAGCCGGTGTCTTGCGGGCCACTACCGTCATCGCCCCTTGCTCAACCAACGCCTCTATCGACCGCTGCACCGTGCGCGTCGTGCAGGACATCTCCTCAGACAGGCGGCGAATGGACGGCCAGCACACGCCCTGCTCGTTGGCGTAATCAGCCATCAGCAACAGCAGAAGACGCGGGAAGGCCCTAACAGACTCGGGCATCTCAGGCATTACTTCGCGTGCCCAGCTCATCGCTTGCAGACTCATGCCTCGGCCCCCGCCAGTGTCAGATACTTGGCAGCACGGGCCTGATGCCACTGCATACTGCCCAGATCGCCACCCTTGTCACCGCGGCGGGCCGCCAGCAACGCATTGCACTGGTGCCAGACGGCATAGGCCGCGTGATATTCGCCGGCGAGGCGCGGCTGGTCTGGCAGCATCTCCTTCAGCTTGGCGACCTTGCGGCCAGCACGGGACATCTCTGTCTCAAGGCGTGCTGAACTCATTCGTGCCGTGATGCTCATGCCGGTACCTCATCGCCCTTGGCTGCCACGCCCAGTGACAGGCGCTCGAAACGTCCTGCCTCGCTCATGTGGTGATCGATCGACAACGTTCGGCGGGCGTCTTCTCGGGCCGTCTCACCCTGCCCCTTGCCGCACTCCAGCAGGGCCACTACGGCCAGGTGGTGCTGCATGCTCATGCGCAGATCAATCACGCCACCCACTCGCTCACGCTTCTCGATCATCACCGCCAGCCGATAGGTCTCAGCCTTGAGGGACTCACAGCTCCAACCGCGATAGCTGGTCAACATCTGCCTGGCTTCACTCGTCTTGATCGTCATGCCATACTCCCTTGGCGTTTTGAGATGCTTCCCCCGTACTGGTTTGGTCGCCTTCGGGGGATTTTCATATCTGGTGCCCGGTTACCGGCCCACCACCTTCAGCGGCTTGCGCATCGCCTGCAGCTGCCCCATCAAGGTGCTCATCTGCTGCTCGATGGCCTTGTGCTGCGCCTCAAGCTGCGCCGCCTCTTCCTCGTCTACCTCTCCATCTGCTATCGCCGCCTGAATCAGCGCCGCCATCGCGCCCTGCCCCTGCTGGGCATCCAGCACTGACGCGAACACGTCACCACGGCTCACCTCGCCCTTCTCGCAGCGCGGCACCGCCACCATGCCCAAGTGATCAAGGAACGGGGCGATCAGGCGCAGCTGGTGCTCGCGGTCCACGTTCCAGAAGATCCCCACCACGTCGATCAGTCGCATCGGCATGGGGTCGTCCTCGGCCACTCGGCGGTAAAGTGACTTCACCGACATGCCGATATCGCTTGCCAGCACCTTGGGGCAGCACTCGAAAACCACGTCGTGTACCGCGTCCAGATAGGCATCCATGTCACGTTCGGGGGCTGTATGGCTGTCCATGGTGAATCTCTCCGTGTTCGTTCCGTTTAAGCCGATATGGGCGGCGGGCTAGGCTGTGAATGTCAGGCGGTGTGCTTATCGCGGCCAAAGACTCGTGGACAAAGGTGTTCAGCCAGAAACGCTCCATCGGTTAATCGCTCTGCTCTCAGGGCCGCTGCGGGCGACATTCCATTTGTGCCGCAAACCCAGTGGGAGACAGACCCTTGATCAACCCCCAAAGCCTCAGCAGTCTTTCGTTGGTTCCCGAAGTGGGCGACAAGACGCCTGTAGATATTGCTCATACAACACCCCTCTATGCGATTTCTCATATTCTAGAGCATGCGAAATCTCATTTGCAACAACATGAGCATGCGCATAACAATCCGGCCATGGAACTCAAAGACAGAATTAGGTCTGCCCGAAAGGCAGCCGGACTCACCCAGGTTCAGCTAGCCGAGCGAGTTGGAATCGACCAATCGGTCATCTCCAGTCTCGAGCGAGGTAAGCACCGGGGTTCGACACATACGATCACCATTGCGCATGCGCTTGGCGTCAGCGCGAGATGGCTGGCTACTGGCGAAGGCGAGATGGCTGATTCTTGGGCTGCCACCAAAAGCGACGCCAGCGAGCTAGTGCTCCATGAAACGGAAATCGTGGACGGCGATGAGCCTCTCCGGGATGACGAGGTAGAGATTCCATATTTTCGTGAGGTTGAGATGGCGGCTGGCAATGGCCGCACGCAAGTCATCGAGAACCACGGGGCGTACATGCGCTTCAGTCTGCCGCGCCTGGCGCGTGCCGGGGTAGACCCCAAGCAGGCCGCCTGTGCCACTGTCTCTGGGGATTCCATGGAGCCAGCCATCTTTGACGGCTCCCCCATCGGCATCGACAAGAGTTGCCGTCATATCATCGACGGCAAGGTGTACGCCTTGGATCACGGCGGCATGCTGCGCGTGAAGCGCCTCTACCGCTTGCCGCTAGGTCGCATGCGGGTGGTCAGTGACAACCACATCGAGTATCCGGAGGAGGTCTACACCCTGGGCGATCCGGATGCCCCGAAGATCATCGGTCGTGTCTTCTGGTGGGAAACCTTTGCCTGAGAAATCCTCGCGCGCACGCGTAACCAGAGAGAGTGGTTCAAGTAGGTAGGTTCTAGGTACGACACCAGAGTCACCCTGACCCTGACACCAGTGTCACCCTGACGCCTGTGTCACCCTCCCAGTGCTTCACCCTGAAAGCCCCTTCAAACGAATGATCGACCCGCCCACCGTGGCGGGTTTTTTATTGCATGCGACATAGCCCCAAAGCTCAATATGGGAAAAATATGCGTAATCTCATTGACCAATAATATGAGCATTGCCATAATCACTCACATCGACACGGCACATCGCCATCGTCACTGAGTGGATTGGAGCAGCCCATGACCGACACAGCCCGCAAGCATCGTTCAGCCATCACCCTCGCCGTCATCGTCGGCGGTCTGGTCACGCTCGCCAGCCTCACCCAGCAGACCGATGGCCCGCGCCAGCTGACCGCTAGCGAAGCCGAATACTGCGAGATGACCGCCATGTGGCAGGAAGATGCCAAGGCCGGTTTCGCTGAATCACAGCGCCGCGGCTGGCCGGACTTCCACGGCAATGCCGCCAGCCTCTGCTCCCCTCAGATTACGCATGGTCAGCAGCTCGCCAGTCGCTGATCACGCCTCGCCCCACGGCCAGCAGGTGGTGCCAGTGGGATTGCGAGCATAACCACCCGCAGATAAGGCGCCGGTTCCTCCCTTGCGCTAGCGGCCTTACCCCCGACACCTGGGCAAGTGGTGTGACAGCTGGAGAGACAGCGCTTATCAGAGGGCATCGGCAGTTGCCGGTATCGCCTGATGAGTTAACCAAGCCGCTGGTATAGGCGGCCGACGCGATGACCAGGCAAAGGAGCCTGAGAGCCGAGGGCGAACTGGACATGACGCCAGTAGCCGAGCCGACGATGTACCTCTCCATGAGAGTGCATCGGCAAGCCATTACCCAAAGTGATGGCTTACCGATGTATTGTTATTCAGAGAACTCAATATCGATAACTTGAGCTACAGCCTTACCCTCAGCCCAATCAGTCAAAGGGGTATCCAAAGTATAATACTTACCTTTGCCCATCTCTTTTACATAACCAGCCTTGAGCGGTTGATTGGAACTACCATAGGAATACTTACTAACAAGAACAGGATTATATTCTTCTTCGAAAATGGTAATCCCTTTTTCATTTTGAAAGTAAACTACGACCTTTACACGATCTAGGCTCTTTGAACCTTCATTTTTAAGAGATAGTCTGACAGCAGGTACATTCTCTTCGCTGTAGGTATCGATTCTTTTAGCTTCGAACTCAGTTATTACAACTTTATCCATGTAGTTATTTTTCTCGATAAAGTCATGCATTTCTTCTTCAACATTTTCAATGCCATCCTTCGCATACGCTACACCGGCAGGCACTTGGTTCATTTCTTCATATTTTTTTAATGCTTCCTTGAATTTTTTATTCTCGAGTAGCTGCTCGGCCTCTTTTTTTAACGCAGTAATCTTTCTTTCTTCTTCCTTTCTCTTTTCATCAATAATTTTACCCCTTTTAATTTCGGCTTGGTGTTTAGATATGATTTCATCCCCTGTCAATCCATCGATCACTTGCAGATTTAGATTAAACTGAGCCTCATTCGACATACCAGCAACATCGCCGCTAAATGCTTTTTCCATAATAGAAGCAATACCAGACTTTCCGCCAATGCTAAAGTACATCAGAGCTTTCTGGAATTCCTTTTTTTTCCCAGATGAGAGCTCCTGCATTATCTCTTGCGAGGACTCTTTGATTGTCTCTTCATTAGTTGCATCAAACTTCTCAGGACCAAAACATCCAGAGAGAAAGACAAGCAAAGAGAGAACAACAATTTTTTTCATAAACACCTCTTCCTTAAGGTTTAACGTATTTCCAACACTAAATCATTAGAATTCAAATTCACTATATAAGGAATGATTCGTAAATCAAACAAGTTATCTCACGTAAAAATGTCTCTCGGCGCATCTTGCCCACCCCAACCGGTGGGCCTTTTTGTGCTCACACGCCAGTCTCTTCTGGGGGCTGACCTGTGCGCTCAACCACTAAAGGAGGCCAGCATGACGCTCTTTCTTCGATCTCGGGTCACCGTCGATGGCATCACCGCGACGATGGCGGAACACGCCGAGCGGCTCGGTATCGGGGAAGGGACACTCATGTCCCGCATGACGCGCTTGGGTCGTCATGACCCGATACTACTGCTTGAGCCAGCCACCAGGTCTCGTAAGCCAGTACCATCACCCAGTCAAGAAGAGATCATCAGCACCTTGAGACGCACGCCCGCCGGCCTGTTGGCAACGGCCAAACGACTGGGCGATTACGCCTCACTCAAACAGGCATCACCATGATTCACCCGCTACTCATCGCCGCCACTTGCCTGGCGGCTTTCTTTTGCCTGCTCACCGGTGGCTGGCTCGACACACTGCTCACCAAGGATGACTGACATGACCCGCGATCAACTGATGGAAAGCCTGCTGCACCTCCCCCACCCGTGGCCGCGGCCCGAGACGGACTGCAATCTGCCGACCGACAACGGCCACGGCGATCTCGAGGGCTGGATCAAGGGCCCGACCAACAACGAATGGCACTACGCATGGATAGGCGCCCATGAGCGCCGCATCGTCATCACCCGGGAACAATGGGAAGAGGCGCTACTGGCACACGTCCAACACCTCGAGCGGCCAGTCAGCGATGCGGTCGCAATCACCTCAGCAGATGAAGTCGATCCAAGCGACTGGAATGGCGAGGGCCTGCCGCCGGTGGGTGCGGTGGTGGAGGTTAGCCATGGTTGGTCTGATAAATGGGTAGAGGCTCGCATCATCTACATCGACAGCCGCCACACGATCTGCACCTCAAGCGATTCGGAGAGAACTGCGCACTTGTACACTGCCAACAATGACTTCCGCCCCATCCGCAGCGAGCGCGAGACGGCGATTGAGGACATGAAGCAGATCACCAAGGCCGCGGCTGACGCTCATAAGCGCGAGCTGCACGGGGCACTGTCGGAAGAGTATCTGTTGGGCGCGCTCTACGATGCAGGCCATCGGAAGGTGAAGGCATGAACGTCATCGACCTCTTCGCCGGTGCCGGTGGATTCAGCACCGGTGCCACTATGGCCGGCTGCAACGTGGCCTGGGCCGCCAACCACTGGCCGGATGCTGTCGAGTGGCACAGTCGCAACCATCCGGACGCAGCGCACATCTGCCAGGACCTGCATCAAGCGGACTGGAGCCAGGTGCCCGCGCATGACCTGATGCTGGCGTCACCCTGCTGCCAAGGCCACAGCAAGGCGCGAGGCAAGGCCAGCGGTAACCCTCAGCACGATGCCAGCCGCTCGACTGCCTGGGCAGTGGTATCAGCTGCCGAGTATCACCGACCGCCAGCCATCCTCGTGGAGAACGTCCCCGAGTTCCTCGATTGGCAGCTCTACCGCCCTTGGGTGCTGGCCATGCAGGCACTGGGCTATGCCGTCAGCCCACACGTAGTAGACGCCGCGGATCTCGGCGCCCCGCAGAACCGCATCCGCATGTTCCTGGTGCTCACCCAGTCCGCCCAGCCACTCAAGCTGAACCTGCCGACACTCGATCACCTGCCGGCCGCCAGCTTCATAGACTTCGAGTCAGGACGCTGGCAGCCCATCGAGAAGCCCGGGCGAGCCGCCGCCACTCTCGAGCGTGTTCGCGCTGGCCGCGCCACCCACGGCGAGCGATTCCTGATCAGCTACTACGGCAACACCAAGACAGGACGCTCGCTGGATCGCCCTATCGGCACCATCACCACGCGCGATCGCTGGGCCATCGTCGATGGCGACCGCATGCGCATGCTCAGCCGGTGGGAATGTCGGTCGGCCATGAGCTTCCCCGACACCTATCAGCTGCCGGACAACCACCGCCTCGCCGTGCATCTGCTCGGCAACGCGGTCTGCCCTACGCCGGTCAGCCACATCATCAAGGCGCTGCAGCAAGCCGCGTGAGCGCCTCCGGAGACACCCCGTGAAGACATCCACCAAGCGCTGCCCTCAATGCGGCAGCACGGCACTGGTGCTGTACAGCAGCACCAACGAGAAGCAATGCGGCGACTGCCACCTGATATTCGAGTGGACGCTCGATGAAGGCCAGCCGCCCTTGGTGGGGCCGGCACGCAACGTACAAGGGAGCAAGGCATGACTGATTACATTCAAGTGGGAAAGCGCTTCACCAATAACGTGGCCGAGCACCAGATGGAGGTCATTCTGGATGAAGGCCTCCATCGCCACCTGCTGTTCAAGAAGCCTGGCACCACTGACCAGCACTTCCGCATCGTGACGTGGCCCGGGTACCTCACCATCTGTGGGGACATGGGCACCTTCACGTTCTACCGCAATGCCGACATGTTCGGCTTCTTCATGGGCTCCGGAGGGGGCATCAGCCCCGGCTACTGGCAAGAGAAGCTGCAAGCCGGTGCCGGCAGTGAAGGATCCCGAGCCATTACAGAGGAGTGGGATGCCAGCGCTTTCAAGAAGAACGTCAGGGAGAGATGGAAAGATTGGCTCTATAGCGACACTTTGCCCGACACCAGCACCACTGAAGAGGTGAAGGAATACCTGCGGTACAACCTGCTCAATTGCTGCGATGAGTTCGAAGCAGTCGCCGCGGTTCGTGACTTCGACTGCGATGAAGCGCCGGACATGCTGGACGACTTCCACGAGACCTCAGACACCCGTTACCGCTACCACTACCTGTGGTGCTGTTACGCCATTGTCTGGGCCATCAAGCAGTACCGCCAGCATGAAGACCAGGAGGCCGCATGAACACTCAACTGCAGCACGATGACCCCCTCGCCTTCGCCATTCAGCAGCAGCTCACCAATGCCGACCTGCGCACCGAGCTGATGGCAGAGCGTCAGCGCAGCAAGGCGCTTGAAGGCAAGCTCAAGCAGGCCGAGAAAGCCGCCAAGGAAGCCCAGCAGCACAAGGACCGCGCCGAACGACTGCGCGCCAAGCTGGACGCCACCGAGAAGCAGGCCAGGCAGATTCGCCACGAGACGAAGCAGGCACTGGACAAGGCCCGTGCAGAAGCCCGTCGAGAGAAGCAGCGCGAGGCAGGCAACCACGCCACCATCAAGAGTGACGACGGCAAGTGCATCGTGCAGCTGGCCTATAACCAGGTGCACATCCATGAGCCGGATCGCTGGTACATGGTCAGCAGTCAGCCGCTCAACAAGGCAGAGAAAGCCCGCGTCGTCTTCTGTGGGCTGATCGACGGCATCCGCGCCGGCGACTACGCCGAATTCGTGGAAGGTGCCATCGGCGCCCTGGCCGCCAAGTGGCGCGCCGACAACCACCGGCTGCGCGTGGAAGACCTCGACATTCCCACCAAGGTGATGCGCCGCCTTGAAGATGCCGGCATCGAGACACTGGCAGAACTTCAGGCAGACGGCATCGAGCAGCAGCTGACGACCATCAAGGGCATCGGGCCGGCCACGATCAAGCAAGTCATGAAGGCGGTTGCCAAGGAGGCTGCATGAGCAAGCAAGTGGAAATCCAGATGGGCGCGCTGGCCCCAAGTATCACGCAGCAGCTGGCTGATCAGGGTGTGGATATTGCCCCCAGCAGATCACAAGCGTGGGATAGCCAGGCCGACGCCATTACTCGATTGATGTTCGCTGACATTCTCACGCCGTCACAGGTAGAGGAAGCCCGCCAGCGGCTGATGAAACACATTGGGGAGATGCTGCAATGACCACTCTACGCGACATGCCGATGGTCACCATCGAGCAGAAGAACCGTTTCCGTGAGGCCGCGCTGAAGGTGGAGGCTGAGCGGGATCGGCTCAAAGTCGAACTCGAGAACCGCAGCCACGAGCCTGATATGTCAGCTTCCGATGCCTACCACTATTGCGCCGACCTGATCGAGCCACATGTGGTGGACATGCCTCATGGCACCGAGTGCAACGAACAATCGCTGTGCCGGTCAGTATGCGGCTCCTTGGCCTACCTGATCGCACACTGGCAGGAGGCTCGAGGGCTTCGTGAGGAGCGGGACCAGATGGCGGCGCTGGCAGAGGATCGCCGTAAGTTCATCGTTAGCGGGGCTGAGCTTGGTTATATCTCGCCACCTTGGGACAAAGATGATCCAGCGTATCGCGTCTTCCAAGAGTGCAACTTGGTGCCATCATTTGCAGCTGCCAGTCATGACGCCCGCATGAAGGCTGAGGCGATGGAGGAAGTGTTACCTATGGTCGGCAACGTTCTGGACAGCATCAAAGTTAAGATGATGGCCGCCAAATACCGCAAGCAGGCGGAGGGCGAGGCATGAATACCCGTACTGATATGCTCGACTTTCCCACCGCGTGGAAAATCCAGCGTGAATGCCAGCTAGAACACCACGCCAACTGCTCTTCTGTTCCGGGGTGGCACCCCATGTCAGGGCCCGGGTTGCTCTGTGACTGCGGGGCTGTGGAACGCGAGTGGGAGCGACTGAAGGCGGAGGGCGACAACCAGTGAACATCACCATTACCGACGCGCTCATCGCCATAGGCATCACGCTGGCCATCTGGGGGCTTATCTCGCTCGTCATCTGGGATGTCGGCAGGCAGGTCAAACGAGCCGAGAAGAAGCGAATTCAATACCTGGAAGAGTTTCTCAAGAGTCGACGACCTCCCCCTCCAGACCATGAAGACAAGCAATAACTCCTTGTAAATCAAGGCATATCGAGAGTCGACGACCTCGACTATCACGGCCACCCATGAGGTGGTTTTTTTGTGTCCACAGGGAGGCCAGATGCGTCAGGTATCGCAATCAACGTGGGAGCCGCCAGCACATGGCCCGTGCCCGCAGTGTGGTGGCAGCGGCACATTCCATGGCGTCTTCCATCGCTCGCCCTGTGCTCACTGCCATGGCACCGGGTACGCCGCTGACGATGGTGAGGCGCTGCCATTGGAAGACCTGATCGTGATGATCAGTCGGCGCCGCGATCATTGGCGACAAGCGCACGCCCAGCTGATGAAGGTGCCCGGCGTGCGTCAGGCCGTGGAGCAATACCAAGCGATGCGACAGGCAGAGCAAGAACGTGAGGCCATGGGCTATGGCTCGGGCCGGTATCAAGGTGACTGATGGAGGCAACGGCAGTGAATCTTCTCACCCCCGAGGCGGTAGCCCGCCAACTGAGCATGAGCCTGAGCTGGGTCTACACCCACAAGCACCAGATTGGCTACGTGAAATTTGGAAAGTCTATCCGCTTTGAGCCGGATGCGGTGGCGGCATATGCTAGTGCCTGCCAGCGTAGCCCAGAGCATGAGGGCAACCGATGGGAATCACAGTCAGATACCGCGAAGCACGCGGGAAATGGGTCGTTACCGAAACGCATCAGGGTCAGCGACATCAATCAACGTTTGACGGGACTCGAGAAGGCGAAAGGCAAGCGCGAGAGTATGCCGCAGCGCGCGAAACAGCACTGAATGAAGCAGCGTTTCAAGGCCAGCGGATGGGCCGCGAACGGCGGCGCACGTTTCTCGAAGGCGTAAAGCGGTGGGTCGATGAGTACGACGTCGCCAGCCAGGCAAAGGCCATCCGGCCGGTGGCAGCCTACATGGGCGAGGACGTGCTGATCGGGCAAGAGACAGTGGACAAGGCCAGAGAAATGGCCAGCCACTTGAGAAAGGCAGGACGCGCTCAGAGCACGATCAACAACCACCTGCAGGTGGTGAAGCGAGTGCTCAATCTGGCGTATATCGAGTGGGGTTGGATCAACCAGCCGCTGGGCGACAAGATCCGGAAGAAGACGCCCAAGAACGAACGGCATATCTATCTGAACGCGGCAGAGCTGACGCTACTGATGGAAGCGATACCGGATGCACGCGCTGTGGATAAGAAGGTGATCGCCCTGGCAGCCTTGACGGGACTGCGCCAGGGCGAACTGCTCGCACTTGAGCCTTCGAACATCCACGGTGGTCGCATCCTGCTGCGACCAGATCAAACCAAGTCCGGCAAGGCCCGGGTGGTGCCTGTACCAGAAGATGCTCGGCCATGGTTGCATGACCTGCCCTTCGATACCACCTACGCCCGATTGAGGAAGACGTGGGAAGACGCTCGCAAAGCGATGGGCAGGCCGGACCTGCGCTTTCATGATCTGCGCCATAGCTATGCAAGCATGCTGGCTCAGGCTGGCGAGAGCATGACCACGGTGCGCGACCTGCTGGGGCATTCCAGCCTGATCGTCACAAGTCGTTATTCTCACATGTTCGAGCAGGGCATTGATGAGATCGGAGCGCGGCTGCCGCGGTTGAATGCGACCGGCTGCGACCAAACTGCGACCAAGCACTAAAAGGAGGGAGCTAGAAACGCAAACAGCCGCTCGTAAGCGACTGTTTTCAAAGGTGGTGCCGGTGGTCGGACTCGAACCGACACGCCTATTAAGCGGCGGATTTTGAATCCGTTTTTGGCATTTCGTGGACTGCGCTGGCAGCGGGTCTTTCGAGATATTTCAGACACTTAGCACATTCCATGTGCCACATGACGGACGTTATCTGGTCGCAGTCTGCGACCAAACTGCGACCACGCTGGAATGGTCGCAGTTTGAACGCGACCATATTGCGTGTGAATTTTCCTCACACCTCGATCATCACCACCGGCAAGCTCGGTGCCTCGCCGATGATCTGATCCCCCTCCACGTAGACCATGCTGCCAACCTCGGCAACGCCCTGGCAGGTACGCACCCCACCGCCGACAAGATCCACGCGCACACGCGAGCCACTGATGCTGATCACTTCTCCCACCTGTCGTGGGGTGGTGGGCATCAGGGCCAGCAGCCGCTTATACGGATTGGCCATCATTCTCTCCTGTTGTCATTTGATCCCCACCCCCATTCCTCACAGATGGAAGCGCTGCAGTTCGATTGACTGGCGCACACTCAGGGCGCGCCCCTGCAGGCTGGCGCGTACGCTTACGCCACGGGACATACCCTGCCAGCCATCGCACTCGATCAGCTGTCCCGGCAATACCAGCCCACCCAACGAGGCGCTCAGTGGCATCTCGATGCTTTCCGTGGACTGTCGCAGCGTGGCAGCAAGTTCTGCGATACCACGCGATTGTGCGGGAGCCTGCTCGGTAATGAGACTATCCACCACTGTCGGGGCAAGCTCATCCCCTGCTGTACCGCGCCGGATGATCTGCGCCTGAATGCCCCCGGTATCGCCGTGGAGCCAGACACCATTGCGAGCATCACCGGGCTGCTGATCACTCCCCATCTGGGTGATGATGTCACGCGGGATCACCAGCCCCGCCTCTGTCTCTTCCCATTCCCATGGGGCAGTGGGATAGCGCGGCGCCACGATCAGCGTCTGGCTCTGCTGGTGCGCCTGCACATAGCCACCGGCCGCCTCGGCAATGCGAGAGATGGCATCGATGGGTGCAAGGCTGTCATAGCGCCAGGCACCGGCAGGCACCAGCCAATCAGCCAGCTGCCAGTCCAGCGTCCAGCCAGTGGGCAGCTCGGCCTGTGCCAGCTGCGAGGCAGTAGCTTGGCTATCTTCGGTGTAGCTTCGCGCCGTGGCGTAGGGCGAGCCGAGATAGGCCGCCAGCGATCGACCGCTGATGGTGATGCTGTGGCTCTGCCAGCTTTCGGAGCGCCGCCAGCCGTCCACGATGCAATGCCATGCCTCACCATTGATCTCGGCGGCAACCTCCACTGGCTCGCCATCGACCCCTTCCACCAGTGACTGAGCATCTCGCCCGGCAAGCCCTGCCGAGAAGGACCATGCCCAGCTGTCGGTGTCGATGCTGAGGGACATCTGGGTCGCGGGAATCTCACGCCCGTCAGACAGGCGAATCAGGCGGGCGGTGTTCTGCACGATGTACAGCCTCCGGACAGGAATGGTCGGGGTGGTGGGGATGTCACAGGTCAGGCCAAAGCGCAGCACCCACGGGGCGCTGGGCATGGTGTGGCAGAACTGCAGCAGGGTGCTGCCCTCTACCGGCTCCAGATCGGGTGGCTCAGTCGGGCCCGGGGGCAGATCGATACCAGGTGGCGGTTGACGCGCCTGCTCCCAGGGCACCCGCCAGTCCTCACCGGTGGTACGGCCTTGCTGGAAGGGAGAGTGCACCACCACGCCATCGAGGGTGCGGGCTTCTTCATAGCGGGAGCGACGGGTCGCATCAGCGCGCGGCGGGTGCTGGTAACCACTCGAGCGAGCCGTGGCAATGCCCTGCCCTTGCTCCCATACCGGCCGTGATGCGCGGCGGACACGCGGCAGCTGCAACCACTGGCTGCCACTGAGAGTGCCCAGAATGCGCTCGGTCTGCTCCCAGCGCGCGCCACTGGCGGCATCAGTGCGAGGGCGTGACGCCCAATCGCCCGACTGCCCTGCCGAGAGAGATAGCGCCTGCTCAAACCCTGATCGCGTCGCATGCAGGCTACGAAGTGGAGGTTCCCACCCGCTCCGGCCTTGCGCCTCTACCCGCGCGGCATTCTCGAACCGTGACCCCGCCTGTTCGGCAGGACCACGATAGGCATTGATGTCCCGAGTCATGGCGACATCGATAACCGCCGGTGCGCCCAGCGTGGCGACGACCTCGATCAGCAGCCCTTGACTGAGCGTGGCATCCAGCTCTGGGGGCGGCAGCGTAGTATCTACTGCCAACGTGATCCGCTCTTCACCTTTGCCACCGCTGAAATCCAACACCAGCTGAAGGGCATCGCCTGCCAACGGCTGCCCAGTGAAACGCAGATCGATTGGAGTCACATCAGGCCTCGGCGAAAATGATTCGACTGATTCGGGTAATGATGCCGCGATAAATCGTCGTCGAGCTGATGGTCACGTCAGCGCCTGATCCCTCGATGCCGACATCCAGATCCATCACCCAGCCACCCTCGCCATCCACCAATCGCGCCCAGGTGGCTTCGCCGTCGTCGTCGGCCATGACTTCCTCGAAACCGGCCCCTGTCAGCACTCCGCTCGAGATGTCAGCCGCGAAGGGTTGGGGCACCTCCAGCGTGGCCAGCGCCACCTGATCGGTAACGGCAGCACCAGGTGATGGGCGAGTGCCTGAGTACACAACGAAAGATGCCGGCGACTCGCCGGCATCGATAGCGGTGGCAATGGCTGCCAGCCGCGCATTCTTCACTGCTGTCGAGAATTGGATCACGGGCTGTCCTCCAGCTCAGGATGCACGTTGTCAGATACCACCGCGTTCTGCTGCAGGGTGTGATCGAACGCCATCACAAAGAAGGCGCGACGCGGGTCGAGGTCCGTAAGTCGGTATTTGCCATCGGCATCACTCCACGTCTCGCGCACGATGCGGCCAGTGGCGCGCTCATGCACCCGCACCCGCCGGCTGACGGGCTGCGCCTGGATGTCCAGAACGGTGCCTGCAATGACGCCCATGCGCGTCGGATCAGAGACGCCGCCAGTCGGCGTGCCATTGGCACCACTGCCATCGACTTGATCGAGGTGCGACATGCCTTCCCCTGCCGTTGCCTCCACCATCTGATCGCTCATGCCTCTGCTATCAATCGCGGACGGATTGGGCACCGGCACGGTGGCGGTGGTATACCCTTGGGGCTTGGGGCGAGTGAGTGGGCGCATCGACTGCTTGGGCATCCTGGCCTCTGCCAGCATGCCGAAACGGGCCGTCAGCGCCAGTACCTCACTCTCAGTCAACAGCCGGTCATAGGACGTGAACGCTCCAATAGCGCCAATAAATCCATCACTGCCGGTGTCGGGGTTTGCGCCTATGGCAACTTGCGTGGCCTCAGAGTCGGAATGGCCAAACGCCGCATTGCTCTCTGACAGCACCCCATCTTCATAAATACTGACAACACCATCACCCACCAGCAGCACCAGAAAATGAGATTTTCCATCGCGCTTCAGCCGGTGATTGAGATAGGTATTACGATTTGCCCCAGCCCCCACCTCATAGAAGGTATACAGGCGCGCAGACACATCAATGCGCCACGAATAGTAGTTACTGGCCACATCCTCGCCAGGGCTGCCCAGCGTGACCAAGTTGGAAAAGTTGTCGTGACCGATAGAATCCATGCGATAGAGCATGGCAATGGTGTGGTTTTTGGTCTTGATCATGGCGGGGCTACTGTCACTTCGCAGCATGGCCTCACCATCAAACACCATGGCAGGCACGCCGCCTAGGGTGGTAGGTGTTGCCCCGATGATCTCAGCATCAATGCCCCCGACCTGATCGACCACCTTGCCCCCGGCCACGATGCTCATGTCATACGCCGCGATCTCCCCGCCAATCCCGCCGACTGCCCAGCTAGGGCGGAAGTCACGTACCGCAAGACTCATCGCTGCTTGGTCTTGCTCGGGCCTGGTCAACGCCTGGTCATACCCTCGAACATCGACCACGCGCAGGTCAGCCGCAGTGGCCTGAGAGATGGTCAGAGTTTCGAGTGGCATGGCAGCCGCCGGCCTCTCGATGCCTTCTCGCCCATCCAGTGCCACGCCGATACTTGCCCCGTCATGCGTGATAAAAACGGTGTGATAGTAGCCAGGGTAAAATCCCTGGGCCTGCACGCGCTCGCCGGATACGACAAGCCAGAGGCCATCAGCATCTGTCTCCAGCACGATGCCGCTGTCACCCAGGACAAGGCTAGTGCCGCCCCCTGCTGACAGCATCCAGACCTCGAGCGTCCAGGGTGCCACCAGCCCCATCGGAAATGAGGCGCTAGCACCAGGCACGGCCAGATCAAGCTCTTTGGTCGCCTCGAGCATCTGACTCGGCGTCCAGTCACCCAGCGACTGCTGAGCGGCAGAGTCGCCCAGCTCATCCACTAGATCACCCTCTAGCGGGTAATGGTTTGTGAGTGCCATTTATACCTCCTGCCAGCGATCAAGCCGCCAGGCCATCAACGTCTCCTTGCCGGCATTCCCGCGACTGGCCGCCAGGCGAAACATGACGGGCACATCATCCATCTGGGGCAGATTGTCCACCACCGCTTTGTCGTACCCTGCCCCCGTGTGAAGCGGTTGCAGCATCCCTGGCATCGAGCCGCGCACGCCGCCTGACTCAATGACCAGCATCTCGCCCTGCGCCACATAGAAGCCATTATCCTGCGGATTTGGGTAACTGATCAGGCTGCCGATGCGATCCCCGACACCCTCCAGCGTCCAGCCCACCGCACCAGGCAGCTGATGCCAGGCACGCGCGATACTCATCTCGACAGTCGAGCCAAAGTAGGGAAGCGCGCTATACGTCTCGTAAGTGTCTGAGGTTGAGGACCAGGTGCCATCCTGCAGCCCCGCGACCACACAATGATATGCATCGCCTGGGCGTACCGTCTTAATGTCACCCCAGACGAATACCCCGTGCTTACCTTGGCCGCCATAGCGGTTGAGGTAGAACATCGTCAGACCATCCCCCAACAATGCCCAATCGCGCGTCGTCTCCTTTGCGGAATAGGGCCATTGCCGTGACGCGGCCACGGTATACGTGTCGATGTCGATCATCTCTTCAATGAGACTGACACGCGCCTGGCGGCCACTGTTACTGCTATGCCCTCCCCAGGTGCCATTCTCCACCATCAGCATCACCTCGGTGGCACGCTCGCTGGTACGCTTGAACACTGCGCGATGATTGTCAGCATCCTCTGCTGCGATCTCCCAGCCGCCCACGGGTGCCGTCTTGATCTCGATCAGCTCGCCGGTCGCCTCATTGGCAGCGGGCGCGGTATCGAGCGCGAAGCGCACCCAGTCGCTGCCGATGGCGGTCACGCGATGCTCGCCATTGTAGCCAGCCTGGTCTGCCCCGCTGATGGCGACCACCTGCCATTTGAGATAGCCGTGGCCACTGCCCACGCTCGCGGTGGCTTGCTGGGTGGCGCTGTCATACGTCAGCGAGGCGATGGGCTTGGTGTTGAAACCGGTCACAAGGCAGGCTTTCAGCAGCTCGATCAGCGCACCATATTGGTCGCCATTCTCGGGGCTGGATCCCATGTCACTGCTGAACCACTTCACCGGAAAATCGGCCATCGTAATGACTCCTGAAACGAATTCGCCCGGCAGGTGCCGGGCGTAGAGAATGAAACTTGAGAGCTGATGTGTGGCGTCAGGCGTTGGCGTTGCCACGAATCTGCAGGCGGAAAGAATCTTGCTGGCCGCTGGCCGGCCCCTGGAGGATCACGCGCGCCAGCCACATCGGGAAGTTGGCGCCGATGGTCGAGAATCTGATCACGTTGCCATTCACCCAGCCGGCCCCGAATCCGCCAGCCTTGAGGGTCCAGTAGGGCACGCCGTGATTGGGGTTGGTGGGGGCGGTGTCTTCATTGATATTGCCCACACCGATCTCACCCACAGTGCGGCCGATGATGCGGAAGTTGCTGGCGCCAGTGAAGATCAGCGCCCAGTCTTCGGTGATGGCCCCGCGGTTGGTGATGATGGGCGGATAGGTGGTGGTGTTGTACTCGGCCAGGGTGCCGTCTGCGCCGTCGTTGTCATCCCTGCTCCAGTCCCGGTCCCAGCTGGCGAGGTCGAAGAAGTTGGTGACGCGCGCCTGCAGATCACCGGCCACCATCGCGGCGCTGACTAGAGTGTCATCTGACGGATAGTCGTGACTCAGGTTGCCCTTGAGCGTCAGCACGCCTGAGAGGTCCACATCTCCCACCAGCAGCATGTCCTCGACACGGTGAAGGGCGTACCAGGGTTCGGGGTATGTGGCCGTGTCAGGCGCGGCGAGCTGCACGGTGCCGGCGTCGAGGTCTGCACTGTACTGGGTGGCTGGCACCTCCTCGCCGGTGGCGTCCTCCACCACCAGACTGGCCAGACGGGTACGTCCCACATCCAGCGTGGTGCCATCCGCCAGCCCCAAGGGGAATGGCGCTCGGCCAGTGTGGTGCACCACCACCACACCGCCGGCACGATAGATGGGCACGCGGCCATCGCTGGGCAGGCGCACGGGGTCGATGCCGATCAGCTCAGCCTCGAGCGGCAGCGTGGTCAGAATGACGGCATTGAAACGCGCGGTGCTCGGGATCACCTCGGTGGGCCGCCAGATCATGCCGGCATCATCCACCGCAGCGGCGTCATACCAGCTTTCTGACTTCTCGGCGGCTGTCAGGCTGGCATCGGTCACCTGCTTGCCGAACATGACGCGCACCACCCCCGTCTCGAAGCTGACCCGCCCTGCCATCTCATCACCCTCGATCTCGCCGGAGAGTGCCGCCTGGCCGGTGATCGATCGGCCGTCGAGCGTGGTGGCCTGAATCAGTAGACCACCCACCTGCAGCGGCGAGCCGGGCGTGCGGAAGAAGGCTTCATCCAGCGTCCAGGTGCCGAAGGTAGACACGAGTGTCTGCACGGTGA
Organism: Cobetia sp. PDI-23MA; assembly: GCF_059507735.1. NCBI lineage: Bacteria > Pseudomonadati > Pseudomonadota > Gammaproteobacteria > Oceanospirillales > Halomonadaceae > Cobetia > Cobetia sp. PDI-23MA. Next base: position 3,278,677 of record NZ_CM183352.1, read on the forward strand.
TGGTGGCGCTGGTGCCTGTCGGCCAGTCGGTGATGCGGGCATCGCCGCTGCCATAGTCGATGGTGCCCGCCAACACCCCAGCGCCATTGCTGTCCACGCTGCGATAGAGGCTGCCCTGGCGATCGATGAAGGTGTCACCCCGGAAGGTGAAGCTGAGCGTGCCGGGCACCACGCTGTCCTGCAGCAGCGGCATCAGGTCTACATCCAGCGGGGCGAGATCCTGGGTGATGGTGTGGGTGGTCGGGGCGGCGCTGTCAGCCTGAGACGTGACCCAGACGCTTGAACCATTCTCGAAGGCATCACGGTGCTCATAGCTGCCCCAAGTACGGTTGCCGTCGCCGCTCGCGCTGCCTGTGTCCCACTCATTGAACTCATTGACCTTTTCCACCTCTAGACTTACCGCGCCTGTGGCGTAGTCAATGCTGCCCTCCCAGCCCACCAAGCCACCGTTGCCGTCATCATCTACCGAGTAGGTCACGGTGACTTCATCGCTATTTTCTTCAACATTGACCCAAGTGCGGGGCTCTTTACGGGTGCCGCCACTCCAATAGCCCTGCCTTGACTCTTGGTAGCTCTTGGTACGAGTAACCGTCCAAGTGGCTGAAAAGCTACCGGGCCTGATCGGCGCGTTGCTCACCTGGAGGTCAACGAAGCCTGCCGCACTGGCCGCTGGCAGGAACTGCTCAAGCTGGGGCGCACCATAACTGTAGTCCATGGCAACCTGCGAATTGGCGTCTGGGAAAGCATCGCCATTGAACGCCACATAGGCCTCGCCAGGCTGAGGCGTCCCATCTGCATCGGCATAGCCATAGACCACACGGCCGGTGGCCGCACCACTGAGATTCCCCAGGCCATCATCGGTGGCCGTCTTCTCACTGCCGCCAGAGATCCAGCGCACGGTAACGCTACCAGGCGTGACACCAGGGTGCTCGAGCACGAATGACATCCAGGGCTTGTCGATGGTGGCTTGACCGGCACGGTCTGCGTAATGCACCGGCGTGCCCCAGCTGAACAGGATGGCGCTGCCCACATCCGGCATGGCGCTGAGCGTGACGTTGACCGATCCGCTGGTGTAATCCACCCGCCCTGCGCCATTGCCGGTGAGGTCACCATTGCTGTCTTCATCTCTGAGCTCATACCACTTGCCCAGGCTGCGGAAGGCGATCACCACGCTGCCCGGGGCCGGCAGCGGATTCAGGCGATTGACATAGGTGAAGCCGCGATTGTTGAGCTCTACCGCGATCTGGGTGGTGCTGGCGATCTGCGCCACCTCGAAGGATTGGCCGTTGCTGCTGACGGTGATACTCGCCGTGCCGCCCACCTGCACATCGGTCACTGCCTGCTCGGTGGTGGTGGCCGGTACCAGTGGCGCGTAGGTGCTGGCGACCTGCACGGTGTTGTCACCAAACTCAGCGGGCTGGGCCAGAGTGCTGACGCCATAGTAACGGGCAGCATCAGTGCTCTGCCCTTCGCGGATCACGGTGTCAGGGTTCACGGTGCCGGGCTTGGGCTGCACGCCATAGACGCGCTGACGCAGTGAGGTCGAGATGCCCAGGGTCAGCACGCGGCGCTCGAACGTCTGCACGTTGCTGCCATTCAGATACTCGAAGGTTCTGATCTCGTGATCGATTTCAGTGATACGCACGTACTGCACCTCGCCGGCGAAGTCGCCCTGCTCGGTGATCAGCGCCAGCACATCGCCTAGGTCCGGCAATGGGGCCTCGGTCATCTGAAACGTGGTGAGGCTGCGCTGACCGGCGAGCTGATCGCCCAGCAGTGTCATGCGTGAATTGACGCCGGCGGTGACATAGCTTTCCACATGGTCACGCGCGGCCTCCCGCTCATCCGAGGGGGAGCCGGTATCGAACATCACCACGCTGACGTTCGGGTCGGATGGCACCTGATCGATGATCGCGTGGGCGCCGAAATACTGGGCGGTGTTGTCGGTCAGTACGCCGGCACCCACCTTGCGCAGCGAGGTGCGCCCTGCAGCGCGATCAAGATCAGAGATGTCATCGAATATCTCATTGCTCGCGCCGTCCGTCACGGTACGCCCGGTGAGGCGACCACCGCCGTCGGCGTTGTCGGTCATGCGCTCAGACTGCAGGATGCGGATGTCGCCGCTATGAATCGTGTCGTCGGCCATGTGGCTGGCTCCAGCAGGAAGGTGAGAATCAGGCAGTGATCAGGCGCAGCGTAATGGTGTAGGGGTGATCCGGCCCCTGGCCGCCAGCGGCGAGGCGATAGACCTCGGTGGCCGTGACCGCCTCACCACTGGCATGGTCGAACACGCAATCGAAGGTTTGCCCATCGCCCCAGATGAGCGTCATGGGCGTGCCGTCTGGCCGTGGCGTGGCCGCCAGCTCAGAGAGGGCCAACGCGGTGGCGCGGGTTACCCAGGCCCCGTTGCCGCTGGCGAGGGTGATGGGGCGCCCCGCCGCCTGCGCGGATTCCTCGATGATGAGTGCCCCGGTCAGCGTGGGCGTCTGCACCTGGCCGACGCTGTGGGACACCAGCTCATCGGTCCACTGGATGTCATCGGGCAGCACAATGCCCTCAAGGGTGATCGCCATGGTGTTCTCTCAATAGAAATGAAACGCCCGCCATCAGCGGCGGGCCGTCGTGCGTGAGGCTTGGGCCAATCGATCAAGGAAGGCATCGGCCTCGCGCTCGTCCACCCCGTTGAGGGTGACGGTCTCGTTACCGATGTTGAGGTCTACCGCCACGCGGCGCTGGGCCTGCACCGATTGGGTGAGCTGGCTGGTACGGTTCTGGGCGTCACGGTTGTTCTCGCGCTGGGTGACCTCGGCCTCCTGCACGTTGCGCTGACGCTCAGCCTCATCAGCCAAGGCCTGCTGCTTCTCCTGCTCGGACTGGGCGCGGATATCCTCAAGGCGCAGGTTGTGGGCGCGTTCCGCCAGACGCAGCGACTCCTGCGCCGCGCTGATGGTCTGAGCATCGCCCAATGCCCGGGCGGCGTTGAGCGCCTCCTGAAGCTCGGTCTGTTGCTGCTGATACCGCAGCGCCTCGACCTGGGCGCTATCGCCCTGCAGGCTGGCGAGCTCCGAGCGCAGACTGGCCAAGGTGTCACTCACGCTGTCTGACAGCGACTCGACCTGACTGCGCACCGACTGGATGGAGCTTTCGAGACCGGAAAGATCCGACTCATCGAGCAGGTCGAAGCGGCGTGAGAGATCATCCATGTCCTGCGAGAATGCGCTGGCTGGTGCCCGCCCTGCCTCGATCTGGTCGGTCAGCGATTCCACGGCGATCTTCTGCTCGAGGAAGGCGATCTCGGTCTGACGTGACGTGGTGGCGAGGTCTGTCATCCAGGCTGTGAAGCCGGTGGAGTCGAGACGGGTGGCGAGGTTGTCGCGAAGATCACCGATTTCATGATCCAACTCGGCAATGCGCTCCTGCATTCCCTCGATGCCTTCGGCCTGGGTGTCGATGCCCCAGTCAGTCGCGAAGGCCTGATAGGCGGCGTCACTGAGTGACCGCATCTGATCTTCCGTCTCGTGCAGGGCATTGCTCATCAGCTGGGCAATGGTCTGGGCGCTGCGCGTGACAGAGGCCTCCACCGTCTTGGCCGTGTCGGCAGAGGCCTGCTGCGTCTTGTCTCCCGTGTCCCGGGCTGCCTTAGCCGTGGCTTCCTGAGCCTCGATCCACTGCGCCTTGAGCGTGCGAGCCCCGGTCACACCATCCTTGACCAGCCCATCGAGCACCGCGCCGAAAGCCTTGATGCCCTCGTCAGAGCTGATCTGCTCCTTGGCACCGACATAGGCACGGCTCAGCTCCTTGGCGGACAGCTCACCGGTGGAGGCGATCTTGGTGAAGGCATCAATAGCCGAGCGTTCCGCCTCGGTCATACCGGTGCGGATCTCTTCCAGGGTGGTGCCCATGTCCTTGGCCAGGCGGGCACCAGCAGATTTCCACTTGGTCGCGAGGGCATCCGCACCGGTCACACCGTCATTCACCAGCCCATCGACCTGATCCTTGAGGGCGGCGATACCCTTGTCAGACTTGATCTTGTCCTGCGCCTTCTCGAAGGCCGTCGCCAGCTGCGCCGCACTCAATTCACCACTGGCCGCCAGCGTGGCGAAGGCATCGAGGGCTTCCTGTTCGCTGTCCGCGATACCACTGGACAGCTCGCCCAGCGAGGTACCGAGCGAAGTGGCGGCGTTTTCCAGTGCCTTCTGACGTTTGGCGGCCGCATCCGCTGCCTGCTTGGCGGCCTTCTCTTCCTCTTCGGTCTGCTTCTTGGCGGCGATAGCCGCAGCCTCAGAGGCAGCGGCCTGCTTGGCAGCCGACTTGGCGGCTTTCTGCGCGGCCGTATCGCTGTTGTCGAAGGCATTGAAGGCATCCTTGGCAGCGGCAGCAGCTTGCTGGGCATAGCGCACTGCATCCGCGTTCAAGTCATTCAAGGTGGCACGGGCCGTAGCTGCCCGTGCCTTGGCCTGCGCCACCTGCGCCTCGGATGCCAGCCCTACCATCTCCAGCGCCCTGACCGAGGTAGCCGTCAACTCCAGCACCCAGGTGGAAGCTGCCGCGACCGCAGCGACCAGCCCCGCGACAACAGATTGCACACCACGGAAGACCGCCGTGAGGGAGTTGCCGAGGAATTGCCCCGTATCAATGATCGACTGCATGGCGCCGCCGATCTGCTCGCGATGCTCTATGAAGCTGCGCGCCCACTCACCGCCGGTGCGAATCACACCCCCGATGGCTGTGGCGAGGTCGTCCAGCAGCCCGGGGTTTTCCGCCAGTGCCTGCTCGAAGTCAGCGGACACCTGATTGACTGCCGGCGACAGCTCGCCCATCAGGCGATTGCTCAACCCTTGTAGCCGGCCTTGCAGGCGGGTGATGGCGGCATCGGTCGCTTGCAGATTGGCGATCTGCTCCGGGGACATGATCAGCCCCACCTCGCTGGCCTCTTCCATCAGCGCTCGGAGTTCAGCGGCATTATTGGCAAGCAGTGGCTGCAGGCGTGTGGCATCGTCTGCCAGCGATTCCAGCAGGTTGACCTGAGAGGCCTGGGGCAGATTCTTCATGGCATCGGCCAGGCGCAGCACCATCTCGTCTGGCGCCAGCTCGATCAGCTCCTCGGCCTTGATACCCAGGGCATCGAGGGCGTCCTGCGCCTCACCGCCACCGTTCTGGTAGGCGTCACCAATCTTGTCGGCAGTGTCCTTGAAGATATCGGCGGTCTTGTCGGCATCGATACCGGCACGCTGAAAGGCGTACTGATAGCCCTGCAGCGCCTGAGTGGAGATACCCAGCGAGCGCGACGTGATATCCAGCTGCTGGGCCATCTCGGCCTGCTGAGCGGTGTAGCGCGTGGCCCAGCCAACGGCCAGCCCTGCCCCTGCCACCGTGGCGGCGGCAGCACCGGCAGCCCACTGTTTGAGTGAGGCACCTGCTTTCTTGAAGCGGCTTTCGCTGCGCTCGGCCTGATCGCCTGCCTGGGCGGCTGAGCTGCCCATGCCGTTGAGCGCGTTCTGGGCCTCACGCGCCTCACGCGCCAATCGCAATTGTTCTTGCGAGAGGCTGCTGGTGTTGATGCCGGCGTCAGTCAGGCTCTGCCCCAGCTGAGCCGCTTGCGCTGCCTGCTGCTCATACGCTGCGCCGGTGCGAGCTGCCACGGCGCGAGCTTCGTTGAGGCGATTTTGCTGCGCGATGCTGGCCTGGCCGCTGGCCTCGATCTCCTGCTCGAGCACGCGCACCTTATCGGCAGCCTTGTCCCATTCTTTCTGGGCTTTGCCGGTGGCAGTGGTGGCCTGCTGGAAGGCACGCACCAGGCCGCGCTGATCCTCGAGCTGATCCAGGTTGCTGCGCAGCTCCTCGGCGTTGGCAGATAAGTCGCTGACACTATCGGCGGCCGCCTCGGTGCTCGGAGAAATCAGGTTTTTGGCCTTGAGCACCAGCTCTACGGCGCGATCTTTCAGAGCCATGGCGGCATCTCCAGGCAGAAAAACACCCGCTCGGTGGCGGGTGTGGATAACTCAGAGGCGGCCGGATCTCCAGCCGCCTGGAATAAGCCCCAGCAGCTGAGCCGCTGGGGTGGTAGTGCGGTGATGCTTAGCGCGCCATGGCTACCTTGAAGTAACGCGACACGCCGGCACCGACCTTGCTGGAATCGACCAGCAAGCTGCCATCGAGCGACAGCTCGCCAAAGTCGTCACCGATCAGCGCCAGGCCAGTGGTCGGGCTGAACTTGACGCGGTGCGCGGTGACAGTCACGGGGCGGTCGCTCTCGGCTTCGTTCAAGCCATCGAACACCAATTCGTATTCGTCGCCGCTGCCGGTCATGGCCTCGATCACATCAGCCGCTGCGCTGGTGTAGTCGATGGCGACCACATCGCCCTCAGAGATAGCACCGCCCTCGGTCACGTAGACGCCGGCACCGGTGATCTCGTAATCGACATCCTCGATGGCCACATCACCCGCGCCATCGGGGTCGATGGTGACAGTGATGCTCTCGGAGCGGTCAGGCGTTTTGCTGAGCGCCAGCAGGGTGCCAGGGTAGGCGGTGTGACGCTCGCCAGTGACGGGGGCGCTCTGCACCTCGGAGCGAGTACCGCGCAGCGCCATCGCCACGTTTTCGGGGCGCAGCTCCAGCATGGTGATGCTCGCGCCCACGCTGCTGACGCGCTGGATCTCGTTGGCGTTGCCGCCGCCGGCCTGGGTGTAATCGGATTGGGTCAGCGTGTCCGTCTCGACAGAGAACTCGAGGGCGGAACAGTTGCCGACTTGCTTGAGGCCGCCACCGCTTGAGCGGTTGCGCAGATACACCATGCCTTTGCCGAGATAGCTATAGGTTTTCGTGGCCATGTTGTGGCTCTCCAAATATGCGGGGTGGTGGGTGTCGTGCAGTGATGCGCGGTCAGGTGTAGTGCTCGACGCACTCCATGGTCACTGGCATGGATGCCAGGGCGTAGCGGGAATCCTCGGCCAGTGCATACTCGGCCGCGCCCAGCGTCACGCCGTTGTGCTTGAGCACGCGCGTCAGATCATCGCTCTGGTCCATCAGCAGGCACCGGCGCAGATCGGCCAGCCCTGCCTCGAGTGCCGTCTCGCCGGCGGTCGCATCGTCCTCACTGCGCGGCAGTGCATCGACCACCAGCACCAGGCGCGCGTCAGTGCTGAGCTTGGCGCGATTTTGCCGCGTGTCGGTGGGGCGCTCGGTGTCAGACTGCAGCGCCAAAATCGGCACATGCTGGCGAGCACCCAGTGCCAGAATCCAGAATCCCCGCCAGACGCTCAGACCGAGATCGGTGTGATAGCCATTGGCGCGCATGATGCTGGCCAGCCTGGCCTGCAGCGCGTGCATGGCTTGTGTGGTGATCGGCAGCTCAGGCGCTGCCAGTGAGTCGGGCATGGTGACCTCTCAGAGAATGGGTCAGCTCAGGCGATCAAACTGCCTGATGAACTCATCAGCGGCATGCTGCATGGCCTGGGGTGCGACAGTCGCGCGCACGTCAGACCACACCTGGTACACGCTGGGGCCGTGCATCACGCGGTAATCGCTCGGCCCATCGCCGGTGCGCTCTGCCGGTGCCCACTGGCCACTCCCAGCAAGTCGCACCCAGAATGCGCCCTCGATCCGCTTGGTGCCGCCGCCAGTCTTCACCCTGACGCCCTTCACGCCTGCCGCCTTGCGACCTGCTGCGATGCCCCGTGCTGGGTCACCCTTGAGGCCGCGCCGGCTGCTGGCCTTCACGGTGCGCATCTTGGCCCCGTAGCGAGTCAGCAGCACCGCGCGAGGATTGGCCGCAATCCGCGTCGAGAGATCCGTCGAGGTGGCGAAGGTGCGCACCTTGAGATTGTCATTCACATAGCCGGCAGAAAGTGCCACCTGCTGGCGTATCGCGGCGCTGCCCAGAGTACGGGCACGCCGCGCGGCAGAATTGAGCGCGAGCTGCGCCGCCTTGGCCGCCGCCTTGGGTGCCAGGCGGTAGGCATCAGCGACGCCCTCGAGGTCGCGCAGATCCAGGCTTGTCGCTGCCATTGTCAGTACCTCGAGGCTGTCCAGCGCTGCTCGAATCCGTCATCGCCAATTGGCTCGAGCAGCGTCCAGCGGTCATCGGGTTTGCCGGTGTCGATCAGCGTGCCCCGATCCACCCGCCCCACCTCCTCAGTGAGCACACCGATCTCACACCGCGATTCCAGCACGATGCCAAAATCGTCAGTAATGGTGGCGTCACGGTCGATGATGATGCGGGTGGGGATGGGCGCGCCGCCACGCGGGGTAACGGTGGCGGGCACGCTGAGGCCGCCGACACCGAACAGCAGCCGGTTAGCTGCTGCCTCGATCTCGTCGATGCTCATTGGCTCAGGCCGTCTCGACCAAACGGATGCACGCGCCTGGGCGAGTGTTGAGAATGATCGGGTTAGATTGGGCCTCCAGCTCCACGCCCTTGCCGTGCGGCAGGCGGTCGGTGCTGGAGTAGAACGGCAGGCCGATAGTGTTCACAGCCTCGACGTAATCGGCCGGCGCATAATGCGCGAGGAACATGTCCGGCACGCCCATCGGGATCACGATAGCCTCGCCGGTGGCGACAAAGGGCTGGCCGGCGACATTGCCCACGGCGCGCTCCCAGGTGATGCCACCGAACTCGAAGGCGTCGCGGCCATCGCCGCGCAGCTTGTCGCTTTTCTGGTAGATATACGCCTCGCGCACGCTCGGATTGCTGAGCAGCTTGCGCCAGAAGCTGCGGCCACAGAACGCATGCGAGCTGGTGTAAGGCTGCATCTTGAGCGCATCCTCGATGTACTCGTTTACGTCCAGCGCCTTGGCCTGCACATCAGTGCCCTCAGAGCTGAGCGCCATCTTGACGGTCTTTTGCTGGATGCCAAACGCGCTATAGAGATCCGTCAGCACGGTCTTGCCGTCAGCGTCCAGAATCTTGCCTTTCAGCGCGCCCATGCGCTGCCACTCGAGGGTGGCGTCGATACGGCGCGCCATACGTGCCAGGCGGGCATCAACCAACTGCTGCACGCCCTCGAGCTGGTCCTCGCTGCCGAAGGCACGCACGTTCTGCACTTCATCCGCGAGGATGGTGTCAGTCACCGGCAGGTGTACGGCATTGAAGGTGACGCCGGTGCGCTTGTTGCGCTTGAGCGGGTCTGCCGGCGCGCCACGCTCGCCAGCCGGCACCAGCGCCAGGGTGTCGCCATCCTTCTCGACGGTGGCGGTGGTAGTGGCAATGCCGGCTTCTTCAAAGATGCCCAGCTGGCCAAGGCGAGACGGCACGTAATCGGCTTCATTGATCGAGGCCGTCAGGCTGCCGATAGAGAAGATGTCAGAGGAGAAAATATCAGCGGGCATGTCGCCCTCCTTGAGATGTCGGGTACGGTCGGGGTCGTGCGCTAGAAACGACAGCGCCGCCCAGTGGGCGGCGCATCAGACGGTGTAAGTGCGGGTCATTTATTCGACGGCGGGATCTTCAACGACAAGCACGCCCACCGGCAGCTCGACACCGCGCAAGATGATGCCGGCCTGAGTGAGCGCGGTATTCATCGCGCCCAGCTGGCCGTCGTTCATGCCGTCAGTCCAGGTGATCGCGGTGCCATTCACCTCGCAATCGCGCACATGCGCGACGGCCGGCACCGGCCCATCAGTGGCATCTGCCGGTCCATAGAGGATGCCAGCAGCGATCTCGGTGCCATCGCTGGCAGTCGGGTCATGCGCCACGTAGGTGCCATCGGTGGCCATGGCCAGCACGGTGCCGGCCGCCAGTACGCCAGACGCGACCACAATGGCCTCGCGCGAGCGAGAGCCGGCAGCCTCTGAGAGTACGTGCTCGCCGGTACGGGCCGGCTCAGTGTGTTTAATCGGGGTCATGATGCTCTCCAGGTGGTGCGGTTAGGATGCGCTGCGAGCGCGGCGGCGGGCATAGATGCCCTGGGTGTCGATGCCGGCACGCTGGCCACCCTCGGGCGAGTGGCTGGAATGCACGCCGGCGCTCGAGGCAGCGGCCACGTCGAAAACGTATTCGCGGGCGGTATCGGTCTGCATGTCGCTGGCGACCAGCTTGGCGAGCAGCTGGTGCTGGCCGGTGGTGGTGCAGGTGTCGATGATGGCGACCACGCGCTCACGCTCAGCCGCGACAGCCTCGCGCTGCAGGGCAGCGGTATCAGCCGCCGGCGCGGTTGCCGGCTTGTCACGCCAGGCGAGAATCTGATCGCCCAGCTCAGCGGCGCGGGCCTCGGCCTGGGCCGGCTCGATGTCGAAGGCCAACGCCAGGGCATCGGCGGCGCTCATGGCGCTGGGTGCCGGTGCAGGCTGAGCCGGTGCGCGCTGCTGCTCGAGGTGGTGCTGGGCAGAGCGGCCGGCAGCGGCCAGGGCGCGGGAGTAATCGCCAATCGAGGCGGCCGCTTTGAGATCAGTATCCACGGCGTCGATCAGTCCCAGCGCCATGGCGTCCTCGCCGGTCATCCAGGTTTCTGCGCGCATCGCCTCCTGAATCTCAACGCGGCGCGGCTCGCCGGCACGCGCGACGAACAGCTCGAGGATGCCATTGCGGATAGTGTCGAGATCATCCGCGAGCTTGCGCATCTCGGTGGCGTTGCCCATGGCGACGGTCCACGGGTCGTGGATCATCAGCAGCGAGCCGGTAGCCATCTCGCGGCGATCCCCGCCCATGGCGATGGTCGCGGCGATAGAGGCGGCGATGCCCTCCACGCGCGTGGTTACCTGGGCCTTATGGCCGCGCAGATAGTTGGCGATAGCGATGCCATCGGCCACGTCGCCGCCTGGCGAGTTGATATGCACGGTCAGTGTCTCGACATCGCCCAGCGACGCGATGGCGTTGATAAACGCGCTGGCCGTGGTGCCGTCACCGCTCCACCAGTCGATGCCGATCTGGTCATTGATCCACACGTCAGCGTGGCGGCCATCAGCGGCCGCCTGTACTTCAAACCATTTCATGGTGATTCCTCATTGGTCGGGGTCGGCGTCAGGGTCTGGGTCGCTGGCCTGCGCGGTGCCGTTTTTGGCCACGCGGCGCGGGTCAGAATCGAGCACCAGCCCCTGGTCATCTGCGCTCACGTTGCCGCGCGCGATCTCTTTGTCGAGCTGATCGAGCGACCAGCCGCGCTCTGCTGCCGCCTCGCCGCGAGGCTTGAAGCCGGCGCGCACCTCCATCAGATCGGCGGTGACCTCCTTCACGGGGTCCACCCATTGCCACTTGGGCGCGATCCAGTCGATGGCCAGCAGATCCGCGCGGCGGCGTGCGTAGTCGGGAATGACCAGCGCCCCGCTGCTGACGGCGGTATCGAGCCACTTGGCCGCGATAGGTCGGCACCACTTGTGGATCACCAGATCGGCCTGCAGCATCTCAGCCCGCCGGCGGAACTCCAGCAGCCCCGCACGGATCGAGGAATAATTGACGCCCTGCAGATCGCCGGTCAGCTGCTCATGCGTCAGGCCGGCACCGCGCGCCACCGCGTGCATCTCGGTGCGCAGCCAGTTGGTGTAGCTGCTGCCAATGTCGGGCGGGTCGGAGAATGTCACCTCCTCGCCATCCTCGAGGTAGTGGATGCCGCCAGGCTCGAAGGCGTCGATGCCCTCGCCTGGCTCGCCATCCTCGACATGAGTGCCAAAGAATGGCCCTTCATCCTCGGGGTCGGCATCGGCCTTGCGTTTGACGAATGCCCCGAACAGCTGCGCCAGTTTCTGGCGCGCGAGGGTGGCATCCTGCATGGCGTCGATCTCATAGAGCCTGACGATCACGCTGGTCAGCTCAGGCACGCCGCGCAGCTGGCCAGGGCGGGTGCGCCGGAACAGGTGCAGCACCTGATCAGCCGGCACCGGCACGCGAGCATTGATCTGCGCGGTCAGCTTCTCGGCAGGGTGGTAGCGCCAGAGATGGTAGGCGCGGCGCTGGCCGATGCCGTCCATCTCGATGCCCATTTTGATCACGCGGCCGCTGAGGGTGGTGGAGTGGCTGGCGTCCAGGTGGTCGGCCTCGATCACCTGGAGCTGCAGCGGCACGCTCAGGCCATCGCTGAGGCGGCGATAGCGGAAACGCCCCAGTACCTCGCCGGCCTCGAACTGACTGCCAATCGCCAGCGCCTGCAGCCCATAGAAGCTATCCAGGCCATCGGCGTCGGCCTCGCCTGCCCAGCGGTCCCACAACGCCTGAATCTCAGGATCTGACCACTGGGGTCTGATGCCGGTGCCCACCAGGTTGGCCACGTAGCTCTCGCGCGCGCCGCTGGCGTATGCGTTGTTGCGCACCGCATGGCGCGAGCGCGACTTGAGCAGCGGCAGCGAGTGAGCAATGGCGGCATTGGGGCCGGTGGTGGTCACGCCCCGCCCTGCCATGCGTCGGCCCTGGCTTGCCCCTTCATAGGCGCTCGCCTTGATCCCCAGCCGCGAGGCGGCACGGCGCATGCCCCGCGAGAGGGTGCTGATCACGCCCATATCACAGCCCCTTTGATGTCGTGGTGTAGCGGGTGCGGGATCTCAGCCGGCGGCCGATATGCGAGGCGCTGGCCACTTGTGCCGCGATGGTGCGCTCCAGCTCGCGCAGCTTGTCGATGTCGGCATCTGCATAGCTCAGCGTTTTGCCGTTGGCCGTGCGAAACGATGTCACCCGCTGGCCGGTGGCCAGATCGAGCACCGCCTGGCGAACGCGAGCGAGATCATCAGCGGTATATGCCATGGGGTAGGCTCCAAAGGTTGCCGGCCACGCCCTATAGGCGCGACTTGACCACCCGCCGGCGCTTGCGCGCGGCCGGTGGCTTGGGTTGAGTGACGGCGGGGGTGGCGTCTGGCGACTGCGAGATCAGCGCGTTGTCGTCCCAGGCGGCTGCCCAGGGCGGCGGCGCGTTCCAGTCGATGCGCTCGCCTTTCATCAGGATGAACAGCGCCAGGTTGTACACGCACAGATCAAACGCCTCATTGGGTCGCTTGCCTGGCTTGCGCCATTTGCCGCTCGCGGGGTCGCGGATCTCATACGTCAATTCGTCATACCACCAGCGCCCCAGCCAGCTGGGTGTATGCAGGTAGCCCGCGCCGGCGTTGTCGCGGTCCATCATCGCGGCAACGGCGTCTTTCAGCAGATCGGTGCCCAGCAAGTAGAGCGGCACGTCGCCGCGCGCAGTGGATTGGCGCGACTTGCGGCCAGTGTTGTCTGGCCATGTCTTGCGCACTCGCGAGCTGCCGCGCGTGCTCGAGCCTTTGACCAGGAAGGCGCGCGACTGCAGGCCATCGCGGCGCAGCCGGCGGTGCCAGTCATATGCCTGGCTGGTCACGCTCTCCTCGCCCTCGCCCTCGCCGCCGGTATCCACCGCGATGGATGCCACCGGCATGCGGCGGCCGCTGCCGTCCTCGAGCTTGTAGCTGCGCAGCAGCACATCACGGGTCAGTAGATCCCAATCCTCTGGCTGGGTGGCCGGCGAGATGGGGCGCGGCTCCTGGTCATTGTCGGGGCCGCGATCCTCCTTGATGTTGAAGCGGTCGATCACCCAGCACTCGCGGTGCGCGCCCCAGCCCTGGATCTGCACGACAAAGCGGCGATCCTTGCCGCCCTGAACGTCCACGGCAGCGGTCAGGAAGCGCACGCCCTGGGGCACGGTGCGGCGCTGGTAATCCTCGGAGCGATCAGCCAGCCGCTCGCTCGAGCGTTGCGTGGCTGCGCGCCGGCGCAGATACGGCCGGCCCCAATCGGTGTTTATCACCGCCTTGAGCGTTTCCTGACTGTCAGTCTGCTGGTAAGTCTCCTCGGCACGCCTGAGCTTTTCATTCAGCGACGCCCAGGACTGGAAGGCCGCGGCCGGCCCCTCCATCCAGAATGAGGCGATGCGCGATCGCCGCGGGGTGCCGATCATCTCGCCGGCCTCATCGAGCTGGGCACCCTCAGGCACCCAGCGGCCGGCCAGGTTGAGCTGACGCTTTGCCGTGGGGTCGATCTCGGTGCCGCAATGCGGGCAGAACACGCACCCCGCCTGCCGCGAGAAATTGTCCATCACCGGCGGGAACCACTGCCGGCAGTGCGCCTCGGGGCATTGCCAGTACCAGAGCCGCCGGTCGCCGGCGTTGAACAGATCCAGAATGCCGGTGGTGGGCGGTGCCATATGCGGGGCATCGTCGGGTCGCCGCCAGTCGGGATCGGTGATCTCGCGCCCTGGCGAGGACTCGGCCAGCGTCATACCGGTGGAGCCAAATGTCTGGGTACGCTTGCTGGCGAGCAGGAAGGCGCTACCCTCGCCATCCACGTCATCGGGCAGGCGGTCAAAATCGGTGATCAGTACGAACTGATAATCGCTCGAGGCCAGGACGTTCTTTGACGGCCATTTGATGCCCAGGTAGTTGCCGGCGCGAAAGGTCTTGTCATGCACGTTGTTGTCGTGGCCGCGCGGACTCATGCGGCCGACCAGGCGAGGCGAGTTGACCAGCATGCGGTCAATGCGTTTCTTGCTGAACTCGCGCGCCTTCTCCTCACTGATCTGCACGATCAGGCCATCGCCTGGATCACACTCGATCTTGTAGGCGACATAGCCATCCACCAGGGCATTCGTCTTGCCGGTACGCGCGGGGCCGACAAAGATCACGGCGTCATAGAGCCGCGATCCCATGCAATCCAGCGGCTCGCGCATATAAGGGGTGGTGTCTGCGCTCCAGTCGCGCACGGTGCCATCACCGCTGACCACCTTCATGACCTCGGCCGCTGACTCGCTGGGCTGGATGCGGCGAGGCGGCCGGATCAGCTCGGCCACGTCGCGCCGGATAGAGGCGGCACTGGCGGTGCTAGTCATCGTCAGCCTCTCCATCATCCGCGATTATTGCCTGATACATCTGCTCGCGTAGCGCGTCGGTCACCTGCTCCACTAGCTGGATATTCTCGGGAGCCAGGCCGGCGTCGCGCTCCAGCATGTCGGCCAGCGAATCCAGGCCACTGGCCACCGCCTTGGCCAGTCGGCTCATCTCGCGGTGCGCCTCCTCCACCGGCACCAGCAGGCGCAGCTGCTGCTCGAGCTTCACGCGCTCGGTTTCGGACTGGTACCAGGCTTTGCGATCCTGGGGCGGCAGATCATCGGGATCACCGCCGGCGACCCCGATCATGTCGGAGTACAGCGCGGGGCCGACATCCGCCAGGGCATAAACGCTGGTACTGCCACGCTGGCCGGCCGGCACTACACCAGCGGCGCGCAGCCGCTTGCGCACGGTATCGCGGTGCAAGCCGAAGGCGTCAGCAATGCGCGTGATATTCCAGTGGTACGCCTCTTTTAACGCGCTGATGTCTGCCATGCGCTGGCCACCTCTGCTGATCACGTCACTGCCGAAGCATCGGCACCATCGGCACCTCGAAAGTCAATAGCTACGCGGGATTGCACGCGGTGCTGCTGCCGACGCTAGAAACCCGAAAAAATGCCGAGATCCGCGAGTCTGCGCCCCCGTGGTTGCTTCACCCCTAGCCAGAAGGACCCGCGATTTTTCTGCAGGCCGCGTGGTTGCTGGGCTGCAGGCCGGTCACGGCCTGTCAGGCATTACCGCGATGTGAGTAATTTTTCATTTGCTCTTCGCTCCACGAGCCGCGACCGGGGAAAGGAAAGTGCTTAAGAGTCGAGAGCGAGCGACAGCTGCAGCCTCTCTTGCCAATACTCAGCACGACTCTCCATAGCTCTCTTGTCCTGCTTCCATCGGGATAACCCCCGACCTTCATCGCTTGCCTGAATCCGCCTATCCTCGAGGGAAGCGATTGCCGATTCATACTGACGGCGCACGTAATCTCCCCCCTGATGAAGTGCATCGAGGATATCAAGCACCCAGCGCCGAAATTCCTTGGCCTTCTTGGTGCGGGCAAACATTCCGATCAAGTGAGCGCCACGAAGCGAGAAGACGCGCGTTTCTTTGAGCTGGCCATGCTGGTCGGTCAATTTGACCGAGGAGGTCATTGTGTCCGAGAACTCATCCCGGTTTCTGGAGTAGATGCGAGTTACAGCACTCGCATCCTTGTACCCCAAGGCTTGGGCGATTTGCGATCCCTTGGCCCACGCCTCGCCATTGCGTGTGATCAACTCGATCTTCGTGCCTTTGAATACCATCGTTTCCATAGGTGCCATCCTCTGGGATAGATCATGTTCACACGGGTTTGGCAGCCCACAGATTCGACACCAACTGCCGACCCCATGACCTATCCCGCAGAACTCTGTGTTAAGCGCCGTGTGAAGGGCGTGGAAGAAATCTTTACTTAACCTGCTGATATAGATGAATTCCCGCAGAGGAAGGGAGTTGCTATGACCCTCCGAATTTAATGCGAGTCTCCAGCGAAGTAATGATGAAGCGCCCACAAAAAAGCCCCACCGGATGGCAGGGCTTTTCAATTCTTGTGGTGTTACTCAACAGTCGTCTGCTCGGCACCATCAGGGCCATCGGCCAGGCGCTCGAGGATCGAGGCCGTCGCCGTGCGGTCAGCATTGAAGCGGCGGCGCTGTGACTCATAGTCAGCCAGCAGGCTGAGCAGATCGCGGTTGGATGTCACTGGCCGATCAGGGGCAGGCAATGGATTGAGCAGGTAGCTCGGCACATCAGGCGTGCACTGCCACTCAGTGGGCATCACCACTGGCTTGCTCTCGAAGGCGCTGCAGCCACTCAGCAGCAGCATCAGGCACAGGCCGGTCAGCCCAATCCCCAGTCGGCGCATCGTCTCTCTCCATCCGGCGTGCAGCTGCCCGGGCAGCCATGATTGAACGGTCATCCAGGGCGCGACTAGCCTCGCGTGCCTCCAATGCGACGGACAATCGCTTCATCTGATTGCCGTAATGCAGCGCCATCATCTCGAGCCCGCGGTTGACCGCCTTCTCGGTGGATAGCTCAGCCTTGAGGTCATTGGCATGCTGCTCGGCCTTGGTCGCCTCATAGGTCTTCATCGCACCCCAGCCCAGCACCACTGCCATCAGGACGACCTCGATCTTCACGCCTGATATCAGCTTGCGGCCCCATGCCCACGCGGTCGTGATCAGTGCAGCCATCGTCCCAGCACCTTATCGAAGATGGCGTCAGACTTGGCACGCAGCCACTCGACACCGAGGAAAGCGATCGCAGCCCCGATGGCCACGGCCATGTCCTGATCCAAGCCACCCCAGTCCAGCAGCGGCTTGAGCGCCAATGTCAGGCCACCCACCAGGGTCGCCTCGAGCAATGACTTGTAGAAACGGCCACCGGCATGCAGGCCGCGCAGCAGCGCGATCACGAATGACAGCCCCGCTGCATAGAGGTTGGCTTGATACGGCTGTAGCCACTCCAGCAGCATCTGCCATGTCGATGGATCGCGGTGTGGCATATCGGCGGGCTCGTGGTCGTCATCATGCATATGGCCTCCTGAGTCGGTAGGCCCTGCGTAGTTCGTCGTTATCGTTATGCGATGTGGCCGCCAGCACGCACGTAAACGCCCAGCAGCTCATCGGTATCAAGCTCACGCTGCCCGTAACCTGCCCCCGGCAGGCTCGCCCAGATGCGCCGGCAGGCGTGGATGGCCTCAGCGATGCGTCCGTCATACACCAGCCCAAGTGCCCGACACTGGCGAATCAACTGCTTGGCCGCCTCATCCTGAGAGGCTGGCGAGAAGTCCGGCAGGTGGAAGCGCTTGGCCAGGTCATCCCACGTCCCTACCAGGAACTGGTACCGGCCTGCCGCCGTGCTGTGGATGTTGTACGACTTCAGCCACACCGACTGGCGGGGATGATCATCGAAGCCGTCGAAGGTCTTGCCACCCACCAGCACGTCATAGCCCTCTATCGAACTGAAGCGGGGCGTGCCCTCGGCATAGGCAATGGTGTCCAGGAAGGCCGCCAGATTGCTGGCGTCATCAGCCGCCGGATCAACAGGCGCATCGAAGCCCACCAGCTCGACCTCATCGAGCCAGTGCGCGGGAGCATGTGCAGGCATGGGCATCACCGGTAAGCAGAAACAAGAACGCCCCGCTGGAAAGCCAGCGAGGCGTTATGTGGGGTGGCGCCGGCAAGTCGGCAACCACTGGCTATATCAGCCGTGCTTCAGTTCAGATCTGTTGAGTCGAACTCTCGTGACCAGTAGTAGAGCCAGTCGGCGAACTCTTCCTCAGTGTAATCGTGGCAAGCAAGTCCTTCGTACATGAGCACGATATCTGTCTCCGGTGCCGTCAACTCCCACCCATTGATGAGCAGGAAGTCGAACACACAACCAGCAGCAGTGCGCTTGTTGCCATTTTCAAAGCAATGGTTCTGGACTAGAGAAGACCCAAGCACCGCAGCCAGCGTAAAGATATCGTCCGTCTGCGCGTAGCTTCGATACATGCAAGGGCGTTGCTGAGAGCTCTCCAAATTGCCTTGGCTCTTGATGCCGCATGGCTCTTTGGGAGTCAGCGCCAGCATGCGTTGATTCATGCTGACGATATCTTCAACCGATAGATAGCGAATGCCGCCAATGCCGTCTTCACACGTCACGTAGCGTTATACCTTGGCCAGTTCGCGGTAAGCATTCTCATAGCGAGCGAAGGAACGCTCACGAGCTTTCTCGATCTGAGCACGGTGATCACCAAGGCAGGGGCGAGCAGTCGCGGTCTGACCTTCCTTGCGGGAAGGGATGACGAGTCGCTCTTTTTTCATAAGTGCCTGATTCATAGTGACCTCCAAAGTCTCAGTGGCTACCGACAAAAACGCCCTGTGCCATTGGCCAGGGTCGTCGTCGCGTGCTCACGAGTGAAGGCTACGCCAATCACCTGTAGAGTTCAATATAGCTCACGCTGGCTCACTCACTATCACCACACCTCAGAGCAGATACGAAAAAGCCCCGCCAGATGGCAGGGCTTTGAAATGAGTGGTGATCCAGAGACGCAAGAATCACACAATAGCTGGATCGTACCCTCTCGCGGCCGCTTTTGCAACATGTGGTAGTCAGGCAGCCATTTCAGCCTGAGAAAGCACCATATACAGTAGTGAATCACGACCGCGCGCTGCTGCTTTTCGAAGCGACGTAGATGACTTGAACGGCGCCACCTTCACCGCCCCGGGCACCCAGCCCAGCCGCGCCAGGATCGCCACCTGCGCCGCCACGGCCTGCGATTGGGTCATCATGCGCGGCGACTGGCAATGCTGTACCGGCGGAATCGCATAGGCCGCCAGCAGTACCGCCATGCGCTGTCGATCACTCAGGCGTGACAGCAGCGCCGCCGCCATCGTCCGCCACTGGCTTTCCTGCTGATAACGTTCTGCCGCCTTGCCAACGTGATCCACCAGGCCCGTGCACTCACCACGCCCTTCCCCCATACCGCCCACCGATGACACCTGATGCCATCCGGCATTCTGATGGCGTAGCCCGGTGCGATACTCGATCTCTTCCTCGAGCAGCTCATCCAGAGCATGCGCCAACGCCTGCTGACGCCTCACGCCCTCCGGCAGCTTCTCGATCAGGCGGAAGGTCTCCGCCAGCCCCATATCCTCGATCCGCTGCATGTCCTGCCCTCCTGCTCCGGGTTACTACGTGAGCACTATGCCGTTGCCTTGCGCCACTCACTGCCATGCGGCATCACCTCCGGCTCACCGGCCACCACTGTCTCGGGCCAGCTCGCATAGGCCACCAGCACCGCCTTGGCCTCATCCACGCCCTTGGCCAGCACTGCCAGATAGCCATTGCCCTCCATCTTCTCAAGCCATTCGCGCTGAGACTTCGCCAGGGCAGCATCATGTGGCGGGGCCGCTTTGAACTCGATGTAGAGGCCGTGATACCCACCGCGAGCCGTGGCCACCACCAGATCACTCACCCCAGCCCGCACGCCCTGCATCTTGAGGTCTGCCGCCGTCTTCTTGTTGCGCTGGCCACCATTGGGGACGTGGAAGGTCACACCATGCAATAGCTGCCCCACCTGCATACCGTTCTGCTGCTGTGCGTACAGCCAGCGAATCAGCACCTTCTGCTCCAACCCTTCACGGTCGATGCGTGGCGCCGGCTTGCGGGCTTGGCCGGCGGTACGGTTCGGCGACTTGCGGGCCGCCACCTTGGCGGAAGGATGTGTTGCCCAGCTCATGACGATGCCCTCACCTGATTGGATTGCCAGCGGCGATAGTTGGTGATGATCCGGCGCAGCATGTGCGCCGCCCTCGGCTCGTGATCAATCTCGGCACGACTCTTTACCCCACAGGCCGTGCGAATGAAGTCCACCGCGTCTTCCTCCTTGTGCGTACCATCCGGCAGCACGTTGGTGTCGATGCCATGCCGGGCGCGACGCGCCTGATCCAGATAGCGATGGAACCCCTCGGCCTGGCACAGCATCGCGGCCTTGCGGGCCAGTGGTCCTCCAACGGGCTTGGGTGTGGCCTCTGTCACGCTTGCCCCCTCAGTCGCTCACCATTGGCATTGAAGCGGGGAGCGCCCAAGGCAATGCAGCGCGTGCACGTCCCCAGGCATCCCGCCATCTTCTTGACGGCCACTCGCCTACCGCAAGCAAAGCAGCGGCGCAGGGATGAACGATTTGGGCGCTTGAAGCTGCCGGCGGGTCGATAGCTCACTGCAGCACCCCCAACATATCCGGCTGACGCTTTACCGGTGCCAAGCGGATCAGGCGGTATTCATGTGCGGCACTGTCTCCACGCCGGCGGCTCTCCACGATCAACCCATGCTGGCGCCGCAGATCTCGCAGGCGGGCACTGATGGCTGCCTCACTATCCAGTCGATCGAAGCGCTTGCGGATCTCGGCAGCCAGCTCATGCAACATCAGCCACGAGCGCGATTCACTGAGTGCCAGATACGTCCGACCTAGCTGACAAGCCGGATTGTCCAGCGACGCGCGGCGCAGACGAGTCGCACCAGCAGGATTGGTACCGATACCCGTGGTGATTGCCTGATTCTTATGATTCGCCATGTGCCAACCCTCCTCGCATCATCTTCAGTGCCTGGGCAGGTGTGATACCTGCCAGCTCACCCGCTGCTTTACGGGCCTTCTCCTCCCCCGCCCGAGCCGCACGCTCCGCCGGTGACAGCTGGCCGTCATGCCCAATGGCCGCTTGCGGCTTGAGGTCTTCACCCCGGGCAAAGCGCTCCACCACCTGCTGGTAATACACGCGGAAGGCACGTTCGTGCTTGTCCATGCGCTGATAGCTGGCAGAGGCCATGCCGTGAAGGTCCATGTGCTCGCCCGCGGCGGCGATGGCCTCATGCGGGTACGGCTTGCCAGTGAATGCGTGGTCCTGCAATGCCTGCCAAGCGGTATCGAAGTCCGGCAGGCCCATGCCTTCCGGCGTCATCTCGCAAAGCTCAGCAAAGCGCATCGCGGAGTCAGGCGGGAAGGCGTTGCCACGCTGTCTGAGTGACTTGGCAGTGCGGGCCTTCTCGGCTTGTAGACCGCAGCGCAAGTGCTGGGTGCTCAGGTGACCCAAGGCCGCCAGCCACTCACCATCCACATCACAGCTCACCCATTGGCCGTCCTGCTCCATGCCCCAGCCCATCTCGCGGCAGTGTCGGTGCCAATGAGCGCCATGCAGCTGTCCCAGGCGATCGAACAGCGCATCCACCGCCTTCTGACTCACCCGGGGCAGGTCATCACAGCCACTCGCCATCGATGACGTCGCCGGACGGCGGCTGGCCTTCGGCTTGTTCACGGCGGCGCTGCTCAATGAGTGCACGCCCTTCAGCGGCTGAGAGTTTCGAGTTACGGATTGGACCAGTTGAGCGACGGCTTCCATGGGTGCCTCCAGCGTTGCGTGCAGTGTTGTTCGATGAAGTGTTGGCGTTCTGGCTCATGCGGGCCTGGCGGGCTGCCTCTCGCTTGCGGTTCTCACTCACCCAGCGCACGAAGCGAGTGCACCAAGCATGGGAAGAGTGATAACGACCGGGCTGATCCGCGAAATGCGAGGTGAAGTCCGCCAGCTCGGCGGCATCCCATGTCAGGTCAGGCTGACCACGGCGCACTGTTTCCGTCTGCCAGTGGGTGGCATCCGGCTGCCAGTCCAACGTCATCGGCACCTGACGGGCGCCGGCAGTCGCTTGCGGCTGGCCGTTGTCTGCCTGCTGGGCAGCATTGGTGAAGATCGGGTGCTCGGCCTGCGCAGGTGCGGTAGCGGCAGGCTCAGCGGGCTCAGCTGGAGTGGCATCAGGCTCAACCGGGGCCTCTTCCTCATCGCTACCCGCCATCAGCGCCTCAAGCTCTTCCGGTGACGGCTCATCGGCGGACTGTGGCTGTTGAGTCACGCCCATAGCGAGACGGTAGAAGTTCGAGGTCTGACGGCCAGCCGGTGTCTTGCGGGCCACTACCGTCATCGCCCCTTGCTCAACCAACGCCTCTATCGACCGCTGCACCGTGCGCGTCGTGCAGGACATCTCCTCAGACAGGCGGCGAATGGACGGCCAGCACACGCCCTGCTCGTTGGCGTAATCAGCCATCAGCAACAGCAGAAGACGCGGGAAGGCCCTAACAGACTCGGGCATCTCAGGCATTACTTCGCGTGCCCAGCTCATCGCTTGCAGACTCATGCCTCGGCCCCCGCCAGTGTCAGATACTTGGCAGCACGGGCCTGATGCCACTGCATACTGCCCAGATCGCCACCCTTGTCACCGCGGCGGGCCGCCAGCAACGCATTGCACTGGTGCCAGACGGCATAGGCCGCGTGATATTCGCCGGCGAGGCGCGGCTGGTCTGGCAGCATCTCCTTCAGCTTGGCGACCTTGCGGCCAGCACGGGACATCTCTGTCTCAAGGCGTGCTGAACTCATTCGTGCCGTGATGCTCATGCCGGTACCTCATCGCCCTTGGCTGCCACGCCCAGTGACAGGCGCTCGAAACGTCCTGCCTCGCTCATGTGGTGATCGATCGACAACGTTCGGCGGGCGTCTTCTCGGGCCGTCTCACCCTGCCCCTTGCCGCACTCCAGCAGGGCCACTACGGCCAGGTGGTGCTGCATGCTCATGCGCAGATCAATCACGCCACCCACTCGCTCACGCTTCTCGATCATCACCGCCAGCCGATAGGTCTCAGCCTTGAGGGACTCACAGCTCCAACCGCGATAGCTGGTCAACATCTGCCTGGCTTCACTCGTCTTGATCGTCATGCCATACTCCCTTGGCGTTTTGAGATGCTTCCCCCGTACTGGTTTGGTCGCCTTCGGGGGATTTTCATATCTGGTGCCCGGTTACCGGCCCACCACCTTCAGCGGCTTGCGCATCGCCTGCAGCTGCCCCATCAAGGTGCTCATCTGCTGCTCGATGGCCTTGTGCTGCGCCTCAAGCTGCGCCGCCTCTTCCTCGTCTACCTCTCCATCTGCTATCGCCGCCTGAATCAGCGCCGCCATCGCGCCCTGCCCCTGCTGGGCATCCAGCACTGACGCGAACACGTCACCACGGCTCACCTCGCCCTTCTCGCAGCGCGGCACCGCCACCATGCCCAAGTGATCAAGGAACGGGGCGATCAGGCGCAGCTGGTGCTCGCGGTCCACGTTCCAGAAGATCCCCACCACGTCGATCAGTCGCATCGGCATGGGGTCGTCCTCGGCCACTCGGCGGTAAAGTGACTTCACCGACATGCCGATATCGCTTGCCAGCACCTTGGGGCAGCACTCGAAAACCACGTCGTGTACCGCGTCCAGATAGGCATCCATGTCACGTTCGGGGGCTGTATGGCTGTCCATGGTGAATCTCTCCGTGTTCGTTCCGTTTAAGCCGATATGGGCGGCGGGCTAGGCTGTGAATGTCAGGCGGTGTGCTTATCGCGGCCAAAGACTCGTGGACAAAGGTGTTCAGCCAGAAACGCTCCATCGGTTAATCGCTCTGCTCTCAGGGCCGCTGCGGGCGACATTCCATTTGTGCCGCAAACCCAGTGGGAGACAGACCCTTGATCAACCCCCAAAGCCTCAGCAGTCTTTCGTTGGTTCCCGAAGTGGGCGACAAGACGCCTGTAGATATTGCTCATACAACACCCCTCTATGCGATTTCTCATATTCTAGAGCATGCGAAATCTCATTTGCAACAACATGAGCATGCGCATAACAATCCGGCCATGGAACTCAAAGACAGAATTAGGTCTGCCCGAAAGGCAGCCGGACTCACCCAGGTTCAGCTAGCCGAGCGAGTTGGAATCGACCAATCGGTCATCTCCAGTCTCGAGCGAGGTAAGCACCGGGGTTCGACACATACGATCACCATTGCGCATGCGCTTGGCGTCAGCGCGAGATGGCTGGCTACTGGCGAAGGCGAGATGGCTGATTCTTGGGCTGCCACCAAAAGCGACGCCAGCGAGCTAGTGCTCCATGAAACGGAAATCGTGGACGGCGATGAGCCTCTCCGGGATGACGAGGTAGAGATTCCATATTTTCGTGAGGTTGAGATGGCGGCTGGCAATGGCCGCACGCAAGTCATCGAGAACCACGGGGCGTACATGCGCTTCAGTCTGCCGCGCCTGGCGCGTGCCGGGGTAGACCCCAAGCAGGCCGCCTGTGCCACTGTCTCTGGGGATTCCATGGAGCCAGCCATCTTTGACGGCTCCCCCATCGGCATCGACAAGAGTTGCCGTCATATCATCGACGGCAAGGTGTACGCCTTGGATCACGGCGGCATGCTGCGCGTGAAGCGCCTCTACCGCTTGCCGCTAGGTCGCATGCGGGTGGTCAGTGACAACCACATCGAGTATCCGGAGGAGGTCTACACCCTGGGCGATCCGGATGCCCCGAAGATCATCGGTCGTGTCTTCTGGTGGGAAACCTTTGCCTGAGAAATCCTCGCGCGCACGCGTAACCAGAGAGAGTGGTTCAAGTAGGTAGGTTCTAGGTACGACACCAGAGTCACCCTGACCCTGACACCAGTGTCACCCTGACGCCTGTGTCACCCTCCCAGTGCTTCACCCTGAAAGCCCCTTCAAACGAATGATCGACCCGCCCACCGTGGCGGGTTTTTTATTGCATGCGACATAGCCCCAAAGCTCAATATGGGAAAAATATGCGTAATCTCATTGACCAATAATATGAGCATTGCCATAATCACTCACATCGACACGGCACATCGCCATCGTCACTGAGTGGATTGGAGCAGCCCATGACCGACACAGCCCGCAAGCATCGTTCAGCCATCACCCTCGCCGTCATCGTCGGCGGTCTGGTCACGCTCGCCAGCCTCACCCAGCAGACCGATGGCCCGCGCCAGCTGACCGCTAGCGAAGCCGAATACTGCGAGATGACCGCCATGTGGCAGGAAGATGCCAAGGCCGGTTTCGCTGAATCACAGCGCCGCGGCTGGCCGGACTTCCACGGCAATGCCGCCAGCCTCTGCTCCCCTCAGATTACGCATGGTCAGCAGCTCGCCAGTCGCTGATCACGCCTCGCCCCACGGCCAGCAGGTGGTGCCAGTGGGATTGCGAGCATAACCACCCGCAGATAAGGCGCCGGTTCCTCCCTTGCGCTAGCGGCCTTACCCCCGACACCTGGGCAAGTGGTGTGACAGCTGGAGAGACAGCGCTTATCAGAGGGCATCGGCAGTTGCCGGTATCGCCTGATGAGTTAACCAAGCCGCTGGTATAGGCGGCCGACGCGATGACCAGGCAAAGGAGCCTGAGAGCCGAGGGCGAACTGGACATGACGCCAGTAGCCGAGCCGACGATGTACCTCTCCATGAGAGTGCATCGGCAAGCCATTACCCAAAGTGATGGCTTACCGATGTATTGTTATTCAGAGAACTCAATATCGATAACTTGAGCTACAGCCTTACCCTCAGCCCAATCAGTCAAAGGGGTATCCAAAGTATAATACTTACCTTTGCCCATCTCTTTTACATAACCAGCCTTGAGCGGTTGATTGGAACTACCATAGGAATACTTACTAACAAGAACAGGATTATATTCTTCTTCGAAAATGGTAATCCCTTTTTCATTTTGAAAGTAAACTACGACCTTTACACGATCTAGGCTCTTTGAACCTTCATTTTTAAGAGATAGTCTGACAGCAGGTACATTCTCTTCGCTGTAGGTATCGATTCTTTTAGCTTCGAACTCAGTTATTACAACTTTATCCATGTAGTTATTTTTCTCGATAAAGTCATGCATTTCTTCTTCAACATTTTCAATGCCATCCTTCGCATACGCTACACCGGCAGGCACTTGGTTCATTTCTTCATATTTTTTTAATGCTTCCTTGAATTTTTTATTCTCGAGTAGCTGCTCGGCCTCTTTTTTTAACGCAGTAATCTTTCTTTCTTCTTCCTTTCTCTTTTCATCAATAATTTTACCCCTTTTAATTTCGGCTTGGTGTTTAGATATGATTTCATCCCCTGTCAATCCATCGATCACTTGCAGATTTAGATTAAACTGAGCCTCATTCGACATACCAGCAACATCGCCGCTAAATGCTTTTTCCATAATAGAAGCAATACCAGACTTTCCGCCAATGCTAAAGTACATCAGAGCTTTCTGGAATTCCTTTTTTTTCCCAGATGAGAGCTCCTGCATTATCTCTTGCGAGGACTCTTTGATTGTCTCTTCATTAGTTGCATCAAACTTCTCAGGACCAAAACATCCAGAGAGAAAGACAAGCAAAGAGAGAACAACAATTTTTTTCATAAACACCTCTTCCTTAAGGTTTAACGTATTTCCAACACTAAATCATTAGAATTCAAATTCACTATATAAGGAATGATTCGTAAATCAAACAAGTTATCTCACGTAAAAATGTCTCTCGGCGCATCTTGCCCACCCCAACCGGTGGGCCTTTTTGTGCTCACACGCCAGTCTCTTCTGGGGGCTGACCTGTGCGCTCAACCACTAAAGGAGGCCAGCATGACGCTCTTTCTTCGATCTCGGGTCACCGTCGATGGCATCACCGCGACGATGGCGGAACACGCCGAGCGGCTCGGTATCGGGGAAGGGACACTCATGTCCCGCATGACGCGCTTGGGTCGTCATGACCCGATACTACTGCTTGAGCCAGCCACCAGGTCTCGTAAGCCAGTACCATCACCCAGTCAAGAAGAGATCATCAGCACCTTGAGACGCACGCCCGCCGGCCTGTTGGCAACGGCCAAACGACTGGGCGATTACGCCTCACTCAAACAGGCATCACCATGATTCACCCGCTACTCATCGCCGCCACTTGCCTGGCGGCTTTCTTTTGCCTGCTCACCGGTGGCTGGCTCGACACACTGCTCACCAAGGATGACTGACATGACCCGCGATCAACTGATGGAAAGCCTGCTGCACCTCCCCCACCCGTGGCCGCGGCCCGAGACGGACTGCAATCTGCCGACCGACAACGGCCACGGCGATCTCGAGGGCTGGATCAAGGGCCCGACCAACAACGAATGGCACTACGCATGGATAGGCGCCCATGAGCGCCGCATCGTCATCACCCGGGAACAATGGGAAGAGGCGCTACTGGCACACGTCCAACACCTCGAGCGGCCAGTCAGCGATGCGGTCGCAATCACCTCAGCAGATGAAGTCGATCCAAGCGACTGGAATGGCGAGGGCCTGCCGCCGGTGGGTGCGGTGGTGGAGGTTAGCCATGGTTGGTCTGATAAATGGGTAGAGGCTCGCATCATCTACATCGACAGCCGCCACACGATCTGCACCTCAAGCGATTCGGAGAGAACTGCGCACTTGTACACTGCCAACAATGACTTCCGCCCCATCCGCAGCGAGCGCGAGACGGCGATTGAGGACATGAAGCAGATCACCAAGGCCGCGGCTGACGCTCATAAGCGCGAGCTGCACGGGGCACTGTCGGAAGAGTATCTGTTGGGCGCGCTCTACGATGCAGGCCATCGGAAGGTGAAGGCATGAACGTCATCGACCTCTTCGCCGGTGCCGGTGGATTCAGCACCGGTGCCACTATGGCCGGCTGCAACGTGGCCTGGGCCGCCAACCACTGGCCGGATGCTGTCGAGTGGCACAGTCGCAACCATCCGGACGCAGCGCACATCTGCCAGGACCTGCATCAAGCGGACTGGAGCCAGGTGCCCGCGCATGACCTGATGCTGGCGTCACCCTGCTGCCAAGGCCACAGCAAGGCGCGAGGCAAGGCCAGCGGTAACCCTCAGCACGATGCCAGCCGCTCGACTGCCTGGGCAGTGGTATCAGCTGCCGAGTATCACCGACCGCCAGCCATCCTCGTGGAGAACGTCCCCGAGTTCCTCGATTGGCAGCTCTACCGCCCTTGGGTGCTGGCCATGCAGGCACTGGGCTATGCCGTCAGCCCACACGTAGTAGACGCCGCGGATCTCGGCGCCCCGCAGAACCGCATCCGCATGTTCCTGGTGCTCACCCAGTCCGCCCAGCCACTCAAGCTGAACCTGCCGACACTCGATCACCTGCCGGCCGCCAGCTTCATAGACTTCGAGTCAGGACGCTGGCAGCCCATCGAGAAGCCCGGGCGAGCCGCCGCCACTCTCGAGCGTGTTCGCGCTGGCCGCGCCACCCACGGCGAGCGATTCCTGATCAGCTACTACGGCAACACCAAGACAGGACGCTCGCTGGATCGCCCTATCGGCACCATCACCACGCGCGATCGCTGGGCCATCGTCGATGGCGACCGCATGCGCATGCTCAGCCGGTGGGAATGTCGGTCGGCCATGAGCTTCCCCGACACCTATCAGCTGCCGGACAACCACCGCCTCGCCGTGCATCTGCTCGGCAACGCGGTCTGCCCTACGCCGGTCAGCCACATCATCAAGGCGCTGCAGCAAGCCGCGTGAGCGCCTCCGGAGACACCCCGTGAAGACATCCACCAAGCGCTGCCCTCAATGCGGCAGCACGGCACTGGTGCTGTACAGCAGCACCAACGAGAAGCAATGCGGCGACTGCCACCTGATATTCGAGTGGACGCTCGATGAAGGCCAGCCGCCCTTGGTGGGGCCGGCACGCAACGTACAAGGGAGCAAGGCATGACTGATTACATTCAAGTGGGAAAGCGCTTCACCAATAACGTGGCCGAGCACCAGATGGAGGTCATTCTGGATGAAGGCCTCCATCGCCACCTGCTGTTCAAGAAGCCTGGCACCACTGACCAGCACTTCCGCATCGTGACGTGGCCCGGGTACCTCACCATCTGTGGGGACATGGGCACCTTCACGTTCTACCGCAATGCCGACATGTTCGGCTTCTTCATGGGCTCCGGAGGGGGCATCAGCCCCGGCTACTGGCAAGAGAAGCTGCAAGCCGGTGCCGGCAGTGAAGGATCCCGAGCCATTACAGAGGAGTGGGATGCCAGCGCTTTCAAGAAGAACGTCAGGGAGAGATGGAAAGATTGGCTCTATAGCGACACTTTGCCCGACACCAGCACCACTGAAGAGGTGAAGGAATACCTGCGGTACAACCTGCTCAATTGCTGCGATGAGTTCGAAGCAGTCGCCGCGGTTCGTGACTTCGACTGCGATGAAGCGCCGGACATGCTGGACGACTTCCACGAGACCTCAGACACCCGTTACCGCTACCACTACCTGTGGTGCTGTTACGCCATTGTCTGGGCCATCAAGCAGTACCGCCAGCATGAAGACCAGGAGGCCGCATGAACACTCAACTGCAGCACGATGACCCCCTCGCCTTCGCCATTCAGCAGCAGCTCACCAATGCCGACCTGCGCACCGAGCTGATGGCAGAGCGTCAGCGCAGCAAGGCGCTTGAAGGCAAGCTCAAGCAGGCCGAGAAAGCCGCCAAGGAAGCCCAGCAGCACAAGGACCGCGCCGAACGACTGCGCGCCAAGCTGGACGCCACCGAGAAGCAGGCCAGGCAGATTCGCCACGAGACGAAGCAGGCACTGGACAAGGCCCGTGCAGAAGCCCGTCGAGAGAAGCAGCGCGAGGCAGGCAACCACGCCACCATCAAGAGTGACGACGGCAAGTGCATCGTGCAGCTGGCCTATAACCAGGTGCACATCCATGAGCCGGATCGCTGGTACATGGTCAGCAGTCAGCCGCTCAACAAGGCAGAGAAAGCCCGCGTCGTCTTCTGTGGGCTGATCGACGGCATCCGCGCCGGCGACTACGCCGAATTCGTGGAAGGTGCCATCGGCGCCCTGGCCGCCAAGTGGCGCGCCGACAACCACCGGCTGCGCGTGGAAGACCTCGACATTCCCACCAAGGTGATGCGCCGCCTTGAAGATGCCGGCATCGAGACACTGGCAGAACTTCAGGCAGACGGCATCGAGCAGCAGCTGACGACCATCAAGGGCATCGGGCCGGCCACGATCAAGCAAGTCATGAAGGCGGTTGCCAAGGAGGCTGCATGAGCAAGCAAGTGGAAATCCAGATGGGCGCGCTGGCCCCAAGTATCACGCAGCAGCTGGCTGATCAGGGTGTGGATATTGCCCCCAGCAGATCACAAGCGTGGGATAGCCAGGCCGACGCCATTACTCGATTGATGTTCGCTGACATTCTCACGCCGTCACAGGTAGAGGAAGCCCGCCAGCGGCTGATGAAACACATTGGGGAGATGCTGCAATGACCACTCTACGCGACATGCCGATGGTCACCATCGAGCAGAAGAACCGTTTCCGTGAGGCCGCGCTGAAGGTGGAGGCTGAGCGGGATCGGCTCAAAGTCGAACTCGAGAACCGCAGCCACGAGCCTGATATGTCAGCTTCCGATGCCTACCACTATTGCGCCGACCTGATCGAGCCACATGTGGTGGACATGCCTCATGGCACCGAGTGCAACGAACAATCGCTGTGCCGGTCAGTATGCGGCTCCTTGGCCTACCTGATCGCACACTGGCAGGAGGCTCGAGGGCTTCGTGAGGAGCGGGACCAGATGGCGGCGCTGGCAGAGGATCGCCGTAAGTTCATCGTTAGCGGGGCTGAGCTTGGTTATATCTCGCCACCTTGGGACAAAGATGATCCAGCGTATCGCGTCTTCCAAGAGTGCAACTTGGTGCCATCATTTGCAGCTGCCAGTCATGACGCCCGCATGAAGGCTGAGGCGATGGAGGAAGTGTTACCTATGGTCGGCAACGTTCTGGACAGCATCAAAGTTAAGATGATGGCCGCCAAATACCGCAAGCAGGCGGAGGGCGAGGCATGAATACCCGTACTGATATGCTCGACTTTCCCACCGCGTGGAAAATCCAGCGTGAATGCCAGCTAGAACACCACGCCAACTGCTCTTCTGTTCCGGGGTGGCACCCCATGTCAGGGCCCGGGTTGCTCTGTGACTGCGGGGCTGTGGAACGCGAGTGGGAGCGACTGAAGGCGGAGGGCGACAACCAGTGAACATCACCATTACCGACGCGCTCATCGCCATAGGCATCACGCTGGCCATCTGGGGGCTTATCTCGCTCGTCATCTGGGATGTCGGCAGGCAGGTCAAACGAGCCGAGAAGAAGCGAATTCAATACCTGGAAGAGTTTCTCAAGAGTCGACGACCTCCCCCTCCAGACCATGAAGACAAGCAATAACTCCTTGTAAATCAAGGCATATCGAGAGTCGACGACCTCGACTATCACGGCCACCCATGAGGTGGTTTTTTTGTGTCCACAGGGAGGCCAGATGCGTCAGGTATCGCAATCA
Organism: Cobetia sp. PDI-23MA; assembly: GCF_059507735.1. Taxonomy (NCBI): domain Bacteria; kingdom Pseudomonadati; phylum Pseudomonadota; class Gammaproteobacteria; order Oceanospirillales; family Halomonadaceae; genus Cobetia; species Cobetia sp. PDI-23MA. The sequence continues at coordinate 3,310,131 of NZ_CM183352.1, forward strand.
ACGTGGGAGCCGCCAGCACATGGCCCGTGCCCGCAGTGTGGTGGCAGCGGCACATTCCATGGCGTCTTCCATCGCTCGCCCTGTGCTCACTGCCATGGCACCGGGTACGCCGCTGACGATGGTGAGGCGCTGCCATTGGAAGACCTGATCGTGATGATCAGTCGGCGCCGCGATCATTGGCGACAAGCGCACGCCCAGCTGATGAAGGTGCCCGGCGTGCGTCAGGCCGTGGAGCAATACCAAGCGATGCGACAGGCAGAGCAAGAACGTGAGGCCATGGGCTATGGCTCGGGCCGGTATCAAGGTGACTGATGGAGGCAACGGCAGTGAATCTTCTCACCCCCGAGGCGGTAGCCCGCCAACTGAGCATGAGCCTGAGCTGGGTCTACACCCACAAGCACCAGATTGGCTACGTGAAATTTGGAAAGTCTATCCGCTTTGAGCCGGATGCGGTGGCGGCATATGCTAGTGCCTGCCAGCGTAGCCCAGAGCATGAGGGCAACCGATGGGAATCACAGTCAGATACCGCGAAGCACGCGGGAAATGGGTCGTTACCGAAACGCATCAGGGTCAGCGACATCAATCAACGTTTGACGGGACTCGAGAAGGCGAAAGGCAAGCGCGAGAGTATGCCGCAGCGCGCGAAACAGCACTGAATGAAGCAGCGTTTCAAGGCCAGCGGATGGGCCGCGAACGGCGGCGCACGTTTCTCGAAGGCGTAAAGCGGTGGGTCGATGAGTACGACGTCGCCAGCCAGGCAAAGGCCATCCGGCCGGTGGCAGCCTACATGGGCGAGGACGTGCTGATCGGGCAAGAGACAGTGGACAAGGCCAGAGAAATGGCCAGCCACTTGAGAAAGGCAGGACGCGCTCAGAGCACGATCAACAACCACCTGCAGGTGGTGAAGCGAGTGCTCAATCTGGCGTATATCGAGTGGGGTTGGATCAACCAGCCGCTGGGCGACAAGATCCGGAAGAAGACGCCCAAGAACGAACGGCATATCTATCTGAACGCGGCAGAGCTGACGCTACTGATGGAAGCGATACCGGATGCACGCGCTGTGGATAAGAAGGTGATCGCCCTGGCAGCCTTGACGGGACTGCGCCAGGGCGAACTGCTCGCACTTGAGCCTTCGAACATCCACGGTGGTCGCATCCTGCTGCGACCAGATCAAACCAAGTCCGGCAAGGCCCGGGTGGTGCCTGTACCAGAAGATGCTCGGCCATGGTTGCATGACCTGCCCTTCGATACCACCTACGCCCGATTGAGGAAGACGTGGGAAGACGCTCGCAAAGCGATGGGCAGGCCGGACCTGCGCTTTCATGATCTGCGCCATAGCTATGCAAGCATGCTGGCTCAGGCTGGCGAGAGCATGACCACGGTGCGCGACCTGCTGGGGCATTCCAGCCTGATCGTCACAAGTCGTTATTCTCACATGTTCGAGCAGGGCATTGATGAGATCGGAGCGCGGCTGCCGCGGTTGAATGCGACCGGCTGCGACCAAACTGCGACCAAGCACTAAAAGGAGGGAGCTAGAAACGCAAACAGCCGCTCGTAAGCGACTGTTTTCAAAGGTGGTGCCGGTGGTCGGACTCGAACCGACACGCCTATTAAGCGGCGGATTTTGAATCCGCTGCGTCTACCAATTCCGCCACACCGGCAACGGAGCGAAATTATACGGGACATTGCGCCAAGGTCAACGAGTTTTGGCGTCAGATCAGACACATGGAGCGCTTCTTCACACCCCACGCCGCAGTGGGCTGAGACATGTCGCCCGCAAACGGGTCTTCGCGTGGACGATGGCATTGGGTATCATGAGCGACCTTTTTCGTCTGCCCAGAGAACCAAGGCCTCGAGAGTGTCGCACCTGACTGCCCCACCCGCAGAAAGGGGGTCATGCGCTCGCGACGAGTGCGCCAGTGTCTCAGGGCGGCATCTCCCCATTGTGCATGTACGCATGCCACGGAGCGCACCACGCGCCTCGTGCTATCAGAGTGTCAGGTTGGCCATGTCACGTATCGATTCCGGTGATGCCTCGGGCGTTGCCACACCTTCCGACGCGCGCCCGATGCAGCGCAGCGATTACGATTTCAGCCTGCCGGATGAGCTGATTGCCCGCTACCCGTCAGAGCAACGCAGCGATTGCCGCCTGCTGCATCTGGATGGCAAGAGCGGCGAGATCGTGCACCGCCGCTTCCCGGATCTGCTCGAGCAGCTGGAACCCGGCGATGTCGTGGTGTTCAACGACACCCGCGTGATCCCCGCGCGCCTGCATGGTCAGAAAGCCTCCGGCGGCAAGATCGAGATGCTGCTGGAGCGCCCGCTGGACGCCCATCGTGGCCTGGCGCACATCCGCTCCAGCAAGTCGCCCAAGCCGGGTACCGAGCTGATCTTCGAAGGTGGTATCACGGCCGTGGTCGAAGGCCGTCAGGAGGCACTGTTCGAGCTGCGCTTCCATGGCGAGACGCCGATGATCGAGCTGCTCAACCAGCACGGCCACATGCCGCTGCCGCCTTATATCACTCGGGATGACGAGCTGTCGGATCGCGAGCGCTATCAGACGGTCTATGCCAAGCGCGATGGCGCCGTGGCCGCCCCGACGGCGGGCCTGCACTTCGATGAGCCGATCATGGCCGCCATGGCCGAGAAAGGCATCGAGACCGCCTTCGTTACCCTGCATGTGGGCGCCGGCACCTTCCAGCCGGTGCGCGTCGACAGCATTCTCGAGCACCACATGCACAGCGAATGGATCGAGGTCGGTCAGGAAGCCTGCGACAAGATCGCCCGTGCCCGCGCCGCCGGTCGCCGCGTGGTCGCCGTCGGCACCACCAGCGTGCGCTGCCTCGAGAGCTCCGCCAAGGCCCACGCTGGTGAGCTGGCCCCCTACTCCGGCGACACCGACATCTTCATCTACCCGGGCTACGAGTGGCAGGTGGTGGATCTGTTGATCACCAACTTCCATCTGCCGGAATCGACCTTGCTGATGCTGGTTTCGGCCTTCGCCGGCTACGAGCACACCATGGCGGCTTATCAGGCGGCGGTGGAAGAGCGCTACCAGTTCTTCAGCTATGGCGATGCCATGCTGCTGGAACGCGCCTGAACCCCCCTCTTCCGACATGGTCCCGGCATTCGCCGAGGGCCGTGTCATGCGCAGTTAACGCGCCCCGCGCTATGCTGCGGCATAGCGACTTAGTGGCTTGATGACATAGTGGCATCGACACACCAGCTGCGGCCTGTTTCGCCGCCAAGCAAAGAGAGCACCATGCGTAAAGAATGCTTCATGAGCTTTGAAAAGCTCGCGACCGATGGCCGTGCACGTCGTGGCCGCATGACCTTCCCGCGCGGCACCGTGGAAACCCCGGCCTTCATGCCGGTGGGCACCTACGGCACCGTCAAGGGCATGACGCCGGAGTCCATCAAGGACATCGGCGCCGAGATCATCCTCGGCAACACCTTCCACCTGTGGCTGCGCCCGGGCACGGAAGTCATCGAGGCGCATGGCGATCTGCATGACTTCGCGCAGTGGGACAAGCCGATCCTGACCGATTCCGGCGGCTTCCAGGTCTTCTCGCTGGGCAAGACGCGCAAGATCACCGAACAGGGCGTTCACTTCCGCTCACCGGTCGATGGCTCCAAGGTCTTCATGGGCCCGGAGGAATCGATGGCGGTGCAGCGCTCGCTGGGCTCCGATATCGTGATGATCTTCGATGAGTGCACGCCGTATCCGGCCACCCATGATGAAGCGCGCAAGTCGATGGAGATGTCCCTGCGCTGGGCACAGCGCTCCTACGATGCGCATGGCGACTCGCCGTCGGCGCTGTTCGGCATCATCCAGGGCGGCATGTATCCGGACCTGCGCGAGAAGTCCCTCGAGGGCCTCAAGAAGATCGACTTCGACGGCTACGCCATCGGCGGCCTGTCCGTGGGCGAGCCCAAGGACGAGATGATCAAGGTTCTCGACTACCTCCCCGAGTGGATGCCGGAGGACAAGCCGCGCTATCTGATGGGCGTCGGCAAGCCGGAAGACCTGGTCGAGGGCGTGCGGCGTGGCGTCGACATGTTCGATTGCGTGATGCCGACCCGCAACGCGCGCAACGGCCACCTGTTCACGCCGACGGGCACCGTCAAGATCCGCAACGCCGTCCACAAGCGCGACACCTCACCGCTGGACCCGGACTGCGATTGCTACACCTGCACCAATTTCTCGCGCGGTTATCTGCACCACCTTGATCGCTGTGGAGAAATGCTCGGCTCGATGCTCAACACCATCCACAATCTGCGCTACTACCAGACCGTGATGGCTGGTTTGCGCGGTGCAATTGAAGCGGGTACATTGCAGGACTTCGTGGAACAGTTCTATGCCGCGCGCGGCCTGCCGGTGCCGCCGCTGGCCGACTGATCGAGGCGAATGACGACCGGGGGCCAAATCCTCCGGTCGTCTTGATATTCGACTCGAGCCAGACGTGAAGAAGAGCCTGAATCACGCTCATTGCATAACAACAGTTCACTCGTAACCTCTGGAGATACACATGCTGGAATTCCTGATTCCTGCCGCACACGCGGAAGCCGAAGCGGCTGTCGCCGGCGGCGGCGCCATCGGCCAGATCGTCATGCTGGTCGGCTTCGTGGTCATTTTCTATTTCCTGCTCTGGCGTCCGCAGTCCAAGCGCGCCAAGGAACACAAGAACCTGATCAGCAATCTGGCCAAGGGTGACGAAGTCGTCATCGGTGGTGGCCTGGTTGGCCGCATTACCAAGGTCAGCGAGCAGTTCATCACCATGGAGCTGAACGAAGGCAACGAAGTCAACGTGCAGAAGTCTGCCGTGGCTGCAGTCCTGCCGAAGGGCACCATCAAGTCCATCTGATCCCTCCTGCTGCCGGCCCCTGTGCCGGCAGCATGCTTTTCTCTCCCGCTCCACCAAGGACAGGGCTGCCATGCTCAACCGCTATCCGCTTTGGAAGTACCTGGTGATCTGCCTGGTACTTGCCCTCGGCGTGATCTACGCATTGCCGAATCTCTACCCCGAAGACCCGGCCGTGCAGATCAGTGCCGCCAGCGGCGCCGAGACCATCGACCAGCAAGACCTCGATCGCGCCACCAGTGCCCTCGAAAACGCCGGCATCACGCCCAAGTCCGGGGAACTCAACGGTTCCACCGGCCTGATTCGCCTTACCAGCAACGACCAGCAGCTGCGCGCCAAGGAACTGATCAGCGAGGCACTCGGCGATGACGCCATCGTCGCGCTGAACCTGGCCGATGCCACGCCGTCGTGGCTGGCCAGCCTCGGTGCCTCACCGATGAAGCTGGGCCTTGACCTGCGTGGCGGTGTCCACTTCCAGCTGGAAGTCGACATGGACGCCGCGGTCAAGCAGCGCCTGGAAGTCAACGCCAGCGCCATCAAGGAAACCCTGCGCGAGGAGCGTATCCGCTACCGCGGCAGCGAAGTCGACGACGGTACCCTGAGCCTGACGTTCTCCGATGAGGAAGACCGTTCGAAGGCGCGCTCACTGATCTCGCGCGACTTCCAGAACTTTGAATACGACGAGCGCGATGTCGAGCGTGGGGCCGTACTGGACCTCACCCTGACCGCCGCCGCCGTCAAGGAGATTCAGGATTACGCGGTCAATCAGAACCTGACCACGATCCGCAATCGCGTCAACGAGCTGGGCGTGTCCGAGCCGCTGGTTCAGCGCCAGGGCCCGAACCGCATCGTGGTCGAGCTGCCGGGCGTGCAGGACACGGCCGCCGCCAAGCGCGTACTGGGTGCCACCGCCAACCTCGAATTCCGTCTCGAAGCGGCCAGCGACACGCCGGCCAGCGAGATGGAGAGCTTCGCGTTCCGCAACCAGCCGAGCCGCACCGCCGACATCATGAAGGACGTGATCATCAGCGGTGACAGCGTCTCCAGCGCCAGCACCAGCTTCGATGAAAGCGGCCGTCCGCAGGTCAACATCAACCTGGACGGCACCGGTGGCTCGATCATGAACCGCGTCACGCGTGCCGCGATCGGCCGCAACATGGCGGTACTGTTCATCGAGCACAAGACCCGCACGCGCACCGTGATGGAAGACGGCGAGAAGGTCGAGAAGCGCATTCCGTACACCGAGAAGGGGCTGATCAGTCTGGCAACCATCCAGAGTGCGCTGGGCAACAGCTTCCGCATCACTGGCCTCGACTCGCCGACGGAAGCAAAGGAGCTGTCGCTGCTGCTGCGCTCCGGTTCATTAGCCGCGCCGATCTACTTCGTGCAGGAACGCACCATCGGCCCGAGCCTGGGCGCCGAGAACATCTCGCGCGGCATCCTGTCCGTCGAGCTGGGCCTGCTGCTGGTCGTGCTGTTCATGCTGGCGCGCTACAAGGCCTTCGGTGTCGTCGCCAACGTGGCCTTGACCGCCAACCTGGCGATCCTGATTGCCGCGATGTCGATGCTGGGCGCCACCCTGACCCTGCCGGGTATCGCCGGTATCGTGCTGACGCTGGGCATGGCGGTGGATGCCAACGTGCTGATCTTCGAGCGTATCCGCGAGGAAATGCGTTCCAAAATGCCGCTGCATCAAGCGGTGCATACCGGCTTCGAGCGCGCCTTCACCTCCATCGTCGATGCCAACATCACCACCCTGCTGGTCGCGGTGATCCTGTTCTCCATCGGCAGTGGCCCGGTCAAGGGCTTCGCGGTCACGCTGTCCATCGGCATCCTGACGTCGATGTTCACGGCGATCATGGTCTCGCGCGGCATCATCAATCTTGCCATTGGCGGCAAGACACTCAAGAAACTCTGGATCTGAGGGGCCATCGTGATGCGACAGTTTGACTTCATGAGCAAGCGGCGCGCGGCCTTCATCGTCTCCATCGTGCTGACGATCGTGGCCATTGGCGCCCTTGTGATTCATGGCCTGAACCTGGGCCTCGACTTTACCGGCGGCACCCTGGTGGAAGTGAAATACCAGGCGGCACCGGCGCTGGAGAGCGTGCGCCAGACACTGGAAGCCGCCGGCTACAAGGATGTCTCGGTACAGACCTTCGGTGCCAGCAACGAGATTCTGGTGCGTCTGCAGCAGAGCTTCGAAGCCGGCATCGGCAATGACATCGTGTCACACCTGCAGGCCACCGGTGACAGCGTCAACCTGATCCGCGCCGAGTTCGTCGGCGCCCAGGTCGGTGATCAGCTGCGCGATCAGTCCGGTCTCGGCATGCTGCTCGCCCTGGCCGTGGTGATGGTCTATGTGGCCTTCCGCTTCCAGTACAAGTTCGCCCTCGGCGCACTCATCTCGCTGGGTCACGACGTCATCATCCTGCTGGGCATCTTCGCCCTATTCGGACTCGACTTCGACCTGACGGTACTGGCCGCGGTGCTGGCCGTGATCGGCTACTCATTGAACGACACCATTATCGTCTACGACCGCATTCGCGAGAACATCCGCAAATCGCGTATCGATGACATGCCGTCGATCTTCAATGACGCCATCAACGCGACGCTGTCACGCACGCTGTCTACCTCCGGCACCACCTTGCTGGTGTTGCTGGCGCTGTTCTTCCTCGGCGGTGACATGATCCACAACTTCGCCATCGCACTGATCATCGGTGTGGTCGCGGGGACCTTCTCGTCCATCTACGTGGCAGCGGCGCTGTTGCTGGTGGTCGGCCTGAAGCGTGTGGATCTGATCCCCCCGCCCAAGGAGCAGTTCGAGGACGGCGCACCGTAAGCGTCTCGCTCCTCCATCAGAGACAGACCGCCAGGCACGGATCGCCAGGCACAAAAAAACCCCACCTCGCATGAGGTGGGGTTTTTTCGTTCTCCAGACGGCCCCGAGGGCTGTCAGGTCACGTCGTCTTGCAGGGGCTTACAGGTGCGGCTGCATGGTCTGCGCCAGCGCCTTGTACAGACGCGCGCCAGCAGCCATCAGGGTGCCTTCGGCAACCACGACCGGCGTGCCGTCGGCACTGCCTGCCAGTGCGCCACATTCCTTCAGGAACAGGCTGGCGATCTCGCTGTCACCGGCATCCAGACCCAGCACATAGACGGCATCGACGCGACCGGAGGCCAGCTCGAGCACGTCCAGCAGCGCACAACCGCTGGTGCGCAGCATCTCGACCTGCGGGCCGACCTGCTGAACGATGGAGAGGTAGGTCGGCAGGTGACGCGGACGCTGCCAGCTTTCCGGCAGGCCCATCGCCAGACGCGCACCTTCGATGGCGGTGGCGTTGGTCACGCGGATACGGTGACCGGAGTGCTGGGCACCACGACCGCGGCTGACGATATACTCTTCGTCAGTGAACGGTGCGATGACCACGGCGTGCTCGGCACGGCCCTTGAACAGGCAGACCACGGACAGCGCGAAGCCGGAGGCCGCGGATGCCAGGTTGGAGTAACCGTGCACCGGCTCGATGCGCCAGTGGTAGTCAGAGCCCTGCCCTTCACCATCGCGATGGTCGGTATAACGGCCGGAGAGACCGTGCTGCGGATAACCGCGCTCCAGCTGACGCACGATGTGCGCTTCGGCGCGACGTGCAGTGTCTGCAATGAAGGTGTCGAGATCGTTGTCGCCACGGGCGACTTCGATACGTTCACGAGCACGGACGAACTGCTCTGCGGCACCGCGTGCAGCACGCAGCGCAAATTGGACCATCGGATGCATGATCAAGGCCTTGACGAGTCGGGAGCTGTTAAAGAACGGGTGCCACGGCGCGTGAGACATTAACGCGGCGCAACACGGATCGAGCAAAACTGGGTGCAATCAGATCAGGCGGTCATGTAGCCCGTACAGGAATCCTGATACGGCGCGGGGCACGCTGCATAAATGTATGCAGGCTGCCAGCCGCCACAGCACGCGGCGCCAACGAGGGCGAACACATGTTGCGACATGACGGGACGGCGTAGTCTATCAGAGCTCGGCTCAAGCTGCCATCGCGACACGCGACCTTCGCCGTAGAGAGACGGCGGGATCACGCCGCAGCTGACTGCTCCCTGCGCTGGCTTCATGCTAGGATATCGGGCTCTGGCGCACGTCTCGCCCAGCCCGGTGGCCGGGCCGCGTCGATTGCCCTGCCCTTCAATCGCTATCCTGGAAGTCCTCATGCTTGAACGTCTGCGCATTGTCCTGATTGGCACCAGCCACCCCGGCAACATTGGTGGTGCAGCCCGCGCCATGCTCAATATGGGCCTGGCCGATCTCGCACTGGTCGCGCCGCGATGTCAGGTGCAATGCCAGGAATCCGCCTCACGCGCCTCGGGAGCCGATGCACTCGTCGCCAGCGCCTCGGTGCACGAAACGTTGGCAGAGGCCGTGGCGGATTGCAGCCTGGTGGTCGGCTGCAGCGCACGCTCCCGCAACCTGCCGTGGCCGATGATCACGCCGCGCGCCTTCGCTGCCACCCTGGCCGATGAAGCCCGCCTGCCGGATGCCCGCGTGGCCATCGTCTTCGGCCGCGAGGATTCCGGGCTCTCCAATGAAGAGCTGCAACGCTGTCACCGTCACGTGCACATTCCGACCAACCCGGATTTCAGCTCGCTGAATCTGGCCGCGGCGGTGCAGGTGCTGGCCTATGAGTGCCGCCAGGCGTGGCTGGCCGACCAGGAAGCCGCCGGCGAGACGCCGCGTGCCGAGGATGACCAGCCGTTCGGTATCGACTGGGACAGCCCGCTGGCCAGCCATGCCGACCTCGAGCGCCTGTTCGAGCATCTCGAGAAGACACTGATCAGCGTCGACTTCCTCGATCCGGAACAGCCGCGCCAGCTGATGGCACGCCTGCGTCGCCTCTACCTGCGCGCGCGTCCGGACAGCATGGAAATCAACATTCTGCGCGGCATTCTTTCCGCTGTGGACAAGCAGGTTCGCCTGGCACAAGCCGACACGGCCAACCGCACTTCCTGAGGACACGCCATGTTCACTCGACTGCGTGAAGACATCGATAGCGTGTTTGCCCGTGATCCGGCGGCGCGCAACTTCTTTGAAGTCCTGACCAACTATCCGGGCCTGCATGCGCTGGTGGCCCATCGCATCAATCACTGGCTATGGCGCCACAACGCCAAATGGCTGGCGCGCACCGGCTCGACCCTGATGCGCTGGCTGACCGGCATCGAGATCCACCCGGGTGCCACCATCGGTCGTCGCTTCTTCATCGACCACGGCATGGGCGTCGTGATCGGCGAGACCGCCCTGATCGGTGATGACGTGACCCTCTATCACGGCGTCACTCTCGGTGGCACCACCTGGAACGCCGGCAAGCGCCACCCGACCCTCGGCGATGGCGTCATCGTCGGTGCCGGTGCCAAGATTCTCGGCCCGTTCACCGTCGGTGCCGGCGCCAAGGTCGGCTCCAATGCCGTGGTCACGCGTGAAGTGCCTGCCGGCGCCACCGTCGTCGGCATTCCCGGCAAGATCGTCAAGCGTGCCGAGCCGGATATGGCGGAGGAGCCGTCGGTCGACCCGGAAAGCCGCGAGGCCATGAAGGAGAAGTTCGGCTTCGATGCCTACGGCATGGGCCAGGACATGCCCGATCCGGTCGCGCGCTCCATGCACGCGATGCTCGATCACATGCATGCCGTGGACAAGCGCATCGAACAGATGTGCGGCACGCTGCGCAAGCTGGATGCCAGCTATCGCGCCGGGCGCCTGCCCGAGCTCGATAACGCCGACTTCGCCCAGCTGATCGATGAGCTGGGGCCCTGCGGCGGCGAGACGACCGTCGCTGACGTGGCCGCAGCCCAGGGCAGCACCTCGCCCAAGGCTCGGACAGCCTCCAGTTCCGAGCAGACCTCGACCCAACGGTCATCGGCTGAGCACTCGCCGACCGAGCAGGCAAGCGATACGCAGGAACCTGCCGAACGTCAGCATGGCTAAAGTTGACCAATTCAGTCGGGATTGACCCCGCCAGACCACCCCACCATAATGGAGCGCATTGAGACGCCGCCTCGCCAGAGGCGGCGACTATGCTAGGCCTCGTCCTCAACGTCGCAGGCTCCATCTGCTCACGGACTCTGTCATGCGCCTGACCACCAAGGGACGCTACGCCGTCACCGCGATGCTCGATCTGGCCCTGCATGCCAGTTGCGGCCCGACCTGTCTGGCCGATATTTCCGAACGCCAGGGCATCTCGCTGTCGTATCTGGAGCAACTGTTTGCGCGTCTGCGGCGTGCAGGTCTGGTCAAGAGCGTGCGTGGCCCCGGTGGCGGTTATCTGCTGGACACCGAACTCGAGACCACCTCGGTGGCGTGCATCATCGACGCCGTCAACGAGTCAGTCGATGCCACACGCTGTCAGGGAATGTCGGACTGTCAGGCCGGTGACACCTGCCTGACGCACCATCTGTGGTGTGATCTGTCCGACGAGATCCACGGCTTTCTCGACGGCATCAGCCTGGCCGACCTGGTCGCGCGCGAAGAGATTCGCCAGATCGCCAGTCGTCAGCGCAAGGCGTGCGAGCCGACGCCGATCACCGTCATGCAGGGCAGCTGAACCCGTTCGTCATGTCTTCAGGAAGTCACCATGTCCCAGCCGATCTACCTTGACTATGCCGCCACCACGCCCGTCGACCCGCGCGTTGCCGAGCTGATGATGCGTCACCTGACGCAGGACGGCACCTTCGCCAATCCGGCCTCGCGCAGTCACATGCCGGGCTGGCTGGCCGAGCAGGCCGTCGAGGGCGCACGTCGTCAGGTCGCCGAACTGATCGGTGCCGACCCGCGCGAGATCGTCTGGACCAGCGGTGCCACCGAAGCCGACAACCTGGCGCTGACCGGCTACATGCGTGCCAATGCCGCGCGTGGCCGCCATCTGATCACCTCGACCATCGAGCACAAGGCAATTCTGGATACCGCCAGTGCGCTGGAAGCGGAAGGCTTCGAGGTCACGCGCATCGCGCCGCAGCCTGACGGCCGCATCAGCCCGGACAGCCTGCGCGACGCCCTGCGCAGCGACACCCTCCTGGTATCGCTGATGGCGGTGAACAACGAGCTGGGCAGCCTGAATGACCTGGATGCGCTGGGCGACATCGCCCATTCGCATGGCGCGGCCTTCCATGTCGATGCCGCCCAGGCGCCCGGCAAGGTGCAGATCGATGTCAGCCGTCAGCCTATCGACATGCTGTCGCTGTCCGCCCACAAGGCCTACGGCCCCAAAGGCATCGGCGCGCTGTACGTGCGTCGCCAGCCGCAGATCAAGGTCGATGCCCTGATCCACGGCGGTGGTCATGAGCGCGGCATGCGTTCCGGCACCCTGCCGACCCATCAGATCGTCGGCATGGGCGAGGCCTACCGCCTGAGCGGCGAGCAGTTCGACGCCGATCACCAGCACCTCATCGCGCTGCGTGATCAGTTCGTCGCCGGGCTTGCCGGCCTTGAAGGCGTGCACTTCAATACCGATATAGAGGTCAGTGCGCCCAACATCGTCAATCTCGCCTTCGAAGGCGTGGATGGCGAGGCGATGCTGATGGCGCTGCGCGGCATCGCGATTTCCACCGGTTCGGCCTGCAATTCCGCCAGTGTCGAACCGTCGTTCGTCCTCACCGGCATCGGGGTGCCCCGTCCACTGGCGCTGGCGTCATTGCGTTTCAGCTTCGGACGATTCACCACCGCCACCGACATTGAATCCGCGCTCGGCGAACTCAGGCATGCCCTGACCTCGCTGCGCGCCTGACCCGGGAGACTGCTCATGGCACACCTGTCGATTTCCCCCTCCGCCGCCGACCAGATCCGCGTCGTGCTGGCCGAGCGCGGCCACGGCCTTGGCCTGCGTGTCTCGGTCAAGCCAAGCGGCTGCTCCGGTTACAGCTACGTGCTCGACTTCGCCGACGAGGCCAACGAGGAAGACGCCGTCTTCGTCGATCACGGCGCCACCGTCTATGTCGACAGCGAAGCCCTCACCGTGCTCGACGGCTCCGAAGTGGATTACGTCAAGGACGGCCTAAACCGCTACTTCCGCTTCAACAACCCTAACGTCAAGGACGAGTGTGGCTGTGGCGAGAGCTTCAGCGTGTAGACCAGGCTTCAGCGTGTAGACCAGGCTTCAGCTTGTAAATAGAGCTTCAGCGTCCAAGCCAGGCTCAACGTCCGAGCCGACCCTCAGCGCCTCGCCAGCCCATGCCGACGAGGCGCTTGCCATCTGCGCGTCATGCGACTCAGGCATGATGGATGCAGCCGGTGGCACTTGCCGCTATAATGCCGCCCACTTTTGTCGCGCGCATGCCGACAGAGCCCGTTTTCCGCCGTGCGGCATCTGCCGTGCGGCTCTTCAAAGCTTGTCTCAGGAGATTCACCATGACTCAGCGCACTCTGTCCATCATCAAGCCGGATGCCGTTGCCAAGAACGTGATCGGCGAAATCTACTCTCGTTTCGAGAAGGCCGGTCTGCAGATCGTCGCTTCCAAAATGGTTCACCTGTCCAAGGAACAGGCCGAAGGCTTCTACGCTGAGCACAGCGAGCGCGGCTTCTTCGGCGAGCTGGTCGGCTTCATGACTTCCGGCCCGGTCATGATCCAGGTGCTGGAAGGCGAAGACGCCATCACCAAGAACCGCGACCTGATGGGCGCTACCAACCCGAAGGAAGCAGAAGCCGGCACCATCCGTGCAGACTTCGCCACTTCCATCGACGCCAACGCCGTTCACGGTTCTGACGCGCCGGAATCTGCTGCTCGCGAAATCGCCTACTTCTTCGGCGACAACGAAATCTGCCCGCGCGGTTGATTTCGCCTTGTACGACTGAGAAGCCCGGCCCTTCGGGGCACGCGTCTCCCAGCCGTGCATGACACGACGGCCCTGCCTGCGAGGCGGGGCCGTCGTGGTATCGGACGTGCTGAAGCGTCGCGCGACAGCATGCACCCCTGAAGCAGATTCGACGCTTGAGCAGGTCCGATACGCTTTTCTGAAAGCCGCTGCAGCGCCCTCTCCCCACGCCATGTGACGCCCACGCGCACTGCGCTGATGATGAGAGCCTCTTGAGGTCTGCGAAGCATCGCCACCTCCGCTGACAGCGTCGCCCTGCAGACGTCTATCCTTTGTGTGACGCCTGCCCATCCCTGACACGACCGGCCCATACCATGACTGATACCACTGCAACTGCCACCGATGCCGCGGCCCCTGCCGCCGTCAAGCTCACCAACCTGCTGGGCCTGCCGCGCCCGGCGATGGAAGCCTTCTTCGAGAGCATCGGCGAGAAGAAATTCCGCGCCACCCAGGTGATGAAATGGATTCACCAGGAAGGCGTCGACAGCTTCGACGAGATGACCAACCTTGCCAAGCCGCTGCGCGAGCGCCTCAAGCAGGTCGCCGAGGTCCGTGCGCCGGGCATCGTCTATGAAGGCGAGTCCAAGGACGGCACCCGCAAGTGGGTGCTGGAAGTCAGCGATGGCAGCTACGTCGAGACCGTACTGATCCCCTCCGAGAACGGCAACCGTCGCACCCTGTGCGTGTCTTCCCAGGTAGGCTGCTCGCTGGACTGCAGCTTCTGCTCCACCGGCAAGCAGGGCTTCGAGCGTGACCTGACCGCCGCCGAGATCATCGGCCAGGTGTGGGTCGCCACCCGTGGCGCCGAAGACCGCAAGGACACCCGCAAGCGTCCGGTCACCAACGTGGTGATGATGGGCATGGGCGAGCCGCTGATGAACTACGACAATGTCGTGCCGGCGATGAAGCTGATGCTGGACGACAACGCCTATGGCCTGTCCAAGCGTCGCGTCACCCTCTCCACCTCTGGTGTGGTGCCCAAGCTGGACCAGCTCGGCGATGAGATGGACGTCAGTCTGGCGATCTCGCTGCACGCGGCCAACGATGAACTGCGCAACGTGCTGGTGCCGATCAACCGCAAGTGGAACATCCGCGCGCTGCTCGACTCTTGCCATCGCTACCTGGCCAAGTGTGACGACGCACGTATCGTCACCATCGAGTACACCCTGATCAAGGACGTCAACGACCAGATCCAGCACGCCGAGGAACTGGCCGCGCTGCTCGACGAGCTGCCGTGCAAGATCAACCTGATCCCGTTCAACCCGTTCCCGCATTCCGGTTACGAGAAGCCGTCACGTAATCAGGTGATGCGTTTCCAGCAGCGTCTCTATGAGCTGGGCTACACCGCACCGGTGCGCGCGACACGCGGCGACGACATCGACGCCGCCTGTGGCCAGCTGGTCGGTCAGGTCAAGGACCGCACCCGTCGTGCCGAGCGTTACATCAACGCCATCCAGCTCGACGCCGACTGAGCGGCTGCCAGGTCTGACCTGACGCTATCGCCATGCGCCGCCCTGCCACCTTGACTTGTGGCAGGTGCGGCGCTTTGATGGGGGGCGCTTTTGTTGCCTGCCGCGACCCTCGCCCGCAGGCACATCATGAGCCTTCATTCACGCGAGGATTGCATGCCGAGTCGTCTGCCCCGTCATCGCACCAATGCGCATGGCCCTGTCGCCCAGGGCCCCTGCCAGCATGATTCCCACATCCGCACCGCTGCTCGCGGCATCACTCGCCGCACCCGAGCCCTGCTGCTGTGCCTCGGATTTGCCGGCCTGACCCTCGCAGGCTGCGCGACACGCGTGGAAACCAACGACCCCTACGCCCCGCCGGATGACAACAAGGCCTCGAATGCCTACGTGGAACTCGGAGAGGCCTATCTGGGTCGTAATCAGCTGCAGCGCGCTGACAATGCCTTCCAGAAGGCACTCAAGCTGCAGAGCAGCAATGCCGAGGCCAAGGCCGGGCTGGCGATGATCTATCAGCGCCAGGGTGAGAACGTGCTCGCCGATGACTATTTCAATCAGGCCATTTCCAGCGATCCGTCCTTTACCCGTGCGCGCAACAACTATGCGGCCTTTCTCTACTCTCGCGGTGAATACGTCGCGGCCTGTCGGCAGCTCGAGATCGCGGCAGAAGACCTGACCTACGACAATCGTGGTCAGCTCTATACCAATCTGGGCCGCTGTCAGATGCAGCTGGGCAAGACCAGCGAGGCCGCGAAGAGTTTCGAGCGCGCCGTCAAGATCAACCCGCGTGAGTCAGAGGCCTGGTTGGCGGTGGCACGCATGTCACATGACGCCGGCGACAATGACGCCGCCCAGTCGGCCCTGAGCCGCTACTTCCGCCTGGCAGGCACCGACAGCGACAGTCTTGCCCTGGCCGTCGATGTGGCTACAGCTCGCGGCGACAGCCGTCTGGCAGACCTCTACAGCCGTCAGCTGGAGCAGGTCATGACACGGGAATCCGGTCGCGCGGTGATTCGCACTCCCTGAGCAAGGCGCAACGACGCCGCTGATGGGGCCACCTCTTGGGCGGGGGCGCTGCAAGCAGGGCCGAGAAGACCGAATTGCCGGTGAAAATCTCGGCGCGGGCTTGGTATAGTGCCGACGCGGACGAACGTGTGTTCGTACGCGTCGATTGGCGTGGGAGTCATCGCTTTTCACGCTGCTCGCTCGCACGATGATCAACGAGTCGTGCAGTACCCGGCCAATCGCGCGACAGCATCAGTCAGCATGCTCCAGTATCAGGAGCAGTTCCCGCAGTACCGGAAGAGCGCCCGGATGTGCGTTCGGTAGACAGTTTTTCCTTACAAGGATGCGCCATGAGCGAACATCAACCCGCCCCTGATCAGCACGCCAGTGATGCACTGCCTGGCACGCGCCTCAAGCTGGAGCGCGAACATCAGGGGTTGTCGCGTGATGAGGTGGCGACACAGCTCAACCTGCGCCCCAGCCTGGTCGATGACCTGGAACGCGACCACTACGACCAGATTCCCATTGCCGCGTACCGTCGCGGCTATCTGCGTGCCTATGCCCGCCTGCTGGGCATGGACGAGAAAGCGATCGTCGGGCAGTACAATGCCCAGTTCGGCACCACCGAAGCCGAGCGCTACACTCCCAGCTCCACACCGTCGGTGCGCCCGCCGGGCAAGATGGGCAAGTACCTGTTCCGCCTCGTCAGCCTGCTGGTCATCGCCGGCCTGATCGGCCTCAGCTACGTGTGGTGGCAGAGCGGCGACTATGGCCGCACCTCGCCGGCCGAAACCTCCGCCCTCGAAGGCGGCAACGATGCGGACAGCGCCGAACCGGTCGTGAACGCCGATGGCTCCATCGAGCTTTCGCTCTCGCAGTCCTCTGCCAGTGAAGCGGCGCCGTCCTCCACTGCTACCGCCACCGGTGATGCGTCTGCCGTCGAGGCAGCCACCTCGTCCGAGGCGACAGCGCAGAGTGCTGACGCGCTCGACACGAACGCTGGCGCGCCGGGCGCTGCAGAGGCTGGTACGTCAGCGTCTGACGCTGCCACGGATAGTGCCGCTACCACTGACGTGAGCACAGTCGCCGATGCCAGTGCCGACACCCCGCAAGAGAGCGCAGCAGAAGAAGCTACGCCGGCGGCAGACCCGCGCAAGCTTGAATTGACGTTCAACATCAATTCCTGGACCGACATCCGTGATGTCGATGGCAAGCGCCTGCTGCGCGGCAACAACGAGGCCGGCACCAGCACGACGCTGGAAGGCAAGCCGCCCTTCACGCTGACCATCGGCAATGCCTCTGGCGTCGAATTGCGTTACATGAATGAAGCGGTCGACCTCACGCGCGTCACGCGCGGCAGTGTTGCCAAACTTACCCTCGGTGAATGATCCGGAATCCCATGCATAGTCACTCCCCCATCAAGCGCCGCGTCTCGCGCAAGATTCATGTCGGCAATGTGGCCGTCGGCGGCGATGCACCGATTTCCGTGCAGAGCATGACCAACACCGACACCAACGATGTCGCCGCCACCGTCGCGCAGATCAAGCGCCTCGAGGATGCCGGTGCCGATATCGTGCGTGTCAGCGTGCCGGACATGGATGCCGCCGAAGCCTTCGGTCGCATCAAGCAGCAGAGCAACATCCCGCTGGTGGCCGATATCCACTTCGACTACAAGATCGCCCTGCGTGTGGCCGAACTTGGCGTCGACTGCCTGCGCATCAACCCGGGCAACATCGGTCGTGAAGACCGCGTGCGTGCCGTGGTCAGCGCCGCCCGCGACAACGGCATCCCGATCCGCATCGGCGTCAACGCAGGCTCGCTGGAAAAGGACCTGCAGAAGAAATACGGCGAACCGACGCCGGCGGCGCTGGTCGAATCTGCCATGCGTCACATCGACCATCTGGATCGCCTCGACTTCCAGGACTTCAAGGTCAGCGTCAAGGCCAGCGACGTGTTCATGGCCGTCGCCGCCTATCGTGACCTGGCGGCGCGCATCGAACAGCCGCTGCACCTGGGCATCACCGAAGCCGGCGGCCTGCGCTCGGGCACCGTCAAGTCTTCCATCGGCCTGGGCATGCTGCTGATGGATGGCATCGGTGACACCATCCGCGTGTCGCTGGCCGCGGACCCGGTCGAGGAGATCAAGGTCGGCTTCGACATGCTCAAGAGCCTCAAGTTGCGCGCCAAGGGCATCAACTTCATTGCCTGTCCCAGCTGCTCGCGTCAGAATTTCGACGTCATCAAGACCATGAACGAACTGGAGACACGTCTTGAAGACGTGATGACGCCGCTGAACGTCTCGGTCATCGGCTGTGTCGTCAATGGCCCCGGCGAAGCCAAGGAGACCGATGTCGGCCTGACCGGCGGCAGCCCCGCCAACCTGGTCTACCTGGACGGCAAGCCGGCCAGCAAGTTGACCAATGACACCCTGGTTGACGATCTTGAGCGACTCATCCGTGACAAGGTCGCGGAAAAAGAGGCCCGTGAGGCCGACACCATCATTCGCCAGAGCTGAGCTTGTCTCGGCTGGCTTGCGCGTCGTGAGTGACGCGCCTTCGTCTCCCCACCCGCCTGCATGACCTCATGCGAGCGCCGTGGGGAGACGCGCAAGGATTCAGGAGAGAACGTTGAGTACCAAGATCCAGGCCATTCGTGGCATGAACGACCTGCTGCCGGACCAGTCACCGGTATGGCAATACTTCGAGCACCAGGTGGAAGCGCTGATGGGCCAGTACGGCTATCGCGAGATCCGCACCCCCATCGTCGAGCAGACCGCACTGTTCAAGCGCTCCATCGGCGAAGTCACCGACATCGTCGAGAAGGAGATGTACACCTTCGACGACCGTAACGGCGACAGCCTGACCCTGCGTCCGGAAGGCACCGCCAGCTGCGTGCGCATGGCGATGGAGAATGGCCTGGTCCACAACCAGATCCAGCGCCTGTGGTACACCGGGCCGATGTTCCGCCACGAGCGCCCGCAGAAGGGCCGTTATCGTCAGTTCCATCAGGTGGGCGTCGAAGCCTACGGTATGGAAGGCCCGGACATCGATGCCGAGATGATCCTGCTCTCCGCGCGTCTATGGCGTCAGCTTGGCCTTCTTGAGCACGTCACCCTCGAGCTCAACTCGCTGGGTAGCCTTGAGGCGCGTGCCGCCTATCGTGACCTGCTGGTCGAATACTTCGAACAGCACCTGGATGTCCTCGACGAAGACTCCAAGCGTCGTCTGCACAGCAACCCGCTGCGCATCCTCGATACCAAGAACCCGGACATGGCCGCCGTCGTCGACGCCGCGCCGCGCCTGGGGGATCACCTGGATGAAGAATCCCGCGTGCACTTCGAGGGCCTCAAGGCACGACTCGACGCCGCTGGCATCGAATACGTCATCAACCCGCGCCTGGTGCGTGGCCTCGATTACTACTCGCGCAGTGTGTTCGAATGGACCACCACCGCACTGGGCAGCCAGGGCACCGTGTGTGCCGGCGGCCGCTACGACAGCCTGTTCGAACAGCTGGGCGGCAAACCGGTACCGGCGGTCGGCTTCGCGATGGGCGTCGAGCGCCTCATCCTGTTGCTCGAGACGCTGGAACTGGTACCGCAGGACGTCCGCGAAACCGTCGATGTCTACCTGATGTCGATGGGCGAGCAGGCCGAAGGCGAGGCCATGCGTCTGGCAGAAGAGCTGCGCACCGCCCTGCCCAACCTGCGCCTGGTTCTGCATTGCGGTGGCGGCAGCTTCAAGAGCCAGATGAAGAAGGCCGACAAGAGCGGTGCACGCATCGCGCTGATTCTCGGTGAGAATGAAGTCATCGAAGGCACGGTGGCGCTCAAGTTCCTGCGCGAGGAACGCGACCAGGAAACGCTGAACCAGCGTGCGCTGGGCGAACGTCTCGACAGCGTCTTCGGCGCCTGAGACTGCCAATGAATATCGGGCGGAGAGCCAGCTCTCCGCCTCTCGAATGCAAGTGCCGGCATACCGGCCAGGTCAAGGAGACCGCCCGTGGCGGAAGAGCTCAGAAGCGAAGAAGAACAGCTTGAAGCCATCAAGCGTTGGTGGAGCGAGAACGGCAAGTCACTGATTGCCGGTGTCGTACTGGCCGGCGCCGGTGTCTTTGCCTTCAAGGCCTGGCAGAGCTACGAAGCCAGCCAGTCCGAAGCGGCCTCCGTGCGTTACCAGCAACTGATCAGCCTCGTCAGCCAGCCCAAGCTGGAAGACGCCGGCGTCAAGCAGGCGCGTACGCTGATCGGCGAACTGGAAAGCGAGCACGGCGACAGCCTCTACACCCAGATGGCGCATCTGCTGGATGCCAGCATGTCGGTCAAGGCCAACGATCTCGATGCAGCCGCCACGGCGCTGCAGAGCGTGATCGACAACAGCGATGACAGCTATCTGCAGGGGCTGGCCAGCCTGCGTCTGGCGCGAATCAACGTCGAGCGCGGCGACAACGACGCGGCACTCGCCCTGCTCAAGAACCCGCCGGCGCCGCTGGCAGCGCAGGCGGCGGCGGTGCGTGGCGATGCCCTGGCCGCACAGGACAAGCGTGACGAGGCCATCGCCGCCTATCAGCAGGCCAGCACCCTGTCGCAGGAAAGTGGTCAGCCGGTCTACGGTCTCGACCTGAAACTCGCCGATCTGGCTGCGGAGTCTTCTTCATGAGCGTCACTCGTCGTCTGAGCGTACCGGCCTCGCTACTGGCCGTGAGTCTGCTGGCCGGTTGTGCCAGCAGTGCCCAACCGGAATATGCGCCCAAGGAGTTGGTCGATTTCGATCGCCAGGTCGCGCTGGATTCCGTCTGGAGCGAATCGGTCGGCAATGGCCTTGGCCGTGCCCACTATCCGCTGTCCCCGATCTTCGCCAACGACAAGCTGTTCGTCGGTGCCGAAGGCGGTGAACTGGAAGCCCTCGCTGCCGACAGTGGCGACGACATCTGGCAGACACGGTTGCCAGCTGGCATCACCAGCGCACTGAATGCCGATGCCTCCCGCCTCTACGTCGGTACGCGCGATGGCAAGGTCAGCGCCGTCAGTCAGGAAGATGGCAGCATCGAATGGAGCACGCGTGTCTCCAGTGAGGTGCTGGCCGCGCCGCAGTACAACGCCGAGCTGGTCGTGGTGCAGAGCGTCGATGGTACCGTGACCGCGCTTGATCGCTTCACCGGCGAAGAGCAGTGGGCCTACTCGGCCACGATTCCGGCCCTGACACTGCGGGGCACCGGCGCGCCGCGCGTCATCCAGCCGGTCACCTTCGCTGGCTTCGCCAACGGCAAGCTGGTCACGCTCGACAACCGCTCAGGTCAGGAACTGTGGGACCTGCGCGTCGCCGTGCCGTCCGGGCGTACCGAGGTGGATCAGCTGGTCGATCTCGATGGCCAGCCGGTGCTGACCCAGGATGGTCGCCTGTTCGTCACCAGCTACAACGGTCGCCTGATCGCACTGGACGCTCGCAACGGCGAGCCGCTGTGGGACAAGCCGTCCTCCAGCTATCTGACGCCCATCGTGGTCGGCGATTACCTGTTCAGTATCGACAACGCCAGCCATGTGCTGGCGATGGATGCCAACACCGGTAACGTGCTGTGGAAGTCCGAAGACCTGGAAGGTCGCTGGCTGACCTCTCCGGCCTTCGTCGATGGCAAGCTAGTGGTCGGTGACTACGAAGGCTATGTGCACCTGATCGACGCCCAGAGCGGGGAGATGGCCGGCCGCTATGACGTGGGGGGCGATGGCATCAGCATCACCCCGCTGACCGAAGGCAAGCGCATCTATGTCTACACCAACGATGGCGAGCTGACGGCGCTGGACCTCGAAGCCCCGTAAGCCATTGATCGAGCGCGCATGTCAGCCTGCCCCGCAAGCTGACATGCGCCTAGTTCAGCCCTCGTCACGACAACGGCAGCCTCCTGGCTGCCGTTGTCGTAATGCGCCATTGGTAGCAACTCCCTGTCAATGCTAGAATGCTGCCCCCGCTGATCCCGTGAGTCGACTGACGCCTCCCTCGCGTCGGTAGAGCCACAGGATTCAGCCACGAGATCATTTCCGCGGAGAGTGCCAAGGCTCGCTCCGCGGGCCATACTGGAGACGGGCCTCGTCCGGCGCCTGCCGACGACGCGCTCCAGTGACCCAAGTCCGATATCATCGCTATCGCCCTGCCTGCACAAGGTGCTTTCCAGCCGTCATGGTTCGAAGCAGACCGGTTCGAAGCAGACCGTACGGGGCCGGCATCGATGCTATCCCTGCGAATGCTGCGAGATTCCATGAACCCCGTGATCGCCCTGGTCGGCCGCCCGAATGTCGGCAAGTCGACGCTATTCAATCGCCTCACCAAGACCCGTGATGCTCTGGTCGCCGATTTCCCCGGCCTGACCCGTGACCGCAAGTACGGCACCGGCAAGGTCGGCGGCAAGCCCTACACCGTCATCGACACCGGCGGCATCAGCGGTGACGAGGAAGGCATCGACCTGATGATGGCCGGCCAGTCCCTGGCCGCCATCGACGAAGCCGACATCGTGCTGTTCATGGTCGATGCGCGCGCCGGTCTGAACATGGCGGATGAGGCCATCGCCAACCATCTGCGCGTCAACCAGAAGAAGACCTGGCTGGTGGTCAACAAGACCGACGGCATGGACGAGGAGATCGGCAAGTCCGACTTCTGGACCCTGGGTCTGGGTGACCCGCGCGCCATCGCCGCCGAGCATGGCCGCAACGTCACCACACTGCTGGAAGAGGTGCTCTCGCCCTACCCTGAAGTCGAGGAAGGCGAAGACGAGGACCTGCACCCGGAACTGGACGATCGCGGCGTGCGCATCGGCATCATCGGTCGCCCGAACGTCGGCAAGTCGACGCTGGTCAACCGCCTGCTGGGCGAGGAGCGCGTGGTGGTCTTTGACCAGGCCGGCACCACCACCGACGCGGTGGAAATTCCCTTCGAGCGTCGCGGCAAGCCTTACCTGCTGGTCGATACCGCCGGGGTCCGTCGTCGCAAGAACGTGCGCGAAGTGGTGGAGAAGTTCTCCATCATCAAGACGCTGGAAGCGATCAAGAAGTGCAACGTCGCCGTGATGGTGCTCGATGCCCGCCAGGGGCTGGTCGAGCAGGACCTGCACCTGCTGGACTTCGTGCTGACCAGCGGCCGCGCGCTGGTGCTGGCGGTCAACAAGTGGGATGGCCTGGAAAGCGAAGCCAAGGAGAAGATGCGCTCCGAGATCAAGCGTCGTCTGGGCTTTGCCGACTACGCTGACCTGCACTTCATCTCCGCGCTGCACGGCACTGCGGTGGGTGACCTCTACCCGTCCATCGACCGCGCCTTCGAAAGCGCCGTGGCCCGCTGGTCGACCAAGCGTCTGACCACCCTGCTGCAGGACGCCACCCAGGCGCACCAGCCGCCGATGGTCAACGGCCGTCGCATCAAGCTGCGTATGGCTCACCAGGGTGGCGCCAATCCGCCGCTGATCGTGGTGCACGGCAACCAGACCAACCGTCTGCCGGAAGCCTACAAGCGCTACCTGACCAACACCTTCCGCAAGGTGCTCAAGGTCAAGGGTACGCCGATGCGTTTCGAGTTCCGCTCCGGCGACAACCCCTTCGATGGCGCCCAGGGGGCTGACGACCGCGAACGCGCGAAAGAGCGTTCACTGGCGCGCACCAAGGAAGCTCGCAAGGAGCGCAAGCAGCGCCGTTGATGGCGTGATCTGCGCCCGTGCATGATGGCAGGCCAGCGAATCCGATCCGCCAGCCTGCCCCATGAAAAAGCCGCCCCTGCAGATGACTGCAGGAGCGGCTTTTTCATGTCGCGAGCACTGATGTTTCAAGCATCTCATGCGCCGCAATCATCTCAAGGGCGTCAAGCACCAGGCTCACGCCTCCAGCGTCTTCTGCCCCGCCCAGAGGTTGGCGAACTGCCAGGCGGCACGCCCGCTGCGCACCCCACGCTGGGTGGCGTAGCGCAGCGCCTCGCCACGCGCCGCCTCATCGAAGCTGCCCGCGCCGAGACGCCATTCCACCCAATGCTGACAGGTCTCCAGATAAGCATCCTGATTGAAGGGGTGGAAGGCCAGCCACAGGCCGAAGCGGTCCGACAGCGAGATCTTCTCTTCCACCGCATCACCGTGATGCAGCTCGCCATCGACGATATGGGTGGCCTGATTGTCGCTCATGTGCTCCGGCAACAGATGACGACGGTTGGAGGTGGCGTACAGCAGCACGTTCTCCGGCGGGCCGGTCAGGGTGCCATCCAGTACACTCTTGAGCGCCTTGTAGGCGTCATCACTGCCCTCGAAGGACAGGTCATCACAGTAGACAATGAAGCGATGCGGCTGCTGAGCCAGCTCGGCGACCAGCGCCGGCAGTGCCGGCAGGTCGTGGCGATCGATCTGGATCAGACGCAGCCCCTCACGGCCCAGGGTATTGAGCAGCGCGCGGACCAGCGATGACTTGCCGGTGCCACGCGCGCCCCACAGCAGCGCATGGTTGGCCGGCTTGCCCGCGAGGAAGGCACGAGTGTTGGCCAGCAGCTCACGCTTCTGGCGTGCGATGCCGAGCAGGTCCTCGAGTGTCAGGGCGTCACGCAGCGCGATCGGCGTCAGGCGCCCTCCCAGGGGGTGGCGAGTCCACAAGGCGGCGACATCGCGTGTCCAGTCCACTTCGACAGCCGTCGGCGGCAGCATCGGTTCGAGTCGGTCCAGCAGATGCGAGAGGCGGCGTTCAAACTCTGGCGACATGATGATTCCCTGTCAGATACATGGGGTCCGGGCCGTGGCAGGCCCATCAGATCACGCCCAGTATCTCATGCCCGGCGGCCCCGTCTGGCCTGACGATGCTGTGATCTCAGCAACGTATCATTTCACTGACTGCACCACTTCGCCTATCCGGTTATGCTGTCTGCACGTTTCTTGCACGTTCAGCGTCGCCCTGCCGTGCGCTTGAAGATTGTCACGTCATCTAGCCAGGAGGCCCCAATGCCAGGATTGCTCGATCTCTCATCTCCCCGCGCCCTGCGTCGTCTGCTCCCGCTGGCGGCCCTTGCGGCGTCCGTCACCCTGAGTGCCTGCGCCAGCTCTCCGCTGGGCCGCAGCCAGCTGACTCTCTACTCGGACCAGGAACTGGAGAAGATGGGAGAAGCCAGCTTCAGCAAGTACCAGCAGGAGCTGCCGGTGGTGGAAGGACGTCAGGATGCCTACGTCAGCTGCGTGGCAGATGCGGTGACCGCCAAGGTGCCCGCCAGCTATGGCATCAGCGGCTGGCAGGTCAAGGTATTCGAGGATGAGTCCGCCAATGCCTTCGCGCTGCCGGGCGGCTATATCGGCGTCAACACCGGGTTGCTGGAGGTCGCCGAGAATCAGGACCAGCTGGCGACCGTCATCGGCCACGAGATCGCCCACGTGCTGGCGCGCCACGCCAACGAGCGCGTCTCGACCCAATCGCTGACCTCCGCCGGGCTGTCGCTGACCCAGGCACTGGCAGGCCTCGAAGGTACCGGTGGCGATCAGCTCATGGGCCTGCTGGGCATGGGCGCGGAATACGGCGTGCTCAAGCCGTTCTCGCGCTCCCACGAGTCCGAAGCCGACCTGCTGGGGCTGGACCTGATGGCCGAAGCCGGCTTCGACCCGCGCGCCAGCATCAAGCTGTGGGCCAACATGAACGCTGCCGGAGGCGCGCAACCTCCTGTGTGGATGTCGACGCACCCGAGTGATGAGCAGCGCATGGCGGCCCTCAACGAGCGCCTCGAGACCGCTCTGCCGACCTATCAGCAGGCCCGCGCCGCCGGCGAGAAGCCCAACTGCGATCGTCTGCGCTGACCCCGCCCGTGTGGCGTGGCTTGACCAGTCTCAGGCAACACACGCCCGCGCAGTCCCGGAGGCAACCCGGGGCTGCGCGGGCGTGTGACGACTTCCCTCCTGCTACCCGCCTCTTCCTTGTTTGATAACCCCCCTCCCCGCCTCTTGCTGGCTCCCCCTGGCGGCCTCTCCCTGGCTGACTCACGCTACCCGCTTTCTGATTCATCGACCTGACAGCTCGAATGTAAAAAGACGCCGTCAAATGTGTCGATATCCGCGAATCATGTAACCGCATTGCTAATCTGGGATCACCTGCTCGCCTGCGCACTGCCCATGCAGACACTTCATGCACAGCGGTGTGAGCGTATTCCCGACACTCGCTTGAGGATGCCTTATATGACTCGACACGCACTCATCATCGACGACGATCCGGATTTTCGTGAGCTCATCAGTGGGCTGCTTTCCGCCCATGGTTTCGACTGCACGCAGAGCGAAGGGCTGCAGGACATCGCCTGCAATCCCGCCTGCCTGGAGACGGACCTCATCCTGGTGGACTACGAACTGGGCGACTTCACCGGCGATGATGTGCTCGGCTATCTGCGCGAACGCAATGTCGAGGCGGGCATCATCCTGATGAGCGCCTGTCACAACGACGACATGCAAGCGATGGTCGCCAGGGGCAAGCGCAGTGGCCTGGAGATGCTGGGCCAGCTCGGCAAGCCCTGCGACATCATGCACCTGGCCTCTCTGCTGGCAGAGCTGGACAAGCAACGCAATCCGCTGTCACTCGATGAACTGGATGATGCTCTGACCGAGCGCCAGCTGCATCTCGTCTATCAGCCCAAGATCGACCTCGCCAGCGGCCGGCTCAGCGGCGCGGAAGCTCTCGTGCGCTGGCAGCATCCTCTGCGCGGCATGGTCATGCCCAACCAGTTCATCGCCCTGGCGGAACGCACCAACCGTATCGAGGCACTCACCTGGCAGGTCATCGAGCATGGTTTCCGCCAGCAGGGCCAATGGCAGTCCCAGGGCCTTCACCTTGATCTCGCGCTCAATCTGTCACCCCAGCTGCTGCGCACCCGCGACATGCTGAAGACGCTGGATGCGCTGGCCAGTCAGCATCATGTCGATCCGCACTCCATCACGCTGGAACTCACGGAGAGCTGCGGGATCGACTGCCTCACCTACGCTCGTCACCTGCTCAATGCCATTCGCGACCGCGGCTATCGCCTGGCGCTGGATGACTTCGGCACCGGTTTCTCCTCGATGATGCAGCTCTACAACCTGCCGTTCGACGAATTGAAGATCGACCAATGCTTCGTCGGGCGCAGCGACAGCCACCCGGAAGCGCGCGCCATCACCCGTACCATCGTCGAGCTGGGCCAGCGTCTGAATCTCGCCGTGGTCGGCGAAGGCATCGAGACCGCGGAACAGCGCGATTACCTCTGCGATACCCGCTGCAATATCGGTCAAGGCTATCTGTTCGCACGCCCCATGCCCGTCACCGATTTCAATGCCTGGAGCCGCTGCCCGCCCAGTGCCGTCAATGCAATCAGCCAGCGCCACACCTCCGCAGTCCATTGAGGAGGCTGGCGTCCCGCCGCAGCGCAGGACAGACAGCGGGAATGCCACAACACCCCACGACACAGACGCCACCCATGTCGCCATGGGTGGCGTCTGTGTCGTGAAAGCCAGGATGAATCGTGAAGGCCAGGATGAAGAGAGCGAAAGAAGGCGGGAACGGGAGAACCAGAGGGACGGTAGTGGAATGCTGTCGGCTATCTATCACGCCATCACGTCCCAATACCGTCAGGAGAACAGATAGCCCTCTGCGAGGAGGCTGTCCCGCGTCGGCATACTCAAGGAGCGCAATGTGGCGACATGCTGGTGTACCTCGGGCAGATCCTCACTGATCACCGCCTCCTCCAGCGCCTTGGCGCCACTGGCTATGCCGCTGCATCCCAGCGAGGCTGACGCCCCCTTCAGGGAATGTGCCTCGCGCTTGAGCTCGGTGAGATCCCTCTGCTTCAGCAAGGTCACCATCACGTCGAGGCGTCCATCGAGGCGCGTCAGGTAATTGCTCAGCAGTCGTGAATAGGCCTCGCCACTCAGGGTCTTGAGCAGCTCCTGACAGGTCGCGTGCTGCAGCAATGACGGCGCAGCATCAGACAGAGCGCGCGCGGCTGAGTCGTCAGTTGCTACATCGGGCGCCGGAGCAGCGTCGATCTGCGCGTCCTGATCTTCAGCCGCTGACGATCTGACGCCATCATCGCCTGGTGCCTGCATGACGGTAGTCCGCTCGCCAGCCGAAGCCTCTGGCTTCTCTGACGCAAGCGCATTCTGCTGCGAATCAGAGGCCTGCAAATCAGAGGCCTGGACCAGATACTGTTGCAGTACCCGATGCAGATCATCACGCGTGAAGGGTTTGTGCAGCACCCCCTGCATGCCGGCATCGATACAGCGGCGGGCATCCTCCTGCATCACGTTGGCGGTCATCGCGATGATCGGCAGACGAGCGCTGGCGGGTTGCTCGGCCTCGTGCTGACGCCAGCGACGTGTTGTCTCGACGCCATCCAGTACCGGCATCTGCATGTCCATGAACACCAGATCGACATCGTTGCCAGCCTGCGCAAGCCATTCGAGTGCCTGCTCACCGTCTTCCACCACCGTGACCTGCTGTCCCAGATACTCGAGCATGGCCCGCGCCAGTGACTGATTGACCTCGTTGTCTTCCACCACCAGCACGCTTGCATGGGGCAAGGGCGCATCTCCCACCGCCTGCTGCGGGCAAGCCTCGGCGACGGTCAATACCGGCAGCGGCACGCGGCACCAGAAGCGACTGCCGAGCCCGAGATGGCTCTCGACGCCGATCTCGCCGCCCATCGCCTCCACCAGTCGCTTGCAGATGGCAAGCCCGAGCCCGGTGCCTTCATGTCGACGCGCAATCGAGGTATCCACCTGGGTGAAGGGGGCAAACAACTGGCTCACCTGGTCGGCGGCGATCCCGCAACCGCTGTCGTGAACCTCGAAATGAAGCGTCTCGCCGTCTTCCAATGATGCCCTCAGCCGGATGGTGCCCTGGGGACAGAACTTGAAGGCGTTGTTGAGCAGGTTGGTCAGTACCTGACGCAGGCGATTGACATCCCCCTTGACCCAGACAGGCAGATCATCGGCACGTTCTTCGAGGAAGATGCGCGAGCATCCCTTGCCGGCACTGCCTGTCTGGCGATGGTAATGCGCGGCCAGGGAATCGAGGAATTCGGGCAGTGAGAAGCAGCGCTGATCCAGCTCCAGCTTGCCGGCTTCGATCTTGGAATAATCCAGCACATCATTGATGACGGCCTGCAGGCTCTCGGCACTCTGGCGCAGCATCGCCAGATATTGCTGGCCACGCCGGGTCGAGACTTCCTCGCCGATGAGGTCCGACACACCGACCATGCCATTGAGCGGGGTGCGAATCTCATGGCTCATGATCGCCATGAATTCCGACTTGGCACGACTGGCCGCCTGCGCCAGCTGCACCATGCCATCCAGCTCCCGGGTGCGCTCCTCCAGCTTGCGGGTCTTTGAGGCCCGTCCGCGACTCTCGACGATCAGCGCGACCACCAGCACGATGCCGCTCAACGTCATCAGAAGCACCAGCGACAGCGCGAGGGCATACAGGTTGAGTAGCTCCGAGCGCTCCCTGGTGCGCTGGATAGCGGCCTCGGCATTGATGTTGAGCAGCAGCTCGCCGGCCTGCTCCTGAAGCGAGGCAAGCCGGCTGAGTATCTGCACATAGAGGGACGCATCACGCGCCTGACGACTCGCCAGGTCCATGATGGCGCTGTCCAGAACCTCGATTCTGGGCAACATGGCCATCAGCCGGGAATGCAGATCGGGCATCCCCGCCAGCATGCTGCCCAGCTGGTCGCTCTGCAGCAACTGCACCCGGCTATAGAGGATGTCGAGCCGCAACAGCAGCTCGCTGTCATCCATCAAGGCGGGCGGCGTCGGGGTCTTCTGTTCCTCGGCCACCACCATGCGCAGCTCGCGCACTTCCCTGTCGAACTGATAGACGTTCAATTTCAATGCGCTTCACCTGCCAGACAGAGCGGGTCATGATTTCCTCGTTGAGGAGATCCGGCTGCTCACTGAAGGGGTAGATGATGAAGATGGGGCCATTGTCGCGCACACGCAGTCGCTTGCCATCGACTTCCATGGCCAGTATCACCGGATGATCGAAATAGTCCTGCACCGGCGCGCTGGCGGAATAGTCATTGAGCGCCACGATACGCATGGTGCCATCCTCGACGCCCACCGCCTCCATCAACGCTGAACCGAGCGGACCGCTGAAGCTCACTTCGCCGTCATGCCAGGGGGTGGTGGTCACGGTTTCCCGTTGCGTCAGCGCCATGAGCATGGCGCGATCGAAATGCGCCTCGCCTCCGGCGTTGGTATGGGTAATATCCCCGGTGACGCGCAACACCACCGGCCCCTGCGGTGCCTCCAGGGCCATGGCGAAGGGGGAAAACGACAGTGTCAGCAGCAGAAGCCAGTGGCGTATGCGAGGTAACGCCGTGGTGAGGCAGCGCAGGAGAATGAGAAGCGGCATAAGAAGACTCCAGGGGGCATGGACAGCCATGGATGACGGCCGGAGATTCACCGTCTCGTTTCATCCTCACCACTCACGCGCCAACAGCGGCAACGTGTCATAAAGTAGCGAAGGGGATGAACGCGAGTATATGTCGCCTTCGTCCTGCCAAACGTGAACCATTGTGACGCGGTCTCACGCAAGAGACGCGTAGACTGCTTGCGATACCCACCCGGGGAGGCAGCGACATGCAAATCGGCATTCTGGAAGATGATCATGATCAACGTGATTACCTGACCCTGTGTCTCGAGGCCCAGGGACATGAGCTGGCAGGCTTCGAGCGCGCCAGCCAGTTGTTGCGCGCGCTGCGCGAGCGCAGCTTCGACCTGCTGATCATCGACTGGCAACTGCCGGATGCCTGCGGCATGGAGCTGACGCGCACACTGCGCAGCGAGCACGGCTGGCGGGGGCTGATCCTGTTCATCACCGCAAGCCAGGGAGAGGAGGATGTCGTGCATGCGCTTCAGCACGGCGCCGATGACTTCCTGGCCAAGCCTATCCGCCCTGCCGAGCTCACGGCGCGCGTGGAAGCGCTGGGCAGGCGCTTCGTCACCTCCGACACCCATTACCTGCAGCCCAAGGTGGCCATCAGCGATCAATATCGGATCGAGCCGGATGAATACACCATCTGGTGCGGCGAGGAGCCGGTCGCCCTGACCCAGCGCGAATATCAGCTGGCCTCCCTGCTGCTGCGCCACGTCGGAGAGCTTTACTCACGCGCCTACCTGCTGGAGATGATCTGGGGAGTCAACGGAGACATCTCGACCCGCACGGTCGACACCCACGTCAGCCGCTTGCGGCGCAAGTTGGGACTGAACGGCAGCCGTGGGCTCAGGCTGAAAAGCGTCTATCAGTACGGATATCGGCTCGAATCCTGTGCCACGGCCCCCGTCAAGAGCAGCTGAGCGCCAACAGCGAGGGTGTGAGCACGCTGGATCATGGCCAACCAAAAAGGAGCGGGGGACTCTGTCGAGTCCCCCGCTCCTTTTTCATCGTCTGTCGTCTGACTGGTCGGCTAGCGGGTCATCTGGCTGCCCGTCTGGCGGCCATCTGAATCGACGTGCATGCCCGGCAAGCTCCCGCGGATCACCCCTCCGCCAGCATCCTGCGCAACATGTTTGCCACGGGCTCTGTCTCCGGGCGCTTGTGACGCCACAGGAAGTAGGACTCGGCCGCCTGCTCCACCAGCATGCCGAGACCATCCTCGACCCGCGCACCGCGCTCGCTGGCCCAACGCATGAAGACGGTCGGCTCGGCGGCATACATCATGTCGTAGGCGAGCGCCTGCGGAGAGAACAGCGAATCCGGCAACGGCGGCAGCTCGCCGCCCAGCGATGCGCTGGTGCCATTGATGACCAGATCGAACTGGCCCTCGATGGCCGCATAGCTGCCGCCGGACAGCAGGCAGCCTTCCCCCGCCAGGTCGGCGAAGTCCTCGGCCAGCGCACTGGCCTTGGCAACGGTGCGATTGGCGATCACCAAGGCCGCCGGCTGCCTGGCCAGCAGGGGCTCCAGCACACCACGCACGGCGCCCCCCGCGCCGAGAATCAGGATGCGCGCCCCCTTGAGCGGTGCCTCGAGACGTTCGAGATCACGGGTCAGGCCGACACCATCGGTGGTATCGCCGTATAGCTGACCCGTCTTGCCGAGCATCAGCGTATTGACGGCGCCGGCGCGGCGGGCACGCGGGCTCAGCACATCGACCAGCCGGAAGGCCTGCTCCTTGAAGGGCACGGTAACATTCGCCCCCTGGCCACCTTCGGCGACGAACTCGGCCCAACCGGCCGCGAAGTCACCGACCGGCGCCAGTCGTGCCTCATAGCTCAGCGAATCCTTGAGCTGCTCAGCGAAGGTGCGATGAATCAACGGGGATTTCGAGTGGGCAATCGGGTTGCCTAATACAGCGTAACGGGACATCAGGACTCCGGGACAATCACAGAAAAGCGTCAGGTCAATGCGGCGATCAGGCTTCTTCGCCCAGCCAGTCGCGGGCATGCAGGAAGTCGCGATACAGTACCGCTTCGGCACTGCCTTCCTCGGGCTCGTAGCCGTACTCCCAGTGCACTACCGGCGGCATCGACATCAGGATCGACTCGGTGCGTCCGCCGCTCTGCAGGCCAAACAGCGTGCCGCGGTCCCAGACCAGGTTGAACTCCACGTAGCGCCCGCGGCGATAGAGCTGGAAGTTGCGTTCACGCTCGCCATAGGCCGTCTCGCGGCGGCGCTCGACGATAGGCAGATACGCCTCAAGGAAGCTGTCGCCGACGGATTGCTGGAAGGCGAAACAGCGCTCGAAGCCCCACTCGTTGAGGTCATCGAAGAACAGGCCACCCACGCCCCGCGTCTCGTCGCGATGCTTGAGGTAGAAGTACTCGTCACACCAGGCCTTGTAACGCGGATAGACATCACTGCCGAAGGCGATGCAGGCATCATAGGCCGTCTGGTGCCAGTGACGCGCGTCTTCTTCATGCGGGTAGAACGGCGTCAGATCGTAGCCGCCCCCGAACCACCATACCGGCGCTTCGCCCTCCTTCTCGGCGATGAAGAAGCGCACATTGCCATGGCTGGTCGGCACGTGCGGGTTGTGCGGATGCAGCACCCAGCTGACCCCGACGGCGTGGAAGCTGCGACCGGCCAGCTCCGGACGTACCGCCGTCGCGGAAGCCGGCAATTCATGTCCGAAGACATGCGAGAAATTGACGCCACCCTTCTCGAAGACGCCGCCATTCTCGATGACCCGTGAGCGACCACCGCCGCCCTCGGCGCGTTCCCAGCTGTCTTCACGGAAACTTGCCTGGCCATCGCAGGCTTGCAGCGCCTCGCACAGGCGGTCTTGCAGATCGAGCAGGTAGACCTTGACGTCTTCGAGATTGGCGTGGGCCACGATGCCTCCGGTAGAACGGGAATGAATGATGACGGGGCGACACCCGTCGTTGGCCGCTGCTGGCGGTGAACTGCCAGCTTACCGCGACACGCTGCGCTCGGCAGGCCGAAAAATGCCCCTCTTGGGCACCTGGATGACGCGGCACTGATCTGGATCAACCCGAGCGGCGATCCTGCTGCTCAGGCGCGCAGTACCTTGCCGGTCGCGAGATCACGAATGGTGCTGGGACGCGGGTTGCCACCGAGCGGCCCCTCGAGGATCACGTCATTGACCAGCGCGTCGCCGAAGGCGTCACGCACCTCGTCTGCAGTCATGGCAGGCGACTCGCCGGCGCGGTTGGCCGAGGTCGACACCAGCGGGCCACCGAAGGCGGCGCACAATGCCTGGACCAGCGGATGATCGGTCACGCGCACGGCCAGGCTGACGTGTTCACCGCGCAACAAGGGGTGCGCACGGCCATTGTCAGGCACCAACCAGGTATAAGGTCCTGGCCAGCTGGCCAGCAGCTGCTCACGCTGCTCGACGGTAACTCCCGCCAACCAGGGTTCCAGCTGAGCGATATCACCGGCGATCAGGATCAGGCCCTTGGCGGCGTCACGGGACTTGAGCTTGATCAACCGTGCCAAGGCCTCACCATCGTCGGGATCACACCCCAGCCCCCAGACGGCCTCGGTGGGATAGGCAACGATGCCCCCATTGCGAAGACAGGCAGCGGCGCCGTCGAGGGCACGCTGATCCAGCGAAACATCACTGACATTCATGATCTGCTCGAACTCCTAGCTGCGGCAACACGATGGCGGCGATTCTAGCACGCTCACCGGCGCGAGACCGACGCTGCACATCGACGCAACACGGCGTCGCGCCGGGGTGGCATAGGCGCACCGCCCGGTTCACGGCATGATGAAGGGGTCCATCGCCCTCAGGGTATTGCGAAACTGACGCAAAGGCTTGTTTCAAAAGACTATCGAGGTCATTTGGACACTTTGCTGGACAGTCTTCAGCGCCGGGCCTGGTGGCGTTCCGCCACTTTCCCTCCCTCTTTTCTTCAGACAAGGATGTGATCCATGCGTCGCGCTTTCTCACTGACCACCTCAGCCGCTCTACTGCTGGCATTGTCAGGCTGTGCCAGCTCTGGCACCCAGACACCGACAGCGCCGGCGCCACGCCCTGCCCCGCTGCAGGATGCCGCAACGCAGGCGCCCTTGAGCGACCAGGCCATGCTGGCGACCCTGTGGATACAGCGCAGCGCGGAGTTTCATGCCCTGTCACTGCAGGCCTTCAACGTGGCCCACGACCGCCTGAATCTGGCGCTGGCACGTCGTCACGCACAGGACAAGCCGCTGGCGGTGGTCGTCGATGTCGATGACACCGTGCTCGACACCACCAGCTACGGCGGCTGGGCACTGCGTGAAGGCCGCACCTACGACGGCCAGAGCTGGGCTGACTGGGTGGATGATGCCGTCTCCACGGCTTCACCGGGCGCCGTGGCGTTCCTCAACTACGCTCACGAAAGCGGCGTCGATGTCTACTACATCACCAACCGCAAGGCGCTCAGCAAGCAGGCCACCATCGCCAATCTTGCCGCGCTGGGCTTCCCGCAGGCCAATGCCGAGCACGTGATGCCGCGCACCGACAGTTCCGACAAGACCGCGCGCCGCGCGCGGGTCACGGCCGAGCATGACATCGCGCTGCTGATGGGCGATAACCTCGGCGATTTCGATCAGGCCTTCCAGCAGTCCACCACCCGCGCACGCAATGCCGAAGTTGCTCGCCAGGCGGATCAGTTCGGCCGTCGCTTCGTGCTGTTGCCCAATCCGACCTACGGCGAGTGGGAAGGCGTGCTCTACGATGGCAACTGGGGTGCCAGTGAGCACGAGAAGCGTGCCATGCGTGATGCGGCGCTCAATGCCTGGCAGCCCGAGAGCGGCACGGTCAACCAGGGCAAATGAGTTCAGGGTGCCGGCCTCTCGGATCATCACTGCCAGGCCAGCAACATTAGCTCAGAACCTCAGAGCCGCTTCCAGCCACCCGGCGCCTGCATGATTCGCCCCTCGAGCTCCAGTTCCAGCAACTGCATGCTCAGCTCGCTGACCGAGGTGCCACTCAGCTCGACCAGCTTGTCCAGCGCCAGTGGCACCGCCCCCAGAAAGCATAGCGGCGCCGTCTCCTGACTCACAGGCGGCGTGGCTGCCTGCAAGACTGGCATCTCGAGCGATGGCAGGGGCAGTGACGATTCAGCGTCGCGGGTGGCTGAACGATTAGCTGAGCGAGAGGTTGAAAGAGAGCCCGTAAAGACGGCAGCGGGCTGTGTGGATGACGCCACCCGGGCCTGCGCTGACGACTGCTCGGTCGAGTGCGCCGGCAGCAGGTGCTCGAGCTCCGCCAGCATGTCATCGACGTCGCGTACCAGCGTCGCCCCCTGACGAATCAGCTCCAGACAACCGCTGGCGGTGATGTCTTCGATACGCCCCGGCAGCGCGAACACCTCGCGATTCTGCTCCACCGCCAGCCGA
The DNA here is from genome assembly GCF_059507735.1 of Cobetia sp. PDI-23MA. Lineage (NCBI taxonomy): Bacteria > Pseudomonadati > Pseudomonadota > Gammaproteobacteria > Oceanospirillales > Halomonadaceae > Cobetia > Cobetia sp. PDI-23MA. The sequence continues at coordinate 3,346,122 of NZ_CM183352.1, forward strand.
GCACTGACCAGTGAGCCACTGCGCAGCGTGGCTTCGACCACCAGCACGCCAAGTGACAGACCGGTGATCAGCCGATTGCGGCGTGGGAAATGACGCGCATGCGCGCCGGTGCCAGGTGGATGCTCCGAGAGCAGCAGGCCGCCACCCTCCAACAGCCGTTGGCGAAGATGATGATGCTGAGCGGGATAGACCACATCGACCCCACAGCCAAGCACCGCCAGCGTCGAGGGGTTGGCCGCATAGTCATGTGCGCCGAGGCGCGCTGACGCCGCCAGGGCTCCCTGATGCGCCGCGGCATCGACTCCCAGCGCCAGCCCACTGGCAACACTCCAGCCACGAGAGACCAGCTCAGCCGCGAAGTCATGTGCATGCCGCAGGCCTGCATGACTGGCCTTGCGTGCGCCGACGATGGCCAGCATGGGCAACTCAAGCAGCGACTGACGCCCCAGCGCCCAGAGCGCCAACGGCGGGTCCGGCAGGGTATCAAGCATGGCGGGCCACTCGGGGTCAGCGGGGGTGAGCAGATGATAGCCCTGCGCCGGCGCATGCCAGGCTAGGTCTGTCATCACCTGCTGATAGAGCGGCGAGGATTCGGGGCGCTCGCACCAAAGGCGCAGCGGTGCCGCCAGGCGTGGCGGCAGTATGGCCAGCCAGCCCTGCGGCCAGTCGGCACGCTCACGCAGCTTGGCCGCGGTATGCGTGCCAAAGCCCGGCAGGCGCGCCAGAAAGACGAAATCCGCCCGCGAGGGGCCGCGCTGTTCGACATCGATCGACACGCCACACCTCCCGGGCGGATTAATGACTTACCCTGGTTGTTCACTTCAGCACGATGAGTCGTTTCACCACGCCGATGCTTGCGGGTGACAGAGGCTTTCGATCAGCCGTGGGGCTCCAACAGCTTGTCACCGACGCTCAAGGGGCGTGCTGCCTGCATCACCAGCGCGTAGCTGACCTTGTCGTAGATGCGAAATACCATCACCAGACCACCTTCCTCACCGGGCAGGGTGATCGGCTCACCGGTCACGGGGTCGGTGATCGTCTCGCCACGGCGCTCGATACCGAAGACGTATCCCGGCTGGATGCCTTCACGGCTGCCGCGATTGAGCGCCACGATGTCATTGCGACCGATGTTGCGCAGTCCATCGGGGGCCGCGAGAATGACGCCGCCCACATCTTCTTCGGGCGGCTGCGGCTGGAAGCTGGTGGTGATCGCACCACCGTCCGCCGGCAGCAACAGATCACCATTGAGAATCTCGCGATTGGCCGACAGCACACGCAGCACACCGATATCGCCTTCGCGGCGCTCAAGCTTGATGTCGCCGATGCTGATCATCTCCAGCCCCAGAAACTCCTGAGTGTCCGGGTCCAGATAGCGCTGGCCCTTGCGGTAGACGCTGTAGGTGTCATTGGAGGACCAGTTGCCACGGGCATAGATGGTATCGCCGGCGCCGCTGATCAGGCGGGTGTCATCCCCGGCCACGATATAGGGCGCATCGGTGAGCAGCGCCGGGTCAATCACGCGATGCTCTTTCAGGAAGGCCGAGATCTTCTCCAGCGGAATCGGTGGCACCGCCTCGCGCTTGGGAATCTTGCGGATCTGGGGAGACAGCTTGACGACACCACCCTGGCCGCGCTCCAGGCGCAGACGTGGCTCACCATTCTCGTAGTAGAGCGAGATGCGATCGCCCGGATAGATCAGGTGCGGATTCTTTATCTGCGGATTGGCGCGCCAGACTTCCGGCCACAGCCAGGGCTCACGCAGAAAGCGTCCGGAGATGTCCCAGAGCGTATCGCCACGCACCACCACATAGGTGGAAGGTACGTCATCACGCACGGTTGCTGCCTGTGCCAGCGACATCCCTGCGCTTGCCCCCAGCGTCGCCATGCCGAGGAGTGCCGTGAAGACGGCATTGCCGACCAGTCGTTTCATGCCCATTCCTGCGTCCCTTGCGTTATTGCCACCCATCGCTCGGTGGTGATGGTCTTGTTCTGAACTCCGCACCGCGCAGACCCGCTCTGCCCCGCGCCTGGTGGCTGCTGCCCCCTGTCCATCGCCATGCCAGATCAATCCTGACTATTGCCGCGATAGTAGCAGCATTGACGGCATTCGGTTCCGTTCCTCGCTTGCGCACACTACAATATCAGGCAAATCCTTTCTGACAGCACAACGGTAATTACACCAGCCATGGCCAAACGCGAAATCCTTGAATTCCCTGATGAGCGTCTGCGCAACGTTGCCGCCCCGATCGACACGATCGACGCCGAGCTGCAGACCCTGATCGACGACATGATCGAGACCATGTATGACGCCCGCGGCATCGGCCTCGCCGCGTCACAGGTCGACGAGCATCGCCGTCTCATCGTCATCGACGTCAGCGAAGATCAGTCCCAGCCGCTGGTGCTGATCAACCCGGAATACACCCCGATCGGTGATGAACAGCAACCGATGCAGGAAGGCTGCCTGTCGATTCCTGAATATTATGCCGAAGTCCCGCGCTATCTGAAGGTACGACTCAAGGCTCAGGACCGCAACGGCGATGCCTACGAACTGGAAGCCGATGGCCTGCTGGCGCATTGCATCCAGCACGAGCACGACCACCTGCAAGGCAAGCTGTTCGTCGACTACCTCTCCCCGCTCAAGCGTGATCGGGTGATGAAGAAGATGCAGAAACGCCACAAGCTGCAAGAAGCCTGATCCCTCACGCTCGGCCACACGGCCGATATTGAGCGCATGGCGGCACCGCACGAAGGCCGAGGGGATGCCCTCGGCCTTCGTGCGGTTACGGGTCCATCAGCCGCGCCTGTCGCGCTGGCCGTCCTGCCGCAACCGTCAGCACCTTGAGCACGGCCGCCTCCGTGCTCCTACATGAGTCATAGCACATGTCGAAAGCCCTGCGCATCGCCTTTGCCGGCACCCCCGATTTCGCCGCCGAGTGTCTGTCCGCCCTGCTGGGCAGTCACCACGAGATCATCAGTGTCCACACCCAGCCTGATCGCCCCTCCGGTCGTGGTCGCAAGCTGACCCCGGGCCCCGTCAAGCAGCTGGCACTCCAGCATGATATCCCTGTCCATCAGCCGCTCAACTTCAAGGACGAGGCCGATCGCCAGATTCTGCGCGACCTCGAGGCCGACATCATGGTGGTGGTGGCCTACGGGCTGATCCTGCCGCAGGCGGTGCTCGATATCCCGCGTCTGGGCTGTCTGAACATCCACGCCTCGCTGTTGCCGCGCTGGCGGGGGGCCGCACCGATCCAGCGTGCCATCGAAGCCGGTGACAGCGAATCCGGCGTCACCATCATGCAGATGGATGCCGGCCTGGACACCGGTGACATGCTGCTGACCCGCCGCACCCCGATCACCGCCAGCACCACCGGTGGCGAGCTGCACGATGCGCTGGCGGCCCAGGGTGGCGAGGCCATCGTCACGGCCCTCGACGCCATCGCCACAGGCGACCTGCCCGCGACCCGCCAGCCGGAAGAGGGCGTGACCTACGCCGCCAAGCTCTCAAAGGCCGAGGCCGAACTCGACTTCACCCGCCCTGCCGCCGAGCTGGACGCGCGCATCCGCGCCTTCAATCCGTGGCCGGTGGCCTGGACCCGCCTTGAAGGCGAGCCGCTGCGCCTGTGGATGTCGCGCACCGGCGAGCAACGCCTCACCGACAGCGTGACGCCCGGCACCCTGCTGGCGCCCGGCAAGGATTGCCTGCGCATCGCCTGCGGTGACGGCCATGAGGTGCTGGAGATCACCCGGGCCCAGCTGCCCGGCGCCAAGCCGCTGTCCGTCAAGGACCTGCTCAACTCCCGTGCTGCGCGCTTCCCCGAGGGCCGCGTCCTTGGCGCGGACCACACCCCTGATACCGATTCCCAGACCGAGACTTCCGCATGAGCCAGTCAGACAACCCGTCCTCCAAGGGCAACGGCAAGAAGCGCAACTCCCTGCCGCCAGCCCGCAGCAAGGGCGGCGGTCAGAAGCACGGCGGTGCACGTCGCAAGCCTGACAATGCACCGGCCTCGCCGGGTGCCGCCGTCCGGGTCGCCGCTGCGCGCACCCTGGCGCCGGTACTGGCGGCAAAGACCTCTCTGAATCTGGACGGACTGCCCTCTGGCGTGGCCGGACGTGATCAGAGCCTCTACAAGGCGCTGTGCTTCGGCGTCTGCCGCCAGCTGCCGCGTCTGGATACCCTGGCGGGCAAGCTTTTGAAGTCATCCTTCAAGGCCCAGGACCAGGACATCCACGCCCTGCTGCTGCTCGGCCTCTATCAGCTGCTGTACATGCGCATCGCCCCGCACGCCGCCGTCGGTGAAACCGCTGGCGCCGCCCGCGGACTGGGCAAGGGCTGGGCCACCGGCGTGCTCAATGCCTGTCTGCGTCGCTTCCAGCGTGAGCAGGAAGCGCTGGAAGCCGAGGTCGACAAGGACCCCGCGGTGGCGCTTTCTCACCCGCAGTGGCTGCTGGAGACCTTCCAGCGCAACTGGCCGGACGACTGGCAGGCCATCGCCGAGGCCAACAATGCCCAGGCGCCGATGACCTTGCGCGTCAATATCTCCGCCATCAGCCGCGACGACTACCTCGCCCAGCTGGCGGAAGCCGAGATCGAAGGCGTGGCCTGCCCCTTCGCCGAGCACGGCATCACCCTGACCAGCGCCTGCGACGTCAGCGCCCTGCCGGGCTTCGAGGAAGGCCTGGTCAGCGTGCAGGATGAAGCGGCACAGCTGGCCGGTCAGCTGCTGGCGCCGGCCGTGACGGCCATCAACGCCGAGGGTGAAGGCGTGCGCCTGCTGGATGCCTGCACCGCGCCGGGCGGCAAGCTGGCGGACATGCTGGAACGCTTCCCGGGCCTGGACGCCACCGCCATCGACATCGACGGCGAGCGCCTCGAGCGCGTGGAAGAGACGCTGGAGCGTCTGGAGCTGGGTGCCGGTGTCGTGTGTGCCGATGCCAGTGAACGCGACTGGTGGGACGGCGAAGCCTTCGACGTCATCCTGCTCGACGCGCCCTGCTCCGGCAGTGGCGTCATCCGTCGTCACCCGGACATCAAGCTGCTGCGTCGCCCGAACGACATCGGCGATCTGGCACGCCTGCAGGGCAAGCTGCTGGCCAATCTGTGGGACATGCTCAAGCCCGGCGGCACCCTGATCTACGGCACCTGCTCCATCATCACCCAGGAAAATGCCCGCGTGATGGACCGCTTCCTGGCCGCGACACCGGACGCCAAGGCCGAGACCATCAAGGCCGACTGGGGCCGTGTCTCCGGTGCTGGCCGTCAGATGCTGCCGCAGGTCAATGGCCACGACGGCTTCTACCTGGCCCACATCACCAAGGCCAGCGCCTGATCACAGCCAGGCGAGCCGTGTCGGCGCGACGTCCGTGATGACATGAGACGCCACGCCTGACATTCCCGGACAGCCGCGCCCCGACTCTCGGGGCGCGGCTGTCTTCCGTCCTGGCACTGGTTTATCCTGTGCCGACTGAGCAACAGCGGACGAGCCGGACATGAAAATCATCATTCTGGGCGCAGGTCAGGTCGGCGGAACGCTCGCCGAACACCTGGCCCATGAAGAAAATGACATCACGGTGGTGGATACCGACAGCGAACGGCTGCGCGAGCTTCACAACCGACTCGACATCCGCACGGTCACGGGGCCGGCGAGCTATCCGCAGATCCTGCGGCAGGCGGGTGGCGAGGATGCCGACATGCTGATCGCGGTGACCAACTCTGACGAGGTCAACATGATCGCCTGTCAGATCGCCCATAGCCTGTTCCACACGCCGACCAAGATCGCGCGCGTACGCTCGACCGCCTATCTGACCCGCAAGGGCCTGTTCTCGCATGACGCCATCCCGGTCGACGTGCTGATCAGCCCCGAGCAGGTGGTGACAGACCACATCCGCCGCCTGATCGAGTACCCCGGCGCCCTGCAGGTGCTCGACTTCGCCAATGGCGTCGCCCAGCTGGTCGCGGTAAAGGCCTATTACGGCGGGCCGCTGGTCGGTCAGGAGCTCGGTTTCCTGCGGCGTCACATGCCCAACGTGGATACCCGCGTCGCCGCCATCTATCGTCGCAACCGTCCGATCATCCCGCGCGGTGACACCGTGATCGAAGCCGATGATGAGGTGTTCTTCATCGCGGCACGCAAGGACATCCGTACCGTGATGGGCGAGCTGCGACGCGTCGATCGCAACTTCCGCCGTGTAGTGATCGCCGGTGGCGGCCATATCGGTGAGCGTCTGGCCGAGACGCTGGAGCACAGCCATCAGGTCAAGATCATCGAGCACTCGCTGGCACGTTGCACCGACCTCTCCGAGCGCCTCGATCGCACCGTGGTCCTGCACGGCAGCGCCACCTCCAAGCGTCTGCTGCTGGAGGAGAACATCGAGGATTGCGACATCTTCTGCGCGCTGACCAACGACGACGAGGTCAACATCATGTCGTCGATGCTGGCCAAGCGACTCGGCGCCAAGAAGGTGCTGACGCTGATCAACAACGCGGCCTACGTGGACCTGGTGCAGGGCGGCGAGATCGACATCGCCATCTCGCCCCAGCAGGCGACCATCGGCGGCCTGCTGACCCACGTGCGCAAGGGTGACATCGTCAATGTCCACTCGCTGCGCCGTGGTGCGGCGGAGGCCATCGAGGCCATCGCCCACGGCGATGAGCGCTCCTCCAAGGTGGTAGGCCGACGCATCGAGGATATCAACCTGCCGGAGGGCACCACCATCGGTGCCGTGGTACGCGGCAAGGAAGTGCTGGTGGCGCATCATGACCTGGTGGTGGAGTCCAACGACCACGTCATCCTGTTCGTGGTCGACAAGCGTCGCATCCGCGAGGTGGAGCGCCTGTTCCAGGTCGGGTTAACCTTCTTCTGATGCCGGCCTCAATGACTACCGCCCCGCGCCCGCACCGACTGTCACTCGGTGGCCTCGCCACGCTGCGCCTCTTTCAGGGAGGCGCCGCATGAGTCTACGCGTGATCTCTCGCATCCTCGGTATCCTGCTGATGCTGTTCAGCCTGACGCTGGTGCCGCCGATGCTGATCTCGAGGGTCTTCGAGGACGACACCCTGAGCGCCTTCGCCGTGGCGATGGGCATCACCCTGCTGACCGGTTTCGCGCTCTTCTACCCCAATCGGCACGCCCGCAAGGAATTGCGCAACCGCGATGGTTTCCTGATCACGGTGCTGTTCTGGACCGTGCTGGGGGCCTTCGGCTCGCTGCCCTTCCTGCTCGCCGAAGACCCGAACCTGACCATCATCGATGCCATGTTCGAGTCGTTCTCGGGACTCACCACCACCGGCGCCACGGTGATGACGGGACTCGATCTGCTGCCTCACTCCATCCTCTACTATCGCCAGCAGCTGCAATGGCTGGGCGGCATGGGGATCGTGGTGCTGGCGGTGGCGATCCTGCCGACACTCGGCATCGGCGGCATGCAGCTCTACCGCACCGAGATCCCCGGCCCGCTGAAGGACTCCAAATTGACGCCGCGCATCACCGAGACGGCCAAGGCGCTGTGGTACATCTACGCCGCGCTGACACTGGTGTGCTTCGCCAGTTACTGGGCGGCCGGCATGAGCTGGTTCGATGCCCTGGGCCACAGCTTCTCGACCGTCGCGGTCGGCGGCTTCTCGACCCACGATGCCAGCATCGGCTACTTCGATTCCGCCAGCATCGAGATGATCTGCGTGTTCTTCATGGTGGTATCCTCGATCAGCTTCGGCCTGCACTTCGCCGCCTGGCGCGAGGGTCGCATCAGCCATTATCTGCGCGACCCGGAGACGCGCTTCTTCCTGATCCTGCTGCTGATCCTGGCCTGCGTCACCATCGCCGGCCTGCTGCTCACCGGCAGCTACGATGACAGCAAGGCGCTGCGCCACGGCCTGTTCGAGGCCGTCTCGGTCGCCACCACCACCGGCTTCGGCGTCGCCGATTTCACCGGCTGGCCGGGCGTCTTGCCGATGATGCTGTTCATCGCCGCCTTCATCGGCGCCTGTTCCGGGTCCGCCGGTGGCGGCATGAAGGTCATCCGCATCCTGCTGATCCTCAAGCAGGGCGTGCGCGAGATCCATCGTCTGATCCACCCCAATGCCATCCTGTCGGTCAAGGTCGGCAAGATGCGCATCTCCGAGGGGGTGGCTGAGGCGGTATGGGGCTTCTTCTCCGTGTACCTGATGCTGTTCGTGCTGATGATGCTGGGCATGCTGGCCACCGGGCTTGACCAGGTGACGGCGTGGTCTGCGGTCGGCTCGGCGCTCAACAACCTGGGGCCGGGACTGGGCGAGGTCGCGACCCACTACGGCGATATCCCGGGGGCCGCCAAGGGTATCCTGATCCTCGCCATGCTGCTGGGGCGTCTGGAGATCTTCACCATCCTGGTGCTGTTCACGCCGGCCTTCTGGCGGCGCTGACAGCCGTGCCGATAACCCCCAACGCGCCAGGAGCATCACCTTGAAAGCAAACGCCCCCGTCGGAGCACTCCGACGGGGGCGTTTTGTATTGTATTGCTTCGACTATGACTCGTCGGTAGTGGCGTCACGGCGCGCCAGCAGGCGTCGCATCGGCGCGGTCGGCTCCAGCACATAGTGGATACGACTGGCACGATAGCAGTCGTTGAAGGCATCGAAGTAATCATCCAGCACGCTGGCCGCCGCCTCCTCTCCGGCCTGACGCAACAGCTCCGCCGCCACCTCCGCCGTACACAGATGTGATTGGGACGCCGGTTTGCGCAGGTGATAGCGCGTCAGACGCGTGGTGTGCAATGGCAACACCGGCAAGCCGTCCAGATACGGACTCTTGCGGAAGATGCGCCGTGCCTGACGCCAGGTACCATCCAGCAGGATGAACACCGGAACGCGCGCCTCGCCGCCGCTGGCAGTATGCGTCGCCACATCGGCGCCGACGCCGGCGATGGCATTCACGTCGACCACGCGGTCGGCGTAATCGGACTGGTCATCCGGGAAGATGATGAAGGGCTGATAGCGCTCATCTTCCAGCAGCGCCAGCAGGCGCGGGTCCGGCTCGACGCGATACCAGCTGAAGACCTCGGTGCCCGCCAGCACATCCGAGATCAGACGCCCGGTATTGGTCGGCTTGTAATGTTCCAGCGGATGGGTGATCAGCCAGAACTTGATCCGCGATTCGGCGGTGACCTGATAGGGACACAGGCAATTGAGTCTGGGCAGGCGGCACGCCTCACAGCGAATCACCTGACTGCCACGTGCCTTGAACTCGCGGCGCGGATGCCGCCCGTGCCACGCCTCCGGCTCGCCACTGGGCAGCGTGGTGATGCCACTGCCTTCGCCTGGCGCGACGGTATCGGTTGCCACAGTGTCGCCATCGACACTGGAGGCGGCAGCAGAGGCAGAGTGAGGCGCACAGGCGGCGATATCGTCGCCATCAGCCGGCGGGGGGCGGGAATCACACATGATGAGCAGTCAGAACCAAGAAAAAGGGACGCGCATTCTAGCATGCGTGTCCCTCTCTCCTATTCCTCTATCACAGTTCAAGCTATCAACTCGCGGGATCAGACCTCGTAGCGGTGCTTGCTGCCGGTCACGAACTTGGGCGGACGACGCTTCCAGTAGCCTGCCAGCAGCGACCCCGAGACGTTGTGCCAGATGGAGAAGATCGCCCCCGGCAGCGCCGCCGTGGCGGAGAAGAACTGACTGGCCAGTGACGCCGCCAGACCAGAATTCTGCATGCCGACCTCGATGGCGATGGTGCGCGAAGTGCGTTCATCCAGTCCGAACAGACGCGACAGGCCATAGCCTGCGCTCAGGCCGATGGCATTGTGTGCCACGACCGCCAACGCGACCAGCGGGCCCAGCGTGGCGAGGCGCCCGACGTTGAGCGAGACCACGATGGCGATGATCAGCACGATGGCCAGCATGGCCAGACTCGCCAATGCCGACTCCCACTCGCGGATCAGATCTCGCGCGAAGTGGTGGACGACCACGCCGAGCACGATGGGTGCGACCACCAGCTTGGCGATGCTCAGCAGCATGCCGCTGACCGGCACGTCGATATCGGTGCCCAGCAGCCACCAGGTCAGCAGCGGCGTCATCACGATGGAGAGCAGCGTCGAAGCCATGGTCATCGAGACCGATAGCGCCACGTGTCCGCCGGCAAGCCAGGTCATCACGTTGGAGGAGGTTCCCCCTGCCGTGGCGCCGACCAGCACCATGCCCACCGTCAGCGCCGGGTCCAGCCCCAGCAGACGCGCAATCAGGAAGGCGGCCAGTGGCATCACGCTATATTGCAGCAGCAACCCGAGCGCGATCGGGCCGGGGCGACGTGCCACGCGTATGAAGTCGTCACGCGACAGGGTCAGGCCCATGGCGAACATGATCAGCGCCAGCAGAGGCTGAATGGTGTCCTTGAGCGCCACGAACGGCGTCGGAGCCACCACGGCGATGCCGGCAAAGACCAGCGCCCACAAGGGGAAGAAACGATTCAGCGTCTCGAACATGCTTTTCACTTTTCGGTCGCCCGGGGCATCGATTTCCCGGAAATTGCTGGCCCGCCTCCCATGGCAGGCCTGAAGGCGCGCATCATAACGTATCAGGCAGCCCCAGGTGGCCCTGATACAACCAATGGCGCACAAGCCTCGGTACCGCCTGACCGGCACTTTCGGCCAGCGGCAACACGCCGGGCTCGGCCAGTTCATCGGCATTCGGGTCGACCAGCACGATGGGGGCGTCCAGCGGTGCTGCTGCATAGAGGTTGGAGGCCGGCATGACCTTGAGCGAGGTACCGACGATCAACAGCAGGTCCGCCTCGGCGGCGATCTCCTCGGCGACCGCATAGAGCGGCACCGCCTCACCGAACCACACCACGTCCGGGCGCAGCTGACTGCCCTTGTCACACAGATCCCCGAGGCGAATGCCGCCACGCGGCAAGGGATAGCGCAGGCCGTGGTCGACGCTGGAGCGCGCCTTGAGAATCTCGCCATGCAGATGCACGACCTCGCGCGAGCCTGCACGCTCATGGAGATCATCGATGTTCTGGGTGATGACCGAAACGCGAAAGCCGTGCTGCTCAAGCTCCGCCAGCGCCTTGTGGGCCGCGTTGGGTCTGGCGCGACGCACCTGGGTGCGGCGGTCATCGTAGAAGCGCAGCACCTGCTGAGGGTCACGTCGGAAGGCCTGCGGCGTCGCGATGTCTTCCAGACGATGCTCTTCCCACAGGCCATCCTCGGCGCGGAAGGTGCGCAGGCCGCTCTCGGCACTGATGCCGGCGCCACTCAACACGACCAGATGGCGTCCATGGCGTGCACCGGGGTCCTTGAAGCCTTCACTCATCTAGCACTCTCTCTGGCATTGGACAGGTTCGAACAGCGGGCATGGCGATCACACTCAGTCATCGATGAAGTCCTGACTGCGATCGACACCGAAGCGACGCTTGTTGCGATAGGGATAGACATCGATCACGCGCCCTTGCGCGATGGCGTCCTGCAGGCCACGCCACCAGCTGGCCTGGAAGATCTCGGGATGCAGCTCGTAGAACAGCTTGCGCAGCTGGAGGTCGGCAAACAGGAAGGGGCCGAACTCCTCGGGGAAGATGTCGTTGGGCCCCACCGAATACCAGGGCTCGCTGGCCAGTTCCTGCTCAGGGTAACGTGCCTCGGGAATCTCACGGAAGTTGCACTCGGTCAGGTAGCTGATCTCGTCGTAGTCATAGAAGACCACCCGCCCGTGGCGCGTGACGCCGAAGTTCTTGAGCAACATGTCGCCGGGGAAGATATCAGCGGCAGCCAGCTGCTTGATCGCGTTGCCATAATCATTGAGCACCGCGCGGGTTTCCTCGGCGTCACACTCCTCGAGATACAGGTTGAGCGGCGTCATCATGCGCTCGGTATAGCAGTGACGGATCAGCACCTTGTTGCCGCGCAGGCTGATCGAGGAACTGCACACCTCCAGCAGCTCTTCGAGACAGGCCGGGTCGAAGTGGTCCTTGCCGACGGTGAAGTTCGAGAATTCCTGCGTGTCTGCCAGTCGCCCGACGCGATCATGGCGTTTGACCAGACGGTATTTCTCGCGCACCTGATCACGACTCATGTCCTTGCCGGGGGCGAAGCGGTCCTTGATCAGCTTGAACACCAGCCGGTAACTGGGCAGCACGAAGACCGCCATCACCATGCCGCGCACGCCGGGCGCGATGATGAACCGATCGGAGCGACTCGCCACATGCTGGTTGAGGCCGCGGAACAGCTCGGTCTTGCCATGCTTGTAGAAGCCGATGGCGGCGTACAGCTCGCCGATGGGCTTCTCGGGCATCAGGGTCTGCAGGAACCCGACCACCTCGCTGGGCACTTCGATCTCGACCTGGAAGTAGGCCCGCGTGAAGGAGAAGATGATCGAGACCTCCTCCGGCTCGATGATCACGGTATCCAGATAGACGCCATCGCGCTCGGTATGCAGCACCGGCAACACCAGCGGCAGGGTCTGGCCGCCACCCTCGATGCGCCCGACCAGATAGGCCCCCTTGTTGCGATAGAAGACGCTGCGCAGCATCTCGAAGGCAGCGTCCGGCGCATCGCGCACCGCCTCAGGCAGCGTCGCGAGCAACATCTCGGCACCCAGCGTCACATCGCGCCCCTGATGCTCGAAGGCGATCCCCAGCGGCGCCTCGTTGAGCACGGAGTCGAGTGCCCCGGCCCAGTCACCCTCGACCGGCACACGATGACTGATGCTCAAGCCGGAATGGCGTGCCGGCCTCTGGCGGGATGGCGAGACGAACATCCAGTCATCGCGGATGTGGCGATGGGAAAACACGCTGCAGAAGATGGAGTTGTAGAAGGTCTCGGCCAGCTTGTAGTCGAGGCGTTGATCGATCAGCGCCATATACTGCCGCTTGGCCTCGCCCCACAGGGTGCACTCGCACAGGCGGTCTGGCTCGAAGGCGCGCTCCAGCCGCTCCATGGTGGCGGCGACCTTCTCATCGTAGAGGTTGATGCGCGCGGCGGAGGCCTGCTGGGCTTCCCGCCAGTCGGCCTCGATGAAGCGTCGCCGCGCGTCACTGGAGATCTGCTTGAAGCGTGATCGATATTCATCGAAGCCATGCAACACGGTCGCCGCCAGTCGCTGGCCCTGCTGGCCATTGCCGCGCTCGTCACTGTCCACATCATTGCCCATCGCCGCCTCCCAGCCCTTCAGTCACCTGACATGACCAAAGCATGCGGACTGTCGCGCCAGCAAGCGAGACGACAATGGTCGCGGGCCTTCAACCCTGACTCACGCCAGGTGCGCCAGCCCTCAACGCCGGGCGGGAGAGTGACCGCCTGAAATACAGAACGCCACCCCGCAAGCGAGGTGGCGTTCATGATGTCTGACGATGGCCAGTCGAGTGTGGCTTACAGCTCATTCCCCAGCGAGGCCGCCGAGTCGGCCAGCGGCTTGACGCGGCGCTCGGCCTCGAACAGATCATCGGCCATGCCGGCCTGCTCGGAACTCATGTCCAGCGCATCGATACGCGATGCCTGGAAGCGGTCACGCTGCTCATCGAGGCCGGCGAAATCGAACAGGTCGCGGTCTGCCAGATGTGATGGCGCCACCGAGGTGACGGCATGGAACATGGTTTCCAGACGCCCCGGATGCTTCTTCTCCCAGTCCTGCAGCATCTCCTTGACCACCTGACGCTGCAGATTCTCCTGCGAGCCGCACAGGTTGCAGGGGATGATAGGAAACTCGCGGGCGTTGGAATAGGCCTCGATATCGGACTCACGGCAGTAGGCCAGCGGGCGAATCACGATATGACGCTGGTCATCGGAGAGCAGCTTGGGCGGCATCGTCTTGAGCTTGCCACCGAAGAACATGTTCAGGAACAGCGTCTCGAGGATGTCATCGCGGTGGTGGCCGAGGGCGATCTTGGTCGCGCCGATCTCGGCGGCGAAGCCATACAGCGAGCCGCGACGCAGACGCGAGCACAGCCCGCAGGTCGTCTTGCCCTCCGGCACCTTCTCCTTGACGATGGAATAGGTGTCGCGCTCAAGGATGTGATACTCGACGCCCACCGACTCGAGCCATGCCGGCAGCACATGCTCCGGGAAGCCGGGCTGTTTCTGATCGAGATTCACTGCCACCAGCGTGAACTGCACCGGCGCATTGCGCTGCAGGTTCATCAGGATATCCAGCATGGTGTAGGAATCCTTGCCCCCGGACAGACACACCATCACCTTGTCGCCATCACGGATCATGCCGTAATCGGTGATGGCGGTACCGACATTGCGCCGCAGGCGCTTCTGCAACTTGTTCAATTCGCGCTTGGCAGTGGCCGCATCAGTGGGGCTGGACGAAAGCTCGCTATCGGGTGTGAACATGGGGCATCAGGCTGACAGTTTGGAAGGGCGCACAGTCTAGCATTGGCCAGTAGACGGTCACAGAGGCAGCGTGCTTCAGGCGGGGGGGCCTGCCACCTGTCGGGGAAGGTGGCGTGGCGCCGACGCAAGATACGCCAACGCCCGCAATCAGCGGGCGTTGGCGTGTGGCATGCACCGTGGGGAACAGCGGCGCTTGCAGGAAGGCCGCGCAAGCTAGAACAGGCGCAAGCTAGAACAGGCGCAGGCTAGAGCGGGCGCAGGCTAGAACAGGCGTAGCACTTCCAGATAGCGGATCACCACCCCGCCCAGCATCACGAGGATACCGAAGCGTTGCAGTCTGAATTCAAGCGCAGTGAGCGCAAGCTTGCGTGACCAGAACATCAGCACACCGCGCATGTCCTGTGTCCGGCGAATATAGAGGCCGTAGGCAAACAGCACGATGGCCAGGCCAAGAATCAACAGCGTGTTGGTCGCGATCAGCATGTCGCACCTCGTGGGCAAGTACCCCTGAGTCACAAGGAAGGCAATCGTGGGCGGATGCCTTATCTGAAGCCGGGCCCCGAGCAGATGCCCGGGGCCCGACAGTCATCACCTGGCGCAGTGATGACGATCCTGAAGAGAATGATGCCGTCCTCAGGCCTGACAGAGGCTGGCTGACAGCAGGTCCTTGTCACACATGGCCTTTGCTCGCTGTCGCCGCTTCATTATGGTTATCAAAGCTGCTCGGTCTTGCATCCTGCATGGCTTGGCCGTCCTGCTGGCCGGTAGTGCACTGGCGTGCAATTCGTGTCGACATATCGCCGCAGCGGGCGTGTCGTATGGCTGCCAGTGTGGACAAAGGCAGTGCGCCGGGCCATTGGACATTCCGGCAACAGACCTTGGCATAATAGCCTTGAGGATGATGTCGACTGACTCAGGCCTGGCTGACCAGCGAGGGCGACAGCGGTGCCTGCATCAGGCGCTGCGCCATCAGCGCACTGGTCACGGCGTCCCCCAGCGCAGTGTGACGACCGATCACCGGCACGCCCAGGGCATCAGCCATCGCCTCGAAGCGCAGGTCCGGGGCGGCATCCGGCTGCTCATGCTTGCAGCGCCTAGCGTAATCACGCGCCAGATCATGACGCTGGTTGGGCAGATCAAAGCCGAAGCGTGGCCGCAGGTGACGGTTGATCACCGCGACATCGAAGTCGATGCACCAGCCCACCAGCGGGCGATTGCCGATGAACTCCAGCAGCTGTCGCAGCGCATCTCCCAGCGCTTCTCCACCATGCAGATCGATACCGCGCAGACGATGGATACGGATCGAGTCGCCCTGCAGCCCTTGCGGGCATTGCAGGTAGAGCGACAGTGCGCTGGAGGTATGAATATGGCGCGCATCGAAACGCACCGCTGCCAGCGAGACCAGCTCGGCGTGACCGACATCGAGACTGGTGGTCTCGCAGTCCAGCGCCACACGCTCCCCGCCCCGCTCGGCGGCATGCCAGGGACGAAAGAGCTCGGCGAACTCGCCCTGGGCATGACGACGACGATCACTGGCGCGTCTCAGTTGTTCGAACATGCCACCTCCCCTCGGCCTTGAGGCCGGTTCAGTATTCCAGGTGATAACGATGTGACAGGCGCTGCTTGAAGTCCTTGACCCGACTCAGGGCATCGCGCAATAGATCACGCTCCAACGAGGACAGCGACTGGGTGATGATCAGGTTGCGACTCCCTGCCTCCCGCGCCGCCGAGGTCTTGTCCTGGCCATCTTTGCGCGAGTCGCCAGCCCCGCCGGCGGCAGCGCCATGTTCGTCCTCTTCCAGATGGCGCAGCTGCTGGCGCAGACGCAACTCGGCAAACAGCGACAACGCCTCGGCAAGATCGGCGCTGTCGCTGGCCTCGATACGCCCATCGCTGACCAGCGCCTCAAGCCGCGCGAAGGTGCCGGTGGCCATCACTCCACGTTCCAGCGCCATGGTGCGAACGCCATGCACGATGGGGAAGATGCCGCCCTTCTTGATATCGATGCCGTGGCGCGGCGAGCGCAAGGAGCCGAACAGCGTCAGCGGGGTCGAGAAATGCAGCGCCGGGCGCGCGAAGTGCGACAGCAGCAGTTCATCACGCGTGGCGTGGCGCACCAGATGGCCGCGCAAGCTGTCGACCAGTGCTTCATTGCCGCCGCTGGCGCGCGCATCGAAGACGATGGCCAGATTCATCAGCGCCTCTCCATTGCGCCCGGCGCACCAGCGCGCGATCTTGCCGCGCCAACGCGACTCGGTGGCGACCCACTCCGGATTGGAGACCATGATATTTCCAGGGCATGGTGGATAGCCGAGACCCGCCAGGGCGTCACTGAAGTGCTGCAGGATGTCCTCGTTATCGGGCCACTGGTGGCCATCGGCTATGATCAGTCCATTGTCCTGATCGGTCTTGAGGATCTGCTCTCCGCGCCCTTCACTGCCCATCAGCATCAGGCAACTGGAGGCTCGGTGTTCCTCCGCCACCAGCATGGCGAAGGTGCGCTCGATCAGGCGCCCGTTGAGCGCACTCAACAGCCCCATCGCATGGCGTATGTGGACTCCCTGCATCGCCAGCGCCCTGACCATTTCCGGCAGACGCGCACTGGCCTGCTCAAGCGCCGCCATGTCAGAGGCGCGCTCGATCTCGAGACTCACCAGCTGACTGCGATTGGAGAAGAACCCCAGCACGTCGGTCAGCTCGATGACCCCGACGACCGCCGCGTCAGGCGTCAGGCGCTCCTTGACCACGACCCGCGCGACCCGGTGACGGGTCATCTGCACCAGCGCCTGGAACAGATACTCCTCCGCCGTGACCGCCACCAGCGCAAAGCTGCCCAGCGAGGCGAGCGGATGGTTGGGAGCCAAGCCCTGAATCACCAGCGCATTGAGCAGGTCTGTGCGTGTCACCACGCCCTGACGCCCTTCGACAGAGATGATCAGGCTGTCCGCCCCCGCCGTCTGCATGGCCTTGACCCCCTGCTCGATGCTGGCGCTGGCCGCCAGCTTGAGCGGCGGGCGCATGCAGTCCATCACCCGCGCCAGCATGAAGCCCGCCTGGTCGCGACTCGCGCCCTGACGGGTATCACGCTGCGCCGCCAGCAGCCGCGCCTTGTCACTCAGGCTGTGCTGGAAGTACTCACCGAAGGCAGGACACTCATGGCACAGCGAGAAGAACAGCTGAGCGGGTAGCTGGTAGCACAGCGTCTCCTGCTCGCAGACGAAACGGGTACGGCAATGGCCATTGAGCAGCGTCAGCGCCCCGAACAGGTCTCCCGCGGTGTAATGACCGATGCGCAGACTGCCCCAGGCATCCAGCCCCTCGCGCTGCGCCTTGTCGAGCGTGGCGGCGTCCGGCAGTGCCGAATCAGCGGCCAGTTCCGCCACCTCGCCCTTGTGAATGATGTAGACCGCCTCACCGACGGCCCCCGGCACCAGCGGCTGTGCCAGTGCCTCGAAATAGTGAAGATCCACCCCTTCGGCCAGTCGTTGCCGAAGTCGCTCATCCAGCAGACTGAACGGCGGCTCCTCGAACGCGATATCCACCAGTGACGCTTGCATGACAGCGACTCCCCTCTGCGCGTGCATCGCTGATCGATGCACGAGCCCTCAAACCACGAGGCCCCGCCTGCAATTGCAAGACGGGGCTTCGGGAAACGGGGGCCTGTTCGCGCCGATGCTGCGTGCTGCGCGAACAGGCCCTGCTGCCTGAATCAGTGATCCACTGCTGTCCCGGCCCCGCGCGGAACACGAATGTCCTCGACGATATGCTGGATGTGCTCGGGCGGCGGCGGGGTCATCTTGCAGACGATGACTGCGACGACGAAGTTGAGCACCATGCCCAGTGAGCCGATCCCCTCCGGCGACACACCCAGCAACCAGTTCTCGGCACTGTTGAGTTCCGGCGAGATGAACTTGAAGTAGACGATGTAACTGAAGGTGAACACCAGGCCGACCAACATGCCCGCGATAGCACCTTCCTTGTTCATGCGCTTGGAGAAGATCCCCAGCAGGATGACCGGGAAGAAGCTCGATGCCGCAAGCCCGAAGGCAAAGGCCACTACCTGCGCCACGAAGCCTGGCGGATTGATGCCGAAGTAACCGGCGATCACGATGGCCACTGCCGCCGCCAGACGTGCCGCGATCAGCTCCTGCTTCTCGCTGATATCAGGCTTGAAGGTCTTCTTGAGCAGGTCATGCGAGATGGCCGACGAGATGACCAGCAACAGACCGGCCGCCGTCGAGAGTGCTGCCGCCACCCCACCCGCCGCTACCAGTGCGATGACCCATGCTGGCAGGTTGCCGATCTCCGGGTTGGCCAGCACGATGATGTCGCGGTCGATGTAGACCTCGCTCTCGTTGTCGGTGGGCGTGTTGCTCACCAGACGCTGACCGTGCTCACCGCGTGCTGCCTGGCTGTCAGCGCTGCCTTCATAGCTCGGCTTGCCCGCGAAGGGATCACCGCCACGCATCTGGATGATGCCGTCGCCATTCTTGTCGACCCAGCCGATCAACCCTGTGTTCTCCCAGTTGTAGAACCAGCCCGGCAGCTCCTCATAGGCGGTGTCATTGACGGTCTCGACCAGGTTCACTCGCGCGAAGGCGCCCACGGCCGGCGCAGTGGTGTAGAGCAAGGCGATGAAGAACAGCGCCCAACCGGCGGAGATACGCGCATCCTTGACCGTCGGCACCGTGAAGAAGCGCACGATGACGTGGGGCAGGCCAGCGGTACCGCACATCAGCGCGGCGGTGATGAAGAAGACATCGATAGTGGATTTGGAACCCTCGGTGTACTCACGGAAGCCGAGATCGGTCACCACCTGATCAAGCTTGTGCAACAGATAGACACCAGTATCGTTGCCTTGTGCGTCCACCAGGGTGCCGCCGAAGCCGGTCTGCGGCAGCACATGGCCCGTCATCATGATCGACAGGAAGACGGCCGGTACCAGGAAAGCGAAGATCAACACGCAGTACTGCGCCACCTGGGTGTAGGTGATGCCCTTCATGCCCCCCAGAACGGCATAGAAGAAGACGATTGCCATGCCGATGACGACACCGACATTCACGTCCACCTCGAGGAAACGCGCGAAGACGATACCGGTACCGCGCATCTGGCCGGCGACATAGGTGAAGGAAATGAAGATGACGCAGATCACCGCCACGGTGCGTGCGACACTGGAGTAGTAACGGTCACCGACGAAGTCCGGCACCGTGAACTTGCCGAACTTGCGCAGATACGGCGCCAGCAGCATGGCCAGCAGGACGTAGCCACCGGTCCAGCCCATCAGGTAGACGGAGGCGTCATAGCCGACATAGGCGATGATGCCCGCCATCGAGATGAACGAGGCCGCCGACATCCAGTCAGCCGCGGTCGCGGCCCCGTTGGCGATGGGGTGAACGCCACCCCCGGCGACATAGAATTCCTTGGTGGAACCGGCTCGCGACCACACCGCGATCCCGATATAGAGCGCAAATGATGCGCCCACGAACAGATAGGTCAGCAGTTGAACATCCATTGGCAGTGTCCTTGGCGATGTCGATCATATTGTTCTTATTCACACTACGATGCGTCACGACGAGCGGCCTGTGCCCGGCGTGTCACTGACTCATTGCTCGTGAACATCGAAACGCTCATCGAGCTTGTTCATCGAACGGGCATACAGAATGATCAGCGCGAGGAAGAAGTAGATCGCTCCCTGTTGCGCAAACCAGAAGCCCAGTTTGAAACCGAAGAACTGGATGTTGTTCAGCACGTCCACCAGCAATATCCCGCATCCATAGGACACCACGAACCAGACCACGAGATAGCCCATGATCAGTTTGATATTGGCGGACCAATACGCCTTGGCATTCGCTTCCTTCATGATGGTGTTCTCGCATTGTTATTGTGATTGGCGAAGTGGAGTGGTTGGTGATCCAGAGATCGATGACCATCCATCAGCGGATGATCCTTTCTCGGCGGTTGATGGGTATTTCCTGCGCTTTTCAAGCCATGACAGGAAACTTGGCGACTCGAATCTGACAGTAGACAAGGCCCTGCAACGTTGCAGGCTGACTTTAGTCGAGAATGTCAGCCACCCCTGATGGAGCAAGGTTGAGAACGATGCAATTCATTTAAAATCAACAAGTTGATTGATATCCTAAAGATGCAATCCCTTGGTCTATTGGCCAAATGGGCGAAGGATGATCGACGAAAT
The DNA here is from genome assembly GCF_059507735.1 of Cobetia sp. PDI-23MA. Lineage (NCBI taxonomy): Bacteria > Pseudomonadati > Pseudomonadota > Gammaproteobacteria > Oceanospirillales > Halomonadaceae > Cobetia > Cobetia sp. PDI-23MA. Next base: position 3,366,628 of record NZ_CM183352.1, read on the forward strand.
CTTCCGCGCGTTGCGCGCATGACATTGGCCGATACCGAAAAAACAGGCCCGTTGTGCAGACGCCATTAACGGCTTCTTGGCGCCGATCACCGAGGCCTCTGCGTATCAATGGATGACGGAGCGTCTTCCTCACGATTCTCACGACATCGAGTCTGTCATGCACAGTGCTTGGGACTCGTGGCGGGGCTGCGTAGAATGGCGCTTCCAGAGAGGAGAGCGACATGTTCCAGGGGTGGTGGCTGATCGCAGTGGCACTCGCATATATCGCGGTGCTGTTCACGATTGCATGGCGGGGTGATCGCAACGCCAAGAAACACGGGTCGCCGAATCGGCGCCCAGCGGTCTACAGTCTGGGGCTTGCGGTCTACTGCACCAGCTGGACCTTCTACGGCAGCGTCGGACAGGCCGCGACCAGCGGCTGGAGTTATCTGAGCATCTTCATCGGGCCGATTCTGGCCTGTCTGCTGTTCTGGCCGATTCTGCTCAAGATGATTCGGGTCGCCAAGCGCCAGAACATCACCTCGATCGCCGACTTCATCGCCTCGCGCTACGGCAAGACACAGTCGCTGGCGGTGTTCGCCTCGCTGGTGGCCCTGGTCGGCACCCTGCCCTACATCGCCTTGCAGCTGAAGGCCGTCTCGAGTGCCTATCAGGTACTCACCGACACCAGCGACGTCACGCGAACCGCCTGGCTGGGCGATACCGCCTTCTATGTCGCGGCGATCATGGCGCTGTTCGCCATCCTGTTCGGCACCCGCCACACCGACGCCACCGAGCACCATGTCGGCCTGTTGCAGGCGATCGCCTTCGAATCGCTGGTCAAGCTGGTCGCCTTCCTGACCTTGGGCGTCTATGTCACCTGGGGCATGTTCAATGGCCTGGGCGATCTGTTCACCAAGGCCGACACCTATCTGGAGCTGCAACAGCAGCTGGAGACTCAGACCTTCGGCACCGGCTTCTGGGCCCAGACGCTGCTGGCGATGCTGGCGATCTTCTGCCTGCCGCGTCAGTTCCACGTCGCGGTGGTCGAGAACACCCACCACGATGACGCCCGCCGTGCGCGCTGGATGTTCCCGATCTACCTGGTCGCCATCTCCTTCTTCGTGCTGCCGATCGCCGCCGCCGGCCTGACCATGTTCCCCGATGGTTCGGTGTCACCGGACAGCTTCGTGCTGGCGCTGCCGATGGCAGCCGACCAGACCTGGCTGACCCTGCTGACCTTCATCGGCGGCTTCTCCGCCGCCACCGGCATGGTGATCGTCGCCGCCGTCGCGGTCTCGATCATGATCTCCAACGAGATCGTGATTCCGCTGTTGTTCCGCCTGCGCTGGTTCGATACCGAGGCACGCGACTACAGCCATATCGTGTTGCTGGCGCGCCGCCTGACCATCGTGATGATCCTGGCGCTGGCCTACGGCTTCTATCTGCTGATCGCCGAATACAGCACCCTCTCGGCCATCGGCCTGCTGTCGTTCGCCGCCGTCGCCCAGTTCGCGCCCTCGCTGATGGGCGGCCTCTACTGGAAGCGTGGCAACCGTCTTGGTGTCATCGTCGGCCTGAATGTCGGCTTCGCGGTCTGGGCCTGGACCCTGCTCATCCCGGCACTGGCACAGGCGGGGCTAATGCCGGCCGAGATCGTCAATCAAGGCCCGTTGGGCATCGACTGGCTGTCGCCGCATGGCCTGTTCGGCTTCCGCTTCAACGACCCGTTGACCCACGGCGTGATGCTGTCACTCGGCCTGAACCTGTTCTGCTACATCTTCGTCTCGCAGATGACGCCGCAGCGCGTGGTCGAGCGCATCCAGGCCTCACTGTTCGTCGACAGCGTCGAGACCCGTCAGACCAGCGTCTCGCGCCCCTGGACCGGCTCCACCTCCGTCTCGGACCTGCGCGTCCTGTGTGAGCGCTTCCTGAGCCACGAGCAGGTCGAGCGCGCCTTCGAGGACTACGCGCGCCGCAGTGGCCAGCCGCTGGAGCTGCATGCACGCGCCTCCATCGACCTGATCCAGTTCACCGAACGCTTCCTGGCCTCGGTGCTCGGGGCCTCCTCGGCACGCATCGTCGTCAACTCGGCGCTGCAGGGTCGCGGCATCGGCATCTCGGATGTCATCTCCATCGTCGATGAAGCCTCGCAGGTGCTCGAATTCAACCGCGCCCTGCTGCAGGCAACCATCGAGAACATCCACCAGGGCATCAGCGTGGTCGACCAGCACATGCGCCTGGTAGTGTGGAATCAGCGCTACCTGGACATGTTCCGCTTCCCTGACAACCTGATCCGGGTCGGCGCGCCCATCGATCGCATCTTCCGCTACAACGCCCACAACGGCGAATACGGACCGGGCGACCCCGAAGAGCACGTCGACCAGCTACTGGATGCCATCCGCAACGGCGAGCCGCACCGCTACGTGCGCTATCGCCAGGATGACAGCGTGATGGAGATCCAGGGCAATCCGATGCCCGGTGGCGGCTTCGTCTACACCTATCAGGACATCACCCAGCAGAAGCGCACCGAAGAGGCGCTGATCCGCTCGGAAAACAACATCCGCATCTACACTGACAACGTGCCGGCGCTGATCGCCTACTTCGACAAGGAGTGCCGCTACCTCTTCACCAACCGTGCCTATGAAGCGGTGATGGGCATCGACCGTACAGCCGTGATCGGCGAGCCCGCCGAAGAGGCGATGCCGGAAGACATCTATCGCCAGCGTGCACCGTGGATGACGCGCGCGCTGTCCGGTGAGCGCGTCTCCTTCGAGATCTCGCTGGAAGCCTCGGAAGGCGGCGTGCGTTACATGCTGGTCACCTATACGCCGCACTTCAGTACCAAGGGCAACATCCTCGGCTTCTTCGCGCTCTATCAGGACATCACCGAGCGACGTCTGGCGGAGATCGCCCTCAAGGAGACCAACGAGAACCTGGAAGAGCGCGTGCGCGTGCGTACCCAGGAGCTGTCACAGGTCAACGAGGCCCTGCGCACCGAGAACCGCGTGCGCGCTGAGGCCGAGCAGGCACTGCGTCAGGCCAAGCAGCTGGCCGAGGATGCCAATGCCTCCAAGACACGCTTTCTGGCCGCGGCCAGCCACGACCTGCTGCAGCCACTGAATGCGGCGCGTCTGTTCACCTCCGCCCTCGCCCAGCAGGTCGAAGGCGAGATGAAGACCACCACCAATCACATCGACAACTCATTGCAGGCCGCCGAGGAGCTGCTCAGCACCCTGCTCGACATTTCCAAGCTGGACGCAGGCGCCCTGGCACCGCGGCGCAGCGTGTTCCGCCTCTCCGACATCCTCAAGCCGCTCAAGGCCGAGTTCGAGGTGATGGCGGAAGACCGCGGACTTGACCTGAAGGTGGTGATGACCCAGCTGGCGGTGGATTCCGATGGCCAGATGCTCAGACGCATCGTGCAGAACTTCCTCTCCAACGCGGTGCGCTATACCCGTCAGGGCCATGTGCTGCTGGGCTGCCGCCGTCTGGGCGATCGCATTCGCATCGAGGTCTGGGACACCGGCCCCGGCATTCCCGAGTCGAAGCTGACCGAGATCTTCCAGGAATTCCGGCGTCTCGATCAGACCGAGCGTCACAAGGAGAGCGAGAAGGGCCTCGGCCTGGGGCTGTCGATCGCCGAACGCATGAGCCGGGTGCTCGACCACCCGATCACGGTGCGCAGCTGGGTCGGCATCGGCACCGTCTTCGCCGTCAGCGTGCCGATCAGCAAGGAGCTGCCGGCAGCCGAGCTGCCGGATGCCGTGCCGGCTCGCAAGCGCGCCGGCAACAAGCTGACCGGTACTCGCGTCCTGTGCATCGACAACGAGAGCCTGATTCTCGAAGGCATGAAGGCGATGCTGTCCGGCTGGGGCTGCGAGGTGTTCACGGCGACCTCGATCGGCGGCGCCAAGTCGGTGATCCGCAACCTGGATGGTGATCCGGATGCCATCCTCGCCGACTACCACCTCGACAACGAGGTGACTGGCCTGATGGCACTGGATGCGCTGGATGAGCGTCTGGCGGGCTCGGTACCGGGCATCGTGATCACCGCCGACCGCACCGATGAAGTCGCCGAGGAAGTGCGCCGTGCGGGCTATCACCTGCTGCTCAAGCCGGTGCGACCCGCCGCGCTGCGTGCGCTGCTGACGCGCACCCTGCAGGCCAATCGCGCCGAGAAGCACACCAGTGGCGCGAGTGATGCCTCCGACGCCGCGACGGATGACCCAGCCCCCTGATCAGTCGGGCTGGCCTGTCGATCTTTAGACTTGGTAGAAGCAAAAAGCCCGCCCTGTCAGCGACAGGGCGGGCTTTTTGTGGCGTGAAGATGCGACTCTCGAGGAGAGCCTCAGCTCAAGCGCTGACGCGGGATCAGGAGCGGACTTTCGGCGGCTCGACTTCCAGACGCTGGGCCGCGATGACAGCCTGGGTGCGCGAATGCACGCCCAGCTTGCGCAGAATGGCGGTCACGTGAGCCTTGATGGTGGCCTCGGACACATTCAGCTCATAGGCGATCTGCTTGTTGAGCAGACCTTCCGTCAGCATGTTGAGCACGCGGAACTGCTGCGGCGTCAGTGACGCGATCGCCTCGGCGAAGCGCGATTCATCCTCGGAAGACTCGCCCATGGCCTCGGCGATATCTGCCGGCAGCCAGACCTCGCCTTCGAGGATCTCGCCGATGGCTTCGGCGATGACGTCGAGACTGGCGGACTTGGGAATGAAGCCGGAGGCCCCATAATCGATGGCGCGGCGCACCACGTAGGGCTCCTCGCTACCGGACACGACCGCCACCGGGATGTCCGGTGTCTGGCCACGCAACTGGATCAGACCGGAGAAGCCGTGGGCTCCCGGCATGTGCAGGTCCAACAGGATCAGGTCGGCATCGGGATGGCGGGCAACGACTTCGTTGGTCGCTTCCATGCTGTCAGCCTCGACGATCTCTGCCTGAGAGGCGACTTGTCTAAGCGCCTGGGTCAGTGCGGCACGAAAGAGCGGGTGATCGTCTGCAACGATGAACTTCTGGGCAAAGGCCATTGAGTCTCCTCCAAAACCCCGATGGTGATCATCACCGACCTTCCTGGCCGGTCAACAATCGCCGTTATTTTCTGGCATGTTACCCCATAAAACGCGCGTTTAACAAAGCAGCCCACCATCGGAAGATGTACTGATGTTTCGCTCGGGGAACACGAGTATCGCACGGATTGATGCCCGGCGAGCGAACAATCCGTGCGCTGATTCTGACAGCATCCTGGGGATGGTGAGTCAGACAACCCTACCCGCAACGCGACTGGCATGCCAGCCGATCAATGCGACACAGGCAATCAGCACGAAGCCGATCAGACTGGCGATATCCGGCACCTCGCCCCAGATGGCCCAGCCCGCCAGTGCCGAAAACACGATGGTCAGATAGGAATAGATCGATACTTCCCCCGCCGGTGCGAGACGATAAGCCGTGGTCATCAGAATCTGACCGCCGGCCGCAAAGACGCCGATGCCCAGCAAGGCCAGCACCTGAGGGCCGCTCGGCATCACCGGATTCATCAACATCGGCACCAATGTCACCACACTGGAGACCAGCGAGAAATGCAGCACGATGGTCGCCGAGGCCTCGCGCCCTCTCATCGCACGGATGAGCGTATAGGCCGCCCCCGCCAGCATTGCCGAACCCAGCCCGACCATGGCGGGCAACAATGCCTCCACCCCGCCCTCGGCAAATGCCAGTTGCGGCTTGATGACCAGCGCTGCGCCAGAGAAGGCGACCAGCATGCCGGCCAGCCGCCAGCCACCAAGGCGCTCGGCCAGGAAGAGGCCGGCGAACAGGCTGACGAAGAACGGCGATAGCTTATTCAGGATAGTCGCATCTGCCAGCAGAAGATGATCGATGGCGTAGAAGAAGCTCATCACGCCGCCGAGTCCGATCAGTGACCGCGCCATCAGCATCGGCTGGTGATGCCAATGGCCCAGCAGGCGCGCGCCCGCCATGCGCACCATCACCACCGCCACGCCGAGACTGACCAGGTTGCGCACGAAGACCTTCTCGAACAGCGGCAGGTCGCCGCTCAGCTTGACCATCGCCCCCATCAGCGCGAACGAGATCGCCGACAGGCACATCAGGACGACGGCGCGAGGACGATTCTCACCCTCATTGGACGACGCGGCGGCGGGAGAACTGGCGGGAGAACTGGCTGGCTGAGAGGCGGGGCAGGATGCATCCGACTTGCCTGCTGACATGGGGGCGGCCTTGATCATGAATTGATTGGGTAAATGAGCTTCCATGTCATTATCAAGCCAGCGCCTCCTCGATGGCCAACCTTTCACGTCTCGCACAGCGCAAAAGCGTGGGCCAGGAATACGAACAGACAGATGCCCACAGATAGACACAAAAAAAGCGCGGGAGCCTGGCTCCCGCGCTTTGCTGTCACTGCGTGTCGTTTCAGGCCGCGACGACCGTCACTCGCCGCGTTCAGCGGTTGGCGCGCTGCTCGATCAGGTCATCCACCACTGACGGGTCTGCCAGTGTCGAGGTATCGCCGAGGCCGTCGGTCTCGTTGGCGGCGATCTTCCTGAGGATACGGCGCATGATCTTGCCGGAACGCGTCTTGGGCAGCCCCGGCGCCCACTGGATGACGTCCGGCGAGGCGATCGGGCCGATGTCCTTGCGTACCCACTGGGTCAGCGTCCTCTTGAGTTCATCACTGGCTTCGATGCCGTCGTTGAGCGTCACGTAGATGTAGATACCCTGGCCCTTGATGTCATGGGGATAGCCGACCACGGCGGCCTCGGCGACCGCCTCATGCGCGACCAGCGAGGACTCGATCTCGGCGGTGCCCATGCGGTGGCCAGAGACGTTGAGCACATCATCGACGCGCCCGGTGATCCAGTAGTAGCCATCCTCGTCACGACGACAGCCATCACCGGTAAAGTACATGCCCGCATAGGTGGAGAAGTAGGTCTGCACGTAGCGTTCGTGATTGCCCCAGATCGAACGTGCCTGCCCCGGCCAGCTGTCGAGAATCACCAGATTGCCTTCGGTCGCGCCCTCGAGGATGTTGCCCTCGTTGTCGACCAGCGCCGGCTGCACACCGAAGAACGGCAGCGTGGCGGAGCCCGGCTTGAGGTCGGTCGCGCCCGGCAGCGGCGCGATCATGATGCCACCGGTCTCGGTCTGCCACCAGGTGTCCACCAGCGGGCAATTGCCATTGCCGATCACGCGGTGGAACCACTCCCAGGCCTCGGGGTTGATCGGCTCGCCCACCGAGCCGAGCAGCCGCAGGCTCGTGCGCGAGCTTGAGTCCATCACGCTGTCACCGTGTGCCATCAGCGCACGCACGGCAGTCGGGGCGGTATAGAGAATGTTGACCTGGTGCTTGTCGACGATCTCGCCGATGCGCCCGTGGGTCGGATAGCTGGGCACACCCTCGAACATCAGCGTGGTCGCGCCATTGGCCAGCGGTCCGTAGACGATGTAGCTGTGGCCTGTCACCCAGCCGACATCCGCCGTGCACCAGTAGATATCACCGTCGTGGTAATCGAACACGTAGCGATGGGTCATCGCGGCATAGAGTAGATAACCGCCCGTGGTGTGCTTCAGGCCCTTGGGTGTGCCGGTGGAACCGGAAGTGTAGAGGATGAACAGCGGGTCTTCGGCGCCCATCGCCTCGGCCGGACAGTCACTGGACTGACGGTCCACCAGCTCATGGAACCAGGCATCGCGTCTGCCCCAGTCCACCTCACCGCCGGTACGCCGCACCACCAGCACGTGGTCGACACAGTCGGTGCCATCACGCTCCAGCGCCTCGTCGACGTTTTCCTTGAGCGGCACGCGCTTGCCACCCCGCAGTGACTCATCGGCGGTGATCACGATGCGCGAGCTGGAATCGACGATACGCCCCGCCAGCGCGTCCGGCGAGAAGCCACCGAATACCACCGAGTGCACGGCACCAATACGTGTACAGGCCAGCATCGCCATCGCGGCTTCGGGAATCATCGGCATGTATAGCGTGACCACATCGCCCCGCTTGACGCCCAACTCCTTGAGGCCATTGGCAAACTGGCTGACACGCGCGTGCAGCTCGCGATAGGTGATCGACTGGGACTCGTTCGGGTCATCCCCTTCCCAGATGATGGCAACCTGATCGCCACGCTCGGCGAGGTGGCGATCGAGGCAGTTGTGCGCCACGTTGAGCTTGCCATCCTCGAACCAGCGCACATCGACGTCACCGGGACCGAAGTTGGTATTGCGGATCACCGAGGGCGCATCGAACCAGTCCAGTGACTGGGCCTGCTCGGCCCAGAATGTCTCCGGTGCCTCGACGGACTGCTGATACATGGCCTGATAGCGCTCGCGGTCTGCCCAGGCGTGGGCGGCGGCATCGGGAGTGACCGGATGGACCTTGGCATGTTCGCTCATGTGGCGTGACCTCTGACGGATTGGCTGGCGACTCGCTGTCCCACGCGGCATGCGTGAAGCGCAGGCGAGCCGAGGCAAGTCCATTTCAGCTTAAACCCAAGCATGGGGGGGCCACACACTAGACCTTGGTAGATAAATTTTTACTAATTATTTCAACTGTTTATCAACAAATTACACCAAGGTCACAGCGACGTTCGGAGGACAGAAACCGCCTGAAAGACACCCTCTGGCGCGACTCGCACTTTGCAATGACGCGCCAGCGAGCGAAATGCGCCTCAACGCGTAGTCGACGCATTGCACGCCGGGTCATTCAAGGGCCCGTTCAATTCCTGGCCACAGCGCCGACAGCGATAGCGGTGGCCGCGCTGGGCATTGGCATGGCGTCGCGAGCTGAAATAGTGCGCGGTATCGCAGCCACAGCCATAGGCCCAGGGCGTCGGACTGGCAGTCGAGACATCCATGCGATGCGTCACCTCCGGCGGGATGCCGTAGAGGTTGGTCATCACCTGCTGCCACTCGGGGCCATGGGGTTTGACACGCGTCTTGCCGGCGCGCTCAACCACCTCCATCACCACCCAGTGCGCGACCTCGTGGGGGACGGTCTGGCTGAGGAAGTGATGGCGGTTCTCGCTGAGCAGTTGCCAATTGAAGCGCAGCCGCTGGCGCGCCGAATCCGCCGTGCCCGCCGTGCGCCCCTTGAGGCGGCAGGAGACTGACGGCATGCGCAGCTCTGGGAACAGGGCGCGCGCGCGTGCCAGACATGCCAGCACCTGCGCCTCCAGCGTCGCGTGCAGGGCAGGCGCCGTCAGCGCCTCGAGCGCGGCGGCATCGGCCAGCGGCAGCGGCGTGGCGGGGGCCTCCCCCAGGCAGGCCAGAGCATGATCGGGCGCAAAGCGGTGACGACTGACGACACGATGAGTGGATGATGACATGACACGAAGACCAGACAGCAGAGCGAAGGAACGGATGAGCTGATGACGAGCGAGCGTACCACTCCTCGGGGCGTGAAATGATACACTAGCGCCATTCACGCCTGCCCGGTTCCTCTTGGTTCACCCAGGTAGCCAGGCGGCACTGTTCGACTTCTCCCCTATCGCACGCGAGACTCCCCCATGGCCGAGCCTGTCCAGACCCAGCCGCTGCTGGATGATGAATCCCTCGACATCCTCGACGAATTCCTCGAGTCCGACATCGTCGGCCCGGAAGCTCTCGATATCATCAGTGCGCATGGCTTCATGCTGGCACTGGCCATCGCGCCGCGCGAAGTGCCCTCCAGCCTGTGGCTGCCGGAACTCTTCCAGGGGCAGCCAAGCTACGAAAGCCCGCAGCAGGAAGCGGAAGTCGTCTCCCTGTTCGAGCAGATGCGCGCCAACGCCATCGATGCCCTCGAGCACGGCGTGCTGCCGGAACTGCTGTTCGAGCTGGAGCTGGGCGGTGCCGACCCGGTCGAGACGCCGATCGGCGACTGGTGTGCCGGCTTCATGGAAGGCGTGTTCATGGACGAGGAGGCCTGGTTCGGTGCCCAGGAAGAGACTGCCGCCGAACTGCTGCTGCCGTTCATGGCCATCTCGGGCGTCTTCGACGATGAAGACCCGGAGATCGGTGAATTGATCGCCGATCCGATCGGTGCCCAGCGCTTCGTCAACCAGCTGCCGGAGCTGCTGCTGGATCTCTACCTGCTCTATCGTGTCCCGCCGGAAAGCCCCAAGCCGTCGCCGCGTCGCAAGGGGTCCGCCGCACCGGGTGCGGCCGGCATTCCGCGCAGCAAGCACGCCGGCAACAAGGGCAGTGGCAAGGGTGGCAACAAGAGCGGCGGCAAGGGCGGCGGCAAGAAGCGCTGAGCTCGCCATGGCGCTCTGTACGCCATGCAGCCTTGAAAACGACAACGCCGGGCGACCTCATGGGTCATCCGGCGTTGTCGTTTCCCAAGCCGCGTGCGCCTCTCAGCGTAGCCGCGTCACCAGGCTATCCAGGGTGCCATAACCCCACTCGCGACAGCGCTGCATCAGCGGCCGACGCTGCCAGGCGGCCTGGGTGATCTCGACGCTGTGGGCGAAATGATGCTCGAACAGCGTGGCGACGTCGGCGGCGAAGCGATGGTCCTGCACCTCCTGATTGGCCTCCAGATTCCACTGCAGGCTCCAATGATCGAAGTTGCACGATCCCAGCGTCACCCAGTCATCCGCCAGCGAGAACTTGGCGTGCAGAAAGCGGGGCTGGAATTCATGGATACGCACGCCCGCCTTGAGCAGCCCGGCATAGAAGCGCTGCCCCGCCGAGCGCACGCCCGGGTGATCATGATGCTGACCGGCGATCAGCAAACGGACATCGACACCCCGGCGCGCCGCGCGCTTGAGACGCCGCCGCATGCTGAAGGTCGGCACGAAGTATGGCGTGCAGACCCACAGCCGCTTGCGTGAGCTGCTGGCCTGATGCTGCAGAGAATGACGGATGGCCTGATAGCGGAAACCATGCCCCCAGACTACCCGCCCACGCATACCCAGATAGCCCTCGACCCGGCACGCCCGCACATTGATGCTGCGCACCGCCAGCCGGCTGCCATGGCCACGACTGGCCGCGGAGTCCCACACGCGTGCGAACAGGCGCACCCAGTCACTGATGCACGGCCCCTCGATGCGTATCGCGACTTCCGACCAGGCCTCGGCGAAGACATCCACCGCCCCGAAGCCGCCAGTGAAGCCCACCTCCCCGTCGACCACCAGCAGCTTGCGATGGTCACGCGTCAGGTTGCGCCCCAGCCGCCACCAGGCAAGCGGGTTGTAGACCCGCAGCTGGATATCGGCCTCGATCATGCGCTGGCGGTCAGCCTCCTCGAGGCCCAGCGAGCCAAAGCCATCCAGCAGCACCAGCACCGTCACGCCGCGGCGGCGCGCGCCACACAGCGCATCGATCAGTACGCGACTGAGGTGGCCGCTCTCGGCCAGATACAGCTCCAACAGGATGGAATGGCGTGCGGTTTCCACCGCCTCCAGCATGCTGGGCAGAAACCGCGCACCTTCCGGCAGCAAGGTGAATCGATTGCCTGATCGCCACATTCCCAGCATGCCTTGCCTCCCGTCATTTCCCTGCACGGCACGATACCGATGGCGATGCCCATGACGGTGCACCACCAGATGCTGCCACTGTGCGCTTCGTCACTACGCACTCAGTCACCAAGTACCCTGCCACGGCGTCTGCAGGCAGAATGCGTATAATGTTCAATATCATGCTCGCGCTGAGCGCTACCAGCCAGACCATGAAAACGTTGCCATCAACCCTGATTCATCGACCCGATGCTTTATTCGTGAACGCCGACAGATTGTCGTTTCCGGTAGTCCGTCCTTGTCCACACCTGCGAGAGCCTCACCATGTCGCCAGTCACCTTAGTCCTGCGCCCGTTGCGCAATATCAGTCGCCGTCTGCTGGACAAGTGGGTGGAACTGCGCGCGGTGGAGCCCGACATCAATGCGTTGGACCACAGCGCCTTGAACCTCGACCCGGCGCTGCCAGTGGTCTACGTCTTCCCGTACCAGGCGCTGTCCGACGAGCTGGTGGTCGAGCAGCTGTGCGAGGCACGTGGCCTGCCCTCACCGACCCTGTCCCTGAGCATAGGAGACCTGCGCCTGAGACACTCCCGTCTTCGTCTGCTGCGCCGCTCGCGCAGCGACAGGCGCCTGCTGTCCCGTCGGCTCGAGAAGTTGATCGCCGCACTCGAGGACGCCCCGGCCGACGTCGAGGTCCAGCTGGTACCGGTCAGCGTGTTCTGGGGACGTGCACCGGGCAAGGAGTTCGGCTTCTGGAAGCTCATTTCCGCCGACAGCTGGCGCGTGACGGGCGTGCTGCGCCGCGCCATCGCGATCCTGGCGCATGGTCGCTCGGTGGATGTGCATTTCGGCCAGCCGCTCAGACTCAATGAGGCGCTCAGGGAGGGGCCGCAGGACTCGGCACTGGCGCACCGTCGCATCTCGCGCCTGTTGCGCGTGCACTTCCGCCGCGTGCGTACCCGACTGCTGGGGCCGGACCTCTCCCATCGCCACACCATGATCCGCAACCTGCAGAAGGCGCCCGCAGTGCAGGACGTGATCAGCGAGCTGGCCCGCGAGCAGGATCAGCCACCGGCACGCCTTGAGAAGCGTGCCCTGCAATATGGCCGCGAGATCGCCTCCAACATGGGATATCCGGTACAGCGCTTTCTGGCGCATGCCTTGAAGCGGCTGTGGCACAAGCTGTATGACGGCGTCGAGACAAGCGGCATGTCCAGGGTCAAGGCGATCGCCGGCGACTGCGAGCTGATCTACGTGCCCTGTCATCGCAGTCATATCGACTACCTGTTGCTGTCCTACGTGCTGTTCCACGAGGGCCTGATGACGCCCCACGTCGCTGCAGGCAAGAACCTCGACATGCCGATCATCGGCCCGATCCTGCGCCGTGGCGGCGCCTTCTTCCTGCGCAGAAGCTTCCGCGGCAATCGCCTGTACGCCACCGTCTTCGACGAGTACGTGCACCAGCTGATCACCCGCGGCCACCCGCTGGAGTACTTCATCGAGGGGGGCCGTTCACGCACCGGCCGCATGCTGCCCCCGCGCCCGGGCATGCTGGCGATGACCCTGCGCTCCTTCCTGCGTGATACGCGCCGCGAAGTGGCCTTCGTGCCGGTCTACATCGGCTACGAGAAGGTCTTCGAGAGCCTGAGCTATCAGCGCGAACTGTCGGGAGCCAGCAAGAAGAAGGAGTCACCGCTGGACCTCATCCGCGTGCTCGGCCAGCTCAAGCAGCCCTTCGGCAAGGTTTACCTGAACATCGGCGAGCCGCTCAAGCTGGGCGAATGGCTGGATGAGACCGCGCCGGACTGGAAGGCCAGCCGCCATCAGCGCCGCCCACAATGGCTGACCCGGGCGGTGCCGCAACTCGGGCATGAAATCGCCACGCGCATCAATGCCGCCGCCGCGCTCAATCCGGTCTCGCTGACGGCGCTGGTGCTGCTGTCCACCGCCCACCACGCCATCGAGGCCAGCCTGCTGCAACGCCAGCTGGCGATGCTGGTGCGTATCGCCGACAAGCTGCCGGGCCGTCATGACCACAGCCTGCCCGAGGGCACGCCGGATGAGTGGGTCGCTCACTGCGCGCATCTTGGGCTGGTCACCCTGCGTCCACAGAGTCTTGGCGAGCTGGTGATCGCCACTCCGGAGCAGGCCAGTCTGCTGACCTGGTATCGCAACAACGTGCTGCACCTGCTGGCGCTGCCCGCGCTGATCGCCTTCGCCTTCCGCAATACGGCCCAGTACACCCTCGAGGCACTGGAAGATCAGATCAGTCCCGCCTGGCCGTTGCTGATGCGCGAGCTGTTCGTCCCCGAGGCCCCTGAGCTGAAAGCGGATATCGCCGCCACGCTGGCGCTGATGAGCGAGGAAGGCCTGCTGGAGCATCAAGCGGCGACTGGCGACACTCCGGAGCGCTGGTCACGTCCGGTGGCCAGCCAAAAGCCTTCCGAGCAGCTACATCTGCTGGCTCAGCCGGTACAACCGACGCTGGAACGCGGCTATCTGTTGATCGCCGCCCTGTTGCAGCACGGCAGCGGCACGCTGGACCGCGAGTCCCTCGAGAGTCATTCCGGCGCCCTGGCCGAACGCCTGACCCTGCTGTCGGGCCTCAATGCACCGGAGTTCTTCGACAAGCGTCTGTTCAGCGGCCTGCTTGATACCCTGCTGGAACTGGATTTCATCTGGCTGGAGAGCGGCCAGCTATGCTTCGGCGAAGCGCTGGAAGACCTGCAGGTACATGGCCGCGATCTGTTCGACCCCGCCCTGCGCCACCGCCTGCAGCATGTACGCCTGCGCGACAGCGAGAACGAGGCCGAGAGCGAGCAAGAGAGCGACGCCCCGTCTGAAGGCATGGCCGAGGAGCAGACTCCAGCCCTCGACGACCATGAGGCCGCTGACGGAGCCGTGCCAGCAGGCCACAAGTCGTCCAACGCCTCTTCTCAGCGCGAATGAGATGATGGGCCGAGGCCCCTGGCGCAAAAGCCCCCGCCGCGATCAGATCGCGAGCGGGGGCTTTTGCGTTTGGCGGAGACTGTTACATCGCTGATGCTATCGTCAGGCGTCAGCGCAGCGCCTGCTTCACATAGACGTCGTAGCGGCTGGTCTTCTCCTCCACCACATGACTCGGCGCGAGCCCGCCGATCGGTTCGGCCTTGCGTGGCCGCTTGACCACCACTCGATGCGTCGCGACCTCCAGCGCCGCCTCGAGCAGCGCCGGGGCATCCGCATCATCACCGGCCAGGGCGCGGAAGACGCGCATCTCCTTCTTGACCAGGGCCGACTTGTCACGGTGCGGGTACATCGGGTCGAGATGCACCACCTGAGGCGGCTGATCCCACTGCGTCACCAGCTCCCCGAGCTCCCGCGTGGCATCACCGTGCAGCGCCTGCATGCGCAGCGCGATGTCGCGAATCTCGTCATCCGCACAGCCCTGTGCCCGGGTCAGCCCATCGACCAGAATCGCCGCCGTGGCCGCCACGCGCTCGATCATCAATACCGGTGCCCCGAGACTCGCCAGCACGAAGGCATCACGCCCGAGCCCTGCGGTGGCATCGACGATGCTCGGCAGTGCGCCTCGATTCAGACCACAGGCCCGTGCGATCAGCTGATTGCGCCCCCCGCCGAAACGACGGCGATGATCGGCACGACCGGCGACGAAATCGACGCACAGCGGCTTGCCGTATTCGCGCTCATCTCCGGCGATCACCAGCCGCGGCGCGCCCTGCTCGTCCAGCGCCACCTCAAGCTTGAGCGCCGGCATCTCGTCATCTTCCCGCAGCGCGATGCCGAAATGTGCCGCCAGCATGGCGAGTTCCGGGCGTGTCTGCAGCCGTGAACGGGCAATGGCGATCACGGGAGCGGCATCGTCGGCTGCATCATGGGCAGCGAGAGAGTCTTCGGGTGGCAGCATGGATGGGCTCTATGAGAAACGGTGAACGCAGGAAAAGGGAAACTCGCATGGCATGCGATCAGGCTGACAAACGCCGACGGCGCCGCAGGAGCGACGCCGTCAGAGGACAAGCTTACGTCATCGCGCGCATGGCTTACAGCAATGGCAGGGCTTACAGGAACGCCAGCATGCCGAACAGCATCATGCCCAGCAGCAGACGGTAGATGACGAAGGGCAGCATGCCGATGCTGTCGATGGCCTTGAGGAACAGCTTGATGCACACCAGCGCGGAGACGAAGGACAGCACCGCGCCGAGAGCGACATCGAACAGCTGCGCCTCACTGCCGGTCTCGATCAGCTCCAGACCCTTGAGCAGGCCGGCCGCGACGATCAGCGGAATCGACAGCAGGAAGGAGAAGCGCGCGGCGCTCTGACGCTCGAAGCCCAGCAGCAGCGCGGCGGTGATGGTGATGCCCGAACGCGAGGTACCGGGAATCAGGGCCAGTGCCTGGAACAGGCCGATGATCAGCGCCCCCTTGAGCGTCAGCGTCGCCAGGTCACGCGTGCGTGCGCCCTTGACGTCCGCCCACCACAGCAGCAGACCGAAGACGATGGTGGTGGTACCGATCACCGCGATCGAGCGCCCGGCCGTTTCCACCACATCGCCCAGCAGGCCGCCGAAGACCACGGCCGGCAGCGTCGCCAGCAGCACTGCCCAGCCCAGACGGCTGTCTTCGGTCTGGCGCGCCGCCAGCGTGCCGCTGCCACTGAACTGGCCAAACCAGCCAGCGAGAATATTGGCGACATCCTTGCGAAAGGCCATCACCACGGCCAACAAGGTACCGACGTGTACCGCGACATCAAACGCCAGCCCCTGGTCCGGCCAGCCGAACACCTGGGAGGGCAGAATCAGGTGGGCGGAGGAGGAAATCGGCAGAAATTCCGTCAGACCTTGAATGACGGCCAACGCCACCACATGCATGAGTTCCATGAAACATCCTTTTAAGAGAGACGGGCCTCAGTGGCCCACACGGACGACAGACATCGTCTGTGGCACTGCACGTGCCGTAGTGACATAACAACGCTTTGCGTCAAGCCGCGCCGCGAGTGTCGGGCGCAACATGATGATGCGCGAACCTTATGTCAGCCTTGGCTGAACCCAACGATGACGCAACGAGATGGCGATCCCTGGCGCCATCAGCGCCATGCCACCTCGTTGCGCAGATAGACCGGCTGGGCCTCGACCGCCGACACCGCTTCACCGCGCGCATACGCCTGGGCGGCCAGCATCACCATGGCCTCGGCATCCGGTTGCGGCTCGGGCAGTTGCAATGCCAGGCTGGCACGCACGCTCTGGGGCAGCTCGTCGTGCATCACCAGCCCCGAACCGACTGCAAGCCAGTCATGCTCACGCAGCGCCGCAGGCAGCTCCAGCAGGCCCGGCGCGCAGACCTGCTCGGGTAGCACCTGCTCGACCGCGATCTCGCCGTCAGCGCGCGTCACGACGCGATAGGCGCCGGTGTAGAGCTCGCCCATGCGTGCATCCAGCATCGGCAGCACGAAACGCGCGTGATGCAGGCGGTGGGCCTGCAGTGACAGGGCCGCCAGCGTCGAGACGCCGATCACCGGCACATCGAGACCGAAGGCGAGCCCCTGGATGGTGCCGGCGGCGATGCGCAATCCGGTGAACGAACCCGGTCCGTGGCCATAGGCCAGGGCATCGAGGTCATTGAGGGTCAGATCGGCGGCACTCAGCAGCGTCTCGATCATCGGCATCATGCGCTTGGTGTGCTGACGGGGAGCCTCACAGCGCTCGGCAGTAACAACGCCGTCTTGCCACAGGGCAACGGAACAGGCGGAAGAGGATGCATCGATGGCCAGAAGCGTGGTCATGGGCGGTTCGTCGTCAGAAAAATGTGACGCGATTCTACCCGTCCCCCGCGGGCAGCAAAAGACGCAGGCTGTCCACGGCTGGTGTCGGCCGCGGGCGTCACTCCTGCTGCAACCCCCGCTCCAACGCCGTCGAGCGGCCTGCCGCAACGCCTCATTCCTGATTCGCGCCAGTATGCGAAGAACAAAAAACGCCCGCAGACAATGTCTACGGGCGTTTCTCGTCAGGCGGCCGGCTTCACCAGCGCGATCCGAGCTGTTCCAGCTGAGCCACCTGAGGCGTGCCGGGCAATCAGTGCTCCAGCGCGCTGACCAGCTGGGCACGAATGTCGTCGACGGAGCCGACGCCTTCGATGCGGTGGTAGGCCGGTGCCTGGGCATCGCCAGTGGCAGACCAGCTGGAGTAGTACTCGACCAGCGGTTCCGTCTGCTCGTGATAGACGGACAGACGATTGCGCACGGTGGCTTCGCGGTCGTCTTCACGCTGGATCAGGGCTTCGCCGGTGACGTCGTCCTTACCTTCTTCGCGCGGCGGGTTGTACTCGATGTGGTAGACACGACCGGAGTCCGGGTGCACACGACGACCGGACAGACGCTTGACGATCTCTTCGTCAGCGACGGCGATCTCGACCACGTGGTCCAGCTTCACGCCCGCTTCCTTCATGGCGTCAGCCTGCGGAATGGTGCGCGGGAAGCCGTCGAACAGGAAGCCATTCTCGCAATCGGGCTGGCTGATGCGCTCCTTGACCAGGGCGATGATGATCTCGTCGGACACCAGTCCGCCGGTATTCATGATCTCCTTGACCTTGAGTCCCAGCTCGCTGCCGGCCTTGACCGCTGCGCGCAGCATATCTCCGGTAGAGATCTGCGGGATGTTGAAACGCTCGCAGATGAACTGGGCCTGGGTGCCCTTGCCGGCGCCGGGGGCGCCCAACAGGATCAAACGCATCGGTACTGCTCCTTGAGTGTGCAAATGAAAAGCATCAAACGGGTGTAAAGGGTCATCTGGCGCTGGTGCACCTTGCCCTCGGCGGCAGATAGCCATCCAAGGCGCTCTGGTCGTCGACATGATCGAGGTGAAGCGGCGAAACTCGCGGCGTCGAGACGCTCGACTACCTCATGAGGGCCGAACGCATCGAGCGTATCGATGACCAGGATGAATATGGGCAGCGGATCAATATATGCTGCGCGAAACGACGGCGCGCACGGATGATCTCATTATGTCATCGCCATGCAATGTAGAGCTGACGATACCGTTCACACGACGCCGGCACAAGCACACCAAAGGCGCGTATGCCGCCCTTTGGCACTGTCTTGGCGCGCAGGAGGGCCTGTCGCCCTCCTCGCCGGTTGCCGACCTGCCATACACGGCTGTCATGACACGAAAACGCCCCCTGCGGCACGCGGTCGCAGAGGGCGTCTTTCCACTCACGCCGGGCCACCTTGCTCGGTTGCCATGGCGTGATCAGGCTGAGTCATGTCAGTCGTTGGTGTGCCAATGTCTCACTCGGTCACGTCTTCCGCCTGGCTGCTGCGACGCAGACGCACGGCCTTGGCGCGCTTGCTGCGCAGACGGATGTTGAGCATTTCCACCGCCAGCGAGAAGGCCATCGCCACGTAGATGTAGCCCTTGGGCACGTGAACACCGAAGCCTTCGACCATCAGCATCATGCCGACCATGATCAGGAAGGACAGCGCCAGCATCTTGATGGTCGGGTGACGATCAACGAAATCGCCGATGGGCTTGGCAGCCACCATCATGATGCCCACCGAGATGACGATGGCGATGACCATCACCATCAGGTGATCGACCATGCCCACCGCCGTGATCACCGAATCCAGCGAGAAGACGATATCGATCAAGGCGATCTGGACCATGATCGCCATGAAGCTGGCGCTGCCCTTCTTCGCGCCCTCTTCGGCGGGGTCTTCGCCTTCCAGGTTGGCGTGGATCTCGTGGGTGCTCTTGCCGAGCAGGAACAGGCCCCCGAAGATCAGAATCAGATCACGTCCCGAGAAGCTGAAGTCGGCCACGCTGAACAGGGGCGCGGTCAGCGACATCAGCCACGACAGCGACATCAACAGCACGATGCGCATGCCCATCGCCAGGCCCAGGCCGATCATGCGCCCGCGCTGACGCTGGGACTCGGGCAACCGCGCGACCAGAATCGACAGGAAGATGATGTTGTCGATGCCCAGCACGATCTCAAGCGCGGTCAGGGTCGCCAGAGCCACCCATGCCGAAGGGTCCATCAACCATTCCATTGTCTTGCTCCTTGTGTGTTGCGAGAACCGGCCTTCCCGGGTCGTGCCAGCACGATGCGGCAGATCGCGGCAGGTTGGCGTGAAGCATCGCATGTTGTGCAGGGCAGCAACAGCGATCGCCGCCCTGCCACGCCAACGGACATGCACAAAAAACGGCCTCCCGAAGGAGGCCGTTATTTCAGCCAGACCTGTCAGCCAGGCCTGTCAGCGACGGATGCCGAAACCTTCCAGGAAGGTCACGGCACCCGCGCTTCATGCCACAGGCATCATCAGAGCAGCATGCGACGCACGTCAGTCAGCACCTGAGCCAGATACGCCGTGAAGCGTGCTGCATCCGCCCCGTTCACCGCACGGTGATCGTAGGACAGTGACAGCGGCATCATCAGACGCGGCTGGAAGGCTGCGCCGTCCCACACCGGCTTCATCTGCGCCTTGGAGACGCCCAGGATGGCGACTTCCGGCGTGTTGACGATCGGGGTGAAGGCAGTACCGCCAATGGAGCCAAGGCTCGAGATGGTGAAGCAACCACCGGTCATCTCTTCGCGCTTGAGCTTCTTGGTCTGCGCCTTCTTGGCCAGTTCCACGGACTCCTTGGCCAGCTCCAGCAGGCTCTTCTGATCCGCATTGCGGATCACCGGCACCATCAGGCCGTCCGGCGTGTCCACCGCGATACCGATGTGCACGTACTTCTTGTGCACCAGGGTCTCGCCGTCGGCCTTGAGGCTGACGTTGAACTGCGGATACTTGGCCAGCGCGTGAGCCGCCGCCTTGATCATGAACGGCAGCGGCGTGAGCTTGGCACCTGCCGCTTCCGCCTCGGCCTTCATGGACTTGCGGAAGGCCTCGAGCTCGGTGATATCGGCTTCATCGAACTGGGTCACGTGCGGGACGTTGAGCCAGCTGCGATGCAGATTGGTGGCACCGGCCTTCATCAGGCGGCCCATCTTCTTCTCTTCGATCTCACCGAACTGGCTGAAGTCCTGATCCGGCACCTGCGGGATACCGGCACCGCCGGAGGCCTGCGCGGCAGGGGCTGCCGGTGCGGACTTGGCCTTCTGCACCATCTGCTTGACGTAGGCCTGGACATCTTCCTTCACCACACGGCCCTTCGGACCGCTGCCGGAGACATCCGCCAGGTCGACACCGAACTCACGTGCCAGCAGGCGAACCGCCGGCCCTGCGTGGACCTTGGCACCCTTGCTCGGCTTGTGAGCGGCCATCTGGGCTTCCGGACTCGGCGCACCAGCCGGTGTCGGAGCCGGCTTCTGCTCGCTCTTTTCCGCCTTGGGCGCACCCGGCGCTTCGGACTTGGCAGCCTTCGGCGCAGGCGCGGCACCCGCGACCTCGATGTAACCGATCAGGTCACCCTCGGAGACGGTGTCACCTTCCTTGACGGAAAGCTCCACCACCTTGCCCTTGTAGGGGCTCGGGATGTCCATGGTCGCCTTGTCGGACTCGAGCGTGATCAGCGCGTCTTCCTCGTTGACCTCGTCACCGACGGCCACGGCCATCTCGATGATTGGCACGCTGTCGCTGCCGGACAGATCCGGGACACGCACTTCCTTGCGCTCCGGCTCACCGGAGGCCGGCGCTTCTTCAGCAGCCGGTGCCTCGGAAGACGCATCCTCAGAGGCGGACTCGGAAGAAGAGGCCTGCTCGGCCGGCGCAGAATCAGACGCGCTGTCACCGCCTTCACCGGCGATTTCCATCTGACCGATGACATCACCGGAGGAGACACTGTCGCCCTCCTTGACGGTCAGCTTGACGATCTTGCCCTTGTGCGGGCTCGGGACGTCCATGCTGGCCTTGTCGGATTCCAGCGTGATCAGCGCATCTTCGGCGTCGACTTCGTCGCCTTCGGAGACGGCCATCTCGATGATCGGCACGGCTTCGGAGTCGCCCAGGTCCGGCACGACGATGTCGACGGTCCGGGTGCCACCGGAAGCGGCCTTCGGTGCAGAAGCGTCTTCCTTCGGCGCTTGCTCAGAGGCTTCCTGCTTGGGCGCCTCTTCCTTCGGCGCTTGCTGCTCGTCAGAAGCGTCAGAGGAGGTGTCACCACCGCCTTCGGCTTCCAGCTCCAGGATATCGTCGCCTTCGGAGACGGTGTCGCCTTCCTTGACGAGAATCTTCACCACCTTGCCGCCCTTCGGTGCCGGCACATCCATGCTGGCCTTGTCGGACTCAAGAGTGATCATGGTGTCTTCGGCGGAGATGACATCTCCCACCGCCACCGCTATCTCGATGATCTCGACATCGGAACTACCGCCAATGTCGGGAACCTTGATGATTTCGCTGCTCAAGATCGTGCTCCTTCCAAAACGTGCACGGGGAGCGACACCCGAATCACCTGCGCATCATCATGATGTCGAGGAGGGAGTGCCGCTCGCCTGTTCCGCGATCTCCGCTCAGACGTTCAGCGGATTCGGCTTGTTGGGGTCGATGCCGTAGGTCTTGATCGCTTCCGCGACCACCTTGCGGTCGATCTCACCACGATCCGCCAGCGCCTTCAGGGCCTGGACGGTGACGAAGTTGCGGTCGACTTCGAAGAAGTGACGCAGCTTCTCGCGGGTATCGGAACGACCGAAACCGTCGGTACCGAGCACGTGATAGTCAGTCGGGACCCAGGCGCGAACCTGGTCAGCGAACAGCTTCATGTAGTCGGTGGCAGCCACGACCGGGCCGTCACGACCTTCCAGACACTGGGTGACGTGCGGCTTGGCCGGAGTCTCTTCCGGCTTGAGGAAGGCCTGGCGATCCAGTTCCAGCGCTTCACGACGCAGCTCGTTGAAGCTGGTGACGCTCCAGATGTCGGCATCGACACCGTAGTCTTGCTTGAGCATCTCGGCGGCTGCCTCGACTTCACGCAGGATGGTGCCGGAACCCAGCAGCTGAACGCGTGCCTTGCCGTCCTTGCCACCTTCCTTGAGCAGGTACATCCCCTTGATGATGTCCTCTGCGGGCACCGTCTCGAGTTCCGGCTGCTCGTAGTTCTCGTTCATCACCGCCAGGTAGTAGAAGACCGGCTCGTGCTGCTCGAACATGCGCTTCATGCCGTCCTGCACGATCACCGCCACTTCGTGAGCGTAGGTCGGGTCGTAGGTGCGGCAATTCGGGATGGTCGAGGCCAGGATATGGCTGTGGCCATCCTGGTGCTGCAGACCTTCACCGTTCAGGGTGGTACGACCGGCAGTACCGCCGACCAGGAAGCCACGTGCCTGCAGGTCACCTGCGGCCCACGCCAGATCACCGATGCGCTGGAAACCGAACATCGAGTAGTAGACGTAGAACGGCATCAGCGGCAGGTTGTGGTTGGCATAGGACGTTGCCGCCGCCACCCACGCAGACATGGCGCCTGCCTCGGAGATGCCTTCCTCGAGGACCTGACCCTTCTGGTCCTCGCGGTAATACATGATCTGGCCCTTGTCGACCGGCTCGTACTTCTGGCCTGCCGCGGTATAGATACCCAGCTGACGGAACATGCCTTCCATGCCGAAGGTACGCGCTTCGTCAGGAATGATCGGCACGACACGCTCGCCGAGGGTCTTGTGCTTGACCAGACCGTTGAGCACGCGCACGAAGGCCATGGTGGTGGACACTTCGCGGCCGTTGGAGCCCTTGAGCTGGGACGCGAAGATCTTGTCGTCCAGCGGCGGGATTTCCAGCGTTTCATACTCGGTGCGACGCTGCGGCAGGTAGCCGTTCAGACGTTCGCGCATGAGGTGCATGTACTTCATTTCCGGGCTGTCATCCGCCGGCTTGTAGTACGGCACTTCCTCGAGCTGCTCGTCGGTCAGCGGGATGCCGAAGCGGTCGCGGAATTTCTTCAGCGCTTCGTGCTCCATGGTCTTGACCTGGTGGGCTTCGTTGGCGGCTTCGCCATCGCCCATGCCCATGCCGTAACCCTTGACGGTGTGCGCCAGGATGACGGTCGGACGACCATTGGCGTTGTTGACCGCCTCGTGGTACGCCGCATAGACCTTGTACGGATCGTGGCCACCGCGGTTCAGACGCCAGATGTCGTCATCTGACATGTCCTTGACCAGTTCGGCCGTCTCCGGATACTTGCCGAAGAAGTGCTCACGGGTGTAAGCGCCGCCATTGGCCTTGTAGTTCTGGTAGTCGCCGTCGACCGCCTCGTCCATGCGCTTCTGCAGGATGCCTTTCTTGTCCTGCTCGAAGAGCGGATCCCAGAAGCGACCCCAGGTGACCTTGAGCACGTTCCAGTCGGCACCACGGAAGACGCCTTCCAGCTCGTCCATGATGCGGCCGTTGCCGCGCACCGGACCGTCAAGACGCTGCAGGTTGCAGTTGATGACGAAGATCAGGTTGTCGAGGTTCTCGCGACCCGCCAGCGAGATGGCACCCAGGGATTCCGGCTCGTCACACTCGCCGTCACCCATGAAGCACCACACCTTGCGGTCGTACATGGACTTCAACTCACGCGAGTTGAGGTACTTCATGACGTGCGCCTGGTAGATCGCCTGGATCGGGCCCAGACCCATGGAGACGGTCGGGAACTGCCAGTAATCCGGCATCAGCCACGGGTGCGGGTAGGAAGACAGGCCATTGCCGTCGACTTCCTGACGGAAGCTGTCCATCTGCTCCTGGCTGAGACGACCTTCCAGGAAGGAACGGGCGTAGATGCCCGGCGCCACGTGGCCCTGGATGTAGAGCAGATCGCCCTCGAAATCTCCTTCCGGTGCACGGAAGAAGTGGTTGAAACCTACGTCGTAAAGCGTCGCACTGGACATGAAGCTCGAGATGTGACCGCCCAGGCCCTTGTGGGCACGGTTGTTGCGGATCACCTGAGCGATGGCGTTGTAACGGATAAGCGAACGGATACGACGCTCCATGAACAGATCGCCCGGCATGCGCGCTTCGCGGTGCACGGGGATACTGTTGCGATGGGGCGTGGTCACCGAGAAGGGCACCTGATGGCCATCACGACGCAGACGATCTGCCAGACGTGACATCAGGTACTGGGCGCGATCCTCACCCTCACGATCCAGGACCGATTCCAGGGAGTCCAACCATTCCGTGGTTTCGATCGGATCGAGATCTTCTCTTGCCTCCAGACTCATAGACGTCTCTCCGAGTGAAGAAATTTTTTGTCAGACGTTTCGACGAACAGCGATATCGAAACCAGTGGCGCTCTTCAGTGTGGGCACGACCTTCTGGGTGGGTCGCATCTCCGATAAACCTGCCGTGACCGGGTCTTGCCGGCCGTCAATCTCGACGCGCATCCTGCGCCAAAGCAGGTCACAAGATGCGGTCATTTGGCGTGAAAGATACCGCAAACACCCCCGCGTGCCAATTCAGGGCAGCCAGACTCACCGGGCAGGTGCAACGCTTGGCTGCCCCGCGGCAGCACTGGCCTCATGCGCCTTGCGGTCGGGACTCATGCGCCAGACTGAGCCGACCTCGACAGCCATGATGTAGTAAAACTACCAACGCGGCCCGCCACTGGGCGTTTCCTGCTCGGCGACGCCGCATGATGCTGCAACGCACCATCGCGAGGCGCCTGCGATCTTAGTCCTGAATGCCACCCAGCAGGCGATCGAAGTAAGCCCAATCGAAGGCTGGGCCTGGATCCGTCTTGCGCAACGGCGCAATCCGCGCATGCGAGGTGATGCGCTCACGCGTCAGCGCGGGATAGCTCGCCATCAGGCCGGCCACGGTGCGTGCCAGGGTGCGGTACTGGACATCGCGATAGGGATGCACCTCATCGCCTTCGAGCTCGATGCCGATGGTGAAGTCATTGAGCTCGACACGTTCACGCTGACCGTCATGCCAGCGCGAGCGACCGGCGTGCCAGGCCCGACGATCAAAGGGTACGAACTGCACCAGTCGACCGTCGCGCTGGATCAGCACATGCGCCGAGACGCGCAGCTGATGGATATCGGCAAAATAGGGATGGGCACCGGGATCGAGCTGATTGGTGAACAGCTGCTCGATGGCCGGCCCGCCAAAGCGGCCGGGCGGCAAGCTGATGGAATGCAGCACCAGCGCCGAGATTTCTCCTTCGGGACGCGCATTGTGATTGGGAGACGGTACCTGACGGGCGCTCTCCAGCCAGTGCTCAGGGGTGACCGCCAGACGCGTCAGGTGACCCGAGCGCGGGGAAGAGGACAAGGGGGGCATCGAAGACTCCAGACGGGAAGGTCATCGCACGCGGGGACTGACCGCTCGCGTGGCTTTTCCTATAATGGCGCACATTATGGCATGCTCGGCAGCCACGGGTCTGTGCCACTGCCCCGGCACACGCACAGACCCCGGCTCCGGCAGCACTCTTCGTACAAGGATCAGACGCGCATGAACTTCCACGACGCCCTCGCCGAGGATATCCGTACCAGCGCCGCCCGCCTGCTCGCCGAGGATGTCGGCGGTGGCGATATCACCGCCGAATTGATTCCGGAGCGCCAGTGGGCCAAGGCACGCGTGATCAGCCGCGAGCCGGCCATCCTGTGCGGTGTGGCCTGGGTCGACGAGCTGTTTCGTCGTCTCGACCCGCGCGTCAGCCTCAAGTGGCTGGCCAGCGATGGCGATCGCCTCGAGGCCGACGCGCCCTTCCTGGAGCTGGAAGGCCCGGCCCGCTCGCTGCTGACCGGCGAGCGTGCGGCGCTCAACCTGCTGCAGACCCTCTCCGGCACCGCGACCCGCGCCAACCACTATGCCTCACTGGTCGAGGGCAGTGGCGTGCGCCTGCTCGATACCCGCAAGACCCTGCCGGGCATGCGGGTCGCCCAGAAGTACGCCGTCAGCTGCGGCGGTGGCCACAATCATCGCATCGGCCTCTATGACGCCTTCCTGATCAAGGAAAACCATATCGCTGCCTGTGGCAGCATCGCGGCAGCGGTGCGTGAGGCGCGCGACATCGCCTCCGACGTCACCTGTGAAGTGGAAGTCGAGAATTTCGAGGAACTGACCCAGGCGCTGGATGCCGGAGCCGACGTCATCATGCTCGACAACTTCGACAACGATCAGCTCATCGAGGCCGTGGCGCGCAACAAGGCGCATGCCAAGCCGGCCGTGCTGGAAGCCTCCGGCAACGTCAGCGAAGCGACCCTGCCGGGTATCGCCGCCACGGGCGTGGATTGCATCTCGATCGGCGCGCTGACCAAGGACGTGACCTCCATCGACCTGTCGATGCGCATCTACACTGTCGAGACCCGCTAGCCAACGACAGGTGAATGCCTTCCTGCTGGCCAGCTCCTGTCCTGCAGAAGTCGCCGCTGACGCCGGCCCCTCTGTCACGACGCATTGCCATGCCGCCAGGGAGGCGTCCCATGTCCCCGCCATCTCCTCATCAGCATCCGCCTGAAGCCCCCAGGGCATCAGGCGGATGCTGGCAGACGCGCCGATCTACGACCGTGTGGCCGCCCGTATCCTGCGCTCCGCGCGGCGGGAGGCCATCGCGACTCTCGATATCCAGGCGGGCACCCGCGTGCTGCTGCTCGGCGGCGGCACCGGGCTCGACCTGCCCTTCCTGCCCCGTGACATCGAACTCGAGGTGATCGACGCCTCCCCCGCCATGCTGCGCCGCTGTCGCGAGCGTGCCGAGACGCTGGGCTTCGATGCCAACGTCAAGCCGGGCGACGCCATGGCGCTCGACTTCCCCGATGGCTATTTCGATGTCGTCATCGCCCACCTGATCATCGCCGTGGTGCCCCGACCCCAGCGCGCCTTCGATGAAGCGCTGCGCGTGCTGGCCAGTGATGGCGAGCTGTCACTGCTCGACAAGGGCCTGCGCGGCAATCGCCCGGCCGGGCGGCTGCGGCGCCTGCTCAATCCACTGGCCCGGCTGGTGGCGACCAACCTCAATGTGCCGCTGGACAACCTGCTGGAGGGCCATGCGGTGCAACGACTCGAGGACCGCGACCTCGGCCCCGGCGGGGTGTTGCGCCACATGCATCTGCGCAAGCGCTGAGGCATCGACCGGCCATGTGGCCCCGATCAAGACACATCCCCCCATCAAGACACATGCCCCCGCCGGAGACCCGGCGGGGGCATGTCTGCCATCTGCCTTCACAGGAGGCGACGCTCACTGATCGAGACGCTTCTCGAAGCGCTCACGCTTGAGGCATACGTCATCGCGCTTGATGTGCTCAAGTCCCAGACTGTGCCAGCCACGGCGGGCCAGGCCCGGTGACAGCGTCAGACTGGCCTCCAGGCTCACCACCCGTACCTTGCGCTCGCGCAGGTCGCGCTCGGCCGCCGCCAGCAACTGGCTGCCGATGCCCTGCCCCATCAGACTCGGGTAGACGTAAAGCATCTCGATGCGTGCCAGCGGCCATTCGGGGGCGTACTCGCAGAAGCCGATACAGCGACCATCACGCTCCGCCACCAGCACCTCGAAGCGATGCTGACGCGCGGCCCAGCGTTCGGCGTCGCGCGGGACACGCGCGGCCCACTGCTGGCGCTGCGCCAGATCATAATGACCGGCAGCGCCCTGCATGACGGCCTGATAGAACACCTCGGCCTGATCCGCGGCATGCTCCGGCTGCGCCGCCACGATATGAACACGCTCCCTGGCCACTTCACGGCTATCGGTCTGGCTGTGCAATCGTTCGTCCTCCTTGTGTCCTCGAACGAGGACGCTGTATTCATGGAAAACCTGAAAGGCTTCACGGCTGACAACTGCCACTGAAGCGTCCTGCTCAGCCGCTGAAGGACACCTCATCGAAGCGGCTGGCCCGGGGATGATCTCCGGTGACCATGTCCGGCTCCCGCACCAGCTGCCAGGTATGGAAACCGGCGGCTGCGGCGGCGTCCAGCTCGGCGACGACATCCGACAGGAACAGGATCTCCGCGCCCGGAATGCCCAGCTGACCGGCGATACGGCGATAGCTCTCGGCTTCCTGCTTGGGGCCCGTGGTGGTGTCGAAGTAGCCGGCAAACAGCGGAGTCAGATCGCCGACATCGGAATGCCCGAACAGCAGCTTCTGGGCCTGGATGGAGCCTGAAGAGTAGACATACAAGGACAGTCCGCGCTCCTTCCAGTCACGCAATCCCTTCACGGCATCAGGATAGACATGGCCGGTAAAGTCACCGTCCGCGTAGCCCTGCGCCCAGACCATGCCCTGCAGCGCCTTGAGCGGCGTGGCCTTGCGGTCGGCGTCGATCCAGCCTTCCAGAATGGCGATCACGGCCTCGAGATCGGCCTTCGGTGCCTCGGCCAGCTCGCGGGTAGCAGCCAGCTGCTCGGCGACGTCCTCACGCTCGGCATTGGCGCGCACGAAATCGCCCAGATTGGCACGCGCATAGGGAAACAGCACCTGATGCACGAAGCGAATCGAGCCGGTCGTGCCCTCGATGTCGGTGACGATGGCGCGAATCATGCGGACTCCTGGGAATGCGGGGCGGCGGTCTGGGTAAAGTGCTCGGCCAGCGCTTCATGACGCGGGAAGCGGGCGGCGATGTCATTGTCGGTGAAGTTGGCGATCCAGCCTTCCGGATTGGTGAACAGACGGATGGCGGTGAAGTCCGGCGTCGGCCCCATGTCGAACCAGTGCGGCGTGCCGGCGGGCACGGCGATCAGGTCATCCTTCTCGCAGCCGACCGCCAGCACGCGCTCGCCCAGATGCAGATAGAAGATGCCGCTGCCGCGAACGAAGAAGCGCACCTCATGCTCCGCGTGGCGGTGCTCATCGAGGAACTTGCCGCGCAGGGCATCGCGGTCAGGGTGATCCGGCGTCAGGCCGATCACGTCGGCGGTGACGAAACCGCTCTCGGACTTGAGACGTGCGACGTCGTCGGCGTAGGCCGCCAGCACCTGGGCCTGGTCGGTGGGATCACGCATCTCGCAGCCCGCCGTCCAGCGCTCGAAGCGGATGCCTTCAGCCTCGAGTTCGCTGGCGATCTGCGCGCCATCATTGGTGATCAACTGCGGACGCGAGGCGTCCTGCTCGGCGTAGATGGCCAGAAAGCTCATCGCTGTCTCCTCAGTTCCAGTTCACAACCCATCAGGAAGTCGAGCGCTTCGACGTGGCGGCGGCAGGCCGCCATGCTGCTGGCCCAGGTATAGAGGCCATGGCCGCGGATCAGGTAGCCGTGCAGACCGGCATCGGCGGCCAGTCGGGCACGCACATCCAGCGCCAGCGCCTCGATATCCTGAGTATTGTCGAAGACGGCCAGACGTACCGCCGTCTCATGACTCTTGACGCCTTCCAGCGCCTTGTTGAGTTCGAAACCCTCCAGGCTCAGGGTGTCGCCCTCATGGCACAGCGACAGCACGGTGGCGGCCCGGGAGTGGGTATGCAGAATCGCCTGCGCGTGGGGCAGGTCTTCGTAGAGCTGGCCATGCAGGCGCGCCTCGTCAGAGGCCTTGCGGGAAGTGCCCTGCAGCCTGACGGCAAAATCGCTGACCAGAATGTCGCCGCTGGTCAGGCGGCCCTTGTGGCAGCCCGAGGCGGTGACCGCCATCAGACGATCACTGAGACGACAGGAGAAGTTGCCGCCGGTGGCCGGCACCTGTCCGGCAGCGTCCAGCGCCTGACCGGCCTCGATCAACTGTTGGCTCGCCAGTGCAAGGCGGTCGAGGTCCAGTGTCGACGGCAGGCCGTCGGCAGTGGCAATGGCGATGGGGTCTGACATGATCAAAGTTGCCCTCAAGAGTCGCGCGGGGCCTTCACGCCCCGTCGCCAGCATCACGATTCAGCGCCATGCAGCGCTGCTCTCGCGGCAGACTACACAAGCCGACCCAGTGAGACCAGTCATGCCGTGCGACGACGAGCATGGCATCATGGCGGCCTGGAATGTCACACGACATTCTGCGCCATCATCACTTCAGCCTCTGCCACGGTCCTGCCATGTCCTCTTCCGATCAGCCCGCCAGCCCCCACCCGACCGCCGACACGGCCGAGCGCCCGATGAGCGACGCCGCACTGGCCAGGCGCCTGCCGCTGCTGCCCCCTCATCTGCGTGAGCAGGCCGCGGCGCTGGGGCAACAGGCCATGCAGCCGGTGGGCATCATCGAAAGCTGCTACCCGGACAAGTTCGGCATTCCCCGCCAGCCGGGACTGGCGCGTCATGCGAGTGCCATCCTGCACCTGCTGCCACCCTTCGATGACCCGGACTGCGTGCGCGACATCGAGGGCTTCAGCCATCTGTGGATCCACTTCCTGTTCCAC
Source organism: Cobetia sp. PDI-23MA (assembly GCF_059507735.1). Lineage (NCBI taxonomy): Bacteria > Pseudomonadati > Pseudomonadota > Gammaproteobacteria > Oceanospirillales > Halomonadaceae > Cobetia > Cobetia sp. PDI-23MA. The sequence goes on from NZ_CM183352.1 coordinate 3,397,234, forward strand.
GCCAGCCCCACACGCTGGACGCCCTTGATCCGTCCGCCGCGCCTGGGGGGCAATGCGCGCACCGGCGTCTTCGCCTCGCGCAGCACCCACCGTCCCAACCGACTGGGGCAGTCGGTGGTCGAACTGGCAGGCGTCGAGACGGCGACCAATACCACGCCGGATGACAGGCAGCCGGGCAAGCGCAACGGCGTGCGCCTGCTGCTGCGCGGCCACGACCTGCTCGATGGCACACCGGTAATGGACATCAAGCCGTATCTGCCGTGGGTCGATGCGGTGCCCGAAGCGCGTGCCGGCTATGCGCCTGCGCCACCGCCGCGCCACGCCGTCGTCTTCTGCGCTCAGGCCGAACAGACACTGGCAACGCGGGCCGACAGCGCCACGCTGCGCGCTCTGATCGAGGAAGTGCTCGCCCAGGACCCGCGCCCCGCCTATCACGCCGCCAGGCCCGCCGATGGCAAGCGCCAGTATGGCGTACGGCTGGTGGACGTGGATGTGCGCTTCACGGCCCGCACACAACCCGATGGCCACTTGACGATGGAGGTCGCGGCCATCGTGGCCGTCTGATCAAGCCCCTGCGCGGACCAGAGCAGCGCCTTGGCCAGTGGGGGGCCACGCCTTGCATGAAGCGGATCGAAGGATTGCGCGCGCCAGATCAAGACAATGCCAGATTGAATTGGCAAACCGTCACGAGACCTGACCATACTGGGCGTGCGTTCCTTCATCTCCACTCGTTTCACCGGGAGTCCGCCGCATGAGTATCCGTCTGCTTGCCTTTGCCGCCAGTACCCGCAAGGCCTCCGTCAATCGACGCCTGATCGAGCGCTTGGCGCACCACGCCCGGCAGGAAGGTGCCGAGGTCAGTCTGCTCGATCTCAACGACTTCCCGATGCCGCTCTACGATGGCGACAGCGAAGAGGCCAATGGCCGTCCCGCCAGCGCCGACCGCCTGCAGGAGATGCTGGCCAGCCATCAGGGGCTGTTGCTGGCGACGCCGGAATACAACGGCTTCTTCAGTCCGCTGCTCAAGAACACCTTCGACTGGCTGTCACGCCCGGCGGCGGATGGCCAGAGCGGCATGGATGCCCTGCGCGGCATGCCGGTCGGCATCGTCTCAGCCTCACCCGGTGCCATGGGCGGCATGCGCGCACTGCCCTTCGTGCGCCTGTACCTGAACAATCTCGGCATGCTGGTCGCGCCCCAGCAGATCGCGGTCTCGCGTGCCGCCAGCGCCTTCCACGAGGATGGCAGCCTGGATGACGAAGGCCAGGACCACGCCCTCGCGGCTGTCGCCCGTCAGGTGATCGACCTGGCCAGCCTGCGCGCGTCCTGAGCGCCACGCCTCTTTCCTCACAGCTACGCTCCCGGCCAGACAATTGACGCCTACCAAACACGAACGGCCCCCTGCCACTGGCAGGGGGCCATTCCTTGATGCACTGTCTGCGTGACGTCGGGGCCTCAGGGCCCCTGTCTGTCACCCAGGCTCAGGCTCAGGCTCAGGCCGAGAAATCGATACCGATACGGCGACCGACTTCCTCGTAGGCTTCGATCACGCCGCCCAGCCCCTGGCGGAAACGGTCCTTGTCGAGCTTCTCGCGCGTCTCGGCATCCCACAGACGGCAGCCGTCCGGCGAGAATTCGTCACCCAGCACGACCTCACCCTTGAAGACGCCGAACTCGAGCTTGTAGTCGACCAGCAGGATGCCGCCGTCGAGGAACAGCTGCTTGAGGATGTCGTTGACCTGGAAGGTCAGTTCCTTGGCGCGCGCCAGGTGCTTGGGCTCTGCCCAGCCGAAGGTCTCGACCAGCGACTCGTTGATCATCGGGTCGCCCTTCTCGTCGTTCTTGAGGAACAGCTCGAAGGTCGGCGGATTGAGCTCGAGGCCTTCCTCGACCCCCAGACGACGCACCAGCGAACCGGCGGAGATGTTACGCACCACGCACTCCACCGCCATCATGTCGAGACGCTTGACCAGGCACTCGTTGTCGCTGACCAGACGCTCGAAGTGGGTCGGGATACCGGCCGCCTTGAGTTTCTCCATGATGAAGGCATTGAACTTGTTGTTGACCATGCCTTTGCGGTCGAGCTGCTCGATACGCTTGCCATCGAAGGCGCTGGTATCGTCGCGGAATTCCAGCAGCAGAAGATCCGGGTCGTCAGTGACGAAGACGGATTTGGCCTTGCCAGCGTAGAGCTCTTCACGCTTTTCCATGAGATTCCCCCTGATGACGCTAGACGCGTCGAGTGTTGAGGCGGTCGACGATGAATCGATCACGCTTGAGTCTGTCACGCCCAGCCGAGAGGGACTGTGGCGTTGGTGTATGACGTGATTCGAGAGCTGTCCATCTGGTCAGCTCATCCAGAATCACGAACGCCCGATCGCGAAGCGACCGGGCGTCATGAAAATCAGGCGATGGCCTGCCAGCCAAAGCCGCTGTCCTGCGCGGCGATGATCAGGCGACTATCGTCATCCGCAAGCCAGGGGGCCAGTGCTTCCCGGGCCAATGTCGGATGGTTGTTGCTCTCCGACAGGTGCGAGGCCACCAGCCGCTGCAGGCGCGCCAGCCCCAGATAGGGCAAGGCGGCGCACGCCTGGGCATTGGCCAGGTGACCGAGCCGCCCTCCGACCCGCCGCTTGAGGCTGGGCGGATACGGCCCGCTGGCCAGCATCTGCGGATCGTGATTGAACTCCATCACCAGCGCATCGCAATCGGCAAAGCACTGCAGCACATGCTCGCTGACATGGCCGAGATCGGTCAGCACGCCGAGGCGACGCGCGGCCGTCTCACCGCGCCGGTTGAACACGAACTGCACCGGCTCGCGCGCATCGTGGGGCACCGTGACCGGCAGAATCTCGAGATCCTTGATCGCGAATTCCTGCTGCGGCGTGATCAGATGCCGGCTCGGCAACGTGCCCAGCTTCTTCGCGCGCCCGGCAAGCCAGGTGCCGGTAGTCAGGTGCACCGGCACAGCGTGGCGACGCGCCAACGGCCCCACGCCGCTCAGATGATCACCATGTTCATGGGTGACCAGCACGGCGTCCAGCTGCGAGGGATGCACACCAAGGCGCGCCAGACGGGCCTCGGTCTCCTTGAGGGTGAAGCCGCAATCGACCAGCACCAATGCCTCGCGGGTGCGGATCAGCGTGCCGTTGCCCTTGCTGCCGCTGCCCAGCGAAGCCATCGCCATCACGCCCTGAGCGTCGTCACTCGGCCCACGGGCGGCCGTCAGGCCATCCGCCAGCGCCCCACTGCCTGCTACCGGGAGGGGGATCTGAAACGACGCAGCCGCCTCACCCGACGAGTCGTCAGATGAGGCGGCGCAAGGCGTGTCGAGCCACATGCTCAGCGCAGTGTCGACGCCACGGCGTCGAGCAGCTCACGCGCCAGTGCCGGCGTGGTCTCTTCACCATCGGCACGGGTCGCCGTGACCAGGGTGTGGTCATTCTCGGCGCGCAGCTTGAGTATCATCGGCACCGGATCACCATCGCCCCCGATACCCAACCAGCCGCCATCACGCTCTTCACGCGGGATGTAATCGACCATGAACTCGCCACGCGAGCGGTCCTGATCGGTCAGCGTCTGGTAGTCAGTGTTGAAGTTCTTCTGCAGCTGATAGAGCAGCTCGGCCCAGCTGCGCTCGATGTCCAGCGCCAGATCGACCTGCCAGGTGCCATCGCGGCCTTCCAGGCGCACGCGGTCATCACGACTGAGCGACTGGGCTGCCAGCGAGACACCGCTATCGGCGGAAGACGCGGCCAGATAGCCGCTCAGCGCGTTCAGGCAGCTGCCGGCGACATCGTCGCCCTGCTGACAACGCACTTCGGAGGCATCGGCACGCAGCCCCTGGCTGACGCTGATGATGCCCTGGGCCGTGGTGATCTCGCCCTTGCCGGCATCGATGCTCTGCACATCGAGGCCCTGGTCGCGCACGAAGGACTGCAGACGTGTCCACACCGCTGCCGGCGCGGCGTTCACGGCCAGCCAGCGGGCATCGCCGCTCTGACGCATGGCGACGAACTCTCGCCCGCCCTGCTCGCTGGTCGCCAGTGGCTGGGGACGCGGCGCCTCGAAGTCGTCGCTGGCCAGGAAGTCACTGCTGGCCTGCGGTACCGGCATGGAATCCTGGTAATCACCACGATTGATCGTGTCCGGCAGCTCCAGCGGCGGTGCGATGCTGGCATCGGCATACTCGCTGTTGCGATCGTAGTAGTAGCCATCACTGGAACAGCCTGCGACCGCGAGCGCCGTCAGCAGGGCCAGTGGCACGAAACGCTGACTCATCAGTTGAGCACCTCGGCCAGTTGCAGTGCTTCCTCGACCGTGGAGTGGTACTGCTCGGACAGCCAGGTCAGCGGCAGACGCACGCCGGATTCCGGCGACAGGCCCATGCGGTGCATGGCGAACTTGACCGGGATCGGGTTGGACTCGACACCCATCGCGGAGTGCAGCGGCATCAGGCGCGTGTTGATCTGGTGAGCGCGCTCGGCATCGCCGGCCACGGCGGCTTCACACATCTCGTGCATCAGGCGCGGCGCGACGTTGGCCGTCACGGAGATATCGCCGTGGCCGCCCATCAGGATGAAGTCACAGGCCGTGGGGTCATCGCCGGAGTAGAGCGCGAAGTCGGTGCCCTTGAGACGGTCGATCAGTTCCTGACCACGCTCCAGGTTGCCGGTGGCATCCTTCAAGCCGACGATGTTGTCGAGCTCGGCGAGGCGGAAGACCGTCTCGTTGTAGATATCGGAGCAGGTACGACCCGGCACGTTGTAGAGAATGACCGGAATACCGGCCTGCTCGGCGACGGCCTTGAAGTGCTGGTAGAGCCCTTCCTGGGTCGGCTTGTTGTAGTACGGCGCCACGGAGAGGCAGTAATCCGCACCGACTTCCTTGGCGTAGCGAGCCAGTTCGACCGCTTCGGAGGTGGCGTTGGCGCCCGTGCCGGCGATGACCGGAATCTTGCCGGCGACCGTCTCGACCACACAGCGGATGACATCGAAGTGCTCCGCGAAGGACATGGTGGTCGGCTCGCCGGTAGTGCCGGCGGCGACGATGGCATCGGTGCCATTTTCGAGGTGGAAGGCGACCAGCTGGCGCAGGGCGTCCCAGTCGATCTCGCCGGTGGCCTTCATCGGGGTCGCCAGTGCGACAATGCTACCTGTGATCATCCCTCGAATTCTCCTCTGGTGCCTGATGTGCCAGGCGTGTCCCTGCGCTGTTGAAACAACGGATCCCGGGGACAGACATCTGACATAAATTGGTTGACGCAGGACTCTGATTGCGTGGGCACGCCGACACGCGAGTCGCGACAAGGGTGATGATGTTACAAAGACCATCGAAGCCTGTACAGACGCCATCTGCACCCGTTGTGCAAAGCGGTGGATTCCCTCGCCTGTCCGCGGGGCAGATGCACGGTGGATGGCCACGATGGCGTTGGTCGCCAAGACGGTGAAACACAAGAGTTCTGCCCCGTCTTTGACAAGTCAGGACGCCCTGCGTGTAATGCAGGACACACCGCAGAAGCGGGCAAGCGCGATGCCCATCACTGCCGGTTTCTTTCATCATCCAGCACTGTCAGCCGCCACATGGCCATCAGTCATCGCCAGGAGAGCACGATGAGCGTCAGCCTCGGTCAGCCAATTCCCGACTTTACCGCCCAGGCCACCAGTGATACCGAAGTCACTCCGGCCAGCCTCAAGGGCAAGCAAGCCGTCATCTATTTCTACCCGAAGGACCACACGCCGGGCTGCACCACCGAAGGCGGTGACTTCCGCGACAACCTCGAGGCATTCGACGCGGCCAACACCGTGATTCTCGGCGTTTCCCGCGACAGCCTGCGCACCCACGAGAACTTCCGGGCCAAGCAGGGCTACCCGTTCGAGCTGATCAGCGACCCGGACGAGACCCTGTGCAAGATCTTTGACGTCATTCACATGAAGAAATTCATGGGCAAGGAAAGTCTCGGCGTGGTGCGCTCCACCTTTCTGATCGACGCCGATGGCAATCTGGCGCGCGAATGGCGTGGCGTGAAGGTCAAGGGCCACGTCGAGGAGGTGCTGGAAGCCGCCCGTGAGCTCAACGCTGCCCGCTAGTCTCGAGTGGCAGTAGCCCGCGTGACAGCAGCTCGTGGCGAAACAGCTGAGCAGAGAGCGCCTGCGCGCCAGCCGCCTCAGCCATGAAAAAGCCCCGCCGATTGGCGGGGCTTTTTCGATCAGGCGCTCTTGTCCGCGACCCGATTCTCCTCGGCGCGCGCCCGGCGCGGCCAGGCGTAGAGCAGCGACTTCATCAGGGTCGCCAGCGGGATGGCGAAGAACACCCCCCAGAAGCCCCAGATGCCGCCGAAGAACAGCACCGCGAGGATGATCGCCACCGGATGCAGATTGACCGCCTCCGAGAACAGCAGCGGCACCAGCACGTTGCCATCCAGCGCCTGGATGATGCCGTAGGCGATCATCACGTACATGAAGGTATCGCCTAGCCCGTAATGAAAACCGGCGACGGCGGCGACCGGCAAGGTTGCCCCTGCCGCGCCGATGTAGGGGATCAGCACCGAGAAGCCGACCACGATCGCCAGCAGCGCCGAATACGGCAACCCGAAGGCGACGAAGGTGACGTAGCTGACGCCACCGACGATGACGATCTCGATCACCTTGCCACGCACGAAATTGGCGATCTGATCATCCATCTCGTTCCAGACCCGGTTCATCAGCAGACGCTTGCGTGGCAGCAGCGCCAGCGTGAAGTCCACCAGCCGCTCGCGGTCCTTGAGCATGAAGAACACCAGGATCGGCACCAGCACCAGGTAGATCACCACCCCCATCAGGTTGCCCAGCGACGCCAGCGACAGCGATACCGCGCGCTGCCCGAACTGGGTCAGCTCTCGCCCGGCGGCGCCTACCCACTGCTGGACCTGCTCCGGCGTGATCAGGCCGGGGAAGCGCTCCTGCAGCTCGCCCAACCAGCGCTGTCCTGAAGCGAACATGCCGGGAATCTCCTGGATCAGATTGGCCAGCTGATGCCAGACCAGCGGCAGCAGAATCAGCGCACTGGCCAGCATGATACCCATGAACACCAGCGTCATCAGGCTGACCGCTGCCAGACGTGGCAGGCCGCGGCGCTCCATCCAGCTCACGCCGCTCTGCAGCAGGAAGGCGACGATCAGGGCGGTGAAGAATGGTGCCAGCATGCTGCCCAGCCAGATGACGGCGGCGAACACCAGCACCAGCACCAGAAACAGCACCACCGCTTCTTCGTCGGAGAAATAGCGCTCGATCCAGCCACGCAACAACGTCTTCATGGTCATGACGGATCTTCCTCGCACAGCGCCTTGATCACGAAGCGATAATCGCCCTCTGGCGTCTCTTCACGCGAGACCAGCGCGTGATCGCTCAGCGCCAGATAGGCAGGGATATCGCCCCAGGCGCCGGCGTCGCTGGCGAGGACCTCGAGTTGCTCGCCGGCACCCATGCCAGCCAGTGTGAGCTTGGTGCGCAGCAGCGGCAACGGACAGTGCAGGCCGCGCGCATCCAGCGTCTGCAGGTGGGTATCGGCCGTGGAGTCAGCCATCGGATTCGCAGTCTCAGCGCCAGGTCGTTCGAATGCCATCTGCCCTTCCGTTCTCGTTATGATGTTCTGCCGCACGCCGTGGAGAGTGCAGCTTGAAAACGCCCCGATTTAAGGGCACCTTGCCTGACAAAGCAACTTTCCGCCCTGCGCGGCTGCGTCTTGCCCGGACTCACGCAGGGTCGTCAACGCCAGTGCGGCGCCCGGCAATCCTGCGAGCCGACCGCACCTTGCGCCATATCGAAGAGGATTGCCTGCATGTCGTTGCTGCCCCCCTTGAGCGGACGCGTTCGCATCGGACGCCGCGGGCTTGCCACCCTGTCGAGCGCCCTGCTCGGCCTGTTGCTGATGGGCGCGCCGGTCGCCAGTGCACCAGCCGCATCCCAGAACGACTATGGACTGCCGGACCTGGGGAGTGCGAGTGGCGGCATCTCCAGCAACGATGAATATCGTATCGGTCGCGCCTGGCTACGTCAGTTCCGCGCCCATGTGCGTGAATGGGATGATCCCATCACTCTGGACTGGATCGGTAGCATCGTGCGTCAACTGGCGCCGTGGAGCGAGCTGGATGACCGCGATTTCATCATCACGCTGGTCGCCAGCAGCCAGCTGAATGCCTTCGCCGTGCCCGGCGGCGTGGTCGGCGTCAATACAGGGCTGTTCGCCTTTGCGCCGGACCGCGACGCCTTCGCCTCGGTGCTCGCCCACGAGCTGGGCCACCTCTCTCAGCATCACTTCGCGCGCAACATGGAGCGCCAGGCCGAGACACGCCTGCCGACACTGGCCGGCTTCCTCGCCGGCATGGTGATCGCGGCGGGCGGTGGCGGCTCAGCGGGCATCGCGACCATGGCCGGCACCCAGGCCGCTGCCATTTCCGACCAGCTGGCCTATTCGCGCCGCTTCGAGCAGGAGGCCGACCGCGTCGGTATCGATGCGCTGTCACGCGCCGGCTTCGACCCCGAGGCCATGCCGCGCATGTTCCGCGCCATGCAACGCATGGCCAGCCTGCAGGGCGGCAACGCACCGGAATTTCTGCTCACGCACCCGGTGACCGAGGCGCGTATCGGCGACACCCAGGCGCGTGCCGACGCCATGCAGAAGGTAACACCCGACCCGCTCGCGCAACTCGCCTACGCGATGATCCGTGCCCGCGCCCTGCTGGCACTCAATCTGCGCCAGCCCGAGCAGGGGCTGACGACACTACGCGAAGACAACCCCGACCCCGACGCGATTGCCTACTATCAGGCGCTGGCCGCGGCAGAGCACAACCAGGTCGACAAGGCACTGGCCGCGCTGGATCGCCTGCATGACAAGCATCCTGACCTGACCCTGATCAGCGCCAGTGCGGTCGAGGTCGCGCGGGATGCCCGGCGTTATGAGGAGGCGACCCGCCGCGCCAGACGCCTGCTGCGCCTGCAACCCGACTACCTGCCGACTCGCCTGGCCATGGCGGAAGTCGCGTTGCAACAGGACCCCGCCGCCGCGCGCCAGCAGCTGGAGGACATGCGCCGCGATCATCCCGATGACCCCAAGGTCTGGAGCCTGGCCGCCGAAGCCAGTGGGCGCAGCGGCCACACCGCCGAAGCCTTCCTGTATCGCGCCGAATTCGACCAGCTGGAGGGGCGCATGGACAAGGCCTTCGCGCAGCTCAAGCTGGCCGACGAGGCCGCGCGCAAGAACGGCGACTTCAGCATGGCCAACCGTATCAGTTCACGCCGGGAGGACTTCAAGCGCTACCGCAACGCCATCGAGGAGTTCTGAGGCACCTTCCCTCTCGCTGCACCAGGCAAACAAAACCGCCGCTCCGAGGAATCGGGAGCGGCGGTTCTGGTTCATGCAGGCAGCAATCGGTGGCGATCAGCGTCAGCGCTCAGCCGCGATTGAATTCCAGCATCCGCGTCAACGGCTTCAGGGCGCGCTCACGCAGGCCATCATCGACGAAGACTTCCTCGGCATTGGCTTGCGCCGGATCGCGACGCAGCACGGCGGCCAGATTCTCCAGGCCGTTCATCGCCATCCACGGGCAGTGCGCACAGCTCTTGCAGGTCGCGCCATTGCCGGCGGTCGGCGCCTCGTACAGCTGCTTGTGCGGCGCGGCCTGCTGCATCTTGAAGAAGATGCCACGATCGGTCGCGACGATCAGCTGCTGATTCTCGAGCTCGACGGCGGCCTTGATCAGCTGCGAGGTGGAACCGACCACATCGGCCAGCTCGACCACTGACTGCGGTGATTCCGGGTGCACCAGCACTGCGGCGTCCGGGTAGACCTTGAGCAGGTCACTGATGCCCTGGGCGCGGAACTCGTCGTGGACGATGCAGGCACCGTCCCACAGCAGCATGTCGGCACCGGTCTGCTTCTGCACGTAGGCACCCAGATGCTTGTCCGGCGCCCAGATCAGCTTCTCGCCCCGGGCATGCAGGTGCTCGATGACATCGACGGCGATCGAGGAGGTCACCACCCAGTCGGCACGCGCCTTCACGGCCGCCGAGGTATTGGCGTACACCACCACGGTGCGGTCGGGATGGGCATCGCAGAAGGCCGCGAACTCGTCTTCCGGGCAACCGAGGTCCAGCGAGCAGGTCGCCTCCAGCGTCGGCATCAGTACGCGCTTCTCCGGCGACAGGATCTTGGAGGTCTCGCCCATGAAGCGCACGCCGGCGACGATCAGCGTCGAGGCGTCATGGCGGGCGCCGAAGCGCGCCATCTCGAGCGAGTCGGCGACGCAGCCACCGGTTTCCTCGGCCAGCTGCTGGATGGCGTCGTCACAATAGTAATGCGCGACCAGTGCGGCATCACGCTCGATGAGCAGCTGCTTGATCTCGTCGATCAGCGCGACATCTTCGGCGGCAGGGCGTGTCGGGCAGTAAGCGCGGGCCAGATGCTCGCGCACCTGCTCACGGACGGCATTGTGGGCCTCACGACCCGGCATGGCATTAGTCAGGCTGTTCATGTGTCTCTCACCTAGCCCACAGGGGCTCCCCCTGTGCTGAGTGGGTCAGGACTCGGCCCGGACACGAACGGCCCGTGGCGGCCCTGCCAGCGCTGCAGCTGGGCTCCCCAGACTGCGGCGTGTGCCTTGGGCGTCTATCGCCCGCAGCGTCGTCCGCACTGGGCGGACATGAGCCTTGGCTCGCCCACAAGGATACGCCTGGCGCGATCGCGGCTCCAGTCGACTTGGGGGCAACGGACTCTTTCCTTTCGCGTAACAAAAATTGCCCCGCGCCAATGAAGGCACGGGGCAAGATCTGGTGGGTCGTGAGGGATTCGAACCTTCGACCAATTGGTTAAAAGCCAACTGCTCTACCACTGAGCTAACGACCCAAAACTGGGTGGCGGATGGTGGGTCGTGAGGGATTCGAACCTTCGACCAATTGGTTAAAAGCCAACTGCTCTACCACTGAGCTAACGACCCGCCGCCGGGTGCTTTGCAAGAGACCATTCCAGAGAATGGTGGGTCGTGAGGGATTCGAACCTTCGACCAATTGGTTAAAAGCCAACTGCTCTACCACTGAGCTAACGACCCTTGCGAAGCGGGACGTAAGATACCGCCGATCCCGTTTCGACGCAAGCCTTTTGCAAAAAAACTTCAAGTAAATGACCAGCTTGTCCGCTGGCACCCCACGAAACGCCCGCGCCAGCGCATGGACCAGCCCCTGTGACAAAGACACGCAAGCCCGCGATGGGCGCGGGCTTGCGGGCTACCACTTAGGTCGCACGAGCTTGTGGCAAGTCCACGATCTCATGCCATGTCAGTGAATGACGGCGCATCGCCGCCCTCACCGACTGCGCCATCAGCGCGGCTTGCGCGTACGCTGCGGCGGCTTTTTCATGGCGCGCACCGGACGACGCTTCTGCTTGTCGCGGCTCCAGCGGTTCTGCTCGTCCGGCGTCAGGGCCGGCGCCTTGCGATGCTCGAGACCTGCCAGCGTGGACAGTTCATCGATCTCGCTCTGCTCCATCTCTACCCACTCACCGGCGCGAGCGCGCTTGTCGAGGAAGATGTTGCCGTAGCGCACGCGCTTCAGGCGGCTGACGGTCAGCCCCTGGGAGTCCCACAGACGACGAACCTCACGGTTGCGGCCTTCCATGATCACCACGTGGAACCAGCTGTTGATACCTTCACCACCGAATTCCTGCACATCGGTGAAACGCGCCGGGCCATCTTCGAGCATCACGCCATTGACCATGTTGACGACGTGCTCGCGCTTGACCTCACCCATGACACGTACGGCGTATTCACGCTCGATCTGGGTCGAGGGGTGCATCAGACGGTTGGCCAGCTCACCATCGGTGGTGAACAGCAACAGACCGCTGGTGTTGATGTCGAGACGACCGATCGCGATCCAGCGCTCGCCTTTCAGACGCGGCAGGCGCTCGAAGACGGTGCGGCGGCCTTCCGGGTCCTTGCGCGTGCACAGCTCACCTTCCGGCTTGTTGTACATGATGACGCGACGCGCCGTCTCTTCCGCGCCTTTCAGGCTCTGCGGGCGATCATCGAGGCTGACCTGGTCACGCGGGCCGACGCGGTCACCCAGCTGGGCGACCTTGCCGTTGACCTTGACGCGGCCGGCGCTGATGGCGACTTCCATCTCACGGCGGGAGCCGAAACCGGAGCGCGCCAGCACCTTCTGCAGCTTCTCGTCCTCGACCAGCTTGTCGCCCTTGGCCTGCGGCGGCAGCGGACGCAGTTCCGGCGCATCACCGGCAGCCGGCTTCTTGCCGACATTGGCCTTGCTGCCGCGCGTGGACTTACCGGTCGCGGCCTTGCCACCGGCATGCTTGTTGCCTGCCTGGCTGCTACCGGGGAGAGAGGTCTTGCGCTTATCAGAGTCTGTCTTGCTCATGACATGAACCATTTCATCTATAGGAGTTTCGCCTACGCAGGGTCGTCATCATCGACGGTCCCGGCAGCGGAGGAGTCGTGCGGCTGCGCATCGGCAGCGTCGTCATCCTCGTCTGCACCGCGCAAACGTTGGCTGAGGCGCGCTTCAAGTGTGGCGAAGTCGAACCCCGAGCCGGTGGACGCCATCCCGGCGTGGTCATCTTCCGCCTGTGAGGCGGAGGGTGCTGCTGTGTTCGGTGTGTCAGCCGAGGCGCCGGCGGTATCGAGTGCGCGCGTCTTCAGCGCCTCTTCCAGCTGCTCGGCGGTGACGTCCGGCGGTTGCCAGTCGTCGGGCACCGGGGTGCCGGTGTCGGTCTCAAGACCTGACTCAAGACCTGATTCAAGACCTGTCTCAGCGCCTGATTCAGTCTTTTCCCCAGTCTCTGCGTCAGGTGCTGACTCAGCCGCTGTCTCATGCTCTGGATCAGCTCCTGCATCAGCGCCGTCCGCCGGTGCCTCCTCCGTCTCGCCGTCCGGGTCGTCCGGCAGCGGCAAGGTCTGAGAGGGCGGCACATCATACAGGTCTGCCTCGAGCTGTTCGAGTCCTTCGAAGCCTTTCAGTTCATGCACCGGCGGCAGCTCTTCCAGCGTCTTGAGCCCGAAGTCATCGAGGAACTGACGCGTGGTGGCGAATACCGCCGGACGCCCCGGCACATCACGGTGGCCGACCACTCTCACCCAGCCGCGCTCGACCAGGGTGCGCATGATCGAGGAGCTGACCGTCACGCCACGCACCTGCTCGATATCGCCGCGGGTCACCGGTTGACGATAGGCCACCAGCGCCAGGGTCTCCAGCAAGGCGCGTGAATAACGTTGCGGACGCTCTTCCCACAGCCGCGATACCCAGGGGGAGTACTGCTGGCGAACGCGCAGCCGCCAGCCACTGGCGGTCTCGATCAGCTCCAGCGCGCTCTTGTCGGCCGGGTGACGCGCCTCCAGCTTGCCCAAGGCCTCGCGCAGCGCGGGCCTGGTCGGGCTTGAATACTCATCGAACAGACCGGCCAGGCGCTCTAGCGTCAGCGGCTCGCCGGCGGCCAGCAGGGCCGCTTCGATGATCTGGTCCAGCGGGACATCGCGCAAACTCATGACGCCGCGTTCTCCTGCTCGTCGGATGGGGGTAAGGAAGGTGACGTCTGCGCATCATCGGACGCTGCGTCATCGTACGTTGCGTCATCGAACGCCCCCTGATCGGCCGCCACCTCGTCTTCGTCGGCGAATTCCAGCGCCAGCCAGTCCTCGTCATCCTCGGGGTCCGGTTCCGGCGTGCGGGCGCGCACGTGAATCGGTGACAGCGGCGCGTTCTGGACGATCTCGATCATCGATTCCTTGGCCAGCTCCAGAATCGCCATGAAACTGACCACCACACCGGCACGCCCTTCCTCGAGCGTGAACAGCTTCTCGAAGGGCGTGAAGTGCTCATGAGTCAACAGATTCATGATCGCCAGCATGCGCTCGCGGGTCGACATCACCTCACGCGAGATGGTGTGCGCCTGGACGAGGTCCGCCTGACGCAAGAGGCCGGACAGCGCGCCGAGCAATTCCGACAGATCGACATCAGGGTGCACCACACGCGTCTCGAGTTCGGGCAGGTCTGCCGTGGCCACGAACCAGTCGCGGCCCTGACGCGGCATCTCATCCAGCCCTTCGGCGGCCAGCTTGGTCTGCTCGTATTCCTGCAGGCGGCGAATCAGCTCGGCGCGCGGATCCTCTTCCTCGTCGCCATCACTCTCCTTCGGCTGACGCGGCAGCAGACTGCGCGACTTGATCTCCGCCAGCATCGCGGCCATCAGCAGGTATTCCCCTGCCAGATCGATCTGCATGGCATGCATCAGCTCGACATACTCGATGTACTGATGGGTGATGGCCGCGACATTGATGGCGAGGATATCGAGGTTCTGGCGACGGATGAGGTAGAGCAGCAGATCCAGCGGGCCCTCGAAGGTCTCGAGAAAGACACGCAGCGCCTCCGGCGGGATGTACAGGTCCTGCGGCATCTCGGTGAGCGCGGTGTCATTGACGCGCGCCAGCACCGTCGACGCCACTGTCGGGGGCGTGACGAGAGGTGCGGGCTTAAGCCCATCAGTGAGGGCAAAACTGGCGCCATCGAGCAGGTCGCTCATGACATCTCCTGCAGGAGGCGGGTGAAGGTGGGTCTGGGGGACGGGCATTCTAGCGGCTCGCGCCCCATCCCCCAAGTCTTTGCGCCGCCGGTGAGACGCCGGGGCCGCGCTCGACGCCGCCCGCGTCTAGCGATAGGTCAGGCCGATCACGCGCCGCAACTCATCCAGGGTGTCGCGCACGGTGTCGCGGGCCCGCTCGGCGCCTTCTGTCATCATGGTGCGCACCTTGCCATGCTCCCCTTCCAGCACCTCAGCACGCTCACGAATCGGCGCCAGCGCCGCGTCGACATGCTCGATCAGACAGCCCTTGCAGTCCAGGCAGCCGATGCTGGCATCGCGGCAACCCTCCTCTGCCCATTGGCGGTCCGAGGCGGGCGTGAAGCTTTCATGCAGCGTCCACAGCGGGCAACGCTGCGGGTCGCCGGGGTCCTTGCGGCGCACGCGCGCAGGATCGGTGGGCATCTCGCGCACGCAGGCCGCGATATCGTCGCGCCCGCTGCGCAGGAAGATGGCATCTTCACGCGCGGCCTTGTGCGTCTTGAGCTCCATGCCCAGCAGCGGCTCGACCTCCCCCTGCCAGTGTTCCGGCTCGCCGAGGATGCGCCGCCCGCCACCTTCCAGATAGCCGAGCAGCCGCTCCTGCTGGTTGCGGTTGAGCTTGCTGGTCTCGGCCAGCAGGCCACGCGCGCGCTCGAAGGCTTCCAGATCCCCCTCTTCCTGATAGTCCTCGCGCCATTCGCGGTACAGGCGACCACTCTTCTTGCCCAGGCGGGCGATGGCGCGCTCGGCCTGCTCTTCAAAGCCGGCATCGCGCCCATAGCGATGATTGAAGCGCCGGGCGACCTCACGGGTGAACTCGATATGCGCACGCTGCTCGGGGCCGGCGGGCACCACCTGCCCCCGCAGCGCCAGGATGTCGGCCGCCTGCATCAGGGGCGCACCGAGCATGGCCAGACTGGCGCCCTGCTGCTCACCGAGCCCGGCGACCATCTCGCGGTAGCTGGGCAGACGCTCCAGCCATGCCTTGGGCGTGACGCTGGCCAGGATCATGTGCACATCGGTCAGCTCCGGCACCCAGGACTGGATGAACAGGGTAGCGACCTTGGGGTTGACCCCACAGGCGAGACAGTCGATCACCATCGCCCAGCTGTATTGCTCGATCTCGTGAGGCGCGTGACCGCTGACCGCCAGCGCGTTCCAGTCGGCGACCAGAAAATAGGCATCGTGATGGTATTGCAGCTCGGTCCAGCGCCGGATCACTGATTGATAGTGTCCGAGTTGCAGGTGTCCGGTGGGGCGTAAGCCGGACACCAGCCTGGCCGAGGTATCGGTGGCACTCACCTTGTGAGTTCTCCCTGAGGCGTATGAAGCCGCCAGTCTAGCAACCCGAGGCCCCGCCCAGCATCCCCGCGACGTCGTGTCCCTGACAACATGCGCCACTCGACCGGATCACGCAGCGGCCAGCGCGCCCTCAGCCGGCGGCGATACCTGTGCGATAGCGCCCGGCGTAGTCGAACAGCTTGTCGCGGATCTGCCAGTAACGACCGCTCTTGCGCCCGATGACGAAGTCCGGCGCCTTGAGACGCTCCTCGCCTGCCAGCACCTCGGCGATGTCCTTCGGTGCCCAGTCACTGCCCGGCGCGCGCAGATGGCGCGCGAGAAAGCTCAAGCGAAAGGCATGGCGCTGGGCGGGGGTCTCGAGCGCGAACCACTCGGACAGATCGGTGCCATCCTCGTCGTAATAGGTCACCTTCAAGCGTGGCAGACCGCGCCCGTTGCGCGCCTCCTCCAGCTGCCAGCCGCTGACGCGCAGCACCCGCGCATCACGCAGCTTGAGCGCATCGCGCAGCTTGTCATCCGGGTCGACCAGTCGCGCCTGACAGGCATGACAATGGCGGGCGGCGATGTCGTTGGCCTCGCCACACTGCGGGCAGGCCTTGGCGCGATAGCGGAAGTCACACTGCACCAGCGGCCTGCCCTCGCCCTCCGGCGACTCGACCAGTCCCTGACACCGGCGCCCGAAGTGCTCGACCACCAGCTCGCCATCCTTGCGTCCCCAGAACAGATTGGCATTGCCGCATACCGGGCACTCGACCTGGACGATCTCGGTGTCACCGGCCGGTTTTGGCGTCGCTACCTCCGGCGCGTAGAGGTCCCAGGGATTGCCGGCGTAGTCGAGAATCAGACAGTCCGTCTTGCCGGGACTCAGACGCAGGCCACGCCCGACGATCTGCTGATAGAGACTGACGGATTCCGTGGGCCGCAGGATGGCGATCAGGTCGACATGCGGCGCATCGAAGCCGGTGGTGAGCACCGCGACATTGACCAGATACTTGAGCTGCTGGGCCTTGAAGGCATTGATCAGCCGCTCGCGCTCCTCGCCGGGGGTCTCGCCGGTGATCAGCGCCGCCTCGCCGTCAGGCAGGAGTGCGGTGACTTCCTCGGCATGCTCGACGGTGGAGCAGAACACCATCACGCCGCGCCGCTCGCGTGCCTGAGCGACGATATCCAGCACGATGCCCGGCGTCGCGCGCGAGCCCTGCACCACCTCGTTGAGCTCCGCCTCCTGGAAGCTGCCGCCGATGTCGGGCGCCAGCTGCGAGAAGTCATAGCGCGCCACCGCCACATCGACGCGCCGCGGCTCACTCAGAAAGCCTTGCCGGACCATCAGGCGCAGCGGCTGCTCGAAGACGCAATCACGGAAGAAGCAGTCATCATCCCCGCGCACCATGCCGTGATAGTGACGATGGAAGATGAAGCCCTGACCGAGACGATACGGCGTCGCCGTCAGTCCCAGCACCTTGAGGCGCGGATTGTGCTCGCGCAGATGATTGATGACCTTGCGATAGCTGGCGTCCTTCTCCAGCGAGACCCGGTGGCACTCATCGATCACCAGCAGCGTGAAGGGCGCCGCCTGAGCATCAGTCGCCTGCTCAGCCGGCGTGAAGGCATCGAGGTTGCGCACCACTGACTGCACCGAGCCGAACACCACCTGACGCGAGGCCTGCTTGCGCTTGAGGCCGGCACTGAAGATGTCGGCGTCCTTGCCATAGGATTCGTACTTGGCGTGGTTCTGCTCGACCAGCTCGCGCACGTGCGCCAGCACCAGCACACGCCCACGCGCGATACGCGCAAGCTCAGCGATCACCAGTGACTTGCCGCTGCCGGTGGGCAGCACGATCACCGCCGCCTCATCACTGCGGCGAAAGTGCTCGACGGTACGCCGCACGGCCTCCTGCTGGTACGGGCGCAGCTCAAACATTCAGCGCCGCCCAGCGAGACACGCGAGTGGGCGCGCTGCCGGCAGGCAGGCCCAGGGAAGAGATGGCTGACAGGGGCGTGAGGGCTGACAGGGCAGTGATGGCTGACAGGAACATTGACATCAAGGGGCCGCCGAATCGCAGGGGTGGACAATGTCCCCATTATCCGCATCAGCGACCGCAGCGGCAAAGTGGGTGTGGATAACCTGGCCCGCCAACCTTCGCCCGTCAAGCCAAGACCATCTCTCCCGGCCAGTCAGGGGCAGAAGCGCGGCGCGCGCCCCTCAAGCTTGGCCTTGATACATTCGGTCTGCTCCGCGCGTCCCAGCAGCGAGGACTGCAGCTCTGCCTCAAGCGCCAGTGCCTCGGCTTCCGGCGCATCAAGGGCCTCGTCGTAGAGACGCGTGATCGCGCGGACGGCGCTGGGAGAGCGCCCGGCAATCTGGCGCGCCAGGGCCAACGCTTCCTCCTGCGGGCTGGAGATGATGCGCGTGACCAGACCGGCGCTCTGCGCCTCGTTGGCCTCGACCTTGCGCCCGCTCCACGTCAACTCGTGCAGCCAGTCCGGTCGTACGCCACGCGCAGTGACGCTGATGCCCATGTCCGGAATGATGCCCCAGTCGATCTCGAGCACCGCCAGGCGCGCATCAGGATCACACAGGCGAATGTCCGCCCCCAGCGCGATCTGCAGGCCGCCCCCGAAGACGTTGCCATGCAAGGCGGCGATGACCGGCACCCCGACATCTCGCCAGCCCAGCGCCAGCTGCTGCACGGTATTGCGCTGTGGCGCACAGCCGTTGGCCCCCGCGACCAGCAACTGCGGTACGCGGGCGGCGTCGCCCATGATGGCGGCGATATCCAGCCCCGCACAGAAACTGGGCCCCTCGCCCGACAGCACGATGGCGCGCAGGCCTGATTCCCGAGCGCGGGCATGCAGCTCCTGCTGAACCGCCAGCAAGGCATCGATCATCTTCCAGTCGATGCCGTTGTGCTTGTCAGGGCGATTGAGGCGCACGTCGGCGACATGCTCACTGATCGAGAGGGTCACATAACGTTCAGGCGTGAGGTGGGTAGCGTCAGACATGGCGGTCTCCCTGGGACGGATAACGAGCAAGCACGCGCTCGAACGATTTCACGACAGTGCCGAGCGATGGCACTCATCCAGTGATAAACCCAAAAGGCGCAGGCAACCACACTGCGTTCGTCGAGCTGCCCGCGGGCATGACTCGTTACGTTTCAGTGTGACTGCCTGCGCCCGGTTGTTGAACGGTCGTTTGGTCGCAGAGGTGACGGTTGTCTACTCGCGCTTGGCCCCCGACACCTCTGACAGCGATCGCGGCTGGAAGCTCTCGGCCTGAGCCATGGCCCAGACACGACGATAGAAGGGGTAGTCGTCCCCTTGCGTCAGCAGCGCGCCCTTGGTCAGGAAGGGATGCAGGTGCGAGAACAGCTTGACCTCATTCTCGGAGACACGATGCACCAGGTGGTCCGGGGTGATCTGCCAGGGCGTGTGCAGGCCCGCCGCCGACAGGATCTCGGCCAGCGCATGCAGGGTGTTGTGGTGGAAGTGACGCACCTGATCGGCCTTGTCTTCCACAACCAGCGATTTCTGGCGCAGATCATCCTGGGTGGCGATCCCCGTCGGGCACTTGTTGGTGTGACAGCTCAGTGACTGGATGCAGCCCAGCGCGAACATGTAACCGCGGGCGGCATTGATCCAGTCCGCCCCCAGCGCCATCACGCAGGCGATATCGAAGGCACTGATGATCTTGCCGCTGACCCCGATGCGCACCTCATCACGCAGCCCTGCCCCCACCAGCGAGTTGTGGACGAACTGCAGCCCTTCGCGCAGCGGGGTACCGAGGTGATCGGTGAATTCGGTGGGTGCGGCGCCGGTGCCGCCCTCACTGCCATCGACGACGATGAAATCGGGCACGATCCCGGTCTCGAGCATCGCCTTGACGATGGCCATGAACTCCCACGGCTGACCGAGGCACAGCTTGAAGCCCACCGGCTTGCCACCCGACAGCTCGCGCAGGCGCTGGATGAAGCCCAACAGCTCAAGCGGTGTGGAGAACTCGGCGTGATTGGCGGGCGAGATGCAGTCCTTGCCCATCGGAATCCCGCGCGTCTCGGCGATCTCCGCGCTGATCTTGCTGGCCGGCAGAACGCCACCATGGCCCGGCTTGGCGCCCTGGCTGAGCTTGATCTCGATCATCTTGACCTGCTCGCTGGCCGCCTGACGGGCGAACTTCTCGCCATCGAAGCGCCCTTCCTCGTCGCGACAGCCGAAGTAGCCACTGCCCAGCTCCCAGATCAGATCGCCCCCGAATTCGCGGTGATAGGGGCTAATGCTGCCTTCTCCGGTGTCATGGGCGAAGTTGCCCAGCCTGGCGCCCTTGTTCAGGGCGCGGATGGCGTTGGCGCTCAAGGAGCCGAAGCTCATCGCCGAGATATTGAACAGCGAGGCATTATAGGGATGCGAGCACTGGGAGTTGCCGACGTTGAGACGAAAGCCCTTGGGGTCCGGCACGCTCGAAGTCTGCATGGAGTGACCGATGAACTCGTAGCTGTCGGAATAGACATCGAGCAAGGTGCCGAACGGCTGAGAGGAATTGTGCTGACGGCCACGCGCATAGACCAGCTCGCGCTGCTTGTGGGAAAACGGCAGCTGATCGGTGTCCGACTCGAACAGGTACTGACGCATTTCCGGACGCAGCGCCTTGAACAGATAGCGCATGTTGCCGATCACCGGATAGTTGCGACGCACGGCGTAATCCGCTTGCCGCAAGTCATTGAGACCAACCGCGACCAGCAGCACAAAGATGCTGGCCAACGGCCACAGCCAGGCATTCTGCATCGCCAGGGGAAGGCAGATGAGCGCTCCGATGATACAGAGCAGGAAGACGGAATAACGCGGCAACAGCGACCATTTCAGCTTCATCACGACATCCTTGTAATGTGTCAGGCAGACATTCACGACCTCAGGCATGAGGCCTGGCCTCCACCTTAAGCTACCCGGCGTCCGTCACCCAGCTCCCACCATGGAACGCCACGTTGAGCAAGCCAGACGCGACTCCCGTACCACTCGCCTTGAATCGGCCCCAACGCAAGACGCCCCCATGGCCTTTGCCATGGGGGCGTCTCTCATGCTGTCATCCCGTGATGACCGACCGAGGGATCAATCGACCCAGCGACGGGCATTGCGGAACATGCGCAACCAGGCGCCATCCTGCTGCCAGTCGTCCGGACGCCAGGAGTTGGTGACGGCACGCGCCACGCGCTCCGGGTGCGGCATCATGATGGTCACGCGACCATCATCGGTGGTCAGACCGGTGATACCGGACGGCGAGCCATTCGGGTTGGCCGGATAACGCGTAGTGGTCTGGCCGTAGTTGTCGACGTAACGCAGTGCGACCTGGCCGCTGCTCTGCATCTTGCGCAGGTGAGCGCTGTCGCGGAACTCGGCACGCCCTTCGCCATGCGCGATGGCGATCGGCAGGCGCGAGCCTTCCATGCCATCGAGGAACAGCGAGGCGCTCTTCTCGACTTCGACCATCGCGACACGGGCCTCGAACTGCTCGGACTCGTTGCGCACGAAGCGCGGCCAGGCCTCGGCACCCGGAATCAGCTCCTTGAGCTGGGAGAGCATCTGGCAACCGTTGCAGACGCCCAGCGCGAAGCTGTCGTCACGGTTGAAGAAGCGCTCGAACTGCTCACGCGCACGCGCATTTAACAGCACTGACTTGGCCCAGCCACCGCCGGCGCCCAGCACGTCACCGTAGGAGAAGCCGCCACAGGCGACCAGCCCCCGCATGGTATCCAGATCGACACGCCCTTCGAGGATATCGCTCATGTGGACATCGACGGCCTCGAAACCGGCGCGGTCGAAGCTTGCCGCCATCTCGAGCTGACCATTGACGCCCTGCTCGCGCAGGATCGCCATGCGCGGACGTGCGCCGGTGTTCAGGTACGGCGCCGCGATGTCCTCGTTGACGTCGAAGGTGGCCTGGACGGAGAGGCCCGGGTCACGCACATCGTTGATGGACTCGAATTCGCTCTTGGCGCAATCGGCGTTGTCACGCGCGGCCTGCATGCGATAGCTGGTCTCGGCCCACAGGCGCTCGGCGCTGGCGCGGGTGGTGGAGAGCAGGTTCTGGCCCAGCAGCGTGATGTTGATCTGCTCATCGGCACGCGGCGTGGCGATCACGCCACTGTGCTCGAGTCCCACGGCCTTGAGCTCGGCGAGGATGGACTCGGTATGCTCGCGACGTACCTGCACCACGGCGCCCAGCTCTTCGGCAAACAGTGCGCCAGTCGCCTGGCCCGGCTCGGCGGCGGTCCAGTCGAGGGAGATGTCGAGACCGACGCGTCCGGCGAAGGACATTTCCATCAGGGTGGTCAACAGACCACCGTCGCTGCGGTCGTGGTAGGCCAGCAGCTTGCCTTCGGCATTGAAGCGCTGGATGGCCTCGAAGAAGTGCTTCAGATCTTCCGGCCTGGCGAGATCTGGCGCTTCATTGCCGACCTGACCATAGACCTGCGCCAGCGCGGAGCCGCCGAGGCGGTGAGCACCGTGACCGAGATCGATCAGGATCAGGTCCGTCTCCACGGCCTCGCCATTCAGCGTGCGACGCAGCTGCGGCGTGAGGGTACGCATGGCATCGGTGACCGGCGCGAAGCCTGTCATCACCAGTGACAGCGGTGCGGTGATCGACTTGTCTTCGCCGTTCTCGTCCTGCCAGGCGGTGCGCATGGACATGGAGTCCTTGCCGACCGGAATGGTCAGGTCCAGCGCCGGGCACAGTTCCATGCCGACGGCGTGGACGGCATCGAACAGCGCCTGATTCTCGCCGGTATGATCGGCCGCGCTCATCCAGTTGGCGGACAGCTTGATGTCAGACAGCTTGGCGATCGGCGCGGCGGCCAGGTTGGTGATCACCTCGGCCACGGCCAGGCGCGCGGAGGCGGCCGGCGAGATCAGTGCGACCGGCGTACGCTCGCCCATCGCCATCGCTTCACCGACATGGCTGTCGAGGGAGCTGGTGGTGACGGCGCAATCGGCCACCGGCACCTGCCACGGACCGACCATCTGGTCACGTGCGACCATGCCGGTGATCGAGCGGTCGCCGATGGTGATCAGGAATTTCTTGGAAGCGACGGTGGGCAGCTGCAGCACACGGGTCATCGCTTCACGCGGATCGAGGTTGTCGAGACCCAGCGCCGGCAGTTCCAGCGTCTGGCGCTCGAAACTGCGTGACATCTTGGGCGGCTTGCCGAACAGCACATCCATCGGCAGATCGACTGGACGTGTATCG
This sequence comes from Cobetia sp. PDI-23MA, assembly GCF_059507735.1. Classification (NCBI taxonomy): domain Bacteria; kingdom Pseudomonadati; phylum Pseudomonadota; class Gammaproteobacteria; order Oceanospirillales; family Halomonadaceae; genus Cobetia; species Cobetia sp. PDI-23MA. Next base: position 3,420,374 of record NZ_CM183352.1, read on the forward strand.
AAGTGACCATCCTTGACGATCAGCTCGTGCTCCTCGAGGGCTTCACCGACCACGGCGTACAGGCAACGCTCACGCTTGCACAGGGCTTCGAAGGTGGCCAGATTCTCCGGCGCCACCGCCAGCACGTAGCGTTCCTGGGATTCGTTGCACCAGATCTCCAGCGGGCTCATGCCGGATTCGGCGCTCGGCACGGCGCGCAGATCGAACAGGCCACCGCGACCGCCATCCTTGACCAGCTCCGGCAGGGCGTTGGACAGACCGCCCGCGCCGACGTCGTGGATGAAGCAGATCGGGTTCTTGTCATCCAGCGCCCAGCAGCGATCGATGACTTCCTGCACGCGACGCTCCATCTCGGCGTTGTCACGCTGCACGGAGGCGAAATCGAGGTCTTCACTGGAGCTGCCGGAGGCCATGGAAGAGGCCGCACCGCCGCCCAGACCGATCAGCATCGCCGGGCCGCCCATCACGATCAGCTTGGCACCGACCGGAATGTCGCCCTTCTCGACGTGTTGACTGCGGATGTTGCCGTAACCGCCGGCGAGCATGATCGGCTTGTGATAGCCGCGACGCTCGATGCCGCCGGCACCGAAGGCATCCTGCTCATAGGTACGGAAGTAGCCATTGAGGTTGGGACGGCCGAATTCGTTGTTGAATGCAGCGCCGCCGATCGGGCCTTCCAGCATGATGTCGTAGGCGGTCTTGATGCGCTCCGGCTTGCCGTAGTCGTGCTCCCACGGCTGTTCGAAGCCCGGGATACGCAGATTGGAGACGCTGAAGCCGGTCAGGCCGGCTTTAGGCTTGGAGCCGACACCTGTCGCGCCTTCATCACGGATCTCGCCGCCAGCGCCGGTCGCCGCACCCGGATAGGGAGCGATGGCCGTCGGATGATTGTGGGTCTCGACCTTCATCAGGATGTTGATAGGTTCCTGATGGTAGGCATAGATGTGGCCTTCGCCTGTCGGGAAGTAGCGCCCGGCGGTCGGACCTTCCATGACGGCGGCGTTGTCACTGTAGGCAGAGAGCACACCGTCGGAATGATTCTGGTAGGTGTTCTTGATCATCTTGAACAGCGAGTGCGTCTGCGCCTCGCCATCGATGGTCCAGTCCGCATTGAAGATCTTGTGGCGGCAATGCTCGGAGTTCGCCTGGGCGAACATCATCAGCTCGATATCGGCAGGGTTGCGGCCCAGAGTCTTGAAGGACTCGACCAGATAATCGATCTCGTCGTCAGCCAGTGCCAGGCCCAGGGTGCCGTTGGCCGTGACCAGGGCGTCGCGACCGCCGCCGAGGATATCGACATGGGCAAGCCTGGCGGGTGACTGATGCTGGAAGAGACGTGCGGCGTCCTGGGTTCGGGTCAGCACTGTCTCGGTCATGCGGTCGTGCAGTCGGGAGGACAGCGTGGCGAAGAGCTCTTCGCTCAGGGGAGCATCCAGCTTAATGCGGTAGGCGATGCCACGCTCGAGGCGGCGGACTTGCGGCAGACCGCAGTTGGCGGCGATATCAGTGGCCTTGGAAGACCAGGGAGACAAGGTACCGAGGCGAGGGACGACGAGGAAAAGATGTCCCTCAGCAGGGCTCTCGTCACGACTGGGGCCGTAGTCCAGCAGGCGCTCCAGGGTTGTCCGATCGGTACTGCTCAGTTCACCATCGACCTCGGCCAGATGAAGGTACTCGGCATGAAGAGATTCCACCTCCGGCACCAGCTCGCGCAACGAAGCCAGTAGACGGGTGTGACGGAAGGCGGAAAGGGCAGGCGCGCCTCGCAGTTCGAGCATGGTCAGGGAAAGCCTCTGAAGCAGCGTGAACGGACAACCGCCAAACGGCGGCAGCAAGCGCATATCATACGTGAAAGGCGAGCCTTAACGAAGCCCGCAGGCGACATGCGTTGGATGACAGTGTGTTGAGCTGCCGGTATGGTGGAAGCCCTGCCGTGAATGATGCTGACGCATGCTCAAGACCTCGCCCTTTTCTCTCATTCCGCCCGTGCGACAGCTGCTGCGCCACGCGCGGCGTTTTTTCGTCACGGCACTGGCCCTCGCCTTGCTGATACTGCCCGAGCGCACCCTCATCGAGATGCCTACGCGGCTGGACGATGTCCGTGCGCGCGACTTCATTCAGGTCGCCACACGCAACACCCCCACGACCTTCTATCGTGGCCGTCAGGGGCCTACCGGTTTCGAATACGAACTGGCACGTGACTTCGCCGATTATCTTGGCGTGAGTCTTTCGATGGATTCCGAGCACAATATCGAGAGCCTGACCCAGAGCGTGCTCAATGATCAGGCCGATCTCGCGGCCGCGACCCTACCGCTGGATCTCTCCGAACAGGGCCTGCGCTTCTCACGCCCCATCCTCGAATTGCAGGCGATGGTGGTCTATCGACGCGGCATGCACCCGCCCAAGGAATTGAAGGATCTGGTCGGCAAGCGCATCGGCGTCATCAAGGGCGCCGGCACCAGCCTGGTACTGAGGGAAGTCCAGCAGGACATCCCCGAGCTCAGCTGGAAGGAAACCGGCGAGCTTGAGGTGGCGGATCTGCTGCAACGCATCGAGGAAGACAAGCTGGATGCGGCGGTCGTCTATGCCCATCAATTCAAGCTCAACCGCCTGTTCTTCCCCAATGTGGAGAACGGCTTCGACGTGGGCGATCCTCTGACGCTGGCCTGGGCCTTCCCCGCGCATGGCGACATCTCATTGCTGACCGCCGCCAATGATTTTCTCGAGACACGCCGCCAGGATGGCACCCTCGATCGACTGGTCGAGCGCTATTTCGGCCATGATGACTATCTCGAGTATGTCGGCGCCCGTACCTTCATCCGCCAGGCACGCGATCGCCTGCCGCGCTATATCGATACCTTCAAGGAAGCCGCACGCGAAACCGGTATCGACTGGAAACTGCTGGCCGCCACGGGCTATCAGGAATCGCACTGGCAACCCGAGGCCACCTCTCCTACAGGGGTGCGCGGTCTGATGATGCTGACCAATGTGACGGCACGCGAAATGAAGATCGCCAACCGTTTGGACCCCGTTCAGAGCATCGATGGTGGCTCACGCTATCTTGTGAGTATAAAGGGACGCTTGCCGGACGAGATCAAGGAACCGGATCGCACCTGGATGACGCTGGCAGCCTACAATGTCGGCCTGGGTCACCTGTTTGACGCCAGACGGATCGTGAAGATGAAGGGCGGCGACCCGAATCGCTGGAAGGATGTCCGCGAAGCCCTGCCCTTGCTTCAGAATCGTGAGTGGTACCAGAAAGTCCGTTATGGTTATGCACGCGGCGGAGAACCTGTCATCTATGTACGCAATATCCGACGTTATTATGAAATACTGAATTATGTTTACCGTAGCCAGCAGCAGTTCTATCAGCTGGACGAGCGTCCGATTACCGACGACGAAGGCGACAGCAATCCCTTCGATACAGTGCCTCCGATTCTCTGAGGATGGAGTTCGGACCGTCAGCACTCCGGTGCCTCAAGTGCACGCATCTTCACCACACATCAAGAGCCTCTAAGGACAGGGAATGACACGCAGACTCGTCTTGATGTCGCTAAGCCTGATCGCGTTCGGCATCGCCTTGCTGGGGCTCTGGCCGTCTGCCGGCAATGAAGCCAATGCGCTACTGCTGATGATGTTGACCCTGCAAGCCGCCGGCCAGACTGCCTGGCACTGGCGAAATACCTTCCTCAGTCAGCTGTTTCTCAGCGCCTCATTGATCCTCAACATCCTGCTGATCTGTACCTTCCTGCTACCGGAGAGCTGGGTGGGGGTGGACCACTGGGGAGGCCTGCTGATCAATCTGCCGGGCGATTGGCATATCGCCAATATCCGCCCGCCTATCCTGATCCTGTTTGCCTGTTTCGGCCTCACGACCTGCGCCCTGTTGCGCATGCGACTGGGATTCGGCTCTGCCATCCAACTGACGCAAGTCACGCTGTTGCTGCTGTTTGCCATGACGACAGACGCCAGCCTTTCCGTCGCCAGCATGGTACTGGCAGGTCCGGAGCGCATCACGCTGACCAGTTTTGTCAGTCTGCTATTGCTCGCACAATGGATCGATGTGCAGCCGGCACTCATGCATATGTGGCGCCGTACTATCGTACCATTGGTCATCTCCTCCATGATCACCCTGATATGCCTGCTCGCCTGGCAACAGCAGAGCCAGGACGAGAACGATCGCATCAACCAGTCGACCTACGTACTGGGCGACAAGATCGCCACGGAGCTGTCTCGCGAGATCAACGACCAGCTCAATGCGATGCGGCGCTTCGCCGGTTTCTGGAGCCTGATGGGGCAGACACCGACGCGCGGAGAATGGCAGCGTCTGGCACGCAGCTATTACAAGGATTTCGATTACTTCCAGAACATCGCCTTCATCGATCCGGACAGCGTGGTTTCGCGCGTCTTCCCGGACAAAGGGCGCAATCATGACGTGCTGGGCGTACGCCTGCTGGATGCTCAACCGGACACGCCGCTGCGCAATCCGCTGGAACTCGGCATCGAGGGCCATACCGGCATCATCGACCTGATTCAGGGCGGCAAGGGCATGGTGTCCTACCTGCCGGTGCGTGACCCTCGTGATGGCACCATCCTGGGGGCGATCGCCATGGTGGTGGACCTGGCCCCTCTCCTCGACAGAGCCTTGGACACGGCACGCAATGAGGCATTTGCGGTCACCCTGTCAGAGCGTGGCAACATCTATATCCATGTCGGCCCCGAAAGCCGTCTGGCGCCCTGGGGACATCGCATTCCCATCGAGCTACCCGCCACCGACCTGACACTGGGCCTGCAGCCTACACAGCACTTCCTGGCAGCCACTCGTGGTCGTCTGCCGGAAGTGACATTGCTGACGGGGATTCTGTTGGCTTACCTGCTCTTTCTCGTGATCTACATGTATCGCCGCGTCTCGCAGGAGCACGGCATCGTCAAGAATGCCAACGATGCACTACGCGAAGAGATGGTGCGGCGAGAGCGACTGCAGAACGAGATCCAGTGGCTGGCGCGCCACGACGAGCTGACCCAGCTGCCCAATCGTCGCTATTTCCTCGAGCAGGTGCAGAGCTTCAGCGGCAAGATGCCTCTGACGGTCATGATCCTGGATATCGACTTCTTCAAGACGGTCAATGACAAACTGGGACACTTGGAGGGAGATCGCTACCTGCAGAAAGTTGCCGCCGTCTCACGGGCGCCCGTGGAGTCTGCCGGCGGCATACTGGCGCGCTTCGGTGGTGAGGAATTCGTGGTCTGCATCCCGGAATGTCCGCGTGCGGTCGGCCGCACGCTGGCAGAAGAGCTGCGGCGTGCCGTGCAGGCGGCAGGGTTGCCACAGCCCGCCACGGACAGCGTCGTCACGGTATCCGTGGGGATGGCATGCGTGGCGCGCGCTCCGTTGCGGCTGGATGCACTGCTGCAGGCAGCGGATGAGGCGCTGTATCGCGCCAAGTCCAGTGGTCGCAATCAGGTTCAGGTCGCTGCCTGACGATCCATGCTGAGGCCAACACGATGGCAACGCGAAGAGATCTGAACGGAAGGTTCAGCGCGAGAGGACCCTGCGCGGGCGGATCTGAGCGAAAGGATCAGCATGAAAGGTTCAGCGAGGAAGTTCACCGCGCCGCTCCGCGAAGAAGGACTTGAGCAAGCGCTTGGCGTGCGCGGCCAATAGCCCCCCTTCCACCTCGACGTGATGGTTGTGCCAGGGCTGTGCAAACAGGTTGGCACGCGATTCCACCATGCCGGTCTTGGGCTCGGCAGCCCCGTAGACGACCCGCTTCACCCGCGCGTGGATCAAGGCACCACTGCACATCATGCAGGGTTCCAGCGTCACATACAGCGTGCAATCGTCGAGACGATAGTTGCCGAGTCGGGCCGCCGCCGCGCGCAAGGCCTGCACCTCGGCATGTGCTGTCGGGTCGGGGGTGCTGACCGGCGCATTGTAGCCAGTGCCGATGATGTCGCCCTGGGGATTGACCACCACCGCGCCGACAGGCACCTCGCCAGCCTCGAATGCCAGCCGCGCTTGGTCCAGCGCGCGGTGCATATAGTAATGATCCCCACGTGGCCCACTCCGGGCCTGCGGCGCTATCGCCAACTCGTCACTCACCGTAGTTCTCCGGTATCCTGAGGCCATTGTTTCGCTCACCATGATAACGGCTTGGCGCTCGCGCTTCCTCCTGCATTGCCGCCCCGCGCGGGATGGCACTGCTCCGAGCGCCTGCCCCTCAGCACAAGGATAGATTCATGACCCAAACAGCTACTGCGCCTCTTGAGGCTCTGGTCACCCTGCTGGGTCTTGAGACCCTGGAAGAGAACCTGTTCAGAGGGCACAGTCAGGACCTCGGCTTCCCTCAGCTGTTTGGCGGACAGGTGCTCGGACAAGCGCTGTCCGCAGCGACACGCACGGTGCCGGTCGAACGCCAGGTCCACTCACTGCATGGCTACTTCCTGCGCCCGGGCGATGCCCACAAGCCCGTCATCTATCAGGTTGATGGCGTGCGTGATGGCGGCAGCTTCACGACCCGCCGCATCAGTGCCATCCAGAATGGCAAGACCATCTTCTTCTGCAGCGCCTCCTTCCATGGCAAGGAGGCGGGATTCGAGCATCAACTCGCCATGCCCGACATCGAATCGCCAGAGCAGTTGATCGAGCAGGGGGCACGCATCGAGCGCTACGAAGGCCACCCCATCGAGTTCCTGCGCCTAAAGGCGCCAAGCTCGGCGAGTGATGATGATGCCTGCCCCCCACCACGTCAGCGGCTGTGGTTCCGACTGGCAGGCGAGCTGCCGGAAGATGACGCCCTGCATCGCTACCTGCTGACATACAGCTCCGACTTCAACCTGCTGGCGACAGGCCTCGGCGGACATGGTGTGCGGTTCGGTTCGCCCGAACTGCAAATGGCGAGCCTGGATCACTCGCTATGGTTCCACCGCGATGTACGCGTCAATGATTGGCTGCTCTATGAGATGGACAGCCCATGGGCAGGAGGGGCACGCAGCTTCGCTCGCGGCAGTCTGTATAACCGGTACGGCGAGCTGGTGGCATCAAGCGCCCAGGAAGGCCTGACCCGCCTACGCAAACGTCCCTGAACGAATCGCTCTGTGCGAATTGTCCGAACAACAATGCCCCTCCTGAGACATTCTCAGGAGGGGCATTGTCATGTTTGCCTGCGTTTCTCTACAACCTACAATCTACAGCACTAAGAGTAGCGCACTGCGATTCACTATTATCGCGTCAATAGGGGGTCACTTCAGTGCTGTCCTGACACGCGTGCAGTTTTCATCTCGATAGCGTTGTTTGTAGTCATTACGCTGTGACTGCCAACTTCGCATCTGGCCCGACGACCCGCCGCCGCGACGCCTATCGGTATAATATTCGATCTTGTCCTTGATGAACTGACAGTGCTCTATCTTCCTCTCTCGCTCCCCGGCAGATACCATTTCTGATGACATAAGCCCCATCAAAAGAGCCATCATTCCTGCCAATAGAAGTCTTGATGAAGAACACGAAAGGTCCCTCGACATGTCGCCTCCTTGCGCCTGTATACGGATAGCTTCCAATGAGTGATATTCAATGACAGCGCAGACACCGAGCAGGTGCTGCAACAGAAAAGATATCTCTCGATAGCGTGGAATGCCTGTCGATCAAGTACACTCAATGGAAAGCCAGCGCGTTTTCCCAGTGATACTGATCCATATACAAAGATACCTCTATCACGATAATGATAGAGGTATCTTTGTATCATATAGCTCATATAGTTCATGTAGCCATGTCTTGGGCTGTACGCATTTACCCCAGCACGGCTGTTCTTTTGCGCCAATTTTCCTGCGCACCACTTTTCCTGAGCAACTTTTCTCACCACAAAGAGAACCGCCCCTGCAGCAAGGCTACAGGGGCGGTTCGGGATAAGTGCCTGACGATGACCTACTCTCACATGGAGAAACTCCACACTACCATCGGCGCTAAGCGGTTTCACTTCCGAGTTCGGCATGGGATCGGGTGGTTCACGCTCGCTATGGTCGTCAGGCGAAACGGTGGCATCTTGCGATGCCTGAGTCCCGAGGCTTGTGGCCTCGTGACTCGCAATATGAATCATGCTGACCGATATGTCTCGATCCTGTCGCAATCCCGGCGGTTTGCCTGCGCAAACCCCTTGGGTGTTATATGGTCAAGCCTCACGGGCAATTAGTACTGGTTAGCTCAACACATTGCTGTGCTTCCACACCCAGCCTATCAACCTTGTCGTCTTCAAGGGCCCTTCAGGAGGCGCAAGGCCTCAGGGAAGTCTCATCTTGAAGGGGGCTTCCCGCTTAGATGCCTTCAGCGGTTATCCCGTCCGAACGTAGCTACCGGGCAATGCCATTGGCATGACAACCCGAACACCAGAGGTTCGTCCACTCCGGTCCTCTCGTACTAGGAGCAGCTCTTCTCAAACTTCCGACGCCCACGGCAGATAGGGACCGAACTGTCTCACGACGTTCTAAACCCAGCTCGCGTACCACTTTAAATGGCGAACAGCCATACCCTTGGGACCGACTTCAGCCCCAGGATGTGATGAGCCGACATCGAGGTGCCAAACACCGCCGTCGATGTGAACTCTTGGGCGGTATCAGCCTGTTATCCCCGGAGTACCTTTTATCCGTTGAGCGATGGCCCTTCCATACAGAACCACCGGATCACTAGAACCTACTTTCGTACCTGCTCGACGTGTCTGTCTCGCAGTCAAGCACCCTTATGCTCTTGCACTCAATGCACGATTTCCAACCGTGCTGAGGGTACCTTCGTGCTCCTCCGTTACTCTTTGGGAGGAGACCGCCCCAGTCAAACTACCCACCATACACTGTCCTCGATCCGGATGACGGACCTGAGTTAGAACGCCAATGATGTCAGGCTGGTATTTCAAGGTTGGCTCCACCGCATCTGGCGATGTGGTTTCAAAGCCTCCCAGCTATCCTACACAGACAACATCAGCATCCAGTGTAAAGCTATAGTAAAGGTTCACGGGGTCTTTCCGTCTAGCCGCGGGTACACAGCATCTTCACTGCGATTTCAATTTCACTGAGTCTCGGGTGGAGACAGCGTGGCCATCATTACGCCATTCGTGCAGGTCGGAACTTACCCGACAAGGAATTTCGCTACCTTAGGACCGTTATAGTTACGGCCGCCGTTTACCGGGGCTTCGATCAAGAGCTTCGGACGAATCCTAACCCCATCAATTAACCTTCCGGCACCGGGCAGGCGTCACACCCTATACGTCCGCTTGCGCGTTTGCAGAGTGCTGTGTTTTTAATAAACAGTTGCAGCCACCTGGTATCTTCGACCGGTAGGAGCTTACGGAGCAAGTCCTTCACTCTAACCGGTGCACCTTCTCCCGAAGTTACGGTGCCATTTTGCCTAGTTCCTTCACCCGAGTTCTCTCAAGCGCCTTGGTATTCTCTACCTGACCACCTGTGTCGGTTTGGGGTACGGTCGCATGTGATCTGAAGCTTAGAGGCTTTTCCTGGAAGCGTGGCATCGATGACTTCCTGACCGTGGTCAGTTCGTCTCGCATCTCGACCTCAGAGGAACCGGATTTGCCTGATTCCTCGGCCTACATGCTTTCACCAGGACAACCAACGCCTGGCTCACCTAGCCTTCTTCGTCCCCCCATCGCAACCACATCCGGTACGGGAATATTAACCCGTTTCCCATCGACTACGCGTTTCCGCCTCGCCTTAGGGGCCGACTCACTCTGCTCCGATTAACGTAGAACAGAAAACCTTGGTCTTCCGGCGGGGGAGTTTTTCACTCCCCTTATCGTTACTCATGTCAGCATTCGCACTCGTGATACCTCCAGCAGACTTCTCAATCCACCTTCATTGGCTTACACGACGCTCCTCTACCGCTCATCCAGAGGATGAACCCGTAGCTTCGGTACCTGATTTAGCCCCGTTATATCTTCCGCGCAGGCCGACTCGACTAGTGAGCTATTACGCTTTCTTTAAAGGATGGCTGCTTCTAAGCCAACCTCCTAGCTGTCTGAGCCTTCCCACATCGTTTCCCACTTAATCAGGATTTTGGGACCTTAGCTGACGGTCTGGGTTGTTTCCCTTTTCACAACGGACGTTAGCACCCGCTGTGTGTCTCCCACGCTGCACTCACTGGTATTCGGAGTTTGCCTCGGGTTGGTAAGTCGGGATGACCCCCTAGCCGAAACAGTGCTCTACCCCCAGCGGTGATACGTGAGGCGCTACCTAAATAGCTTTCGAGGAGAACCAGCTATCTCCGGGCTTGATTAGCCTTTCACTCCGATCCACAGCTCATCCCAGCATTTTTCAACATACTTGGGTTCGGGCCTCCAATTGATGTTACTCAATCTTCACCCTGGCCATGGATAGATCGCCCGGTTTCGGGTCTATACCCTGCGACTGGTCGCCCAGTTAAGACTCGGTTTCCCTACGCCTCCCCTATACGGTTAAGCTCGCCACAGAATATAAGTCGCTGACCCATTATACAAAAGGTACGCGGTCACACCACGAAGGTGCTCCCACTGCTTGTACGCATACGGTTTCAGGATCTATTTCACTCCCCTCGCCGGGGTTCTTTTCGCCTTTCCCTCACGGTACTGGTTCACTATCGGTCAGCCAGGAGTATTTAGCCTTGGAGGATGGTCCCCCCATGTTCAGTCAGGGTTTCTCGTGCCCCGACCTACTCGATTTCACGTGACTCGGACTTCGACTACGGGACTATCACCCTGTATCGTCAAGCTTCCCAGCTTGTTCGCCTGTCGGTTGTCACGCTTAAGGGCTGGTCCCCGTTCGCTCGCCGCTACTTGGGGAATCTCGGTTGATTTCTTTTCCTCCGGGTACTTAGATGTTTCAGTTCCCCGGGTTTGCCTCTATAGGTTATGTATTGGCCTATAGATACTCACCTGATGGTGAGTGGGTTTCCCCATTCGGAAATCGTTGGGTCGCAGGGTATTTGCCACCTCGCCAACGCTTATCGCAGGCTATCACGTCCTTCATCGCCTCTGGCTGCCAAGGCATCCACCGTATGCGCTTAATCGCTTGACCATATAACCCCAAGGGGTCTGTCAAGGATTACGATTGTGTCGGACCTCTCCGACATATCGTTTGATGGAGATGTGCTTGGCGCACATTCCATCGTCAGCATGATTCACATTGTTAAAGAGCGGCTGTTCAGAGAACAGTGAGAAGTCACACAACCTTCTCGAGGAAGGCGATATGCTTGTCACTGTGGACTGTGTAGCGTTATCAGGTAGTAGCAGCTTGAACCGGAACTTGATGGTGGAGCCAAGCGGGATCGAACCGCTGACCTCCTGCGTGCAAGGCAGGCGCTCTCCCAGCTGAGCTATGGCCCCAAAAGTCGGCAAAACCGTGTCGACAAAAGCACGAAGCTTTTGGTGGGTCTGGGCAGATTTGAACTGCCGACCTCACCCTTATCAGGGGTGCGCTCTAACCAACTGAGCTACAGACCCGACACTACTACTCGATAAACTAACTTGATCAGGTAATTCGTTGTGAGCACTTGCCGCGAGCAGTAGACAGTGTCGATAAGGAGGTGATCCAGCCCCAGGTTCCCCTAGGGCTACCTTGTTACGACTTCACCCCAGTCATGAACCACACCGTGGTGATCGCCCTCCCGAAGGTTAGGCTAACCACTTCTGGTGCAGTCCACTCCCATGGTGTGACGGGCGGTGTGTACAAGGCCCGGGAACGTATTCACCGTGGCATTCTGATCCACGATTACTAGCGATTCCGACTTCATGGAGTCGAGTTGCAGACTCCAATCCGGACTGAGGCAAGCTTTATGGGATTGGCTCCACGTCGCCGTATTGCAACCCTTTGTACTTGCCATTGTAGCACGTGTGTAGCCCTACCCGTAAGGGCCATGATGACTTGACGTCGTCCCCACCTTCCTCCGGTTTGTCACCGGCAGTCTCCTTAGAGTTCCCGACATGACTCGCTGGCAAATAAGGATAGGGGTTGCGCTCGTTACGGGACTTAACCCAACATTTCACAACACGAGCTGACGACAGCCATGCAGCACCTGTCTCAGAGTTCCCGAAGGCACCAATCCATCTCTGGAAAGTCCTCTGGATGTCAAGGGTAGGTAAGGTTCTTCGCGTTGCATCGAATTAAACCACATGCTCCACCGCTTGTGCGGGCCCCCGTCAATTCATTTGAGTTTTAACCTTGCGGCCGTACTCCCCAGGCGGTCAACTTATTGCGTTAGCTGCGCCACTAAGTCCTCAAGGGACCCAACGGCTAGTTGACATCGTTTACGGCGTGGACTACCAGGGTATCTAATCCTGTTTGCTACCCACGCTTTCGCACCTCAGTGTCAGTGTCAGTCCAGAAGGCCGCCTTCGCCACTGGTATTCCTCCCGATCTCTACGCATTTCACCGCTACACCGGGAATTCTACCTTCCTCTCCTGCACTCTAGCCAAGCAGTTCCAGATGCCGTTCCCAGGTTGAGCCCGGGGCTTTCACACCTGGCTGACTTAGCCACCTACGCGCGCTTTACGCCCAGTAATTCCGATTAACGCTTGCACCCTCCGTATTACCGCGGCTGCTGGCACGGAGTTAGCCGGTGCTTCTTCTGCGAGTGATGTCTTTCTTGCGGGGTATTAACCCACAAGCGTTCTTCCTCGCTGAAAGTGCTTTACAACCCGAAGGCCTTCTTCACACACGCGGCATGGCTGGATCAGGCTTTCGCCCATTGTCCAATATTCCCCACTGCTGCCTCCCGTAGGAGTCTGGGCCGTGTCTCAGTCCCAGTGTGGCTGATCATCCTCTCAGACCAGCTACGGATCGTCGCCTTGGTGAGCCGTTACCTCACCAACAAGCTAATCCGACATGGGCTCATCCGATAGCGCAAGGTCCGAAGATCCCCTGCTTTCTCCCGTAGGACGTATGCGGTATTAGCCTGAGTTTCCCCAGGTTGTCCCCCACTATCGGGCAGATTCCCATGCATTACTCACCCGTCCGCCGCTCGACGCCTCCTAGCAAGCTAGGATCGTTTCCGCTCGACTTGCATGTGTTAAGCCTGCCGCCAGCGTTCAATCTGAGCCATGATCAAACTCTTCAGTTGAAAGCTTGATAGTCTGTTAAGCAGACCAAACTTGGTTCAGAGTCAAACTTCTCGTGAGAGGCTTGCTCCGATATTTGGTGACCTTGTCACCACTCATCGGCAAGCGCTCACACGAATTACCTGATCAAATTTTTAAAGAGCGTCGCTGTGAAGCGAGGAGGCATATTCTACTCGGAACGCTTGAGAAGTCAAGCACTTGATGATGAGTCAGTCGACTGCCTCTAAGCATCATCAAGCGGTGAGGAGCGTTGCTCGATCACCTGTTCCACAAGGAGTGCGGCGCATTCTAACGAATCGCCCGCGATTGTCAATCGATGATTTCGAAGCGGACTTCAAAAACATCAAGCAAAACAATCACCTGCAAACCTCTTTCACCGCTGGTAACGCCATGCGTCCCCGGCAGCGGATGCGTACTTTACGCACGAACCGCCGTGAGGGCAAGGGCTTTTTGGCAGTAATGCCCAAAAGAGTGCAAAGCGAGTCCATGCGTTTCTCTAGCACCAATCAGGATGACATCTCGAAAGACATCACACGAGAGCCCACTATATACCCCATTCCTCGACAAACGCTGTCAGCACTGTCCCATCAAACGCCCTCCACTATGCGATCCTCTCAACATGCTTCTCTTCTACAGGGACCCTGCAAGACATGTGAGTCGCTGCATGTGCGACGGCATCGGCCAATGCACTCTCTCTCCCCGCCGCCATCTGGCAGACACTGCCCACGATGATCAGGCACGGTGTCGGCAATGGATGCTCGGCCAGACGACTCACCATATTGCCGAGCGAGCCGTGCAGGGTCTGCTGCTCGGGAAGACTGGCATTGGCGACCAGCATCATCGGCCAGTCCGCCGGCAGCCCATGACGCTGCAACTCATCGCAGATCACCTCGAGACGATTGAGCCCCATGTAGAAGAGAATCGTTTCATCACGACGCGCCAACTGCTGCCATTCAGGCTGCTCGCTCTTGCTGCAGAGCTGAGCGGTCACGAAACGCAGACGCTGCGCATGCGCCCTGTCCGTCAATGGCATCCCCAGGGCAGCAGCCGCACCGGAAGCCGCGGTAATGCCCGGCACGATATGCCGCGTGATGGCGGCATCATCGAGAGCCGCGAGCTCTTCCCCCATGCGTCCGAAGACACCGGGATCACCGCCCTTGAGGCGCACGACCCGCATGCCCTCCCCCGCCAGGCGCACCATCAGCGCGCCGATCTCATCCTGCGGCACACTATGATTGCCGCAGGCCTTGCCGACGTAGTAGCGCTCACAGTGAACCGGCAGCTGAGCGAGAAGCTCATCGCCGACCAGACGGTCATAGACCACCGCATCCGCAGCATTCAGCATTCGCCATGCCTTGAGCGTCATCAGGTCCGGGTCCCCCGGCCCCGCGCCCACCAGCGCGACCTGCCCCGGAAGAAACGCCTCCCAGGCGGGAGAAATCCCGTTGGCATCGCTGCGCGTCGGCGCATGCCGATTCTCGCCACGCCACTCGCGCCGCGACATCAGACCGTCGGTCAGCCGTGCCATGAGAATCCCGAGAGACTCTGCACTGCTGGATACCGACATCAGGTCACGCCATTTCCAACGAATCAGTCCGCTCATCGGATCGCTCCTCTTCCACAAGACGTTTGAGTTCAGGCAGGCAGGAACCGCAGCGAGTGCCGCAGGCCAGTCGCGCGCCCAGTGCTTCCACGGAACCGTCACCGGACTGGATGGCCTGACGGATGGTCAGCTCGCCGACCTGATGGCAGGCGCAGATTATCGCCCCGACGTCCGCCTGCCCGGAGAGACGGCCGGACAGCAGGCTGCGGCGCTCATGCGCGGAGAGCTGCTCTGATGCGAAGCATTCGCCCAGCCAGGCAATATTGGGTTGGCGATCGAGGTGTGCGTCGCCCGGAATCACCTTCAGCCACCAGACAAGGCGCCCGTCACGAAAGCCCGCTGCGCTGATGCCACCTTGGGCGGCGTCCTGTGCCCAGAGCCCCGCCGGGGCACCCAGATGGCTTTCGCACCAATGCTGCCAATCCGGCTGACCCTGACCTGCCAGCTGGTAGCGCACCAATGCTGATTGCGGAATACGTGCCCAGTAGCGCCCATCGAGCTGGGCCACGGCATCCGCCAGATCCTCACGCCCGGCCAGGATGGCGGGGGCGATCAACAAGGTGGCCTGCCACTCGCATGGCAATGGCGCGACCTCGACCGCGCCATGCTTGGATTCCGGCTGACCGGAGAAGGGGTCGACCAGCCCCGCCAGCAACGCACCGGCCCGGGCGTGACTCGCGAAGTGATCATTCCAGTGCATCGGAATGAACACCTCCCCGCGGCGCTGCGCATTGCTGATGCGTACACGGGCTCGATAATCCCCACGTAGCCCGCCCTGCTCATCACGCCCCTTGAGTTGCGCGAGACCGCCATCCTGCAGGCCGCGAGCCGCGGCATCCTGAGGATGGATCTCCACGAAAGGCTCGGCCCGGTGATTCATCAGGCGAGCACTGCGCGCGGTACGCGTCATGGTGTGCCACTGATCACGGATACGTCCGGTATTGAGACGCAGAGGCGCCGCATCGCTCAGCGTCTGTTGAGGCAACTGCGGTACCACGGGCACCAGCCGTGCGCGCCCATTGGGGGTATTGAAGGTGGCATCCTCGAACAGGCGCGACGTGCCGATCAGCTCGCCCTTGTCCCCGCGGCGTACCGGCCACTGGATCGGCTTGAGCGCGTCGTACCCCGCGCGATCCAGCTCCGCCAGCGGCGCGATGTTGAACAGCCGCTTGACCGAGGAAGTCGCCGATGGCTTGCGACCGGCCTTGAGACGCGGCGCAGCATTGCGGAACCCCGAGAGGCGGGCGTGCTCACGGAAGATCGCGTGGGGGCCCGAGTAGCCAAAGGCCGTCTCATACCCCATGCGCTTGCCGACCTCCGCCAGCTGCCACCAGTCATGACGCGCCTCACCCGGCGGAGTCAGCAGGCCACGCTGACGCGAGATGCAGCGCTCGGAGTTGGTGACGGTGCCATCCTTCTCGCTCCAGCTGCTGGCCGGCAGCACCACATCGGCGTAATCCAGGGTGTCACTGTCGGCCATGCACTCGGAGACGATCACCAGCGGGCAGGCCGCCAGCGCCGCACGCACTCGTGCGCTATCCGGGAGGCTCACCGCCGGGTTGGTCGCCATGATCCACAGTGCCTTGATCTCGCCGCGCCCCAGCGCCGCAAACAGCTCGACCGCCTTATGACCTGGCCTCTCGGGCAGGTTCGGGGCCTGCCAGAATTCGCTGACCAGCGCCCGCGCGCCCGGCGTGTCGTAATCCATATGTGCCGCCAGCTGGTTGGCCAGGCCACCGACTTCGCGACCGCCCATCGCATTGGGCTGCCCGGTGATGGAGAACGGCCCCGCCCCCGGCAGCCCGATCTTGCCGCCCGCCAGATGGCAATTGATGATCGCATTGCCCTTGTCGGTGCCACTGGTCGATTGATTCACGCCCTGGGAGAACAGCGTGACCACGTGCAGCTGGGTGGCGAACCAGTAATAGAAGGTCTCGAGACGCTCCACATCGATATCGCAATCCCGCGCAATCGCGGAAAGCGAGCAGTCGTCACGCTTCGCCTGCTTGAGCGCCGCATCGAACCCCTGGGTGTGGGCCTCCAGATAGAGGCGGTCGGTGCGTCCGCGCTCAGCCATATAGGCCAGCAAGCCATTGAAGAGGCGCGCGTCGCTGCCGGGGCGAATACCCAGATACAGGTCCGCGATCTCGCAGCTGTCGGTCAGGCGCGGGTCGATCACCACGATACGCAGCAGCGGATTGTCAATACGTGCCTGCTTGAGACGCTGGAACAGCACCGGGTGGTTCCATGCCAGATTGCTGCCGACCAGCACCACAAGCTCGGCACGCTCGAGATCCTCATAGCTGCAAGGCACGGCGTCTGCCCCGAAGGCACGCTTGTGCGCCACGACCGCTGAGGCCATGCACAACCGCGAATTGGTATCCAGGTGCGGCGTACCGATGAAGCCCTTGAACAGCTTGTTGGCGAGGTAATAGTCCTCGGTCAACAGCTGCCCCGACAGATAGGCGGCGATACTGTCCCCACCATGAGTGCTGCGCAGCTCACCGAAGCGAGCGGCGATCAGGTTCAGCGCCGTATCCCAGCTCACCTCTCGCAGCACGCCTGCGGCGTCGCGTATCTGAGGCTGCGTCAGACGGCCGCTAGGTGACAGTGTCTCGGCAAGCGCAGACCCCTTGACGCACAGACGCCCGTAATTGGCCGGATGGTCGTTGTCGCCGCTGACGGCGGTGATCCGGCGCTTGAGCTCACCGCCCTCCTGCACCCGGGTTTCCAGCTCAAGTGACACGCCACACCCGACACCGCAATACGGGCAGGTCGTCGAGGCGCTGCAGGGGAAAGACTCACTTGTGCTCTGGGGCTTGCTGGCCTGCATCGACATCACTCCCTGGTGCAGTAAGCATGAAAAAAGGCGCCTGATGACCCGCCACGTAATGTGCGGTCATCAGGCGCCTTTGCCTGTCGTGGTCAGTCCTGGTCTACCCTGCAGACTGACAATGGAAACTGACGGTGGATACGGTCTCGTCATGCCGATGGGTGCGCAATCTCGTCTTCGAGACGTCGACATGGCGTGTATGCATGATTGAAGAGCCGCCGTTGGCCGGTTCGCGAGTCTCGCAACAGTGAAGCTTGCGGAGTCACGAACCCTCAATCAGGTATCACACCAATGACCTGACAGACGCACTTAACAGACCAACCCTGACCAATCATCAGAAATAACAATCACTTGGCCGTCATAAGCTACCGAAGCAGGAGGCGAACAGCGCGAGACGGCCAGCGCCAGGCACCGCTGACGCACCAGCCATGTGCATCAGCGCATGCGACTGCACCAATCCCTGCCTTGATGCCTCCCACAACCGCAAACGACTCTGCCATGGCAGGACAGTGCCTCAGCATCTGCAAATGCAAGTGAATGAAAAATAGCGACTTTCTCTGAAGCGGCACCGAATTCGCATGAGTATCGGCAGGTTGGGTCAATGACGACCCCGAATCGCAGGTCTCGCAGCGCATCACTCCGATGAGTGACATGCCGCAGCCAACGGTCCGCCAGACCTGCCGCAGTTGCGGGTGACAGCGACATCGTCACCTGACGCTGCAACTCGCTATCCAATGCTTAGCCCTCATCTTCCAGGCAAAGGCGCCTGCTTGACGTCGTGAACATCACGGCGGCAAGCAGGCGCTTTTTTTATGCATCTTTTTCATGCGTCAGAACATCAGCGCAAGGAGGCAGCATGCACGCACCACCTCTCACCCGCGAGCCTACGCCAGCACTGGTCATCATCGGCCACGGCATGGCGGCGCAGAAGCTGTTGGAGCAGCTGGTCTCGCTGAGCCCTGATCAGCAGCTGCCCTGGCCGACCACGGTGATCGGCGAGGAGCCCCACCTCCCCTACAACCGCATTCAGCTCTCGCCGCTATTGGCCGGCGAGACACACGCCGAAGGCCTGATCAGCCAGCAGGCTGACTGGTTCTTGCGGCACGGCATCACACGAATCAGCGGCGACCCCGCCAGCCAGATCGATCGCGCCGCTCGCTGTGTCGAGACCGCCAGCGGTGGCCGCATCCCCTATCAGCGGCTGGTGATCGCGACCGGCTCACGTCCAGCGCTGCCTCTGCCGCTAACCGCTCACCTGCCAGAGGCGTCGTCCGCCAATGACTGGCCGTCGGGGCTGATGGGCTTTCGCGATCTGAAGGATGTCGAGCAGATGCAGGCCGCCTGCCTTGCCGGACGGCGGGAGGGCGCCGGCGCACTGGTCATCGGTGGCGGGCTGCTCGGGCTCGAGGCCGCCGAGGGCCTGCGCAAGGGTGGCCTTGAAGTGACGCTGCTGCAACGCAGCGAGCGCCTGATGAACCGTCAGCTGGATGATGTCGCGGCCGGACTGCTGGAGCAGGAACTTCGCGAGCGTGGCCTCGACATCATCACTGGCGCGCATCTCGAAGAGTGGCTCGAGACCCCGGCGGGCCGCATCACCGGCGTGCGCCTCAAGGATGGCCGCAAACTTCACGCCGGATTGACCATCGCCGCCACCGGCATTCGTCCCGAAATCGAGCTGGCGCGTGCTGCAGGGCTGGCCTGTCAGCGCGCCATCCAGGTCGATGGCCACCTGCTCACGAGTGATCCGCACATTCATGCGCTGGGCGAATGCTGTGAGGTGGATGGCGAGACCTTCGGCCTGATCGAGCCCATCTGGGCACAGATCGAAGTGCTCGCCCGCCAGCTTCTCGCGCAACCGACTCCTCCCTATCGCAATGCGCCACTGGCGACGCGCCTCAAGATCAGCGGCATCGACCTCTATAGCTGCGGCGAGCTTGCCCCACAGCCGAATGACGAGGTGCTGATCTATCAGGACCACGCCCTGGGCGACTACCGCCGACTGCTGCTGCGCGAGGAGCGCCTGGTCGGTGTGGTGCTCTACGGCGACGTCAGTGCCGGCAATGCCCTGTTCGAAGCGCTCAAGGCCGGCATACCACTGACCAGAATTCGCGAAGACCTCCTGCTGATGCCGGCAGAAGCCCTCGCATGTCTAACCCAGGACGGCCCGCCGGCGGCGCCTGATGACCCCGGTGGCAAGCCAGGCACTCAAGACACTTCTTTTGACAAGACCGACAACACCCCTGACACCTTCGAGGAGGCCGCATGAAACACCTGATCATCATCGGCAATGGCATGGTTGGCCATCACTGCGTCGAACAGCTGATCGCACTGGGTGCCACCGCGCACTACCAGATTCATGTCTTCGGCGAAGAACGCCATATCGCCTACGACCGCGTGCACCTCTCGGAATATTTCACTGGGCGTGATGCCGAATCTCTCGCGCTCGGTAGCGTCGAGGATTACGCCAGCGCCGGTATCACGCTTCATCTGGACGAATGCGTCACGGCGATCGATCGCGATGGTGGCCATGTCATCACTCCGCGCGGGCGCTATCCCTACGACAGCCTGGTGCTGGCGACCGGCTCAACCCCCTTCGTGCCGCCCATCCAGGGCCTCGGTGAGCCGGGAAGCGAGGCCGCTGCCAGCAATCGTCTGGTCTACCGTACCCTAGAGGATCTTGATCAGATTCGCGCTGCCGCCGATGGCAAGACACGTGGCGTGGTGGTCGGCGGTGGCCTGCTGGGACTTGAGGCCGCCAATGCCCTCAAGTCACTCGGCCTGGAAGCGCATGTCGTCGAATTCGCGCCACGCCTGATGCCGGTCCAGCTGGATGAGGATGGCGGCCTTGCGCTCAAGCAACACATCACCGCGCTGGGCGTGGGGGTGCACCTCAATCGCGCCACCACCGACATCGTGCCCGGCGAGCACCATCAGTGGCGGATGAACTTCTCCGATGGCGAGTATCTGGAGACCGACCTGATCGTGTTCTCCGCCGGCATCCGTCCTCAGGACGCGCTGGCACGCAGCGCCAGCCTCGAGATCGGCGAGCGCGGCGGCATCATCATCGATGACGAATGCCGCACCTCGGACCCGGAAATCTTTGCCATCGGCGAGTGTGCCCTGTGGCACTCGCGCATCTTCGGGCTGGTCGCGCCGGGCTATCAGATGGCCCGCGGCGTGGCGTCCCTGCTGGCTGCCAGCGCTGGCGATGCCACAAGCGATGCGCAGGAGAGCTTCCGCTTCCAGGGCGCCGACATGTCCACCAAGCTCAAGCTGCTGGGCGTGGACGTCGGCTCCATCGGCGACGCCCACGGCAAGAGCGAGGGCGCGATCAGCTATCGCTACTGTGACGAGGCCGACGGCGTCTATCGTCGCCTGATCGTCTCGCAGGACCGCAAGCAGGTGCTGGGCGCGGTGCTGATCGGCGACAACTCGCGCTACGACACCCTGCTGCAGTACGTCACCAATGGCATCGCGGCGCCCAAGGACCCGGCGGCACTCATCCTGCCGGATGCCAGTGGCGA
Source organism: Cobetia sp. PDI-23MA (assembly GCF_059507735.1). Lineage (NCBI taxonomy): Bacteria > Pseudomonadati > Pseudomonadota > Gammaproteobacteria > Oceanospirillales > Halomonadaceae > Cobetia > Cobetia sp. PDI-23MA. The sequence goes on from NZ_CM183352.1 coordinate 3,441,423, forward strand.
AACCATCACGCTGGGCGCGGATGCCCTACCCGACAGCGCCACGCTGTGCTCCTGCCACAACGTCTCCAAGGGCGATGTCTGCAACGCCATCGATGCCGGCAACAGTGATCTGGGCGCCATCAAGGCCTGCACCAAGGCCAGCACCGGCTGCGGGGGCTGTGCGGCGCTGCTCAAGAAGGTGGTGGACGCCGAGCTGGAAAGTCGTGGCGTCGAGGTCGATCGCTCACTGTGCGAGCACTTCGCCCACACGCGTCAGGAGCTCTACTCGCTGGTGCGCGTCGAAGGCATCGAGACCTTCGCCGAGCTGATGGCCCGCCACGGGCGACATCCCGATGCTCTGGGCTGCGAGGTCTGCAAGCCGGCGGTGGGCTCGATTCTGGCCTCGTGCTGGAATGCGCCGATCACCGAGTCCTCGCACATTCCGCTGCAGGACACCAATGACACCTTCATGGCCAACATGCAGAAGAACGGCACCTATTCCGTGGTGCCGCGCATCCCCGGCGGCGAGATCACGCCGGACAAGCTGATCGCCATCGGCGAGATCGGCAAGCGCTACAACCTCTATACCAAGATCACTGGCGGTCAGCGCATCGACCTCTTCGGCGCCCAGCTGCATGAACTGCCGGACATCTGGAGCGAGCTGATCGCCGCCGGCTTCGAGACCGGCCACGCCTACGGCAAGTCCACCCGCACGGTGAAATCCTGCATCGGCAGCACCTGGTGTCGCTATGGCGTGCAGGACAGCATGGCGATGGCGCTGACGCTGGAAGACCGCTACAAGGGTCTGCGTTCCCCGCACAAGCTCAAGTTCGCCGTCTCCGGCTGTACCCGCGAATGCGCCGAGGCCCAGAGCAAGGATGTCGGCGTGATCGCCACCGAGAACGGCTGGAACCTCTATGTCTGCGGCAACGGCGGCATGCGTCCGCGTCATGCCGAGCTGTTCGCGACCGACCTGGATGACGAGAGCCTGATCCGCACCATCGACCGCTTCCTGATGTTCTACATCCGCACCGCCGACCGCCTGCAGCGCACCTCCGTCTGGCGCGAGGGCCTCGAAGGCGGCCTCGACTATCTGAAAGAGGTGATTCTCGAGGACAGCCTGGGGCTCGGCGAGACGCTCGAAGAGCAGATGCAGCAGGTGGTGGACCGCTACGAATGCGAATGGGCCAATGCGCTCAAGAGCCCCGAGAAACTCAAGCGCTTCCGCAACTACGTGAATGACCAGCGCCCGGACCCTGACGTGGTCAATATCGTCGAGCGCGACCAGATCCGCCCCGCCAGCCGCGATGAACTGGCCAGTGGCAATCTGATCATCAGCGACGGTGGCGCCCGCGAAGCAGTGGCAGAACATCAACCTCAGTCAACGACCCACCTGGCCACGGAGGTACGCTCATGACATCGCCCGCGCTCGCCACGACATCTTCCACTCCGCTCTCCAGCCCGTCCTCTGCAACGCAGGACACCTCTGCCGCGACACAGTCGCCGCTACGCTGGGTGACACTCTGCCAGCGCGAAGACCTGGTGCCGGGCTCCGGCGTGGCCGCCTGGCTTGAGGCGGACGGCCAGGCCTGCCAGATCGCCCTGTTCACGCTGCCGGCCACCGCCGACAGCGATGACCTCACGCTGTTCGCCATCGACCATCATGACCCGGTGTCAGGCGCCAACGTGATTGCCCGCGGCCTGCTGGGCGATCACGCCGGAGAGCCACTGGTGATCTCGCCACTCTACAAGCAGCGCTATCGACTCAGTGATGGCCAATGCCTGGACGACGACACTCTTGCCTTGACGGTGTGGCCTGTGTGTCTGGCAGGCGGCGAGGTACAGATACAGTGCCAGCGGGCAGACGATGCCTGCTATCCACACCCGCAAACCACATCTGCAAGCCACATAAGTGATTGATGACGTACGCATATGCTCGAAAAACGGCACATATTTGGTGCACAACCATGCTGCAACGCACCATGAATCGTCCAGCAGCGCGCACGCCTCGAGTCATCTGACCGCCAGCTGGCAGCCCAAAAACAGGTATCAATATCTCAAGCCACTGTTTTTATTGAGGATACTGAAAAACTGGCATCGGAAATGCAATCTATATAGCGAGATGGCAAATGGCGGCTATCTCGCATGGCGTGCTCATTGCTGAGTCGAGGATCCGGGACCGGCGTATCCCCCTCGATATACAATGGCATTTAAGTCCACCCTATCTGGGGTGGACTTTTTTTATGCCTGTAGACAGCGACAAGCCATTGATTTCTTTGATTTAGAACAGGATGGGCCGCTCACTTCTTCTTGCTGACCTCCCATCTTGCTTCTCGCTTTTCCTTCTTGCCCCTCGCCCCCTTACCCCCTCGCCGCTCATTTTTCTTCCCGCTGCTGACGACGCGCGATCCAGCGCTGACATTCCCCGATGATGCCGCTGCGGAAGCTGAGCACGCAGACCACGAAGATGGCGCCCAGAATCACGCTGACCCAATCGCCCAGCGCGGATTGCGCCAACTGATGTTGCAGCCCGATGACCAGCCCGGAGCCTACCAGTGGCCCGAGCAGCGTACCGACGCCGCCCAGCAACGTCATCAGGATCACCTCCCCCGACATGTGCCAGCTGGCATCGCCCAGCGAGGCGAGCTGGAATACCAGCGTCTTGGTCGCACCCGCCAGGCCTGCCAGCCCCGCCGACAGCACGAAGGCCACCAGCTTGTAGGCATCGGTGTGATAGCCCAGCGAGATGGCTCGCGGCTCGTTCTCGCGGATGGCTTTCAGCACCTGACCGAAGGGGGAATGCACCACGCGCCGGATCAGGGCAAAGGCCGCCACGAAGATCGCGAACACGAAGTAATAGAGGGTGTGGTTGTTCGCCAGATCGAACATGCCGAACAGCTCACCGCGCGGCACGCCATGCAGGCCATCCTCGCCGTGGGTGAACGGCGCCTGGATGAAGAAGAAGAACATCATCTGGGCCAGGGCCAGCGTGATCATCGCGAAGTAGATGCCCTGCCGCCGGATGGCCAGCGCCCCGAACAGCGTCCCCAGCACTACCGCGCCGAGCGTACCGGCCACGATACCCAACGCCGGACTCAGGCCCGGGTATTCCGCGAGCAGGAAGCCGGTGATATAGGCGCCCGTGGCCAGGAAGGCGGCATGCCCGAAGGACAGCAGCCCCACGAAGCCGAGCAGTAGATTGAAGGCGCTGGCGAACAGCGCAAAGCACAGAATCTTCATCAGAAAGACGGGATAGGCGACCCAGGGTGCCAGCAACCCGAGCAGGAACAGCACGAGATACAGCATGCCCAGCGGGGTGATTCTGCGCGGCGAGCTGCCTGCACGCGCGGCCTGGTGATCCTGTTGCAGTACGGCCATGTCAGGCCTCCTTTCCGAACAGCCCGGCAGGGCGAAGCATCAACACCATCACCATCACCACGAAGATCACGGTATTGGCGGCTTCGGGATAGAACACCTTGGTCAGCCCCTCGATCAGCCCCATCGCGAGCCCGGTAAGAATGGCGCCGAGAATCGAGCCCATCCCGCCGATGACCACCACCGCGAACACCACGATCAGCAGGCTCGAGCCCATGGTCGGCGAGACGGGATACAAGGGCGCTGCCAGCACGCCGGCGAAGGCGGCAAGCGCCACGCCGAGCCCGTAGGTCAGCGACACCATCAAGGGCACATTGATGCCGAAGGCCTGCACCAGCTCGGGATTCTCGGTTCCCGCGCGCAGATAGGCACCGAGACGCGTGCGCTCGATCAGGAACCAGACTCCGAAGCAGACCACCAACGCCGCCACCAGCACCCAGGCGCGGTAGGTGGGCAGGAACATGAAGCTCAGCTTGAAGCCTCCACTCAGCGCCTCGGGGATCGGATAGCTCGACCCCGAGACACCGAACAGATTCACCAGCGTGCCCTCGAAGATCAGCGCCAGCCCGAAGGTCAGCAACAGGCCATAGAGGTGATCAAGATGCTGGATGCGCCGCAGCAGTAGACGCTCGACCACGATGCCCAGGGCGCCCACCACCAGCGGCACCACGATCAGCGCCGTCCAGTAGTTGAGCCCCAGATATTGCGCTCCCAGCAGCGCCGCGAAGGCGCCCAGCATGTACTGGGCACCATGCGCGAAGTTGATGATGCGCAACAGACCGAAGATCACCGCCAGCCCAAGGCTCAGCAATGCATAGAAGGCACCGTTGATCAGCCCCAGCATCAGCTGACCGAACAGCACCATCAGGGGTATTCCAAAAATCATGGTCATCCGCCCATTCCTTTTCAGCGCCCATTCGCGTCAGCCGCTCGGCGCTGCCGATCATCCGGCCGGCAGCGCCATGTCATACGCCTCAGCGACTCGACTGATGTTCGGCTTCAGCCCTTGACCAGCTCGCACTGGCTGTCCGCCAGCGGTCGGTAGGCTTCAGCGCCGGGAATGGTGCGGATCACGTCATAGACATCCCACTCGCCTTGGGACTCGGAGGGCGCCTTGACCTTGACCAGATACATGTCGTGCACCATGCGCCCATCGGCACGGATGGTGCCGTTGCTGGCGAACATGTCGTTGACCGGCGTCTCACCCATTCTGGCGCGCACGGTGGCGGTGTCATCGCTTCCGGTGGCCGCGACCGCATTCAGGTAATGCAGGGTGCTGGAGTAGATACCGGCCTGCACCATGGTCGGCATGCGCTCATTGCGCTCGTGATAGCGCTGGGACCAGGCACGTGTCTCGTCATTGAGGTCCCAGTACCAGCCGGTGGTGAGCTGCAGCCCCTGCGCCACCTCAAGCCCCAGGGCATGCACGTCGTTGAGGAAGATCAGCAGCCCCGCCAGCGACTGCCCGGCCTGCACCACGCCGAACTGACTCGCCGTGGTCAACGCATTGACGGTGTCCGACCCGGCATTGGCCAGCCCGACGATCTTGGCCCCGGAGCCCTGCGCCTGCAGGATGTAGGAGGAGAAATCACTGGTCGGGAATGGATGACGTACCTTGCCGACGATGGTGCCGCCGTTCTCGTTCACCACCTTTTCCACATCGCCTTCCAGGGCATGACCGAAGGCGTAGTCCGCGGTCAGCAGGAACCAGCTGTCGCCGCCTTCATCGACGATCGCCTTGGCCGTGCCATGCGCCAGCGGATAGGTGTCGTACACCCAGTGGACATGATTGGGCGTGCAATGCTCATTGGTGATGCTGGAAGCCGCCGAGCCGGAAACGATTCCCAGCGTGTCCTGTTCGGCGAGAATCCGCGTCACCGCGATGCTCACCGATGAGGCCACCAGCCCGGCGACCATGTCGACATTCTGCTGATCGATCCAGCCGCGCACCGTATTGGCACCGACATCGGCGCTGTTGCGGTCATCGGCACTCAATACCTCGATCGGCATGCCGTTGACGCTGCCGCCGAAGTCCTCGACCGCCATCTTGAGTGCATCGAGGCCGCCCGGGCCTGCCAGGTCACGATAGGTGCCTGACATGTCGGCCAGGTAACCGATCTTGATCACGCCGTCGCTGATATCGGCCTGCGCGATTCCCGCCGACAGCAGTGATCCCACCATGAGCGCGGACAGCGGCAACAGGCGCCGGCGTGTTGCCGCCGTGATGCGGCGTGACAACGGTAACGCGACGGGGATGGCACTGGATGAAACGGTGGCACTGGATGAAACGGTGGCGCTGGATGTAGCAGTGGCGTTGGATGAAGCGGTGGCGTGCATGACATCTCCAAGCCGGATTACCCGGCAATATTGTGATTGTTGTGGCGAGACGTGCGGACTTCAGATTGGCGAGTGCAAAGGCCGTGCATGGCGGCCAGCCTGTGCAGCTCATCCCGAGCGGGAGCTCAGACCCCCAGTACCTTGTGCAGATATTCGTGGCGGGCCGGCAATTCAGCCGCGCTGATCTCTTCCAGAATGGTGCCGTGCTCCATCAGGTAATGACGGTCGGCCAGCGGGGCGGCAAAGCGGAAATTCTGCTCCACCAGCACGATGGTCATGCCGCGCGCCTTCAGCATCATCAGCACTTCGGCCAGCTTCTGGTTGATGACCGGCGCCAGCCCCTCGGTGATCTCATCCAGCAGCAGCAGGTCCGCCCCGGTGCGCAGGATGCGCGCCAACGCCAGCATCTGCTGCTCGCCACCGGAAAGGCGCGTGCCCTGACTGGTGCGCCGCTCATGCAGATTGGGGAACAGGGCATAGAGCTCATCCAGCGACATGCCCCGGCTCTGATCCTGGCTCCGGCCCTGGTCATGTCCTGTGCTCTTGACCAGCGGTGGCAGCAGCAGATTCTCCTCGACGCTCAGACTGGCGAAGATGCCGCGCTCCTCTGGGCAGAAACCGACACCGAGATGAGCGATGCGATGCGGTGCCAGCCCCATGCTGTCCTGCCCCTTGATGAGGATCTCGCCGCTGCGCCGGCCGACCATGTTCATGATCGCGCGCAGCGTGCTGCTGCGTCCGGCCCCGTTGCGCCCCAGCAAGGTCACCAGTTCACCGCGCCGCACCATCATATTGACGCCATGCAGCACATGGGACTCGCCGTACCAGGCGTTCAGCTCGCGCAGGCAGAGCTGCTCTTCCCCCAGCGGCGAGTCGGCCGCCGAGGCTTGCCTGTCCGTCGCCTGCTCCATAACCACCGTCATGAAACCTCCTTGTGCGCATCCGCCGTGGACTCGGGCGCTTCACTGCCCAGATACGCCTCGCGCACCTCGGGGTTGGCCGACACGCTGGCGTAATCGCCTTCCGCCAGCACCCGTCCGCGCGCCAGCACGCTGATGCGATCGCACAGACGGCTGACCACGCTCAGATTGTGCTCGACCATCAGCACCGTACGGCCCCGCGCCGCGACACGAATCAGCTCGACCACACGGTCCACATCCTCGGCGCCCATGCCTTGGGTCGGCTCGTCCAGCAGCATCAGCGTGGGCTCAAGCGCCAGCGTGGTCGCCAGCTCCAGCGCCCGCTTGCGGCCATAGGGCAGACTGGCGGTCACACGGTGGGCGTCATCGCGTAGCCCTACCTGATCCAGCAGGTGCAGCGCCTGCTCGTTCAAGCTGTCGAGGCTGCGTTCCGGCTTCCAGAAATGAAACGAGGTGCCCTGGGGGCGTTGCAGGGCGACCCGCACGTTCTCGAGCACCGTCATCTGGGAAAACACCGCCGATATCTGGAAAGAGCGCACCAAGCCCAGGCGCGCGATCTCATGCGACTTCATGCGGGTGATGGATTTGCCGCGGTAGAGAATCTCGCCGCGAGTGGCCGGCAGAAAACGTGTCAGTAGATTGAAGACTGTCGTCTTGCCGGCGCCATTGGGGCCGATCAGGGCGTGGATATGCCCTTCCTGCACCTGGAGATTGACGTCATCGACGGCCGTGAAACCTCGAAAGTCCTTGCTCAAGCCACGCGTCTCGAGAATCGGGGCTGTCGCGGATGCGCCCCCGCTGGCACGCGGCCCCTGAATGGGCGGTGATGGCATGTCAGTACTCCGTCCTGACCGGCAAGCCGGTGGTCTGTGTCTTCCAAGAGACATGGGGGCTGTTCGTCAGCGCTGATGCCCGCAACGTCCGCCCGCAATGTCTGCCCGCAACATCACGGCTCGTCGTCGACACGCAGTATCAACAGGAGGCGCTATCCACAGGCCTTGGTCACAGACCCTGTCCACTGGCCCTGGTCAAGGCGCAATCTACAGACAGCTCTGCCAGGCCTTCGATACGATCCATCGTTACGATCCATCGTTGCGATCAGCGCAACTGACGTTAACGTAAACTAGAATAGCAAGAGGCGCGCTGCCAGCGGCAAGCGCGCTCACTCGACCAATAGCCGATATATCAGCGACTTCTTTACAAGGCAGCCATCCCGAGACATCTCAAAGCCGGCAGATACCCCACCAGCCCGAGCCGAACAGTCGAGATGAGCGTAACTCCCGCCATAAAAAAGACGCCTGTCCGTCGCGGAATACCGCGCCGAAGAGGCGTCAACGAGGGTTGCCGAGATCATGACCTCTGGCCGGAGATCACGTACCTGACAAGAGACAACGGGTTTGGCCGGAGGCGGCAGGCCTCCGGCGGAAAGTCATATCAGCTCATATTGGAGTGGCGACCGGTCGAATCAGCATTCGATGGCGTTGACCGCGAGACCGCCCTTGGAGGTCTCCTTGTACTTTTCCTGCATGTCACGGCCGGTATCGCGCATGGTGCGGATCGCCTTGTCCAGCGAGACGAAGTGATCGCCATCGCCACACATCGCCATCTGGGCGGCATTGATCGCCTTGACCGAGGCAATCGCATTGCGCTCGATGCAGGGAATCTGCACCAGGCCGCCGATCGGGTCACAGGTCAGCCCCAGATTGTGCTCGAGACCGATTTCCGCCGCGTTCTCGACCTGCTCCGGCGTCGCGCCCATCAGCTCGGCAAGCCCGGCAGCCGCCATGGCGCAGGCGGAGCCCACCTCGCCCTGACAGCCGACTTCCGCGCCGGAGATGGAGGCGTTCTTCTTGCACAGGATGCCCACCGAGGCTGCCGTGAGCAGGAAGTCGACCACGTCCTCCTCACGAGCATCCTCCTGGAATTTCATGTAATAGCTGAGCACCGCCGGAATGATGCCGGCCGCGCCATTGGTCGGCGCCGTCACCATACGACCACCTCCCGCGTTCTCTTCATTGACCGCCAGCGCGAACAGGTTGACCCAGTCCATCGCCGAGAAGGTCGAGGTGATGATTGACTTGCTGGATTCCACATCCAGCAGACGCGCATGCAGACGCTTGGCACGGCGCTTGACGTTGAGCCCGCCGGGCAGCACGCCTTCGTGCGTCAGGCCGTTGTCGATGCACTCGTTCATCACTTCCCAGATGCGCCATAGCCCACGACGCACCTGGGTCTCGCTGCGCAGCGCACATTCGTTGGCCATCATCAGCTCGCTGATGCGCATCTTGTGCATACGACACAGCGCCAGCAGCTCATTGGCGGTGTTGAATTCATACGGCAGACGCAGGCTTTCGTCTTCCAGCAGCGGGTCACGCGCGGCCTCGACCTCGTCGACCACGAAACCGCCACCCACCGAGTAATAGACATTGCGATACAGCTCATCGCAGTGGCCGTAGGCGATCAGACGCATGGCATTGGGGTGATACGGCAGCGGCGCATCGTGCCACTGCATGTCACGCACCCATACGAAGGGCACCGCGATGCGGTTGTCGAGCAGCAGTGTCTGGGACTCCAGCAGCTCTTCGATGCAGGGGTCGATGATCGCAGGGTCGATCGTTTCCGGCAGCTCGCCCATCAGGCCGAGGATGGTCGCCTTGTCGGTACCGTGGCCTACGCCGGTGGCAGACAGCGAACCATGCAATTGCACCTCGATGCGCGCCACGCGCTCCAGCTGGTCGCGCGAGCGCAGGGTCTCGACGAACTGCGCGGCAGCACGCATCGGGCCGACGGTGTGCGAGCTGGAGGGGCCGACACCGACCTTGAAGAGATCAAATACACTGATGGACATGAAACACCTCATCTCGGAAACTCGCCGCGCCTGAGCGCCTGCCAGTGGATGAGGCAATGATGATGGATGGGGGCGGGACGCGACAAACCATAAAAATTGGTCGTGGGTTTAGCCTGACTAAACCCTATGCATCAAAAACGGCGTAAACTATGCGCTTTGCGCCACCTTGTGCCGTGATGCCTTTAGCTACCACCGCCATCTGCGTCTGGCCATCGCGGTTTCTCCCTCACTATCTGCCTCCAGCGCTTGCATGAGACCCGCCCATGACGTCTTCCCTCGACAACACGCCTGGTACTGGCCCCGTCGTGCCGCCGACGGCGACCGGCACGCCCGCCACCACACCGAGCCTGCGCCACCTGAATGGTCAGACCCATGCCTGGCTGCAGGTATTTGCCTGCGCCGCACGTCATGGCTCCTTCACGCGTGCGGCGGAAGAACTGCACGTCACCACCGGCGCGGTGAGTCAGCAGATCAAGCAGCTGGAGGAGCGGCTGGGCTTCAAGCTGTTTCTGCGTCGTTCACGCGGACTCGAGCTGACAGGGGAAGGCGCGCGACTGGCGCGCGTGGTGGAGCAGTCCTATAGCGCGGTGGGACTGGAGGTCAAACGGCTGCGCAGCGGCTTGATGAGCGGTGTGCTCAGGTTGCGTTCGGTGCCGTCATTTCTCTCCAAATGGCTGGCGCCCCGACTGCCACGCCTGCAGGCACGCTTTCCGGATATCGAGCTGCACGTGCGCGCCGAGGACAGTGACTCGCCGCTGCGCGAGGGCGATTTCGAGCTGGCGGTCGACCTCAACGACGGCCACTACCCGGGGATGCAGGTCACCGACCTGATGGAAGAGGAGATCTTCCCCGTCTGCCATCCTGGCCTGATGCGCGGACGCCCACCGCTGCGCAGCGCAGAGGACCTCGCCTGGTATCCGCTGCTGCATGACATCACCGCCTGGCGCGGCAGTCACGATCACGCCGAGTGGGAATTCTATCTGGCCAGCATCGGCGCCCCCGAGATCAACGTTCAGCGTGGCTATACCTTCAACCGCAACCATCTGTCGATGGAAGCTGCCATCGCCGGCATGGGAGTCGCGATGGCAAGGCGCACGCTGATCACCGACGAGCTGTCCCGCGGCACACTGATCGCGCCCTTCACACAGCGGGTACTGACCGGCAAGCGCTACGTCATCGTCCACCCCCACGGCACCCTGGATGATGGCCGTATCCAGGCCGTGCATGACTGGATCGTCGAGGAGGCCGAGCGTGATCGGTTACGTAAGGGCTGACGTAGATTTGCGCTTTACGCAACATCGATGCTGAATTGGAATCTCACAGTTTTCTTACCAGAATATTAACTGGCCACCTTTGCACCGTTATAATGAGCAGGCAAACAAGATTTCCATCCTGACAGGCAGTCCATGGACTGTCCGGAGAGCCCCATGTCCCGCCTGACTTCGCATACCCGACATCACCAGACTGTCCCACTCCCCATCAGCGCCGAACAACCGCTGTATGGTGGCAAGCCCACCTCGCTCTTCATGCAGGCCTGCCTGCGCCTGGCCATCTATGCGCCGCTGGTGGCTGCGATGATGTCGCTGGTCATGCATGATGCCTACCACTTCGGTGATGTCGGCTTCAGCGAAGCCAGCTGGACAGAACACATGCAGAGCACTCTGCTGGCGTTGAGCGCAGCCACCATGTGGTTGGTGCATTCACGCCTGCCGGACCTGCGCACCATCAGCCTGCTGCTGTTCGGCCTGTTCGCGGCGTCCCTGATCCGTGAACAGGATGCCCTGCTCGACGACATGATCGGCGATGGCAGTTGGCAGTTCCTGGTCAGCGTGGTCGCGATCCCGGTCATCATCGGCGTATGGCGCAACCGCAGCCGCTTCATCGCCGAGTTCGAGCACTTCGGACGCAGCTTCGCGTTCGGCCTGTTCGGCGCCGGCTTCCTGGCGACCTACGTCTTCTCACGCCTCTACGGTCGCTCGGAATTCTGGGAAACCCTGATGGGGGACTCCTACCTGCGTTCGGTCAAGAATGCCGCCGAGGAAGTCACCGAACTGTTCGGCTACACCCTGATGGCCATCGCCGTAATCGAGATCGTGCTGCTGGCGATCCGCATGGGCCGCCAGCGCCGCGCCCTGCTGCGTGAGCTCAAGGCCAACGACTGAGCCCGGCAACAAAACCTTCTTGCCGAGCTGCACGCAAGACCTGTCGCACGACCGTCACTTCGCCCTGCCCCATGAAACAACGCGAAGTGACGTGACATGAAGCACAGCGTGAAGCACAGGAGACAGACCCGTGACTCTCCCAAAAGCCGCTGCTCACCTGAGCCGCGGCTTTTTTCGTTTCTACTCTCAACAGGCTTCGCGAGACAGTCTCTGCTCGACAGCCTTCTCTCGACAGGCTGCGCTAGACAGCCGTCTCTCGATAGCCATTGCGCGAGGCAGTGACCGGAAACGGCTGGACACCAAATGAGAATGATTATATTTTACTAAGCAGTGGATACAATTCAACTATCGCCACTGCCACAGGAAAGCACCGACAGGATCTTGACCGTGTCATGCCCTCATTCTCAAGGAGCCTCACATGCGCTGGTTCAGTAGCTACCGCTTGCACGGTCATAGTCTTGCCCCCAGTCTCCCGCAGCACAGCCTCATCATCAGCATGCGCTGGCCCAGCCGCTGGCGATTGACGCCCGGCGCCACCGTCGTGGTGGAACATCCCAGGCTCGGCCAGCTGGTCAAGCGCCTGCATCGCATCGATGACAATGGTCGCCTGTGGCTACGTGGCGAGCACCCCGACGGCTTGAGCAGCGAGCAGATGGGGCCAGTCTCCCGTCAGTGCATCAAGGGCCGTGTCATCTTCAGCGTGGCGGCGACGCCCTCGTCTCACCAGTTGCGCCACGGCGCCTGATAGCCCCCCCAGGGCACATCACGCAGCTCTGGAACGACATAGTTCGAAGGTGGCAAGATCCGTAAAGACAAGCCTGAAGGCGGCCAACCCCGCAGAGAAAGACCCGTAACGTAAAGCCCGCAAACGACAACGCCCGCCTCCCATTCACATGGGGGCGGGCGTTGTCTTGTCAGCGGGGCCAGCAGTCGAGGCGTGGCCCCGAGCGCTTCAGATCACTCTTCCATGAAGGAACGCAGTGACTCGGAGCGTGACGGGTGACGCAGCTTGCGCAGCGCCTTCGCTTCGATCTGACGGATACGCTCACGGGTGACATCGAACTGCTTGCCGACTTCCTCGAGGGTATGGTCGGTGTTCATGTCGATACCGAAGCGCATGCGCAGCACCTTGGCTTCACGTGCGGTCAGGCCAGACAGGATACCGCGGGTCGCTTCGATCAGACCTTCGCCTGTGGCGGAGTCGATCGGCGAGACCATGGTGCCGTCCTCGATGAAGTCACCCAGGTGCGAATCATCATCGTCACCGATCGGCGTCTCCATGGAGATGGGCTCCTTGGCGATCTTGAGTACGCGACGCACCTTGTCTTCCGGCATCTCGAGACGCTCGCCCAGCTCTTCCGGCGTCGGCTCGCGACCCATTTCCTGCAGCATCTGACGCGAGACACGGTTCAGCTTGTTGATGGTCTCGATCATGTGTACCGGAATACGGATGGTGCGTGCCTGGTCCGCGATGGAGCGGGTGATCGCCTGACGGATCCACCAGGTGGCGTAGGTCGAGAACTTGTAACCACGACGGTACTCGAACTTGTCCACGGCCTTCATCAGACCGATGTTGCCTTCCTGGATGAGATCCAGGAACTGCAGACCACGGTTGGTGTACTTCTTGGCGATGGAGATGACCAGACGCAGGTTGGCCTCGACCATTTCCTTCTTGGCACGACGCGCCTTGGCTTCACCGATCGACAGGCGACGGTTCACTTCCTTCAGCTCGCTGACCGGCAGCTGGACCATGTCCTGCTCGAAGGCGATCTTGCGCTGGGCACGCAGCACGTCGGCACGGAACGGCTCGAGCTTGTCGGCGTACTTCTTGCTGCCGCCGATGAAGCTGTCGAACCACTCCATGTCGGATTCGTGGCCCGGGAAGGCCTTGATGAAGCTCTTGCGTGGCACCTTGCCGCGCTTGACGAAGATCTGCAGGATGACCTTCTCCTGCTCACGCACCTGCTCGACAGATACGCGAACCTGACCGACCAGACGCTCGAAGTGCTTGGGCACCAGCTTGATCGGCGAGAACAGCTCGGCAAGACGCTCCTGCTCGGCCTTCGCCTCGGCAGAGCCGGAGCCGTACTTCTCGATGGCGGCCTTGGTCGCATCGTTCTGCTCTCGGATCTGCTCGAAACGGACACGAGCCAGCTCGGGGTCCGGACCGCCTTCGGAAGCGGTGTCGTCATCTTCGTCTTCGTCGTCGCCCTCGGACTCTTCGCCCTCGGGAATCTCCTCGACTTCCTCGACTTCGACTTCCGCGACACCCGGGACGCCCTCGTCAGGGTCGATGAAACCGGAGAAGAGATCGGACAGACGTCCACCGTCTTCGCCCAGAGTGCCGTCGTAAGCTTCCAGAATGGAGTCGACTGCCCCCGGCAAGAATGCCAGCGACGACATCACCTCACGCGTGCCCTCTTCGATCCGCTTGGCGATCTTGATTTCGCCTTCGCGAGTCAGGAGTTCCACGGTGCCCATCTCACGCATGTACATGCGCACGGGGTCGGTGGTGCGTCCCACATCGCTTTCCACCGCGGCGAGAGCGGCAACGGCCTCTTCGGCGGCAGACTCGTCAGTGGAGGAATCAGACATCATCAAGGTATCGGCATCGGGCGCTTCTTCCGCGACCTTGATGCCCATATCGTTGATCATGCTGATGATGTCTTCCACCTGTTCGGGATCAGCGATATCCTCGGGCAGGTGATCGTTGACCTCGGCATAGGTCAGGTAACCCTGTTCCTTGCCGCGCGCGATCAACTCCTTGAGACGCGACTGCTGCTGCGCATTACCAGCCATAGAACCCCTATCTCGACGAAGAAGAATGAAACACCTGGACGCGACGCGGCTCAGCGAGTGAGCATGGCGCCGGTATAGGGACGAAGAGAGCATCAAGCGCACCAGTATAGCGTGCCATCAGGAGATGCTGCCAGCGGCGTATTTGCCGGACCATCCAGGTGTGTTAGCGTTATCGGTTACGTTGCGGCAGTCCGCATCGGGAGCTACCTCATTAAATAGTGGGCATGAGTGCGTCTTTCAAGGCCATGGGGCGTATTTTCCTGCGCCATCGCCTCAGCTCTCACGGCATTTCCACCATTGTCGGCCTTCCTGGCACCGAGACTGCGTCAGCGCCGTGTTGCCAGCTCCATCAGCAGGGCCATCAGCCGCTGCTTCTCTTCTGCCGACAACTTCTCGCCACGCTTTTCCTTGGCCAGCAAGGCCTGATATTCCGCTTCCGGCGTGGTGCGCGCCTGCTGATGCTGGCAATGCTCCACCAGCCCCTTCAGTTCTTCGCTGCGCACGTCACGCGGAATCAGCAATTCACGGGCTGCCAGCTGCTCAAGTCTCGGCCCCTGTGCGGTACCGAGGAAGTGCGCCAACAGCACCTGAGGCGAACGATACTGCCCCGCCTTCAGGAGACGCACCACATCCTTCAACAGTTGCGCATCCTCGCTGTCGGCCGGCTCACCCGCCCCCTCTATCCACTCATTGGAGTCAGGCAGCTCAGCGACCAGCTGAGGCTCGTGCACCAGAAGATGCAACAGGCGCGTCAGCATGCTGACCGAGGTGCGCTTCTGAGGCCTGGCCGGCGTCGCGCGCGAAGCTTGAGCGCCCTGGCCCGCAGGCATCTCGCCATGCGACTGCCAGTCATCCGGCTGCCAGCCATCGGGCTCGCCATCGCCGAAGCCGGCATCTGCCATCGCCTCCAGCGACGACCACTCGTCCTGCGCGTCGCTCAGCGTCGCACCGTCCTGAGAACTGGCAGCAGGCGTTGAGCGCGGTGCCGAGTGTGTCGCGCCGGGCTGACGTTGCTGCTGTTGCAAACGCTGCTGCGGTTGCTGACGTAGTTGCTGGTGCTGACGCAGCCGTGCCTGCTGGGCTTCACGCGCCGCGGCGCGCTCCACCAGCATGGCATCCAGCCGCTCACGCTCCAGACCACTGCGTCGTTCCAGCTCCTTGAGCAGCAGCGAGCGCAGCACCCCTTCGGGCACGCGCGAGATCCACTCCAGCGCCTGGGTCACGAACCGCTCGAGCTGCTCCATGCGCTTGAGGTCGCGTCCTTCCGCGGCCTGCTCGAACAGGAACTCGGAGAGCCCGGAGGCGCAGGTGACACGCTTCTCGAACGCCTCCTGACCCTCGCTGCGCACCAGGGAATCCGGGTCCTCGCCTTCCGGCAGGAACAGGAAGCGCGCCTGACGGCCATCGATCATGACCTCGAGCACGGTTTCCAGCGCGCGCCGCGCCGCCTGCCGACCGGCCTTGTCGCCGTCGAAGCAGAACACCACCTCATCGACCAGGCGATAGAGCCGCTTGAGGTGCTCCTCACTGGTCGCGGTGCCAAGAGTCGCGCAGGCATTGCGAATCCCGTACTGCGCCAGCGCCACCACGTCCATGTAGCCTTCGACGATCAGCATGCGTTCCAGCTTGCGATTCGCCTCACGGGCTTCATACAGGCCGTAGAGCTCGCGCCCCTTGTGGAAGACGGGAGTCTCGGGAGAATTCAGGTATTTGGGCTTGGCATCGCCCATCACGCGACCGCCGAAGGCGATGGTGCGGCCTTTCCAGTCACGGATCGGGAACATCACGCGATCACGGAAGCGGTCATAGCGGCGGCCGCTTTCCTCGTGGTGGATCAGCAGACCGTATTCAATCTGCACATCCTCGCTGACACCCAGCTTGCTCAGGTGATGCTTGAGGTGCTCCCAGCCTTCCGGCGCGAAGCCGATGCCGAAGTCACGCATGACCTCGCGCGACAGACCCCGCCCTTCCAGATATTCACGTGCCGGCTGCGCGGCCGGTTCCGTCAGGCGCTGACGATAGAAGTCCGCGGCCGCCTCGAGCAGATTGACACCCTCTTCACGGGCCTGCTCGCGACGCTGCCGCTCACGGCGCTCGTGCGGACTCTGGTTGCCACCTTCGCGCGGCACTTCAAGCGCCAGCCGCGAAGCCAGCTGCTCCACGGCCTCGGGGAACGGCAAGCGATCGAACTCCATCAGGAACTTGAGCGCACTGCCGCTCGCCCCGCACCCGAAGCAGTGATAGAACTGCTTGTCCGGGATGACGTTGAACGAGGGAGAGTTTTCCTGATGGAACGGGCAGAGGCCGACATAGCTCTTGCCGGCCTTCTTCAGCTGGACGCGCTCACCCACTACCTCGACCACGTCGGTGCGGGCCAGCAGATCGTCAATGAAGCCTTGGGGGATGAGACCAGCCATGATTCGCCAGAAGTCGTGGAAAAACGGACTGACCGCAAGATAGTGCCGGCTCAGCAAAGTGAGCGGCTACCTTCGGGTCAGGCCATTCCTCGAGTTAGCGACATGTGCCAGTGGCGGCACATGGCTCGAGAACGAACGGACCACTAGAGACAAAAACAAGCGGCCACCGTGAGGCAGCCGCTTGGTGTCCTTCCAGAGAGCAGAATATCACTCCCCAAAAGTACGGATCAGTAGAGACGCTCGAAACGCTTGCGCTCACGCTGAACCTTCTTGGCGTGGCGCTTTACAGCGGCCGCCTGCTGACGCTTGCGAACAGCTGTCGGCTTCTCGTAGTGCTCACGACGACGCACTTCGGAAAGAACACCGGCTTTTTCGCAGGAGCGCTTGAAACGGCGCAGGGCGACGTCGAACGGCTCGTTGTCACGTACTTTAACTGAAGGCATTAAACACTCACCTACCTTGAGATCATGAGTTCGGTTTGAACGCACATCCGGTGCAGCCACTCCTCAGGAGCCACCAGCCAGCGACGGTAAACCGCCACCTGCAGGTCGATCCAGCATCAATCAGTCGTCTGCGACACCACCGGTGAGGGTAGCCGTAGCTGGCTGGAATCATGATTCGGGGAGCTTTTGCGGGGTGGTCGGATGCACGACCCAGTCTTGCAGAGTGCCATATTCTAGACACCCGCCCCCGGCTTTGCAAACGCGGAAACCGGAAATCCTCTCTCCCTCAACGCCAGCTGGCGCGACACTCGTGCCCACAGCCAGTAGAATGTCGCGCATTCACGGCACACACGCCTCTCGGGCTCGCTCAGGCAGCCTCGCTGGCCGTGCCGCCCTCTACTTCTGATACTTCCTGAGAGTCAGCCATGCGTGTGCTCGGCATCGAGACTTCCTGCGACGAGACCGGCGTCGCCATCTACGACACGGACCAGGGCCTGCTTGCAGATGCCCTCTACAGCCAGATCGCCATGCACGCCGAGTTCGGCGGCGTGGTGCCGGAACTGGCGTCGCGTGATCACACTCGCAAGCTGCTGCCGCTGATCCAGCAGGTGATGGATGAAGCGCAGCTCAAGGCTGCCGACATCAATGCCATCACCTATACCGCAGGCCCGGGCCTGGTCGGTGCGCTGATGGTCGGCGCGTCCACCGCACATGGGCTCGCCAAGGCGTGGAAAGTGCCAGTGCTCGGCGTCCACCACATGGAAGGCCACCTGCTGGCACCGATGCTGGAAGACGATGCGCCCGAATTCCCCTTCGTGGCGCTGCTGGTCTCCGGCGGACACACCCAGCTGGTCGCGGTGCGCGGACTGGGCGAATACGAGCTGCTCGGCGAGTCCGTGGATGACGCCGCCGGCGAAGCCTTCGACAAGGCCGCCAAGATGCTGGAACTGCCCTACCCCGGCGGCCCACAGGTCGCGAAGCTGGCCGAACAGGGCGATCCCAAACGCTATCGCTTCCCGCGCCCGATGACGGACCGCCCGGGCCTCGACTTCAGCTTCTCCGGCCTCAAGACCCACACCATGGTCACGCTCAAGAAGGCCAAGGCCGCGGATGACCTGGATGAGCAGCACTGCGCCGATATCGCACGCGCCTTCGAGGAAGCCGTGGTCGACACCCTGGTCATCAAGTGTCGTCGCGCGCTGGACCAGACCGGCCTCAAGCGCCTGGTCGTCGCCGGTGGCGTGAGTGCCAACACCCGCCTGCGTGAACGCCTGAGCCATGAGCTGACCAAGCGCAATGCCCGCGCCTACTACCCGCGTGGCCGCTTCTGCACCGACAACGGCGCGATGATCGCCTACGTGGGCGCGCAGCGCCTGAATGCCGGCGAGCAGGACACCGGCCCGATGAAGGCCGTGCCGCGCTGGCCGCTGGACAGCCTGGCGGCCCCGAGCACAGCGCAGGACTGAGGCTCAGCCCTGCCAGACGCCAGCGCCCTGCCAGGCGACAACGGCCTGCCAGACGACAACGCCCTGCCGATGAGAATCGGCAGGGCGTTGTCGTTGAGGGGCCGGTCACACTCACCGCCGGACACTGACACCAGCAATATGGCGCCTGATGGCGTCAGGCTGGGGCATCAAGAGCAGTGTCAGACCGTGGCATCAGCGCGAGAGATCATGCGGCAACGCCAGCTGAAGTCCACCGGCCACAACGGCTGCTGTTCGGCGCGCCCGGCGGCCACGAACGCCTTCCACAGCGAGGCGTAATCCTCGCCGGTGACGGGGTGGCGCTCTTCGCCGAACGACTCGGCCAGCGGCAGCAGCACGAAGGCATTGCGATTGACCTCATCGCGCGGCAGCATCACGCCATCGACCTCCCCGGTCAGGGTACCGACGGTCAGCAGGTCCAGATCCAGGGTACGCGGGCTGAACTTGGCGCTGTTCTTGAGGCGGCCGTTGGCCAGCTCGAGCTGCTTGCACCAGGCCTGCAATTCGCCGACGCTCCAGTCGCTCTCGAAACCTGCGACCAGATTGAGGAAGTTGCGCCCGTCGACGAAGCCCACCGGCTCGCTCTCGTAGACGGAGGACAGCGTCAGGTTGCCGAAGGTCGCTTGCAGCGCATCCAGGCAGACCCGCACATGATGCTCACGCTCGATATTGCTACCGATGGAGATCAGTACCAGACTCATGCCGGCGCATCCGAGGCGGCATCGAGGCTACCGCGCACGATACGCACGCCAACGGCGGCGGCTTCCGGCACGGCGCCTGGCTTGCGCACCGTCATGGTCAGCCAGGGGATGCCGAATTCTTCACGCAGCAGGGCTGCCAGGCGCTCGGCGAAGGTTTCCACCAGCTCGAAACGGCTATCTTCGGCAAAGGTCTGGATGCGCGCGCTGATGGCGGCATAGTCCAGGGTGTGCGTCAGGTCATCGTCGGCAGCTGCGGCACGAATATCCGTGGCCATTTCCAGATCCATCACCAGACGCTGGCGAATGGTACGCTCCCAGTCATAGACACCAATCACGGTTTCCACGACCAGAGCCTCGATCAGCACACGATCCACGGCGTTACCTCTATGCTTGTCGAATGAACGAATAAAAACGACGCCCAAGGCCCCGCCATCATGCGACTGATTCTACTGCACCCGGCCCCTGCTTGGCCAAGCCGCCTGCCCCTCTCTCCCTGCCTGTGTGCGACACCCCGGACACTCAGCGAGTCGGCATCATGTTGACGGGCCTGATCGAGTGGGGTGCGCAACTGGCCACCTGGCAACAGTTGAGCCTGCTGATCGCCGTGGCCTACGCCAGTGGTTCGGTGCTGGGCGCGGTGTGGATCTGTCAGCGACTGGGGCTGCCCGACCCACGCCTGGCGGGCTCCTTCAATCCGGGCTTCTCCAATGTGCTGCGGCTGCATGGCGCACTGCCCGCCGCCCTGGTGCTGACCTTCGATGCCGCCAAGAGCATCCCGGCACTCTGGCTGGGGCTGGCGCTCTCGCTGCCGCCCTGGGCTCTGGGATTGATCGGGCTGGCCGTGCTGGTCGGCCACAGCCTGCCGCTGTGGCACCGTGGCCATCGCGGTGGCAAGGCCGTGGCCGCCGCCTTTGGCGTGCTGCTGATGCTGGCGCCAGGCGTCGCCTTGAGCTGCGCCGCATTATGGGTCGGGCTGGCATGGCGACTGCGCACGGCAGCCATCGCCTCGCTGGTGGCCGGACTGGCGGCACCCCTGTTCAGCCTGTGGCTGGCACCGCAGATGAGCGGCGTGATTCTGGTCTTCGCCAGTCTGATCGTGATTCGTCATGCGCTGAATCTGCGCCGCCTGAGCGATGGCAGCGAACCGCGCCTGTAAGCATGCTCTGCTCGCACGCACGCAGCGCACTGCTCATGAAAAACACGCTCTGCTCAAACGCACGCTCCGCCTCACAAAGCCCCCTCCTGCGGTCAGGACGCAAAAGCCCCGGCGCAGGGCCGGGGCTTTCGGGGTCATATGCTCAGCAGCGGGCAGGCGATCAGTGACTGTGTCCGCAGCCGCAATGAGGCGCGTGCACTTCCGGCATGGCCTGCCATTCGCTCAGCGCCTGCTCGATGGCCTGCTGGCGCTGCTCGCTGAGCGCACGCCCGATCTCAGCCCCTTTCAGGCCCTGTTCGACCAGAGATTGCGGCGACACCGCCGTCGCGGCTTGCCAGACGGCATTGCCCAGCCTTGCCAATCCCTTGTCCTCGACGGCCAGCAGGGCCACCAGCACCGACTGGCGCTCGCCACGCCGCCAGGCATCGACACCATCCAGCCAGGCCTTGAGATCGGCTGCGCTCACGCCACCTTCCCGCCGCGAGGCCTCGTTCAATTCCCGGCACAGACGTGCCTGCTGGGCGGCGTCACGCACGGCGCTGGGCAGGCGCAGGTCCTGCGCCAGGGCATCGATCTCATCGCGTGACAGGTGCTCCACCAGGCGCGCCATGCGCCAGCAGACCATCTCCGCCTCATCGACCAGCTGACGCGGCAGGCGATCCAGACGTGCCAGCGCCGCTGTGAGCTGTTCGGCATCGCGGGTCAGTGGCGGCATCAGCACCGCCAGCGCCCCCAGCTCATCAAGCAGCTGGAAATAGGCCTCGGGGCTGGCCTCGCCCAGCGCCTTCTCGGTCTCCTTCCAGACCCGCTCGGCCACCAGATGCGAGACCTCGCCGCTCTCGACCATGGCGACCATCATCTGCCGTGTCTCATCCGCGACCGTGAAGCCGAGCCCCTGATAGCGCGCCAGAAAGCGTGCCACGCGCAATACGCGCAGCGGGTCTTCGCTGAAGGCGCTCGAGACGTGACGCAACACGCGCGCCTCGAGATCCGTCAGGCCACCATAGGGGTCGATCACCTCACCCTGCCCCGGCGTGCTGTCGAGCGGTTCGGCCATGGCATTGATGGTCAGGTCGCGACGAATGAGGTCATCTTCCAGCGTCACATCGGGGCTGGCATGCACGCTGAAGCCGACATACCCGTGGCCGGACTTGCGCTCGGTACGCGCCAGCGCGTACTCCTCCTGGGTCTGCGGATGCAGGAAGACCGGGAAGTCCCGCCCGACCGGCCGAAAGCCCCGCGCCTGCATGTCTTCCACCGTCGCGCCCACCACCACGAAGTCGCACTCGTGCCACGGCCAACCCAGGCGCGCATCACGCACCGCGCCGCCCACGCGATAGACCTCAAGCCCGCTCAACAGGCGGTCACGCGAATCGGTCAGTGAAGAAGGCGTCGTCTGAGTCATGCGAATGTCCTTGCCCTGCGGCACGAGATACAAAGCTGAATGAGGAAAGCGAGGAAATACGACCAGTGATGGCAGTCACGTGCAGGCGGCGTCAGCTACCGCTCTCGACGTCATCACCATGCGTCAATTGGTACTGGGTAAAGCCACCGTCAAGGGAATAGACCTTCTCGAAGCCCTGCCCCGCCAGCCAGGCGGCCGCCTGCTGACTGGAATGGCCGTGATAGCAGACCACCACCAGCGGCTTGTCGCGCGGGGTGTCTTCCAGAATGGCACCGGCACTGGCGTTGTCCAGATGACGGCTGCCCGGGATACGCCCCTGCGTGAAGCTGAGCGGATCGCGGATATCGAGTACCACGAGCGACGGGTCGCGTTGGCGCCAGTCACTGAGGGTGGCGAGATCAAGATGTTCGAAACTCATGCGGACTCCGCTTGTTGAGTAAGGGGAAAGGCATTCGCCAGCGACGGCAGACCTGCTGTCACTGGCGATGTGAGGTCGCTCAGCGCGAGGACAGCGCCGGCTCGAAGACGCGCTCTTCCGTCTCGAGATTGAGCGCCGTCAGGCCACCGCCCCACACGCAGCCGGTGTCCAGCGCCTCGACATCTTGGCGCGCCGCCGGCGTCTCGCCTTCCAGAGCAGCCCAGTGACCGAACAGCAGGCGCGGCGAATCATCCCAGGCCCCTTCGGGACGCGGGTACTGGAACCAGGGGCGACATCCCTCCGGCGCGCTGTCCAGCCCTTCCTTGGCCGCGAAATCTAGTCGACCATCACTGTGCAGAAAGCGCATGCGCGTGAAGACATTGACGATGCAGCGCAGGCGCGGCGTGCCTTCGAGATCCTCCCGCCAGCGGTCCGGCGTATTGCCGTACATCTCGCCGAGAAAGCCTCGATAGTCGTCGCCCGCCAGCACGGCGTGCGCTTCGCGGGCATAACCGGCCGCCTGGTCCAGCGTCCAGCTCGGCAACACGCCGGCATGGCTCATCACCGTGCGGCGATTGCCGACCAGCGCATCCACCATCAGCGGCTGACGACGCAGCCAGTCCAGCAGTTCCTCACGGTCCGGCGCCTCGAGAATCGGCGTCAGCGTATCGGAGCGCTTGTGACGGCTGAAACCTTCGGCCACCGCCAGCAGGTGGAGGTCATGGTTGCCCAGCACCACCCGCGCATCATCGCCCAGCGACTTGACCAGACGCAGGCACTCCAGCGAGCCCGGCCCGCGATTGACCAGGTCTCCCGCAAGCCACAGCACATCGCGCCCCGGCGTGAAATCGAGGCGCTGCAACAGAAGTTCAAACTCTTGATGGCAGCCCTGCAAATCGCCAATCGCCCACTGCGTCATGCCCACTCCCTGACCGCCGTGGCGGCCTGACTTGCTGTCTTGAATACGAAACGCTGCGCCACGCGGCCACCCTAGTGAACCTGATGCGGACCGGCGAGACGGAACGGTGCGATGGCGACCTCGAAGGTGCGCGCATGGGTCGCGTCACAGAAGGTATAGGCCCCCTGCATCACGCCGACCGGCATGTCGAGCACGGCACGCGAGGTATAGCGAAAGCTCTCGCCGGGCGCGATCAGCGGCTGCTTGCCGACCACGCCCTTGCCACGCACTTCCTGCTCGTCGCCGCTGCCCTGGGTGATCTTCCAATAGCGCGCCAGCAGCTGCACGGTCTCATCCGTTCCGTTGTGCACGGTGATGGTGTAGCGGAACACGTGTCGGTTCTCGCTCGGACGACTCTCGTCGGCGCAGTACTCGGGTACGGCGTCGATACGGATGTCCGCCACGCTACTCATGCGTCGTGGTCGCTGGCGTTGCGGGCGTCGCCCTTGGCATCGTTCTCGGCATCGAGACGTTCGCCACTGTCACTATCACGATGACTATCACTGGCGCTGTCGGCTGCCGGCGCACCGTGGCCGACATTGCTGCGCGGACGCTTCTTCGGGGCCTTGTCGGCCTTGTCCACCGTCATGCCCTGCTCACTGAGGTGGTTGCTGATCATCACCAGCTCAGCGACGGTCAGCGTCTGCGGGCGACGCGAGGGATCGATGCCCAGCGCGGTCAGCTGGTCGGCATCGATGCGGCCCTTGAAGTTGTTGCGCAGCGTCTTGCGGCGCTGGGAGAAGGCCTCGCGCACGATGACGGCGAGCAGCTTCTCGTCCTTGGCCGGATGCGGCAGTTCACGGTGCGGCACCAGACGCACGATGGCGGAATCCACCTTCGGCGCCGGGAAGAAGGCGCTCGGCGGCACCAGGAACAGATTTTCCACTGCGCAGTAATACTGGGTCATCACCGACAGGCGGCCCCAGTCGGTGCCACCCGGCTCGGCGGCCAGACGCTCGACGACTTCCTTCTGCAGCATGAAGTGCATGTCGGAAATCGCGCCGCGTGCTTCCAGCAGGTGGAAGATCAGCGGGGTAGAGATGTTGTATGGCAGGTTGCCGACCACACGCAGCGCCGGGCCGTCACCGACCAGCTCCGGAAAGTCGAAGCGCAGGGCATCGCATTCATGGATCACGAAGTCCGGGTAGTTGAAGAACTGCACGCGCAGCCCCGGGATGAGGTCACGGTCCAGCTCGATGACTTCCAGCTTGCCTGCCGCTTCCAGCAGCGGGCCGGTCAAGGCACCCTGCCCCGGGCCGATCTCGACCAGGCGCTCGCCTTCCGCGGGACGAATGGCATTCACGATGCGAGAGATGACGCCAAGGTCCTGCAGAAAGTTCTGACCGAAACGCTTGCGAGCGCGATGCGCGGGGAAATGCTGGGACATGGGACTGACCTTCCTCCGGGGAATCCGTCGGGATTCCCGACAACAAGACGCCGCCATGGCCTGCAGGGACACAGGCAGACCGGGGCGGCGAGACCATCCTCGATGGTCGAATGACTGGGGTAGCGAGACGCCACGCTGTGGCGCACGCCTGACGTGCCGCCATGCGGACACGCCCGAGTGATGCGGGGATTATCTCAGGCTCGCGCGGCGGCTGCCATCTCGATGGCGACACGCACGGCCTGCAGCAGGCTGCCGACGTCGGCGCGCCCGCTACCGGCAAGGTCCAGCGCCGTGCCGTGATCCACGGAGGTACGCACGATCGGCAGGCCCAGCGTGATGTTGGCAGCCTCACCGAAGCCGGCATACTTGAGCACCGGCAGCCCCTGGTCGTGGTACATCGCCAGTACCGCATCCACGCCATCGAGATGCCGCGGCGTGAACAGGGTGTCGGCCGGCAGCGGGCCATCCAGCTGCATGCCGGTCGCGCGCAGGGCATCGAGCGTCGGGGAGATCACCTCGATCTCCTCATGCCCCAGGTGCCCGCCCTCGCCGGCATGCGGGTTGAGCCCGCATACCGCGATGCGCGGTACGGCACAGCCGAAGTAGCGCGTCAGGTCCTTGGCGAGGATCTTCATCACTCGCGTCAGGCCCTCGGGCGTGATGGCATCGGCCACCTCGCGCAGCGGCAGGTGCGTGGTGGCCAGCGCCACCCGCAGCCCGGGGCACGCCAGCATCATGACCACTTCCTCAACCCCGCAGACATCGCGCAGGTATTCGGTGTGGCCGGTGAAGCCCGCATGCCCGGCCTCGATCACGGCGGCCTTGGACAGCGGCGCCGTCACCATCGCGCTGGCATGCCCCGCCTGGCAGGCGGCGATGGCGACATCCAGCATTGCCAGCACATGATCGCCGTTGCGCGCATCGATCACGCCCGGCTCGCTGGGCACTGCCAGCGGCACCGGCCACACGGCCAGTTCACCATTGCGGGCCGGCGGCAGCGGGTCGCCTGGCGACAACTCATGCACCACCAGCGGCAAGCCCAGCAGGCGAGCACGACTGACCAGCAAGGCGGGGTCCGCCACGGCGACCAGCTGCGCGGGGAACGCTTCCGCCTGACCGGCCAGCATGACCAGCAGTTCCGGGCCGATGCCCGCTGGCTCGCCGGCGGTCAGGGCGATGATGTCGGGCGCAGTCTCTTCGCGACGATTCATGGCGGTGTCTCGCTGCTCCACTCGGACTTACCGTTCATCGAGACGGTTGTCGACGTAGGCCTCGGCACGCACCTGCTGCTGCCAGGCTTCGAGCTCATCATTGAGCTTGCGCTGGAACAGGGTCTTGCGCACCTTGTCACGCCGGCTGGAGTTGGTCACATCCTGCTGGCGACGCTCCTCGACTTCGATGATGTGGTAGCCGAAGCGGCTCTTGACCGGCTGGCTGATCTCGCCCACGTCCAGACCATTCATGGCCGTCTCGAAGGAGGAGACCGTCTGGCCCGGGCTGACCCAACCCAGCTCGCCGCCCTTGAGAGAGCTACCCTTGTCATCGCTGAATTCCTGAGCCAGCGCGGCGAAGTCCTCGCCCCCCAGCAGACGGCGGCGAATGGACTCGGCACGCTCAAGCGCCTGCTGATCGCTGAGGTTCGGGTTAGGCTGGATCAGGATGTGGCGTGCGCGCGTCTGGGAAATCAACGCCTTGCCCGCGCCACGCTTCTCGATCAGCTTGACGAGGTGATAACCGCTGGCACTGCGCAGCGGCTCGGAGACCTGACCGGCCTGCATGCTCGGGATGACATCGGCGAACACCGTCGGCAGCTCGCCGCCGGAACGCCAGCCCAGGTCACCGCCGCTCAATGCCTGACTGCCGGCCGATTCGGCGGCGGCCAGCTGGGCGAAATCGGTGCCCTGCTCGATCTGCTGGCGCAGGCTGTCGGCCTTGGCGCGCGCGGCCTTGACCTGGTCCGGCGTCGGCTCCTGGGGCAGTGCCACCAGCAGGTGGGCCAGATGGTACTGGACGTCGCTGCCGACATTCTGCTGATTGAGATAGCGGTCTATCTCACGATCGGAGATCCGCACCCGACTGGCGACGCTGCGCTGCTGGATCTGCTGCACCAGCAGCTCACGACGCACCTGATCACGCACCTGGGCCAGTGACATGCCGTCCTGCTCGAGCTTGTCCGCGAAGGCTTCCAGGCTCATGCCGTTGTCCTTGGCGATGCCGCGCAGGGTGGCGTTGAGCTGGGTGTCATCGATGCTGAGATTGGCCTGCTCCGCCAACTGCAGCTGAATCTGCTCGTTGACCATACGATCAAGAACCTGACGCTCCAGCACGTCGCGCGGCGGCAGGTTGATGCCACGGCTCTGCAACTGCTGACTCGCCTGGGTGACGCGCTGCTCCATGTCGCTTTGCATGATGGCGTCCTTGTTGACCACGGCAACCACGCGGTCGAGCAACTCGGCGGCACCGGCCGGCAGACTCGCCAGCACAAATGCCAGCCCCAGCGGGGCAATCAGGGTCTTGCGCATCACATGTTCTCTCGGCGTAAAAATGTTGATGGCGCCGCCCTGCGGCGGCGCCTTGGCGTCATTCACGGCCTGGCGCGGCGACTCAGAAGCCCGCGTTGCGATAGCCCGGTACAGCCTGCTCCAGGTAGCTGTCAGCACTCTGGCCAACGCCTCCCAAACCCTTGAATTCAAAGGTCAGGAAGATGCCATTCTTCTCTTCGTCATCCGAGATGGTGTTGGCGGTGTCGTTGTCATCCTGCCATTCACGCCAGGTGACCTGCACGCCGTAGCAGCAATCGTTGTACTGCACGCCCAACACCTTCTCCAGTGAACGGGAATTGGTGCTGTCATACATGTAGCGGCCCAGTAGCGACCAGCTCTCGCTCATCGGCGTCGCGAAGGAGAAATCCCACTCGTTGCGGGTATAGCCCAGCACGTCATCCGCGTCCTCATCGTCGTAAGGCACGAAGCCTTCGATCTCACGATTGAAGCCAAAGTTCAGTACCGTGCCTTGTTCCGCGCGATAACGCAGCGAGGTCTGGGCACTTTCGGTCACGCCACGATCGAAATCCTGGAACACGGCCTGGGAGGCGGTCCACTGGTCGTTGAGCACCACATCGGCCTGGAAGACCACCGGCGAGCGGTCACGCGTCGCACGATAGTAGTCGGAGTAGCTGTCGAAGTCGGAGCGTGAGGTCTTGTCCGGATCACCGTCCATGTCGATGTTGCGGTCCGACAGATAGCTCGACTGGCCGACCCCCAGCTTGAGGCGTTCACGGCCGCTTTCATCGCTGATGAAGCGCGACGACACGCCGTAGGAGACCTTGTTGGTATCGCCGACGCGGTCACCCCCGCTGAAGCGGTACGGAGACCACAGCTGATTCCAGCTGAAGGCGTCTTCCGAGGTGTCGAAGTCGGGTAGATCGGACTGGTCGACCTCTGGCACATAGGCGTAGTAGAGGCGCGGTTCCAGTGTCTGGGTATAGCCATCGCCGAACCATTCGGTCTCGCGATCGAAGATCAGGCCGCTGTCCAGTGACAGCACCGGGATGGTGGCGGACGGGCTGGTGCTGCGGTCCGTCTCGCGGTCACCGTAATCCAGGCTATATGACAGGCTGACCAGCTGGGCGCGCGGCTCAATGAAGCTCCAGCTCAGATCCCTACGCCAGCCCAGTGCCGGCGCCAGACGCAGGCGCGAACCATTGGCAGCCTGGTCTTCGTCGATATCGGTATCCGTCTCATCGACATCACGCCAGAAGTATGTCGCGTTGGAATTCCACTCTTCGTAGAAGCCGTTGGACTGACTCCAGCGACCATTCGCGGTCAGGCTCGGCAGACGGTAGAACGGCTTGTCATCGTTATCCAGCGGGTAGTCCATGCGCTGGTAGCCCTGCGCCTTGAACTGCAGGTCCCAGGCATCGCCGTGGTAATCGAGCTGTGCCAGACGCTCGAGGCTATCGGTTTCCGTTTCCCCGAAGTTGCGCCCGAAATCATCGAAATAATTGCCATCGGAGGCGGCACCGTACTTCAACTGGTAGTCGGTACGGGCGTCATAGCGGCCAGCATGCTGGTAGTTGATGTACCAGCGGTCCTCGCCGATCAGGTCTTCCTCGTCATCGTCGGGGTCGCTTCCGCCGTCGTCATCGGCGAGCCAGGCGCCCTCGATGCTGCCTTCATCGCCACGCGGCAATAGATAGCGGAACTCGCCTTCCAGCATCTCGCCACGCTCGGAGATGTAACGCGGCGTGAGGGTGGCATCGTAATTGGGGGCCAGATTCAGGTAGATCGGCTGTGCGTAGTCGAAGCCGCTGGAGCTGGTGTAGCTGAACTGCGGCCACAGCAGGCCCGTGTGGCGCCGGTCATCGACCGGGAAGCGCACGTAGGGCCAGTAGAAGACCGGCACGCCGCCCATTTCCATGCGCGCATGCTTGGCCGTCCCCCACCCGGAGTCCTGATCGATGGTGATGTCGCTGCCGACCAGGCGCCACAGGCTGTTGCCCGGCTCGCAGGAGGTGAAGCTGGCATCCTTCAGGCGGTAGCGGCCATCCTCGAGACGCGCCAGCTGCACCGCATCGCCGCGCACATGCTGCTCGTGAAAGACGTAGTGGCCGTTGTCGACGCTGGCCGCATCGCTGTTGAGCGAGACCCGCGCATCGTCGCCACGCAGCAGGACTCCGGGCTGGCGATAGGTGACAGGGCCCTTGGCGGTGGCGGTGTCACGCGCCTCGTTGACGCTGACCTCGGGCGATTCCAGCTGGGAATCGCCGCGGCGCAGCACCACCTCCCCCATCAGGGTGGCGACGCCATCGTTGCCGTAGTTGGCCTTGTCGGCCGAGGTCGTGACCTGCTCCGGCGTGTCGCCCGCCTCGATACGGTAGGCCGGCGTGACATAGCGCCCGGAGCACAGCTGGCCCTGCGGCACCTCATCATAGGGCTGCCAATCGAGCTGACTGGCTGACAGGGGCTCGGGCGGCGCGGCCTGTGCCATCAGAGGAGCGCCGGCGGCCAGTGGCGCCAGGGTCCACAACAGACGAAAAACCAGTGGCTTGAGCTGCCAGACCGGGCGGCCATCGCCCAATCGGGCTGTCGATACCTGCCGGGAATGAGCAGACAGAGAGAGAGTCGCGACGCGACGCTGACGTCGCCCGGGAGCGGTCATCGGCTTGCCCGGATGGGATGAATGGCTGCGCTGGGCCATGGCTGCTCTGTGTCCTTGGCTGGGGGAATCGGTATTATACAGGCCCAGCAACCGGCCTTCCTGCTTGCCGGTTCCGCCTGCCTTCTCGTCACCACACGACAGCATGCGGGGCCGCGGCACAGGCGTCAACTGACAGCCGGCCCCGCACACGCCGACAGGAGCCCAAGCCCCATGACATCCGACGCCCGCCGCCAGGCGCTGCACGCCTGGGCCGCCGCCCGCCACGACCTCACGCCAGAGGCCGTGCGCATGAGCGCCGTGGCTGACGACGCCAGCTTCCGCCGCTATTTCCGCCTGCATCTCGAGGAACTCGACCCGACCACGCCGGCGCGCATCCTGATGGATGCTCCGCCCGAGAAGGAAGACAGCCACGGCTTCGTCGCCATCGCCCGCCAATGGCGTGACGCCGGCCTGCCGCTGCCCGAGGTCTTCGCCTTCGACGAGTCGCTTGGCTTCCTGGAGCTGGAAGACCTCGGCGACATCCCGCTGATGACCGCCCTGACCAGCACCGAGCACGCCGACCACTACTATGGCGAAGCCATCGGGCTACTCGAGCAGCTGCATCAGCTGCCACCCGGCAACCTGCCTGCCTATGACGACACCCGGCTGTCCGCCGAGCTGGAGCTGTTTCCGGAGTGGTGTCTCGGCCAGCTGCTCGACATGCCACATGACCGCCGCTACGCCGCCTGGGGCAAGCTGACTGACCAATTGCTCGCGGCCGCCAGCGCGCAACCGGTGGTGAGCGTGCATCGCGACTTCCATGCCCAGAACCTGTTCCTGCATCAGTCGGCATCTCAGCACCAGCCCCGGCTGTGGATCATCGACTTCCAGGACGCCGTCAGCGGCCCCGAGAACTATGACCTGATCTCGCTGCTGCGTGACCGTCACTGGCGATGGCCGGAACCCGCCATGGCGCGCTGGATCGAGCAGGCACGCCTGGCCGCCTTGCCACGCTACGCCGCGGCCGGCTTGCCGGCACCAAGCCCGCTCGAGTACCGCCAGGGCGTCGAGCGCATGGGCGTGCAGCGCAATCTCAAGATTCTCGGCATCTTCGCGCGCCTGACGCTGCGGGACGCCAAACCCCGCTACCTGACGCTGATGCCGCGCTTCCTCGGCCATCTGCGCGAAGGCCTGGCCTTCTGCCCGGAACTGATCTCCTTCACCCACTGGCTGGATGAGGTGTTGACGCCGGCGCTGTCGCTGCGCCTGGCCGAGGAATGCGAGGCGCGCGATCTGCGTCTCGCCAATGGCGAGCGCCCCGAGATCAACCTCGATGATTACGATGAGCTGGCGGCACTCGCCGATCGCGCCGCCCGCCTGCAGCGCAATGCGGCCGCCGCTGACACCGCGAAGAGTGCTGCGGCAAGTGGGGAAAGCAAGAGAAGCGCAGCAAATGCCGATAACCAGCCGGGGAGCCACTGATGCGCGCGATGATTCTGGCGGCCGGTTTCGGCACGCGCATGCGCCCGCTGACCGACCACACCCCCAAGCCGTTGCTGGAAGTCGCCGGGCTGCCGTTGCTGGAGCACCATCTACTGCGTCTGGAAGCGATCGATGTGGACAAGGTCGTCATCAATGTGGGCCACCTGGCCGGCAGGATTCTGAGCCACTTCGCCGCGAAGCCGAATGCCCAGGGCCAGCTCGAGGCTTGCTGGCAGGGGCGCAAGCGCTCCCTGACACTAATCTTCTCACACGAGAAGACGCCACTGGAAACCGGCGGCGGCATCGCTCGCGCCCTGTCACTCTCCGATGCGTTGACGCAGGACGCAGGCGATGACACGCCCTTCCTGCTGATCAATGGCGATGTCTGGTGTGACATCGACCTCACGCTGCTGACCATCCAGGCGCTGGCGAGCCATTCACTGGCTCCGCACGCCGACCAGCCGCAGGCGCTGGCGGGGCTGGTGCTGGTGGACAACCCGCCGCACCATCCTCAGGGCGACTTCCTGCTCACCCCGACGGGGATAGTGAAGGATGAAGTCTGCGCCGAGCGCGACGAACAGGGCGAGAAAGACGTGCAGACCGGCAGCCGCCTGACCTTCTCCGGTGTGTCGTGGCTTTCCCCCCACCTGATTCGCCGCGCCATCGCCGAGACACCGGCCTATCAGGCGCCCGACAGCGTCTTCAAGCTGGCGCCGCTGCTGCGCGAGGCCATGCAGCAAGGCGAGGTGCGCGGCCTGCATCATCGCGGCGCCTGGATCGATGTCGGCACCCCACAGCGTCTGGCCGAGCTGGATGAGCTGCTGAGTCACGCCAGGGCCTGAGCCAACGCGATATAAGCTCAGCGCTGGACGTTCCTCCGGGCACGTCGATGACAATGCTACCCTGTGCGCCATCATGCTCACCGCACCCTTATGCCTATAGCCCCTGGCCTTATATAGCCACTAGCTCCGGGCCGGTGGCGCATCAACGACTTATCAGAAGGAGAAGTTCCGACATGGCAATGAACGCCAGCATCAAATGGACCGATGGTCGCCAGTTCCTCGCCGAATCCGGCAGCGGCCACAGCGTGGTCATGGACGGCAATCCGGACAACGGCGGCCGCAACACCGGGCCGCGTCCGATGGAAATGCTGTTGATGGGGCTGGGCGGCTGCACCAGCTTCGATGTCATCCAGATTCTGGAAAAGGCCCGCCAGCAGGTCACCGACTGCCACGCCGAACTGAGCGCCGAGCGCGCCGATAGCGTGCCGAGTGTATTCACGAAGATTCACGTCAAGTTCGTGGTCAGCGGTCGCAACCTCAAGGAATCCCAGGTCAAGCGTGCCGTCGAGCTGTCCGCCGAGAAGTACTGCAGCGCCTCCCTGATGCTGAGCGCCGGGGGTGTCGAGATCACTCACTCCTACGAAGTCATCGACATCGCGGCCTGATCACGCCTGGCCCTCCCGCCGCTCAAGGCCCCGCCAACGGCGGGAGGGAGCGCACCACTGACGACGACTCGCCAGGATCGGCGGGAATTGACGCTGGCGTGTCAGCCCTGCCTGTGCATAATACGCCCCTCAAACCGGTCGTCTCACCGGTCGTCTCGTGGCAAGGATGGTACGCAATGCTCCCTGTGAGTCATGCTGCCAGCGGCCGGGACGGACCTTTCGAGATGTCCTCTTCGGCCCGATGCTAGCCTCTGCCCCATTGCGATGGCGCATCGGATGTCATACCACCCTCCCATCTCAAGGAGGCCTGGACGTGAGCGATCAACTCCGCCTTCACGGGTTCAACAACCTCACCAGTTCGTTGAGCTTCAATATCTACGACATCTGCTACGCGCAGACCGAAGAGCAGCGCACGGCGTATATCGATTATATCGATGAGCTCTACAATGCCGAGCGTCTTACCCAGATCCTCAAGGATGTCACCAACATCATCGGTGCCCACGTGCTGAACATCGCACGCCAGGATTATGAGCCGCATGGTGCCAGCGTGACCATCCTGATCGCCGAGCACGAGCTGGAAGAGCAGGACGTGTCCCAGACCGCGCCGGGCCCGGGCCCGCTGCCGGAAACGGTCGTCGGCCATCTGGACAAGTCTCACGTCACGGTACACACCTATCCCGAGTCCCACCCGGACAACGGCATCAGCACCTTCCGTCTGGATATCGATGTCTCGACCTGTGGCATGATCAGCCCGCTGAAGGCGCTGAACTATCTGATCCACAGCTTCGATTCCGATATCGTGACCATGGACTACCGCGTACGTGGCTTCACGCGCGACGTGGATGGCAAGAAACTGTTCATCGATCACGACATCACCTCCATCCAGGATTACCTGGCGGAAGACACCAAGCGTGCCTATCAGATGGTCGATGTGAACGTGTATCAAGAGAACATGTTCCACACCAAGATGCTGCTCAAGGACTTCGAGCTGGACAACTACCTCTTCGGCACCTCGCGTCGCGAGCTGACCTTCGAGGAAGCCACCAACATCGAAGGTCGTCTGCGTCGTGAAATGCTCGAGATATTCTACTCGCGCAACTTCGGCTGAGCGTCATCTACATCATGCGCGGCGCAGCGCCCTGCTTGTCCGACGCCTGATGACAGTCCGAAAAAAGCCCCTGACACCTCACGGTGCCAGGGGCTTCTTGTTGGCTGTCTGGCGACTCAGCGCTCGCCAGCGGGGCCCTCCCCGTCTGGCGGGGCGGCATCCCCCAGGCGCTGTTCCATCTCCTCATTCACCTGGCGCTGCAGCGCCTCACGGTGGCGCTCACGCTCGACAAGCGACTCGCCCCGCTCCTGAGCGACCTGATCCAGCCGTTCTCGCAACTCGCGCACCTCCGTCGTCAGCTCGCTGATCTGATGATAGAGCGCCCGCGTCATGTCGCGCTGGGCACGCGCCGCCCGGGCCTCCTGCTCGCTGTCATCCTCGATGAAGATCGAGCCGATATAGGCGGCGAAACTCCCGAACAGCCCCACGCCCCCGACCATCAACAGCACCGCCACGACGCGACCGAGCGTCGTGATGGGATAGTAGTCGCCATAGCCGACGGTGGTCACCGTCACCACCGCCCACCACAGCGCCTCCTCGGCGGTATTGATGGGACTGTCAGGATTGGGGGTCTCCACCATCAGCATGGTCAGGGCGCCGAACACCACCAGCAGCACCGTGGCGGTGGCCGCCGAGGCGAAGACTCCCTCGGCTCGGTTGCGGAACAGCAGCTTCCAGATCATTTCCATCGACTTGATGGCGCGCAGCACCCGCAGTACCTGCACCACGCGAAACAGCCTCGCGCCCTGGAAGAGCCCCGCCGGGATACAGGCCAGCAGGTCGATCCAGCCCCACTTCATGTACTCGCGCTTGCTCTTGGCACTGGCGAAGCGCTTGCAGAAATCGATGAAGAAGAACAGGCAGACCACGTAGTCCATGTACTCCAGCAGCCGCTGGACCTGCGGTGACAACTCAAAGACAAGGTCCACCACCATGGCGCCGATCACATAGATCGACAGCACCAGGATGAACAACTGAAAGGGCGTGACGCGTTCCTGCATCCGAGGGTTCTCCGTGAATGGGCTCTGCAAAGCCTACCCCATCCTCGACACCCTGACAGTGTGAAGACACCGCTGTCATGCTTACGATGATGCATGCGCCCGGTGATTCGTGCGACCGGGACTTCATGCATCCGATGGTTCATGCATTAGCTTCATGCGCCCGCATTCACGAAGCCTTGTTGCGCGACTCCTCGTCACTCGGGGGCTGGAAGGTGGACTGCTCGCTGATGTCTTCCCCACTGATGCGCTCCAAAAGCTTGCGCAACTTGTGACGCTGCCTGCGTGATGACAGGCGATTGGAATCCCAGCGCTCCGGTACCAGCGCACATTCTCCACCGGCATCGTGCAGACGGAAGGCACGCTCGACGCCGATCGGGTGGTCCTCACTGCCGTAGATGCCAATGATGCGCAGTGTCAGACGCTGGAATTTCAGTTGCTCATTGC
The DNA here is from genome assembly GCF_059507735.1 of Cobetia sp. PDI-23MA. Classification (NCBI taxonomy): domain Bacteria; kingdom Pseudomonadati; phylum Pseudomonadota; class Gammaproteobacteria; order Oceanospirillales; family Halomonadaceae; genus Cobetia; species Cobetia sp. PDI-23MA. The sequence continues at coordinate 3,476,833 of NZ_CM183352.1, forward strand.
TGGGCCAGTGCCCCTCGAGCGAGATGCCATTGCGGCGCGCCATGCGCTCGATGACTTCAGAGAAAGTCCCGATATGCAGGAAGTCGCCCGAGCCCAGCGGCCCCTGACGCGTGGTATCGGAGATGCGCCATTCACTGCTGCTGGAAGCCTCCTGCGCGGACTGCTCACTCTCATCGTTCTGCGCATCCTTGCGCTGCTCGTCACCTACCTGGTAACTGCGCTCGAACTCGGTGACATCCATCAGCAGGCTGCCGTGACTGGTATCCAACCTGGCGATGATGTGCTCGATGAAGATCGATTCGGCACTCATGTTGCTGACGATGCACAGACTGTCGATGCCCTTGGACTTGCCGCGATTGATCAGCACGCGCGGGCGACGCTGGCGACGGAAGTTGTGATACAGCAACTGCGCATAGACCAGCCAGATGAAGAACGAGCCGATACTGGCTATCGCCGAGATGGTTTTCGAGTGATTCGCGATCCACTCCATCATGCTGACCTCCCCTGTCAACGTTGTCTGATGCCCCTTTCTTGGGGATAGCGACAGGGGATTGCGAGCATTGATTTGACGTTAAACTCCCTCGTGACCGACCTGATCTTCGCCCAGCAGTGACTGCCAGAGGGTGATGACCCGCTCACGGTGGGCAGCAATCAGCGGGTGCTGCTCCAGCCGCATCAGGCTGCCGTGCTTTTCCAGCGCCAGGCGATGGCTGACATCGCGATAGGCCAGATAGGCCTCGCGCAGCTCACCGGCCTGCTCACCCGGCAGCCGTCCGCAGGACTCGAGGGTTTCCAGCAGTCGCATGTTGTCGCTCCACTCGAGCAGAGCAGGCACCTGATGACTCAGCGCCAGCACGCAGTACTGGGCGAGAAACTCGATGTCGACGATGCCGCCGGCGTCCTGCTTGAGATGGAACTGGCCGGCCTCGCGGTCCCTGGCGCTGCTGCCCAGATGATCACGCATCTTGTGGCGCATGGCGATCACCTCCTGACGCAGCGTCTTCTCGTCACGCTGCTGACCGAGCACCTCACGGCGCACCTCCTCGAAGGCCAGCGCCAGCGCCGGATCCCCCGCCACGGCCCGCGCGCGTACCAGCGCCTGATGCTCCCAGGTCCAGGCTTGCGTGAGCTGATAGTCCCGGAAGGCCGCCAGACTCGAGACCAGCAGCCCCGAATTGCCTGAGGGGCGCAGGCGCATGTCGACCTCGTAGAGCGCACCGGCCGGCGTCACTGCCGTCAGCAGGTGGATGATGCGCTGCCCCAGTCGCGTGAAGAACAGCGGGTTGTCCAGCGGCCGCGGGCCATCCGTCTGGCCCTTGCTGGCCGCATCATGCAGGAAGACGAGATCCAGATCCGAGCCATAGCCCAGCTCGATGCCGCCCAGCTTGCCGTAGCCGACGATCACGAAGCTGCCACTCAGGCTGTCGCCGGTGATCGGCTGGCCATCGCGTCCGATGGGGAAGCCATGCTTGCGGGTCAGGGTCTTCCACGCCATCGCCAGCACCTGTTCCAGCACCACCTCGGCGATGAAGGTCAGATAGTCGCTGACCTTCATCAGCGGGCGGGCACCGGCGATATCGGAGGCCGCCACGTGTAAAACCTGGGCATGGCGGAACACCCGCAAGGCCTCGAGCAGCGCCTCTTCATCATCCTCCGGAATGCGAGACAATGCGGTGCGCAGCTCATCGGCGAGGCGCGTCTTGTCGGCGGGTGAATAGAGGTTGTGGGGATGCAGCAGCTCGTCAAGCAACACCGGATAACGCGCCAGCTGTTCGGCGATCCAGGGGCTTGCCGCACACAGGCGCATCAACTGCGTCAGCGCATCCGGATTCTCGCGCAGCAGCGCCAGATAGGCCGTCCGCCGCAATACCGCCTCGACCAGCGGCAAGACGCGCTCCAGCACTCGGCTGGCATCGTGCTCGGCGGGCTTCTCGGGGTCGCCCGCCGCCGAGCACAGCGCCTGCAGCAATGGCGGCATCAGTGCATCGAGGCGATCAAAGCCGATGCGCTGCATGCCCTGCACCGCACGCGACCGCCGCAGGCTATCGAGACGGCGGAAACTCTCGGCCGCACTCTTGAAGCCGCTCTCGGCGAGCAGTGCCTCGCCCTCCTCCGCCGTCAGCTCGCCGCGCCACAGCGCTCGCCACTCATCCAGCGCCTGCTGGCCTTCGCCCTGCTCGGCCTCGTCGTCTTCCGGCGCGGCGATCACGTTGTCGAAGTGATGGCGGATGCGCATACGCACCTCTTCCAGACGCGCGGTGAGTGCCTCCCAATCGGGCAGTTTCATGGCCAGGGCGAGACGCTCTCGGCCCAGCGGATCCAACGGCAATGTCTGGGTCTGACGGTCGGCCTGGGCCTGCAGGGCGTGCTCGAGATCGCGCAGGAAGACGTAATCCGGCACCAGCTCATCTACGACCGCCTGCGGCAGCAAGCCCAGGGCTGGCAGGCGCGCAAAGGCCTGCTTGAGCGAGGTAACCTGCAATTCCGACTCACGCCCGCCCCGAATCAGCTGGAAGGCCTGGGCGACGAACTCCACCTCGCGAATGCCGCCGGAGCCGAGCTTGATGTTGTCGGACAGCCCGCGCCGTTTGACCTCGCGGTTGATCATCGCCTTCATCTCGCGCAGCGACTCGATGGCACCGAAATCCAGATACTTGCGATAGACGAAGGGGCGCAGGTGCGCGATCAGGCGCTCGCCGGCAGCGACGCTGCCTGCCACCGGGCGCGCCTTGAGCATCGCGTAACGCTCCCATTCGCGGCCCTGATCCTGATAGTAGCTGGCCAGCATCGAGAAACTGCCGACCAGAGGCCCGCCGTCCCCCAGCGGACGCAGCCGCATGTCGACGCGAAACACGAAGCCATCGGCGGTCATCGCGTCCAGCGCGGCAATCAGCTTCTGGCCGAGACGCGTGAAATATTCCTGATGATCCAGAGACTTGCGGCCACCGGATGTCTCGCCCTTGTCGGGAAAGGCGAAGATCAGGTCGATATCGGAGGAGAGGTTGAGCTCGCCGGCGCCCAGCTTGCCCATGCCGAGCACCACCAGCCGCTGCGGCTCGCCGAAGCGGTCCGGCGCGGGGCGGCCATAACGCAGCTCAAGCGAGGCTTCCAGCCAGCCAAGCGCGCCCTCGAGAGTGACTTCGGCGAGGCGCGAGACCGCCGCCGCGGTCTGCCACATTTGGGCGCCGTTGAGGTCGCGCCACACGATGCCCAGCATGCGCAGCTGGCGGAAGCGCCGCAGCACCTGCTGCATCGCCTTCTCGTCTTCGGCGCTGGCGAGGCCGGCGGCGAGACGCTCAGTGAGCTGGGCGACCGGCAAGGCGCGCTCCAGCTCGCCACTCTCGAGCAGCTCGGACAGCAGTTCTGGGCGACGGCACAGCGTCTCCAGCGCGAAGTCGGAGAGCGTGATCAGACGTCCCAGCTGGCTGCGCTGACGCTCATCGAGGGCCAGGAAGGTCGCTAGCGGAGAGCTGTCATCGTCACGTATCTCGCTGAGATTCTCAGCCTGGGTCAGGCTCTCTTCGAGATGCTCCTGCGCGGCGTGCAGGGCGCTCTCGAGCGTGGCACGGCTGTCAGCCGACTGCTCGGCCAGCAGCGATGACGGTGCAAGGAAATCAGCGGGCAACAGTGGGCGGGACTGCGCGGGGGATGGCTGGGGCATGGTCGTCTCCTTCGATCCAGCCCTCAGCATAACGGAGGCCGCAGGCACATGACACGGCCCTGCCCGCCGCCCCTTTCATTGATGTGGTCGGGGCTTGGGCACTCAGCCGAACAGCTTGTCGTAGAGCAGGGTGCCCCAGGTCAGGCCAGCGAAGATCAGGCTGATCATGACCGCCGCCGAGCCCATGTCCTTGGCGCGCCCGGACAGTTCATGGAATTCCGGGCCGATGCGGTCAATCGCGGATTCCACCGCCGAGTTGAGCAGTTCGACCATCAGCACGATCAGCGTGGAACCGACCAGCAGCAGCCATTCGACATGCGAGTCACCGATCCACCAGGCAAACGGCAGCAGCAAGGCGCACAGCACGATCTCCTGGCGGAAGGCCTCTTCGTTGCTCCAGGCGGCCTTGAGGCCCTTGAGCGAGTAACGCGCGGAATGCTTGAGATGGGTCAAGCCGGTATGCCGTGATTTCATCTTCGGGTCTCGTACAGAAGCAGCACGGAGGCTGCAAAGGCCGATCTTTCAATCGGACGACGTCTGCCAGCAACGCGCCTCGGGAGAGCTCGCAGCACACCGGCCAGCGACAGCGCAGCGCTGCCTGCGCGAATTTCACGACCAAAGGCTACCCGAGACCTCATCGACGGGCGTGCTCTAATACCGCCAGGCGCTCGATGACGGCGGCGATGATAGCAAAGCACGCGCTGAAGCGGCATTGCCGATCCCGTCCTCCAACAACAACAAATCAACGCCGGGAACTGCCCATGCCTTCGCTATCACACGACACACGCCAGACGCTCAGCCGCGGACTGGCGCGCAACTTCCTCGGCCAGTCGCCACGCTGGTACAAGCAGCTGATGTGCCTGTTTCTGATCACCAACCCACTACTGCTGTGGTTCAGCGGCCCGCAAGGTGGCGTGATCGTCGGCTGGCTGCTGCTGGGGGAATTCATCTTCACGCTGGCGATGGCGCTCAAGTGCTATCCCCTCCAGCCGGGCGGTCTGCTGGCGCTGGAGGCCGTCGTCATCGGCATGGCCTCACCGGAGGCCATCATGCAGGAGATGGAGCGCAACCTGCCGGTGATCCTGCTGCTGATGTTCATGGTGGCCGGCATCTACTTCATGAAGCCGCTGCTGCTGTATGCCTTCACCAAGATCATCCTCGGCGTGCGCTCCAAGACATGGCTGTCGCTGATGTTCTGTCTCTCCAGCGCCCTGCTGTCCGCCTTTCTCGATGCCTTGACGGTGACGGCGGTCATCATCGGCATCGCGGTGGGCTTCTACTCCGTCTACCACAAGGTGGCCTCGGGCAAGCATTTCGATACTCAGCATGACCATGCCAACGATGTCAGCGTCGAGGCCGTGCACAGTGAAGACCTTGAGGATTTCCGCGGCTTTCTGCGCTCGCTGCTGATGCATGGCGCGGTGGGAACCGCGCTGGGGGGCGTCAGCACCATGATCGGCGAGCCGCAGAACCTGGTGATCGCCAAGGCCGCTGAATGGGACTTCATCGACTTCTTCCTCGCCATGGCGCCGGTCACCGTGCCGACCTTCTTCGCCGGCCTCGCCCTGTGTGTGCTGCTGGAGCGCGGCCGTTGGTTCGGCTACGGCCAGCGACTGCCCGCCAGCGTGCGACGCATTCTCGAGGATTATGATCATCATCAGGATGCACGGCGCACGCCGCGGGAACGCGCCGCGCTGATCGTGCAGGCCGTGGTGGCCGTGCTGCTGGTACTGGCGCTTGCGCTGCACATGGCAGAGGTCGGGCTGATCGGGCTGGCGGTGATCATTCTGCTGACCGCCGGCAACGGCATCACCGATGAGCACCAGATCGGCCGCGCCTTCCAGGAATCACTGCCCTTCACCTCGCTGCTGGTGGTGTTCTTCACCATTGTCGCGGTCATCCACGAGCAGCACCTGTTCCAGCCATTCATCCAATGGGTACTCAGTCTGCCCATCGAGGAACAGGCCGGCGCGTTGTTCCTGGCCAACGGGCTGCTCTCGGCCATCTCGGACAATGTCTTCGTGGCCACGGTGTACATCACCCAGGTCAAGAACGAGTTCGTGGCCGGCAATATCAGCCGCGAACACTTCCATGCGCTGGCGGTCGCGGTGAACACCGGCACCAACCTGCCCAGCGTTGCGACCCCCAACGGCCAGGCAGCGTTTCTCTTTCTGCTCACCTCCGCCATCGCGCCACTGGTCAGGCTCTCCTACGGGCGCATGGTATGGATGGCATTGCCCTATACGGTGCTGATGACGCTGGTCGGGCTGGCCACCGTGCGCAGCTTCATCTAGCCAGCGTCTTGACGAGAACCTTAGCAAGAGGCCTGACGAGAGCCTTCCACCAGCGCCTCCTGTTACCGGGGCCAGCCGCACACCCGGCTGGCCCCGGTTGCGTCAGTCTCATCCCAATGTCGATAGCGCGAGGCTTCCCCACAGCGTCGCTTGCAGGCACTGTGAGGTGACGCGTCTCGATCAGACGCCGTGACACCTTCACGCAGGAAGACCGCCAACACCCACGCCATCCACAAGGAGACAGCCATGTCCCGCGCACTGATGCTGCACGACGAGACCCCACGCGCCCGAGTCGTCGAACTCTCCGATGATCAGCTGCCTGACCTGCCTGTCACGGTGGCCATCGAGCGTTCCGGACTCAACTACAAGGACGCGCTGGCCATCACCGGCCGTGGCAAGATCGTCCGTGAGCTGCCCTTCGTGCCGGGCATCGATTTCGCGGGTCGCGTCGAGGCCTCCGACTCGCCGGACTATCAGCCGGGCGACGAGGTCCTCCTGACCGGCTGGGGCGTGGGCGAGCGCCATTGGGGCGGCCTGGCCGAGCGCATGCGCGTCAAGCCCGAGTGGCTGGTCAAGCGCCCTGCCAATCTGAGCGCCGAGCAGGCCATGGCCTTCGGCACCGCCGGCCTGACCGCCATGCTGTGCGTGATGCGCCTCGAGGAGGCCGGCCTGACGCCCGAGCAGGGCCCGGTGATCGTCACCGGCGCCACCGGCGGGGTCGGCAGCTGGGCCGTGCAGATGCTGGCCAAGCAAGGCTTCGAGGTTCACGCGGTCAGCGGCAAGGCCGAGCAGCGCGAATGGCTCGAGTCACTGGGCGCGAGCGAAGTCCATCTGCGCAGTGATTTCGAGGACAAGGGCCGCCCGCTGGAAAAGAGCCGCTGGGCAGGCGCCGTGGATACTGCCGGTGGCCAGGTGCTGGCCAATCTGCTGGCGCAGATGAATTACGATGGCAAGGTGGCGGCCGTGGGCCTCGCGGCGGGCGCCGACCTGCCCACCAGCGTGATGCCGTTCATCCTGCGCGGCGTCTCGTTGCTGGGCGTCGATAGCGTCATGATCAATGCCGAACGTCGTCGAAAGGTCTGGCAGCGTCTGGCCGACCTGCCGGGCGAGATGCACGCCCAGATGCAGCTCGAGACGGTCGGCCTGGAAGGCCTCGCCGAACGCGCCGAGGCGATGATCGACGGACGCGTCAGCGGTCGCGTACTGCTCGACCCGACGCGCTGAAGACACTCGACGCACGACCCGCGACGGAAAATTTGCCCTCGCAGCGCCAAAAACGCTTCAAGTCCTTGATTGTTGCGGTGCAATAGCGATTTTGGCGTTAGCCAACGCCGTCACACAACGCTATGCTCTTGTTATCTCGTTGCGCCCTGTCGAGCGTCCCGAGTGCCCTCCCCTCAGCCATGCCGGGCGTGTGGAGGACCACCCCGCCTTCGGGCGGGGTTTTTTGTGTCTGCCACTCAGGCCATGAACACGAAAGCCCCGCCGATTGGCGGGGCTTTCGTGCCATGCGCTCGCGATCAAGGAGCTCAGTTGCGCTCGATCATCGCGGTCAGGTCCTCGGCGACCGGATCCAGCACCTGCGGCCAGGACAAATAAGGCACCGCCGCCCGGCCGTTGACCATCACCGCGAAGGCGCCCCAGCGGCCACTTTGCGTGCGGAAGTATCCCGAGATGGCGCGCACCGGCACCGGGTTGTTGAGCGTGCCCGTCTTGACCATCACGTGATTGCGGAAGGTCTCGCTGCCACGGCGGATGAAGCGCATCGGGCCATTGACCGGTGCCTGCAGACCCGCCACGAAGGTGGGGAACAGCGCCGGGCGGTGATACATGCTGTCGAGCAACGCCATCAGCCCACTGACGCTGGTGCGGTTCTGTGAAGTCAGGCCGCTGCCGGAGTACATCGTCAGCGGGCCGTGACCGGGAATCGCGCTGGCGAAGGTCTCGAGCTTGGCGCCGCCCTGGCGCAAGGTGGCCTGACTGCCGCCGACCAGCGCCAGCGTCAGCTGGTCCGCCATGAAGTTGTTGGAGTAATTGAGCATGCGCGTCAGCAACTCCTGCATCGGCTTGCCTTCGACGCTACCGAGCTGCGCGGCGCTGGAGGGCGGCGCCGTCGAGGTGATGTCCACCCCACCGGTCACCGTTATCCCGGCGCGTGCCAGGATGTCGCGCATCAGCTCACCGGTGTACAGCGCAGGATTGGAGACGGCGCGATAGATACTGCGCGGCTGGCTGTCGGCGGCGATGGTGCCGGTGACGACCAGCGTATCGCGACCGTTGCTGGTGGTGCGCCGGGCATTGATGGCGCTCTTGCCCCCCGCGCCGACCGTGGTGACCTGGTTGTCGAAGATCTCGGTGGGCTGGGTGGTGTCGCAGCTGGCCAGTCGCGCCGGCGCCTGACTGCCCGCCCCCGGCATCACCTTCACGCACCAGCTGGCATAGTTGCTGGCCGCGGACGACAGCAGCGCATCATAAGCATTGCTGGAACGCCGCGAGGCATTGCAGCGATCGGTACTGATGCAGGGCACCGGCCCGAAACGCCACTGGCTGATCAAAAGGCGCCCTTCGACGCGGCGGATGCCCCGAAAGCGCAGCTCCTCGGTCAGCCGCCACAACTCTTCACTGGTCAGCGCCGGGTCGCCGCTGCCCTCGAGCACCAGGTCACCGGTCAAGACGCCGCCGCTGATTGTGCCCGTGCTGCGCAGACGCGTGGAGAAACGGTACTGCGGGCCGAAACGGTCCAGCGCCGCACCGGCGATATAGAGCTTGGACAGCGAAGCCGGCGTCAGCTGCTGGTCGGGATTGACCGAGGCCAGCGTCTCGCCGGTATCGAGCATGCGCGCCTGGGCACTGACGATGAAGCCCTTGTCAGTCAGGCGCGTCAGGTTGTCAAAGCCCGCCGCCTGCGCCGGGCCCGCCACGACAAGCGTCGCTCCGGCCACCATGGCCAGTCGGCGCAGCGAGCGCGTGAAACGCAGCGACTTGCCCGCTCCTGAGGGGCGCGCCGCCTTCAGCAAAGGCAACAGGGGAGACAGTCGGGAGGGTCGCGCAGAGGTCGGTGCAGTGCGAAATAGAAGCATGAGGCATCCAGTGACGTCGTCGGTGAGCATCCATGTCACAGCCGGGAGGCGCCGTGATGCCCCTAGCTTAATGAGGACTGGCGCTGGAAAACAGATGCAGGACGGCGACACCGCCCACGATCATCGCCAACCCCAGGATGGCCGGCAGGTCCGGCATCTCGCGATAGACCACCGCACCGAACACGGTGACCAGCACGATGCCGAGCCCGGACCACACCGCATAGGTCACACCCAGCGGCAGATCACGCAACACCAGCGTCAGCAGATAGAAGGCAATACCATAACCCACTATCACGATCAGGCTCGGGCCGAGTCGCGAAAATGACTCGGAAGCCTTGAGTGCGCTGGTCGCGATGACCTCCGCCAGTATGGCAAGTGCCAGGAAGACATAACTCATCGAATCACCTTGTGTTGTGTGGTGCGGCATGGTGTTGCTCACGGGCGGCCCTGCGCGCCAGCAGGCGACGCATCACGGCATCGAACAGCGGATTGAAGATCATCGCCCAGACCAGGAAGAAGGCAACGAAGCCCAGATCCAGCAGCAATGCCTGCCACAGCCCCAGGTCGAGCCAGGCGGCCACGATGAAGACGGTTACCAGTACCAGACCGAGTTCGAAGCCGAGTGCCTGAGCGATGCGCTGGGTCACGCTGCGCTGGCGGGTCGGCACCCAGCGATCGAACATCCAGTTCCAGACCGTACTCCAGATCACCGCCAGTGTGGACATCACCACCGCCAGGCTGCCCATGCTCGCCAGATCATGCCCCGTGACCAGTGCCGACAGCGGCGCCACGAGCAGAATACCGCCCAATTCCAGCAATCCAGCCTGGGCCAGACGTTCTTTCTTGGAACGCATGTCATACCTCCTCTCGATCACCGCGTGTGATGCCATAGGGCTGAATGACGCGGATGGAGGAGGCATTCTAGAGAGATACAAGATGGTTTAAAGTTGGTACCCATCTACTGTTCAGATAGATCAAGGTGAGGCGAGGCAATGAACTGGACACTGGAGCAACTGCAGACACTGCGCTGCGTGGCGGAGACGGGCTCGTTCTCGGCGGCGGCGCGGCGTCTGGGTCGCGCGCAGTCCGCGGTCAGCACCGCCATCGCCAATCTGGAGCTGGACCTGGGCTGCGAGCTGTTCGATCGTCGCCCTCGCACGCCGGTGCTGACGCCCGCGGGCGAGGCCATGCTGCATGAAGCCAACAGCGTGCTGATGCAATGCCAGCGCCTGGAGGCACGCGCCCGCACTCTCAGCCAGGGGCTGGAAGCCAGCCTGACGCTGGCGATCGATGAGGCGCTGGTAGAAATGCCGCCGGTGATGGCGGTACTGGAAAAGATGGCGGTGCAATACCCGACGCTGACGCTGAATCTGCTCAATGGCGCGCAGGATGAGGTGGCCCGCTGGGTGGAGCAGCACCAGGCCAATCTCGGCATCCTGTTCTATCAGCCACTGGGTGTCATGGCGCTGGAGCGCGAGGCGCTGGGGAGACTGGAGCAGGTGCTGATCGTGGCACGCAACCATCCGCTGGCGCAGCTTGAGAGCCCGACCCACAGCGACCTGGCGGATCACCGCCAGCTGATGATCGGTCAACGCCAGCAGCTGGAACCCGGCCACGAGGGGCCACGCTCACAGCGCTTCTGGAAGCTCAACAGCTTCTATGCCATGGCAGAGCTGACGACGCGCGGACTGGGCTGGGCGCAGGTTCCGCGCCATATCGCCCACTACCCGCCCTTCCAGCAGCGTTTGAAGATTCTGGACATGAGCGCACTGGGCGCCACCGCCGACATCGATATCGAACTGATCTCGCGTCGCGACAGCCCTCGTGGCCCCGCGGCAAGCTGGCTGCGCCAGTCCCTGCGCGACACCTTCCACAACAGCCACGCCGCTATCGCCAACCAGAACCTGCCACCAGCGTGATTCGCGTCAGACCTGCAGCGGGTAGCGCTCGGGCGTGTGTTCAAGCTGGCATTCGAGTCGCCACAGCGCCTGGCCAGACTCGTGATACTTGCGCTCGAAGTGCGTCAGATAATCGCCCTGCGGTTCGAAGGCGTGCGCCGTCACCTCGATACCGGTGGCATGCCCGATGCCCTGGGCGAATTCCCGGGCGTAGATCTCCCAGTTGGTGCGCAGCTCAAGCTGACCGCCCAGCGCCATGATGATAGGGAATACCGGGTGGCCCTGCCAGCGCATCTTGAGATGACGCGCCTTGGGATAAGGATTGGGGTACAGCAGGGTATGATGCGCAGGTGCCCAGCCAGCGGCAAGCGCCAGGCGCCAGAAGTCGACGAGGTCCGCGCGGACCAGCAGGGCGTTGTCCGGCAACTCACCATGCTTGCGGCTGAGACGGTCTTCGCTGCGGTCCACGCCGATGACGGCATGGTCCGGGTGCGCCAGTGCCAGCTGGCGAGTCGATCGCCCGACGCCGCAGCCGCTGTCCAGCCACAGGGGCCTGCCCTGAGCCGACAACCACTGTTGCGCTTGCAGAAACGCTTCGCGGGTATGCTCCGCGACGGGTTTGCGCAGCGGATGCGCCATCGCACGGCGCACGCGACGCTCGACATCCTCGTGGGGGCCGGTCTGGGGAGAATCGATCTGGCGGGAGTTGGCGTACATCAGCAGTTCCGATAGCAACGGGCAGGAAAATCACGCGCGGAGTCTAGCAGATGCGCCTGCATCGGGCTGCGCCATATGGCGTACAGCCCATCTGGGGTCGGCGGCGCAGGAAGGCCTGGGCACAAAAAAAGGCGCCTGCCTCGCGGCACGCGCCTACACCAACTCAAACAGCCAAGACAGAATGTCAGCTTGCCTCTCGGAAATCAAACAAACGTTTAATCACGATTATATCGTGTCATGACAAGTATAAAACAGGCCAGTGGGACTCGCGCTGAGCGCAGAGATATCGCACAGTGTTCGCAGCAAGCGCTCGCTGGCGCGCCCGCGTATAGGCGGGGGTGCATGACGCCTGTATTGAGGGGGTGTTATCATCCGCTCATCATTTGGACGAATATCCGCAGAGGTATCGCCCAGACCAACGACTCACAGTATTTTTACGAGGAAAGCGGCTTGTCACACTTACCGGTGATCGTCGGCATGGGCGGCGTCAATGCCGCCGGCAGAACTTCGGGCCATCAGGCGTTTAGACGCACGGTGCTCGACTCCCTGCCGGAGACAGACCGTCAAGAGACCCTGCTGGGTCTCGCGTCGCTCATGAACCTCGCCCGCTGCGATGATCAGGGCCAATGGTTCGATGCCGAAGGCCAGCCCGCCGAGGCTCAAGCGCTTGCGGAGCGTCTGGCAGATCAGGTGCTGTCCCACACCCTGATTCGTCGCATTGAAGACGAGCGCTTCAACGCGACCGGCATTCCTGCCAATCGTCAGTCAAAGCTGACGCTGGGCCAGGACTTGACCTTCACGCTGCGCAGCCGCCAGCTGCCGGAACAGCCGCCCGCTGACTGGCAGATCCGCGAGCTGGACAACCGTCATGTCGAAGTCACGGTACCGGCCGGCGAATTCGAGGTCCTGCTGCCCGATCATCGTCAGGCGCTGGTGCGCGCCGCGGGTCAGCTGCCCAGCGGCTTCGCACCGGAGCAGCTCTATCGCAGCGTGCATCACCCGCGCGGCCTGTCGATGACCATCTTCGGCGCCAGCGACTGCCTCGGCGACAGTGGCCTGGACTGGGATGCGCTGCGCGATAGCCTCGATCCGGACGATATCGCCGTCTACGCCGGCAACTCCATCGGCCAGATGGATGCTGAAGGCTGGGGCGGGTTGATGAAGTCCTTCGTGGCCGGCGAGCGCGCCACTTCCAAGCAGATGCCACTGGGCTATGCCCAGATGCCCGCCGACTTCCTCAATGCCTATGTGCTGGGCAATGTCGGCGGCGCCGGTGCCGCGATGGGCGCCTGTGCCAGCTTCCTCTACAACCTGAAGTTGGGCCTGAACGACATCCGCAGCGGCCGTCGCCGCGTGGTGATGGTCGGCACCGCCGATGCGCCGATCACGCCGGAAGTCATCGAGGGCTTCCGCAGCATGGGTGCTCTGGCCGATGACGAGAGCCTCAAGGCCCTCGACGCGCTGGAAGTGCTCACCGACAGCGATTACCAGAAGGCCTGTCGCCCGTTCGCGCGCAACTGTGGCTTCACCATCGCGGAAGCGACCCAGTTCGTGATCCTGATGGCGGATGATCTGGCGCTGGACACCGGCGCTCGCATCATCGGCAGCGTGCCGGACGTGTTCGTCAATGCCGACGGCTGGAAGCGCTCCATCTCGGCGCCCGGCGTCGGCAACTACATCACCCTGAGCAAGGCGGTGGCACTGGCCCGCGACATCGTCGGCGATGAAGGCGTGCGCCAGCGCAGCTTCGTGCACGCCCATGCCACCTCCACGCCGAAGAACCGCACCACCGAGTCACACGTGCTCAATGAAGTGGCTCGCGCCAACGACATCCAGGCCTGGCCTGTGGTGGCGGTAAAATCCTTCGTCGGCCACAGCCAGGGCAGCGCAGCGGGTGATCAGGCAGTATCGGCGCTCGGCAGCATGGCGACCGGCATCCTGCCAGGTATCCCGACGCTGGATGCCATCGCCGATGACGTGCATCACAGCCACCTCGACATCCGCCGCGAGGCGCGCGAATTCACCGCAGACGTCGCCTTCATCAATGCCAAGGGCTTCGGTGGCAACAACGCCAGTGGCGTGGTGCTGTCGGCTGACGTCACCCTGAAGTTGCTGGCGGCGCGGCATGGTGAGGAGGCACTGGCTGCCTGGCGTGAGCGCAGCGGTCTCTGCGAGCAGCGGCGCGCCGACTATCTGGACAAGGCACAGCGCGGTGAATTCACGCCGACCTATCGCTTCGGTGAAGGCGTGCTCGAAGGTCCGGAACTGGAGATCACGGATCGCGAGATCCGCATCCCCGGCTATGCGAAGCCCGTCTCGCTCAAGGTCGATAACCCCTTTGGTTCGCTGTAAGCCAGGTTCGCTGTAAGCCAGGCTCGCTGCAAGACCGGCTCGCTCCCCCTCCCGGGTTGTGCATCCGGTGACGAATCCCCTCGCTCGACTGGCAAGCCGCGCGAGGGGTTCTACACTCGGCGGACCGGAGGAGCCGTCGGCGCGACAGCCATTGCGTTACGGCCTTCTAAGGCTCCTCATCCTTCGTCGTCCACTGCAGCCGGCCACCAGGCTGACCCGCTGCCGACAGAGCTCGAGTTCGTCATGCCCAAGAACATTGCCGTCTATCCCGGCACCTTCGACCCGATCACCAATGGCCATACCGACCTGATCGAGCGCGGCGCCCGCCTGTTCGACAAGGTGGTGGTCGCGGTAGCTTACAGCCCCAGCAAACGCCCCGCGCTGCCGCTGGAGATTCGCATCGATCTGGCGCGCCGGGTTCTGGCGCATCTCGACAATGTCGAGGTCATCGGTTTCAGCTGCCTGCTGACAGAGCTGCTTGAGCAGCAGAATGCGCGTATCATTCTGCGCGGCCTGCGTGCGGTCTCCGACTTCGAGTATGAACTGCAGCTGGCCAACATGAACCGGGCCCAGGCACCGCACGTCGATAGCCTGTTCCTGACACCGGAATTACAGAACTCCTACATTTCATCGACCATCGTGCGCGAGATATCGCGTCATGGCGGTGATGTGTCGCGTCTGGTGCATCCGCTGGTGGCCGAGACCCTCGCCCGGCATTTCTCCGCTACCGACGACGACACCGCCACAAGCTGAGGACAGCATCATGGCCCTGATCATCACTGATGAGTGCATCAACTGCGACGTCTGCGAGCCGGAATGTCCCAATGGGGCCATCTCGCCGGGGGAAGAGATCTACGTCATCGACCCGGATCTGTGCACCGAATGCGTCGGACACTTTGATGAGCCGCAATGTCAGCAGGTCTGCCCTGTCGACTGCATCCCGCTCGACCCGGACAACAAGGAAAGCCAGGAAGAGCTGATGGACAAGTACCACATCATCACGGCCGCTCTCGGCAACTGATTACCGCCTGCTCCGGCAGCCGTCATGGCGATGATATGGCCTGTACTGCGCCACATCCATCGTGACGGCTGCTGCTTGCTTATTGCCTGACACCTCCTGCTCTCCCCGCAAGCCCTCACTGCAAACCCTCTTCTCAAGCTAACCCCGATAGACCTTCCTGTAGCCCCTTTCCTCAAGCTCTCTCTTCATGCCCTTCCCTCAAGCACGGCCCTGACTGACGCTTCAGCGCCTGACTCGCCAACGCGGTGCCTCTTGCTGCAAGAAACCAACGGGTAACGTAGTCGACTGGCACTAACACCGACTGGCAATACACTTCGCTCACTATCAGGACCTTTCCCGGCGCGCTGCCCGCCATTGCCTACTCCCGTCGGCCCCGCTGCTGGCCTCACTGCTGACATGGCCAGACAGAATCGTGGCTACCAACCTGCTCTCGCCCCCTGCATAAACGGCTACTCAATCAATATCAAACGCTACACCAGGTTATTTTCTGTTAGCATAATGTAAGCAAACTGTTCTATCCTGTAGTTGTCCATTCACCGGTCATCCCCTTTTCACGCGCACGGATTGCCCATGTCCTCTCACTCTCTCTCTACTGCTCTCAAGCACTCCTTTTTGGGGACACGCACACAGCTGCCCAATGCCGGCACAGGGATGCTGCTTGTCATGCTGGCGATCATGGTGGTCTTGATCGTGGTGCCGCGTCCGCAGCTGTTCAGCTCGGTCGAACAGTACCTTGTCCCGCATTCACTGCTGGAAATGGGTGCGATACTGGTCGCTCTGATGTCTGCCGTCTCCATCTTCCAGGGGCACCGTCGGACATTGCCGACCAGCTTTCTGGTCATGGGGTGCGCCTTCATGCTCTCCGCTTTCTTCGACATGGTGCATATCTTCAGCTACGACGGCATGCCGGACTTCGTCAGCGAGGCCTCCGTCAGCAAGGCCATCCACTTCTGGCTGGCAGGACGGACCGCCTTCATCATCGCCCTGTTGGCTCCCTGTCTGCTGACGGCACGCCCCGTGCCGCGTCGCTATCTGCCCGTGGCCTTTGGCGTGACACTCGCCATCGGGCTAATGGTGAGCTGGATAGGCCTCTTTCATCTCGACTTCCTGCCAGAGACCTTCATCGTCGGCAGCGGCCTGACCGCCTGGAAGATCGGCTATGAATGGGCCCTGGCGCTGAGCGCTGCGCTGGCCGCGGTACTTCTGCTTGGCGCGCGCCGACTGCCTGAAGGCACCAATGCCGGCTGGCTGGCGATCGCTGCGCTGGCCACGGGGATATCCGAGCTTTGCTTCACGCTCTATGCCACTGCCTTCGATGTCTTCAATCTGCTCGGCCATCTGTACAAGGTGGTGGCCTACGCGATGATCTATCACGCCATCTACTCATCGCGCATGGTCTACCCCTATCAGCAGCTGCAGAAGATGAGTGACGCCCTGGGCGAGGCCGAACAACGCTGGCAGTTCGCGCTGGAAGGCTCAGGCGCCGGCGTCTGGGACTGGAAGCAGGATACCGATCATGTCTTCTACTCTGCGCAGTGGAAGGCGACGCTCGGCTTCCAGGAACACGAGATCGGCAGCAGCTTCGATGAGTGGAAGTCACGCATCCATCCGGATGACATGCCGCGCACCCTAGACGACCTGAAACAGCACTTTGAAGGTCACAGCGCTGAATATCGCAACGAGCACCGCATGCTGACGCGCAACGGTGAATGGAAGTGGATTCTCGATCAGGGACGCGTGGTGGAACGTGCCGAGGATGGCAGACCCCTGCGCATGATCGGCACTCACAGCGATATCGACTGGATCAAGGAACAGCAGCAACGCCTGATCAGCAGCCGCGCCCGTCTGCGCTCCATCTATCATTCCGCCCCAGTGGGCATCATCGTCGCCAACGGGGATGGCACCATCGCGGATGCCAACTCGACCATGCATGCCCTGCTGGGCAAGAGTGATACCGAGCTTTTCCAGCAATCGCTGTGGGGGCTGTTCTCACTGGATGAGATCAGTCGCATGAAACGTGCCTGGGGCCAGCTGCAACGCGAAGGCGGCAGCTTCCAGGACGAATACCACATGCAGACTGACACGGGGCAGATGTTCTGGGCGGAAGTCACCCTCACCCCGCTGGAGGGCGAAGAGCGCACCCTGGTATTGATCAACAATATCGAGGACCGCCGTCGCGCCATCGAGCTGCTCGAGGAGAATGCAGCCCTGTATCAGGAAGTCTTCAGCACCGGCAACGCCATCAAGCTGCTGATCGACCCGGAGCTTGCCGAGATCATCGATGCCAATCCGGTCGCCGCCGACTTCTATGGTTACAGCATCGGCGAAATGTGCGGTATGCCATTGGGCCGTATCAACGTGCTGGCCAGCCAGTCGCTCTCCAAACGCATCCGTGCGGTCGTCAATCGTACCGACAACCACTTCGAGGCCAGCCACCAGCTTGCCAACGGTGAATTGCGTGATGTCGAGATCTTTACCGGCCCGGTGGACCTGAACGGCCGCACCCTACTGTTCTCCATCGTTCACGACATCACCGATCGCAAGCGTGCCCAGCGCGACCTGCAGATCGCCAACCTCAAGCTGTCGCGACTTTCAGAGAGCCGCAGCCAGATCCATCACCTCGCGGAATCCCTGCTGACCTGCTCCCAGCTCGATGAGGTCATCACCCAGCTTAATGTTCGTCTGCCCAGCCTGTTCGCCGGCTGCGAAGGCAGCGTGACCCTGCATGACCCAAACGACATCCATCAGACGATGCATATCAACTGGGGGACACCACCCACCGACGCTCGTCACCTCAAGCAGACGCTGACGGTCGGTGATGGCCAGGCGGGGGAATTCGTGCTGCTGATCCCGCCGGAAGAGGACAGCCTGGAGCGCTTTCAGTCCCTGGCGGAAGATGTCAGCAACCTGGTGATGCTGGCACTGGCCGACCTGCAGCTGAAGCGGGGCCTGGCACACGAGGCGCGCAAGGATACGTTGACGCGTCTCTTCAATCGCCGTCACCTCGATGAAGTGCTGCCCCAGAAACTGGCAGAGGCCAGCATCGGCAACCCACTGTCCCTGGTGGTGCTGGATCTCGACCACTTCAAGCAGGTCAACGATACCTACGGCCACGAGATGGGTGATCAGGTCCTCACGCGTCTGGCCAACCTGATACGTGAGTCGCTGCGCAGCTCCGATGAAGCCTGTCGCTACGGCGGCGAAGAATTCGTGATCCTGATCCCCGGTGCCAGCGCAGCGGTGTCACGCGCTCGGGTCGAGGCCATTCTCGAAGCCTTCCACGAAGAAGTCTTCGAGCATGAGACGCTGGGGCCGCTGACCGGCCTGAGCTTCTCCGCGGGGGTCGCCAACGCGCCGCATGACAGCCAGGCCACCGATGCGCTGTTCAACATGGCCGACAATGCGCTCTATGAGGCGAAACGCGCCGGACGCAAACGCGTGCTGTGCTTCAACTCACTGCCGCCCCCTGCCGATAGCCATGCCAGACACCCCGCGCATTGACCGCCGCTCTCACCGCCCCTTCAGACACGACAACGCCGACCCTCGAGGTCGGCGTTGTCGTGTCCAGACTTGAGCGGCGCATTCTTACCAGCCGCGATCAGGAGATATTCAATCCCAATCGACCCGCGTGGTCTTGCACCCCAGGCAGCGAGCGAAGGTCGCCTGCGCCGGGGTCGCGACCAGTACGCGCGCCGTCTCATCGATATTCTGCCCCATGGCCGCGAAGGGAGCCGACACGACGAAGATGGCAGCACCGACGACGGTCGTGGCCAGCAACAGTGGACGTCCGATAAGAGCATCGGCCACCATCATGCCTGCGCTGGGTGTGTCGTCACCCTGCTCGCTGGGCAGCTCGATGGCCTGCACCGGCGACACCAGCATCAGCGTCATGCCAGCTGCTGCAAGCCCAGTGCGCAATCGCGTGCTTCGCTGAAGAATCGTGCGTTTCATAGTCAGTTCCCTTGCGTACGGACGCTCCATGCGTCCCTGTTATGGGGCTTCGCGCCAGTGGATCTCTCGGCTGGCGCATGGCAGGCCTTGTCATCAAGTCACCAGAACTAGATTAGCGCTCCAGCGCCATTACGCCCAGCCCTGCCAGGCCTTATCCTGATCAACGCGACCGCTCCCGGCTGACGTTACCTTCTCCCCTCATTCGGACCCAACATGCCCACCCCTTCCCTGAAGACCGCCACACTGCCTTCCGCCGATCGCCATATGTGGCGCCTGGCCTGGCCCATCATCCTTTCCAACATTTCCGTGCCGTTGCTGGGGCTGGTGGATACCGCCGTGGTCGGGCATCTCGAGGATGCGGTGTATCTGGGTGCGGTCACGCTGGGCGCGGTCCTCTTCAGCTTCCTGTACTGGGGCTTCGGATTTCTGCGCATGGGCACGACCGGCATGACGGCACAGGCTCATGGCCGTGAAGACCACGATGGCCTGCGCACCCTGCTGGGCCAGGGCATCGGGCTGGCGCTGGCCATCGGGCTGGTGTTGATCATCGCCGGCTCGCCGCTGATCACCCTGGGGCTATCGCTGATGGAGGCAAGCGAGACCACGCGCGCCCTGGCCCATGACTACGCCAGCATCCGGCTGTGGTCGGCACCGGCCGTGCTGATCAACTACGTGATTCTGGGCTGGTTCCTGGGGCTGGGGAATTCGCGCGTCACGCTCGGCATCCTCGTGCTGACCAATGGCGTCAACATCCTGCTCGATCTTGCCTTCGTGCCCGGGCTGGGCATGACCAGCGATGGCGTGGCGCTGGCCAGCGTGATCGCCGACTACTGTGCGCTGGCCACGGGCCTGTGGCTGGTCGCCCGCCAGCTCAGACGCATGCCGGGGCGCAGTGATCGCGCAGCGCTGCTGTCTCTGCCCGCCTGGGGCGCGCTGATCCGCGTCAATCAGCATCTGTTCGTGCGCACCCTGTGCCTGCTGGGCGCGACGGCCTATTTCACCTCACAGGGTGCCAGCTTCGGGGATGATGTTCTGGCGGCCAATGCGGTGTTGCTGCAGTTCGTGATGATGACGTCCCATGCACTGGACGGCTTCGCCCAGGCAGCGGAGTCAGAGGTCGGGCGAGCCGTCGGCCAGAACGACTGGCAACGCTTCGCGCGCAGCGTGGGGGCGGCAACCCGTTTCTCCTTGATCACCGCGACAGCGGCCAGCGGCCTGCTCTGGCTCTGCGGGCCGGCGTTGATCCACCTGCTGACCGACATTCCCGAAGTGCGCGCCCTGGCCACCCTCTATCTGCCCTGGATGGTCGCCCTGCCCCTGGTCGCTGTGTGGAGCTACCTGCTGGACGGCATCTTCATCGGTGCCACGGCGACGAGTGAAATGCGCAATACGCTGGTGATATCCCTGCTGGCCTTCATCGGCCTGTGGCCGCTGCTCGAAGGCTTCGGCAATCATGGACTGTGGCTGGCCTTCCTGCTGTTCACCAGCGTGCGTTCTGCCGTGCTCGGCGGCTACTACCTGCATCATCGCCGCCATGATTGGCGCTGATGCCTTGCCAGTTGGCTGAAGTCTCCAGCAGGTTGATGCAGCGCTGAAAGGCTTGCCGCTGGCATTGGCGTGCCACTCGACCATCGCGCGATATTCTCCTGCCATCGAATGGACTAATGTAAGCGTGCCAACCCGTTTCCCATACTGATAAAAAGCCAACAGGGACTCTCACATGCTGCAATCGCTATCACGGCCAGCCGTCAAGCTGGTTGAGCGCTATCTGCCTGACCCCTATATCTTCGTCCTGTTGCTGACTGTCGTTGCAGCAGCAGCCGCCATGCTCATCGAACAGCGCTCCCCCACTGAGGTGATGCGCTATTGGGGCGATGGTTTCTGGAATCTGTTGACCTTCTCGATGCAGATGCTGCTGGTGTTGATCTCAGGCTTCATGCTCGCCAACACCCCGCCGGTGAAGAAAGGCCTGGCCAGCATCGCCTCGCTGGCCAGAACGCCGGGCAGCGCCATCATGCTGGTCACCTTCGTATCGCTGATCGCCAGCTGGATCAACTGGGGCTTCGGGCTGGTGATCGGGGCACTGTTCGCCAAACAGCTGGCCAGGATGATCAAGGTCGATTACCGCCTGCTGATCGCCAGTGCCTACTCCGGTTTCGTGATCTGGCATGCGGGCATCTCGGGCTCGATTCCGCTGACCATCGCCACCGCTGGCCACTTCACCGAGGAAAGCATCGGTATCGTGCCCACCTCGGACACCATCTTCGCCTTCTTCAATATCGCCATCGTCGCGGCGCTCTTGATCATCATGCCGCTGGTCAATCGCGCCATGATGCCCTTCGAGAAGGAAAGCGTGTACGTGGACCCGGCCCTGCTCGAGGAGAAGCACACCGAGATCAGCGACCAGCCTCGTCCCGCCGAGCGTCTCGAGAACTCGCCGATTCTCGCCTGGGTCGTCGGTCTGTTCGGCCTCGCCTGGCTGGTGGATCACTTCGTGATCCGTGGCGGCGGGCTGAACCTGAACGTGATCAACTTCAGCTTCCTGTTCCTGGCCATCGTGCTGCATGGCACGCCGCGCAAGCTGCTGGACAGCCTGAATGAAGCCATCAAGGGTGGCGCAGGCATCGTCATCCAGTTCCCCTTCTACGCCGGCATCATGGCGATCATGGTGCAGTCGGGACTGGCCGCCACGCTGTCCGAAGGCTTCGTATCGATTGCCACCGCCGACAGCCTGCCGTTCTGGTCCTTCATCAGTGCCGGTATCGTCAATCTGTTCGTGCCCTCCGGTGGCGGTCAGTGGGCCGTGCAGGCACCGGTCATGATTCCCGCCGCCCAGGCATTGGGGGCCGACCTGTCACGCGTCGCCATGGCCGTCGCCTGGGGCGATGCCTGGACCAACATGCTGCAGCCCTTCTGGGCATTGCCGGTGCTCGCCATCGCCGGCCTCAAGGCCAAGGACATCATGGGCTTCTGCCTGGTGCAGCTGCTGGTGACCGGCATCATCATCTCGCTGGGTCTGACGCTGCTCTAATACCTGGCTGACGGCGGCGTCAGCCAGCCTTTTCAGCCTGCCATTCAGATAGCCTTACCGATAACCCCGCAAGCTCCTTGCCCCCACAGGCGACTGTGGGGGCAAGGTCGTTTATAGATAGCTGATATGCCGCTCACGGGGTGCCAAGACGTCACGAATCCCGCAGACTAGCCATTATCCCTCTCTGCGCGGCATGCCAGAGTCATTGCTTCACCTGAGAGCCCCTGACAGCTCCCACTCACCTGACAGGCCCGTGCCTGAAGGACGCCCCAATGAGCGAGAACCAGCCAGAACAGACCGCCCTCAACGAAGCTCTGCCCGGCCAGCATCAGTTGATCATGACCGAGCTGATGACCCCCGACATGGCCAACTTCAGTGGCAAGGTGCACGGTGGCGCCATCCTCAAGAAGCTGGATGAAGTCGCCTACGCCTGCGCCAGTCGCTATAGCGGCAGCTACGTCGTCACCCTCTCGGTCGACCAGGTGCGCTTCAAGCAGCCGATTCACGTCGGCGAGCTGGTCACCTTCCTGGCCTCGGTCAATCATGTCGGCCGCTCCTCGATGGAGATCGGCATCAAGGTGGTCGCCGAATCCATCCAGGGTCGCCTGATTCGTCATACCAACAGCTGCTATCTGACCATGGTCGCGGTCGACTCCAACGGCCAGCCGGTGCCGGTGCCGCCACTCAACCTGGAAACCCAGGAACAGAAGCTGCGCTTCCACAAGGCCGCCATCCGCAAGAAGCTGCGCAAGCAGGCCGAAGAAGAAGAGAAGCGCCAGGAATCCATCGAGTTCTGAGCGACTCCCGGCAAGCGCTGCGAGCGCAATCCTGACAGTCAGCACAAGATACGGAGTGCACAGCCCCGAGCGGATGGCGATACTGAGCGTGAACCTTGCACAGCGAGATGAACGATGACATCAGTGTCCGGCGAAAAGACAGCGGCGGGGATGACGGCACCACCTGCCGCTGGCGACGCTCAAGGGTGCGATGAGGCCATCTGGCAGCGCCTGCTGGCGCGCCAGCCAATCGCCGGGGAGGCGCTGCGCTACGGCGTGATCACCACTGGCATTTTCTGTCGCATCGGCTGCCCATCCCCGGCGCCACGCCGCGACAACCTGCGCCTGTTTGCCGATTGTCACGCGGCGCGAGCCGCAGGCATGCGCGCTTGTCGGCGCTGTCATCCTGAGCAGTCCGAAAAGCCTGATCGCCCTCAGGCCGTCGAGCGGACTGGCCACCCCGTCAGGGCCACGCCTGGAGCACCGATGATGCCGGAATCGAACGCCCCACTTTCACGCGCCTCCACTGCCGCCCGCTCGACACCTGAAGACGCTGCCTCAACCCCCGCCACGCCTTGGCCGCTGACGGTGTGTCGGCAGTTGGAGCAGGCCGTCGCCGCAGGCGAGCCCACCCCGCCACTCGCAAGTCTGGCGGCGGAGCACGGGATAAGTGCCTCGCATCTTCAGCGCCGCTTCACGGCACTGCTGGGCCTGTCACCTTCCGAGTACTCGGCGGGTCTGCGCCAGATGCAGTTCCATGCGCTGCTGGAGGAGGGCCATGGCGTGACCGAGGCGATCATCGCCGCCGGCTATCGCTCCAGCAGCCGTGCCTATGCACGCAGGGACGGCATCACGCCCAGCGCCCGCCGCTCCGGCGGACAGGGAGAAGACCTGCTGGCATTGCATTGGCCGTGTCGCTTCGGGGTCCCGGAACAGTCCTGCTGGCTGAGCGCAGGACTCAGCGCGCGTGGCGTGGTCGTCATTCAGCTCAGCGACAGTCGTGAGGCGGGCCAGCAGGCGCTGGAAGCACGCCTACCCAAGGCCAGTTGGCAGCAGATGGAGACAGAGACAGACGGGCAGGACGGCAGCGCTCACACGGCCAGTCGTCTGCTGCATGCCTCACTGGGGGCACGGTTGCTCGCCCTGTGTGAGCAACCGGAGACCAGCCATGCACTGCTGCTCGAACTGCCGCTGGATGTGCGTGGCACCGCCTTTCAATTGCGCGTCTGGCAGCAGCTCAACGCTACCGTGAGTGGCGATACCCTGACCTATCGCCAGCTGGCCGAGGCGCTTGAGCGGCCGACCGCCAGCCGCGCCGTCGCCAATGCCTGTGGTGCCAACCCGCTGGCTCTGCTGACGCCTTGTCATCGTGTGGTACGCGGTGATGGCGGGCTCGGCGGCTATCGCTGGGGCGTGCCGCTCAAGCAGGCCAGATTGGCGCAGGAATCCGGCGACCGCCGGGAGTGAGCGCGGCGAAGCGCTAGAGCGTCATGGGACGCAGCGCAGGCGGCGCCTGCAGCTGCTCGCGCACGATTTCCAGCGCGTGGGTCAGCGCCTCACGGCTCTCGGCGGCGCTCAGGCACAGCCGGATGGCCTGCGGTGGCGGCTCATTGCCGACACAGAAGGGCTCGGCGCTGGTGACGTGCACACCCCGCTCGGTCAATGACGCGACCATCGCCTGACTGCGCTGCCCTTCGGGCAGCTCGAGCCACAGATCGAACGAAGACGGTCGCGCCGCCGGCGACCACTCCGCCAGCAGCGTGCGGGCCAGTTTCTGGCGCGCGCGCATCTCTTCCGTCTGCCACGCCACCAGCTGTGTCGCGTTGCCGCTGGTCAGCCAGGCGCAGACCGTCTCCATCAACAGCGGCGCCACCATCCAGCTGTGGCTGCGCAGCACTGCGCCGATGCGAGTCAGCACCTCCACCGGCGCCCGCAATACGCCCAGGCGCAGGCCCCCGGCCAGCAACTTGGAGGTACTGAAGACATACAGGGTGCGCTCCGGCGCCATCTGATAGAGCCGCGTGCCGCACTCCTCGTCGGGCAGATATTGTACCCCGTCTTCCAGAATCCAGAAGTCATGCTGGCGCGCGAGGGCGACCAGGGCCTTGCGCCGTGCATAAGACAACTGCGCCGCGCCCGGATTGTTCTGCTCGGCCATCACATAGACCATCCTGGGCGCCTGCTGACGGCACAGCCGCGCCAGCGCCTCGACATCCATGCCGTCCTCGTCAAGCGGCACCCGCAACAGCTTGAGGCCACGTTCGGCGCTGGCGACGATCAGCCCGGGATAGGTCAGCGCGCCGGTGACCACGGCATCCCCGGGCGCCAGCAGCGCCGACAACGCCAGCGTGATGCCATTCTGGCCGCCCTGGGTCAGCATCAGCTCCTCGGGGTCGACCGGCATGCCGAGCTCACCCATCCAGCTCGCCAGCAATTGCCGGTGGCTGCCGTCCCCGAATTCATTCTGATACTCGACACTGCGCAGCAAGGCCTCGGGTGACTGGCTGATCGCGGCCAGCGCCGCTGCCATTCCCTGCTGCCGCGCGGGGTGAGGCGGTGGCAGGCTCATGGTGAGATCGATCACGCCGGCCGCTGCCGACAGCACGCCCTCCTGTTCTGACGCCAATCCATAGGCCTTTCTGGCCCGCAGGGCATGCCCGAAGCTGCTGGAGGATCCATGCGCGCTCCGGGTGGCGCCGTTGATGTAGGTGCCGCTCCCGACACGCGCCGATACCAGGCCACTCCGCTCGGCCTCGGCGTAGCCTCGCGTCACCGTGCCGATGGTCACGCCCAGCGCATCCGCCAGCCGACGCTGAGGCGGCAGTCGCTCGCCTTCCTTGAGCTGGCCTGAGGCGATATCGAGGCGGATGGCCTCCGCCAGAGCACGGTAACGCGGCATGGCGGGGTCCAGGGTCGGAATCCACATTGTCATGGTGACAAAAAACCTGTTGACGGTAATTGTCATCAGATTATGCTCAAAACATGCCGCCAACAAGCCATAAAACACAGGAATGTGCCGGCACTCGCAAATTGAATCCATACAATCAGATATGCGACCTCGACAACGCCCACCACGCTGAAGGACACCCATGGAATCCCTCGCCTTTCTGGCCCCCGCCACGCTTTTCATGCTGTCGATGACCCTGACACCCGGCCCCAACAACGTGATGTTGACGGCCTCGGGGGCCAACTATGGTTACTGGCGCACCCTGCCGCATATCTTCGGCATCCTGATCGGCTGCCTGGTGCTGTTCATCGCCATCGCGCTGGGCCTGGGGCTGGTCTTCGAGCGTTATCCCATCGTGCAGACGCTGCTGAAGGTGCTGGGCAGTGCCTACCTGCTCTACCTGGCCTGGAAGATCGCCACCGCCCCGCCACCTGACTTCGCCAGCCAGCAGGATGCACGCCCGATGACCTTTCTCGCGGCAAGCCTGTTCCAGTTCGCCAATCCCAAGGCCTGGGTGATGGGCATGGCGCTGATGGCGAGCTTTCTGCCCGAGGAAGGCCCGGCACTGCTCAACGCCGTATTGCTGGCAGGCTTCGCGGAACTGGTCGCGCTGCCCTGCATCTCGCTATGGGCGGGCTTCGGGACCGCCATCGGGCGCCTGCTGAATACCGAACGCGCCTGGAAGATCTTCAATCGCGTGATGGGCGTACTGACCGCTTCCTGCGTGGTGATGATCCTCGGCTGACCCACAGCCTGCGTCTGGAGCACGCGAATGACACCGATTCGTCGAACACTGTTCGAATGATCACTGTTCATGCAGGCGAGGTTGGTTAGACTGTCGAGACGCCAATTCCACGCTCGCACAGGACGCTCCCTGCATGCTGACACTCTACGGTGATCGCCGCTCCGGCAACTGCTACAAGGTCGAGCTTCTGCTGCACCTGCTCGAACGTCATCATCACTACATCGAGGTCGACATTCTGGCCGGCGACACCCGCACGCCGGAATTTTTGACCCGCAACGTCAATGGCAAGATTCCGCTGCTGGAGCTGCATCGCGGCGAGACGCTGTCAGAGTCGAACGCCATCCTGAATTATCTCGCCGATGGCAGCGACTACCTGCCGAGTGACCCCTTCCTGCGCGCCAAGGTGCTGCAGTGGCAGTTCTTCGAGCAGTACAGCCATGAGCCGTACATCGCCACTGCCCGCTTCATCAATCGCTACCTCGGCCTCCCCGACGAGCGCCGCGCCGAGTATGCCGCCAAGCAGGAAGGCGGCAAGCGCGCCCTGCGCGTGATGGAGCACCATCTCGCCGAGCATGACTGGCTGGCCGGGGATCGATTCACGATCGCCGACATTTCCCTTTATGCTTATACGCATGTCGCCGATGAAGGCGGCTTCGCGCTGGACGACTATCCCGCCATTCAGGCGTGGCTGGCACGTGTCGCGGCGCAGCCGAGACATTTCGATATCCCGCGGGACTGATAGGATAAGGCATCCCCGACGACCGCTGCTGCCAGGACACACAATGCCAACCTTGACCTATCGCCCGATGACACCGGAAGACCACCCTGCCTTCATCGCCATGATGGAGGCGACCCCGGGAGTGGTCATCCGCGATGCCGACCGCCATGCCCCTGTCGCCCGCTATCTGGCGCGCAACCCCGGCATCAGCCACCTGGCCTTTCTCGATGAGCGCCTGGTCGGCTGCGCCATGGCGGGCCATGACGGCAAGCGCGGCTATCTTCAGCATGTGATGACGGCGCCGGACATGCGTGGCCAGGGCATCGCCAGCACGCTGGTCGACCGCTGCCTGGCGGCCTTGGCCTGTGAAGGCATCGACAAGGTGCATCTGGATACCCTGCACGACAACCATGACGCTCATCGCTTCTGGGAGCATCTTGGCTGGTCCAACCGCAATGCCGAGATCGTGCGCTTCTCGCGCATTCTGGTGGACAACCCCAACGCCTGAGGCAGCCGCCTTGTATCCGGACGACCGCTAAGCAAGCCCGACGACCGCTGAGCAAGGAGCTCTACCGTGCAATTTCTCGAAAATGACGACCTCGGCAAGCTGATACTGCGCCTGATGCTGGGCCTGCTGTTGCTGTTTCATGGCCTTTCGAAGCTGCTGGGGGATGGTGGCACGCTGAGCTGGATCGCCGGCGAGCTGGAGAGCATGGGAATCCCGGGCGTGGTGGCCTATGGCGTCTATATCGGCGAGATCATCGCGCCCATCATGCTGGTGCTCGGCGTGCACTCGCGCATCGCCGGGCTGATCGTGGTCGCCAACATGCTATTCGCCTTTGCCGTGGCGCACATGGGCCAGCTGTTGAGCCTGTCACCCTCCGGCGGCTGGGCGCTGGAGCTGCAAGGCTTCTTCCTCGCCAGCGCCCTGGCCATCGTCTTTCTCGGCAGCGGTCGCTACGCGGTACAGGAGGACTGATGGCCGACGTCGTCACCGCCAGCACCTATTGCGAGAATGCTCCTAAGCACCCGATTCATGGCCCATATCATGATCATGAATACGGCTTTCCGGTCAGCGATGACCGGGTGCTGTTCGAACGCTTCGTGCTCGAGATCAATCAGGCCGGCCTCTCCTGGCTGACAGTGCTCAAGAAGCGCGCGGCCTTCCGCGAGGCATTCGAGGATTACGATATCGCGCGCATCGCCGCCTACGGGGACGAGGATCGCGCGCGCCTGCTCAGCAATGCCGGCATCATTCGCAACCGGCTCAAGATCAATGCCGTGATCCACAACGCAGGCGTGGTGATGCAGCTCAAGGATTCCCACGGCAGCTTCAACGGCTGGCTGGATGCCCACCATCCTCAACCGCTGTCAGCCTGGATCAAGCTGTTCAAGAAGACCTTCCGCTTCACCGGCCCCGAGATCGTCAACGAGCTGCTGATGAGCTGCGGCTATCTGCCCGGCTGTCATCGTGATGACTGCCCGGTGCAGGCGCGCGTGCTGGATGCCGGCCCACGCTGGGCCGAGCCGGGCGCCCTGGCGGCGATCCGCGCAGATGACTGACGCCTGCTCCCACGCCTCCCGCTTTCTTCTTCCT
This sequence comes from Cobetia sp. PDI-23MA, assembly GCF_059507735.1. Taxonomy (NCBI): domain Bacteria; kingdom Pseudomonadati; phylum Pseudomonadota; class Gammaproteobacteria; order Oceanospirillales; family Halomonadaceae; genus Cobetia; species Cobetia sp. PDI-23MA. The sequence continues at coordinate 3,505,621 of NZ_CM183352.1, forward strand.
CACAGGTAGCCCACGCATGGACTCCCTTACCCAGATCTGCCTCGGGGCCGTCGTTGGCGGCGCCGTCATGACACCGGCCATTCGCCGCCTGCCCAGCCCGAAACGCGGCGCGGCCATCCGCCATGCGCTGCTCGGCGGTGCGGCGCTCGGCACCCTGCCCGACCTCGACGTGATGATCGACTACGGCGACGCGGTCGCCAATTACACCCATCACCGTGGCTTCAGCCATTCCCTGCCGGTATTGGCGCTTCTGGGCATCGTACTCGGCTGGCTGCTGGCTCGCCTGCCACGTCTGGCGAGTCTTGGCCGTGGTCGGCTGATCGCCTACTGCGTACTGTGCCTGATCACCCACCCGCTGCTGGACAGCTTCACCACCTATGGCACCCAGCTGCTGTGGCCGTGGCCCAGCCGCCCCATCAGCCTGGCCAGCATCTTCATCATCGACCCGCTCTACACCCTGCCGCTGCTGATTACCGGCCTGTGGGTGGCGATTCGTGGTCGCGCCGGGCGCCTTCTGACCACGGGCCTCATGCTCTCGAGCCTCTATCTGGGCTGGGGGCTGGCCGCCAAGAGCTGGGTCGAACATCGCGTGGCGCCGCTGCTGGCGAGCCAGGGCTTCGCCGACGCTCCGCGCATGGTGCAGCCGACTCCCTTCAACAGCCTGCTGTGGCGTGTCAGCGCCACCACGCCGCAGGCGGATCACGAGTGGATGGTCAGCGTGTTTGACTCCGACGCGCAGCTGGCGTCTCTCGCACGCCGCGATTTTCCGCGCCATCCGGCGCTGGATGCCGAGGTCGCGAAGCTGGAGGACGGCCAGCGTCTGCGCTGGTTCGCGGCGCCCTATCTACGTGCGAGCCGCGATCGGACACCAGAGGGTGAGACGCTGCTGGCAGTGACCGATACACGCCTGGGCTCACCCGGCTATCACCCCTTCCGCTTTGCCCTCGCACGCCAGAACGCCGCGGGGGAATGGCAAGGGCTCGAGGACAGCCAGCGCCTGCCCAGCCGACGCGTCGATCGCGCCGCCCTGCTAAGCCTCTGGCAGGCCGTCCATGACCCACAGACACGCATGCAGCCGAATCAGCGCACCGTCTCTGCCACGCCCTCAAATCCCGCGGCCGAGACACGATAAAACGCCGCTGATTAAGGCCCGAGATACGACAACGCCCGCCATGGCGGGCGTTGTCGTATCAGTGCAGTGGAGACGATCAGCCGAGGTACTTGATCATCACCCCCGCGGCAACCGCCGAGCCGATCACGCCGGCCACGTTCGGCCCCATGGCATGCATCAGCAGGAAGTTGTGCGGGTTGTACTCGAGCCCGACCTTGTTGGAGACACGTGCCGCCATCGGTACCGCCGAGACACCGGCCGACCCGATCAGCGGATTGATCGGTGTCTTGGAGATCTTGTTCATCAGCTTGGCCATCAGTACCCCGCAGGCCGTGCCAATGCCGAAGGCCACCACGCCGAGGGCCAGAATGCCCAGTGTCTCCACCGCCAGGAACTTGTCGGCCTGCAGCTTGGAGCCCACCGACAGTCCCAGGAAGATGGTGGTGATGTTGATCAGCGCGTTCTGGGCGGTATCCGACAGACGCTCCACCACACCACACTCGCGCATCAGGTTACCGAAACAGAACATGCCCAGCAGCGGTGCAGCGTCCGGCAGCAGCATCGCCACCATGATCAGCAGCACCAGCGGGAAGAGGATCTTCTCGGTCTTGGACACCGGCCGCAGCTGGGTCATGACCAGACTGCGTTCCTTGGCGGTGGTCAGCGCGCGCATGATCGGCGGCTGGATCATCGGCACCAGTGCCATGTAGGAGTAGGACGCCACGGCGATCGCGCCCAGCAGCTCCGGCGCCAGCAGACTGGCGACATAGATGGAGGTCGGACCGTCCGCACCACCGATGATGCCGATGGCCGCCGACTGCTGCAGGCTGAAGTCCATCAGGCCCATCGAGGTCAACGCCACCGCGCCCAGCAGGGTCGCGAAGATGCCGAACTGCGCCGCCGCGCCGAGGAACAGCGTCTTGGGATTGGCCAGCAGCGGGCCGAAGTCCGTCATCGCGCCCACGCCCATGAAGATCACCAGCGGCGCGATGCCGGAGGCGATCGCCACGCTGTAGAAGCTGTAGAGCATGCCGTTGGAGAAGCCGCCATCCAGCGCCATGTTGCTGGCCTGCTGCTTGAGCGCGGCGGGAATCTCGCCATGCAGCGCCTGCTCCACCGCGTGGCGCGCCTCATCCAGCGGCAGGCTGGCGATGTTGACGTTGAGCAGATTGGCCATCGAAGCCAACAGCTCCGGCTTGCCGAGATGGGCCGCCTGCTCGGCGGCAGACAACGCCAGCCCGGCTTCCGGGATGTTGGCAAGAATGCCGCCGAAGCCGATTGGCACCAGCAGCAGCGGTTCGAAGTTCTTGCGGATCGCCAGGTAAAGCAGGCCAAGGCCGATGACGATCATCGCCAGCTGGCCGAAGCTCATGTTGTAGAGCCCCGAGCCGTGCCAGAGGTTGAGTATCTTGTCCATGTCGTGTCGCCTTGCAGAGGAGCATCACAGACCGGCCCGCCGTGCATGACGACGGGCCGGATACACCGGCTCAGAGGGTGATCAGAACGTCGCCGACACTGACACTGTCGCCTTCCTTGACCTTCACCGCGGAGACGGTACCGGCCTGGTGGGCACGGATCTCGGTCTCCATCTTCATGGCCTCGAGGATGATGACCACATCACCCTCGGCCACGCTGTCACCGACACTGACATTGACCTTGAAGATGTTGCCCGCCAACGGGGCACTCACCGGCTCGCCGGAGGCGGCCTGCGCGGCGGGTGCCGCTGCAGGAGCAGGCGCCGCTGGCTCACTGGCCTGCACCTGGGTGATGTCTCCGCCTTCGGCGACCTCGACCACATACTGCTTGCCGTTGACGTTCAGGGTGTAGGTCTGCGGGCCGCTCGATGCGGCTGGAGCACTGGCGACCGGCGATCCGGCGGCCGGCGCTGCGGCGACCGGCGCACTGGCCGCTGCCTTGCCATCGACCGCCTGCGGGGCGGGCTCGAAGGCATTCGGGTTGCCGCGGTTGCGCAGGAACTTGAGGCCGATCTGCGGGAAGAGCGCGTAGGTCAGCACGTCATCGGTCTCGCGCTCGCCGCTCTCCAGCGTGATGCCCTCCTCACGGGCCTTGCCCTTGAGCTCGTCACGCAGGCGCTCCATCTCCGGCGTCAGGTTGTCTGCCGGACGGCAGGTGATCGGCTCGGCTCCCTCCAGCACGCGAGACTGGAGCTCGCTGTCGAAGGCAGCCGGAGCCGCACCATATTCCCCCTTGAGCAACGCCTGCACTTCCTTGGAGATCGACTTGTATCGCTCGCCCATCATCACGTTCATCACCGACTGGGTGCCGACGATCTGCGACGTCGGGGTCACCAGCGGGATATAGCCCAGGTCCTTGCGTACACGCGGAATCTCGGCGAGCACGTCATCCAGCTTTTCGCCGGCGCCCTGCTCCTTGAGCTGATTTTCCATGTTGGTGAGCATGCCACCCGGCACCTGCGCGACCAGGATGCGCGAGTCGATACCGCGCAGACTGCCCTCGAAGGCCGCGTATTTCTTGCGCACTTCGCGGAAATAGCCGGCGATATCCTCGAGTTTCTCGAGATCGAGCCCAGTATCGCGCTCGGTTCCCGCCAGCATCGCGACGACCGATTCCGTCGGGCTGTGGCCATAGGTCATCGACATGGAAGAGATGGAGGTATCGACGTTGTCGATGCCCGCCTCGATGGCCTTGAGCGCCGTGGCGGTAGAAAGGCCGGTGGTGGCATGGGACTGCATGTGGATCGGGATCGACAGGCTCGCCTTGAGGCGCGACACCAGCTCGAAGGCGGTGTACGGCGTCAACAGCCCCGCCATGTCCTTGATCGCCAATGACTGGGCACCCATCGACTCCAGCTGCTGGGCCAGTTCGACCCACATCTCCAGGGTGTGCACTGGGCTCACGGTGTAGGAGATGGTGCCCTGGGCATGCTTGCCCTGGTCCAGCACCGCCTTGAGCGGACGCTCGAGGTTGCGCGGGTCATTCATGGCATCGAAGACACGGAAGACATCGACACCGCTGGTCGCGGCACGCTTGACGAAGGTATCCACCACATCATCGGCGTAATGACGATAGCCGAGCAGGTTCTGGGCGCGCAGCAGCATCTGCTGCTGGGTCTTGGGCATCGCTTCCTTCAAGGCTCGAATGCGCGCCCAGGGGTCTTCGCCCAGGTAGCGAATGCAGGCGTCGAAGGTCGCGCCGCCCCAGCTCTCCAGCGACCAGAAGCCGATATCGTCCAGCTTGGCGGCGATCGGCAGCATGTCATCGAGGCGCATGCGCGTGGCCAACAGTGACTGATGCGCGTCGCGCAGTACCACATCCGTGATGCCCAGCGGTTGCTTGTCCATGAGTGATCCCTTGTTCTTTATATTGTGGATATCGAGTTCTGCGCGCGCTGCAGACAGCCTGTTGCGTCAGCCTGCAACACGGAATATTGCACTCGGGGGGAGGTCTACCCACCGTACTGCTCGTGATAGAATCGCCGCCTGCTACTCTTGGCAGTGGTCAGACGCTCAGCAGAACCCAGACGCTATCGGCGAAGCCGCAAAAGCGTCAGTGCCGGTGCTGGTCCTGCCGGAAGCGGTGAATCGCCGCGGCCATGACGGCCGTCAGTTCGCTGTCGCCCTCTGCCGCAGGTGCCGGGGCAGCCGGCGCCCGCGCGGCACCTGGCGCAGCGGGCACTGGTGCGGGCGAAAAGCGACCCACCAGCCTGGCCATCGCCATCATGGCGACCACCAGCAGACTTAGAAACACGAACACGAACCCCATCCCGAACACCATCAGGTTCAAGCCTTCACCGAGCAGATCATTCTCTTGCATGCCAGTGTCCTCGAGTCTTTCTCGTTATCGAGCCGCACTACGGCGCAGCGCCTGCGCTGAACGCCAATGCCTTCGGTCACGCCGGACACGGCACGACGGATAGACTCCGCCGCCGATAGCCTCTGTCGGTATGCCCATGCAGCTGCATTCAATGCTTGTTGGTCGCTCTAAAGTGCCTGATTCCACGGCAATTGCAATGACACCATCGTTGACCCCACAGGCCCTCGCGCGGGCCGGCCGCATCGGCATCGCGCCGATGGAAGGCGTGATAGATGACATCACGCGCGAATGTCTCACTGGCCTTGGCGGCTACGACTGGTGCGTGACGGAATTCGTGCGCGTGACCCACGTCAAGTTACCGCCGCGCGTCTTCAAGCGCATCTGTCCGGAGCTGCTCGACGCCTCCCCGATACAGACGGCACAAACACGACACGAGACCCCGGTCGCCCTGCAGCTGCTGGGTGCCGATCCCGAGGCGCTGGGCATCAATGCCCGCGTCGCGGCGCGCCTGGGGGCCCCAAGCGTCGATATCAATTTCGGCTGCCCGGCCAAGACCGTCAACCGACATGATGGTGGCGCGGCATTGCTGCGCTCGCCGGAACGCGTCTTCCGCGCAGTGGAAGGCGTGCGCAAGGCACTCGAGGGCACGGGCGTACCGGTCACCGCCAAGATTCGTCTCGGCTTCAATGATCGGCGCCTGGCGCTGGCCTGCGCTCAGGCTGCCGAGGCAGGCGGGGCGACTCAGCTGGTGGTGCATGGCCGCACCAAACAGGAAGGCTATCGCCCACCGGCGCACTGGGAATGGATTGGCAAGATCACCTCCGAGCTCTCCATTCCGGTGGTCGCCAATGGCGATATCTGGGATATGCACTGCTACTGGCGGGCGCGCTCCCTGTCCGGCTGTCGCGATGTCATGCTGGGTCGCGCCGCCCTGGCCGACCCCTTCCTGGCGGCACGCATCAAGCATTGGCAGGCGAGCGGCGAGCTGCTGCCCGAGACGGACTGGACACAGCGTGCGCAGGTGCTGCTCTCTCACGCCGAGCGCTGCGCTCACCTCCCTGACAAGGTGATGGTGCCGCTGCTCAAGCAGTGGATGAACATGATGCGCCAGAGCGGCAACGCGGAAGCCGAAAGCCGTTTCCAGGCCATCAAGCGTCACAAGGGGCGTGCAGAGTTCTTCACCGGCCTGGTGGCCGGCACTGCGCTGGAGCTGGCGCCGAGTCTTCTCACCTCAGTGACTCGCATGGCGGAACCGGCTCAGGCATCGGAATCGACCCAGGCATCGCAAACAGAAGCCGTGAACACCCTAGCCTGAGCCTGAACATCAGCACCGGCCAACACCCGATCCGGCCGCTGCCCCGATCACTGAACCAAAAAAAAGGGCGCCCCTCGCGAAAAGGGCGCCCTGGCGATCGTCCGCCCGAAGGCGTGACATCACAGTCAAGGAAAGCGGTAGAACACCAAGATCGTCGGCAATGCGGGGATCGGGGCCGTGCAGGCAGCGATCACTCGGCGCTGACCTTGCCTCATGGACTTGCTTCAGAGCCTTGTTTCAGAACCTTGTTTCAGAACCTGGCCTCAAAGCCTGGCTTCTTTCATTGCCTGACTTTTCTTCAGACGAAGAAAAACCCGCTTCGTTGAAGCGGGTTTTTCAATTGGCGCGCCCTGGAGGATTCGAACCTCCGACCGCCTGATTCGTAGTCAGGTACTCTATCCAGCTGAGCTAAGGGCGCATAAACCTTGAAATCTGTGGCCTGAGCATTTCAAATGACTTCAGGACTTTATCGTGCGAGTACTGCGTCTTGCCAACTTCATGTCTTGCGTTGCAGTGGCGCGCCCTGGAGGATTCGAACCTCCGACCGCCTGATTCGTAGTCAGGTACTCTATCCAGCTGAGCTAAGGGCGCATCTTACTGCATTTGTACCTAATGGCGGAGAGAGAGGGATTCGAACCCTCGATAGGGCTATAAACCCTATACTCCCTTAGCAGGGGAGCGCCTTCAGCCACTCGGCCACCTCTCCTCATCAGGTACGGCGCATATATTACTCATTTGATTGGGCTTTGTCCAGCCCCTGTGTCGATTTTTTGGCTTCGATGCTGAACATCTCATCACCACTCGACAACAGGCTCGAGGCTGCGCGCCCCCAAGCAATCTCCCCGCATGAACCAGAACATGACGATGGCTAGCCTGTCGTCGCGTCTCGTTCGAGGGAGCGGGCATATTACCGAACCAGAATCGGCTTGTCTCCCCCTTTTTGAGAAAAAAGCCAAATTTTTCCCTTACGGAACACAGACTTGAACATGCCGCCCTCTCATCACCTCGCATGAGCCGCTGCTCATGGAGGTAAGTACGCCGTTTTTCATGAGCTAGGCGGGCCGCCCTCACCTGCCGCAAGCCCACACACGCGAACGCCAGCCATGGGGACAATGGCTGGCGTTCATCGGGTCGTGCAGTGTTGTGCGACGTGCAGGCGCAGCATGCCGTCAGGCAATGGCATCGCCATTGTCTTCTTTCTCACGCTGGATGCGCTGATAGATCTCTTCTCGATGGACGGCAACGTCCTTGGGCGCGTTCACACCGATACGCACCTGATTACCTTTCACTCCGAGAACGGTGACAGTGATGTCGTCTCCGATCATCAGAGTTTCACCCACTCTACGGGTCAGGATGAGCATGACTGATCTCCTTGTCAGAAATTCAAAACAGCTGGGACTTCAACGGGATGTGGAGGCGGCGATCGACCGGGACAAGTCGGCCACCCTGATGCATGAAGCTCGAATTATGCGCCATGCATGCTCCGACGGCCAATGCCATACCTTCATCACACCCGATAGACACGTTGAATGAAAGCGCCCGATGCACAGACTGACATTCAGAAGAATGACAGAAAATGCATCGGGCGCTGTCGACTTCACGTACCGCACGTCTGCCAGACCAATATCCCCGGCCTGGGCACCGACGCTTCACGACTTGGGCAAGTCATTGATTGTCGGTGCCTTTACGACTTACTTGCTGCACGCTCCGTGGTGAGACTCAGGCAGTCTCGTCGCTGATCGCTTCTGCATCCAACCCGAAAGCGGTGTGCAGAGAGCGAACCGCCAGTTCCATGAATTTCTCGTCGATCAGGACGGAAATCTTGATCTCTGAAGTGGAGACCATGCGGATATTGATGCCTTCTTCCGCCAGTACGCGGAACATCTTGGAGGCGACACCGGCGTGAGAACGCATGCCGACACCGACCAGCGAGACCTTGGCGATGTTGTCATCACCGCGCATCTCACCACCACCGACGGACGGAATCACCGTCTCGGTCAGGATGCGCTGGGTCGCCTTGAAGTCGGTCTTGGCGACGGTGAAGGAGAAGTCAGTGGTATTGCCGTCCGGAGAGACGTTCTGGACAATCATGTCGATTTCGATGTTGGAATCGGCGATCGGGCCCAGAATCTTGGAAGCGACACCCGGGATATCCGGCGTGTTGAGCAGAGTCAGCTTGGCTTCGTTGACATTGAAGGCGATGCCGGAGATCAGCGGTTCTTCCATGTTGTCTTCTTCCTCAGCGACGATCAGGGTACCCGGGCCATCCTCGAAGGAAGACAGCACACGCAGGGGAACATTGTACTTGCCGGCGAATTCCACCGAACGGATCTGCAGGATCTTGGAGCCCAGGCTCGCCATTTCCAGCATTTCCTCGACGGTCACCGTTTCCAGACGACGTGCCTTGGAGCACACGCGCGGGTCAGTGGTATAGACACCATCGACATCGGTGTAGATCTGGCACTCATCCGCCTTCAGTGCGGCAGCCAGGGCGACACCGGTGGTGTCAGAGCCACCACGACCCAGCGTCGTGATATTGCCCTCTTCATCGACACCCTGGAAGCCTGCCACCACGACCACCTTGCCATCGTCGAGGTCTTCACGCAGGTCATCGGTATCGATGCGCTGGATACGCGCCTTGGTGTGCGCGCTATCGGTGCGGATGCCCACCTGGGCCCCCGTGTAGGAGGTCGCGTCGACGCCGATCTTCTGCAGCGCCATGGCCAGCAGGGAAATGGTGACCTGCTCGCCAGTGGAGACCAGCATGTCCATCTCGCGCGGTGTCGGGTCATCATTGATCTCGCTGGCGAGACCGATCAGTCGGTTGGTCTCGCCACTCATGGCAGAGACGACCACGACAACCTGATGCCCTTCATCGCGGAATCGCTTGACCTTCTCGGCGACGGCCTTGATCCGCTCCACCGAGCCGACCGAAGTGCCTCCGAACTTCTGAACGTATAGCGCCATGTGCGTTTCCGTTATCCGTGTCCGTTTGCGTTGTCCCCACATGAAGCTCATGTGAGCCCAAAAAGAAGCCGGGTCTCCCCAAGAGGAGCCCGGCCTTCATCTTGTACCGTCAGCCCAGCTGGGCGTCTACCCATGATGGCACACCGGCCAGTGCGCCCGGAAGCGAGGTGGCATCACTGCCACCGGCCTGGGCCATGTCAGCACGACCGCCACCCTTGCCACCGACCTGCTCGGCCACGTGGCGTACCAGGTCACCCGCCTTGACGCGCGAGGTCAGGTCGTCGGTGACACCGGCGATCAGGCTGACCTTGTCACCATCCGCGACGCCGAGCACCAGGATGCCGGAGCCGAGCTTGGACTTGAGGTCATCCATCAGGCCGCGCAGCTCCTTGCCGGAGACGCCTTCGACCTGCTTGGCCAGCACCTTGATGCCCTGGACATTCGCGATGTCGCTGAGCATGTCGCTGGCCGAGGCAGACGCCAGCTTGGCCTTGAGGCGCTCAAGCTCCTTCTCGAGGCCGCGGTTGCGCTCCAGCAGGCTGCCAACGCGCTCCTCGACCTGTTCCGGCTTGGCCTTGAGACGCTCACCGAGGCGAGTCAGGGTCGCTTCCTGCGCAAGCAGGAAGTCACGCGCGGCGCGACCGGTGATGGCCTCGATACGACGCACGCCGGACGCGATACCGGTTTCGGCGAGAATGTGCATCTGGCCGATGTCGCCGCTGCGCTTGACGTGAGTCCCGCCGCACAGCTCGATGGAGAAGGCATCCTGACCGATGGTCAGCACGCGGACTTCCTCACCATACTTGGCATCGAAGAGTGCCGCTGCGCCGCGCGCCTTGGCCTCATCGAGACTCATGAACTCGATGGTGGTCTCGGCATTGGCCAGGATCTGCGCGTTGACGATGCGCTCGACCTCGGACAGCTGCTCGGCCGTCATCGCCTCAAAGTGGCTGAAGTCGAAGCGCAGACGCTCGGCCGTGACCAGCGACCCCTTCTGTTGAACGTGCTCACCCAGCACCAGACGCAGCGCTTCGTGCAGCAGGTGCGTGGCGGAGTGGTTGCGCACGGAAGCCGCCCGCAGCTCGGCATCGACCTGCGGACGTACCTTGTCACCGACCTTGAGAGCGCCTTCGATCAGCACACCGTGGTGCAGGTGATGGCCGGTCTGCTTCTGGGTATCGCTGACCTGAAAGCGGCCGCCATCCAGATGCAGATAGCCAGTGTCACCGGCCTGGCCACCTGACTCGCCGTAGAACGGGGTGGTATCGAGCACCACGATGCCCCTGGTATCCACCTCAAGCTGCTCGACGGCATTGCCTTCGGCGTCGAACAGCGAGGTGACGGTGGCTTCCCCTTCCAACTGGTCGTAACCGGTGAAGACAGTCTCGCCTTCCAGCACCAGGTTGGCGGAGTAGTCGCCGCCGAAGTTGCTGGCGGCACGGGCGCGATCACGCTGTGCTTCCAGGGCCGCCTGGAAACCTGCCTCATCGAGGATCAGCTCGCGCTCGCGGCAGATGTCGGCGGTCAGGTCATACGGGAAGCCGTAGGTGTCATAGAGCTTGAAGATGGTCTCGCCGTCGAGGGTATTGCCCTCGAGGCCAGCGATGGCTTCTTCCAGAAGCTTCATGCCATGTTCCAGCGTACGCGCGAACTGCTCCTCTTCCTTGAGCAGCACCCGTTCGATCTGCTCGCGTGCGGCGCGCAGTTCCGGATAGGCATCGCCCATCTCGCTGTCGAGAGCCGCGACCAGCTTGTAGAAGAAGCTGCCACGCGCGCCCAGCTTGTGACCGTGACGCACGGCGCGACGGATGATGCGACGCAGCACGTAGCCACGGCCTTCGTTGGAGGGCAGCACGCCATCGGCGATCAGGAAGGCGCACGAGCGGATGTGGTCAGCCACCACGCGCAGTGACGGCGTGGCGATGTTGTCGTGACCGATGATCTCGGCCGCGGCGGCCAGCAGATTCTGGAACAGGTCGATCTCGTAGTTGGAGTGCACGCCCTGCATCACGGCCGCGACACGCTCCAGGCCCATGCCGGTGTCGATGGACGGCTTGGGCAGCGGGTGCAGCGTGCCCTCGGCGTCGCGGTCGAACTGCATGAAGACCAGGTTCCAGATCTCGATGTAGCGATCGCCATCTTCGTCCGGGCTGCCCGGCGGGCCACCGGCGACGTCTTCGCCGTGGTCATAGAAGATCTCGGAGGACGGGCCACACGGGCCGGTGTCGCCCATCTGCCAGAAGTTGTCCTCGCCGAGACGCGAGAAGCGGTTCTGATCGATGCCGACCTCGTTGAACCAGATGTCACGGGCTTCGTCATCGCTGACGTGCACGGTGACCCACAGCTTCTCCTTCGGCAGGCCGAGTTCTTCGGTCAGAAACTTCCAGGCGAACTGGATGGCTTCGCGCTTGAAGTAGTCGCCGAAGCTGAAGTTGCCCAGCATCTCGAAGAAGGTGTGGTGGCGGGCGGTATAGCCGACGTTATCCAGGTCATTGTGCTTGCCACCGGCGCGCACGCAGCGCTGCGCGGAGGTCGCACGGCTGTAGCCACGCGGGTCACGGCCCAGGAAGACATCCTTAAAGGGCACCATGCCAGCGTTGGTGAACAGCAGTGTCGGGTCATTGTTCGGCACCAGAGAGCTGGTGGGCACGATGGTATGGCCTTGCTTCTCGAAATAGGTCAGGAAGGCGTTTCTGATTTCTGCGCTTTTCATAAAGGTTCCGTAGCGATGTGCGTAAAGACGCTCCGGGGGTCTTCTGCATGACTTCCGCATGGTTTCTGCATGTTCATCCATGTGGGTATGCATGGAGGTGCAATGAAAAGCATGAAAGAAGGCGCCTGCCCCGTGCCGTCGCAAGACGACCTAGTATAACGCCTGTTCGCGCAAGCTAAAGGGGGGGAAATGTCCTGAAGCGCCGGTTTACGCGCCATGAGAGCCAAACAGTCGCCCGCCAGCTAGCCTTCTTCCCCCTCATCACTCCAGGCGGACTCCATGGCATAGCGCAGCTGCTCATAGTCGAAGCCGCGCTGGAGCAGAAAGCGTTCGCGCCGTGCGCGCTCCTTGTGCCCCTCGCCGGGGCCGGAAAAGCGCCTGGCCAGCGTCTCGCGCGCCAGTTCGAAGAAATCCACCACCTCGACATGACCGAAGACATCCGGCGTCGGGTCACTGGCGGCACGCATCACGGCATTGAGCGTCTCGTTATCGATACCACGCTGGCGCAGCTCCTGCTGAATACGCCTGGGCCCCTGCCCGCGCAGGACGCGCATCCGCAGGAAGCTGGCGGCAAAACGCTCATCGGACTGCAGGCCTTCCTCGGCCATGCGCTCCAGCACCTCCTCGATCAGCAGTTCGACCTCATCGCGACTCAAGGCCGCCGGTGCACCCTCCTCGCCCGCAGCTTGCCGTTCTGCCAACTCGTCATCGCTGAGCGCCCGCAGATAGTCACGCTCTCGGAGATAGTCGTGCAGTTCGCGGCGGCTATGTTCGCGGCGCGCCAGACGCGCGATGGCATCATTGCGCGCACGCCGTTGCGGCGTCATCGCGCCTGAGTCGAGCGGTTGATACTCAGGCCCGCCCAGTGATGTGCTGTCATCGTGCATGGTCATGCTCCCCGGGTTGAGCAGAAGGGCATAGAGGGAGGTGAACGCAAGGCGCCCGCCTCCGAGTCATCGGGGCGGGCGCCTTGGGACCAGCGCAACGGGTCGTTCTCGACCCGCTGCGCTGACGCCAGCCTGGCGGCCGGCGTACTTGCTCAGGAGCGATCCTCAGTCGAGATCGATATCCAGATCGTCCTCACTCTCGGCGGCCGCGGTTTCCTGCGGCTCTTCCTTGGCTTCCGGTGCTGCCAGCAACTGGGCGCGGATCTGGTTTTCAATCTCCTCCATGATGGCGGGATTGTCTTCCAGGTACTGAGCGGAGTTGGCCTTGCCCTGACCGATCTTGCTGCCCTGATAGCTGTACCAGGCACCTGACTTGCCGACCAGACCGCACTGCACACCCAGGTCGATCACCTCACCGGCGTGATAGATGCCCTTGCCGTAGAGAATCTGGAACTCGGCCTGACGGAACGGCGGCGCAACCTTGTTCTTGACGACCTTGACGCGGGTCTCGTTGCCGGTGACTTCATCACCGGACTTCACGGAACCGGTACGGCGGATATCCAGACGCACACTGGAGTAGAACTTCAGGGCGTTGCCGCCAGTCGTGGTCTCGGGGCTGCCGAACATCACGCCGATCTTCATGCGGATCTGGTTGATGAACACCACCATGCAGTTGGCGTTCTTGATGTGCCCCGTCACCTTGCGCAGTGCCTGGGACATCAGACGCGCCTGCAGGCCAACGTGGGAGTCACCCATCTCGCCTTCGATCTCGGCACGCGGCGTCAGTGCCGCCACGGAGTCGACGATGATGACATCGACGCCGCCGGAGCGCACCAGCATGTCGACGATCTCGAGCGCCTGCTCACCGGTATCGGGCTGGGAGACCAGCATCTCATCCAGGTTGACGCCCAGCTTCTCGGCGTAGGACGGATCCAGCGCGTGCTCGGCATCGATGAAGGCACAGACCTTGCCCTGCTTCTGCGCCTGGGCGATGACCGAGAGAGTCAGGGTCGTCTTGCCCGAGGATTCCGGGCCATAGATCTCGACCACGCGCCCGAAGGGCAGGCCGCCGATGCCGAGTGCGATATCCAACCCCAGAGAACCGGTGGAAACCGACGGGATGGCCACACGCGGGGCATCACCCATGCGCATGACGGCGCCCTTGCCGAACTGGCGCTCGATCTGGGACAGCGCCGCGTTCAGCGCCTTGGTACGATTGTCGTCCTTTGCCATGTGGCCTCCTGTCGAACGGCGGAGCCACACGGGCTGCCACCTGGAATAGAGAATTCTGTCACTGGGAGCTGAGCAGACACCGTCAGACTAGCGGCTGAGGTGTCATGGCAAAACCCTGTATACATGGACAGTATAATGCCGCAAGTTGCGTCGCTCTGCCAGTCCGGTGGTGCGCTTTTTCAGGCAGCACCCTCATCGCGGGGCCTGCACCTGGCTCACGCGTCTTCGGTGCCGACCTGCAAGGCCTCCACGCGCTTGATCAAGCCCTGCAACGCCTCCCGCACGGCGGCGTCACGCACTGCCTGTCGGTCGCCGGAAAAGTGACAGCAGCGTGCCTGCTGGCGCGTCTCGCTCCCCCACGCCAGCCATACGGTGCCGACGGGCTTCTCGTCACTTCCCCCGCCGGGGCCGGCCACGCCGCTGATGGCCACCCCCAGCTCAGCGCCGCTTTCGCGACAGGCGCCCCGCACCATCTCGCACACGACCGCCTCGGAGACAGCGCCGAAAGTTTCAAGCGATGCCTCACTGACCCCCAGCAAGCGCTGCTTGGTGGCATTGGAATAAGTCACGTAGCCCGCATCGAAATAGCGGGAGCTGCCGGCAATCGCCGTGATCGCGGCACTCACCCCGCCTCCGGTGCACGACTCGGCGGTGGTGACGCGCACGCCGCGCGCGACTGCCAGTGCCTGCAACTGCTCAGCCAGGGTATTCGCGCACGCAGCCTCGGGGGCCGTACCAGTCAATTGACTCACGAACTTTCTCCTTGTGGAGGTCATCGGGTGAAAAAGGCAGCGAGCATGAGACATCACAGGCATTGGAGCCGGCCGCGCCAGTCCGTAGAATATCGCGCATCCCGCATGCCGTGCTCTCGCATGTGTGCTTTTTCCCATTGCAGTGCAGTCAAGGAAGTCCATGGCCATGGCCAAGAACAGCGCGCCCCAGATGACGCCGATGATGACGCAGTACATGAAGATCAAACGCGAGCACCCCGGCGTGCTGCTGTTCTATCGCATGGGCGACTTCTATGAACTGTTTCATGAGGACGCCAAGCGCGCAGCACAACTGCTCGATATCACGTTGACGGCGCGCGGCAGCTCCGGTGGCTCACCGATTCCCATGGCAGGGGTGCCCTATCACAGCGCCGAAGGCTATCTGGCACGCCTGGTCAAGATGGGTGAATCGGTGGCCATCTGCGAGCAGATCGGTGACCCGGCGACCAGCAAGGGCCCCGTCGAGCGCAAGGTGGTGCGTATCGTCACGCCGGGCACCCTGCATGATGAAGCGCTGCTGGATGCCAACCGCGACAACCTGCTGGTAGCGCTGCACCGCGACGGGGACACCTGGGGCCTGGCGGCACTCGAGCTGTCCTCCGGTCGCTTCAGCGTGCTCGAGGTCAACGGTGATGATGAGCTGCAGGCAGAGATCCAGCGCCTGTCACCTGCCGAGGTCATGGTCGGTGAAAGCCGTACCCTCCCCGCCAGCCTGGCCTCGCGCCCGGGGCTGACGCGTCAGAGCGACTGGCACTTCGATCACGAGACAGCCCTGCGCCTGCTGTGCGACCAGTTCGGCGTCCAGGACCTCAACGGCTTCGGCTGCAGCCATCTGACGCGCGCCGTCACGGCTGCCGGTGCCCTGCTCGACTATGCTCGCGATACCCAGCGCACCGGGCTGCCCCATGTGACCGCACTGGCGGTCGAAAGCCGCGATGACTCGGTGGTGATCGATGCCGCCAGCCGTCGCAACCTCGAGATCGACACCAACCTGGGCGGCACCAGCGACAACACGCTGGCCAACGTACTGGATGTCACCGCGACCGCGATGGGCTCGCGCCTGCTCAAGCGCTGGCTGAATCGTCCGTTGCGCGATCAGCGTCAGATCGGCCAGCGCCAGGCGGCGGTACAACGCCTGCTGGATGGCGACTATCCCTTCGAGCTGCACGGCCTGCTCAAGCGTATCGGTGATGTGGAGCGTATCCTCGCCCGTGTCGCACTGCGCAGCGCACGCCCGCGCGACCTGGCCCGCCTGCGCGATGGCCTCAACACCCTGCCCGAACTGCGCGCCGTGCTCGCCAGCGTCGAGAAAGGCAGCGCCATCGACGACCTGCGCGATGCCATCCGCCTGTTCCCGGCACTTTCCGCGATGCTCAGCGAGGCGCTGGTCGAGAACCCGCCAGTGGTGCTGCGCGATGGCGGCGTGATCGCCGATGGGTACGACGATGAGCTGGACGAGTATCGCGGCCTGTCCGAGAACGCCGGCCAGTATCTGGTCGCACTCGAGACTCGCGAGCGCGAGCGCACCGGCCTGAGCAACCTCAAGGTCGGCTACAACCGCGTGCATGGCTACTTCATCGAACTGCCGCGCTCGCAATCGGCCGAGGCCCCGCCGGAATACATCCGCCGCCAGACCCTCAAGAATGCCGAGCGCTTCATCATCCCCGAGCTCAAGGAATTCGAGGACAAGGCGCTGTCCGCCAAGTCCAAGTCACTGGCGCGCGAGAAGCTGCTGTATGAGCACCTGCTGGATGATCTGAATACCGAACTGGATGGCCTGCAGCAGACGGCCCGTGCGCTGGCATCACTGGATGTGCTGACCGCCTTCGCCGATCGCGCCGCCGCGCTCGATTTCGTGCGCCCCGAACTCAGCGAGACCCCGGGCATCGACATCGAAGGCGGCCGCCATCCGGTGGTCGAACATGTCAGCGATCATCCCTTCGTTCCCAACGATGTGCGCTTCGATGATACGCGGCGCATGCTGGTGATCACCGGCCCCAACATGGGCGGTAAATCCACCTACATGCGCCAGACGGCACTGATCGCTCTGCTCGCGCATACCGGCAGCTTCGTGCCGGCATCACGCGCCTGCATCGGCCCGCTGGATCGCATCTTCACGCGCATCGGCTCCTCGGACGACCTGGCCGGCGGCCGCTCGACCTTCATGGTCGAGATGACCGAGACCGCCAGCATCCTGCACAACGCCACTGACGAGAGCCTGGTGTTGATGGATGAGATCGGCCGCGGCACCTCGACCTTCGATGGTCTGTCACTGGCATGGGCCAGTGCCGAGCATCTGGCGCGCACGCGTGCCTTCACCCTGTTCGCGACCCATTACTTCGAGATGACAGCGCTGCCCGAGCATGCCGATGCCGTCGCCAACGTGCACCTGACGGCCGCTGAGCACGGCGATGGCATCGTCTTCATGCACCGCGTCGAGGAAGGCCCTGCCAGCCAGAGCTATGGCCTGCAGGTAGCCCAGCTGGCCGGGGTGCCGCAGAGCGTCATCCTGCGCGCGCGCGAGAAGCTGACCAGTCTGGAGCAGCAGGAAATCGATCGTCCGCAGGTGGCACGCGAGGATGCGCTGGGCCAGCCGGTACCGCAGCAGAATGACCTGTTCGCGGCACCGCCGCATCCGGTCGTCGAGGCCCTCAACGGCCTTGACCCGGATGACCTGAGCCCCAAGCGAGCGCTGGAGCTGATCTACGAATGGCACCGTCAGCGCTGAGCGCCCTCACACCGAGCCAGCGTTGGCGCGCCTGGCTCGAGAATGAGCGGCAAGGCTCGACAGCAACCTTCGGGCATAGCACCATTCCAAAACGATCCGCCCCAGCTGATTGCGGGGGCGGCAGAGCGCCACTAGAATAACGCCTTATAACATCTGCGCCGCTTATAACCTGAAGGCCATGATGTCGCCGAGACGGCACATGGTGGGCGCCTGGACCACGACCTACGAGAGAGACGCCAATCCGCGTCAGGAGACCTGCATGGCATTCATCGTCACCGAGAACTGCATTCGCTGCAAATACACCGACTGCGTGGAAGTCTGCCCGGTGGATTGCTTCTACGAAGGCCCGAACTTCCTGGTGATCAACCCGGATGAGTGCATTGACTGCGCGCTATGTGAGCCGGAATGCCCCGCCGAAGCCATCTTCTCCGAGGATGAAGTGCCGGAGAACCAGAAGGAATTCATCGAGCTGAATGCCGATCTGGCCGAAGTCTGGCCGAACATCAGCGAGAAGAAGGACGCCATGGAAGACGCCGAGAAGTGGGATGGTGTCGACGGCAAGCTTGAGTATCTGGAGCAGTAACCCCCTCAAGTCACCCGCATCTCGCGTGGCTAGCGGCTTGCCCGCCCTGACCGGGCCAGCTCGGCTCTGACGACAGAAACGGCAGCGATTCCCCCGGGAGCCGCTGCCGTTTCTGTATCTGATGCCTGAAGCCGGTGCCTGAAGAGCTCGCGCTGAGAACTCCTCCCCCCCGACCTCCAGACATAAAAAAGGGCGACCCCGTAAGGTCGCCCGCTCCAAGCGTGTCCCTGTCGATCCATCCTGGATCGCACTCCTGAGTGCTGTCCCTGCCCTTCACGACATCCTGTCATTCGGGGCGCACCGTCACGCGTGGCGGGCATTGCAGCACTGCTCGCGCAGCTGTCCCACCGCAATGCCCGTTAGTGCAGATATTTGCCTGTCCTGCTGTCCTGCCCATGCATTGCCCGGCGTCCTGCCTGTACCGCTCCCTGCCTGTGCAGCTGACAGCCTCACGACATTCCTTGTCCGACTTATCCTTGTCGTGGCTTCCTGCCACTTGATGCTGCCGCTGTCTGCCCCATCATTCCTGACGCGGATGATGTCCCGTCATCCGTCACTTCCTGTGAAGAGCAAGCTTCCTGACTGCATATCAGAGCCTGGGGCTCTTCGACACTCCGTGTCGTTATCGTGCTTCCTGCCTGTGTGGCGCTTCCCATCGCCGACGGATCATCCTGATCTTGACACACTCCGGTGTCATGCCCGCCATCCTTGCTTCCCTGGCATCTCTCGCCTGACTCCTTCAAGCGAAGATATACAGCTCTCTGCTACCGACGTCCATGCCAGGTCCTTTTCCGCCGAGCGTCCTGCTCAGCGGGGCGAAACGTCCTGTCTCGCCATCAAGTCTTTTCTGATCATCCCGTTGGCATCCTGCCGAGATTGCGGTGTCCCGCCGCACCCTCACGTCCATGTAGCCATTCTGGGCAGCATTCGCCGGCGAGGCAACTAGCCAAACCGCTTAACCCGCTATACCTGAACAGGCCGTCAAAGAAAATATTTTCAATAAAAACAGATGCATATTGGAGGACATACGTTCATATCCGCAGGCGACTCGCAGCCAGTGTCTCGATTGTCCTGCGGGATTTGTAAGAGATGACTTACATGAATTCAGTGCCTGAAAGCGGCCTGTTTCCTGCCCCTCCCACAAACGCACTCAATCATCGCCTGCAATGCACAACGGGGCCGTGCCAGAAGGCACGACCCCGTTGCAAGTTACCTCTGCAATGCTAGGCGCTGAGCCCTCACATCACAGGCGATTACTGACCCTTGATCTCTTTCAGGCCGTTGTAAGCCACATCACCCAGCTGCTGCTCGATCACCAGCAGACGGTTGTACTTGGCGACACGGTCAGAGCGGCACAGAGAGCCGGTCTTGATCTGGCCAGCACAGGTACCGACGGCGAGGTCGGCAATGGTGGTGTCTTCGGTCTCGCCACTGCGGTGGGAGATGACCGCGGTGAAGCCGGCGGCCTGCGCCATCTTGATCGCATCCAGGGTCTCGGACAGCGAGCCGATCTGGTTGAACTTGATCAGGATGGAGTTGCCGATGCCTTCCTCGATACCGCGGCTCAGGATGCGCGTGTTGGTGACGAAGAGGTCGTCGCCGACCAGCTGCACCTTGTCGCCCAGCTCGTCGGTCAGCATCTTCCAGCCTTCCCAGTCGGACTCATCCATGCCGTCTTCGATGGAGACGATCGGATATTCCGCGGCCAGGCCGGCCAGATAGTCGACGAAACCACGTGCGTCGAAGCTCTTGCCTTCGCCGGACAGGTTGTACTGACCGTCCTGGTAGAACTCGGAAGACGCGCAATCCAGCGCCAGGGTCACATCGGTGCCCAGGGTGTAGCCCGCATCGCTGACGGCCTGCTTGATGACGGCCAGTGCTTCGGAGTTGGACGCCAGGTTCGGTGCAAAGCCACCTTCATCACCCACGGAGGTGCTCAGCTCGCGACCCTGCAGCACCTTCTTCAGCGCGTGGAAGATCTCGGCACCGGTGCGCAGTGCTTCACGGAAGGTCGGCGCGCCGACCGGCTGGACCATGAACTCCTGGATGTCGACATTGTTGTCGGCATGCTCACCGCCGTTGATGATGTTCATCATCGGCACCGGCATGGAGTACTGACCCGGCTGGCCGTAGAGCTCAGCGATATGAGCGTAGAGCTCGATGCCCTTGGCCTGCGCTGCCGCCTTGGCAGCCGCCAGAGAGACGGCAAGAATCGCGTTGGCACCCAGCGATTCCTTGTTCTCGGTACCGTCCAGCGCCAGCATGGCATCGTCCAGCGCGCGCTGGTCGAGTGCATCCATGCCCACGAGGCGCTCGCGGATCGCGCCATTGACGGCGTCGACTGCCTTCAGCACGCCCTTGCCCAGATAACGGCTCTTGT
This sequence comes from Cobetia sp. PDI-23MA, assembly GCF_059507735.1. Lineage (NCBI taxonomy): Bacteria > Pseudomonadati > Pseudomonadota > Gammaproteobacteria > Oceanospirillales > Halomonadaceae > Cobetia > Cobetia sp. PDI-23MA. The sequence continues at coordinate 3,526,103 of NZ_CM183352.1, forward strand.
CGCCATCACGCAATTCCAGCGCTTCACGCGAACCGGTGGAGGCACCGGAAGGCGCGCAGGCACTGGCGCGTTGGCCACCTTCCAGCACGACCTCGGCCTGTACGGTCGGGTTACCACGGGAATCGAGCACCTCAAGGGCGCGGATTTCGACGATATTGGCCATCTTGTGTCGTCCTCTACACGGGGGATTGAAACACCACGACGGGCATCTTGCCCATAGTGCAAAAAGGCCGCTCACACAGGGGTGAACGGCCAGTAGTCCTGCTCAACGAATGTTCAGCGGCGCGAAGCCCTTGACCAGCGCATCCAGCGATTGCAGCTGGCGCAGGAAGGGGTCGAGCTGATCCAGCGGCAGGGCGCAGGGGCCGTCACACTTGGCATTGTCCGGATCCGGGTGCGCCTCGAGGAACAGGCCCGCAAGCCCCAATGCGACACCGGAGCGTGCCAGATCGAAGACCTGCTCGCGGCGTCCGCCAGCGGAGTCGGCTCGCCCGCCCGGGCGCTGCAGCGAGTGGGTGACATCGAACAATACCGGTAGCCCCGTATCCTTCATCTCGGCCATGCCGAGCATGTCGACCACCAGGTTGTTGTAACCGAAGCTGGAGCCACGCTCGCACAGCAGAATCCTGTCATTGCCGGCTTCACCGCACTTGGCGACGATATGGCGCATCTCGTGCGGCGCGAGGAACTGCGGCTTCTTGACGTTGATGACGGCGCCGGTGCGCGCCATGGCCACGACCAGGTCGGTCTGCCGCGCCAGGAAGGCCGGCAGCTGGATGACATCGGCCACTTCCGCCACGGCTGCCGCCTGATGCGGCTCATGCACGTCCGTGATGATCGGCACACCGAAGCGCGACTTGATCTCGGCCAGAATCTCGAGCCCCTTCTCCATCCCGGGGCCACGGTAGGAGTGCATGGAGCTGCGGTTGGCCTTGTCGAAGCTGGCCTTGAAGACGTACGGCATGCCCAGGCGTGACGTCACTTCGACATACTGCTCGGCGACTTCCAGCGCCAGCTCCCTCGATTCGAGCACGTTCATGCCACCGAAAAGCGTCATCGGACGATCGTTGGCGACTTGCAGACCCGCAAATTCGATCACGCGTTGTTCGTTGCTCATCTCTGCACCGTCTCTCAAATCGTTGTCCATCGGCAGTCTGCCGGATGATGTTCTCGCGAGCATCAAGCCCTACGACCATCGCGGAGAAGACCTGCGGGCGCCACCCGAGGTGGCGCCCGCTCAACACCCTATCACTCGCCGCGAGTCCGCGCCGCCTTGTGATTGAGCGCGGCATTCACGAAGCCGGAGAACAGCGGATGGCCATCGCGCGGCGTGGAGGTGAATTCCGGGTGGAACTGACATGCCACGAACCACGGATGATCCGGCAGCTCGACCATCTCGACCAGCGAGTTGTCGACGCTGCGTCCGGAGAAGATCAGGCCCGCTTCTTCCAAGGCCGGCACGAACTGGTCGTTGACCTCATAACGGTGACGGTGACGCTCGACGATCTCGTCGCTGCCATAGGCCTGATGCGCCTTGGAGCCGTTGAGCAGAGTACAGGCCTGGCCGCCGAGACGCATGGTGCCGCCCAGGTCGGACGCCGCGTCGCGGGTCTCGATCTTGCCTTCTGGCGTCAGCCACTCGGTGATCAGACCGACCACCGGGTGCTGGGTGTCATGAGTGAACTCGGTAGAGTTGGCATCGCTCCAGCCCGCCACGTTGCGCGCGAACTCGATGACGGCAACCTGCATGCCCAGGCAGATGCCCAGATACGGCACCTTGTTCTCACGCGCGAAGCGCGCGGTGGCGATCTTGCCTTCCACACCACGCTCGCCGAAGCCGCCCGGTACCAGCACCGCGTCCTTGCCGATCAGACGGTCGGTGCCGTTGCGCTCGATTTCCTCGGAGTCGATGAAGTCGACGTTGACCTTCACACGCCCCTGGATACCGGCGTGGGTCAGCGCCTCGTTCAGCGACTTGTAGGCGTCGAGCAGCTCCATGTACTTGCCGACCATCGCGATGTTGATGGTCTTGAGCGGGTTGAGCTTGGCGTCGAGCACCGCGACCCACTCTGACATGTCGGCCTCTTTGGCCTCCAGGCGGAACTTGTCGCAGACGATCTCGTCGAGGCCGGCTTCGTGGAGCATCAACGGAATGCGATAGATGGTGTCGGCATCCTGCAGGGAGACGACAGCCCGCTCCTCGACGTTGGTGAACAGCGAGATCTTGCGACGCTCGCTTTCCTCGATCTCGACTTCGCTGCGGCAGATCAGGATATCCGGCTGGATACCGATGGAGCGCAGCTCCTTGACGCTGTGCTGGGTCGGCTTGGTCTTGGTCTCGCCGGCCGTCTTGATGTACGGCACCAGTGTCAGGTGCATGAAGAGTGCACGCTCGCCACCCAGCTGCGCACGCAGCTGACGGATGGACTCCAGGAACGGCAGCGACTCGATGTCACCTACGGTACCGCCGATCTCGACCAGTGCGACGTCATAGCCTTCACCGCCGGCGATCACGCGACGCTTGATCTCGTCGGTGATGTGCGGGATGACCTGCACCGTTCCGCCGAGGTAGTCACCGCGGCGCTCCTTGCGCAGCACGTGCTCGTAGACGCGACCGGTGGTGAAGTTGTTGCCCTGGGTCATGCGCGAGCGGATGAAACGCTCGTAGTGACCGAGGTCCAGATCGGTTTCCGCGCCATCTTCGGTGACAAAGACTTCGCCGTGCTGGAACGGGCTCATGGTGCCCGGATCGACGTTGATGTACGGATCCAGCTTGAGAATGGTGACCTTGAGGCCACGGGCCTCGAGAATAGCCGCCAGCGAAGCGGATGCGATGCCCTTGCCAAGCGAGGACACAACGCCGCCCGTCACGAAGATAAATCGTGTCATGGAAACCTGCCGAAAACGTGAGCTGTAGGAGAGACCCGGGGGAACGGATCAGGATGGGTCGCCAGTCTAGCGGAAAGGCTGCTCCGGCTCAATTTGAATGCCACCACCTGCCCATCTCGCGTCACCATCCGATGCACCCGTCATAACGCATCAGACCCGCCGTGGCGGGCCTGATGCGTGACGCCAGATGACCTTTACACTTCCAGGAAATCAAGAATCCCTTCAGCGGCACGGCGACCTTCATCGATGGCGGTCACCACCAGATCGGAGCCGCGCACCATGTCACCGCCAGCGAACACCTTGGCGTTGGTGGTCTGGAAGGCATGACGCTCGGCGCTGGTCGCGATGCGGCCACGCTCATCGACGGCGATGTCGAAGTCGGCGAACCACGGCGCAGGGCTTGCCTGGAAGCCGAAGGCCACGACCACGGCATCCGCCGGCAGAATCTCTTCAGAGCCCGGCACCACTTCCGGACGCTGACGACCATTGGCATCCGGCTCACCCAGACGGGTACGCACGACCTTGACGCCTTCGACCTTGCCATCGCCGACCACTGCCACCGGCTGACGGTTGAAGAGGAAGTCGACGCCCTCTTCGCGAGCATTGGTCACCTCACGGCGTGAGCCCGGCATGTTGGCCTCGTCACGACGGTAGGCACAGGTCACGCTTTCCGCGCCCTGACGGATGGAGGTGCGGTTGCAGTCCATCGCGGTATCACCACCGCCGAGCACCACGACCTTCTTGCCTTCCATGGAAACGTAATCCGCCGGGTCCTTCTCGAAGCCCAGGCAGTGATTGACGTTGGCGATCAGGAAGTCGAGCGCCTTGTGCACGCCCGGCAGATCCTCGCCCGGGAAGCCGCCACTCATGGCATTGTAGGTACCCATGCCCAGGAAGACGGCATCGTATTCCTCGAGCAGCGCATCGAAGGTCACATCACGCCCGACCTCGACGTTGAGACGGAACTCCATGCCCATCTCTTCGAAGATCTCGCGGCGACGCGTCATCACGCCCTTCTCGAGCTTGAACTCCGGGATACCGAAGGTCAGCAGGCCGCCGATTTCCGGATGGCGATCATAGATCACCGGACGCACGCCATTGCGCACCAGAATATCGGCAGCACCGAGCCCCGCCGGACCTGCACCGATGATGGCGACGCGCTTGTCGGTCCAGCTGACCTTGGACATGTCGGGACGCCAGCCCATGGCGAAGGCGGTGTCGGTGATGTATTTCTCCACCGAACCGATGGTGACGGCACCGAAGCCGTCATTCAGGGTGCAGTCGCCCTCGCAGAGACGGTCCTGCGGGCAGACGCGACCACAGACTTCCGGCAGCGAGTTGGTCTGGTGCGAAAGCTCGGCGGCCTCGAGGATATTGCCCTCGGAGACCAGCTTCAGCCAGTTGGGAATGTAGTTGTGTACCGGGCACTTCCACTCACAGTAGGGGTTGCCACAGCCCAGGCAGCGATGTGCCTGGCTGGCGGCTTCTACCGGCTTGAACTCGGCATAGATCTCGTTGAACTCACGTGCGCGTACGCGAGCATCTTTCTTCTGCGGGTCCTGACGACCCACATCGATGAACTGGAAGTCGTTGGCGAGCTGATTGGCCATGATGAATCCTCTCTCAAAATCCGGGCACCGTCGCGGTGCGGGCCCTCACCCGAGGCATGCTGGGGTGAGGGGTGCGATCACTCCGGCTGACGCCGTGACTGGTCCAGCAGGCCGTTGAGGCTTGCCGCCTTCGGCTTGACCAACCAGAAGTGACGCACGAAGTCAGGGAAATCGCGCAGGATGTCGCGCCCGCGCTCGGAGCCGGTCTCGGCCACATATTCCTCGATGACTTCGCGCAGGTGGCGACGATAGGCCTCCATGGCTTCGGTATTGATGCGGTGGATTTCCACCAGCTCGTGGTTGTACTTGTCGACGAAGTCGCGATTCTCGTCCAGCACGTAGGCGAAGCCGCCCGTCATGCCCGCGCCGAAGTTGACGCCTGTCTCGCCCAGCACGCACACCAGACCGCCGGTCATGTACTCACAACAGTGGTCACCCGCACCTTCGATCACGGCGTGCGCACCGGAGTTGCGCACCCCGAAGCGCTCGCCGGCGGTACCCGCGGCATACAGCCGCCCGCCGGTCGCGCCGTACAGGCAGGTGTTGCCGATGATGGCGGTCTTGTGGCTCTCGAAGCGCGAACCACGTGGCGGCACGATGGTCAGCTTGCCGCCGTTCATGCCCTTGCCGACATAGTCGTTGGCGTCGCCTTCCAGATGCATCTCGAGTCCATTCGCGTTCCAGACACCGAAGCTCTGACCGGCCACACCGGTCAGGCTGACCTTGAGCGGTGAGCCTGTCAGTCCGGCCTCGCCATAGCGCTTGGCGATTTCCCCCGAGACACGCGCGCCCACCGAGCGATCGCAGTTGGTGACATGGAAGCTGAACTCGCCACCGCTGCGGCTGTCGATCGCCGATTCCATCGCGGCCAGCATCTCGAGGTTCTTGGCACCGGGATCATGCGGCTCGTTGCGGCTGACCTGGCAGAACTGCGGCGCGTCCTTGGGCACGAAGTCATTGCCCAGCAATGGCGTGAGGTCGAGACGACGCTGTGCGTTGGTCTCGCCTTCCAGCACTGCGAGCAGATCGGTACGACCGATCAGGTCGGTGATCTGACGCACGCCCAGCAGCGCCATCAGCTCACGCACTTCCTCGGCGATGAAGCGGAAGTAATGCTTGACCATCTCGACGGTGCCGCGGAAATGCTCGTCACGCAGCGCCTGGTGCTGGGTCGCGACACCGGTGGCACAGTTGTTCAGGTGACAGATACGCAGGTACTTGCAGCCCAACGCGACCATCGGCGCGGTACCGAAGCCGAAGCTCTCTGCCCCCAGGATCGCGGCCTTGACCACGTCCAGGCCGGTCTTGAGGCCACCATCCGTCTGCAGACGGATCTTGTGGCGCAGCTGGTTGATGCGCAGCGCCTGATGCACCTCGGGCAGCCCCAGTTCCCACGGGGAGCCGGCGTGCTTGATCGAGGTGATCGGGCTGGCCGCGGTGCCGCCGTCATAGCCGGAGACAGTGATCAGGTCGGCATACGCCTTGGCGACACCGGTGGCGATGGTGCCGATCCCCGGCTCGGAGACCAGCTTGACCGAGACCTGCGCCGACGGGTTGACCTGCTTGAGATCGAAGATCAGCTGCGCCAGATCCTCGATGGAATAGATATCGTGGTGCGGCGGCGGCGAGATCAGTGTCACCCCCGGCACGGCGTAGCGCAGACGTGCGATCAGGTCGTTGACCTTGCCGCCCGGCAGCTGACCGCCTTCACCGGGCTTGGCGCCCTGGGCGACCTTGATCTGCAGTACCTCGGCATTGACCAGATACGCCGGTGTGACACCGAAGCGACCGGAGGCGATCTGCTTGATCTTGGAGGAGCGCACGGTGCCGTAACGCGCCGGGTCTTCGCCACCCTCACCGGAGTTGGAGCGCCCACCGGCCTCGTTCATGGCCTGGGCCAGCGCTTCATGTGCCTCGGGAGACAGGGCGCCAAGCGACATGCCGGCGCTGTCGAAGCGCGGCAGCAGTGACTCGACGGACTCGACTTCCTCGATCGGCAGCGGCTCGGCGACCGGCTTGAGGGTCAGCAGATCACGAATGGTCGCCACAGGGCGCTCGTTGACCAGGCGCGCGAATTCCTTCCACTTGCCGTAGTCGCCCTGCTGCACGGCCTGCTGCAGCTTCACCACCACATCCGGGTTGTAGGCGTGGTATTCACCGCCATGCACGTACTTGACCAGCCCGCCCTGCTTGATGCGCTTGCGCGGCAGCCAGGCTTCACGCGCCAGCAGTTCCTGCTGGAACTGCAGCTCGGCGAAGCCGGCACCTTCGATGCGCGAGGCCATGCCGGTGAAACACATGTCCATGACTTCACTGTTGAGGCCGACCGCCTCGAACAGCTGAGAGCCACGGTAGGAGCCGATATGCGAGATACCCATCTTGGACAGGATCTTGTAGAGGCCCTTCTGCATGCCCTTGCGATAGTTCTCGCGAGCATCCGCCGGGTTGCCGGACAGCTCGCCGGTACGATGCATGTCCGCCATCACCTGATAGGCGAGGTACGGATAGACCGCCGTGGCGCCGACCCCGAACAGCACTGCCATCTGGTGTGCATCACGCGCATAGCCGGTCTCGATCACCAGGTTGACGCGCGGGCGCAGGGCCAGCGCACCGAGGTGATGATGGATGGCGCCGGTCGCCAGGGCGGCGTGGATCGGCAGCTGACCCTTCTTCAGGCCACAGTCGCTGAGCACCAGGATCACCTTGCCGTTGCGCGCGGCTTCCTCGGCCTGCTGACAGATACCCTTGAGCGCCTGCTTGAGGGAGTCCTGTGCCGGATCGTAGTGCAGCTTGAGCGTCTGGGAGGTGAAGGCCGGGTCCTCGTGATTGACCAGCGCATTGAACTTGCGCGGTGACAGCACCGGCGTGGTCAGGATCAGGCGATGCGCGTGCTCCGGCGTCGCGTCGAAGATGTTGAGCTCGGCGCCACAGCAGGTCTCCAGCGACATCACGATCGCTTCGCGCAGCGGATCGATCGGCGGGTTGGTCACCTGGGCGAACTTCTGACGGAAGTAGTCAGTCAGCACGCGATTCTGGCGCGACAGCACGGCCATCGGCGTGTCATCGCCCATCGAGCCGACCGCCTCCTGACCGCTCTCGGCCAGCGGGCGCAGCAGCTGATCGCGCTCCTCGAAGCTGACCTGGAACATCTTCTGGTAGACATCCAGCTGATCGGCATCCATCGGCTGGAAGCGTGCCAGCTCGGTCAGTGCAGACTCGAGATAGTTGGCATTCTCGCGCAGCCAGCGCTTGTAGGGGTGGGCACCCTTGAGGCGCTCACTGACCTGGTCGGTGTGCAGCACTTCACCGGTTTCGGTATCGACACCCAGCACCTGACCCGGCCCGACGCGCCCCTTGGCGACGACATCTTCCGGCTTGTAGTCGTAGGTACCGATCTCGGAGGCCAGCGTGATGAAGCCATTGCGCGTGATGACCCAGCGCGCCGGACGCAGGCCGTTGCGGTCCAGCATGCACACGGCGTGGCGACCGTCGGTGAGCACGATGCCCGCCGGACCGTCCCAGGCCTCCATGTGCATGGAGTTGTATTCGTAGAAGGCACGCAGATCGGAGTCCATCTGCTCGACGTTCTGCCACGCCGGCGGCACCATCATGCGGATGGCGCGATAGATATCCATGCCACCGGTGAGCAGGACTTCCAGCATGTTGTCCATGCTGGAGGAGTCGGAGCCGACAGTGTTGACGATCTCGTCCAGCTCGGCGATCTCGGGCAGCTGCTCGGAGACGAAGTTCTCCTTGCGCGCGTTGGCCCAGCCGCGGTTGGCCTCGATGGTGTTGATCTCGCCGTTGTGGGCGAGGAAGCGGAACGGCTGGGCCAGCGGCCAGCGCGGCGCGGTGTTGGTCGAGAAGCGCTGGTGGAAGACACAGATCGCTGTCTCGAGGCGCGGGTCGCCCAGATCCTTGTAGAAGCGCGGAAGATCTTCCGGCATCACCAGGCCCTTGAAGGAGATGACCTTGCCGGAAAGCGAGCAGACGTAGAAGTCCTCTTCACTCTTCAGCGCCTGCTCGGCATAGCGACGCGCCATGAACAGATCGACATTGAAGGCGATGTCAGTGCGCTCGTCGGCGGCACCGACGAAGACCTGACGGATGCGCGGCAGGCAGTCGCGGGCCATCGGGCCGCACACGCTGTCATCTACCGGCATGTCGCGCCAGCCCAGCACCTCGATATTGCGCGCGCTCAGCGCCGACTCGAAGGCGTCACGCGCGGACTGTTCACGCGCGTCATCGTCGGGCAGGAAAAGCGTACCGACGGCATAGCGGGCGCCAAGTTCCAGCCCGAGGGTTTCTCGAGCGATCTGGCGCATGAAGCCGTCCGGCATCTTGAGCAGCAGGCCACAGCCATCGCCGGTCTTGCCGTCAGCGGCAATCCCGCCACGGTGGGTCATGCAGGTCAGGGATTCAATGGCTGTCTGCAGCAGTTCGTGGCTCGCCTGCCCTTCCATATGGGCGATCAGACCGAAGCCGCAGTTGTCGCGGAACTCTCCCGGATGGTGGAGACCTTTGTTCATGGGGCGTGCCTCACGGAGAAATCATGTGTCCAGATGCTTTTTTTCAAGCACTTTCCCGGTTATAGTTATCGGTTATCTTTATTTTTATACCTGCCGATAGTGGCGCCATCAGTGTCGCTACACGACGCCAGATTTCCCTCGAGCATATCCCCCAGCTTCCCGCCTGCGCAATTCTCCACAGGTCGCCCATCGACCAAAAAAACCTGACAAAACCGAAGGTTAGAAGAACCTTCAACCAAAAAACCCTGTAGGCTCAAGCGCTTAGCAGGTAGACATGCCTCATGAATTTCGCCTTGCAACTTTAGTATTGGTTAAATAAAAAACAGCGTTCTTATTCGCATCACCCCATACCGATTGCGCATACGGCATACCAATTCAGGAATCACGCACCTCGATACGCTCCCCGCTGCGAGCCATTCGCTCATCACGACGCGCTGACAGCCGCCAGAGAAAAGCCAGCCGCCAAAAGAAAAGCCGCCACCCGAAGGTGACGGCTTGCATGATCGTCGGCGCCCGTGAATCGACCAATGGCTGGCCAGAGCGCCGGTGTCGATATCAGCGAGAGCTGCGCGGCCAGTGCTCCAGCATGTCGGCCAGCACGCCAGCAGGCGCCTCTTCGCTGATCACCGCGCGGCCGATGCGCTCAAGCAGGATCAGGCGCAGACGACCATCGACATTCTTCTTGTCCAGCTGCATGTGCTTGAGGAAGTCCTCGACGCCCATGTCTTCCGGAGCCGCCAGCGGCAAGCCTGCCTTGGCGATGATGTGCGAGACACGCTCCACATCCGCACTCGACAGCCAGCCCATGCGCGCCGAAAGCTCAGCCGCCATCAGCATGCCGGTGCCGACGGCTTCACCGTGCAGCCAGGCGCCATAGCCCTGATCCGTCTCGATGGCATGCCCGAAGGTGTGGCCCAGATTGAGCAGCGCACGCACACCCTGCTCGGTCTCGTCCTGCGCCACGACATCCGCCTTGATGGCACAGCTGCGGCGAATGGCTTCACCGAGCAGGGTCTCGTCCAGCGCCATCAAGGCCGTCATGTTGTCTTCCAGCCAGCTCAGGAAGCTTTCATCCCACAGCAGACCATACTTGATGACCTCGGCCATGCCCGCCGACAGCTCACGCTGCGGCAATGTCTTGAGACTCGCGGTATCGATCAGCACCAGACGCGGCTGCCAGAAGGCGCCCAGCATGTTCTTGCCACGCGGATGATTGACGCCGGTCTTGCCGCCCACCGAGGAATCCACCTGCGACAGCAGCGTGGTCGGCACCTGGATGAAGGCCGCGCCCCGCTGATAGCAGGCCGCCGCGAAGCCGGTCATGTCACCGATCACACCGCCACCGAGGGCGATCAAGGTGCAGCGGCGATTGAAGCCGGCCTCGAGCAGGGCATCCCAGATCAGGCCGATGCTGGCCATGTGCTTGGTCTGCTCACCGTCGTCGAGGATGACCTCGCGGATATCGAGCCCCTCGCCCAACGAGGCCTTCAGTGCGTCCAGATACAGCGGTGCCACCACGGTGTTGGTGACGATCATCACCTGACGCCCCGCAAGGTGCTCACGAATCAGATCACCACGTGCGGTCAGGCCCGGCCCGATATGAATGGGGTAACTACGCTCGCCGAGCGCGACATCAAGACGATGAGCAGGTGCCAGGGACATCAGAATTCTCCTTGGGCGAAACAGGTGACAGCGACTGATGCCCGCCAGGGCCACCAGCCGCTGATGAGACTAGCCAGGGGCGTGCAACGGGTTCGCCAGTGCCTTGATGCGGCGACGGATCTCGTTGGTGACCGCCCGAGGACTGCGCCGATCGGTACGCACGATGATATCGGCCGTCTCGCGGTAGAGCGGGTCACGCAACTCGAACAGGCGCTTGAGCACCCGCCCGGGGTCATCCTGCTGCAACAGCGGACGATTGCGATCACGGCCGGCTCGCTTGAGCTGCTGCTCGACCGGCGCGTAGAGATACACGACAGTGCCGCGTTCGCGCAGTACGCGCCGATTGGCCTCCGCCATGATGGCGCCACCACCGGTGGCCATCACGACCTCCCTGAGCGAGGTCAGCTCATCGATGACAGCCTGCTCACGCTCACGAAAGCCGGACTCGCCCTCGACGTCGAAAATCCACGGAATGCTGGCTCCGCAGCGGTCTTCAATCACATGGTCGCTATCGCGAAATTCACGATGCAAGTCGGCCGCCAGCAGGCGGCCGATAGTGCTCTTGCCGGCCCCCATGGGGCCGACAAGGAATACGTTGGGAATCACATGCATCAGCGCACCGCCAGGCCGTCCTCGATGATCTTCGGGGTAATGAATACCAGCAATTCTACCTTCTCGTTGGACTCTTCGGTATAGCGGAACAGATTCCCGATCACCGGTAGGTCCCCGAGGAAGGGCGTCTTGAAGACGCTGCGAATCTGCTCGGAGGTCAGAATGCCACCCAGCACCACGGTTTCGCCATCATTGACCAGCACCTGCGTCTCGATTTCATTGGTATCGATGGCCGGTTCGCCATTGAAGCTGTCATCGGAGACATCGTCATTGTTGATCAACAGGTCCATGATGATGCGGTTGTCAGGCGTGATCTGTGGCGTCACTTCCAATGCCAGCACCGCTTCCTTGAACTCGATGTTGGTCGCGCCGCTGGAGGTCGCCTCCTCGTAGGGAATTTCCTGGCCCTGCTTGATGACGGCCTTCTTCTGATTGGCCGTGATGATCTTGGGCTGCGAAATGGTCTGGCTCTTGCCTTCGCTTTCCAGCGCCGAGAGCTCCAGGTCCAACAATACATCGCCGGAGAGATAACCAAAGCTGAAAGTATTGCTCGGACTAATATCATCCCCTAGATTGACGGACAGACCTCCTTCGCTTGCAGTGCCGTCTGATGCTCCAAATCGATCTATTTTACCCTTGGTATCCTCTTTTCCAGATATTCCCCAATTGACCCCTATTTCACTGGAGACACTGCTACGCGCGATGACGATGCGCGCTTCGATCTGCACCTGACGCACCGGGATATCGAGATATTCCAGCGTACCGCGAATGGACTCGAGCGTATCGCGGGTGTCCTGGATCAGCATGGTATTGGTGCGCTCATCGACCATCACGCGGCCCCGCTCGGACAGCAGACCGATACCGCCTTCACCGCGCAGCAACGCCGCCAGGTCCGCCGCCTTGGCATAACGCACCTGGATGTATTCGGTGGTCATCGGCGCCAGTTCCTTGACCTGCTGATTCGCCTCGAGCTCCTTGCGCTCGAGTGCCGCCAGCTCTTCGGCCGGTGCGACCATCAGCACGTTACCCATGCGACGACTGGCCAGACCGTTGGACTTGAGCACCAGATCCAGCGCCTGATCCCAAGGCACTTCCTTCAGGTTCAGGGTCACGTTGCCGGTGACGTTGTCACTGGCGACCAGATTGAGCCCCGTAAAGTCAGCGATGATCTGCAGCACGGAGCGCACTTCGATGTTCTGGAAGTTGAGCGAGATCTTCTTGCCGGTGTAGGGGAACTTGTCCTTGATGCGCTCCGCCTGCTCTTCACGCGTCAGCGGTTTGACCTCGAGCACCAGCTCGTTGCCTGCCTGGGTGGCCAGCTGGGTGTAGTAGCCACTGGCGTCCACCACCATACGCACACCATCACGGGTACGCTGCGGATCGATACGGGTCACCGGCGTGGCGAAATCGCCGACATCCAGCACCTGATTCATCTCCGGCGGCAGCTTCACGCCCTTGATGTCGACGTAGATCTTGCGCCCGCGCTCGGTGACACGTGACTCGACATTGGAGCGATTGAAGTTGATCACGACGCGGCCTTCACCATCCGTGCCACGACGGAAATCGATGCCACTGACGGCCGGCTCGCTTGCCACTTCCAGGGCACGGTTGTCCGGCGGTACGCTGGCGGCGTTCGCCTGGGAGGCAGTCGCAGGCTGAGCGCCCGGCGCACCGCCCTGCTCGCCGACGATGACGTAGAGGCTGTTGCCCTCGGTGCGCGTGACGTAAGGCTTGGACTGGTTGAGCTTCATGACCAGACGCGTGCGCGAGCCGGCCTCCAGCGCCACCAGCTCGTCCACGCCGCTGAGCCCCAGATCGAAGCGACGCTTGTCGAGCTGGCTGCTGGTATCCAGGAGATCGATGGTGATGCGCGGCGGCGTCTCGATACGGTAGCCCTTGACCTCCGGCACTCCGCCGACGAAGTCGAGCTTGAGCTCCATACGGTCGCCTCCGAGGGCGGTGAAGTTGAGGTCCTGCAGCGATGACGCGGCCATCGCCACATTTGCCATCAGACTTCCGACTGCCGCCAGCCCCAGCAGACTCATTCGTTGCAATCGCGTCATGTTCCCTAGTCCCCTGTCTCGCCGTGGCTCCGTTCAACCGTCGGGCTGATCGCGCCTTATTCTTATCGAAGCGTTATGGTGTCGGTCGTGAACTCTTGCGGGTCGACCGTTCGTCTTCCGTGACAATATGGCTACTGCCAACGCCAGTGATCTCAACCACCTGTCGACACGGGCTCTTTCAGCGCCATGGCGCGAGACCGCTCTATCCAACCGCCCTGACCATTGGGTACGATTTCCACCATATCGATCTGCGTATCACCGATACGGGTGATCCTGCCGAAGTTGCTGCCCATATGGTTGCCGACCCGCACACGCTGGATTTCTTGCTCCGGCGTCAGAATCAATGCCGAGCGCGCGCCATCGACATCCAGCGTCCCGACCATACTGAGCTGTTCCATCGGCCAGGCTTCCAGTGGTTCACGAGGGCGATCGAGGTCCGGTCGCACACCGTTGTCGACGGCCGTCAGCTCCTCTTCGGGCTCCGGCAGGCGTGACTGGAAAGGACTGCGTGCATCCGCCATGTCATAGGTGACGGGATGATACTCGGGTTGCGGCGGCAACTCCTGCACCTTGCCGGAAGGACGCCCTCTCAATGACTCGAGCTCCCCTTCCAGCGCGCCCAGCTGCGGGTCTCCACAACCCGCCAGCAGAGTGACCAGCAACACAGTTCCCATCACGGTATTTCGACGTGTCATCAGGCTCATTGCTTGCCTCCTGATGTTGCCGGGGTCTGACGATAATTGTAGGTCTTGGCCAGCAGCGACAGCTCGAGGTCATCGCTGTTGGCGACCGGCGTCAGCACGAAATCATGCAGCGTCACGATGCGTGAAAGCCCCGCGACACCGGAAATGAAGGCGGCGATACGATGATAGTCGCCGCGCACCTTGATATCGAAAGGTTGCTCGACGTAGAAGTTGCGATTCTCCGCCGGCTTCAGACGGATGTACTCGACCGCCAGCTGGTTGTTGATCGCCGTCTCGCTGATGTCATCCAGCAGCGCCGGGACTTCCGCGTCGGTGGGCAGCATTTCCAGCAGCTGGCCCATGCGGGACTCCAGCTCCACCATCTGCTCGCGCATGGCCGGCAGGTTGGCGGCCTTGAACGCCTTGCTCTCGAACTGCTGAAGCAACTGACTTTCCTGGGCACGCAGACGCTCGAGGTCATCCGCCTTGGGCGCCGCAAGAAACCAATGGGACGCCCAGAACAGGGCGCCCAGCACGATGAGCGCCAGCACGGCCTGCAGCGTGACCGGCCAGATGCCGGCTTCCTTCAGATCAAGATCACGAAAATCCGTCGACTTGAGGCGGCGGATTTCAGCATCGATGAAACTCATCGCCGACCTCCTTTCTTGTCATTTTCCGCATCGGAAGCGTTCAGCGCCGCCCCCATCGGGCGCTCCGGGATCATGATATTGAAGCTGCGCTGACCGTCGTCATTGCTCTGCACATCGGAAAGCGTCGGGGTGCCGAAGGAATCCGACAGGGCAATGGCACGCATCAGGCCGGAGACCTGACGCGTGCTTTCCGCCGTGCCATTCGCCTTGAGCTGGCGCCCGCTACGACTGATGCTCTGATACCAGGCGCCGTCCACCAGAGACGTCACCAGCTGATTGAAGATCCGAACCGTTTCCGGACGCGAGAACTGCAGACTTCGGATCAGCTCTATCTGGTCGAGCATCTGGGTGCGTCGTGCCTCGATGTCCTCGACTTCCTTGATATCACGATTGAGGCGGGCCATTTCCTTCTCGATGAAGGCATGGCGCTGCTGCTGCGCCTCGAGCTGGCTCTGGTAATACTCGCTCATGCCATAGCCGCCACCGATGCCGATGATGGCCGCCAACGCCAGTATGCCCATGAAGCGCTTGCTGCGCTTCTCACGCCGATCTTCACGCCAGGAAAGCAGGTTGATCTCGATGGTCATGAGCGCTTCCTCATCGCAAGACCGCAGGCCGTGAGCATCGCCGGGGCATCGCCCGCCAGCGCCTGGATGTCGACGCGCGGATTGACGCTCATGTGAGTGAATGGGTTGGCCATGATCACTTCAAGCCCGGTGTGCTCCGCCAGGCCTTCACGCAGCCCGGCGATGGCGGCCGTACCGCCCCCGAGCAGGATGCGCTGAACCTCGCGGCGCTTGCCAGCGGTGTAATAGAGCTGCAGTGAGCGTGCGATCTGCTGGATGAGCGTCTCGCGGAACGGACCCAGCACTTCGCTGTCATAGGTATCCGGCAGGCCGCCCCGCTTCTTGGCCAGACCCGCCTCATCATTGGAGAGATCGAAGCGATTCATGATCTCGTCCGTCAGCTGACGCCCCCCGAAGACGGCGTCGCGACTGTAGACGATGCGGCCATTCTGGATGACGTGGAAGGCGGTCATCGTCGCGCCGATATCGACGACGGCAACGCACTCTTCGTTGTCGTAGGTCGGCGGCAACTGATGACGCAGCTCGCCGAAGGCGCGCTCAAGGGAGAAGGTCTCGACATCGACGGCAGCCGGCTCGAGGCCGGCCTGGGAGAGTGCCGAGGTCAGCTGATCGACATCCAGGCTGCGACACGCCACCAGCAGCAGATCCTGCTGATCGGGATTGCGCGGATTGACGCCCAGATGCTGGAAGTCGAACGCGACATCGTTCAGCGGAAAGGGAAAGTGCTTCTCGGACTCGAGCGCGATGCGCTGCTCGATCTCATCATCGGCGAGGTTGGCCGGGAAGCTCAGTGTCTTGGTGATGGCAGCACTCGCGGGAACCGCGACCACGGCCCGCTTCGAGCGCGGCTGTGCCTGCTCGACCGCGCGCTTGATGGCGAGCACGACTTCGTCCATGTCCCGTATCCGTCGCTCCACGACTGCGCCTTCCTTGAGTGGACGCACCGCATAGCTATCGATCTGGTATCGATTTCCTTGCCTGGACAGCTCCAGGAGCTTCACCGTGGCCGACGTGATATCGACCCCGATGAGTCCCTTGCCGGCGGATTTGAGTCCCAGCAATTGGCGTTCCCCTGCTCTGATGACGATCTTGCCAGACTGGCTGGCCGCCGGTTCCCTGACGACGTTGCCGCGACACCCTCTATCATTCCAGGATGTTACATTATGTTTCCCAGAATAACACAACAGGCGCGCAAGTCAGGGTTCAACGCTGGCCGCACCTGAACCCGCTACTTATAATGCCCCAGCAATGGAATTGCCAATCACCGCGCAGCCACTCGCTTTTCTTACCCACGGACCCTGTCTTGCCCATGAAGCTATTGAGACGACTATTTTCGCCAGTGTTCTGGCTGCTGCTATCACTATGTGCCGCGGGACTTCTGGCCATCGTTGGCGCTTCGCTGTACTTCTCGCCGGGCCTGCCCGACGTCCATCAGCTTCAGGACACCAAGCTGCAGACGCCGCTGCGCATCTATACCCGCGATGGCAAGCTGATCGGCGAATACGGTGACCAGCGCCGCATCCCGGTCACCTACGACGAGATTCCCGAGACCTTCGTCGACGCCCTCCTCGCCGCCGAGGACAGCAACTTCTTCTCCCACCCGGGCATCGACCCCAAGGGGCTGGCGCGCGCGGCCGTGCAACTGGCCTCCAGCGGCAGCATCCAGTCCGGTGGCAGTACCATCACCATGCAGGTGGCGCGCAACTATCTGCTGACGCTGGACCAGACGTTCACGCGCAAGATTCGCGAGATTCTGCTGTCGCTGCAGATGGAAGAGATCCTCTCCAAGCAGGAGATCATGGAGCTCTACGTCAACAAGATCTTCCTGGGCCATCGCGCCTACGGGATCGCCGCCGCTGCGCGCACCTACTACGACAAGTCCCTGGATGAACTGACACTGGCCGAGCAGGCCATGCTGGCCGGCCTGCCCAAGGCGCCGTCGAGCTTCAACCCGCTGACCAATCCGCAGCGTGCACTGATCCGTCGCAACTGGATCCTGCTGCGCATGAAGGAGCTGGGCTACATCGAGCCGCAGGCCTATGACGAAGCCGTCAAGGCGCCGATCACCGCGGCACGCCACTCCTCCAGACCGGAGGTGCAGGCACCCTACGTCGCGGAAATGGCGCGCAGCTTCGCCGTCGACCGCTTCGGCGACAAGGCCTACACCGACAACGTCCGCATCACCACGACGCTGGACAGCTCGCTGCAGCCAATGGCACGTGATGCGCTGATCAAGGGGCTGATCGCCTACGATACCCGCCACGGTTGGCGCGGGGTCGAGGAATCCGACATCGCAGCCTCCCTGGCGGAAGCCCAGGACCAGACCGATCAGGCCGGCCTCGAGGAAGAACTCTCCAAGTCGCCGGAAGTACTGGAAACCGCCAGGCAGGCAGCCCAAAAGAGCGAGAAGCGCATCGCCGGCATCGACCGAGATGTCTCGAACTGGCTGAAAGTGCTCGACCGTACCCCGGATTACGGCCCGCTGAAGGCCGCCATCGTGGTGGAAAGCACCGGCAAGCAGATGAAGGTACTGCTGGCCGACGCCACAGCCGTGACCCTCGACTGGGACGGTCTGAAGTGGGCGCGTGAGTACAAGAGTGCCAAATGGCGTGGCGGCGTGCCGGGCTCGGCCGCCGAGATCGCCAAGACCGGCGACCTGGTGCGCGTGATCAAGCAGGATGACGGCTACCGTCTGGGCCAGCTGCCGGATGCGCAATCCGCCATCGTCTCACTGGACCCGGAAAGTGGTGCCATCCTCGCCCTGCAAGGTGGCTTCAGCTATTCCGCCAGCAAGTTCAACCGCGCCATCCAGGCACGCCGCCAGGCAGGCTCGATCTTCAAGCCGTTCGTCTATCTGTCCGGGCTCGAGCAGGCCGGCATGTCACCGGCGACCATCATCAACAACGCCCCCGTCGTGCTTCAGGATGGCGGCAAGGTATGGCGCCCGGAAAATGCCGGCGGCAAGTTCACCGGCCCGACCCGCATCCGCGTTGGCCTGTATCGCTCGCTGAACCTGGTCTCCGTGCGTCTGCTGCAGACGGTCGGCCTCGACAAGACCCTCGACTTCCTGGTCAAGCTGGGCTTCCAGCGTGACGAGCTGCCCAATGGCCTGTCACTGGCCCTGGGCAGCGCCTCACTGACCCCGCTGGAGATGGCACGCGGCTACGCCGTGCTCTCCAATGGCGGCTTCCGTGTCGAGCCCTGGTACATCGATACCATCACGCGTGGCGATGACGAGACCGACTACGAGGCACATCCGGCGGTCGCCTGCGCCAACTGTGCACCGGGCATGGTCACCGTCAATCGTGACGGTCGCCAGTACCCGCTGGCCGAGCGTGTCGCCTCCCCCGAAGCCATGTACCTGATCCGTGACATGATGCAGGATGTCATCAAGCGCGGTACTGGCCGTGGCGCGCTGACGCTGGGTCGCGATGATCTGGCTGGCAAGACCGGTACCACCAACGATCAGCGCGATGCCTGGTTCTCCGGCTTCAACAGCAAGCTGGTGGCCACTGTCTGGGTCGGCAAGGACTCCAACGACACCCTGGCCGAGTATGGCGCCCAGGCTGCCCTGCCCATCTGGGTCGACTACATGCGCGGCGCCCTCGAGGGCATGCCGTCCTCCACCATGGAGCGTCCGGACAACATCGTGACGGCGACCATCGACCCGGACTCTGGCAAGCGCCTGCGCAGCGGCCAGTCCGGCGGCATCAGTGAGCTGTTCCGCAAGGATAATCTGCCACCCTACAAGGAACGCACCATCCGCAAGGAACTGGAGCAGGAAAGCGGTTCGGAAGGTACCGGAACTTTCGAGGCCATCTTCTGATCTGATCTCCAGCCCTCGCCCACCAACCTAATCGGCAGGGGGAGAGCCCAAGGAAGAGCGGCCGCTGGTCGCTCTTCTGCCATCTGAGCATTCAAAAGGCTCCCCCGTGTCGCGCCCCACTGGTAGCATGCGGATGATGCGCCAGGCCGCCTCGCTCAGCACGCGTCATCTCGCAAGTCACATTCCCGATGATGATGTCATGCCACAACCATGCCGGAGTTCGCATGCTTCACCCACTGCCCACACTGCGCAGGACCGCGTTTATGTGCCTGGCCCTGCTTCCCCTCGACACGGCTGTCGCAGACGACCTCTTCTATGCACCACCACCCGCCAGCGAGGACTCTGAGCCCTTCAGCGGCCAGGCCGAGCTGGGCTTCACCAAGCTGTCGGGCAACTCGAACAGCGAGACCCTGCTGGGCAAGACAAGCCTGTCCTGGCACCTGAAGCCCTGGACTCACACCTTCCGAGTGGAGGCCAAGCGCGTCTCCAGCAGCGGCGAGACCACGACCGACAAATACCTGGTCGGCCAGCGCGAGCGCTACGACCTCAGCGACGACCACTACGCCTTCGGCCTGCTGCGCTGGGAGAAGGAGCGCTTCTCCGGCTACAACCACCAGGTCACCTCCATCGTCGGTCAAGGCGTCACACTGCTGGATGGCCCCGAACACAACCTATCCCTCGAGGCCGGGCCGGGCTATCGTTTCGATGACATCACAGCGGGGGATCACGAGAACTACCTGCTGGGCTATGGCGCCATGGACTATCGCTGGCAGCTGTCCGACACCTCCAAGTTCGAGCAGCAGTTCTCGGCGGAGGCCACGCGCGAGAACGTGATCAGTCGCAGCTATACCGCGCTGACGGTCGCCATCAATGCAAGCCTCGCCCTCAAGCTCTCGCATGAGATCGAGAACAACACCAACCCGCCCGATGAATCGGACGCCAACACCGATACCACCACGGCGGCCTCCATCCTCTACAGCTTCTAAGCAAAGCCTACCCTCGCCTAGGCACAAACCATGCCTGCCGGTGGCTCATCCCCGCAATGCATGACGGAAAGCAGCCACCAACAAAAAGCCCTCCCCGGAGGCTCCGGCGAGGGCTTTTTCATATCTTGCATCACCTTGGCGACGCTACCAACCGGCCATCAGGCCGTAGGCACTCAACCGTAGACCTGGTCTGTGCTGGTCAGCGGGTAATGCGCCGGGAACGGCTTGCGCGCGACACCGGAATCGATGGCCGCCTGGGCCACAGCAGCCGGCAGACGCTCGAGAAGACGCGAGTCCATCGGCGTCGGGATGATGTAACCCGGGCCGAATTCGAGGCTATCGATCTCGTAGGCATCCAGCACATCCTGGCTGACCGGCTCACGCGCCAGGTCTTTCAGAGCGTGGACGGCAGCCAGCTTCATCTCTTCATTGATACGCGTCGCACGCACATCCAGCGCGCCGCGGAAGATGAACGGGAAGCCCAGCACGTTGTTGACCTGGTTCGGGTAGTCGGAGCGACCTGTCGCCATGATGACGTCCGGGCGTGCTTCGCGAGCGGTATCCGGGTGAATTTCCGGATCCGGATTGGAGCAAGCAAAGACGATCGGGTTGGCGGCCATCTTCTTGAGCTGCTCAGCCTTGAGCAGGTTCGGGCCGGACAGGCCGACGAAGACGTCGGCGCCATCGATGGCGTCGTCCAGCGTGCGCAGCTCGGTCTCGGTGGCAAACATCGCCTTGTACTGGTTCAGGTCGTCCCGGCCGCTGTGGATCACGCCCTTGCGGTCGAGCATGAAGATGTTCTCGACCCTGGCACCACTGGAGACCAGCAGCTTCATGCAGGCGATGGCGGCAGCGCCGGCACCCAGGCAGACGATACGCGCGTCTTCCAGCTTCTTGCCGGCGATATCCAGGGCATTGAGCATGCCGGCCGCGGTGACGATGGCGGTACCGTGCTGATCGTCATGGAAAACCGGGATGTTGCACTGTTCGATCAGCGCCTGTTCGACTTCGAAGCACTCCGGTGCCTTGATGTCTTCCAGGTTGATGCCACCGTAAGTGGTATGGATGCGACGCACGGTGTCGATGAAGGCCTGCGGGCTTTCCGCATCCACTTCGACATCGACGGAGTTGATGCCAGCGAAGCGCTTGAACAGCACGCCCTTGCCTTCCATGACCGGCTTGGAAGCCAGCGGCCCCAGGTTGCCCAGGCCAAGGATGGCAGTCCCGTCAGAGATGACCGCGACCAGATTGCCCTTGCCGGTGTACAGGTAGGCGTTTTCCGGGTCGGCGGCGATTTCGCGGCACGGCTCGGCAACGCCCGGGCTGTAGGCCAGCGCCAGGTGCTTGGCGGTCTCGGTCGGCTTGGTCAGCTCGATGGAGAGCTTCCCGGGAATCGGTTCGGCGTGATATTGCAGTGCTGCTTTCTTCATGGCATCAGACATGCGTGTCATCCGGTATTTTGGCGGGGGTTGGCTGCTCCAGAATATAGAAAAAGACACTTCTGAACAACCGACGCAACTTGCTGTTATGCATGACTTTAAAACGATCGTTTAAAAAATGTTTTAGCCATTCGTCTAACGTTATGGATGCCCTATCCAGCCATAAACCTTTCCTTATCACTGACAGGATTTCTCGTCGATTTTGCCCCTTGCTGACGCCACGATTCGCGCAAGATCCTCGATTTTCGACCGCTCACCGACGCAACCCACCATTCCGGCGCGCTTAATGCAGAGGCAGAGCAGAAAAAGTGCCAAATCGGAAACAATCTTTCCCTTCAGCAAGCGCAGCGCAGAGGTGACATCTTCGCAAGGGCATCTCGAATCAGCTGTCGTGGTCGCGGCCCTCTTCAGAGGGGCCTGAACGACAGGCACAAAAAAACCCGCTCGTGAGCGGGTTTTTCGTCCATGACGCTGCAAGAGGCGCAGCGCCATGAAAGCGACAAGCAGCTGAAGGTATCAGCGCTTGATGGCAGCACCGAAACGCTTGTTGAAGCGCTCGACGCGACCACCGGTGGTAGCCTGCTTCTGCTTGCCGGTGTAGAACGGGTGGCACTCGGAGCACACGTCAAGCGCGAAAGCCTGCTTGGAAGTGGTACCGATTTCGTGCTGCGCGCCGCAGGAGCAAGTTGCGGTCTGTCGCTGGTAGTCCGGATGGATACCCTGTTTCATGATGTGTAACCTCAGGTCGCTGTGCACCGCCACCTGATCACTTGCCAGGCACCGTACACGGGTTTTGGATTGAACCGGTCATTCCGCCGTTTCCGACGGAAGGCCGCGCATTTTACCAGTCATCTGCCGCAAGACCAAACTTTGTGCCGTTTATTGCGAGCAACACTCTGTAGACTGCGTGCCACGGCATATTCCCGTTTTCCTGAATGCTTCATATCACCTCATATCCGGATACCTTGCGTGCCTGACACTACCGACAAGACTGCGACTCACCTGCCGGGACCTGTGCTGGGCATCGCGATTCCCGGCCCGCTGCGCGATCTGTTCGACTACCTGCCATCCCGCCAACCGCCCCGCCACGGCTGGCAGGTGGGCCTGCGCGTGCGCGTCGAATTCGGGCGTCGCCAGCTGGTCGGGGTGATCGCCGAGCTGCGCAGCGACTCAAGCTTCCCCATCGACAAGCTCAAGCCAGTCAGCGAAATCATCGATGACGAGCCGCTGCCGGCCGACTGGTTGTGGATATGTCAGTTTACCGCGCGCTATTACCAGCACTCGCTCGGCGACACCTTCGCCCAGGCGATGCCCTCGCTGCTGCGTCAGGGGCGCGCCCTGGAGGCGCGTACCCGTGAGCGCTGGACGCTGACCGACAAGGGCCGCACCACCGAGCCGGCAAGCCTCGGGCGAGCCACCCGCCAGATCGCGTTGCTGGGACTGCTCGCCCAGCATCGTCATGGCCTGGTGCACAGCGCCATCACCGCCCAGGGCTTCACCCGCCAGCAACTGGAAACCCTGCGCGGTCGCGGCTACATCGAATCCCGCGAGGAGCCGGTGACCGGCGCCACGCCGGAGCAGGCCAGCAAGGGCGTGCTCGCCGAACCCAGCCTGGCCCTCAACGATGAGCAGGGTCGCGCCCTCTCACGTCTGCACGACGGTCTGAGTCAATTCTCACCCACGCTGCTGGAGGGCGTGACCGGCTCCGGCAAGACCGAGGTCTACCTGCAGCTGATCGAGGCGGTGCTGGACCGCGGCGGCCAGGCGCTGGTGCTGGTGCCCGAGATCGGCCTGACGCCCCAGACGCTGGAGCGCTTTCGCAGACGCTTCCGTGTGCCGCAGGTGATGCTGCACTCCGGCGTCAGCGATGGTGAACGCCTCGATGGCTTCGAAGCCGCCCGCAGCGGCCGGGCGCGCATCGTGATCGGTACCCGCTCCGCCATCTTCACGCCGATGGCCAGACTCGGCGTGATCATCGTCGACGAGGAACACGACGGCTCCTTCAAGCAACAGGACGGCCTGCGCTATCACGCTCGCGATCTGGCGCTGGTGCGCGGCAAGCAGGAAGGCATCCCCGTGGTGCTCGGCAGCGCCACGCCATCCCTTGAGAGCCTGCGCCATGCCCGCGAGGGGCGCTTCACGCATCTGCACCTGCATCAGCGCGCCGGACGCAGCCAGCCGGCCCGACTGCATCCGGTCGACCTACGCGGCCGCATGACGCTGGGCGGTCTCTCGACCCAGAGTCTGGAAGCGATCGAGAAGCGCCTCGCCCAGGGCGATCAGGTGCTGGTATTCATCAATCGACGCGGCTTCGCGCCGACCCTGACCTGCCATGCCTGCGGCTGGATCGCCGAATGCGACAACTGCGATGCCCGCATGACCCTGCATCGCCATCCGCCCCAGCTGACCTGCCACCACTGCGAGCGCACCCGCCCGCTGCCGGACGCCTGCCCGGCCTGTGGCAGTGGCGACGTTCGCCCGCAGGGCGCAGGCACCGAGCGTACCGAAGAGCTGCTCGGCGAGAAATTCCCCAACGTGCCGGTGCTGCGCATCGACCGCGACAGCACCCAGCGCAAGGACGCCATGAGCGAGGCGCTGGCGGTGATCCGGCGCGGTGAGCCCTGCCTGCTGGTCGGCACCCAGATGCTGGCCAAGGGCCACCACTTTCCTCACGTCACCCTGGTGGTGGTAGTCAATGCGGACAGCGGCCTCTACGCCGCCGACTTTCGCGCGCTGGAGCAGTCCGCGCAGCTGCTGGTGCAGGTCGCGGGTCGCGCCGGACGTGCCGAGCGCCCCGGCGAGGTATTGATCCAGACCCGCCACCCGGAAGACCCCAACCTGCTGACACTGATCCAGGCCGGCTACCCGCAGCTGGCGGGAGAGTTGCTCGAGGAACGTCGCATCGCCCAGCTGCCGCCCTTCAGCCATCTGGCCTTGCTGCGCGCCGAGGCCAATGATCAGCAGCAGGTCGAACAATGGCTGTTGAAGGTGGGGGGTGCCCTGCGTCAGCACGTCGAGGCAGCCGGGCTCAAGGTGGATTGCCTCGGCCCGGTGCCCGCGCCGATGGAGCGCCGCCAGAATCGCTATCACGCCCAATTGCTGTTGCGCTGTGCGAAACGCGGCCCGCTGCATGAAGCGGCGGCCTGGCTGGTGACACTCTGCGAGCAGGACCGCGACGCACGCCGCCTGCGCTGGTCGCTGGATGTCGATCCCATCGGCATGGCCTGAAGGAAGCGCGAGCACCTCGAGGCCCTCGACGCCGCCCTCGCTGAACTGACCACTCTCCCTGCAGAGCCCGGAATGCGGCGCGATTGATCACGACGGTTTATGCAAGCCGCAGGATCGGTGATAATGCCCGCCATCGTGCAGCGACATCCGCACTCTCCCCTTGCCCGCAGGCCTGATGCCTGCAACCGCCTGCTGATTGGCACGCGGTGCGACCCGAGCCGTGAAGAGACCGATATTCCATGAAAGAGACGATCATCGAACTGCTGGGCCAGGCCCTGGAAACCCTCAAGGCCGACGGCACCCTGCCGGCCGACGCCAGCCCGCAGATCAAGGTCGACCCGACCAAGGACAAGAGCCACGGTGACTACGCCAGCAACCTGGCGATGATGAGCTCCAAGGCCGCCGGCATGAAGCCGCGTGATCTGGCCGAGAAGCTGATCGCGGCGCTGCCGGCCTCCGATGCCGTCTCCAAGGTCGAGATCGCCGGCCCCGGCTTCTTGAACTTCTTCGCCGATACCGGCGCGGTCGCCGATATCGTGCGTCGCGTCTTCAGCGAGAGCGACAGCTTCGGTCACAGCGATGCGGGCGCCGGCGAGAAGGTCCAGGTCGAGTTCGTCTCCGCCAACCCGACCGGCCCGCTGCACGTCGGTCACGGCCGCGGTGCTGCGGTCGGCGACGTGCTGTGCCGCCTGCTGGCCGCGACCGGTCACGATGTCACCCGCGAGTTCTACTACAACGACGCCGGCGCCCAGATCAACAATCTGGCACTCTCCGTCCAGGCACGCGCCAAGGGCCTGGGTCCGGACGACGCCAGCTGGCCGGCCGATGGCTACCGCGGTGACTACATCAGCGAACTGGCCGCCTCCTACATGGCCGGCGACACCGTCGAGGCCGATGGCAAGCAGGTCACCGGCGCCGCGGATACCGACGACCTGGAGGCCATTCGCGTCTTCGCCGTCGCCTATCTGCGTCACGAGCAGGACCTCGACCTCAAGGCTTTCGGTGTCGAATTCGATGTCTACTTCCTCGAGTCCTCCCTCTACAGCGACGGCAAGGTCGAGGAGACCGTCAAGCGTCTGGTCGACAACGGCTATACCTACGAAGACGATGGCGCCATGTGGCTGCGTACCACCGACTTCGGTGACGACAAGGACCGCGTGATGCGCAAGCGTGACGGCGGTTACACCTACTTCCTGCCCGATGTCGCCTACCACCTCGACAAGTGGCAGCGAGGCTTCACTCAGGTCATCAACGAGCAGGGTGCCGACCACCACTCCACCGTGACCCGCGTGCGTGCCGGCCTGCAGGCCTTGCAGGCGGACATCCCCAAGGGCTGGCCGGACTACGTGCTGCACCAGATGGTCACCGTGATGCGCTCCGGCGAGGAAGTGAAGCTCTCCAAGCGTGCCGGCAGCTACGTGACCCTGCGCGACCTGATCGAGGAAGTCGGCCGCGACGCGACCCGCTACTTCCTGGCCGCACGTCGTGCCGACTCCCAGCTGACTTTCGACATCGACCTGGCCCGCTCCCAGTCCAATGACAACCCGGTCTACTACATCCAGTACGCTCACGCCCGTGTGCACAGCGTGCTGCGCAAGGCCGAGCGTGAGGAGAAGCCCTTCGACGAGGCCCTGGCCATGGCGCAGCTCACCCTGCTGACCAGCGATCAGGAAAAGGCCGTGATGAACCGCATGGCGCAGTTCCCGGATGTCGTCGCCCATGCCGCCAAGGTGCGCGAGCCGCAGCAGCTCGCCCAGTACCTGCAGGACCTCTCCTCCGACTTCCACACCTGCTACAACGCGGTGAAGGTGATGGTCGAGGACGATGCGACCCGCAATGCGCGCCTGGCTCTCGGCCTGGCGACCGCTCAGGTCATCCGCAACGGTCTGGCCCTGCTGGGTGTCAGCGCGCCCGAGGAGATGTAAGCCATGGCCGCTCGCCGCTCCGCCAGCAAGAAGCCCGCCTCCCGCCAGGGGGCGAGCCCCCGTCGTCAGCCCGCCGCCAGCCAGAGTCGTGGTCTGCCCGGCTGGCTGTGGGGCATCATCGGTCTGATCGCCGGCTTCGCTCTCGCGCAATACTTCGAGAAACAGGCTCCGCGTCTGCCGGTCGCGGCCATCGTGCCCAAGGCCAACACTCAGCAGAACGGACAGCAGAGCGGGCAGCAGACCGCCAGACAGAGCAACCAGCAGCAGAAGGAAGCCGCCGAAGAGTCCGCCGGCAACATGCCGACCTTCGAGTTCTACACCCTGCTGCCGGAAACCGAGGTGATCGCGCCCAAGGTGGATGAGTACAAGTCCACGCCGCGACCGGGCAGCGCCGAGAGCACCAAGAAGTCCGAGGCCTCGCTGACCAACTACATGTTGCAGGCCGCGTCCTTCCGCGAGATGAGCGATGCCAAGAAGCTGGCCGGCAAGCTCAAGGACCTTGGTCTGCTGGCCAAGGTCAGTGACGTCAATGCCTCCGGCGGCACTGTTTGGCACCGGGTGCAGGTCGGCCCCTACAAGGACACCCGCGAGCTCAATCGCGCCCAGGACCTGATGAACACCCAGGGCATCGAGCCCCTGTTGATCAAGCTGCAGTAAGCCAGGCGTGAGCCTTGCGACAGACGGGCCCGCTCATTTTTGAGCGGGCCCGTTGCATGAGGGCGCAGACCAGGGCCGATCGCAATCAACGCTGAGTCGCCGATGACTTGAAACCCGTATCGGCGCCCCCATCTACAGCATTCCGGTGAGACATCAGGCCCGCGTGCCGCCCATCAGGCGGTGCAGGATCGCGGCAAGCAGTGGCAAGCGCCAGACTGACGATCACCACCCGTTTTACGCGACGAGGCCACGGCCTCGTCTGCCCAGAAATGCCATGCCCGGCCCCGTTCACCTTATTCCAATCGCCGGCATGCTCTCTCAGGAGTTATCCATGACCACGATCGTCTCCGTGCGTCGCAACGGCCAGGTCGCCCTGGCTGGTGACGGCCAGGTATCCCTTGGCAACACTGTCATGAAAGGCAACGCCGCCAAGGTGCGTCGTCTGTATCGCAATCAGGTACTGGCCGGCTTCGCCGGTGGTACCGCCGATGCCTTCACGCTGTTCGAACGCTTCGAAGCGCAGCTCGAGAAGTATCAGGGCCAGCTGGTGAAGTCCGCCGTGGAGCTTGCCAAGGAGTGGCGCTCAGACCGCGCTCTGCGCAAACTTGAGGCCATGCTGGTGGTCGCCGACAAGCATGCCTCCCTGATCATCACCGGCAATGGTGACGTGGTCGAGCCCGAGCACGGCGTGCTGGCCATCGGCTCCGGCGGCAACTACGCCGAGGCCGCCGCGCGTGCCCTGATCGAGAATACCGAGCTTTCCGCCCGCGAGATCACCGAGAAGTCCATCTCCATCGCGGCCGACATCTGCGTCTTCACCAACCACAATGCCATCATCGAGGAGCTGTCCTGAGATGTCCCAGATGACCCCGAAGGAAATCGTCAACGCCCTCGACCAGCACATCGTCGGCCAGCCGGAAGCCAAGCGCGCCGTGGCGGTTGCCATGCGCAACCGCTGGCGCCGCATGCAGCTCGATGACGATCTGCGCCCGGAAGTCACGCCGAAGAACATCCTGATGATCGGCCCGACCGGTGTCGGCAAGACCGAGATCGCCCGTCGTCTGGCCAAGCTGGCCGGCGCGCCCTTCCTCAAGATCGAGGCAACCAAGTTCACCGAGGTCGGCTATGTCGGCCGTGACGTGGAATCCATCATCCGCGACCTGGTCGAGGTCGCGATGAAGCTGGTGCGCGAAGACGCCATGAAGGAAGTGCGCGACAAGGCCGAAGATGCCGCCGAAGAGCGCATCCTCGACGCCCTGCTGCCGCGTGTGCGTGGCGAAGAGTACGACGCTGCCGCCAACAACAGCAGCACGCGCCAGATGTTCCGCAAGAAGCTGCGCGAAGGTCAGCTGGATGACAAGGAAATCGACATCGAGCTGAGCCCGGCCAGCCAGAGTCTCGATTTCGCCACCCCGCCGGGGATGGAAGAGATGACCAGCCAGCTGCAGTCCATGTTCTCCAACATGGGCAAGCAGCAGAAAGAGAGCCGTCGCATCACCGTCAAGGAAGCGCTCAAGCTGGTTCACGAGGAAGAAGCGGCCAGAATGGTCAGCGATGAAGACCTCAAGAGCCGTGCCATCGAGGCCGTCGAACAGAACGGCATCGTCTTCCTCGACGAGATCGACAAGGTCGCCAAGCGTGGCGAATCCGGCAGTGGCGGCGATGTGTCCCGTGAAGGCGTGCAGCGCGATCTGCTGCCGCTGATCGAAGGCTCCACCGTGTCCACCAAGCACGGCATGGTCAAGACCGACCACATCCTGTTCATCGCCTCCGGTGCCTTCCACCTGTCCAAGCCGTCAGACATGATTCCGGAGCTGCAGGGCCGTCTGCCGATCCGTGTCGAGCTCAACGCCCTGACGCCGGAAGACTTCAAGCGCATCCTGACCGAGCCGTCCGCCGCCCTGATCCGTCAGTACAAGGCATTGCTGGCGACCGAAGGCGTCGAGCTGAGCTTCGCGGATGACGCCATCGAGCGCATCGCCCAGATCGCCTATCAGGTCAACGAAGGCACCGAGAACATCGGCGCCCGCCGTCTGCACACCGTGATGGAACGTCTGCTGGAAGAGATCTCCTACGAGGGTGGCGATCAGCCCGGCGAACTCCAGGTCGATGCAGCCTACGTCGATGCCCGTCTGGGTGATCTGGCCCGTGATGAAGACCTGTCGCGCTACATCCTCTGACGACACGCTCACGCGCCCGACAGCCCTTCATGGAAGCCAGTCCCGTTCCTGAGGGGACTTCTGACGCCCGATCCGGCTTGGCCCGGATCGGGCGTCAGTGCATCATGCGCACAAGACACATCGACCGGCCAAGCGCCGCGCTCGACGCCTATCTGCCTTCGCCATGCCGCCCTGCGCCTACACGCCGCCGCGCGGCATGCAAGCCCGAGGATGCCCCGATGAGCCACGACACCCCCAGGAACGCCGCCGCGTCCCACGACGCTGATACCAGCGGCCAGCAACGCGACTACCGCCTCAACGAGCGCCATGCCCGCGATGGCGAAGAGGCCCCGGTACCGACGCGCGTGCACTACCATAAGTCACAGCGCGAACTGGAACTGGGCTACGCCGATGGCCAGAGCTTCCGCCTGAGCACCGAATTCCTGCGCGTGATGTCGCCGTCGGCGGAAGTGCGTGGCCACGGCGTCGGCCAGGAAACCCTGCAGGTCGGCATGCGCTACGTCGGGCTGGCCAACATCACCCAGAGCGGCCGCTACGCGCTGAAGCTGCACTTCGATGATGGCCATGACAGCGGCCTGTATACCTGGGAATACCTGTGGGAACTGGCCAATCGCCGCGACGCCATGTGGGCCTACTACCTGCGCCAGCTGGAAGAGGCCGGCGCCTCGCGCGAGCCACTGGGCATTCCGCTCAACCAGCTGTAAGCCACTGATGTCACTGGCGCGGCAAGATGTCCGAGTCGACGTCTTGCCAAAAGACAGCCCGCTGGCCAGCGGTTACAATCGAGCCACTGCGAAAGCTCACCATATCGTGCTGACGTCGCCACGGCGGCGTCACAACAGGGGAAGTCATGGACAAGCGTACGACTCACTTCGGTTATCAGGAAGTTGCCGTGGACGAGAAGGCAGGCCGCGTCGCGGATGTCTTCCACAGTGTCGCCGCCAAGTACGACGTGATGAATGACCTGATGTCGTTCGGCATCCACCGTCTGTGGAAGCGCATCACCCTGGAGCGTGCCGGCGCCCGTCCCGGCCAGTCGGTGCTGGACATCGCCGGCGGCACCGGTGACCTGACGCTGAAGTTCTCGCGTCTGGTCGGCCCGAAAGGCCGCGTGGTGCTGGCCGACATCAACGCCTCGATGCTCAACGTCGGTCGCGACAAGCTGCTCGACCGTGGCGTCGGTGGCAATGTCGAATACGTACAGGCCAATGCCGAAGCCCTGCCCTTCCCGGACAACACCTTCGACATCATCACCATCGCCTTCGGGCTGCGCAACGTCACCGATCAGGCCAAGGCCCTGCGCTCCATGCAGCGCATCCTCAAGCCGGGTGGCCGCCTGCTGGTGCTGGAATTCTCCAAGCCGGTCAACCCGCTGCTGTCCACCGCCTACGACCAGTACAGCTTCCGACTGCTGCCGAAGATGGGCGAGATGGTCGCCGGAGACGCCGACTCCTACCGCTACCTGGCCGAGTCCATTCGCATGCACCCCGACCAGAAGACCCTGGCCGGCATGATGGAAGAGGCCGGTCTCGAGCGTGTCGAGTACACCAACCTGACGGGCGGCATCGTCGCGTTGCACCGCGGTATCAAGCTCTGAGGCTGTCATGGCATTGCTGACCCCCCTGCTGTTGGCGACCGCTGAGCGGACGCTGAATCAGCTGCTGGCTCGCGACCCGGCCTCGACGTCGCGCCTTGAGGCACTGGCAGGCCGACGCCTGCTGGTACGTGTCGAACGCCCCGCCTTCGACCTGCTCGTGCATTTCGACCTGCAGGGCCTGCACCTGTTGCGCCTGCCCCAGGCCAACGAGAGCGATGGCGACGTGGTGGTGGAGCTCGACATGGAGACCGCCGCCGCCCTGCTGTCCGGTGAATCCATCGAGCGCCTGATGTTCGAGGGCCGCCTCGCGGTGCGTGGCCGCATCCATCTGCTGGAGAGCGCCCGTGACCTGGTGATGGACCTCGACCTGGATTGGGAAGGCGCGCTCAGTGAGTGGTTCGGCGAAGCCCCCGGCCATAGCCTGGCCACCGGCTTGCGCAGTCTCGGGCGTTTCGGCCTGATCAGTCGCCGCGAGCTGGAACTGGACCTGCGCGAATACCTCACCGAGGAAGTGCGCTGGCTGCCCGGTCAGGCGCAGATGCGCGTCGCGCGTGACGAGCTGACCGAGCTGACCCAGTGTCTGGATCGCACCGAAGCGCGTCTGGCGCGGCTGCGCCGTCATCTCGAGGCCGCCACCTCTCATCAACCTGCCGAGCGGGAGTGCCAGCCGTCGTGAGACTCTATCGCCTGCTGAGTATCCTGTGGGTCATCGCCCGCTACCGCCTCGACGACCTGGTGCCGCCGGGGCGCGTGCCGGCCCTGCTGCGCCCGCTGCTCAAGCTGTCGCCGCTGCGTCTGTTCCCCATCGGAAGACGCACGCGCGGCGAGCGTCTGCGTCTCGCGCTCGAGGCCCTCGGCCCGATCTTCATCAAGTTCGGTCAGATGCTCTCGACGCGCCGCGACCTGCTGCCGCCGGACATCGCCGACGAACTCAAGCGCCTGCAGGATCAGGTGCCACCGTTCGAGAACCAGGTCGCGCGGGAGCTGGTCGAGCAGGAACTCGAGATGTCGGTCGAGGAAGCCTTCGCCGAATTCGAGGCCCAACCCCTGGCCTCGGCCTCCATCGCTCAGGTACATGCCGCACGCCTGCACGATGGCTCGGACGTGGTGGTCAAGGTCATACGGCCGCGCATCGAGGAAGTGATGCGCAAGGATATCGGCCTGCTCTACATGTTCGCGCGCCTGTTGATGAAGGCCTCACCGGAGGCCCGCCGCCTGCGCCCGGTCGAAGTCGTCGCCGACTACGAAGCGACGCTGTTCGACGAGCTCGACATGCACAAGGAGGCCGCCAACACCTCCCAGCTCAAGCGCAACTTCCTCGACTCGCCGCTGCTCTACGTCCCGGCCATCCACTGGCCACTGACGGGCCGCCGCGTGATGGTGCAGGAACGCATCCGCGGCATCCCGGTGGCCGATATCGAGGAGCTGACCGCGCAGGGCACCGATCTCAAGAAGCTGGCCGAGCGCGGCGTGGAAATCTTCTTCACCCAGGTATTCCGCGACAACTTCTTCCACGCCGACATGCACCCCGGCAACATCTTCGTCTCGCGCGAGAACCCGCACGACCCGCAGTTCATCGCCATCGACTGCGGCATCGTCGGCAGCCTCACCCGCGAGGACCAGGACTATCTGGCCCGCAACCTGTTGGCCTTCTTCCGCCAGGATTACTACGAGGTCGCGGCGCTGCACATCGAGTCCGGCTGGGTCGGCGAAGGCACGCGCGCCAACGAGTTTGCCGCTGCCATCCGCGCCGTCTGCGAGCCGATTCTCGAGAAGCCGCTCAAGGACATCAGCTTCGGCCAGGTCCTGCTGGGGCTGTTCCAGACCGCGCGCCGCTTCAACATGGAAGTCCAGCCACAGCTGGTGTTGCTGCAGAAGACACTGCTCAACATCGAGGGCCTCGGCCGCCAGCTGTATCCGGACCTCGACCTGTGGGCCACCGCCCGCCCCTATCTGGAGCGCTGGATGAAGGAGCGCGCCGGCCCCAAGGCGTTCTGGGCCGAGATGGTCAAGCAGGCACCGGAGCTGTCACATCAGCTGCCCCAGCTGCCGGCGATGGCCTTCCAGGCCATGCAGCGCATCGAGGACGAGCATCGCGCCCGCCAGCGCCAGACCGAAGCTCTGGCGACCCTGCGGGACCGCGTCAACCACGCCTCCAGCACCGGCTGGCGCCTGCGTGCCGGCGGACTACTGCTCGCCATCGCCTTCGGCTGGCAGCCCCTGATGGCCTGGGCGGAGACCCAGCCCGTGACGGTACTGGTGGGCGCAGGCCTGGGAATCGTGTTATTGCTGTGGCGCTAGCCGCAGGCAGACATGATGGCCTGACTGGCCCGGCGCGCAACGACACTTGCCGCCCCATGGGACGCAGTGCAATATGAATGACATATAACACTTGCATCCTGAGTCGCCTGCCCACGCCGTGCCGTTTGCCTTGCAAGATGTGCCGTCAGCGCAGAACTCGATGACTTAACGCAAGACCCAAGCTTTCAGGAATGATGATTCATGAGTGATATTCTCAACCGTCTGTCAGTGGTACTGGCAGAACGGCGCGACGCTGACCCGACCTCCTCCTATGTCGCGAGCCTGCACCACAAGGGCCTCAACAAGGTACTGGAGAAGATTGGCGAAGAGGCGACCGAAACCGTACTGGCCGCCAAGGATTTCGCTCACGACGACGTGGACTCGCAGCGTGCAGTGATCGGTGAGACCGCTGACCTGTGGTTCCATTCACTGGTCATGCTGTCGCATCTGGGGCTGGATCATCAGGAAGTGCTGGATGAGCTGGCGCGCCGCTTCGGTGTATCCGGCCATGATGAAAAGGCCGCTCGCGGCCAGTGAAGGACCCATATTATTCCGGCGCAAGCCGGCTTTCCGGCAGAGGTGCCAGCACCCTGCAAGTCTCAAGGCCCAATGACCCGGTGTCAGCGGCCCAAATGGAGAATTCCCCATGTTAGGTGGCATCAGTATCTGGCAGCTTCTCATCGTGCTCGGCATCATCATCCTGATCTTCGGAACCAAGAAGCTGCGCAACGTCGGCTCTGATCTCGGCGGTGCCGTGAAGGGCTTCAAGGGCGCGATGAAGGAAGAAGAGAACAAGAGCGACGAGCCGACAGCCCAGCAGAAGGTCGCGCATGAGGAAAAGCGCGGCGACACCATCGATGTCGAGGCCGAGAGCCGCGATACCGCTGACAAGCGCTCGTAACCCGCATGTTCGATATCGGCTTTTTTGAACTGGCATTGATCGCGCTGCTGGCGCTGATCGTGCTCGGCCCGGAGCGTCTGCCCCGGGCCGCCCGCACTGCGGGTCTGTGGCTGGGACGCATCAAGCGCAGTGTCTCGGGCATTCAGCAGGAAATCAGTGCCCAGCTGGAAGCCGAGGAACTGCGTCAGACGCTCAACGAGCAGAAGAAGCAGCTCGATGAGACGCTCGCTCATGCGCGCAACGAGGCACGCGATGTCGAGCGCGGCATCACCGAGTCCAGCACGCCCCGCGATGCAGGCGCTTCCGGCGCTGAGACAAGCCCCCGTCCTGCCGAGAATGGTGCGCCGGCCACCGAGCCGAGTACTGCTTCCGACACCCGTGAATCACGAGAGCCACGTTCCTGATGAGTGATCCACATGCCTCACCGTCAGGTGGTCAGGGCGACGCCGCTCACGCGCCGCTCATCGAGCACCTGATCGAGCTACGCTCGCGCTTGCTGCGCGCCACCCTGGTGGTGCTGGTGGTATTCGCCGCGCTATACGGCTTTTCCAACCAGATCTACCTGTATGTCGCCGAACCGCTGATGGCATTGCTGCCACCGGGTTCGCAGATGATCGCCACCGAAGTGGCCTCACCCTTCCTGGCGCCCTTCAAGCTGACCCTGGTGGTGGCGCTGTTCCTGGCGATTCCCGCCGTGCTCCATCAGGCCTGGGCCTTCATCGCGCCGGGCCTCTACGAGAATGAGAAGGCGTTGGCGTTGCCACTGCTGGCCTCCAGCATCCTGCTGTTCTATGCCGGCGCGGCCTTCGCCTACTATGTCGTCTTCCCACTGTTGTTCCAGTTCTTCACTACCACGGGCCCCGAGAGCGTGGCGATCATGACGGACATCAATCAGTATCTGAATTTTGTCCTCAAGCTGTTCTTCGCCTTCGGGGTCGCCTTCGAGATCCCCATCGCGACCTTCCTGCTGATCTGGACTGGCGCGACGTCCGTGGAAGCCCTGAGCAAGAAGCGTCCCTACATCGTGATCGCCTGCTTCGTGGTCGGCATGCTGCTGACACCGCCGGACGTGATCTCACAGTCACTGCTGGCGATTCCGATGTGGTTGCTGTTCGAGGTCGGTATTCTGGCCTCGCGTCTCTTCAAGCGTCGGCGTGCGGTCTCAGACGATGAGGCATCGCAGGAAGCGCCCTGAACGTGGCTGCCAGCAGTTGGGCATTAGAAACAGGGCGCCAGAAACAGAGTCTCAGAATCAAAGCATCAAAACAGAAAGCCCCGCCGGTGAACCGACGGGGCTTTCTGTTTCTAGGGTTTTTTGTTTCTAGGGCTTTCTGAGGAACTTGCTCATACCAGGCGCGCGCTATCACGCCAGACGCACCGGCGTGTCGAGGTCAGTCCTGCTCGGCGGCACGCGCCTGGTCTTCCTCGATCCAGCTGTCGATACGCTCGACCAGCTTGAAGATGCCTTCGGCCGCCTCGGAGATGCGCTCCGCCAGCATGTAGGCGGGAGTGGTGACGATACGATTGGCGGCGTCGACCACGATATCCGTCACCTCACAGCTCTTGTGCAGGCCGCCCTGAGCGCTGATCGCCCCGGAGACACTGGCGTCGTTGCCGATGGTGAGCGAGATGCCCTCACCCAACAGCTTGGGCACCATCACCGGTGCGATGCACATCACGCCGATCGGCTTGCCGGCCGCGTGGAAGGGCTGTACCGCGTCCTGCAGGCCGTCGACGAGTTCGAGGTCCTCGCCCTTGACGGCAAAGTTGCTGAGGTTCTTGGCGGCGCCGAAGCCACCGGGCAGGATCAGTGCATCGAAGTCGTCCGCTGACAGCTCTTCCAGCGGGCGCACCTTGCCACGTGCCAGACGCGCGGACTCGACCAGCACGTTGCGGGTCTCCTCCATCTCGTCGCCAGTGCCGTGATTGATCACGTGATGCTGCGCGACATCCGGTGCAAAGCACTCATAGGCAATGCCCAGCTGATCGAGACGCAGCAGCGTCAGGGTAGTTTCGTAGATCTCGGAGCCATCAAAGACACCGCAACCGGATAGGATCAGGGCTACCTGCTTAGTCATGGGTTACTCCATTGACGATGAGCTGTGCGCGGCGATTGCCGGACAGGTCAGAAAAGACTAATACAAGCGCGTGACTGATTCGAATACCGAGCCTCATTTCATGCCCGGCGTCATGCCAAGCACAAGACGCTTCAGCGGCACCGAAGCTGCGCGACCGCCACGCGGCAGACAGTGACAGGCGTGCAGGCGAGGCATGTCACTGCGCATCCTCTCAAGACTATGGGCGGCCCTGGCACAACTCAAGTGCTGCTCCTCGTCCACTCGCATGTCATCAAGGCTCTGGTGCCGGAGGCTTGCCGCAGTTGTCCGGAGGGGTCTGTCAGGCCCAACACCCGCCCCATCAGGGCCGTGCATGAGGCGCGACACCGCGACACATCTCCTGCGCCTGTGGCCACAAGTCAACGCTGATATACTCAATTGACCCTGCCACAGGGACGACGGCTTCCGCCACGGGCCACCCACTTGCAGGCCGCAAGCCAGGCCTTCTCGTCGCCCGACAGACACCTTGTCGTCATGTTCAGCCCCTGCTGGCACCTCACGTGACCGGCCTTGCCCCATGACCGCTGGCATCACTGTAATATTAATGAAATATTATAGACCTAGACTGCCTGCGACCATCACGGGAGCGGACCACCCGACCCGGAGAGCATTTCTTGAGCCAACGTACCCCGCGCCAGTTTCCTGCGACTCGTATGCGCCGTATGCGCAAGGACGACTTCTCTCGCCGCCTGATGCGTGAAAATCAGCTGACGGCCGATGATCTGATCCTGCCGGTCTTCGTTCTCGAAGGCTCCCAGCGTCGTGAAGCCGTGCCCAGCATGCCGGGCGTCGAGCGCCTATCCATCGACCTCATGGTCGAAGAATGCCGCGCCGTCCACGCGCTGGGCGTACCGGCCATCGCGCTCTTCCCGGTGGTCGATGCCGAGGCCAAGACGCTGTATGCCGAAGAATCCTACAACGCCAACGGCCTGGTGCAGCGTTGCGTGCGCGCCTTGAAGGAAGCGCTGCCGGAGCTGGGCGTCATCACGGATGTCGCGCTCGACCCCTACACCGTTCACGGTCAGGACGGCATCCTCGACGAAGACGGCTACGTGCTCAACGACCGCACCGTCGAGACCTTGATCAAGCAGGCGCTGTCACACGCGGAAGCCGGTGCCGATGTCATCGCGCCCTCCGACATGATGGATGGCCGCATCGGCTCCATCCGCGCCATGCTGGAGCAGGAAGGCCTGATCAACACGCGCATCATGGCCTACTCGGCCAAATACGCCTCCAACTACTACGGCCCGTTCCGTGACGCGGTCGGTTCGAGCGGCAATCTGGGCAAGGCCGACAAGCAGACCTACCAGATGGACCCCGCCAACAGCGACGAAGCCCTGCATGAGGTGGCGATGGACATCGCCGAGGGCGCTGACATGGTGATGGTCAAGCCGGGCATGCCCTATCTTGATGTGGTAACGCGTGTGAAGCGCGAACTGGAAGTGCCGACCTTCGCCTACCAGGTCAGTGGCGAATATGCCATGCACATGGCGGCCTTCCAGAACGGTTGGCTGGATGCCGACAAGGTCATTCTCGAGTCGCTGATGTGCTTCAAGCGTGCGGGTGCCGACGGCATCCTCACCTATTTTGCTCGCCAGGCGGCCGAGTTGCTGGCGCAGAAAAACCGCCTTTGACAACCCCGGCCATTGCGGATGCGGCTGACCGGGATCATGGAGTTGATGATGGAACAGACGCCCAAGCAAGACACCGACAACGACACGGCGACCCTGCCGAAAGTCGCTGACAGTCGCGACAAGGATGCTGCCCCCAAGGCAGCATCCACCCCACGGGAAGGCGAGATCGAGCTGGCGGCGGATGAGCCGCCGGCTCAGGAACCCCTGCCCCTGCGCGTCAACCGGACGCGTACCGGTATCCATGCCAAGGCCACCCCCTCCCCCGAAGCTGATCTCAGCGATCCGGCGCTGTACTTCAATCGCGAGCTGTCCAACCTGCAGTTCAACATCCGCGTACTCGAGCAGGCCAGGGATACCTCGCATCCGCTGCTCAACCGCTTGATGTTCCTGCTGATCTTCACGTCCAACATGGACGAGTTCTTCGAGATTCGCGTGGCAGGTCTCAAGCATCAGATCGCCTTCGATCGCACCGATCCCGGCTGTGACGGCATGCTGCCGAGCAAGGTACTGGATGAAGTGTCCCGCATCACGCATGAGCAGGTCGAACGCCAGTACCGCATGCTCAACGAGGACCTGATCCCCGCGCTGGAAGAGCAGCACATCCGCTTCCGTCGCCGCAATCAATGGAACGATGCCCAGAAGGCCTGGGTACGCGACTACTTCGAGGAAGAGATCCAGCCGGTCATCAGCCCGATCGGTCTCGACCCGTCGCACCCGTTCCCGCGCCTGGTCAACAAAAGCCTCAACTTCATCGTCGAGCTGGAAGGCAAGGATGCCTTCGGCCGTGAAGGTGGCCTGGCCATCC
Organism: Cobetia sp. PDI-23MA; assembly: GCF_059507735.1. Taxonomy (NCBI): domain Bacteria; kingdom Pseudomonadati; phylum Pseudomonadota; class Gammaproteobacteria; order Oceanospirillales; family Halomonadaceae; genus Cobetia; species Cobetia sp. PDI-23MA. The sequence continues at coordinate 3,564,984 of NZ_CM183352.1, forward strand.
TGCCGGCCCCGCGCTCGCTGCCGCGCCTGATCCGTATCCCGGATGGCCTCGTCGAGCCGGGGTATACCGAATACGTCTTCCTGTCCTCGATGATCCACGCTCACGCCCAGGAGCTGTTCCCGGGCATGAAGATCAAGGGCTGCTATCAGTTCCGCCTGACCCGCAACGCCGATCTCTCGGTGGATGCCGAGGATGTCTCCGACCTGGCCTCCGCGCTGCGTGGCGAGCTGCTGGCGCGCCGCTACGGCGATGGGGTGCGTCTCGAGGTGGCCGACAACTGCCCGGAAGCGCTCTACACCTTCCTGCTCCAGCAGTTCGATCTGGAAACGCGCGACCTCTATCAGGTCAAGGGCCCGGTCAACCTCAACCGTCTGATGGAAGTCATCGGCGACGTCGGCCGCGAGGACCTGCTCTACGCCCCGTTCACCCCGGGTATTCCGAAGGCGCTCAAGGGCGACAACAGCCTGTTCGATGCGATCCGTCGCGAAGACATCCTGCTGCATCACCCCTTCCAGTCCTTCTCCCCGGTCGAGAACCTGCTCGCCGAGGCGGCACGTGACCCGCACGTGCTGGCCATCAAGCAGACCCTCTATCGCACCGGCGCCGACTCCAACATCGTCTCCTCGCTGGTGGAAGCCGCACGTCAGGGCAAGGAGATCACCGTGGTGATCGAGCTGCGGGCGCGCTTCGATGAGGCCGACAACCTGCAGCTGGCCTCACGCCTGCAGGAAGCCGGCGCCATCGTCATCTACGGCGTGATGGCCTACAAGACCCACGCCAAGATGCTGCATATCGTGCGACGTGAACACGGCGAGCTGCGTCACTACGCGCACCTGGGCACCGGTAACTACCATGCCAAGACGGCGCGTCTGTATACCGATTACAGCCTGCTGACCGCCAACGAGACGCTGTGCGAGGACGTCCACAAGGTCTTCCAGCAACTGACCGGCATGGGCAAGCAGCGCAATATCGAGAAGCTGCTGCACGCGCCCTTCACGCTGCATGAGCGCATGGTGGAGATGATCGACCGTGAAGCGCGCAACGCCGAGAAAGGCAAGCGCGCCCACATCATCATCAAATGCAACTCACTGACCGAGCCCAAGCTGATTCGTGCCCTCTACCGCGCCTCGCGGGCTGGCGTGCAGTGTGACCTGATCATCCGCGGCGTCTGCTGTCTGCGCCCGGGCGTGCCGGGGATTTCCGACAATATCCGCGTACGCTCGGTGATCGGTCGCTTCCTCGAGCACACGCGCACCTTCCACTTCCACAATGCCGGTCAGCCGGAAACCTGGTGCTCCAGCGCGGATTACATGGAGCGCAACATGTTCCACCGCGTCGAGACCTGCTTCCCGCTGCTCGACAAGAAGCTGGCTCAGCGTATCCGCAAGGACCTGGACACCTATCTGGTCGACAACTGCCAGAGCTGGCGTCTGGAAAGCGATGGCCACTACACCCAGCTGGATGCCGGCGACGCGGAACCGATCAGCGTGCAGGAAACCCTGCTGTTCGCCTACGCTGCCAAGGCCTGATCGCGCTCGACGAGGTCAGGACAGAACAAAGCTCATGAACTCTCGGCCCTCACGCTTGCGTGGGGGCCGTTGTCGTTGGCCCTTTCCTTTGTTTGACCGACGCGCGTTCTCAGGCGAAAAGGCGCTAGATCCGGGCACACGAAAAAGCCCCCGTATCATCGATACGGGGGCTTCGCTTTACATCGGATCAGGTACTTGCATCAGACGCCGATCTTGCCGCCATCTTCGCGCTGGATGACCACGGTCGCGGCGCGGGCACGCACACTGCCGTCGGTCTCGGCGGTGGCGTCATCGCTCTGCGGCCAGTTGGCCGGGTGCTGGATGTTGATGAACATCGCGGTCTTGTCCGGGGTGGTGAAGATCCCGGTGACTTCACAGCCGTTCGGGCCCACCGCGAAGCGCTTGAGCTGCGCCTGGTTGTCGGCACCGATCACGGCCGCATCTCCCTCGGCCTGCTCGAGACCGGCCGGCACGACCGCCAGCAGCTGGTCATTGGTGACCTCAGTGATGCCTTCGTAGCCGTTGTCGGTCTGGATCCACAGGATGCCCTGCTCATCGTCACGGGCATCGAAGTAGAGACCATCCGGGCTGGCGAACTCGTTGTCTGCGGTCAGACCCGACAGGTTGTCGGCATCGCTGGCCGCTGCGCCGAACACGAAGATCTCCCAATCGAAGGCGACATTGTCACCGCCCTCACGCCAGCGGATGATCTGCCCCGCCTCGTTGTCGCCCCGCGGATTGGCCGCGTTGGTCGGTGCCGTCGCGTAGCCGACACCCGGCTCCTCGATGGCGGTGCCATCGTTAGTGAAGGCTGCTGCGGTGCCGTCTTCGGTGCGCTTGGAGTTGTTGGTCAGCGTCATGTAGACCTCACCGGATGCCGGGTCCACCGCGCCCCACTCCGGGCGGTCCATCGGAGTCGCGCCCATCAGGTCTGCCGCATCCGTGGTGTGGATGATGATGCCGGCCAGGTCATCGGCTGCCAGCCCCAGTGCCTTGGCCAGGGTGCGGCCATCCTTGGTCACGGCGTCCGGCGTCAGCTTCAGCCACTTGCCGGTGCCATCGGCGGAAAACTGGGCAACGTACAGCGTGCCCTTGTCCAGGTACTTGTCGCCGATCGCCAGACGGTCCTTGACGTCACCGGCGCCACGGGCATCCGCGGCGTCCCACTTGGCATCTGACACGAACTTGTAGATGTACTCGTTACGCGAATCGTGACCGGAGTAGAAGACCACCGGCTCGCCCTCGACCAGCTTGCCCGGCCAGCAACCTTCGTGACGGAAGCGGCCCAGCGCGGTGCGCTTGACGGCCTGCTCGCCGGTATAGGGGTCGATCTCGACGATATAGCCGAAGGTCCGCGGCTCGTTGCGATAATCCTTGTCGGCGCTGTCTGCCGTCGGCGTGTTGTCGAAGCGCGCGAATTCGCCATCGACCTCACTGGCGTCCCCCGCAGCGGTTTCCCAGCCATAACGGCCGCGCTCGGTCTCGATACCGAGACGATCGTCATCGGTATGGCGATCGCTGCGCTTGACGAAGTAACCCGGCCAGTTCTCTTCACAGGTCAGGTAGGTGCCCCACGGGGTGTAGCCGTTGGCGCAGTTGTTGTTGGTACCACGGGTGCGCATGCCATCCGGTGAGAAGGCCGTCTTGACGTAATCGCTGCCCGCCACCGGCCCGCTCAGCGTCATCTCGCTGGCGCTGGTGTAGCGGCGGTTGTAGCGCGAGTCGCCCACCACGTCCCACTTGCCGTTGCTGCCCTTCTTGACCTCGACGATGCTCACGCCGTGGGCATTGATCTCGGTGCGCACTTCATCGGCCGGACGCTTGCCGGAATCCGCATTGGTCGCGCCGCCCTTGGGGGCCCACAGAGCGTCCTGATCGATGTATTCGTTGTTCATGACCAGCAGGAAGTTGCTGGAGGCCGTGTCGTCACTCAAGGCGAAGTTGTGCATGCCATCGTGATGCATGCCGACGGTGTTGAGCTGGATCTCCGGCGTCATCGCCAGGTCCTTGCTCCACTTGGGTGCCTTGGCATTGAGCGGCGTGCCCCACGGCGCCAGTACCTGTGCGGTATACCCCTTGGGAACCACCACCGCATCCGTGCGTGAACCCTTGATCGATTCGAAGGCCAGCGCCAGGGCCGTCTTCTTGCCCGCAGCATCGCTGGCGGCGTTGGCCGTGGTGCTCAGCCCCGCAAGACCGAAACCACCCAGCATGCTGGCAGCCGCCATGCCCAGGCCACCCTGCAGGACACGACGACGCGAGATGTGTCGCTCGATGACGGATGAGAATGTCTCGTTGCTGCTGGGATTCAGCAGGCGATGGTCTTCGATTTCCTTGCTCATGTCGCTTCCCCGTAGTCAGGTATCGGGTTGTTCTGTTCAGGCATGCCGCATGCGGGCTTGCCAAAGGCAACAAGAGTGATACGCGAGCCCGATGACAATTCCGTGACGAACGAGCAACAAAGGCAAGAGACGACAGCGCCCAACGGCCTTTCGACCGTTGGGCGCTGGGGACCTCAGGGACATTCGGTGAATTCAGCAAATAGCGTGCAAGCGCTGAGTCATCTTCGGCCGTGACGAGTGGCTGACACCTGATGTCAGACTTGACGCAGACGCTCGGCGGCCAGGCTCAGCAGATGCTCGGTGGTCTCCCAGCCCAGACATGCATCAGTGACTGACACGCCATGACGCAGCTGGGAGAGCTTCTCTGCCGCCGGCAAGGCCTGCTTGCCTTCATTGAGGTGGCTCTCGAGCATCACGCCGATCAGGGCGTCATCCCCCGCCAGGCGCTGGGAGAGCACATCCAGCATCACTTCGCTCTGGCGGCGATGGTCCTTGCGCGAATTGGCGTGGCTGCAATCGACCATCAGGCGCGGCGTCAGGCCAGCGCCTTCCAGCTCACGCCGGCAGGCGGCCACCGAGGCGGCGTCATGGTTGGGCTGGCCATGGCCGCCGCGCAGCACCACATGGGTATGCGGGTTGCCCGCGGTCTCGATCAGCGCCGGACGTCCGCTGTCGTCCATGCCGAAGTGGCGATGCCCATGCGCCGCCGCCCCGATGGCCTGCACGGCGACCTCGACGCCTCCGTCAGTGCCGTTCTTGAAGCCCACCGCACAGCCGAGGCCGGAGGCCATCTCGCGATGGATCTGCGACTCAGTGGTGCGGGCGCCGATGGCCGCCCAGCCGAGCAGGTCTTCCAGGTAGGCGGCAGTCAGCGGCTGCAGCAGCTCGGTGGCCACCGGCAGGCCCAGCTGGTTGATCTCGCGCATCAGCTCGCGTGCCTGACGCAGGCCGGTGGCCATGTCATCGCTGCCATCCAGATGCGGGTCATAGGCCAGCCCCTTCCAGCCCACCGTGGTGCGCGGCTTCTCGACATAGACACGCATCACCAGCTTGAGACGATCACGTACCTGCGGCTCGATCACCGCCAGGCGCTGGGCGTACTCACGCGCGGCCTTTATGTCATGGATGGAGCACGGCCCGACCACCACCAGCAGACGATCATCGTCGCCGGCGAGAATGGCGTTGATCTCATCGCGATGCTGGCGAATCTGGCCGGCCAGGGCGGCGTCCACCGGCAGCTGCTCGCGCAATTCGCTGGCGCTGGGCAGGGCTTCACGACTGATGCGTCCGGGTGTGGTCAGTGTCTGGGCGGCATCAGAGCGGGTCACGGTGGCGTTCTCGGCAGTCAAGGGGTCAACAGTGGCGTCGGCAGTGTGCGGGTTGGCGGTCAACACGCGTTCAAGGCTGGCGTTCATGGTCTTCTCTCCTGTGATGAAGCCTCGGCTCCATCACGCAATATTCATTCTGACAGACAGGGACTTCGCGAATCGTCACCCCGGTGTTGCTCGCCCTGCCCCGCGGTGACAGCGGAAAGAGGCAGGACGCCGCTAAATCGCCAGCGCCAATAACCATGCACGACCCGAGCGGAGGCAAGAGAAAAGCGGGTAGTCAGGATAGTGGTGCGCATGGTCATTCCTCTCGTCATTCATGCTGCAATCATTGTCGGCACGTTAGGGTGACATGCCTCTCGTCATGGATTTCGCAAGGCCCGAAACGCAAGAACCCCCGGCCGTGGCTGCGACCGGGGGTTCTTCAAGGTGGTGGCAGCCCGTGCGAGACAGGCGCGCCGTAACCTCAGGCGCGCCCCTGTGTAAACCAATACCAATAGCCGGCCGCACACGCCGCCGTCACGACCTGGCCCGAAGGGCAGGCAGCGACAGTGAACGGGCGGTGGCTGGTGGTCTGATTCATGGGGCGGGCCGATATCCAGTGGTGACGATGAAAAAGGTGTTAGGCCTATCCTTGCACTCCAGATCGTCCTGCGCAAGCGTGAACCGGCAACAAACCGTTGCCCGCACGCATAAAGAAGGGCTATCAGCCTGAAGTGGCATCAGTATAATCTTTGGTTGTCGAGCAACATGATCGGCAACACGCATTCGTCCAGCGGTGCCTGACACCGCGCCCACAGCTTGGAATGCATGCATGCAGGATTCCCGAAATGATGCACTGATTGAGTATCTGTCGGGATGCGCCCGGCAGGATGCCAAGGCACTGGATCAGCTCTATCGAGCGACCAGTGCGCATCTATACGCTCAGTTGCTGCGTATCTTGAGACATGAGGCATCCGCGCAGGATTGTCTTCAGCAGGTCTACATCCGGGTATGGGCCGCCGCCAGCCAGTACGACGCCGGCCGCGCCCGCCCGATGACCTGGCTCGGCACCATGACCCGCAACATCGCCATCGACTGGATACGTCGACAGCGACCCAGCGAGCATGACAGCGATGAATTGATCGCCGCCATGCCGGGGCGGAGTGATATCGAGGCAGATGTCGACCTGGCCCAGCACAGTGGTGAACTCCACCAGTGCCTGGCCGAGCTGAATGACGATCAACGCCGCGCCCTGGAACTGGCCTACTTCGAAGGCCTCACCCACCAGGATCTGGCCAATCAACTGGACCAGCCCTTGGGCACCGTCAAGAGCTGGGTCCGTCGTGGACTCGAGAGGTTGAAGACATGCATGAGTCATTTGATCTGAGCGACCCGGAACTGCGCGAAGCCGCAGCGGGCGAGTATGCGCTCGGCACATTGACACGCGACGAGCGCGCGGCATTCGAGTCACTGCTGGCCGTCAGCCACGACCTGCAACGTGATGTGGAGCGCTGGCGCGAGCATCTCAACGTGTTCAATGAACAGCTTCCCCCCGTCACGCCACCGGCCCATGTCTGGCAAGGCATCGCCGAGGCGACGGGGACCGCCCGTCAGCCCTGGTGGCGTCGCCTGGGCCTGTGGCAGGGCATGACCGCCACGGCGTTCAGCCTGGCGCTGGCAGTCACCCTGACCTTCAGCCTGGGGCACAACGCAGGCATGGAGAGCGACTACGTGTTCGTGGTCAACAACCCTGACAGCAGCCCCGGCTGGATCGTCAACGCCTCCCACTCGGGCGAGATGATGGTACAGGCCGTCAGGCCCGAAGCGCCGGCCCCCGGCAAGGTCTGCGAGCTGTGGCTGATGGCCAAGGATGGCAAGGAACCGATGTCACTGGGCATCCTGCCGCACTCCGGCACCATGAAGGTCGAGGTGCCCAAGGAGTATCTGGCCGCCTTCCCCGACAGCGATCTGGTGATCACGCTGGAAAGCCCGCAGGGCGCGCCCTCCGGCAACCAGATGGGCCCGACCCTCAAGAAGGGTCAGCTGACGCCGGTCGAGGGCCGCCACATCCTGTAAGCGCTTCGCCAGTGCAGGATGTCATAACAACGGTCGCAACAACGAAAAAAGCCCCCGCTAAGAAGCGGGGGCTTTTTTGTGCGGTGCTCAGGTCTCGAATGTCACGCCTCGAAAATCAAAAGCGATAACCGAAAGACCACTGACACACGCTATCAGCGCAGGTGGCGCCCCCCATCCACCGGCAGGGTCGTGCCCGTGACATAGGGACTATCCAGCAGATAGCGCAGTGCCTGCCAGATGACGCCTGGCCCGGGCACCTGCTGCATCAACGACTTGGCGCGCGCACGCTCGGCATAGTCATCATCATCGCCTGGGCGCAGCATGATCAGCGCCGGCGCGATGGTATTGACCTGGATGCGCGGCGCGAACATCGACGCGAACGACAAGGTCAGGTTCTCGAGCCCGGCCTTGCTGGCCGCGTAGGCCGCATGCTTGCGCGAGCCCTTCTGGACCACGAAGTCACTCATGTGGACGATATCCGCCTGCGTCTCGACCCCGGCTTCCAGCAGGTCGCGCAATCCCAGGTTGATCAGATAAGGCGCCTGCATATGGACACGGAACAGATGCTCGAATACCTCATCCTGCCCCTCGCCGTCACCATCCGGTGCCCAGTCGCTGGCATTGTGCACGATGGCCCGCAGCGTCGGCGTCAGCTCGCGAATCGCGGCGATGAAAGTTCGGATGCCCGCCTCGCTGGAGAAATCCGCCTGAACGGTGCGGATACCCAGCGCACGCAGAGCATCGAGCTCTTCGCGTTCGCGTCGATAGCTGACGATGACGGGGTGCCCATCATCGATCAGTCGCTCGGCACAGTAACGCCCCAGCCGCTGGGCACCACCGGTGATCAGGATCGGGGACTGACTCATGTCACGCTTTCCTCGTACCGGAAACTCATTCAGGCAGGCATCAGAGCCGGGTCCAGCAGCGGCTCGCGTGGCGCATAGCTGAAGACATCGGAGCTCAGCGCGCTGGCCTCGACTCCCAGGGGCGTCAGTGCGTCGACGCAGGCATAGACCATGCCCGGCGACCCAGACAGATAGACACGCTTGCCTGCCATGCTGTCGGCGTGCTCACGCAGCGCCTGGTCGATACGACCGATATGGCCCTTGAAGCTCGCCTCGACCCCGGCCGCTTCCAGCGCGCGATGATGGGCGTCACCGTGTGTCGGTGCCTCCTCCAGCACCGGCACATAACGGAAATTCGGCTGGCTGGCAGCCCAGTTGAGTGCCGCACTCTCCAGATACAGATCGCGACGCTCACGCGCGGCCCACCACAGCTCGATGGGCTGGGTCAGGCCACGCGCAAACGCCGCCTGCAGCATGGCGTGCATCTGCGAAAACCCGGTGCCGGCACAGATCAGCACGATGGGGCTGGGGTCGTCGAGGTCCAGCACGCACTCACCACTGGGCAAGCGTAGCTCAAGTTGATTGGCCGCGACCAGCAGGCTGCGCAGACGCGCGGAATTACTGCGTTCCGGCCAATGCTGGATATGCAGCTCCAGCACGCCATCATCACTGGCGGCATTGGCGATGGAGAACGGTACCCAGGTGGTGTCATCGAGCTTCATCTCGAGATACTGGCCCGGCGCGTGCGCCAGGGCCTCGGGACGTGCGGCGAAGCGCACACGAAACACGTCCGGGGTCAGATCTTCCACACTCTCGACATGACAGGTCAGGGTCCGCGCCGTCATCGTATCCTCTTGTTGTCTGATGCCTGCCGCCAGCGCGCCGCGCGACGACAGGGTAAATGCATGGGTGTTGATGGTCTGTCGCGGAATCAGTCCAGAATGCCCAGACTGTCCCAGCGTTCATCGACACGGGATGTGATCTCTTCGCTCATCACGATAGGCTCGCCCCACTCGCGGTCCGTCTCGCCGGGCCACTTGTTGGTCGCGTCCATGCCCATCTTGGAGCCAAGCCCCGCCGTTGGCGAGGCGAAGTCCAGATAATCGATCGGCGTATTGTCGACCAGAACGGTATCACGGCTCGGGTCCATGCGCGTGGTGATGGCCCAGATGACATCTTCCCACTTGCGGGCATCGACATCATCATCCAGCACGATCACGAACTTGGTGTACATGAACTGACGCAGGAAGCTCCAGACTCCCATCATCACGCGCTTGGCGTGGCCGGGGTACTGCTTCTTCATCGTCACCACCGCCATGCGGTAGGAGCAGCCTTCCGGCGGCAGATAGAAGTCGACGATTTCCGGGAACTGCTTGCGCAGAATCGGTACGAAGACTTCATTGAGCGCCAGGCCGAGAATCGCCGGCTCATCCGGCGGACGCCCGGTATAGGTGGAGTGATAGATCGGGTCGCGCCGATGGGTGATGCGCTCGATGGTGAAGACAGGGAAGGTCTCCACCTCGTTGTAATAGCCGGTGTGATCGCCGTAGGGGCCTTCCGGTGCCACGTCATCCGGATACAGATAGCCTTCCAGGATGATCTCGGCGCTGGCCGGGACCTCGAGATCCGACAGGCCACATTTGACCAGCTCGGTGCGCGAGCCGCGCAGCAGACCGGCAAAGGCATACTCGGAGAGTGAATCCGGTACCGGCGTGACAGCGCCGAGAATGGTGGCCGGATCGGCACCCAGCGCCACCGCGACGGGGAAGGGTTCGCCCGGATGGGCCTTCTGCCACTCGCGGAAGTCCAGTGCACCGCCACGATGTGCCAGCCAGCGCATGATGAGGCGATTCTTGCCGAGCTTCTGCTGACGATAGATGCCGAGGTTCTGGCGCTCCTTGTGCGGACCGCGGGTGATCACCAGCGGCCAGGTCACCAGCGGCGCGGCATCCCCGGGCCAGCAGTGCTGGATCGGAATCATGTCGAGATCGACATCCTCCCCTTCCAGCACGATCTCCTGACAGGGCGCACGCTTGACCTTCTTCGGCCCCATGCTCATCACCTGCTTGAAGATCGGCAGCTTGTCCCAGGCATCGCGGAAGCCCTTGGGCGGCTCCGGCTCCTTGAGAAAGGCCAGCAGCTCGCCGACTTCACGCAGCGCCTCGACGGACTCCTGGCCCATGCCCAGCGCCACGCGCCGCGGTGTGCCGAACAGATTGCCCAGCACCGGCATGCTGTGGCCCTTGACGTTCTCGAACAGCAACGCCGGCCCCCCTGCCTTCAGGGTGCGATCGCAGATCTCGGTCATCTCCAGATAGGGGTCCACCTCGGCACGAATGCGCTTGAGTTCGCCCTTCTCTTCCAACGCCGCGATGAAATCGCGTAAGTCTCGATACTGCATGGGAGTTTCCGCTCGGCTTGATCAAGCCCCGAGCATACCATTGCCAGCCGGCACTCGGCAGACCAACAACGCAAGACGCCCACTTCCCGGGCGGGAAGTGGGCGTCTCAGGCAGCGCACGTCGTGGACATGGCCCGCCATCGCGGCAGGGCCGGCCTCGATCAGCGGCGCTTCATGGCCTCGAAGAACTCGAGGTTGGTCTTGGTATCTTTCAGGCGATCGATCAGGAACTCGGTGGCAGCCACATCTTCCATCGGGTTGAGCAGCTTGCGCAGGATCCACATGCGCTGCATTTCATCCTCGGACGCGATCAGGTCTTCACGACGCGTGCCGGAGCGACGGATGTTGAGGGCCGGGAAGACGCGTCGCTCGGCCAGCTTGCGGTCGAGGTGAGCTTCCATGTTACCGGTGCCCTTGAATTCCTCGAAGATGACTTCGTCCATCTTGGAGCCGGTATCGACCAGCGCCGTGGCGAGAATCGTCAGACTGCCGCCTTCTTCGATATTGCGCGCGGCACCGAAGAAGCGCTTCGGCTTCTCGAGGGCGTGGGCGTCGACACCACCGGTCAGAACCTTGCCGGAGGACGGCACCACGGTGTTGTAGGCACGTGCCAGACGCGTGATGGAATCGAGCAGGATGACGACATCCTTCTTGTGCTCGACTAGGCGCTTGGCCTTCTCGATCACCATCTCGGCGACCTGGACGTGACGGGCCGGCGGCTCATCGAAGGTGGAGGCCACGACTTCGCCGCGTACGGTACGCGACATCTCGGTGACTTCCTCGGGACGCTCATCGATCAGCAGCACGATGAGGTGACATTCGGGGTTGTTGCGCGTGATGGAGGCGGCGATGTTCTGCAACATCATCGTCTTGCCCGCCTTGGGCGGCGAGACGATCAGGCCACGCTGACCCTTGCCGATCGGTGCGGTCAGATCAAGGATGCGTGAGGTGATGTCTTCGGTGGAACCGTTGCCGATTTCCATCAGCAGACGGGATTGCGGGAACAGCGGCGTCAGGTTCTCGAACAGGATCTTGTGCTTGGCATTCTCGGGGCGGTCAAAGTTGATCTGATTGACCTTGAGCAGCGCGAAGTAACGCTCCCCTTCCTTCGGCGGACGAATCTTGCCGGAGATGGTGTCGCCCTTGCGCAGATTGAAGCGACGGATCTGAGACGGTGAAACGTAGATGTCATCAGGACCCGCGAGGTAGGAAGAGTCTGCACTGCGCAGGAAGCCGAAGCCGTCCTGCAGGATTTCCAGAACGCCGTCGCCGTAGATGTCCTCACCGCTTTTCGCGTGCTTCTTGAGGATGGCGAAGATGATGTCCTGCTTGCGCGAACGTGCCAGATTGTCGATGCCCATCGTCTGGGCAAGTTCCAGCAGTTCGGGGACAGTATTTTGCTTGAGTTGGGTAAGATTCATCGGCTTTGTTTGAACGTGGCTCAGGTCAGCGGAGCTGATAGATAAGAAGGGAATCGAGAAGACGGGCAGAAGGCAAGGACCGGCACTGCAAGGGTGCAGACAGAACTCGACAGCATTCCCGGAGGCAAGCGCCTGAGCTGGATGAAGACAGGTGCCAAAAGTTCAGGAAAGATCACTCACCACGGCGAACAACGGATTCAGCGACGGAGTGTCGAGCTACGGATGTCCAGCGACGACGGACCGGTCGAAGGGACACGGCGCATCATGCTTGCTGACGGAAAAGTCTTCTCGATATGAAATCTAGCGGTATGAATCGCCTGGAGGCTGGCCGGCGAGTCGCGGGCAGCATTACCAGAGGGCTGGCTGACAACTGGGGGACCGTGGGACGGTCGACATGACGCAATCAGAGAGCGTGTAATCAGGCGAACGCCTCGATGGTAGTCAAGCCGGCCCCTGAACGCAAGCCCCGGCGGCCTGGTGGCGCACCCGGCGCTGCCTGAAGCGCTCGCTAGCGGCCAGCCAGCGCTGCGATAGCCGCCGCTGACGTAGCGCTTTCACTGACGCCTCAAGGCCCCCGAGGGCAGCAAGGCCCGATTCACAGATTGGCATCCAGAAAGGCAGCCAGCTGCGCGCGCGGCATGGCGCCCACCTTGCTGGCTTCGACATTGCCGCCCAGAAACAGCATCAATGTCGGCACACCGCGCACGCCGAAGCGGGCAGCGAGCTCAGGGGCTTCATCGACATCGACCTTGACGATCTTGAGCTGCCCTTCGTATTCCTCTGCCAGGGATTCCAGCGTCGGTGCCACGCTCTTGCACGGCCCGCACCAGGAAGCCCAGAAATCTACCAGCACCGGATGCTCGCTTTCCAGCACCACGGATTCGAAGTCCCTTTCTGCAATCGGTACCACACGTTCGCTCATCGCGACGTTATCTCCCAGACCCGGTTGGTCTTGCTGATTTTGCTGCGTGATGGCTTGCGACTCATTGTGCGTGATGATGACCCGCGACTTCGTCGTTCTGTCATATCACGCCGCTAGAATAGCATGCCCCATGCGCTGAATGTGCCGCCAGCCCCTCGTGGTGATGGCTCCGTGGGTGCCACCGGTTTGACACCTCTGGCCAGTCGCCGCAATCTTGCGAGAGTCGCCGCCGCGACCTGCTGCCAGCGTCATCTTCCCGCAGCAGGCTCGCGTCCGGTGACCACCCACGCTCACGACAACTTCATTGCGCCATGGTCGCCACGCAAGGAAGCCGTCGCAGGAGTTGGCGTGAAGGAGGCAGTGCATGATGCCTGCCATGAATGACCCGCCGTAAAGGACTCCGCCCTTGAGTGAATCAGCACCCTTCCAGCACCCGCAACCCGCCACCTCTGATGAAGGCAGCGCCGGCAACGAGGCCCCGCTGCTGAAGCTGGCCGCCATCGATCTGGGTTCCAACAGCTTCCACCTGCTGCTGGCCAACCATCAGGCGGGGCAATTGCAGGTCGTGGCCAAGCAGGGTGAGAAGGTCCAGCTGGCGGCAGGGCTGGACGAAGACGGCATGCTCAGCGAAGAAGCCATGGAGCGCGCCCTCAACTGTCTCGCCCAGTTCGCACCCTTCATCGATGGCATCGAGGCCGACCATCTGCGGGTCGTGGGTACCAATGCCCTGCGCGCCGCGCATAACAGTGAAGAACTGATCGAGCGTGCCGAGGCTCTGCTGGGGCATCCCATCGAGATCATCGCCGGGCGCGAAGAAGCCCGCCTGATCTATCTGGGCGCGGCGCATGCACTGGCCGATGTGCACGGCAAGCGTCTGATCGTCGATATCGGCGGCGGCTCCACCGAGTTCATCATCGGCGAGCAATTCGAGCCACGCTTGCTGGAAAGCCTGCACATGGGCTGCGTTGCCTATACCAAGGCCTTCTTCCAGGATGGCGAGATCAGCGAGAAGCGCATGCGCCGCGCCGAGCTGGCCGCACGCTCGGAACTGGCCAGCATCCAGCGCACCTATCGCGAGATGGGCTGGGATGACCCGGTCGGCTCCTCCGGCACCATCAAGGCCGCCGCCAACGTGCTGGAAGCGCACGGCTGGGCCCCGCATGGCGTGGTCACACGCGAAGGGCTACACAAGTTGCGCGCGGCGCTACTGGAATTCAAACGTCTCGACAAGGTCAGCCTGCCTGGCCTGAAGAGCGATCGCGCCACCGTCTTCCCGGCGGGCATCGCCATTCTGTGCGGTGTCTTCGAGGCACTGGGGCTGGAGCAGATGCGCTACTCCGACGGCGCGCTGCGCGAAGGCGTGCTGTTCGATCTGATCGGGCGCAACACGCCGGAGGATTCACGCCTGTCAGCCATCGAGTCGCTGCAGCGTCGTTATGGCATCGATACCCGCCACGCCAGCAATGTGCGCGACACCGCCCTGCAGCTGTTCGATCAGGTCGCCGGCGACTGGGCGCTGGGGACGACGTCACGTCAACTGCTGAGCTGGGCCGCCGAACTCCACGAAGTCGGCCAGGCGATTTCCCACAGCCAGTTCCATCGCCATGGCGCCTACCTGCTCGAGCATTCCGACCTGCTCGGCTTCTCGCGTCCCGAACAGCGCGCGCTGGCCTTCCTGGTCCGTGCCCACCGTCGCAAGTTCCCCAAGAACGAACTGGCGGCGCTGCCGGGGCCGCAGCAACCGCGTCTGGCGCGCCTGGCGCGCCTGCTGCGCATGGCGGTGATGCTCAACCATTCACGCTCAGAAGCGCCGATACTCGGCATGCATCTCAGCGCCGAAGGCGACGATCTGACGCTCAATCTGACCGAGGAATATCGCGATCACAGCCTGATCAACGATGACCTCAGCCAGGAAAGCGAGTTGCAGAAAGCCGCCGGCATGACGCTGACACTGGCCGATTCCTGAGCGAGCCCCAAGCAAGATATCGGCGAGATCGCCCGCCGGCCTCACTGCGATGTGAGTGAGGCCAGTAGCCACCAGCCCCGCGAGGGGTGCCACAACCCCGCGACTGTCCCATCGTGCATGCGCGCCACTCGCAACTGCTCACGCTGCCAGGGCGGGATGCCGGCTTCCTGCAGCAAACGCTTGATATCGCGCCGCCCCCGCCCTGCCACTCGCAGTACATCTCCCGGCTGACGCGACGTGAAGGCAACATGCTCTTCCCCCCTCCCCAGCGCCCGCCATGCCTTGCGTGCCTCAGAATCCCACTCGCAGGAAGGCGTCTCGCCGGGTTGGCGACCACTTCTCGCGTAGCCGGTATCGCCTTGTCGATGACGCACACCCTGCTCAATAACGGTATCTGACACCTGCCACCACAGCTGACCGCGCCACGCGCGCACGCTGAGGGTGTATTTGGCGTTGGCCCAGTGCACCTCGGCCACCGAGTCGGGCGGCGTGGCGATCAACTGCTGCAGGCTCATCAAGCGACCCCGCGGCGGCACCGGCCAGCCACGCGACTGGCATAGATGGCGCAGGACCAGCCGTTGGCGTGACTCACTCAAGCCTGCCAGCTCCGCCAGTGACAACTGCGTTTCTTGCTCCCGCACCTGATTCAGGCCCTGATCAAGACCCTGTACCTGCCCCTGCCCTTGTCTCTGAGCCAGGTGCTTTGCACCTGATACCTGAACCTTCGCCAGCAGCTCGGCCGCCAGCTCATCAAGCAAGGACTGCTCTTCCTGCAATTGCTGCGCCGAGCGCGCCAGGCTGGCCACGGCCTGCGGCCAGCGCGCCTGCAACAGCGGCACGACACTGTGGCGCAGGTAGTTGCGATCAAACTGCTGATCGACATTGCTGGGGTCTTCGCACCAGTCGCGCCCGGCCTGCAAGCCATGCCGGCTCGCCAGTGTCTGGAGTTCATCGCGCGAGATCCCCAGCAGCGGCCGTAGCAGTCGTGCCCGCTCATGGGCGGACTGGTCTTGCCCGGGGAACGCCTCGCCCACGGCCAGCGCCCGCTCAGGCGGCATGGCCGCCAGCCCGCGCCCGCCACTGCCACGCAGCGTGTTGAGCAACAGCGTCTCGGCCTGATCATCCTGATGCTGCGCCAGCCACAGGCTATCCCCCGCCGCCAGACAGGCGCTCAGCGCCACAAGCCGCCCTTCGCGAGCTGCCGCCTCCAGTCCTCGCGACTTGAGTGCCGTCTCCGCCAGCGCCAGATGACGCACGCTAAGCGGCAGCCCGAGACGCGAGGCCAGCCTGCGCGCCAGCTGCTCGAAATCATCGTTGGCTGCCTGCAGGCCGTGATGCACATGCACCAGCCGCAGTCGACGCGGGCAGTCCTTGACCGCACGTGCCGCCAGGCGCGCCAGCATCACCGAATCCAGCCCACCCGAGAGCGCGACCCATACCGTGCGCCTGGCATCGCTGGCCTCGAGCGCCTCGCGCACGGCGACGAGTGCACGCGACTCTGCCATCTCGCTCAGCGGTTGAGCACGCAGGTACAGCGAATCCAGTGAGGGGGACAGAGACATGTCGGGCTCCTGTCGCGAAGCGGAGGAAGGAAGTGGTGGAGAAGAGGAAGTGGAGGCGAAAACGCCGGCCCTGAACGCAAGAACGCCCCCGGAAGAATCCGGAGGCGTCCTGGTCACGCGGGCATGAGCCGATCGCGCATCACGCGAGAGGCACCGGGATCATGCCGGTGCGCCGTAGCTCATCAGGCGCTGGTAACGACGCTCCAGCAGGGCATCGGTATCCATGGCGCCAAGACGCTCCAGACCCTCACCCAGCGCAGCCTTGATGCTGTCGGCAGCAGACTGCGGGTTGCGGTGCGCACCACCCAGCGGCTCCTTGATCAGGTTGTCGACGAAGCCCAGCTCCTTGAGGCGCGAGGCAGTGATGCCCATCGCATCAGCGGCGTCGGCGGCACGCTCGGCGCTCTTCCACAGGATGGAAGCACAACCTTCCGGCGAGATCACCGAGTAGGTGGAGTACTGCAGCATGTTCAGCTCGTCACACACGCCGATCGCCAGTGCACCGCCGGAACCACCCTCACCGATGACAGTGGAGATGATCGGCGTCTTCAGACGCGACATCACCGCCAGGTTGTAGGCGATGGCCTCGGACTGACCACGCTCCTCGGCACCGATGCCCGGATAGGCACCCGGGGTGTCGATGAAGGTCAGGATCGGCATCTTGAAGCGCTCGGCCATCTCCATCAGACGGCAGGCCTTGCGGTAGCCTTCCGGACGCGGCATGCCGAAGTTGCGACGCACCTTTTCCTTCACGTCGCGGCCTTTCTGGTGACCGATCACCATCACCGGCTTGTCGTCGAGACGCGCGATACCGCCGACCAGCGCTTCGTCGTCCGCGTAGTGACGGTCGCCGTGCAGCTCATCGAAGTCCGTGAACAGGTTCTCGAGATAATCGAGGGTATACGGGCGCTGCGGGTGACGTGCCAGCTGGGAGACCTGCCAGGCGCCGAGGTCCTTGAAGATGGACTCGGTGAGCTTGGTGCTCTTTTCCTGCAGGCGAGCGATCTCGTCAGACAGGTTGACCTGGGAGTCGTTACCGACCAGACGGAGTTCCTCGATCTTGGCCTGCAGCTCGGCGATCGGCTGTTCAAAGTCCAGATAATTGGGATTCATAAGGCGTTTCGTTCGTCGTCTCGGGCAGCCAGGAAAGCGAGTCGGCCGGGTCACTCCCCCTGAGCACACGCTCAGGCGATCTGTGGCTCGCGGCGGTCACAGTCGGCATGGAATTGGGTACGGAAAAGATGGACAGGCATTATCGCACCCTGTTCGACAGGTGCAAACCTTGCCCGCCTGTTAGGCGTGGATTAACTCTGCGCCCACGCCGCTCATCTCGGTGCTGTGCCTGCCCCGCCGCTTGGCGAGGCAGGCATCATCCTGTCGGCCAGCAAGTCAGTCACGGTACTTGAGGCGCACACCTCGCTGACCTTCCATCTCACCCAGCTGGATCAACAACTCATCACTGGGCGCAACGCGCCATTGCTCGCCCAGCTCCAGCCAGGCCTCCGCCGCGGCGTTGCGATAACGCAGGCGCATCGGCAGGCCTTCACTGGCCAGGTGTGGCGTCAGCAAGGTGGTCAGCTGCTGGGTGAAGCGACCGCCGATGTCCTCGGCGGCGATGCTCATCTCGACCGCCTCACCGAAGCGCGCCCGCGCGTCGATGATCGGCGTGACATCCTTGCCGCGCAGACGCAGGCCACCGGAATAGTCATCCTGGCTGACCTCGCCCTCGACGATCACCACGCTGTCAGGTACCAGCTTGTTGCGCACCTGATCGTAGAGCTCACCGAACATCGAGGCCTCGATGCGTCCGGTGCGGTCATCCAGGGTCACGAAGGCCATGGTGTCGCCCCGCTTGGACTTCATGGTGCGCATGGCGATCACCAGCCCGGCTATGCGCTGCGGCTCACGCGACGGTTTGAGATCACTGATGCGCGCATTGATGAAGCGCTTGAGCTCACCCTCATACTCATCGATGGGATGGCCGGTCAGATAGAGCCCCAGCGTGTCCTTCTCGCCGGTGAGGCGCTCCTTGTCGGTCCACTCGCGCGCCTTGCGATAGCCGGCATAGACATCGGTTTCCGGCTCGCTGAAGGCATCGCCGAACATGTCGGTGATGCCGACATCATTGTTGGCGTGATTCTGGGAGGCGGCCTTGAGCGCATCCTCCACTGCCAGCATCAGCACCGCACGCGACGGACCGATGTTGTCCAGCGCGCCAGAGCGGATCAGCGCTTCCAGGGTGCGCTTGTTGATCTTCTTGGCATCGATGCGCTTGCAGAAGTCGAAGATGTCACTGAACGGCCCACCCTGGGCACGCGCACTGACGATGGCATCAATCGGGCCCTCGCCCACGCCACGGATGGCGCCCAGGCCGTAGACGACATGCCCTTCCAGGTCGACGGTGAACTTGTAGCCACCGAGGTTCACATCCGGCGGCGTGACCGTCAGGCCGATATGGCGACACTCCTCGATCAGCGGCACCACCTTCTCGATGGTCTGCATCTCGGTGGAGATCACCGCCGCCATGAACGGCCCCGGATAATGTGCCTTCAGCCAGCCGGTCTGGTAGGAAACGAGACCATAGGCCGCCGAGTGCGACTTGTTGAAACCGTAACCGGCGAATTTTTCCACCAGGTCGAAGATGTTGCCGGCCAGGTCCTTGTCGATACCCTTGTCCGCACACCCTTCCATGAAGCCGGCGCGCTGCTTGGCCATCTCTTCCGGCTTCTTCTTGCCCATCGCGCGGCGCAGCATGTCGGCCTGGCCCAGCGTATAGCCGGCCAGTACCTGCGCGATCTGCATGACCTGCTCCTGGTACAGGATGATGCCGTAGGTCGGCTCCAGTACCGGCTTGAGCAGCTCATGCTGGTAATCCGGGTGTGGATAAGACACTTCGGAGCGGCCGTGCTTGCGGTTGATGAAGTCATCCACCATGCCGGACTGCAACGGACCGGGACGGAACAGGGCCACCAGGGCGATCATGTCTTCCAGGCAGTCGGGCTTGAGCTTCTTGATCAACTCCTTCATGCCGCGGGATTCCAGCTGGAAGACGGCTGTCGTCTCCGCCTTCTGCAGCATGTCGAAGGTCTTGGCGTCATCCAGGGGTATGTCATCGATATCCAGCGGTGCCAGCCCCTCGCGCTCGCGGACCTTGTCGACCATCTCGATCGCCCAGTCGATGATGGTCAGGGTACGCAGGCCCAGGAAGTCGAACTTGACCAGTCCGGCCTCCTCGACGTCATTCTTGTCGAACTGGACCACCAGACCACTGCCGTCCTCATCACACAGCAATGGCGCGAAGTCGGTCAGCTTGGTCGGCGCGATCACTACCCCGCCGGCATGCTTGCCAGTTCCCCGGGTGGTGCCCTCGAGCTTGAGCGCCATCTCCCAGATTTCCTGGGCTTCCTCGTCGTTGTCGATGAATTCCTTGAGCTGCGGCTCCTGCTCAATGGCCTTCTCCAGCGTCATGCCGACCTCGAAGGGAATCAGCTTGGAGAGCTTGTCGCCCAACGAGTACGGCTTGCCCTGGGCGCGCGCCACGTCACGCACCACGGCCTTGGCGGCCATGGTGCCGAAGGTGACGATCTGCGAGACCGCGTTGCGCCCGTAGCGCTCGGCCACGTAGTCAATCACGCGGTCACGCTTCTCCATACAGAAATCGACGTCAAAGTCAGGCATGGAGACACGTTCCGGGTTCAGGAAGCGCTCGAACAGCAGGTCATATTCCAGCGGGTCCAGATCGGTGATCTTCTGAGCGTAGGCTACCAGCGAGCCGGCACCGGAACCGCGCCCCGGACCGACCGGCACGCCGTTGTCCTTGCCCCACTGGATGAAGTCCATGACGATCAGGAAGTAACCGGGGAAGCCCATCTGCAGGATGATGTCGAGCTCGAAATCCAGCCGCGTGCGGTAGCGCTGCTCGATCTCGGCCCAGGCCTCGCTGTCGCGTGGATGCCTGGCGTGCGGATACAGCTTGTCGAGGCGCTCCGTCAGGCCATCATGCGAGACCTTGCGGAAGAACTGGTCCATCGTCATGCCTTCCGGCACCGGGAACTCGGGCAGGAAGTAGGTGCCCAGCTGCACGGTCACCGAGCAGCGCGCCGCGATCAGCACACTGTTCTCGAGCGCTTCGGGAATGTCGGAGAACAGCTCGCTCATCTCCTCGGCGCTCTTCAGGTACTGCTCATCGCTGTAGCGGGTCTCGCGCCGCGGGTCATCCAGCGCCTTGCCTTCGCCGATGGAGACGCGCGTCTCATGGGCCCAGTAGTCTTCACGCTTGAGGAAGCGCACATCATTGGTGGCCACCACCGGCGTATCGGTGGCCTCGGCCAGCGCCACCGACAGATGAAGGCACTCTTCCTCGTACTGACGCTGGGTGCGGGTCAGCTCCAGATAGAAGCGATCCCCGAACACCGCCTTCCATTCGTCGAGAAGTGTCCGCGCGGTATCTTCGTGATCAGAGAGCAGATGGCGGCCGATCTCACCTTCACGACCGCCGGACAGCACGATCAGCCCCTGGGCCTGCTCGAAGACCCACTCTTTCTCGAGGTAGGCGCGGTCCTGCTTCTGGCCATCGGTCCAGCCGCGCGAGATCAGCTCGGTAAGATTGCGATAGCCGGTGTCATTCATCGCCAGCAGCGTGAGGCGATACGGCCGCGCGGCATCCTGGGAATTGGTCATCCACATGTCGGCACCGATGATCGGCTTGATGCCGGCACCGCGTGCATTGGAGTAGAACTTGACCAGTCCGAACAGGTTGGCCTCGTCAGTCACCGCGACAGCCGGCTGGCTCGCCGCGGCGGTCGCCTTGATCAGCGGCTTGACGCCGGGCAGACCATCGACGAGAGAGAACTCGGTGTGAACGCGCAGGTGAACAAAGGGCGTGGTCATGGAATCGGCTCGTGAAGTCGGCGTGACGGTGAAGGATTCGGTTGCGGCTGGGGCTGTCGTCGCTGCGCGTGCTGTCGGCGGCGGCGAGGCTGAAGGCTCGGGCTCGGGCTTCAAGGATAGCCTGTCAGCGCCATCGTCTGAAGGTGTAGCGTCTGGCCGGGCAGGCTCGACTGACGGGGATGCCGTGGTCTCACTGGCATCAGTCAGACCACGGCTGGCGGCTTTTTTGCCGTGGGACGCTGGCTCGGCTCGCTCGGCGTCACCGTCTCTGGCGTCGCGGCCTGCGGGGTCGAGAGCGCGATCAGCGCGTCCGGCGGCACGGCCCGTGGCACGTGACCCGACATGAACAGCCGCTTGACCGGCCCGAAGCTCTTGCGGTGCAGGGTGAGGATGCCATGTTCCTCGATGGCGGCTTGATGCTCGCGGGTCGGGTAGCCCTTGTGACGCGCGAAGCCATAGGCGGGGAAGTGTGAATCCAGCGCCGCCATCTGGGCGTCGCGATGCACCTTGGCCAGAATCGAGGCCGCGCCGATGGCAGCGTGACGCAGATCGCCCTTCACCACCGCCATGCCGGGAATCTCGTGCCCCGGCAGGCGATTGCCATCCACCAGCAGGTATTCCGGGCGCACGCCCAGTGCATCGATGGCGCGACGCATGGCCAGGTGCGTGGCCTGATAGATGTTCAGCTCATCGATCTCGTCACTGGTGGCCTCGGCGATCGCCCACGCCCAGGCGCGCGCTCGAATCTGCTCGTAGAGGGCCAGACGCTTCTTATCGCTGAGCTTCTTGGAGTCGGTGATGCCCTCGATGGGGTCATTCGGGTCCAGAATCACCGCTGCCGCCACCACCGGGCCGACCAGCGGCCCACGCCCGACCTCGTCGATACCGGCCAGCAACTGCCCCTGATAGGGAATCACCAGCGGCGGAAAATTATCGGCGGGTTTACGCTTGCGCGCAGAAGGCGTGGTGGCGTGGCTGTCGGCAGAGTCGGTCATGATATCTCGAGGCGTAAGACAACAGGCAGAGCGCCAATGCGATCTGCCTGTCGAGGTGATTCAATCAAGGGTAGCGCAATGTCTGGCGGCGACACGCGGGATCAGCGTCCGGCCAGTTCACCGATGGCGATGGCGGCCGCGGCGCTGGCATCACAGGTCAGTTCACGATGCATGGCGGTGAAGCGTTCCCGCAGTTCGCGCTGGCGAGCGACGTCACCGGCGGCACGCGACAGCAATGGCGCAAGGCTTTCCTCGATGGACTCCGGCGTGGCGGCGTCCTGGATCAGCTCCGGCACCAGCGTCTCGCGGGCGATCAGGTTGGGCAGGGATATCCACTCGGTCTTGACCATATGCCGCGCGATGCGATGCGTCATCGGCGCCATGCGATAGGCCACCACCATCGGACGATGACAGAGCAGACATTCGAGCGCTGCCGTGCCGGACGCCAGCAGCACGGCATCGGCGGCGGTCATCGCTTCACGCGATTGACCATCCACCAGATGGATGCGACTGCGATCCAGCCCTTCGTGCTCCGCCATCAGGGACTCGAGCTCGGTGCGCCGCAGCGGTGTGGCCGCCGGGATCACCACCTCAAGGCCGGGATAACGCTGACAGAGACGCTCGATGGCGGCCAGGAAGGTCTCGCCGAGGAAGCGGATCTCGTTGGCGCGGGAGCCCGGCAATACCGCCAGCAGCTGCACATCACTGTCGATCCCCAACTGCCCACGGGCAGCAGCACGATCATCCTCGAGCGGCAACTCATCGGCCAGCGGATGGCCGACGAAGGTCACCGGCACCTGATGCTCACGATAGAAGGCGGCCTCGAAGGGCAGGAAGGTCAGCATGCGATCGACGGCGCGGCGAATGGTCTTCACGCGCCCCTGACGCCAGGCCCACACGGAGGGGCTGACGTAGTGCGCGGTGGTGATGCCCTGCTTGCGCAGGCGCAGCTCGAGCCCCAGATTGAAGTCCGGGGCATCGATGCCGATCATCACGTCGGGTTGCCACTCGAGGGCGTCGCGCAACAGATGGCGACGCACCTTGATCAGTGCCGGCAGATGCTTGAGCACCTCGACCAGCCCCATCACCGACAGGGTTTCCAGCGGATAGAGGCTGTCGAAGCCCTCGGCCTGCATGCGCGGGCCGCCGATACCACGGAACTCGACATCGGGATAGCGCGTCTTGAGCGCTCGCATCAGGCTGGCACCGAGGATGTCACCGGAGAGCTCCCCGGCTACCAGGTAGATGCGCATGCTCAGCGAGTCAGACCGCGAGTGGACGCCTTGAGCGAGGCGATGAAGACATCGCGCTCGGCCAGCGGCGGCTCGGCTTCCAGCTGCTCGAGGGCCTGGGCCAGCGTCAGTCCCTGACGGAAGACCGTCTTGTAGGCCGTGTTCAGCGCGGAGATGGTCTCGCGGCTGAAGCCACGACGCTTGAGGCCGACGCTGTTGAGGCCATGCGCTTCCGCCGGATGACCATTGACCATCACGAAGGCCGCGATGTCCTTGGTGATGATGGAGCCACCACCCGCCATGGCATGTTCGCCGATATGGCAGAACTGATGCACCGCCGACAGGCCACCCAGAATGACGTGGTTGCCGAGATGGACATGGCCGCCCAGCGTCGCCTGATTGGCCATGATGCAGTCGTCGCCGATGATGCAATCATGACCGACGTGCGAGTAGGCCATGAACAGGTTGCGACTGCCGATACGCGTGAGGCTGGCATCCTGGACGGTACCGCGATGCAGGGTCACGCCCTCGCGGATGACGTTGTCATCCCCGATTTCCAGACGCGTCGGCTCACCGGCGTACTTCTTGTCCTGACAGTCCTCGCCCACTGACGCGAACTGGAAGATACGATTGCGCTCACCGATGACGGTGGTGCCCTTGATGACGACATGCGGCCCCACCACCGTGCCAGCGCCGATCTCGACATCAGCGCCGATCACGCAGAACGGGCCGACCTCGACATCATCGGCCAGGCGGGCGCCGGGATCGACAATGGCAGTAGGATGTATCAAGCGACCTTCCTCTCGGCACAGATGATTTCGGCCTCGCAGACCACATCGCCATCGACCTTGGCCTGACAGGCGAACTTCCAGATGCCACGCTTCTCGCGCAGCACGCGGGCGCTGATCTCGAGCTGATCACCCGGCATCACCGGGCGCTTGAAGCGCACATTGTCGCTTCCGACGAGATAGTAGATGTAGCCATCGGCGGGACGCTTGTCGACGGTCTTGAAGCCGAGAATACCCGCCGCCTGAGCCATGGCTTCCACGATCAGAACGCCCGGCATGATCGGGTGCTCCGGGAAGTGACCATTGAAGAACGGCTCGTTGATGCTGACGTTCTTGCGCGCAACGATGAACTCGCCAAGGGTCAGGTCCATGACACGATCGATCAGCAGGAAAGGATAGCGGTGCGGGAGATACTCACGGATCTCGTTGACGTCCATAACCATTGGCTTGCAACCTCTGAAATAACGAAATGCCTGCCGCTCGCGGGCAGGCATGTAATGACGGTCCGGACCGCCGTTCGGGCAATGGCGCGCATTATAGCGTCCTTGCGCGTGGCTGGCAGCCGCTCATTGCCCGACAGTGTGCCAAGCAGGTGCGAGCCCCCGCTCTGGACAGGTACTACCCGGGCTTGCAGTACTACTTGTCCTTCAAACTCTTCTCTACCTGATTCAAGCGTCGCGCCAACTGATCCAACTGTTTGAAACGCACGGCATTTCTGCGCCACAGGCCATTGTCCATCGCGCCGGTGCCGGAGGAATAGACGCCCGGCTTGGTGATGGAGTTGGTCACCAGGCTCATGCCGGTCACCTGCACGCCATCGGCGATTTCCAGGTGCCCCGCCAGACCCACACCGCCGCCCATCAGACAGTAGCGCCCGACCTTGGTGGAGCCGGCGATGCCGACACAGCCCGCCAGTGCCGAGTGATCCCCGATCTGGACGTTGTGCGCAATCTGGACCTGGGAGTCGATCTTGACGTCATTGCCGATGATGGTGTCGCCGAGCGCGCCACGATCGATGCTGGTGCAGCTGCCGACTTCGACATCATCGCCGATCAGCACGCCGCCGAGCTGAGCGATCTTGTGCCAGCCCTTGCCATCGTGGGCAAAACCGAAGCCATCGGCGCCGATCACGCAGCTGCTGTGGAGCACCGCGCGCGCCCCGATCACCACGCCATGATAGAGCGTGACATTGGGATGCAGCAGACAGCCCTCGCCCAGCACGCTGTCGGCCCCGATCACGCAACCCGCCTGAATGCGCGTATTGTCACCGATGCTGACGCCCGGGCCGATCACGACCTGCGGGCCGACCTCGACATTGGCCCCCAGGGTTGCGGTCTCGTCGATGACGGCACTGGCGTGCACGCTCGCCTGAGGCTCGACCGCCAACGGATCGAAGAGACGCGACAGCTCAGCGTAGGCCAGATACGGATTGTCCAGCACGAGGGCATTGCCCTTGCACTCTTCAAGATGGCTTTCATGCAGCAGCACGGCAGTCGCGGCGGTTTCCCCGAGATACTTGAGGTAGGCGCGATTGGCGAGGAAGGCGATATCGCCGGGCTCAGCATCGACCAGCGTCGACAGGCCGGTGACCCGGACAGCCGGGTCACCGACGAGACGAGCGCCCAGCCGCTGGGCCAGATCCTCGAGAGTGTAAGAGAATTGTCGCTTTTTCATTCTGTCTCTGGGCGCTGAGCGCCTCTGGCTCGCATTCGCGTTGGCATGCTCGGATGCAACACATCCCGCACGCTTGCACGCGCGGGATGCACTCAGTTGAGCGAGTTGAACACCTGAGTCACTTCATTGGTCAGATCCAGACCATCCTTGCTGTAGACCGTCGCATTGCGGTCGACCAGCAGCTCGATGCCATGCTTGTCGACGACCTGCTGGATGGCCTTGTCGAGCTTCGGCTTGGACTGCTTGAGGAAGGTCTGCTCCGCCTGCTGCTGCTGCTGCTGGACCTGGCCACGCAGCTGCTGGAACTGGCCACCCTTCTGGCGCAGCTGCTGCTGCACGGACTGACGCTCGGAGTCGGACATCACGGCGCCGTCCTTCTGCAGCTTGGCCTGCAGGGATTCCAGTTCCTTGGCGAGTGCCTTGGCCTGATCCTGCTTGCCGGCCAGCTGATTCTTGAGCTGGTTCATGGAAATCTTGGCCGAGTCGGAACTCAACAGCGCCTGGCGCCAGTCGAGGACCGCGACTTCGGTGGCCTGTGCCAGCATCGGAGTCGCCATGGCGGCAAGGCCACCAGCCAGACACAGGGCGCGGGTCAATTTACGCATCACACAAACTCCTTGTAGGCCTGTTGCTCGGTCACTGATGACTCAGCGACCGACGGTGCGAAAACCGGCGACGGAACAGGGACAGCGCCGCCGGTGGTCGTGACGAAGGCCGCACCGGCTCAAGCGGGTGCGGCATCGTACGGCCTTAGAAGGTCTGGCCCAGCGAGAACTGGAAGATCTCGGTGTCATCGTCGTCATCGTCACCGATCGGCTGGGCGACACTGAAGGTCAGCGGGCCCACCGGCGTGATCCACGACAGGCCGATACCGGCACTGTAATTCAGATCTCCAAGGTCCACGCCACTTTCACAACTGCTGGAGTAGTCGGACTCGACATCGTAGCAGGAGGTCAGATAGGTATTGCCGGCATCGACGAAGAACGACGGCTGAACGCTGCGCTTGTCCTTGATGAAGGGCATCGGGAAGATCAGGTCGACCCCACCTTCGATCAGAATATTGCCGCCCAGGGTATCGTCATCACCGTCATCGACCTCGGTGGATGCCTGCCCCAGGGTATTGGAGCTATAGCCCCGCACGCTGCCCAGGCCACCGGCATAGAAGTTCTTGAAGAACGGATAAGTATCGCCGGAGAACGAGTTGGCGTAGCCCAGTTCTGTCCGGAACTTGAGTGACCAATCATCATGCAGTTCGAACAGCTTCTGCCCCTTGTAGCGGAACTTGTAGTAATCCGCATCAGAGCCCGGCACCGCCACTTCCAGCGACAGCAGCTGAGAGCTGCCCGCCGTGGGCAGAATGCCACGGTTGAGGTTGTTGCGTGACCAGCTGGCCGTCAGCTTGTAGAGGTTGAAGTCTTCGCCTTCATCCTCGATGAACTGCGTGACCTCCGCCGGGCTGTCGTCGAAGTCCTTGACGCGCACGAACTCGTAACCGCCGCCGAAGTTCAAGCGCGACAGTTCGTTGATCGGATAACCGAAGTTGATGCCTCCGCCGAAGCTGTCGGTCGCGTAGCTGGCGACGTCATCATCATCGTCGTAATCGACCTTGCGGTAGAACAGATTGTAGCCGCGCGAGATGCCATCCAGCGTCCAGTACGGGTCGGTGTAGCCGAAGCTGACGTTGGTATAGTCATCCGACTTCTGGGCATTGATGTTGACTTCGTTGCCGGTGCCCAGGAAGTTCTTCTGCGACAGGCCCACCCCGTAGATGACACCGTCACCCTGGGAGAAACCGATCGACGCCGAGATGGAACCTGACGGCTGCTCCTCGACGTTGTAGTTGACGTCCAGCTGGTCCGGCTCGCCGGCGACAGGGCGCGTGTCGACATCGACCTGCTTGAAGAAGCCGAGGCGCTCAAGCTTCTGCTTGGACTGCTTGATCTTGTCGGTGGAGGCCGGTGCGCCTTCCAGCTGGGTCATCTCACGACGCAGCACTTCGTCTGCGGTAGTGGTGTTGCCCTTGAAGTTGATGCGACGCACGTAGGCACGCTTGCCGGGGTCGACCGCGAAGGTCAGATCGACGGTGTCGCTCTCCTCGTTGACCTCCGGCACCGCATTGACCTTGGCGAAGGCGAAGCCATCGGCACCCAGTGCCTGGCGCAGCGCCTCGCTGGAAGCGGTCACATCACGCTGGGAATAGAGAGCATCCGGGGCGAGCTTGACCAGATCGCGGGCGCGCTCTTCCTTCATCTTCAGGTCACCGGCAAAGCCGATATTGCCGATCTTGTACGGCTTGCCTTCATCGACGTTGATGGTGACGAAGATCTCGGACTTGTCCGGCGAGATGGACACCTGGGTCGAGCGCACCTGGAAGTTGACGTAACCGCGATCGAGATACCAGGACTTGAGGGTCTCGATATCGCCGGTCAGCTTCTCACGCGAATATTCATCATCCGAGAACCAGCCGAAGAACCAGCTCGGCTTGTCTTCCAGCTCCAGCTGTTCGCGCAGAGTCTCGTCATCGAAGGCATCGTTGCCGACGATGTTGATCTGATGAATCTTGGCGATCGCGCCTTCCTTGACGTCGATATTGACCTGCACGCGATTGCGCTCGAGTTCCTCGACGGAGGTTTCGATACGCGCGCTGTAACGGCCCTGAGCCTGGTAGACACGCTCGAGCTCACGCTGCATTTCTTCCAGCGTGGAGCGCTGCAGCACCTGACCCTCGGCCAGCCCTGCTTCCTTGAGGCCCTTGCGCAGGTCTTCGTCGGGAATCTGCGAGTTGCCCTCAATCTCGATCTTGGAGATCGTCGGACGCTCGACCACATCGATGATCAGGACATCGCCATCGCGCTTGAGGCGGATGTCGTCGAACAGGCCCGTATCGAACAGCTTACGCGCAGCCGACGACAGTTCCTCTTCTTCCACATTCTGATCCGCGGAGACGGGGAAGGCATTGAAGACGGTGCCCGCAGACACGCGCTGGAGACCCTCTACCCGAATGTCCGAAATTTTAAAAGATGCGGCCAAGGCGCCCTGACTGGCCCCGAGCAGCGCAGCTGCCAATCCAATGGTCTTGAGTTTCATGCAGTCGCTTCGCTTCTCTGGATTCCGCCCGCTTGGGTGAACAGGCACCTTATACACAACCCCCTGCAACTGACAAGACAGCGGCGAGTGAGGATCGGCAATCGGGGCCGAAGTCGTGTGGGCATGATGACGGGAGTTGATCGCATTGACCAGCCCGTGCAATGAATTGACCCCCATGGGCATCGACAGTTCAGATTCGGTTCATCCTGCGGGAGCCATCGAGTGCTGATGGCTCCCCGAATCTGTCACCAAAGACGCATGAGATCGAAGTAGATGGCCATCAGCATGAGGGAACCGACCAGCGCCATGCCGATCTTCAGCCCTGCATTCTGGACCTCTTGCGAAAGTGGTTTGCCGCGCACGGCTTCCACCAGATAGAACAGCAGGTGACCGCCATCCAGCACCGGAATCGGCAGCAGGTTCAGGACACCCAGACTGATGGAGAGATAGGCCATGAAGCCGAGGAAGGCCTCGAGGCCGGAGCGCGCCGTGTCGCCGGCGATACGCGCGATGGTGATCGGGCCTGACAGATTGGACGGCGCGATCAGGCCAACCAGCATCTTGCGGATCGAATCCAGCGTCAGCACCGTCATTTCGCCGGTCTTGCCGACGGCCTGCCCGACGGCCGCCAGTGGCCCGAAGCTGAGCTCGCGCTGATACTGCTCGGGCCAGCTGACATTCTGGACGCCGGCACCGACCTGCCCCACGACACGCCCGTCATCGAGCGAATTGCTGGTGGGGGTCAGTGCCAGTGTCTCTTCCTTGCCATCTCGTGCCACCAGTACCGACAGTGTCTCGCCCGGCGCACCACGCACGCGCTCGACGAAATCGATCCAGTCGACCACCAGGGTGCCATTGATGCTGACGATGCGGTCACCGGCCTGCAGACCTGCCGCCTGGGCGGCACCACCGTCCAGCACACGCCCCAGCACCGCTGGCAGCTGAGGGCGCCAGGCCGTGATGCCCAGCGTCACCAGCGGACGCGGCGGATCCTGATCGACCAGAAAGCGTGTCACATCGAGGGACTGCTCACGCGTGGTGCTGGCGCCCTCGGCACGCGTGGTAAGCGTCAGGCTGTCATCGCCGATCGCACCAATCAAGCGCAGGTTGACCTCATCCCATGAGGGAGTGGCTTCACCATTGATGGCGACGATCTCGGTCTTCGGCGCAAGGCCGGCGCGACCAGCCGGCGAGTCCGGCGCCACGGCACCGACCATCGGCACCACCGTGGTGGTACCGGCGACGAACAGCGCCCAGTAGGCGACGATGGCAAGCAGGAAGTTGGCCAGCGGGCCCGCCGAGACCACGGCGATACGCTTCCACACCGACTTGGTGTTGAAGGCCAGATGACGCTCGGCCGGATCGACCGGCCCTTCGCGCTCATCCAGCATCTTGACGTAGCCACCCAGCGGAATGGCGGCGACCCCGTACTCGGTGCCGTGGCGATCGGTCCACGACCAGAAAGGTTTGCCGAAGCCGATGGAGAAGCGCAGCACCTTGATGCCGCAACGACGCGCGACCCAGAAATGACCGTACTCATGGATGGTGATCAACACCCCCAACACGACGATCACGGCAAGAATATTCTGGATCACACCCATCACGCGCTCCTGGAGGTTGGTGCCCGAGATGGGCAGCCTGTCTTGCCACGCTCACCAAGAAAGTGACAAGACAGTGCAAGATAGGATTTCAGGGCCCGGCAAGGGCCAACTCGGCAGCGGCCAGCTCACGCGCCGCCGCGTCTTCGGCGAGAATCACCTCAAGGCCATCCACCGCCAGTGGCGGACGCGCCTGCATCACGGCCTGCACCACTGCCGGAATTCGATCGAAGGCCAGGCGCCCCTCGAGGAAGGCGGCCACGGCCACCTCGTTGGCAGCATTCATCACCGCAGGCCAGGTGCCGCCCGCCGCGATGGCCTCACGGGCCAGGCGCAGACACGGGAAGCGTGTCTCGTCGGCGGCACGGAAATCGAGGCGCGCGACCTGAAACAGGTCCAGCGGCTCGACGCCGGCATCGATACGCTCCGGCCACGCCAGCGCATAGGCGATCGGCGTGCGCATGTCCGGATTGCCCATCTGGGCCAGTACCGAGCCATCACTGTAGGCCGCCATCGAGTGAATCACGCTCTGAGGATGCACGACCACCTGAATGTCGTCCGGCCCGCAGGCGAACAGCCAGCAGGCCTCGATCAGCTCCAGCCCCTTGTTCATCAGGGTGGCGCTGTCGACGGAAATCTTGCGCCCCATCGACCAGTTGGGATGCGCGCAGGCCTCGTCCGGTGTCACCGTCGCCAGTCGCTCGACGGGCCACTCGGCGTCATCGCGGAACGGGCCACCGGAGGCGGTCAGCAACAGCTTCTCGACACCGATCGGCGCCAGGCCATCACGATGCCGAGCCGGCAGGCACTGGAAGATGGCGTTGTGCTCGGAATCGATCGGCAGCAGGGTCGCCCCGTGCTGTTTCACCGCATCCATGAACAGCTGCCCGGCACACACCAGCGCTTCCTTGTTGGCCAGCAGCACGCGCTTGCCGGCCCGCACCGCCGCCAGTGTCGGCAACAGGCCAGCCGCACCGACGATGGCAGCCATCACGCTATCGACTTCAGGCGCCTCACTGATGTCGACCAGCGCCTGCTCACCGTGGCGCACCTCGATGGGCGTGCCCTGATAGCTCTCGACGCCCCTGAGGGCCTCACTGAGCCATGCAGCCGCCTCGCACGAGGCGATCACCGCCACCTGCGGGCGATGCGTCAGACACAGCTCCAGCAGCGCCTCGTGGCGCGTGGCAGCGCTGAGCGCATGCACCCGATAGCGCTCGGGATGGCGCGCGATCACATCCAGGGTACTGGACCCGATGGAGCCGGTCGCGCCGAGGATGGTGATGCGCTGCAACTCAGGTGCATCAGAAGGAGTCTCGTGATTCACGTTCACATTCGTGCTCACGCACCACCTCCCAGCACCCACGGCAACAGCAGGGCAAACAGCGGCACCGCCGCGGTCAGGCTGTCGATGCGATCCATCACGCCACCATGACCGGGCAGCAGATGGCTTGAGTCCTTCATCTGACGCTGGCGCTTGAACATGCTCTCGAGCAGGTCACCCAGCACCGAGACGGCTGTCACGCCCAGCGTGACCAGCAGCAGCGGCAGCCAGTCGGCCAGCCCCGCCAGCGCATAGCCGGTCGCCAGCAGGCCGGTGGCCACCAGACCACCGTAGACGCCCTCCCAGGACTTGCCCGGGCTGACGCGCGGCGCCAGCTTGCGCTTGCCGAAACGCTTGCCGGAGAAGTAGGCACCGATATCCGCCGCCCACACCATCAGCAGCACATACAGCAGCCACTCACCGCCACTGGCCTTGAGCTGCACGAAACCGAACCAGGTCGGCAGCAGCGCCAGCACGCCGACCCCCAATCGCACGCCGGTCGCCTGCCATTCCTGACTGGCGGCCGGATAGCGCATTACCCAGCGCAGATTGACCAGCCATGCCAGTGCCGCCAGATACAGCGGCCAACGCGCAAGAGCGCCATCGAACTGCCAGACCAGCAGCATCAGCACGCTGAGCACCAGCGGAAACAGCAGGCGCGCCATGCCGGCACGCACGCCAGACAGGTTGGACCACTCCCAGGCGGCCAGCGCGACGACAGCGCCGGTGAAGGTGGCAAAGGCAGCGCCGTCGAGGCCGAACAGCCCCCACAGCGCCAGCGGCGCGAGAATGAGCGCGGTGATGATTCGTTGTCTGAGCACTAGAGCCCCTCGGCGTCGAGTTGTTCGCTGGTCATGCCATAACGACGCTGACGCAGGGCGTAGGCGCTGAGCGCTTCATCGAAGGCTGCCGCATCGAAATCAGGCCACAGCACGGGCGAGAAATAGAACTCGGCATAGGCCAGCTGCCAGATCAGGAAGTTGGAGATACGCTGCTCACCGCTGGTGCGGATACACAGATCCACCTCCGGCAGATCGCTCAGGCACACTTCCGCCCCGAGACGTGACTCGTCGATGTCCGCAGCCTTGAGCTCGCCGCGCTCGACCTGCTCCGCCAGACGGCGAGCGGCCTCGGCGATATCCCAACGGCCGCCATAGTTGGCGCAGATCACCACATGCATGCCGCGATTGCCGCGCGTCATGTCTTCGGCGCTCTGGATATGCTTTTGAATCGAATCGGAAAAACGGCTGCGCTCGCCGATGATCGAGAGCCGGATATCGTGGCGATGAAGCTTCTTGACCTCGCGCTTGAGCGCCAGCAGAAACAGCTCCATCAGCGCACTGACTTCATTGGCCGGGCGCTTCCAGTTCTCACTGGAGAAGGCAAACAGGGTCAGCACTTCCACGCCCTGCTCGGCAGCGCGACGGATGGTACTGCGGACGGTTTCGGCACCGGCGCGATGGCCGCGTATGCC
Organism: Cobetia sp. PDI-23MA; assembly: GCF_059507735.1. Classification (NCBI taxonomy): domain Bacteria; kingdom Pseudomonadati; phylum Pseudomonadota; class Gammaproteobacteria; order Oceanospirillales; family Halomonadaceae; genus Cobetia; species Cobetia sp. PDI-23MA. The sequence continues at coordinate 3,598,419 of NZ_CM183352.1, forward strand.
AGCCCAGCCGCGGGACTTCGCCCAGCGGTTGTTGCCGTCCATGATGATCGCCACATGGCGTGGCGTGGAGGGGGAATTCGGTGACGTCATGGGGTCTCGCTACGAGCACCGGATGCCGCCGGCAAGCGCCGGCGGCAGACCCGATCAGACCTGCATCAGGTCAGTTTCCTTGTGCTCCAGAGCACTGTCGACTTCCGCCACATACTTGTCGGTCAGCTTCTGGATCTCGTCTTCTCCGCGACGTGCATCGTCTTCAGAGATGTCCTTGTCCTTGAGCAGGCTCTTGATGTCGCCATTGGCGTCACGACGCACATTGCGGAGCGCCACGCGGGCGTTTTCCGCTTCTGCACGCGCCTGCTTGGTATAACCGCGACGCGTCTCTTCCGTCAGCATCGGCATCGGCACGCGAATCACGTCACCGGCGGTGGACGGGTTGAGACCCAGGTCAGAAGTCATGATGGCCTTCTCGACCTTCGGCACCATGGGCTTTTCCCACGGCACGACAGTCAGGGTACGCGCATCTTCGGCGCTGATGTTGGCCACCTGATTCAGCGGCACCGGGCTGCCGTAGTAATCGACCGTCACGGCATCCAGGATACTGGGATGCGCACGACCCGTACGGATCTTGCCGAAGGCGGCACCGAGGGACTCGATGGTCTTCTTCATGCGTGATTCGGCGTCTTTCTTGATGTCGTTGATCACAATCTTACCCTCTATCAATCAGCGTGCCTTCCTTGCCACCCACCACCAGGTTGAGCAGCGCGCCTGCCTTGTTCATGTTGAACACCCGCACCGGCATGTCATGGTCACGCACCAGGCAGATGGCGGTCAAATCCATCACGCCAAGCTTCTGCTCCAGGGCGTCGTCATAGCTGAGGCTGTCGTACTTCACGGCATCCGGGAACTTGACCGGGTCCTTGTCGTAGACACCATCTACCTTGGTCGCCTTGATGACGGCATCCGCGTCGATCTCGATACCGCGCAGACAGGCAGCGGAATCGGTAGTGAAGAACGGGTTGCCGGTACCGGCGGAGAAGATGACCACATCGCCAGACGTCAGATAGCGAATGGCGGTACGGCGGTCGTAATGTTCTACCACGCCACTCATCGGGATGGCAGACATCACGCGAGAACGGATATTGGAGCGCTCCAGTGCATCACGCAGTGCCAGACCGTTCATGACGGTTGCCAGCATGCCCATGTGATCACCGGTCACGCGCTCCATGCCGGCTTCCTGCAGGGCTGCGCCACGGAACAGGTTGCCGCCACCGATCACGATACCGACCTGGACACCGATGCCCACCAGCTGACCGATTTCCAGCGCCATGCGATCCAGCACCTTGGGGTCGATGCCGAAATCGCCATCGCCCATCAGGGCCTCACCGGAAAGCTTGAGCAGTATGCGCTTGTACTTGGCATTGCGTTCAGCGGAAATGGTGGCCATGCGAATTTCTCCTGATACTGACATACGGGGACGGGGCGGCCCGAAGGCGGGGGCCAGATACACGATGGCGTGCGCCTAAGCGCACGCCATCGTGAGAAGCGAAAACAGTCAGCCCTTACGCGCGGCTGGCCTGCTCACGGACTTCAGCTGCGAAGTCCACTTCTTCCTTCTCGATACCTTCACCGACTTCCATGCGCACGAAGGACACCACCTCACCGCCGGCAGCCTTGACGAACTCGGCGACGGTCTGGTTCGGGTCCTTGACGAACGGCTGTTCGGTCAGGCTGTTCTCGGCCAGATACTTCTTCAGACGCCCCTGGGACATCTTCTCGGCGATTTCCGCCGGCTTGCCTGCCATGTCCGGCTGAGCAAGGATGATGGCCTTCTCGGCGTCCATCTGTTCCTGCGGCATGTCTGCCGGACGTGCACAGACCGGGTTGACGGCCGCGACGTGCATGGAAACGTCCTTGGCTGCTTCGCCAGTACCGCCATTCAGCAGAGTCAGCGCAGCGATGCGGCCGCCGTGGACGTAGCCACCGACGACGCCGTCAGCCGGCGCTTCGACCAGCTCGGCACGACGAACGGAGATGTTCTCACCGATCTTCTGGACCAGCTGACCACGGGCGTCTTCCAGCTCACCTTCCATCAGGGAGGCGATGTCGGTGTTCTTGGTAGCGAACACACGATCGGCGATCAGCTGAGTGAAGGCCTTGAAATTGTCATCACGAGCGACGAAGTCGGTCTCGGAGTTGACTTCGACCATCACGCCGTAGCTGGCGTCGTCGGCGACCTTGATGACGATGGCGCCTTCAGCGGCCACGCGGCCAGCTTTCTTGGCGGCCTTCAGGCCGGAGTTCTTGCGCAGGTTCTCGATCGCAAGCTCGATGTCGCCACCGGCTTCGGTAAGAGCCTTCTTGCATTCCATCATGCCGAGCGCAGTACGCTCACGCAGTTCCTTGACCATAGATGCGCTGATAGCTGCCATGGGATGAAACCTCTGTCGTGTCGACGTCTTTGAATACGGGAATTCGGTCACGACCGCGGAACGGTCGCAAATGAGGGGGCCTTGGCCCCCTCATTGCCTGACCTGACTGCCACCTGGCTAGGCCATGCCGCACTCAGTGTAGCGCAGCGTTTGTGACAGTCAGATCAAGCCGCCAGGATCACTCTGCTGCGTCTTCTTCAGACGCAGTTTCGACGAACTCACCGGCCAGCTCTTCTTCCTTGTTCTTGCCACAGGCGCCTGCAATTGCCTGGACATAGATCTGGATGGCACGGATGGAGTCATCGTTACCCGGGATGACGTAGTCCACGCCGTCCGGGTTGGAGTTGGTATCGACGACGCCGATGACCGGGATGCCCAGCTTGTTGGCTTCGTTGATCGCGATGCGCTCGTGGTCAACGTCGATCACGAACATTGCGTCCGGCAGGCCGCCCATGTCCTTGATACCGCCGATGGAACGCTCGAGCTTTTCCTGCTCACGAGTGGCCATCAGGACTTCTTTCTTGGTCAGCTTCGCGAAGGTACCGTCTTCATGCATCTGCTCGATTTCGCGCAGGCGCTTGATGGACTGACGGATGGTCTTGAAGTTGGTCAGCATGCCGCCCAACCAGCGATGGTTGACGTACGGCTGGCCAGCCTTGCGAGCTTCTTCCTTGATGATCTTGCCGGCAGCGCGCTTGGTGCCCACGAACATGATCTTGTTGCCATTGGCAGCCATCTTCTCGACCACTGACACGGCTTCGTTCAGCGCCGGCAGGGTGTGCTCGAGGTTGATGATGTGGATCTTGTTGCGAGCGCCGAAGATGAACTTGGACATCTTCGGGTTCCAGTACTTGGTCTGGTGACCGAAGTGTGCGCCTGCCTTGAGCAGATCGCGCATGTTGACTTGCGCCATGTGAATATCTCCTGGATATCGGGTTGGGCCTCCACGTCCCCCATGGATCCGACCGCTTGCGCGGCACCCGGGACCATGTGACGGAACGTGTGTGGATTGGGGTTATGTACGTCAGTCCTTCAATCTCGCCTCGGCCAGGCGCCCGGAGGTGGCCGATCGAGGAGAATTTGCAGGAAAGCGCGCGGCTTTATACCATAGCTCGACCACGATATGAAGTCGCCACTGCCCGACGCGGCACGCGATGTACCGCGCCATCCCCCCGTCACGCGCGGCCTGGCGGCATTTCATCCCTCTTATCTCCTGCCTCGAGTCCTCATGAACATTCCCATCAAGACAGCTGAAGAAATCGACAAGATGCGCGTCGCCGGCCGTCTGGCGGCTGAAGTGCTGGAGCTGCTCGACGAGCACGTCCGTCCCGGCATCACCACGGGCGAGCTCAACCGCATCGCGCACCACCACATCACCGAAGTTCAGGGCTGCATTCCGGCACCGCTCAACTACCACGGCTTCCCGAAATCGATCTGCACCTCGATCAATCACGTGGTCTGTCACGGCATTCCCGATGACAACAAGAAGCTCAAGAAGGGTGACATCCTCAACATCGACATCACCGTGATCAAGGATGGCTATCACGGCGACACCTCGAAGATGTACTTCGTCGGCGAACCGAGCATCCAGGCCGAGCGTCTGTGCCGCATCACCCAGGAATGCCTCTATAAAGGCATCGAGCTGGTACGTCCGGGCGTACGCCTGTCAGAAATCGGTCGCGCGATCCAGAAGCATGCCGAAGCGGCAGGCTACAGTGTCGTGCGTGACTTCTGCGGCCACGGCATCGGCGCCGGCTTCCATGAAGACCCGCAGGTGCTGCACTATGACGGCTACGAAGCCCGTGCTGACGCCGAGCTTCTGGAAGGCATGTGCCTGACCATCGAGCCGATGGTCAATGTCGGCGGCTACAAGGTGAAGGTCCTCAAGGACGACTGGACGGCTGTCACCAAGGACAAGAGCCTCTCGGCCCAGTGGGAGCACACTCTGCTGGTCACCGCCACCGGCGTTGAGGTGCTGACACGTCGCACGGAAGAGGACCTCTCCTTCCTCGAGGGTTGATCAAGATGCTCCTGCACCACTATCACTTCGTCGAGCGTGAAGCGCTCTACGATGCCGTCACCCTGGACGGCGAGCTGGCCACGACGAAGACCCCCATCCCGCTGTTCAAGCGGGCTCTGGCACAGGTACAGGAGCGTCTCGAGGCTCGCTTCAAGGCGGGCGCCGACATCCGCGACCTCATCCATGGTCGTGCCCGCGCCATCGATCGCCTGCTGGCCATCGCCTGGCAACGTCAGGCCTGGCCGGATGACGGCATCGCCCTGCTCGCCGTGGGCGGCTACGGCCGTGGCGAGCTGCACCCGCATTCCGACATCGACCTGCTGCTGTTGCTGGAGCAGGACGACGACACGCCCTATCGTGAGGCGCTATCCGACTTCATCACCTTCCTGTGGGACATCGGTCTCGAGATCGGCCAGTCCGTGCGCTCGCTGAGTGATTGCGAACGTGAGGCACGCGCCGATGTCACCGTGATCACCAACCTGCTGGAATCCCGCGTCATCGCCGGCCCGCAGCGACTGCGCGAGGCCATGCGCGAACGCCTGGCCACCGACCGCCTGTGGCCGGCCGAAGCCTTCTTCGAGGCCAAGTGGCAGGAGCAGATCGCGCGTCACCACAAGTTCGCCAACACCGAATACCACCTCGAACCCAACATCAAGTCGTCGCCGGGCGGCCTGCGTGACATCCAGATGATCGGCTGGGTCGCCAAGCGCCACTTCGGGGTCGAGCGCTACGACAACCTGGTCGCACTGGGCTTCATGAATGATGCCGAACTGCGCATTCTCAGCCAGGGCCAGGCCTTCCTGTGGCAGGTGCGCTTCGCGCTGCACATGCTGGCCGGGCGTGCCGAGGACCGGTTGCTGTTCGACCACCAGCGCACCATCGCCGAGCTGTTCGGCTTCCGCGACACGCCCGAGCATCTGGCGGTCGAGCAGTTCATGAAGCGCTACTACCGCCATGTCACCGCCCTGGCGGGCCTCAATGACATGCTGCTGCAGCACTTCGACGAGGCCATCCTGCGCCATGACGAACCGGTCAACATCGTACCGCTCAATCCACGCTTCGAGATCCGCAGCGGCTACATCAGCCTGCGCGAGGAAGGCGTGTTCCGCCGCCGCCCCGCCGCGCTGCTGGAGCTGTTCCTGCTGATGGCGCAGCATCCGGAGATCGAGGGCGTGCGCGCCGACACCATCCGCGCGCTGCGTGATCATCGCCACCAGATCGACGACGCCTTCCGCGATGACGTGCGCCACCAGAGTCTGTTCATGGAGCTGATGCGCTGTGGCGGCAACGTGCCCCGCGTACTCAAGCGCATGGCGCGCTACGGCATCCTCGGCAAGTACCTGCCGGCCTTCGGGCGTGCCGTGGGACTGATGCAGCACGACCTCTTCCACGTCTACACCGTCGATGCGCACACCCTGCGCCTGCTCAAGGTCGCCCAGGAATTCCGCGCCCCCGATGCCGAGGAGGAATTCCCGGTCGCCGCGACCCTGATCCGCGAACTGCCCAAGCTGGAGCTGCTGTGGATCGCCGGGCTCTATCACGACATCGGCAAGGGCCGGGGCGGTGACCACTCCGAGATCGGCGCCGTCGAGGTCGAGGACTTCGCGCGCCGCCATGACCTCAGCCCGCGCGACACCCGTACGCTGAGCTGGCTGGTGCGCCACCACCTGCTGATGTCGATGACCGCCCAGAAGCAGGACATCGCCGACCCCGAGATCATCACCCGCTTCGCCGAGATCGTCGGCGACGAGACGCACCTCGATTATCTCTACGTGCTGACGGTGGCCGACATCAACGCCACCAACCCGTCGCTGTGGAACGGCTGGCGTGCGGCATTGCTGCGCCAGCTGCACATGGAGACGCGCCGGGCGCTGCGCCGTGGCCTCGAGCACCCGCCGGAGCGCCACGAGTGGATCACCGAGACCCGTGAGGAGGCACTGTCCCTGCTGGCCGGCATGGGCACCGCCCGCACTGACGCCGAGGCGCTGTGGGCCAGCCTCGGCGACGACTACTTCGTACGCTACGCGCCCAGCGAGGTGGCCTGGCACACCCAGGGCATCCTGGCGCGCCAGGCGGCACCGCAGCTCGACGAGCATGGCGAGCCGCTGCCGCTGGTACTGACCAGCGCGCCCACCGAGGAGATGACCGAAGGCGGCACCAAGGTCTTCATCCATACCCGCTCGGTGGACAACCTGTTCGCGGCCACCGCCGCGGCGCTGGAACAGCTGGGGCTCTCGATCCACGATGCGCGCATCGCCACCTCCAGCCACAACTGGACGCTCAACACCTTCATCCTGCTCGACGATGAAGGTGAGCCGATCCGCGATGCCGCACGCCTGGCCGATATCCGCACCCATCTGGTCGAAGAGCTGGATGACCCGGATGACTACTCGGTGATCGTCAATCGTCACACGCCGCGCCAGCTCAAGCATTTCCGCATCGCGCCGCGCATCACGCTGAGCCAGGACTACACCAACGGCCGCAGCGTACTGGAAGTGATCGCCTCGGACCGCCCGGGCCTGCTGGCGCGCATCGGCCGCGTGTTCATGGAGCACGAGATCGCCATCGACGCCGCCAAGATCGCCACCCTCGGCGAGCGCGTCGAGGATATCTTCTTCATCACCGACCGCGCCGGCGAGCCCATCACCGACCCCGAGCGCCAGACACGCCTGCGTGACGCCCTCACCGAAGTCCTCGAGGTCGGCGAGCGCGGCTGAGACACGTGACGGCACATGACGGCACGTGACGAGAGTACAGAGGGAAAGCGCCGGCCGGCACCCCGCGATTGAGGGGACCGGCCGGCTTCCCTATAATCGCGAGTCGACCTGCATGGCAGTCCAGTGACTCGCGGACGCCTTCCTTCCTGCTCGGCCGGCAGCCTGACTGCCACGGCCATCACCCATGGAACGTGCATGAACCCGGATCTCGACCAGCTCAAGCCCTACCCGTTTGAAACCCTGGCCAAGCTGCGCGAGGGCGTCGTGCCCAACCCCGCCCTGGACCCGATTGCACTGACCATCGGCGAGCCGCGTCATGCGCCGCCCGAATTCGTGCTCGACACCCTGCGCGAGCACATCATGGGCGTGGCCAAATACCCCGCCACCGGCGGGCTGCCGGAATTGCGCCAGGCGATTGCCGACTGGCTCGAAAAGCGCTTCTCGCTCAACGCCACGCCGGATATCGACCAGCAGGTCCTGCCGGTCACCGGCACCCGCGAAGCACTGTTCGCCTTCATCCAGGCCTCGCTGGACAGCACGCGTCCGGCGCGCGTGCTGGTGCCGAATCCCTTCTATCAGATCTACGAAGGCGCGACGCTACTGGCCGGCGGCGATGTCACCTACCTGCCCTGCCCCGCCGAGAATGGCTTCCGCCCTGATTACGCGGCAGTGCCGGCGGACGTGTGGCGCGACACCCAGATCGTCTTCATCTGCTCGCCGGGCAATCCCACCGGTGCCGTGACACCGCTGGCCGATTTCCAGCAGCTGATTCGCCTCGCCGACGAGCATGACTTCCTGATCGCCTCCGATGAGTGCTACTCGGAGCTGTACCTCGACGAAGGCACACCGCCGCCGGGCCTGCTGCAAGCCTGTGCCGCCATGGGCCGCGATGACTATGCGCGCTGTGTGGTCTTCCACTCGCTGTCCAAGCGCTCCAACCTGCCGGGCCTGCGCTCCGGCTTCGTGGCCGGCGATGGCGAGGTGATCCGTCGCTTCCGTCACTACCGCACCTATCACGGCTGCGCGATGCCGCTGCATCACCAGTATGCCTCCATCGCTGCCTGGAATGATGAAGCCCACGTACTGGCCAATCGCGATGCCTACCGCGAGAAGTTTGCCGCCGTGACCGAAATCCTTGCGCCGGTAATGGACTTCCCGACACCGGAAGCCAGCTTCTACCTGTATCCCGCCGTGCCCGGCGGTGACGACGCCGCCTTCACCCGCGACCTGCTGCGTGAAGAGGCGGTCGGCGTGCTGCCGGCAAGCTACATGGCGCGCGAGGTGGACGGCGTGAATCCGGGTGCCGGGCGCATTCGTCTGGCGCTGGTGGCCGAACTGGAACAGACCGTCGAAGCCGCCCAGCGCCTGCGTCGCTTCGTTGAACGCCTGCGCTGAGCGCCAGGCCTGCACGGGCTGACAGCAGCCCAACACTGGATGACAGCCCCGCCCGGCGGGGTGGATTGGCTCAAGGAGACCGCCATGCACGTGCTCTACGGCATCAAGACCTGCGATACCTGCCGCAAGGCGCGCCGCGCCCTCGACGATCGGGGCGTGCCCTACCGCTGGCATGACCTGCGCGAGGATGGCCTCTCCGCCAGCCTGCTGGAATCCTGGCTGGAGCAGGCCGCCTGGAGCAGCCTGCTCAACAAGCGCAGCACCAGCTGGCGCAACCTGAGCGATGAACAACGTGACAGCCTCGATGCCAATTCGGCACGCGCATTGATGCTGGAGCACCCGACCCTGATCAAGCGTCCCATTCTCGAGCGTCATCCCGCCGACAATGAGATGGATCTGGTGATCGGCTATGACAAGGCGGTCTACGAACCGCAGGATTGAGTTACCCCTTACACCACTGGACACCCCGGAGATTGACACGATGTTGAGCCTTGCCCTCGGAATCGGCACCCAGAACACCACCGGCGACTGGCTGGAAGTCTATTATCCTGCCCCGCTGTTCAAGCCGACCGCTGCCGTTGTTGACGCCGCTCGCAAGGCACTGGACGCACCGGCTGGCACCACCGCCACCAGCTTCCTGCCGGAACACTGCGCCGCCCTGGCCAGCGCCCTGCGCGACGCCGGTGACAGCGCCCAGGCCGAACTGGCCGAGAGCCTGGCCACCAGCCAGCGCCCGCTGGTCGCCATGTTCATCGAGGAAGATGCCGCCCCGCAGAGCGTGCCGGAGGTCTACCTCAAGCTGCACCTGCTGTCTCACCGCATGGTGCGCCCGCACGGCATCGACCTGACCGGCATGTTCGGTCTGCTCAAGAATGTCGCCTGGACCAACGAAGGCGCCATCGACATCGAAGAGCTGCCGGCGCGCCGCCTCAAGGCCCGCCTGGAAGGTCGCACCCTGTCCGTGGACTGCGTCGACAAGTTCCCGAAGATGACCGACTACGTGGTGCCGACCGGCATCCGTGTCGCCGATACCGCACGTGTGCGTCTGGGTGCCTACCTGGGCGAAGGCACCACCGTGATGCACGAAGGCTTCTGCAACTTCAATGCCGGCACCGAAGGCCCGGGCATGGTCGAGGGCCGTATCGCTGCGGGCGTCTTCGTCGGCAGGGGGTCTGATCTTGGCGGCGGATGCTCCACCATGGGCACCCTGTCCGGTGGCGGCAACATCGTCATCAAGGTCGGCGAAGGCTGTCTGATCGGCGCCAATGCCGGTATCGGCATCCCGCTGGGCGATCGCTGCACCGTGGAAGCTGGCCTGTACATCACCGCTGGCACCAAGGTCATGGTCTTCGACAACGAAGGCCAGGAAGTCGAGACGATCGCAGCACGTGAGCTGGCGAATCAGGACGACCTGCTGCTGCGTCGCAACTCGATCACCGGTCGTGTCGAATGCCTCACCAACAAGAGCGCCATCGCGCTCAACGATGCCCTGCACGCTCACAACTGATACGTGTGACGGCTGCCTGTCAGCATGACGGGCAGCCGTGGCATTTCCCGGCTCGGGCAGCAGTGTCCGAGCCGGCATGAACACACTTCGTCTCTCCCCCCCCCGAATTTCGCGCTGTCGCTCCTCGCGATGACGCCTGCAGCGATGGCCCATGATGACTGATTCAAACGCACCGCTTCCTCCACGCCCCGCCGATCTGTCTCCGACGCTGGAGCTGGCCTTCGATCTCATCTCACGCCCCTCGGTCACGCCGGACGACCTGGACTGCCAGACCCTGATGATCGAACGCCTCGAGGCGCTGGGCTTCACCATCACGCGGCTGCCCTTCGGCGATGTCGACAACTTCTGGGCGGTGCGTGGACACCATGGTCCGGTGCTGGCCTTCGCCGGCCATACCGATGTCGTGCCGACGGGCCCAGAAGCCAACTGGCAGTATCCGCCGTTCTCGCCGTGCATCGACGATGCCGGCTTCCTGTGTGGCCGTGGCGCCGCCGACATGAAGGGTTCGCTGGCCGCGATGCTGACTGCCACCGAGCGCTTCGTGACCGCCAACCCGGACCACGAAGGCCGCATCGCCTTCCTGATCACCTCCGACGAGGAAGGCCCGGCGGTTCACGGCACTCGTGCGGTGGTCGAGTATCTGCGCGAGCATCATGAGCGCCTCGATTACTGCATCGTCGGCGAGCCGTCCTCCACCGACTACGCCGGGGACGTGATCAAGAATGGCCGTCGCGGCTCGCTGGGTGCAGTCATGCACATCAAGGGCATCCAGGGCCATGTGGCCTACCCGCATCTGGCGCGCAACCCGATCCACGATGCCGCCCCGGCTCTGGCTGACCTGGCCGCCGAGCATTGGGACAACGGCAATGACTTCTTCCCGGCGACCAGCTTCCAGATCTCCAACATCCGTGGCGGTACCGGCGCGACCAACGTCATCCCCGGCGAGCTGGAAGTGGTCTTCAACTTCCGCTACTCAACCGAGCTGACCGCCGATGATCTCAAGCGTCGCACCTATGAGATCCTCGAGAAGCACGGTCTGGACGTCGAGATCGAGTGGAACCTGAGTGGTGAACCCTTCCTGACGCCGGAAGGTGCGCTGGTCGATGCCGCCGTGCACGGCGTGGAACGCGCGCTGGGACGCAAACCCGTCCTGTCCACCTCAGGCGGCACCTCCGATGGTCGCTTCATCGCCACGCTCGGCACTCAGGTCGTCGAGCTGGGGCCGGTCAACGCGACCATCCACAAGATCGATGAACGCGTCATGGCCAGCGATCTGGATCGACTCTCCTGCGCCTACGAGCACATCCTGGAATACCTGTTTGTCCCCGCGACCCAAGAGACCCCGGCATGAGCGACACCCCGCACAATGACGCCGATGAGCAATATCCGGACATCGAGATCTACCTCAAGCCCTTGAGCCTGGAAGCACTGGGCGCCTGGCTGGGCGAGCAGTTCGGTCAGGTCGTCGTCTTCCAGCCGGCCGGCAAGCTGCAGCACCGTACGCGCCTCACGCGTGATGGCGCCGAGATCGCGGTGCTGGTGGTCGAGAAGGTCGCCGATGGCTTCGCCAGCCTGTGGTTCGACAGCGCCAGTACCCCCTGGGCGCGCGATGTCGACTGCGCACGCGACGCCGCCCGGGCCCTGCAGGTCGAGACGCGCTGCTCGCTGGGCAGCTGGCAGCCCGGTGATGAGCCGGACCGCTTCTTCCGCGTCATGGCTGATGGCAGCGAAGAGGCCTTCACCTGGCCGGACAAGGGCTGAGTGACCCGTCTCTTCTGGTGACAGTCCATGAAACGACAACGCCCCGCAGGCTGGCCTGCGGGGCGTTGTCGTCTTTCACTGAGCGAGTCAGCGATCAGGTGATGACTGTCACGTCATCCGCCTGCAGGCCACGCTCATTGCTGATGACGTGGTAACGCACTTTCTGACCTTCGGCCAAGGTACGGTGGCCCTTGCCACGAATGGCACGGAAGTGAACGAAGACATCTTCACCACTTTCACGGGTCACGAAACCGTAGCCCTTGTTGACGTTGAACCACTTGACCTCGCCGATCTCACGATCGTCGTCCTCGACTTCAGCCAGTACCGCAGAGCGCGGAGACAGCACCGGGATGGCAAGCGTCGCGATCAACAGCAGGATGAACACGGCCGCGACGGCAGCCGCGTACGCCAGCTCGAAGCCCTCGACGCTAAGCGCCTGGCTCAGGGTGTCGGCCAGCTGGCCGCCGGTCAGGGTGATGAAGACAGCAATCAGCAACGGTGCCGGCAGTGCCAGCAGCAGGCTGATGATGAAACAACGGAAGAACGTCTTGGAACTCATCAAGATAAACTCTCTAGGTAATGGGTGGAGGTGTAACGCGAGGGCAGAAATGAGTGCTTCGGATGATCCCTATCAGAATGTTCTGCCCTTGATCGCAATGGACAGCGCCTGACCGCACGACAGGGTTACAGCAGCTATCGTCAGTCGGGAAACTGCCTGAATGCAGCGCCTCACGGCGGTGCCCGTCACCGTCACTGATACACGCGAAGATACCTGTGCATCGCTCTGGTGACGTCGTGGCTCGTGATGCAGGTAACTCCACATCAGTCGATGGAACCGGCCCTGTCAATGACGCGCGAAGCGCAGGCAATCGAAGGCCGTCAATGGGTGCGATATACGAAAAACAAGTCAATCGCACTGTCAGCAGTCTATCACGCCTCTTCCTGATGCGTCTGAGGCAACTCAGTGACAATCCTTCAACACTTTGCGGTACTTCGACAACGATCCAGGCAACGACCGCAGCAACGATTCGGCGTGCCATCGCTCAGAAATCGTGGCATGAGTCGTCATCCAACGGCGGCCGCCTTACCCTCCTCCCCCACTGCCCACGCGGACCATTCCCTCACCCTCTGGAACCCAGATGCATGACAACCTCGACTGATCCCAACCTGGAAGCCCGACTGGAAGCACTGGAATCGCGCCTCGCGCATCAGGATGACTGGCTCGAGACCCTCGATCGCACCGTCATCGCCCAGCAGCGCCAGATAGAGACCCTCGAGCGCCTCACCGCGCTGATGGCCAGCCAGCTCCGCACCCTGCGCGAACAGCAAGGCGATGCAGACTCGACAGCACCTTTCAGTGCGCAGCCACACGACGAGCTGCCACCCCATTACTGAGCCTCAGCCCTCCCAGCCAAGTCCTGACAGGGCCTTGAACGCAGGCCGGCCCCGCAGCGAGGCTGCGGGGCCGGTCAGGCAGTGCTGAATCAGGCCTTCTCGAATCAGACTTTCTCGAATAAAACAGTGCCGAAATGGACAGGGCGACCTCAAGCGGTCAGGCCGTCCAGATAACGCTCGGCATCCAGCGCCGCCATGCAGCCGGTACCGGCAGAGGTGATCGCCTGACGGTAGACGTGGTCCATCACATCGCCACAGGCATAGACACCGGGGATGCTGGTCTGGGTGGCATTGCCTTCCAGACCGGACTGGACCTTGAGATAGCCGCCCTGCATCTCGAGCTGGCCTTCGAACAGGCTGGTATTCGGACGGTGGCCGATGGCGATGAACACGCCCATCGAGCTCAACTCCTTGGTGGCGCCGCTTTCGACATGACGCAGACGCACGCCGGTGACGCCGGAGTTGTCGCCCAGCACTTCGTCGAGGGTGTGGTGCCATTCGACCGCCATGTTGCCGTTCTCGACCTTGTCGAACAGCTTGTCCTGCAGGATCTTCTCGGCGCGCAGGCTGTCACGGCGATGCACCAACGTGACCTTGGAGGCGATGTTGGACAGGTACAGCGCTTCCTCGACAGCGGTGTTGCCACCACCGACCACCACGACTTCCTGATTGCGATAGAAGAAGCCGTCACAGGTCGCACAGGCCGAGACGCCCTGGCCCATGAACTGCTGCTCACTCGGCAGGCCCAGGTACTGCGCGCTGGCGCCGGTAGCGATGATCAGGGCGTCACAGCTGTAGCTGCCGTTGTCGCCCTTGAGCAGGAAGGGACGCTCACCGAGGGTCACTTCATTGATGTGATCGAACAGGATCTCGGTCTCGAAGCGCTCGGCGTGACGGCGCATGCGCTCCATCAGCTCCGGTCCCTGCACGCCGGCATCATCACCCGGCCAGTTGTCGACATCGGTGGTAGTGGTCAGCTGGCCACCCATCTGCATGCCGGTGATCAACAGCGGTTTGAGATTGGCACGCGCGGCATAGACGGCAGCGGTGTAACCCGCCGGGCCGGAACCGAGAATGATCAGGCGTTCGTGACGGACATTGCTCATGGATGACCTCAGTGACAGATGAAGGCGGAGAAATTCACCAGCCGCCGCAGCGACGGCTGATGATCAATGTGCTGAGCGATACGGACAGCGAGCGCGATCGGCATGGCTCAGGACACGGTGGTGATGGAACGGAGGACTGCGCAGAGTAGCGCAGACGGGCCAGGCTTTCAGCACTGCGCTCAGACCGGCATCGCAGATGCTTATGACGCAAGCTTCAGATACACGGAAGCCGCCGCCAGGGGCGACGGCTTCCGGTTCGCCTGCCTGTCGATACACTCACGCAGAGGTGTCGGAGGCAGGCGCTCGATCAGTCAGCCATGGAATGCATGAACTGATCTCGTCAGCAGCGACTTACAGGCTGCTGGAGTGGCCTGCCAGGTACTTGGCAACACCTTCAGCGGTGTCCTTCATGCCTTCCTGACCTTCTTCCCAACCTGCCGGGCAGACTTCGCCGTTGGTCTGGTGGAACTGCAGGGCCTTGACCATGCGGACCATCTCGTCGACGTTACGGCCCAGCGGCAGGTTGTTGACGACCTGGTGCTGAACGACACCCTCTTCGTCGATCAGGAAGGAAGCGCGCAGAGCGACGCCAGCTTCCGGATGCTCGATGCCGTATGCCTGGGTGACTTCGTGCTTGACGTCAGCCACGATCGGGAAGCCGACTTCACCGATGCCGCCAGCGTCCGGAGAGGTCTTGCGCCATGCGTGGTGAGTGAACTGGGAGTCGATGGACACACCGATGACCTCGACGCCGAGTTCCTTGAACTTCGCCAGACGGTTGTCGTGGGCGATGATTTCAGACGGGCAAACGAAGGTGAAGTCCAGCGGCCAGAAGAACAGCACGCGCAGCTTGCCGTTGGAATCAGACAGCTTGTAGTTGTCGACGATGGTACCGTCGCCCAGCACTGCTGCGGCTTCGAAATCCGGGGCCTGACGTCCGACCAATACGCTCATGGTGATCTCCTGAGGAATAATGATGATAAAGGCAGCGGACCGCCTTTGTGATGAATCGCCACACAGACTAATCGCCACGTGTGGCAGATGCCAAATGTTTGCTGCAATCACCACCATAGAGATTGCCTATGGCAGCGCGATGACGCTGACAGCGAGTGTCAGGATCATAAGTGACCTCGCCCATAGAATACAGCATCTCCGGTACCCTGCCTTGGAAGCCAGCCACACACGGCGCTCACGTGATCACGCCGTAGGCGGTCATCACAGCACGTCGTCATCCTGGCCGATATCCAGACCTTCGAGTTCCCCGCTGATCGGGTCGACCTGCTGGCGCACCTGAATCGGCTGACAGCAACGCTCGCAGTCGATGATGTTGGTCAGACTGCCCTCGTCCAGATCCAGAAACACCGTGAATGGCGTATCGCAGTAGGGACAGTGGATCTCCACCTCATGCAGCGCCTCATTGACCGGCCCCTCCTCATCGTCCAGCAGCTCATGACCCGGCCATTCATCGGACTGCCCCGAGGAATGCTCCGCCAGCCACTGCTCGACCGCCGCATCCAGAACCTCATCATCTTCCAACAGCTCGCCGGATTCGCTCGGCCTGCGCCCTTGATCGTTCATGACAGCCTCCGTTGTGCCTGATGGTGAACGCGACGGACGTTGCGAGGGGCACCGTTTCGGATGCCATTGCATTGGATACCTCAGAGGCCGCATTCACGCCGCGCGAGAATCGTGACGGCATCCTCTATGGCAGCGAACGCGACGCAGGGTTCCTTGCCCCACACTATCCTCGATACTGGCGTGTGCTTGAATTCCTGTCACATGATGACCATAGCCTTATGTAGGCAATGATCCGCGACCTGGCAGTCGCTCTCGCGACGCGTCGCATCCGGCCACGGCACCTGACGCGCCTGTTGGATGACACTTCAGCAGTCTGGCCGGTGAAGACAACGACAAGGAGGAGAATCATGGGTTCCCAGCGCTCTCAGTCACTGGATTCGCTTGACACCCTCTCCGAGCTGGAAGTCGGAGACAAGCGCTATCACTACTACTCGCTCAAGAAGGCGGCCGACACGCTTGGCGACCTGACGCGACTGCCCTTCACGCTCAAGGTGCTGCTGGAAAACCAGCTGCGCTTCGAGGACGGTGAAACCGCGACCAAGGAAGACATCAAGGCACTGGCCGACTGGCAGAAGACCGCTTCCAGCACCCATGAGATCGGCTATCGTCCAGCGCGCGTGCTGATGCAGGACTTCACCGGCGTGCCCGGTGTGGTCGATCTGGCCTCCATGCGTGACGCCGTCAAGAAGCTCGGCGCCGATCCCGAGAAGGTCAACCCGCTGACTCCGGTGGACCTGGTCATCGACCACTCGGTGATGGTGGATCACTACGGCGATCCGAGCGCCTTCAAGGACAACGTGCGCATCGAGATGGAGCGCAACCGCGAACGTTACGAATTCCTGCGCTGGGGCCAGCAGGCCTTCGACAACTTCTCCGTCGTCCCGCCAGGCACCGGTATCTGCCATCAGGTGAACCTGGAATACCTCGGCCGCGCTGTCTTCACACGTGAAGTGGATGGCAAGACCTTCGCCTACCCCGACACCCTGGTCGGCACCGACTCCCATACCACCATGATCAACGGCCTCGGCGTTCTCGGCTGGGGCGTCGGCGGTATCGAGGCGGAAGCCGCGATGCTCGGCCAGCCGGTCTCGATGCTGATTCCGGAAGTGGTCGGCTTCAAGCTGACCGGCAAGCTCAACGAAGGCATCACCGCGACGGACCTGGTACTGACCGTCACCCAGATGCTGAGAAGCCGTGGCGTGGTCGGCAAATTCGTCGAGTTCTACGGTGATGGCCTGGATGACCTGCCGCTGGCCGACCGCGCGACCATCGCCAACATGGCGCCGGAGTATGGCGCTACCTGCGGCTTCTTCCCGCTGGATGACGAGACGCTCAACTACATGCGTCTGTCCGGTCGCTCCGATGAGCAGGTCGCGCTGGTCGAGGCCTATGCCAAGGAGCAGGGCCTGTGGCGCGAACCGGGCCACGAACCGGTCTTCTCCGATACGCTCGAGCTGGACATGACTGATGTCGTCGCCTCCCTCGCTGGCCCCAAACGCCCGCAGGACCGCGTCGCGCTCACTGACATCAAGCAGACCTTCGAGAAGATTCTCGGTGATCAACTGGGAGAAGTGCCGGACATCGAGGACGGCAAGTGGCTGTCCGAGGGTGGCCAGACCGCCGTCGATGTCAAGCAGAGCTACGACAAGCAGAGCGAGGTGAAGAACGGCGATTACAGCGAGCTGGATGGCGAGACCTTCCGTCTCGACCACGGTGATGTGGTCATCGCCGCCATCACCTCCTGCACCAACACCTCCAACCCCAGCGTGATGCTGGCGGCGGGCCTGGTGGCGCGCAAGGCGCGCGAGAAAGGCCTGAGCAGCAAGCCGTGGGTCAAGACCTCACTGGCGCCGGGCTCCAAGGTCGTCACCGATTACCTGGCGACTGCCGGCGTGCAGGATGACCTCAACGAGCTGGGCTTCAACCTGGTCGGCTATGGCTGCACCACCTGTATCGGCAACTCCGGCCCGCTGCCGGAACCGGTCGAGGACGCCATCAATGCGCGCGACCTGACGGTCGCCTCGGTGCTGTCGGGCAACCGCAACTTCGAGGGTCGCGTGCATCCCAACGTGCGTACCAACTGGCTGGCGTCGCCGCCCCTGGTGGTCGCCTATGCTCTCGCCGGCACCGTACGGGTCGATCTCTCCAAGGAGCCGCTGGGCAAGGACACCGAGGGCAATGACGTCTTCCTCAAGGACATCTGGCCGAGTCAGGCCGAGATCGCCGAGGCCGTCGAGCAGGTACGTACCGAGATGTATCGCAAGGAGTACGCCGAGGTCTTCGACGGTGATGAGACCTGGCAGGCCATCGAGGTACCGGAAGCCGAAGTGTATGAGTGGAAGGATTCCACCTACATCCAGCATCCGCCGTTCTTCGAAGGCATGCAGCGTGAGCCCGAAGCCGTTCAGGATGTCGAGAATGCCCGCGTGCTGGCGATGCTCGGCGACTCGGTGACCACCGACCACATCTCGCCGGCCGGCGCCATCAAGCCGGACAGCCCGGCGGGTCGCTACCTCAAGGAGAACGGGGTCGAGGTCAAGGACTTCAACTCCTACGGCTCGCGTCGCGGCAACCACGAAGTGATGATGCGCGGCACCTTCGCCAACGTGCGTATCCGCAACGAGATGCTCGATGGTGTCGAGGGCGGCGAGACCCGCCACGTACCGTCCGGCGAGCAGATGGCCATCTACGATGCCGCCATGAAGTACGCCGAGGAAGGCACGCCGCTGGTGGTCGTCGCCGGCAAGGAGTACGGCACCGGCTCCTCACGTGACTGGGCCGCCAAGGGCACCCTGCTGCTGGGCGTGCGTGCGGTGATCGCCGAGTCCTACGAGCGCATCCACCGCTCCAACCTGATCGGCATGGGCGTGGTGCCGCTGCAGTTCCCACAAGGCGAGAGCCGCCAGTCGCTGGGGCTGACCGGTGATGAGGAAATCAGAATCAGCGGCCTGAATGACCTGACGGCCGGCGGCAAGGTCGAGGTCACCTTCAAGAGCGACAAGGGTGAGCAGAAGATCGAGGCGCTGTGTCGCATCGATACCGACAACGAGCTGGAGTACTACCGCCATGGCGGCATCCTCCACTACGTGCTGCGCGGCATGCTGTAACCCGCCAGCCGCTCACCGCAGCGCTGACTGCCACACAAAAGCCCCCGCAGGCATGGCCTGTGGGGGCTTCTTCATTTACGCAATCTGTACCATGCGCTCAATGACGGCGCAGGCGCGATCAGAATGCCTTGCGACGGTAGGCGCGGTAACGCGGCTGCCAGAAGTTCTTCTCGATGTTGGCCTGGATGATCTCGTCGCTGGAGGTCAGCGCCACACCATCGGTCTGGGCCTGACGCGCCACGTCGAAGGCGATCTGACGGCTGATATCCTGGATGTCGCCAAGTGACGGCAGCAGCGCGCCCTCGCCCTTCAGGACGATGGGAGCGTTGTTGGCCAGCGCGTTGGCGGCGGCCATCAGCATGTTGTCGGTGATGCGTGAGGCATTGGACGCCAGCACACCCAGACCGATGCCCGGGAAGATGTAGGCATTGTTGCACTGAGCGATCGCGTGGGTATGGCCATTGTGCTCGACCGGCGCGAACGGGCTGCCGGTGGCGACCAGCGCCTTGCCGTCGGTCCACTCGATGACTTCCGCCGGTGTCGCTTCGACGCGTGAGGTCGGGTTGGACAGCGGCATCACCAGCGGGCTCTCGCAGCCGGCCTGCACGGCACGGATCACGTCTTCGCTGAACAGGCCACGTTGGCCGGACACACCGATCAGCACGCTCGGCTTGGCGGCCTTGACCACATCCAGCAGGCCGCGGTCACCGAAGTCGGCCACGCTGTCGACGTCGTGGGCCAGACGGCTCTGGAAGTCGTAGAGGCCTTCCATGTCGCTGGTCAGCAGACCGAAGCGATCGACCATGAAGACGCGCTTGCGGGCCTCGGCCTCGTCCATGCCTTCCTTGACCATCGCCACCACGATCATCTCGGCGATACCGCAGCCGGCGCTACCGGCACCCAGGAAGGTGACGCGCTGGTCGGAGAGCTTCTCGCCCTTGGCCTTGCAGGCCGCCATCAGGGTCGCGACCACCACGGAGGCGGTGCCCTGGATGTCGTCGTTGAAGCAGCACACTTCATCGCGGTAACGCTCGAGCAGCGGCATGGCGTTGGCCTGCGCGAAGTCCTCGAACTGGATCATGGCCTTCGGCCAGCGACGCTTCACGGCAGTGATGAATTCGGCCACGAAGGCGTTGTAGTCATCACCGGTGACGCGCTCGTGACGCCAGCCCATGTAGCGCGGGTCGTCGAGCAGCTTCTGGTTGTTGGTGCCAAGATCCAGCGAGATCGGCAGCGTGTAGGCCGGGCTGATGCCGCCACAGGCGGTGTACAGTGACAGCTTGCCGATGGGGATACCCATGCCGCCGATGCCCTGATCGCCCAGCCCCAGGATACGCTCGCCATCGGTGACGACGATGACCTTGACGTTGTCCTTGGTCGCGGATCGCAGGATGTCATCCATGTGCTCGCGGTCCGGGTAGGAGATGAACAGGCCGCGGTGGTTGCGGTAGATGTTGGAAAACTCCTCGCACGCCTGACCGACGGTCGGGGTGTAGATGATCGGCATCATCTCCTCGAGGTGTTCCTCGATCACACGGAAGAACAGGGTCTCGTTGTCGTCCTGCACCGAGCGCAACAGGATGTGCTTGTCGAGGTCGGTGGCGCACTGCTGATACTGGCTGTAGACACGCGCGACCTGCTCTTCGATGCTCTCGACATTCTGCGGCAGCAAGCCCATCAGATTGAAGCTGACACGCTCCTCGAGGCTGAAGGCGCTGCCCTTGTTGAGCAGCGGCATCTCGAGCAGGCTCGGGCCGGCGTAAGGAACATACAGGGCGCGCTTGGAAGTATCCGTCATGGCGAGACTCTTGAATCAGTGGGGACGACCTCACGCTCGGCAAGCTTCTCGGCATGCCGGCAGACAAGCGCAGCATGCCCGCTGAAGCACCGCAGAAGACCTGCTGGCAACCGGGCGTCCGAGGGACCTTTCGACGTGCAGTTTCCACGTGCGAACAAGGCATGATGATAGCACGCGCAGTGCTATCTCCGGCAGCCTGCGCAAGGGCGGCGTGCGTTGCGCAGACAAGGGTACTGCATGACGAGAAACGCCCCGCTCACCCCCCTGACGGGGAAGGAGCGAGGCGTTCGCGGTCACGTGCGAGGAATGGCTCAAGCCAGATCGGCACGCGATGCCGGCTTGCGCGGCGCAAGGGCGAAGAAGGGACGCAGCTTCACGCCCAGCATGTTGCCGGCGAAGGCCATCACCAGCCACAGCCAGCCATGCAGGCTACCGGAGGAGATGCCGCCGAAGTAGGCGCCGATGTTGCAGCCGAAGGCCAGGCGCGCGCCGTAGCCCAGCAGCAGGCCACCCAGCACGGCAGCCACCAGCGAGCGCAGCGGAATGTTCCACTTCGGTGCGAACTTGCCGGCCAGCAGCGCCGCCGCCAGCGCCCCCACCACGATGCCGATGTTCATTACCGTGGTGATGTCCGTGTAGAGCGGTGCCGCCAGTGCCTTGGCATTGCCCGCCGCCTGCCAGTAACCCCAGTCACTGACATCGAAGCCCAGTGTGGTGTAGACCTTGGTGCCCCACAGCGCGAAGGCCGAGGTGATACCCCACGGACGCCCGGCCAGGGCCAGGGTGGCGAAGTTGAGCAGCGCCAGCGCCACGGCACCCGCCAGCAGTGGCCAGGGGCCGCGCAGGAAACGTGACAGGCCACGCGGCTGACTATCGGTCACGGCGGCCTTCTCGAGCTCACCGTGACGACGCTTCTCCAGCGTGCGTGTCACCAGCACGATGATGGCGAACAGCACCAGGCTGACGATGATGCCGCCCAGTGCACCGAAGCTGTCCACCAGCGAGACGGCGGGCAGCGACGGCAGGCTCTGCCACCAACTGAAGTGCGCGGTGCCGATCACCGAGCCGACGCAGAAGAAAATCAGGGTGATCACCATGCGCGCATTGCCGCCACCGACGGTGAACAGCGTGCCCGAGGCGCAACCGCCACCCAGCTGCATGCCGAGGCCGAACAGGAAGGCGCCGACCACGACGGAGGTGCCCAGCGGCGAGACGAAGCCGGAGACGTCCTGTCCCCACAGGCTGCCCGCTGCCAATACCGGGAAGAACAGCACCACGGCGACCGCCAGCATCAGCATCTGGGCACGCAGGCCGCGACCACGACGCTCGGTGATGAACACTCGCCAGGCGGAGGTGAAGCCGAAGGCCGCGTGGTAGAGCACCACTCCCAGCGCGCCGCCGATCAGCAACAGCAGGCCCTGGCGCCAGCCGGCGATCAGGCTCAGCAGCACGGAGGCAATGACCAGCAGCCCACCCGCCCAGACGGCGCGAGGGTTGATGGTGGTAGACGGCTGGGCAGGCTCACTGGCCTTGCCCGGCATCGCGTGTTGACTCATGTCGTACCCCCTTGTGTATTCAGTATGCTTGAAGCATTGATGCGGCAAGCCTAACGCGTCGCTTTATAGCTGTGAATGAATTTCCAGCATGCTTTTCATTCCCTTCAGGTATATGCCTGACATCACGCCCCGGGCGCCATCAGCCCGACAGCCCCGATGACGCCACCCTCTGAAACGATGGCGCCAACAACAGAAACCCCCGCCATCCGGGAAGATGACGGGGGGCCGAGCGAGCAGCGTGGACAGGCGATCTAGAGGAAGTTGCCCAGACCTACAGCGCGACGCAGACGCTCCATCATCGGTGCGGCCTCTTCGCGGGCCCGCTCGGCGCCACGCTTGAGGATCGCCTCGACATGCGCCGGGTCTTCCATCAGCTCGACGTAACGCTCGCGCGGCGCCTTGAGGTGATCATTCAGGTATTCGAACAGCTGGTTCTTGGCGTCGCCCCAGCCGATGCCGGCCGCGTACTGCTCACGCATGGCGGCGACTTCCGCCTCGGTGGCGAAGGCCGAATAGATCTGGAACAGCGAACAGGTATCCGGGTCCTTCGGCTCGCCCGGCTCCAGCGAGTTGGTCTTGATCTTGCGCACGCTCTTGAGCAGCTGCTTCTCGGTGCCGAACAGCGGAATGGTGTTGTTGTAGCTCTTGGACATCTTGCGGCCATCGAGGCCAAGCAGCAGCTGGGATTTCTCGTCGGTCACCGCCTCGGGCATGGTGAAGTAGTTGCCCTTGAAGAGGTGGTTGAAGCGTCCGGCCATGTCGCGCGCCATCTCGATGTGCTGGATCTGGTCACGCCCCACCGGCACCTTGTGGGCATTGAACATCAGGATGTCCGCCGCCATCAGCACCGGATAGCTGAACAGGCCCATGTTGATGCCGCGATCGAGATCCTCGATGCCCGCTTCCTCATTCTCGGCCACGGCGCCCTTGTAGGCATGCGCACGGTTCATCAAGCCCTTGGCGCACACGCAGTTGAGCAGCCACATCAGCTCCGGGATTTCCGGCACGTCCGACTGGCGGTAGAAGATGGCATTGTCGGTGTCCAGACCCAGTGCCAGCCAAGTGGCGGCGATCTCACGACGCGACTCCTGCACGCGCTTCGGGTCCTGGCACTTGATCAGGGCGTGGAAGTCGGCGAGGAAGTAGAAGGACTGGACCGTCGGGTCCTGACTGGCTTCGATGGCAGGCTTGATGGCGCCGACATAGTTGCCGAGATGAGGGGTGCCGGTGGTCGTGATGCCGGTAAGAACGCGGGTCTTGGTCATGGATGCACTTCTTGGGCGTCTGGGTCGGGAGGTCGTGCCGCGGGGCCGCACTCGCTCACAATGGATCACGACAGGTCGCGGCAGTGCTCGCTCGAATCCCTCGAACGCCGCTACCATGACCTGTCGCTATATGTCCCACATCTTACCCTGAGGCGTGCAGCCTTCGTAAGGGCCGGCGCGCCCGGCTCACTCCTTCGCCTCAATCCTTCACCAGTGCCTCGGCGAGTGCAGTGACGGGCATGTCGAAAACCTCGCCGACTTCCGGCAGGATCAATTGCCCCGCGTGCACATTGAGGCCCGCGGCAAAGTGGCTGTCCCGGCTCAGCACCTCGCGATAGCCGCCATTGGCGAGGCGCACGATATACGGCAGCGTCGCGCTGGTCAGCGCCTGGGTCGAGGTACGTGCCACCGCGCCGGGCATGTTGGCCACGCAGTAATGCACGACGCCATCCACCACGTAGGTCGGCTCGGCGTGGGTGGTCGCCTGGCTGGTCTCGAAGCAGCCGCCCTGATCGATGGCGACATCCACCAGCACGGCGCCTGGCGTCATCTTACGCAGATGCTCGCGGCGAATCAGCTTGGGGGCCGCCGCCCCGGGCACCAGCACGGCACCGATGATCAATGCCGATTGCCGCACCGCTTCCTCCAGCGCCTCGGAGGTCGAGTAGACGGTACGAATCCGGCCCTGATAGCGATGGTCCAGCGTCTCGAGACGCGCCAGTGAGGTATCGAGAATCACCACCTCGGCGCCCAGCCCCAGCGCCATGCGTGCCGCGTTCTCCCCCACTACACCACCACCGATCACCGTGACCCGCGCCGGCGCCACACCGGGCACGCCGGGCAACAGCACACCCATGCCACCCTGCGCCTTCTCCAGTGCGTGCGCGCCGGCCTGGATCGCCATGCGTCCAGCGACACGACTCATGGGTGCCAGCAGCGGCAGGCCCCCGTCGGCATCCGTGATGGTCTCGTAGGCGATGGCCGTCACGCCGCTCTCCAGCAGGCCCTCGGTCAGCTCACGGGCGGCAGCCAGATGCAGATAGGTGAACAGGGTCTGGCCGCGGGTGAGCCGGGCGACCTCGGCAGGCTGCGGCTCCTTGACCTTGAGAATCAGCTCGGCGTCGCGAAAGACCCGCTCGACGTCCGACTCAAGACGCGCGCCCACGCCCTGGTATTCGACATCGGGGTAGCCACTGCCCTCCCCGGCGCCAGACTCGACGATCACCTCATGGCCCTGGGCGATCAGCTCGCGCACACCGGCAGGCGTGAGGGCGACGCGATACTCGTGGTTCTTGATTTCCTTCGGCACGGCAATCTGCATGGTGAACTCCTTGCACTGCTGGCGGAATGCACTGACGTCATCACGACGCCTGCTACAAGCACAGCAGACTCGTCAGCGTCTCGCCAATCAGATACCAGCAAGATTCACCAAAACACGCCAATGATGCAGTGGAATGCGAGGAATCATCGCTGACTGGCAGTTTCCTCACTCACCAGCGCCGCCGAATAGCATTCACGATAGGCGCCGGGCATGCGTCGGGCCCGTCCACTCGAGAGCTCGATGCAGACAAAGCGCGTGCGCGCCTCCAGCAGCGTCTGGCCATCCGAGCACCGGCGCAACTGGAAACGACGCGTCAGACTCAGGCGACCATCGCAATCCACCAGCCAGGTCGCCAGCATCAGTGAATCGCCAAGTCGCGCACTGGCCAGATAGTCGATCTCGTGGCGGTGTACTGCCATGCCGCGGTCCTGCTCACGGTAGTGTGCCAGGCCAAGCCCCAACGCTTCGGAGTGTGCCCAGCTGATGTCCTCCAGCCAGCGCACATACTCGGCATTGTTGACGTGACCATAACCATCCAGCGCCTTCTTATTCACGCTGATCGGCAACAGGAACGGGCGTGGCAGTGCCCAGCCGGGGGAATCTTGCGTCAACGGCGGCGCGTCGCTCGCCTTCGGGGTGCCTTTGCTCATGCCACGAACTCCGGGTCCTCATCGCGCGGGGGCGCCTGTGGTGCGGGCCGCTGCGGCGCACTTGCCCCACACGCCCAGCACTCGCTGAAGCTGCCCTCGAGACGTTCGCCACAGGCACACTGCCAGTCCGGCAGGACCGGCGCGGCCTCGATGCTCGCCAGCAGGCGGCGGGCATGCGCAAGGTCATGCTCTGCCACCCACAGCTGGGGCTCGCAGTCGAGCACCGGCAACTCACCCGCGGCCGAGCCGAGCAGGCGATTGCGCAGCTCACAGGGGATACCCTCGCTTTCCAGCAGGTTGCGCCAGTGATCGAGCAGCACGAGATTGTGATGAGATGTCAGTCGTCTATACATGCCGTCAGACTATCAGAGTCCATGAGCCATGGACGATTAGCCAAAAGCGGGCTGCAGTCGATAGACAGGCCATAGCCGACACTCAAGCCACAGGCGACTCACAAGCCACAGACGACTCACAAGCCACAGACGACAACGCCGCCCCGAAGGGCGGCGTTGTCATCGATGCCGGATGGCACAGCCATCAGTCCTGATATCCGTCAGGCGTCATCAGTCGCGATAGACGCGCACACCGAGGGCCTTGAGGTAGGACGTCTCGGGGATGGACGGATGCACCGGGTGGTCACTAGCCTGATGGCCCTGGAAGATGACCTGACCATGGCGGTCCTGGTGACGCACGGCGCCACGCACCACATCCATCAGGCGCTCCGGCGCCAGATGCATGGAGCAGGAGCCGGACATCAGCAGGCCGTCACGGCCCAGCAGGCGCATGGCTTCACGGTTGAGGCGTGCATAGGCGCGCTCGCCGTTGGTGATGTCCTTGCGCTTGCGGATGAAGGCGGGCGGATCCGCGATGATGACGTCGAACTGCTCGCCTTCCGCACGCAGGGCCGAGAGGGCCTCGAAGACATCCGACTCCGCGATGGAAACGCGGTCCTCGACACCATTGAGCACGGCGTTGTCCGAAACATGCTCGAGCGCCGCGCCGGAAGCATCGACACACAGCACTTCGCTGGCGCCATGCGCCGCCGCCTGCACGCCCCAACCGCCGACGTAGCTGAACAGGTCCAGCACGCGCTTGCCTTCGACCTGACGGTTCAACCAGTCACGGTTGGCGCGGTGGTCGTAGAACCAGCCGGTCTTCTGGCCGTCGAGCACCGGCGCCGTGAACTGGACGCCGTTCTCCTCCAGCAGCACGCTTTCCGGCAGCTCGCCGTAGACGACTTCGACGTTGCGCTCGAGCTGTTCCTGACGGCGACCGCTGGAATCGTTCTTGAACACGATGGCTGTCGGCTTGACGACCTTGAGCAGCGCATCGACGATCACTTCCGCCAGACGCTCCATGCCGAAGGTATTGAGCTGGCAGACCAGCACGTCGCCGAAGCGATCGACGATCAGGCCCGGCAGCAGGTCGCCTTCGCCGTGGACCAGACGATAGAACGGCTTGTCATAAAGGCTCTCGCGCAGCGACAGCGCCTGGTTGAAGCGGTGCACCAGCAGCGAGCGATCCAGACGCTGTTCCGGGTTGCGCGACACGATGCGCGCGCAGATCAGCGAGTTCGGGTTGACGTAGGCAACACCCATCGCACGACCATTGCTGGCCTCGATGATGGCCTGGGCGCCCGGCTCGAAGTTCTTGAGCGGCGTCGCGACGGTATCGACTTCATTGGAGTACAGCCACAGATGGCCGGCCTTGAGGCGGCGATCAGCATTCTTCTTCAGGCGCAGACGTTCAGTCACGGGAAATATCCAGAAAGCAGAGGAAGGGACAGGACGACGACAGGACGCGCCCGAACGGGCCTATTCTAGTCGTCATGGCGGCCCCGGTCACGGAGCCCCCGGTCTAGCAGTGGTCTGATGCGGCTCGCCGCTAGCGCTGACAACAAGGGCAGAAGCAGCTGGCGCGCTGGCCCAGCACCAGACTCATGATCTCGTGGCCGCATTCGCGGCATGGCTCGCCACCCCGTCCGTAGACGTTGAGGCGTTGCGCGAAGTAGCCCGGCTTGCCATCACCGCCGACGAAGTCACGCAGCGTGGTGCCGCCCTGGTCGATCGCCGCGGCCAGCACGCTGCTGGCGGCGTTGGCGAGGCGCTCGCACTCCTCGCGCGTCACTTCACCGGCAGGACGGCGCGGATCGACACCCGCCATGAACAGCGCTTCGCTTGCGTAGATATTGCCTACGCCCACCACATTGGCGTTGTCCATCAGAAACGGCTTGATCGCCACGCGGCGCTTGCGGGAGCGCGCAAAGAGGTGCTCGCCATCGAAGGCATCGGACAACGGCTCCGGCCCGAGTCGCACCAGGCGCTTATCGGCATGCGGGTCACCGCGTACGAAGTCGACGAAGCCGAAGCGACGTGGGTCGTGATAGCGCAGCACATGGCCGTTGTCGAGCACGACATCGACATGATCATGCGTGCGTGGCGGCGTGCCGATGGGCACCAGTCTGAGGCTACCGGACATGCCCAGGTGCCAGAGCAGATGGCCATCGGCGATCGGCAACAGCAGGTACTTGGCGCGACGCGCAAGTGTGCCGAAACGCTGACCCACCAGCCATTCGGCGAGCTCGCCTGGCACGGGGGTGCGCAGACGCGGCTGACGCACGATCACCTCGGTGACCTCCTGGCCCTCGACCAGCGGCGCGATACCGCGGCGGGTCGTCTCGACTTCCGGTAATTCGGGCATGTTCTCTCCTCGACTGACCGCCAGACGCACAACAGGGTGACGACAGAAGCCGCCACCCTGTTGCAGGATGCCCGGAACAGCGACATCCAGATACTCGAAAACCCGGTCAGGACCGGGTTTTCGAGGGTTCCGACAGCACGCTGGCGGGAGACAAGATCACTTGATCTTGGCTTCCTTGTACATCACGTGCTTGCGAACGACCGGATCGTACTTCTTGAATTCAAGCTTGTCCGGAGTGTTACGCTTGTTCTTGTCGGTGGTGTAGAAGTGGCCAGTACCGGCACTTGACACCAGTTTGATCTTGTCACGCATTTTCAGTTTCCTTCCACAGTCGCATTCACCGAGCGATTTAGAGCGTTGCCCTCGGCTCGGTTGCCATTGCTACAGGGGCTGTCTTCTAGTGTTTAGAAGCGCTCGCCACGTGCAGTGAGGTCCTTGAGGACTTCGTCGATACCCTTCTTGTCGATGATGCGCATGCCCTTGGTGGAGACGCGCAGCTTGACGAAGCGCTGCTGGGATTCAACCCAGAAACGATGGGTGTGCAGGTTCGGCAGGAACCGGCGACGAGTCTTGCGCTGGGAGTGAGAAACATTGTTACCAGTCACCGGGCGCTTGCCGGTAACCTGACATACTTTGGACATTGGAGCCTCCAACCGCTGCGTTGGCTAAGTTGTTCAAAACCTGTCGGGCAAACCGGAAGTGGCAGGCGCCGCCTCATGCCCTGATTTCAAAGTGTTTACGTCCGTTCCGGAAGACAAGCTTTCGGGTGCTGGAACGTGCAGGCGCAGCATTTTACCCGAAGAGGAACGTGAAAGCACGTCCTATACGGATTTTTTTCGCCAGCACGCCCATGCCCGACGTGTCGCGTCGGTACAGACGCTTCTCAGCCAAACGCTTCACTCAGCCAATGTCGGCCAGAGTGGTCGCGAATTCTGTGGTGGGTGATACGGGAGGCGCAACATTACCACAACCAGTGCCCTGGTTTGCAATCCCTGCGCATTTCTCACGCCAGTGACGACCGCATCTGGCGGGGGCTGTGCCGTCATCGGGCACTTAGCGCCTCAGCCTCCTCGACACCCCCAACTAGAGCCAGCCGCGCTCGGCAAACGAAACCACCTCGCCGTCCCCGACCACGAAGTGATCCAGCACACGAATATCGAAAAGTCCCAGTGCCTCTTCCAGTCGCTGCGTGATGCGTCGGTCGGCCTCGCTGGGTTCCGCGACGCCAGAGGGATGGTTGTGAGCGAGAATCAGGGCGCCGGCATTGAGGGCCAGTGCCCGCTTGACCACTTCGCGAGGATAGACGGCGGCGGCGTCCAGCGTGCCGGTGAAGAGCGTCTCGAAGCGGATGACGCGATGCTGACTGTCGAGAAACAGCGCGGCGAACACCTCATGCGACAGGTCACGCAGATGCGAGGAAAGATAGCGCCGCACCAACAGGGGCGACGTCAGGGCATCCCCGCGCATCAACAGGCTCTCCAGATGGCGACGCGACAGCTCAAGTGAAGCCTGCAGCTGCACATACTTGGCGTCACCCAGTCCGCGCGCTGCGCAGAAGTCCTGCTGGGTCGCCTCCAGCAACGGCCTGAGACCGCCGAAGGTGTTCAGCAGGTCGCGCGCCAGATCCACCGCCGAACGCCCTTTTATACCCACGCGCAGAAAGATGGCCAGCAGCTCGGCATCTGACAAGGCCCCTGCCCCTGACGACAACAGCTTCTCACGCGGACGCTCTCCGACCGGCCACTCTCGAATCCCCATGCACTCTTCTCCCATCCCCTGTCGCCCGAATGGCTGACAGTCCAAAGCATGAGAAGCGTGGTTAGATGCGGTCTCTTTCGCCATCGCGGGCATCAACGCTTGCCGCCCTGCGGGCCTGCGTCTGGTCCCTGCATGCCATCAGATGACAGCCCCGCCCCATGAAGCGAGCGCTCGCATGGACCAAAGCGACACTCGGCGTCGCGGGCCAGCGGCGCTACGCAAGGTTGCATCACGGTGATATGGTAGAAGGCAAACGCGCGAGCGTAGCAATCGACGCATCAGGGACGCAGGACACACCATGCATTCACTCGCCGGAAGACGCATTCTGCTGGGCATCAGTGGCGGCATCGCGGCCTACAAGGCCGCTCTGATCACCCGCCTGTTGAAAAAGGCGGGCTGTGAGGTGCGCATCGCCATGACCGAAGGAGCTCAAGCCTTCATTACACCGCTGACCTTGCAGGCGTTGTCGGGCAATCCGGTGCACACCTCCCTGCTGGACCCCGAAGCCGAGGCCGGCATGGGGCATATCGAGCTGGCCCGCTGGGCGGAGGTCATCCTGATCGCGCCCGCCACCGCCGACCTGATGGCACGCCTGGTGCATGGTCATGCCGATGATCTGCTCACTACCCTGTGCCTGGCCAACAGCGCGCGCTGGGTGATGGCCCCGGCGATGAATCAGGCCATGTGGGCGCACCCTGCCACCCAGCGCAATGCCCGCCAGCTCAGTGCCGATGGCTGGACGCTGCTCGGCCCCGCCAGCGGCGAACAGGCCTGTGGCGACTTGGGCGCGGGTCGCATGCTGGAGCCGGAAGAGATCGTCACGGCACTGAGCGACCTCATGAGCCAGAGCGACCTCATGAGCCAGAGCAACTCCGGCCGCCAGAACAATGAGATGTCATTGCCGGCCGCAGGCCTGACGGTGACCATCACCGCCGGCCCGACCCGCGAGCCACTGGACCCGGTGCGCTACCTGAGCAATCACAGCTCCGGCAAGATGGGCTATGCGCTGGCCGCCGAGGCCGCGGCGCTGGGCGCCAGCGTGCGCCTGATCAGTGGCCCGGTGGCACTTACGACCCCGGCTGGCGTCGAGCGCATCGATGTCGAATCCGCGCTGGACATGCAGGCCGCCGCCGAGGCCGCCGCCAGCGAGAGCGACCTCTTCATCGGCTGCGCGGCAGTCGCCGATTTCCGCCCGGCCACGGTCGCCGACCACAAGCTCAAGAAGCAGTCAGGCGAGGAGCAGATGCAGGTCACGCTG
The DNA here is from genome assembly GCF_059507735.1 of Cobetia sp. PDI-23MA. Taxonomy (NCBI): domain Bacteria; kingdom Pseudomonadati; phylum Pseudomonadota; class Gammaproteobacteria; order Oceanospirillales; family Halomonadaceae; genus Cobetia; species Cobetia sp. PDI-23MA. The sequence continues at coordinate 3,629,740 of NZ_CM183352.1, forward strand.
ACCCGCAATCCGGATATCATCGCCGGTATCGCCGCCCAGACGCAGGCACGCCGTGCCGCCGGTCAGCGGGCGCCACTGGTGATCGGCTTCGCCGCCGAGACCCGCGATGTGCTGCGCTATGCACGCGACAAGCTCGCGCGTAAACAGCTCGACATGATCGTCGCCAATGATGTGAGCACGCCGGGCCTTGGCTTCGGCAGCGACAGCAATGCCGCCACCCTGCTGTGGCAACCGCTCGATCAGAACACGCAACACGAACAGGCCATCGCGGCCTGTCCCAAGACGGAACTGGCGCGCGCGATTCTGAAGCGCGCCCTGGCACTCCATCAGCACAGGGTCAGCCTCGACCCTGCCATCCAGACCGTTACACCGACTGTCACCGACGACCAGGAAGCACCTTAGATGACCCGCCCCCGGCTCGAACTCAAGATTCTCGACGAGCGCGTTCGCGATTACCCGCTGCCGCACCACGCCACTCCCGGCAGCGCTGGCATGGACCTGCGCGCACTGCTCGACGCGCCGCTGACCTTGGCACCGGGCGCCTGTGAGCTGGTGCGCACCGGACTGGCGATCCATATCGCCGACCCCGCACTGGCCGGCATGATCCTGCCGCGCTCCGGCCTGGGGCACAAACACGGCATCGTGCTGGGCAATCTGGTCGGCCTGATCGATTCCGACTACCAGGGCGAACTGATGATCTCGGTCTGGAACCGCGGCGAAAGCGAGTTCGTGCTGGAACCCGGCGAGCGTCTGGCACAGTACGTGCTAGTGCCAGTGGTACAGGCGGAACTGGTGGAAGTCTCCGAATTCGAGGCCAGCCAGCGCGGCGAAGGCGGCTTCGGCCACTCCGGTCGCCACTGATTGCCCCGCCATGCCACAGGGCAGCCGGCGGCAGGCTCGCACCGGCAGCCGGGCTTCCGGTCACAAGGAAGCCATGCAGGTTTTCACACTGATCGTCATGCAGCGATAGCGTTCGAGACGCATGACGCCTCAAGCGACTTCACGATTGATTCAACCGACAGGGATGCACCATGAGTCAGGTACCCGCTTCAATTTTCCGCGCCTACGATATCCGTGGCATCGTGGATGAGACCCTCACCGAAGACGGCGTGCGCGCCATCGGCCAATCCATCGGCAGCGAAGCCGCGGCACGCGGTGAATCCACCGTCGTGGTCGCGCGTGACGGCCGTCTCTCCGGCCCGCGCCTGTCCAAGGCGCTGATCGCGGGCCTGCGCGATGCCGGCCGTGATGTCGTCGACATCGGCATGGTGCCGACACCGGTGCTCTACTACGCCACCAATATCCTGGAAGGCACACGCTCCGGCGTGATGCTGACCGGCAGCCACAACCCGGCCAACTACAACGGCCTGAAGATCGTGCTGGCCGGCGAGACCCTGTCCGGCGACACCATCACCGACCTCTATCGTCGCCTGCAGGAAGGCGATCTGGCACAAGGCGAAGGCAGCCTGCGTGAAGAGGACGTGCGTGAGCGCTACCTGGAGCAGATCACCGGTGATGTGGTCGTCAAGCGTCCGCTCAAGGCCGTGGTCGATTGCGGCAACGGCGTGGCCGGCGAGCTGGGCCCGGAGCTGATCCGCCGCCTGGGCGTCGACACCGTGCCGCTGTTCGACGAGATCGACGGCAACTTCCCGAATCACCACCCGGACCCGGGCAAGCCGGAAAACCTGCAGGATCTGATCAAGACCATGCAGGAAACCGGCGCGGACATCGGTCTGGCCTTCGATGGTGACGGCGACCGCCTCGGCGTCGTGACGCCCAAGGGCGAGATTCTCTACCCGGACCGCCTGATGATGGCGCTGTCGGAAGACCTGATCGAGCGCGTGCCGGGCGCGCGCATCATCTTTGACGTCAAGTGCACCGGCAATCTGGCGACCGTGATCGAGAAGGCCGGCGGCACACCGGAAATGTGGCGCACCGGCCACTCGCTGATCAAGGCACGCATGAAGGAAACCGGCGCGGCACTGGCCGGCGAGATGAGCGGCCACATCTTCTTCAAGGAGCGCTGGTTCGGCTTCGATGACGGCATCTACGGCGCTGCACGCCTGCTGGAAATCCTCGCCAAGCAGGATGTCGATGCCGACACCTTCTTCGCCCGTTTCCCGCAGGACCTCGGCACCCCCGAGATCAATGTGGAAGTGACCGACGAGAACAAGTTCGCTATCGTCGAGCGACTGGCCAGTGAAGGCGACTTCGGCAGCGACGGCGTCAAGACCACGCTGGACGGCATTCGTGTCGACTACGCCGATGGCTGGGGCCTGTGCCGCGCCTCCAACACCACGCCGATGCTGGTACTGCGCTTCGAAGGCAAGTCGGAAGCCGCACTGGAGCGCATCAAGGACAGCTTCCGCGCTGCGCTCAAGCAGGCCGAGCCGAGCCTTCAGGCACCGTTCTGATCCCGCATTGGCTCGCCATCGACAGGATGGCATGAGTCGCAACGGGGCGGCGGTCTGCCGCTTGATCGCCGCCCTCTCCTTGCCAGGCACTGCAGCCGCTCCTCCGGGCGCATCAGGTGTCTGAAGCAACCGATTTGCATGACAGCGCGCACCGCGCGTGCTGAAAGACCGTTTCGAGTGACAGTGTCCGGACTCTCTTTCCGGACCATTTTCTGTGGAGTGATACGCTGATGAGCCACGCCAACCGCGACCCGCATCAGGTGGTCGAGGTCCTGTCCGAAGCCCTGCCCTATATCCAGCAGTTCTCGGGCAAGACCGTGGTGGTCAAGTACGGCGGCAACGCCATGACCGAAGAAGCCTTGATCGACTCCTTCGCTCGCGACATGGTGTTGATGAAGGAAGTCGGCATCAATCCGGTGGTCGTGCATGGCGGCGGCCCGCAGATCGGCGCACTGCTCGAGAAGCTGAACATCGAATCACGCTTCGTCGATGGCATGCGCGTCACGGACTCCGAGACCATGGACGTGGTCGAGATGGTGCTGGGCGGCCTGGTCAACAAGGGCATCGTCAACCTGATCAACCAGAGTGGCGGCAAGGCCATCGGCCTGACCGGCAAGGACAGCGGCCAGATTCGCGCCCGTCAACTCAAGGTCAGCGGCCAGACGCCGGGAATGAATGCCTCTGAAATCATCGACATTGGTCATGTCGGTGAGGTCGAGCATGTCTCCACGGACCTGATCGAACTACTGACACGCAACGATTTCATTCCCGTCATCGCCCCCATCGGGGTCGATGCCGAGGGCCGCAGCTACAATATCAATGCCGACCTGGTCGCCGGCAAGGTCGCCGAGGCACTGGGCGCGGAGAAATTGATGCTGCTAACCAACGTGGCTGGCCTGATGAATGCACAAGGCGAAGTCATGACCGGCCTGACCACCGAGGCGGTGGATGGCCTGATCGAGGATGGCACCATCTATGGTGGCATGCTGCCCAAGATCAGCTGTGCACTGGACGCCGTGAAGCAAGGCGTGCGCAGTGCTCACATCATCGATGGCCGCGTGCCACATGCGACCCTGCTGGAAATCTTCACCAATGCCGGGGTCGGCACGTTGATCAGCAACGCGGAAGCAGACATTGACAAGGCGTAAGGTGACAAGCCGGGGCTCGGCCCCGGTGTTTCGCGCGAGGCAAGCGACATGCCTCAGGACACGGACCCGCCCGTAGCACACTGCTGCAGGCCGCGATAAACGACAAGATTCCATGACGCAGGCGAATCCAAAACAATCACGTCGCGAACAGATCCTCCAGGCACTCGCTCTGATGCTGGAAGAGGACAGCGGCAAACGCATCACGACTGCAGCACTGGCACGACAGGTCGGTGTCTCGGAGGCGGCGCTCTATCGTCACTTCCCCAGCAAGGCACGCATGTTCGAAGGACTGATCGAATTCATCGAGAGCACGCTGTTCGAGCGTATCGCGCTGATCATTCAGGACAACGACACCGCGCATGCCAGGGTGCACCACATCCTGAGCCTGCTGCTGGGCTTTGCCGAGAAGAATCCGGGCCTGTGTCGTCTCCTCAACGGTGATGCCCTCACCGGCGAGACGGCACGCCTGCGCACGCGCATGGCGCAGCTGTTCGAGCGTCTCGAGACGCAGATCAAGCAGGTGCTGCGCGAAGCCGAACCTCGCGAAGGACTGCGACCGGCCATCACCGTCACGGCAGCGGCCAACCTGCTGATGGCGTGTGCGGAAGGCCGCATCGCCCAGTATGTGCGCAGCGACTATCGCAAGCGCCCGACCGAGCACTGGGAAGACCAGTGGCAGCTGCTGAGCCGCGACCTGCTGCTGAGCAGTCAGGAGCGCATTGCCGTCTGAGGGTCTTGCCCCGCGCGCATGCACCGCACCAAAAAGAACGCCCCGCCTGCAGTCATTGCAGGCGGGGCGTTCTTTTTGGTGGGTCAGGCCTTCTCATGTCACCACCGGGTGGGGTGGGATGGAGTGGGGGGGGGGCGGACTTCACGGACAGCGCCTCAGGCGTTGACGCTGAAGCGCTCCAGTATGGCCTCGGCGGACATCGGCCGCGCCAGCAGGTAGCCCTGATAGGTGTCGCAGCCCAGTCGCTTGAGCTCCTCGAACTGCACGTCCGTCTCGACTCCCTCGGCGACGATCTCATGGCCCAGCGAGTGCCCCAGGCTGATCACGGCGCCGACCAGCTGGATAGCCTGCTGATTGGGACAGCGGATACCGCCGTCAGAGCCGGCGACCGCATCCATCTTCATCACGAAGCTGCGGTCGACCTTGAGCACATCCAGCGGCAGGAATGACAGATAGGACAGCGACGAATAGCCCTGCCCGAAGTCATCCAGCGCCACACGCACGCCCAGCTCGCGCAGCGCGCCGAGCACGGCAAGCCCCCCTTCCATGTCCTGGATCAGCAGCGTCTCGGTCACCTCGACTTCCAGCCGCGTCGGCGACAGCTTCTGGCTTTCCAGCACGCCGAAGACTTCGTTCTCGTAGCCCGAGGTCAGCTGGCGCGCCGACAGATTGACCGCCATGCGCGGCATGTGAAGGCCGGCGTCCTGCCAGCGCACCATCTGGGCACAGGCCTCCTCGAGCACGAAACGCCCGAGACGGAAGATCAGGCCGGTCTCCTCGGCCAGCGGAATGAACTGGGCCGGCGAGATCATGCCCAGCTCCGGATGCTGCCAGCGCAGCAGCGCCTCGACACCCTGCAGTTCACCGTGGCTATCCAGCTGCGGCTGGTAATGCAGATAGAGCTGCTCGCTGCCGATGGCCTGACGCAGGTCCTGTTCCAGCGTCATGCGCGACGCGACATGCTTGTCCAGCGAAGACTCCCAGCACAGCGCATGATCGCCGCGCGACTTGGCGTGATAGAGCGCCACATCGGCATTCAGCATCAGCGCCTGGGCATCGCCATTGGTCTCGGACAGAACATAGCCGGCCGTCAGACTGATGATCAGCGGGCGACCCAGAATCGTGAAGGGACGCTCGACCTTCTGCTGTATCTCCTCCACCACCTGCGCCGGATCATCATTGCCATGCGGCAGGTAGAGGCCGAACTCATCGGCCCCCAGGCGCGCCACCAGACCGCCCGGTGGCAGCAGACGACGCAGACGCTCGCCAACCGCGACCAGCAGCTGGTCACCCGCTTCATGGCCCAGGCCATCGTTGACGGTCGAGAAACGGTCGATATCGGCGTAGATCATCAAGCCACCCGCCGTGACGCGCTCGTCGGCCGCTGCCATGAAGGCCTTGCGGTTATAGAGCCCCGTCAGGGCATCATGGCGCGCCAGAAAATCGAGCTGACGCTCGGATTCCTTGTGCGCACTGATATCCAGCAGCAGGCCTTCCCAGTAGCGCACGCCATCCTCGCTATCGATCATCACGCTGCGGTCCAGCACCCAACGCTCATGGTCGGCGATGATGCGGAAGACCTGCTCATGGCGCATCTGCGCGCACATCGCCCAGTGGCGGGCGGCGCTGACGGACTGACGGTCTTCCTGATGGATCAGCTCGGTCAGGGTGATGCCGGCGCCGACCAGTGATTCGGCCGAGCGACCGAACAGCTCGGCCGAGCCGTTGCTGATGAAGGTCAGCACTCCAGTATTGACCTCGATGCGATATACCACGCCCGGCAGGTTATCCATCAACGTCACCAGAGTGCGAGAACGCGCCGTCATCGACTCGAGCGCGCCCTCAAGCTCATCGTGGCGCTCAGCGCGCTTGCGCTCGGCACGCGCCACCATGACCACCAGCACGACCAAGAAGATGCCGCCGAGCAGCATGCCGAACCAGATACGATTCCACCACAGCCACCACAGGCTGGAGATCGGCTGACTCACGACGCTGAACAGCTTGAGCGGTGCGATAAAGCTGCCCGCCGCCATGCGCGGCCGGCCGTCGAAGCCCGGCACATGGTAGCGACGCACACCACGTTCGGAGATGTACTTACCCATGTTGGCCATCGAGGACAACGGCAGCTTGCCGGTCACGCCCAGCGCATGCTCCTGGGGGCTCGAGAACAGCAGCAGACCGTTGGTGGAGAACAGGCGCAGGCGCTGCCCATCATCGGAATTCGGGTTGGCCAGCAGACTACGTGACTCGGAGAAATCCAGGCAGCCGATCAGCAGCCAAGACATGCCTTCGATATCCATGTGACGGTAGAACGGCAAGCCCGGCTGACCGGATGCCAGCGGCAGTGCGGAGCCGAACAGCAGGCTGCTGCGCCCGGGCAGCGCCTGGGCTTCCGGCTGGGTCAGCTGCCAGCTGCAACTGCGCCCCACGCCGATCTGACGCAGGCTGCTGCCGCGGTAATCGGCAAACGGCACCACCATCAGCGAGACCAGAGAGGGATGACGGCCCAGCGCGCTATCCAGCGAGCCACGCCATAGCTCCTTGCCTTCGCTGCTCAACACGCGCTCCAGCACCATCATCTCGCGCGAGACATTGGCGATCAGCTGCTCGGTGGAGATATGCAGTTGGGTATCCAGCAGCTCCAAGCGGCGCATTTCCTGTTCACGCACGTCAAACCATTGGCTGGCCAGAAACAGGCCACCCAATACCACCATCAAGGCCGCATTGAGCCCAAAGATTCGCCACAGCGAATGTGTGCTATTGACGTGCGAGGAAATCGGGTCCACAGGGCCACCAGTAGAAATGCTTCATGACTTAGTGTGACAGAATGAAACATTATGTTGCACTGTTCAACCAATAACGACGGATGCCTCGCGATCCACTCTCCCTCAACGAAAAGCCCCGCCGGGAAACCCGGCGGGGCTTTTCACGTGACAGCGAGCCTGAAAATCGCGGGCTCATGTCATGGGGTCATAAAGCTCAGGCAGCGAAGCCTTCGCTCATGTCACCCATCGATTCACGCAGCTTCTTCATCGCGTTCTTCTCGAGCTGACGGATACGCTCGGCAGAGACGCCATAGATGTCAGCAAGCTCGTGCAGAGTCGACTTGTTGTCGCTCAGCCAACGCTGCTGGAGGATGTCGCGTGAGCGCTCATCCAGTGCCGCCAGCGCCTTGAGCAGACGACCGTGGGAGTCGTCTTCCAGATCCTGTTGTTCCACCTGGGCAGCCGGATCGAGGCTGTGATCTTCCAGATAGTTGACCGGCGCCTGATAGGCAGAGCTCTCGTCGTCGCTGGGGCCGGCGTCGAAGCCTGCATCGTGGGCGGAGAGACGGCTTTCCATCTCACGCACCACGGCAGGTTTGACATCCAGATCACCCGCGATGGCATCCACTTCATCGTTGTTCAACCAGGCAAGGCGCTTCTTGGCGCCACGCAGGTTGAAGAACAGCTTGCGCTGAGCCTTGGTGGTCGCGACCTTCACGATGCGCCAGTTGCGCAACACGAATTCGTGAATCTCAGCCTTGATCCAATGCACGGCAAAGGAGACGAGGCGTACGCCCTGATGCGGGTCGAAACGCTTGACCGCCTTCATCAGGCCGACGTTACCTTCCTGGATCAGGTCCGCCTGCTGCAAGCCATAGCCGCTGTAGCTGCGCGCGATATGCACGACGAAGCGCAGGTGCGACATGACGAGTCGACGGGCCGACTCCAGATGATTCTCTTCATGCAACCGCAGGGCCAGCTCATGCTCTTCTTCGGCAGTAAGCACAGCGATACGGTTCACCGACTGAATATAGCCGTTTAGATCTTGACCCGGTGACAGGTGGCCAAGTGGCTGAAGACTGGTGCTCATAGTGCAGATGTCTCCATGGTTGCCTAACACGCATGCAAGTAGTGAGACTGTGAAGGTTGGGACAGGTTCCCGTCAATAGCTGTACATGGCGTGTACAATTGTCATGACGAGTAGCACTTCGTAACGCTGTCGGGTGTGTGGTGCGTTTAACCACCCACCAGCCCCCTTCACTGACGCCCGACGTGAATGTTATCAGAACGTAACTGTTGACCTTCCTGGGCAGAAGTACTGGCTGAAAACCGCGAAAAACAATCGGAATCAGCGCGGAGAAATACTCGCCAGATGACGTCCGACCGCGATCCAGGCCCCTATCCAGCCCAATATTGTACTCGAAAACAGCAGCGTGGCACCCCCTGCAATGCCCAGCGCGGGCAACACATAGTTGCCGCCATAACTTTGTACAAGGGCCGTCACGGGTGCCGCCAGCCAGTTGCCGCCAAGCGCCAGGATCCCGCAGGCCAGCAGCCCCCCTCCCAGACCGTACCAGGCACCGCTGTAGAGGAAGGGACGCCGCACGAAGGCGTGGGTCGCCCCGATCAGCGTCACGACCTCGATCTCCTGGCGGCGACTCTCCACGGACAGGCGGATGGTATTGCCCACCACCAGCAATACGCCCAGCCCGAAGAGTAACGCGAGACCCAGCGTCACTTTCTGACCCAGCTCACCCAATTGGCGCAGACGCTCGAGCCAGGCCAGATCCAGGCGTGCGCTGGCGACACCCGGCTCGCCTTCGAGACGCGTGGCCAGAGCACGCACAGACTCCGGCATGGTGTCCAGCGGCGTGATGACGATGCTGGCCGGCAAGGGGTTGTCATCCAGCAGGCTCAGTGAGCGCTTGAGGTCCAGCGCCTGGGCGAACTCCTGCATGCCCTCGGCGGCGGTGATCAGACGCACTCCTCCGACACCGGCAGCGTCGCGCAGCGAGTCCGACAGCGTCAGCGCCTGGCTCTCATCGACCGAGGTTTCAAGATAGAGGGTGAGCTGAGCGCTGTCATTGAGTTCATTGTCGAGCAGGCGCGCGCTGTCCAGTGCCAGCCACAGCGCCGCCGGCAACGTCAGTGCGATGGCGATGGCCAGCATGGTCAGCAGGCTGGCGATGGGCGCGACCAGCAGGCGGCGTGCGCTGTCGCGCGCCATGGCAGCGTGATGACGCAGCCAGCTGCGGTAGCGGCTCTCGACCGAGACACGACTGGAGCGCGCCCCCTTGCGCGCAGCACGCTCGGTGGCCTCCGGTGATTCAGGTGCCTGCGCGGCGGCCTTGCGGGTACGCGTCTCGGCGCGGGACTGGCCACGCTCGCGTGAAGAAGGAGAATCGTTGCGGGAACGCGGGGGACTCATCGGGCATCCTTGTCGGCGATCAGACGACCATCGGACAGCTCCAGCGTGCGATGGTGCAGGCGGGCGATCAGCGCCAGATCGTGACTGGCAATCATCACCGTGGTACCGATGCGATTGAAGTCCTCGAACAGACGCATGATGTCGGCGGACAGTGCCGGGTCCAGATTGCCGGTCGGTTCATCGGCCAGCAGCAGCGCGGGCTTGTTGACCACGGCACGCGCGATGCCGACCCGCTGCTGCTCACCACCGGACAGCTCGATCGGCAGCGCCTTCTCACGATGCAGCAGACCGACCTTGTCGAGCGCCGCTCGCACCCGCCGCGCCTGTTCACGCGGCGGGACCCCCTGGATCATCAGCGGCAGGGCCACGTTGTGGAAGATGTTGCGGTCACTCAGCAGCTGGTGGTCCTGGAAGACCACGCCGATCTGGCGGCGGTAATATGGCACCTGGGAGGTATGCAGCCGCCCGATATCGTGCCCCGCCACCAGAATGCGCCCACGCGAGGGGCGCTCGAGGAGCATGATCAGCTTGAGCAACGAGCTCTTGCCGGCACCGGAATGGCCTGTCAGAAAGACCATCTCGCCACGCTCGACCCTGAAGTCGAGCCCGGCCAGTGCATCGAAGCGCCCTCCATAGCGCTTGCCGACATGCTCGAAGGCAATCATGCCTCGCGCGACTCGGCGTTGGCCTCTTCGCTTGCCTCATCGCCAGCGCGTGCAAACAGGGCACTGACGAAGTCATCAGCCGCGAAGGGACGCAGGTCATCAACACCTTCCCCGACACCGATATAGCGGATCGGCAGATTGAGCTGCTTGGCCAACGCGAAGATGATGCCGCCCTTGGCGGTCCCATCCAGCTTGGTCAGCGTCAGGCCCGTGATGTTGACTGCTTCATGGAAGGTAGAGGCCTGTGACAGCGCGTTCTGGCCGGTACCGGCATCCAGCACCAGCATCACCTCGTGGGGCGCGGACACATCCAGCTTGGCCATCACGCGCTGCACCTTCTTGAGCTCTTCCATCAGATGGCCCTTGTTGTGCAGGCGGCCCGCGGTATCGGCGATCAGGATATCGACGTTACGCGCCTTGGCGGCTTCCAGGGCGTCATAGATGACCGAGGCACTGTCGGCACCGGTATGCTGAGCGATGACCGGCACCTTGTTGCGCTCGCCCCAGACCTTGAGCTGCTCCACCGCCGCGGCACGGAAGGTATCGCCCGCCGCCAGCATCACGCTGCGCCCCTGGCTCTGATAGCGCTTGGCCAGCTTGCCGATGGTGGTAGTCTTGCCGACGCCGTTGACGCCGATCATCAGGATCACGAAGGGACCGCTGCCCTTGGCCGGCAGCTCCAGGTCCTTGGCGACCGGCGCCAGCATCACGCGCAGCTCTTCCTGCAGCGCTTCGTAGAGCGCCTGCGGCTCCTTCAATTCCTTGCGCGAGATACGCGCGGTCAGGTTGTCGATGATCTCGGTGGTCGCCTCGATGCCCACGTCTGCCATCAGCAGCTGGGTCTCGAGGTCTTCCATCAACTCATCATCGATCTGCTTCTTGCCGAGGAACAGGCTGGCGACGCCCTCGGTCAGATTGGCGCGTGTCTTGCCAAGACCGGCCTTGATGCGCGCGAAGAAGCCACGACGTGGCTTTTCGCGTCCGTCGCGGGCCGTGTCACGCGCCTTGTCGTCCTCGACCACGGCGTCTGCGCCAGCGGCGGCAGCCTCGACGGCACGTGCTTCTTCTTCCTGGCGAGCCTGTTCCAGCGCGGCCTGCTCTTCGGCCTCGATGGCGGCCAGCTGCGCGGCGGCCTGACGCTCTTCTTCCTCGCGAGCCGCGATACGCGCCTCTTCGGCACGCGCTTCACTGGCGGCTTCTTCCGCACGGGCCTGAGCGGCCTGTTCGGCAGCGATGCGCTCGGCCTCTGCCTGGGCGGCCTGCTCGGCAGCCAGACGTTCCGCCTCTTCCCGGGCGGCCTGTTCAGCGGCGACGCGTTCTGCAGCGGCCTGCTCTTGGGAGATACGCTCCGCTTCGTCTCGGGCGGCCTGTTCCTGAGCGGCCTGTTCCTGCGCGATGCGCTCGGCTTCGGCCTTGGCGGCCTGGTCGGCAGCCGCCTGCTCAGAGGCGCGGCGCTCGGCTTCAGCTTCGGCCTTCTGATCTTCGAGCTTCTGAGCCTCGGCCCGAGCCGCCTCTTCACCGGCAAGGCGCTCTGCCTCTACCTTCTCGGCCTCGAGCCGCGCTGCCTGCTCGGCATCGGCTGGCTCGTGGGGCGTGGCGTCTTGTGTCTGTTCAAGAGCCTGTTGCTCGAGGGCCTGCTGCTCGGAGGCTTTCTGCTCCTGAGCCTTGTGTTTCTTGCGCTTGAAAAAACCGAACATGGCGAGACAGTCCTGAACTCGTGAAAGTGGCGTCATCCTACCATCCCTTCGGGGCTGAAGGTACGCACCGCGCGGCATCCGGCGTCGCACATGCTAGACTCGCGGCATGAAAAAACGCGCATCCTCCCAAGGCCCCGCACGGGGCAAATCCAACGCGCCCTCGCGCGCTGACAAGCAGCACGGCAAGCAGAGCGGCAAGCGTGGCCAGGCCGCCGGCGGGCCAGGTCGCCTGCGCATCATCGGCGGACGCTTCAAGCGCCGCCTGCTCAACGTGATCGACGCACCGGGCCTGCGCCCGACGCCCGACCGCGTGCGTGAGACGCTCTACAACTGGCTGGGCTTTCATGTCGGCGGCGCCCGCGTACTTGACCTCTATGCCGGCAGCGGCGCGCTGGGCCTCGAGGCGCTGTCGCGTGAGGCGGCGCATGTCACCTTCGTGGAACGCGACAGCCGCGTCGCGCGTGCGCTCGAAGCCAATCTCGCGACCCTCGCCAACGGTGACAGCCTGCCAACACAGGTGGTGACCGGCGATGTCCTGCACTGGCTCGAGACGGCCACTCCCGCCGCGGGCGGCATGGATCTGGTGCTGCTCGATCCGCCCTTCCGGCTCGAGCTGGCCGCCGCGAGCTGCGCACTGCTCGAAGCGCATGGCTGGCTGAGCGATGACGCCATGATCTATCTGGAAGTGGAATCCGGCCTCGACCCCGTGGTACCTGCCAACTGGCAGCTGCATAGGGAAAGCCGTGCCGGCGACAGTCATGGCCGCCTGTATCGGCGCCATCCGCCCGCCTGAGCCACCTTCCCACTTGTGTCGACTCAGGCGGCGTCGTAGTCTGCCTGCAGGCGGGTATCGCTGCGCCATCCGGCAAGGATTCCCGACATGGCCGATATTCATCGCACCAGCATTTACCGCATACCTTTACCGCCCTCAACGAACCCCCTCGGGCCACGATCGTGACTCGACAAGGAGATAGCATGAGCACCGAACTCTTTACCCAACTTGAGCAGAAAGTCGGCCAGGCCATCGACAGCATCGAGATGCTGAAGATGGAAGTCGAAGAGCTGAAGGAAGAGAACCAGCGCCTGACCGAAACCAAGGGCAGCCAGGGCGAAGAACTGGAACAACTGCGTCAGGCCAATGCTCGCCTGCAGGAAGAGCGTGACCAGTGGGCGAGCCGTCTGGAAGGACTGATCGCACGCTTCAGCGAGACCGAGAGCGAAACCCAGAGCGCCTGACGCCCCTGCGCGGCCTGAGCGCAGGCCCACGTGAACATGCATTCTTGATCAATGACTCTTGAACAGGAGCGCTTGAACAAGAGTTCATGAACAGGGCCTCATGAAAACGCCGCCGACAGGAGACTGTCGGCGGCGTTTTCGTGTCGGCGGGCTTTCACGTCAGCGGCAGCGACATGAGCCAGGCATCCTCACGCCCACCCTCCGCCAGCGGGTAGTAGCCCTTGCGCACTCCATCCCGAGTGAAACCGGCCTTCGCATAGAGGGCTGCGGCGGCGGCATTGCTGGCGCGCACCTCCAGCAGCAGGCGCTCAAGCCCCGAGTCACGCTGCCAGTCACGCGCCCGCGCGATGGCGGCGGCCAAAAGGCGTGCGCCGACGCCCTGCCCGCGCTGCGCGGCGTGTACGGTGATCGCCTCGATCTCGGCCTCGAAGGGCCCGCGCGCCAGCACCACGAAGCCGATCAGCTCTGCAGTCGAGGTCTCATCGTCCGACGGCTCACAGGCCTGCCACCGGGCGCCCAGCACGCAGCGCGCGTCATCGTTGAGCACATCGATCAGCTGTGACTGGCTCAGGCCATGTGCCTGGCTGGCCTCGATGGCCTCAAGCGCCGTCAGAGTCGCTTGATCATCGGCCAGCTCACGCAGCTCGAGACGCCGGGAAACTGACCCTCTCATGAGGCGTCCATCTGCGGCGATGCCGCCTGCCACTCGCGTCCCCAGCGGATCAACAGCGGCCACAGTTTGCGCTTGGCCTCACTGGAGCGCGCCAGCGCCGACAACGCCGGCCCCTGCCAGACCGGCAGATTCAGCAGACTGGAGGTCGCCTCGCCGCGCTCGGAAGCGGTGATGCCAAGCACCTCGTGCAGCGTCTGGCTTGCCTCATCACTACCGAAGATCAACAGCCTCTCCGGCTGCCAACCACGACGCGCCGGGCCACTCAGGAAGGCATGCAACCCTTCGCGGGCTTCCTCAAGTGGCGCACTGGCCTTGAGGTTGGGCAACAGCGGCCAGCGGAAGTGGCTGAAGGTGAGCCCTGATGCCGTCTCAATACCGGCGGCGCGCCACAACGCCTTGAGCAAGGCTTCCCCTTCCAGATGCGGTGCCTCGTCACCGGGCAGCAGGATCAACCAGCGTCCTTCCAGCGCCGCCAGCTGAACGCTGAAGCGCAGTGGCGGCTTGTCTGCCGCGGGCGGTGTCACTGCCTCATCTGCTGCTGGAGCCTCTGCCGTGACCTGCGTCGGCGGCGTCCCCCACGAGGCGGTGCTGCTGGTCTCGGCAGCGCCGGGCGTCGGCGAGGCAGCCGCAGCGGGGGCTTCGACCGCCGCCGGCGCCATGCCCAGCAAGGCGCGTGCACTCGAGGCCGGAGAAGGCCCTGCCGGGCGTGGTGAAGCGCTGCCGGCCATGCCGCCACCCTGAGCAGAGGAGCCATGGCTGGCATCCGCGGTCTGGTGGGCAGCAGGCGGGCGCGGCGCCTCATCGATCAGCGCGTGCAGGCGCGCCTGGGGCGCGACCGCCTCCGCCGCTTGCGGCTCGGGCCAGTCACACGCCTGGGTGGGCAAGGCATTGGGCAGCTGATAGCGACCGACCCAGGCGGTCAGTCCCATCGCGTCCAGATATTGCAGGCGTTGCGGTTCAGGGGTCATGGTCAGTGCTTGCCGCCGCCCAGACAGTTGGGGGAGTCCGGAATCTCGCCGCCGCGTGCCGCCCACTCCTGCGCGGTGTACAGGTGCAGTGCCAGTGCATGTACCGGGCCATCCAGCTCTTCGCTGAGCAAGGCATACAGCTGCTGGTGACGCTTGACCCGCGACAGGCCGCTGAAGCGATCGCTGACCAGGGTCACCTTGAAGTGGGTCTCGGAGTTGGCCGGCACGCTATGCATATGGCTCTCGTTGACGACTTCGACCATCAACGGGTCAAGCGTCGCGAGCTTGGTGTCTATCTGGGTCTGGATGCTCATGCGCAATCTCCTTGAAGGGGGGAAGCCGCACGACGGGCATGCGGAAAATTGAGGGTGACGATGCGATCGTCACAACGCAAATGGCCTCGGGCATTTTGCCCGAGGCCATTGTAGCGTCTGTCGCCATCACTGACAGTCATTGCTGACGGCGCTCGCTGACAGCGCTTGCGGAAAGTGCGGCGACGGCGGCCATCATGCCGAAGAGTCAGTCAAGATCGGCCAACAACTCGTCATCGACTTCGCTGACTTCCAGCGGTGCCTCGTCGTCCAGGTCGACCGCCAGATAGCTGTGCTCGACGGTCAGGAAGCGCTCGAAGAGTGCCTTGTCCATCGGCTCCGGCCAATGGCGGGTGTCTTCTTCCCAGGCACGCAGCTCGCTTTCCAGCACGTCCAGCCAGCGCTCGGTGACGAAGCCATCCAGTGCCTCACGTGTGTCCATCTCGGGAATCAGGTAGACGGTGCTCTCCTGATTGACATCCTCCAGCGCCAGATCCTCGCCTCCCTCGCCTTCGGATTCCAGCGAGTTGATCCAGTCGACAAACGCCTGGGTCGGCTTGACGCTCAGGGCGGAACGGTTAAGCAGCTTCATTCTGCACTCTCCAGGACATTCAGGGACAATTCCGAGACAGGACACACCGTGGATGGCAGCGCCGCTCATGAAGCAGGCACGCGATGCGGGTGAGCCTCGAGGTGTCCAGCGCGTCACCCTGGCAGTACCAGGGCGCCAGCAGACTGGACGCCGACCATTATGGCCGCTCGCGGGCAACAAAGCCAAGCGCCACCTTGCCTCATCGGCACCTATCATGCCCCGCGAGGCACTCGCCATCAGCCATTCGTGTGAGGCAGAGACCACAACGCCCCCGATCAGGGATCGGAGGCGTTGTGGGTGCCCTCAGCGTGGCCCGTCACGATGGCGCGTCACGCCGACACATCATGCGGGGCTGGTGGCCTGCTGCTCAGCCCTGCAGCGGACGCATCGCCGGGAACAGCAGCACGTCGCGGATGGAGGCGCTGTCGGTCAGCAGCATCACCAGACGGTCGATGCCGATGCCTTCACCGGCGGTCGGCGGCATACCGTATTCCAGCGCGCGCACGTAGTCGGCGTCGTAGAACATGGCTTCGTCATCACCGGCGTCCTTCTCGGCCACCTGGGCCTGGAAACGCTCGGCCTGATCTTCGGCGTCGTTGAGCTCCGAGAAGCCATTGGCGATCTCGCGGCCACCGACGAAGAACTCGAAGCGATCGGTCACGTGCGGGTTGGCATCGTTGCGACGCGCCAGCGGGCTGACTTCGGCCGGATATTCGGTGATGAAGGTCGGCTGGTCGAGGCGGTGCTCGGCGACTTCCTCGAAGATCTCGGTCTCGAGCTTGCCCAGCCCCCAGATCGGCTTGACCTGGATACCCAGACGCTCCGCCGTGGCGCGGGCGGCGTCGTAATCTGCCAGATCAGCTTCGGTGATGCCATCGCCGTACTTGATGATCGACTCGCGCATGGTCATCTGGATGAACGGCTGGCTCAGGTCGTACTCGCTGCCCTGACAGGTGATCTGCGTGGTGCCGAGCACTTCCTGGGCCGCGGTGCGGATCATGTCTTCGGTGAGCGCGATCAGGTCACGGTAGTCGGCGTAGGCCCAGTAGAACTCGAGCATGGTGAACTCGGGGTTGTGACGCGTCGACAGCCCTTCGTTGCGGAAGTTGCGGTTGATCTCGAACACGCGCTCGAAGCCACCCACCACCAGACGCTTGAGGTACAGCTCCGGCGCGATGCGCAGGTACATTTCCATGTCCAGCGCATTGTGGTGCGTGATGAATGGGCGTGCGGTCGCGCCACCCGGGATCTGCTGCAGCATCGGCGTCTCGACTTCCATGAAGCCGCGATCGCTGAGGAAGCGACGGATGGAGGCGACGATGCCGGCACGCAGAGCGAAGGTACGGCGTGACTGCTCGTTCATGATCAGGTCGACATAACGCTGGCGATAGCGCATTTCCTGATCGGACAGACCGTGGAACTTGTCCGGCAGCGGACGCAGGTTCTTGGTCATCAGCTGGGCGCTTTCGATCATGACGTACAGATCGCCCTTGCCGGATTTGTGCACCGGGCCACTGGCACCGACGATGTCACCGATATCCCAGCTCTTGATGTCCTCGAGCAGCGCTTCCGGCAGGCCCTTCTTGTCGACGTAGAGCTGAATCTGGCCGGAGACTTCCTGCAGCACGATGAAGGGGCCACGTTTGCGCATGATACGCCCGGCGACGGCGGCCTTGCGGTCCAACGTCTCCAGCTCGGCCTTGTCCTTCTCGCCCAGCTCTTCCATCAGGTCAGCGGCGAGGCTGTCACGACGGAAATCATTCGGAAAGGCACTCTTGCCTTCGGCGGCGGCCTGCTCGCGGCGGGCGTTCAGCTTGGCGCGACGTTCGGCGATCAGACGGTTCTCTTCCTGAGCCTGTTCGGCGGCCTGCTGCTCATCAATGGCGGGGGTCTGCTCTGTCGACATGGAGGGGCCTGTCTCGTGTCAAAGGGTCATGGCCTGGGCCACGACAGATCATGATCAGCCTGACGGACGATAGTGACCATCAGGGCTGACCGCGATACGGGGATTCGTGGCCTCCGCCGGCGAGACCGGCGGAGGCGAATAGGCGCTGGGCCGCGAGGGGACTCGCGCTCAGAGCCCCATCTTGAGGCTGGCGACGATGAAGTCATCGAGGTCGCCGTCGAGCACCTTGTCACAGTTGCTCGACTGGACGCTGGTCCGCAGGTCCTTGATGCGCTGGTCATCGAGGACGTAGGAGCGGATCTGGCTGCCCCAGCCGATATCGGACTTGGAGTCCTCGAGTTCCTGCTTGGCGGCGTTGCGCTTCTGCATCTCGGCTTCGTAGATACGCGCCTTCAGCATCTTCATGGCGCGGTCACGGTTGGAGTGCTGGCTACGCTCGGTCTGGCAGGCCGCCACGATGCCTGTCGGCACGTGGGTGATACGTACCGCGGAGTCGGTGGTATTGACGTGCTGACCACCGGCGCCGGAGGAGCGATAGGTATCGGTGCGCAGGTCGGCCGGGTTGATATCGATCTCGATGTTGTCATCGATTTCCGGCGACACGAACACGGACGCGAACGAGGTGTGACGACGGCCGCCGGAGTCGAAGGGACTCTTGCGGACCAGACGGTGCACGCCAAGCTCGGTGCGCAACCACCCGAAGGCGTATTCGCCCTGGATGTGGATGGTGGCGGACTTGATGCCGGCGACTTCACCGGCGCTCGCCTCGACGATCTCGGTCTTGAAACCGTGATGCTCGGCCCAGCGCAGGTACATGCGCAGCAACATGTTGCCCCAGTCCTGTGCCTCGGTGCCGCCGGAGCCAGCCTGGATATCCAGGTAGGCGTTGTTGGCGTCCATTTCACCGGAGAACATGCGACGGAACTCGAGCTTCTCAAGACTGGCCTTGAGCTGGTCCAGCTCGCGGACGACTTCGTCCACGGTGCCTTCGTCCTCTTCCTCGACCGCCATTTCCAGCAGATCGGAGCAGTCGGACAGACCGTTGCTCATGTCGTCGAGGGTCTTGACGACCAGCTCCAGCGACGCACGTTCCTTGCCGAGCTTCTGCGCGTAGTCCGGGTCATTCCAGACATCCGGATTCTCGAGCTCGCGAGTGACTTCCTCTAGCCGATCCTGCTTTTCGGCATAGTCAAAGGTACCCCCTCAGGACTTCTGCCCTTTCGGACAGGTCCTTGATGAGGTTGGTGATCGGATTGATCTCTTGCATGGTCGTCCTGTCTTGAGGCGATGATGCGTGAATGGGTGCGCGGCGATCCTGTCGCAAGCGACGGGCTTCGCCACATGCCACCCGTAGGGACATGTGCAGATCGACAGCGCGCAAAGCCCGATATTGTAGCCATTTCCCGGCGTGGCGACCATGCCCGGCCCATCATCCAGCGCAAGGTGGGCGATGGCCGCCTGCAGGCCTCTGTCACAACGTGCACAAGCCTCGGTCTGGCTGTCTTTCAGGCGACTGCGACCAAAGTCATCCAGACGTCCGCCAGCCACGAATGCCGCGGCATTCCACGCCCAACATCAGACTTATCGAATGCACGCATAAGCTATCCATTTTTTAACATGGACAACGCACCGCAAAAGATTCAATGGTAGAGGCATCACTCGTACTCCCCCTAACAACAATAGCGAGCTTCCCCACCATGGCACGACTGCACTCCCCCTCTCACACCCCGGCACTCCCCAAGCGCTTCGCGCTCAAGCGTCTGGCAAGCTCCCTGCTGCTGGCCGGAAGTATCGCCGCTTCCCCGGGCATCATGGCCGACACGCTCAAGCTGGCGATCATGGGCGAACCGGCCTCGCTGGACCCGCAGCAGATCTCCGGCACCTGGGAAAATGACGTGGTGGGCGACCTCTTCGAGGGGCTGGTCACCGAAGCCGCCGATGGCGAGCGCATCCCCGGTGCGGCCGAGTCATGGCAGATTTCCGACGATGGCAAGACCTACACCTTCACGCTGCGCCAAGACGGCAAGTGGTCAGACGGTGAGCCAGTGACCGCCGAGGACTTCGTGTACGCGCTCAAGCGCATCATGACGCCGGAAAATGCCTCGGATTACGCCTACATCCTGTATCCGATCAAGAATGCCAAGGCCATCAACAGCGGCGAGGCCGAGCCGGACACCCTCGGCGTGCGTGCCGTGGATGATCACACCCTCGAGATCACCCTCGAGCGTCCGACGCCCTACTTCCTGGACCAGCTGTCGCACTACACCGCCTACCCGCTGCCGAAACATGTCGTGGAGAAGTACGGCAAGGACTGGACCGACCCCGGCAAGATGGTTTCCAACGGTGCCTTCGAGCTGAGCGAGTGGCAGCCGCAGACCCGCATCGTCGCGCTCAAGAATCCTGAGTTCCACGATGCCAGAGAAGTCGCGCTGGATGAGGTGATCTACTACCCCATCGAGGAACGCAACAGCGCCCTGAAGCGCTTCCGCGCCGGCGAGATCGACATCGCGCGCGAATTCCCGACCCAGCAATACGGCTGGCTGAAGAACAACCTGCCGGACGCCACCCACGTCGCGCCCTACCTGGGCATCTACTACTACGTGCTCAACTCGCGCGATGGTCATGCCACGGCAGACCCGCGCGTGCGTGAGGCGCTCAACCTCTCCATCCGTCGCAACATCATCACCGACAAGATCCTCGGCACCGGCGAAGTGCCGGCCTACAGCTTCGTGCCCACCGGCGTGAACCATTACGACATCCAGGAAATGGCCTTCAAGGACATGTCGATGGATGAGCGCATGCAGAAGGCCAGGTCCCTGATGGAAGACGCCGGCTATGGCCCGGACAACCCGCTGGAGCTGACCCTGCGCTACAACACCAGCGAAGACCACAAGAAGGTGGCCATCGCCGCCGCCGCGATGTGGAAGCCGCTGGGCGTGAAGGTCAATCTGCTGAACGCCGAAGTCGCGGTGCACTACGAGGACATGCGCCAGGGCAAGTTCGATGTCGGCCGCGCCGGCTGGATCGGCGACTACAACGACGCCCAGAACTTCCTGAACCTGCTGGAAAGCGGCGTGCCCAACAACTACGGCGCCTATTCCAACAGTGCGCTGGATGACGACATGCAAGAGGCTGCCAATACGCTCGACATGGAGGATCGCGAGGCATTGATGCAAGACGCCGAGCGCAAGGCGCTGGATGACTATGCCGTGCTGCCGATCTACTACTACGTGTCGCGCAATCTGGTGAACCCCAAGCTCAACGGCTGGCAGGACAACATCGAGGATACCCACCGCTCGCGCTGGATCTCGTTCTCCGAGTGAGGCGAGCCCTGTGAGCCTCTGGCCTGGCTCGCAGTTCTCCAGATCGTCATGGGTCCACGCTCGTGTCCGGCAGGGCAGGAGCGTGGCATTTGCCAAGGATGGCACCAGAAGATGACGTCGCGCCCCACGGGCGTGACAAGGAGTTCATGCATGTCCCCCACCTCACCGATGCAATGCGCGGCAAGCCTCGGCGCAGGCCTGCTGCTGTCCATTCTTTCTCTCTCCTTCGGCGCTTCCGGCAGCGCCATGGCCGCACAATCCACAAGCCCTGCAAGCCAAGGCGAGCAGATCCTGCGTATCGCCAATGGCGCCGAGCCGGCGTCACTGGACCCGCAGCAGACCAGCGGCACCTGGGAGACACGCATCACGCGTGATCTGTTCGAGCCGCTGATCGCCTACTCCGCCGACGGCGAGCTGATTCCCGGGCTGGCAGAGCGCTGGGAGTCGTCCGCCGATGGGCTGAGCTGGACCTTTCACCTGCGCGAGGGGCTCGAGTGGTCAGACGGCACGCCGTTGACCGCCCAGGATGCCGTCTTCGCGCTGCGCCGCCTGCTGACACCCGCCACCGCGGCCCACAACGCCACGCTCTACTACCCGATCGTCAATGCTCGCGCGGTAAACACCGGCGCGCTGGCACCGGAGCAACTCGGCGTGACCGCGCCCGATGCGCAGACGCTCACCATCACGCTCAGTCATCCCTCGGCGACGCTTGAGCAGACGCTGGCGATGAGCGAAGCCGCCCCGCTGCCACGCCATGTGATCGCGGCCAATGGCGCTGACTGGATGCGGCCGGCCAACATGGTCACCTCGGGTGCCTTCGTGCTCAACGAATGGGCGCCACAGTCGCATATCACACTGTCACCCAATGCTCGCTATCACGCGGCAGACACGGTCGCGCTCGATGAGGTGGTCTACCTGCCCATCGAGGAGAGTCATGCCGCGCTCAATCGCTTTCGCGCCGGCGAAGTCGAGATCGCCTACGGCGTGCCCGCCAGCCACTACGCCTGGATTCAGGACAATCTGGCCGCTGCCCTGCACACCTACCCGATCCTCGGCGAGTACTTCTATGTCTTCAATCTGCGCGCGGGCTCGCCCGTGGCCGACCAGCGCATTCGCCGCGCGCTGAATCTGGCCACACGCCGTGAGGTGATTACCGAGCGCATTCTCGGCATGGGCCAGATTCCCTCCTGGCACTTCGTGCCGAAGGCATTGAGAGAACATCAGGGCGCGCGCTTCGACTTCGCTGACTGGTCGATGGACCGGAGGATGGCGAAGGCCCGCGAACTGATGGCCGACGTGGGCTACGGCCCGGACACCCAGCTTGAGCTGACCCTGCGCTACAACACCCTGGAAGATCACAAGAAGATCGCCGTGGCCCTCGGGGCGATGTGGAAGCCGCTGGGCGTGAAGGTGACGCTGACCAACACCGAGGCCGCGGTGCATTACCGCGATCTGGCGCTGGGCGATTTCGAGGTCGGGCGTTACGGCATGATCGCCACCATCGCCGATGCCTACGACTTCCTGAACGCCTTCAGCAGCGACAACACCTCCAACGCGCCCGGGCTCAGCTCGCCGACCTACGATGCGCTGATCGAGGCGGCGGCGCGTGAAGGAGACATCGACACCCGCCAGCGCCAGCTCCACGACGCCGAGCAGTATCTGCTCGACAACGATGTGGTGCTGCCGCTCTACGACTATGTCACCTCCAGCCTGGTCGACCCCGCCATCAGCGGCTGGGCGCCCAATGCGCT
Organism: Cobetia sp. PDI-23MA; assembly: GCF_059507735.1. Taxonomy (NCBI): domain Bacteria; kingdom Pseudomonadati; phylum Pseudomonadota; class Gammaproteobacteria; order Oceanospirillales; family Halomonadaceae; genus Cobetia; species Cobetia sp. PDI-23MA. The sequence continues at coordinate 3,652,347 of NZ_CM183352.1, forward strand.
GGACGTGCACCCGAGTCGCTATCTGCAGCTCGATACCTCGCACTGACAGACGACAGTCACCCATAACAACGACACACCCGGGCAGCGGCCCGAACGGAGCACTGGATGCTGAGCTACACCCTCAAGCGGTTGCTGCAGGCGATTCCTACCCTGCTGATCGTGATCACCCTGTCGTTCTTCCTGATGCGGGTCGCTCCGGGCGGTCCCTTCGATGGAGAGCGCCGTCTCCCCCCGGAAATCGAGCAGAACCTGCGCGCGGCCTATCACCTGGATGAGCCATTGCCGATGCAGTACCTGCGCTATCTGGGCGATCTGGTACAGGGCGATCTCGGTCCGTCCTTCAAGTACAAGGACTTCGACGTCAGCGAGCTGATCAGCCAGGGCTTCCCGGCCAGTCTGGAGCTGGGCATGTGGGCGATTCTGGCCGCGCTGCTGATCGGAGTGCCGCTGGGGGTGATCGCGGCCATCCGGCGCAACTCGACGGCGGATTACCTGGTGATGAGTACGGCGCTGGCGGGAATCGCGGTGCCCAACTTCGTGATCGCCCCGCTGCTGGCGCTGGTGTTCGGCGTGCTGCTCGGCTGGCTGCCGGCCGGCGGCTGGAACGGCGGCGCCTGGCAGAACCTGCTGCTGCCGGTGGTGGCGCTCTCCATCCAGCAGATCGCCTACATCGCCCGCATGATGCGCGCCAGCATGATCGAGGTGCTCGGCAGTCACTACATCCGCACCGCCCGCGCCAAGGGCCTGAGCGAGTGGAAGGTGATTCTGCGCCATGCATTGCGGCCGGCGATGCTGCCGGTGGTCTCGTACCTCGGCCCGGCCATCGCCGGCATCATCACCGGCTCGGTGGTGATCGAGCAGATCTTCGGCATTCCCGGCATCGGGCGCTATTTCGTACAGGGGGCGCTCAATCGTGACTACACCCTGGTGATGGGCACGGTGGTCTTCTATGGCGCCTTGATCCTGCTGCTCAATCTGATCGTCGATCTGCTCTACAGCATGCTCGACCCGCAGATCCGCTACGACGACTGACCCGAGGCCCTGACATGTCACAGACAACTCCCGCTCCCCACGGCACCGGCGGTGCCAGTGCCTTCGACGGCCAGCCGCCTGCCGCGCCGGCAGGCGACAGCCTGACCCGCGACGCCTGGCGTCGTCTCAAGCAGAACCGCGCTGCCATGTGCAGCCTGGTGGTGATGGCCGTCATCGTGCTGGCCTGCCTGATCGGCCCGTGGCTGACGCCCTTCGAACTCGATGAAGTCGACTGGAACGCCATCGGCACCGGTCCGGACCTGGCCTCCGGCCATGTCTTCGGCACCGACGTCAACGGCCGCGACCTGCTGACCCGCACCCTGCATGGCGGCCAGATCTCGCTGTCGGTAGCGCTGGTCGCCACCTTCGTCAGCCTGGTGATCGGCGTGCTCTACGGTGCCGTCTCCGGCTACTTCGGCGGACGCACCGACAACCTGATGATGCGCTTCGTCGACATCATGTATTCGCTGCCGTTCATGTTCTTGGTGATCTTGCTGATGGTGGTGTTCGGTCGCAACATCTTCCTCATCTACGCCGCCATCGGTGCGGTGGAGTGGCTGGACATGTCGCGCATCGTGCGCGGCCAGGTGCTGGCACTCAAGAAGCGCGAATTCGTCGAGGCGGCGCATGCGCTGGGGGTGCGCGACCTGCAGGTGGTCACCCGTCACCTGATCCCCAATGCGCTGGGCCCGGTGATCGTCTACGTCACGCTGACGGTGCCCAAGGTCATCCTGCTGGAGAGCTTCCTGTCATTCCTCGGTCTCGGAGTGCAGGAACCGCTGACCTCGTGGGGCGTGTTGATCTCCGAAGGCAAGGACATGATGGAGACCGCGCCCTGGATGCTGCTGGCGCCCTCGGCCTTCCTCGCCGCGACCCTGTTCTGCCTCAACTTCCTCGGCGATGGGCTGCGTGATGCCCTCGACCCCAAGACTCGCTGAACCGGAGCGCTGATCATGACTTCTTCACCCTCTACCTCCGGCACCTCCTCCAGCCTGCCGCCAGCACGCAACGCCGCTGACCAGGCGCGCGCCGACACCCTGACTCGCCTGGGCCTGGCCGCCGAGGCGCCGGGCACGCCGCCGCTGATGGAGGTCGATGATCTCAAGGTCGACTTCCAGCTGCCGGACGGCGCGGTACCCGCCGTCAAGGGCGTCAGCTTCACCCTCAACAAGGGCGAGACGCTGGCGCTGGTCGGCGAGTCCGGCTCCGGCAAGTCGGTCACGTCCACCGCCATCCTGCGCCTGCTGCCGGAACTCGCCGAGATAAAGGGCGCCATCCGCCTGCGCGGCGAAGACCTGCTGAGTGCCTCGACGCGGCGCATGCGCGAGCTGCGCGGCAACCGCATCGCCACCGTCTTCCAGGAGCCGATGACCTCGCTCAATCCGCTGCACCGCATCGGCCGTCAGATCATCGAGGTACTGGCGCTGCATCGTGACCTCAAGGGTCGCGTGGCTCGCCACAAGGCGCTGGAACTGCTCGAGCAGGTCGGCATCCCGGAGCCGGCGCGACGTATCGACAGCTATCCCCACGAGCTGTCCGGTGGCCAGCGTCAGCGCGTGATGATCGCCATCGCGCTGGCCTGCGAGCCGGACCTGCTGATCGCCGATGAGCCGACCACCGCGCTGGATGTCACGGTGCAGGCGCAGATCCTGCGGCTGCTCAAGTCGCTGCAGCAGCGCTACGGCATGGCGATCCTGTTCATCACCCACGACCTGAGCATCGTGCGCCACTTCGCGGACCGCGTCTGCGTGATGCGTCACGGCGAGCTGCTGGAAACCGGCGCCACCCACGACGTCTTCGAGCGCCCGCACCACGCCTACACCCGCATGCTGATCGATGCCGAACCGGCCGGCGAGAAGGCCCCGGTTGCCGCGGATGCACCAGTGCTGCTGTCGGCGCGCGATGTGCGTGTCAACTTCACCATCAAGCGCCCGCTGTTCGGCCCCAAGGTCGCCTTCGAAGCGGTGCGCGGCATCGATCTCGAAGTGCGACGCGGCCAGACCATCGGCATCGTCGGCGAGTCCGGCTCCGGCAAGTCGACGCTGGGGCGTGCCCTGCTGCGCCTACTCAAGAGCCAGGGCCAGATCAGCTTCGATGGCGCCGATATCATGCCGCTGGACAAATCAGGCATGCGCCCCTTGCGCTCGCGCATGCAGGTCGTCTTCCAGGACCCCTTCGGCTCCCTGTCGCCGCGCCTGACCGTGGGCGAGATCATCAGCGAAGGTCTGCGCGTGCATCACCCTGAGCTCAATCGCGCCCAGCGCGATGCGCGGGTCTGCGACGCCCTGAGCGAGGTCAGCCTCGACCCCGGCATGCGCAATCGCTATCCGCATGAGTTCTCCGGTGGTCAGCGCCAGCGCATCGCCATCGCGCGCGCCCTGGTGCTCAAGCCGGAATTCCTGCTGCTGGACGAGCCGACCTCGGCGCTGGACCGCTCCGTACAGGTCACGGTGATCGACCTGCTGCGCGACCTGCAGGCACGCCACGGCCTGACCTATCTGTTCATCAGCCATGACCTGGCAGTCGTGCGTGCGCTGTCAGACCACCTCATCGTGATGAAGGAGGGCGAGGTGGTGGAAAGCGGCAGTACCCACGCCATCTTCGAGGCGCCCCGGGAGCGTTATACGCGTGAATTGATGCAGGCCGCCTTCGCCCCGGACCTGGGCCAGACGCACCACTGACACCCTAATAAGAAGACATGCCTGATGGGCGCTGCGGCGCCCATCAAGACCCCGCTTTGCCTGAGAAAAGGCGCAGGCAAGGGCAGCCGGGTGCTTGCACCCGACCGAGGCCGGAGCAGGACGCTCCGGCATGACCCACACCGATGGAAAGACAGACACAGAATGACGATGCAACCTACAACAACAGCCAGCACCCCCCTTCACACTCACGACCACGTCACGCGATTGGCGCAGCCCTGCTCGGCACGAGACGCCCGGACAACTCGCTGTACTGGAAGAAGGGTTTCGGAGAGTTCACTGTCGGCCTGCTCTATCAGCTCGGCCATGATGGCCAGCACAGCACCGAAACGCCCCTCTTCGAGGATGGCGTCTTCACCACCGAGACCGAGTACTCGGGCTATGAGCGTGACCACCGCGATGAAGCCGCACTCGACTGGAAACCGAACAAGGACGTCACGCTGGGCAGGGCCTTCCACCATCCCGAAATGAGCGACTACGAGAGCGGCAACAGCGACCAGCTGATGTTCCTGGCGCGTTACGACTTCTGATCGTCATGTCAGACGCTGGTGACGGTTCGCCAATGCTCGCGCTGAGGCGATAGTTCTGCCCTTGCCTGATGAACCCAACAGGACGACAAGAAAACGCCCGGTCATATGACCGGGCGTTTCTGTATCGATTGTATCGGTTGTCCCGAGACCAGCTCAGCGCTTCAGCCGCTGACGTACTCAGAAACGATAGGTCGCACCGAGACCGAAGCCATGCGCTTCATTCTCGTAATCGGCTTCATAGGTGCCACGGTTGGGCTCGTTCAGGCTGACGGTGGCCGTCTCTTCCCACAGGTAGGTGTAGGCCATGTCGATGGTCAGATCCGGCATCGGTGTCCAGCCAGCCCCCAGCGAGAAGATGGTGCGATCACCGGACGGAATACGCGCGCTGCGATGCTCATCCACGGTCGGGCTGTCATCGAAGGCCATACCGGTACGCAGCACCCATTGCGGGTTGAGCTGATAGCTCAGGCCGACCGCATACTGCCAACCGTCCTCATAGCCCTGTTCCTCGACGATGTCATTCATGTTGTCGACTTCCACCGCGATCTCGTCGAAGCGGCTCCAGTGCACCCAGGTCACGCCCGCCATCAGCGTCCAGCGATCATCCAGCTTGTGCGTCACGGAGAAGTCGATGCTTTCCGGCAAGGTCACGTCCAGCGAGGCGTCCTGCTCGGTATTCACAAGGCCTGGCGCGGTCATGCTGCCATTGAAGACATTGTTGTACTTGGCATCACCTTCCAGGCTGTAATCCACCTTGGAGCGATAGGACAGACCGAGACGGGTACTTTCCACCGGCTGGAAGATGACCCCGACGTTGTAGCCCCAGGCGGCATCGTCACCCTTGATCTTGACCTTGCCATCGCCTGCGCCAAGGACATCGGCAGTATTCGACGTCAGCTCACCCTTGATGCTGTTGTAGGTCACACCGGCCCCGATGGCCCACTTGTCATTGATACGGTAGGAGATGGTCGGCTGGGCGGTGACCACCTCGACTTCACTGTAATTGGCGAAATAACGGCCGCGGAAATCAGAACCATAATCGGTGATCACGCCAAAGGGTGCGTAGACCCCGAAGCCCAGTGCTACCCGATCATTCATCGGCTGCACGTAATAGAAGGAAGGCACTGCCGCTCCCGGCACCATGTCACCGTCATCTCCGCCAGAGACTGGCCGACCGAGTGCATCATTCGCGCTGGCGACATCAATATCGGTATTGACGTCCAGATAGGTCACACCGCCGGTAATCTGGGCACGATCCAGGAAGGACATGCCGGCGGGGTTGCCGAACACGGTGGAGGCATCATTGGCATTCGAGGCGCGCCCGGCGAAGGAGGTGCCCTGGGTACTGACACTCTGCTCGTTCAGCTGGAAGGCCCCCGCGTGAACGCCACCGGCATAAGCCGTGGCTACCGTTGCCAGAGCGACCCCGAGGGTGAGTTTGTTCATCTTGTTTTTCATTATGGATGGCGTCCCATTGCAGGTGGCTGGAGAGCCGCATGTTGTTGTTATCATTCGTTGATGCATAGCTCTGTCATCTACGTTTTGGGCGAGTCGTGCGTTCAAGTCAAGGGCGAACGTTTGTTTGAATAGGGAGATTTCTAGTATGCAGGGAACTTTCATTCATGTCTGCACTGTCACGTGCTGCTAAACCCCTGACCTGACGAGGATTTAGTGCCTTGTCGCCAGCGTTTAAAACACGGCAGCCCCCTCTGCTCCCCCCTCTAGCCTATTGGTCGAACATCAGACTTTTCGTATGTATCGGCTCGCTTGACCTATGTGCAACACATAAGTCTTAAACTGATGATCAGTCACGGAACATTGGCTGCCGACAGACCTACAGGGCAGCTGGATGCTCTCTCCGCCACTCTTCATCACGAGGAGGTGTTGCAATGAAAGTCGCTGAACTGGCCCGCGCGGGAGGCGTCACCGCTGAAACCGTTCGCCACTACACGCGCCAAGGGCTGATCACGGCCCGACGTGATCCCGTCAACAACTACCAGCGCTTCGATGAGCAGGCGCTGGTACGCCTCAAATTCATCAGTCAGGCACGCCAGCTGGGCTTCAGCCTTGCCGATATCAAACAGATTCTCGAGCAGGCGGACCAGCACGACTCGCCTTGCCCGCTGGTACGTGACCTGCTGCGACAGCACCTGCCGAGAGTGCGCGAGCGCATTCGTGAGCTGGAAGCCCTGGCAGGGCGCATGGAGCATGCGCTGGATTGCTGGCAGGACCTGCCGGATGGCGTGCCGGACGGCAACAGTGTGTGCTGTCTGATCGAAGGCTTTCCGCAGGACATGCCCGACACCGCTTCCACTTCCAAACGCCGCGACGGGGGGCACTCATGATGACCCCGTCACTTCCCGAGACGCGCCTTCTGCAGGCGCCAGGCATCCATTGTCAGGGCTGTGTCAGCAGGATTCGTCGTGCCCTGCAGGCGCAGGACCCACAGGCCGAGTTGCTCGGGGCACCTGACGCGGAGCTGTTGCTGATGCATAGCCAGCTGTCATCCACGGCACTGCAGGAAGTCGCGGAAGACTGCGGCTATCCCCTCCGGGAGGAAGCCCTGCCAGAACGCGCTCATCACGACCTATCGGTGTATGGTATGCACTGCCAGAAGTGCGTCGCCAGATTGCGCGAGGCCATCCAGCACTGGGATGAGGCTGCGCAAGTCACTGGCACGCCGAAAGAAGACATTCTCGACGTGGACACCTGTCTGCCGCGCGGACTGCTCGAGCGCATCATCCTCGAGACGGACTATTCGCTTGAGGCCCACGCCGAGGTGGATGAAGCTCAAGTCGCGCCGGCTGCGAACGCGTCAAGTGCTGCGAACAAGGCAGCGACTGAGAGCCAGCCAGCCGATAGCGCAAGCACCGAGTTCTCACTGTCCGGCGTCACCTGTGCCAGCTGCGTGGCGACGATCCAGAAGGCACTGGATGGCCTGGATGGAGTTGAGCAGGCGCAGGTCAACTTCGCCTCGCGCACCGCCCAGGTCACGAGCCGCCTCGCTCCCGACGAGATCGTCTCTGCCATCGAAGGTGTCGGCTACGGGGCAAGCCTGGTGGAAGACGCGCAGGCCGGTGAGCAGCAACAGCAGGAAGACGCCGATCAGGAATATCGCTCTCGTGTCCGCGACAGCGTGCTGTCGCTGGGCATCGGTATCCCCCTGATGATCAGCATGTTCTTCCATCACCCCGGCTTCGAGGGGCTCGAGCGCGGGGTGTGGCTGGCGATCGGCGTCGCCGTGCTGGGCGTGCTCGCCACGGCAGGACGCAGCTTCTTCACCAGCGCCTGGAAGGCCTTCACGCACCATCAGGCCAACATGGATACGCTGGTGGCGCTCGGTACCGGGGCCGCTTGGCTCTACTCCATGGGCGTGCTGCTGTTCCCCGACAGCGTGCCCCCGGCGGCGCGCGGGCTCTACTTTGAAGCCTCGACCATGATCATCGGCTTGATCAGCCTGGGGCAGGCGCTGGAAGTCCGCGCCCGGGGCCGCACTCAGCAGGCGCTGCGCGCGCTGCTGGATCTGCAGACTCGCACTGCCCGCGTGATCCGCGACGGTGAAGAGCGCGAGATCGATATCAATGAGGTCCGCAGCGGGGACCAGGTGCGCATTCGCCCCGGTGAGCGCATCCCGGTGGATGGCCGGGTCATCGAGGGCCAGAGCCATATCGATGAATCGATGCTCAGCGGTGAGCCACTGCCCGTGTCACGCAGTATCGGTGATGAGGTAGCCGCCGGTACGTTCAATACGCGTGGCAGTCTGGTCTTCGAGGTCGAGCGCGTCGGTAGCGAGACGCGCCTGGGACGCATCATCAACCAGGTGCGTCAGGCGCAGAATTCGCGCCCGCCGATTGGCCGGCTGGCAGACACCATCTCCGGCGTGTTCGTGCCCAGCGTGATGATCATCGCCATCGTCGCGGCGCTGGTGTGGTTCAACTTCGGGCCGGCGCCGACCGGCGTGCATATGCTGGTGGTCGCGACGGCAGTGCTCGTCATCGCCTGCCCGTGTGCGCTGGGTCTGGCGACGCCGATCTCGACCATGATCGGGGTCGGCAAGGCAGCGGAGCATGGTGTGCTGGTACGCAGCGGTGAGGCACTGCAGACCGCCAGTCGCTTGACCGCGCTGGTGGTCGACAAGACCGGCACCCTGACGCGCGGCAAGCCGGAAGTCGCCGAGGTCTCGCTCCTCGAAGGGGAAGACGAGGAAGCCGTGCTGGATGCAGCATATGCACTGGAGCGGGGCTCCGAGCACCCGCTGGCCGCGGCACTGCTGGCACATATCGAAGACAGACGCCCCGATGCTTCGCGCAGCAAGTCCTTCCATGACTACCAGACCATCAGCGGGCGCGGCATTCAGGCCCAAGACGATGTAGGGCGCACCTGGCGCATGGGCAACGCTGCCATGCTGGAAGAGGCAGGTATCAGCCTGGCCCCTCTCAGCGAGCAGATCACGGCGCTGGAAGACAATGCGCGCACCCTGATTCTGATGGCCCGCGACGATAAATTGCTCGCCGTCTTCGGCCTGGCCGACCCGCTGCGTGACGATAGCCGCGATGCCATCGCTCGCCTGCATGCCATCGGCCTCAAGGTAATCATGCTGACCGGTGACAACCCTCACACGGCAGCGGCCGTGGCGCGCGAGACCGGTATCGATGATTACCGTGCCGGCGCCTCACCGAATGACAAGCATGATGAGATCGCGCGGCTGCAGCGGGAAGGCCATGTCGTCGGAATGGTAGGGGATGGCATCAATGATGCCCCTGCGCTGGCGCTGGCCGATGTCGGCTTCGCCATGGGCGAAGGTACCGACGTCGCCATCGAGACCGCCGGTATCACGCTGATGCAGCCGTCGCTGGGCGGGGTCGCGGATGCGATCGCGATCAGCCAGGCCACCCTGCGCAACATCAAGCAGAACCTGGTCGGGGCCTTCGGCTACAACCTGATCGGCATCCCGATTGCCGCGGGCATCCTCTACCCCTTCACGGGCATGTTGCTGTCGCCGGTCATCGCGGGGCTGGCCATGTCCTTGTCCTCGGTCACCGTCGTGACCAATGCCAATCGCCTGCGTCGATATACGCCCCCGAGCGCAGCTGGATCCGCAACGGGTAGCCCCGAGAATACCGCCACCACCTCACAAGGAGCGTCAGCATGATCTGCATGGCCATCAACCTGCTAGGGCTCGGCCTGATCGCCGCCATTGTCTGGTGGTTCTGGCTCGCCAAGTCATGAAGCACACTCCAGGCCTTGCTCTGTAGTCGCTGAAATCGAGCAAGATGATTGCACAGGACAATCGCGCAAGATCTTCATCTCAAGGCCCTGTCACATCCTGTGTGGCAGGGCTTTTTCGGGCTCTTCGACGCCAGGTGTGGAATTAGTGCCTAGGAATGGTCCAGGATATGGGGCCCCGAACAGACTGGAGAATTGACATGGATGGTACTCAGATCCTGACCCTTGGTTTGGGCTTGCAAGCGCCTTGGAAACTCAAGGACCAGCATCTGGATACCACGTCATCCCCGCATCGCCTCGAGCTTTACGTGGAAGCCGATCGGGGGAGCCTCTATGCCTGCCCAGAATGCGGCAAGGCATGTCCGGCGCATGACTTTGCCGACAAGTCCTGGCGACACCTGAACTTCTTTCAGCATCATTGCTATCTCTATGCTCGTGTTCCTCGCACCCGGTGCCCAGAGCACGGCGTCAAGCGAGTCGAGGTGCCCTGGGCCCGCCCTGATAGCGGCTTCACACTGTTGTTTGAACAGGCTGCCATGTCGTTGGTCAGGGAGATGCCTGTACTCGCCGTCTCTCGGCAATTGGAAGTCACTGACAAGCGTTTGTGGCGCATCGTGCATCATTACGTAGGCCGCATGCTGGGAGACCTGGATCTTTCTCAGGTTGCCAATGTCGGGGTCGACGAAACGGCATCACGTCGAGGGCAACGTTACGTCACCGTATTTCTCGATATGCAACGCCAGCAAGAGCCGGTGATCTTTGCTGTCCAAGGACGTGGCAAAGAGACGATCAAGGCGTTCAGCATCTTTCTAGAGGCACATGGTGGCGCCCCGGGCAATGTGGTTGAAGTCGTGTGTGACATGTCTCCGGCCTTCCTCAATGGCACTGCGGAACATCTTCCTGATGCTCGAGTGACGGTTGACTGGTTCCATATCGTGCAGACGTTCACCAAGGCGCTGGATGAAGTGCGTAAGCGGGAACGTCGAGAAAAAGCCCATCCCAAGGCCCTGCGCTGGGCAGTGCTGAAAAGCATGGATAACCACAACCTGACGGAAAAACAGCTGGTCGCCCTCCGGGAGCTGGTTGCTGATCAAGGGGCTACCGCGAATGCATGGCTCATCAAGGAAAAGCTGAGGTGGATTCGTCGCTCACCGACAGCGCGCGGGGCTCGTTGGCGCATCACGAATTACCTCAAAGTGATGCGTGAGGCAGTCGCTGGTCACACGCTTCTCAAGCCAATGACAAAAGCACTCAATACGTTGGAGCGACATGCCGACCAGGTTGTGAGGCGCTGGTACTCAGGCCTGACGAACGCACGTTTGGAAGGCATGAATGGCCTCTTTCAGGCTGCCAGATCTCGGGCTCGCGGCTACCGAAACGAAAGCAATTTCATTGCGATGATCTACCTGATCGGCAGTCCCGTGGGGCGCATGCTGGATGAAGTCAAATCCACATGAAACGTCGAAGAGCCCTTTTTCGTGACTGTGTCCCGATCAAAATCGCTCCAGACGGCTCTCGCAAGACTCGCAACGATAGCGTTCATGACATGCCGCCCAGTGGCTCCGAGACTCGTGTCACCCGACAGCACACTGGAGGGAAAGCAGCTGTCGCGAGGTCGCATGGGTAGCTCCTGCACTGACGAATCTTGAGTTTTCCACAGCCGCTTTGCTCTTCTTTATCCCGCGTATCACTTCTTTATCCCGCTTGATCAAGGTGCCGAGAATGCAAAAACGCCCCTGCCGCATCAGTGACAGGGGCGTTTCCTTTGGCCTTCTTTCTGCATTTCTCACCACAAAGAGAACCGCCCCTGCAGCAAGGCTGCAGGGGCGGTTCGGGATAAGTGCCTGACGATGACCTACTCTCACATGGAGAAACTCCACACTACCATCGGCGCTAAGCGGTTTCACTTCCGAGTTCGGCATGGGATCGGGTGGTTCACGCTCGCTATGGTCGTCAGGCGAAACGGTGGCATCTTGCGATGCCTGAGTCTCGAGGCTTTTGGCCTCGTGACTCGCAATATGAATCATGCTGACCGATATGTCGTCGATCCTGTCGCAATCCCGGCGGTTTGCCTGGGCAAACCCCTTGGGTGTTATATGGTCAAGCCTCACGGGCAATTAGTACTGGTTAGCTCAACACATTGCTGTGCTTCCACACCCAGCCTATCAACCTTGTCGTCTTCAAGGGCCCTTCAGGAGGCGCAAGGCCTCAGGGAAGTCTCATCTTGAAGGGGGCTTCCCGCTTAGATGCCTTCAGCGGTTATCCCGTCCGAACGTAGCTACCGGGCAATGCCATTGGCATGACAACCCGAACACCAGAGGTTCGTCCACTCCGGTCCTCTCGTACTAGGAGCAGCTCTTCTCAAACTTCCGACGCCCACGGCAGATAGGGACCGAACTGTCTCACGACGTTCTAAACCCAGCTCGCGTACCACTTTAAATGGCGAACAGCCATACCCTTGGGACCGACTTCAGCCCCAGGATGTGATGAGCCGACATCGAGGTGCCAAACACCGCCGTCGATGTGAACTCTTGGGCGGTATCAGCCTGTTATCCCCGGAGTACCTTTTATCCGTTGAGCGATGGCCCTTCCATACAGAACCACCGGATCACTAGAACCTACTTTCGTACCTGCTCGACGTGTCTGTCTCGCAGTCAAGCACCCTTATGCTCTTGCACTCAATGCACGATTTCCAACCGTGCTGAGGGTACCTTCGTGCTCCTCCGTTACTCTTTGGGAGGAGACCGCCCCAGTCAAACTACCCACCATACACTGTCCTCGATCCGGATGACGGACCTGAGTTAGAACGCCAATGATGTCAGGCTGGTATTTCAAGGTTGGCTCCACCGCATCTGGCGATGTGGTTTCAAAGCCTCCCAGCTATCCTACACAGACAACATCAGCATCCAGTGTAAAGCTATAGTAAAGGTTCACGGGGTCTTTCCGTCTAGCCGCGGGTACACAGCATCTTCACTGCGATTTCAATTTCACTGAGTCTCGGGTGGAGACAGCGTGGCCATCATTACGCCATTCGTGCAGGTCGGAACTTACCCGACAAGGAATTTCGCTACCTTAGGACCGTTATAGTTACGGCCGCCGTTTACCGGGGCTTCGATCAAGAGCTTCGGACGAATCCTAACCCCATCAATTAACCTTCCGGCACCGGGCAGGCGTCACACCCTATACGTCCGCTTGCGCGTTTGCAGAGTGCTGTGTTTTTAATAAACAGTTGCAGCCACCTGGTATCTTCGACCGGTAGGAGCTTACGGAGCAAGTCCTTCACTCTAACCGGTGCACCTTCTCCCGAAGTTACGGTGCCATTTTGCCTAGTTCCTTCACCCGAGTTCTCTCAAGCGCCTTGGTATTCTCTACCTGACCACCTGTGTCGGTTTGGGGTACGGTCGCATGTGATCTGAAGCTTAGAGGCTTTTCCTGGAAGCGTGGCATCGATGACTTCCTGACCGTGGTCAGTTCGTCTCGCATCTCGACCTCAGAGGAACCGGATTTGCCTGATTCCTCGGCCTACATGCTTTCACCAGGACAACCAACGCCTGGCTCACCTAGCCTTCTTCGTCCCCCCATCGCAACCACATCCGGTACGGGAATATTAACCCGTTTCCCATCGACTACGCGTTTCCGCCTCGCCTTAGGGGCCGACTCACTCTGCTCCGATTAACGTAGAACAGAAAACCTTGGTCTTCCGGCGGGGGAGTTTTTCACTCCCCTTATCGTTACTCATGTCAGCATTCGCACTCGTGATACCTCCAGCAGACTTCTCAATCCACCTTCATTGGCTTACACGACGCTCCTCTACCGCTCATCCAGAGGATGAACCCGTAGCTTCGGTACCTGATTTAGCCCCGTTATATCTTCCGCGCAGGCCGACTCGACTAGTGAGCTATTACGCTTTCTTTAAAGGATGGCTGCTTCTAAGCCAACCTCCTAGCTGTCTGAGCCTTCCCACATCGTTTCCCACTTAATCAGGATTTTGGGACCTTAGCTGACGGTCTGGGTTGTTTCCCTTTTCACAACGGACGTTAGCACCCGCTGTGTGTCTCCCACGCTGCACTCACTGGTATTCGGAGTTTGCCTCGGGTTGGTAAGTCGGGATGACCCCCTAGCCGAAACAGTGCTCTACCCCCAGCGGTGATACGTGAGGCGCTACCTAAATAGCTTTCGAGGAGAACCAGCTATCTCCGGGCTTGATTAGCCTTTCACTCCGATCCACAGCTCATCCCAGCATTTTTCAACATACTTGGGTTCGGGCCTCCAATTGATGTTACTCAATCTTCACCCTGGCCATGGATAGATCGCCCGGTTTCGGGTCTATACCCTGCGACTGGTCGCCCAGTTAAGACTCGGTTTCCCTACGCCTCCCCTATACGGTTAAGCTCGCCACAGAATATAAGTCGCTGACCCATTATACAAAAGGTACGCGGTCACACCACGAAGGTGCTCCCACTGCTTGTACGCATACGGTTTCAGGATCTATTTCACTCCCCTCGCCGGGGTTCTTTTCGCCTTTCCCTCACGGTACTGGTTCACTATCGGTCAGCCAGGAGTATTTAGCCTTGGAGGATGGTCCCCCCATGTTCAGTCAGGGTTTCTCGTGCCCCGACCTACTCGATTTCACGTGACTCGGACTTCGACTACGGGACTATCACCCTGTATCGTCAAGCTTCCCAGCTTGTTCGCCTGTCGGTTGTCACGCTTAAGGGCTGGTCCCCGTTCGCTCGCCGCTACTTGGGGAATCTCGGTTGATTTCTTTTCCTCCGGGTACTTAGATGTTTCAGTTCCCCGGGTTTGCCTCTATAGGTTATGTATTGGCCTATAGATACTCACCTGATGGTGAGTGGGTTTCCCCATTCGGAAATCGTTGGGTCGCAGGGTATTTGCCACCTCGCCAACGCTTATCGCAGGCTATCACGTCCTTCATCGCCTCTGGCTGCCAAGGCATCCACCGTATGCGCTTAATCGCTTGACCATATAACCCCAAGGGGTCTGTCAAGGATTACGATTGTGTCGGACCTCTCCGACATATCGTTTGATGGAGATGTGCTTGGCGCACATTCCATCGTCAGCATGATTCACATTGTTAAAGAGCGGCTGTTCAGAGAACAGTGAGAAGCGCGCTCTGATGAGCACGCTTGCCACTGCCGGCTAAGCCAGCAATAAGATCAGGTAATTCGTTGTGAGCACTTGCCGCGAGCGATAGACAGTGTCGATAAGGAGGTGATCCAGCCCCAGGTTCCCCTAGGGCTACCTTGTTACGACTTCACCCCAGTCATGAACCACACCGTGGTGATCGCCCTCCCGAAGGTTAGGCTAACCACTTCTGGTGCAGTCCACTCCCATGGTGTGACGGGCGGTGTGTACAAGGCCCGGGAACGTATTCACCGTGGCATTCTGATCCACGATTACTAGCGATTCCGACTTCATGGAGTCGAGTTGCAGACTCCAATCCGGACTGAGGCAAGCTTTATGGGATTGGCTCCACGTCGCCGTATTGCAACCCTTTGTACTTGCCATTGTAGCACGTGTGTAGCCCTACCCGTAAGGGCCATGATGACTTGACGTCGTCCCCACCTTCCTCCGGTTTGTCACCGGCAGTCTCCTTAGAGTTCCCGACATGACTCGCTGGCAAATAAGGATAGGGGTTGCGCTCGTTACGGGACTTAACCCAACATTTCACAACACGAGCTGACGACAGCCATGCAGCACCTGTCTCAGAGTTCCCGAAGGCACCAATCCATCTCTGGAAAGTCCTCTGGATGTCAAGGGTAGGTAAGGTTCTTCGCGTTGCATCGAATTAAACCACATGCTCCACCGCTTGTGCGGGCCCCCGTCAATTCATTTGAGTTTTAACCTTGCGGCCGTACTCCCCAGGCGGTCAACTTATTGCGTTAGCTGCGCCACTAAGTCCTCAAGGGACCCAACGGCTAGTTGACATCGTTTACGGCGTGGACTACCAGGGTATCTAATCCTGTTTGCTACCCACGCTTTCGCACCTCAGTGTCAGTGTCAGTCCAGAAGGCCGCCTTCGCCACTGGTATTCCTCCCGATCTCTACGCATTTCACCGCTACACCGGGAATTCTACCTTCCTCTCCTGCACTCTAGCCAAGCAGTTCCAGATGCCGTTCCCAGGTTGAGCCCGGGGCTTTCACACCTGGCTGACTTAGCCACCTACGCGCGCTTTACGCCCAGTAATTCCGATTAACGCTTGCACCCTCCGTATTACCGCGGCTGCTGGCACGGAGTTAGCCGGTGCTTCTTCTGCGAGTGATGTCTTTCTTGCGGGGTATTAACCCACAAGCGTTCTTCCTCGCTGAAAGTGCTTTACAACCCGAAGGCCTTCTTCACACACGCGGCATGGCTGGATCAGGCTTTCGCCCATTGTCCAATATTCCCCACTGCTGCCTCCCGTAGGAGTCTGGGCCGTGTCTCAGTCCCAGTGTGGCTGATCATCCTCTCAGACCAGCTACGGATCGTCGCCTTGGTGAGCCATTACCTCACCAACAAGCTAATCCGACATGGGCTCATCCGATAGCGCAAGGTCCGAAGATCCCCTGCTTTCTCCCGTAGGACGTATGCGGTATTAGCCTGAGTTTCCCCAGGTTGTCCCCCACTATCGGGCAGATTCCCATGCATTACTCACCCGTCCGCCGCTCGACGCCTCCTAGCAAGCTAGGATCGTTTCCGCTCGACTTGCATGTGTTAAGCCTGCCGCCAGCGTTCAATCTGAGCCATGATCAAACTCTTCAGTTGAAAGCTTGATAGTCTGTTAAGCAGACCAAACTTGGTTCAGAGTCAAACTTCTCGTGAGAGGCTTGCTCCGATATTTGGTGACCTTGTCACCACTCATCGGCAAGCGCTCACACGAATTACCTGATCAAATTTTTAAAGAGCGTCGCTGTGAAGCGAGGAGACATATTCTACTCGGAACGCTTGAGAAGTCAAGCACTTGATGATGAGTCAGTCGACTGCCTCTAAGCATCATCAAGCGGTGAGGAGCCTTGCTCGATCACCTGTTCCACAAGGAGTGCGGCGCATTCTAACGAATCGCCCGCGATTGTCAATCGATGATCTCGAAGCGGACTTCAAAAACATCAAGTAAAACAATCACCTGCAAACCTTTTTTTCACCGCTGGTAACGCCATGCGTCCCCGGCAGCGGATGCGTACTTTACGCACGAACCGCCGTGAGGGCAAGGGCTTTTTGGCCAGATATCGCTGTCAATTCAAACAAACTCATGCAGGCACTGCGTGCTCCAGCATCAACTGCAGTGACTCTCTCCCCCGCCAGCGATTGCGCGACAGCTTGTAAGCACACTTCAGAGAGGCCCCGACGCCGAATGCCGGTGATTCCCCCGGCGACAGCGCACGAAACCAGATCGCCTTGAGGCGCGTACGCCCGAGCGAGAGTTCCAATGACAGGTGCGCGCCATCAGCGCCTACCGGCCTGAGGCTCTCGACCAGGAAGCTGCCCTCGAAGAGAGGCACCTCGAACTCACGCCCGAAGGGCGCCAGGCGCTCGAGCTCATCCAGCGTCTCCAGACTCAGCTGCCCTTCCACCAGCTCACCATCGCTGAGAATCAAGGGATTGAGCGCCCTCTCCCCCAACTGCTCCGCGGCCGCCTGCTGCAGGGCACGAGTGAAGGTATCCTTTTCCGTCAGCGGCAAGCCCACGCCGGCGGCGCCGCGATGCCCACCGAAGCGCGGCAGGCACTGCGGCGCGAGATAATGGGCGCGCTGCAGCGCATCCCGCAGGTGAAATCCTTCGATGGAGCGCCCGGAGCCCGTCAACATGCCGGGCACTGCGGCTGGTGTCAGCACGACGGTCGGTCGCCCGAACTGCTGCACCAGGCGCGAGGCAACAATGCCCTGCACCCCGGGATGGCCATCCTCCAGGTGGACCACGATCACCTGATGCCCTGCCCGCAAGGAGGTGAGCGCCAGGGCACGCGCCGATTCGACCATCTCGGCTTCGATCGCCTTGCGTGACTGGTTGTCCTGGTCGAGCACTTCCAGTGCACGCTGCGCTGCGCCATCTTCCCGCGCCAGCATGAAATGCAGCGCGGCGTACGGGTCATCCAGACGCGAGCGGGCATTGATACGCGGCCCCATCTGGAAGGCCAGCGTCTCGGCATTGAAGGGCACGCTATCCGCCCCGAGCCGCTCTGCCATCGCGCGCCAGCAGGGTTCCTGCATGCGGTTGATCAGCGTGAGGCCCAGATTGACGACCGCACGATTGATCGCACTGCCCCCCAGTGACACACAGTCCGCCACCGTCCCCAGCGCCACATACGACAGCCACGGCGACAACTTGGGGGCATCGCTCGACAACCTGCCCTGTTCGATCAAGACGTTACGGGTCAGTGACATGGTCAGCCAGGCGACCATGCAGCCGGCAATGGTCGCGTCGGGATAGGCGCAGTCATCGCGTGTCGGATTGACGGTCGCGTAGGCGGAAGCCGGCGGCCCTTCCTGAGGCAACGCATGGTGATCCGTCACCACGACATCTATCCCCGCCTCCTTGAGCAACGCCAGACGCGCCTCATCACTGGAGCCGCAGTCCGCGGTCACGATCAATGACGGGCGCGGCGACAGCGTCATGATGCGCTCGACCAGCGGCAGACTGATCCCATAACCATCATGGATGCGATGGCCGATCAGACTGTGCACGCGGTCGTAAGGCACGTCGAACAATTCGGTCAGGGAGCGCAGCATCACCACATGCGAGGTGATGCCGTCCACATCATAGTCGGTGAGGATGCCGATATGCTCACCCTCGGCGACGGCGCGCGCGATGCGCTCTGCCGCGCGCCGGCCATCGGCCAGCCGTTCGGGATGCTCGATATGCCGGAGCGCCGGCGTGACCAGCGCCTCCAGGGGCGCCTTGCAGTTCTCCAGCGTCAGACGCCCTGCCAGCACACGTGCCTGCAATTCGCTGAGCCCGGTCGCGATACCCTGTTGATAGAGACGCTCGTCACGCACGCGCGGCTGAATGACCCGCGCAATGCTGGCCGCAAGCGTGCGCTCGCCCGGACCGCTCATGGAGTCTGGCGAGAATGGGGGCGACACGGGGGAAGTGACAGACATGAGGAACTCCTGACAAACGACATGGCCGTCATCTCGGCAGCGGACTGCAGACATGACGGCCATGAAAAGATGACTGCCGATCACCCCGAACGGGTCAACCGGCAGTTGTTGCAATCACCCGCGGCGATTCTCGCGCACGAAGGCCTGCACTGCCGCCAACTCCGCCGGCAGTACGCTGTAACGCTCCTCGCGCTCCAGCAGGTCATGCAGATGCGGCGGCAGATCGACGCCAGCAAAGCCGGCACGCGCCACGGCTTCGGCAAACTTGGCCGGATGCGCCGTCGCCAGCGTGATCATCGGCGTCGCGCTATCAGTGCGGCAGACCTCAGCCGCACGATAACCGGTTGCCGTATGCGGATCGAGAATCTCGCCGGTGCGATGGTGCGCCTCACGGATAGCCTCGAGGATCGTCTCGTCATCGACACTGTGGCTGGAGAACAGCTCACGCAGCTTCGCCAACGGCGCATCCGCCAGCGCTGCCGGTTCACGCGAGAAGTGCTCGAGCAGCTCACGGATCGCCTGACCATCGCGGCCATACGCCTCGAACAGCAGACGCTCGAAGTTGGAAGACACCACGATATCCATCGACGGTGCCAGCGTCGCCTTCAGCTCCTGACGCGAGAAGTCATTGGAAGAGATGGTGCGATGCAGAATGTCGTTGGCGTTGGTGGCGATCACCAGCTGGCGCACCGGCAGCCCCATGCGCGAGGCCAGATAGCCGGCAAAGATGTTGCCGAAGTTGGCCGACGGCACCGTGAAGCTGACCTGACGCGCCGGAGCGCCCAGTGCCACACCGGCAGCCACGTAGTAGACGGTCTGGGCCATGATACGCGCCCAGTTGATCGAGTTGACCGCGACCAGACGCGTGCCGTTCAGGAAGCCCTGATCGGCGAAGCTGGCTTTCACCATCGCCTGGGCATCGTCGAAGTTGCCTTCGATGGCGATGTTGAAGACGTTGGGCGCCAGCACGGAGGTCATCTGGCGGCGCTGCACTTCGGAGACACGGTTGTGCGGATGCAGAATGAAGATATCCACATGATCGCAGGCACGACAGCCTTCGATGGCGGCGGAGCCGGTATCACCGGAGGTCGCGCCCATGATCACCGCACGCTCGCCGCGCTTGGCAAGGAAGTGATCCAGCAGGCGACCCAGCAGCTGCAGCGCGACATCCTTGAAGGCCAGCGTCGGGCCGTGGAACAGCTCCAGCAGGTAATGGTTGCTGTCGAGCTGATTGAGCGGCACGACGGCATCGTGACTGAAGGTCGCGTAGGTCTCGCGGACGATGTCACGGAGGGTCTCGTCATCGATGGCGCCATCGACGAAGGGCTTCATGACACGGAAGGCGATTTCCGCGTAGGACTCACCGGCCATCGCCGTCAGCTCTTCGGCGCTGAACTGCGGCAGGGTTTCCGGCACGTACAGGCCGCCATCGCTGGCAAGCCCTGCGAGAACCACATCTTCAAAACCGAGCGCCGGCGCCTGGCCGCGCGTGGAGATATAACGCATGTCGTGTCTTCCCGTGGCTCTTGCCACCGTTATGATTCTTGCTCTTCCGGCCTGCGCCGGCTGCCCAGCAGGGCGGCGCCATCACCGTCGATAGCCCCGCCCCGTTTGCCCGCGATCAGGCGTTGTCGTCGAGATCCTCGACACGAATGCGCACCACGGAACCGGCGACATCCACCAGCGCTTCCAGCTGACGAATCGCTTCGTTCATGTGCAGTTCTCGCGCACGGTGCGTGAGCAGAATGATCGGCACCAGCTCCCCTTCAGTGGCTTCCTTCTGGATGATCGCCTCGATGGAGATGCCCTGCTCGGAGAGGATCGACGCAACGCGCGCCAACACGCCCGGGCGGTCCACTGCGTGCAGACGCAGATAACAGGCCGTCTCGATCTCTTCCATCGGCAGGATCGGCAGGGTGTCGCCGTGCTGATTGATCTCGGCGAAGGCCAGATACGGCACGCGGTAGCGGTGGTCGGTGGCGATATCGCGCGCCACGTCGAGCAGATCCGCGACCACGGCAGAGGCCGTCGGCTCGGCGCCGGCGCCGGCGCCGTAGTAAAGAGTCGGACCGACAGCGTCGCCCATCACCTCGATGGCATTCTTGACGCCATGCACGTTGGCCAGCAGACGCTCCTTGGGAATCAGCGTCGGATGCACGCGCAGCTCGAGGCCCTTGGCCGTGGCGCGGGTGATGCCCAGATGCTTGATGATGTAGCCCAGGTTATCGGCCTGCTCGATGTCCTCGGCGGTGATGCGCGAGATGCCTTCGGTGTAGGCCTTGTCGAACTGCAGCGGCACGCCGAAGGCGATCGAGGCCAGGATGGTCAACTTGTGCGCGGCATCGATGCCTTCGACATCGAAGGTCGGATCGGCTTCGGCATAGCCCAGCGCCTGCGCCTCGGCCAGCACGTCCTCGAAGCTGCGACCTTCATCACGCATCGCGCTGAGGATGAAGTTGCCGGTGCCGTTGATGATACCGGCCAGCCACTGGATGCGGTTGGCCCCCAGGCCTTCACGCAGCGACTTGATGACGGGAATGCCACCGGCCACTGCGGCTTCGAAGGCCACCATCACGCCTTTCTCGGCCGCGGCACGGAAGATCTCGTTGCCGTGGACGGCGATCAGCGCCTTGTTGGCGGTCACGACATGCTTGCCGTTGGCGATGGCTTCCATCACCAGCTGATAGGCGACATCGTAGCCGCCGATCAGCTCGACCAGCACGTCGATCTCGGGATTGCGCGCGACCTCGAAGATGTCGTGCGTGCGGCTGACGCCGGTGATATCGCAGTCAGGATTGTCGCGTCGTGCGCCGACCTGTTCGACGATGATCGGGCGTCCAGCACGACGCGCAATCTCATCGGCATTGCGAATCAGCACGTTATAAGTGCCGCCGCCTACGGTCCCTAGACCACAGATTCCTACTTTCACCGGTTTCAACGTCGCTTTCCTCTCTTGTTACGGTATCCAGCCTTGAGGGCCGCGCCACTGTCAGCGACGGCCTTGCCGATCTCACGTCGGTCTATTATCCAGACATCCTGCACGTACGTCTGTCGTGACCACGGTAGCAAGGCAGGACGCCCTGTCAACGCGCAGCCTTGTCGCCTGTGGTTCAGGTGATTCGTGTGGCTCAGTCATCGATCCCCAGCATGGTGGCAAGACGCTCCACCGGCAGGTAGCCCGGCACCATCTGGCCATCCGGCATCACGATGGCCGGGGTACCCTGCACCCCCATGCGTGTGCCCAGCTGATACTGGCTTTGCACCGGCGCATCGCAGCTGGCCGCCTGCTTGGGCACTTCGCCTTCATTCTTGATCTGGTTCATCGCCTCGGTGGGGTTGTCCGCACACCACACCTGCGCCAGTTCACGCGCACCCTGCGAGCGCATGCCACCGCGCGGGAAGGCCAGATAGCGCACTTCGATGCCACGCGCATTGAGCTCCGGCACTTCCTGGTGCAGCTTGCGGCAATACGGGCAGGTGGTATCGGTGAAGACATTGATCACCGCCTTGACCTCACCCGCCGGGGGGAAGATGACCATATCATCTTCACTGACCTCGGCCAGCAGCTTGAGACGCTCGCCATTGGCCTTCTGCTCGCTGAGATTGACCAGCCCCTTGTCGCCATCATTGCGGTACATCTCACCCACGATCAGATGCTTGCCGGCGATATCGGTAAAGAAGCTCTCGCCACTGGTCAGGCGCACCTCATAGAGGCCGTCGATGGGGCTTGAGGCCAGTGATTCGACCGGCAGCGGCTGGCCATTGACGACGAGCTTGTCACGCAGATCATCCAGCGCATCAGCCTGGGCCAATGGCGCCACCAGCGACAGCATGGCGCCGGCGCTCAAGAGGCGGATCGCACGAGACAGGGCCTGCGGACGACGGAAAGACTTGCTCATCAAACACTCCTTGGCGTCCGCGCGCAGAGGGAAGGACACTCAGCCACGCGGATGATGTTCGGCATGCAGACGCTCCAGACGCGCCTGGGCCACATGGGTATAGATCTGGGTCGTGGAAAGATCACGATGTCCCAGCAACAGCTGCACGACGCGCAGATTGGCACCGTGATTGAGCAGGTGCGTGGCGAAGGCATGGCGCAGCGTATGCGGTGACAGAGGCTTGCTGATGGCCGCAGTCACGGCGTGACGCCGGATGCGATGCCAGAAGGTCTGTCGCGTCATGGCCTTGTCGTGTCGGCCGGGAAACAGTGCCGGACGCGTCTGGTCGGCCATCATCGCAGGTCGGCCAACGGACAGCCAGCGTGACAACCAGTCACAGGCCTCCTCACCCAGCGGCACCAGCCGCTCACGATCGCCCTTGCCGCTGACACGCACGACGCCCTGGCGCAGATTGAGCGCATCGACACTCAGGTTGACCAGCTCGCTGATGCGCAGGCCCGCTCCATAGAGCACTTCGAGCATGGTGCGGTCGCGCAGCCCGATGGGCGTCTCGAGATCCGGCGCCTCCAGCAGGCGCTCGACCTCCTCCTCATCCAGCGTGCCCGGCAGGCTGGGAATCACGCGCGGCAGGCGCACCTCATGCAGCGGGTCCGCCTCGATCATGCCTTCGGCCAGCGCCCAGCGATAGAAGCGCCGCAATGCCGACAGCAGACGTGCCGTGGAGCGCAGCGCATGCGACTCACGCCGCGAGTCACAGAAGGCCTGCACCTGCTGCGGTGCCACGCTCAGCAAGGGCACCGTGTCAGCGCCCGTCTCCGCCTGATCGGCCAACCAGCGCCGCCAGGCCGTGAGATCACTGCGATAGGCGCCGAGCGTATTGTCACTGGCACCCCGCTCTAGCCACAACGTATCGAGAAAGGCCTCGACCAACGCATCGTCGTCCATCATTCCCGCTTCCCCGTCCTGAATGACGCGCCATCCGCGCTCGCCTTGGCCGTCATGTACCGCGGCACCTGGCCTGCGTGAGCCTCGATTCTACCGTGATGCCCTGACGATGAAATGAACCCGCTGCAAGTCACACCGGATTTCTCTGGCGCACACACACGAAGACCCCGCCATGCATCGCATGGCGGGGTCTTCGTTTGGCGGAGAAGCAAGTGGCAATTCGCTCCCCCGCAGTACTGCCGAGTTCTGCAGTCAGGGAATGCGGAGCGCTTAGCCCAGCTTTTCCTTGATGCGTGCAGACTTGCCGCTACGCTCACGGAGGTAGTACAGCTTGGCCTGACGGACGTCACCACGACGCTTGACGTCGATAGTGGCAACCTGCGGGCTGTAAGTCTGGAAGGTACGCTCGACGCCCACACCGTGGGAGACCTTGCGGACGGTGAAGGCGGAGTTCAGACCGCGGTTACGCTTGCCGATCACCACGCCTTCGAAGGCCTGCAGACGCTCGCGGGTACCTTCGACAACCTTGACCTGGACGACGATGGTGTCGCCCGGTGCAAAGGCCGGGACTTCCTTGGCCATCTGCTCGTTTTCGATCGCCTGGATCAGTTTATTCTTGCTGCTCATCGCTAGCTCCAAATTCGTTAGCATCAATCCTGGGATTGATGTTCGTCATGACCCCGGCACCGCAAACGGCCTTGAACACGGGGATCGACCTTGTGTGTGACGCGCCACGGAACTCCCGCAAGATGACTCCGGGCCGTGCCGCACCTCCGCCACGGTGGCGGCCTTCTCCTGACAGCAAACCTTCGGTTCGCAGTGGTCAGGCCTTGCCTTTCCGGGCGTGCTGCGCGATGAACTCGTCGAGCAGCTTGCGCTCCTCACGAGTCAACGTGCGACTCTCCAGCAAATCCGGACGCCTGAGCCAGGTACGTCCCAGAGACTGCTGCAACCGCCAGCGCTTGATCAGGGCATGATTGCCACTGAGCAGAACATCCGGCACCCGCTTGCCGTCGATGACTTCAGGGCGGGTATAGTGCGGACAATCGAGCAGGCCATCGGTGAAGGAATCCTCCTCCGCGCTGGCTTCATGCCCGAGTACGCCCGGCACCAGGCGCGCTACCGTATCGATCAGGACCATGGCCGGCAGTTCCCCGCCAGACAGGACGTAATCGCCGATCGACCACTCCTCATCGATCTCCTCTTCCACCACGCGCTCGTCAATACCTTCATAGCGTCCGGCCACCACGATCAGGCGCTCATTCGTCGCCAGTTCGCGGGCACCGGCCTGATCCAGCTTGCGGCCTTGCGGGGAAAGATAGATCACACGGGCGTCGTCACCGCCAGCGGCGCGGGCGTCACGAATGGCACCTCGCAGGGTCTCGACCTTCATCAACATGCCGGGACCACCGCCATAGGGACGATCATCGACCGTACGGTGCCTGTCGGTGGCGTAGTCGCGAGGATTCCAGAAATCGACCTCGAGCAGACCCTTGTCGACCGCTCGGCCGGTCACGCCACTGGCGGTAATCGCCGTGAACATTTCCGGAAACAGGCTCACTACACCAATCCACACAGGCGTCAGCTCTCTGTGCTTAACATCAGAATTCGGGATCCCAGTCGACGCTCATGCGCCCAGTGGTGAGATCCACATCGCGAACCACCTGATCGGGAAGGTACGGCACGAGCCGTTCCTTCTCATCGATGCTGTCGTCGTTCGGCTTTATCACCAGAACGTCGTTGGCACCGGTTTCCATCAGGGTGCTCACTTTCCCGAGGCGCTGGCCATCCAGCGTTACCACCTCGAGACCTTCCAGTTGATGCCAATAGTACTCACCGGCTTCCAGCTGCGGCAGGTGCTGCTTGGGCAGGAGAATCTCCGCCCCGGCCAGTTCCTGTGCGGCTTCGCGACTGTCGATACCTTCGAGCTGTGCCACCAGGCCCTTGCCATGGCGACGTGCCTGAGCGAGGCGGGCGGAAATCTGCTTCCCGTCCAGCTTCAGCATCCAGCCAGCGTAATCGAAGATGCCGTCAATCGGGCTGGTATAGGAATACACCTTGAGCCAGCCTTTGACGCCATAGGGGCTGGTAAGCTTCCCCATTACCACCACATCATCGTCATGCGATGACGCTGCGGTCGGCTGCGGATTGTTCGGTGGAGTAGGCATCCTGGAATCAAGCCTGCTGCTTGCCAGCTTCCTTGATCAGCTGAGCGACACGGTCAGAGACCTGTGCGCCCTGCTGCTGCCAGTGAGCGATGCGCTCGAGATCGACGCGCAGACGCTCTTCCTGGCCGCGAGCGACCGGGTTGAAGAAGCCGACGCGCTCGATGAAGCGGCCATCACGGGCTGTGCGGGAGTCAGCTACAGCCAGGTGGTAGAAGGGACGCTTCTTGGCGCCACCACGTGCCAGACGAATGGTAACCATTGCGTAATCTGTCCTTCGTGTTGAAGTGAAAATCGTGCCACAGAACTCGTCTTCGCATGGAGGGTCCACACGAAGAGGCGACATTCTACGGAAATTGGCAAGCCTTGGAAACCTTTTTCCAAGGCCATACACACGCTCCGTGGCACGGGACGTGCCACGGAGCGCAATTCCTGGTGTCAGCGCCCTTGTCTCATCAGCGCTGCATCGGGCATCGGGTCAGCAATCAGCGACGCGGGAAGCGTCCGCCGCCCATGCCGCCGGGGCCACCCATGCCACCCATACCGCCGGGGCCACCCATACCGCCGGGGCCGCCAGGACCACCGCCACCGCCCATCATGCCGGACATGCCACGCATCATCTTCTGCATGCCACCTTTCTTGCCGGCCTTCTTCATCATCTTGGCCATCTGCTTGTGCTGCTTGAGCAGACGGTTGAGGTCCGGCACCTGGGTACCGGAACCCATGCAGATGCGGCGCTTGCGCGACCCATTGATGAGATCCGGGTTGCGGCGCTCCTTGGGCGTCATGGAGTTGATCATCGCCTCCAGCTTGCCCAGCTCCTTCTCGCTGGCCTGGCTCTGGGCGACTTCCGCCAGCTGCCCCATGCCCGGCAGCTTGGACATCAGGCTACCCATGCCACCCATGTTCTTGAGCTGCTGGAGCTGATCACGGAAGTCCTCGAGATCGAAGCCTTGGCCTTTCTTGACCTTGCTGGCCAGCTGCTCGGCCTTGCTCTTGTCGACGGTGCGCTCGGCTTCCTCGATCAGCGACAGCATGTCGCCCATGCCGAGGATGCGCGAGGCGATACGGTCCGGATGGAAGGGTTCGAGGGCGTCGACCTTCTCCCCCATGCCCATGAACTTGATCGGCTTGCCAGTGATGTGACGTACGGACAGGGCCGCACCGCCACGCGCATCACCGTCGGCCTTGGTCAGCACGACACCGGTCAGCGGCAAGGCTTCGTGGAAGGCCTTGGCGGTGTTGGCGGCATCCTGACCGGTCATCGCATCGACGACGAACAGCGTCTCGTCGGGATTGACACTGCGGTGCAGGGCGGCGATCTCGTCCATCATGTCGGCATCGACATGCAGACGACCGGCGGTATCGACCAGCACCACGTCGTGGAACTGGATACGCGCGTGCTTCATCGCCGCCTCGGCGATGGCCACCGGCTGCTGGGAGGAGTCGGAGGGGAAGAAATCGACCCCGACTTCCTTGGCCAGCGTTTCCAGCTGGTCGATGGCGGCCGGACGATAGACGTCCGCCGAGACCACCAGCACCTTCTTCTTCTCGCGCTCGCGCAGGTAGCGTGCCAGCTTGGCGACGGTGGTCGTCTTGCCCGCACCCTGCAGGCCTGCCATCAGAATGACGGCCGGACTGCCCTTGAGCGTCAGGCCTTCATTGGCTTCGCCCATGATCGCTTCCAGCTCCTGCTGGACGATCTTGACGAACTGCTGGCCCGGCGACAGGCTCTTGGACACTTCCTGACCGACGGCACGTTCGCGCACTCGCTCGATGAAGGCCTTGACCACCGGCAGCGCGACATCGGCTTCAAGCAACGCCTTGCGCACTTCGCGCAGGGTGTCCTTGATATTGTCTTCCGTCAGCTTGGCCTGGCCGGTAATCGACTTCAGCGTATGCGACAGGCGATCACTCAAACTTTGAAACATGGGCCTCTCCGGCTAGGGACGTCTGGGGACCGCGCTGCGGGGACGAGGGCGTAAGCCACCTCGTGACCGGCGCACGGCATGACGCCCCAGCGCGTGAATGGTTATCCTGTCGCGCATTATACGCACAGGGCGGCCGCGTCTCCATGCATGCAAGGCTTGCAAGTCGCCATCCTGGCAATGACATGCCTGCAGGAGACGGTGCCGACAATCGTCATGCAATGCGGAGTCTGTCGCCGCGCAGGCCTCACCGCCCGTGAGAGCACGCGCCGGGGCACCGCGAGTGGATGCAATCCCGGCGGCGCATTCGGTATAGTCTCTGCAGATAGACAGCGTCTCATGCGAGGCCTGATCTCCCGCTTCCCTCCGGCACCTGGACAACAGCACATGCAGGCTCTGCCTTTTGCCTTTCTGGCCATCATCTTCTATCTCGGCGCCGGCCTCTGGCAGGGCCTCACCCTGACACGCCGCGTTCCAGAACGCACGCGACTGGTGCGCAGTCTGGCGCTGGTCGCCATCGCCTGCCATGCCGTCATCGTCTGGGTCACGCTCAACCACGGTGGTGCGCTGCACCTCGGACTGTTCGAGAGCGCTTCGCTGGTCAGCTGGGCCATCTGCCTGCTGCTGGTGACCGCCAGCCTGTTCAAGCCGGTGATCGCCGGGGGCGCGGCGCTGTTCCCGGTCGCCGCCGCCTGCGTGCTCGGCGTGATGAACCTGCCGAGCGCCACCACCGAGAACCCGCTCTCCCCCGGCCTGACCGCCCACATCTTCACCTCGGTGGCGGCGTTGGCCTTCTTCAGCATCGCGGCCATGCAGGCCGGGCTGCTGTCACTGCAACAGCATGCGCTCAAGAAGCGACATACCCGCGGCATCGTCCAGGTGCTGCCAGCACTGACCAGCATGGAGCGCGCGCTGTTCGAGCTGATCTGGGCCGGCATGATCCTGCTCAGCGTATCGATCATCAGCGGCACCATCTATCTGGACAACATGTTCGCCCAGCATCTGGCTCACAAGACGGTGCTCAGCCTCGGCGCCTGGATCATCTTCGCCGTGCTGCTGTTCGGGCATCACGTGCTGGGCTGGCGCGGCCAGCGTGCCGCACGCTGGACACTGGGCGGCTGCCTGGTACTGGCGCTGGCCTTCTTCGGCACCAAGTTCGTGCTGCAAGTGGTATTTTCCCACTAAGCCCTGCCACCCCGACAGAGATCGCTCGCTGCGCCTGATGCATTGCAGCGAGCGTGTCAGTATCATGCGCCTAAATCCGCCACCGAGGACCCTTCACTCTTGAGCGACGACACCCCGTTGGGGCTGCTGTTCGGCCTACTGGTCATCCTGATCATCCTGTCTGCTTTCTTCTCGAGTTCCGAGACCGGCATGATGTCGATCAACCGCTACCGTCTCAGTCACCGTGCCAAGGGCGGCGAGCGCGGCGCCAAGCGTGTTACCCGCCTGCTTTCCCGTCCGGACCGCCTGATCGGCGTCATCCTGATCGGCAACAACTTCGTCAACAACCTTGCCGCCTCGCTGGCGACCATCATCGCGATCCATTATTTCGGTGATGTCTCGGGCCCGGCCGTCTCGACCGCCGTGTTGACCATCGTGGTGCTGATCTTTGCCGAAGTGACGCCCAAGACCATGGCCGCCGTGAACCCGGAGCGCATCGCCTATCCGGCCTCTCTGGTGCTGGAACCGTTGCTCAAGCTGCTCTACCCGCTGGTATGGCTGGTCAATGGCATCTCCAATGGCCTGCTGCGCCTGTTCGGTGTGCGCGATGTCAGCGGCGGCGCCGACAGCCTGACCCGTGACGAGCTGCGCACCGTGGTCCACGAAGCCGGCAGCATGATCCCGCGTCGCCACCAGGGCATGCTGCTGTCGATTCTCGATCTCGAGAACGTCACCGTCGATGACATCATGGTGCCGCGTCAGGAGATCTTCGGCATCGACCTGGACGATGACCTCGACATCATCCTCAGCCATATCCGCGCCAGTCAGCACACGCGGGTGCCGGTCTACAAGGGTGACATCAACAACATCATCGGCATCCTGCACCTGCGCAACGCGGCGCGCTTCCTGTCGCTGGACGAGGTCACCAAGGCCTCCATCATCCAGGAAGCCCGCGAGCCCTACTTCATCCCGGAGTCCACGCCGCTGCATACCCAGCTGCTCAACTTCCAGAAGCAGAAGCGCCGCATCGGCATCGTGGTCGACGAGTATGGCGATGTGCAGGGGCTGGCGACATTGGAGGACATCCTCGAGGAGATCGTCGGCGAGTTCACCACCGATGTCGCCGGTACGCATCAGGAGATCCACCCGCAGGACAACGGCAGCTACGTGATCGAAGGCACCGCCAACATCCGCGAGATCAACAAGGCCATCGGCTGGCAGCTGCCGACTGACGGCCCCAAGACACTCAACGGCCTGATTCTGGAACACCTGGAATCCTTCCCGGATGCCCCGGCCAGTCTCGCCATCGGCACCACGCGCATCGAGATCCAGCAGGTGAAGGATAACCAGATCACCTCAGCACGCTGCTGGCAGGCGGCCCGCACCACACGCACCTGATGCCCTCATTGCCCCTCGGCATCACGACGTGATGCCAAAAAAGAGCCCGCCACCCGGCGGGCTCTTCACGTTCCAGCTCGCTGCAATGCCGTGTTGCATGCCGTGAAGCGGCCAATGGCGAAGACACGCGTTATCCTCTGCCTGCGCCGCGACGAACACGGTGACATCCGGCCTGTTGACTCACGATCACCGCCACCGAATCCGCCGACCGTCTTTCCGCCACGCCCACCACCTGCACAAAGGGCCGACATGACCTCAGCCTCCCCTTCGACGATTGCACTGCAGCACCACCCCGCCCGCTTCACGCTGATGCTGGCGTTGATGGTCGCCCTCGCCCCTCTGGCCATCGACGCCTATCTGCCTGCCATGCCGTCCATGGCAGGCGACTTCGGCGTGGACGAGCACCGTATCGGCCTGACCATCACCATGTTCTTCTTCGGCTACGCGATGGGGCAGCTAGGCGGCGGTCCGCTGTCCGACAGCCTGGGGCGTCGTCCGGTGGCCCTGAGCGGCTTCGTGCTGTTCCTCGTCGCCGGTCTGGGCTGCGCACTGACCCGCGACTTCCATTGGCTGCTGTTGTGGCGAGTGCTGCAGGGCATCGCCACCGGCATGACAGGTGGTGTCTCACGCACCGTGGTGAGGGATGTCGCGACCGGCAAGGACGCCGCTCGCCTGATGACCAACGTCACCATGGTGCTGATGACCGCGCCGTTGATCGCCCCGTCCCTCGGGGCCTTGGTGATCTCGCTGAGCCACTGGACGACAATCTTCTTCGCGCTGGGGGTCTACGGACTGCTGGTCGGCCTGATCATCCATCGCTGGCTGCCGGAAACCCACCCGGCCAGCGAGCGCACGCCCTTCAAGCCCCGCAATGTGCTGCGTAGCTATCGTGACATCCTCTCCACGCGCGGCGTACCCGGCCATCTGATGCTGATCCTGTGCGGCCCCGGCATCATGTTCACCTTCATCACCAATGCCAGCTATCTGTATCAGGGGCTGCTCGGGATGACACCGCCTCAGTTCGCGCTGGCTTTCGGTGCCAACGTGGTGGCGATGTTCGTCGGCAATCGTCTCAATCATGTCGGCCTCAAGCACCTGCGCATGCGCACCCTGGTCAAGCTGGCACTGGGTGTCCAGCTGACAGGCATCTGCTGGCTGCTGGGACTGGGCCTGAGCGGCATGATCAGCGCCGCCACCATGATTCCCGGCATGCTGGTGGTACTTGGCGCAGGCGCCATGATCACTCCCAACGTGATGGCAGACTACCAGTCGCTCTTCGCCCGCGGTCACGGTGTCGCCAATGCCATTTCGGGCACCACGCTCTTCCTGGGCGGCGGGCTCTATGGTGCCATTGCCAGCCTGTGGTTGAACGGCACTGACATGCTGCCGGTGCCCCTGGTGATGCTGACAGCCTGCCTGATCGGCAGCATCGGCTTCTGGATCACACGCCATACCGCCCCGTCCAATCAGCCCAGTGCCCGCAGTGGCGCCACCACGTCTGCTTGAGTAAGCCCACCGGCCGCCCTGGATGAGGCACACGCAAAAAGACGCCGCCCGTGAGATCACGGGCGGCGTCTTGTCTTCAAGGGCAGGGCTGGCTCTCACCAACCGGGGTGACGGCTGAACACGAGGAGCGAGGCCGCTTCATCCTGTCACCGATTGCCTGCCAGGCGTGTCGCCTTGCGATGCAGGTCACGCACCGCTTCCTCGAGCTCCACCGCCTTGGTGCCGACAGGGTCGAAGGTACGTCCTACGCACAGCTCTACCCGCCCGCGCAGACGCCGCGGGAACTTGGCGAAGGCAGGCCCGCCGCCGTGGGAGAACCAGGACCCCCACAGTCCGCCCAGCGCCATCGGAATCACCGGTACCGGGTCACGCGCCAGAATCAACTCCAGCCCGCGCCGGAAGCGGCCGACCTCACCGTCACGCGTCAGCTTGCCCTCGGGGAAGATCATCACGACTTCTCCCTCGCGCAGCGCCTTGCCGACTTCTTCCAGCGAGCGGCGAACGCCGGCCGGGTCCTTGCGTGAGGAATCCACCGGAATCGCCCCGGCGATGCGGAAGAACCACTTCAGCCACGGCGAATGATAGATCTCGGCATCCATCAGGAAACGCAGCGGGCGCGGACTGGCCCCACCCAGAATCAGCGCATCCATGAAGCTGACGTGATTGCACACCACCAGCGCCGCCCCTTCCGCCGGTATCCGCCAGCGTCCCTTGAGGTGCAGGCGATACATCAGGTGGATGAGGATGAAGATATTGAGGCGCAGGAAGGGACGCGGGTCACGCAGCATGCAGACCACCGCGATCAGTCCGCTGATCAGGGACAGCAACAGCAGGAAATCCGGAATATCGCGCCCCATCACGCCCAGCACCAGAATGCCGGCACCGGCCGACAAGACCATCAGCAGGGCATTGAGCACGTTGTTGGCGGCGATCATGCGCGCGCGGTGATCTTCAGGACTGCGGATCTGCAACAGGGTATAGAGCGGCACGATGTAGAGGCCGCCACCGAAGCCGATGACGCCGAGATCCAGCCACATGCGCCAGAAACCGGCGATGCCCAACAGCTCGATCAAGGGCGTGGCCATCTGTGCCTCGGCCAGTACCGGGCGCAGGGCAAGATCCAGTCCGCCAGCGAAGATGATCAGTGCGCCGAAGGGCACCAGTCCCGTCTCGAGACGCCCGCGCGAGACACGCTCACAGGCCAGCGACCCCAGGCCGATACCGATGGCGAAGGCCGCCAGCAAGGCAGAGGTCGCCCCTTCGGCCCCATGCACGATATCGCGCGCATAGGCCGGCAATTGCGTCAGATAGCTGGCGCCGAGGAACCAGAAGGCACTGATGCCCAGCAACGCCCAGCGTAGCCCGCGATTGCTCAGCCCCTCGCGCATCACCGCGATGCTGCCGGAGAGCGGACGCCACGGCACGGGGCCGGGCGAAGCGGAGGGTGCCGGTGGAATCTTGCCGGCCGCCATCACGCCCAGCAGGGACAAGGAAACCAGCGACGCGGAGAGCGCCCAGCGTGCCAGCTCGCCGCCCAGTGCCATCAAGGCCGCGGCGGCAAGGGTGCCGATCAGGATGGCGAGAAAGGTGCCCAGCTCGACCCAGGCATTGCCGCTGACCAGCTCATCCGGCTTGAGATGCTGGGGCAGGATGGCGTACTTGACCGGGCCGAAGAGCGCCGACTGGGTGCCCATCATGAACAGCAGCGCCAGCAGCAACTCCCAGGCTTCGAAGATCAAGGCACCGGCCGCCACGCTCATGGTGGCCAGCTCCAGCCACTTGAGTCGCACGATCAGGCGCTGCTTGTCGAGGCGGTCAGCCAACAGGCCGCCCCAGGCGGAGAACAGCAGAAAAGGCAGGATGAAAAGACCGGCCGCCAGGTTGTTGACGATGCCGGTGTCCCAGCCCCGCTGCTCGATGACCACGAAGGTCATCAGCAGCAGCAAGGCGTTCTTGAACAGATTGTCATTGAAGGCCCCGAGGGCCTGGGTCCAGAAGAAGGGCGCAAAACGGGGTCGCCGGAGCAGTTCTCGACTCATTTGCCAGCTTCCGTGGCATCCCCCGCACACGCAGCCTCGCTGCGTACCTTGAGCCCTGCCAACATGGTATCCAGCAACTGATCGAGAAGCTCCGTCACTTCCAGTGGCTGCCCCTGCCAGAGCCCCAGACGCTCGTTCATGCCCAGCTGTACCAGACCGTGCACGCTACCCCACAGCGTGCGCGCCATGCGCTTGGCCTCGACGGACTCGACGTGTGGGGCGTACTCGACCAAAGCCCCCTCCACACGCTCGAACAGCCCTTCGATCATCGCGTTCTGACGCTGGTCCAGCTCCCCTTCCTGGGCGAGCGGGAAGTCAAACAGCAGCTGCCAGCGATAAGGGTCGCGCTGGGCGAAGCCCCAGTAGGCGCGCGCCAAGGCCTTGAGGCGCTCCGAAGGACTCGGCGTCTCCTGTCCGGCTATCGCATCGCGCAGCCTGTCCAGCGTCGCCAGATTGACGTGCTGGAGCAGGTTGCCGAAGCTGCCGTAGAGCTTGAGCAGGGTGCTGGGCGCACAACCGACTTCGCGAGCCAGGTTGCGCAGAGACAGGGCGTGAACGGGCTGCTCTTTGAGCCATTCATCGCAGGTCTCCATTACCCGCGCATGCAGCGCTTCCGGTGCATGCTGACGTGGACGGGCCATCGAATTCCTCTGATGCTTGAGATGCGTTACCGCGTAGCGAGTCTGACGCGGTGTGTGTTCGGACAGCACGGGTGGGCAAAGGGTTGCGACGCCTGGCGGGCATCTCTTGGAGCACCCCGTATCGGTCATTGAATCGAACAGTGTTTCCGTCCAGCATATCGAGACTGAGCACAAACGCAAGCATCACCAAGGTGTGGCATGCTGGCATCCGTGGCGTGCAGCGCGATCCACACCCCATCTCAGGCAGCAGCTGCCGCTGCATGTTCCCTTCGCCTCATCGCCTCAAAGGATTCCCGTGGCCGGTCGTCTGTATATCCCCCCCTACCCCGCTGACCTGCCCCCCGACGAACTGTTCGGGTCGCTGGCGACTCCCGCGCTCGAACGCCAGTTGCGCAGCGAACTGCTGGTCAGTGCCAATCGCGCCCCGCGCATGCCCGCCTCGATGCTGCGCCTGGAAGGCCCCAGCCTGCGACTGGTGCCGGCACTCTGGGGCCTGACACCCAGCTGGCTGGAGATCATGGACCGCGCCCCGCACGTGGCGCGTGCAGAGTCGCTGGAAACGCGACGCATGTTCCGCGAGTCGTTCATCAGCCAACGGGCACTGATCCCCGTCGGCGGTGTCTATGTGTGGAAGGAACAACCGCGCATGAAGCAGCCGTTTCTGGTCACGCACCCGACCCGCGCTCCGCTTTTGCTGGCCGCCCTCTGGACGCGCCACTTCAGCGCCCCCCTGATGGAGGGGCTACCCCCCGAGGGTCGCGACAGCTTCGCGCTGATCAGTGTCGAGTGCGCCGGGGTCACGTCACGCCTGACCGATCGCATGCCCGCCGTGATCGCGCCGCATCAGGTACGCGACTGGCTGAATGCCGAGACGCCGCTGGAGACAGCGCGCAGCATGCTGACGCCGAACGCCAGCCTGGCCGCCTTCCCGGTCGCACGGCTCGTCAACGACCCCGAGCATCAGGAGTGGAGCGTCGCCCACCCCACCGGCCCGATGCTGACCTGAATCCGCCTGCGCCGACGGCACGTATCGAGGATGGCGGCACTGCATCACTCTACCGCCTCGCGCGCATGTTCGCCCAATGAGAACCATCACCGAATCAGCGCCACCTGCCCGAGCAGCGGTGGCATGAATCAGGAGAGAAGATGTCACTGCCTTCAGGATTTCGTCCGCTTGCAATGAGCACGGCCATTGCCGCCATCGTCATGGGTGGTCTGGCACCGGCCACCAGCCATGCCGATACCCGCCCGGCTTCTGCGCCCGCATCGTCACTCGCGCCGGCCGCCAACTTCGCCTCAAGCACGGCGTCTGTCAGGGCCGAGCAGGCCAGTCCGGTCATCAAGAGCGAGAACGACCAGCGACTCTATCGCAGCCTGATCCTCGACAACGGCCTCAAGGTCCTGCTGGTCAGTGATGCCAAGGCCGACAAGGCCGCCGCCGCCGTCGATGTCGAAGTCGGCAGCGCCCAGGACCCCGACGATGTTCCGGGGCTGGCGCATTTCCTGGAGCACATGCTGTTCCTCGGCACCGATCGCTACCCGAAGCCGGACGCCTACCAGGACTTCATCACCAAGCATGGCGGCCAGCACAACGCCTTCACCGCCAGCCAGGACACCAACTACTTCTTCGACATCGACCCGGACGCCTTCGATGAAGCGCTGCCGCGCTTTGCGCGCTTCTTCGTCGCACCACAGTTCAACGCCGACTACGTGGATCGCGAGCGCCATGCGGTCAATTCCGAGTATCAGGCGCGCCTGCAGGACGATGGCCGGCGCATCTACGAGGCTGTCGAAGCGGCCCTCAATCCGGAACACCCCTTCAACCGCTTCAGCGTCGGCAGTCTCGAGACCCTCAAGGACACCGAGGCCGGTAGCCTGCGCCAGCGTCTGGTCGATTTCTATCAGTCTCACTACGGCGCCAACGTGATGCGCCTGTCACTGGTCGGGCCGCAGTCGCTGGAAACGCTCGAGCAACTGGCCCGTGACAACTTCAGTGATGTGCCAGATCGTGGGTTGTCGCGTCCCGAGATCACCACGCCCCTGGCCAGCGGTGACGATCTGCCGGCACGCCTTGAGGTCAGGGCACTCAAGCAGGAGCGCAAGCTGTCGTTCATGTTCCCCATCGACGACCCGATCGCCCACTACCGCTCACAGCCGGTCAGCTACCTGGCCAACCTGATCGGTCACGAAGGCGAAGGCAGTCTACTGGCAGTGCTCAAGGACAAGGGCTGGGCAGATGGCCTCTCGGCCGGCGGTGGCCTCAGTGATGGCGAGCATGCCCTGCTCAGCGTCGACATCAGCCTGACCCCGGAAGGCGCGCAGCATCAGGCGGAAATCCGCGCCGCGCTGTTCGACTATCTGGCCCTGATCCGCGCTGAGGGCATCAACGACTGGCGCTATACCGAACAGGCACAGCTGGGTGAGCAGAGCTTCCGCTTCCAACAGCGCAGCTCGCCGGTCAATCTGGCCAGCAATCTGGCGATGATGATGACGCGCTACCCGGTCGAGGACGTGCTGGCGGCGCCCTACCTGATGCAGGACTTCGACCCGGACCTGATCAAGGACACCCTCGCTCGCCTGACACCCGACAACCTGCTGGAGGTCTACTCCGGCCCGCAGGTGGAGGGTGACAAACAGGGCGAGTGGTTCAAGGCGCCCTACACCCTGACGCGCCTGACGGCGGATACCGCTGCTCAGACAGCCGGCGACGACACCCTGGCCAGTCAGCTGGCGCTGCCCGGGCCAAATCCCTATCTGGCCAAGGATTTCCGCGTACTCGACCTGGCCGACGCCAAGCCGAGCCAGTTGATCGATGAGCCCGGTGCCGAGCTCTGGTATCAGGGCGACGCAAGCTTCGGCGTGCCGAAGGCCGAATGGCGCTTCGGTCTGCTCAATCCCGACGTCAATCGCTCGGTGGATGACCAGGCCATGAGTCAGGTGCTGGCGGCGTGGCTGAATGACAGCCTCAACGCGCGTCTGTATCCGGCACGTCTGGCCGGGCAGGATGCGCTGGTCTATGCCCATGGGCGTGGCATCACGCTGCAGTTCAGTGGCTGGCGTGATGGTCAGCAGCCGGAAATGCGCGAAGTGCTCGACCAGCTGGTGAATGGCGAGATGGCCCCCGCCACCCTGGAGCGCATCACTCAACGCCTGCGTCGCAGCCTGCAGAATCGCGTTCAGGCACCGCTCTACACGCGCCTGGGCCGCAGCCTCAGCGAAACGCTGGTCGGCCTGCCGAGCACCGCCGAGCAACAGCTGGCGGCCCTGGACAAGATCGACGCCGAATCATTGGACAGCTTCCGCAAGCGCTTTCTTGCCAAGCTGCACGTGCAGGCGATGGTGACCGGCAACCTGACCGCCGACCAGGCCCGCGAGACCGGCCAGCTGGTGATCAACGGGCTTGCGCCGCGCATCACTCGCGAGGCGGTGCCAGACCTGGAAGTGCGTCAGGTCACCCACCACACGGTACTGCGTCCGGACAGCACACGCGGCGATGCCGGCGCCTTGCGCTACCTGCAGGGCAAGGACCGTACGCTGCAGACCCAGGCCCGCATCGCGGTGCTGGGTCAGCTGCTTGAAGCGCCCTTCTACAGCCAGCTGCGCACCGAGGAGCAACTCGGCTATATCGTCTCCGCGCGCTATTCGCCCATGCTCGATGCGCCGGGGCTGAGTCTGCTGGTGCAGTCGCCGTCCAAGGACAGCAAGACGCTGTTTTCGCGCATGGATGCCTTCCTCACCCGCTTCGACAGCCGCGTGCAGTCACTGGATGAGGCCGCGCTTGCCAGCTACCGTGACGCCGTCGTCGACAGCCTGACCCAGAAGCCCCGCAAGCTATCCGAGCTGGCAGCGCGCAACTGGAGCGAGCTGAGCTTCGGCTGGACGGACTTTGACCGCCGTCAGCAACTGGTTGCGGCCGTCGAGCAGGTCAGCGCGCAGGATATCCGCGCCATCTGGCAGCAGATGAATGACGCCAGCGCGCTGGAACTGGCCTTCGACCCCGGCACGCCCAGCGACTTCGACCAGCGTCTCACGGAACTGGACCTGCCGCCGCTGCCCGAGGCGCCGCGCACCGAGACAGGCGCGACCCTGGCGGCCCCCTCAGCCGAGGCCAGCGGCAATGCCCAGCATTGAGTCTCGCCGGCCCGCCAGCGGCTTGACGGGCAAACAAGGCACTGACCCTCACCGGCCGGACGCCTGAAACGACAAGACCCCGACGAGGTGCAGTTCAATCACCGCGTCGGGGTCTTGTTCCTTCATGCCTTGCCGGCAAGCACAGCGGGCCGGCTAGCCCGTCATCAGCCGAAGGCCTGCGGCGGCATGATGCCTTCCACGTACATCGCCAGCTCTTCGAGAATCTGCACGCGCTCCGGGTCCTGCTCGCTCTGGGCCAGCCGCTGGATCTCGCTGACGAAGCCCTTCACGGTCAGGCTCGCGACCTGCTCATCGTTCATGCGCTCCCAGCGCCACTGCTCCCAGCGTTCGCGCTCGGCGGAGTTGAGCGTGTAGCCGTAGCTGCGCGCACGATAGCGGAACAGCATCTCCTCGAGGCGGCCATCCTGGAAGGCGAACGGCGTATCATCCAGCGCCTCGGGATGGGTGGCGCGTACCCGCTCCATCTCCTTGCGGTCCGCGGGCGAGAAGAAGCCGCCGGAGTAGAGCATCAAGTCCGGATCAGCCGGCCCGGCCGGCGGCGCCTCGGCAAATACCTGCGCCACCTTCACGCCGACACCGGCGTTGTCCTTCAGCCACTTCCAGTGCACGCGACACTGGGCGGGGTCGATCTTGAAGCGCGCCGCGATCTCGCCGTACTCGCCCTCATGCGGCCCGGACACATCCTTGAGCGCATTGGCCGGCAGCAGCACCGGACTCTTGTTGAGATGGATGACCTTGAGCGGAATCCGCTCCTCGCCTTCCGCGAGGTCATCGGCACTGGCGAAGACACGGGCACGTATCTCTTCCGGTGACAGTTCCATCAACGGTGCCGGGTCGACCGAGAGGTCATAGACGATCACGCCATTGGCATTCGAAGGATGCTCCGCCAGCGGCACCACCAGCGCGCCGCAGGCCCGCGAGGCCGGATAGCGACGCGAGATGTGCAGCATCGGCTTGCGTGCGCCAATATCCAGCAGGCTGGCGACATGGCGCTTGTTGCGCAGCTTGAGCAGATAATCGAACAGCCGCGCATTGCGCGACTTGAGCAGGCATGCCAGCGCGATAGTGGCGCGCACGTCCACCAGCGCGTCATGCGCGCCGGCGTGCTCGATGCCATTGGCCGCCGTCAGATGCTCCAGACGGAAGCTGGGCGCACCATCTTCACGCTTGGGCCATTCGATGCCTTCCGGGCGCAGGGCATGGAAGGCGCGCACGACATCGATCAGGTCCCAGCGCGAATTGCCGTTCTGCCACTCACGCCCGTAGGGATCGAGGAAGTTGCGGTAGAACAGATGACGGCTGACTTCATCATCGAAGCGCAGGCTGTTGTAGCCCAGCGTGCAGGTCCCCGGCACGCTCATCTCATCATTGATGCGCCCGGCGAACTCGGCCTCGGGAATGCCGCGACGCTCGGCCTGCTGCGGGGTGATGCCGGTGATCAGACACGCCATCGGCTGGGGCAGGAAGTCATCGGCCGGCTTGCAATAGAGGGTCAGCGGCTCGCCGATCTCGTTGAAGTCAGCATCGGTACGGATGGCCGCGAACTGCGAAGGACGGTCACGGCGCGGGTCGGCGCCGAAGGTCTCGTAGTCGTGCCACAGGAAGGTGGGCTCTGCCACAGGATGTCTCCACGCGGGCGGTCGAAAAATGAACGTGCCAGAGCACCGTCTCCAGCAAGGCTGGCACGGTGCTCTGGCAGGCATTGGCATGGGCTGGCTCGGGACGTCGCAGGGGATGCCCGCTCGGCAACGCCTCAGGTGACAAGCACCCGACGCCCCGCGAACTCAGGCCTCGCCGGGGCGCGGCAGAGTGACGTTGAGTTCCAGCACCGAGCAGTCGTCTTCGCGGTCCAGCGAGATGTTGATGGCATCCTGGTCGACCTGCACATACTTGCGAATCACCTCGAGCAGCTCACGCTCCAGCATCGGCATGTAATCCGGCTGGTCACGCTGGCTACGCTGGTGCGCGACGATGATCTGCAGCCGCTCCTTGGCGACATTGGCGGTCTTCTTGCGCTCTCGCTTCAGAAAATCCAGTAATTTCACTTGCGCCCCCCTCCAAACATTCTGGCCAGCAGGCCGCGCTTCTCGACTTCATGGAAACGCAGCTGCACTTCCTCGCCCAACAGGCGGGACACGCAATCCACGTACGCCTGGCCGGCATCGCTCTTCTGGTCATGCGTGACCGGCACACCCTGGTTGGACGCGCGCAGCACGGCGTCGGATTCCGGAATCAGGCCGATCAGCGGGATCGACAGGATTTCCTGGATATCGGTCAGGTTGAGCATGTCTCCGCCGGTGACGCGCGCCGGATGGTAACGGGTGATCAGCAGGTGTTCACGCACCGGGGAGTCGCCATTCTCGGCACGACGTGTCTTGGAGGACAGCAGGCCGATGATGCGGTCGGAGTCACGTACCGAGCTGACTTCCGGGTTGGTCACCACCACGGCCTCGTCAGCGAAGTACATCGCCAGCTGGGCACCGCGCTCGATACCGGCCGGCGAGTCACAGATGACGTAATCGAACTCCTCGCGCAGCGCGTCGAGCACCTTCTCGACGCCTTCCAGCGTCAGCGCGTCCTTGTCACGGGTCTGGGAGGCCGGAAGGATGTGCAGGTTGTCGATGCGCTTGTCGCGGATCAGGGCCTGCTTGAGATTGGCTTCGCCCTGGATGACGTTGACCAGGTCGTAGACCACACGGCGCTCGCAGCCCATGATCAGGTCCAGGTTACGCAGGCCCACATCGAAATCGATCACTACGGTCTTGTTGCCGCGCAAAGCCAGTCCGGTGGCAATGGCGGCGGCGCTGGTCGTCTTGCCGACGCCGCCC
The DNA here is from genome assembly GCF_059507735.1 of Cobetia sp. PDI-23MA. Taxonomy (NCBI): domain Bacteria; kingdom Pseudomonadati; phylum Pseudomonadota; class Gammaproteobacteria; order Oceanospirillales; family Halomonadaceae; genus Cobetia; species Cobetia sp. PDI-23MA. The sequence goes on from NZ_CM183352.1 coordinate 3,693,598, forward strand.
TTGCCTGACGTCACTACGATAATCTTGGCCAAAGCTGTCTTCCTTGCTGAGAGTCCCTCGCCGAGCGAGGATCACCGGTAAGTATTGGATATCTAAGTATTGGATATCTAAGTATTGGATATCGTTCTGAACACAGTGCTGGGATCAGCCGAGTCGTGCGATACAGAGTTGGTCATGTTCAAGCACGACTTCGACATTGGCACCCAGCAGGCGATTGTCGATGTCATCGAGTCGCTTGTAGGTTCCGGCCACCGAGAGCAACTCGGCGTGCAGTTCCCTGCAGTAGATGCTGGCGTTGCGATCGCCATGGATACCCGCCAGCGCGCGGCCACGCAGAGCGCCATAGATATGCACACTGCCGGCGGCCAGGATCTCGGCGCCGGCATTCACCGCGCCGATGATGACCAGATCGCCCTCCGGTGCGCTGACCTGCTGGCCCGAACGCACCGTCCCCCGATACACCTTGCTGGCGTGGGCCGGCTCCGCTTTCTCGGCCGCGCTGTCCGTGACCGTCTCGGCAGGTTCGGCGACCGGCTCAGCGGCCACCGGCGGCACGGACTCGAGGGAGCGCCCGCGATTCTCCTGCGGCGGGAACCACCCCAGTCCCAGTGCCCAGGCGGACTGACGCACCGGGTCTCCACCACCACGCACCGCGACCGGCAACAGCTTGTGGCCACGGCAGACGGCACAGATGCGCTCCAGCGCCAGATGCGGCTCGTCGAGCTTCTCGACGCTCAGCACCACCGGCGTATGTTGAAAGAAGGCCGGCGACTGGCTGAGCTTGCTGGCCAGCTGAGCACGGATCTGCTCCGGATCACCGCTGACCAGCTCCATGACCGTCATCGGCAGCATGCCGCCCTTGAAGGTGAAGGCCTGAGGGGCCCTGTCCGTACTGAGACTCATGACCTGACTCCGGTTGCGTAAAGGAGTGTCGAAGCCCTCCGACACTCTCGATGATGCACGTGCTGTTCACGGCATCCTCAAGGCGACCCTCGATGGGAAAGGCCACCTGAATAACATAGCTCGCCGTCGCACACGGCACAGCGACTGCTTGAGAGGCGCCGAGCATGAATGACAGACACTGAATGGCATAGCGGTAACGTACAAAACTATGTGAGCGGACACAGTGCTGCAACTGATGATACGGCCAGCAGCAGGCACTGTCAGGTGTCGCGAGCCTACGACGTACCTCCCTTGCCGACCTGTCACCCGCCGCCGGTTGCCCTGCACGCCGCCGCGCGCGTGCAATAAGACACATCGATCGACATGCGATACCACACAACGGGGGGCTGTGACTGGTAAGATAGCGGGGTGACGAAATTCATGCGCCGTCACTCCGCCCACTCCGCCGTGCCCACCCGATTGCACCCGCCGAGTGTGCGGCCAATTGTTGCGCCCCTCTATTTTTTGCCTGGATAACCGCTCTCTCATGACCGGACTGCTCTCCCGCCTCACTGGCCGCCTGTTCACTCCTCGCTGGCAACACGCCAACCCTGCCATTCGCTCCGCTGCCACTGACCAGCTTGATCCGGAGATTCCAGACCAGCGCAATATCCTGGAGACCCTGATCCTCGAAGATGACGCCTTGGAGGTGCGCCATGCCGCCCTGACGCGCATGCAATCTCCCGAGCGTCTGCTGCCGCTGCTCGACCGCGCCGATGGCCTGGTACGCGAGCGCCTGATCGAACTGTTGAGCGGCGGCCAGGATGCGCCCTCTCTGTTGAGCCGTGAACAGCTGGTCGAGCGCCTGGACGATAGCGAACTGCTCTCCGCCGTGGCAGCTCGCGGCGACAACCAGCAACTGCGTCTGACCGCACTGAGCCGACTGGAAGATGAAGAGGCGCTGATCCACCAGGCCTGCCACAACACCATCGCTGCCGTGCGTCATGCCGCTGCCGCCCGCATCACCAGCCAGGCCGGTCTCGAGCGTCTGGTGCGTGATGCCAAGCGTGATCGTCACGTGCAGCGTCAGGCGCGCGACATCCTCGCTCAGCGTCGTGCCGATGCCCAGCAGGCCGATGCGCTGGCCGCCAGCCGCGACAACCTGCTGCGCCAGATGGAAAAGCTGCCGCGTCAGGCATGGGAAGACAGCGTGCCCTCGCGTTACCGCTCGCTGCTGCGCGAGTGGGAGCGTCTGCCGGCCGCGGACTACGACATCCAGCAGCGCTTCGAAGAGGCACGCCAGCAGGCGCACAAGGTCATCAGCGACCATGAGGCCCGCGAGGAAGCCATTCGCGCCCATGAGCGTCTGAGCGCCAACCTCAATACGCACCTGGAAGAGATTCTCAGCGCCGTGGATCAGGCGCGGGAAGACCTCTACAGCCGCGACTGCGTCAATGATCACGACTTCGCCAGCCTGCAGGCCCAACGCCGACTGCAGGGAGAGCGCTGGCGCGAGCTGACCGACCAGTTCTCGGCCCCGTCCGAACTGCTCGAACGTCAGCAGCGCCTGCAACAGCAGCTGCAGGATGCCCTCGATGCCTGGCATCGCCATCAGCTGTGCCAGGGCGAGCTGGATGCCGCGCTGATCGACAATGACATCGACCAGCTGCGTCGTCTGGAAAGCGAGGTGGCCTGGCCTGCGGGTCTGCCGCAGACCGCCAGCCTGAGCGCGGTGCGTCAGGCGATCAGCGCGGCACAGCCGGAAGAGCCGACGGAGGCAGCGCAAGAGCAGGACGCGGTCGATGAAAGCCCTGCACAAGACACAGAGTCAGCTGACGCCTCCCGCGAGGGCGACGGCACTGCGCGCAAGGCGAGCCTGGACCTGGACGCACTGGACGCCGAACTGGCACGCCTGGAAGCGGATCTCGATGCCGGCAAGCTCAAGCCAGCCAGTCGTCTGCATCGCTCACTGCGCGATCGTACCGAAGGCCAGCTCGACAATGCCCGCCAGACTCGCCTGCGCCAGCTGGGCGCGCGTGTCGCGGAACTCCGTGACTGGCAGAACTTCGTCGCGGCGCCCAAACGCGAGCAGCTGCTCGAGGCCATCACCACCCTGAGCGAGCGTGATGACATCAGCGATGAGCAGCGCGACCGCCAGCACCAGCAGCTGATTCAGCAATGGCGCGAGCTAGGTGATGCAGCCGCCAGCCGCGATGCCAGCCAGGCGTTCCGCACCGCCTCTGACGCCATCAAGCTGCGTCTGCGGGATTACCGCGAATCGCGCAAGCAGCTGCGTGAACACAATCTGGCCATGCGCCAAGCGCTCTGCGAGCAGCTTGAATCGCTCAACGGTCACGCCATGGATGATGCCGACCCCGACTCCCTGCGCCAGATTCGCGATCGCGCCCGTGAGGAATGGCGTCGCCACACGCCGGTACCTGCAGGCCCCGGTCGCCAGCTGTCGCACCGCTTCGGTGAGGCGCTGACGGCACTGCAGGCGCTGATCGACAGCCGCGCGGGTCAGATCGCCGCCGCCAAGCAGGCACTGGTCGACGCCGTCGAGGCGCTGGCCAATGAGGACTCGCCGGCACGCGCCCGCGCCGAACAGGCCAAGGCCCTGCAGAGTCGCTGGCGCGAGATGGGCCGCGCGCCCAAGGGCGAAGAACAACGCCTATGGGCCGCCTTCCGCGCGGCGTGCGACCGCATCTTCGCCGCGCGCGATCAGGACCGCGAAGACCGCGACAGCCGCGAGCAGGCACGCCTGGATCAGTGGCAGGCGTTGATCGAGCGCCTCGACAGCTGGGAGCCGGAGACGCTGGAAGACGCCGCCCTGCTCGATGACGCCTTGAAGGAAGCCGACACCCTCGGCCCGCTGCCGCGTGGCAAGCGGGGTGACGGCATGCGTCGTCGCTGGACCGGCATTCTCAAGCGTCGCGAGCAGCGTCTGGACGAACTGCACGCCCTGCAATTGCGCGAGGAATGGCAGCAATGGCGTGACCTGCTCGAACAGCACGCCGTGGCGGATGCCAGCGCGCGCAACGGCGACGTGCAGGATGTCGCGCTGCCGAGCACCTCGGCCTTCGACGACAACAGCCGTCAGGCCAATGCGGCGCGCAACCAGATGCGTCAGGCCCTGCCGAGCAACTGCAGCGCCGCCAACGAGCGCCTGGCCGAGCTGCGTGTCCACCTGGCCATTCTTTTCGAGGCCCCGCTGGGCAGCGAAGATGAGTCACGCCGCCTGACCGTGCAGGTCGCGCGCATCAACCAGCAGCTGGGTGAGCGCATGGAGCGTGAAGAAGAGCTGGATGAGGTGCTGGATGCGCTGCTCGCCAACGGTCCGCTGGACTGGGACGCCTGGCAGACCGAACTGCCGCGCTTCGATGCGCTGTTCAATCACTGAGTCAGTGCTCTTGAGCTGGTGACGACGCGCTCGCAAGACTGAAGTCATGGCAACGAAAAGCCCCCGCCTCGAGAGAGACGGGGGCTTTTTCATTCTCTTGCCAGAGGGGCCGGGTGCCAACCCTGCACTGGCTCACTCCAGCGCAGAGCATCAGCCCATGAACTGGCCGCCATTGATGTCCAGGTTGGCACCGGTGATGAAGCCGGATTTCTCGTCGGCCAGGAAGGCGACCGCGCGTGCGATCTCATCCGGCTGGCCGTAGCGCTTGACCGGGATGGTCTCGCGGATCGATTCACGGATCTCTTCGGGGATCTTCATGATCATGTCGGTGGCGATATAGCCCGGCGACAGGGTGTTGACGGTGATGCCCTTGGTCGCGGTTTCCTGCGCCAGGGCCATGGTCAGGCCATGCATGCCCGCCTTGGCAGCCGAGTAGTTGACCTGCCCGAACTGCCCCTTGCGGCCATTGATGGAGGAGATGTTCACGATGCGGCCGTACTTGTGCTCCAGCATGTCATTGATGACGGCACGGCAGGTGTTGAAGACGCTGTCGAGGTTGCAGTTGATGACTTCGCGCCACTGCTCATAGCTCATCTTGCGCATGGAGGTATCACGCGTGATACCGGCGCAGTTGACCAGTACCGCGATCGGGCCGAAGCGCTCACGGATTTCGTTGACGCCTGCCTGACAGGCTTCGAAGTTGTCCAGCTCGATACCGGACAGTGCGATGTTCTCGAACCCGGCAGCACACTGTTCCGACAGCCACCCCTCTGCCTTTTCCTTGTTCCTGTAACCCGCAATTACCTGATACCCCTGGTTCGCCAGCTCGCGGCAGATAGCGGAACCAATGCCACCGGTACCACCGGTAACCCATGCGACGGGTGCTGTCTGTGTCATCTTATTGCGTCTCCCTAATCCTGGAACGTCCTGTGTCCTTGGCTTGGGCACAGCTTGGCGAATCTGCGGACACCCCGCCCTGAGAAAACGAGAATGCCTGCAACGACAACAATGACCCGTATCTCTAACAGCCTGATGACAATCGTGCACTCTGTGACGCCTGCCATCCGCCTGTGCGAGACGCGTCCTCCTCAGTATGGACAGGATGCAGAGGGAATGTATGTAGCAGATCTCTCACACAAGATGTCGATAATCGCTCGAGATGCGTAGATGGGTTGGTGACGACTCACCGGACACGAGATGTTTGCGTCAATTACGGGATAACGGTTGACGCAGCACTGTATATCCTTATACTACGCCCCACGTTGATGCGGGGTGGAGCAGTCTGGTAGCTCGTCGGGCTCATAACCCGAAGGTCATCGGTTCAAATCCGGTCCCCGCTACCACTGACAAGTCGTTGCCTATCAAGGTAATTCCCGGTCAGACACCAACGTGATGTTGCGGGATGGAGCAGTCTGGTAGCTCGTCGGGCTCATAACCCGAAGGTCATCGGTTCAAATCCGGTTCCCGCTACCAACCTCTGATGCGTCAGAGTTGGAGCAAAGGCAGTACCCAGTGTTGCGGGGTGGAGCAGTCTGGTAGCTCGTCGGGCTCATAACCCGAAGGTCATCGGTTCAAATCCGGTCCCCGCTACCAAGAATTCGAAAGGCCTGATGCCATGCATCAGGCCTTTTTCGTATGCGTGACATTCCTGTGCGAGGATATCGCTGAGGCCAGCGCCCGGACCTCGCTTGCCCCTTTCTCAACGCCCATCATTTTCACACTCATCGCGTCAGCCCCAAGGAAGTGCCTGCATGCGCCACTGGCTGGTCAAGACCGAACCCGATGCCTTCTCGCTGAATGACCTGCGCCGCGAATCACCGGCGCTCTGGGATGGCGTGCGCAACTATCAGGCGCGTAACTTCCTGCGTGAGATGCAGCTCGGTGATGTCGTGCTCATCCAGCACTCCAGCTGCAAGATACCTGCGGTGGTCGGCCTGGCCGTCGTCAGCGAACTCGCCCTGCCCGACCCGACGGCCAGTGACCCCGAGCACAAGGGCTTCGACCCACGTCAGGTGGCAGATATCGATGCCGGCAAGCCTCCGCGCTGGGTCGCCCCGCGCCTGAGCTACCTTCGCCCGCTGCGCACCTCCCTGCCCATCGCGCGCCTGAAGGCCCGGCCCGAGCTGGCGGACAGCCACCTGGTGCGCCGCGCACGCCTGTCCGTGATGCCGCTCAGCGAGAGCGAAGCCGCCTGCATCGCCAGCCTGGCCGACGACACCCTGCTGCCGTGAACCGACGCGCCCGGGGCGCTCCCGCGAGGAAGTGACCGGCAGCGCCTTGAACTCCACTGCGACGGGCCGCATCATCAGGCCAACCGGCTCGCGCGCGAGCCTTGAATCGCAGACAGAATTTCGGGGCATGCACCATGATCATCGATCCCAATACCGGCCAGCCACTGACCGGCAATGACACCACCGCCGCCCAGCCACAAGGGGTGGTCGGCGGCGGTGCCGCCAGTGCGCCGCGCCAGGCAGAAGACGCCAACACCTACATCATCGATGTGGACATGAGCAATCTTCAGCAGGTGCTGGAAGCCTCACAGCAAGTGCCGGTACTGCTGGATTGCTGGTCGCCGCAGAGCGAGCATTGTCTCGTCCTGACACCGATTCTCGAGAAGCTGGCACGTGAATATGCGGGTGGCTTCATCCTGGCCAAGCTGAACGCCGAGGAGCAGCAGGACATCGCCGCCCAGCTGGGCGTGCGCTCGGTGCCGGATGTCAAGCTGGTCATCCAGGGCGGTCTGGCAGGCAATTTCACCGGCGCACGCCCGGAAGCCGAGATTCGCCAGTTCCTCGAGCAGCACAAGGTCCAGCCGGCGGCCGGCGCAGGACCCAGCCTCACGGAGCAGGCGGCCACTGCGCTGGAAAGCGGCGATCTCGTCACCGCCAAGGCGCTGTATCAGCAACTGGCGCAGGAATCCCCCGAGACACCGGAATACCGCATCCACCTCGCCTCGGTACTGGTCGCCGAAGGCAATGGTGAAGAGGCCCGTCAGCTGCTGGATTCCCTCAAGCCGGAAGACCGTGACGGTGCCCAGGCGCGAGGCGTACGCGCACGCATCGACTTCATCGCCGAGGCACCGTCTCCCGAAGAGGTGCAGGCGATGATCGAGCGGGACGACAGCGAAGCCCGCTACCAGCGCGCCATGCGCGATCTGGCGGATGGCCACTACGAGCTGGCGCTGGATACCCTGATCAGCCTGGTGAAGACCGACCGCCAGTACGGCGATGATCTGGCACGCAAGACGCTGCTGCGCGTCTTCGACGCCCTTGGGGCGACCCATGAGCTGACGGTGCGCTTCCGTCGCCAACTGTTCGCCCTGATGTACTGATTCTGCTGGTGCGCTGACCGTACTGATGAGCTGAACACGCCACGCAGACGACAAGGCCCCGCTTCCGGTCAAGGAAGCGGGGCCTTGTCATTGAGGGCCCGCCGTCGCGCCGACTCAAGGGCTAACGACGGCTCCAGCCCTTGAGAAGCGAGGGGCGAGCACGCGATTCGCGCACACTGGGCGGAAAGTCCACCTCCAGTTCCTGGCCCGCAGACTTCACGGCGTCTGGCGCAGATGGGGTGGCAGATGACGCCGCGGATGCACGGCAGCGTGAAGATGGCGGCGATGAACGCGCCAGCCGCAGGCTCCCGCCCTGACAACACCATTCACGACAGGCCGTCACGCCTGCATCCCTGCTTGCTGGCCGCCCCTGTCGCGGCGTCTCTGCCACCTCATGTCTCATCGTCGCATCTCCTGATGACAAGCCCCTCCCGATGAGCGGCCTGCCCTCAGAGTTGACGATAATGATTCTCAATTCAAGTTTGCGTTGAGCGATAGCTGCCAACGAAACGCCGCAGACTGACCCAGATCAACTCCGGCTCTGTCGACTCCCCTTCCTGGCCGCTTCGCTCGCCCCCTCGATCCCTTCGCCAACCTCAACCTTTCTGCAGGCGCTCATCCATCTGCTGCAGCGCCTGCTCCAGCTGGACGCGCGTGGTGGCGTAGTTCAGGCGAACGAAGCCCGGCCAACCGAAGTCTGCGCCATCCGACAGCGCGACATCACACTCCTCGAGCAGCGTCTGCTGCGGAGACTCCCCGAGCCCTGCCTTGCGCATATCCAACCAGGCCAGATAGGTGGCCTGCGGGCGTGACATGCTGACGCCGTCCCAGCGTGCCACATGGCTTTCCAGCAGATCGAGGTTGTCACGCAGCACGCCCAGCAACTCCTGACGCCACGGCTCACCCTCGCGCCACGCCGCCTCGGTCGCGGCCATGCCCAGCACATTGGTATCGGGCATCAAGCCATTGGCGGCGCCGGTGAAGCGTGCACGCAGCCCGGGATCGGTGATCACCGCGCAGGCGAACGTCAGCCCGGCGGTATTGAAGGTCTTGGAGGGCGCCCATAGGGTCACGCAGCGTGCCGCCAGTCGCTCGTTCAGGCTGGCCAGCGGGATATGGCGGGCCGTCGGATCCACCACCAGATCCGCATGCAGCTCATCGGAGACCACCAGCAGATCGTGACGCTCGACCAGCTCCGCCAGCGCCTCGAGCTCTTCCTCGCACCAGACGCGGCCGGTAGGATTGTGCGGGTGGCACCATAGCAGCAGCTCGGTCTCGGGTGTGATGGCCGCTTCCAGGGCCTCCAGGTCCAGACGCCAGGGGCCGCCTTGCGTCTCGGGCTCTGCCAGCGGCGCCATCTGCGCCACTCGCCCGGTCTTCTGTGCCACCTTGAGGAAGGGCGGGTAGATCGGGGTCGTCGTGACCACGCCCGCGCCGGGAGAGGTCAACGCCAGACTGGCCAGGTGCAAGGCCGGCACCACGCCCGGCAGCCAGACGATGGCATCACGCGGCACCTCCCAGCCATAATGCTCGCGACTCCAGTCACACAGGCTGTCATCGAGGCTCTCCGACGGCTTGGCATAGCCGTAGACCGGATGCGCCACTCGCTCGGCCAGCGCTCGTGTCACGGCGGGCGGGGCGCTGAAGTCCATGTCGGCAATCCAGAGGGGCATGACGTCCGTGGCGTAGCGATCCCACTTCTGGGAAGGGTACTGGCGTCGATCGAGCGGGGTGATGAAATCGAATGGCAAGATGGAGTCTCCCTGTGGCGGGCAAATTTGGCAGGCAACGCGAGCAGTGCGCTCGCCTCACACCGCCTTCTGGCGGCGAGAAGAATACCTGTGGACCAACTACAGCATAAGGCTTTGTGCATGTCTGAAGACACCTTTTACCCACAGGCCCAGCGCGGGCTGCCCGGTCTGTTGCGCGCCTGGCTGACCCATGGCCGTGGCGACAGCGAGCGCCTCGCCGTGCTGCTGGCTGATACCGCGCGCGTCGCGAGTCTTGGCCAACCCGCCAGCAATCCCGATGGCGAGACACTGGAACAGTGGGCCGCCCAAGGCGGTGCGCCGCTGTGGGCGCCCAAAGCAGCGCTGTTCCTGTTGATGCAGATGCCGGCACGCCCGGTGCCGCAGGGGCCGGAGGATGCCTGCGCCTGGGCCTACTGCTGGTTGCGCATGCGCGAACACGACAGTCCCGCGGCCGCCCTGATGGCGCTGCCGGAACATCTGCGTCAGCCGCTGGCCTGGCCCATCGAAGCCGCCTGGCAAGACCTGACGCATCAGCGGCTGATCTAGCCGCGCCGATTGTCGAGCGCCCGCAGCGCTGTTGGTGAGCAGCGCTGCGTTTTTCTCGGCCCTCCTTCCTCCCCCCTCCTCGTATTTCCCTCCCTGCTGACCCGCTCTTGCCCGCTCTATATCCTTGTCCGCTCCCGCCCGTTCCTGTCCGCTGAGCTCTATCTCTGCCCGCACTCTCCTTGCAACTCCTTATCCTTGCGGCTCCTACTCCTTGCCCCTGCGTCACTCCCTGGTCACATCCTCTTCACTCCCGCTCCTCCCTGCCACTGATGGCGATTCTGATGGTGCCCTCAAAGGACAGCTCGTCCCCCTCTCGGCATTGCTGGCAGCCATGGGTAGCAGTTTTCTCAACGAATATTGTCACCACCGACTAGTCGCGTTGCGGAAACCTGAGCCTCGTCAACGCGTAACTGACGCCATTTCGTTTAATCATCGTTTTGTGAAGCGATATACCCGATAGGATTTCTTGTGTGAGCGAGGAGTAAAGTTCTTTCAACCGCAACGAAACGGTAATTCAACAAGAATCCGCTGGCGCGACACGACGACCAGCAAGCTTCAGGAGAAGCTCCATGACCACCTCCCTGATTGTCGGACTAGATGGAACCTCGGGCGGCGACAGTGCCATTGCCTATGCCAAACGCGTCGCCTCTCTGGTGGGCGCGGAAACCAGGATCATTCTCTGCTACGTGGTCGAATGGTCGCCCTACAGCTTCAACACACCGGAGGAGAACGCCCAGCGTGCCAGCCGCCGCGAGAACGAGATCAAGCTGGCGCGCGAACGTGTACTGACGCCCGCCATCAGCGAGCTGGAAAAGGAGGGCTATCAGGTCGAGGGGCGTGTCCGCCACGGCGATGCCGCCGAGATTCTCAGCCTGCTGGCGCGTGAGGTGAATGCCGAGCAGATCATCGTCGGCCGCAAGGGGGAAAGCGTCCGCTCACGCATCTTCGGCAGCGTCACTGCCCATCTGATTCAAGAGGCCTCGGTGCCCGTCACCATCGTTCCCTGAGACAGGCGCCTCCCGCACCAGCCGCCTGCAGAGATTTGCACCCGACAATAACGACAATTCGCTTTTCGAGGTTACCTCTCATGAGTCGATTCCGCTCCCTGGCCCCCTGGGCTGCCGCCATGGCAGCCCTCATGGCCGCAAGCTCTGCCCGTGCCGAAGGCATGGACCAGGCCATCAGTGACATCGTCGGACCGATCGTCAACCCGATCGTCTCGACCATCTTCTATTCCGTACCGGTGGCCGGCACCCAGTTCCCGCTGATCGTCGGCTGGCTGATCATCGCGGCGGTCGTCTTCACGCTCTATTTCGGCTTCGTGCAGTTCCGCCTGTTCGGCCATGCCGTGCGTCTGGTCAAGGGTGACTACACCGACCCGAAGGATGAAGGCGAGGTATCCCACTTCCAGGCACTGGCCACGGCGCTGTCAGGCACGGTTGGCCTGGGCAACATCGCCGGTGTCGCGGTCGCCGTCTCGCTGGGCGGACCGGGCGCGACCTTCTGGATGATTCTGGCCGGTCTGCTCGGCATGGCCTCCAAGTTCTGTGAATGTACGCTTGGCGTGAAGTACCGCAACGTCAACGCGGATGGCTCCATCTCCGGCGGCCCGATGTACTACCTGTCCAAGGGCTTCGCGGAAAATGGCAAGGCGGGGCTGGGCAAGGTACTCGCGGTGTTCTTCGCCATCTGCGCCATCGGCGGCTCCATCGGCGGCGGCAACATGTTCCAGGCCAACCAGTCCTATCAGCAGGCCGTCAACGTCACCGGCGGTGATGCCAGCTTCCTGGTCGGCTACGGCTGGCTGTTCGGTCTGGTGATGGCTGCCATCGTCGGCATGGTCATCATTGGCGGCATCAAGTCCATCGCACGTGTCACCGAGAAGCTGGTGCCGATGATGGCTGTCATCTACGTGATCGCGGCGATCATCATCCTCGGCTTCAACTTCAGCGCGATTCCGGCTGCCTTCGGCGCCATCATCGAAGGTGCCTTCGCACCGGTCGCGGTCGGCGGCGGTATCGTCGGCGTATTGATCCAGGGCTTCAAGCGTGCCGCCTTCTCCAATGAAGCCGGTATCGGTTCCGCGGCCATCGCCCACTCCGCGGTCAAGACTTCCCAGCCGGCCACCGAAGGCATCGTCGCCCTGCTCGAGCCCTTCATCGATACCGTCGTCATCTGCACCATGACCGCGCTGGTCATCGTCATCACCGGCGCCTACCAGGTCGAAGGCCTCGGCGGCGTCCAGCTGACGTCCTACGCCTTCGAGACCGCCTTCCCGTGGTTCCCGTATGTGCTGGCCCTGGCCGTGTTGATGTTCGCCTTCTCCACCATGCTGTCCTGGTCCTACTACGGCCTGAAGGCCTGGACCTACCTGTTCGGCGAGAGCAAGGGCTCCGAGACCGTCTACAAGCTGATCTTCCTCGCCTTCGTGGTCATCGGTGCCTCCATGAGCCTTGGCCCGGTCATCGACTTCTCCGACGCCATGATCTTCGCCATGTCCATCGCCAACATCATCGGCCTCTACTATCTGATGCCGGTCGTGAAGCGTGAGCTGGCCCAGTACATCGCCAAACTGAAGTCCGGCGAGATCGCACCGGTCGACAAGAAAGCCAAGCGCCAGAACGCGTGATCCCCATCACGCCCAGGCGGGCCTGACACACCGTCAGCCGCCGCATCACCCCAGGCCCCTGCCCATCGGCAGGGGCTTTTTCGTTGTCGATCATGCAATTCCGTGCATTGGACGGCTGAAACCACCCAAGTCGGATTGCCGCAACGCAGCGCAATGGGTAGGGTGTGGCGCTCACTGGCCACACTGGCCGGAACCCGTATCAACGAGGACGTCTCATGCTCGCTTCCATGCATGCCATGGTGCTGCGCAATCCCGGCCCGGATGCCGACTTCGTGGCGACCGAATGCCCGCTGCCCACTCCCGGCCCCGGCCAGGTGCGCATTCGTGTCGCTGCCTCCAGCGTCAATCCACTGGATCTCAAGCTGGCCAGCGGTCAGGTGCCTCTCCTGCCGCCAGCGCCCTGTGTGCTGCACGGCGACTTGGCCGGTGTGATCGATGCCGTCGGCGATGACGTGCTGGCCTTCTCGCCCGGCGACGAGGTGCTCGGCTTTGCCGGCGGTGTCGCCGCTCATCCGGGTGCGCTGGCGGAATACATGCTCGCCGATGAACGCCTGATCACCCGCAAGCCGCGCCGCCTGAGCTTCATGGAAGCCGCCGCGTTGCCGGCAGTGTTCATCACCGCCTGGCAGGCACTGGTGGAGCGTGGCCGGCTGGAAGCGGGACAACGCGTGCTGATCCACGGCGGCGCCGGTGGCGTCGGCCATGTGGCATTGCAGATCGCCCGTTGCATCGGCGCGGAAGTCGCCACCACGGTGTCCAGCGATGCCAAGGCCCGGGCAGCACGCGACTGCGGCGCGGACCACGTCATCCGCTACCGCGAGGAAGCCGTGGCCGATTACGTGGCCCGGCTGACGGGTGGCGAGGGCTTCGACCTGGTCTTCGATTGCGTCGGCGGCGACAACCTGGCGGCCAGCTTCGCCGCCAGCAAGCTGGGCGGGCGCATCGTGACCATCAACGCGCGCACCACGGTGGATCTCTCGCCGCTGCACGCCGGCAGCCGCAGCCTGGAAGTGCTGTCGATCCTGCTGCCGCTGACCGCTGGCATCGGACATGAACAGCAGCGCCAGGCGCTGGGCAAGCTGGTGGAGCTGGTCGAGGAAGGCGAATTCAAGGTGCGCCTCGATGAGCGTCAGTTCGACTTCAGCGAGGTCGCCGAGGCCCATCGTCATCAGGCCTCCGGCAAGGCAGTGGGCAAGATCTCGCTGGTGCGCCGTCAGTTCTGGGACGCCGCCCAATGAGCGCAGCACTTCAGGGTGAGCTGGGCCTGCAACTGCTCAAGCTGCTGATCTCGGTGGCGGTGGTGATCGGGCTGTCACTGATCGCGGAGCGCCTCTCGACGCGCATGGCCGGGCTGCTGTCCGGCTACCCGCTGGGTACGGCCATCACGCTGGGCTTCATCGGCGTGGAGATTTCCCCCGAGTTTGCCGGCCAGAGCGCCGTCTATACCCTGGCCGGCTTCTCCTCGACGCTGGCGCTGGGGGTCGGTTACTGGCTATGCGGGCGTGCCCAAGGGCTGCGCGGCGTCATCAACGGCACCCTGGGCGGCCTGCTGGGCTGGCTGATCGCCAGTCTGGCACTGGCGCAGTTCGAGTTCACACGCGTCAGCGGCGTGATCGTGACGCTGATCGCCATCGTGCTGTGCATGCGCCTCTATCGCGGCGTACCGGAAAGCACGGCGCGCAAGTCACCCTTCTCCTGGGTCTCGCTGCTGGCGCGCGCCGGACTGGCCGCCGGCATCGTGTTCGGCATCACCGCGCTGGCCCACCTGCTGCCGCCCTCCTGGGCAGGCCTGGTGGCGGCCTTCCCGGTCACCATGTACCCGCTGCTGGTGATTCTGCATCTCACCCAGGGGCCGGTAGCCGTCGCGACCGTCATCAAGCACTACCCGGCCGGCCTCGGCTCACTATTGTGCTACGCGCTGGTGGTCTCGCTCAGCTACCCCGGCATGGGGGTCGGCCTGGGCACCCTGCTCGGTTTCATCGTGGCGACGGCGTGGCTGGGCGTGTTCACGCCGTTGCAACGTCGACTAGCCTCACGACGTACAGCCAGCGCCTGAGCTTCCTGATAGGCTGAAATGCCGCATGGATGCCCAGGAGCGACGCATGTACTTCAAGACACTGGAACCGGCCTTCTTCGACACCGATGCCCTCGGGCACATCAACAATACGCGCCTGCCGGCCTGGTTCGAGTGGGCGCGCAATGACCTGTTCCGCGTCTTCGTGCCGGACCTCGATCCGCGCAAGTGGCCGCTGATCATGGCGCGCATCGAGGTCGACTTCCTCGCCGAGCTGCAATATGGCCAGCCGGTGGAGATTCGCACCTGGCTGTCGCGCCTCGGCGGCAGCTCCTTCACCGTGACCCAGGAAGCGTGGCAAAGCGGCGTCTGCGGCGCGCGCGGCCACTGCGTGCTGGTGCAGTTCGATCATCATGCCAAGCAATCGCTGCCCATCGAGGGCGAGCTGCGCGCGACCCTGGTCAGCCATGTGCACGAGCACACCGACAGCGCCGAACTGGATGTCCCGGCCCTGCGCAAAGCCGCCCGGGCACTCGGCACGCACAGCGCCACCTCAGAGGGGAGCGTGCCGGCATGACACCCGCGCTCAAGCTGCTCAAGGGCAAGCCACACCGCACACTCGAATATACCCACGACCCGCGAGCCCCCGCCTACGGGGAAGAGGCTGCCCACACGCTGGGGCTGGATCCCGCCCAGGTCTTCAAGACCCTCGTCTGCCAGCTGGAAGGCGGCAACGCACGTCAGCCGCTGGTGGTCGCCGTGGTGCCGGTCAGCGGCACGCTCGACCTCAAGGCACTGGCACGCGCCTGCGGGGCACGCAAGGCGGCACTGGCCGCGCATGATGCCGCCGAACGTGCCACCGGCTATGTGGTCGGCGGCATTAGTCCGCTGGGGCAGAAGAAGCGTCTGCCACTGTGGGTCGATGACAGCGCTGCGACACAGGCGGAAATCTTCATCAGCGGCGGTCGCCGTGGACTGGAGATAGCGCTCGCCCCCGCGTTACTGTGTGAGCTGGGCAATGGTCAGTTCGCCCCGCTGGCCCGTGACGACTGATGGCCGCGGGCCGGGCATTCCAGCACAGGCACTTCATGGCAGGCCCTGCATGATGGACTCTCCACGACGAGCACCCGCCACAGCACCGCGTCAGCGAGGAGGCCCGATGGGCATTCGCTACAGCAAGTGGATCTATCCGGACATGACCGAGCTGCATGCGCAGGTCGAAGCGGCGCTGGAGCAATGGTTCAGTGAGCGCTTCGCCGACTACCCGCACATCAGCTTGCCGGGCCTTGACCCCTACGATTATGATGGCTGGTTCAATCGTCTGGCCCCGGAGCTGATGGCGCGCGGCAGTGACTACTGCGAGCGTGAATGGCATGGCTATGTGCCAAGCCCCCAGCAGCTCAACCAGGCTTTCTTCCGGGCCGTATCCCGGTCCAACAAGTGTGTGCTGGAGCCTGACCGCAAGCATGGTGATCCTGACCAATCATAGTCCCGACGCGCGGGAGCTCGAGATCATCGAGCGCCAGCTCGGGCGCAAGCCGCGCGGCATCCAGGCCGTGGCCGCCACTGATGGCGAGGGCACGCCGCTGGTGCTGCGCATGCATTCGCTGGTGGATGGCAAGCCCTTCCCGACCCTCTACTGGCTGTGCGATGAACGCCTCAAGATCTCGCTGTCACGCATCGAGGCCGAAGGCGTCATCAAGGGGCTGGAAGAACGCCTCAAGACCGACGAGGAACTACTGGCACGCTACCGTGCCAGCCATGAGGCCTACGTCGCCGAACGCTGGAGCTTCATGAGCGAAGCCGAGCGCAACGCCATCGAGACCCAGGGCTTCACTGAGCTGATGCGTGAACGTGGCGTCGGCGGTATCCGTGACTGGAATCAGGTGCGCTGCCTGCACACCCAGTACGCCCAGCATCTCGCCTACGCCGAGGGCAACGCCATCGGTCACTGGGTCGATGCCCATTACGACGTGCTGTCCGAGCTGCCCTGAGCTCTGGCGACGCTCAACCCGATGCCGTCGGCTTGAATGCAGAAGACGAAGAAGCCCGCCAATTGGCGGGCTTCTTGCGTCGGGACGAGCGTCAGGCCTACAGCGAGTGCGCGAAGACCAGCGCGATGCACAGCGGGCAGATCAGGCGCACGTACCACGGCCAGATCTTCCAGAACAGGCTGGACTCGATGTCCGGCGCCCCGCTCTGGATCTCCTTGAGCAGCGCATGGCGCGACATCGCCCAGCCGACCAGCAGGCACATCACCAGCGCGACCAGCGGCTGGCTGTACTGGGTGGTCAACATGATCACCAGGCCGAACAGTGCCCCGAAGTTGGCGGCGATGGTCAGGCTGATGGCCATGATGGCGGCACCGACGGCCAAGGTAGCGGCACGCCGACCCAACCAGCCACGCTCGACCACGAAGGACACCGGCACTTCCAGCATCGAGATGGACGAGGTGATGCCCGCCACGCTCATCAGCGCGAAGAACGCCACCATCAGGGTGCCACCTGCGCCGCCCATCTGGCCGAACAGCGCCGGCAGCGTGTCGAACAGCAGAGTATCCGAGCTCTTGAGCAAGCCCTCGGCATCGAAGATCTCGACGCCCAGATGACGCGCAGCATACATGGCCGGAATCACCAGCAGGCCGGCGAGGAAGGCGATGCCGACATCGATCAGCGTCACCAGCACACCGAGACGCGGCAGGTGCTGCTCCGGCCCCAGATAGGAGCCGTAGATCAGCATCGCGCCCACACCGAGCGACAGCGAGAAGAACGCCTGGCCCATCGCGCTCAGCATCAGGTCGGCATCGAAGATGCGGTCCCACTGCGGCATCAGGTAGACGCTCAGGCCTTCATCGGCGCCCGGCAGGGTCAAAACGTAGCCGATCAATCCGACCAGCAGCATCAGCAACAGCGGCATCAGCCGCGTGGACCATTTCTCGATCCCGCCGCGCACGCCGCCGACCACGATCGCCATCGTCAGGGCGAGGAAAACCGCCGTCAGCGAGACATTGCGCGTGAAGTCGAAGGTGGTCAGCCAGCTGGCGGCGGAACTCATGCCCAGTGCATCAGCGACCGGCGCGGCGGTATAGCCCAGCAGCCAGCCCGCGACGATGGCATAGAAGGCCAGAATCAGGCTGGCGGTCAGCATGCCCGCCCAGCCCGCCAGCGCGCCGAAGCGCTTGGTAATGCCTTGTCCGAGGCTCATGCTGGTGACGATGTTGGCCTGACCATGGCGGCCGATGACAAGCTCAGCCATCAAGGCCGGCCATGCCAACAGGAAGGCCAGCACCAGATACATCACCACGAAGGCCCCGCCTCCGTTGTTGGCCGTCTGGGACGGGAAGCCCCACACGTTGCCAAGTCCTACTGCCGAACCAGCGGCGGCCATCAAGAAGCCCAGCCGACTGGCAAAGCGTCCGCGCACCTGCGCCATCTGCCTCTCCTGCCTTGTTGTTCCGCGTCCGTCGAAGACGACGTCGCGATGAGTTGGGGTGCATCCCGATGCAAGCTCACGGGGCGCCAGCGCCCGCCAGCCGTCGCCTGCGGGGGCGGCAAGGGTAGCAGAGCAGGCCCGCGAATGCAGGCGACAACGCCGAAACTCAGCACGCGACTCGCGTTGGCCACGGGGCAATGCCGAGTTCCTCATGGGCGTCATAGCGTCGCCGCACAACTCGCGTAGGATAGGCAGGACATGACAGCAAGGCACGGCAGCCAGCAGTGAGCGCCGCCGAGCAACCTTCAGGAGAGCAACATGCATCGCATCTGTGTCTATCTGGGCTCCCGCGAGGGCGTCTCCCCACAGCACCGCCAACTGGCCGAAGCCCTGGGCACGGCCATCGCCGAGCGCGGCTGGGGACTGGTCTATGGTGGCGCGCGCGCCGGACTGATGGGCGCACTGGCAGATGCCGCGCTGGCGGCGGGTGGCGAGGTGATCGGCGTGATCCCCCAGGCACTGGTACGCAACGAGAAGGCGCATACCGGCCTCACGCGCCTGATCGAGGTCTCGGACATGCATGAGCGCAAGGCGCAGATGGCCGCATTGGCAGATGCCTTCGTGACCCTGCCCGGCGGGATTGGCACCCTGGAGGAATTGTTCGAGACCTGGACCTGGCAGTATCTGCGCTTCCACGCCAAGCCGATCGCTGTCCTCGACAGTGACGGCTTCTTCGCGCCCCTGCTCGAGTTTCTGGACCGCACCGTCGAGGCGGGCTTCCTCGATGCAGACACTCGCGCGCGCCTGATCAGCGAGCGCGAGATCGCGCCCCTGCTGAAGCGTCTGGCGCCTGAAGCCTGACAGGCTGTCATGTCACTCCCCATCAAGCGCATGATGCCGGCGCCATGGGGAGTGACGATGCAAGCGGCTGTCTCAGCTCAACGCCGTCTCGCCGACAGTCGCGACGCTATCGTCCGAGACGGCCTGTTGCTGAACGGGTTTGCCGATATAGCGCGCCCGCTTGCTGGCGGTGACCTGCTCGACATCGACCATCACCAGGCCGTCGATGCAGTAACCGAAATCGGCGTCGACACTGAAATCGAGGAAGCGGGTACCACCGGGCTCGGTGACCTCGGCGTATTGCTTGTAGAGCGTCGGTACCGTCACGCCCATCGCATCCAGCTGGGCACGCAGGCGGCGGAAATCGCCATCGGCGTCCTGACCATCGAACAGCCGCTCCGCTTCATGGGCGGCGCTGCCCGGCACGCTCTGGGCGACCGGCGCCCGTGCACGCGCCAGCCCCTCATCATCCCCGTAATAATGACGGTAGTAGCTGACGATCAACGCCTTGGCGGCCTCCGGATAGCTGTTGGAGAGCGTGACCGGACCGAACAGCCAGCGAATCTCGGGATGACAGCGCAGATAGGCGCCCAGCCCCTGCCACAGGTAATCGAGGCTGCGCCGCCCCCAGTAACGCGGCTGCACGAAGCTGCGCCCCAGCTCCAGACCGTCCTGCATGCGCTCGAACATTTCCGGCGTGAAGCGGAACAGGGTCGGGCTGTAGAGCCCCTTCTCGCCATGTGCCGCCATGATCTTGCGTACCTCACCGATGCGATAGGCACCGGCGATCTCGAGGTCGGCGTCATCCCACAGCACCAGATGCCGGTAGTGGGCGTCATAGCGATCGATATCACGCCGCTCACCGGTGCCCTCGCCGACCCGCCGGAAGCTGATCTCGCGCAGACGACCGATCTCGCGCATCACGCTGGAGCCGGGGAAGGCATCGAACAGATAGATCTTCTTGCCGTCGCGGGTCTCGCCCAGCAATTCACAGGGCGTCAATTCCTCACGCAGCGCCTGGCGCTCCTCCGGATGGCCGATGGCCTTCTCGGTCACGAACAGGCCACGCTTGCCGCGCCCGATGCGATACAGATGCTTGCGTAGCAGACGCGTCTTGGCGTTGGTATTGAGAGCATCACTGTCGAGGCGCTCCAGCGGAATCAGCTCGCCGATACGCAGCTTGAGCTGCCGCTCGCGCTGGCGAAACATCTCGTGGGCCAGCAGGGGCGTGCCGAAGCTGCGATTGATCGACGACAGCGCATAGAAGAGCGTCGAGTTGCGACCGCTGACGTGGATAGGCAGCACCGGCGCATTGGTCTTGCGCGCGAAATGCAGGAAACCCGACAGCCACTTGCCGTCGCGCGGCCCGGTCGGGCCTGCACGCGAGACCTCGCCGGCCGGAAAGATGATCACGGCCTCTTCATTCATCAGCGCATCGCAGATCTGACCACTGCTCTTGCGATAGCCACGTCGACTGAGGTTGTCCAGTGGCAGCAGCAAGGGTGCCAGCGGCTCGACCTTCATCAGGATGTCATTGGCGACGATCTTGACGTCGCGGCGCACTTCGCCGACCAGCTTGAGCAGTGCGAGGCCATCCAGTGATCCCAGCGGATGGTTGGCAACGATGACGACACGCCCGTAGGCCGGAATGTTCTCGCGCTCCCGCGAGGAGACCGAGTAGCCGAAGGAGAAGTGATCGAGCACGCGGTCAATGAAATCAAAACCGCGCTGGTCCGAGTTCTCGCCGAGGAAGGCATTGATCTCCCCCTCATGCACCAGGCGCCGCAGCATGGCCAGAGCTGGCCGTCGGATCAGCGGGTGACGTTTGGCAAAGGCAGGATACTTGGCAGCGATGACGCGGGCAGTATCGATCATGCTCTCTCCTTGGCCGCACAGAGTGCGGGACGCGATGTCTGGATCATGGGGCTTGATATCACGTCAGGTTCGCGCCACTTCATGACAGATGCGTCACAGTCCCCGTACAGTGAGATGACAGCCGCCCACGTGGGCCGCGGCCGATGCGCCTCGGCACAGAGATCATCCGCGTACGAACAGGCAGCGCGACTGCCACGCCAAGGAGAGAGCGAATGTTTGCGATAGCCGTCGAGAATGAGTCACTGGTCTGGCAGGAAACCGAGGCCCCGCACGGGATCGCCTCGGATGAGGTGCGTATCGAAGTAGCCTGGGCCGGCGTCAATCGCGCCGATCTGATGCAGCGTGCCGGCCAATATCCGCCTCCCGAAGGCGCCAGTCAGATTCTGGGGCTGGAAGTCAGCGGCACCATTCGTGAGGTCGGCCGCCACGTCGAGCGCTTCAAGGTCGGCGATCCGGTCTGTGCGCTGCTGTCCGGTGGCGGCTATGCCGAGGAGGTGGTCGTCAATGCCCTGCAGGTGTTGCCGGTGCCGGAGGGCTATAGCCTGAGAGACGCCGCCGCCCTGCCGGAGATGTTCGCCACCGCCTGGCTGAACCTGTTCATCGAGGGCAATCTCAAGCACAAGGAGCGCGTACTGCTGCACGCCGGTGCCAGCGGTATCGGTACTACCGCCATCCAGCTGTGCGGGCTGTTCGGGCATCCGTGCTTCGTGACCGTCGGCAGCCAGGAGAAGCTGGAGACCTGCCTGCGCCTCGGCGCGGATGCCGGCTGGAACCGCCACGATGGCAGCTTCGTCGAGGCCGTGAACGACTGGGGCGGTGCCGACATGATTCTCGACCCGGTAGGCGGCGGTTATCTGGCCGACAATCAGCAGGTGCTGAAACAGGACGGCCGCATGGTATTGATCGGCCTGATGGGCGGGCGCATGGATGAGCTGGATCTGGGCCGCATGCTGATGAAGCGTCAGCGCCTGATCGGCTCGACCCTGCGTTCGCGCTCCCCCGATGGCAAGGGCATGGTGCTGGATGCGCTCTACGTGCATGTGTGGCCACGCCTGGCGCGAGGTGAGCTGCGCCCGCATATCGACAAGAGCTGGCCGATCCAGGAAGCCGATGCCGCGCATGCCTATGTGCAGGACAACGCCAGCACCGGCAAGGTGCTGCTGGCGGTGACAGGCGCCTGAGCCTCATCATGGCGCTGATGACATCCGCAGCATGAAAAAACGGCAGTATAAAAAAGCGGCAACCCGTTGGGCTGCCGCTTTTTTGACTTCGCTGGGCGCTATCTCGTGCACACTGCCTCACCTGACAGCCCCGCCTGACAGCAGTGTCGCTCATGCCGCCAGGCGTAGACCCCGAGGCGCCTCGCGCAGGCTTATTCGCTGCGTCCGATCGACTGGGCCTTCTGCCAGGTAAGTTGCAGCAGGCGGGCGTCGTCTCCGGCGCGATGGCGCTGGATGCCACCCTCGGCGATCACCGCTTCCTTGAGCTCCGCCCAGCAATTCAGCTGCTCCTCATCAAGCAGCCGTCTGAGCGCCTCGAGACGAAAGCGCGGCAGCATGCCGGCATGATAGAACAGCAGCGAGAGCCAGGTATTGTCGTAGCCCCAGCTGTCGCTATAGGCGATTCCCGCCTCACCCAGCTCATCATTGACCCACTGCGCCACCTCACGCACTGGCCGCCCTTCGCGTGCCAGCCGTGCCCGTGAGATGCCGTGCAACAGCTCCGCCTTGGGGTCCCAATGCACCCACTCATCAAGAGGCTGTATCAGGAAGGCGCAACTGCTGCCGTCGGCACGCGCCAGCCCGATCTCGATCGGATAGCTACCACGGCCAAAGCCGGAGGCTTCAATATCGAGCAGAATAGGCAGCGTCACACGAATCTCCCAAGGTATCTCAGGCAGACAGGGCCCGGGCGAGAAGGGGTTGAATGTCCTCAGGTTACGGGAATTGCCCCCTGCTTGGCGAGTCCTGAGCGCGACGCTGTCAACGCAGGCATCAGGTCGATCTGCGCCATCACGCTGGCATCACGTTCAAGAGACGTGCCCGGGAGGGCCAGAGACGACAACGCCCTCACGAAGAGGGCGTTGTCAGTGGCAGCGAGGGCAGTACAGCAGCTGGTGCATCCGGTCAGTACATCAGCTCAGTGCAGGTCTGCCTCACCACTCGTGCGGGCGTGGGCTTCCCACTGCTCGGCCTTGTGCGGGCAGACCGCCAGACCAAGGGAGCCTTCACGATAGGCTCGCGCCAGGCGCTGGGCCGCGAGAGCGTGGCGGCATTCGGCGGCACGCGCGTACCAGGTCACGGCCTTGGCCGGATCGCTCTGATACTGGGCACAGCCATACTCATAGATACGCGCCGCCTGATACTGGGCATGCACGTCACCGGCCTGCGCGGCCTTGATGACGAAACGCGCACCCTTGGCCTTTTCCTGAGCGGAGTTGCCGCGCTGGAACAGCATGTGCCCGTACAATGACAACGCACCGGTGTGACCGGCGTTGGCGCAGTGATTGAACAGACGCATGGTCAGACGATGCTTCTGCTGAGAGCCGGACAGCCAGGAGGCGTGGAACAGACGCTCCGCCAGGCGGTATTTCAGTCCAGTCATCAGGGTTGGGGCCTGCGGCATGACGAGTAACCTTGATACAGAATAAGAGGGGTGACGCCGTGTCCTGGCCCGATCCTGAGCCCGCGACGCTATTCTCCTTGCCAACACTGTCAGTTTGCCCTTGCGGGCGGCCTAGAAAGACTGCTCCCCTGACAGCGGGGCGCCAAGCATACTCGCGCAATCGGGGGGACTCAAGCCCGCCTTGTGGGTTTTTGTTACGCTGCTAATATGTGCGCCATCCTTGGGGTAAAGTACGCGCGCGAACCACGCGCGTGCTGGAAGCACTCGCCCTGCCCGCTACATTGACACCTACCCGATAGGGGAATCCTGCATGCAACGTAGAGCTCTTGGCCGTACTGGCATCGACGTCAGTCTGCTATGCCTTGGCACCATGACCTTCGGCGAGCAGAACAGCGAAGCCGATGCCCACCAGCAGCTGGACCGCGCGCTCGACGCTGGCATCGACTTCATCGACACCGCCGAGATGTACCCGGTGCCCCCGAATGGCGAGACCCAGGGCCGTACCGAGGAATACATCGGCAGCTGGCTGGCGGCACGCGGCAATCGTGATCAGGTCAAGATCGCCACCAAGGTCACCGGCCCGGGCATGGATTACCTGCGCGGTGGTTCACGCCTGACGCGTGAGCAGATCATCGCCGCCTGTGACGACAACCTGCGTCGCCTGGGCACCGATTACATCGACCTCTATCAGCTGCATTGGCCGGACCGCAAGACCAACTTCTTCGGCAAGCTGGGCTACCAGCCGACCGAAGAGGAAGACATGACGCCGCTGGAAGAAAGCCTGTCTGCCCTCGGCGAGCTGGTCACCGCCGGCAAGATCCGCGCCGTGGGCCTGTCCAACGAGACGCCATGGGGCGTGATGCAGTGCCTGAACCTGGCCGAGCGCCTGAACCTGCCGCGCGTGGCCAGCGTCCAGAACCCGTACAACCTGGTCAACCGCAGCTTCGAAGTGGGCCTGGCCGAGTTCGCGCACCGTGAAGATGTCGGCCTGCTGGCCTACTCGCCGCTGGCCTTCGGCACCCTGTCCGGCAAGTATCTGGACGGTGCCCGTCCACAAGGCGCTCGCCTGACGCTGTTCGAGCGTTTCCAGCGCTACAACGCCGAGCCGGCTCAGCACGTCATCGCCTGCTACGTGGACATCGCCCGCCGTCACGGTCTGAATCCGGCCCAGATGGCCCTTGCCTTCGTCAACACTCGTCCGTTCCTGACCAGCAACATCATCGGTGCCACGACGATGACCCAGCTGGAAAGCAACATCAAAAGCCTCGAGGTGGAGCTGAGCGAAGAAGTGCTGGCCGAGATCGAGATGATCCACAACACCGCGCCCAACCCGTGCCCGTGAATCGCCTCTGACCCGCAGCGGATACACAACCCCCGACAGGCCGGGCATCATGACCGGCCTGCTCGTGACCAAGGACCCCTCATGAATCTCGCTGAATTGAGCATGATCCTCATGGCTGTCGCCGCCGGTGCCATGATGCCGATTCAAGCTGGCGTCAATTCCACACTGGCCCTGCAGACTCACAGCTCGCTCATGGCTGCCATGGTCAGCTTCGTGGTCGGCTCGATCGCGCTCGTCGTCATCGTGCTGGCCATGCGCCTGCCCATGCCGGGCGTCGGCGCCCTCAAGGCAGCCCCCTGGTGGAGCTGGACCGGCGGTCTGCTGGGTGCCTTCTTCGTCGCGGCCAGCGTGATACTGGTCCCCAAGCTGGGCGCTGCCACCATGATGGCCACCTTCCTGGCGGGGCAGCTGACGGCCTCGGTAGTGCTGGACCACTTCGGCTGGGCGACCTTCCCGCAGCATGATCTTTCGCTGGGGCGCGTGGCAGGCGTCCTGCTGCTGTTCGCGGGGGTCTTCCTGATCCGCCGCTATTGATGCCTATGGCGTCACGCAGTGCAATCTATGGCCCCGATAGTTCTGACGGACTCGGGGCCATCTTGTCTGCCTGATATACTGAGACCTTTCCCTGCCAGGAGGTCTACATGCTGAGTGTGATTTCGCCCGCCAAATCGCTGGATTTCGACAGCGCCCCCGTGACCTCTCGTCATAGCCAACCCGATTTTCTCGAGCAGGCTCAACCGCTGATCGACATCCTGCGCGAACAGTCGCCGCAGGACATCGCTAGCCTGATGAAGCTCTCCGACAAGCTGGCCGGCCTCAATGCCGCTCGCTTCCAGGAATGGCAGCCACCCTTCACGCCGGAGAATGCCAAGCAGGCAGTACTGGCCTTCCAAGGGGATGTCTATCAGGGCATGGCGGCAGAGACGTTCAGCGAGGAAGACTTCGAACGCGCACAACACAAGCTGCGCATTCTCTCCGGTCTCTATGGACTGCTGCGCCCGCTGGATCTTATCCAACCTTACCGCCTCGAGATGGGGACGCGTCTGAGCAACCCGGCCGGCAAGGACCTCTACGCCTACTGGCGCAAGACGCTGACACCAGCACTGGAGCAGGCGGTGGAAGACAGCGGCACGCCGATACTGGTCAACCTGGCCTCCAATGAATACTTCAAGGCCATCGATGCCAAGGCGTTCCGCCACCGCATCGTGACGCCGGTCTTCAAGGACGAGAAGAATGGCCAGTCCAAGATCATCAGCTTCTACGCCAAGCGTGCACGCGGCCTGATGAGCGCCTGGATGCTCAAGCACGATATCGAGACAGCCGAGGACCTCAAAGACTTCGACGTAGCCGGTTACCGCTTCTCCAATGCCGCCTCCGAGGGCGATACACTGGTCTTCACGCGCAGTGAGGCCGACGCGGCACGCGCCTGATACGTGATGGCAGGCACTTCACGCCTCATCCCCCCAGCCCCGGGAAAGTCAGGTGTTCCGCGGCGCGCGGTTTGAAGTAACGGCGATGAATATCGCCGAACAGGACGTGGTCTGCACACCCAAGCCATTTATACGCCACCATCTCGGCACTGACGATACTGGCGCCCGCGGCCTCACAGCGGGCCACTCCCAGCGCCGCCTCCCGCGGGCGGCGACTGGCAACTCCATCGGCCACCAGCGCCACTCGATAACCTGCACTGCACAATGAAAGTACCGTCTGCATCACGCAGACGTGCCCCTCGGCACCACAGACCACCAGCTGATCACAGCCACTGCTCTCCAGCGCATGGCGAAATGCCGGCTCTTCCAGCGCACTGAAACTTCGCTTGGTGAAGCAGCGTGTGCGTTCGCT
Organism: Cobetia sp. PDI-23MA; assembly: GCF_059507735.1. NCBI lineage: Bacteria > Pseudomonadati > Pseudomonadota > Gammaproteobacteria > Oceanospirillales > Halomonadaceae > Cobetia > Cobetia sp. PDI-23MA. Next base: position 3,720,107 of record NZ_CM183352.1, read on the forward strand.
CAACAGGTGCGTCATCGGGGCACTTGCGCCTAACTTGTCGGGGCAATGCTCGGTCAGCCAGACGGGAATTTCCAGCGCCTGGGCGATTCCGCCCAGCCAGATGGCACTGTTGATGGCCTCGGTTCCGCCATTCAGAACCGGCATCAGGCGAGCCTGGAAATCGATCAGCAACAACAATGATCGCCTCGCCACCAGATGTTGAGACTTTTCGTCGTCCATTGGTCCTCCCACGACGATTCTAAGGCTAGAATGGAGCTTCCACTTACACGCTAGCGCATCCAAGGAGATCCCACATGCGCCATCTGTTCATCATGCTGATGGTCGGCTTGCTCGGCTTCGGTCTGAGCGTCGAACACGCAGAGGCCAAGCGCCTCGGCGGCGGCAAGAGTTTCGGTAGCTACTCACGATCCGCTGACAGCGGAAAATCCTCCAGCTCACTGTTCGGCAGCAACAAGGCCACCAACAGCAGCACTGCAGCGAAGTCCAAGCCCTCCAGCGGCTTGTCCAAGTTTGCCGGGCCTCTGGCAGGCCTGCTGGCAGGCGGTTTGCTGGCATCGCTGTTCTTCGGCGGCGCCTTCGATGGTCTGCGTATGACAGACTTCCTGATCATCGCGGTGATCGCCTTCATTGCCTTCAAGCTCCTCAGCGCGCGCAAGAAGGCCGCCATGGCGAGCGGCGGGCCGGCAGGTAGTAGTGGTGGCTCCTCTACACGCCACGATGACCAGCCGCGCAATGTGCAGGCGCGTGAAGCGCATCAGCCGCAAGGCGAGTCGCTGGCTCCTGCCGGTGGTATCGGGGCAGGCCTGACAGGCGGTGCCCCGACCAGCGAGCCGGCCTGGTTCAACAAGGAACAGTTCCTAGGAGGCGCCAAGGAACACTTCATGACCTTGCAGCGCGCGTGGGACAACAACGATCTGCCGCGCATTCAGGAGTACGTCACGCCAGAGCTCTACAATCTGCTGCGGGAAGAGCGCGCTCAGCAACCGGCCAACAACCGTACCGAGATCGTGCGTCTGTTTGCTGAACTGGGCAGCGTGCAGGAGATTGGCAAGCAGGCGGAAGCGACGGTCCTGTTCCACGGCGTGCTGGATGAAAATGGCGAGCAGAACGAGTTCAACGAGACCTGGCACCTGGTCCGTGAGCTGCGCGATGGCGCCGACTGGCACATCCAAGGCATCGAGCAGAACAGCTAAGACGCTCCTCTCACTGACGTGACCTTCACTCCGTGAGGGCCACATCAGATGCCAAAGCGGCCGGATGATCACTCATCCGGCCGCTTTTTTGTGTCTCGCTGCAGATGACCTACCAGGGCTTTGCAACAGCTCGCCCAAGACCACAAAGGCACCGTCAGAATGACAGGCATAAAAAAACCGGCCACTGGGGAAGTGACCGGCGGATAGGCTGCTCGACTGCAAGGCAGGAGCGCCAGATCGCAAAAAGTCTGCTGATGGGATAGCACAGACAAGTTTCTAAGCAAGGGAACGTCGAAACTCACATACTCAGAGTCGCCGATTGAGCTTTAGTTCAGCCTGATCGTAAAAAACATGAGCAACCCTGAGGTGCAGAACCCGCGACGCCTGATCAGTCTTGCCATCAGCCGGCTGCACCCAAGATTTCAGCTAGAGTTGCCTGCCCCTGGAAACTCTTCATGCTCGACAAGCCCTTGTGGATAATTCAGGTGTCACTCCCATGTTCCGGTTGTCCACAGGAGGATCCTTGCGCGCTTCCCTTCATCAGCAAGACTGGTTGCACTTCTACGCTTTGTCACATACTGAACTGCCCCTGCAGCAAGACGACAGGGTCGGCGCGGGACAAGTACCTGAGGAGCTTTTTATAACTGCCCTTGGTGCGGGCTTCTCATGAGGTGGCCATCCATGGGCTTTTTACGCGCCAATTTTCCTGAGCAACTTTTCTCACCACAAAGAGAACCGCCCCTGCAGCAAGGCTACAGGGGCGGTTCGGGATAAGTGCCTGACGATGACCTACTCTCACATGGAGAAACTCCACACTACCATCGGCGCTAAGCGGTTTCACTTCCGAGTTCGGCATGGGATCGGGTGGTTCACGCTCGCTATGGTCGTCAGGCGAAACGGTGGCATCTTGCGATGCCTGAGTCTCGAGGCTTGTGACCTCGCGACTCGCAATATGAATCATGCTGACCGATATGTCGTCGATCCTGTCGCAATCCCGGCGGTTTGCCTGGGCAAACCCCTTGGGTGTTATATGGTCAAGCCTCACGGGCAATTAGTACTGGTTAGCTCAACACATTGCTGTGCTTCCACACCCAGCCTATCAACCTTGTCGTCTTCAAGGGCCCTTCAGGAGGCGCAAGGCCTCAGGGAAGTCTCATCTTGAAGGGGGCTTCCCGCTTAGATGCCTTCAGCGGTTATCCCGTCCGAACGTAGCTACCGGGCAATGCCATTGGCATGACAACCCGAACACCAGAGGTTCGTCCACTCCGGTCCTCTCGTACTAGGAGCAGCTCTTCTCAAACTTCCGACGCCCACGGCAGATAGGGACCGAACTGTCTCACGACGTTCTAAACCCAGCTCGCGTACCACTTTAAATGGCGAACAGCCATACCCTTGGGACCGACTTCAGCCCCAGGATGTGATGAGCCGACATCGAGGTGCCAAACACCGCCGTCGATGTGAACTCTTGGGCGGTATCAGCCTGTTATCCCCGGAGTACCTTTTATCCGTTGAGCGATGGCCCTTCCATACAGAACCACCGGATCACTAGAACCTACTTTCGTACCTGCTCGACGTGTCTGTCTCGCAGTCAAGCACCCTTATGCTCTTGCACTCAATGCACGATTTCCAACCGTGCTGAGGGTACCTTCGTGCTCCTCCGTTACTCTTTGGGAGGAGACCGCCCCAGTCAAACTACCCACCATACACTGTCCTCGATCCGGATGACGGACCTGAGTTAGAACGCCAATGATGTCAGGCTGGTATTTCAAGGTTGGCTCCACCGCATCTGGCGATGTGGTTTCAAAGCCTCCCAGCTATCCTACACAGACAACATCAGCATCCAGTGTAAAGCTATAGTAAAGGTTCACGGGGTCTTTCCGTCTAGCCGCGGGTACACAGCATCTTCACTGCGATTTCAATTTCACTGAGTCTCGGGTGGAGACAGCGTGGCCATCATTACGCCATTCGTGCAGGTCGGAACTTACCCGACAAGGAATTTCGCTACCTTAGGACCGTTATAGTTACGGCCGCCGTTTACCGGGGCTTCGATCAAGAGCTTCGGACGAATCCTAACCCCATCAATTAACCTTCCGGCACCGGGCAGGCGTCACACCCTATACGTCCGCTTGCGCGTTTGCAGAGTGCTGTGTTTTTAATAAACAGTTGCAGCCACCTGGTATCTTCGACCGGTAGGAGCTTACGGAGCAAGTCCTTCACTCTAACCGGTGCACCTTCTCCCGAAGTTACGGTGCCATTTTGCCTAGTTCCTTCACCCGAGTTCTCTCAAGCGCCTTGGTATTCTCTACCTGACCACCTGTGTCGGTTTGGGGTACGGTCGCATGTGATCTGAAGCTTAGAGGCTTTTCCTGGAAGCGTGGCATCGATGACTTCCTGACCGTGGTCAGTTCGTCTCGCATCTCGACCTCAGAGGAACCGGATTTGCCTGATTCCTCGGCCTACATGCTTTCACCAGGACAACCAACGCCTGGCTCACCTAGCCTTCTTCGTCCCCCCATCGCAACCACATCCGGTACGGGAATATTAACCCGTTTCCCATCGACTACGCGTTTCCGCCTCGCCTTAGGGGCCGACTCACTCTGCTCCGATTAACGTAGAACAGAAAACCTTGGTCTTCCGGCGGGGGAGTTTTTCACTCCCCTTATCGTTACTCATGTCAGCATTCGCACTCGTGATACCTCCAGCAGACTTCTCAATCCACCTTCATTGGCTTACACGACGCTCCTCTACCGCTCATCCAGAGGATGAACCCGTAGCTTCGGTACCTGATTTAGCCCCGTTATATCTTCCGCGCAGGCCGACTCGACTAGTGAGCTATTACGCTTTCTTTAAAGGATGGCTGCTTCTAAGCCAACCTCCTAGCTGTCTGAGCCTTCCCACATCGTTTCCCACTTAATCAGGATTTTGGGACCTTAGCTGACGGTCTGGGTTGTTTCCCTTTTCACAACGGACGTTAGCACCCGCTGTGTGTCTCCCACGCTGCACTCACTGGTATTCGGAGTTTGCCTCGGGTTGGTAAGTCGGGATGACCCCCTAGCCGAAACAGTGCTCTACCCCCAGCGGTGATACGTGAGGCGCTACCTAAATAGCTTTCGAGGAGAACCAGCTATCTCCGGGCTTGATTAGCCTTTCACTCCGATCCACAGCTCATCCCAGCATTTTTCAACATACTTGGGTTCGGGCCTCCAATTGATGTTACTCAATCTTCACCCTGGCCATGGATAGATCGCCCGGTTTCGGGTCTATACCCTGCGACTGGTCGCCCAGTTAAGACTCGGTTTCCCTACGCCTCCCCTATACGGTTAAGCTCGCCACAGAATATAAGTCGCTGACCCATTATACAAAAGGTACGCGGTCACACCACGAAGGTGCTCCCACTGCTTGTACGCATACGGTTTCAGGATCTATTTCACTCCCCTCGCCGGGGTTCTTTTCGCCTTTCCCTCACGGTACTGGTTCACTATCGGTCAGCCAGGAGTATTTAGCCTTGGAGGATGGTCCCCCCATGTTCAGTCAGGGTTTCTCGTGCCCCGACCTACTCGATTTCACGTGACTCGGACTTCGACTACGGGACTATCACCCTGTATCGTCAAGCTTCCCAGCTTGTTCGCCTGTCGGTTGTCACGCTTAAGGGCTGGTCCCCGTTCGCTCGCCGCTACTTGGGGAATCTCGGTTGATTTCTTTTCCTCCGGGTACTTAGATGTTTCAGTTCCCCGGGTTTGCCTCTATAGGTTATGTATTGGCCTATAGATACTCACCTGATGGTGAGTGGGTTTCCCCATTCGGAAATCGTTGGGTCGCAGGGTATTTGCCACCTCGCCAACGCTTATCGCAGGCTATCACGTCCTTCATCGCCTCTGGCTGCCAAGGCATCCACCGTATGCGCTTAATCGCTTGACCATATAACCCCAAGGGGTCTGTCAAGGATTACGATTGTGTCGGACCTCTCCGACATATCGTTTGATGGAGATGTGCTTGGCGCACATTCCATCGTCAGCATGATTCACATTGTTAAAGAGCGGCTGTTCAGAGAACAGTGAGAAGCGCGCTCTGATGAGCACGCTTGCCACTGCCGGCTAAGCCAGCAATAAGATCAGGTAATTCGTTGTGAGCACTTGCCGCGAGCGATAGACAGTGTCGATAAGGAGGTGATCCAGCCCCAGGTTCCCCTAGGGCTACCTTGTTACGACTTCACCCCAGTCATGAACCACACCGTGGTGATCGCCCTCCCGAAGGTTAGGCTAACCACTTCTGGTGCAGTCCACTCCCATGGTGTGACGGGCGGTGTGTACAAGGCCCGGGAACGTATTCACCGTGGCATTCTGATCCACGATTACTAGCGATTCCGACTTCATGGAGTCGAGTTGCAGACTCCAATCCGGACTGAGGCAAGCTTTATGGGATTGGCTCCACGTCGCCGTATTGCAACCCTTTGTACTTGCCATTGTAGCACGTGTGTAGCCCTACCCGTAAGGGCCATGATGACTTGACGTCGTCCCCACCTTCCTCCGGTTTGTCACCGGCAGTCTCCTTAGAGTTCCCGACATGACTCGCTGGCAAATAAGGATAGGGGTTGCGCTCGTTACGGGACTTAACCCAACATTTCACAACACGAGCTGACGACAGCCATGCAGCACCTGTCTCAGAGTTCCCGAAGGCACCAATCCATCTCTGGAAAGTCCTCTGGATGTCAAGGGTAGGTAAGGTTCTTCGCGTTGCATCGAATTAAACCACATGCTCCACCGCTTGTGCGGGCCCCCGTCAATTCATTTGAGTTTTAACCTTGCGGCCGTACTCCCCAGGCGGTCAACTTATTGCGTTAGCTGCGCCACTAAGTCCTCAAGGGACCCAACGGCTAGTTGACATCGTTTACGGCGTGGACTACCAGGGTATCTAATCCTGTTTGCTACCCACGCTTTCGCACCTCAGTGTCAGTGTCAGTCCAGAAGGCCGCCTTCGCCACTGGTATTCCTCCCGATCTCTACGCATTTCACCGCTACACCGGGAATTCTACCTTCCTCTCCTGCACTCTAGCCAAGCAGTTCCAGATGCCGTTCCCAGGTTGAGCCCGGGGCTTTCACACCTGGCTGACTTAGCCACCTACGCGCGCTTTACGCCCAGTAATTCCGATTAACGCTTGCACCCTCCGTATTACCGCGGCTGCTGGCACGGAGTTAGCCGGTGCTTCTTCTGCGAGTGATGTCTTTCTTGCGGGGTATTAACCCACAAGCGTTCTTCCTCGCTGAAAGTGCTTTACAACCCGAAGGCCTTCTTCACACACGCGGCATGGCTGGATCAGGCTTTCGCCCATTGTCCAATATTCCCCACTGCTGCCTCCCGTAGGAGTCTGGGCCGTGTCTCAGTCCCAGTGTGGCTGATCATCCTCTCAGACCAGCTACGGATCGTCGCCTTGGTGAGCCGTTACCTCACCAACAAGCTAATCCGACATGGGCTCATCCGATAGCGCAAGGTCCGAAGATCCCCTGCTTTCTCCCGTAGGACGTATGCGGTATTAGCCTGAGTTTCCCCAGGTTGTCCCCCACTATCGGGCAGATTCCCATGCATTACTCACCCGTCCGCCGCTCGACGCCTCCTAGCAAGCTAGGATCGTTTCCGCTCGACTTGCATGTGTTAAGCCTGCCGCCAGCGTTCAATCTGAGCCATGATCAAACTCTTCAGTTGAAAGCTTGATAGTCTGTTAAGCAGACCAAACTTGGTTCAGAGTCAAACTTCTCGTGAGAGGCTTGCTCCGATATTTGGTGACCTTGTCACCACTCATCGGCAAGCGCTCACACGAATTACCTGATCAAATTTTTAAAGAGCGTCGCTGTGAAGCGAGGAGGCATATTCTACCCGGAACGCTTGAGAAGTCAAGCACTTGATGATGAGTCAGTCGACTGCCTCTAAGCATCATCAAGCGGTGAGGAGCGTCGCTCGATCACCTGTTCCACAAGGAGTGCGGCGTATTCTAGCGAATCGCCCGGAATTGTCAATCGATGGTTTCGAAGCGGACTTCAAAAACATCAAGCAAAACAATCACCTGCAAACCTCTTTCACCGCTGGTGACGCCATGCGTCCCCGGCAGCGGATGCGTACTTTACGCACGAACCGCCGTGAGGGCAAGGGCTTTTTGAAGAGATTGTCATTCTCGGGGCATACGGGTGACATCTCTGAAATGCCTTTCTCTTCTCTCCTCATTCTGCTTCTCTTTCTTATTGTCCTCGTCTTGCCGTTGCTTGCTGACATCTTCCCCCGGCCAGAAACACATTCGGCCCCGCCAGGAATGGGGGGGCCGAATATCGATCATCACACTGCTGACAGCTGACGCCTACTTGTTTCCGCGCAGCTTGCGACCCAGCGCCATGATCGGGCCACTGGCGACATAGCAACCGAACAGGCCCAGCAGCATCACGGACGGCTCCAGCGAGATGACCACGAAGGCCAGCACGATGGCGAGCAGCGCCACAAAGGGCACCGGCCCCTTGAGGTCGATCTCCTTGAAGCTGTAGTAGCGAATGTTCGACACCATCAGGATACCGGCAGCCGCAACCACGAAGACCATCAGCGACTTGAAGGCGAAGGTCTCGGCGTCGAAATTGTGCATGGTCCACACGCAGCCGGCCACAAGTGCCGCCGCTGCCGGGCTCGGCAGGCCGATGAACCACTTCTTGTCGGTGGAGCCGATCTGGACGTTGAAGCGCGCCAGACGCAGCGCAGCACCCGCGACGTAGACGAAGGCGGCGATCCAACCGATCTTGCCGACGTCCTGAAGAATCCAGCTGAAGGTGACCAGCGCCGGCGCTACACCGAAGGACAGCATGTCCGCGAGGCTGTCGTACTCGGCACCGAAGGCACTCTGGGTGTTGGTCAGGCGAGCTACACGACCGTCCAGACCGTCGAGCACCATCGAGACGAAGATGGCGATGGAGGCGTTGGCAAATTCCCCGTTCAGCGCACACACCACGGCGAAGAAGCCGGAGAACAGCGCCGAGGTAGTGAACAGGTTGGGCAGCAGGTAGATGCCACGCCGGCGAACGGGCTTGCCGTCCTCGATGGCCTCTTCCACGACTTCACTGTCGTCGGTGAACTCCTCCACCACCTTGTCCAGCACTGAGCTGCTACGGCGCGCCTCTGCTTCGGCGCCGCCTTCTACTCCGGGATGTCGATTTTCGTCAGTCATGGGATTCCTTGCATCATGCCTCGTCGTGGCAGGGTAGCCACATTCTACACCTGCCAGTGAGCGCGAATAGTGGTGACACCCTAGCGACCTCACCGTCGACTGTCACTCCCTCCCCCATTCGATAGCGCTTATGGATCAGCAACGCAAGCGGGGCGCCCTCCTGATGGAGAGCGCCCCGCTCATTTCACGCCAGATCCAGCAGAACGGATCAGTTGCGCGACTTGTCGACCAGCTGGTTGGCCGTGATCCACGGCATCATGCCGCGCAGCTTCTCACCAGTCTGCTCGATCGGATGCTCGGCGTTCTGGCGACGACGGGCCGTCATGGACGGGTAGTTGGTGTTGCCTTCCTGGATGAACATCTTGGCGTATTCACCGCTCTGGATGCGCTTGAGTGCATTGCGCATGGCGACACGGGACTGCTCGTTGATGACTTCGGTACCGGTCACGTACTCGCCATACTCCGCATTGTTGGAGATGGAGTAGTTCATGTTGGCGATGCCGCCTTCGTACATCAGGTCGACGATCAGCTTGAGCTCGTGCAGACACTCGAAGTAGGCCATTTCCGGTGCGTAGCCCGCTTCGGTCAGGGTCTCGAAGCCCATCTTGACCAGCTCGACCGCGCCACCACACAGGACAGCCTGCTCACCGAACAGATCGGTTTCGGTCTCGTCCTTGAAGGTGGTCTCGATGATGCCGGTACGGCCGCCACCGACGCCTGCCGCGTAGGACAGTGCGATGTCCTTGGCCTGGCCAGTCGCATCCTGATGGATGGCGATCAGGTCCGGAATACCGCCGCCCTTCACGAACTCGGACCGCACGGTGTGACCCGGTGCCTTCGGCGCGATCATGATGACGTCGAGGTCAGCACGCGGCACGACCTGGTTGTAGTGGACGTTGAAGCCGTGAGCGAAGGCCAGGGTCGCGCCCTGCTTCAGGTTCGGTTCCACCTGGTTCTCGTAGATGGCCTTCTGGTTCTCGTCCGGCGCCAGGATCATGACCAGGTCAGCCGCCTTGACCGCTTCCTCGACTTCGGCAACCTTCAGGCCCGCCGCTTCGGCCTTGGCCCAGCTGGAGGAAGAACGACGCAGGGCGACAGTGACGTCGACGCCGGATTCCTTCAGGTTGTTCGCGTGGGCGTGACCCTGGGAACCGTAACCGAGGATGACCACTTTCTTGCCCTGGATGAGGGAAAGGTCACAATCCTTGTCGTAATAGAGTTTCATCGTCATTGCTCCTGGCGGCTCACCCCGTCAGCGGGATGCGTGAGATCTTGAAAGAGTGTCTGTTGTTCTTGCGACCCTTCCCACGAGGGAAAGGCGTATGACAGTGTCCAGCGCCGACGGCCATCTGTCTCGGCCGCTCTGCGTCCTGGGGAGGTCGTGCGCCTTGGATCAAGGTCTGCCGCCCTCCTCCTGCGCGGCGATGAGTCCACCTTACCTGTACCTCGACATTGCGTAAAATGCTATATTTGCACCATTATATGCCATATTACGCAATACAAGGCATTTCCCTCTACAGCACTCACCGACAGTGGACTCCGGCATGGACAATCGCCAACTCAAGCAATTCCTGACCCTCGCCGAAACGCTACATTTCGGGCGCGCCAGCACTGCCTGCCACCTGAGCGCCTCTGCCCTGTCACGAGCCATCCGGGCCATGGAGGAAGAGCTGGGCGTCAGCCTGTTCGAGCGCGACAACCGCAGCGTCGCGCTGACACCGGCGGGTGAACGCTTCCGTCGTCATGCTCGCGAACTCCTGAGTCAGTGGGATGACATTCGTCAGTCACTGCTGGAAGACAGCGATGAATTGCGTGGCGAGCTCTCCCTGTATTGCTCGGTGACTGCCAGCTACAGCTTTCTTTACGAGATTCTGGCCACCTTCCGCGCCCGCCACCCGCACGTGGAGCTCAAGCTGCATACCGGTGACCCTGCCGTGGCGCTGGAGCGTGTGCTGATGGGCCATGAGGACCTGGCAATCGCCGCGCGTCCGGATGTGCTGCCTTCCCGCCTGGCCTTTACCGACTTCGCCGAATCGCCGCTACGCTTTATTGCGCCGCGACATGATGGCCCCGGCCAGCGGCTGGAAGGCATCGGGGAGGCCGATGATTCAGTGGCGGGCGACGGTCACATCGACTGGGCCCGCGTGCCGATGATCCTGTCGGAGACCGGCCTGGCACGTGAGCGCTTCGATGCCTGGTGCCACGAGCGCGGCATCAAGCCACGTCTGTATGCTCAGGTTGCCGGCAATGAGGCCATCGTCAGCATGGTCGGGCTGGGCTTCGGGATCGGTGTGGTGCCACAGATCGTGCTCGACAATTCGCCGCTGGCCGATCAGGTGCGCATCCTTGAGGTCGATCCTCCGCTGACCCCCTACAAGGTCGGCCTGTGCGTACAGGAAAAACGCCTGCGTCATCCGCTGGTGCGCGCGTTATGGGAGCAACTGCCCGGCTCGCCGCAGCGACCCGTTGATTGATGCCTGATAGCGAGCCAACAAGAATGGCGCAGCAACGAAAACGGCGCCCCGAGGGGCGCCGTTCTTGTGTTGCGATTCCACTACCACCGTCTTACAGGCTCAACACCTTTTCACCGCGTGCGATGCCGGAGACACCGGTACGTGCCACTTCCATCACGCCCACCGGCTGCATCGCCGCCAGGAAGGCATCCAGCTTGCCGCCGTCACCGGTGATCTGAATGGTATAGAGGCTCGGGGTGATATCGACGATCTGGGCACGGAAGATGTCCGCCGTGCGCTTGATCTCGTCACGCTGGGCGCCCAACGCCTTGACCTTGACCAGCATCAGCTCGCGCTCGATGTGGCTGCCCTCGGTGAGGTCCACCAGCTTGACCACATCCACCAGCTTGTTGAGCTGCTTGGTGATCTGCTCGATGACACGATCTTCACCGACCGTGGTGACGGTCAGACGGGACAGGGTCGCGTCTTCGGTCGGCGCCACGTTGAGGGTCTCGATGTTGAAGTTACGCTGTGAAAACAGGCCGACGACCCGTGACAGCGCGCCCGGTTCGTTTTCCATCAGAATGGAGATGATATGGCGCATCAGGTCCGCTCCGTCTTCGTAAGCAGCATGTCACGCATGGAGCCGAGAGGCACCTGCATCGGGTAGACGTGTTCACGCGGGTCGACATAGATGTCGAGGAACACCAGCTCGTCCTTGTTGCGGAAGGCGTCTTCCAGCGCAGGCTCGAGCTCCTCCACCGTGTGCACCTTGATGGCACGGAAGCCATAGGCACCCGCCAGCTGCACGAAGTCAGGCAGCGACTCCATATAGGAATGCGAGTGACGGGACTTGTAGTTCAGGTCCTGCCACTGACGCACCATGCCCAGCGACTGGTTGTTGAGGTTGATGATCTTGACCCCGATCCCGTACTGCTTACAGGTCGAGAACTCCTGCATCATCATCTGGAAGCTGCCTTCACCGGTGAACAGCACCACATCGTCTTCCGGGTAGGACATCTTGATGCCCATGGCCGCCGGGAAGCCGAAGCCCATGGTGCCCAGACCACCGGAGGTGATCCAGCGGTTGGGCCGCTGGAACTTGTAGTACTGGGCAGCGAACATCTGGTGCTGACCGACATCGGTGGCGACGAAGGCTTCGCCACGCGTCGCACGGTGCACGGCTTCCACCACCTGCTGCGGCTTGAGCGGCTCACCCGGGGCGGACGGCTCGTACAGCTTGCCTTCACGCTCGGCACGCCAGCCATCGATCTGGGACCACCAGGCCTCCAGTGCATCGGGGTTGGCCAGCTCGCGGCCCTGCACGAGGCTGATCATCTCGTTGATCACGGCATCGGCCGGACCGACGATCGGCACATCGGCGCGCACGGTCTTGGAGACCGAGCTCGGGTCGATGTCGACGTGGATGATCTTGGCCGTCGGGCAGAACTTCGAGGTGTTGTTGGTCACGCGGTCATCGAAGCGCGCACCGATGCAGATGATCAGATCGGCGTGGTGCATGGCATTGTTCGACTCGTAGGAGCCGTGCATGCCGGGCCAGCCCAGGCACTGCCGATCCCCCTGCGGGTAGGCACCGATGCCCATCAGCGAAGTGGTGATCGGGAAGTTGAGGCGGCGTACCAGGTCAGTCAGCGCTTCGCTGGCACGCCCGGACACCACACCGCCACCGGTGAAGAACAGCGGGCGACGTGCCTTGAGCATCAGCTCCACGGCTTTCTTGATCTGGCCACTGTGGCCACGGGTGACCGGGCTGTAGGAGCGCATGCGTACCTTCTTGGGGTAGCTGTACTCATAGCGTTCGGTCGGGGCGGTCATGTCCTTCGGGATATCGATGACGACCGGCCCCGGGCGACCACTGGAGGCCAGATAGAAGGCCTTCTTGATCACCTCGGGAATCTCGCTCGGGTGCTTGATCGAGAAGCTGTGCTTCACGATCGGGCGAGTCACGCCGACGATGTCGGTTTCCTGGAAGGCGTCTTCACCGATCAGGTGACTGGCGACCTGACCACACAGCACGACCATGGGAATCGAGTCCATGTAGGCCGTAGCGATACCGGTGACGGCATTGGTCGCGCCCGGGCCTGAGGTGACCAGCACCACACCCGGCTTGCCGGAGGCGCGCGCGTAACCATCGGCGGCGTGGGTCGCGGCCTGCTCGTGACGGACCAGAACGTGCTGGACCTTGTCCTGGCGGAACAGGGCGTCATAGATATGCAGCGCCGCTCCACCGGGATAGCCGTAAATATATTCCACGCCCTCGTCGTGCAGGGCGCGGGCGATCATGTCAGCGCCGGAAAGCAATTCCACTTGGTTATTCTCCCCTGGAGGTCTCGAGTGCGTCCGGCGGCAATGCGCAAGCCGGATCGAGTGCGACCTGAATGTCGCTACCGCAGAAATTGCGGCACCTGATGCCAAACCCTGGCGTCTGCGGCCCGGTTAGGGCCTGCACTCTTGTCGCATCGGTTGGATGCGGTCGGGGCTGATGGCCGGTCGGTACGGTTGGCGTACCCGGACCGGCGTATCCTTTGACAGGCGGACAGCGACTCAGCGTCTGTCCTTCACGCGGCGCTTCGAGGGTCGCCCGAATGGCCGCGCCCGCAATCAGGAATGGTCAAGAGTCCAACAGCCGCAAGTGGCTGTCAACTCAACCTTACGCCAGTGTGCGCCGCCTGCGCCAAATGCCACACCGGTAACAACGAATCCGGCCATAAGCGTGCGCAAAACCTCACCAAAAGCCATAAATTCGCAATTTTCTGCTTCGTGAATTTCAGCCTACCTCACGCCGGGTTGTCTATTTGCGTTCGGACGGCAGACACGAAAACGCCCCTCCGCAAGCGGAAGGGCGTTTTCGTCACGGTGGGGCGGCGCGCACGGGCACGCGTTTCAGCGCGTGAAGGTCAGTTCCCCGCCCTCTTCGTCGACACGGATCACATCACCGGGCACGAAGTCACCACCCAGCAGCGCCTGGGCCAGCGGATTCTCGATACGACTCTGGATGGCGCGCTTGAGCGGACGAGCGCCATAGACCGGATCGAAGCCTGCCTTGGCCAGCAGCGCCATCGCGGCATCGGTGATGTCGAAGCCGAGATCGCGATCGGCCAGGCGCGCCTTGAGACGTTCAAGCTGGATGCCCGCGATGGAAGCAATCTGCGCCTGCCCCAGCGCGTGGAACACGACCACTTCATCGATGCGGTTGATCAGCTCCGGTCGGAAGTGATTGCCGACGACTTCCATCACCGCCGTCTTCATGTCGTCGTACTGGAAGGCCGCCTTGCGCTCGGCACGCTCGTCGGCACTTTCCGTACTGCCATCGTCTTCCGCCAGCTCGCCATTGAGGCCGCTCATGCGCTGGATCATTTCCGAGCCCAGGTTGGAGGTCATCACGATCACGGTGTTGCGGAAATCGACGGTACGCCCCTGGCCATCGGTCAGACGGCCATCTTCCAGCACCTGCAGCAGGATGTTGAAGACATCCGGGTGTGCCTTCTCGACCTCGTCGAGCAGCAGCACGGAGTATGGCTTGCGGCGCACGGCCTCGGTCAGATAGCCGCCCTCTTCATAGCCGACATAGCCGGGAGGCGCGCCGATCAAGCGGGCCACGGAGTGCTTCTCCATGAACTCGGACATGTCGATGCGCACCATCGCCTCTTCGGTGTCGAACAGGAAGCTGGCCAGTGACTTGCAGAGCTCCGTCTTGCCGACGCCGGTCGGACCAAGGAACAGGAAGGAGCCGTTGGGACGATTCGGATCCGACAGCCCCGCGCGTGAGCGACGTACCGCATTGGACACCGCGATCACCGCCTCGTCCTGACCGATCACTTTCTCGTGCAGCGCCTCTTCCATGCGCAGCAGCTTGTCACGCTCGCCTTCGAGCATCTTGGCGACCGGAATGCCGGTCCAGCGCGAGACGACCTCGGCAATCTCCTCCTCGGTGACATTGGAGCGCAGCAGCACGTGGGCAGAGGTATCCGCCTCACCTTCGCCGGCTTCGCTGATCTGCTTCTCGAGCCCCGGAATCACGCCGTACTGCAGCTCCGACATACAGCTGAGGTCACCGGCGCGGCGTGCCTGCTCCAGATCGATACGCGCCTGTTCCAGCTCCGCCTTGAACTGGGCCGCGCCCTGGATGCTGGACTTCTCGGCCTTCCAGACTTCATCGAGGTCGGCGTATTCGCGCTCCAGCTCCGATATCTGGTCCTCAAGCGCGCCGAGGCGCTTGAGCGCCGCCTCATCAGTCTCCTTCTTGAGCGCTTCCCGCTCCATCTTGAGCTGGATCAGGCGGCGATCGAGGCGGTCCATCTCCTCAGGCTTGGAATCCAGCTCCATGCGGATGCGTGACGCGGCCTCGTCGATCAGGTCGATCGCCTTGTCCGGCAGCTGGCGGTCCGTGATGTAACGCGAGGACAGCCGTGCAGCGGCGATGATGGCACTGTCGGTGATGTCGACCCCGTGGTGTACCTCGTAGCGCTCCTTCAGGCCACGCAGGATGGCGATGGTGTCTTCCTCGCTGGGCTGGTCGACCTGCACCTTCTGGAAGCGGCGCTCGAGTGCGGCGTCCTTCTCGATGTACTGGCGATACTCGTCAAGCGTGGTGGCACCGACACAGTGCAGCTCGCCACGCGCCAGCGCCGGCTTGAGCATGTTGCCGGCGTCCATCGCGCCTTCGGCCTTGCCCGCGCCGACCATGGTGTGCAGCTCGTCGATGAACAGGATGACCTGGCCTTCTTCCTGCGCCAGCTCCTTCAGCACCGACTTGAGGCGCTCCTCGAATTCACCGCGGAACTTGGCCCCCGCCAGCAACGAGCCCATGTCGAGAGACAGCACGCGCTTGTTCTTGAGACCTTCCGGCACCTCACCATTGACGATACGGCTGGCCAGCCCCTCGACGATGGCGGTCTTGCCGACACCAGGTTCACCGATCAACACCGGGTTGTTCTTGGTGCGACGCTGCAGCACCTGGATCGTGCGCCGAATTTCCTCGTCACGCCCGATCACCGGGTCGAGCTTGCCATCCCGCGCGCGCTCGGTGAGATCCAGGGTGTACTTGTTGAGCGCCTCGCGATTGTTCTCGGCATCGGCATCGCCCACGGCTTCGCCACCGCGCAGTGCATCGATGGCGGAGGTCAGGGCGGGCTTCTTGATGCCCGAGGAGGTGAACAGCTTGCCGAGATCACCGCCCAGCTCCAGCGCGGCCAGCAGCGCGAGCTCGGAGGCGATGAATTGATCGCCGCGCTTCTGCGCTTCACGATCGGCCAGATTCAGAAGCTTGCCGAGGGCCTGCGAGGGCGCGACATTGCCGTCGAACTGGGACACGGTCGGCAGGTCATCCAGCTGGCGCTTGAGACCACTCATCAGACTGGTGGCATCGCCGCCCGCCTTGTTGACCAGTGCCTTGAGACCGCCATCACGGTCCTCCAGCAGCGCCAGCAGCAGATGCTGTGGGTGAATTTCATTGTGGCCTCGCCCGACGGCGAGCGACTGGGCATCCGCCAGAGCGTTCTGCAGCTTGCTGGTGAGTTTGTCGATGCGCATGGTGCTGTCTCCTGAGAGTCATGGCGGTACTCCTTTTCTCAGGAGCTTCGCCTGTAACTTTTCGTATCTGACTCTCAAGATGGGGACTGGTGCACGGCTTTCAAGGCAGGATTCGCCGCACTGCAGCATGTTGTGCCATTTGCCTGATCCAGGTCAGTTTCCCGCCCCGCCGGCCATCACCTTTGCCACACAGAAACGCCCCGCCGACCTGGAACATCAGGTCAACGGGGCATTTGTGGGTACTGAATGTCGAGCTTGTGGAATGCGCAGACCAAAGCCCTGGACAGTGATTTCTGCTCAGCGCCTCAGCGCAGCCAGATCACCGTGGCGAGGCGCCCGGTCACGCCATCATCACGACGATGGGAGTAGAAACGCGACTCCGAGGCGGTGCAGAAGTGGCCGCCACTGACATGACCGACTCCGGCACGCTCGAGACGCAGACGTGCCAGCTTGTAGAGGTCGCACATGTAATGACCAAGCCGGTAGGGACTGGCCTCGAAGGCATCATCGGCCTCAGGCAGGTCCGCGATGAATGCGTCACGCACCTCGGGGCCGACCTCGAACTGCGCATTGGAGATCGCCGGGCCCAGCCAGGCCATCAGCTCGCCGGGGTCATCGCCGAGACGCTCGATGGTAGCTTCCAGCACGCCTTCGACCAGCCCGCGCCAGCCCGCATGCGCCACGCCGACACGCGTACCCTGCCGATCACAGAACAGCACCGGCAGGCAGTCCGCCGTCATCACCACACAGGCCTGCCCGGTGCCGGTACTGATGCAGGCATCCGCCCGTGGCGGGGCATCCGGCCGGCCCTCGGCGTGGCAGACATCGAAGGCATCCACCACCTGAGTGCCGTGCACCTGATCCAGCCACGCCAGCGGACGGCCGTCATCGACCTCCGCCGCAAGCAGCTCACGCACCTGCGCTACCATCGCCGGGTCATCGCCGACGTGCAGCGCCGGATTGAAGCCGGCATACGGCCCCTGGCTGGGGCCGCTCTCACGCGTGGTCACGAAGGCCTGCACCGGGCTCGGCGCGGGCCAGTCCGGCAGTATCAGGGTCGGGCGTAGACTCTCGTCGTGCATAACCTCTCCTTGTGCGGCGTGTCGCGCGAGCCTGCCGCCTCAGCGAGCGATGTCTTCCTTGAGATAGTCGATCAACACGAGCATGTCGCCCGGCATCTCGGCGCGGAATTCGACTTCCTTGCCCGTGATCGGGTGGATGAAGGCGAGACGGCGGGCATGCAGTGCCTGACGCGGGAACTGGCGCAGCAGCTCCTTGAGCGGGTCACTGGCCCCCGGCGGCAGCTTCAGACGCCCGCCGTAGACCGGGTCTCCAACCAGCGGATAGCGCTGGTGCGCCATGTGCACGCGAATCTGGTGGGTACGCCCGGTTTCCAGCTTGCAGCGGATATGGGTGTGGCCTCGGAAACGCTCCACCACGCGGAAGTGGGTGACCGCCGGCTTGCCACTGTGAGTGACGGCCTGACGCTTGCGGTCCTTGGGGTGACGCCCGATGGGCGCATCCACGGTGGCACCGGAGGTCAGCACGCCCGTGACGACGGCATCATACTCCCGCGATACGGTACGGGCCTGCAGCTGCTCGACCAGGTCCGCCTGGGCGGTCAATGACTTGGCCACCACCATCAGTCCGCTGGTGTCCTTGTCGAGACGGTGCACGATACCGGCACGCGGCATCATGGAATTGCCCGGGCAATGATGCAGGATGGCGTTGAGCAGCGTGCCATCGTGGTTACCCGCGCCCGGGTGCACGACCATGCCGTGTTCCTTGTTGATGACCAGCACGTCGTCGTCTTCATAGACGATCTCGAGCTCGATATCTTCCGGCTCGTGGCTGACTTCCTCTTCAAGCTCGGCGGTCAGGGCCAGACGTTCACCGCCATAGACCTTCTCGCGGGGTTTGACGGCGGCACCGTCGAGGGTCAGCGCACCGGTCTTGATCCAGTGCTTGAGACGCTCGCGGGAATAGTCGGAGAAGATCTCGGCGCAGGCCTGATCAAGGCGCATGCCGATCATCGCCTCCGGGATCCGCTCTTCGCGGTTGATGGTGTCTGCCATATTGCTCTCTGAGGCCGTTTCGCACGAAAGGGCCTTTGCTTTATAGTGAGTGCGGATCGGCGGATTCTAGCATGCCCGCCATGGATTGCCCGAGATGAGGAAACCGATGCGCGCCCTTCCCTTGACTGCCCTCGCCCTGGCCAGCACCTTGCTGGCTGGCTGTGCGTCCAACGAGCCGGCACCGGATCTTCAGGAGCAGGACCTGTATCGTCAGGCCCAGGTTTCTCTGGATACCAGCCGCTTCAACTCCGCTGTGCAACAACTTGAAGCCCTGGATACTCGCTTCCCGTTCGGCAGCTACGCCGAACAGTCGCAGCTGGAGCTGATCTACGCCTATTACCAGGTCGACAACTGGGAGGCGGCACGCGCCGCGGCCAGCCGTTTCATTCGCCTGCACCCCGATCACCCGCAGGTCGATTATGCCTACTACATGCGTGGACTGGCAGCGTACAGCGCGGGCCGCTTCAGCCTTGAATCCCTAGATCTGATCGATATTTCCAAGCGTGACCTGGGCGCGACACGCGATGCCTACGTCGACTTCGGTGAGCTGGTACGTCGCTTCCCCAACAGCACCTACGCGGCAGATTCCCGTCAGCGCATCATCTATCTGCGCAATGTACTGGCACGCGGCGAGCTGCAGACAGCCGATTTCTACCTGCGCAAGCAGGCCTATCTGGCTGCCGTGAAGCGTGGCGAGTGGGTCATTGAGCACTACCCTAACACTCCTGCCACCCGCGATGCGCTGGCCGTGATGGTCGAGGGCTATCTGGGCCTCGGTCTGCGTGACCGTGCCAGCGAGACGCTCAAGGTGCTAATCCAGAATGATCCGGACAATGAACGTCTGGATGGCCGTACCTTCGAGCCGCGTTACGTGAAGGCTGACGACCTGACGGTCTGACGACTAGCTGGCGCCACCATCGAAAAGCCCGTGATCGATGATCACGGGCTTTTTCGTGCTGCCAGCATGGCCAGAATCGTCGAATTCAGGCGATTTCAGCGTCTTGCGCAAAGAATCCGCAATCCCTGATACCGGACATGAGTTGCCTCAATCGCCGGCCACCCAGCCATTGACGATCGGGTAGCGGCGGTCCCGCCCGAAGCCGCGCGGCGTGACACGCACACCCACCGGCGCCTGACGACGCTTGTACTCGGTACGGTCGACCAGACGCACCACGCGATAGACATCCTCTTCCTCGAAGCCAGAGCGGATGATCGCCTCGGCGCTCATGTCACCCTCGATGTAGTGGGTGAGAATCGCATCCAGGGTGTCGTAGTCCGGCAGCGAATCGCTGTCGAGCTGGTCTTCGGCGAGCTCGGCGGACGGCGGGCGCGTGATGACGCGCTCCGGAATCGCCGGGCCCATGGTGTTGCGCCAGTTGGCGAGACGGAACACCCAGCTCTTGTAGACATCCTTGAGCGCGTTGTAGCCGCCGACCATATCGCCGTAGAGCGTGGCGTAACCCACCGCCATCTCGCTCTTGTTGCCGGTGGTCAGCACCATCAGGCCCTTCTTGTTGGAGATGGCCATCAACAGCACGCCACGGCACCGCGATTGCAGATTCTCCTCGGTGGTGTCGCGCTCGCTGCCAGCGAAGCTCTCCGCCAGGGTCTCGGTGAAGGCCTCGACCATCGGTGCGATGGGCATCACCTCATAATTCACGCCCAGCAGCCTGGCCTGCTCGGCGGCGTCTTCCTTGGAGATGTCCGCGGTGTAGTGATACGGCATCATCACGGCGTGCACGCGGTCCGCGCCCAGCGCATCGACGGCGATGGCCAGCGACAGGCCGGAATCGATGCCCCCGGAAAGCCCCAGCACCACCCCCTTGAAGCCACTCTTGTTGACGTAGTCACGCAGCCCGGTGACCAGTGCACAGTAGAGTGACTCCTCCGGCGACAGCAGCTCGGCGATCTCGCCGCTCTGCGGCGCCCAGCTGCCACCTTCCTCCTTGAGGAACTGCACCGGCATCAGGCCGACATCCCACCACGGCGCCTGCACGCAGGTCTTGCCGTCGGCATCGATGGCAGCAGAGCCCCCATCGAAGACCAGCTCATCCTGACCGCCGATCTGATTGACATAGACCAGCGGGCAATTGACCTCGGCGGCCCGCTCGGCGAACAGCTGATTGCGCTCGGCCGGCTTCTCCAGGTGATAGGGCGAGGCGTTGAGGCTGACGAGAATCTCGGCACCGGCATCGCGCGCCTGACGGACCGGCGTACCGTCCCACAGGTCTTCGCAGATGACGATGCCCAGACGGGCGCCGCGACACTCGACCACACACGGCTCGGTGCCCGGCGTGAAGTAGCGCTGCTCATCGAAGACCTGATAGTTGGGCAAGGCCTGCTTGGCATACTCGGCGATCCACTCACCATCCTTGAGCACGCCGGCCAGGTTGTAGCGCTTGCCGTCACGCATGCCGGGGTAACCGACGATGACCATCACGCCCGGTGTGACCTTCTTCGCCATCTGGGCGCGCGCCTCCTCGAGGCGGGATTCCATGGACTCGCGCAGCAGCAGGTCTTCCGGCGGGTAGCCGGTCAGACACAACTCGGGCAGCACTACGACATCAGCCTTGTGCTCAAGACTCGCTTCACGCACCGATTCGATGGCACGCGCAGTGTTGCCGGGAATATCACCGACCAGCGGGTCGAGCTGGGCCATCACCAGAGTCAGATCTTGCATGCGGTAAGGATCTCTCGATTGGCGGTTCGATAAGGGGCCAGTACACTGTGGCCAGACATCTGGCTCAGATCACTGAGCCGTGCACCGGCCCACCTGTCATCATGTTGGCCGCCATTGTCCCGCAAGGTCGCGCCGCTGGCAAAAGCCACGCGCGCCGCCTCATCTGGGAGTCATATAGGAATGAGCCTGTTGATCATCCGTCTGCTGGTTTTCGTCGCCCTGTTCTGGGCCGGCCTGCGCCTTTACCGCATGTATCGCCAATGGAAGCTGAGCCAGGACAGCCACAATGACGGCCAACCTGCCGAGCGCGAGGCGCAGAACATGGTGCGCTGCGCCTACTGCGATCTGCATCTGCCGGAAAATGACGCCATCCGCCATGAGGCGCTGCATTTCTGCTGCCAGGAACACCAGCAACATTTCCTCGACGAAGGACCGCGCAAATGATTCGCCACCGAGACGAGATGCTCGCTGGCGAACGACAACACACAATCCCTCAGGCCCAGCGGGTCTCGACGGCATCTGATGATGTATCCAGAGCAGCGATCTCGGTCAGCAGGGCCTCGGGCTGATAGGGGGCTGGGTCGATGATCGGTGTACGCCCGAGCAGTTGATCCGCCATCAGCCGGGTCGAGGCCGGCGCCAGTACCAGCCCGTTGCGGTAATGGCCGGCATTGACGTGCAGGTGGCGGCGTTCAGGCACGGCACCGATGAAGGGCGTGCCGGTCGGCGAACCGGGGCGCAGTCCCGCCCAGTGGTGCTCGACCTCACACTGCGCCAACTCGGGGATGATCTCGCAGGCGCTCTTGATCAGTGACTCGCGCGCCTCAAGGGTGGTCGCCTTGTCGAAACCGACCTCCTCCAACGTCGAGCCGGCCACGATACGGCCATCGCCCCGCGGTATCACATAGCGCCCATTCTTGAGCACTACGCGCTCCACCAGCCCCTTGGGCGCCTTGAACAGTACCATCTGGCCTCGTACCGGCCGCACCGGCAGCGCAAGCCCCGCCTCACTCAGAATCTCTCGACTCCAGGCACCACCGCAGACCACGACCTGGCCAGCAGACAGCACCGAATTGGCGGTCTGTACGCCGATGGCAGTGTCGTCCTGCAGCAGAATGCCCTGCACCGCGACATTCTCCAGCAGGCGCACGCGCGGGTGAGCGTCGAGCGCGGCGCGCAGTGACTTGCCCAGACGCGGATTGCGGATGCTGCCCAGCGTCGGCATCCACAGCGCCGATTCGCAACCGGACGCGACCGCCGGAGCCTTGTCATAGACGAAGTCGGCGTCCACGCGCGTCAGCGGCTTGGCATATTCCCGGGACCAGGCCAGTGCCTGCTCGGCATCCTCGACATTCAGATACAGCAGACCCTGCTGGCGATATTCGGGGTCGATGCCGGTGGTCTCGATCAGGCGCTCGGCCAACGTGGGATAGAAGCCTTCCGACCAGGCAGACAGGCGTGAGATGGGCGCGCGATAACGCCACGGATACAACGGCGAGACGATACCGCCGCCCGCCCATGACGCCTCACGCCCACACTGGCCTCGCTCGACCAGCGTAACCTCGGCACCGCCATCCGCCAGCTCCAGCGCAGTCAGCATGCCGATCACGCCACCGCCTACCACCACAAAGTCATTCACGCCTGTTCGCTCCTGCCATCAGCCCGGGAAAGGGGTCAAGAATACGCCGCCCGCAAGGCGGTGCAAGCGAGCCGCAGGCAATCCAGCATTGCGCCGAGTCTCCAGCATTGGCCACAGCCGAGCGATTCACGGCTACCAGCAGTCGCCGTCGCCTTCAGCCGTACGGCGCCCGGTACTACTCAAGCTCAAGGACTTGCACTCAGTATCGCGAGCTTGGACACCTGTCGCCGTCGCCTTGACAGTAAAAGCAGTTGCATTGCCATCAAGACTCAATGTGTAAAAGCCATCAGGCGACGTGGTCGCACGCCCCAAACCGTCATCATCACAGCTCGCGTCACCCCCGATACTGGATGAGTATTCACCACAGCGCGCCATGTAGCGCTCCTGCGCCTGTGCCAGCGACACCAGCGCGACATGAGCGTCCTCGCGGTGGGTACGTAGAACATGATTCTGGTAACTGGGATACGCGATGGCAGCCAGAATGCCGACGATGGCAACCACTATCATCAACTCGATCAGGCTGAAGCCTCGCCCTCTTCTATACGAACTTGACTGACTGTCTATACGTGCCGCAATGGCATGTTCAATCATGAGCATGTCCTGTCGTGAAACAGCCACCGCGGCAAGTTGCGGTGGCTGACATAAGCAATAAAAGCACACGCTTTACCGAGGCCTCAGCGCAGCTGGTACCAGGAGACACGGCCAGAGGTCGCAGATGTCTGTACATTGAGTTCAAACGGAGTAACCGTACCGGAGGCGTTGCCACTGGCCCCTGTAGCGACAAAGACATGATTGCCGATGCTGGCCAGGCCGCCAGGTTCACCTGACAGCTTGATGCTGATGAAAACCTCATCTGCAGCGGTGCCGTCCTGCGAAGTGGCAAGCGGAATATCGCCTGAATCGAAGACACCATCCTCATTGAGATCAAAGACCGGCACATAACTTGAGTTGCCACTGTCATAGGAGGGCAAGCCTGTCTGAGAATCTACCGCGATCAACCAACCACTGCTATTGGCTTCACAGAAGTTACTGCCGCCCCCGTCAGTGCGTGTTGCGACGACCAGCAGATTTCCCAGCAGACTGGCAGGCTGGACGACCTCCTCGCCATCATCGATGAGATCCAGATACCAGCCATAGCGGGAATCCTCGTCAACCAGTTGCTGCCCATAGTCGAAGCGCTTCCCATTCAACGTGCGCCCGATAATCTCACCCTCATGATATTCCAGCCCAGTGAACGCTCGCCGCTCAAGCTGTTCACGTCCCAGACCGAGATGCTTGCCATCATCCAGTACGGTATACAGACTCTGCTGGCTGGCCACGTCATCATCAATCGGGGTGTAGAGCTGCTCGCCCGTCCCGAATGAAATCAACAGATTGGGTTTGTCCATGGTATACGTTGCGCCTGAAAGTCGACTCAATGTCGGCTTGACCGTGATCGGCTGGACACTTCCGTCAGCACAACTCCCACCAGCACTTGCATCACACTTCGCTGTGAAAAGCAGGCTAGCCTTCCATTTGGAAGGGTCTTTCTCACTGAGATTGAACTTCCATAACCGCCCATTCATATCGCCGCCGTAAGCGAAATCAATCGTCCCGTTACTGTCGATATCCGCCACCTGAATACTGGTCAACTCTCCAGCAGCAGTGCCTCCAGCAAGCTTGGCGATACCCATGCCACTCTTCAGGTCACGCAGGAAAAGTGTGGCTGGAGCCAGATCGTTGTCAGGCTTCAAGCCATTGGGCACCAATAACGCCTGCTGACCATTGTTGAGCTTTCCGATATGCACATCACCATACACATGGCCGATATCCTTGTCCTTCAAGCCGCTGCCGGCAACGTCAGGCCCCAGCTCCCAACCAGCCAGACCAGCGGCAGAGACCTCACGCCCCTTGACGACATCGGTGACATTGAGCACGAAGACCCCACGGCCACCACCACCCAACCCGGAGGCTAGCCAGGTATTACCCTCGGACAGGGTCGTCACACGCGGTACGGCATCAACATAATAACGATGCTGGTAACCGGTACTTGCCAGATAACCGAGTCCTTCTCCATCTTCCTGGCTGAACAACAGCTCAGGAATATACGCGAACTGCTCATCACCAGATTCGAGATCAAAGGCATGCAACATGCCGTCATTGGCTCCCACAAAGACACTGCCCTGATCATTTCTGCCATCGCGAGTCACAACGACGGGCGAAGATCCAATGATATCTCCCAGCACACTACTCTGACGGGCACGCAGGCCCTTGCCCTCGAGTGCGCGACTCCCTTTGAGCCAGGCGACCACCGCCTCGCGTCCCTCACTTTTGCTCAGATCATCGGGCGCATAACGCTCCAGATCCTTCTGCTGAGCACTGGTGAGGTTGTCCGCTGAAAACACGACTGTGGAACCGTTACCCGCGGTATAGACCTTGCGGCTGGCGATTCCTGACTTATTGAGATTGGCCGTCAGCCTGTCCGATGCATTCCATCCAGGGGCCTCCTGATTTGCCTCGAATGTTCCGCTATCCACTACCTCGGCATCGGAACCTCCCTGAGACACGGCCGATACCGCCGTGACTTCACCCGACCAGCTGGCCGGCGAATAACTGGCCTGAAGCACCATGCCACCAGCTTCCACCTGCGCGGTACTCAGATTGGTCGCCACACCGCTGACACTCTCACCACGCGCCACGATATCTCGTGATATGGCTGCCAGCGCATCAACCAGCGCCGCAGGATCTGCAGCATTGAAGTAGAGGCCACCTCCATCTTCCGCAGCTTGCTTGAGGTCATCGATGGTGCTGGAAGTCGATTCCTGCACATATCCAGGTATGTCGCTATTCAGTCGAGTATTCCACCTGTCATCATCAGCTTCGACACCAAATGCGACGGTATAGGTCGTCATCACCTGGTTTTCATAACTACCACTACCCAATGATTCCTTGAGGTCCTTATTCGCGTAGTAATAGGCAACATCCGCTAATGTCGTTTTGCCTCCATATCCACCATTGGAGTAATACCAACGTCGCCCATCATTATTTGCATCTCCGATCGACTCAACACGAGTACGATCGCCACTGGTACTCTCGCGATTCCAGAAGCCATCCGTAACCAGGATAGTGAAATTTTGCTGACACATACCGCCCAAATCAGCACTCAAGATAGGTGAAGCATTACCGCTATAATATTCACCAGCACGGTAAAGTGCTTCACGTAATGGTGTGCCGCGGTAACTATTGACACTGCTAATTACACTGGTAGCAATGGCATCACGTATCTTGTCAAAGTGCGAATTGGTATTGACTGAAACTCCGCCCAGAAGCGAATTCAGCAGACCACCGACCGTATTCAGAAGCCTGGTAACGATGTCATCAACAGCCACCTGCTGAGCTGTACTAGCATCAGGGTTTATCGTCACGAAACCAGTACGATATTGTGTTCCTGTCAACAGTTCCAAGCTGGCAGCTT
Source organism: Cobetia sp. PDI-23MA (assembly GCF_059507735.1). Classification (NCBI taxonomy): domain Bacteria; kingdom Pseudomonadati; phylum Pseudomonadota; class Gammaproteobacteria; order Oceanospirillales; family Halomonadaceae; genus Cobetia; species Cobetia sp. PDI-23MA. Next base: position 3,746,352 of record NZ_CM183352.1, read on the forward strand.
TACCCACACTCAAACGATCACGATAATAAGTAAACCAATTGGCATAATTATTCTGCTGCGAAGGTGTCAGATTCGCCACGCGGTTTGCCACACTGCAGTCGCTACCCGAATAATAAGTGAAGCCTCGCTTGACATCTGTCAAGTCAACGCGATTGCTAGAGATGTTACCCTTTGCATAATCAATCAATGCCCTTTTCGGGTTAATCTGAGGTGCTCTTTCACCCTCCGATGTCAACTTCCAAGGCTCATACACCATATTTGGATTATAAGCCTGTGAGTTTTTCGAAGAGCAAAAATATTTTCCCGAAAGCTTCTCGACATTCAGGTACCCATACCGACTGTAACTATAGTAATACTCATACTGTCCATATGAGACATATCTTTTACAACGTGTACGCCCACATAATCCTTCTGGCCTTGTACCATATAATTTGGTATAGCCTACTCCTGACTCCCCTCCCTCGAAGGTATCTTCAAAAGACATCGAGCCAGAATCGTCCAATAACAATAAGACATTGGGAGTCACGCCCACATTCTGGGTAATCGGAAGCTGAGAGAGAATGCGCGCATCATCCGCGGAAGCCGTGTCATTGGCTGTGGTGAAAAGCACCAGTCCATATACAGGCAACAGACAATAACGAAGGGAACGAGAGTCCATATAAAGCATCCTTACTGTGCCAGTACGATTTCGCTCTGCACGACTGCCAGAGCCTGGCGATCACTACCGCTCCAACCTGCTGCAGTAATGCGATATCCATTTTCAGGCAAGGCATTGTTCATATTATCGGCATTGAGAATGCCCTGAACCGTGCTGCCCAGGTACTCGATGATGTAATTCCCGTTCTCGTCATCCGTCAAATGACCGATACCGGCCCAGTCATCTGGAGCCAGCAGATCACTCGGCGCATCAACACCCGATACCGTCAGGTCGTAGAGTCCGTTGCTCTCTCCTGTCGAAAATTCGCCCAGTGAAATGCCACCACTTTCCAGCTGTTCCTCAGCCTCTTTCAACAATCCTTCAGCCCGTGCATAAGCGGTGTCATATTGCTGCACATTGACCGTCATACGGGTTTGCAACTGAGTATTTTCACTGCCCGACACAGCCATCATGCCCACGACTACCAGCATGACCAGGACCATCAGCAGCACCATACCACCTTGCTGGTGGGCCGAAGCATAACGAGGACTCATAAGCCAAGGTTCCGTGGGCTGAACGTCATGGAGAAGGTACGTCGCATGGTGCCACCAGCTTCGCCTTCAATCTGAAGTGAAGGCGGAGTGCTGAGCACCAGATCAAGGTGGATACGCCGAACTTGATCCCAACGGCCGGCGACTTCGCTGGCCGTCTGGTCAACGGCATAGCCGCTGCCTACGGCAAGGTCAAAACGAAGTTGTATCCCATTCACGTAACTGGCCAGCTCCTCTGCACATCCAGCTGCGGGACCATCACCTGATGCATTGTCCGAACTCAGGCAGAGCCGTTGCGGGTCGCTGCCGGTCGAGGCAAGCATTACCAGATACCAACGCTCGAAAGGGTAGACAAAAGGACGGGTTTGTTGATTGCCCCCATAGCCGTGTTGCAAGCCACTCGATAACGACAATTTGCCATCCTCACGACTACTGATAGTGTCAATGTCACCACTTTCGCAATCACTGATCATGACATAACTGCCCGGCGCCAGCTGATCGCCACTGAAGTTCTTCACGTCAAGGGAGCGATCTCCCTGGGCTGCCGAAGAAGACAACTGCCAACCACGTTGACCGTCACTGGCCAGAGCCAAGGCGGGAATCTGCATGGCAAGGCGATCATAGCTCATCCCGTCCTCAGTCACCGACTCAACGGCCAGTGGCTGAGCGTGAGTTCCCGTGTTGTCACTGACACTCGACCAGGGCGTACACCCCGAGAAGCCAATGTTACGCATGACTGGCTGCAGGCGATGTGAAACATGACGAGCACTTTCCTGAAGATAGGACAGTGCTTCTTGGGTCGTCGCGGTAGCGCGTGTGGTCAAGAAGTACTGAAGCGCCATACCAGTGATGAATAGTCCCAGCACCAACCCTAGCATCAACTCGACCAGGCCAATGCCTTGCTGGCGTCGGGGACTTCGCTGTCGGAACTGATGGTGACCGAATGATGGCTTCATGGGGTAACCCGGATCTGAAGTGTCTCAGTGAGTGTTTGGCTATCCCCACCTCCGGCACTCCCCTTGTCGGCTGCCGCTTGCCAGGAAAGGGAGAGATCAAGTTGGCCGCCACGTTCAGTGATAGTGCCTATGGACTCAGGTAAACGGCTAGTGGAAAGCCTTTGTTGCCAAGCCCAGACATCGTGGGCTGCCAGAGCATCATCATCGGTCAAGGCCTTCTGCTCAGTCGCCGTTTCCGTACTGCTCCCCGAATACCGACCTTCGGGATTTGCTTGAATACGCTCAGCCATGCCAACAAGCAGGATGCGCGCTTCAGTACGCGAAAAGCTTTCATTATTCGCCTGCAACGTTTCCATCTGCATCAATGCAAACCCGAGCAATGCAAGCCCCATCAACAGCACGGCAATCAATGCCTCGATCAGGCTGGTTCCTTGCTCGTTGGGCCGTACTGGACAGCATGCCTTATCCACAGCTCATTCCTCCGGCGCCATACGCCTCTGGCACCAGGCGGCCGATGATAGACAACCCCAGCTGACGATGAGCTTGTGATGCTGCATGGCCGCATATCAGAAGACGTGTTGTGCTGTTCACCGCGCCCTGGCTATCAAAGGAAATGTTTTTGCTAGCGATCTGCACTGAAGCACTGCCGGCATGTTCGCGCAGAACCTCAACCTTGTCGGAGTTGAAGTTGCTCATTGCATCTGCGGGGCTCCCCAGTACCACTGCCCAGCCATTGTTCCACGCAGTCGTATCTTCACAGCGACTACCATCACCACTGAGCGGACACACGGAAACCTGGCGCCCTCGAGTCACGGCGGTGCTCCGCGCATAGTTGAGAGCAGTGGTGAGTGTCTCGGTCGTGCTTGCAACCTCCTGACGGGTAATGAATCCCTGCCAGGCAGGCACAGCGACGGTCGAGATGATGGCCAATACCGCAATGGTGACCATCAGCTCGACAAGGGTAAAGCCATGCATCGCACGGCCCCACTTGCCAGAAAGTCCGGCAGCAGCCGAGAGGTGTTGCTTCGTTGACTCTTCCATTGGAATGATCCGAAAGATGACTAAAATGCAAACATTCGCAGTTAAGCAGTTGCGCATTCTCACTCAGCCGATACTTAACAACAAGATCAGGGGGCATGCACTCAAGAGTGCGTGCCCTGAAATACCATCACATGGTCAAAAAAAGCCCCGATCATCGAAGATCGGGGCTTTGGGGCTTGGCATGCAATATCGATTATCAGTGCTTACCAGCAATCACTACTGTCAGTGCCTTCCGAGTCGGCGAGAACTGCCGCGCCCTTCACTCCCAACTCCGTGAGCGTAAAGGTGGCGCAGTCCTCATCATTGGCCTGACTGCCGGTAGCAGTGGCAGTCAGGGTATAGCTGTCTGCATCCCCTGCGACGGCGAGATTGTAGAAACCTTCCTCACTGACCGCATCTGCCTGACCCAATCCGATACCGCCACCACCGCCGCCGAGCGCATCTCCACAGCTGGTCGCCGCTGTCACGCTGGCCGTCGCGTATTCACCGCAGGTTGCCATGATGCGCTCCTGGGTCTGGGCAAGCGCCAGCAAGGCGGTGGTGGCATCGGTACGACGTGAACGCTCCACCTGGTCCTGATAGCTGGGATAGGCGATCGCCGCCAGAATGCCGATGATGGTCACCGCAATCATGAGCTCCAGCAGACCGAAGCCGCCTTGTGCTCGAGAACCTCCAGCTCGCCTGATCATCAGCGCCCCCTACGTAGTAGCGTGATCTCGATGACCTGCTTCGGCTCACCACGTGGGTCGAAGCGCACCTCGACCTCCTGCCCCGGCGTGAGGTGGAAGGCCTTCAGCTCGCGCCCATCGCGATTGAGTATCCGGCTCTCCGGCTGAAGCACGAACCCCATGTCGTCGACGAGTAGCTGATCCCCCTCTCGCTCGTCGATGACGCCGGTGACGCTCTGCTCCATGACCAGCGGAATCGGGGCATCTTCCGCCAGGGCCTGGGAGCTCCAGCTCGTGAAGAGCAAGCCCGCCGCCAGCATCAGTCCACTACCAGTCAGCTTGAGTCGTGATGTCTTCATGGTCTCTCTCCTAGCGCAGCTGATACCAGGCACTACGGCCTTCCAGCCCATCGATCCCGAAGTCCATGGCCATTTCGACCACCTGATTGGTGCCACCCTGACCGACATACTGGGTATCACCCAGGAATTTCGGTGAGGTGGGCTCGCCTTCTGTCTTGATCGAGAGTACGACCTGATTGTTGACGTTGTCGCTCGCGTTGACCTCGCCATCACCGTTGTAATCAAAGACCTGCTGCACATTGTTGTAACTGCGTACCGGCTGCAGACCGTTGCGCAAGCTGAGCGCATTCAGCCAACCACTGGCACCGCCAGTACAGGGGCCATTGGAGCCCGGGATGGTGGTATTGAAGACAATCAGATCACCACGGACAGCCGGGATGGTCACCAGACGCTCACCGGAGTCCGGTAGCTCCAGATACCAGCCGTACTGCATACCATTGTTGTTCTGATTGGAATAATCGACGCCTACCCCCGTGACCGTCCGCGCGTCACTCACGCCGCTGATATTGGAGAAGCTCTGCTTTTCCAGCTGGCCATGATGACGGCGAGTCGAAGACCCGGTATGCAGCACGCTGTAGAAGGATTGCGTCGAGGTATCGACCGCATCCTGCAGCGTCAGCAATTGCCCGGTGCCCCAGTACACATTCAGGTACGGCGTATCGACGGTGCTGTTGAAGACACCGCTGCGTGCCACGGCTACCCGCGATGTGATGGGCTGACGGGAAGCTGCCGGGCAGGTCGATGACGTGCTGTTAAGGGCAACGGCACATGACTGGAAAAGACGCGATATTTCGCTGCTGCCGATGTTGCTCAGCGAGAACTCGCGCATGTCGAACACCCAGACATTGCCATGCAGATCGCCGGCATAGACCCAGTCGGTGATGCCATCGGCGTCGATGTCGGCCAGCTCAGGACTCGACATGCCATTGCAGTCACTGCTGGCAGAGGTGCAGGAACCACCAGCATTGCTGCCCTGTTGAGAATCAAGCAGCGCATAGTTGTCGGGGTCTTCCAGGTCCACGATGAACAACTTGGCACGTCCATCGCTGTCGGCGTTGTAGCCATTGCCGAAGATGGCATACCACTTGCCGTCATCCAGACGCGCTACCTGAATATCACTGAAGGTATAGCCGAGGTCCTCGTGCGTGAATTCCCACTGCACGATCTCGGCCGGCGAGGTGCCGTCGGATTCACCCAATGATTCGAAGCCTTCAGGATCGGTGATATCCAGCATGTAGACCGCCTTGCCACCAGCGCCCAGCCCACCCAGCAGGACCGAGTGCCAACCGGGCGCATCCTCATCGCCCAACTGGACATGTACGTCACGCGCAACTGGCGTGGCATCGACATAGTACTGGTGTACGTAATTCTGATCCGCGAGCTGGCGAATACCACGCCCGTTCTCAATGCTGAAGGCGGCGTACGGCATGTAGGCGAACTTCTCTTCACCGGTCTCCATGTCGATGGCGTGCAGCATGCCGTCATTGGCACCGATGTAGATCATGTTCTGGCGGTCCTCATACAGCGTCTTGAAAGAGCGGTACGAAGACACTTCCATGTCATTGCGATAGCTGGCCGAAGGCGGACCGACGATCGCCGGCGAGGCATGCACGATATCCCCGAGATAGTTGTCGTCACGCTCGCGGAACAAGGTACCCTCGTAGGCATCGTCACCCTTGAGGTAGCCGATCAGATTCTCGAGATCCGACGTTCTGACGCCAAGATTGGCGCCATCCAGCTTCAGGAAGGTACCGGTAGTGTCCAGGACGCGCCCCGTCAGCTGAGTCACGCCACTGGTGACACCTCCTACCACTGAGCCGACACTGCCAAGAATGCCATCATCATCGTCGTCGTCATCATCGTCGTCGTCGTCGTCGTCATCATCCCGGACGGTTCTCCGCAGCGTTGCCAACAACGTGTCTGACAGAAGTGTTTCATCGAGGAAACCCACGAGGTCCAGTACCTGTTCGGCCTCCAGTGATCCGGCCTCCTCGATATTGAAGAAGAACGCCTTCTCATCCACCTCGGTGATACCCGGGTTGTAGGTGATCACCTTGCGGCTTGTGCTACGACTGGCATCCTCACGTAACCACTCCGCGACGGACCATTCCGAGGTCTGACTCAAGGTGCCATTGCTGCCGATCTTGCGTGCCACGACATCGCCCGACCAATCAGCGGGGTCATAGATGGTCTGAATCACGTATGCGCCGCTGGTCTGCCCCCCACTACTGATGTCCAGGCTACCGGTACTGGCCGCGCGCCCTGCGATGGACTGCGCGATATTGTTCAGCGCATCAATCAATGCCTGCGGATTGGCGGCGCTGAGATATTCACCACGTCCGTTCCAGGCCGCATGGCGCAGATCATCAATGGTGGTATTGGCATTGGCGGAAGGCTGCGGCCAGGTAAAGGCAGATTCAAGATCAGCAGGGTTCTCGGACAGCGAGCCATCCACACCAAAAGCGACGGTGTAGGTCACCATGTGCTGAGCGAAGTTTTCATCCACTCCCGGTATGGTAGGCACGCTGTTGATCAAGTCACTCCGCAGGTCCTCGCGATAATATTTCATCGCGACATCGCCAAGCGTATTGGAATAGCTGTCACGATGACTGGCACTGATGAAGTCGCCACTGCCACCATCGACGTTTCCGACACTGGGGCTTGAACCATTCCAGTAGCCGTCAGTCATCAGGATGGAATAGTTCTGCTGGCACATGCCGCCTTCATCGGCACTCAGAATGGGGGCTGAACGACCAGTGCTGGAGTAATACTCACCGGCATTCTTGAGCGCGGTACGCAGAGGGGTGCCACCGGAGGGATAGGCGGTGAACAGCTCCTCCATCAGATCATCACGCTCATCTGAGTCCGTCATGTCCGCGACGTTGCGGTTGTTGCGACCCTGGATGGTGCGTAGCCCGACCCGGGACTCATTGGCATTGATCACACCGGCCATGGCGGATTTGGCAACCAGCATGCGGTCGCGATAGTAGGTGAACCAGTTGGCGAAGTTGACTTGCTGAGCCGCGGACAGGTCATCCACCTCTACGACATGATCGTCGTCCAGATACAGGCGCCCCGCACCATCCCGGTAGAGCCCGCATTCACCATAGTCATAGTCCCCATCGCCATTGTCGTCCCAGCGCACATAGTAGACATCGCTGTTCAGCCTGGCCCAGCTGGTAGGCTCGTAGGGGTCATCCCGGACGTACGACAGGCGCATGTTCTGATAGGCGATACCCGCCTTGTCCACTCCTGCCCAGGGGGTGTAGGTCAGCGCAGGATTGTAGGCCATGACATTGAAACCCATGCAGGCACCGACGGCCCCGCCAAGATCCGTATAGCTGAAGATACGATCATCGGCATCATGATTGTTTCTTACCGTGGCTAGGCTCTTGGAATACACCCCGGTGTATCCCATCAGTGAGGAAGCCGGCTGGAGGCTCCAGTGTTCCACCCCCTTGTTGAGCGTATCCTCCCAGGCCATGCTGCCCGAATCATCCAGAATGAACAGGATATTGGGCTGAACCCCGGTCGCTTCCGTGACCGGGGCGCGGGCGATTTCCCCGGGGGCCGCCAGACAGGGCAAGGCGACAAGGCATAGGGCACCACTTAGCAGATAACGCATGTTCATGCTCCTCTCAGAAGTAAGGGCCCAGTTCCATCTCGCTTTGCACTACTGTCCAAGAGGCACCATTGCCGCCTCCTGTGCCCATCGCGTTGATACGGAAGGCATCCAGGCGCGTACCTACCGCATTCACTTCGTTGCTGGCATTCAGCGGCGGCTCGCCGACCTTGCCCAGATACTCGATCACATAGGCTCCGATGACCGCACCGGTATCATTGTCCAGCGTCTGGATGCCGTTGGCTTGCCAATCCGCTTCCGAGAGCGGGTTGATCGGCGGTGCATCCTCGGGCAGCGCCAGCATCAGCCCGGCGGAATCATCGAAACTGTTCAGGTTCCAGGTACCATCCTCCAGGCCTTCCTGCAGTGCGCGCTCGCCGATGCTCAGACTGGTTTCCGCGTTGTAATAGGACTGCTCGAAGTTGCGGCTGTTGACGGCCATACGTGTCTGCAGCTGACTGTCCTCGACTCCCGTGACGGCCAGCAGTCCGATCACGACCAGCATGATCAACACGATCAGCAAGGCGATACCTTGCTGACGTGCTGCCCCCCGAGTGACCGTGCAGACTCTGGACGTTGAAGACGATGTATTCATCAGCTGCCCCTCAGTTGCAGATTGCGCGGTGTGAACGTGAGATTGAAGGTTCGCGTCAAACGGCCATCGTTATCCCCGCCCGGCACCACTCCCGGCAGGCTCTCGAGCGTCAGAGCGATCTCGATACGGCGTACCTCATCCCAACGGCCTTCGCTGCGCACCGTGGCGGCCGGCACCTTGACGCGATCGACACTGCCATTGCCAGTGGTATCCAGGCTGAAACTGACATCGAATCCCTCGACGCCGGAGGCCAGTTCTTCCCGTGCGAAAGCAGCATCGATACGATCGAGATACAGTGCACGCACCGAAGAATCGTTGGCCTGGTCATCCAGCCGCAGCTCCCAGGCCTGCACCGGGTAGAGATAGGCATTCGAGGACTGAGAGCTGCCATAGGAGCGTGACAGGGTGTCGTTGGTTTCCACATTACCTTGGGTGGTGCCTGACACCCTGAAGACATCGGTGCTGCTGCAATCACTGACCAGCGCATACTCGTTGGTCACGAAGGCAGCTTCGCTACCGTTGCGCACGGACAGTGGACCACCCAGCGACGTCATGCTGCTGGTCAGCGTGGTTTCATCGCCGTCCTTGCTGGCAGCGACGAACGTCAGATTGAAATAGCTGAGGCCCCGCTGGGTACGCTGCTGCCCCCCGAAGGGCGCCGTGAGATCGTGAGAGGCATCCACCGAGCTGGCATTGGTGATATCGCGGCTATTGGCACAGCCTGCGTAGCCCACATTGCGCATCAGCGGCTGAAGCCGGAAGGACACGTAGCGGGCTGACTCCTGCAGATAGGAAAGCGCTTCCTGAGTACTCACCGTGCTGCGTGAGGTCGAGAACATCTGCACCGCCATCGCCGTGATCAGCAGCCCCAGCACCAGGCTGATCATCAGCTCGACAAGCCCCACGCCCGCCTGGCGCTTCAAGCCATGCGGACGGGCAGTGTCGGGGACCAAGCGTCGGCGGGCCGATGCAGGGGAACAGCGGTTCATGGCTCTACCTCGAAACGATAGGTCTGCTGGTCAACTCCCCCGCTGATGGGGTCACTCCACTGTACCTGGACACTGACGTCGTGAACGCCGATGCCGGCCCCGCCGACGACACGCTCGTCGACTTCCACGCTGCCGACGCCGCTGGTCAGCGTGGAGCCGATGATAGCGTCACGCCAATCAATGATGTCCTGGTCTGCCAGCTCTGCGGGCGCGCAGTCCGAGCTGCATCCATCCGCCGGCGCATCGGTGGTGTCGGCATCATCATATTGATCGATGGCCTCAAGGTTGGCGCGGATACGCTCGGCCATGTCCAGCGACAGCAGCTGTGCCACGGTATTGCTGTAGCTGACGCGCTGATGCTGCAGCGTCTGAACTTGCAACAACCCCAGCCCCAGCAGGGAAACCCCCAGCAGCATGACCGCGACCAGCGCCTCGATCAGGCCGACGCCGCGCTGAGAATGCCGAGCGGAACGGCGTCGTTGCAGGCGAGACAGCACTGTTTTCCTCAGCACTCTCGGCTGCAGGGCTTTCTTGAGGGATGTGGTCATCAACAATGCTGTCATGAGCAGTCCCCTCCTGATTCAAGGCGTACGCGACCCGAAGGTGCCACGACGACAGAGGTCGCATCGGAGGCCGCACAGAACACCAGCGTACTGTTGCCACTAGTCAACGTGCCGCGATCGTTGTAGGTGATCCTGGAGGCGCCCCCCGACTGGGCAACCGCATTGCTGTCCTGATGAATCCACAGGCGGTCGTCGAGGGTGAAATTGGAAGTACTTCCAACATAGACGACCCAGCCATTCGCCCAATCATCGTCGCAGGTCGTGGGATTGGGGGTGGCAACGCTCGGCGCATAGGGACAGACACTCACATCCACACCGCGCGTGGTGGCGGTGCTGCGCGCCATGCCGAGCGCATGGGTCAGTGCACGCACATCGGACTCCACCTGAGAGCGCTGCACCAGGCCTTGCCAGGCCGGCACCGCCCAGGTCGCGATGATGGCAATGATCGCCACCGTCACGACCAGCTCGATCAGGGTGAAACCACGGGATTGGCGCATGAGAGATAAGTCTCCTTGCCGCTAAGGGTCGACCGGCCATGCCGGACTCGCGTCTGCCTTCTAGGGGCCCACCATCACCAGCACCGACCTCCTCCTTCGGCACCAGTATTCATGTCCTGGTCCATCCACAGTATGCCGCAGTCGTCATTGAGTTGTGCCCCTTGAGGCGTCGCCTGCAGGACGAAGGCCGAGGCAGACAGACTGCGATACGTGATCAGGTAGCGAAGATTGCCACCGCTGTCCTCTATACGGCTGACGCCATCCGTCGGCTGGTCATCATCCCCCACGGGGGCCTCGGAGAAATTCTGGGAGTAGAAGCCATGCAGCTGTCTGGCCTGCTGCCCCAGCGCTTGCTGGGCATGCGAGCGCCAGCTGCGCTCCACATAACCCAGATAGGAGGGAATGGCGACCGCCGCCAGAATGCCGATGATCGCGACCACCATCATCATCTCGATCAGGGTGAAGCCCTGAGCCCGACGCCTGCCAGCTGCCCCGCGCCCCGGTTTCGGCTTGCGGCGTGCACCTGCACTGCTGACACCGATGACCGAGAACAGTCGTGGCATGGGAAAGTCTCCAGAATACGAACTATACCTCCATTATGTATCATTTTGGTAACTGGGCATTACATTTTTTTTCAATACACACCAGGTTGATCAACGATCGTGCTCAAGAATGCCATTGCTTATACAAGAAAATACTGAATTTAATGGCAAACCACGAAGGACGCGCACAAAAAAGCCGCGACGAGGTCGCGGCTTCTTCACTGGCAGAAACTTACAAGGCGTTACAGCTCGCGAATCTGATCCGAGGCGATCAAGCGCTCCTTGAGCTCCTTGGGCATGGAGAAGACAATGTTTTCCTCCTGACCCTCGAGCTCCTCGGGTGCCGAGGCTCCCAGCGCCATCAGACGATCGATCACACCCTGCACCAGCACTTCGGGCGCACTGGCCCCTGCGGTGATACCGATACTGCCGATACCCTCGAGCCAAGCGGCCTCGATCTGCTCGGCATCATCGATCAACCAGGCCGGAGTCTGCATGCGCTCGGCCAGTTCGCGCAGGCGATTGGAGTTGGAGCTATTGGGGCTGCCGACCACCAGCACCACATCGCAGGCTTCCGCCAGCATGCGCACGGCATCCTGACGATTCTGGGTCGCATAGCAGATGTCATCCTTGCGCGGCCCCTGAATCGCCGGGAAGCGTTCGCGTAGCGCATCGATCACGCGCGCCGTGTCATCCATGGACAATGTGGTCTGGGTGACGAAGGCCAGTTGCTCCGGGTCCTTGACCTCCAGACGCGCCACATCGGACTCGTCTTCCACCAGGTGGATGGTGCCACCCTGGGAAGCGTCATAGCGGCCCATGGTGCCCTCGACTTCCGGGTGACCCTCATGGCCGATCAACACGCAATCCTGCCCCTTGCGCGCATAGCGCAGGACTTCCATGTGCACCTTGGTCACCAGCGGACAGGTAGCATCGAAGACCTTGAGGTTGCGACGCTCGGCCTCTTCCTGCACGGCACGTGAGACACCGTGCGCCGAGAAGATGACGATGACGTCATCCGGCACTTCGTGCAGTTCCTCGACGAAGATGGCGCCGCGCTCCTTGAGGGAGTCGACCACGAAACGGTTGTGCACCACCTCGTGACGCACGTAGATCGGCGGCCCGAACACGTCGAGCGCCCCGTTGACGATATCGATGGCGCGATCCACTCCGGCGCAGAAACCGCGCGGGTTGGCCAGCTTGATCTGCATGACAGGCTCCGCTTGATGGCGAGGTGCACTCACGGGGGAGCGCACCTCTGGAAAGAAGACTCAGTGCGTGGTCGCGGGGGCGACTGACAGCACCTCGACCTCGAAGGTCAGGGTACGCCCGGCCAGCGGGTGATTGAAGTCGACCTGGACGTCACGCTCATCGATCTCGCGGATGATGCCCGGCAGCTCCGAGCCCGACGGCTCGGCGAAGGACATCACCATGCCGACCTCGATCTCTTCATCGAAGCTCTTGCGCGCCACGGTCTGGACGTTCTGCGGATTGTGCTGACCGAAGGCATGCTCCGGCGTGATCGTGAAGCTGCCGGTCTCGCCCGCCGCCATGCCCATGATCGAACGCTCGAAGCCCGGCGGCAGATTGCCGTCACCCACCTGGAAGGTGGCCGGTGTCTTGTCGAAGGTGGAGTCCACCTCGGTGCCGTCTTCCAGACGCAGACGGAAATGGAGGCTGACCTCCATGTTATCGGCGATACGATGCTCGCTCATGCTGACCTCGCTTGTGGCGCTCATTCGGAGCGGCCACGGAAAGATTCAAGAATCAGTGCCACGGCTCCCAGGCTGATGGCGACGTCCGCCACGTTGAAGGCCGGGAAGAAGGCATTGCCCCAGTGGAAGGACAGGAAGTCCACCACGTAGCCATGCACGACACGATCATAGAGATTGCCAAGCGCGCCCCCCAGCACCAGCGCGATGCCCAGCGCGGTGAAGGTCTCGTGACGCTTGAGGCGCGCAAGCCAGATACTCAGGCCGATGGCTGCCACCACCGCAATACCCGCAAACAACCAGCGCTGCCAGCCATCATGGCCGGCCAGAAAACTGAACGCCGCGCCGGTGTTGTGGAGCAGCGTCAGATTGAAGATCGGCAGCACTTCGTTGGCCTGACCATAGACCAGCGAACTGCTGGCCAGCCACTTGGTGGCCAGGTCCAGCACCACGATCACCAGCGACAGCCACAGCCAGCGCAGCGGCGAGCGCATCGGCTCACTGCCGGCCGAGGGGGTATCCGTCGCGGGGCCTTGTGAAGAAGACGTCATGTTACCTTCCTGTCGTAAAATGAGTCTGCGACCGGCAAGACACGAACGCCGGGCCAGAGCCCGGCGTTCGATATCAGCGCTCAGCGGAGGCTGAACGATGCTGCGGTCGCATCAGCGATCAAGCGAAGTGACGCGTCTCGCCTTCGCCATCCGGCAGGTTGGTCACGCAGCGGCTGCACAGTGTCGGATGTTCCGGCAGGGTGCCGACTTCCGGACGGTGGTGCCAGCAACGCTCGCACTTGGCATTCTCGCTGACCTTGACCGCCACCTTGAGGCCGGACACTTCGGTCTCTTCTGCCTCACCGGCAGCCTCGAGAGGCGCCAGGGTCACGCCGCTGGTCAGCATCACGAAGCGCAGCTCGTCGCCGAGTCTTGCCAGCAGCGTGTTGAGCTCGTCGTTGACGTAGAGTGTGACTTCCGCCGCCAGGCCGTTCTTGACCAGACCGGCGTTGCGCGCGCCTTCCAGCGTCTTGTTGACCGCCTGCTTGACGTGCAGCACCTGCTCCCAGAACTCGCGCCCCATGGCCGCATCTTCTGCCAGAATGGTCAGGCCGGTATAGGCCGTCTCCAGGAAGATGGTGTCCTTGCGCGGGCCCGGGATGTTGGCGTAGATCTCTTCTCCGGTGAAGGAGAGGATCGGCGCCATCCAGCGTGCCAGCGCCTCGATCACGTGATATAGCGCGGTCTGACAGCTACGGCGCGCACGCGAGTCAGGCTGCGTGGTGTACTGGCGGTCCTTGATGACATCCAGGTAGAAACCGCCCAGCTCACGCGAGCAGAAGGTCAGCACCTGCTGATAGATGTCGAGGAAGCGGTATTCCTCATAGGCCAGCTCGACACGCGCCTGCAGCTGGGCGGCGCGATCGACGACCCACTGGTCCAGCGCCAGCATGTCATCGAAGGCCAGCGCGTCACGCTCCGGCTCGAAACCGTTCAGGTTGGACAGCAGGAAGCGCGAGGTGTTGCGGATACGACGATAGGCATCGGCGGTGCGCTTGAGGATCTCGTCCGAGACGGCCATCTCGCCGGAATAATCATTGGAGGACACCCACAGACGCAGGATGTCGGCACCCAGCTTGTCCATCACCTGCTGCGGCGCAACCACGTTGCCGACGGACTTGGACATCTTGCGACCCTGCGCATCCACGGTAAAACCGTGAGTCAGTAGCGCCTTGTAGGGCGCGTGGCCGTCGATGGCACAGCCGGTCAGCAGTGACGAGTGGAACCAGCCACGGTGCTGGTCGGAGCCTTCCAGGTACAGGTCGGCACGCGGGCCTTGCTCGTGACCATGCGGGTGCGAGCCACGCAGCACGTGCCAATGAGTCGTCCCGGAGTCGAACCACACGTCCAGCGTGTCGGTGACCTTCTCGTAGTTCTCGGCCTCGTCGCCCAGCAGCTCCTGGCTGTCGAGTGACCACCAGGCATCGATGCCGTGCTCGGCAACGCGATCGGCGACCGCTTCCATCAGCGCCACGCTGTCAGGATGCAGCTCCCCCGTCGCGCGATGCAGGAACAGCGGAATCGGCACGCCCCAGTTGCGCTGACGCGAGATGCACCAGTCCGGACGGTTGGCGATCATGCTCTTCAGACGCGCCTGACCCCAGGCCGGGATGAAGGCGGTGTCCTCGATGGCGGACAGCGCCTTGTCACGCAGGGTCACGCCATCGGTGCCGGGGAGGTCCATGCCGACGAACCACTGGGCCGTCGCGCGATAGATGACCGGCGTCTTGTGGCGCCAGCAGTGCATGTAGCTGTGGGTGATCTTCTCGTGCGCCATCAGCGCGCCGAGCTCTTCCAGACGCGCGACGATGTTCGGGTTGGCCTTCCAGATGAACTGGCCACCGAATTCCGGCAGGTCCGGCACGTACACGCCATTGCCCTGCACCGGGCTCTCGATCTCGTCGAAGCTCATGCCGTAACGACGGCAGGTATGGAAGTCATCCTCGCCGTAGGCCGGCGCGGAGTGGACGATACCGGTACCGGCACCGGTCTCGACGTAGTCGGCCAGGTAGACCGGCGACAGACGATCGTAGATCGGGTGACGGAAGTTGATCAGCTCCAGCGCCGCGCCGTTGACGGTCGCCAGCGTCTCGCCGCTCAGACCGAAGCGCGCCAAACTGTCCTCGACCAGCTCCTCGGCAAGCACCAGCAGGCGCTCGCCGGTGTCGACCAGCGAGTAGACGAAGTCCGGGTGAACGTTGAGCGCCTGGTTGGCCGGGATGGTCCACGGGGTGGTGGTCCAGATCACGATCGCCGCCGGCTTGCTCAATGACTCGAGGCCGAAGGCCTTGGCCAGTGCCGCACTGTCGTCTGCCGCGAAGGCGACGTCGATGGCATCAGAGGTCTTGTCGGCGTACTCGACTTCCGCTTCCGCCAGCGCAGAGCCGCAGTCGAAGCACCAGTTGACCGGCTTCAAACCCTTGAAGACATAACCGCCCTTGACCATCTCGGCCAGGGCACGGATCTCACCGGCTTCATTGGCAAAGTCCATGGAGCGATACGGGTTGCCCCAGTCACCGACGATGCCGAGACGGATGAACTCGTGTTTCTGACCTTCCACCTGCACGCCAGCGTATTCACGGCAGAGATGACGCGCCTTCTCGGACTCGAGGTGCTTGCCGTGGGTCGTCTCGACCTTGTGCTCGATGGGCAGACCATGACAGTCCCAACCCGGCACGTAAGGCGCGTCGAAGCCCGCCATCGTCTTGGACTTGACGATGATGTCCTTGAGAATCTTGTTGACGGCATGACCGATGTGAATATTGCCGTTGGCATAGGGAGGGCCGTCGTGGAGCACGAAGCTCGGACGGCCCTTGCCTGCTTCACGCAGACGCGCATAGAGGTCAATCTCGTTCCAGCGCGCCAGTTGCTCCGGCTCACGCTTGGGGAGATTGCCGCGCATCGGGAAGTCGGTATCGGGCAGATTCAAAGTGTGCTTGTAGTCGCTCATAGCCTTTCGGGTCAGCCGTCGTGGGGGCGGGAAGCCTGAGCTTCCCGAGCTGTGGAATCAGACACCTCAGCAGTGCCGTGTAAGGGTGCCGTCGGCGCATCCGTCATCAGTGCGCTCAGCGGACGGCTGGCCAGCGGCAGGTCAGCCATCGAGGTCATGCAATCAAGCAACGCCTGCTCATCACCGGCAGGCGTCTCGCCCGCGGCCAGCGCGAAGAAGCGCTTCGCCAGGGCGATGTCGGCGTAGATGGCGGCCTTGAGCGCCTCTAGACCATCGAAGCGCTTTTCACCGCGCAGGAAGGCGCAGAAGCTGACGCGCATCGGCTGGCCGTAGAGGTCCTCCGCGAAGTCCAGCAGATGGACCTCGAGCACCGGCCGCGGCGTGCCGACCGTCGGGCGCCAGCCGATATTGGCCACGGCAGGGCAGTCACGTCCATCGGCCAGATGGGCCATCACCGCATAGACACCGGAAACTGCCAGTGGCGCATTCGGCAGCGGCAGGTTGGCAGTCGGCACGCCCAGCGTGCGACCCAGCTGGCGGTCTGCGACCACGCGTCCCTGCCAGTGGTGGGCACGCCCCAGCAGCCGAGCGGCCAGCGCCATGTCGCCTGCAGCCAGCACCTCACGCACACGGGTGCTGGAAACACGCTCACCGGTGATCTCGAAGGTGCGGGTATGCTCCACCGCGAAGCCTTCGGCGGCGCCGATGCGCTCCAGCAACGCAAAGTCTCCGGCGCGATCGCAGCCGAAGCGGAAGTCGTCACCGACCACCAGATGACGCACGCCGAGCCCATCGATCAGCACCTGCTCGATGAACTCACGTGCCGACAGCGAGCGCAGCGTCTCATTGAAGGGCAGACACAGTACGCGCTCGGCGCCATGGCTGCCCAGCAGACGCACCTTGTCCGCCAGACGCGTCAGCCGCGGCGGCGCCTTGTCACCCGCGAAGAACTCACGCGGCTGCGGCTCGAACACCACCACCGTGGCGGGCAGGCCATAGGCCGCCGCGCGCTCGCGAAGTTGCTCCAGAATCGCCTGGTGGCCGAGATGCACGCCATCGAAATTGCCGATGGTGGCCACACAGCCGCGACTGCCATCCTGCTTGCGCAGGCGGGCGAGATTGTGGAGTCCTCTGATCAAGTCCATGCGTGCATCACACAAGCCGCCGAAAGTGGTCGATTATAGCGAAGGGGCACGGCGCTGACAGCCACCGTTGCCCCGCCAGGGAGAAAACAGCTGGAACCGGGGGCACCAACCTGCGTGGCACCCGGGCAGCAGACTCAGCTCTGCATGCGGAAATGGCGCGGGCGGACACCGCACAGCCCCAACCACACCGCATAGGCCAGCACACCGCCGACGACCAGCGCTCCCATCATCGCACAGCGCTCCCACAGGCCCCAACCAAGCCAGGTGGTCCAGTCCGGCGACAGCCACATCAAGCCGCCGCCCATCAGGGCGCAACCCCCGATCAGGATCAGCGAATAGCGTC
This sequence comes from Cobetia sp. PDI-23MA, assembly GCF_059507735.1. Taxonomy (NCBI): domain Bacteria; kingdom Pseudomonadati; phylum Pseudomonadota; class Gammaproteobacteria; order Oceanospirillales; family Halomonadaceae; genus Cobetia; species Cobetia sp. PDI-23MA. The sequence continues at coordinate 3,764,073 of NZ_CM183352.1, forward strand.
CCCAACCGGGCTGGAAGCGCAGCACGCCGTCACGATACAGGCCGCGTGCCAGCAGGCCCGCATTGAGGAAGGCCGACAGCGCCGTGGCCAGCGCGAGCCCGGCGTGCGCCAGCGGCACGATCAGCGCCAGGTTGAAGGCCATGTTGGCGACCATCGCGATGATACCGATCTTGACCGGCGTTTTCGTGTCCTGACGCGCATAGAAGCCCGGTGCCAGCACCTTGATCAACATGAAGGCCAGCAGACCGAAGCTGTAGGCACGCAGGCTCTGGGCCGACATCACCACATCGTTGTCGGTCATCGCGCCGTAGTGAAACAGCGTGATCAGCAGGGGTTCGGCCAGTACGCCGAGCGCCAGCGCCGCCGGCACCCCGATCAACAGTACCGAGCGCAGCGCCCAGTCGAGCATCTTCTGGAAGTGCTCCAGCGATTGCTCGGCGTGGCGCTTGGAGAGCGCCGGCAGAATCACCGTCCCGATGGCGATGCCGATGATGCCCAGCGGCAGCTCGACCAGACGGTCGGAGTAATAGAGCCACGACACGCTGCCGGCGACCAGAAACGAGGCCAGCACGGTATCCAGCAGCAGATTGATCTGCGACACCGAGACACCGAACAACGCCGGGGTCATCAACTTGAGAATGCGGCGCACGCCCTCATGGGCGAAATTCGGCCATGGCTTGGGCATCAGGCCAAGCCGCAGCAGGAACGGCACCTGGAACAGCAGCTGCACGCCACCGGCGATCAACACGCCCCAAGCCAGCGCCATGGCGGGTGTCTCGAAGCGAGGGGCCAGCAACAGCGCCGCGCCGATCAGGCTCAGGTTGAGCAGCACCGGCGTGATGGCCGGCACCGCAAAGCGATTCCAGGTATTGAGCACGCTACCCGCAAAAGCGGTCAGCGAGATCAGCAGCAGATAGGGGAAAGTCAGGCGCAGCATATCGCCTGTCAGGGCCAGCTTGCCGGCATCGTCACCGAAGCCGGGGGCGAAGACCCACACCAGCCAGGGCGCACACAGCATCGCGAGCGCGGTGATCAACGCAAGTACGACACCAAGACTGCCGCTGACGGCGTCCAGCAACTCGCGGACCTCCTCCCGAGTCCGGCGAGTCGCATACTCCGACAACACCGGAATGAAGGCCTGGTTGAAGGCACCCTCGGCAAACAGGCGGCGCATGAAGTTGGGGATCTTGAAGGCAACGAAGAAGGCATCCGCCCCGCTGCCGGCGCCCAGCAGTGATGCGATGGTCACATCGCGCGCCAGCCCCAGCACGCGCGACAGCATCGTCATCACGCTGACGATCAACCCGGAGCGCAACAGACCACCCCGCACCGGCAGGCTATCGCCCGAGCGGGTCTCGCCCTGGGCACTTGCTTGTGAAGCGGACTGCGCGGCGGCCTCGGCCCTGCCATCTTCTCCTCTGACTTCCTGCTCGCCTGCGGGCGACTCATCCTGCGGCTTGCTCACCCTGACACCCCTCTCGCTTCCCTGACCTGACACCGATGTCATCCACTCGACAGACAGACACAAAAAAACCGGCCGAAGCCGGTTTTTTCACACACATGCGTCTTAGACAGCCAGTGCCTTGACGCGTGCGTTCAGACGGCTCTTGACGCGAGCAGCCTTCTTCTTGGACAGGATGTCCTTGTCGGCGTAACGGTCGAGGACCTTCTGCGCGACATTGAAAGCGGCCATGGACGCAGCGTGGTCGCCAGTCTTGACGGCCTTCAGCACGTTCTTGACGCTGGTGCGCACGGCGGAACGCTGTGCGGAGTTGTGCTGACGACGGACTTCAGCCTGACGAGCGCGCTTGCGAGCTTGCTTGGAGTTTGCCACTTTGATGCTCCTTATGAGTCCACCCGTAGGCGCGTACTCATGAACTGGAATTTGGAAGACATTGTCGCTAGGCGACAGCGGGTCCCGTCATTTCTCGTGCTCGATACTTGACGCATGGAACCTCGAGAAATCAGCGACTTGGCGTGGAAGCCCCGCCAAACCTTCGCCATCGGAGCGGACCAGCATCCGACAGGACGGCAGAGTCTAGCACGACCCGCCCACATATCACCAGTCCGACACCTGCCCCGAAGGCAGCCCTCATGCGCCTTACAGCACGATGAGGTTATCGCGGTGGATCAGTTCCGGCGCCTCTATATAGCCCAGCGTCGCCTCGATCTGATGACTGGGCAGGCCGAGAATCCGTCCGGCATCTTCGGCGCTGTAATTCACCAGGCCCTTGGCGATGCGCTGGCCGGATTCATCGACACACTGCACCAGATCACCGCGCTTGAAGGCGCCATCGATCTTCCTGACGCCCACCGGCAACAGGCTGGAGCCACGCGTGGTCAACACATTGACGGCCCCGGCATCCAGCGTCAGGGTGCCGCGCACCTGCAACTGCCCCGCGATCCAGCGCTTGCGCGCCGCGATCGGCGCATGCTCCGGCAAGAGGAGCGTGCCGAAGCGCTCACCGGAAGCCAGCCGGGTGATGACCTCGGGCTGACGGCCAGAAGCGATCACGGTCAATGCGCCACTGCGCGCCGCGAGACGCGCCGCGCGCACCTTGGTCGCCATGCCGCCACGCCCGAGCAAACCGCCGCCGCCGGCCACCTTGACCAGTATCGGGTCATCGGCCTGGGCTTCCTCGATCAGGCTGGCCGCCGGGTCATGACGCGGATCGGCATCATAGAGGCCTTCCTGATCGGTGAGCAGCAACAGCGCATCGGCTTCGAGAAGATTGGCGACCAGCGCGCCGAGGGTGTCGTTGTCGCCGAAGCGGATCTCGTCGGTGACCACGGTGTCGTTCTCGTTGATCACCGGCACCACCCGCAGGTCGACCAGGGTGCGCAGCGCCGAGCGTGCATTCAGGTAGCGCTTGCGGTTGGAGAGGTCGTCATGGGTCAGCAGAATCTGCGCCGTGGTCAGGCCATGACGATGGAAATGCTCTTCATAGCACTGGGTCAGGCCGTTCTGACCGACCGCCGCTGCCGCCTGCAGCTCATGCACGCCGCTGGGGCGAGCTGACCAGCCCAGCCGCGACATGCCGACCGCGATCGCCCCGGAGGACACCACGATCACCTCGACACCCCGCGCGTGCAGCGCCGCGATCTGATCGACCCAACGACCGATGCCGGCATCATCCAGCCCGCGGCCGTCGTCGGTCAGCAGCGCACTGCCGATCTTGACCACCACGCGTCGTGCACTGGCCAAGGCCTCGCGCCCCGTCTGACTGCCCAGCTCCGCCACTTCCGCCACCTTCTGCTCCGACACCGCGCTCTCTCCTGTCATGTAATCCCTCGCCGGCAGGCCCTGCCTCCCTGCTTGCCATTGTCTGCTCCCGCCAGCCCGCTGTCATCACTCCTCGCCGGCCCCGACAACGAAAACGCCCCGCCGCGAGACCATGAGGTTCGGGGCGGGGCGTGAATCGCGAAGCGGGTCGCTCGTCACTCGGTGGCTGCCGCGCAGGACAGCCACCGGACGAACTAAGACCTCAGGGCGCGTATTCGACTTCGACGTCGTAATCGTCGTCATTGAAGTCGTCATCGTCCTCTTCTTCGTCATCCTTCTTGCGCTTGCGACGTGTCAGGCGCTCTTCAGCGCGCTCCAGCGACTCGTTCTCCATGCGCGCCAGCAGGGCGGCATGTGCCTCGGCAGCTTCCGGATCTTCCGCCAGCTGCAGGCGTTGCTCGCCCAACCAGCGGTGCGCGGCCTGCACCAGCTCCTGGGTGCCGATACCGCTGGCCGCAGAGACGACGAACAGCTCGCCTTCCCAGCCCAGACGCTCAACGAGGTCCTTGACCATCGCGTCACGATCCTCTTCCGCCAGCAGGTCGACCTTGTTGATCACCAGCCAGCGCGGCAGCTCCGTCAGTGCCGAGGAGAAGTTCTCCAGCTCCTTGAGGATCGCCTCGACCGCATGCACCGGATCGCTCTCGTCGAAGGGAGCGATATCCACGACGTGCAGCAGCAGGCGCGTACGTGTCAGGTGCTTGAGGAAACGCAGGCCCAGGCCGGCACCATCCGCCGCGCCTTCGATCAGACCTGGAATATCGGCCATCACGAAGTGCTGGTGGCTACCGATCTTCACGACACCGAGGTTCGGCACCAGGGTGGTGAACGGGTAGTTGGCGACCTTGGGCTTGGCGGCGGAGACGGCGCGGATCAGCGTCGACTTGCCGGCATTCGGCATGCCGAGCAGACCGACGTCCGCCATCACCTTCATCTCGAGACGCAGGTTGCGGCGCTCGCCCCAGGTCCCCTTGGAAGTCTGACGCGGCGCGCGGTTGGTGGAAGACTTGAAGTGGATGTTGCCCAGTCCACGACGTCCACCCTGCGCGACCAGTACCAGCTGGCCGATCTCCGTCACGTCGCCGATGATCTCGAGGGTTTCCTCGTCGATCACGGTGGTGCCAACCGGCACCTTGACGATCAGGTCCTCACCCGCCTTGCCTGCCATCTGGCGGCCTTGACCGGCATCGCCGCTCTCCGCCTGATAGTAGCGCTGGAACTTGAAGTCGATCAGGGTATTGAGCGAGTCATCCCCGATCAGATACACACTGCCGCCGTGCCCGCCGTCGCCCCCATCGGGACCACCGCGCGGCACGTATTTTTCACGGCGAAAACTCAGGCAACCATTGCCGCCACGTCCGGCCTCTACAATGATCGACGCTTCATCAAGGAACTGCATGCTGCTCTCTCCTGACGACGACCCGGGCCGTCATGCGACAAAAAAGCCCCGCCTGAGCGGGGCTTCCTTGCAGACCGTCCCACGATACCGGGGCATCGTCCAGTCTGCGTAAGCTGTCAGACGTTTCAGGCAGAAACGATGCTGACGAACTTGCGGTTCTTCGGACCCTTGGTCTCGAACTTCACGTGGCCGTCGGCCAGAGCGAAGAGAGTGTGGTCCTTGCCGATGCCGACGCCAGTACCAGCGTGGAAACGGGTGCCGCGCTGACGCACGATGATGTTGCCGGCGATAGCCGCTTGGCCACCGAACAGCTTCACACCAAGGCGCTTGGATTCAGAATCGCGACCGTTGCGGGTAGAGCCCGCCGCCTTCTTATGTGCCATTGGATAATTCTCCTATGGTGGGTAGCGCTGCAATTAAGCAGAGATACCAGTGATCTTGACTTCGGTGAACCACTGACGGTGGCCCGCACGACGCATGGAGTGCTTCCGGCGACGGAACTTGATGATGGTGACCTTGTCGCCACGGCCGTGAGACACGACCTCGGCAGAAACCTTGGCACCTTCCACCAGCGGAGCGCCGACCTTGATGTCGTCGCCTTCAGCGACCATCAGGACTTCGTCAAACTGGATAGCTTCGCCAGTCGCGACTTCAAGCTTCTCGAGCTTCAGGGTCTGGCCTTCCTGAACGCGGTACTGCTTGCCACCGCTCTTGATAACTGCGTACATGATTCTCTCCATCGGACTCATCAAGGGTGTGCTCTTGGGTGGCCTGCTGCGAGTGGCGCCCCTTCTGGAGCCATCTGACAGGGAGCGGGATGAGTCACGGCCGCGTATTATAGCGCCACGTGCCGCGACCGACAAGCAATGTCAAGGTTTACGCGACCAATCGGCCGCCAGCCAGCGTCCTTGCGCGGGTGCACGCCTTGACGGCCATAGGGGTGCCCCATAGCATTACCGCCAAACGGCACGCCACGGCGGCCTCACCTCTCGCTACGGGCACGACGATCTCATGCAAGCCGACGCATCGACCCTTCACGCGGCAGTGGCAGATGACTTCGCCGCCGTCGACCGCACTATCCTCGCGCAGCTCGAGTCGCGCGTGCCGCTGGTCCAGACCATCGGTCAATACATCATCCAGAGTGGTGGCAAACGCCTGCGCCCGGTGCTGGTGCTGCTGGCAGCCCGCGCACTGGGCTATCAAGGCGAGAAACACGTTCATCTGGCCGCGCTGATCGAGTTCATGCACACCTCGACCCTGCTGCACGATGATGTCGTGGATGAATCCAGCCTGCGCCGCGGCCGTTCCACCGCCAATGACACCTGGGGCAATGCGCCGTCGGTGCTGGTCGGTGACTTCCTCTATTCGCGCTCCTTCCAGATGATGGTCGAAGTCGGCTCGATGGACGTGATGGCGATTCTCTCCGCCGCCACCTGCACCATCGCCGAAGGGGAAGTCCTGCAGCTGACCAATATCGGCAATGCCGACATTGATGAGGCCGCCTACTTCGAGACCATCCACGGCAAGACCGCCATGCTGTTCGAGGCGGCCGCCCATGCCGGCGCGATTCTGGCCAGGGAAACCGACGACACTGTCACGCCGGCACAGGTCAGCGCGCTGCAGAACTATGGCCGCTACCTGGGCCTCGCCTTCCAGCTGATCGATGATCTGCTCGACTATCAGGGCGATGCCGAGACCATGGGCAAGAACGTCGGTGATGACCTGGCCGAAGGCAAGCCGACCCTGCCGTTGATTCGCGCCATGCAGGTCGGAAGTCCGGCTCAGGCCAGCCTGGTGCGCGGTGCCATCGAGAAAGGTGGGTTGGAGCAGCTCGACGAGGTACTGGAAGTGGTGCGCCTCACGGGCGGCCTCGACTATACCCGCAGCCGCGCCCAGGAAATGGCCGACAACGCCCTGAATGAGCTCAAGGCGCTGCCGGAGAGCGAATTCCGCGACAGCCTCGAGCGCATCGCGCTGTTGAGTGTCGGCCGCCAGGCCTGATATGCGCATGACGATGGCCTGCCTGGCAGGTCGTCGATCAGCTGGTACGTCAGTCCATCATGGCAGCAGCCCCCCCCCACCAACGTTGCGAGAAGCGCCAGCAGGATGAGGTGAATGGAAGCGCGCTTCTCGACAGCGGAATTGCCCCTTGAGACTCAGATAAAACTTTTTGACCTCAAGGGCTTGCAAAGCAAAGCTGCCTGCGTATAATTCACCTCCGTCGAGACAAGATCACGACGCATCGGAGTATAGCTCAGCTTGGTAGAGCGCTGCCTTCGGGAGGCAGAGGTCGTAGGTTCGAATCCTGCTACTCCGACCAGATATCTGAAAAAGCCGCTGATCATCGATCAGCGGCTTTTTTGATGCTGGAAGGTTTTTCGGCTGCTCAGTGATTCTCCCCCTCCAACGCTTTACATCCCTCAGGATGCCATATGCACACACTGCGCCTTGTCACGCTGTCTCTGCTGCTCACCTCTCTGCTCTCCGCCTGCGCCGCTCCCCGCACCCAATGGGAGAAGCCCGGCGCCAACAGCACCGAGGCTCACAACACCTGGGCCGGCTGTCAGTACGAGCTGGGCCTGACGGACAAGTCAGACAACGAGAAACAGACACTGCTGAAGTACTGCATGGAGCGTGAAGGCTACCGACTGCAGAGCTACTGAGTCGCTCACCTGCGTCAATCCGACATCCAGGTGTCACTCGCCTTGCGGGCCCGCTCGCGACCAGCACGTTCACGGTCGCGGCGGGCCTTTTGCTTTAAGTAGTAACTGCGCAGGGCAAGGCCGAGACCGAAGGCCAGCATCAGGGCGAATACCAGCCCCTGCCAGGGGCGGGCGGCATCGCCAAGCCAGGTTTCCAGCACGACGATGGCGATCAGGCCAGTGGCCTGACTGGCAACGGCGATCGCACGGCTACGGTCATAATGGTGTGACAGCATGGGGATATCCTTGCAGCGTCCTCGGCGGCAGAGCAATGCTCAGTGCGCGAGGCGTGGATGTCGAAGTCCGTCGATTATCGCATACTCGAGCCTCGCGACTGCAGCGCCTGCCGAGCACTTGCCACATGCAGCCTGACAGGTATTGCTGCTCTGAACGCTCCCCCGGACACCGCCAGAGGATAACCGCATGGATGCCATCGCCCTGGGCCCTGCCCTGATTTCCGTCGAACGCCTCTATGCCTTCGTGGCAGCCCTGGTGATGCTGATCGAGTTCTCGCTGCTGATTCGTCTGCTGGCACGCATGCACGCCAGAGGCACGACCGCGCCCGCTCACGATTCACCGCCGCTGAGCCCCTCGCGCTGGTTCAATCGCATGCTGGTCAGCTGGGTGATCGGTGCGCGCCTCACTCATGTCGCGCTGCACTGGGCAAGTTATCAGCAGGCACCGCTGGATATCCTCAAGCTGTGGCAACCGGGCTATCACCTGTTCGGCGGCATGCTGGCCGCGACCCTGGCCAGCCTGTGGCTGCTGCGCCGGCATGGCACGATTCGCCAGGTCATCGCGCTGGGCAGTCTGACGCTGGGGCTGACCGCCTTCCTCGGCCTCAAGCAACTCGACCCGCTGGGCAGCGCCGCCGCCATCGAGGCGATGCCTGCCATCACCCTCAACCATCTGGATCGCCGCCCCGTGGCACTGAATGACATCCAGGACGAGCGCGTGATCGTCAATCTGTGGGCCACCTGGTGCCCGCCCTGCCGGCGCGAGATGCCACTGCTGGCAGAGGCCGATCAGAGACCCGGCGTCACCGTGGTGCTGGCCAATCAGGGCGAGCAGGCACTGGCGGTGACCCGCTTTCTGAACAGCGAACAGCTGACGCTCGAGTACGCGCTGCTCGACCCCGCCATGCAACTGATGGCGCTGGCCGAGGCGCAGGGCCTGCCTGCCACGCTGGTCTTCGATGGCGACGGACAGCTGATCGAGCGTCATATCGGCGAGCTGAGCCGCGCCCAGCTGGACGCCCTGCTACCGGCGTCACGGCCATAGAACGACACACCGGTGGCCTCGTTCGATGCGACAAAGACGCTCGCCGCAAGAAAAGGCGCTTAAGCCACGGCGTCTGATCCGGTAAGATACCGCGCCCCTGTATTCCCGATTCCCGTCTTTGTCCTACCCCGAGGCTTCATGAGCGACTTCATTCCCGGTCAGCGCTGGATCAGTGACGGCGAGGCTGATCTCGGCCTTGGCACCATCCTCAATGTCGACTTCCGCACCGTCACCGTGCTCTTTGCTGCCAGCGAAGAAACCCGCACCTACAGTCTGCGCGAAGCGCCCCTTACCCGGGTGGCCTTCGGCAATGGCGACCGCATCCAGTCCGATGATGGCGAATGGCTGATCGTCGATGATTTCAAGGAAGTGCGCGGCCAGATCGTCTACATCTGTGAGCGCAGCGGCGAGCATGCCGGCGAGCTCATCGAGCTTCCCGAAGCCCGCCTGAACGACAAGATGCAGTTCAATCAGGCGCGTGACCGTCTGCTGACCGGCCAGGTCGACCGCAATGACTGGTTCGACCTGCGCTACCGCACCCTGCGCCACTTCCATCGTGTCGAGCAGAGCCCGGCGCTGGGCCTGTCCGGCCCCAAGGTCGATCTGGTACCGCACCAGCTTTACATCGCCGATGAAGTCTCGCGCCGTCACGCACCGCGCGTACTGCTGGCCGATGAAGTCGGCCTCGGCAAGACCATCGAAGCCGGCCTGATCCTGCACCGCCTGCTGCTCAGCGGCCGCGCCAGCCGTGCGCTGATCCTGGTACCGGCGAGCCTGACCCACCAGTGGCTGGTCGAGATGCTGCGCCGCTTCGCGCTGGATGTCTCGCTGCTCGACGAAGAGCAGTGCAAGGCCTACGGCACGCGCAACCCCTTCGAAGGCAACCAGATCATTCTGGCCAGCCAGGACTGGCTGTTCGCCAACCCGTCGCGTCAGGTCCAGGCTGCCGCCTGCGACTGGGACATGCTGATCGTCGATGAGGCCCACCACCTCGACTGGAGCGAAGACAAGGTGGGCCCGGGTTACGCCTGTGTCGAATCCCTCGCTCGCCAGACCGCCGGCGTGCTGCTGCTGACCGCCACGCCGGAGCAGATGGGACTCGAGAGCCACTTCGCACGCCTGCGCCTGCTCGACCCGGAGCGTTACCACGACCTGGAGCGCTTCAAGGCCGAGGAACAGGGCTATGTGGCTGTCGCCAGCGCCATCGACGCCCTGGAAGCGCTGCCCGCGGACCAGAGCGGTCTCGACAGCCTCACCGAGGTGCTGGATGACGCTGACAGCCGCGCCCTGCTCGACACCCTGATGGACAGCGATGCCGATGATGCCCAGCGCGACAGCGTGCGTCGTCAGCTGCGTGACCAGCTGCTCGATCGCCACGGCACCGGCCGCGTGATGTTCCGCAACTCGCGCACCCATGTCGAAGGCTTCCCCGAGCGCCGTCTGCATGTCCATGAACTGGAGCTGCCCTCCTCCTACCGTCGCGTGGTGCGCAAGCTGGAGCGCGACGAGGACTATCTCGATGACCTGCTGATCGAGACCGGCATGAACCACCCCGAGGTGGTGCTGTTCCTCGACGAGATGTATCGCGCCCTGCCCGATGACCGCATGAACGCCGAGCCCTGGTGGCAGATCGACCCGCGCGTCATGTGGCTGCTGGAAACCCTGACCGACCTCGGCAACGAGAAGGCGCTGGTGATCTGCCATACCGCCGATACCGCGCGTGAGCTGTCCGAAGGCCTGCGCGTGCTGGGCGGCGTGCATGCGCCGGTCTTCCATGAGGGCATGAGCCTGGTCGAGCGTGATCGCGCCGCCGCGGCCTTCGCCTCCGAAGAGGAAGGCGTGCAGCTGCTGGTGTGCTCGGAAATCGGCTCGGAAGGTCGCAACTTCCAGTTCTGCCACCACCTGGTGATGTTCGACCTGCCGGTACATCCGGACCAGCTCGAACAGCGCATCGGGCGCCTGGACCGCATCGGCCAGCAGTTCCCGATCGAGATCCACGTGCCGGTCTTCGAAGGCTCGCCGGGCGCCCAGCTGCTGCGCTGGTACCGCGATGGGATGGACGCCTTCAGCGCGCCGCACGGCATCGGCAGCGAGCTCTACACCCAGTTCGGCGACGAACTGGAAGAAGCCCTGCTCGACAGCGAAGAGATCGACAGCATCATCGAGCAGACCCGTGAGCGCTTCGACGCCCTGCAGGAAGAGCGTCAGTCCGGCCGCAACCGCCTGCTGGAACTCAATGCCTGCCGCCACGAGCGCGCCGCGGAAGTCATCGCCGCCATCGAGACGCTGGACAACGACAAGGCGCTGCCCGGCTATCTGGAGCGCGCCTTCGACATCTTCGGCATCGAGAGCCGGGACCTCGGCGATGGCATCACCTATCTGGCACCAGGCCCGCACATGCTCGACGGCCTGCCAGGGCTGGTGAAGGGCGAGGAAGGCTTCAGCGTCACCAGTGACCGCGCCACCGCGCTGTCGCGCGAAGACGTGCAGCATCTGTCGTGGGAGCACCCGCTGGTACGCGAGATGCTGGTCCGCATCCTGGACGGCTCGATGGGCAACACCGCGCTGGCGCTGCTCAAGCACCCGGCGATTCCCGGTGGCCGCCTGATGACGGAAGTGGTGTTCCGCACCCAGTCCACCGCGCCGCGCGGCCTGCGTCTGGGCCGCTTCCTGCCGCCGACCGCCATCCGCGTCCTGCTGGATGAAACCGGCAGCAACCTGTCCGACAAGGTGTCCTTCGGCGGACTGGCCAAGAACCTCAAGCCGGTCAAGAAGGCGGTCGCGCGTGACCTCATCAAGCAGAGCCACGCCACGCTGCGCAAGCTGATGAGCGATGCCGAGCAGGAAGCCGAGCGCGAACTGCCGACCATCGTCGAGCAGGCCCAGCAGCAGATGCGCGAGCAGCTCAGTGCCGAACTGGCGCGCCTGGAAGCCCTGGCCAGCCACAACCCGGCCGTGCGCGAGGAAGAGCTCGAAGCGCTGCGTCAGGAGCGTGCCGCGCTGGATGGCGCCATCGAGACCACCCGTCTGCGTCTGGACAGCGTGCGCGTCATCGTCACCGTGGATGCCCACGAGCGTTGAGCTGACCGCCGGCGTCAGTGATGAACCTGAAACGCCCCACCTGCCATCGGCCGGTGGGGCGTTTTGCCATGTGCGCCAGCGACAATGCCCCGCGGGACTTGCCAGATCGACCCGCGGCCGCGACGATGCCATCGCTTGCACGTCGCGACTCGCGGCCCATCACTTCCACTTCACCCCTATCGCTTCATTACTACAGAGCACCCTCATGGCGAGATCATATCCAGAGAGCGACGAGGCAGCGTCAGGGCAGAGCTGGCAGGGAGAACGCCTGGCCGAAGAAGCCGAGCGTGTCGCGAAGGTGGGACTGTCACTGCTGGCCGCGGGCGATGACTGGTGGGCCATCGACAAGCCGGCCGAGCTGCCCTCGGTGCCGGGGCGTGATCCGTCACGCTTTGACAGTGTCCATTCGCGCCTGTGCCGACTGAGCGACGACACCCGCGCCGTGCACCGCCTGGATGTGGCGACCTCCGGGGTGCTGCTGGTGGCGCGCAATGTCGAGGGCCAGCGGCGACTGTCGCGGCTATTCCAGTCGCGTACCATCGAGAAACGCTATGTGGCCGTGGTGGCAGGTCATCTCACGCCCGCCGAGGGCAGCATCGCCCTGCCGCTGCGCTGCGACTGGCCACGCCGCCCGCGTCAGATCGTCGACTTCACGCATGGCAAGTCGGCACTGACGTACTATCGGGTCGAGCAGCATCTGACGCTCGCGGGCCAGCGCCCGGATGGTACGTCGCAGACCCTCGCCTCCAGCCGTGTGTCGCTGACGCCACATACCGGGCGTTCACACCAGCTGCGCCTGCACATGCTGGCACTCGGCCACCCGATCATCGGTGATGGCTTCTATGCCCGCGGCGCGGCGCTGAATGCCAGCCCGCGCCTGTTGCTGCATGCGGCACGCCTGGTGATTCCGCCAGCCAGCGACAGCGATGCCCTACCACTGGTGCTGGAAGCGCCACTGCCCTTCTAGCATCGCCTTGCTGCCAAGACTCACTTGCGTGACAGGATATCGGCGAAGGCCACGTCGAGGGTCGGGTAATCGAAGGTGAAGCCGGCAGCCAGCAGACGCGCCGGCACCATGCGGGCGCCCTCCAGCAACAGGGTGCTCATTTCCCCCAGCCCCAGCTCAAGCGCCTTGGCCGGCAGCGGCAGGATCGCCGGGCGCCCCAGACCGCGAGCCAGAGCGTGGGTAAAGCCCATGTTGGTGACCGGATGCGGCGCGCTGGCATTGAAGGCACCGCTGAGACTGTCATCCGCCAGCAGGCGCTCGATGATGCGAATCATGTCGTGGCGGTGGATCCACGGCATGTAATGGCGCCCATCGCCCAGCCGCCCCCCGAGCCCGAGCTTGAAGGGCGTCAGCAGCTTGGCCAGTGTGCCGCCATCGGCCTCCATCACCAGGCCAGTGCGGATGATGGCCAGTCGCACGCCATATTCGGTGACGGGCATGGCGGCCGCTTCCCAGTCGCGACACAGGCGATGATTGAAATCGTCGTGGGGCGTCGCCTGTTCATCTATCTCGACATCGCCTGGCTCGCCCGCCTTGGGCTGTGCGCCGTAATAGCCCATCGCCGAACCGGACACCATCACCTGCGGCGGATGGCCTTCGGTGGCCAACTGCTGACACAGCATCACCAGGTGCTCGGTAGTCTCCAGCCGCGAACGGCGCAGCTCACGCTTGTGATCCTCGCTCCAACGCCGCCCGGCTATCGACTCCCCCGCCAGATTGACGATGCCTTCGGGCTGCCAATCCTTGAAGGCCAGCGACGAATCCGCCGCGACCACCGTCAGCCCCAGGTCGGCAAACTGGCGCTCAGCACGCTCCGGGCGGCGCGATACGACCGCCAGCGAGTGGCCCGCAGCGGCCAGTGACTGACACAGCGCCTGGCCGACGAACCCCGTTGCACCTGTTATCAATATTCGCATGTTGCCCTCCTCGGCGATGAAGCATCGAGTGTGCCGACTTCCGCCATAAATCTATACTTATATTGTACAATTATGCGCAAGAAGTTAACTTTAGCGTATCTGCTGTCGGGTCACATGACGACCCGTACCCCCTGAACACCGCCCGCGCAGGAGTCGCCTCCAGATGCCAGTATCGTCCATCGCCATCATCGGTGCCGGTATCGCCGGATTGTCTGCCGCCACCCGACTGACCGCGCAGGGCCATGCGGTAACGCTATTCGAGAAGGCGCGCGGCCCCGGCGGACGCCTGGCCAGTCGCCGCACCAGCGAAGGCCCTATCGACATCGGCGCGCAATACTTCACGGCGCGTGATCCACGCTTCCTGTCCGCACTCGAGCAGTGGCGGGCCGCAGGCGTCGTCGCAACTTGGGGTGAGAGACTGTTGAGTCTCGGCAAGTCGGCGTCTGACGAGAGCCAATGGCAGCGGCTGCGCGATGATTCCACCCGCTACGTGGCCAGTCCGCGCATGAGCGCCCTGAGCCGCCACCTCAGTGAACAGCTGCCGGCCCATGCGAGCCTGCACAGCGAAACGCGCATCACGCGCCTGATCGCGGACGATGGCACGGCGTCAGACAAGCGCTGGCGGCTCGAGGACAGCGACGGTGATCAGCACGGCCCCTTCGATCACGTGGTGATCAGCGCGCCGGCGCCGCAGGCACGTGCCCTGTTGAGCACGGCCGGCACCGACGCCCAGGGGGCGGCGCTCTGCGAGGACTCGCTTGCCCCGGCACTGAGTCAGGCGCTGGCCCGAGTGGAGATGGCACCGACCTGGACACTGATGGCCACTCTGGAGACGCCGCTTCCCGCGCTGGGGGGCGACGATGATTGGCAAGGGTTGCTGGTCAGCCGCGGTGATGATGGCCCGCTGCGCTGCGTGATGCGCCAGCATTCGCGCCCCGGCCGCCAGACACCGTTACATGCCAAGGAGACCCTGAGCCTGCTGGCGACCGCTGGCTGGAGCCGGGCGAACCTGGAGAAGTCGCCACAGGAGGTCGCGACCTTGCTGTGGAAGGCCTTCGAGACACTGCCCGAGATCCGCGAGCTGGCGCCGGGCTGGAGCCGGGGCAAGGTCACCCTCACGGCGCATCGCTGGCGTTACGCCCATCCAACCCAGACACTGCCGCAGACCTCAGCGGCAGCCGGCCAGAATGGCGATGAACAGAAGGGCCATGTCCAGAAGGGACGTGACCAGAACGCCCAAGCCCACAATGTCTGCGGCCAGGGGGCATCCGGGCTATGGCTGGCCGGAGACGCCCTGCGTGGCCCACGCGTCGAGGACGCCTGGCTGTCAGGGCACGAGGTAGCCGAACAGCTGCTCAACACCCTCGTCGACAGCTGATACGCTGTCGCGACCCCTCATCGCCCACAGGATAGCTGCATGACTACATCCACAGATCACGACAACGCCTTGATTCTATTGGCCCATGGGTCACGTGACCCGCGCTGGCGCGAGCCCTTCGAGGCACTGGAAGCCACACTGGCTTCCCGCCTCAAGCGTCCGACGCGCCTGGCCTATATGGAACTGTGCGACCCGCTGCTGACCGACACCATCGATGCCCTGGCGGCAGACGGTGCCGCGCGTATCGACATCCTGCCGCTGTTCTTCGCGGCCGGCCGTCATCTGCGTGAAGACGTGCCCGCCATGCTGGAAGAATCGCAGCGCCAGCACCCCGACTGCCCCATCAGCCTGCTTGACCCGGTGGGAGCACATCCGGCCTTTGTCGAGGCCTTGATCCAGATTGTGGAGCAACAGGACAACGCCTAGACGGCCGATTTCATGACGGGACCTCCTGCGCCAAAGGCGCTGTGATGCACCTTCAAAACATGCGCACCGGGGATGCGACGCAGCTTGCCTCTTGTCAGGCTCTGGCGGCTGCGCCATCCTGATGCCCACATGTACAGCTAGTGCACAAGATGCATTGCCGGTATCCCACAGCGCCCCATGTGACGACACTTCAACTTTACCCTGTGTGTCGTCCTCACCTGTGCTTCACCCGGGATGCCTCGTCACCGCCAGAGGTAACACCATTCATGACTGACAAGGCCACGGAAACTGCCAGTTCGCCGCTGTTTCCGATCCGCGAAGTCTCTCGCCTGACCGGCGTCAATTCGGTCACGTTGAGAGCCTGGGAACGCCGCTACGGACTGATCGAGCCCCGCCGTACGCCCAAGGGGCATCGCCTGTATGCCCGCGAGGACATCGAGCGAATCGAACACATCCTGCAATGGCTCAACCGCGGAGTACCTGTCAGCCAGGTACGCGAGCTTCTCGACCAGCCGCAGCCGGAAAGCACGCCGATGCCGGACGAAGGCAGCTGGAGTGGCCAGCAGCAGCTGGCATTGGCCGCCATCGATGCCCAGGACGAGGCGCGTCTGGCCGAGCTGTACAACCAGAGTCTGGCGCTGTACCCGGTCAGCAGCGTGGTCGAGCGCCTGTGGCGTCCGCTGCTCGAACAGCTCGAGGAGCGCGGCACCGCCACCTTCGGCACCCGCCTGGCCCAGTGCTTCTTCGAGAGCTTCCTGCGCTCGCGCATCGGTGCCCGGCTGGTGTTTGCCAATCAGGAGCGTCACGCCCCGCACATCACGCTGACGCGCCTGCCGGAAGAACCGGGCCTCAGCTGGCTGCTGCTGTTCGCGCTGGTCGCCAGCGACGCCGGCTATCACGTCAGCCTGCTGGATGGCCCACTGCCGCTGGCGGAGCTGCCGCTGGCCGCAGAGCGCCTGCAGGCACAGGCCGTGGTACTGGTCGGCACCCAGGCAGAGCGCTCGGATGTCATGCGCCGTCAGTTGCCGCGGGTCGCAGAACAATTGAGCGTGCCGCTGGCCATCGCTGGCCCGGCCGCCCAGATTCGCCAGCAGGAGCTGGTAGACGGGCCCATCGAAGGCCTGGGAGCCGACCCGATTCAGGCGGTCGCTCGCCTGAGGTCCTTGATGGCACGTTGATCCTAGGCTCCTGCTCGGCATTGGTTTCACCGATCGCCAAGGAGCCCCGATGTCATCTGACTCACCATCCACCTCTTCCTCCGCCTCCGCGCCAGCGGGGGCTCCCCTGCAGCTGGTCTGGCTGCGCAGTGACCTGCGCGTACATGACAACACGGCTCTCTCGCAGGCCGCCGCACGCGGCCCGGTCGTGGCCGTCGTCGCCCCCTGCCTGGCGCAGTGGGTCGAGCACGGCCACGGAGCCAACAAGCTCGACTTCCTGCGTCGCGGCCTGCATGTCCTACAACAGGCACTCGCTGGCTATCACATCCCGCTCAAGGTGCTCAACTGCGACACCTTCGCCGAGGTGCCCCAGGCGCTGGCCGCACTGTGCGATCAGCTGGGCGTCCGGGCCCTGCATTTCAATGACGAATATGCCGTCAATGAGCGTGAGCGCGACCGACAGGTCCGTGAACTGCTTGCCGAGCGCGACATCCGCCTGCATCGCTATACCGACATGCTGGTCTTCACTCCCGGTGAGCTGCTGACGGGCAAGGGCGACTATTACGGAGTCTTCACGCCCTTTTCCAAGCGCTGGCACAAGGAAGTCGATTCCCGTCGCCTGGCGCTGAATGAGGCGCCCGAAGTGCAAGCCACGCCCCGCGATGCCAAGGGGCGCGAGATCCACGGCGACGCCATCCCGCCACTGCCCGAGACGCTCGATGGCCAGCCGGCAACACCTCTGGATGCCGAGCTATGGCCGGCCGGCGAGGACGCCGCGCAGGAGCGTCTGGAACGCTTTCTGACCTTCCGTGCCCGTCGCTACCACGAGCAGCGCGATATCCCCGCCACCCGGGGCACCAGCGAGCTGTCGCCCTACCTGGCGCTGGGCATGATCTCGGCCCGCCAATGCTACGCCGCCGTACTGGCAGAGAACGGCAGCCTCGCCGATGGCGATGTCGGCCTGACCAGCTGGGTCAACGAGCTGATCTGGCGTGAGTTCTATCAGCACATCCTGGTCGGCTTCCCGCGCGTCAATCGCCACCGTCCCTTCCAGCGCCATACCGAGGCCCTGCAGTGGCGCGACGATGACGAAGGCTTCGTTGCCTGGTGCGAGGGCCGCACCGGCTACCCCATCGTCGATGCCGCCATGCGTCAGCTGGTGCAGACCGGCTGGATGCACAATCGCCTACGCATGGTGACGGCGATGTTCCTCACCAAGCATCTGCTGATCGACTGGCGGCGTGGCGAGGCCTTCTTCATGACCCATCTCGTCGATGGTGAGCTGGGCGCCAACAATGGTGGCTGGCAATGGGCGGCCTCCACCGGCACCGATGCCGCGCCCTATTTCCGCATCTTCAATCCGACCACCCAGGGCCAGCGCTTCGACAAGGACGGCGAGTTCATCGCGAGCATGCTGCCGGAGCTGGCCGAGCTGCCGGCCAAGCGCCGCCACCAGCCCAGTGCGGAGGATTGTCGCGACACGGGCTACCCCCGACCGATCGTCGATCACAAGGCCGCCCGCCAGCGGGCGCTGGATACCTTCAAGGCGCTGTCCAGAAGCGAATGACCCCTCAAGCGGCCTGCTGATCTTCAGCAGGCCGCTCCCCCCCCCCCCCCTATCCTTCAGGAGCGTTGCCATGCAATCGCTACCCGACGAGATAAGCCCGGCCCTGACTCGGGTATGTCGTCTTTACGAAAAGCTGGACAAAACCTCTACAGAGCTGCTCAAATCAGTCTACAGTGACGATATCGTCTTTCGCGACCCCCTGCATGAAGTCCACGGCCTGACAGCACTCAACGCCTATTTCTCAGGGTTGTACATGAATGTCGCCGCCATCGACTTCGTCTTTCATCACCCGCTGGGGCCGATACCTGAGCAAGCCGCCGGCCCTGTGGATGAAGGCAATGAACAGGGACTTGCCTGGCTCAGCTGGACGATGACCTATCGCCATCCCCGTCTGAACGGGGGCAAGGACATCAGCGTGCAGGGTGCCTCACGCCTCGAGTTCCGAGACGGGAAGGTCATTCATCACCGTGACTTCTTCGATGCCGGCGAGCTGCTCTACGAGCAGGTGCCCGTCCTGCGCAACGTGATCGGTCTGCTGAAACGTCGCATGGACTGAGCAGCATGACGACATCCATACAGACACGCCCGGCGTTCTCTGAGTCAGTGCCAGCAAGGCTCTACCGGCAAGACACAGGCTGAAGACGCAGACAGGCACGCCAGACACACTTACGCCAAGGAGGGGAAATGGCCAGTCATGGTTCGAGCACCACATCGACAACCACATCGACGTCCGCAAAGGCTCGCAAACGTATCTGGCTGACCGGCGCCAGCTCCGGCATCGGCGAAGGTCTGGCGCGCCGGCTGCTGGCAGATGGCCACCGGGTCGCCCTCAGCGCCCGCTCCGCCGACAAGCTGGAGGCCATCGCAGCCGATGCCGAGCAAGGCCCCGGGGAAGCGCTGGTCGTGACGCTCGACCTCACCGACCGTGAGGCTATCCGCGCGGCGGCCAGCCAGATAGAGGCCCGCTTTGGTGGACTCGACCTTGCACTGCTCAACGCTGGCACCTGCGAATATCTGGATGCACGGGAATTCGAGGCAGACCTGGTCCACCGCGTATTCGCGACCAATTTCCAGGCCGCCGTGGATGTGATCGAAAGCGCCCTGCCGCTGCTGCGCATGGCAGCGGCAGACGACGGTGAGCGACCGCAGCTGGCAGCGGTTTCCAGTGCTTCGGCCTATCTGCCGTTGCCTCGAGCCGAGGCGTATGGCGCCTCCAAGGCCGCAGTGAGCTACTTCCTGGAGTCGCTACGACTGGACCTCGACAACCAGGGCATCGATGTCAGCGTGATTCACCCCGGCTTCGTCAAGACACCGCTGACCGAGCGCAATGACTTCCCGATGCCGATGCAGGTCACTGTCGATCAGGCGGTCGAGGCGATCGTGACGGGACTCGCGCGTCATCGGCTCGATATCCATTTCCCGAGACGCTTCACGCTGCTGGTCAAGTTGCTGGGCATCCTGCCCGCCCCCTTGCGACGCAGCATCGGACTACGCATGACCCGCGACTGAGTACGCGGCAGGCAAGCCCGACGAGACCTGCCCAGGCCGATAGGCCGGCAACAGTTCTGCTCATGACGACATGGTGCGTTCTACTTCTGGAGTGGCATGAACACGACAACGACCTACGCGACAGCGCCTCCACCCCGCCAGCGCATTGCCGTCATCGGCAGCGGCATCAGCGGCATGTCAGCGGCCTATTACCTGAATCGCAAGCATGAAGTGCATGTCTTCGAGTCAGCCGAGCGACTGGGCGGCCACACCGCCACCATGGATGTGCAGTGCGCCGATGGCAGCGACTGGGCCATCGACACCGGCTTCATCGTCTTCAACGACCGCACCTATCCGCATTTCCAGCGTCTGCTGGAGCGCCTCGACGTGGCTTGCCAGCCCACCGAGATGAGCTTCTCGGTGCACACCACCGCCGAGGACTTCGAGTACAACGGCCATACCCTGCTGTCGCTGTTCGCCCAGAAGCGCAACCTGTTGCGCCCGCGCTTCTATCGCCTGTTGCGCGACATCCTGCGCTTCAACAAGCAGGCTGCCGCCGATCTGGACAACGGCAAGCTCGCCGAGGGCGCGACCCTGGGCAGCTACCTGGATGCCAATGGCTACTCGCAGGTCTTCCGTGAACATTACCTGCTGCCGATGGGCGCGGCGATCTGGTCCGCCAGCATCGCGGATATCGCGCAGTTCCCGCTGCTGTTCTTCGTGCGCTTCTTCCGCCATCACGGCCTGCTGTCGGTCAATGATCGTCCACAATGGTTCACGCTGGTCGGTGGCTCGCGCACCTACATCGCGCCGCTGACCGAGGGTTACGCAGAGCGCATTCGCCTCAACAGCAAGATCAGTCGTGTCCTGCGCGACGCCAACGGGGTGACACTTGAGCATGCCGATGGCCGCCGTGAACGCTTCGACCAGGTGGTGATGGCGTGCCATGCGCCACAGGCACTGGCTCTGCTCGGTGATGCCAGCGAGCAGGAACAAGCGGTGCTGGGGGCGATCACGACTCAACGCAATGAGGTGGTGATGCATACCGATACCTCGCTGCTGCCAAGGCGCAAGTCGGCCTGGGCGAGCTGGAACTACCGCCTCGATGGGCGCGACGACGCCCAGCGGGCCAGCGTCACCTACGACATGAACATCCTGCAACGCCTTGATGAGCGCGAGCACCCGCCCCGCGAGACCTTCTGCATCACGCTCAATGACAGCGACGCGATCGATCCCGCTCGGGTGCTGGGCCGTTACGCCTATGACCACCCGCGCTTCACGCTGGCCGCTGAGGACGCCAAGGCGCGCTTCGCGCAGATTTCCGGCGCGCAAGCCAAGGCGGACGGCCCAGTGGGGCGCACCCATTTCTGTGGTGCCTGGTGGCGCAATGGATTCCACGAGGATGGCGTATGGAGCGCGCTGCGGGTCGCAGAGGCACTGGGTGCTCGCGAGGCAGACGATTGAAGGCGCCCGCCAGTCGCATCGGCTATGGCACGCTGCGCCACCGCCGCCTTACGCCGCGCCAGCATGCCTTTCGCTATCGCGTCGCCATGGCATGGCTGGCACTGGATGAGTTGCCGGCACTGATGGCCGGCAAGCGTCTGGTGAGCGCCAGTCACGCCGCGCCACTGGCCTTTCGCGACAGTGACCATCTGCCGGCCACGGTCCACGACATTGCCGATGGCCCACTCGAGGACCGGGTGCGCGCCGCCTGTCAGCGCGAGCTTGCCCGCAATGGCGATCACGCGCCATTGCCGCAGGGGCGCATCTTTCTGCTGACCCAGCTGCGCCACTTCGGGATCGGCTTCAACCCGATTCGCCTCTATTACCTCTATCACGTCTCAGGCCAGCTGGGCGCAGTGCTCGGTGAGGTCACCAATATTCCCTGGGGAGAGCGCGTGCTGTATGCCGCCCGCACTGATCCACAGCGACGCATGCAGGCAGCGCAGTTCGACAAACGCATGCATGTCTCGCCCTTCATGCCGATGGGCATGCGCTATCACTGGCGCTTCAACGACCCCAGCGCGGACGAACTGTTGCTGCACATGGAAAACCATCCCCTCACCGGGGATACGGCACGGATAGCGCAGAATTCGCTATTCGATGCCAGCCTGAGCCTGCATCTGGAACCGGCTACCCCACGCGCCTTTCATCGCCTGCTGCTGCGCTTCCCCTGGATGACGCTCAAGACGGTCGCGGGCATTCATTTCGAGGCGCTGCGTCTGGCGCTCAAGCGCGTGCCGATCTTCGACCATCCGCGCTCGCCGTCTTCATCATGAGGAACTCATCATGAGCCAATTCGAACCCGCTCCCCCCACTCTGGCCACGACTCAGGCACCGGCGGACCGCCTGACGCGGCTGCTGCGGCCACGCCTGCTGCGCATGCTCGACAAACTTGAAGGTGGCAGCCTGACGGTGCTGGAAGGCCGAGAGCGCCACGTGCTGGGCAAGGGCGGCGCGCGCAACGTCACGCTGCGTATCCATGACTCACGCGCATGGCGGCGCATGGCGCTGGGTGGCACCGTCGCGGCGGCGGAGGCCTACATGGATGGCCAGTGGGAGACGGATGATCTGGTCGGGCTGGTGCGCCTGTTCGCCTACAACCTCGAGCAGGTCAATGACTCGGTGGACAGCGGAACGTCGCGCCTGTCCAAGTGGGCGCTGAGCGTCGCCTACGCGCTGGCGCGCAATACGCTGGCGGGGTCGAAGCGCAACATCTCGGCGCATTACGATCTCGGCAATGACCTCTTCGAACTGTTCCTCGACCGCGAGCACCGCATGTATTCCGCGGCGGTGTTCCCCTATCCCGAGGCCAATCTGGAAGTGGCCTCTACCCACAAGCTGGAGAAGCTGTTCAACCTGCTGGAACTGGGGCCACAGCATCACCTGCTGGAGATCGGCACCGGCTGGGGCGGGCTGGCGATCCATGCCGCAAGAACACGCGGCTGCCGCGTGACCACCACGACCATCTCCGATGAGCAACACGCCTATACCAAGGCGCGTATCGCCGCGGAAGGGCTGGAGGATCGCATCACGCTGCTCAAGGAAGACTACCGGGCACTAGAAGGTCGCTTCGATCGTATCGTCTCTGTGGAGATGATCGAGGCGGTCGGCCACCAGTATCTGTCGACCTACCTGAAGACCCTCGAGCGCCTGCTCGAGCCGCAAGGCCTGATCGCGCTGCAGGCCATCACAATTCGCGATCAGCGCTTCGCGGCCGCCAGCCGCGAGATGGACTTCATCAAGCGTTACATCTTTCCCGGTGGCTTCCTGCCGTCCCATGCGGCGATCCTCACCGCCATGCAGCAGGACACCCAGCTGAACCTGCTGCAGCTCGAGGATATCGGCCTGCACTACGCCGCCACGCTCAAGGCCTGGGGGCAGCGCTTCGAGGCGCGTCTCGGGGAGGTCTATGCGCAGGGCTACGACGAGCGCTTCGTGCGCATGTGGCGTTACTACCTGGCGTACTGCGAGGGGGGCTTCCGCGAGCGCACCATCGGCACCTGCCAGCTGTTGCTGGGGGGGCCGGGGGCGCGCCCGGTACAGGCGGGGCTCCAGGATTGGGACGCCTGAACATGCTGTCCGAGCGCCCTGGAGCACTGCTCAATGCCGGTCTCTTTCAGCTCGGTTGGTTCTGCTGTGTGCTGGGTGGCGCGACGGTCGCCCTGCTGGCTACGCCGCTGATACTGGCCGTGCATCTATGGCTGATCGTGCCGACGAGTGAGCGCCTGCGCGAGCTGCGCTGGCTTGCCGCCTTCGTGGCGCTGGGGATGGTAGTGGATGGCAGCCTGTCACTGGCCGGCGGATACACCATCACCTCGGACACGCCTGGCTGGGCGCACTGGCTGCCACTGCCTGTCTGGATGTGGTGTCTGTGGCCGCTGTTCGCCTGCACGATCCATCATGCACTGCGCTGGTTGTGGCAGCGGCCCTGGCTGGCGGCGGCTGGCGGCGCCATCAGTGCGCCGCTGTCCTATTACGGTGGGGCGCAGCTCGCCAATGTGACCCTCGCCGACTGGCTGCTACCGGCCCAGGCGCTGATCTGGGGCGGCCTGTGTCTGGGTATCGCACGCCTGCAGGGACATGCCGAGCACGCCTGAGCGCCTCAGGCAGCCTTGATGGCCAGATTGCCGGCCTCATAGCCATTGAGCCGCTCGATGACCTCCCCCGGGGGTGCCGGCCGCGAGAAGTAGAAACCCTGGATCCAGCCGCAGCCATTCGATACCAGATATTCACGCTGTTCGGCGGTCTCGACGCCTTCCGCACCCAGGGCATCATTGATGCTCTTGAGCGCATCGATATCGATCAGTGCCAGGTCCATCGCCTCCCCGGCGCGCAGGCCATTGAGGCGACTGACCAGCAGGTCGCCCAGCCGTCGGCGATTGGGCTGGCCCGTCAGGGCATCTTCTAGCCCCAGACGCTGCAGGTCCTGCTCATGTGCCTTGTGGCGGGTGATATCGGTAAAGAGGGCGACATGGAAGACATCGCCGCCCTGCTCGATACGGCGTGCTCGCAGCCACTCGGGGTATTCATCCCCTCTGCTTGCGCCGGTTCCAGACCTCGCCTTCCTAGTGACCATTGACCTCGAGCGCCTGGCGATAACGGGCATGAAACTCCTCGTCGTGGCGCCCCGAAGACAGCAGGGAAGGGTTGCGACCAATGATCTCTTCCGGTGCGTAGCCGGTGATATGACTGAAGGCAGCGTTTACGGCCAGCACCTGATTGTGGCGATCACTGATCACCAGTCCATCACTGCTCAGGTGCACGGCGGCCTCCAGCAGCTGACGATGCAGCAGCTGGCGACGACGCTGACGCGCGATGTCCAGACCCGCCAGAACGGCAGGCAGCAACGCGGCAAGACGCAGCTCGAGCCCCGGCAACCAGGGCAACGCTGTCAAGGCAACGAGCGCCCCGATGATCAGGGGGCCGATTGAAGTGGGCTTGCGGCCACATAAGCAACTCTCGGTATAAGGGGGCATCGGGGATGATCCTGCATTTGCAGGCAGCGGGCCATTCTCGGCACGGCTCCAGCGGATTGCGACCGATGCCGGCAAAGAGGACCCCGCGCGAATCACACACTAGCTCCTATCGACCACTTTCCCCCCAGCTGTAGGACTTATTTGCACCCGCTCTTGCTGCCCTTTAGTCTGGCCCCCACGTGCATTCAGGGGTGCCAGCCATTAGACTAGCCCCATTCAGGCGCTCAGGTGCCTCGTACGGCATTACCATCCCGCTACTCGGAATGACTCAGTGACCAAGCAACACTCCTTTACTCGCGACGAGCTGCTGGCCTGTGGCCAGGGCGAACTCTTCGGCCCGGGCAATGCGCAGCTGCCTGCTCCCAACATGCTGATGCTGGATCGCATCACTCACATCAGTGAGGAAGGCGGTAGCCACGGCAAGGGTCAGCTGATTGCTGAGCTGGATATCTCTCCGGACCTGTGGTTCTTCGACTGCCACTTCCCGGGTGATCCGGTGATGCCGGGCTGCCTGGGCCTCGATGCCATGTGGCAGCTGGTGGGCTTCCACCTCGGCTGGCTGGGGAACCCGGGCCGTGGCCGCGCGCTGGGCTGCGGCGAGGTCAAGTTCTCTGGCCAGGTGCTGCCGACCGCCAAGAAAGTGACCTACACCATCAACATCAAGCGAGTCATCACTCGCAAGCTGATCCTCGGCATCGCCGATGGTACAGTGACAGTTGACGGTCGCGACATCTATCAGGCCAACGACCTGCGCGTCGGTCTGTTCACCTCCACTGCGAACTTCTGAACGGGAGGCTCCCATGCGTAGAGTGGTAGTCACCGGGCTGGGCATTGTTTCCTGCCTGGGCAATGATCGCCAGCAGGTCCTGGAATCGCTCCGCGAAGGACGTTCTGGTATCCGCCGCAAAGAGGAATACGCCGAGCTGGGCTTCCGTAGCCACGTGGCCGGCGTTGTCGACATCAATCTCGAAGACCACATCGATCGCAAGCAACTGCGCTTCATGGGGGATGCTGCGGCCTATGCCTACATCTCCATGGCGCAGGCGATTGCCGATTCCGGTCTCACCGAAGAGCAGGTTTCCCACGAGCGTACCGGCCTGATCGCCGGTTCCGGTGGCGCCTCCTCCGCGAACCAGGTCGAGGCCGCAGACGTGATGCGCGCCAAGGGCCTGCGTCGCGTCGGTCCCTACCGCGTCACTCGCACCATGGGCTCGACCGTCTCTGCCTGTCTGGCCACGCCGTTCAAGATCAAGGGTATCAACTACTCGATCTCCTCTGCCTGTGCCACGTCTGCCCACTGCATCGGTAGCGCCGTGGAACAGATCCAGCTGAACAAGCAGGACATCGTGTTTGCCGGTGGTGGTGAAGAAGAGCACTGGACCCTGTCCTGCCTGTTCGATGCCATGGGCGCCCTGTCCACCAGCTACAACGACACGCCGGAAACCGCATCGCGTCCCTACGACAAGACTCGTGATGGCTTCGTCATCGCTGGCGGCGGCGGCATGCTGGTGCTCGAGGAACTGGAACACGCCAAGGCACGCGGCGCGAAGATCTACGCCGAAGTGACCGGCTATGGCGCGACCTCCGATGGTCACGACATGGTGGCACCGTCCGGCGAAGGTGCAGCACGCTGCATGCGCCAGGCAATGGCGACCGTGAAGGGCGATATCGACTACATCAACACCCACGGCACCTCGACGCCGGTTGGGGATGTGGCCGAGCTCAAGGCCATCCAGGAAGTCTTCGGCGCCGACAGCCCGGCAATGAGCTCGACCAAGTCACTGACGGGCCACTCGCTGGGCGCCACAGGCGTGCAGGAAGCCATCTACTCCATGCTGATGATGGAGAACGACTTCATTGCCGCGTCTGCCAATGTCAGCGAGCTGGATGACCGCGCCGAAGGCCTCGACATCGTCACGACCCGTCGTGATGGCGTCAAGATCGACCGTGTGCTGTCCAACAGCTTCGGCTTCGGTGGCACCAACGCCTGCTTGATTCTGGAACGTTTCCAGGACTGATTCAGCACGCGTTCAGCAGACATGCAGTCTGCCGATACGCGCTGGTGCAATACACGAAAAGGCCGCCCTTCGGGGCGGCCTTTTTGCTGGCTTTCCGGTGCTTGCTGGCAGCACCGGATGCATCAGATGAGCGACAGGGGAAGCGTCAGACAGTCAGGCACCAACACTATCGGCCGCCGCTTCCTCTTCCAGCGGCGGACGCTGGACGCTGGAGATTTCCTGCAGCTTGGCCTCGACCCAGGCCTCGACATCGGCGATCACCGCATCCGGCTTGCGCCCTGTCGTCTCGATGGCCGGGCCATAGGCGACATGGATGGTGCCCGGGCGCTTGATCCAGCTGTTGTTGGGCCAGATCTCACCGGCATTATGCGCCACCGGCACCACCGGCACGCCGGCACGGCAGGCAATCGCGGCGCCGGACTTGTTGAACTTCTTGCGGGCCCCCGGCGCGATGCGCGTGCCTTCCGGGAAAATCAGCACGGTAAAGCCGTCCTTGAGGCGCTGGGTACCGACTGACAGCACTTGCTTGAGCGCCTTGGCCGGCTGGGTGCGATCCAGCGGAATCGGCTCCAGCAGCTTCAGCCCCCAGCCGAAGACAGGAATCTTCAGCAGCTCCTGCTTGAGCACGGTGCATAGCGGGCGCTTGGCCACCTGCAGATAGATGGTTTCCCACTCGCTCTGGTGGTTGGCCAGCAACACGCAGGCCCCCTTCGGCAAGGTGTCACGTCCGCTCACCTGCACCTTCACGCCGCAGGTCAGGCGGAACCACCACAGCACGATATGGTTGTAGATATGCAGGACACGGTAGCGCGCCTGTAGCGGAAGGCAGGCCGCCAGCGGCACCAGCACCACGGCGCTGAGCAGCAACGCCATGAAATAACCTACATAAAACAGCACGCTACGCAGCGCATTCACAGGCACAGTCTCCACAGGTCAGGTCGAGTCAGGGCGAGATGAGCCGGAGGCGCGCTGCGCGATCCAGTCATCCATCAGGCGGGATAGTTCGAGGCGCCACGGTTTCTGATGCACACCGAAAGTGTCCAGCACGCGACGGCAGTTGAGCACACGCCGCAGCGGCGTACCGGCATTGAGGGTCAGCACCTTGAGCGGGCCTGCGGCCACCGTCTCGCCCAACCCCTCGAGGCGGGTGATCAGCTGGGTGCGCACGACACTGACGAAGGCGTAGGTACTGGTGGGTTCAGTGCCGGCCAGATGGTAGGCCCCCCAGGCACCCGCACCGCAGCGCTGTTGTTGGAGCATGCCGATCAACGCCATTGCCACGGCATCGACACTGGTCGGACAGAGGATGACATCCTCGGCGGCACGTACCTCTTCTCCCGCCAGCAGGCGCTCGATCAGCGTCGGCAGCCAGGCATCACGTCCTTCGGGACCGAACAGCGGGCCCAGACGTACGATCAGGTGATTGGGCAGCTCGGCACGGATGCGATCACCGGTCGCGATGACGCGGCGCAGCGCCGTATCGATCGGCGAGGGCACCTCATCCTCGTCGAGCAAGCCTTCGCCGCCCTGTTCGAACATCTGGTCTGCCACGCACCATACCAGCGGAGTGCCGGTCTCGATGCAGGCGGTCAACACCTGCTCCACTGCCTCGGCATGCGCCATCACCTCGGCAGGCGCGGAATCGGCCGGACGTGCGAATGGCGGCACGATGACGACATCCGCCTGGCTGCCGCGAATGTCATCGGCACCAATACGGTCGGATTCAACGGCGTTGAGCTCAAGATCGGCGCGCGAACTGGCCGCACGGATCAGCCCCAGGCCAAGACAATGACCGGCATCAAGCAGCAAGAGTTTCACAGGCAGGCTCCAGCAGACAGGCGCATCGCCGCAAGAGGCGACGATGCAAAGACGACATTCTATCAACCTTGCAGACTGGCTGCAGGCCCGTTGTTGCTCGGAGGGGTGGGGATCAGCGGTACGCCGATCGGGTGAGGTCTGCCGATGCCGTAGCCTTGCACGAAGTCGACACCGATCTGTTCCAACGCGGGGATCAACTCGAGGCGCTCGACATATTCCGCCACCGTCATGATCCCCATCTGGGCACAGATGCTGCAGATGGCGGAGACGATGGCGGCATCAAGACTATCGCGTGTCAGATTGCGCACGAAGGCGCCGTCGATCTTGAGTTGATTGACCGGCAGCTCCTTGAGGTAGGCAAAGGACGACATGCCACTGCCGAAATCATTCAGAGCGAAGCTGCAGCCGAGCCGACGCATGCTGTAGATGAACTCGCGCGCCTGGGCCAGATTGCTGATGGCCGCCGTCTCGGTGATCTCGAAGCACAGCCGCTGGGGCATGACGGAGCTTTGCGTGACCAGCGCCGCCAGCTGATCGCGCATGCGCAGATCCCCCATGCTCTGGCCGGAGAGGTTGATCGCCAGCACGGCATCCGATTCGATGCGACCGTCATCAGACTCAAGCACCTGCAGCGCCTGGGTGACGACCCAGATATCAATCTCTGGCATCAGACCGAATCGTTCCGCCGTCGCCATGAAGTGCGCCGGGGCCAGGTGCTCGCCCGAGTCGTTGACGTAGCGCAGCAGTACCTCGTAGTAGGGCTTGCTGGTGACATCACTCAGCGAGCGGATCGGCTGGATGTAAAGCGTGAAGCGATCTTTCTCCAGCGCCTCGTGCAGTAGCGGCAGCCATTGCACCTCGCGCTGGGCGCGCTCGAATCCCGCATCTCCGTCATGGTAGGCATGCACCTGGTTGCGCCCGCTCTGCTTGGCCATGTAGCAGGCCCCATCCGCCTGACGCAGAACCTCGGAGGCCTGGACACCGCTCTCGACCGGCGCGACTCCGATACTGACGCCCAACTGGAATGGGCGCCCCTCATCGTAGTAGCGATAGGCACTGACGGCCGCGCACAGCGCTTCGGCACGCTCGATGGCCTGCTCGCGAGAACAGCGATAGAGCAGAACGGCAAACTCATCACCCCCCAGGCGTGCCAGCACATCCGTTTCCCGCACATGCGCTCGCATCAGCGCGGAGAGCTCACGCAACACGGTGTCCCCGGCCGCGTGCCCGCAGGTGTCGTTGACCACCTTGAAGAAATCGAGATCCAGATACAGCAGCTGGTGAAAGCCGCCATCAGCCAGCGCCGCGGTGAGAGAGTCATCGAAGGCGGTGCGATTGTGCAGACCGGTCAGACTGTCGTGATGCGCCTGGAAGTTGAGGCGCCGAATCATGGCCTGGCGATAGCTGATGTCGCGGAAGACCAGTACGGCACCCTCGACATCCCCGCTGCGACGGCGCACGGGCGACGCCTTGAGCTCCACGGCACATTCACTGCCATCGCGTGCCACCAGCAGCGTCTGGCTGGACATGTGCACCACTTCGCCGCGCTGCAAGACCCCTTCCAGCTGGCTGGAAACCGACTGCAACGTACCTTCATGGCGCAGCTTCAAGATACGCGCCCAGGGGCGCCCGCGGGCCAACGACGGGGCCCAGCCACACAATTCGGCAGCGATGGGATTGATATGCTGGATGTTCCCCTCGCGATCGAGACTGATCACTCCCTCATCGATGGAATCCAGCATGACCGCGACCTGATCACGCTCATGCCGCAGCTCTCGGGTCCGATACTCCAGCAGGCCATCCAGACGCGAGCGGTAATGGCGACTGCGACGCATGCGCTGCTCGGCACTGATTGCCAGTAGTGCCAGCCCGAGCACGGCCAGGGTCGCGATCGCGATGGCCAGGGCCAGCCACAGATTCTGCCCGGAGCTCATGCCCACACCGGCAGGTGCGATGATGGGCGTGG
This sequence comes from Cobetia sp. PDI-23MA, assembly GCF_059507735.1. Taxonomy (NCBI): domain Bacteria; kingdom Pseudomonadati; phylum Pseudomonadota; class Gammaproteobacteria; order Oceanospirillales; family Halomonadaceae; genus Cobetia; species Cobetia sp. PDI-23MA. The sequence continues at coordinate 3,794,539 of NZ_CM183352.1, forward strand.
TCAGCGGTATCATCTCCATCGCCGCCATGCCAATGTAGTGCATGCCGGCAATGGCGAGCCCCATCGCCCCGGCAGCCAGGGCCTGATAGAGACGATTGGGGCGGCGCTGACGCAGGAAGAAGCCTCCCAGCCACAGGGCCGCCGTCGCGGCCACCACCGCCACCACGATGGACACCGCGAACAGCAGCGGGTCATAGCGGTAAGGCATGTTCATCTGCATCGCCGCCATGCCGGTGTAGTGCATCGTGGCGATGCCGCCGCCCATGATGGTCCCGCTCGTCATCAACAGCATCGGCGTCAGGCGTGGCAGCGTATTCACCCAGAGTGCCAACCCCGAGGCCAGCATCGCGATCAGCACCGACAATGCCGTCAGGCCGGGCGCATAGGTGACCGGAACCTGGCATTCATACGCCAGCATGCCGATGAAGTGCATGGCCCAGACACCCAGCCCCATCGCCACGGCTCCGCCCACCAGCCAGCCGATGCTGGTGGCGCGCGAAGGGGTCAGCGCGACCTGACGAATCAGCTGCAGCGCTGCATGTGAAGCCAGCACGGCGACCACGATTGACAGGACGACCAGTGGGTAGGAATAACTGCCATGCATGAATAACCTCGATCATCAGGGGCATGCCACAGTCGGCAAGACAGGGGCGGAAGTTCGACAACGGTGTCATATCGACAGCACTCCTCCGGGAGCACCACGACAGGATTCTCAGACCATGGAGCGCCATCCGACAACATCAGCAGCCCAAGGGGATACCAAGAGAATACGGCCATGGAGCGTTGTTTGCACAACGCTCGTTTGAATCGTATGAATGACGCACGTCGGAGAGAGGCTCAGCCACCCTTACGCGCAGCACAAGCCGCTGGATGTCGCGCTCGAAATCATTATTCAATATCAGCGATAACTAATGAAAACAGATACTTATATAAACAGAATCAAGAAAATCTCATGGTTAATTCAAAAAAAAGCCCTCGCTGAACGAGGGCCTTTTCATCGTCATCGCTTGCGCGTTCTATCGGCGCACAGCCGAAAAACTTTACTCAGAACGGGATTTCATCATCGAAATCATCGAAGCTGCCCGCGGGCGGCGCACCGAAGTTGTTGTTCTGAGAATTGTTCTGCTGGGCGGGCTGCTGGCCACCGAAGTTGTTGCCCTGCTGAGGGGCCGGCTGCTGACCACCGAACTGACCGCCCTGCTGCTGACCACCGAACTGACCACCTTGCTGCGGGGCCGGCTGCTGACCACCGAACTGGCCACCCTGCTGGGGTGCTGCGGCCGGTTGCTGGCCGCCCTGCTGAGGCGCCTGCTGCGGACGACCACCCGCGAAGTTACCGCCGCCACCTTCGCCACGCGTATCCAGCATCTGCATGTCGTTGGCCACGATTTCGGTGCTGTAACGATCGTTGCCGTTTTGATCCTGCCACTTACGGGTCTGCAGGCGGCCTTCGATATACAGACGTGAGCCTTTCTTGACGTATTGCTGGGCCACTTCAGCCAGCTTGTTGAACATCACCACACGGTGCCATTCGGTACGTTCCTGACGCTGACCACTCTGACGATCATTCCAGGTATCCGTCGTTGCGAGATTCAGGTTGCACACCGCACTGCCGGAGGGGGTGAAGCGAACTTCCGGGTCTTGACCGAGATTGCCGATCAGAATGACCTTGTTTACGCCACGAGCCATGAAGATTACTCCTGCAAATGGACCGGTGCGCCATGGGCACCGGAAAAGGTATCAAGTGCACCGGCAATGTATTGCCGATGTCAAGGTTCAGCTGGCAGGCACCTCCGCGCCTGCCGGAGTCTCGTCATCACGCTGGCGAGTGAAGCGGGCCAGCGCCTTGTCATCCAGTGTATCGCGTGTGACCTTGAGATAAGCGACCCGTTCCTCACGCACCACGAGCGCCTCTTCCACGCCGGGAATCGCCAGCAGGCGTGTCTGCAGCTCGAAGGCTGACAATTGCGAGGCCTCGGGAGACAGACCGATCACTTCACTGCCCAGATGTCGCGGCGGTTGCATGCCCCACACCACGGTCAGCCACAGAATGGCGACCAGCCCCATGGCGAAGAACACGCCGCTCAGACCGAAATGCCCGGTCAACCAGCCGCCCCCGACACCGCCCACGAAGGCGCCCAGGAACTGACTGGTGGAATAGACCCCCATCGCCGTGCCCTTGGCACCGGCCGGGGCCAGCTTTGAGATCATCGACGGCAAGGTCGCCTCAAGCAGATTGAAGGCGACGAAGAACAGCCACAGCAGGCCGAGGAACATCGCCAGCCCTGCATGCTCGATGCCATCGATTCCCAGCAGCAGCAAGCTTGTCGCGATGGTCGCGACGGCCCCCAGGAAGACGGGCTTCATGCGCCGATACTTCTCGGCCACGATGACCAGCGGCAGCATGGCGACAAAGGCCAGCCCCATCAATGGCAGGTAGATCCAGCCGTGATGCGCCGGCGCGATGCCGAAATTGACCAGCTGCTGGGGAATGGCCACGAAGCTGGCGGTCAGGATCATGTGCAGCGCAAAGATCGAAACATCCATGCGCAACAATGCGGAATTCGCGAGGATACCCTTGAGCTGGCGCCTATCAAGCCCCACATCCTGATGTTGACGCCTGGGCGCAGCTGGCACCAGCTTCCAGAGCACGAACAGGCTCGCGACGGCCATCACGGCGGTCAACCAGAATACCCCTGACAAGCCGAAGGCATCTGCGGCCAAGGGCCCTGCGACCATCGCCAGTGCAAAGGCGACCCCGATCGACATGCCGATGGAGGCCATCGCCATGGTGCGAACCTCCTCTCGAGTCTGATCGGCCAACAGGGCCATGATTGCCCCCGCCACGGCGCCGCTGCCCTGCAGACAGCGCCCGAGGATGATCATCTCGATGCTGTCGGCCGTCGCCGCGACCAGCGAGCCCAGAATGAACAACCCGAGCCCGAAGCCGATCACGGCCTTGCGCCCCAGTCGGTCTGACAGCCAGCCGAACGGAATCTGCAGCAATGCCTGGGTCAGCCCGTAGCCACCCAGCGCCACGCCGACCAGTGTCGGTGTCGCACCGGCGAGGTCACGGGTATAGAGCGCCAGTACCGGCAACACCATGAACAGCCCCAGCATGCGAGATGCATAGAGGCTGGCAAGGCCGACGATGGCGCGGCGTTCCGGCGCGAGCAGTCGAGAGGTTTTCATGGGCGGCGGCGGGCTCCGGAGCGTGACAGTCAAGAAGAGGGAGGCCGACCACGTGGGTCGCCGAGATGTGACGTCCAACGGTGGTCGCCCACCAATGGACTGCATATTCTAAGGCCCGCTTGGCGGCTTTGAAAGCATGCAGCCTTTGCCGGGTGTTTCACCCGCGCCTTATAATCGTTGCTTTTATCGACGCAGCCCGAGGTGGCAATGGACAGGATTCAGGTGAGGGGTGCGCGCACCCACAACCTCAAGAACATCGATGTCGAACTGCCGCGTGACAAGCTGATCGTGGTGACCGGACTTTCCGGTTCCGGCAAGTCATCACTTGCCTTTGACACTCTCTACGCCGAGGGACAGCGGCGCTACGTCGAATCACTGTCCACCTATGCTCGTCAGTTCCTGTCGATGATGGAAAAGCCGGACATCGACCATATCGAAGGTCTGTCACCGGCGATTTCCATCGAACAGAAATCGACCTCGCACAACCCGCGCTCCACCGTCGGCACCATCACCGAGATCTACGATTACCTGCGCCTGCTGTATGCTCGCGCCGGTACGCCGCGCTGCCCGGATCACGACATCGACCTGGAAGCCCAGACCATCTCGCAGATGGTCGATCAGGCGCTCGCCCTGCCGGAAGGCAGCAAGCTGATGCTGCTGGCACCGGTGGTCAGTGGCCGCAAGGGTGAGCATCTCCAGCTGTTGTCAGAACTGCGCGCCCAGGGCTTCGTGCGCGCACGTATCGATGGCGTGATCGTCGAGCTGGATGATCTCAAGCCGCTGGAGAAGAACAAGAAGCACGATATCGACGTCGTCGTCGATCGCTTCAAGGTGCGTGAAGACCTCAAGCAGCGTCTGGCCGAATCCTTCGAGACCGCGCTGAATCTGGCCGACGGCAGCGCACGCCTGCATTTCATGGACGGCGAGCAGGAAGACCTCGTCTTCTCATCACGCTTTGCCTGCCCGGTGTGCGGCTATGCGCTGGCCGAGCTGGAACCGCGCCTGTTCTCCTTCAACAATCCGGCAGGCGCCTGTCCGACCTGCGACGGCCTGGGCGTGAAGCAATACTTCGATCCTGAAAAGCTGATCAGCCACCCGGAGCTATCGCTGGCCGAAGGCGTCATCAAGGGCTGGGACCGCCGCAGCGTCTACTACTTCAGCCAGCTCCAGGCCGTGGCCGAGCATTACGGCTTCGCGCTGGAAGCGCCTTGGGAGTCGCTCAGCGATGAAGCGCGCGATGCCGTGCTCAACGGCAGCGGACGCGAGGACATCGCCTTCAGCTACGTGAACGATCGTGGCCGCAAGGTGACCCGCGAGCATCCCTTCGAGGGCGTGCTGCCCAACATGGAGCGCCGCTATCGCGAGACCGAATCCAACATGGTGCGCGAGGACCTCGCACGCTATCTGGCGGTCCAGCCATGCCCGAGCTGTGATGGCTCGCGCCTGCGCCGGGAAGCACGCCACGTCTATGTCGATGATCGCACGCTCGCCGACGTCGTACGCCAGCCGATCGGTGAGGCGTGGGAAGAGTTCGGCAAGTTGAGCCTGCCGGGACGCAAGGGCGAGATCGCCGCCAAGATCGTGCACGAGATTCAGGCGCGCCTCGAATTTCTCGTCAATGTCGGCCTCGACTACCTGACCCTGGAGCGCAGCGCCGACACCCTGTCCGGCGGTGAAGCGCAGCGCATCCGTCTGGCCAGCCAGATCGGTGCCGGCCTGGTCGGGGTGATGTACATCCTCGACGAGCCGTCCATCGGCCTGCACCAGCGCGACAATGATCGCCTGCTCAAGACGCTGATCCACCTGCGCGACCTGGGCAACACCGTGATCGTGGTCGAGCATGATGAAGATGCGATTCGTGCCGCAGACCATGTGCTGGATATCGGCCCGGGCGCCGGCGTGCATGGTGGCGAGATCGTCGCCCAAGGCACGCCTGAGCAGATCGAGGCGACACCCGGTTCCTTGACGGGGCAGTACCTGAGCGGTGAGCGCGAGATTGCCGTACCGCCCCATCGTCTGCCGGCCAACCCTGACAAGGTGCTGCGTTTGACCGGCGCCACCGGCAACAATCTGCGCGACGTGACGCTGACGCTGCCGACGGGCCTGCTGACGTGCATCACCGGAGTCTCGGGCTCCGGCAAGTCGACACTGATCAATGCCACGCTGATGCCGCTGGCCGCCCGTGAGCTCAATCGCGCCACCACCCTGACACCGGCTCCCTACGCCAAAATCGAGGGGCTGGACCTGTTCGACAAGATGGTGGATATCGATCAGAGCCCCATCGGGCGTACGCCACGCTCCAACCCGGCGACCTATACCGGCATCTTCACGCCGATCCGCGAGCTGTTCTCCGGCACCCAGGAAGCGCGTGCCCGCGGCTACAAGCCGGGACGCTTCAGCTTCAACGTCAAGGGCGGTCGCTGCGAGGCCTGCCAGGGCGACGGACTGATCAAGGTCGAGATGCACTTCCTGCCCGACATGTACGTGCCCTGCGATGTCTGCAAGGGCAAGCGCTACAACCGTGAAACGCTTGAAGTGCAGTACAAGGGCAAGAACATCCATGAAGTGCTGGAGATGACCATCGAGGAGGCCCTGGAGTTCTTCTCGCCGGTACCGGCCATCGCTCGCCGCCTGCAGACACTGATGGATGTCGGCTTGTCCTACGTCCGTCTCGGCCAGAGCGCGACCACCTTGTCCGGCGGTGAAGCCCAGCGCGTCAAGCTGGCGCGTGAGCTGGCCAAGCGCGACACCGGCAAGACACTCTACATTCTCGATGAGCCGACCACCGGCCTTCACTTCGAGGATATCCGTCAGCTACTGGTCGTGCTGCACCGACTGCGTGATCACGGCAATACCGTGGTGGTGATCGAGCACAATCTGGACGTGATCAAGACAGCCGACTGGCTGATCGACCTCGGCCCGGAAGGCGGCTCAGGCGGCGGCCAGATCATCGCCGAGGGCACCCCGGAGCAGCTGGCCACGCAGGAGATCTCGCACACCGGTCGCTTCCTGGCCCCCCTGCTGGAACGCAAGAAGGCCAGCGGCATTACGTCGACCCGCAAGAAGACAGCCGAGACCAGCAGCTGATCACTTGGCAAGGCACCCGATGTCTCGGCACCCCTGATTCACCTCGCCCTCAACGCATCGAAAACACTCGGAGGGCGAGGTGAACTCCCTGAGAGACTCGAAATACCAGTATCATCCAGCCGGCCGACAGGCATAAAAAAAGGCCAACCCGTGAGGGTTGGCCTTTTCTTGTGGACGAAGCAAGCCGAAGCTTACTCTTCGCCTGCTGCCTCAGAGGCAGCCGGACGATCGACCAGCTCGACGAATGCCATCGGGGCATTGTCACCGGCACGATAGCCACACTTCAGGATGCGCAGGTAACCACCCGGACGGGAGGTGTAGCGCGGGCCGAGCTCGTTGAAGAGCTTGCCGACCGCTTCCTTGGAACCGGTGCGAGAGAACGCCAGGCGGCGGTTCGCAACGGAATCCTGCTTGGCCAGGGTGATCAGCGGCTCGATATGACGACGCAGTTCCTTGGCTTTCGGCAGGGTAGTCTTGATGACCTCGTGCTCTACCAGAGAGATGCACATGTTCTTGAACATGGCTTCACGGTGAGAGCTGGTACGGTTCAGGTGACGACCACTCTTACGATGACGCATGGTTGTGATTCCTTACCAGTCTGGGGCTTGAGCCGACCGGGCTTCCTTACGCGGAAGCCTTGTCGTCCTTCAGGCTTGCGGGCGGCCAGTTTTCCAACCGCATGCCGAGGGACAGACCACGCGCGGACAGCACGTCCTTGATTTCATTCAAGGACTTCTTGCCGAGATTCGGGGTCTTCAGCAGCTCAACTTCGGTGCGCTGAATGAGATCACCGATGTAATAGATATTCTCGGCCTTGAGACAGTTCGCACTGCGAACAGTCAGCTCAAGATCGTCTACGGGACGGAGAAGGATCGGATCGATTTGATCTTCCTCTTCTTCGACTTCCTGTTCCTTGTCTGCTTCCAGATCAACGAAGGCGGCCAGCTGCTCCTGCAGGATAGTTGCGGAGCGGCGGATCGCTTCTTCCGGATCCAGTGTGCCGTCGGTTTCCAGGTCGATCACCAGCTTGTCGAGGTTGGTGCGCTGTTCGACACGCGCAGCCTCGACGGCATAGGAGACCCGACGAACCGGGGTGAAGGTCGCATCCAGCTGGAGGCGGCCAATGGCACGAGATTCGTCATCTGCGGAAGTGCGGGCATCTGCCGCTTCGTAGCCGCGGCCACGAGCGATCTTGAGCTGCATCTTCAGCTCGCCACCATCGTTGAGGTGAGCGATGACGTGATCCGGATTCACGATTTCGAGATCGTGGTCACCAGCGATGTCGCCGGCAGTCACGATACCCGGGCCCTTCTTGTTCAGCGCCAGCACAGCTTCGTCGCGACCATGCATCTTGATGGCCACGTCCTTGAGGTTCAGCAGGATTTCAATTACATCCTCCTGCACCCCTTCAATGGCGCTGTACTCGTGCAGAACGCCTTCGATCTCAGCTTCCACGACGGCACAGCCGGGCATGGAAGAAAGCAGGATGCGACGCAGAGCATTCCCCAGGGTGTGGCCGAAACCACGCTCGAAGGGTTCGAGGACGATTCGCGCGTGATGGGCGCTGACTTCCTCGACCTTGATATCGCGAGGACGGAGAAACTCTGTCACTGAGCGCTGCATAAGAACACCTTTAAGGCTGCCAAACGGATAATCTGGGTACTCCAGCCGGGCCGACGAATCGGCCCGGCGTTACATTACTTGGAGTACAGCTCGACGATCAGGTTTTCGTTGATATCGGCAGACAGGTCGCCACGCTCGGGGACAGCCTTGAAAGTGCCTTCCATCTTCTTAGAGTCGACGTCGACCCAGGAGACATCACCGCGGTTGGCAGCGAGTGCCAGAGACTGCTGGATGCGAGCCTGGTTCTTGGCCTTCTCACGAACGGTGACCACATCGCCAGCCTTCACCTTGAAGGAAGCAACGTTGACGGTACGGCCGTTCACGGCGATCGCCTTGTGGCTGACCAGCTGACGTGCCTCGGAACGCGTGGAGCCGAAGCCCATGCGGTAGACGACGTTGTCGAGACGAGTCTCGAGGAGCTGGAGCAGAACCTCACCGGTCGCACCCTTGAGGCGAGCGGCTTCTTTGTAGTAGTTGCGGAATTGCTTCTCCAGCACGCCGTACATGCGACGTACCTTCTGCTTTTCACGCAGCTGCAGGCCGTAGTCTGAAAGACGCTGACGGCGCTGGCCATGAACACCCGGGGGTTGTTCGGATTTGCACTTCTTCTCGAACGGAGTCACGCCACTCTTCAGGAAGAGGTCGGTGCCTTCACGACGAGACAGTTTGCACTTCGGTCCAATATAACGAGCCATGAGTCTGTCTCCTTAAACGCGGCGTTTCTTCGGCGGACGGCACCCATTATGCGGGATGGGGGTCACGTCGGTGATGCTTTGCACGCGGAAGCCTGCGGCATTGAGAGCACGCACGGCGGACTCACGACCCGGACCCGGGCCCTTGACCAGCACGTCGACGTTCTTCACACCATATTCGGCTGCAGCGGTCGCTGCACGTTCACTTGCGACTTGCGCAGCGAACGGGGTGCTCTTGCGAGAACCACGAAAACCCGAACCACCGGCAGTTGCCCAGGAAAGAGCATTGCCCTGGCGGTCTGTGATCGTCACGATAGTGTTGTTAAAAGAGGCGTGGATATGCGCGACGGCATCCACTACCTGCTTTTTAACCTTCTTGCGCTTACTCGGGTTAGCCATTAGATGTTTCCTGTCTAAACGCCAGTTCGTTTACTTGCGAATCGGTTTACGCGGACCTTTGCGTGTACGTGCGTTGGTCTTGGTGCGCTGACCGCGCAACGGCAGACCACGACGATGGCGCAGGCCACGATAGCAACCGAGGTCCATGAGACGCTTGATGTTCAGCGTGATCTCACGACGCAGGTCGCCTTCGACGGTGTACTTGCCCACCTCGGCACGAACCAGGTCCAGTTGTTCAACAGACAGATCAGCGATCTTGACGCTCGGTTCTAGACCGAGAGCGGCGCAGATCTGCTGTGCACGCGTACGGCCAATCCCGAAGATATAAGTCAGCGAGATCGCCGCGTGCTTGTTGTCCGGGATATTGACGCCAGCAATACGGGCCATCAGTTTTCTCCGAAAGGTTAGCGGCGGATTTTACATCCACAAAGGGCGCAATAGCATACCCCTTGATCCCGTCGGGAACAAGGGGGTATGCCAGCACCCGAGCTTGTATTCAGCTAAGCAGGCCTAGGGAATTAACCCTGGCGCTGCTTGTGGCGGGGCTCAGTGCAGATGACCCGCACTGCGCCACGACGCCGAATGATCTTGCAGTTACGGCAAATTTTCTTGACGGAAGCTCGAACTTTCATCGTTCTCTCCAGTTTGCTAACAGGGGCTGCGCAATCAGCGCATCATGCCACCGCTGCCATAGCCTTTGAGGTTGGCCTTCTTCATCACCGACGCATACTGATTTGACATCAGATGCGACTGCACCTGGGCCATGAAGTCCATGACCACCACGACCACGATGAGCAGAGAGGTGCCGCCGAAATAGAACGGAACCTGCCATGCAACAACGAGGAATTGAGGCATCAGGGAGACTAGGGTGATGTAGAGGGCGCCGAACAGCGTCAGGCGAGTCATCACCTTATCGATGTAACGGGCGGTCTGTTCGCCTGGGCGAATACCCGGCAGAAACGCTCCTGACTTCTTGAGGTTGTCAGCAACATCCTTCGGATTGAAGACCAGCGCCGTGTAGAAGAAGCAGAAGAATACTACAGCGGCAGCGAAAAGCAAGATATACAGTGGCTGACCCGGCCCGAGAGCCTGAGATGCCGTCTGCAACCATTGCATGCTTTCACTCTGGCCAAACCATTGACCCATCGACGCAGGGAACAGCAGGATGCTTGACGCGAAGATCGGCGGGATGACCCCGGCCATGTTGACCTTCATCGGCAAGTAGCTGCTCTGACCTGCATACATCTTGTTGCCAACCTGACGGCGCGGATAGTTCACCGTGATGCGGCGCTGGCCGCGTTCGATGAACACCACGAAGGCAACGGTAACGACTGCGAGCAGCGTCAGCGCCAGCAGCGGAAGCACATTCCAGGCACCATCATTGCGCGCCAGTTCGAAAGACTGGCCGATGGCACTCGGCAGCCCGGCGACAATACCAGCAAAGATGATCAGCGAGATCCCGTTGCCGATACCCTTCTCGGTGATCTGCTCTCCCAGCCACATCAGGAACACTGCACCAGCCACGAACGTGCTCACGGCGGTGAAGTAGAAGCTGAAGTCAGCGGAATAGGCGACACCGTTTCCGACCAGTCCGACTGCCATGCCGATCGATTGGACCAGGGCCAGTACTACCGTGCCGTAGCGCGTGTACTGGCTGATCTTGCGACGGCCGGCCTCGCCTTCCTTTTTCAACTGCTCAAGCTGAGGCGAGACCACCGTCAGGAGCTGCATGATGATCGACGCGGATATGTAGGGCATGATGCCCAGCGCGAAGATACTCATTCGCTCCAGTGCACCACCGGAGAACATGTTGAACATGCTCAGGATGGTGCCCTGGTTTTCCCTGAACAAGGCAGCAAGCTGGTCAGGATTGATACCGGGAACGGGGATGTGTGCACCGATTCGGTACACCACGATGGCGATGAACACGAAGCGCAAACGCGCCCAGAGTTCGCTCAACCCACTTCCCTGCATCGCCGGTACGTTTCCTGACTTAGCCATTTAGTCCTCTACCTTGCCACCGGCAGCTTCGATCGCAGCACGGGCACCCTTGGTGACCTTAATGCCGCGAACCGTGACTGCCTTGTCCAGTTCGCCGGAGAGCATGACCTTCGCGAACTTCGTGGAATCACGAAGCACGTTGGCCTTCTTCAGCGTTTCGAGGTCGACGATCTCGCCGTCTACCAGTGCCAGTTCGCTCAGGCGCACTTCTTCGGAAATCAGAGACTTCGCGGAAGTGAAACCAAACTTCGGCAGGCGACGCTGCATAGGCATCTGACCGCCTTCGAAGCCCGGCTTGACGCTGCCACCGGAACGGGACTTCTGGCCCTTGTGGCCACGACCGCCGGTCTTACCAAGACCGGAGCCGATACCACGACCGACACGCTTTTCAGCGTGCTTGGAGCCCGGGGCCGGACTCAGGGTATTCAATTTCATGGATTACTCTCCCTCAACACGGACAAGGTAGTGAACCTTGTTGATCATGCCGCGTACCGCGGGGGTGTCTTCCAGCTCGACAGTGTGACCGATGCGGCGCAGGCCAAGACCTTTCATGGTGGCCTTGTGCTTTTCGAGGACGCCGATGGTGCTGCGGATCTGGGTTACCGTGATCTTAGCTGCCATGGTGCCTTACCCCGCAATCTTGTCGACAGACAGGCCACGCTTGGCGGCGATGTCTTCCGGAGATTTCATGGCAGCGAGACCGTTGATGGTCGCGCGCACCACGTTGACCGGATTGGTGGAACCGTAGCACTTGGCCAGGACGTCATGGACGCCTGCCAGTTCGAGCACGGAACGCATCGCACCGCCGGCAATGATGCCGGTACCTTCGGACGCTGGCTGCATGTAGATCTTGGATGCGCCGTGACGAGCCTTCACCGGGTACTGCAGGGTGTGGCCCTTGAGGTCAACCTTGATCATGTTGCGACGAGCCTGGTCCATTGCCTTCTGGATCGCGACCGGCACTTCACGCGCCTTGCCACGGCCGAAGCCAACACGACCATTGCCGTCACCAACGACAGTCAGAGCGGTGAAACCGAAGATACGGCCGCCCTTGACTACCTTGGCGACGCGGTTGATCTGCACGAGCTTCTCTTGCAGGTCACCGCCCTTCTGTTCGATATTCGCCATCGTAAAACCCTTTAGAATTCCAGGCCGCCTTCACGTGCGGCATCGGCCAGGGCCTTCACGCGACCGTGGTACTTGTACCCGGAGCGATCGAAAGCCACTTGCTTGATACCCGCTTCCTTCGCGCGCTCGGCAATCAGAGCACCCACCTTGGCGGCGGAGTCCGAGTTACCGGTAGAACCTTCGCGCAGGCTCTTGTCGAGCGTGGATGCGGTGGCCAGGACCTGGCCGCCATCCGGCGAGATGATCTGCGCGTAGATGTGACGCGGGGTGCGGTTCACGCACAGGCGAAACACGCCCAGCTCGCGGATTTTCGCACGAGCGCGGCGGGCACGACGGAGACGAGATTCTTTCTTCGCGTTCATAACCCTGCCTTACTTCTTCTTGGCTTCTTTACGACGGACGACTTCGTCGCTGTACCGAATACCTTTGCCCTTGTAGGGCTCCGGCGGACGGAATGCGCGAATCTCTGCGGCGACCTGACCCAAAGCCTGCTTGTCAGCAGACTTGAGGACGATCTGAGTGTTCTTCGGCGTTTCAGCCGTAACACTTGCCGGCAGTTCATAGTCGACCGGGTGTGAGAAGCCCAGTGTCAGGTTGATTGTCTGGCCTTTGGCCTGGGCACGATAACCCACACCATTGATTTCCAGAGACTTGGTGAAGCCTTCGGAAACACCAGACACCATGTTGTTGACCAGAGCACGAGTGGTACCAACCATTGCCCAGTTCTTGGCGGTCTCGGACGGAGCGAAGGTCATCTGACCTTCTTCCATAGAGATGACCACGTCCTGGTGGACGGTCAATTCCAGCTGGCCTTTGCTGCCCTTCACGGTCAGCTTGTCGCCGTCGAGCTTCGCCTCGACGCCGTTCGGCAATTTAACCGGATACTTGGCTACGCGGGACATTCCAAACTCCTAGAATACGGTGCAGAGGACTTCGCCGCCGACACCAGCTTGACGGGCCGCACGATCGGTCATCACGCCCCGGGAGGTGGAAACGATCGCAATACCCAGGCCATCTGCGACTTTCGGAAGCTCGCCCTTGCCTTTGTACTGGCGCAGGGACGGCTTGGAAATACGCTTGATGCTCTCGATAACCGACTTGCCTTCGAAGTACTTGAGGGTCAGGGTCAGTTCCGGCTTGGCGCCTTCGGCGACGGCAAACTCGGTGATATAACCCTCTTCCTTCAATACGCGGGCCACTTCAACCTTGAGCTTGGAAGACGGCATGGAAACCGTCTCCTTGGTGGCCATCTGCGCATTGCGGATACGAGTGAACATATCCGCCAGAGTGTCTTGCATGCTCATTTACGTTGCGCTCCTGAATTCTTGCAGTGGTGTTACCAGCTGGACTTGGTCAGACCAGGCACGTCACCACGCATAGCGGCTTCACGCAGCTTGTTGCGGCTCAGGCCGAACTTGTTGTAGTAGCCGTGCGGACGGCCAGTGATACGGCAGCGGTTACGCTGACGGACCGGGCTGGCATCACGCGGCAGCTGCTGCAGCTTCAGCTGTGCGTCGAAGCGCTCTTCTTCAGAAGCGTTGACGTCATTGATGATGGCCTTCAGTGCGTCGCGCTTGGCGGCGTACTTAGCGACCAGCTTGGTGCGCTTGAGCTCGCGCTCAACCATGCTTTTCTTTGCCATGATCCACCCTTATTTCTTGAACGGGAAGTTCAGCGCGCCCAGCAACGCACGACCTTCATCATCGGTGTTGGCGCTAGTGGTGATGGTGATGTCCAGGCCACGAATCCGGTCGATCTTATCATACTCGATCTCCGGGAAGATGATCTGCTCACGCACACCCATGGAGTAGTTTCCACGGCCATCGAAGGACTTCGGGTTCAGACCGCGGAAGTCACGGACGCGCGGGATAGCCACGTTCACGAGACGGTCCAGGAAGTCCCACATACGATCACTGCGCAGGGTCACCTTGACACCGATCGGCCATCCTTCACGGACCTTGAAGCCAGCGATGGACTTGCGTGCCTTGGTGACGACGGGCTTCTGACCAGAAAGCATCTGGAGATCGGCAAACGCGTTGTCGATCAGCTTCTTGTCAGCGGTGGCTTCACCGATACCCATGTTCAGGGTCACCTTGGTGATGCGGGGAATCTGCATCACATTGGCGTAGCCGAACTGCTCTTTGAGCTGGGCGGCCACTTCGTTCTGATAACGTTCTTTCAAGTTCGCCATGTTGTACCCGACTCGCGTTAGGCGTCGATCAGCTTCTGAGTCGACTTAAAGATGCGTACCTTAGTACCGTCTTCCTGTACCTGGATTCCGACACGATCCGCCTTGCCGGTCTCCTGGTTGAAGATGGCCACGTTGGACGCGTGAATCGGAGCCTCGCGCTCGACGATACCCCCCTGGGTGCCCAGCATCGGGTTGGGCTTGGTGTGACGCTTGATCATGTTCACACCGGACACGAGCAGACGCTCACCTTTCAGCACCTTGCTGATGGTACCGCGCTTGCCCTTGTCCTTCCCGGCGATGACGATGACTTCATCGTCACGTTTGATCTTTTGCATATCCGCTTCCGCTCCTTACAGCACTTCGGGCGCCAGGGAAATGATCTTCATGAACTTCTCACTGCGAAGTTCACGGGTAACCGGGCCGAAGATACGGGTACCGATCGGCTGTTCGTTGGTGTTGTTCAACAGAACGGCCGCATTACCGTCGAAGCGGATCACGGAGCCGTCGTTACGACGGACACCGGCTTTGGTACGAACGACCACTGCCTTCATGACCTGGCCTTTCTTGACCTTGCCACGCGGGATAGCTTCTTTGACGGTGACCTTGATGATGTCTCCAACACGAGCGTAACGGCGGTGTGAACCACCCAGCACCTTGATGCATTGCACCCGGCGCGCGCCACTGTTGTCGGCGACATCCAGCATTGTCTGAGTCTGAATCATCGGTTTTCTCCAAACCTAATCTGACTGCCTGGTGGGAACTGGCCTAGGGATCAACCCTTGGCCTGTTCAACCACCTCGACCAGGGTCCAGGCTTTCTTCTTGGACAGCGGACGAGTCTCGGCGATAGAGACGGTGTCACCGATCCGAGCCTGATTCGCCTCATCATGGGCGTGCAGCTTGGTGGAGCGTCTCAGGTACTTGCCATAGATCGGGTGACGCTCACGGCGCTCGACCATGACAACGATGGATTTTTCCATCTTGTCACTCACCACCTTGCCGGTGAGTGTGCGTGCTTTAGTTTCTTCGGCCATTTTACTCACCTGACTTCTGGTTGAGCACAGTCTTAACCTGAGCAATTTGGCGACGAGTCTGCTTGAGCAGGTGAACCTGGCTCAGCTGGCCTGTTGCCTTCTGCATGCGCAGATTGAATTGCTCACGCAGCAGTTCGAACAACTGCTCCTGGAGCGCCTCGACTGACTTTTCACGGAGTTCTTGGGCTTTCATCACATCACCGTCCGCTTAACAAAGGTGGTGGAGATCGGCATCTTCATAGCGGCCAGGCTAAATGCTTCACGGGCCAACTCTTCGGATACACCTTCGATCTCGTAGAGGACCTTGCCGGGCTGAATCTGAGCGACCCAGTACTCGACAGAACCCTTACCTTTACCCATACGAACTTCCAACGGCTTGTTGGAGATCGGCTTGTCTGGGAAGACACGGATCCAGATCTTGCCGCCACGCTTGACGTGGCGAGTGATGGCACGACGGCCAGCTTCGATCTGACGAGCGGTGATACGACCACGGCCGGTGGCTTTCAGGCCAAACTCACCAAAGCTTACCTTGCTTCCGCGATGCGCCAGGCCACGGTTGCGACCTTTCTGCATCTTGCGGAATTTCATACGCTTGGGCTGTAACATCGATTACCCCCTTACTTGCCTTTCTTCTTGGGTGCGGACGCGGGCTGCTTCGCCTTGGCTCGCACCTCTTCGATGCCACCGAGGATCTCGCCTTTGAAGATCCAGACCTTGACACCAATGATGCCGTAGGTGGTGTGAGCTTCGAAGGTGGAGTAATCAATGTCAGCACGCAGGGTGTGAAGCGGAACACGGCCTTCGCGGTACCATTCGGTACGGGCGATTTCGGCACCGCCAAGACGACCAGAGAGCTGAATCTTGATGCCCTTGGCGCCCAGACGCATTGCGTTCTGCACAGCACGCTTCATCGCACGACGGAACATGACACGACGCTCGAGCTGACCTGCCACATTGGCAGCGACCAGCTTGGCATCGAGTTCCGGCTTGCGAATCTCCTCGATGTTGATGTGGACCGGAACGCCCATCATCTCGGAAACTTCACGACGAAGACGATCGACATCTTCACCTTTCTTACCGATCACAATACCCGGACGGGCGGTGTGAATGGTAATACGGGCGTTGTTTGCCGGACGCTCGATGCTGATGCGGCTCACGGAAGCGCTTTTCAGACGCTCTTCCAGGAATCCACGCACCTGCAGATCGTTGTTCAGTTTGTCGGCATAGGTAGCGCCTTCGGCGTACCAGACAGAGGTATGATCCTTGACAATACCCAGTCGGAAACCTGTCGGATTAACTTTCTGACCCATTGGTCGTCTCCTACTTCTCGGCTACCTTGACGGTGATATGACAAGTGCGCTTCAAGATACGATCCGCACGGCCCTTGGCACGTGGCTGGATGCGCTTGAGCGTCATGCCCTCGTCGACACAGATAGTCGAGACGCGAAGCTCGTCAATGTCCATGCCGTTGTTTTCTTCCGCATTCGCGATCGCGGACTGCAGAACCTTGCGAACAATCTTCGCGGCCTTCTTCGGTGAGAAAGCGAGCAGATTCAGCGCCTCGGCGACCGGCTTACCGCGCACCTGGTCAGCCACCAAACGGGCCTTCTGGGCGGATAAACGAGCGCCGCGCAGCTTAGCAGCTACTTCCATCTCTTAAATCCTCTCTGGCTTACCGTTTGGCTTTTTTATCTGCAGCGTGCCCGCGGTATGTGCGGGTGGCAGCAAACTCGCCGAGCTTGTGACCGACCATTTCCTCAGAAACGAGAACCGGGACATGCTGGCGACCGTTATGGACGGCAATGGTGAGCCCGACCATGTTCGGCAGGATCATGGAACGACGCGACCAGGTCTTGATCGGTTTGCGGTCGTTCTTTTCCACTGCTGTCTCAACCTTCTTCAGCAGATGAAGGTCAATAAAAGGACCTTTCTTCAGTGAACGTGGCACAGCCGTTACCCCTCAATATCTGTTACTTGGCCTTGCGGCGACGGACGATAAGCTTATCGGTGCGCTTGTTCTTGCGAGTCTTGTGACCCTTGGTCGGGATGCCCCACGGGCTGACCGGGTGACGGCCACCAGAGGTACGACCTTCACCACCACCATGCGGGTGATCGACCGGGTTCATCGCGACACCGCGAACAGTCGGGCGCACGCCTCTCCAACGCTTAGCACCGGCCTTGCCCAGTTGACGGAGGCTGTGCTCGGAGTTGCCCACTTCGCCGAGAGTTGCACGGCATTCGGACAGCACCTTACGCATCTCGCCAGAGCGCAGACGCAGCGTGGTGTAGTTACCGTCACGTGCCACGACCTGGGCACTGGTACCTGCACTACGAGCAATCTGGGCGCCCTTGCCCGGCTTCAGCTCTACACAGTGAACGGTGGAGCCCACCGGGACATTGCGCAGCGGCAGAGCATTGCCTTTCTTGATCGGTGCGTTAACACCAGACTCGAGACGGTCGCCAGCAGAGACGCCTTTCGGCGCAATGATGTAGCGACGTTCGCCGTCAAGGTACTTCACCAGCGCGATGTTCGCGCTGCGGTTCGGATCGTATTCCAGACGCTCGACGATGGCCGGAATGCCATCCTTGTTGCGCTTGAAATCGACCAGACGGTAATGGTGACGATGACCACCGCCGATGTGGCGAGTAGTGATGCGACCATTATTGTTACGACCACCGGACTTTGACTGCTTTTCAAGCAGCGGAGCGTACGCGCGACCTTTGAAAAGCTCGTCATTGACGACCTTTACCAGGTGGCGGCGACCGGCGGAGGTAGGTTTTGTCTTAACAATTGCCATGTTCCGTACTCCTGCCTTACTCGGCGCCAGAGAAGTCTTCGATGGTCTCGCCGGCGGCCAGCGTTACATAGGCCTTGCGATAACCAGCGCGACGACCAACACCGCGAGCGGTGCGCTTGGTCTTGCCTTTCATGTTCAGAACCTGAACACGATCGACTTTCTTACCAAACAGCGCTTCGACGGCTTTCTTGATTTCGGGCTTTGTCGCGTCGCTGGCAACCTTGAACACGTACTGGTTGTTCTCGGCAGCGACCGCGGCCTTCTCGGTCATGTGAGGACCAAGCAGGACCTTGAATACGCGTTCCTGATTCATCCCAGGTTCTCCTCGAACTTGCGCAGGGCAGCGACAGTCATCAGCACCTTGTCGTAACCGACGAGGCTGACCGGGTCAGCGCCAGCGACATTGACGACGTCAACATGCGGGATGTTGCGCGCGGCCAGGTACAGGTTGACGTCCTGCTCTTCAGTGACGATCAGCGCTTTCTCAAGGCCCAGTTCCTGGAGCTTGGCGATCAGCAGCTTGGTCTTCGGAGCTTCGACGCTGATAGCGTCGACCGCGACCAGGCGATCCTGACGGACCAGCTCGGACAGGATGGAACGCATGGCAGCGCGATACATCTTGCGGTTGACCTTGTGCGAGTGGTCCTGAGGACGCGCTGCAAAAGTCACACCGCCAGAACGCCACAGCGGGGAACGGATGGTACCGGCACGTGCACGACCAGTACCTTTCTGACGCCACGGCTTCTTGCCACCGCCGGACACGTCAGAACGGGTCTTCTGAGCCACGGTACCTTGACGTGCACCAGCCAGATAGGCGGTGACGACCTGGTGAACCAGAGCCTCGTTGAAGTCTTTGCCAAAGGTGGCATCGGAGACGTCTACTGCGCCACCTGCACCTGCAAGATTAAGATTCATCGGTTAATTCCCCTCAGCGAGCTTTCACAGCGGAACGCACGATCACTTCGCCGCCCGGAGCACCTGGAACGGCACCCTTGACCAGCAGAAGATTGCGTTCAGCGTCGACGCGGACCACTTCCAGGCTCTGGACGGTGGAACGGACGTTGCCCATCTGGCCAGCCATCTTCTTACCTTTGAAGACGCGGCCCGGGGTCTGACAGTTACCGATGGAACCCGGCGCGCGGTGCGACAGTGAGTTACCGTGGGTAGCGTCTTGGGTGCGGAAGTTCCAGCGCTTAACTGCGCCCTGGAAGCCTTTACCCTTGGAGGTGCCGGTCACGTCAATCTTTTGACCAGCTTCAAAGAGGGATACGGTGAGTTCGCCGCCCACTGCAGGAGCTTCGTCGCCTTCGTTCAGACGGAATTCCATCAGGGTACGGCCAGCCTCAACACCGGCCTTGGCATACTGCCCAGCAGCTGCCTTGGTGAGGTGCTTGGCTTTACGAGAGCCAGTTGTCACCTGAACAGCATTGTAGCCATCAGTCTCGAGAGACTTGATAGTCACGATGCGGTTCGGCTCAACTTCAATCACGGTAACCGGCACAGAAGCGCCAGCTTCGGTGAAGACACGGGTCATCCCGGCCTTCTTACCGACTAAACCGATAGACATGTTCAGTCTCCTTTAGTGTACGGGGCTGTCACCCGCTATGGCTGCCCTTTCCAGAGCATTCCACTAGCACATTGTATGACGCCATCCCGGCGTGGCGGCTGCTGCTCTATCAGTGAGAGCGCTGGGCCGCAGTGACTAGTGAGGTATCAGTCAACCTTGATCTGGACGTCCACACCGGCAGCCAGGTCAAGCTTCATCAGCGCGTCGACAGTCTTCTCTGTCGGCTCGACGATATCGAGAACGCGCTTGTGGGTACGAATCTCATACTGGTCACGCGCGTCCTTGTTGACGTGCGGAGAGACCAGGATGGTGTAACGCTCGCGACGGGTCGGCAGCGGGATCGGGCCACGAACCTGAGCACCGGTGCGCTTTGCAGTTTCAACGATCTCTGCAGAGGACTGGTCGATCAGACGGTGGTCGAATGCTTTCAACCGGATGCGAATCTTCTGGTTTTGCATTGCCCAAAACTCCAATGGATGTCGACGGCGTAGGCCGTCACCCACGCATTCAAAGGATGCGCATTATAGGCAGACTGACATCAGGTGTCAAACATGCGAGAAAAGGGGGCCCATCAGGGCCCCCTTCTGTGTCAGGTAAGGAGTACCTTACTCGACGATTTTGGCCACGACGCCAGCGCCGACGGTACGACCGCCTTCACGGATAGCGAAACGCAGACCTTCTTCCATGGCGATCGGAGCGATCAGAGACACGACCATCTGGACGTTGTCGCCCGGCATGACCATCTCGACGCCTTCCGGCAGCTCACAGGTACCAGTAATGTCAGTGGTACGGAAGTAGAACTGCGGACGATAGCCTTTGAAGAACGGAGTGTGACGACCGCCTTCTTCCTTGGACAGGACGTAGACTTCGGATTCGAACTTGGTGTGCGGCTTGATGGAGCCCGGCTTGGCCAGAACCTGGCCACGCTCGACGTCATCACGCTTGGTGCCGCGCAGCAGGGCGCCGACGTTCTCACCAGCACGACCTTCGTCCAGCAGCTTGCGGAACATCTCGACACCGGTAACGGTAGTCTTGGTAGTGTCACGCACGCCGACGATCTCGACCTCTTCGCCAGTCTTGACCAGACCACGCTCGACACGGCCAGTGACGACGGTGCCGCGACCAGAGATGGAGAAGACGTCTTCGATCGGCATCAGGAACGGCTGGTCGATAGCACGCTCCGGCTCCGGGATGTACGCATCCAGGGCCTTGATCAGGTTGGCAACGGCGGTAGTACCCATGCCGTTGTCGTCCTTGCCTTCCAGAGCCATCAGGGCGGAACCGATGACGATCGGAGTATCGTCGCCCGGGAAGTCGTACTCGCTCAGGAGTTCACGAACTTCCATCTCGACCAGCTCGAGCAGTTCTTCGTCATCGACCATGTCAGCCTTGTTCAGGAAGACAACGATGAACGGAACGCCGACCTGACGGGACAGCAGGATGTGCTCGCGAGTCTGCGGCATGGGGCCGTCAGCAGCGGAACAGACCAGGATAGCGCCGTCCATCTGGGCAGCACCGGTGATCATGTTCTTGACGTAGTCGGCGTGACCCGGGCAGTCGACGTGCGCGTAGTGACGCACTTCGGACTGGTATTCCACGTGAGCGGTGGAGATGGTGATACCGCGCTCACGCTCTTCCGGGGCATTGTCGATGGAGTCAAACGCACGCGCGTCACCACCGAAGACTTCTGCAGAGACGCGAGTCAGAGCCGCAGTCAGAGTGGTCTTGCCGTGATCGACGTGACCAATGGTGCCGACGTTGACGTGCGGCTTCGAACGCTCAAATTTTTCCTTAGCCACTGCTATAACCTCTTTCGTTAGCTAATCGGTTACTTCTGATTGATGACGGCTTCGACGATGCTGTTCGGTGCTTCGTCGTATTTCGCAAACTCCATGGAGTAGCTTGCGCGGCCCTGGGTCTGTGAGCGCAGGTCGGTCGCATAACCGAACATCTCACCCAGCGGCACCAGTGCATTGATGATCTTGCCAGTGGAAGAATCATCCATGCCCTGAACGAGGCCACGACGACGGTTCAGGTCGCCCATGACGTCACCCATGAAATCTTCAGGCGTGACGACTTCGACTTTCATGAGCGGCTCAAGCAGCACCGCACCCGCTTTCGGGGCACCGGCCTTGATCGCCATGGAAGAGGCGACCTTGAACGCAGTCTCGTTGGAGTCGACGTCGTGGTAGGAACCATCGAACAGCGTGACCTTGACGTCGATCATCGGATAACCGGCGATGACACCATTCTTGAGCTGCTCAGCGGCGCCCTTCTCGACGGCCGGCACGTATTCCTTCGGAACCGCACCACCGACGATCTCGGACTCGAACTTGAAGGTCATTTCTTCGTCGTCGCCCTTGTCCTCTGCAGTGAGAGGCTCAATGCGAAGCCAGACGTGACCGAACTGACCACGACCGCCGGACTGACGAACGAACTTGCCTTCCTGCTCGACCTTGGTACGGATGGTCTCACGGTAAGCCACCTGCGGCTTGCCGATGTTCGCCTCGACATTAAACTCGCGACGCATGCGGTCGACGAGGATGTCCAGGTGAAGCTCACCCATACCGGAGATGATGGTCTGACCGGACTCTTCGTCGGTCTCGACGCGGAAGGACGGATCTTCCTGGGCCAGCTTGCCCAGTGCAACACCCATCTTTTCCTGGTCGGCCTTGGACTTCGGCTCGACGGCAACGGAGATGACCGGCTCAGGGAATTCCATGCGCTCAAGCACGATCTTGTGATCCGGGTCACACAGGGTGTCACCGGTGGTCACGTCTTTCAGACCGATACATGCGGCGATATCGCCAGCATAGACTTCCTTGATCTCCTCACGAGAGTTGGAGTGCATCTGGACGATACGACCGACACGCTCCTTCTTGCTCTTGACGGAGTTGAAGACGCCATCACCCGACTTCAGCACGCCTGAGTAGACGCGAATGAAGGTCAGGGTACCAACGAACGGATCGGTCGCGATCTTGAACGCCAGCGCCGCGAACGGAGCCTTGTCGTCAGCTTCGCGGGTCTCGATGGTACCGGCCTTGTCGTCAAGCTCACCCTCGATGGCCTTGACCTCAAGCGGAGACGGCATGTATTCGATGACCGCATCCAGAACCGCCTGGACACCCTTGTTCTTGAAGGCAGAACCACAGGTCACGAGGCAGATTTCGTTGGCCAGGGTACGCTGACGCAGCGCAGCCTTGACTTCTTCCTCGGACAGCTCGCCTTCTTCAAGGTACTTGTCCATCAGTTCTTCGGACGATTCAGCAGCAGACTCAAGCATGTGTTCACGCCACTCGGCAGCTGTCTCTTGCAGCTCGGCCGGAATGTCGATCAGCTCGTAGTTCATGCCGTGATTGTCTTCGTCCCAGACAATGGCCTTCATCTTGATCAGATCGATGACGCCCTTGAACTCGTCTTCCGCACCCCAGTTGATCTGGATCGGGACGGCGTTCGCGCCCAGGCGCTTGCGCACCTGATCGACGACCATGAAGAAGTCCGCGCCAGCGCGGTCCATCTTGTTGACGAAGATCATGCGCGGAACTTCGTAACGGTTGGCCTGACGCCAGACAGTCTCTGTCTGCGGCTGGACACCGGAAGAACCACACAGCACCACGACCGCGCCATCGAGAACACGCAGTGAACGCTCGACTTCAACAGTGAAGTCAACGTGCCCCGGAGTATCGATGATGTTGATACGGTGCTCGTCGAACTGCTTGTTCATGCCCTGCCAGAAGCAGGTGGTCGCCGCAGAGGTGATCGTGATGCCACGTTCCTGTTCCTGCTCCATCCAGTCCATGGTGGCAGCACCATCGTGGACTTCGCCGACCTTGTGAGACAGGCCGGTATAGAACAGGACGCGCTCGGTAGTGGTAGTCTTACCGGCGTCGACGTGGGCACAGATACCGATGTTGCGGTAACGCTTAAGTGGAGTCTTGCGTGCCACGGTGAGTATCCCCGTTGTTTAGAAGCGGTAGTGGGAGAAGGCCTTGTTGGCTTCTGCCATGCGGTGCACGTCTTCACGCTTCTTCACAGCAGAACCCTTGCCTTCAGCGGCATCCAGGATCTCGCCAGAGAGGCGCTGCACCATGGTCTTTTCGCCACGCTTGCGCGCAGCGTCCACCAGCCAACGCATGGCCAGTGCCTGACGACGGGAAGGACGAACTTCAACCGGCACCTGGTAGGTTGCACCACCAACACGACGGGACTTCACCTCGACCATCGGCTGGATGGCTTCCAGCGCCTTGTCGAAGAGATCCAGCGGCTCGTCATTGGAGCGTTCGGCAACACGATCGAGAGCACCGTAAACGATGCGCTCAGCTGCAGACTTCTTGCCGCTGATCATCAGGTGGTTCATGAACTTGGCCAGGCGCTCGCTTCCGAACTTCGGATCCGGCAGAATTTCGCGCTTAGCTGCTACACGTCTTCTAGGCATGATAAGCCCTCAGTAGAAGGGTCCTTCAGGTAAACCCGGGACGCCTCGCGTTGGACGCGACGCCCGACCTTACTCTTATCAGACCGATATTAAACTTTGAATTACGCCTTCGGACGCTTGGCGCCGTACTTGGAACGGCCCTGCTTACGGTTCTGCACGCCAGAGGTATCCAGTGCACCACGAACGGTGTGGTAACGGACACCCGGCAAATCCTTCACACGACCGCCACGGATCAGAACAACAGAGTGCTCCTGAAGGTTGTGACCTTCACCGCCGATGTATGAAGTGACTTCGAAGCCGTTGGTCAGGCGAACACGGCAAACCTTACGGAGTGCGGAGTTCGGCTTCTTCGGGGTAGTAGTGTATACACGGGTACACACGCCACGCTTCTGCGGGCATGCCTGCAGCGCAGGGACGTCGCTCTTGGACGCCTGACGCTTGCGCGGCTTGCGCACGAGCTGGTTAACGGTTGCCATTTGCTTGCTCCAATGGGTTGTACTGCCTTCCAACAACAGGGCAGGATGCACCTGCCCTACTGTTAAAGGCTGCATATTCTAGGGCTTGAGCCACAAGGGCGTCAACCCCGCCGTCAGAGACGGCGGGGCGCAAGACCTCAGAGGTCGTCGTCGTCCGCGTCGAGGGCAGTGAGCTGTGCGCCCAATTCCTGCTCGACGTCCTGTGCCGACGGGGCCGGTGCGAGCGGCAGGCCATCACGACGGCGGCGACGCTCGTCATGATAGGCCAGGCCAGTGCCCGCCGGAATCAGGCGACCGACAACGACATTCTCCTTCAGACCACGGAGATAATCGCGCTTGCCGGTGACAGATGCCTCGGTCAGAACTCGCGTGGTTTCCTGGAAGGACGCCGCGGAGATGAACGATTCAGTTGCCAGGCTCGCCTTGGTGATACCGAGCAGGATGCGATCGAACTTGGCCGGGAACTTGCCGTCGGCCTCGAGACGCATGTTTTCTTCGACGACGCGGGCGTATTCCACCTGGTCGCCTGTGATGAAGGTGGAATCGCCGGAATCGGTGATTTCGACCTTGCGCAGCATCTGACGCACGATGACTTCGATGTGCTTGTCGTTGATGCCGACACCCTGGAGGCGATAGACCTCCTGGACTTCGGTGGTGATGTACTTGGCCATTTCCGCAACACCGAGCAGACGCAGGATATCGTGCGGGTTGCTCGGGCCATCGGAGATGACTTCACCCTTCTCGACCGTTTCACCTTCGAAGACGCTGATCTGGCGCCACTTCGGGATCAACAGCTCGAACGGATCACCTTCCACCGGTGTGATGGTCAGACGACGCTTGCCTTTGGTTTCCTTGCCGAAGGTCACGGTACCGGAGATCTCGGCCAGAATGGCCGGCTCTTTCGGGCGACGCGCCTCGAACAGGTCAGCAACACGCGGCAGACCACCGGTGATGTCCTTGTTACCGGACGCCTCCATCGGGATACGAGCGATGACGTCACCCACGCCGACGGCCGCACCATTCTCGGCGGATACCACGGCATTGCCCGGCAGCAGGTACTGGACCGGCGTGTTGGAGCCCGGCAGTGTCACGTGCTTGCCACTGGAATCCACCAGCATGATCATCGGACGCTTGTCACGTGCCGCGGACGGACGCGAGGCGCTCTCGATGACTTCGATGGAGGACAGGCCTGTCATCTCGTCGGTGGTACGGTTGATGGTCTGACCATCTTCCATATCCGTGAACTGCACCTGACCCGCCACTTCGGCGACAATCGGGTGAGTGTGCGGATCCCACTTGGCGACGGCCTGACCGGACTCGACCTTGTCACCATCGCGCACGGATAGCTCAGCACCGTACGGCAGCTTGTAGAACTCGCGCTCACGGCCGTGGTCATCCGCCACTGCCAGTGCGCTGGAACGCGAGACGACGATCAGCTTGCCATCGGCACGCTCGACCGACTTGATGTTGTGCAGACGTACGCTGCCACCATGCTTGACCTGAACGCTATCCACGGCGGAGGCACGCGAAGCGGCACCACCGATGTGGAAGGTACGCATGGTCAGCTGGGTACCCGGCTCACCGATGGACTGTGCCGCGATGACACCGATGGCTTCACCGACGTTGACCTGATGGCCACGCGCCAGGTCACGGCCGTAACAGGCCGAACAGACACCGTGCACGGTCTCACACGCGATGGTGGTACGCACGACAATCTCATCGACGCCCATGGTATCGAGCTGTGCACACCAGGCTTCGTCGAGCAGCGTGCCACGCGGGATCAGGACCTCATCAGAGACCGGATCCACCACGTCCTGCGCCACGACACGACCCAGCACACGCTGGGACAGCGGGACGATGATGTCGCCGCCTTCGATGACCGGGTGCAGAATCAGACCTTCCTGAGTGCCGCAATCCGCTTCGGTGATGACCAGATCCTGGGCGACATCGACCAGACGACGGGTCAGGTAACCGGAGTTGGCGGTCTTCAGTGCCGTATCCGCCAGACCCTTACGAGCACCGTGAGTGGAGATGAAGTACTGGAGTACGTTCAGACCTTCACGGAAGTTGGCGGTGATCGGCGTCTCGATGATCGAGCCATCCGGCTTGGCCATCAGGCCACGCATGCCGGCCAGCTGGCGAATCTGCGCAGCAGAACCACGCGCACCGGAGTCGGCCATGATGAAGACGCTGTTGAAGGAGTCCTGCTCCATCGGCTTACCGTCTTCGTCATTGACCACTTCGCCTTTCCAGTTGACGACGGTCTCTTTCGAGATACCTGACATCATCTCCTTGGCGACACGGTCGTTGGCACGCGCCCAGATATCGATGACCTTGTTGTACTTCTCGCCTGCGGTCACGAGACCGGAGGAGAACTGGTCTTCGATCTCTTTCACTTCGTCTTCGGCCGCGTCGATGATGACCTTCTTCGCGTCCGGAATGACGAAGTCGTTGACACCGATGGAGGCGCCGGACCAGGTCGCGAGACGGAAGCCGGTGTACATCAGCTGGTCAGCGAAGATGACGGTGTCCTTCAGACCGACGCGACGGTACGCCTCGTTGATCAGACCGGAGATGGCTTTCTTCTTCATCACCTGGTTGATCAGCTCGAACGGCATGCCCTTCGGCAGAATGCGGAACAGCAATGCGCGACCGATGGTGGTGTCGTGCAGGGACGTCTTCTCGTACAGCTCGCCGGACTCTTCGTCCTTGAGTGTCTCGGTCAGACGGACCTTGACCATCGCGTGCAGGTGAGCGCTGTGAGTGCCGAAGGCACGCTCGACTTCACCCAGGTTCGCGAAGGCCATGCCCTCACCCTTGGCACCGATCTTCTCGCGGGTCATGTAGTACAGACCCAGCACGACGTCCTGGGACGGCACGATGATCGGCTCGCCGTTGGCCGGCGACAGCACGTTGTTGGTCGACATCATCAACGCACGCGCTTCCAGCTGGGCTTCCAGCGTCAGCGGTACGTGAACGGCCATCTGGTCACCATCAAAGTCGGCGTTGTACGCAGCGCAGACCAGCGGGTGCAGTTGGATGGCCTTGCCTTCGATCAGCAGCGGCTCGAACGCCTGGATACCCAGACGGTGCAGAGTCGGGGCACGGTTCAGCAGCACCGGGTGCTCGCGGATGACGTCGGCGAGGAAATCCCAGACTTCCGGGGCTTCGCGCTCGACCATCTTCTTGGCGGCCTTGATGGTGCTGGCGTGACCGGAGGCCTGCAGCTTGGCGTAGATGAACGGCTTGAACAGCTCAAGCGCCATCTTCTTCGGCAGACCACACTGGTGCAGACGCAGGGTCGGGCCGACGGTGATGACGGAACGACCGGAGTAGTCGACACGCTTGCCCAGCAGGTTCTGACGGAAACGGCCCTGCTTGCCCTTGATCATGTCGGCCAGCGACTTCAGCGGACGCTTGTTGGAACCGGTGATGGCGCGACCGCGACGACCGTTGTCGAGCAGTGCGTCCACGGATTCCTGCAGCATGCGCTTCTCGTTGCGCACGATGATATCCGGCGCATTGAGGTCGAGCAGACGCTTGAGGCGGTTGTTGCGGTTGATCACACGACGATACAGATCGTTCAGATCCGAGGTCGCGAAGCGGCCGCCGTCCAGCGGTACCAGCGGACGCAGGTCCGGCGGCAGCACTGGCAGCACTTCCATGATCATCCAGCCCGGCTTGTTGCCGGAATAGTAGAAGGCTTCCAGCAGCTTGAGGCGCTTGGACAGCTTCTTGATCTTGGTCTCGGAGTTGGTCTGCGGAATCTCTTCGCGCAGGCGCTCGACCTCTTCTTCCAGCTCGATGTCCTCGAGCAGCGCCTTGATGGCCTCGGCACCCATGCGGGCGTCGAAATCATCACCGAATTCTTCCAGCGCTTCGAAGTACTGCTCATCGTTGAGCAGATGCCCCTTCTCGAGGGTCGTCATGCCCGGGTCGATGACCACGAAGCTTTCGAAGTAGAGCACGCGCTCGATATCACGCAGAGTCATGTCGAGCAGCATGCCGATACGGGACGGCAGAGACTTCAGGAACCAGATATGCGCGACCGGGCTCGCCAGTTCGATGTGAGCCATACGCTCACGACGCACTGCCGCCTTGGTCACTTCAACGCCACACTTCTCACAGATGATGCCGCGATGCTTCATCCGCTTGTACTTGCCACACAGGCACTCGTAGTCCTTCACCGGGCCAAAGATCTTGGCACAGAAAAGACCATCACGTTCCGGCTTGAATGTCCGGTAGTTGATGGTTTCAGGCTTCTTCACTTCACCAAAAGACCACGAGCGAATCATGTCCGGAGACGCCAGGGTAATCTTGATGGCGTCGAATTCTTCGGACTGCGCCTGCGATTTGAGAACTTTCACCAAATCTTTCATGGGTCGCTCCGTTGCGGAGTTGTCATGGGCAAAGCCTGGCTGCTGACACCAGGCTTTGCGGACCGTCAATACTTGTGGCTTTTCGGCGTCAGCCTTCCAGCTCCATGTCGATACCCAGCGAGCGGATTTCCTTCACCAGCACGTTGAAGGATTCGGGCATGCCCGCCTGCATGGTGTGATCGCCATCTACGATGCTCTTGTACATCTTGGTACGGCCTTCCACGTCATCGGACTTGACCGTGAGCATCTCCTGGAGGGTGTAGGCAGCGCCGTACGCCTCGAGGGCCCAGACCTCCATCTCACCGAAGCGCTGACCACCGAACTGCGCCTTACCACCCAGCGGCTGCTGCGTGACGAGGGAGTAGGAGCCGGTCGAACGCGCATGCATCTTGTCATCCACCAGGTGGTTGAGCTTGAGCATGTACATGTAACCGACGGTCACCTTGCGATCGAACTTCTCGCCGGTGCGGCCATCGTAGAGGTCCATCTGGCCGGAATCAGGGATATCGGCCAGCGTGAGCAACTGCTTGATCTCATGCTCCTTGGCACCATCGAAGACCGGCGTTGCCATCGGCACGCCCTTCTTCAGGTTGTGCGCCAGGGTGATGACCTCGTCATCACTGAGCACGGAGAGGTCTTCCTGGCGGCCACCGACGGTGTTGTACACCTTGTCGAGGAACTCGCGGATCTGCTTGACCTGCTCGGCGCGCTCTTCGCGCAGCATGTGCTCGATCTTCACGCCCAGACCCCGCGCGGCCATGCCGAGGTGGGTCTCGAGGATCTGACCGACGTTCATGCGCGACGGGACACCCAGCGGGTTCAGCACGACGTCAACCGACTCGCCATTGCCATCGAACGGCATGTCTTCGACCGGCATGATCGCGGAGATGACACCCTTGTTACCGTGACGACCGGCCATCTTGTCACCCGGCTGGATACGACGCTTCACGGCGACGTAGACCTTGACGATCTTGAGCACGCCCGGTGCCAGATCATCGCCCTGGGTGAGCTTGCGCTTCTTGTCTTCGAAGCGCTCGTCCATCTCGCGACGACGGATCTCGAGCTGCTCATCGGCCTGAGCCAGCAGTTCGTTGAGAGACTCGTCCTGCAGACGCAGCTTGAACCACTCCTGGCGCGGCAGTGCTTCCAGGTAGTCATCGGTCAACACGTCGCCCTTCTTGAGCTTCGGACCACCGTTGACGGCCTGACCGACCAGGTTGCGCTGCATACGCTCGAAGGTCGCCTCTTCCGCGATGCGGTAGGTTTCCTGCAGGTCCTTGCGGACCTCGGCCAGCTGCATCTGCTCGATGGAGAGCGCGCGCTGATCCTTCTCGACGCCGTCACGGGTGAAGACCTGAACGTCGATGACGGTAGCCTTCATGCCGGTCGGGGCACGCAGAGAGGTATCCTTAACGTCGGACGCCTTCTCGCCGAAGATGGCACGCAACAGCTTCTCTTCCGGCGTCAGCTGGGTCTCGCCCTTCGGCGTGACCTTGCCGACCAGGATGTCGCCCGGGTTCAGCTCGGCACCGATGTAGACGACACCGGACTCATCCAGCTTGGAGAGTGCGGATTCGCCGACATTCGGGATATCGGAAGTGATTTCTTCCGGCCCGAGTTTGGTGTCACGCGCGACACAGGTCAGTTCCTGGATGTGGATGGTGGTGAAGCGATCTTCCTGCACCACACGCTCCGAGAACAGGATGGAATCCTCGAAGTTGAAGCCATTCCAGGGCATGAACGCCAGACGCATGTTCTGACCCAGGGCCAGATCCCCCATGTCGACGGACGGGCCGTCGGCCAGGATGTCGCCGATGGCGACTTCATCGCCAGGACGCACGATCGGGCGCTGGTTCTGACAGGTATTCTGGTTCGAGCGCACGTACTTGGTCAGGTTGTAGATATCAACGCCGGCTTCACCGCCGATGATCTCTTCTTCCCGCACACGTACGACGATGCGCTTGGCATCGACGGAATCGATGACGCCGCCACGACGTGCCACGGCACAGACGCCGGAGTCACGCGCCACGAAGCGCTCCATACCGGTACCGACCAGCGGCTTGTCAGCCTTCAGGGTCGGAACGGCCTGACGCTGCATGTTCGCACCCATCAAGGCGCGGTTGGCATCATCGTGCTCAAGGAATGGGATCAGTGCGGCAGCGACGGAGACGACCTGACGCGGAGACACGTCCATCATGGTGACCTTTTCCGGCGCCATGAAGGTGGTCTCGCCACGGTGACGAACCTGGACCAGGTCGTCGACCAGGCGGCCGTTCTCGTCGACGGTCGCGGAGGCCTGGGCGATGATGAAATCGCCTTCCTCGATCGCGGACAGATCGACGACATCGTCGGTGACCTGACAATCCACGACCTTGCGGTACGGCGTCTCGAGGAAGCCATAGCTGTTGGTCTTGGAGTAGGTCGCCAGCGAGTTGATCAGACCGATGTTCGGGCCTTCCGGCGTCTCGATCGGGCACAGACGGCCGTAGTGCGTGGCGTGAACGTCACGAACTTCGAAGCCGGCGCGCTCACGAGTCAGACCACCCGGACCAAGCGCGGAGACACGGCGCTTGTGCGTCACTTCGGACAGCGGATTGTTCTGGTCCATGAACTGGGAAAGCTGGCTGGAACCGAAGAATTCCTTCACCGCCGCCGCAACCGGCTTGGCATTGATGAGATCCTGCGGCATCAGGCCTTCGCTCTCGGCCATGGACAGACGCTCCTTGACCGCACGCTCGACACGGACAAGACCGACACGGAACTGGTTTTCCGCCATTTCGCCCACAGAGCGAATGCGACGGTTGCCCAGGTGGTCGATATCATCGACATCGCCATTGCCGTTACGGATGCCGATCAGCTCCTTCATGACGGTCAGGATATCGTCCTGATCGAGCACGCCGCTACCGGTATCGCTTTCGCGACGCAGGCGACGGTTGAACTTCATGCGACCCACGCCCGACAGGTCGTAGCGGTCTTCGCTGAAGAACAGGTTCTGGAACAGAGACTCTGCTGCATCCTTGGTG
This sequence comes from Cobetia sp. PDI-23MA, assembly GCF_059507735.1. Lineage (NCBI taxonomy): Bacteria > Pseudomonadati > Pseudomonadota > Gammaproteobacteria > Oceanospirillales > Halomonadaceae > Cobetia > Cobetia sp. PDI-23MA. Next base: position 3,826,563 of record NZ_CM183352.1, read on the forward strand.
GGCGGCTCGCCCGGACGCATCATGCGGTAGATCTCGACCAATGCCTCAAGCTGGTTACGCGTGGTATCCAGCTTCAGGGTATCGGACATGAACGGACCGCAATCCAGGTCGTTGGTGTAGATGACCTCGAACTGGGTGATCTTGGCCTGCGCCATCTTCTCCAGCAGCTCAGGAGTGATCTCGCTGTTGCTCTCGCAGACCAGCTCACCAGTGGCCGGATCGATCTGATCCTTGGCCAGCACCTTGCCGTACAGGTACTCCATCGGCACTTCGAGACGCTCGAGGCCGGAGGCTTCCATCTGACGGACGTGCTTCTGTGTAATGCGACGACCTTCCTCCACGATCACGCTACCGTCGGCATCCTTGATGTCGAAGGCGGCGGTCTCGCCACGCAGACGTGCCGGCACCAGCTCAACGGAGAAGCCGCTGCGCTCGATGTGGTACATCGTGGTGTCGAAGAAAGTGCCGAGAATCTCTTCGCTGGTCATGCCCATGGCACGCAGCAGAACGGAAGCCGGCAGCTTGCGACGACGGTCGATACGGACGTAGACGTTATCCTTCGGATCAAACTCGAAGTCCAGCCAGGAACCGCGGTAAGGAATCACACGTGCGGAGTACAGCAGCTTGCCGGACGAGTGGCTCTTGCCCTTGTCGTGGTCGAAGAACACACCCGGCGAGCGATGCAGCTGTGACACGATGACACGCTCGGTACCATTGATGACGAAGGTACCGTTCTCTGTCATCAGGGGGATTTCCCCCATGTAGACTTCCTGCTCCTTGATGTCCTTGATCGCCTTGTTTGACGATTCCTTGTCATAGATCATCAGGCGCACTTTCACGCGCAGCGGGGCAGAGTAAGTGACTCCGCGCAGCTGACATTCCTTGACGTCGAACGCCGGCGTACCGAAGCGGTAGCTGACATACTCGAGCGCTGCGTTGCCAGAGAAACTGGCAATCGGGAACACGGACTTGAAGGCAGCATGAAGGCCGACTTCCAGGCGCTGTTCTGGCGCCCTGTCCTGCTGGAGAAAGTCGTGGTAGGAATCAAGCTGGATGGCCAGCAGGTAAGGCACATCCATCACTTGGGGCAGTTTGCCAAAATCCTTGCGGATGCGTTTTTTCTCAGTGTATGAGTAAGCCATCTGTATTCCCCAGCTTGTTCACCTTGGGTGACCGATGCGTGGTCGGCTCATCCCTGATGGCGCGGCGATGTCCATCAGGCGCGGACGGCAAGCCTCCCTTGCGGGCTGGCTCGCCGTCATAATTCGTCTTGCAACAGAAAAAGGCTGGTGGCGGAGTCCGCCACCAGCCAGGAAGCTTACGCAGCGTGCGTAGCCTGGAACACGAGTTACTTGAGTTCCACGGACGCGCCAGCTTCTTCCAGCTTCTTCTTCGCTTCTTCAGCGTCTTCCTTGCTCACACCTTCCTTCAGGGTGGCCGGAGCGCCGTCGACAGCTGCCTTGGCTTCTTTCAGGCCCAGGCCAGTCAGTTCACGAACAGCCTTGATGACGTTGACTTTCTTGTCACCGGCGGCAGTCAGAACGATGTCGAATTCAGTCTGTTCTTCAGCGGCTTCACCAGCAGCGGCCGGGCCAGCGACGACGGCGGCAGCGGCGGAAACGCCGAACTTCTCTTCCATTGCTTCGATCAGCTCAGCCACTTCCATGACGGTCATGTCAGCGACGGCGTTGATGATGTCTTCTTTGGTCAGTGCCATTTTAGCAATCCTAAACTTTGCGGAGCAAAGATGCTCGGTCAAACGGAAATCGATTCAGGCTGCACGAGACAGCCAGGAGGTCAAAGCGCTGCTTACGCGGCGGCTTCGGCTTCCTTCTGATCGCGCAGTGCTGCGATAGTACGGACCAGCTTGCCTGCAGAAGCTTCCTTCATGACAGACAGCAGCTTGGACAGTGCTTCATCGCGGGTCGGCAGAGATGCCAGACGGTCGATATTCGCCGCCGGGATGAACTCGCCTTCGTAGGCCAATGCCTTGACTTCGAACGCCTCGACCTTCTTGGCAAATTCCTTGAACAGACGAGCGCCAGCGCCCGGGTGTTCCATGGAGAATGCAAGCAGAGTCGGGCCGACGAAGGACTCGCTCAGCACCTCGTAAGAGGTACCGGACAGCGCGCGACGAGCCAGAGTGTTGCGAACAACACGCAGCTGGACGCCCGCTTCGCGGCACTGTTTGCGCAATTCGGTCATTGCACCAACAGTCACACCACGAGAGTCGGCAGCGACTACGGAGAGAGCACCCTTGGCGGTTTCGCTGACCTCAGCAACAATTGCCTTCTTGTCTTCGAGACCTAAAGCCACGGTGTTGACTCCATTTCGTGCCGGGGAACGAATTCCCCAGTGGTTTACCATCTCTCTCACCAGAACTGCGCGGGAGAGTCTTGGAGGATGGCTGCCACCAGCAAGGCTGGGACACCATCTGCGCAGGCTACGCGCAATGCAAGCATCGCGGCGCGATTAAGCCGGCCCCGCCACCGAGATGACAAGGCCAGCGCCTGCGGTCTTTGACGGCGCCCCGCGGCTGAGCACGGGGACCGCAAAGTGAAACATTCTGAGACTGCCTTACGCGTACTTGGCGTGATCGACAGTCAGACCCGGACCCATGGTGCTGGACAGGGTGATCTTCTTCAGGTAGACACCCTTGGAAGTGCTCGGCTTCAGCTTCTTGACTTCGGCCACCAGGGCGTCAATGTTACCCTGAATGGAGTCTGCACTGAAGTCGATCTTGCCGATACCGGCGTGAATGATGCCGTTCTTGTCAGTACGGAAACGCACCTGACCAGCCTTGGCATTCTTCACGGCAGTCGCGACGTCAGGCGTCACGGTGCCAACCTTCGGGTTCGGCATCAGGCCGCGCGGACCGAGGATCTGGCCCAACTGACCGACAACGCGCATGGCATCCGGAGAAGCGATGACGACGTCGAAGTCCATCACGCCCTTCTTGACCTGTTCTGCCAGCTCGTCCATGCCGACCACGTCTGCACCGGCTTCCTTCGCTGCTTCAGCGTTGGCGCCCTGGGTGAAGACAGCGACGCGCACTTCATTACCGGTGCCATTCGGCATTACGGTAGCGCCGCGAACGACCTGATCGGATTTACGCGGGTCAACACCCAGGTTCAGAGAGACTTCGATGGTCTCCTTGAACTTGACGGTGGACAGCTCGGACAGCAGTGCGACAGCTTCTTCGACGCTGTAGACCTTGCCGGATTCAACTTTCGCGTTGATCGCCTGGGCGCGCTTTGAAATCTTGGCCATGATCAAAGACCCTCCACGTTCAGGCCCATGCTACGGGCAGTACCGGCGATGGTGCGAACAGCAGCGTCCAGGTTGGAAGCTGTCAGATCCGGTTCCTTGGTGGTCGCGATCTCTTCCAGCTGAGCGCGAGTCACGGTGCCGACTTTCTTCTTGTTCGGCTCACCAGAACCGGACTTCAGACCGGCAGCTTTCAGCAGCAGGACGGCCGCAGGCGGCGTCTTGGTGACGAAAGTGAAGCTACGGTCGGAGTAGACAGTGATGACCACGGGAGTCGGGAGACCCGGCTCGACGTTCTGGGTAGCGGCGTTGAACGCTTTACAGAACTCCATGATGTTGACACCGTGCTGACCGAGGGCAGGACCCACGGGCGGGCTCGGGTTAGCTTTACCGGCTGCGACCTGCAGCTTGATGTAAGCCTGTACTTTCTTGGCCATGATAGGACTCCAGTATGGGTGGTAGCGCCTTGCGGCTCCCCGTAAAACCGGGTCGCCTCAGGCGACCCGTCGTGTTGCCGTGATGCTCGTATTCAAACAGGCAGAAGAGTGACCCGAGGATCAATCCTTCTCGACCTGGGAGAACTCAAGCTCCACCGGCGTGGCACGCCCGAAGATCAGCACGCTGACCTGCAGACGGCTCTTTTCGTAATTCACTTCTTCAACGACACCATTGAAGTCGGCGAACGGGCCATCAGTGACACGCACCGTCTCACCCGGCTCGAAGAGAGTCTTCGGTCGCGGCTTGTCGGTACCATCCTGAACGCGACGCAGCATGGCGTCGGCTTCCTTCTGGGTAATCGCCGCCGGCTTCTCCGGGGTTCCGCCAATGAAACCCATGACGCGCGGGGTTTCATTCACCAGGTGCCAGGACTCATCATTCATGTCCATCTCGACCAGCACGTAGCCCGGGTAGAACTTGCGCTCGCTCTTGCGGCGCTTGCCGTCACGCATTTCGACGATTTCTTCGACCGGCACGAGAATCTCACCGAAATGATCTTCCATGGCGTAAAGCTTCACACGCTCGTTGAGCGAACGCATGACCTGCTTTTCGAAACCGGAATAGGCGTGTATGACATACCAACGCTTGGACATGGAAACTCCGTTAACTGACGATGCCGGACATCAGCCAGCCGAGGGTGGTATCGATGAGCCATAGCAACAGGCCCACGATAAGCACGGCACCCAGCACGATGGCAGTTGTCTGGACAGTTTCCTGTCGGGTCGGCCAAACGACGCGCTGGATCTCGCGGCGCGCACTACTTGCCAGCTCGACAACATCACGGCCTTTGTTGGTCGTGATCGCCAGAGCAGCCGCGGCAACACCAAGCACGACGACGCCAAGCACGCGATAAAGCAGCGCTTGGTCAGCAAAATAGGCGTTGCCAGCAACAGCCAGCACAAGAAGAATGACAACGACCGACCACTTGAACCCGTCGTGGCGCGCTTCCTGCACCTCGGCGTTCTGTTTCATCAAAGAGACTCCTCAAGGGTGCAGCGATCGCTAGAATCGAGAATCGGTAAGAAGTCGAATACCATCCTGGGGAAGGATGGCAGGCCAGGAGGGAATCGAACCCCCAACCTGCGGTTTTGGAGACCGCTGCTCTGCCAATTGAGCTACTGGCCTGTAACACTTGCGTGTTCCAGAGACTAAAAACAAGGCTGAATGAACAGCGGGCGCCATCATAGCCGAGACAACCCAAACTGACAAGCCTTATCTTTGACCGCGACCTGGGAGGTCGTCGGAAACGAAAAAGACGAGCCAAACCACGACTCGCCTTTCCGTTGTATGGAGCTCGTGGGCGGATTTGAACCGCCGACCTCACCCTTACCAAGGGTGTGCTCTACCCCTGAGCTACACGAGCAAAACCTTTGCGCAATCTCGACTGGCGAGATGAACTGGAGCGGGCAGCGGGAATCGAACCCGCGTCATCAGCTTGGAAGGCTGAGGTTCTACCATTAAACTATGCCCGCTTTCCAACTCTTGCTGCCCTGATGCACGCGGCATCATAAGCGAATCTGGTGGTGGGGGAAGGATTCGAACCTTCGAAGCTTTCGCGGCAGATTTACAGTCTGCTCCCTTTGGCCACTCGGGAACCCCACCATCTGTGACGACGAATCTTACGCCGCCTGGGATACGCTGTCAAGTGCTTGATTTCATTCTACTTCAAGCGCTTGAGGGAATGTATCGCCTCAGAACGGGACGTAGTATGTCAAAGCATCTGGGTGAGCGCAAGCCCTGAGCGAAGTTTTTCTAGGTCAGGCACTCGCGGCTGGTCGGGCGCTCCTGACAGGCGCCCTGCCCGTTCGGCAGCGGTCAATGGATACAGCGCCTCCAGTCCGGCGTACACCATATCCGGCCACAGCGCATGCGGCACCCGCAGACCGCGCGCCACTACCCGCGCGTCACCGCCGGTCAGCAGCAGCGGCAAGGCTACCCCTTCACGATCGCAGACCTCGGCATAGAGGCGATTGACCGCGCTGACAGCCGCCATGTAGATGCCATGATTCACGGCTTCCACGGTATTGCGCCCCGGCGCCAGCAGCGTATCCACTTCGGTATCCGGGTCGATGGCCACATTGCGTGTGCCCAGCTTGAGGCTTTCCTTCATCAGACGCAGCCCCGGGAGAATATAGCCCCCAAGATGCTTGCCTCCCGGCAGCACGAAATCCACCGTGATCGCGCTACCGCAATCGACACTGCAACACCCCCCGGTAAGATGATGGCCAGCGAGTGCGCCCAACCAGCGATCGACGCCCAGGCGTTGCGGTTCTTCATAGCCGCAGGTGACGCCCAGCGCCTCCCGCGTCGAGTGCGCGACATGCACGACGCCGACCTGCTTGCGCAGCAATTCCACCGTCTCATCCAGCACCTGCTTGCGCGCCACGCTGGAGATACGCACGGCCGTGACGACATCCAGGTCAGGAATGTCCTCGCCCGGCCGCCATTCCTCTCGCGTCCAGACGGCGCCGCGTGAGCGGATCTCGCTGGAAACGGTGTCCTTGAGACGCCACTTCGACAAGGTATTACCGATATCAAGATCCAGAATCATGAGACGGCGCGCAGACTGATCTCGCCACCGGCGAGAGTGATGGTTTCGCCATTCATGCGCACCTCGAGATTTCCATTGATATCGACACCTTCTGCCACGGCTTCTTCTCGTCTGTCTCCGCGCAGAACCACCACATTACGCCCCTTGAAGGCATTACGCTCATTCCAGCGCGCCTGCCATCCGGCAAAGCCCTGCGACTCGAACTCAGGCAACAGCGCCAGCAACGACTCCATCAGACGCGCGGCATAGCGATTGCGCGAAGCACCGGGAATGATGTCACGTACCGCAGCCACCGGTTGAGTGATCGCCTCGCGTCGGGACGCCGGCAACTCGATATTCATGCCGATACCGATGACGACATCACAGGGGCCGGACACATCACCTGTGACCTCGACCAAGATGCCAGCGATCTTGGGTTGATCCTTCTGTATCTGCAGCAGGACATCGTTGGGCCACTTGAGGCGCGCGGGCAGGCCATCGGCCTCCAGCACCTCCGCCACCGCCACGCCGATCGCCAGACTCAAACCCTCAAGCGATGCGGCGCCTGATTCGAAGCGCCAGCCAAGCGAGAAGACCAGGCTGCGCCCCCACGGAGTCTCCCACTCACGCCCACGACGGCCACGCCCGGCCGATTGCACCTCAGCCAGACAGACCTCGGCATGGCCGGCTCCCTGTCGAAAGCGCTCGCGGATGAAGGTATTGGTCGAGTCCACCGACTCCTCGACGAACAGGCGCGTCAGATGCTTGCGAGTCTCGCGCGGCAGCGCCTCGATGATCTGTTGACCATCGAGCAACTCGATGGGGTTGGCCAGTCGATAGCCAAGCCCCTTGATGGCTTCCAGCGGAATGTCGAGCGCCTCAAGTTTCTTGAGCTGCTTCCAGACCGCCGTACGCGACACCCCGAGCTCTTCGCCCAGGGCCTCTCCGGAGTGGTAGCCACCATCTCCAAGTAGACGAATGAGATCACGGATGGTCATGCGGAGGCCTGCCCCTGTGCAAAAGCGCACATTCTATCGGATTCATGGGCTTGCGAGCCAAGAACAACGACCAAAGATAGCGCTCTTTTCGTCAATCCCGCTCCCCGGCGCGCTTTCCCGCCCCCGCCAGGCGGTTGAACAAGGCGGAAAGCAGCATCAGGACACTGCCCAGCCCCAACCATGAACCTACTCGCCACAGCCCCTCAAGGGTGGCGGTATCCCAGACTCCCACCTTGAGAACTGTCACCACCAGCAACCCCTGCCCCACTCGCTGCCAATGCGTCTGCACCATTCTCGCGCCACTGATCACGAGACCGGCGGAAACGATCAACAGTGCAATGCTGTAGGCATAGAGCTCAGCCTGTTCGACCCCGTGCCAGAACTCCAGCGCATGTCCATGCCAGACATGGCGCAGACTGAGTCCGACCCACAACCCAAGCGCCAGCAGCCCCGCCACCTCGCAAAGGTGACGCAGTCGCGTGCCGGCCCCCGCAAGGTGCCAGACCAGAGCCGCCCCCAATGCTGGTATACCATAGGCAGGCAGCAGCCAATTCACCAGCGGCCAGCGGCCCACATCAGCCCCCTGCCAAAGCGGGTTGTACGCCAATACGACACCCGCAACCCAGATGACTGCTGCCAGCCCTCCAACGCCATAGGCCAATGTGCGATACAAGGCGACATTCTGGACCGAGCCGCTGGCACGCCAGGCATAGCCCGCCGCCACACCACCAAGTGCCAGCACCTGCACGGACAGCTCCGGGAATGAAAGGTACCCCGTGAAAGGCTGACCATCCGTCAGCAGGTAGCGAACCTCCAGCACGGTCGTGGCAAGCGCCAGCTGTATCACGACCCCTTCCAACCAGCGCTGGACATGCATGCGATGGCGCATGCCATAACTGTTGAGAGCGACACATGCCAGCACCGGCAGGAATATCTGCAGTGGCCAGTGCGCGATATCGGCATAGCTGTCATTCGCTACGCCACACATCAAGCGAACCACGACGCCCCACGCCAGCAAGCGTGACAGTTCAGCAAACACGGAGCGCCCCGCGATATGGCCCTCGCGATACCAGCGCCATTCACAAACGGTCAAACCCAATAGTTGCAGAGCCAGCGCCAGGGTCAGCGATGGCCCCTCCAGCACTGCCACCAGGGCAAGGAATATCCCGGCCTGCGCGGGCAGCCACAGCCCAGCGGCAAGCTGAGCACCTTCACGGGCCTGAAAACGTATGGCACCTGCCCAGCACACCAGCCCCCAGATCAATGGCGGCAACCCTGTGTTGATCAGCCTCTCTGCATCGCTCGCCTCGGTCGACCATGGCATGACGTCCTGCCAGAGGGCCAGAGCCCACGCCAGCAGCGGCACCATGGTCGCCAATGCCCACCAACAGGCTTCAAGCGGCCTCTCTGCTCCCTCACCCGCATCATGATGCGGCCGCCAACGCGCCAGCGACAACAGACCGACACTCAATATCAACGGACTGAACATCACGCTGCTCGAATGCGATGCCGTCAAAACAAGCCCCCACACCAGCAGCCAGAGCCCGTTGCCGGCAACGACCATCGACCACAGCACTGCATGGCGCCGACTAGACCAGGCAATCACCAGCATCGGCAAAAGACTTGCCAGCCAACCCCGCTGCCACAAGGACACACCGGAGCCGGCCATATCGGAAGGCGCCACCAATGAGTCAAAGGAGACGCCATGCACGAGACTACCCAGCCAGGGCAGCCAGAGCCCCAGCACGACGCTCACTGAGACAAGCCCCCCGGCTAGCCAGTGCCGACGCAGCTCAATAGATGCACGCCAAGGCAACCAGACCGCAAGTGAGGCCTTCGCTTGTCGCCCATTCTTTTCTGTGGCGCCAGTGAATGGATCCCGCTCCCACAGATAACCCAGCGCCAGCACGGCCAGCCAGGCACCACTCCCCCAAGACAACAGCCCCACCAGCAATGTCGTGCCAGAGGAGATGCCGAAGGGCATCAACAGCAACCACCAGGTGAGCGCCCCCATCAGACCGCCCCAATACAACCAGCTCACCGCAACCTGCCGATACAGCACCCGACACGCCGCCGCGATCACACCCACATGCCCCAGCAACAGCAAGGTTGAGGCCTCCTGCCATTGCTGGTGAATGGGCAGTGCCAAGGGCAGGGCGTATCCACCCAACATGCCCAATGCTGCCAGCCACGGCCCGTGGTGCCGCGCACGCTCCAGCATCCATAGGCTCAAGACTGCCAACAGTGCGAAGGTAACCGGCATGGACACCAGTGAAAGCAGAAAGTGACCAGCCAACAGACTCGCCGCGAGCACCAGACTACCGGCACCACTGACGGCGCCTGTCAAACTCGATGATTGGGATGTACGCAACCTCATCCACTCAGCCAATACCGTCATGCTCAGGCCGAACCCGAGTCCCAACGCCATCCGTACCCCCGGCCCCAGCAAGCCCTGCTCAAGGGAGTACCCAACGAGCAGGATGCCTGCCATCACCAGAGACAAGGCACCCACAAGAATCATCCAGTGTTCCTGGAGCAGCGTCAGCAGACGTGACATCCCCCCCGGCAGCACTTCTGATGTCTTGCTTGCGGGGTCTGCGCCCTGCCCCACCTCGCCTGAACGACTGGAGGCAGCGCCATGCAACAAACGCTGAAGCAGCCGGTAGGACAGAGAGCGGCCCCCACTGGATGATCCAGCGGCTCGAGAGTCGCTGATCGGTGGTGTTGCACCGAATGCTGCCAGCCCCTCCTGGGGTGGCACTTCGCCAGACGATTTGCCCACACCCCCTTCTCGCAAGGGGGTGTGCATAACCGGAGCGCCATGAGCAGGAAGCTCGCGAGCAAGCCTGACCTCCATGTCGCGCAGTTGCTGCTCCAGCGCCTTGATGCGCAGCATGCTGAGCCACCCCATCAAGGAACCACCCAGTACCAGCAACGCCATCATGACGCCCACCAACATCAGCTCATCCATTGCCCAGTCCGTCACCGAAGAGTCGTGCTCAGAGACTACGGCATTTTGCCTGGCACCTCATGCTGTCTATCTCTCAGCGCCGTATTTGCACATTGAACGCAAAAAGCCCGACTCCTGAGGGGGCCGGGCTTTCTCAATTGATCCTGGGCGCTCTTAGATTACTGCTCTCAGCGCAAGCTCACTCTACTCAGCATTCTTTGCTCAGCGCAGCTTCTGTCTCGCACACGACTCTTCCTGCGCGCCACTTTTCCTGAGCACAAAGAGAACCGCCCCTGCAGCAAGGCTACAGGGGCGGTTCGGGATAAGTGCCTGACGATGACCTACTCTCACATGGAGAAACTCCACACTACCATCGGCGCTAAGCGGTTTCACTTCCGAGTTCGGCATGGGATCGGGTGGTTCACGCTCGCTATGGTCGTCAGGCGAAACGGTGGCATCTTGCGATGCCTGAGTCTCGAGGCTTTTGGCCTCGTGACTCGCAATATGAATCATGCTGACCGATATGTCTCGATCCTGTCGCAATCCCGGCGGTTTGCCTGGGCAAACCCCTTGGGTGTTATATGGTCAAGCCTCACGGGCAATTAGTACTGGTTAGCTCAACACATTGCTGTGCTTCCACACCCAGCCTATCAACCTTGTCGTCTTCAAGGGCCCTTCAGGAGGCGCAAGGCCTCAGGGAAGTCTCATCTTGAAGGGGGCTTCCCGCTTAGATGCCTTCAGCGGTTATCCCGTCCGAACGTAGCTACCGGGCAATGCCATTGGCATGACAACCCGAACACCAGAGGTTCGTCCACTCCGGTCCTCTCGTACTAGGAGCAGCTCTTCTCAAACTTCCGACGCCCACGGCAGATAGGGACCGAACTGTCTCACGACGTTCTAAACCCAGCTCGCGTACCACTTTAAATGGCGAACAGCCATACCCTTGGGACCGACTTCAGCCCCAGGATGTGATGAGCCGACATCGAGGTGCCAAACACCGCCGTCGATGTGAACTCTTGGGCGGTATCAGCCTGTTATCCCCGGAGTACCTTTTATCCGTTGAGCGATGGCCCTTCCATACAGAACCACCGGATCACTAGAACCTACTTTCGTACCTGCTCGACGTGTCTGTCTCGCAGTCAAGCACCCTTATGCTCTTGCACTCAATGCACGATTTCCAACCGTGCTGAGGGTACCTTCGTGCTCCTCCGTTACTCTTTGGGAGGAGACCGCCCCAGTCAAACTACCCACCATACACTGTCCTCGATCCGGATGACGGACCTGAGTTAGAACGCCAATGATGTCAGGCTGGTATTTCAAGGTTGGCTCCACCGCATCTGGCGATGTGGTTTCAAAGCCTCCCAGCTATCCTACACAGACAACATCAGCATCCAGTGTAAAGCTATAGTAAAGGTTCACGGGGTCTTTCCGTCTAGCCGCGGGTACACAGCATCTTCACTGCGATTTCAATTTCACTGAGTCTCGGGTGGAGACAGCGTGGCCATCATTACGCCATTCGTGCAGGTCGGAACTTACCCGACAAGGAATTTCGCTACCTTAGGACCGTTATAGTTACGGCCGCCGTTTACCGGGGCTTCGATCAAGAGCTTCGGACGAATCCTAACCCCATCAATTAACCTTCCGGCACCGGGCAGGCGTCACACCCTATACGTCCGCTTGCGCGTTTGCAGAGTGCTGTGTTTTTAATAAACAGTTGCAGCCACCTGGTATCTTCGACCGGTAGGAGCTTACGGAGCAAGTCCTTCACTCTAACCGGTGCACCTTCTCCCGAAGTTACGGTGCCATTTTGCCTAGTTCCTTCACCCGAGTTCTCTCAAGCGCCTTGGTATTCTCTACCTGACCACCTGTGTCGGTTTGGGGTACGGTCGCATGTGATCTGAAGCTTAGAGGCTTTTCCTGGAAGCGTGGCATCGATGACTTCCTGACCGTGGTCAGTTCGTCTCGCATCTCGACCTCAGAGGAACCGGATTTGCCTGATTCCTCGGCCTACATGCTTTCACCAGGACAACCAACGCCTGGCTCACCTAGCCTTCTTCGTCCCCCCATCGCAACCACATCCGGTACGGGAATATTAACCCGTTTCCCATCGACTACGCGTTTCCGCCTCGCCTTAGGGGCCGACTCACTCTGCTCCGATTAACGTAGAACAGAAAACCTTGGTCTTCCGGCGGGGGAGTTTTTCACTCCCCTTATCGTTACTCATGTCAGCATTCGCACTCGTGATACCTCCAGCAGACTTCTCAATCCACCTTCATTGGCTTACACGACGCTCCTCTACCGCTCATCCAGAGGATGAACCCGTAGCTTCGGTACCTGATTTAGCCCCGTTATATCTTCCGCGCAGGCCGACTCGACTAGTGAGCTATTACGCTTTCTTTAAAGGATGGCTGCTTCTAAGCCAACCTCCTAGCTGTCTGAGCCTTCCCACATCGTTTCCCACTTAATCAGGATTTTGGGACCTTAGCTGACGGTCTGGGTTGTTTCCCTTTTCACAACGGACGTTAGCACCCGCTGTGTGTCTCCCACGCTGCACTCACTGGTATTCGGAGTTTGCCTCGGGTTGGTAAGTCGGGATGACCCCCTAGCCGAAACAGTGCTCTACCCCCAGCGGTGATACGTGAGGCGCTACCTAAATAGCTTTCGAGGAGAACCAGCTATCTCCGGGCTTGATTAGCCTTTCACTCCGATCCACAGCTCATCCCAGCATTTTTCAACATACTTGGGTTCGGGCCTCCAATTGATGTTACTCAATCTTCACCCTGGCCATGGATAGATCGCCCGGTTTCGGGTCTATACCCTGCGACTGGTCGCCCAGTTAAGACTCGGTTTCCCTACGCCTCCCCTATACGGTTAAGCTCGCCACAGAATATAAGTCGCTGACCCATTATACAAAAGGTACGCGGTCACACCACGAAGGTGCTCCCACTGCTTGTACGCATACGGTTTCAGGATCTATTTCACTCCCCTCGCCGGGGTTCTTTTCGCCTTTCCCTCACGGTACTGGTTCACTATCGGTCAGCCAGGAGTATTTAGCCTTGGAGGATGGTCCCCCCATGTTCAGTCAGGGTTTCTCGTGCCCCGACCTACTCGATTTCACGTGACTCGGACTTCGACTACGGGACTATCACCCTGTATCGTCAAGCTTCCCAGCTTGTTCGCCTGTCAGTTGTCACGCTTAAGGGCTGGTCCCCGTTCGCTCGCCGCTACTTGGGGAATCTCGGTTGATTTCTTTTCCTCCGGGTACTTAGATGTTTCAGTTCCCCGGGTTTGCCTCCATGAGTTATGTATTGGCTCATGGATACTCACCTGATGGTGAGTGGGTTTCCCCATTCGGAAATCGTTGGGTCGCAGGGTATTTGCCACCTCGCCAACGCTTATCGCAGGCTATCACGTCCTTCATCGCCTCTGGCTGCCAAGGCATCCACCGTATGCGCTTAATCGCTTGACCATATAACCCCAAGGGGTCTGTCAAGGATTACGATTTTGTCGGACCTCTCCGACATATCGTGTTGATGGAGATGTGCTTGGCGCACATTCCATCGTCAGCATGATTCACATTGTTAAAGAGCGGCTGTTCAGAGAACAGTGAGAAGCGCGCTCTGATGAGCACGCTTGCCACTGCCGGCTAAGCCAGCAATAAGATCAGGTAATTCGTTGTGAGCACTTGCCGCGAGCGATAGACAGTGTCGATAAGGAGGTGATCCAGCCCCAGGTTCCCCTAGGGCTACCTTGTTACGACTTCACCCCAGTCATGAACCACACCGTGGTGATCGCCCTCCCGAAGGTTAGGCTAACCACTTCTGGTGCAGTCCACTCCCATGGTGTGACGGGCGGTGTGTACAAGGCCCGGGAACGTATTCACCGTGGCATTCTGATCCACGATTACTAGCGATTCCGACTTCATGGAGTCGAGTTGCAGACTCCAATCCGGACTGAGGCAAGCTTTATGGGATTGGCTCCACGTCGCCGTATTGCAACCCTTTGTACTTGCCATTGTAGCACGTGTGTAGCCCTACCCGTAAGGGCCATGATGACTTGACGTCGTCCCCACCTTCCTCCGGTTTGTCACCGGCAGTCTCCTTAGAGTTCCCGACATGACTCGCTGGCAAATAAGGATAGGGGTTGCGCTCGTTACGGGACTTAACCCAACATTTCACAACACGAGCTGACGACAGCCATGCAGCACCTGTCTCAGAGTTCCCGAAGGCACCAATCCATCTCTGGAAAGTCCTCTGGATGTCAAGGGTAGGTAAGGTTCTTCGCGTTGCATCGAATTAAACCACATGCTCCACCGCTTGTGCGGGCCCCCGTCAATTCATTTGAGTTTTAACCTTGCGGCCGTACTCCCCAGGCGGTCAACTTATTGCGTTAGCTGCGCCACTAAGTCCTCAAGGGACCCAACGGCTAGTTGACATCGTTTACGGCGTGGACTACCAGGGTATCTAATCCTGTTTGCTACCCACGCTTTCGCACCTCAGTGTCAGTGTCAGTCCAGAAGGCCGCCTTCGCCACTGGTATTCCTCCCGATCTCTACGCATTTCACCGCTACACCGGGAATTCTACCTTCCTCTCCTGCACTCTAGCCAAGCAGTTCCAGATGCCGTTCCCAGGTTGAGCCCGGGGCTTTCACACCTGGCTGACTTAGCCACCTACGCGCGCTTTACGCCCAGTAATTCCGATTAACGCTTGCACCCTCCGTATTACCGCGGCTGCTGGCACGGAGTTAGCCGGTGCTTCTTCTGCGAGTGATGTCTTTCTTGCGGGGTATTAACCCACAAGCGTTCTTCCTCGCTGAAAGTGCTTTACAACCCGAAGGCCTTCTTCACACACGCGGCATGGCTGGATCAGGCTTTCGCCCATTGTCCAATATTCCCCACTGCTGCCTCCCGTAGGAGTCTGGGCCGTGTCTCAGTCCCAGTGTGGCTGATCATCCTCTCAGACCAGCTACGGATCGTCGCCTTGGTGAGCCGTTACCTCACCAACAAGCTAATCCGACATGGGCTCATCCGATAGCGCAAGGTCCGAAGATCCCCTGCTTTCTCCCGTAGGACGTATGCGGTATTAGCCTGAGTTTCCCCAGGTTGTCCCCCACTATCGGGCAGATTCCCATGCATTACTCACCCGTCCGCCGCTCGACGCCTCCTAGCAAGCTAGGATCGTTTCCGCTCGACTTGCATGTGTTAAGCCTGCCGCCAGCGTTCAATCTGAGCCATGATCAAACTCTTCAGTTGAAAGCTTGATAGTCTGTTAAGCAGACCAAACTTGGTTCAGAGTCAAACTTCTCGTGAGAGGCTTGCTCCGATATTTGGTGACCTTGTCACCACTCATCGGCAAGCGCTCACACGAATTACCTGATCAAATTTTTAAAGAGCGTCGCTGCGAAGCGAGGAGGCACATTCTACACGAAACGCTTGAGAAGTCAAGCACTTGATGATGAGTCAGTCGATTGCCTCTAAGCATCATCAAGCGGTGAGGAGCGTTGCTCGACCACCTGTTCTACAGGGAGTGCGGCGTATTCTAACGAATCGCCCGCGATTGTCAATCGATGATATCGAAGCGAACTTCGAAAACATCAAACAAAACAATCACCTGCAAACCTCTTTCACCGCTGGCAACGCCATGCGTCCCCGGCAGCGGATGCGTACTTTACGCACGAACCGCCGTGAGGGCAAGGGCTTTTTGAAGATCAGGTCAGATTTCGCCTTCACACCCCCTGATTCTGGCACCTGGAGCACTCCAGCCAGCCGATCTCTGGCAACAAGGCTCGTTTTTAGCACCCTTTTCTTCACCTGGCAGCGCACGCAAAAACACGGTCTTACGCATAAAAAGCATCCTGAATGACACCACTCCCGCCCCAGACATGATCGAAATGAGCATCCCTCTGATGAGCTTCGACGCCGACAGACCCATGCGAGGTGCCTCAAGCCGCACAAGAAACCAAGCATAAAGAAAAAGCGCACATCATTTTTCGTCAATGACAGAGCCATCCCAGCACGATGATAAGCCAAAGACTTTCTTCTTGCGCGGCCTGGGAGGGCTTATCTCTCGCAGCACTTTTCCATGCATGTCTTTCTGCACACGGCTTTTCTATTGCGCCAACTTTTCCTGAGCACAAAGAGAACCGCCCCTGCAGCAAGGCTACAGGGGCGGTTCGGGATAAGTGCCTGACGATGACCTACTCTCACATGGAGAAACTCCACACTACCATCGGCGCTAAGCGGTTTCACTTCCGAGTTCGGCATGGGATCGGGTGGTTCACGCTCGCTATGGTCGTCAGGCGAAACGGTGGCATCTTGCGATGCCTGAGTCTCGAGGCTTGTGACCTCGCGACTCGCAATATGAATCATGCTGACCGATATGTCGTCGATCCTGTCGCAATCCCGGCGGTTTGCCTGGGCAAACCCCTTGGGTGTTATATGGTCAAGCCTCACGGGCAATTAGTACTGGTTAGCTCAACACATTGCTGTGCTTCCACACCCAGCCTATCAACCTTGTCGTCTTCAAGGGCCCTTCAGGAGGCGCAAGGCCTCAGGGAAGTCTCATCTTGAAGGGGGCTTCCCGCTTAGATGCCTTCAGCGGTTATCCCGTCCGAACGTAGCTACCGGGCAATGCCATTGGCATGACAACCCGAACACCAGAGGTTCGTCCACTCCGGTCCTCTCGTACTAGGAGCAGCTCTTCTCAAACTTCCGACGCCCACGGCAGATAGGGACCGAACTGTCTCACGACGTTCTAAACCCAGCTCGCGTACCACTTTAAATGGCGAACAGCCATACCCTTGGGACCGACTTCAGCCCCAGGATGTGATGAGCCGACATCGAGGTGCCAAACACCGCCGTCGATGTGAACTCTTGGGCGGTATCAGCCTGTTATCCCCGGAGTACCTTTTATCCGTTGAGCGATGGCCCTTCCATACAGAACCACCGGATCACTAGAACCTACTTTCGTACCTGCTCGACGTGTCTGTCTCGCAGTCAAGCACCCTTATGCTCTTGCACTCAATGCACGATTTCCAACCGTGCTGAGGGTACCTTCGTGCTCCTCCGTTACTCTTTGGGAGGAGACCGCCCCAGTCAAACTACCCACCATACACTGTCCTCGATCCGGATGACGGACCTGAGTTAGAACGCCAATGATGTCAGGCTGGTATTTCAAGGTTGGCTCCACCGCATCTGGCGATGTGGTTTCAAAGCCTCCCAGCTATCCTACACAGACAACATCAGCATCCAGTGTAAAGCTATAGTAAAGGTTCACGGGGTCTTTCCGTCTAGCCGCGGGTACACAGCATCTTCACTGCGATTTCAATTTCACTGAGTCTCGGGTGGAGACAGCGTGGCCATCATTACGCCATTCGTGCAGGTCGGAACTTACCCGACAAGGAATTTCGCTACCTTAGGACCGTTATAGTTACGGCCGCCGTTTACCGGGGCTTCGATCAAGAGCTTCGGACGAATCCTAACCCCATCAATTAACCTTCCGGCACCGGGCAGGCGTCACACCCTATACGTCCGCTTGCGCGTTTGCAGAGTGCTGTGTTTTTAATAAACAGTTGCAGCCACCTGGTATCTTCGACCGGTAGGAGCTTACGGAGCAAGTCCTTCACTCTAACCGGTGCACCTTCTCCCGAAGTTACGGTGCCATTTTGCCTAGTTCCTTCACCCGAGTTCTCTCAAGCGCCTTGGTATTCTCTACCTGACCACCTGTGTCGGTTTGGGGTACGGTCGCATGTGATCTGAAGCTTAGAGGCTTTTCCTGGAAGCGTGGCATCGATGACTTCCTGACCGTGGTCAGTTCGTCTCGCATCTCGACCTCAGAGGAACCGGATTTGCCTGATTCCTCGGCCTACATGCTTTCACCAGGACAACCAACGCCTGGCTCACCTAGCCTTCTTCGTCCCCCCATCGCAACCACATCCGGTACGGGAATATTAACCCGTTTCCCATCGACTACGCGTTTCCGCCTCGCCTTAGGGGCCGACTCACTCTGCTCCGATTAACGTAGAACAGAAAACCTTGGTCTTCCGGCGGGGGAGTTTTTCACTCCCCTTATCGTTACTCATGTCAGCATTCGCACTCGTGATACCTCCAGCAGACTTCTCAATCCACCTTCATTGGCTTACACGACG
Source organism: Cobetia sp. PDI-23MA (assembly GCF_059507735.1). Classification (NCBI taxonomy): domain Bacteria; kingdom Pseudomonadati; phylum Pseudomonadota; class Gammaproteobacteria; order Oceanospirillales; family Halomonadaceae; genus Cobetia; species Cobetia sp. PDI-23MA. The sequence continues at coordinate 3,844,952 of NZ_CM183352.1, forward strand.
CTCCTCTACCGCTCATCCAGAGGATGAACCCGTAGCTTCGGTACCTGATTTAGCCCCGTTATATCTTCCGCGCAGGCCGACTCGACTAGTGAGCTATTACGCTTTCTTTAAAGGATGGCTGCTTCTAAGCCAACCTCCTAGCTGTCTGAGCCTTCCCACATCGTTTCCCACTTAATCAGGATTTTGGGACCTTAGCTGACGGTCTGGGTTGTTTCCCTTTTCACAACGGACGTTAGCACCCGCTGTGTGTCTCCCACGCTGCACTCACTGGTATTCGGAGTTTGCCTCGGGTTGGTAAGTCGGGATGACCCCCTAGCCGAAACAGTGCTCTACCCCCAGCGGTGATACGTGAGGCGCTACCTAAATAGCTTTCGAGGAGAACCAGCTATCTCCGGGCTTGATTAGCCTTTCACTCCGATCCACAGCTCATCCCAGCATTTTTCAACATACTTGGGTTCGGGCCTCCAATTGATGTTACTCAATCTTCACCCTGGCCATGGATAGATCGCCCGGTTTCGGGTCTATACCCTGCGACTGGTCGCCCAGTTAAGACTCGGTTTCCCTACGCCTCCCCTATACGGTTAAGCTCGCCACAGAATATAAGTCGCTGACCCATTATACAAAAGGTACGCGGTCACACCACGAAGGTGCTCCCACTGCTTGTACGCATACGGTTTCAGGATCTATTTCACTCCCCTCGCCGGGGTTCTTTTCGCCTTTCCCTCACGGTACTGGTTCACTATCGGTCAGCCAGGAGTATTTAGCCTTGGAGGATGGTCCCCCCATGTTCAGTCAGGGTTTCTCGTGCCCCGACCTACTCGATTTCACGTGACTCGGACTTCGACTACGGGACTATCACCCTGTATCGTCAAGCTTCCCAGCTTGTTCGCCTGTCGGTTGTCACGCTTAAGGGCTGGTCCCCGTTCGCTCGCCGCTACTTGGGGAATCTCGGTTGATTTCTTTTCCTCCGGGTACTTAGATGTTTCAGTTCCCCGGGTTTGCCTCTATAGGTTATGTATTGGCCTATAGATACTCACCTGATGGTGAGTGGGTTTCCCCATTCGGAAATCGTTGGGTCGCAGGGTATTTGCCACCTCGCCAACGCTTATCGCAGGCTATCACGTCCTTCATCGCCTCTGGCTGCCAAGGCATCCACCGTATGCGCTTAATCGCTTGACCATATAACCCCAAGGGGTCTGTCAAGGATTACGATTGTGTCGGACCTCTCCGACATATCGTTTGATGGAGATGTGCTTGGCGCACATTCCATCGTCAGCATGATTCACATTGTTAAAGAGCGGCTGTTCAGAGAACAGTGAGAAGCGCGCTCTGATGAGCACGCTTGCCACTGCCGGCTAAGCCAGCAATAAGATCAGGTAATTCGTTGTGAGCACTTGCCGCGAGCGATAGACAGTGTCGATAAGGAGGTGATCCAGCCCCAGGTTCCCCTAGGGCTACCTTGTTACGACTTCACCCCAGTCATGAACCACACCGTGGTGATCGCCCTCCCGAAGGTTAGGCTAACCACTTCTGGTGCAGTCCACTCCCATGGTGTGACGGGCGGTGTGTACAAGGCCCGGGAACGTATTCACCGTGGCATTCTGATCCACGATTACTAGCGATTCCGACTTCATGGAGTCGAGTTGCAGACTCCAATCCGGACTGAGGCAAGCTTTATGGGATTGGCTCCACGTCGCCGTATTGCAACCCTTTGTACTTGCCATTGTAGCACGTGTGTAGCCCTACCCGTAAGGGCCATGATGACTTGACGTCGTCCCCACCTTCCTCCGGTTTGTCACCGGCAGTCTCCTTAGAGTTCCCGACATGACTCGCTGGCAAATAAGGATAGGGGTTGCGCTCGTTACGGGACTTAACCCAACATTTCACAACACGAGCTGACGACAGCCATGCAGCACCTGTCTCAGAGTTCCCGAAGGCACCAATCCATCTCTGGAAAGTCCTCTGGATGTCAAGGGTAGGTAAGGTTCTTCGCGTTGCATCGAATTAAACCACATGCTCCACCGCTTGTGCGGGCCCCCGTCAATTCATTTGAGTTTTAACCTTGCGGCCGTACTCCCCAGGCGGTCAACTTATTGCGTTAGCTGCGCCACTAAGTCCTCAAGGGACCCAACGGCTAGTTGACATCGTTTACGGCGTGGACTACCAGGGTATCTAATCCTGTTTGCTACCCACGCTTTCGCACCTCAGTGTCAGTGTCAGTCCAGAAGGCCGCCTTCGCCACTGGTATTCCTCCCGATCTCTACGCATTTCACCGCTACACCGGGAATTCTACCTTCCTCTCCTGCACTCTAGCCAAGCAGTTCCAGATGCCGTTCCCAGGTTGAGCCCGGGGCTTTCACACCTGGCTGACTTAGCCACCTACGCGCGCTTTACGCCCAGTAATTCCGATTAACGCTTGCACCCTCCGTATTACCGCGGCTGCTGGCACGGAGTTAGCCGGTGCTTCTTCTGCGAGTGATGTCTTTCTTGCGGGGTATTAACCCACAAGCGTTCTTCCTCGCTGAAAGTGCTTTACAACCCGAAGGCCTTCTTCACACACGCGGCATGGCTGGATCAGGCTTTCGCCCATTGTCCAATATTCCCCACTGCTGCCTCCCGTAGGAGTCTGGGCCGTGTCTCAGTCCCAGTGTGGCTGATCATCCTCTCAGACCAGCTACGGATCGTCGCCTTGGTGAGCCGTTACCTCACCAACAAGCTAATCCGACATGGGCTCATCCGATAGCGCAAGGTCCGAAGATCCCCTGCTTTCTCCCGTAGGACGTATGCGGTATTAGCCTGAGTTTCCCCAGGTTGTCCCCCACTATCGGGCAGATTCCCATGCATTACTCACCCGTCCGCCGCTCGACGCCTCCTAGCAAGCTAGGATCGTTTCCGCTCGACTTGCATGTGTTAAGCCTGCCGCCAGCGTTCAATCTGAGCCATGATCAAACTCTTCAGTTGAAAGCTTGATAGTCTGTTAAGCAGACCAAACTTGGTTCAGAGTCAAACTTCTCGTGAGAGGCTTGCTCCGATATTTGGTGACCTTGTCACCACTCATCGGCAAGCGCTCACACGAATTACCTGATCAAATTTTTAAAGAGCGTCGCTGTGAAGCGAGGAGGCATATTCTACCCGGAACGCTTGAGAAGTCAAGCACTTGATGATGAGTCAGTCGACCGCCTCTAAGCATCATCAAGCGGTGAGGAGCCTTGCTCGATCACCTGCTCCACAAGGAGTGCGGCGTATTCTAGCGAATCGCTCGGGATTGTCAATCGATGAATTCGAAGCGGACTCCAAAAACATCAAGCAAAACAATCACCTGCAAACCTCTTTCACCGCTGGCAACGCCATGCGTCCCCGGCAGCGGATGCGTACTTTACGCACGAACCGCCGTGAGGGCAAGGGCTTTTTCAAGAGATTGTCATCAGGGTGTCATGCATCTCGTACATCTCCCATCACCTTGGTGCCGATGCTCTATCGACCAGACCGAGAATCGATTGATAGCTGAGCCCGGAGTGCTCACTCAGCCCTATCTCGCAGGTGCGCGAATTGGAAACTCCGTAGTCGCAATCGGCCACTACCTCCTTCAGCCCCTTCAATGCCGAAGCATTGAGCTCCGGGGTACTGAAGCCCTTGTCGCCGGCGAAGCCGCAGCAGGTGATCTCTTCCGGCACGACGACTTCACTGGCGCACTGCCGCGCCAGCGCCACGAACTGCTCCGCCAGCCCCATTCGGACACTGGAGCAGGTGACATGCACCGCGACTTTCGCCTTGAGCGGTGTGATCGAGAGATAGGGCAATAGATAGTCGAGGACCAGCTGCACCGGCTCGACCAAAATGAGCGACACCTCAAGATGCTCGCGCGCATAGGCCTGAGCCTGTGCCAGGCACGGGCTGGTATCACAGAAGATCGGCAGCCGTCCGCCGTCACTCGCCTCCACCAGCGCCGTTGCCAACTCGGCGGCCTTGGCATCTCCCGCCTCGAACTGCCCCTTGGACTGGAAGGCCATGCCACAGCACAGTGCCTCCAGACCTTTCGGCAGCACGACCTCGAAGCCTGCCTTGTCCATCAAGGCCAGCGCCATCTCGGTGACACTGCGCGGATCGCGATCATCAGTAGCGACCCCGAAGACACGCGTGGCGCAGGACGGAAAATAGACGACGTGCCCATTCGGCGCCTCACTGCGACCCAAGGGTTGTGCCAGACGTTTGAGATACGGGCGCGGCGCGGCCGCCGGCATGCTGGGAGACCATTGCTGCACCCTGTCACCGGACACCTTGCGAGCAGCCCGGGTCAGGCGACGCATGTTGCGCGTGCCGACGGCGCCATGCAGCCCATCCGCCAGCCTGAGCACCCCACGCATGCCACTGGTGACACGAGTGAAGTACTCTCCGGCCCACTGCGCCACCTTCACCTTGCCTGGATGATCGGCACCGGCGTTCTCTTCATGACGCAATCCCCGGATCAGATCACCGGTATTGATGCCGACCGGACACTGGGTCGCGCACAGACCATCCCCCGCACAGGTCTCCATGCCCTGATAGGCGTATTCCTTTCTGAGCGCTGCCAGCTGGTCGCGCTGTGCATCATCCGGTGCCTCAAGCGCAGCCAGGCGTGCGATCTCCCGACGGATGACGATGCGCTGGCGCGGCGTCAGGCTCAGATTCTTCGACGGACAGACCGACTCACAGAAACCGCACTCGATGCAGCGGTCCACCAGCGGGTTCGCTGCCGGCAGTGGCTTGAGGTTTTCCAGATGCAGGCGAGGATTGCGCGTCAGGATCACTTCCGGGTTGAGCAGGTTGTCCGGATCGAAGACCTCCTTGATTCGCCACATCAGGGCATAGGCATCCTTGCCCCACTCAAGCTCTACATAAGGCGCCATGTTGCGACCGGTGCCATGCTCGGCCTTGAGCGAGCCACCATATTCCTGCCCCACCAGCTGCGCGACGTCATCCATCAGCGCCTGATAGCGCTCCACCTCACCTTCGCGCTCGAAGCCCTGCGGGAAGACGAAGTGAAGATTGCCCTCCAGCGCGTGACCAAACAGGATCGCCTGGGAGTAACCATGCCGCTGGAAGACCTCCGTCAGCGCACCGACGCCTTCCGCCAGCCGCTCGATGGGGAAGGCGACATCCTCGATGATCACGGTGGTCCCCAGATCACGCACTGCGCCGACAGCCGGGAACAGGCCCTTGCGGATCTTCCAGTACAGCGCATAACGCTGCGCATCCTGAGTGAAGGCCCACGACTCACAGGTTTCGATGCCTTCCAGCACGCGGCCCACCTCGGCCATGCGCGCCTCCAACTCCTGATGATGCGCGCCCCGCACATCCACCAGCAGCGCGACCGCCGCTTCCGGCAGGGTGCGCAACTCGTCCGGCATGCCCGGTACGTCCTCGACGGAGCGCAGCGCCGCGCGGTCCATCAGCTCCACCGCCGCGACCGGCGCCGTCTTCAGCAACATGGTGGCGCGACAGGCCGCATCGATGTTCGGGTAGTACACCAGCGCCGCCGCCTTGTGCGGCTCCTCGATCACGGTGCGATAGGTAATGGAGGCAATGAAGCCCAGCGTGCCTTCCGAACCGATCATCAGATGCTTGAGGATCTCGAGACCATCGGCATAGTCGACCAGTGCATTGAGGCTATAGCCGGTAGTGTTCTTGAGCCGGTACTTGTGGCGGATGCGCTCGGCCAGCTCGGGGTCGGCGCGCACACTGGCCGCCATGCGCTCCAGCTCCGCCAGCAGGCCACCATGGCTGGCACGAAAGGCCTGCACACTCTCCGGCGACGCCGTATCCAGGCAGGTGCCATCGGCGAGAATGACGCGCAGGTCCTCGACGGTGCGATAACTGTTGTGTGCCGTGCCGCAGCACATGCCGGACGCATTGTTGGCCGCGATGCCGCCGATCATGCAGCTGTTGATCGAAGCCGGGTCCGGGCCGATCTTGCGCCCGAAGGGGGCCAGCAGCTGATTGGCACGCGCCCCGATCACCCCCGGCTGCAGGCAGATGCGGCTGCCCTGCTCCAGCACCTGCGCCCCTCGCCACTCGCCGCCCAGCTGGATGAGCACCGAATCCGTCAGCGCCTGCCCGGACAGCGACGTCCCTGCCGCACGGAAGGTCACCGGCAGCTTGCGCGTCCGGCACTCGCGCAACACATGCCCCAGCTCCTGCTCGTCATGCACCCGCACCACCAGCTGCGGCACCAGCCGATAGAAGCTGGCATCCGTGCCGTAGGCCAGGGTACGCAGCGGATCATGGATCAGGCGCTCACCGGGAATGTGCTGCGCCAACGCCTCGCGCAGGGCGTCGTAGGCAGCAGCACGCGCCTGGGGTGAAGCATGCCCGCACATGGCAGGGTGAGCAGTGGAGTCAGGGGCAGCAGCGACGGTCATGGCCAGTCTCTTTATCAGTCAGGATATCTTTCAGGGTATCAGTCAGCACGGATCACGCTTACGGCAGCAGCGGATCACTCAGACCCACCAGATGGAACGCCAGAATGCCCAGCACGCCGGAGGCCAATAGATAGTAGGCGGTCGGAATCGCCGTCATGCGCAGGGTACGTCCCTCACGCCCCAGCAGACCTACGGTCGCCGAGGCCGCCACGACGTTGTGGATGGCGATCATGTTGCCGGCCGCGGCCCCGACCGCCTGCAGCGCCACCATCAGCGCTCCCGACAGCCCGAGCTGGGCGGCGACGTTGAACTGGAACTGGGACAGCATCATGTTGGAGACCGTATTGGAGCCGGCGATGAAGGCGCCCAGCGCGCCGATGCCCGAGGCGAACAACGGGTACGCCTGACCGAGACTGTCAGCCACCACGTCCGCCATCACCACCGGCATGGACGCCAGGTCGTTCAGGTTGACGCCGGAGTTGATCAGGATGCGCACCATCGGAATGGTGAACACCAGCACGAAGCCGGCGCCGACCAGTGTGCGCCAGGATTCGCTGGCCGCCGCCACCAGCTGGCGAGAGGCCATGCGATGCAGCAGCAGCGTGATCAGGGCCACGAAGACCATGATGCCGCCCGGCAGATAGAGCGGCTGTATCGCGCCGGAGATGCCGCTGGCACCCAGCAGGTCAGTGGCACTGAATTGCACGCTGACCAGCCAGCCCTTGAAGTCACTCGATACGCGCGAGGCGACCAGTAGCAGCGCGATCAGCCCATAGGGCAACCACGCCAGCCACAGAGGCAGCGGCTTTCTGCCCGCTGCGGCGGCTTCGACATCATCACGCTCCAGCGTCAGGTCACCCAGCCAATGCCTGGGCCACTCGGCCTCGGGCGGAAAATCCCAGCTGTCCTTCGGCAATAGAAAGCCGGCACGCGCCGCTGGCACCACGAGGATCAAGCCGACCAGAGCGCCGATCAGTGACGGGAACTCCGGGCCGAGGAAGATACCTGCCGCCACGTAGGGCAGTGTGAAGCACAGGCCGGCGAACAACGCGAACGGTGCTATCGACAGCCCCTCGCTCCAGCTTTTCTTCGCCCCGAAGAAGCGCGTCATCATCACGGTCATGAACAGCGGCATCAGCAGGCCGACGATGCCATGCACGATGGCGACTTCCGAGGTGATCAGCTGCAGGAAGGCCTCCCAGCTGGAATGGTTCGCCAGCAGCTGCTCACCGAGATTGGCCTTGTCGAGGCCCGCATTCACGCCGATCACGATCGGCGTGCCCACCGCCCCGAAGGATACCGGCGTCGACTGGATCATCATGCCCACCATCACCGCCCCCAGCGCCGGGAAGCCGATGGCGACCAGCAACGGCGCCGCGATGGCCGCAGGCGTCCCGAAGCCGGAAGCCCCCTCGATGAAGCTGCCGAACAGCCAGGCAATGATGATGGCCTGTACGCGGCGGTCGGGACTGACAGTGGTGAAGGCGCCGCGGATTACCGCGATCGCCCCGGAATGCTTGAGCGTATTGAGCAAGAAGATGGCGCCGAAGATGATCCACAGCACCGAGACGGTCACCATCAGCCCCTGCAGCGTGGAGGCCAGGATGCGCGTCAGCGACATCTGCCACACGAAATAGCCGATGGCAGCGGTGACGAGGAAGACCAATGGCATGGCGCGACGCGCGGGCCATTGCAGACCGACGAGCAGGATGCCCGCCAGCAGGATAGGGGTGAAGGCCAGCAAGGCCAGCAGTGGCTCGGACATGACGGAAACTCCGCAGGCGAATTGTTGTGATTGTTGTCTGGCACGGCAGTGAAGGACTCGGGGGTTGGCGCACCCTTGGGTCAGGCCCTCCGATAAATTGGTCATACCAATTTACCCTGATGTGCTTCGGCATAATCTAAGTGTCGCCTCGAAAGGGGTCAAACATCATGTAGCGCAAGGCATCTAGACATTGGTCAAAGCGTCTCTATTGCGTAAAATTGGTCTTACCAATTATTGATAGTCCTCATCTCCCACGCGAGGCGTGGTTATCACACATATTGGTAAGACCAATGTCGGCTGTGGCGTGGAATGCCCACGGGCCACACTGATCATCGGCAGCGCCGCAAGCGCCCCTCTCTTGCATGCCGCACTCTGGCCTTCCAGCGTTCGGCGCCGCCTTTCACCTTTGCCGCAAGGACACTTCCATGCGTTACGCCCCCGTCCGCCAACCCCGTATCGCCGATGTACTCACCGAGCGCCTCGAAAGCATGATCATCGAAGGCAGCCTGAAACCCGGCGAGCGCCTGCCACCGGAGCGCACCCTGGCCGAGCAGTTCGAGGTCTCGCGCCCCTCCGTGCGGGAGGCCATCCAAAAGCTGGCCGCGCGCGGACTGCTGACCTCACGCCAGGGCGGCGGCACCTATGTCTCTGAAGAGCTGGCGCGCGCCTGGTCGGACCCGCTCAGTGCACTGCTGAGTCGCCACGGTGAGTTCAATCTCGATCTGCTGGAATTTCGTGATGCGCTGGAAGGCATCAGCGCCTACTACGCCGCCATGCGCTCCACACCTGCCGACAAGGCAATGCTGCGCCAGCGCTTCGAGGACCTGGAGAAGAGCTTCGAGGGACGTGACCCGGAGCGCGAGGCCGGTGCCGATGCCGCCTTCCACCTCGCCATCGCCGAGGCCGCGCACAACGTGGTGTTGCTGCACTCGATGCGCAGCCTGTTCCAGTTGCTGGAGAAGAGCATCGTGGCCAACCTGCGCCACCTGTTCGAGAAGCCGGAATCACGCCCGCGCCTGATCCAGCAGCACCGCAGCCTGTTCGAGGCGATCATGGAAGGCCGCGCGGAAGATGCGCGCAACGCCGCCCATGAGCATCTGGTATTCGTCGAGGATTCACTGCTGGAACTGGAGCGCGCCGAGACTCGTGCCCAGCGCGCCTTGCGCCGAGCCCAGGTGGCGCCGGATGGCTCATGACGCTCAGTCATGACGCCCTGGCTGAACATGAAGCTCCGGATATGCAGTGCTTGAGATGAGGGCCTGAACATGAAGGCTTGCCGATGAAGGACACGCGCCTGCCGCAGCTGTGGCGTCTCGTACTGGCGGTCGTGCTACCGCTGGGGCTGATGCTGTGCGTGTGGCAGGCGGTCTCGATGGCGCGCAGCCAGGGGCTGGAGCGCCTGGGGCATGAGGCAGACAACGAACTGCGTCTGACTGCCGCCAGCCTGCGCGGCCAGCTGAATCGACACGCCTATCTGCCCAGGCTGGTGGCAGAGAATGACCAGCTGCGCGACTTTCTGGATCACCCTGAAGATCTCAGCGCGGAAGTGGCGCTCAATCAGCGCCTGGACCGCATGCGTGAGCTGGCCGGCATCTCGGACCTCTATCTGGTCGATGATACCGGCACCACCATCGCCGCCAGCAACTGGCGCTCCGCCAACACCTTCATCGGCCAGAACTACCGCTTCCGACCCTACTGGCAAGACGCCATCAATGGTGGCGAAGGCCGCTTCTACGGGCTGGGCACCAGCTCAGGAGAACGCGGTTACTTCTTCAGTGCCGCCGTCACCAGCCCACAGGGGCGACGTGGCGTGGCCGTGGTCAAGGTGCAGATAGAGGCATTGGAGGCGGCGTGGCTCGACCAGAATGCTGACATCATGGTCACTGATCCGCATGGCGTGATCTTCATCGCCAGCCAGGCGCAGCGGGTGCTGCGCACGCTGGAACCACTCAGCGAGGAGACACGCAACCGACTGCTCGATACCCAGCGCTATGCCAATCAGCGCCTGCGTCCGCTGCGCCTGCATCATCGCGAGGCGCTGCCGGAGCTGCTTGGCTCGCCCCTTGAGTCGCGCAGCGACAAGACCTCCATAGAATTGTTGCAGCTGACACCGGGGGATCTCTGGCAGCACGCCTGGTTGAGCCTGTCCCAGCCACTGCCGGATATCGGCTGGCGCCTGCATGTACTCAAGCCACTGGCTCCGCTGCGCAGCGGTATCTGGCAGACGGCCGGTCTCGCGGCCGGTGGCTATGCCTTGCTGTGTCTGCTGGCAGGGCTGGGCTGGCAGCGACTGCGCATCCTGCGTGAGCGTCGCCTGTTCGCCGAGCGCGAGCGCCAGAGTCTCGCCAGCAGCCAGCAACGGGTGCGCGGCATCATCGACCGCACTCAGGCTGGCCTGTGTATCCTCGATGAGCGGGTCCGGCTGGTGTATCTCAACCCGACGGCCATCGCGCTGTTCGGCTCGCCCTTGAGCGCCGACACCTCACCGGAAGACTCAACCCGGCAGCCCAGCGCCCGCGAAGGGCGTGATCTGCGCGAGCTGTTCCTGCCGGCCGAGCGCCACCTGCTGGACCGCCTGACCCAGGACCGCGCCGTCGGGCCGCTGGAAGTGCATGGCCTGCGCGAGGGAGTCGCGGTACCACTGGAGCTTTCCTGCTCGCCACTGCCCAGCCCCCATGGTCCACGATGGCTGGTCACGGTCTTCGATGTCAGCGAACGCCGTGCCCAGGCGGAGCAGCTCGCTCAGGCGCGCGATGCCTTCGAGCAACGGGTGGTCGAGCGTACCCGCGACCTCGCCGCCAGCAACACGCGCCTGAGTGCCGAAGTCGAGGAGCGCACCCGCGCCGAACGCGAGCTGCGCGAGACGCGTGATGAATTGATCCAGACCGCCAAGCTGGCGGTGCTGGGGGAACTGGCCGCCGGCATCAATCACGAGCTCAATCAGCCTTTGGCCGCCATCCGCGCCTATGCCGAGAACGCGACTGCCTTCCTCGCTCGCGCCCAGACCTCCCAGGTCGAGAGCAACCTGCGCCAGATCACCGAGCTGACCCAGCGCATGGGCGAGATCAGCGCGCAGCTGCGTCAGTTCTCACGCAAGAGCGGTGACCGTCTGGAGGCCATCGACCTCACCACCAGCCTCGACTACGCCCTGCGCCTGCTGCATGCACGCTGCGAGGCGCTCGGCGTGACCCTCATTCGCGAAGCGGGTCCAACACTGGCCCAAGTGCGCGCCGAGCCGGTGCGTCTGGAGCAGGTATTGGTCAACCTGATCGGCAATGCGCTGGACGCGCTCGCCGACATGCCCCCCGAGCGCACGGAGCCCCCCAGCATCCAGCTCAATCTGCATGAGAAAACGGACAGTGCAGGTACTCAGGTCGTGCTGGAAGTCCACGACAACGGCCCCGGCCTCGAGCCATCGCAACTGGTGCGCGTGTTCGAACCCTTCTATACCCAGCGCGCCGACGGCCAGGGACTCGGGCTGGGGTTATCGATCAGCGCGCGTATCGTCGCCGACCTCGGCGGCACCCTCGAGGCGCACCCCTCTCCGCTGGGTGGCGCACTGTTCCGGCTGACGCTGCCGGCGCTCTCGATGCCCTCACAATCCCCGATGCCACCCACCGCCAACCCTTCACAGGAGCCGTCATGAGCGACGTCACGAATACCGACATGCAGGTGCTGGTGGTGGATGACGAACCGCACCTGCGCGACAGCCTGAGCCAGAGCCTGATGCTGGCCGATTACCGCACTCGCCCGCTGGCCAGTGCCGAGCAGGCGCTGGAAATCCTGCGCGCCGAAGCGCCCTTCGAGGGTGTGGTGATCACGGACATTCGCATGCCGGGCATGAATGGCCTAAGCCTGCTGCACGCGGCGCATGCCGTTGATGACGAGCTGCCGGTGATCGTGATGACAGGGCATGGCGACATCGACACCGCCGTCGCGGCCATGCAGGCCGGTGCCTGGGATTTCATCGAGAAGCCCTTCGATCGCGAGCGCATGCTCGATGGCGTGCGGCGCGCGGTGGCCGCTCGCAGGCTGGCGCTGGAGAACCGCTCGCTGCGCGAACAGCTGGATACCCAGCGCAACAGCGCCGGCCCCAGACTGGTGGGCAGCAGTGACCTCATGCAGCGCCTGGATGCTCAGGTGTCACGCCTGGCGGCAGTCGATGCCGACACCCTGCTGTATGGAGAGACCGGTGCCGGCAAGGACCGTGTCGCCCGCTGCCTGCACGAGCGCAGCGCCCGCGCCAGCAAGCCCTTCGTGGCGCTCAACTGTGGCGGCATGCCGGAGACGTTGATCGAGTCGGAACTGTTCGGCCATGAGAAAGGTGCCTTCACCGGTGCCAGCGAGCGCCGCATCGGCAAGCTGGAACACGCCGACGGCGGCACCCTGTTCCTCGATGAGATCGAATCGATGCCGATGTCGTTGCAGATCAAGCTGTTGCGGGTACTGCAGGAGCGCAGCATCGAGCGGCTCGGCAGCAATACACCACGCCCCATCAACATACGCGTCATCGCCGCCACCAAGCGCGACCTGCGCGAAGCGGCCAGCGCCGGGCAATTCCGCGAGGACCTCTACTACCGCCTGAACGTGGTCACGCTGTATCTGCCGCCACTGCGCGAGCATGCCGAAGATATCCTGCAACTGTTCCGGCACTTCGCGATTCTGGCCAGCGAACGCACCAGCCTGGAAGTCCCGCCGCTGGATGCCACCACCCTGCAGGCACTGCTGGCGCATGACTGGCCGGGCAACGTGCGTGAGCTGAGAAACTGTGCGGAACGCCATGTGCTGCTGGGCGGGCTGGAGGGCAATATCGGCGACAGCATGGCAGAGGGCCGACCACTCGGTTCAGAGGCGAGCAACGGTCAGGATGCGGGGGGCGGTCGAAAAGAAGGAGACGAGGCGCCAGGCGCGGCCAGCATGGATGACAACCCTGTCAGTCTGACAGCGCCGAGCGACCTGGAGAGCAGCGTGAAGGCGGCTACCCAGGCGCAATCCCTGCCGCAGCGCATGGAGGCCTTCGAGGCCGCACTGATTCGCGAGGCGCTGGCCGAGTGTCGGGGGCAGGTCGTGATGGCCTGCGAGCATCTGGGGCTGCCGCGCAAGACGCTCTACGACAAGCTCAAGAAGCATGGCCTGAGTGCCGAGCCCTATCGGGGCTGAGCCAATGCACGCAACTCGCGCATCACGCGCCTGACGACAGGCCTGACTGCCTCAGACGCCGGCCATCAGCCGCGACAGGCCTGCACCGAACACGGACAGCGGCCCCTGCAGGTGCATGATATCCACCAGCACCGACAATGGCGGCAGCCAGGGCGTCATGGCGGCGATCACCACCAGCATCGCCAGCGAGTTGCCCGGCTCGCGATAATCGAACAGCTTGAATGCCGTCCCGAAGCTGCGCTTCAGGCGCGCGCCGACCATGTCGACGCTGTACATCTCATCGAGCAACAGGTGAATCATGGCGCCGAACAACAGGGCCGCGCCCTGCCACCAGGCCTGCTCTTCACTCTGGCCCAGCACATGCAGGCTGGCGGCCGTCACGCCCAGCGAGCACAGCAGTGATGCCAGCAGCGAGTGCCAGATGCCGCGATGGACGGTGAAGCGCTTGAAGATGGCACTGGCCACATAGCGCACGCCCAGATAGGTGGCGCCGCCCGCCATCATCAACGGCCCCGCCAGCAGGCGGTCCTGCAGCAGCAGCACGCAGGCCATGGTCGCCAGTACCGCGAACAGCGTGAACAGGATCCGGATGGCGCGCGAGTTGTCTGAGTCGATATCCGGCAGGATACCGCCGAAGGTGGTCAGACTCGCCAGCGGAACCCCCTCCGCCAGCGACCACAGGCCGCCCTGCCAGCCCGCCGCCGCGACGATGCCGCCGGCAAAGGCCGCTACGGTGATATGGGTACGAAAATTGGCCATGAAATACGGGTCGCGAGCCCTCGACGATGTCACTGGACCAGACGCCACACGCCGGCACTGGATATACGTCCAGATTATGACGCAAGCATTTCATGAAAAACAATGGCTTGTCCTGGTTTGTGCGCGCCACTGCCATCTCTGCCTTCTAAAGCTCGTGGAAAACCGATCCTGGCTTGCGGAAAATTCGACCTCGACTTGTGAATAATCCGGCTCTGAAACGAGCACTCCCCCGCTGGCCTGAGCCAACGGGGGAGTGATCATTGCTGCGTCTGCCGCTCTGTGCGAGGGAGATTCAGTCGACGTAGCCTTCGGCCAGATGCTGATCCTTCAGCTTGACGTAGTTCACCGCCGAATAGGTGAAGAACTCACGCTCACTGTCCTTGATCGGGCGCAGTGCCTTGGCCGGGTTGCCGGCATACACATGCCCGCCCTCGAGACGCTTGCCCGGTGGCACCAGCGCCCCCGCCGCGATGATGACTTCATCTTCCACCACCACGCCGTCCATCACGATGGCGCCCATGCCGACCAGCACGCGGTCGTGGATGGTGCAGCCATGCAATACGGCCTTGTGACCGATGGTGACGTCGTCACCGATTTCCAGCGGATAGCCGCCCGGGTTGAAGTCGCTGGCGTGAGTGATATGCAGTACCGCGCCATCCTGCACGCTGGTGCGTGCACCGATACGGATGCGATGCATGTCACCCCGGATGACGGCCAGCGGCCATACCGAGCTGTCATCACCGAGGGCGACATCGCCCAGCACCACACTGCTCGGGTCAATGAAAACCCGCTCGCCCAGTCGCGGCGTCAGGCCCTTGAAGGATCGAATGCTCATGCCTTGCCTCCTGAATTAGGCAACCAGCCTACTGCTCCGATACTCGCGATGCCAATAGCGCAACAGCCTGAATCGCGTTGCGGTTTGCTCGACGAGAGACGATTTTCCACCGTGCATTACCACGCCCGCCACGCAGTAAACGCTCTGCTCACGCAATGAGTCGCTGCCGCGCTGACAGGCCTCGCGATCTATTTGACGAGCTATTTGAAGAAGCTCCAGCTCAGCACGACAACCACCAGCGGGATCGAGATCCAGCGCAGCACCCAGCGCCAGGTGCGGAAGAAGCCACGCGAGGTCCCCAGGCCTGCCAGCGCACGATTCTGTGGCATCACCCAGGCCGCGAAGATGGCGGTCAGCAGGCCGCCGATCGGCAGGAAGAAGTCCGGTGGAATCGTCGTCACGGCATCGAAGACATTCATCTCGCCCAGCACATGCACCTCCTTGAGGCTCGAGAAGGACAGCACCGACAATAGCCCCATCGCCCACACCGAGACACCGACCGCCAGTGCCGCGTGGCGGCGCTTGAGGCCCCAACCCTCCAGCACCTCGACGATGGGCTCGGCGATGTTGATCGAACTGGTCCAGGTCGCCAGCAGCAACAGCAGGAAGAACAGCGCCAGCAGCACGCTGCCACCCGGCAGATTGGCGAAGGCGATCGGCAGGCTGACGAACATCAGGCCGGGGCCGGAGGCCGGGTCCATGCCCTGGCTGAAGACCGCCGCGAAGATGGCGATACCCGCCAGCAGCGCCACACCGATATCCAGCGCCGCCACGGCGATCGCGGCCGTCGGCAGACTCTGGCGCTCCGGCATGTAGGCGCCGTAGGCCATCAGGGCACAGGCGCCGACCGCCAGCGTGAAGAAGGCATGCCCCATGGCATTGAGCATCACGTCCAGCGTGATGGCGCTCGGGTCGGGCATGAACAGCCAGGTCAGCGCGGGACCGAAGCCGGGCGTGCTGATGCTGTAACCGGCCAGTGCCAGCAACAACACGTAGAGCAGCGGCATCATCAGGTTGTTGAGGCGCTCGAGCCCGGAGGAGATGCCGGCGGCCACCACGCTCATCGTCATCAGCATGAAGACGGTGTGGTTGAAGGTCATCGTCACCGGATCTTCCAGGAAGGCACCAAAGGAGGCCCCGATCTCTGGCGGGCTCATGCCACTGAAGTCACCCTTCAGCGAATCGACCAGATACTCGATCGACCAGCCCGACACTACCGAATAGAACGACAGGATGAAGAACATGGTGATGGCGCCGAACAGTCCCAGCCAGCGCCAGTGCGGGGTGCGGCCATCGCTGACGGCCAGATGGGCCAGCGCCTGCATCGGTCCGCGACGTCCGGCGCGCCCGATCATGATCTCGGCCATCATCACCGGCAGGCCCAGCAGCAGCACGAAACCGATATACAGCAGCAGAAACGCGGAACCGCCGTTCTCACCGGTCATGTAGGGGAAGCGCCAGATATTGCCCAGCCCGACGGCGGCGCCGGTCACGGCCAGAATGAAGGCTCGGCGACTGCCCCAGCGTTCGGTGGTTTCGCTCATGTCTGCTCTCGTGGTCTCGGTACGGGGAGAAAGGGTCACGGCCCCATATAGGGCCAAGGCCAGCAAGATAGCAGCCGTACCGGCCTCGGCCAATGCGACATGCGCGTGGCAACACCCGCCTATCGAGGCGATAGATTGAATAACACGCGCCGAGGCCTCACATTCTAGGTATCCCCGCGGCAGCGGTGACGCCGTTTTCACGGCGCAATTGATGCGCAAGTTCTCCTTTACCGCTCACCGCTGTCGCCCACCCGAATGATGCGAGGTACATGATGTCGATCAATCCCCTGCTGGAACGCAATACCCTGCCGCCCTTCGACACCCTCAAGGCCGAACACGTCGAGGAGGCGATCAGCGAACTGCTGGAGCACAACCAGCAGGAGATCGAGCGCCTGATCGAGGCCACCCGTGACGACACGCGCTGGGACAACTTCGCCGCGCCGCTGGAGGCACTGGGTGATCGCCTGAGCCAGGCCTGGTCGCCGGTCTCGCACCTCAACTCGACCATGAATTCTCCCAAGCTGCGTGAGGCCTATCAGGCCTGTCTCGCCAAGCTGTCGGCCTACTCCACCTGGGTAGGCCAGAACAGCGATCTGGCCGCGGCCTATCAGCGCCTCGCCGACAGCGAGGAATTCGCAAGTCTCGATGAAGCGCAGCAGAAGGCGATCACCAACAGCCTGCGCGACTTCCGTCTCGCCGGTGTCGACCTGCCGGAAGACAAGAAGCAGCGTTATGGTGAGATCCAGGCGCGCCTGTCCGAGCTCTCCAACACCTTCTCCAACCATGTGCTGGATGCCACCCAGGCCTGGCACAAGGATGTCGGCGAAGAGGTGCTGGCGGGCGTTCCGGAAAGCGGCCTCGATGCGCTCAAGGCCAATGCCGAAGCCAAGGGCCTGGAAGGCTACCGCATCACCCTCGACTTCCCGAGCTTCTTCCCGGTGCTCAGCTATGCCGACAACCGCGAGCTGCGCGAGGAGGTCTACACCGCCTTCGTCACGCGCGCCTCGGAGAAGGGCCCCAACGCCGGCGAATTCGACAACGGCCCGGTGATCGAGGAAATTCTGGCCCTGCGTCAGGAGC
Source organism: Cobetia sp. PDI-23MA (assembly GCF_059507735.1). Lineage (NCBI taxonomy): Bacteria > Pseudomonadati > Pseudomonadota > Gammaproteobacteria > Oceanospirillales > Halomonadaceae > Cobetia > Cobetia sp. PDI-23MA. The sequence continues at coordinate 3,862,493 of NZ_CM183352.1, forward strand.
TGGCCGCGTTGATCGGCTTCGATGACTATGCCTCGCTGTCGCTGGCGACCAAGATGGCCGACTCGCCGGCGCAGGTCATCGCCTTCCTGGAGGACCTCGCCACCCGTGCCGTGCCCCAGGCACGTGAAGAGTTCAACGAGCTTTCGGCCTACGCCGCCGAGAGCCTCGGCATCGAGGATCTGCAGCCGTGGGATGTCGGCTATGCCAGCGAGAAGCTGCGCGAGTCGCGCTACGCGATCAATCAGGAGCAGCTGCGCCCCTACTTCCCGGCGCCGCAGGCCATCGACGGGCTGTTCGAGGTCGTCAACCGCCTCTACGGCATCACCTTCAAGCAGCGCGACGTGCCGGTCTGGCACGAGGACGTCAGCTACTACGAGGTGATCGAGAATGACACCCCGATCGCCGGCTTCTATCTCGATCTCTATGCGCGTGAAGGCAAGCGAGGCGGCGCCTGGATGGATGAGTGCCGCGTCCGTCGCCGCCGCGAGGATGGCAGCCTGCAGTTGCCGGTCGCCTACCTGACCTGCAACTTCACCCGCCCGGTGGGCGATCGCCCGGCGCTGCTGACCCACGATGAAGTGGTCACGCTGTTCCACGAGTTCGGTCACGGCCTGCATCACATGCTGACCCGCCAGGAAGTCGCCGAAGTCTCCGGCATCAACGGCGTGGCATGGGACGCCGTCGAGCTGCCCAGCCAGTTCATGGAGAACTTCTGCTACGAGCGTGAAGGGCTGGATCTGATCGCACGTCACGTCGACACCGGCGAGCGTCTGCCCGACGACATGCTCGAGCGCCTGCAGGCAGCCCGCAACTTCCAGGCGGCGATGACCATGGTCCGCCAGCTGGAGTTCTCGCTGTTCGACTTCCGCCTGCATCATGAGCTCGACGAGCCGTCGGCCAGCGATGTCCAGGCGCTGCTCGACGAGGTGCGCAGCAAGGTCGCCGTGGTGCCGGCGGTCGAGTTCAATCGCTTCCAGAATGGCTTCAGCCATATCTTCGCCGGCGGTTACGCCGCGGGTTACTACAGCTACAAGTGGGCCGAGGTGCTGTCGGCAGACGCCTTCAGTGCCTTCGAGGAAAGCGCGGTCTTCGATACCGCCACCGGCCAGCGCTTCCGTGATGAGGTACTGGCACGCGGTGGCTCGCGTGACGCCGCCGAGCTGTTCCGCGCCTTCCGTGGCCGTGACCCGCAGGTCGATGCCCTGCTGCGTCACTCCGGCATCGGTGCCCAGGCGGCCTGATCTCGCCCCATCTCGTGATGGCACAAGCCTGACCACGAGCTGCTGACCATGCGCCCCTGACCTTTACCGGTCGGGGGCGTATCATATGGCGCATCATCCGCCCGAGGCGGGATTGCCAGACCTACTCTGACCCTGACTGGAGGCACCATGTCTACCATCAAGCGCTTCATCGCCGGTGCCGTCTGCCCGCGCTGCGGAGCAATGGACCGCCTGCGCACCTGGGAGCAGAACGAGACCCGCTACCGTGACTGCGTGTCCTGCGACTTCTTCGAACAGCAAGCCATCGAGGAGCCGCCGACCCTCGCCGAGATTTCCACGCGTGTGAGCGAGCCCCGCGAGACGCCGGCGAGCGATGAGGTTCAGCCGGTGCGCATTCTGGATCCCGGCAAGCTGCACTGATATCTGCTGTATCACTGCGACATGAAAAAGCCCCGCCAATTGGCGGGGCTTTTTCATGTCATCTCGGCAGGTGGTTCAGTTGACCACAGGCCAGTCGACCACACATCAGTCAACTACACCGCAGGCAACGCGCGAGCCGCCACCGCCCAGCTTGGGCGTATCGGTGTAGTTGTCACCCCCGGAGTGGATCATCAGCGCATGGCCGCTGAGATCGCTCTCCTTGAGGCGCGGTGCCAGCACCGGCAGCGAGATCTTGCCATCGGCATCGACACTCAGCGCCGGAAGGTCACCGAGGTGGCCATCACCGTAAGGGCCCTGGTGGGTACCGGTCTCTTCTGGATCGAAGTGGCTACCTGCCGCGGCGGCGGCGACGGTCTCGCCATCCTTCTCGGCCGGTTCGCAGCTGGCATTGGCATGCAGGTGGAAGCCGTGGATGCCGCTCTCGAGCCCCTCGATCTTCGGCGTCAGCAGCAGACCGTCATCGGTATCCTCGGCCATGACACTGCCGACGGACTCACCGACGCCATCACTGCTGACGCGATGCATTTCCACCTCGGTGGCGGCCTGGGCGACGCCGCCGAACAACCAGGCGCCGAGCGCCACCGTCGCGGCGGTCTTGAGGGGCTTTCTGGAAGAGGGCGTAAAGGATGCCGTGTGCTGTGTCTCGTGATTCATGAGCGATCTCTCCATCACTGAGGCCGGCGTCACTGCCGACGCCTTGAGTGGCTTGCGGGCCGCTGTCACTAGCGGCTACCTATCAGACCTCAGGGCGAGCGACGTCACATTCAATGCCGCTCTTCCAATGACTTGCCGTGCACGCCCGGCACACGTGACTCAACGAGAAGTGATACCCAGATTTTCCAGCACCTTCAGACACGGTTTAGCCTGGTTGAGGGTATAGAAGTGCAGGCCCGGCGCGCCGCCATCCAGCAGACGCTGACTCATGCGCGAGATCACCTCGGTGCCGAAGGCCTGGAGGCTCTCGCTGTCATCGCCATAGCTCTCGAGCTGCCGGCGGAGCCAGCGCGGGATGTCCGCCCCGCAGGAATCGGAGAAGCGCGCCAGCTTGGTGTAGTTGGTGATCGGCATGATCCCCGGGATGATCGGCTGCTCGATGCCGGCGGCACGCGCGCGCTCCACGAAGTGGAAATAGGCATCGGCATTGAAGAAGTACTGGGTGATGGCGATATCGGCGCCGGCCTGCATCTTGCGCGCGAAGTTCTCGAGATCGCTGTGGCAATTGTCGGCCTGCGGATGGCACTCGGGATAGGCCGCCACCGCGATCTCGAAGTGATCACCGGTCTCCTCGCGCACGAACTCGACCAGCTCGTTGGCGTAACGCAGCTCGCTGCGTGAGCCCATCCCGGAGGGCAGGTCCCCGCGCAACGCCACCAGGCGCTTGACGCCCTGCTCACGATATTGCGCCAGGATCTCACGCAGCTCACCGCGATCGCTGCCGACACACGACAGGTGCGGCGCGGTGCAGATGCCGCTGGCGCTGACCGACTGCACGGTGTTGAAGGTACGCTCACGCGTGGAGCCGCCCGCGCCATAGGTGACGGAGAAGAACTCCGGCTCCAGCGCCGCCAGCTGATCGCGAACCCCCTTGAGCTTTTCACGCCCGGTCTCGGTATTCGGCGGGAAGAATTCGAAGCTGATCCCTGACGGATGTTCGCTTTCACTCATGGGGCGGCCCTCGTGGTCGTCGTGTCCGGCATTGATGTCGTTATCGCCGCACACTTCGCGGTGTGCGTGCAGCAATACACGTCCGGCGCGTCACGCCACCGCCCTTGCACTGCATGTCGAGCATTCTGACCGCCGCCGCCGACCCCGGCCAATGAAAGGTTTTCGCCTCAACTTCAATGCCATTCATATAAGAAAGTGCGTGTTTATAACCATTGCTGACGGTGGCGTCCTGCTCCTCAGTCCTGCCCCCTCACCAGCCGCGCAACCACGCGACCCAAAGCCTGATGCGCGACCCAAAGCCTGATGAAGGAAAGGCGCAATGAGTGACATTCATGGGATGACGCTGACAGGGGCCACACGGCATGATGAGCCAAAAGGACAATGACGCTTCACAAGGAACCGTGATGGACCACATCGATCTGCAGCAACCGCTCTGGATACTGATCACCTTCGTCGCCCTGGGCGCCCTCTGTGCACGCCGCCTCGCGATCGATCCGCGCCCCATCGCCACCTTGCTGATCTATGTGATCGCGCCGCTGACCTTCTTTCGCGGCCTGGTGCTCGGCGAGCCATCGCTGAGTGATCTGGGCCTGACGCTGGGGCTGTTCTCGCTGGCCAGCAGCATCTGCCTGCTGGTGCGCCCGCTGGCCGCGAGGTTCTTCCCGCCGCAGGAAGCCGCCCTGCTCGCCTTCTCCTCGGGGACCGGCAATACCGGCTACTTCGGCCTGCCGGTCGCGATGCTGTTGCTGCCGCCGGAAGGCGTGACCCAGTACCTGTTCTGCCTGCTCGGCATCACGCTGTATGAGTTCACGCTGGGCTTCTACGTCAGTGCGCGCGGGCAGTTCTCGATGCGCCAGAGTCTGGTCAAGATCGTGCGTCTGCCACTGATCTACGCCTTTCTGGCCGCTCTGCTGGTGGGGACACTGGGCCTCGAGGTACCGGGGGCGGTGATGGAGGGACTCGACTACTTCAAGTACAGCTACACGGTGCTGGGCATGATGATCATCGGCATGACGCTGGGCGGTGTCAGCCTGCGCGAGATCGACCCGCGCTTCATTCTGGCCGCGACCGGCCTGCGCTTCGTGATGTGGCCGCTGCTGAGCCTGGGCAGCGTGATGCTGCTGGGCAGCCTGTTCGCCCTCGACCCGGTGCTGGCGCAGGTGTTGCTGCTGCTGGGCGTGGTGCCGATGGCCGCCAATGTGGTCGTGCTGGCCATCGAGCTGAACATCCAGCCGGCCAAGGGCGCGATCGCGGTGATGCTGACCACCCTGGCGGCGCCGCTGATCATTCCGCTGTATCTGTCATGGATGCTGGCGATCAGCGGCATGGGGTGAGACTCAGGCGCCGGCCATCTCGGGCGTGACGGCGTCGGGCGTCGCGGCCGGCACCGGACGCGGCATCAGATGGCGCGGCGCCGTCTCGAGGATCTGACCCTGCCAGTCGATCAGGTGCAGCGCGCCTTGGGCATCTTCCGCCAGCGCGGTGCAGTGCTCGACCCAGTCACCATCGTTGCAGTAAAGCACGCCTTCCTCGACCCGGAAGCCCGCCTGGTGGATATGCCCCCCGACATAGCCATCCAGCCCTTCGAGGCGCGCCTGGCGCATGGCGGCTTCCTCGAACTGGGCCACATAGCGCTGGGCGGTGCCGCTGCGCCGCTTGAGCGCGCTGGCCAGCGACCAGTACGGCAGCCCGAACATGCCACGCGCGCGATTGCACCAGCGATTGAGCGACAGGATGAAGCCGTGCATGCCATCGCCCAGCTTGAGCAGCCACGGCGCGATGCGCACATGGGTGTCGAATTCATCACCGTGGGAGACCAGCAAACGACGACCGCTGCCGGTGGTATGGATCGCGCGCCGCTCGATGCTCACGTTGTGCAGCTTCAGGCCGCACAGGCGCCGGAAGGCGGCATCATGATTGCCGGGAATGTAGATGACCTCGCAGCCGCTGCGCGCCAGACGCAGCACCCTCGCCACCAGCGCCTGCTGATCCTTGTCGAGCACCGCACGCTTGCGCATCGCCAGCAGGTCGACGATATCACCGACCAGATACAGGCGTTCGGGGCGCACGCGGCGCAGCAGTTTCGCAAGCAGCACCGCCTGGCAGTCCGGGGTCCCCAGGTGCACATCGGAGATGAACAGCGTGCGAACCTGACCGAGAGCGTCGGGAGCAGGCGGCATTTCAGCACGGGGAGCCGATTGCAAAGCGGTCATGTCAGTCACCTCCGGGTTGCCAGGCGGAATCGACAGGCGAAGCCCAGATGGCCCCTGTCGTTGCCCAGCAAGACTGAGGGGAGGCGATGACATACCCGTAACAGCAACATGAAAAAGCGATGACAGCCATTGCCGTCAATCACTTGCGGCATGAATGAAGGGAAGATTGCGGGCTTTCTCACGCCTGAGGGTCGTTGGCCCCCGCCATGGCCCGCCGCCGAGCGCGCTTCTGACGATACATGCGGTCATCCGCGATATGGATCAGATCATCGACATCCACATCTGCCTGCAATACCGGGTCGTGGGTGACACGCCCGATGCTCACCTCGACCGGGAAGGGGATTTGCTGCTCCAGGCGTTGTTCCTGAAGATGGCGCATCAACTGGGTCGTCGCCTGCTGGCTGGCCATATCACAGGCACCGGGCATCACGACCAGGAATTCATCGCCGCCCAGACGGCATGCCAGCCCGTCGTCACCGGCCGCCTGGGCGACGCTCCGGGCCACCAGCTGAATCAAGCGATCACCCTCGGCGTGCCCGAAGCTGTCGTTGACGTGCTTCAGGCGATCGACATCCACGAACAGGATCGACATGCATTGCCGAGTGCTCGTGCTCTCGGCCAGCATCCGCTCGAGAAAATCCAAGCCGAAACGGCGATTGGGCAGCCCCGTCAGCAGATCGTGATTGGCACGGTATTCCAGCTCATGCTGCTGCGTGAGCAGCTGCTGATTCATGTGACTGAGCTCGGCGTTGCGCACCTCCAGTGCCCGGCGCAGCTTGACGGTGCGCTGGAAGGTGGAGCTGCGGGCGTGCGCCAGTGCTGGAGCAATGATCATCGTCGCCAGCGTATATGTTCCGCCGGCCCCGACAAGATCCGTCAATTGCAAAGGGCTCAGCCACAGGAAGATGGGGATGTAGCAAAACATCAACGGCAAGCTGCTGGCCAACTGATAACGCCAGCCCCAGACCAGCCATGCCGGCATGGCAATCAGCATGCAGGTCGAGAAGCTTAGATTCCATAGCGACAGCGTGATGGCATCCTCGATCATCGATGCCCCGAAACAGAAGTACAGATTGGCGCAGACGGCGCCGAGCAATGCGATATCATCTGGTCGCTGGGGATCGTTCCTCAGCAGCGCGAGGCATATCAGGCACACGCCGAGCAGCAGGAATCGTCCGACCCAGAGCGTCGGCCAGGCATTGGGGACCTGGAAATAATCAAATAGCAGAAAACACGACAGCCCCGCCATGGCGAACAGCACGAAGGTGTAGTTGAGGCGCGCACGAAAATGGCGTGACTCATCATCCTCGGTTTCACGTCGGGACAGCAGACGCTCCTGAAGCGACACGGCACTTCCTCTCTGGCAATCAAGGCACCTGCTCATGCTACACCGCGTGGTGGCCTCGCCGTACTGGTGCAGAGGGTTGATCTATAAACGCTACTTCGGTGCAGGCCCCCGCCAGAGTTGTCAGACATGGCGCCATCACGCGCCATGGTGCCGATGATACGCCCCGCCAACACCATCACGATGGGGCCGGAGACGTGCAGCGCCGAGGCCAGCGCGTAGCCGCCCAGTACCAGCGCCAGGCTCAGCATCACCTCGACCTGACACTGGTCGATGCTGCGCATCAGATGGTAGACCAGCGCGCCCAACGCCAGCCCGAGCAGAATGCCGCCACCGGCTTCCTCGAGGAACAGAAGCCCCATGTGGCCGAGCTCGACCTCGCCGCTGCCGGCCGAGGCTGCCCAGAGCGGCTCATGGCTACCAGAGATCGCCGTGGCGTTCACGGTGGCAGAGATAGAGGCGCAGCTCGAACTCACGCTGATGATACTCCGGCTGCATGTGGCAGCAGAGTCGATAGAACGCCTTGTCGTGGGCCTTCTCGCGCAGATGCGCCAGCTCATGCACCACGATCATGTTGAGCAAGGGTTCGGGTAGGCGTCGGAACAGCGATGAGATACGGATCTCATGCTTGGCCTTGAGCTTGCTGCCCTGCACCCGCGACACGAAGGTATGCAGCCCCAGGGCATTGTCGATGACATGAATCCGGTCGTCATAGATCACCTTGCTGATCGGCGCCGAGCTGCGCAGATACTGATTCTTCAGCGCCATGGCGTAGTCATGCAGCGCCCTGCCCCCCTGCAGCTGATGGGGCTCGGGATACTTGCCGAGAAAGAAGTCGGCCGTACGCCCCGAGGCCAGCAGTTCACTCGCCTGCTGCTGGATCTCGGGGGCGTAGCCCTTGAGATAGCGTAGATCAGCCACTGGGCATCTCTCCTGTTGTTGTCCGAAGGAGGCCCAGAGACAAGAAAACCCGCCGAGGCGGGTTTTCTTGTCATGGCATCGAAAGGCGAGGGGCGAGACGTCCGCTACCTGCCAGGCCTGTCGAGCTGGCGGATTTACAGGCCAGCGGCAGCCTTGAGACCAGCGGCACGATCGGTCTTTTCCCACGGGAAGGCGGTGAAGGTTTCGGTCTTCTGCTCGCCGCTCACGTCGGTCCAGCTGTAGCTGTGCTCGAACGGCTCACGACCGAAGTGGCCGTAGGCAGCGGTCAGCTGATACATCGGGTGCGCCAGGTCCAGCATGGTGGTGATGGCGTACGGACGCAGGTCGAAGTGCTCGCGCACCAGCTCGACGATCTTGGCATCGCTGATCTTGCCGGTGCCGAAGGTGTTGATCGAGACGGAGGTCGGCTCGGCGACACCGATGGCGTAGGAGACCTGGATCTCGCACTTGTCGGCCAGGCCGCTGGCGACGACGTTCTTGGCCACGTAGCGACCGGCATAGGCGGCGCTGCGGTCGACCTTGGACGGGTCCTTGCCGGAGAAGGCACCACCACCGTGACGCGCCATGCCGCCGTAGGTGTCGACGATGATCTTGCGGCCGGTCAGACCACAGTCACCCACCGGACCGCCGATAACGAAGTTGCCGGTCGGGTTGATGTGGTATTCGGTGGTCTCGGACAGCCACTCGGCCGGCAGCACCTGCTCGATGATCTCGCGCTTGACCATGGCGCGCAGGTCTTCCTGGGACACTTCCGGGTCATGCTGGGTGGACAGCACGACGGCTTCGACGGCGACCGGCTTGCCGGCTTCGTCGTAGCGGAAGGTGACCTGGCTCTTCGCATCCGGACGCAGCCACGGCAGCATGCCGTTCTTGCGCAGTTCCGCCTGACGCTCGACCAGACGGTGAGCGTAGTGGATCGGCGCCGGCATGAAGGAGTCGGTCTCGTTGGTGGCGTAGCCGAACATCAGGCCCTGGTCGCCCGCCCCCTGATCTTCCGGCTTGGTGCGATCGACGCCCTGGGCGATATCGATGCTCTGCTTGCCAATCAGGTTGAGGACACCACAGGTCTCGCCGTCGAAGCCGACGTCGGAAGAGGTATAGCCGATATCGGTGATGACACGACGTACCAGCTCCTCGAGATCCACCCACGCGCTGGTGGAGATCTCACCGGCCACGATGGCAACGCCTGTCTTGACGAGCGTTTCGCACGCGACGCGTGCCTGCTTGTCGCGCGCGATGATGGCATCGAGCACGGCGTCGGAAATCTGGTCGGCAATCTTGTCCGGATGCCCCTCGGACACGGACTCGGATGTGAAGAGTGAGTATTCGCTCATTGGTCCTCGACCCTCTTTTCGGATGCGGGGATGATTCGGCCACTGACGGCAGACTGCGTTGACGACCGAGTAGAAACACGCTTGCGGCGCACGATGAGGCTCAACACGGGCGGTTGAGCCTCGGGGGGGCGAGTTTACACGCCACTTATGTGAGTTCCTAGCGCAATGGGGCGCGTGGGGGCGTCCAATCGAGACCTTTTTGCGACAAGCGCTGCATACAGGGTAATAAGCCGTTGCCACCTTTGGACGAGCACACATCCCGGATGCGATTTGCCGCGCCCTGTCATCTCGGTGACAATACTCGCCCGGAGATCACGCTCGGACGCGAGTCCGCGCGTACAAGGTTCACGCGACGCACTGTCCTTTCCGGCGCACTGTTTCAGGCGCACAGTCCTGAAGGAGACCCAGGCAGCAGCATGCCCTGGCTCTCGGGAGGCACTGGGCGCCCGGCGCAGCACGCCGTGATTCATTGCCCCACTCTTGACGCCCGCAGGCGAGGAGCTACTGCATGCCTTCCCGTTTAGACCTGGCCAACGCCATCCGTGCACTTTCCATGGACGCCGTTCAGAAGGCCAAGTCCGGCCACCCCGGCGCCCCCATGGGCATGGCCGACATCGCTGAGGTGCTCTGGAACGACCACCTCAAGCACAACCCGGCCAACCCGAACTGGGCCGATCGCGACCGCTTCGTGCTGTCCAACGGCCACGGCTCCATGCTGCTCTACTCCCTGCTGCACCTCACGGGCTATCAGCTGAGCCTTGAAGATCTGCAGAACTTCCGCCAGCTGCATTCCAAGACCGCCGGTCACCCGGAATACGGTTATGCGCCGGGCATCGAGACCACCACCGGCCCGCTGGGCCAGGGTCTGGCCAATGCTGTGGGCATGGCGATCGCCGAGAAGACACTGGCGGCGCAGTTCAACCGTCCGGGTCACACCGTCGTCGACCACACCACCTGGTGCTTCCTGGGTGACGGCTGCCTGATGGAAGGCATCTCCCATGAGGTCGGCTCATTGGCCGGTACCCTGGGTCTGGGCAAGCTGATCGCCCTGTATGACGACAACGGCATCTCCATCGATGGCGAAGTCGAAGGCTGGTTCACCGATGACACCGCCAAGCGTTTCGAATCCTACGGCTGGCACGTCGTGGCCAACGTCGACGGCCACAAGCCGGAAGAGATCAACGCCGCCATCGCGCTGGCCAAGAGCCACGCCGACAAGCCGAGCCTGATCATCTGCAAGACCGTGATCGGCTTCGGCTCCCCGAACAAGGAAGGCACCGAGTCCTGCCACGGCGCGCCGCTGGGTGACGACGAAGTCGCCGCCACCCGCGAGAAGCTGGGCTGGGCCCACGCGCCCTTCCATATCCCGGAAGACATCTATCAGGGGTGGGATGCCAGCGAGCGCGGCGCCAAGCTCGAGAGCGACTGGGATACGCGCTTCGCCCGTTACGCCGAAGCACACCCGGAACTGGCCGCCGAGTTCACCCGCCGTCTGGAAGGCAAGCTGCCGCACGCCCTGACCAGCGAGAAGATGATCGAGGATGCCCAGGCCGCCGGCGACAGCCCGGCCTCGCGCAAGGCCTCCTTCGAGTGCCTGAACCAGCTCGGCCCGCAATTGCCGGAACTGCTCGGCGGCAGTGCCGACCTGGCCCCGTCCAACCTGACCTTCTGGAAGGGCGCCCAGGCGATCACCCGCGAAGACTTCAGCGGCAACTACCTGCACTACGGTGTGCGTGAGTTCGGCATGGGCGCGATCATGAACGGTGCCGGTCTGCACGGCGGCTTCATCCCGTATGGCGCGACCTTCCTGATCTTCATGGAATACATGCGCAACGCCGTTCGCATGGCCGCCCTGATGGGTCAGCAGGCCGTCTACGTCTTCACCCACGACTCCATCGGTCTGGGCGAAGATGGCCCGACGCACCAGCCGATCGAACAGCTGACCAGCCTGCGCACCACGCCGAACCTGTCCACCTGGCGTCCGGCGGATGCCGTGGAGACCGCGGCGGCATGGGATGCGGCCATCAAGCGTCACTCCGGCCCGACCGCGCTGATCCTGTCGCGTCAGAACCTGCCGCACCAGAACCGTGACAAGGCTCAGCTGGCCAACATCAGCCGTGGTGGTTATGTGCTGAAGGACGCCGCCAACGGCCAGCCGGAAGTGATCCTGATCGCCACCGGCTCCGAAGTCGGTCTGGCGATGGATGCCGCCGCCGAGCTGGAAGCCGCCGGTCGCGCCGTGCGTGTCGTGTCCATGCCAGCCACCGACCTGTTCGATGCGCAGGACGCGGAATACCGTGAATCCGTGCTGCCGTCTGCCATCACCGCGCGCGTGGCGATCGAAGCCGGTCATCGTGACTACTGGTTCAAGTATGTCGGTCTGAACGGCGACATCATCGGCATGGAGACCTTCGGGGAATCCGCACCGGCTGGCGACCTGTTCAAGCACTTCGGCTTCACGGTCGAGAACGTGGTCGAACGCGCCAACAAGCTGCTGGGCTGAACACCGCCTGACCCACTTCGTCGATGACGGAGTGGGATGAAGATCGACGCCGCCGCCTCCCGCTGGGAGCGGCGGCGTTTTCGTCTGTGCGACACTCGAGGAGTCCTCAAGCGTCACCGGCTGTCGCCTGTAGTCGACGTGGCTGACACGAGTCGCGGCTTGATGACACGATTCATCTTGCATGAACGGTCATTCTCCAGCGACCGTGCCCATGAAAGACAGCGCAGACGGCGACTACACAACCCCACCAGTTGGGTAGTGTGACTACGCGTCCTTAGACGAAAAAAACCAGAAATCAGGCGCTTGCGCGCCTTTCGCTCCCTCCGCCCAGCAAAGCGATGCGCTACCATGGACCCCCTGAAAAACACTCGGAACACGACATCCTTGAACCACCAGCCGCCTCTGACCACCGCCGACGCCCGCCAGGGAGACAAGGCGTCCCGACGCCAGGGAAATCCTCCCTTGCGAGTGGCCATCAATGGCTACGGACGCATCGGTCAGTGTGTGCTGAGAGCGCTGGTAGAACGTGAAGCACGCGGTGAGTCACTGCCGTTGGAAGTGGTCGCGATCAACGAGCTGTCAGATCTGGACACCATCACCTATCTGACCCGCTACGACACCACCCACGGCCGCTTCCCCGGCACGGTGGAACAGCGCGACGGCCAGCTGGTCGTCAACGGCCATGCGATCAGCATCCTGTCCGAGGCCAATCCAGATTGCCTGCCCTGGCGGGCATTGGGGATTGACCTGGTGCTGGAGTGCTCCGGCAGCTTCAAGGACCGCGCCACCGCCGAGCGTCATCTGGCGGCAGGCGCCGGACGACTGCTGTTCTCCCAGCCCGGCGATACCGACGCCGATGTCGATGCCACCATCGTGTGCGGCATCAACCAGTCGGCGCTGGCCCCCGCCGAGGCGGGGCAGGCAGGCAGCGGCATGCGCATCGTCTCGGCGGCCTCGTGCACCACCAATTGCCTGATTCCGATTCTGACGGTGCTGGAAGAGGCCTTCGGACTGGAGCGCGGCGTCACCACCACGGTGCACTCGGCGATGAACGACCAGCCGGTGATCGACGCCTACCACCAGACGGACCTGCGCCTGACGCGCTCGGCGATGAGTTCGATCGTGCCGGTGGACACCGGCCTGGCCAAAGGCATCAACCGCCTGATGCCGCACCTGGAAGGACGCTTCGAATGTCTGCACCTGCGCGTGCCGACCATCAACGTGTCCTGCATGGACATGTCCATCGAGGTGAAGCGTGACGTGAGCGCGGATGAGGTCAATGACCTGCTGCGCGAGGCCTGCGCACGACGCCTGCAGGGCCTGATGGGATTGAGCGAGGAGCCGACGGCTTCCATCGACTTCAACCACGATCCGCGCTCGGGTATCGTGGATGCAACCCAGACCCGTGTTGCCGGCGGCCGGCTGATCAAGATGCTGTGCTGGTTCGACAACGAATGGGGCTTTGCCAATCGCATGCTGGACGTCGCCACCCATTGGCACGCCTGCGAGATGACAACGCCTCTGGCGAGGGAAGCTCTCTCCACCGATTCACGACCAAGGAACCCGTCATGAACGTGCAAACGATGACCGCCCTCGACCTGTCCGGAAAGCGTGTGCTGATCCGCGAAGATCTCAACGTGCCGATCCGCGACGGTCAGGTGACCAGCGACGCGCGTATCCGTGCCAGCCTGCCGACCATCAAGGCGGCACGTGACGCCGGCGCACGCGTGATGCTGATGAGTCATCTGGGCCGCCCCACCGAGGGTGAGCCGGAAGATCAGTTCTCGCTGGCACCGGTCGCGGCACATCTGGGCGAGCTGCTGGGCAGCCCGGTGCGCCTGATCAACGACTATCTCGACACGGCACCGGATATCGCCGAAGGCGAGGTCGTGCTGCTGGAGAACGTGCGCTTCAACAAGGGCGAGAAGAAGGACGAGGAATCCCTGTCCCGCGCCTACGCCGCGCTGTGCGATGTCTACGTGATGGATGCCTTCGGCACCGCGCACCGTGCCCAGGCCTCGACCCATGGCGTGGCACGCTTCGCGCCAAACGCCTGCGCCGGCCCGCTGCTGGCCGCCGAGCTGGAAGCCCTCGAGAAGGCACTCGCCGCACCGCGTGCGCCGATGGTCGCCATCGTCGGCGGCTCCAAGGTCTCCACCAAGCTCGACGTGCTCAAGGCGCTGTCCGACAAGTGCCATCAGCTGATCGTCGGTGGCGGCATCGCCAATACCTTCATCGCGGCGGCCGGTTACAACGTCGGCAAGTCCCTCTACGAGGCTGATCTGCTCGATACCGCTCGCGCGCTGATGGACAAGGTCGAGATTCCGCTGCCGACCGACGTCGTCGTCGCCACCGAGTTCTCCGACAAGGCCGAAGCCGTCGTGCGCGCCGTCGCCGACGTCCAGGACGACGAGATGATCCTGGATATCGGTCCGGAGACCGCATCACGCTTCGGTGCGCTGCTCAAGGATGCCGGCACCATTCTCTGGAACGGTCCGGTCGGCGTGTTCGAGATCGACCAGTTCGCCAACGGCACCGAGCAGCTGGCGATGGCCATCGCCGAGAGCGACGCCTTCTCCATCGCCGGCGGTGGCGACACCCTGGCGGCCATCGACAAGTACGACGTCGAGTCGCGCGTCTCCTACATTTCCACCGGTGGTGGCGCCTTCCTCGAATACGTGGAAGGCAAGGTACTGCCGGCCGTTGCGGCATTGGAAGCCGCAGCAAGCTGAACCCGCCTGTGTCCTCATTGGCGCAGGCTTAGAGTCACGGCCACAAGGTCGCCCCCCGTCAGCAGACGGGGGGCACCTGACGCTTCTCCACTCGATTCCTCAAAAAGACAGGTGATGTCATGGCATTGATCAGCATGCGCCAGATGTTGGACCACGCAGCCGAGTACGGATACGGCATCCCGGCGTTCAACGTCAACAACCTCGAGCAGATGCGCGCCATCATGGAAGCCGCCGACCACACCGATTCTCCGGTGATCGTCCAGGCCTCCGCCGGCGCACGCAAATACGCGGGCGCGCCGTTCCTTCGCCACCTCATCCTGGCTGCGGTGGAAGAATTCCCGCATATCCCGGTGGTCATGCACCAGGATCACGGCACCTCGCCGGCAGTCTGCCAGCGCTCCATCCAGCTGGGCTTCAGCTCGGTGATGATGGACGGCTCGCTGGGCGAAGACGGCAAGACCCCGACCAGCTACGAATACAATGTCGATGTGACCCGTCGCACCGTCGAGATGGCCCACGCCTGTGGCGTGTCCGTCGAAGGCGAGCTGGGTTGCCTCGGCTCGCTGGAAACCGGCATGGCCGGTGAAGAAGACGGCATCGGTGCCGAAGGCAAGCTGGACCACGACCAGATGCTGACCGACCCGGAAGAAGCCGCCGACTTCGTCAAGAAGACCCACGTCGATGCCCTGGCCATCGCCATCGGTACCTCCCACGGCGCCTACAAGTTCACCAAGCCGCCGACGGGTGACACCCTGTCCATCCAGCGCATCAAGGAAATCCACGCCCGCATCCCCGAGACTCACCTGGTGATGCACGGCTCTTCCTCCGTGCCGCAGGACTGGCTGGAAATCATCAACGAATACGGCGGCAAGATTCCGGAAACCTACGGCGTGCCGGTCGACGAGATCGTCGAAGGCATCAAGCACGGCGTGCGCAAGATCAACGTCGACACCGACCTGCGCCTGGCATCCACCGGCTCCATCCGTCGCTTCATGGCCCAGAACCCGTCTGAATTCGACCCGCGCAAGTACCTGAAGGAATCCGTGAAGGCGATGCGCGACATCTGCATCGCCCGCTACGAAGCCTTCGGTGCCGCCGGTCATGGCAGCAAGATCGACCCGATCAACCTCGAAGCGATGTTCGAGCGTTACAACCGTGGCGAGCTGGACCCGAAGATCAACTGATCGGGCGGCCCCCGCCAAGGTACCCCTGCCAGCCTGTCCGCACGCGAGCAGGCAGGGAGTGAAGAGAAAGGCGACCCTTCGGGGTCGCCTTTTTTATGCGCCTCAGGGTGCCAGCCTCTCGCGCACGCAGGTATCCTTTCGAGATTCCGTTTGGCATTGATCATTCATCACCGTATCGCAGGAGACATCATGGCCTCGCTCAAGGATCAACTGTCCGGGCTTGTCTATTCCACCGAACATGGCGCAACCTGCCCTGAGTGTCGGCGTGCCGAAGCCGAGTGCGAATGTGCCGACCTCGCCGAGCGTGAACGCCTGGCAAGCCTCGATGGCGTGGTGCGTATCCGGCGCGAGACCAGCGGTCGCAAGGGCAAGGGCGTGACCACCGTGAGCGGGATTCCGCTCGCCGAGAAGGAACTCAAGGCCCTGGCCAAGACTCTCAAGCAGCGGTGCGGCACTGGCGGCAGCCTCAAGGATGGCATCGTGGAGATCCAGGGCGATCACCGCGAGACGCTCAAGGCGGAACTCACGCGGATGGGCTATACCGTCAAGCTGGCCGGTGGCTGAACGCCCGCTGCGCGCACCACTGCCTTCCATCTCGCTGCACAAGGGATTTCCATGCTGAACTTCATCACGCCACGCCGGCTTTCGGCTCGCACGCTCTCGCTCTCTGGCCTGCTGCTGGCCACGCTCGGGCTGGGTGGCTGCATGACCGGCCCGGACTTCACGCAGCTGCAGGCGCGCGTGGTGCCGCAGCAGGCCTTCACCGCACCGCCGGATGCGATGCTGGAAGTGCGCCTGGTGGATGTCTCCCGCGCCGACGCCGAGGCTGGACTGATTGCCAGTACCCGCTATGGCGGCCTGCGTGAAGGGCCTTTCCCGGTCAGCCTGCAGTACGATCGCAATGCCATCGAGGAAGGCCATCGCTACGCGCTGCAAGCCGATGTGCGCAGCGATGGCCGCCTGTATTGGATCAATGACAGCGCGGTGCCGGTGCTGGGTGACGCCAGCACCTCACAAGGCGAGAGCGAGGTCGAGATCCCGCTCACGCCGCTGCCGCGGGCACTGGGGCATTGAACACGCCCTCCCTTTCCTTCAGATAGGACATCCCGATGGATTGGCTGGAATACCTGTTACCCGTCTTCTTCCTGACCCCACTGGGTGCCATCGCGCTGGTGGTGCTGGGCATGCGCGGCCTGCATGAGCGGCGCATCCAGTCGCCACTGACCCGCCGTCAGCTGCGCGAACCAGGCCAGAGCCTGCGCGATCGTCTCGATGAGGCCTTCCAGGCGCTGTTTCTCGACGGGGCGCTCGGGCCGCTCATCACCTTGAGCCCGCTGGTCTACGGCATGGGGCGCATGGTGTTCGGTGAAGAGCAGAACTGGCTTGAATGGGCCGCCTACGGTCTGGCCTGTGCGCTGCTGGTGCTGGTGTTCGCGCTGCGCCTGACGCGGCACTTCCAGCGTATCCGCAAGCTCAAGCTGGGGCTGGCCTGCGAGCTGTCCATCGGTCAGGAGCTCGACCAGCTCATCCGCCCGGAACAGCTCACCAGCATGGTCTATCACGACGTGCCGGCCGATGACTTCCATATCGATCATCTGGTGGTCACCCCCGCCGGGGCCTACGCCATTCGTACCAAGGCGCGCTCACGGCCGCTGGATGCACTGGGCGCACTCAAGGATGAGGTCAAGCTCAAGGATGGTCGCCTGTACTTCCCGGGCTATCGCGAGCGCAAACCGCTGCGCGAGACACGTACCGCACGCGACTGGACGGCCGCCTGGCTGAAGCGTGAGTGCGGTGTCGAGGTTCCGGTGCAGGGGCTGCTGGCCCTACCGGGCTGGCAGATCGTGCGCGAAGGACCCCAGCGCGAGAATGACCCCGAGGTCGTCAATGGCGAGGGCCTGGCCGAGTGGCTGAGCACCCATTGCATGGCTCCCGAAGAGGGTTGCCCGACCCTGGATGACGCCCTCAAGCAGCGCATCAACGAGGCGATTCTCGACCGCGTGCAGGCCGAGCGCCTCGCCACCAGTTGATCCTCCGCCATGCTCCAGCCCCTCGGAGCATGGCAGCGCCAGACAAAGGCTTGCCAAGGCGCCCCGCCCGGCGTTAAATACGCGCCGGTCCAGCCTTGGCAACCTTATCGCGCTATCGCAATGATGGCGCTCCTGGCGACATATCCCGCATGAAACTCATCACCTTCGACGCTTTTCGCACCCTCGGCATTCCCGGTGTCCGGTATATCAAGCCGGAGCGCATGCTGGATCACCTCGACGAGATCCGCGCCGCCGACATCCTGCTGTTTCCCGAATACTGGCAGATCACCACTCTGGTCTACGGCCTCGGCAAACGCATCTTCCCCAGCCTGCCCAGCTACGCGATCGGCCACGACAAGGTCGAGCAGACGCGCGTCTTTCAGGCCATCTGCCCGGACAATGTGCCGCCGACCGAGATTCGCGGCGCCAGCCGTCAGGCAATCGACGATATCGAGGCGCGCTTCGGCTACCCGCTGATCGTCAAGGAAGTCAAAAGCTCGATGGGTGTCGGTGTGAAGCTGATCCAGTCGCGTGGCGAACTGGAAGCGCATGCGGCGGAGCATCCGGTGCTGTATGCCCAGCCGCGCCTAGAGATCGACCGCGACCTGCGCATCGTGGTGGTAGGTGGCGAAGTCATCACCGCCTACTGGCGCGTCACGCCGCTGGGCGGCTATCGCTCCAATGTCAGTCAGGGTGGCGAGACGTCCTACGACAATATCCCGGCCCCCGCCATCGCCCTGGCCCTGCAACTGGCCGAGGCATTGGGTGTCGACCATGCCGGCTTCGATATCGCGATGGTCGATGGCCATCCCATCGTGTTCGAGTTCAATCGTCTGTTCGGCAATCAGGGCATTCCGGACAGCTCGCGTCGCATCGGTGCCGCCATTCGCCGTCATCTAGCGCTCGACAACAGCGACAACGATCCGACACCCCCACAGCTGACACCGCCCCGCAGGCGCCGCGAGACGCTGCTGGAAGCCGGCTGAGCGCTGACCGTTCTGAACGACAGCCCTGAACGACAGCCCTGAACGACAGAACGCCGCCCGATGGGCGGCGTTCTGTCGTCTGGTCGCGGCCATTCGACTGGCCAGCGGCTATGTCATCTCACAGACGGGAGGGACGGCTGTGCGGGTCGCCTTCGACATGATCCTTGGGCGGGTCCTGCCGCGGCTTGCCTGCTGCCGGCACGTCCTCGTCGGGGATTTCCCAGGTGCCTTCTTCAGTCCAGGGGTCATCTTCCGGGAATTCCTCGATATTGATTTCCTTGACCGTGTAATCCGGCTGGTAGCGCAGGTCATAGTGCGCGGCACGCACGATGGAGATACACAGCATCAAGGCCACTGCCAATAGCGGCACACCCCCGATGATGGAAGCCGTCTGCAGGGTCTCCAGCCCACCGATGAACATCAGCACGATGGGCATGAATGACAGCGCGAAGGCCCAGAACAGGCGATTCCAGCGCATCGGCTCTTCATCGACTTCCTTCTGGACCACGGCAGCCAGAATGTAGGAGATGGAGTCGAAGGTAGTTGCGGTGAAGATCAGTGCCAGCAGCGTGAAGGCGAAGATCACCACGTAGTCCAGCGGCAGCGTGTGCAGCATCGCGAAGATGGCCGCGGTCGGGCTCTGGTCATTGAGGATGGTGACCACGTCCAGCTGACCGGACAGCTGCAGGTAGAGGCCATAGTTGCCCATCACCATGAAGAACAGGAAGCAGCCCATGGTGCCGAAGAACATCGAACCGGCGACCATGGCGCGGATGGTGCGGCCCCGCGAGATACGCGCGATGAACAGCCCCACGCTGGGGGCGAACACCAGCCACCAAGCCCAGTAGAAGATGGTCCAGTCCTGCGGGAAGTGCGTGTCCTCGAAGCCCTTGAACTCGGCGAACGGCTCCAGCCAGGTGGCCATGAGGATCAGGTTGCTCATCACGCGGCCCAGCGCATCCAGACCGGTATTGGCCATGAACAGGGTCGGCCCCACGATGAAGATGAACAGCAACAGGCCGACCGCCAGCCAGAAGTTGATGTCTGACAGCAGCTTGATGCCCTTCTTGAGACCCACGTAGGCGCTGTAGCCGAACAGGGCGGTACACACCAGCAGCACCACGATCTGCGTGGTCAGCGACTTGGGCACCCCGAACAGCTCGTGCACCCCCTCGTTGATCATCGGTGCCGCCAGCCCCAGGGTGGTCGCTCCGCCGCCCAGCATGCCGAAGACGAAGCTGATATCGATCAGCTTGCCCAGCCAGCCATGTGCCAGCTTTTCGCCCAGCACCGGCATCAGCGCCTCGGAAATCTTCAGCACGCTGTGGTGACGCACGTAGTAGAAGTAGGCGATCGGCACGGCGGGGATCAGGTAGATCGCCCATGCCAGCGGGCCCCAGTGGAAGATGCCGTAGGCCGCGGCCCATTCCGCTGCCTCCGGTGTCTGGCCTTCCACATGGAACGGGGGCGACTGGTAGTAGTAGACCCACTCGATCATCGACCAGTACAGGATGGAGGCCCCGATCCCGGCACAGAACAGCATCGCTGCCCATGAGACTATGGAGAATTCGGGCTTCTCCTCGGCATCACCGAGCTTTATCTGACCGATGTCGCTGAAGATGATGTAGATCATGAAGCCGCCGGCCCCCACGCCGAGCAGCAGATAGAGCACACCGAGCTTGCTGGTGACAAAGTTCTTGGCCGCCGATACCCACATCGCGCCCTGCTCGGGGAAGATGACCAGGGGCAGTGTCACTGCCAACAGCAGGAAGATCGAGCCGAAGAAGGTCGGCTTGTCGATCATGTCGAAGGCCTTTTCCGGCCGATCCCCCGCCGTCTTGGCCGATACCGTTCGGGTTTCCTTGCTCATTTATAAGCCTCATTTATCGTTATTGCTGTACATGATAACAGTTTATCATGGTTGATTGCGATACACGCATCCCCACTGCGTACAATCCTAGTACAACGATACAAGCGCCTACGTAAAGATAATTTAACGCATGCAAGTCATTCATTGGCGCGCGGAGGGCCTTGGCGCCTGGGGCCCAGAGAGGAACAGGAAGCACGACGACAGACTGGCAGCGACAGGCAAATCAGCAGGGAAGACACAGCCAGAACAGGCAGCGCAGAGGTGGGCAGCCACAGAGGGGTAAGACGCAGGGAAGGCGCAGCAAAGGCAGCAGATGTCAGGCCGGACAGCAGGCATCCGCCAGGAAACAGCACGGCACCGCTGCCGCTCCCTGGCTGAGATTGATGAGGCTGGAAGTGATGAAGCCTGCAGTGGTCAAGCTTGGGTGAATAGGCATGAAGAGATCAGGCTTGAGATGATCGGGTTGATGGCGCCTCGCTCTCAGTCACCGCGCAGGCGCCCGCCCATCTCCTGGGCGAGATCCACCGCGAAGTGGTCCGTCATGCCGCCGATGAAGTCGAGCATGCGCCGATAGCTGCGGTAGAGATCCCAGTCCTTGGTCGGCGTGTTCTCGCCGATCAACGCCAGCACCCGCTGATGCTTGAAGCTGGAACGCCCCGTGGTATGCAGCTCGTGTGCCGCACCGATGAAGGCCTCGAGCAGAATACCCAGCGTGGTGTAGGCGCCTATCTCCAGCTTGGCCTTGCGCTCGTTGCGGAAGATCTTCTGGCGCGCCAGATTCTTGGCTTCCCGCACGCCCCAGCCAAGGTCGGGGTGGCACAGGTCGAGCAGGTCTTCGCTGAGCGTACCGGCCAGCAGTTCCGTCTCGCGCTGGACGAAAGCCTCGGCGACATCATTGACGGCACGCTCCATCGCCGCGCCTCTCAGCGCCGCCACCTTACGCCGCTGGGAAGTGCCGCGGGCGACCATCTCCTGATATTCGCGCGGCTCGCCACCGCTGATGCCGGTGAGAATCTCGAACACTTCCTCGAACTGCAGGATGCCCATCTCGAGGCCATCTTCCAGGTCCAGCAGCGCATAGCAGATGTCATCGGCGGCCTCGACCAGCCACGCCAGCGGGTGACGGCACCAGCGTCCATCGGCCCGTGCCAGCAGACCGCAACGCTCGGCGACCTGATCCAGCAGCACGCGCTCGCTCTGATAGCAGCCGAACTTGCCGCCCGCCGTGGCGTGCTCCACCGTCCATGGGTACTTGAGCAGCGTGCCCAGCGTCGCTGCCGTCAGGCGCATGCCGCCATGGAACTGGTTGTATTCGATCTGAGTGACGATGCGAAAGCCCTGGGCATTGCCTTCGTAGGTGAGCAGGTCCTCGCGCTCGGCATCGCTCAGCCCGGCCAGCCGACCGTGATCACTGGCGGCCTCGGCGGCGAACCAGTCACGGATGGCGTACTCCCCGGCATGCCCGAAGGGCGGGTTGCCGATGTCATGTCCCAGGCAGCCGGTCTGGACGATGACGCCGAGATCCGACGGCGTGATCCAGTCGGGCAGCTGCTCCTTGAGCTTCTCGCCGACCATCATGCCCAGCGAGCGGCCGACGCAGCCGACCTCCAGCGAGTGGGTCAGGCGCGTGTGGATGTGGTCGTTGTCGGTCAGCGGATGAACCTGGGTCTTGCGCCCCAGGCGACGGAAGGAACCCGCGAACACGATGCGGTCGTGGTCCTTGTGGAAGGGAGTCCGCCCCATCTCACGCGATACGGTGCCCGGTGCGTCATGCAGGCGACTCGGTTCCAGCAGTCGCTCCCAGCTCATCGATGACATCAGGCAACTCCTTGGCAGGCGCCGAGCACTGGCGCCGGCGAGCAGATAACAGGTGAATGACGCGCATGAAAAAGAGAACAGGGATTGTGGCACCCTGTTCTCCTTGTCTCCAGCCCGCTCAAGTCATCCTCAGCTCGCCAAGACTGCCCTCGAACCCGCTCAGGCAGTCCTCAGTCCTCGGCCAGCGCCGGCAGCAGCACCTTGAGCTTGCGGGTCAGGGTGTTGCGTCCCCAGCCCAGCAGCTCGGCGGCTTCGCCCTTGCGACCACCGGTATGCTTGAGGGCCGTCTCGATCAGAATACGCTCGAAGTCGGGCACCGCTTCTTCCAGCAGATGGGTATGACCGGCGGCAAGTGCGCGGTCTGCCCACTCGCGGAAGGCACCACGCCAATCGCCGGAGGCCGCCTCGGTGCCGCTGGCATCGCGCAGCTCCGGCGGCAGGTCCTCGATCATCACTTCTCGCCCCGAGGCCATCACCGTCAGCCAGCGACAGGTGTTCTCGAGCTGGCGCACGTTGCCCGGCCAGTCGAAACGCGTCAGGTGTTTCTCCGCGGCCTCCGTCAGCACCTTGGGCTCGGTCGACAGCTCACGCGCGGCCTCGCCCAGGAAGTGGCTCATCAGACGCGGGATGTCTTCGCGGCGCTCAGACAGGCGCGGCAGATGCACGCGAATCACGTTGAGGCGGTGGAAGAGATCCTCACGGAAACGCCCATCCTCGACCAGCTTTTCCAGGTGCTGGTGCGTCGCGGCGATGATGCGCACGTCGACCTTGACCGGCGTGATGCCACCGACACGATAGAACTCGCCATCGGCCAGCACACGCAGCAGGCGAGTCTGGGTCTCGGCGGGCATGTCACCGATCTCATCGAGGAACAGCGTGCCGCCATCGGCCTGCTCGAAGCGCCCGCGGCGCAGCGCCGTGGCGCCGGTGAAGGCGCCCTTTTCGTGGCCGAACAGCTCCGATTCCATCAGGTCCTTGGGAATCGCGGCCATGTTGAGTGCGATGAACGGCTTGCCGGCGCGCGGCGAGTGCTGATGCAGCGCCTGGGCCACGCGCTCCTTGCCGGTACCGGACTCGCCGTTGATCAGGACGGTGATATGCGACTGTGACAGGCGGCCGATGGCGCGAAAGACTTCCTGCATCGCCGGCGCTTCGCCGATGATTTCCTTGGTCAGTCCTTCCGGCACGGCGGCGGGTGCCTTGGACTCACGGGCATGTGCCACGGCGCGCCGTACCAGCGCCAGCGCTTCATCCACATCGAACGGCTTGGGCAGGTATTCGAAGGCGCCGCCCTGATAGGAAGCCACGGCGCTGTCGAGGTCGGAATGCGCCGTCATCACGATGACGGGCAGGTCCGGGTATTTCTCGCGCACGCGCGCCATCAGGTCGAGGCCATCGGTTCCGGGCATGCGGATATCGGTGATCAGGACATCCGGGCACTGGCGCATGATGCTGGCTTCGGCCTGATCGGCACGCTCGAAGGTTTCCACCTCGAGGTCGGGTTGTGCCAGAGCGCGCTCCAGCACCCAGCGAATGGCACGGTCGTCATCGACGATACAGACGCGGGCAGTCTCGCTCATGTGTGATCTCCAGAAGTGCCGGCTAGCGGAATGAGTAATCGGAATTCGGTATGGCCGGGGCGCGAGTCACACTCGATCAGCCCCTGATGCTGGTGCAGGATGCCTTGGGCGATCGACAGCCCGAGCCCTGAGCCTTCGGCGCGCCCCGAGACCATCGGGTAGAACAGCGTCTCGCGCAGGCTCTCCGGGATGCCGGGGCCGTTGTCGATGATCGCCAGCTCGCACACCAGCCGGTGGCGCTCATGGCCCAGCGTGAATTGCCGGCGAGCGCGGGTCCGCAGCGTGATCTCCCAGGGCGCCTCTTCGCCCTCGTGCGTATCCGGACGGGGCTGCTCGTTGAGCGCCTGGGTCGCGTTGCGTGCGATGTTGAGTACCGCCTGGATCAGCTGGCCTTCATCGCCGATGACCTCCGGGAGGCTCGGGTCATAGTCGGCCGTCAGCTTGATGTGATGCCCTTCCGCCGCCAGCAGGGAGCGCACCCGCTCGGTCACCGAGTGGATGTTGACCGGTGACTGCAGCGGCGGCCGGTTCGGCCCGAGCATGCGATCGACCAGATCACGCAGGCGGTCCACCTCCTCGATGATGATGCGCGTGAACTCCACCATCTGCGGTTCGGGCAGGTCACGTTCGAGAAGCTGGGCGGCACCACGAATGCCGCCGAGCGGATTCTTGACCTCATGCGCCAGCCCGCGTGTCAGCACCTTGACCGCCTCCTGGCGGGCGATCAGCGCTTCTTCGCGCGAGATCTGCATCAAGCGGTCACGCGGTTCTATCTCGACCAGCAGTTCATTGGCGCTGATGGGCGTCGCAGTGAAATCCACCGTCAGCGCTTCATTGGCTGCGTTGATGATCTCGGCCTCACGCTGGGTGTAGGGATGCTGTTCCTCCAGCGCCTTGCGCAGCACATTGACCAGGGTGTCATCCAACCCGGGCATGTTGTCGGGCGTACTGCCCTTCACGCGCACCAGACTCACCGCCAGCAACGTCTCCGCGGCGGGATTCATCCAGACCATCTGCAGTTGTGAGTCCAGCACCACCACGGCAGTGTTGAGGTGTTCGAGCAGTCGTTGATGCATGGGTTTGTTCGCCATCTGCAGTACGTCTCCCTGTTCTGCAATAACCGCGCCAGTCTGGTGCAGGCACCGAGAACACGGCGTCCGATGCTGTGCAACCATTTCTGGCCCCTCATATTGGCACCAAAATGGTGCAGGCGAGAAATCGCGCTCGAGCTCGTGTTGCTTCACTCCGCCATCAGGCAACCCGATATCGACTGGCCCAGACACGAAAAAGCCGCCCGAAGGCGGCCTGTCAGCGAAGGAGAAACGCGCGATGAAAGAAGGCCGCCCAGACGCTGCTAGCCTCCGCCAGCATTGGCAGGATTGTTCGGGTTACGAGGCAGATTGACGCTGGCGCGTTGCACATAGACCACCTTCGGCTCGCTGGTCTGGCGTACGCGACCGGTGGAATCCAGCAACTCCGCCTGGATGACATGCTTGCCACGCTCCAGCGCCGGCACCATGAAGACGGTACTGTGCATGGCGGATTGAGACGGCGCGCCATCCACGGTCACGCGCACCTTGTCTTCCGGACGCAGCTTGGGCTCGATCCCCAGGCGTACCGCCAGATTGCCCGCCTGTCCGGTCTGCAGCGTTTCCTCGTTGGACGGGCTCTGGATGGTGAAGGTGGTATAGCCACGGAAAGCCACATCCACCGCAGGCGCCCGGGTGCTCTCGCTGGATGAGGAAGAACTCACGCGCGACGGCGTGCTGCGCCGCGGCGGCAGGGATTCCGTCGATGGCACCACGCTGAGCGGCGTCAGCTGCACCTTGCTGCCGCCCGCAGGCTGATCACTGAAGACCACGTTGCCATTGGCATCGACGTGGCGATAGACCTGAGCCGCCTGAAGATCGAACGACAGGCTCGTCAGCATCAGCGTCGCTGCCAGCAGCAGGCACTGCAGTGGCTCGGGGCGCGCTGCTGGCAGTGCACGCGAGTCAGTCGCGGGGTTCGCGACGCGCAGGGAGGATACGAAGGGCCACATCCGAAGATTCCTGAAGAGAGTCATGGGAGGCCAGAAGCCGCAGGCAGCTCCAGCGGGATTGGGTCTATCGGCAGGCGATCCTGCTGCCTGTTGACAAGGCTAACAAGTTACAAAGCTTACCGCGTTGATGCCAGCATTTGGGTCCTTCGACAAGACGCCTGCGTGCATTGACTGTCACGCAAGGCTACCACCGCGCCCTGCATATCTGTCATCAGCATGGCCGATATCAGGCAAAAGGATCAGAGCAAAGAGCCAGAACGAAAAACAGGGCCACACCTGTCGGTATGGCCCTGCTGTCGTCATCGTCGTGGGCTTGCCTCCACCTGGAAGGCACTCCGTCAGATGGCCTGGCTAGCGAATGACTGCCTCAACCTCAGCAGCGCCTGGACGCTGCTGTACTTGGGCGTTGCTGTACTTAGGCGTTGCAGTGCTTAGACGCTGTAGTACATGTCGAATTCGAGCGGGTGAGTCGCCATTCGCAGGCGCTGGACGTCTTCGCCCTTCAGCTCCAGGTAGGCATCGATCATGTCGTCGGTGAAGACGCCGCCCTGGGTCAGGAACTCACGATCGCCGTCAAGCGCGGTCAGGGCCTGTTCGAGGCTCTCGGCCACGGTCGGGATGGACTTGGCTTCTTCGGCCGGCAGGTCGTAGAGGTTCTTGTCCATCGCGTCGCCCGGGTGGATCTTGTTCTTGATACCGTCGATACCGGCCATCAGCATCGCGGAGAACGCCAGGTACGGGTTGGCCGTCGGATCCGGGAAACGCGCCTCGACACGCTTGCCTTTCGGGCTGGCGGTGTACGGGATACGGATGGAGGCGGAACGGTTGCGGGCAGAGTAGGCCAGCATGACCGGCGCTTCGAAGCCCGGCACCAGACGCTTGTAGGAGTTGGTGGACGCATTGGTGAAGGCGTTCAGGGCACGAGCGTGCTTGATGATGCCGCCAATGTAGTAGAGAGCCATTTCGGACAGACCCGCGTACTCGTCACCGGCGAATTGGTTGTCGCCATCCTTCCAGAAGGACTGGTGAACGTGCATGCCTGAACCGTTGTCACCGACCAGCGGCTTGGGCATGAAGGTCGCGGACTTGCCGTAGGCGTGAGCCACGTTGTGGATCACGTACTTGAGTTCCTGAACCTCATCGGCCTTCTTGACCAGGGTATTGAACTTGACGCCAATCTCGTTCTGGCCGGCGTTCGCCACTTCGTGGTGGTGAACTTCGACTTCCTGACCGATGGCTTCCAGAGTGTTGCACATGGCAGCACGGATATCGTGGAAGCTGTCGATCGGCGGGACCGGGAAGTAGCCGCCCTTCAGACGCGGACGGTGACCCAGGTTGCCGCCTTCCGGCGTGGAATCGGTCGCCCAGGCACCTTCTTCGGAAGAGATCTTGAACATGGAACCGTTCATCTCGTTCTTCCAGTGCACTTCGTCGAAGATGAAGAATTCCGGCTCCGGACCGAAGAAGGCGGTGTCGCCCAGACCGGTAGACTTCAGGTATTCCTCGGCGCGCTTGGCGACGGAACGCGGATCGCGCTCATAGCCCTGCATGGTGGCCGGCTCGATGACGTCGCAGCGCAGCACCAGGGTGGTGTCTTCGGTGAACGGGTCGAGGAAGGCAGTGCCGTCGTCCGGCATCAGGATCATGTCGGATTCGTTGATGCCCTTCCAACCTTCGATGGAGGAACCATCGAACATCTGGCCGTTCTCGAAGAATTCCTCATCCACTGCACGCGCCGGGATGGAGACGTGCTGCTCCTTGCCCTTGGTGTCGGTGAAGCGCAGATCAACCCACTTGACTTCGTGTTCTTCAATCAGGGCAAGTGTCTTCTCAGCCATGGTAATTCTCCGATGGAGCCGGCGGCTCTGGTTACAGTTGGTGTCAGCGTTGTCTGGGGTTATTGCTCTATTTTGTAAGCCTTTTCTCTCATGGTCAGCGTCGTTATGCCAGCCATCAGACAGGATGCTCTAACAATGCAGCGAGCGTGCCAGAATGGCGCACGCCGCATCGTCGATTTCAGTAAGATCATGAATATGCTGAAAAAAAACATCACCATCTTCATGCATGCAGCACGAAAACCCGACCAAGGATGGGCCGACAAGGTGCAAAAATTCTTGCCGCGCAGTGCAGATTCATCATTTGAGTGCACCAAAAAACGCCATTGCTCCAAATTGGTGCAAAACGCTGAATCTCAAGTATTTCTCCGCTCACACCCGATGATCACGTCAGCATCAGATTGCGGTCATTTCTTCCTTTCATCCTGATGTTGGCCTCGACTCACAAGTTTTTTTTCATGCGCGACAGGGGGGCGGAAAAGACTTGAGAGACAATCATTTGGGCACTTCAGACCAATTGAAGGCACTCGCTGACTCGCCTCGTGAATGCACGATGCTGGCAGGAGGCATGCCATGCCCCCTATAATGCGCCCCAAATCACAAGCGCCCGGTACGCGAGCGCCCATTTTCCGCACAGGTTCCCGTCGTGATCGAGAAACTTCGCAACATAGCCATCATCGCCCACGTTGACCACGGTAAAACTACCCTGGTCGACAAGCTCCTGAGTCAGTCTGGCACCCTGGACCGCAAGGCCGAGGGTCAGGAACGCATCATGGATTCCAACGACCAGGAAAAAGAGCGCGGCATCACCATTCTCGCGAAGAACACCGCGATCCAGTGGAACGACTACCACATCAACATCGTGGATACCCCCGGGCACGCTGACTTCGGTGGCGAAGTCGAGCGCGTGATGTCCATGGTCGATTCCGTACTACTGCTGGTCGATGCCGTCGATGGCCCGATGCCGCAGACGCGCTTCGTGACCCAGAAGGCATTCGCCCAGGGCCTGAAGCCGATCGTCGTCGTCAACAAGATCGACCGTCCGGGCTCTCGTCCTGACTGGGTCGTTGACCAGATCTTCGATCTGTTCGACAACCTGGGCGCGACTGACGAGCAGCTCGACTTCCCGATCATCTACTGCTCTGCCCTCAACGGCATTGCCGGTATGGACCCGGAAGACCTGAAAGACACCATGGACCCGATGTTCCAGTCCATCGTCGACATCGTCGAGCCGCCGAAGGTCGAGCTGGACGGTCCGTTCCAGATGCAGATCTCCGCACTGGACTACAACAGCTACGTCGGCGTCATCGGTCTGGGCCGCATCAAGCGCGGCGCCGTCAGCCCGGGTCAGCAGGTGTCCATCATCACCAAGGAAGGCGCTGTCCGTAAGGGCAAGATCGGCCAGGTCATGACTCACATGGGTCTGGACCGCGTGCAGACCGACAAGGCGACTGCCGGCGATATCGTCTGCATCACCGGTATCGAGAACCTCGCGATCTCCGACACCATCTGCGACACCGCCACTGTCGAGGCGCTGCCGCCGCTGACCGTCGATGAGCCGACCGTCTCCATGACCTTCCAGGTCAATGACTCTCCGTTCGCCGGTCAGGACGGCAAGTTCGTCACCAGCCGCAACATCCGTGAGCGTCTGGATCAGGAACTGATCCACAACGTCGCACTGCGCGTCGAACAGGGCGAGACGCCGGAGAAATTCGTCGTCTCCGGTCGTGGTGAGCTTCACCTCTCCGTTCTCATCGAATCCATGCGTCGTGAAGGCTTCGAGCTGGCCGTGGGTCGTCCGGAAGTCATCATCAAGGAAATCGACGGCAAGAAGCAGGAGCCGTACGAAGAAGTCATCATCGACTGTGAAGAGCAGCACCAAGGCTCCATCATGGAAGAGCTGGGCTACCGCAAGGGCGAGCTGACCAACATGAACCCGGATGGCAAGGGTCGTGTGCGTCTGGACTTCATCATCCCGTCTCGCGGTCTGATCGGCTTCCGTGGGCAGTTCCTGACCCTGACCTCCGGTACCGGCATCCTGACCAGCCGCTTCGATCACTACGGTGACCTGAAGGAAGGCGCAGGCGTCGAGCGCCGCAACGGCGTCATGATCTCCATGGTGCCGGGCAAGGCACTGTCCTACGCCCTGTACACCCTGCAGGAACGTGGCAAGCTGATCATCGGTCACGGTACCGAAGTCTATGAAGGCATGCTGGTCGGTATTCACAACCGTGCCAATGACCTGGTCGTGAACCCGACCAAGGCCAAGAAGCTCGATAACATGCGTTCTACCGGCAACGATGAAAACATCGTGCTGACGCCGCCGATTCGCTTCACCCTGGAACAGGCGATCGAGTTCCTGGATTCCGATGAGCTGGTGGAAGTCACTCCGCAGCACATCCGTATCCGCAAGAAGTACCTGAAAGAGAACGAGCGCAAGCGCGCCAGCAAGTAAGCTGGCCCAGCCCGCCCCCTGTCTGATGTCAGGGGGCATCGTGCTCAAACGCAAAAGACCCGCCAACTCGGCGGGTCTTTTGCGTTTGAGCACTTTTCGTTGTTGCCGTAAAGGGCTGCATGACTACCTCTCTAATACTTGTGAATGTCATTGCAGAAAGTGCGTCGCTATTAGGGCTCGCAGAATAAGGCAACTTTGCGCGATACCTTGGCCTAAGGCATCTCTAACACTTAAATGAGGGTTATATGAGGCATATTAGTGTTGTGCATATAGCGTCTTCATTCAGAGCATGCCACTCGCGGCCAACGCCCCTGCGCAATTTCATGTCTTGATCTATTGATAGCGCGCAATCACACGACACCGAGCAAGGATAAATCGTCGAATTATGATGATGCGTCGCGTTTGAACGACGCAAAAACGAGACGTCGATGCGCAGTCACTAGGGTCAACGCAACGGAGCAGGTATCTTCTGCCGGAGTCTTCTTCATGCATATCCTGCAGTTAACGAAGGCTTGTTCGCCACACGCCACCCGGAGCAGGGTCCTCTTACCGATCCTCGTGAGCACTCGCCATGTGTCGCCATTGCCAAGCCAGATGTGTGCAATGCGTCACGAATACGCTCCAGAAGACCCGTATGAAAGGATTCAGCAATGAGCATCAAGCAACGCCTCGAAGTCCTGCCATGGGACACGCTGGCGCGTTACCGCCTGATCGAGATCATCGCCTTGTGGGAGGGGCGAGTCACTTCGCGTCATCTGGGCAACGCCTTCGGTATCGCCAGGCAGCAAGCCTCGCGCGTCATGAAGACCTACCGCGAGACGGTCGCCGAGAACAATCTCGAGTATGACCCCGTCATCAAGGGCTACCGTCCGTCGGCGAATTTCTGCCCCATGTTGACGCGGGGTGAGGTCGATGAATACCTGCAATTGCTGGGCAATCATGACAATCTGAATCCGCATTTCACCGGGTTGGGGCTAGGGCAGGCAAACACCGAAGCCCTGCGCCTGCCGTCACGCAGCGCCAGTCCGCCGGTGGTCAGAGCCTTGATCGAAGCCGCCAGTCAGGGCGCGCGTCTCGAGGTAACCTACGCCTCTCTCAACTCTCCCCAGGGAGAGGAGCGCATCCTGTGCCCGCATACGCTGGTCTACGCCGCCGGCCGCTGGCATGTGCGCGCCTTCTGCGAGAAGAACCGCGCTTTTCGCGACTTCGTGCTGTCTCGATTCCGCGCGGTGCCGGAGCTGTTCGGTGAAGCCCTCGAGGGCAGCCAGCGCGAGTGCGATGAAGGCTGGGAGACGCGCGTCACCTTGAAACTGGGCGCCGACCCACGCCTGACCCCCGCCGAGCGCGGCCTGATAGAGCAGGACCACGGCATGGTGGATGGCGAGCTGCACCTGCCGACACGCGGTGCTCTGGTGCAGTACGTCCTGCGCGAGTTGGGCATCAATCCGGACCATCTGGAAGAGTCTCCGCGCGCCCAGCAGCTGGTCGTGCTCAATCGCGACGAGATCACTGACTGGCTGTTCGTCAGCTCCAGCGCCTGACGCGGGAGTGAGCGGGTCTGCCCCTTGCTCTTTCCTGGCTCTCCCAATGCCCGACCACTGTCCAGCCATGGCCCAGTCATAGCCCTCGCGCTGACCTCAAGTTGCCTGAATGGACTATCCATCGCCGAGCGAAGTTTATATGATGACTTCTGCACACAGTCCTTCGCCCTTCCCGGCGGAGGGCTGTTTTTTTGGTGTCCAGCAAGGCCTTGCTCGCAAGGGGCTGACACCACGACTGACAGGAGGTCTCATGGCCACACTTCCCTCGATCATCATCAATCGTCTGGACGCCGAACGCCTCGAGCGCCTGATTGATCGCGTTGCCGCCGCCGACCGTCAGGTGGCAGAACAGCTTGAGGACGAGCTGGAGCGCGGCGAGGTCGTCGAGCCTCACGAGGTGCCCGCCGATATCGTCAGCATGAACAGCCGCGTGGAGTTCACGGACCTGACCCGCCAGCAGACTCTGGTGCGCACGCTGGTCTATCCGCATGCGCTGCCCGGCCAGCAGGATGGCCTGTCGGTGCTGGCGCCACTGGGGGCTGCCCTGCTCGGCCTCAAGGTCGGTAGCCTCATCGAGTGGCGGCTGCCGGATGGCAGCCTGCATGAGGTGCGTATCGAGGCGCTGCATTACCAGCCGGAAAGTGCCGGCGACCTGCACCGCTGAAACGCCTAGCGCATCAGCAGGCGGCGGATAAGACCATGGATGGCGCGCGCTGTCGGCCCGTCGGCATAGGGCGGATACATCAGTCGTGCGCCATTCATGCGCCCCTTGGCGAAGATTCCCTTGGCCTTGCTGAGCGTCTGGAAGCCTTCCCTGCCATGATAATGCCCCATGCCGGACGGCCCGATGCCCCCGAACGGCATGTCATCCTGCGCCACATGCAACAGGGTGTCGTTCAGACACATTCCGCCCGCATGCGTGCCCTCGGTGACCCGCTGCTGTTCGTGCTTGTCGTGGCCAAAGTAATACAGCGCCAGCGGCCGGGGGCGGGCGTTCACATAGGCCATCGCGCTGGATAGCATATTCGCCGCGCCCTTCTCGCTGGACCCAGCCTTCTCCCTCGACTCGCGATCAGCCTCGTTCGCGTCCTGCACGACGGCCAGGCCGACGATCGGCAGCAGCGGGCCGAAGATTTCCTCCTGCATCACGCGCATCTCATCCGTCACATCGAGCAACGCCAGCGGCGGCATCAGACGCTTCTCGACCAGCTCCGGGTCATTCCAGTCGGGACTGTCGACCAGAGTCCTGAGTGTCGCACCCTTCGCCAGGGCGTCCTCGAGCACCTCTCGCAAGCGCTGGTACTGACGCTGATTGATGATGCGCGAATAGTCCTGCGTCTCGCAGAAGCGAGGATAGAAGCGCTGTAAGGCCTCGCCCAGCGCCGTGACCAGCAGCGGGACCTGGTCGTCACTGCACAGCACGTAGTCCGGCGCGACGCAGGTCTGGCCGGCGTTCATGCCCTTGCCGAAGGCCAGCCGCCCTGCCGCTTCACGACGCTGCGCCTCATCCGCCATCAGCTCACGCGACATGATCACCGGCGACTTGCCGCCCAGCTCCAGCGTCACGGGGGTCAGGTTGTCCGCCGCGGCACGCATCACATGCTTGCCGACCGCCGTGCTGCCGGTGAACAGCAGGTGGTCGAAGGGCAAGGCCGAGAAGGCCGCCGCCACATCGGCCTCCCCCGTCACGACTGCCACCTGCACCTCATCGAAGGCATCGAGCAGCATCACGCGCAGCGCCTCGGCGGTCTCGGGGGTGAACTCGCTCATCTTGATCATCACCCGATTACCGGCGCTCAGGGCGCTGATCAAGGGGCCGATCGCCAGATAGAGGGGATAGTTCCAGGGCACGATGATGCCGATCACGCCCAGCGGCTGATAGACGACGCGCGCAGAGGCCGGCTGGAAGGCGGCGCTGACATGGCGCTTCGAGGGCTTCATCCAGCCCTTCAGGTGACGGCGCGCATGACGAATGCCTTCGTAGCTCGGTACCAGTTCGGCCAGACGCGTCTCATGGGCGCTGCGGTGGCCGAAATCGGCGCTGATCGCCGCGATCAAGGCCTCCTCGTGTGACTTGAGCGCATCACGCAGCGCGGTCAGCCAGGCCTGTCGCTCATCGGCGCTGGGCATCGGCGACAGGCCATAGGCGGCGCGCTGGTCTTCCAGCAGCGCCTGCATGCGCGTGATTTCCCGGGCGACAGCCCCGCTGGTCTCATTGGACGAGCCAGCAGACGAGACAGCAGGCGAGGTAGCGGATTCAGGCGAAGCAGGATCAACAGGGGCGGCAGTCGTCATGAGAACATCCAGTGAGGGCCAGCGGAGCCAGCAGCGAAGGCAGACCGCCACGAGTATGGCGTACCAGCCGATAGCGACCGGCGCGAAGAGGATCGCCGGCGTGATTCACCCTGTTTTAGAACACTCGTTTGATGGCGTCAAAGAAAGTCGCCTGCGCCGCTGCCGCACGCCGCAATGCAAAAAGCCCCCGCACCGTGAGGTACGAGGGCTTTTCGGGTGTCGACCGGCAATGCCGGTGACGGGAATTCGTTGGCGCGCCCAGCAGGATTTGAACCTGCGACCCCTGCCTTCGGAGGGCAGTACTCTATCCAGCTGAGCTATGGGCGCGCATGCCAGGGTTGCAGTGAACCGAGGCGCACTTATGGTAACGTCTTGATTCTACGATGTCGAGATATCCCGCCAGCCATGCGGTTGCTGCCCCTCCGGCGAGCGCTATACTGGCTCGATACACAGCCCCAAAAGGTGCACGCCATGCAAGTTCGCCGGCCAGCCGCTCCATCCCCCACGCGCTCTCCCCTGTCACGCCTGTCGAGCGCGATGCTGCTGGGCATGCTTGTCAGCGTGTCGGCACACGCTGCCGACAACTCTCGCGAGGCGATTGCCGAGCGACTCAAGCCGGTGGGCGAGCTGTGCGTGAAGGGCGAGGCCTGCGCCGGTGATACAGCGACTGCGAGCGCGCCGCCAGCCGACAGCGCCACTGGCGGCCAGGCCACTACCGCCAGCGCGATTGACGGTGAGAAGGTCTACGGTGGCATCTGCATGGCCTGCCACACCACGGGCGCCGCCGGTGCCCCGCGTCTGGGCGAAGCCGGCGACTGGCAGGGCCGCCTCGCCAAGGGCGACGCGACGCTCTACACCCACGCCATCGAAGGCTTCAATGCCATGCCGGCCAAGGGCGGCAACCCGGCGCTTTCCGACGACGAAGTGAAAGCCGCCGTCGATTATCTGCTCGACTCGGTGCGCTGACCCTCGCAAGCGAGTGCTAACCGAGCAGTGAACGCAGGCCCGCGATGGCATCCCGTCCGCGGGCCACCTTCTTCTCCTGGTCCTGCGGCTTGTCGGCGCGCCCTTCCCACTCGAGGTCTTCCGGCGGCAGCTCATCCAGGAAGCGACTCGGTACGCAGTCCATCATCTCGCCGTAGGTCTTGCGCTGGCGCGCCAGCGTCAGCACCAGGGTGCGCCGCGCCCGGGTGATGCCGACGTAGGCGAGGCGACGCTCCTCCTCCACCGTGTCCATCTCGATGGAGTTGCGGTGCGGCAGCAGGTCTTCCTCCAGCCCCAGCACGTAGACATGCGGAAACTCCAGGCCCTTGGAGGCATGCAGCGTCAGCAGCTGCACGCGGTCCGAGTCATCTTCCTCGGCCTGCTGCTCGAGAATGTCGCGCAGTACCAGGCGTGAGATGGCCGCCGCGACATCGCCAGTCTCAGTATCGCCGATCATCGCCTCGCTGCCTTCGAGCTCCTCCACCTCTTCCTGCGGATTGCCGCTGATCGACTTCTCGAGCTGATCGACCAGAATCCAGACGTTGGCCATGCGCCGCTCGGCGATCTTGGGGGCACTGGCGTTCTGATACAGCCAGCCTTCGTAATCCACCTCGCGGAACAGCTCGCGGATCGCGCTGATCGACTGGCCGGCGTCCATCTCGCGGCGCACGCGGTCCAGCGTGTGGGTGAAGCGACCGAGGCGGTCCAGCGCCCGCTCGCTCAGCTGCTCGCGCAGGCCCATCTCGCTGCAGGCGGCGTAGAGTGACACGCCACGCCCGGTGGCGTAGTTGGCCAGCTTCTCCAGCGTGCCCGGCCCGACTTCACGCCGCGGCACGTTGACGATGCGCAGGAAGGCGTTGTCGTCTGCTGGATTGATCAGCAGACGCAGATAGGCCATCGCGTCCTTGATCTCGTTGCGCCCGAAGAAGGAGGTGCCGCCGGAGAGCTTGTAGGGAATCTGGTAGTGCTGCAGCTTCAGCTCCAGCAGGCGTGCCTGGAAGTTGCCGCGATAGAGCACCGCGAAGTCACGCCATTCGGCGCCTTCCTTGATGCGCCGCGTGAGGATCTCGCCCGCCACACGCTCGGCCTCGGCCTCTTCGTTGCGATTCATGATGATGCGGATCGGGTCGCCATCGCCCATCTGCGACCACAGCGTCTTGTCGTAGACGTGCGGATTGTTGGCGATCAGGGTGTTCGCCGCGCGCAGGATGATGCCGGTGGAGCGATAGTTCTGCTCCAGCTTGATCAGGTTCAGGCGTGGGAAGTCCTCGCCGAGAGTGACGAGATTCTCGGGGCGCGCGCCGCGCCAGGCGTAGATCGACTGGTCATCATCGCCCACCACCGTGAAGGTCTGGCGCTCCTGCATCAGCATCTTCACCAGCAGGTACTGGCTGATGTTGGTGTCCTGATACTCATCGACCAGCATGTAATGGATGCGCCGCTGCCAGCGCGCCAGCACCTCGGGATGATCACGGAACAGCACCACCGGCAGCAGGATCAGGTCATCGAAGTCCACCGCGTTGTAGGCCTTGAGATGCCGGTTGTAGGCCTCGTAGATCACCGCGGCGTACTGGGCGTCTTCATCCTCGGCATGCGACAGCGCCGCCCCGGGCAGGACCAGGTCATTCTTCCAGGTGGAAATCTGACTCTGCACCGCGTTGATCTGCTCGGCGTCGGTGTCGGCTTCCTTGTGCATCAGCTCCTTGATCAACACCTTGGCGTCATCGGTGTCGAACAGCGAGAAGCCCGGCTTGTAGCCCAGCGTCTTCAGCTCGCCGCGGATGATGGTCAGCCCGAGGGTGTGGAAGGTCGAGACGATCAGCCCGTGGCCCTCGCGACCCTTGAGCATCTTGCCGACACGCTCCTTCATCTCGCGCGCCGCCTTGTTGGTGAAGGTCACGGCGGCGATGTTGCGTGCCTTCATACCGCATTCCTGCACCAGATAGGCGATCTTGGTCGTGATCACGCTGGTCTTGCCTGATCCGGCACCGGCCAGTACCAGACAGGGGCCATCGATGGCGCGCACGGCTTCCTGCTGGCGGGGGTTGAGCTTGGCGAGGCGATCACGGATCTCGGTCATCACGGTGTCCTGCTGGGCGAAGAAAGGGAGCGGAAATGCATCTCACGCGGGGCGATGGTCGATCAATCGAGGGCTGGCCGATCAATCGCGGGCTGGCCGATCAATCAAGGATTGCGGCGCCGGCGAAATCGAGCTGACGCCAGCTCTCATAGACGACCACGGCGACGGCATTCGACAGGTTCATGCTGCGGCTGTCGGCCAGCATCGGCAGGCGCAACACCTGCTCACGGGGCAGACTGTCGAGCATCGCCTGTGGCAGGCCGCGGGTCTCGGGGCCGAACACCAGCGCATCACCGGCCTGGAAGCTGGCCTCATGCGGCGCGGTGCGCCCACGCGTCGAAAGCGCGAAGACCCGCGAAGGTTTCACGCTCGCCACGAAATCATCGAGACTGGCATGGCGCTGCACACGTGCCCACTCATGATAATCGAGACCGGCGCGGCGCAGGCGCTTGTCATCCAGCTCGAACCCCAACGGCTCGATCAGATGCAGGCGGTAACCGGTATTGGCACACAGCCGAATGATGTTGCCGGTATTGGGCGGAATCTCGGGCTGATAGAGCACGATATCGAGCATGAGCAGACTCGCGACAGAAGGCGAAAACAGGGGACTGGCCAGCGATAATCACCTGGCCATGACAACGCAAAGCGGGCCCCGAAGGGCCCGCCATCTTACCGCAATGCGTGACTCACGCGGAGCACGCGTTGCCGAGAGCCATACTCAGAACTGCAGACGCATACCGACCAGCGGGCCGGAATCCAGTGTGCGTTCGTCACGGTTCTCGAAGTCGGCCTTCACCTTGCGATAGCCGACATAGCCCTCGACGTTGTCGATGACCTGATAGCGTGCGCGCAGGCCGTATTCGTAGCTGTGCTCGAGGTCGTTGCTGGTCGCGACGTCCGGGGTCACGTAGCCGTAGCCACCCAGCGAGACGCGCGGTGCGCCCGGCAGGTAGTAGTAGCCGTAGCCGCCGAGGCCCAGACCGCCGCCGTCACCGTGGTCGGTGTCGTACTGGCTCCAGCGTGCGCCGAGGCCCACGTCGTATTCGCTGGTGCGCTCGGTGCCCAGCAGCTGGACGTGACCGGCCGTGACGTCGTCGTGATCATCGCTGGACAGGATACCGCCGCCGAGCTGGACGCCATTGCTGATCTCGCCATTGATTTCGCCCTGAACGGCTTCACTATTCAGGTTGAGGTCAGCGTTGCCGGCCATGGCCGGGGCGGACAGACTGGCCGCGAGGATGGCTGCCGAAAGGCCGAGAATGTTACGGTGAGCTGTCATGTATGCACCTCTGTACGTGACTGGGAAGGTAATGCTGCGCGGGTCATGAACGCTCTCAGGCGCCCTGGAGACCGTATTGCGCACGGTAGTCGCGAATCGCGACCGCATGCCCAGACAGTTCCTGCTGTGCGTATTGTTCCAGATATTCGAGCACCTGGTCGAGCGTCACGATACTGACCACGGGCATGGAGAAACGTGCCTCCACTTCCTGAATGGCGCTGTTCGCCTTCAGGCCTCCCTGACCATCGGGAGCGCGCTCCTGGCGGTCCAGTGCGATCACGACGCCCGCCGCCTTGGCACTCTCGGCGTGGATGATCTCCATCACTTCGCCGATGGCGGTGCCGGCGGTGATGACATCATCGATGATCATCACGCGGCCTGCGAGGGGCGCGCCGACCAACGAGCCCCCTTCACCATGGGTCTTGGCTTCCTTGCGATTGAAGGTGAACGGCATGTCTCGATCATGATGGTCAGCCAGCGCCACGGCCGTCACGGCACCCAGCGGGATACCCTTGTACGCCGGACCGAACAGCACATCGGCCTGCAGGCCTGATTCGACGATGGCACGCGCATAGAAGCGTCCCAGACGCGCCAGGGCCTGTCCGGAGCGGAATAGACCAGCATTGAAGAAGTAGGGGCTCACCCGCCCGGACTTGAGCGTAAACTCGCCAAACCGCAGCACGTCCTGCTCGATGGCAAACTCAATGAACTCCCGCTGGTAGTCCTGCATCCGATATCACCTTTGAATTCGTTAGCCATTTACCAAATCGTCTAAAGCTCGGGTATCATACAGGCGCGACGAACCAGGGACCACGTATGAAAATCGCTACAGTTAACGTCAATGGTATTCGAGAAGCGGTCAGCCGCGGCTTCCTCGACTGGCTTGCCAGTCAGGACGCCGACGTCGTCTGCATCCAGAACCTCAAGGCCAAGAGCTTCGAGCTCGACGACAGCATCCTCTACCCGGAAGGGTACGAAGGCTACTTCCTGGACGCCGAAAAAGACGGCTTCTCAGGGGTTGGCCTCTATTGCCGCCAGATTCCCAAGGCCATCATGTATGGACTGGGCTTCGAGCAGTGCGATAACGAAGGCCGCTACCTGCAGGCCGATTACGACCGCTTCAGCATCTGCTCTTTCCTGATGCCTGACGGAAGTGATCCGGCTGCCAAGGGCGCCTTCATGGAGCAGTATCAGGAATACCTCAGCAAGCTGCGCCGCAAGCGTCGTGATTACATGATCTGCGGCACCTGGCATGTGGCCCACAAGACCGTCGACCTCGCCAACTGGTCCGACAATCAGATGACGCCGGGCTTCAAGCCGGAAGAGCGCGCATGGATGGATCAGGTCTTCGGCCCGATCGGCTTCATCGACGCCTTCCGCGAAGTCAACCGCGATGCCGACCAGTACTCCTGGTGGCCTGCGCTGGACAGTGACCAGCCGCGCGCCCGTCAGGAAGGCTGGCGCCTCGACTATCAGGTCATCGACCCGAACCTGCGTCGTCATATCAAGGACGCCTGGATCGACACCGATGCCACCTTCAGCGAGTTCGCACCGGTCATCGTCGAGTACGACCTCGAGCTGTGATGCACGCTGTCACCCCTTGAGCGTTCAGCCTCGGGCCACCCTGCCAGTCGCATGATGTGCCTTCGGGCACAGACGAAAACGCCCCCATCGCGCAAGCGGTGGGGGTGTTTTCTGTCTGGCATCAAGCGCTCATGACATGACACTCATGACACAGCGGCCAGGCCGCAGGGCTCAGGCGTCGGCCGGCATGCCGAGTGCGGCGCGCTGCGCGGCGAACAGCTGCTCACCGGTACGCTCGGCGAGATCCAGCAGGGCATTGAGCTCGGCGCGATCGAAGGCCGCGCCTTCGGCCGTGCCCTGCACCTCGATCAGCCCCTTGCCTTCGGCCATCACGACATTCATGTCGGTATCGGCCTTGCTGTCTTCCGGGTAATCGAGATCGGTGACCGGCACGCCCTTGTAGATGCCGACCGACACGGCACTGACCAGACTCACCAGCGGGTCGGTCTTGATCTTGCGCTCACGCTGCAGACCCTGCAGCGCATCGACCAGTGCCACACAGCCACCGGTGATCGCCGCGGTACGCGTGCCGCCATCGGCCTGCAGCACATCGCAATCGATGGTGATGGTGTATTCGCCCAGCTTCTTGAGGTCCACCGCGGCGCGCAGCGCACGGCCGATCAGACGCTGGATCTCCACCGTGCGGCCACCCTGCTTGCCACGCGACGCTTCACGATCATTACGGGTATGGGTCGCACGCGGCAGCATGCCGTACTCGGCGGTCAGCCAGCCCTTGCCGGAACCGCGCAGCCAGCGCGGCACGCCCGCCACGACAGAGGCGGTGCACAGCACGCGGGTCTCCCCGAACTCCACCAGCACCGAACCCTCGGCGTGACGAGTGAACTCACGGGTCAGGCGGATCTCGCGCGGCTGCTCCGGGGTACGGCCACTGGGACGGATCACGTTGGCTTCGCTCATGGGGATTCCTTGTTGCAGTATTCGGGAGGCCAGAGTCTACACGCCGCAGCCACGGGCGACGACCTTCGCGCCGCGCGGGCCTGACCCGCTCCTGATCACTGGGCGCTCAAGAGCGGCACGCGTACACTTCAGGCTATCAGCGCGGTCGCTCATGCGCCGCCTCTCTCTCGACAGCCAACCGACAAGGAGCACGTCATGGTCCACAGCATGACCGCCTTCAGCCGCCAGACCCATGAAGCCGACTACGGCACCCTGACGCTGGAGCTGCGCTCGGTGAACCAGCGCTATCTCGAACCACACTTCCGCCTGCCCGACAGCCTGCGCGAACTCGAAAGCACCTTCCGCGAAGGCCTGCGCAAGCGCCTCAACCGCGGCAAGGTCGAACTCTCGCTGCGCTTTGACGCCGAAGCCGGTGCCGACAGCCTCGCCGTCGATGCCAGACGCCTGGACGAACTCAGCCGCGTGCTCGCCGAAGTCGGCCAGCACTGCCCCGACGCCCCTCAGCCCTCACGCCTCGCCCTGCTCGACTACCCCGGCGTGCTGGTACGCGAAGGCACCGATCAGGAGCGTATCAAGGCTGATGCTCTCAGCCTGTTCAAGCGCGCGCTGGACGAGCACATCGAAGGCCGCGCTCGCGAAGGCGAACGCCTCGCTGAATTGATCAGCGCACGCCTCGATGGCGTCGACACCCACGTCGCCGAAGTCCGTCGCCTGATGCCGGACATCCTCGCCCGTCAGCGCGAAACCCTGCTCGCCCGCCTCGAAGAAGTCCGCGCCACCCTCGACCCGCAACGCCTGGAAGCCGAACTGACCCTGATGGCCCAGAAGGCCGACGTCGATGAAGAGCTGGACCGCCTCGACACCCACGTCGGCGAAGTCCGTCGTCAGCTCACCCAGAAAGGCCCCATCGGCCGACGCCTCGACTTCCTGATGCAGGAACTCAACCGCGAAGCCAACACCCTCTCCTCCAAATCCGTCGTCGCCGACACCACCCGCTGCGCCGTCGAGCTCAAGGTGCTGATCGAACAGATGCGTGAGCAGATTCAGAATATCGAGTGATAGCAAAACAGGTGAAAACTGATTGCCCCGCTATACTGGATAAATAGCCAGTTAAGTCTGGCGCCGCGACATCAATCGGAATACAATAGTGGCATTTCGTCACAGTTTTCACCCAGAGGAAGCCCCGTGCCCTTACCCCAACGATCAACAGAGCAGACATTAGACCAAAACGAGTCCTGCGCATATTACGAAATCAAGGACCTCGAGCTGCTTGAAAAAGCATTAGAGATATATGATCAAGGAACAATTGCAGATACATTGCATAAAGTTGAAGATCATTGGTGTCGGGAAACTCTTAACCGGAAAATAAAGAGCAAAAAAAACCCAAGATTTACAACTGGCGAGCGGTTAGCATTAATTGGTATGCTTCCCAAAAAGCCTAACCACTATGGTAATGCAGATTTCAAATTCATAGATTTATTTGCTGGCATAGGTGGTATACGCAAAGGGTTTGATGCTGTTGGCGGGGAATGTGTTTTCACATCTGAGTGGGACAAATTTGCCGTGCGCACCTATAAAGCTAACCATTACTGCGACCCGATCACACATCGGTTCAATCATGACATCAGAGACATTACCTTATCCGGGAACTTAGATATAGATGAGGAGACAGCATATAAAAATATTACTCAAAAAATTCCTGATCACGATATTTTGCTAG
Organism: Cobetia sp. PDI-23MA; assembly: GCF_059507735.1. Classification (NCBI taxonomy): domain Bacteria; kingdom Pseudomonadati; phylum Pseudomonadota; class Gammaproteobacteria; order Oceanospirillales; family Halomonadaceae; genus Cobetia; species Cobetia sp. PDI-23MA. Next base: position 3,905,088 of record NZ_CM183352.1, read on the forward strand.
CAGGCTTCCCATGTCAGCCTTTTTCGCTGGCAGGCGTCTCCAAGAAAAACTCTTTGGGACGTAAGCATGGATTCGAATGTGATGCCCAGGGTACATTATTCTTTGATGTAGCTCGTATTATTGCAGCGAAACGCCCACCGGCCTTCGTGCTAGAAAATGTAAAAAATCTTAAGAGTCACGATAAGGGAAAAACCTTTAAAGTGATTTGTGAAGCTCTAGACGAGCTAGGTTATGATGTCGCAGATGTGAACGCGCCGAAGGGTAAAGACCCAAAAGTCATCGATGCAAAGCATTTTATACCTCAGCATCGTGAGCGTATTGTACTTGTCGGGTTCCGTCGAGACCTTAAAGCTCATGAGGGCTTTACTCTTCGTGATATCGAGAAACTATATCCAGAGAACAAGCCTAGTTTTGGAGACATTTTAAGCAAAGATGTTCCAGACAAATACATACTTACACCCAAACTATGGGAGTACCTCTATCGATATGCACAAAAACATCGCGAAAAAGGTAATGGCTTCGGTTTCGGACTAACACGTCCAAATGATACTGCACGCACACTCTCAGCACGTTACCATAAAGATGGTTCCGAGATTTTGGTCGATCGTGGATTTGATGATAGTAAGCCTTTTGCCTCTGAAGAAAATATGAAAAACCGCCCTCGCCGCCTAACACCTCAAGAGTGTGCAAGGTTGATGGGATTTGATGGCGTTGGTGAATGTAAGTTCATAATACCTGTTTCTGATACTCAGGCTTATCGCCAATTCGGAAACTCTGTAGTTGTTCCAGTTTTTCAAGCTGTAGCAAAATTAGTAAAAGACAGAATATTGCTAATAAAAAAAGAAAGAGCTTCTAGTTAAAGAAAACCGTAACCTAATACAGATAAGCTGTAGATATTTAAAGTGAGGTCATGGATGACGAAGTTAACAGAATACTTTGTAGGTGCATCAGCAAAACTATTAACAAAGGTTGAAATTACACCTGATAAATCCAACCAGCATGAGTTTAATGGCCTTACAAAGATGACATGCTATCTTGGCTCAGAGAAAAAGGCTTTTGATGTCACATATCTCTATATTGGCCAAGAAGAGAATGATAGAGCTTTTTGTAAAGGAAGTGCAACTTGGTACCAAGCACGTAAACCGCCAAGAAGAGAATTTAGATTTTATTATAGAAACAATGAAGTTATCGATAGAGCTACCGTTGACGATACACTAATCACAGCCCTAAAAACTGACGGCACCCTGGTTGCTCTAATAATAAAATCAAACAGCCCATATCTAGATGAACTATTATGGCTATTTGGTCTAGACGACCCTTATGGGTCTCATAATGCCGTGTATTCTCAACCTTCTGACTTTGCCGAAGTAGACTCTAACATATTCAGTTTCATTGTTGAGCAAGCCGATATATCTATAGACCTTTCGGATTCAGATGAGTGGTTAGACTTATTACTTGGTAGATTTGGCAACAGCTTTCCAAAGACTCGGGATTTTTCAGCCTTAGCCAATGAAACCCTAGCGGGCGAAATAAACCCAGTAGAGGCACCAGACCATGCCCTTACAAGTCTTATTATCAGAGAAGAAACTTTGTTCAAACAGCTAGAAAAACACATCATAAACTCACACTTGAAAGAGCATTCGAACAGCTGGATTGATGATCATGAAGAATTCTTAAAATTTTCTTTAAGTGTCCATAACCGCAGAAAATCTAGAGCTGGCCATTCCTTTGAAAATCACATCGAATGGATACTAAAAGCGAACTTTTTATGTTTCGAAAGAGGGGTAAATACAGAAAAGCGCTCCAAACCTGACTTTCTTTTCCCGGGAAAAGCAAGTTATAGAGACACACAATACCCAGAAAGAAACTTAGCTATGCTTGGGGCTAAAACAACATGTAAGGATAGGTGGCGGCAGATTTTAAAAGAGGCAGCGCGAATCCCTGAGAAGCACTTAATCACACTACAACCAAATATTTCAAGCAATCAATTGGAAGAAATGAAATCCGCAAAACTATCTCTCGTTCTTCCGAAAGAAATACAAAAAAAATATACTACAAAGCAGTTAAAAGACATATTCACTTTAGAAGATTTTATATTCAAAATAAAATCAATACAAATTTAACTTATGGACAATGTTTCTTACGCCACCCGCTCACGCATGATGGCCTCGATACGAGGCAAGAATACCAGCCCCGAGTTGGCGATACGTCGCTACCTCCATGCTCGGGGCTTCCGGTATCAGCTTCACCGTAAGAATCTTCCCGGAAAGCCTGATCTTGTGCTTCCAAAGCACCGGCTCGCGATCTTTGTGAATGGGTGCTTCTGGCATAGGCACAAAGACTGCTTTTATGCCTCATCACCTGCGACTAACAAGACGTTCTGGAAGGAAAAGTTGGAGGGTAATGTGGCTCGTGATTGGCGCAAGTGGGCTGATTTAGTGAGTCATGGGTGGCGAGTGCTAGTCATCTGGGAATGTGGTCTGAAGCATTGCTCAGATGATCTGGAATCTGTCGTTAACATCATCATAGGCGAAGACCCCTTCCATCAGTGGCCTTCCTCACCGCCAAGGACACGTCCTACATCAAGCAATTGAAACTTTGCCCGACAGACGCCATCTTGTTTCCATCCCTCGACTGAGGGCTTTTCCGCTCAAGGAGTCAGGCATGTCTATCGAACAAGTGCTGTACCATGCAAAAGCTACTACCACTGGGGGTCGTGAGGGCAAGTCGCGTTCTTCCGATGGGGCGCTGGATGTCACCCTGAGCACGCCGAAGGAGCTGGGCGGTGGCGGCGGTGAAGGTACCAACCCGGAGCAGCTGTTCGCGGCGGGTTACTCTGCCTGCTTCATCGGTGCCATGAAGCACGTGGCCAGCACTGACGGCGTGACACTGCCGGAAGGCCTGGAGATCACTGGCAAGGTGGGCATCGGCCAGATTCCGGCCGGTTTCGGTATCGAGGTGGCGCTGGATATCAGTCTGCCGGGCATGGACAAGGCCGAGGCGGATGCGCTGGTCGAGAAGGCGCACCAGGTGTGCCCCTACTCCAACGCGACGCGTGGCAACATCGATGTGACGCTGAACGTCAACGTCTGATGACTGACGGCTGAACGCCAGACACGAAAACGCCGCCCCGAGGGGCGGCGTTTTTGATGGTGCGAGACGCTCATTGCTTTCTAGCGTGCGAGTCGATCAGACGCCCTGCTCGCGCGCCATACGGCGGGCAATCAGCGGAGCGTTCCACAGGCTGGGCAGCAGAATCAGCGACACCGGCACGGCGGTGACGACGATGAAGGATTGCAGCGCATTGATGCCGCCATCGCCCATCGAGATCAACAGCGCCGCGACCACGCCCATCATCAGGCTCCAGAACACGCGCACGCCGCGCGGCGGGTTGTCGTTGCCGCTCATCACCATCGAGACCGCGTAGGTCATCGAGTCACCGGTGGTGGCGACGAACAGCGTGGTCAACACGAGGAACAGCACCGAGATGGTGAAGCCGAACGGCAGCTGCTGGGTGATGGCGATCAGTGCTGCCGGCAGGTTGAAGCCGGTGAACGGGCCGGAGACGCTGCCCGGGTTGCTCAGCTCGAAGGCCAGGCCGCTGCCACCGATGATGGTGAACCACAGGCAGGTGACCAGCGGCGAGATGACCGCGATCAACAGCACCATCTGACGCAGGGTGCGGCCCCGCGAGATGCGCGCGACGAACATCGCCATCAGCGGACCATAGCCGATGAACCAGCCCCAGAAGAACAGCGTCCAGCCATTCAACCAGCCATCGTCACCCCGGAAGGAAGACATGGCGACGAAGTCACCGACGTAGCGCACCAGGCCCTGCGGGAAGGCTTCGAGCAGGAAGCCGGTCGGGCCCATGATCAGGATGAACAGCAGCAGCGCGCCACCGAGCAGGACGTTGGTGCTGCTCAGGAACTGGATGCCACGAGTCACGCCGCTGACGGCGGACAGGGTGTAGATGACAGTCAGCACCAGCAGCAGCGTCAGCTGGGTCGCGTAGGTATCGGGAATGCCGAACAGCGCATTGAGGCCATAGCTGACCTGCAGCCCGAGGAAGCCGATGGGGCCGACGGTACCGGCCACCACTGCCAGCACGCAGCAGGCATCGACCAGCGCCCCGAAGGGGCCGCGCATCACACGCTCGCCGAACAGCGGATAGAGCAGCGTACGCGGCTTGAGCGGCAGGCCCTTCTCGTAGTGCAGATACATGAAGATGATGCCGGTCAGGCTGCCGAGCATCGCCCAAGCCAGAAAGCCCCAGTGCATGAAGCTCTGCGCCAGCGCGTTGTAGGCGGCATCGGCATTGCCGGTCGGGGCGTCCGCGCCGAATACCGGCGGCGGCGAGGTGAAGTGGGCGATCGGCTCGGCTGCGGCCCAGAAGACACCACCACCCGCCAGCAGGGTGCAGAGGATGATGGCCATCCAGCGCAGCGTCGAGATGTCAGGCGCTGCCAGCCCGCCCATGCGCACCCGTCCGGTACGGCCGAGGGTCAGCACGATGGCGATGACGAAGGTCGCCAGCATCAGCGCTTGCCAGTAGGCACCGAAGTATCGGGTCGAGACACCGAAGGCACTCTGGATGAGCGCGGAGACAGCATCGAGATCCACCAGTGCGGCGATGGCGAACAACGCCAGAACGCCACCACTGATGATGAAGACGGGCCAGTCGATACCTTGCGGGGAGGGTGCGGGTTCAGCGGGGGAGTTTACCGGTGTGGCGGAGCCGGACGAAAAGGTCCGGGAAGAATCCGTCATTAGTCAGCCTCTGGGCATGATCTGAGTGACGGGGCAGTGTACCAGCCGTGAACCCTGTGACTCTGTCACAAATGGTTGTTTTTACACCCATGTAACGCGACGTATCACCAAGCCTACAGCCGTTTTACATCTGGGCATTGGTGATAACAACTCATGACCTGTGCCGACTGCATCTTCGGGCCATCCATCCACCCTCTATCCGCCATGTCGGGCTGATTCCTGCGTGACGACAGGCAAAGGCCACCCGGAACCCAACGCCCCGCCCGCACACAGGACATACATACCGACGGTGATGATGAACTGCACCCTCACACCTCCACTGAGGAGGAAGACGGGCCAGTCCAGACGGCGGGAGCTGTCGAGCACGCCAAGCCCGGAATCCGCAGGCGATGCTGCTTGATGACAGGCCTGCCACTCCATGATTGCAAGCAGGTTGCAAGCAAGGGCTCGCCGCGGGAGCGCACAGCTGCGAGGATGGTGTCACACGGTGACCAGCCTGCCGGTCGCCTTCGATCCACTGCCGTCCGCGGCCCCTGCAACGAACGCAAGCCATGACCTCGCCCCGTCGCCGCGACTTCACTCCCGCGATGAAGCGCCGCAATCAGCCTCTGCTCAAGGACGTGACCTGCGCCCAGAGCACACCGCTCAATGTCGCCTTCATTCTCCTGGAACATTTCTCGATGCCCGCCTTCACCAGCGCCCTCGATGTGCTGGTCACGGCCAATCTACTCAGAGACGTTCCCTTCTATCGCATTCACACCTTCGGGGTGACGACGGGCAGCGTGCGCAGTGATCTGGGCATCGACATCATGGCCAGCGCCGGGCTCGAGTCGCTGGGGCAGACGCAGATCGACATGATCATCGTGTGTGGCGGCTACCGGGCGCAGCTGGACGAGATCCCCTCGCTGAGCGAGGCCCTGCGCCGCGCCGAGCAGCGGGGAGCGCACCTCGGCAGCCTGTGGAATGGCAGCTATTTCCTGGCCGCTGCCGGCGTGATGGCGGGTCATCGCTGTACCATCCATCCCGAGAATGCGGCGCTGTTCAGCGAGTCATTCCCCCAGCTGGAGCTGTCACGTGCTCAGCTGGTGGTGGAAGCGGCGCGCTTCAGCTGCACCAATGCCGGCAGCGCGCTGAACATGATGCTGGAAGCCATGCGCCAGCGTCACGGCGATGACCTGGCGCGCAGTGTCGAGGAAATCCTCGCCTGCGAGCGCCCCGCGACGCCCAGTCCCTGGCATCCGGATCAGACGCTGCCCGCGCCGGACAGCCAGCACCCGGAGGCACTTCGCACCATCCTAGAGCTGATGAGCAGCAACCTCGAGGAGCCTTTGAGCATGAGCGAGATCTCGCACTGCGTGACGCTGTCACGCCGCCAGATCGAGCGCCTGTTCACCCGCCATCTGGATACCACGCCCTCGCGCTATTATCTGGAGCTGCGCCTGACCCGGGCCCGCCAGCTGCTGACACAGGGCAGCGCCAGCATCACCGAGGTCACCGTGGCCTGTGGCTTCGTCAGCACGACCCACTTCAGCCATTGTTTCCGCGATTACTTCGGCATGTCGCCGACGCGCGCGCGTCAACAGCGCTGACAGTGCCCTGTTGCTGACGTGCCGGTGCCGCTACCAGGACAGCCCTGCACAGACTGCCTTCCACAGACTTTTCGCCACGCAAACGCAGAACGCCGCCCCGAAGGGCGGCGTTCTTTCGTTGCGGCTTGTGCTCACGAGACTTTCTTGCCTCACTTTCCTGGCCTCGCGCTCACGACCTCACTTCAGGCTCACATCAGGCAGAAGCCGTCTGCAGCTCGCGGCGCTCATGACGCTGACCGAGCAGGAAGACGATCAAGCCCGCGATGGCCATCGCCACCCCGACCAGACCGATGGAGGAATGCGACGGGCCATAGGCGAAGGCCATGCCGCCACACCAGGCGCCCAGCGCATTGGCGATGTTGAAGGCCGCATGATTGAGCGTCGCCGCCATGGTCTGGGCGTCTTCCGCCACATCCATCAGGCGCATCTGCAGCGCCGGTGCCAGACCGATACCCGTACCGACCAGCCCGACGAACAGGATACCGCTCCAGACACCATCGGCGGCGAAGTAGAAGCCGCCCTGCACCAGCGCGCTCCAGATCAGCACGGCAGGAATGGTGCGCATCAGGTCGATGTCTGCGGCACGGCTACCGATCAGGTTGCCGATGATGGTGCCCACCCCGAAGACGGCCAGCACCATCGGCACCAGATTCTGGGACAGCCCGGCCTGGACATTGAGCGTCTCCACCGCATAGCTGTAGACACTGAACATGCCACCGAAACCGATGCAGGCGATGCCGAGGGTATAGAGCACCCGCGGCTTGATCAGGGCTGCCAGCTCGGTGAGCGGGGTCGCGTCCTGATTGCCGGCCTGATAGGGCACGAAGCCGCGCACCAGCAGTGCCGTGGCCAGCGCCAGCAGACCGACGACGAGGAAGGCGGAATGCCAGCCGAACAGGCTACCGAACCAGGTCGCCGCTGGCGCCCCGATCAGAATCGCCACCGTCAGGCCCATCATCACGCGACCGACGGCCCGCCCGCGCTCGCCGGCAGGGGCAGCATCCGCCGCCACCAGGGCCGCGACGCCCAGATAGACACCATGCGGCAGGCCGGCGATGAAGCGCAGCGCGGCAAAGCTGGTCAGCGACGGTGTCAGCAGGCTGGCCACGTTGCTGACCGCGAACAGCAGCATCAGGCCGATCAACAGCCCGCGACGCGGCAGGCGTGCGCCCAGCGCCGAGATCAGGGGCGCACCGACCACCACGCCCATCGCATAGGCACTGATGGCGTAGCCGACCTGCTGGGATGACACATTGAAGTCCGCCGCGATGTTGGGCATCAGGCCCATGATCACGAATTCGGTAGTGCCGATGGCAAAGGCGCCGAGCGCCAGCGCCAGTTCGGCGATGCGCGGATGGCGCGCAACGGGGGAGGCAGACATGTCCGGGTCTCCTGAAACTTGAAAAGGGGATATCACCCGTGGCCGTACTCAGCCGTGGCACCGCTGTCAGGGGCAAGCCACGGCTAACATTGCCCGCGCATGGCTGGCGCTGCACAAGGCAAAAGACCGCGCGCCATTCATCATCAGCCGGAAGGCGGGAATGAATGGCGCGCGGGACAGGTAACGGGTGATGCGCTCGTGCGCGGCCTCTCTGGCGGAGGCCTGCGGCACGTCTGGCGCTGCTCTATCGATGTATACACGCGATTTACGTACGCGGCTTGCGAAGCAAAGTTCACGAACCTCGTCTAGCAAGGCGCGATGGGAATCACGGGAGTGCGCAAGCCCAAGCCTGAGTGACGAGGCGGCGACAAGCCGTGTCTCCCATCAAGGCACAAGCGGCGCGAGCACTGGCTGACGCGAGCGCTGGCCGACGCTTGAGTGACAACTGAAATATACAACTATTGTTGCAGATAACGCCCCGCCAACCCAGCCACCTCGCGACGACAACTGTGATGCCCGAGCTGCAACATTGCATCACGGGACTGTCATGCGCGCGTGCAGCCCAAGCGGGGTGGATTATGCGATAATGCCGCGATTCAGCGACAGCAAGCGGATCACTTCCATGTCTTCGACTTCTTCAGCATCTTCCTCGGCGGCCAGCAACGCACGTGGCACGCTCTACATCATTTCCGCGCCGTCCGGCGCCGGCAAGACCACCCTGGTCAAGGCACTGCTGGAGCGCATGGACGGTATCGGCGTGTCCGTCTCGCACACCACCCGCGCCCAGCGCCCGGGCGAGCAGGATGCCGTCAACTACCACTTCGTGGATGTCGATCACTTCAAGACCATGATCGAGCAGGGCGACTTCTTCGAGCACGCCCAGGTCTTCGACAACTTCTATGGCACCTCGCGCCCGGCGGTCGAAGCTCGCCTGAGCAAGGGCGAGGACGTCATCCTCGAGATCGATTGGCAAGGTGCCCAGCAAGTGCGCGCCCAGGTGCCGGAAGCCGTCTCCATCTTCATCCTGCCGCCGTCGCGTGAAGCGTTGCTCGAGCGTCTGTCCGGTCGCGGTACCGATGGCGAGGACGTGATCGCGCGTCGCATGCGCGATGCGGTCAGCGAGATGTCCCACTACGACGAATACGACCTGATCGTCATCAATGATGACTTCGAGCAGGCCCTCGACGAGCTGTGCGGACTCGTCAATGCCCAGCGTGCGCGTCTGCCGCGCGTGCAGCATCGCCACGCGGCACTGCTCGATTCCCTGCTGGCCGACTGATGACGGCGGCGGGAATCCGGCTGCTCACTCAGCCGCGCTGACCGGCCGTTCTGACAGCAGTTCGGACAGCCTGACAGTCGGGCAGGACTTGCCGGCTTTCGTCCTGATCATGCGCGCTGTGGTCGCGTACGCCGCCGACAGGCGCGCCGGGCGAAGGAGTTGATCGCGTCTGACTTGTCATGTCACGACGGCGTCGAGTAGACTCGATTCCCTTTCAGAATCATTGGCCGCTGAGCCGTCTCGCCCTTGGCGGGCCGGCTCAGCGGCATTGTGCTTGCGTCGTGTGCGAGATACTGTCAGATGATCAGGGTAAGTGGCCCCTAGCGGTCGCGGTACTCTGCGCTGATTACACGCCGACAGCGAACCCCGAATATCCCGCTATTGATAGGTGCACCGCCATGGCTCGCGTAACCGTAGAAGATTGCCTCGAGAACCTCGACAACCGCTTCCAGCTGGTGATGATCGCCACACGTCGTGCCCGTCAGCTGTCACGCGGCAGCCGCAACGCCCAACTGCCGTGGGAAAACGACAAGCCCACCGTCCTCGCCCTGCGCGAAGTGGCGGCGGGTCTGGTCGGTCGTGACATCCTGAACGAGCCGGTCGAAGCTCCGATCCAGCGCAAGCCGGTAATGCCGCAGATCGAAGACTGAGCCCACGCTCAACCTGCCGACTGCATGTGTGCTTCCGCACCTCTGCCACTCCCGTCCTCGCGGCCGGAGCACGGGGTGCGGGCCCGGAATCACTCTGAGCCAAGGCCGCTGAATGTTCACGATCGATGACCTGGCAGACCGCCTGGGCGGTTATCTTCCCGAGGAAGAGATCCGTCAGGTTAGGCGCGCCTTCTATTACGCCGAGCAGGCCCACGATGGCCAGCGCCGGCGTTCCGGTGAACCCTATGTGACCCACCCGCTGGCGGTGGCGAACATTCTCGCCAACATGCACATGGACCATCAGAGCCTGATGGCCGCCATGCTGCACGATGTCATCGAAGACACCAGCGTGACCTTCGAGGCACTGGCAGGCCAGTTCGGCGAACCCGTCGCCCTGCTGGTGGATGGCGTCTCGAAGCTGACCCAGATCACCTTCGAGGACAAGGCCGTCGCCCAGGCCGAGAACTTCCAGAAGATGGTGCTGGCGATGTCCCAGGACATCCGCGTCATCATCGTCAAGCTGGCCGACCGTCTGCACAACATGCGTACCCTCGGCGCCCTGCGCCCCGAGAAGAAGCGTCGCATCGCCCGTGAGACGCTCGAGATCTACGCCCGCGTCGCCAACCGTCTCGGTATCAACACCATTCGCGTCGAGCTGGAAGACCTCTCCTTCCAGGCGCTGCACCCGATGCGTTCCGAACGCATCAAGCGTGCCGTCACCGCCGCGCGTGGCAATCGCCGTACCCTGATGCGCGAGATCCAGGCCAGTCTGCAGAACGCGCTGGAGCGCGATCAGCTGCCCGGCTCGGTGATCGGTCGTCAGAAGCATCTGCTGTCCATCTATCGCAAGATGCGTGACCAGCAGAAGCCCTTCAATGAATTGATGGACGTGTTCGGCTTCCGCATCATCACCGATGACGTGGACAGCTGCTATCGCATCCTCGGCGTGGTTCACAATCTCTACAAGCCGGTGCCGGGTCGCTTCAAGGATTACATCGCGATCCCCAAGGCCAACGGCTACCAGAGTCTGCACACCACGCTGTTCGGCATGAACGGCATGCCCATCGAGGTACAGATCCGTACCCGCGAGATGGAAGCGATGGCCAACAACGGCATCGCGGCGCACTGGCTGTACAAGGCCGGCCAGACCGACCGCCCCATCGGCGCCGGCAGCCATGCGCGCGCCCGCGAATGGGTGCGGGGTCTGCTCGAGATGCAGCGCCATGCCGGCAACTCGCTCGAGTTCATCGAGCACGTCAAGAACGACCTCTTCCCCGACGATACCTACGTGTTCACCCCCAAGGGCGACATCATGGAATTGCCGCGCGGCGCGACGGCGGTCGATTTTGCCTATGCGGTGCACACCGATGTCGGCAACAGCTGTATCGCCTGCCGCATCGATCGTCATCTGGCGCCGCTATCCTCGCCGCTGGAGAGTGGCCAGACCGTCGAAGTCATCACCGCGCCGGGCGCCAAGCCCAATCTGGCGTGGCTCAACTTCGTCACCACGGCCAAGGCGCGCTCTGCCGTGCGTCATTACCTCAAGCATCAGCAGCGCAGCGAATCCGTCACCCTGGGTCAGCGCCTGCTCAACAAGGCACTCGCCGGGCTGGACGCTTCCCTCGAGCAACTGCCGCCCAGGCGTCTCGATACGCTGGCCGCGGAGCTGGAGCTGGAAGGCGGGCGTGATGATCTGCTCGAGTCCATCGGGCTCGGCACCCGCGCCGCCTACAGCGTGGCCCAGAGCCTTCTTAGCGACACGACCAGCGCCACGGCGCAGCAGCCCAAGTTCTCGGCCAAGGACGGCAATGTCCAGGCGGAGAACAGCGGCAATAGCCCGATGCAGGTCAGCGGTGGCAACAGCATGGTCACCAGCTACGCGCGCTGCTGTCACCCGCTGCCCGGCGAGCCGATCATGGGTCACCTGTCGGCCGGCAAGGGACTGGTGGTCCATCGTCAGGAATGCAGCAACATCACCGAACTGGCCAGCGACCCGGAACGCGTCTTCCCGCTGACCTGGGCCGATCAGGTCGAAGGCGACTTCACGGTGGCGCTGCGTATCGAGGCACAGACCCAGCGCGGCTTGATCGCCGAGCTGGCAGAGCTGGTCACCGATGCCGAAGCCAATATCGAGCGCATCGGCATCGAGGAACGCGACGCCCATCTGGCCATCGTCAATCTGACGCTGGCCGTGCGTGACCGCATTCATCTGGCGCGCATCATCAAGCGCATGCGCAACCTGTTGCACGTGGAGCGAATCACCCGCGTCCTCAGCTGATCCAGCGTACTGGCCGCGTCGTCCGCCACTGGCGGGCGGCGCGGTTTTTGTTTTCAAGGCTGCCGCAGAGTAGCCATCGGGCACGTTCTTCTTGAACACCCGTGTCGCGGCCAAGGCCATGCACGTCAACTCGACGGTACGTCAGCTCGACGGCAGTGCATCACCTTGGCCGTGACCGAACTCGCCGTGGACGGCGAGCCCCTATAACCACAATCGTAACCCGCTGCTGACAGCCGCCACCGCACAACACTCGCAACCGGCAAGGCGTGAACGCAGTCACAAGGAGCATGTCATGAGCAATCGCGCGATCATCAACACCGACAAGGCCCCTGCTGCCATCGGTCCGTATTCCCAGGCGGTCAAGGCAGGCAACACCGTCTATCTGTCCGGCCAGATTCCGCTGGACCCGCAGACGATGGAAGTCGTCGAAGGCGGTATCGAGGCGCAGGCGCGTCAGGTCTTCACCAACCTGAATGCCGTGTGCGAAGAAGCCGCCGGCAGCCTGGGCGACATCGTCAAGCTCAACCTCTACCTAACCGATCTGGACGACTTCGCGCGCGTCAACGCGGTGATGGAAGAGTTCTTCACCGCGCCCTTCCCGGCGCGTGCCGCGGTCGGCGTCAAGGCGCTGCCCAAGGGCGTGGCCTTCGAAGCCGAAGGCGTGATGGTCATCGGTGACTGAACACCCGCTCACTGACGATGGCAGGTCACCCGCAAGGAGTGCCTGACGCAGAGACGACAGTGCCCGCCCCGGGATTCCGGGGCGGGCACTGTCAGTTATCGGTCAATGCTTGATCAACCTTCAACTTATCCACACCCGGTCTGGCGACCCAGAGCGCAACCGCATGTGGACAAGTGAAAGATCAGCGGCCCGACAATTCGCTCTTCGGCACCGTCACGCCGTGCTCCTTGAGCACCTCGGCATAGCCTTCGCGGAAGGTCGGATAACGGAAGGTGTAGCCACTCTCGAGCAACAGGGCATTGCCGCAGCGCTTGCTGGAACGCCGCCGCAGCGGTGACTGGATCACCTCGGTGGACTCGACCTTGAGCTGACGCGCCAACCAGGCCATCACTTCGTGCAGCGGTGCGCCATCACAGTCGGTGGCCAGATAGATCGGCTCGACCGGCTTGCCCTCGAGGCTCAGCGCGATCAGGTGCGCCAGCACGCCCGCGCAGTCGTCACGGTGGATGCGGTTGGAATAAAGTGGCGGGTTGCTGGCGGCGATGCGACCATCACGCGCCTGGCGGATCAGCATGTCGCGGCCCGGCCCGTAGATGCCGGAGAAGCGCACCACGGTGCCGTTGAGCGAGGAATCGAGCAGTGCCTGCTCGCCTTCGCGCATCAACTGACCCGAGAAGCTGGTGGCATCGGTGGGCGACTGCTCGTCGACCTCCTCGCCATCCTTCTGGGCGTAGACGGAGGTCGAGGACACGAACAGCACGCGGGTCGGCGGATTGGCGCGCGACTCCAGTTCCGTCACCAGCGCCCGTATGCCGTCGACGTAAGCGGCGCGATAGGCCTCTTCGTCGAAGCGGTCGGCGCTCAGCACATGTACCACCGTGTCGGCATCTGGCAAGCTGGCCAGTGCACCTTCGGCAGTGATGTCCAGCGCCAGCGTCTCGATGCCGAGATCCGCCAATGCGGACACATCACGCCTGACACCGATGACGTGCTGACCGGCCTTGAGCAGTTCGCGCGCCAGCGCGCTGCCAACGTCGCCACAACCGAGGATGAGACTCGTCTTCTTCACCTTTGCCGTGCTCCTTGGTAAAACGAATCGGTACCCACCGCATCCCAGGATGCCAGTTCCGGGCAGGAATCATGACTCTAACAGAACTCCGCTATATCGTAACCTTGGCCCAGGAGCGTCATTTCGGACGCGCCGCAGAGCGCTGCTTCGTGTCGCAGCCCACCCTGTCGGTGGCCGTCAAGAAACTTGAGGAAGAGCTGGGAGTCGCACTGTTCGAGCGTTCCAAGTCCACCGTACAGGTCACACCGCTCGGCGAGAAGATCGTTCAGCAGGCCCAGCGCGTGCTGGAGCAGTCCAGCGTGATCAAGGAACTGGCCAATTCCGGCAAGGACCAGCTGTCCAGCCCGTTGCGCATCGGCGCCATCTATACCATCGGCCCTTATCTTTTCCCGCACCTGGTGCCGGAATTGACACGGCGTGCGCCGAAGATGCCGCTCTACATCGAGGAAGGCATGACCGGCGACCTGCGGCGCAAGCTGCGCAATGGCGAACTGGACGTGATCATCGTCGCGCTGCCGTTCACCGAGACCGACGTGCTGACCAAGGCCCTCTACGAGGAACCCTTCGAAATCCTGCTGCCGGCCGGCCACTCCCTGCTCGGGCAGGACAGCATCGCCAAGGAGCAGCTGATCAACGAGCGACTGCTGATGCTCGGCGAGGGCCACTGCTTCCGTGATCAGATTCTCGAGGCCTGCCCGGCCATCGGCAATCAGATCAACAACCCCGAGAATACACTGATCGCCGAAGGCGGCTCGCTGGAAACCATCCGCCACATGGTCGCCTCCGGCCTCGGCATCACCGTGCTGCCCTACTCGGCCACCGGTACCGGTCACTACGAGAGCGGCGTGCTCGAGACGCGGCCCTTCAAGGACCCGGCCCCAAGCCGCAGCGTGGCGCTGGCATGGCGTGCCAGCTTCCCGCGTCCCAAGGCCATCGACGTGATCAGCCAGGCGATCGCCGAGTGCTCCAACCGTGCGCGCCAGAGCAATGAGAACGGCATGCAGGGTTCCGCTTCCCAGAGCCACGAACCGGCATGAGCAGGGCGGGCACGGACGCCTCATCTACCGGGCCCGCCAGCGCTGGTGTCTTTGCCACCGGCGCGCTGGCCCGACCGCTGGACAGCCTGAGCGGCGTCGGCCCCGCGCTGAGCGAGAAGCTGTCGCGGCTGGGGCTGGAACGCGTCGCAGACCTGCTGTTCCATCTGCCGCTGCGCTATCAGGACCGCACTCGCGTCACGCCCATCGGCACGCTCAAGAGCGGTATGGAGGCGGTGGTGGAAGGCGAGGTGACAGCCTGCGACATCGTCAAGGGCCGCCGCCGCAGCCTGCTGGTGCGTCTGCGTGATGGCAGCGGCATCCTCAGTCTGCGCTTCTTCCACTTCTCCCCCGCTCAGCAGCAGCAATTCCAGCGTGGCCACAGCGTGCGCTGCTTCGGCGAGGCACGCGCCGGGGCCACCGGCCTCGAGATCTACCATCCGGAATACCGCCTGCTCGGTCAGGGGGCCGCACCGGTGGAAGACCACCTCACGCCCATCTATCCGGCCACCGAAGGCCTCAATCAGGCGCGCCTGCGTGCCCTGATCGCCCAGGCGCTCAAGCAGCTCGAGGAGACGCCCCACGAGCTGCCGGACCTGATTCCCGAGGCCCTGCGCGCGCGCTTTCGCCTGCCCGGCGTGATCGAGTGTCTGCGCTTTCTGCACGAGCCGCCGCCGGATGCCCCCGTCGATCAGATGAGCGATGGCGTGCATCCGAGTCAACGCCGCCTCGCCCAGGAAGAGTTGCTCGCCCACCAGCTGAGCCTGCGGCAGGTGCGCGCGCGTATCCAGCAGGATGGCGCACCCTCGCTGAGCGCCAGTGGCGGCCTCAGCACGCGCTTTCTGGCCCAGCTGCCCTTCTCGCTGACCGGCGCACAGCGCCGCGTGCTGGATGACGTGCGCCGTGATCTGGCGCGCGAAGTGCCGATGCTGCGTCTGGTACAGGGCGACGTGGGCTCGGGCAAGACGGTGGTGGCAGCCATGGCGGCGCTGATTGCCATCGGCGGCGGCTGTCAGGCGGCCTTGATGGCACCCACCGAGATCCTCGCCGAGCAGCACTACCGCAACTTTCGCGAATGGCTGGAGCCATTGGGCATCGAGGTGGCGTGGCTGGCCGGCAAGCTCAAGGGCAAGGCGCGGCTGGATGCCAAGGCCGCCATCGCCGATGGCCGGGCGCGCATGGTGGTCGGCACGCATGCGCTGTTTCAGGCCGATGTGACCTTCCAGCGCCTGGGGCTGGCGATCGTCGATGAGCAGCACCGCTTCGGCGTGCATCAGCGCCTCGCGTTGCGGGCAAAGGGGGAAGCCGGTGGTCTGACACCGCACCAGCTGATCATGACCGCGACGCCGATTCCGCGCACCCTGGCGATGAGCGCCTACGCCGACCTCGACCTGTCGGTGATCGATGAGCTGCCACCGGGGCGCACCCCGGTGCAGACCGTCGCGGTGGCCGACCCGCGGCGTCCCGAGGTGGTCGAGCGCATCCGCGCCGCCTGCTTCGAGGGCCGTCAGGCCTATTGGGTGTGTACACTGATCGAGGAATCCGAGGTGATGACCTGTCAGGCCGCCGAGGTGACGCGTGACGAGCTGACCGAGGCGCTGCCGGAGCTGTCCATCGGCCTGGTCCATGGCCGCATGAAGGCGGCCGAGAAGGCCGAGGTGATGGCGGCGTTCAAGGATGGCGAGCATGACCTGCTGGTGGCGACCACGGTGATCGAAGTCGGGGTCGATGTGCCGAATGCCAGCCTGATGGTGATCGACAATCCCGAGCGTCTCGGCCTGTCGCAGCTGCACCAGCTGCGTGGCCGAGTCGGGCGTGGCAGCACCGAGAGCTTCTGTGTGCTGCTCTATCATCCGCCGCTGTCGCAGCACTCCAAGCAGCGCCTGGCAGTGATGCGCGAGACGACGGATGGCTTCAAGATCGCCGAGAAGGACCTGGAATTACGCGGACCCGGCGAAGTGCTGGGCACGCGCCAGACGGGGCTGGCGGGAATGAAGATCGCCGATCTAGAGCGTGACAGTGACCTGATCGCTCCGACCACCACACTGGCCGATGCCATCCTCAGCGAGGCCCCGCAGGCCGCGGAGCCCTTGATTCGCCGCTGGCTGGGCGAGGCAGCCGGGCAATACGGCGCCGTCTGAGCCGCCACGCGCCAGCGACTCAGCTGGCGCGACTGGCCTTGATCAGCTGGGTGCCGGCGCTTTCCAGCGGCTGCAACAGCCGCAGCACCAGAATCAGCTGCGACAGCGCCAGGCGTCCGGTGGTGGATTCGACCTGCTCGACCTCAGCTTCCAGCGCCGCTATCTCGTCTTCGCTGTCCAGCGTGACGGCGATCTCACCGCCGGACTCCAACTGCTCCCCCAACGCCGTCAGCTGCTGACTCAGGCGCTCGCCATGGCGCAGCAGCGTCTCGATGCCGCTGCTGGCCGAGGCGGTCGATTCCAGTTCGCCACGATGCGCTGCCAGTGCCGAGAGATAACCGAGCACGGTATGCGCGTGGAGCAGGAAGCCGAAGCCCGGCTCGACATCGCGCCGGAAGTGGCCGGGCTCCTTGCGGGCCGTGGCCAGCAGATTGGAGAAGGCCGCGTCGGCGTTGTGGGCATTGCGGCGTGCCAGACGGTAGGCCAGATCATCGCGCTTGCCATGGCGATACTGGGACAGCACCTCACCCAGATAGCGGCCGCTGGTCTTGAGGCTGACGCCGGCCTGACGGTAGAGCTTGCGTCCCTGCCAGTCCGGCAGGATCAACACCACAGACAGCCCGGCCAGCAGGCCACCGACCAGCGTATCGAACAGGCGCGGCCAGATGAGATCGAAGCCATCGCCGACCTGGTTGAAGCACGCCAGCACCATCAGCGTGATGGCAGCGGTGGCCAAGGTATAGCGCGAGCCACGGGTGGCGAAGAACAGCACCCCCGCGACCACGGCGATACCGGCCTGGATCGTGGGCGCCGGGAAGAGGCTGATCAGCGCCCAGCCGGCGACCAGACCGATCAGCGTGCCCAGAATCCGCTGCGCCAGCGTGCGGCGCGTATCGCCGTAGCTGGGACGGCACACGAACAGCCCGGTCAGCAGAATCCAGTAACCCTGGGTCGGGTGTACCGCCAGCAGCACGCCATAGCCGGCCACCAGCGTCGCGGTCAGACGCAGCGCATGGCGGAAGATCGGTGAGCGCGGCGTCAGGTGGCTGCGGATACGCTCGAACATGTCGCGCATGCCGTGGGGCGAGCGGTCCAACAGGCTGCTGTCGCTTTCCTCGCTGACGGCTTCGAGGTCACTCAGACGCGTGATCTGTCCTTCGATCAGGCGCAGGTTGCCGGCGAGCGCCTCAAGCGCCTGCATCAGATGGTGCCACTCGGGACGCTGCTGTTGCTTGAGGTAGTCGAGCGAGGCGTTGAGGTCTTCCAGTGCCTGCTGGCTGTCACTGGCATCGAAGGGCTGGCGCATCAACAGTGCCTTGCCGAGCCCGCGACAGGCGCGCCCCTGCTGCTCCAGCAGGCGCTGACAGCGAAACAGGATGTCGTGATGGAAGAAGGCGTCGGTGAGCTGGCCGTAGGGATAGTGGCTGGAGCTGGCGCGCTCGTGGAGGTCCTGGGCGATGAAGTAGAGCCGCAGATAGCGATCGAGCTTGGTGGTATCGCGCCGTCCGGCGAGGCGTCGGAAGACCATCTCCTTGGTCTGGTTGAGTGCCACCACCACGCGGCCGTTCTGCTCGGCCAGCGCCAGACGCCGGGCAGACTGGTCGACATTGCGCAGCGGCTCGAACAGCTGCGCCTTGAGAATCAGGTAGCGCCCCAGCTCACGGTAGAGCGTCGCCATGCTGTGCTTGAGCGGCTGGCGCGAGAACAGCGCACACCACACGACCGAGAGCAGGCCATACCAGGACGCCCCCACCACCAGCAGCAACGGCTGGACCAGATTGATGCCCAGCCCCGGCTCCCGCAGCCATTCGGGCAGGCTGCGCTCCAGCACCGCGATCTGCCCATCTCCATGCTGCTGCTCGAGGCTGATCATGGTGTAGACGGCCAGAATCAACGAGGCGCGCGCGATGGCGCCGTAGCGGGCATCGATGGCGCCCAGCATCGGCATCGCGAAGGTGGCCAGCGCCAGCCCGATCACGAAGGGCAGCGGCATGCCGAACAACAGCTCCACCGAGACGGCAGCGATGCTGAAGCAGGCCAGCGTCATGCCCAGCGCGCGCAGTCGGCCGCGCCAGTGATCATCGGTTTCTGCCAGCCCCGAGGCGATCACGCCCAGAAACAGCGGAATCACCACTGCCATCTCGTCAAGCCAGAACCCCACCGCCATCACGCCACCCAGCGCGATCAACATGCGCAGCGAATAGCTGAAGGCATCCAGCGTCCACAATCGACGCAGAGAGTGCATGAGGGAGTCCAGGAGAGAGCGTGTCATGAAGTGTTCCGTGACCAGGGCGCCGGGCAGCGCATTAGACTTTAGATTTATATCGCTAGCATAACACCCCGTTCTGCCGTGTCCGATAGCCATGGCGCATGCAAGCGTTGGCAGGCGCGTCGAATGTCGAGTCGCCGCGACGTGCCACTCTGAAGACTCCTGACCTCATTGGCTTTCATGGAGAATACCGATGCATCCTCTTATCGAACGCGTCACTGGCTCCCTCGGGCTGTCACCGGAAATCGCCGAGCAGGCGGTCGGCATGGTTCTCAAGTTCGTGCGTGAGCAGGGGCCGGATGGCCCGGCCGCCTCACTGCTGGGCGCCATTCCGGGAGCGGAAGGCCTGATCGGCAGCGCAGGCGAGGAAGCCGCCGAGTCAGGTGGCGGTGGCCTCATGGGCGGCCTGATGGGCGCCGTCAGCGCCTTCACCGGCGGCAGCGGTGGCGGTGCGCTGGAACTGGGCCAGAAACTGATGGGGCTGGACCTGAACATGGACCAGGCGCGTGGCGTGGCTGATGAAACGCTGAGCTATGCGCGCGAAGAAGCCGGCGATGGCGTGGTCGATCAGGTACTCGAAGGCATCCCGGGCCTCAAGCAGTTGCTGTGACGCCCCCCCAAGAGAGGCTCGCGACAAAAGAAAAGCTCGCGACGAAAGAAAGGCGCGTGACGAAAAGACGCCCCGCTGATTCTCTCAGCGGGGCGTCTTTCGTTCATGCAGGCACGGCACAGGGCCATTCAGCGAATGCGCTTGAGCAATGACTGCAAGCGGTTGAGCTGGGCCGAATCGCCGACCAGCCGCACGCGCTGGTCCATCAGGCCTTGCAGGAAGGCACGCGGCGAGGGCTTGAGCAGGAAGGCCACCGCACTGTCGCTATCAGCGAAGCGCAGCTCAAGCTCGGTATCCACCGGCAGGCCACTGCCCGTGGTGACGCCCGCGTGGGACATGCGGTAGTGACGCGCGATGCTCATGTCTTCGGTCGCGACGCCCCAGTCCAGCGGACGCTTTTCCAGCTCGGCACGAAATTCGGGGTCACGCTTGAAGGCCCGCTTGAGCAGCAGACCCAGCACCCACAGCAATATCTTGAGCTTCATGGTGTCATTCCTTGAATCGCGAAGCGTCGGTCACGCAGGCCATATGAAAATGCCACCGGCCCCGCAGGGCGGAACCGGTGGCATCAGCATGACAGCCGACAGGGCTTTTGATGACGACGATTGAAAGCCATGGCGACAGCCACCCCGGGTCTGCGCTGAAGCACGAGCCGAGGTTACTTGGTCACTGCATCCTTCAACGACTTGCCGGGTTTGAAGGCAACGGTCTTGCTGGCCGGGATGGTCAGCGGCTTGCCTGTCTGGGGGTTCTTGCCGGTACGCGCCGCACGCTGGCGCACGGTGAATGACCCGAAACCGATCAGTGAGACGTCATTGCCTTTGGCCACGGTATGAGTGATCTCGTCGAGAATCACGTTCAGTACCTGACTGGCCTTGTCCTTGGATAGATCCGCACGCTCGGCGATGGCCGCAGCGAGTTCTGGCTTGCGCATGAAAAGCCCTCCTGATTTGGCATTCTGCACGGGCGGCCAAGCCGCCGTTTCCATTGTTGTTCTTGCGTTTCCATTGTTGTTCTTGCACTTGCTAACGGTGGCGTATGGCGGCGACGCAATCCGCTTCCGGCAAGCTTTGCCGTATCAAACCTGTCGATGGCAGCAATCTGTCAGACCACGCCCGCCGGGCAGCATGTCTGACGGAGCATTCACTATCGTGCCTGACCGCGCTGGCAGCAAGGGATTTACGACCATCGATCATGGCATCGCCTAGCCTAGCAACGGCGGCGCCTGCCGCGCTAGCTCGACTTTCCTGCGAACGGCGGCGCCTGTCAACGCATATCCAATCAAGCGTTCGTTCATATCCAGTGCACGCGCTTCGAGATCATCGCCGTCACCATTGATTTCCCAGCGCGCCACGGCCGAACGCGGCGGATAGGCCACCACCGGCAAGACCGGTGTCTTGACCAGCACCGGCCACGCCTTCCAGTCGAGCACGCTCGGCTCGCCACACAGGTTGGCCGCCAGGGTGCGCGCGGCCATCTGCAGCGGCTGGACATACATGGCATTGACGCCCTCGACACTGGCGCAATCGCCCAGCGCCCAGATATGCGGCTGTGAGGTGGCCAGGTGGCGGTCGACACGGATGCCATCGCCGCCGGCACTCAGACCCGCGGCCTGCGCCAGACGAATGCGCGGCGCCAGGCCGGTGGCCAGCAGAACCACGGAGCCCGTCAGGCGACGACCGCTCTGCAGACGCACCTCGACCGGCGCAGCCTGACGCTCGGCCTCCTCGCCTGAGCTGGCGGCGATGGTCTCGACCATCTCGCCCTGGCGACGCGTCACCCCGAGTCCATCCAGCGCCGCCCCCAGACGCTGCCCCAGTGCTTGCGGCAGCAATCCATCCAGCGGAGTTTCCTCCGGCGCGACCAGTGTGACGTGGTGGCCGGCGGCCGTCAGATCATTGGCGTATTCACAGCCGACCAGTCCGGCACCGACAATCACCACATGCCCGTCTTCTCCGCGCTCGCGGGCCTTCGCCAGCGTCGCGCAGAAGGCCGCATAGTCGTCGAGGTCATTGATGCTCTGCACGCGTGAGGCCACTTCCGCGGCGACGGGGAAGGGGCGACGCGGCGCCGCGCCGAGTGCCAGCACCAGCTCGTCATAGGCCAGACACTCCTCGCCCAGCCATAGCTGGCGGGCATCACCGTCGATGGCAGTGACGCGTTGATGGGTACGCAGCTCGGCATTCAGCTCGTCTGCCAGCGCCACCGGCGCCTGACGCGACAGGTCGGTGGCCGACATCTTCTTGGCGAAGGCGGTGGACAGCATCGGCTTGGCGTAATCGTGGCCGCTGTCCTGGCTGATGAGGATCAGCCGGCTGTCCTTGTCACGCGCACGCAGCGCGCGCGCCAGACCAATGCCCGCCATGCCGGTACCAATGATGACAAGGGTGCGAGGGTCGCGCATGGCACCATCTCCTGAGATCGATCCGAGGGAAGCGCTGATGAAGGAGCGCCAGCAGCGTCCGTCATGAACGCCGATGAATGCGCCCAGCATACCAGCCCGCCAGCAGTGCAGGCATGCCTGAGCGGGAGGCCTTGCCGCTCGGCCATGCTAGACTCGCCATTTCGTCATCCTGACAGGGAATTCACCGTGGTCCGATGCCCAGCAGGCGAGCCTCACCGCGCAGCGCTCACGCCACAGACCTCCACCTGTGAGGCGCCTCATTCGTCAGCCGAGACCCTGTGCCAGCCTGCGCCTCGCTGGCTTTCGCCCACGCGCGCCGCACCCGCGGCTTCGGCGGCGGTGCGCCGTCATTGGCAGCCGGCTGCCGCGCTGCAGGGTGTCATGCCGGCCGGCTGGTGGGCGTGGCTCTCCTCGACGGACTCGCTGACCCAGCGTCTTGCCGGCGCCATGCAGCAGCAGGATGAACGCGATGGCCAGCCAATCCAGGGCCTGCGCGTGCGCCTGCTGCTGCAGGACACCGGCCCCGCACGGCTGGATGAAGCACGCCTGCTGGGCATCGGCCCACGCCGGCATGTCTGGCGACGCGAAGTGGCGCTCTGTCATGGCGATATGCCATGGGTGATCGCACGCTCGCTGGCGGCGCTGGACCTGGCCCACGGTCATCGCCTCTCGACACTGGGCGAGCGCTCGCTGGGCCATTGGCTGTTTCGCCAGCCCGACCTGATACGCAGCGCCATCGATGTCAGCCGCGCCCCGCTGGTGCTTTCGAGCTCCAGGCCGCTGGCCCGCACCACCAGCCTGTGGATGCGCCGCTCGATGTTCTCGCATGGTCGCTTCAAGGTGCTGGTGCAGGAGGGCTTCACGCCAGCCTTCCAGCACGCGCTGCAACTGGCCTGAGCCGTGCGGCCGACTGGCCTCGTTTCCCTCTCTTCCCTTGCCCACTACCACCCGCCCAGGAGCCCCGATGACCGCGTCATCCACTTCCGCCGCTTCGCGTCCTTCCAGACTGGCCGACTACCTCGCCCTGACACGGCTGGACCGCCCCATCGGCACCTGGCTGCTGATGTGGCCGACCCTGTGGGCACTGTGGCTGGCGGCAGATGGCATCCCCGAGCGCACGACCCTGCTGATCTTCATCGCCGGGGTCTACCTGATGCGCGCCGCCGGCTGCGTCATCAACGACTACGCCGATCGCCATTGGGACAAGCATGTCGAGCGCACGCGAGACCGGCCGCTGACTTCGGGTCGCATCTCGGAGCGCGAGGCGCTGACGCTGTTCGGGGGGCTGGTCGCGGCCGCCTTCGTGCTGGTGTGCTTCACCAACCTGACCACGGTGCTGCTGTCGATCGTCGCCGTGCTGCTGGCGGCCAGCTACCCGTTCATGAAGCGCTTCCATCATCTGCCTCAGGTAGTGCTGGGCGCCGCCTTCGGCTGGGCGATCCCGATGGCCTTCGCCGCGACGCTGGAGGAAGTGCCGACCTACGGCTGGTGGCTGTTCGCGGCCAACCTGATGTGGACGGTGGCCTACGACACCGCCTATGCGATGGTCGATCGCAACGACGACCTCAAGGTGGGCATCAAGTCCACCGCCGTGCTGTTCGGGCGGGCCGACAAGCTGATGATCGGCCTTCTGCAGCTGGGCATGCTGGCGGTATTGATCGGCATCGGCCTGCACCTGGCGCTGGGCATCTTCTACTGGCTGGGGCTGGCTGCCGCCGCCGTCACCTTCGTCTGGCAGCAACGTCTGATCCGTGAGCGTGAGCGTGCGCCCTGCTTCCAGGCGTTCCTCAACAATCATTGGACGGGGCTGCTGATCTTCGCCGGTATCGCCCTGGCGACCTGGCCGATGAGCTGACGCCTGCATAAACATTCGCATTATTTAATTTAAAGCGATCCCTGCCCTCTGTTGCTCCCCAGCCCACGGTTCATGCCTGCCTGCCGCGCCTCCAAGGCGGCTGGCAGGCTTGCGTGCAAGCTGCCATGCTGGCGGTTGTCATCTGGTTGTCATATAAGCGGGTTGTAATCGTCATCGACTTGTCATTCTGGCGCGTGCGCCGACTGCTGCATGGGATCTAGCGATGAGCTCCAAGACCGTACTGATTGTCGACGATGAATCCTCGATTCGCGAGATGATCGCCGTTGCCCTCGAAATGGCGGATTACCGCGTGCTGGAGGCAGACAATGCCCAGGACGCCCACGCCATCGTCGTCGATGAAAAGCCCGATCTGCTGTTGCTGGACTGGATGATGCCGGGCACCAGTGGCCTGGAGCTCGCGCGGCGTCTCAAGCGTGACGAGACCACCTCGGAGCTGCCGATCATCCTGTTGACCGCCAAGGGCGAGGAAGACAACAAGATTCAAGGCCTGGAAGCCGGCGCCGACGACTACATCACCAAGCCCTTCTCGCCGCGCGAGCTGGTCGCCCGTCTCAAGGCCGTACTGCGTCGCACCACTCCCAAGGGGGTCGAGGAGGCGGTGGAAGTCGAGGGCCTGATGCTCGACCCGGCCAGCCACCGCGTCACCGCCCACGGCAACTCGCTGGATGTCGGCCCGACCGAATATCGCCTGCTGCAGTTCTTCATGACGCATCAGGAGCGTGCCTACACGCGCAGCCAGCTGCTCGATCAGGTATGGGGCGGCAACGTCTATGTCGAGGAGCGCACCGTGGACGTGCACATCCGTCGCCTGCGCAAGGCGCTGGGCACAGGCCATCAGCATCTGATCCAGACCGTCCGCGGCACCGGTTACCGCTTCAGCGCTCAGGCCTGAGGGATTCATGCGCTATTGGACCAACGAGCTATGGCGCCTCGGCTACCTTGCCGGTGGCTTCGGCCTGATCGGTGGCCTGCTGGGCCATCTGGGCTGGGGCCTGGCACTGGGCCTTTCGCTGTATCTGTTCGTCCATCTCAAGCACTTGAAGAGCCTCTATACCTGGCTGATCACCAATCCCCATGAAGAGCCACCACCCGGCGATGGCGTGTGGGGAGACCTGCTCGATCGTCTCTACCGCTATCAGAAGGGCCAGCGCCAGACTCAGGAGCGACTGCGCAGCATCCTCAACCGTATCCAGGAATCCTCCGAGGCCATGCGCGACGGCCTGGTGATGCTGGACAACCACGGTGACATGGAATGGTGGAACAGCGCTGCCGAGCAGCTGGTCGGTCTCAAGGCCAGCCACGACCGCGGCCAGCACATCACCAACTATCTGCGTGACCCCGTCTTCATCGACTACTTCAATCGGCTGGCCTACCGCGAGCCGCTGACGCTGCAGTCGCCGCTGTCTGACAACCTGACGCTGCAGATTTCCATCACCCTGTTCGGTGACAACGAACGTCTGGTCATGCTGCGTGATGTCACCCGCCTCTATCGTCTTGAAGAGATGCGCCGCGACTTCGTGGCCAATGTCTCCCATGAGCTGCGCACGCCGCTGACGGTGCTGGCCGGCTATCTCGAGACCTACTCCGATTACGCCGATGACCTGCCACCGCGCTGGCAGCGTGGGCTGGGTCAGATGAAGAGCCAGACCGACCGCATGCAGCACCTGGTCGAGGACCTGCTGACCCTGTCACGCCTGGAAACCGACGAACTGTCCGACGACGGTCGCTGTATCGACATGAGCGCCCTGCTCGGCCATATCCGCGACGACGCCGAAGGCCTGTCCCAGGGACGTCACACCTTCTCCATCGAGGCCGATGCCAGCCTGTCTCTGCGCGGTGAGGAGCAGGAACTGCGCAGCGCGATCTCGAATCTGGTCTTCAATGCGGTGCGCTACACCCCCGAAGACTGCCATATCACCCTGCGCTGGAAGGCGGATGACCAGGGCCTGCTGGTCGAGGTGGAAGATGACGGGGACGGCATCGACCCGGTCCACCTGCCGCGCCTGACCGAGCGTTTCTACCGCATCGACAAGGGCCGCAGCACCGCCACGGGAGGCACCGGTCTGGGGCTTGCCATCGTCAAGCATGTGCTGATTCGCCATCAGGGCCATCTGGAGATCGACAGCCACCCCGGCGAGGGTGCGCGCTTCCGCTGTCACTTCCCCGACGAGCGCGCCTGTCAGGCGAGTGCTCCCCAGGCCAGCAGTGCGCTAGCCCAGTGATGGGCTGACTCCGTGATGAGCTGAGTCGGAGGCCAGCCCAACGCGGAACGCCCCGCAGCCACCTCGAAAGGAGGCGACTGCGGGGCGTTTCTTTTGCTCCGCCAGACGACGCTGCGGCTACCTCAACGACAAGCCAGTACAGCGATGAACCAGTAGAGCGATGAACCAGCTGCGACAGGCTGTCTCAACGACGCGGCGCCGGCAACTGACGGTAGTGGCTCTGCCACATCAGTACCGCCCCGGCGACAGCGCCCGGGATGAACAGCAGATTGGCCAACGGCACCAGCGTCATGACGAACACCGCGGCGCCGAAGGTCAGTGAGGGCCACCAGCGCGCCTTGAGGCGCTGCTTCATGTCACCGAAGCTGACCTGATGGTTGTCCATCGGGTAGTCGAGGTACTGGATTGACATGCTCCAGGCCGAGAACAGCCCCCACAACAGCGGCGAGAGCAGGTTCAGGCCCGGGATGAAGCCGATGATGAACAGCGCGATCATGCGCGGGATGAAATAGGCCAGCTTGGCCATTTCACGCTCCAGCGAGTCGACACCGATCTTCACCAGGCCACGGTCATCATCGATCAGGGTGCCATCCAGGCGATGCTCGACCTTCTCGGCCAGAATGCCGTAGAAGGGTGCGGCGATCAGATTGGTCACCAGGCTGAAGGTGAAGAACACCACCAGCAACAGACTCACCACCAGCAGCGGCCAGATCAACCAGCTGAGCCAGTCCAGCCACGCCGGTACCTTCAGCATCCAGTAATCGATCCAGCCACCGAACTGGTTGAACAATACCCACAGCGTGATGCTGTAGAGCACCAGGTTGATCGCCAGCGGTACGAATACGAAGCGGCGCAGCCCGGGGGTATAGACCATGCGGGTCCCGCGGACCAGCGCCGATACGGCATCAATCATGCGACGTCCTCGTCATCTCAAAAGAACCGGCCAGCCAGCGGGCTGACCGGAGCCACACCCTAGCACTCCCGCCTGCGCGGCGCAGCTGTCGGCCGCCTGACACCGTTCGCGCTCCCACGACGCAATCGCCCCGCACCTGTCTGTGGGCAGGTGCGGGGCGAAAGAGGCGACACAGGGACAGGGAAACGCGTCAGCTCACTGCTTGTCCAGGTCCTGCGGCTTAAGCTCGTGGGTATCGGTATGACGCACATCCACGCCCTTGACCAGGAAGATGACGTACTCGGCTAGGTTGTCGGCGTGGTCACCGATACGCTCCAGCGCACGCAGAATCCACATCACGTTGAGCACCGGCGTGATCTGGCGCGCGTCTTCCATCATGAAGGTCATCAGCGAGCGCATCGCGCTCTGATATTCCAGATCCACCGAGGCATCTTCACGCAGTACCTTGAGGGCAAGGTCGGTATCGAAGCGCGCGAAGGCCGTCAGGGAGTCACGCACCATGCTGCGCACGTGTTGGCTGAGGTGACGCACCTCGACCATGCCGCGCGGGCTCTGGCCGTTCTCGACCAGCGAGATGGCGTTGCGTGCGATCTTGCTCGATTCATCACCGATACGCTCGAGATCGGAGGTGGCGCGGATGACGGCCAGCACCAGGCGCAGATCGGAGGCCGCCGGCTGACGGCGGGCCAGCACCCGGGTGCACTCGTCATCGATCTTGAGCTGCATGTCGTTGACAGCCTTGTCGTTGTCGCGCACCCGCGTGGCGGTTTCACTGTCGCCTTCCAGCAATGCCGTGACGGCATCCTGCAGCTGCTTCTCTACCAGTCCGCCCATGGCCAGCAGGTGTGTCTTCAGTGCATCCAGCTCGTGATTGAACTGCTCTGAGATATGCTTGCCGTGCGAATCGCTGGTGATATCCATTTCCCTCTCCCGGAAAGTCGCCCACCGAGTCAGGGGGCGTGACATGAATGACGTGACAAGTATGGCCCACTGCTGACTGACGCAACGGGCTCCCCCTCAGCATGCCGACACTTGATTGCAGTTATGTTTCACCCAGGGCGCAAAGGCGGTATCTGGCCGCCATCATCAGCAATATCAGGGCCAAAAAGCTACCTGGGTGCACGTTCGCGCATGAGCGCGCTAACCGAAACGCCCCGTGATGTAGTCTTCCGTCTGGCGGCGCCGCGGGTTGGTGAACAGCTGATCGGTCGGGGCGAATTCCACCAGGCGGCCCTCATGCAGGAAGGCGGTATCGTCCGAGACCCGCGCGGCCTGCTGCATGTTGTGCGTGACGATGATCAGCGTCAGGCGTGAGCGCAGCGAACGGATCAGCTCCTCGATCTTGAGCGTCGAGATGGGGTCCAGCGCCGAGGCCGGTTCATCCAGCAGCAGCACCTCCGGCTCGACCGCCAACGTCCGCGCGATCACCAGCCGCTGTTGCTGGCCACCCGAGAGCCCCAGCGCGCTGTCGTGCAGGCGATCCTTCACCTCTTCCCAGAGTGCCGCGGAGCGCAGACAGGATTCGACCTTGTCATCGAGGTGGCGCTTGTCATTCTCGCCGACCAGCCGCAGCCCGAAGGCCACGTTCTCGTAGACCGACATCGGAAAGGGATTGGGTGTCTGGAAGACCATGCCGATCCGGCGGCGCAGCATCGGCACGTCCACGCCGCGCGCATGGATGTCCTCGCCCTCGAGCAGTACCTTGCCGGAAAGACGTGACTGTTCGTCGAGATCGGTCATGCGATTGAAGGTACGCAACAGACTCGACTTGCCGCAGCCGGAAGGGCCGATAAAGGCCGTCACGCGCTTGCGTGCGATCTGCAGGCTGACGTCCTCCAGTGCGCGGCGCGTCTGGTTCTCCTTGCCGACACGTGCCTGATAATCGAGGCTCAGGTGGCAGGTTTCCAGGCAGATGTCCTCAGCCGGCCGCGCAGGCGTCTCCTGAAGAAACAACTGGGGCTTGGGCTGTTCAGAGTCACGCCTCATTCGGTGGCTCCCTTGTAACGTTGTGCCAGCATGTGACGCAGGCTAATGGCACTCAGATTGAGGCATAGAATTACGACCACCAGCACCAGCGCGGTCGCGTAGACCAGTGGCCGACTGCTGAAGGCGTCGCTGCTCTGGAAGGCCAGATCATAGACCTGATGCCCCAGATGCATGAATTTCCGGTCCAGATGCAACCACGGGAAGCTGTCATCCAGCGGCAGGTCCGGGGCCAGCTTGACCACCCCGACCAGCATCAGCGGCGCGACTTCACCCGCCGCACGTGCCACGGCCAGAATCAGCCCCGTCATCAGCGCCGGCGAGGCAGCCGGAATCACCACGCGCTTGAGCGTTTCCAGGCGTGTCGCCCCCAGCGCCAGCGCGCCTTCGCGCAGACGACGCGGCACGCGCGCCAGCCCCTCCTCGGTGGCGACGATCACCACCGGCAGGGTCAGCAGAGCCAGCGTCAGCGAGGCCCACAGAATGCCGCCGGTCCCGAAGGTCGGCGTCGGCAGTCGCTCGGAGTAGAACAGCTCATCGATTCCGGCGCCCAGTCCATAGACGAAGAAGCCGAGACCGAACACGCCGTAGACGATGGAGGGCACCCCGGCCAGGTTGCGCAGCGCGATGCGCGTCAGGCGCGTCAGGCGCCCCTGATGGGCCACCTCGTGCAGATAGAGTGCCGCCATCACACCGAAGGGCATCACCATGATCGACATCAGCACCACCATCAGCACGGTGCCGAAGATGGCGGGCCAGAGGCCGCCAAAGCCCTCGGTGGGCGCGCCGGCCACGAAGTCACGAAAACGCTTGAACGTCATCATCAGCCGGCCGCTGAAGCCCATCGCATTGGGCTGCCAGGCATTGCGGATATCATCGAGTGCGATGCGGCCTTCGTAGCCACCATTGCCGCCCAGCAGCAACTGTCCGCCCGCCAGGGCATCACGCAGGGCACTCAGCTGACCTTCACGCTCGATGAAGGCGCTGCGCACCTCCTCCAACTCCTCCAACTCCTCCAACTCCTCCTGCATCTCCTGCTCGAGCTCAGCGTCCTCTTGAGTCCGCGCTGCGTCACCGTCAGCAGTGGCGCTGCGCCGGGATGCCAGAGACTGCTGCAGCGCCTGGTAGCGACTGCTCAAGGCTTCACTGTCCAGGCGCAGTGCCTGCAACTGGCGGCGCTCGCTCTCGATCATCTTCAGGCGGGCAAACAGTGGCTCGGCGTCCTCGGACAAGGGCCGGGCAGGTCCGTCGCCGACGTCAGGCGTGTGGTCCATCTCCCCTGTCATCGGGTCACTCAGCGCCCGTGGCATGCCGTAGAGAGTGCGACCGTCACGCATTTCCAGCATCAGCGCCTGGCGGGGGAAGGTCATCCTGTCGACCAGCGTCTCCGGCAGCCACTGCCAGCTGGCCGCGGCCCCGTCACGCGAAGATGTCTGCAGCAACCACCATTGCTGGCGAGCGTCGTCCCCCTCTCCCGAGGCGACACGGCGCATCTCCTCGTGCATCAGCTCGCCGAGCAGATGGCGATTGTCGGCCGCCGGCTCACCGCGCGTGGTGGTCAGGGCCGTGGGACTCTGGCCCGGCTGTGCCGTCAGCTCCACCTCGACCAGCCGTGAGGGCCAGAAGTGACTGAAGGAGCCCACCACCAGCAGGCTGAGCAGGCCCAGCACCAGCACCAGCGAGACACTGACCGCCATGGCGTTCAGCCAACCCCACGGGCCGCCATCACGCCAGTAGCGCTGCAGGCGCCCGACCAGCGGCTCGCGCGGGCGCAGCAGTGAGGAGCTGGCACGATTGGTGTCAGGGTGACTCATCCCCAGCTCCCCTGATTGGGCGGCGTGAAGCGCTGTCGCAGCACTTCCGCCAGCGTATTGACCACGAAGGTGAAGACGAACAATGCCAGGGCAGCGAGGAACAGCAAGCGGTAGTGGCTGCTGCCGACCTCGGCCTCCGGCAGCTCGATGGCCAGGGTCGCGGCCAGTGAGCGCAGGCCCTCGAACAGGCTGGCATCCACCAGCGGCGTATTGCCGGCCACCATCAGCACGATCATCGTCTCACCGACGGCGCGCCCCATGCCGATCATCATCGCCGAGAACAGCCCGACGGCGGCGGCAGGCAGGATGACGCGACGCAGGCTCTGCCATGGCGTCGCGCCCAGCGCCGCAGAGCCTGCGGCCAGGCCACGCGGCACCGACGAGAGGGCATCCTCGCTGAGCGTGAACAGGGTCGGCATCACCGCCAGCCCCAACGCCATGCCGGTCACCAGGGTATTGCGCTGGGCATAATCGATGCCGTAGTGGCTGAACAGCCACTGACGGAGGTCGCCGTCGAACCACCACTGCTCGACCTGGCCGGCGATGGTCACATCCAGCCACAGCAGCACGAACAGCAGCGGCAACAGCCCGAAGGCCGCCATGTTTTCCGGCAGCAGATTGCGCCATGCGCGCGGCGACAGGGTCCACAGGAAGCCGGCCACCATGGTGCCCAGCGGAATCAGGACCAGCCCCAGCAACACCGCCATCAGCTCACGCTCGACGAAGGGCGCGACCACCAGGGCGGCGATGAAGCCGATCACCACGGTCGGCAGTGCCTCCATCATCTCCAGCAGCGGCTTGATGCGGGAACGCTGACGCGGCGCCATGAAGCAGGCGACATGGATGGCACAGCCGAGCCCCAACGGCACGGCAAACAGCAGCCCGACCAGCGCCGCCTTGAGCGTGCCCCACATGATGGGCACCAGCGACAGACGGGGTTCGTGGGTGCCGGTGCTCTCCAGCTGCCAGATCCACTCCGGCGCAGCGCGCCCCTCGTACCAGACCTTGCCGAAGATGGCGTCGAGCCCGACGGCCTGATGCGGGTCGTGTATCGCAAGCCCGGCATAGGCCTTGCCGAGCGCCCCCAGCGGCGCGTCCTGAGCGAGCTGGCCAGGCAGCCTTGCCTCCCGGGACGCCGATGCCAGCAAGCGGCGGTCATCATTGTCGAATTCCAGCGCTACGCCTGCCGCGACCCGGGTGGCATCCAGCCAGTCCAGCACCTGACGGCGCCGCTCGCTGGTGGCCAGATAGAGGCCAAGGCGGCCGTTGGCGTCCAGCGCGGCAAAGCCGAGGCTGTGATGGGCGGCAGCCATCGCCACCACCGGCGCCGACAGGTCACTGTCAAAGACGCCGGCCTTGACCAACGGCTGCGCGTGCGCCGGCAACAGGTAATGGCTCAGGCCACCTGCGGCGTCCCCGACGATCAGGCTTCTACCGCCACGCAGGACGCTGATCGCGGTGATCGCCGGCGATGACGCGGAGGCAGAAGAGCTCACAGCGTGATGTGCCAGCTTGCGCGCCAGCGGCTTGGTCCCGGTGGAGGCCTCACTCAGTTGCCACTGGGTGAAGCCATCGCGGTCAGCGGTGACCAGCAGACGCCCCTGCTGCGAAGACAGCCTGGCCGGGCCCGGCAACCACTGCTGCTGCCACTCGGAGAGCGGAGTCTGGCTTGCTGCATCATCCTCCAGCGCGCCTGCGGAGGCGTATGGAGATGACAAGGCCAGACGCGCCAGCCACAGGCCATCGCCATCCTCGAACGGAATACGCAGCCATAGCTGGTCCTGACTGAGCACCAGGCTTGCCTGGCGGCGCTCAAGCCCTGCGGGAACCTCGATGGCACTGCCGCGCAGGCGCACGCCCGCTGCGGACTGCTGTACCACCTGCAGGCGATCATCCGCGAGCCAGACACCCGACAGCGGCGAGGTGCGCAAGTCCGCCGTCGAATCATCACTGGCCAGCACGGGAGGCAGCCCGTCACGCGCGGCAAGCGGCATGTCAGGCAAGGCGCTCAGCCCGTCAGGATCGGACAGCCAGTCAGGTTCGGTCTGAGCGGCAGGCATCTGCTGGTCGCTCACTTGCTGTTCGAGCGCCTGCTGAGGAAGCGACGTGACGCTGGCGGACTTGAGCAGCGGCCATGACACGCTGACCAGATAGGCCAGCATCACGACGACGATGACCATCACGCCCAGCCCGGCCGCTGTCAGCCACAGACTGGCAAGACGGTCATGCCGCAGACGACGACGCTGCATTCGGGAGGCATCAACTGCCGACATGAAATATCACCACGAAAGGATTCGCGCGCTGGAGTGTCGACTCCGCAGACGCATGAAGCGGGTATGGCACCGAGATTATGTCCAGGTGATGACAGAGAGATGACAAAGGCGAATCAAAGGGCATCCACATCCTGAAGCCCCAGTTGCTGACGCCAGTGCAGCAGCTGCTTTTCCGGCAGTGGCACATAGCCACCACGCAGGATGGCCTGCTGACCCTGGCGCGACATGATCAATGACAGGAAGGCCTGCTCCAGCGCCGGGAGCGGCTCGTCAGGCACGCGATTGACGTAGATGTACAGGGCACGGGTCAGCGGATAGCGGCCATCGCGAATGCTGGCCCGGCTCGGGAAGACAGCGTGGCCGCCCGCCTCACGGCTGACGGACAGCTGCTTCACCAGCGGCGAAGAGGTGCTGAAGCTGGCATAGCCGATGCCATTGGGCGAGGAGCCTACCGCGCCGATGATGGAGGCCGAGCCCGGCTGTTCACTGACATCGAGGCGGAAGTCGCCATCGCACAGCGCGATACGGCGGAAGGCGCCGTAGGTGCCCGAGGTGGCACTGCGTCCGAAGCGCATGATCTGGCGGTCATTCCACTCATCACTCAGCCCCAGCTGGCCCCAGCGATTGGCCGCCTGGCCACCACAGCTGTGCGTGGCGGAGAAGATGGCATCCAGCTGCGCGATGCTGATCTCCTCCAGCGGGTTGCTGCGATGCACGATGATGCCCATCGCATCCAGCGCCACGGGCACACCCAGCGGCGGATAGCCGAATTCATGCGTGAAGTCCTGACGCTCCTGGTCGCTCATCGGACGCGACATCAGCCCGATGCGGGTAGTGCCGGCGATCAATGCCGGCGGGGCCGTCGAGGAGCCCGCGGCCTGCAGCTGCACGCGTACCCCCGGATGATAGCGACGCAGCTGGGCAGCCCAGCGCGTCACCAGCACCGACAGGGTATCGGAGCCCACCGCCGTCAGGTTGCCCACCACCCCGGACACCGGGCGATATTCGGGCACCTTGTCGGCCAGTGCCGGAGCCGAGAGCGTCGAGAGCCCCAGCAGGCAGGCAAGCGACATCAGCCGCAGCGACGGCAGCCCTGAGCGCAGGCGGGGCGCGCAGGAGGAAGGCACATATGAGGAGGACGCGGATGACCCGCGACGCGACGCGAACACGGCGCGAAAGCCTGAACGGACAAGCGACCCGACGGAAACTGACATGGCGACTTCCCACCAGAGAATGAACGAGATGACGATGCGACACGGAGCTGGCCACGGCTTGCCACGCCCGTGGTGACGGGCAGGCGACGGTGAAACAAGGTGGCCCGTGCAGTACGGCGAAACACTGCGAGTATCCGCCATTGCTGCGTTGAGGAACGATACTCCATGCTGCAGCGCAAAAAAATTTCCTGACAGTCCCTTGTCAGTGAGGACAGTGCTTTGTCCGCCAGAGTAGGATACAGGAGATGATGAAGCCGCTGCGGCTCATCCGCCATGGTCTGCGTCGAACTGATGCTATCGATGGCACCCGGTGACTTTCTTCGGCGATTGCCGAAGTGCCCTATATAAGGCCCCCTGTGCAAGGCAGCGCCCTGCGCCAAAAGACGCACCTTTTTCAGATGGAAGGGTGCAGAAATGAAATGTCCATTTTATAACAACAAGATAGCGAGTCATGACATGCAAGCTCTGGATGATATCCCGACGCCGAACGGCACACTGACGCTCAAATTGATCGCCCAGCGCCAGGACACCAATCTCTATGGCGACATCAGCGGCGGCTGGCTGATGCACCGCATGGACGAAGCCTGTGAGCTGGCCGCCGGGCGCGTCGCCCACGGGCGCACTGCCACCGTGGCCGTCGAAGGCCTCGATTTCCTGTCGCCGGTGCGTATCGGCTCAGTGGTAAATATCTTCACCCATGTGGCCGAGGTCGGGCGCAGTTCGATCAGGCTCTCCGTCGAGGTCTGGATCCGCCCGCCGCAGGAGCGCAATCAACATGCGCTGACCAAGGTGACCGAAGCCTGCTACGTGATGGTGGCACTCGATGACAATGGCCGCATCCGTGCCGTACCGGAGCAGGCCAGCACCGCCATCACCGGGGAGCAGGACTGATCCTGAGCAAGACTGAGCCAGGCGCCTCGCCTCTCTTCCTGTCAGCCACACGCCAAGAAAAAGCCGCCCTCAGGGGCGGCTTTTTCGTCAACAATCAGTCACGCGCTCAGACAGTCAGGCAGACAGTGCTGCAGGCAGTCCGGCAGGCAGTCGGAAGGAGACTCGCTCAGGCTTCGCCCAGCACCCGACCACGCGCATCCAGATAGGCCTGCTCACCGATGCGCGACCAGGGGGCGACCTGCTGCTGGAAGGCGCGGTAGGACTCATAGACGCGCCTGGCGTCCTCGTCCTTGGCGATGAACTCGTCCAGCACCTCGTTGGAGGCATCGAACAGCGCCGCATAGACGTCCTCGGGGAATTCACGCAGCTCAACTCCGTGTTCCTCGACCAGCGAGGTCAGCGCGGTGGCGTTGCGCAGCGCGAACTCATCCACCATGGCGTGATTGGCGATTCTGGCCGCCTGGATCACCACCTGCTGCAGGTCTTCCGGCAATGCCTGCCAGGCCTCGAGATTGACGGTGCCTTCGAGGATGGCGGAAGGCTCGTTCCAAGCCGGCGAGTAGTAATACTTGGCCACCTGATGCAGGCCGAAGGCCAGATCATTGTAGGGGCCGACCCAGTCGGTGGCATCGATCACGCCGGTTTCCATCGCGGTGAAGATCTCGCTGCCCGGCAGATTGACCGCGCTGGCGCCGATGCGATTCATCACTTCGCCCGCCAGCCCCGGCAGGCGGATCTTCAGGCCCTTCATGTCCTCGAGACTGTTCACTTCCTTGTTGAACCAGCCGGCCATCTGGGTGCCGGTGTTGCCCACCGCCAGCGGCTTGAGGTTGTGGCGCGAGTAGATCTCGTCCCACAGCTTCATGCCATCGCCGTGATACAGCCAGGCGTTGGTCTCGGTGGTGTTCATGCCGAAGGG
This sequence comes from Cobetia sp. PDI-23MA, assembly GCF_059507735.1. Lineage (NCBI taxonomy): Bacteria > Pseudomonadati > Pseudomonadota > Gammaproteobacteria > Oceanospirillales > Halomonadaceae > Cobetia > Cobetia sp. PDI-23MA. The sequence continues at coordinate 3,941,349 of NZ_CM183352.1, forward strand.
CACGGCGGTGAAGAACTGGGCCGCGGGGACCTTGCCCTTCCAGTAGTAGGAGGCCGAGTGGCCCATCTGGGCGGTGCCGGAGGACACGGCATCGAAGACTTCCAGCGCCGGCACCATCTCGCCGGCGCCATAGACCTTGACCTGCAGGCGACCACCGGAGAGCTGATCGATCAGGCTGGCGAACTCATTGGCACCGGTGCCCAGTGCCGGGAAGTTCTTCGGCCAGGAGGTGACCATCTTCCAGTGGATGGTCTCACCCTCGGCGGCATTGGCGGTGGACACGAAAGGCGCGGCGGCGAGGCCGGCAGCGCCGGCCCCCAGAGCAGAGAGAAAACGGCGGCGTTGCATGGGACTTTCCTTGTTCGAGTTGTGGGCAATGCATGACGCGGCATCAAGGCAGCATGGCTGCCACTATGCCGCGACCAGTGGATGGCCCACAACTGCACCAAGGCCGTAATGGCGCACGAATACCGCGCCCCCTGTGCCGCTTTTCACTTCTTGCCAGCGCCTGCTGTCAGCGTCTCATGGCTACGTCTGTCATCAATGCAGGTTCAGCTCAGCACTTCCAGCTTGGCAAAGCCCAGCACCAGCCACTTGTCGCCTTCGCCCTCGAAGCTGATCTGCACGCGCGCGCGCTCACCCTGGCCTTCGGCATTGATGACCACGCCCTCCCCGAACAGCGGATGGCGCACCAGGCTGCCGAGCGAGAGTGCCGGCATGTCGCCATTGGCCTCGACACTCTCCTGACGCGGGCCGGACGGACGGCGATTCGGCGTGGCGCGCTGGGTGGACATCGGACGCGAGACCTGACCACGCAGACGCACCTCTTCCAGCAGCTCTTCCGGCAGCTCACGCAGGAAGCGCGACGGCCGCTGGAAAGTCTCCTTGCCGTGCATGCGCCGCAGCTCGGCGTAGGTCAGGTAGAGGCGCTGCATGGCGCGGGTGACACCGACGTAGCACAGGCGACGCTCTTCCTCGAGACGCCCCGGCTCTTCCAGCGACATCTTGTGCGGGAACAGTCCCTCCTCGACCCCGGCGACGAATACCACCGGGAATTCGAGGCCCTTGGCGGAGTGCAGCGTCATCATCTGCACGCATTCCTCGCCTTCGGCGGCTTCATGATCGCCGGCATCCAACGCGGCTTCGGCGAGGAAAGGTTCCAGCGCCTCGGCCCCTTCGCTGGGGGCTTCCGGGTCCATGCGCTCGCCCTGACTGAAGGCACGGCAGGCATTGACCAGCTCCGAGAGGTTCTCGAGGCGCGCCTGGCCCTTCTCGCCCTTCTCGGCGGCGTGATGCTCACGCAGGCCGGTGGCGTGGATGACGTGCTCGACCAGCTCATGCAGCGCCATGCCGGCGGTGTCGTTGTCGAGGCCATCGATGATGTCGGCGAAGGCTCGCACGGCAGTCGCGGCGCGTCCCTTGAGGACGCCATCGGAGACCGCATCGCTCATCGCCTGCCACATGGTCAGGTTGCCGTAACGTGCGCGCTCGCGCAGCTGCTCGACGGTGCGCATGCCGATGCCACGCGCCGGCACGTTGATCACGCGCTCCAGTGCCGCATCGTCCTCGCGGTTGTTCATCAGGCGCAGATAGGCGAGGGCGTTCTTGATCTCGAGACGCTCGTAGAAGCGCTGGCCGCCATAGATGCGATAGGGCATGCCTTGGCGGATCAGCGTCTCTTCCAGCACGCGTGACTGGGCATTGGAGCGATACAGGATCGCGATCTCGTCGCGGCTGTAGCCATGCTCATTGACCAGCTCGCGAATGGTATCGGCGATATAGCGCGACTCGTCGATATCATTGAAGCCGGCATAGACACGAATGCGCTCGCCACGACCGCTGTCGGTCCACAGCTCCTTGCCCATGCGCCCGCCGTTGTGGCTGATCAGGGCGTTGGCGGCCTCCAGAATGGCGCTGGAGGAGCGGTAGTTCTGTTCCAGACGCACCACACGGGTGTTGGCGAACTCCTCGGTGAAGCGCTGGATGTTCTCGACCCGCGCGCCACGCCAGCCGTAGATGGACTGGTCATCATCGCCGACCACGGTCATGCACTCGCGATCACCGGCCAGCAGCTTCAGCCAGGCGTACTGCAGGGTGTTGGTATCCTGGAACTCGTCGACCAGCAGGTGGGCGAAGCGCTCGCGGTAATGCGCCAGCAGATGCGGCGTATCACGCAGCAGTTCCAGCGAGCGCAGCAGCAGCTCACCGAAATCGACCAGGCCGCCGCGTTCACAGGCGAGCTGATAGAGCTCGTACATCTCGACCATCTTGCCCATGTAGGCATCGCCATGGGTCTGCACCTGATGGGCGCGCAGACCTTCCTCCTTGCAGCCGGCGATGAAGTACTGGACCTGCTTGGGCGGCCAGCGCTCATCGTCGACGTTGTGCTCCTTGAGCAGCCGCTTGACCATGCGCAGCTGGTCATCGCTGTCGATGATCTGGAAGTGCTCGGGCAGGCGCGCCTCCTGCCAGTGGGTGCGCAGCAGACGGTGACTGATGGAGTGGAAGGTGCCGACCCACATGTGGCGCAGGCTGCTGCCATTGAGCGCCTCGAGACGCGTGCGCATCTCCCGCGAGGCCTTGTTGGTGAAGGTCACCGACAGGATGGCGTAGGGCGAGAACTGATATTGGTCCATCAACCAGGCGATGCGGTGAACCAGCACGCGGGTCTTGCCGGAACCGGCCCCCGCCAGTACCAGCATGTTGCCCGGCGGCGCGGACACGGCCTCACGCTGATGCGTATTGAGGTGATCGAGGAGGGGCGATTCGGACATGCAGGGCTCACCACAGGGCAGAGGAGTCGAGGAGCGGAGCAGCGTGAGATTCGCTGCCCCTGTTCAGGCATCCACCTTATCACAGCGGCCTGCCCTGCTCTTCCCCGCGCCGGCCTTCCTTGCACATACGTGCCTTGCACTTGCCTTCAAGACAGATGATGCCCGGACGGTGCTCAGTGGGTATCGAAGTCGTGGTCGTCGATGCGCAGGGTGGCGAGGCTCTTCTTGACCGCCTCCAGCTGCTCCTTGAGCTTGGGCCCGCGCGCCTTGGCGACACCGACCGCCAGCGTATCGACGATCACCAGGTGCGCGATACGTGAGCTCATCGGGGTGTAGATCTCGGTGTCTTCGTGCACATCGATATGCAGCGGCAGCGTGACTTCATCCGCCAGTGGCGAACCACTCGGGCACAGCCCGATGACGGTCGCGCCGGCGTCCCGCGCCAGACGCACGCTGGCGATCAGCGCCTTGGTGCGGCCGGTCTGGGAGATGGCCACCACCACGTCGCGCGGCCCCAGCGTCACCGCTGACATGTTCTGCATGTGCGGGTCGGTGTAGGCGGCGGTGGAGATCTGCAGGCGGAAGAACTTGTGCTGGGCATCGTGCGCCACGGCGCCCGAGGCACCATAGCCGTAGAACTCGACCCGGCTGGCGGAGGCCAGCGAGTGGATGGCACGCGCGACGGCTTCGGCGTCCAGGCGGTCACGCACCGACAGCAGGGTGCCGATGGTGGAATCGAACAGCGAGTGCGAGAACTCGGCCACGCTGTCGGAGTCATTCATGGAGAACTGGGCGAACTGGGTGCCGGTGGCGAGGCGTTGCGCCAGCTGCAGCTTGAAATCCTGGAAGCCGGCAAAGCCCATTGCCCGACAGAAACGCACGACCGTCGGCTCACTGACCGATGACTCGCTGGCCAGATCGACGATCCGCATGTGAATCACTTCCTCCGGATGGCGAAGGACATAGCGTGCGACCTTTTGTTCAGAGCGGCGGAAATTCTCCATCCGGCTCCTCAGGTCGTCGAAGATGGCATGGCTCACGGCACACTCCTTGCAGACTTCATGGGCATGCCTGAGCTTACGTCATCCCCCCGGGGGTGTCGCCTGCACAGGCAGGCGATAGTCACAATTTTGTCAAGTGAGCTATAGTAAAACGGTGTGGCGCCAGTGAAAGCCCACATCCTTTGGATGCCATGGAGGTCGAATCATGCGTAATTCAGAGCAGGTAGATACGCTCAAGAAAGAGCTTCTCGATATTTTCATGACTCTCGGTGCCGACGAACATCAGGCCCGCAAGAAACAAAGCGCAGTCCGCCATCTCCGCGCCCGTCGTGGAATAGAATTGCACAACGAAATCAAGCGCCTAAGCGAGGATTTAAGCGACATCGAAGTGCTGGAAATGGATACTGAAAGCGATATCGACACCCACTGATTCCAGGCGGGGAGGCGATACGCTCCCCGCCGATCAGTGATGTTTTCACGCTCTGATCCGCCAGGATTCGGGCTCCATGCGACACCTTCCACCATCTCTTTCGAGCATGGTCGTACCCCCCTCTCGCGGTATTTCTCGCCAGATCCTCCCGACGAACACTTCTTGTTACGGCCCTTGTTGCGTCTGGATTCTCCTGAAATGGCGCGTTTTCTACACAAGGCCTGAAGATATCTCGCCGAAAGATCGTGATATTCATGCCTCATATTGCAAAACCCTACGACCAATGACGCACCATTACAGTGCGAGCGCTCACTGACCCTCTCTGACCTCAGAAAATCCGCCTCTGCCTCGTCAGAAACACGAGAGGCCCGCCGGATAGGCGAGCCTCTTGAGGTACTGCATCTTCGTGCTGAGTGTGACGTGCCGCTGCTGCGGTCAGCGAGGGCGGAGGTAGTTACAGGCTGGACGCGAACACCACGACCACACCGATCGGGGCGATATAGCGCGCCACGAAGCTCCACAGCGAGAAGGCAGAGTCGCTCATGTTGAGCTGGCTGCGCACCTCGTCACGGCCCATGAACCAGCCGACGAAGACGATGGTCGCCAGACCGGTCAGCGGCAGCATCAGCTTGCTGGTCGCGTAGTCGAGCAGGTCGAAGATGGTCATGCCCTCGAACTTGCCGAACATGCCCAGCGGCGCCACGTCACTCCACAGGTTGAAGGACAGGATGGTGGCGATGCCCAGCAGCCAGGTGGCGATACCCGCGACCCAGGCCGAGCCGACGCGCGACATCGGCGTCTTCTCTTCCAGCCATTCGACGATGGGCTCCAGCAGCGAGATGCCCGAGGTCCAGGCCGCGAATACCAGCAGCACGAAGAACACCACGCCGAAGACTTCACCGCCCGGCATGTGACCGAAGGCCAGCGGCAGGGTCTGGAAGATCAGGCCCGGGCCCGCGGCGGCGTCGAGGCCGTTGGAGAACACCACCGGGAAGATGGCCAGGCCGGCCAGCAGGGCGATGACGGTATCCAGCACCACCACGACCAGCGCGGTACGCCCGATGTTGACGTCATCGGACAGGTAGGAGCCATAAGCCATCATGATGCCCATGCCCAGTGACAGGGTGAAGAAGGCATGCCCCATGGCCGCCAGCACGCCATCCTTGTCGAGCTTGGAGAAGTCCGGCGTCAGCAGCCAGGCGGCCGCATCAGCGAAGCCATCGGTGGTGGCGGCGTAGCCGACCAGCACGATCAACATCACCGCCAGCAGCGGCATCAGGATCTTGGCGGCACGCTCCAAGCCACCGGCAACCCCGCCAGCCACGACCAAGATCACCATCAGCATGAAGGCACTGTGCCAGGCCAGCAGCGTGGTCGGGTCCCCCAGCAGACCGCCGAACAGACTACCGGCCGTGTCAGAGGTCAGGGTTTCGAAACTGCCACTGGCCGCGTCGGCGATGAAGGCCAGCGCCCAGCCGCCGATGACGCTGTAGAAGGACAGGATCAGGTAGGCGCCGAGCACGCCGGCCACCCCGATCAAGACCCAGGCGGGACTGCGTTTGAGCCGGGCGCTGATGTGGCTCATGGTCGAGATGGGGTTCTTCTGACCCAGGCGACCCAGCAGCCATTCCGACATCAGGATCGGCAGGCCGATCAGCAGGATGCAGATCAGATAGACGAGGACGAAGGCACCGCCGCCGCTCTCACCTGTCATGTAGGGGAATTTCCAGATATTGCCCAGACCGACGGAAGAACCGACGGCAGCCAGGGTAAAGGCCAGGCGAGAAGACCACTGTGCGTGGGAATGCGGTTTGGATGACATGTGAATCCCTGATTCGTCGCGAGGGCGCCAGTCGCTGGTAGCGACTTCGGGCACCTTGTTGTGCTTGTTGCATCATGCTGCCAATGCGGACGGATCATCCGTGGCCAACACGATGGCGTCGCAGGATCACTGCTGTGGTGCTCCCGGCATTCACGCTGACCGGGTAGGTCGTGGGGAATGACAGGCAAGTGCCGATAGGCACGCCGGAACGGGCAGACTGCCCATCTCCGGTAAATATCGCCGCGGTAACGGCAACATGTGGCTAAAGCTACTCGATTGAGGGGCCATCTGCCAGCAAGCCACCATCAGACCATGGCCTCACAGGAGAAACCTCACGCCCTGATGAAGCGTCAGAACAGGCTGCCCTGCCCCTCGCCCGGAAAGGCCCCGACCAAGGGGCGGTCCAGTTTCGCCAGCACCTGATTGGCCAACAGGCGTGCCAGTGCGGGCGCTGCCTTGTTGTCCGGTGTATGCACGAAGAGGAACGGGCTTTTCCCCTGACTTATCCACAAGAAAAGTCGCTCTACCCAGGGAGCAAACAGTGCCCGATTGGTGGCTTCATCGTAATGACCGATGAAACGCACCACGGGATGTTGTCCGCTGGAGAACACATGCAATGGGCGGTGAGGCTTTTCCGAGCGCGCCACCGCAAGGCCCGGATGCGCGGTGGCAGGGCCACTGAAGAGTGGACGCACATCCAGCATCACGCGATCGACTGCGTGAGTTATCAACAAGCGATTCAACTGTCGTTCCACCTCACCCTTGGCGAAGAAAATCGGGTCGCGGGGCTCCACCGCCCAGGCGAGCCCTGCTCCCTTCATCGACTGCAGGAATTGCTCGAGGCGTGGCAGGACTTCCGCCCCGAGGTCACGTGGCAGCTGAATCATGATCGGACCGAGGCGGTCCTTTATCGGTACCAGGCAATCGAGAAATGCCGCCAATTCCTGCTCGATGCCCTGCAGGCGCAATTCATGCGTCAGTCGGCCCGGCAACTTGAAGCAGAAGCGAAAATGGGCCGGCGCCTGACGAGCCCAGCTGGCGATGGCAGCAGGCGTGGGTTGAGCATAGAAGCTGGTATTGCCCTCGACGCTATCGAAGACCTGAGCGTAATCCGCCAGATGTTCACGCGGGCCGCTGCCCGGCAGCAGGCTACCGCGCCAGTCGTCATTGGCCCACATCGCGAGCCCGAGATGAAGATGCCCCGCCGAGTGCGAGGTTTCCGGCGGTTCGGAGGCTGCATGAAAATGGTGCATGAAGAGGCCAGAACTAGAGGAATATAAGGGTCAAAGAGCCAACAAGCCGAAGAATATCGTCTGGCAGAGCGACGTAAGCACAATAAAAACTGTCATCACGGCGTGCTATGGTCCGCATCCTGCATGACACGTCAGCAGGCGGTCCACCCACCGCCCTGACTCCGCTTCCAGCCAGCCACAAGCCGCGCCGGAAGACACTCTCGTTGACTGCCCATACCCCGGAGCCTGTCATGACTGCTTTCCAACGACTCATTCTGCGCGCCAGCGGCAGCCGCTCACGCGCGGCAAATGCCATCACCCTGCGTAGCCTGATCACACTCATCGAGGGCTGCCTGCTGGTGGCGCTCGGCGTACGCCTGCTGCAGGCCGGTGGCCTGCTGGTCAGTGGCACTGCCGGCATGTCGTTGCTGGGTGCCGACCTGACAGCACTGAGCTTCGGCAGCCTGTTCTTCCTGATCAACCTGCCCTTCTACGGCCTGGCCTGGAAACAGCTGGGGCTGAATTTCACCCTGCGCACGCTGGGCTGCGTCAGCCTGCTCTCCGTGCTGTCCGATGTGTTGGCGGTCAGCTTGCCGCTGGGTGCCGTCAGCCTACCGGTCGCGGCGATTGCCGCAGGCCTGTTGATCGGTCTGGGCATCACACTGCTGTTTCGCGAGAACGCCTCGCTGGGCGGCCTGAACATTCTGGCGCTGCATTTGGAGCGACGCTTCGGCATCCATGCCGGTCGCACCACCTTCGCCTTCGACCTGCTGCTGATCGCGATCGCCGCACTGGTCTACCCCTGGCCACAGGTCATCTGTTCGGCGCTGGCATTCGCGACACTGTCCTTCGTGCTGGGCCGCTATCATCGCCGCACGCCTCAGACCGCACAGCCTGCTTCACCGGCGCATGACAAGCAGGTGCAGACGGCTCACTAGCGGCGACCGCGTCCCCCATTGGAGGAACCGCCCCCCTTGTACGAGGCGCCCTTGCCAGCCGGGCTGTTTTTCCCCGAGCTCGTGTTGCTGTAACTCTTGCTGCTGCCGACCTTGTTGGCAGCGGTCTTACTGTTGGCAGAGCCCTTGTTGGCAGAGGTCTTGTTGACAGAGCCCTTGCTGTTGGCCGCGCCACGCTCATTGCGGCCATCACTGGCATTGCCACGCGTGCGCGGCTTGAGGCCGCCGGCGAGATTGCCGGCGCCTCCCGAACTCTTGGTGGTATTCCTGCGGGCACTTCTACCGTCACTTGTGCCTTCCTGATTGCCACGCCCTGGGGTGCGCTCATCAGAACGCTCGCGACGCCCTGTACTCTCCTGCTTGGTTCCTGCCTGCTGAACGCCTGAACGCTGGCCCGGATGGCGTTGATCAGCACCGCGCTGACGTGTGTCGCGCTTATCAGGGCTGCGCTGACCCGAACTGCGCTGACGTGTGTCACGCTGACCGACAGCGCTATTGCCGCCTTCATGACGTCGAGTCCCGTTACGCCGCCCAGCGTCCGTATCCTGGGCGGCGCGCTGATGGCGCGCGGCCGTCGCGTGCTGGGAAGGAGGCGGTGCCGCCGCCAGGCGCGAGGCTTCCTCAGTGCCGCTGGAGCCCTCGATCATCTGCTGGATATCCGCCATCTCGCGCTGGGTGAGATAGCGCCATTCGCCGACTCCCAGCCCGTCCAAGCTGACATTCATGATGCGCACCCGCTTGAGCTTGAAGACCTCATAGCCCAGCGCCTCACACATGCGACGGATCTGACGGTTGAGGCCCTGGGTCAGGATGATGCGGAACACATAGGTCGAGATCTGCTCGATGCGACACGGCTGGGTGATGGTGTCCAGAATCGGCACGCCAGCGGCCATGCGCTTGAGGAAGTCGCCGTTGATCGGCTTGTCGACCCGCACCACGTATTCCTTCTCGTGGGCATTGCCAGCACGCAGGATCTTGTTGACGATATCGCCGTCACTGGTCAGGAAGATCAGGCCATCGGAGGGCTTGTCGAGGCGACCGATCGGGAAGATGCGCTTGGGATGACCGATGTAATCGATGATGTTGCCGTCGACATGGCGCTCGGTGGTACAGGTGATGCCCACCGGCTTGTTGAAGGCCAGATAGACCGCTTCCTGCTTGGCTTTCAATGGCTTGCCATTGACCAGCACCTCATCGCCCGGCGCGACCTTGGTGCCCATTTCGGGCACGACACCATTGATGGTCACGCGTCCTTCGGCGATGTAGCGATCCGCCTCGCGTCGCGAGCAGAAGCCCGTTTCGCTGATGAACTTGTTGAGGCGGGTAAGCGATGCGTCGCGATCAGTCATGGCAGGTCACGTGCGTGCGCCGGGCGATGAACGCGCAGCGGACGGAAGGGGATAAGAAGGCAGGCACACAGGATACCAAAAACGGCAGCCCTGAGGCTGCCGTTGGCACAATGAGACTGGGCTCATCTGCTGCTGCGCCAGATAGGGCGCAGCCGTCTTGCATCGCAGATCACTCGACCGTGACACTCTTGGCCAGGTTGCGCGGCTGGTCGACATCGGTGCCCTTGAGCACGGCGACGTGATAGGACAGCAGCTGCAGCGGCAGGGTGTAGAGAATCGGCGCCAGCACTTCGCTGACATGCGGCATGCGCAGCACACGCACGCCTTCGCTCTCTTCAAGGCTGATGTTCTCGTCAGCGAACACGTAAAGCTCGCCGCCACGCGCACGCACTTCCTGCAGATTCGACTTGAGCTTCTCGAGCAGCTCGTCGTTCGGCGCCACCGCCACTACCGGCATGTCGGCATCGACCAGTGCCAGCGGGCCGTGTTTCAGCTCACCCGCCGGATAGGCCTCGGCGTGGATGTAGGAGATTTCCTTGAGCTTGAGCGCGCCTTCCAGTGCGATGGGGAACTGGGTGCCACGCCCGAGGAACAGCGCATTGTGCTTGTCGGCGAAGGCCTCGGAGAGACGTTCGATCTCACTGTCCATGGCCAGTGCCTTGGTGACCAGCGACGGCAGCTGACGCAGCTCACGTACCACCTCGGCTTCACCCGCCTCGTCACCGCCACCCACACGACGCAGCGACAGTGTCAGCAGCATCAGACCGATCAGCTGGGTGGTAAAGGCCTTGGTGGAGGCGACGCCGATTTCCGGGCCGGCCATGGTCATCAGGCTGAGGTCTGATTCCCGCACCAGCGAGCTGCCCGGGACGTTGCAGATCGCCAGGCTACCGAGGAAGCCACCCAGCGACTGGGCATAGCGCAGCGCGGACAGCGTATCGGCGGTCTCGCCGGACTGGGACAGTGTGACGAACAGGGTGCCATCGGCGACCACCACCGGACGGTAGCGGAACTCGGAGGCGACCTCGACCGCCGCCGGAATGCCGGCCAGACGCTCGATCCAGTAACGCGCGACCATGCCGGCGTGGTAGCTGGTCCCACAGGCGACGATCTGCACCTGCTTGACCTGGCGGAAGAGGTTCTCGGCCTCGCTGCCGAAGCTGCGCACCAGTACATGATCACCGTTCAGGCGACCTTCCAGCGTGGCGGCCAGCACGCGCGACTGCTCGTGGATTTCCTTGAGCATGAAGTGACGGTAATCGCCCTTGGAAGCGGCATCCTGCGCGTGCTCGAAGGTCTGCACCGGACGCTCGTTGGCCTCGGTGACCAGGCGCTCGCCCTGCTCGAAGATCTCGATCTGCTCGGCGGTCATGCGCACCAGATCGCCTTCCTTCAGGTAGATAAAGCGATCGGTGACCTGCAGCAGCGCCAGCTGATCGGAGGCCAGGAAGTGCTCGTCGATCCCGACACCGATCACCAGCGGGCTGCCCTGACGCGCGCCGATCAGCACGTCCGGCTGGGCGCGATGCACCACGCCCAGCGCGAAGGCGCCATCGAGCAGCGCCACCGCCTTCTGCACCGCGGTCAGAAGGTCCTGACTCAGGGTGTATTCACGCGCCAGCAGGTGCGCGACGACCTCGGTGTCCGTCTCGGAGGTGAAGACATAGCCCTGCCCTTCCAGCTCGCGCTTGAGGGTCTCGTAGTTCTCGATGATGCCGTTGTGGACCACGGCCAAGCTATCGCCGGACTGGTGCGGGTGGGCATTGGCCTCACTCGGCGCGCCATGGGTGGCCCAGCGGGTGTGTGCGATGCCGACACGCCCCTTGAGCGGCGCTTCCTCGAGACGCTCCTGCAGCGCTGCGACCTTGCCCAGTGCACGCACGCGGTTCAGGCGACCCTCTTCGGAGAGGACGGCCATGCCCGCGCTGTCGTAGCCACGGTATTCGAGGCGGTGCAGGCCCTCGAGCAGGATATTCTGGACGTTACGACTGGCGACGGCGCCGACGATGCCACACATGAGCGATCTCCTTATGCAGTTGCTGGCTCGATGAGCGGGGCGATCAACACCTCGACGCCATGAGCACGAATCTGGTCACGCGCGGCATCAGGCAACGCGTCATCGGTTATCAGGGTACTGACGCTGGACCAGGCCAGCTCCAGGTTGGGAATGCGGCGGCCCAGCTTGTGGGATTCCGCCATCACCACCACTTCACGCGACACCTCGGCCATCACGCGCGACAGGCCGATCAGCTCGTTGAAGGTGGTGGTGCCACGCTCGAGATCGAGACCATCCGCGCCGAGAAACACCTGATCAAAGTCATAGCTGCGCAGCACCTGCTCCGCCACCTGCCCCTGGAAGGAATCGGAGTGCGGGTCCCAGGTGCCGCCGGTCATCAGCAGCACTGGCTCGTTTTCCAGCTCGCGGATGGCATTGGCCACGCTCAGCGAGTTGGTCATCACGATCAGGTCATCCCGGCCCTTGAGCTCGGGAATCAACACCACCGTGGTGGTGCCGCTGTCGATGATGATGCGCTGGTGCGCGCGGATACGGCTCGCGGCGAGACGGGCGATGGCCTGCTTGGCGGCGCTGACCGGCTCGTCATGCACCAGCAGCTCACGCGGCATGGCCACGGCACCGCCATAGCGTCTGAGCAGCAGGCCACTCTTCTCGAGGAAGGCCAGGTCCTTGCGGATGGTGACCTCCGAGGTGGCAAGCTCCCGCGCCAGTGCCTCGACACTGACCTCACCGTCACGCGCCAGCTGATCAAGGATCTGGTGACGCCGTTGTGGTGTCAGTCGCTTTGACATCGGGGCCCCCTATAAAGTTTCGAATCGAAAGATAAGAGAGATGAATCGAAACATCAAGTGAAAGACGATAGAGGATGAGACGATTCACTCCTGGCAGGTCGTCCAGCGCAACCGGCCGAAACGAAAAACGGGGAGGCACCTGTCGGTGCCTCCCCGCCAGTGATGCTCATCTCCCCTCAGGGGCAAGCATCGCTACCACTACTGCCGATCACTGCAGCCGATCACTTCTTGGTCGGACGCGGCCATTCCGGCTTGTCGATACGCTTGCCACGCGCCACGCTCAGCGCACCCTCGGCGACATCGCGGCTCAAGGTAGAACCGGCACCCACGGTGGCACCGGCACCGATCTTGAGCGGTGCCACCAGCGCCGAGTTGGAGCCGATGAACGCATTGGCGCCGATTTCGGTGCGGAACTTGTTGGCACCATCGTAATTGCAGGTGATGGTGCCGGCGCCGACATTGACGGCCTCACCGAGGGTCGCATCGCCGACATAGCTCAGGTGATTGATCTTGGCATCGACACCGACCTGGGCATTCTTGGTCTCGACGAAGTTGCCGATGCGTGCGCCACGCGCAAGCTCAGTGCCCGGACGCAGACGCGCAAACGGGCCGACATTGTTGTCGCCTTCCAGCACGGCACCATCGATGACGCTGTGCGACGCGATATGGGCGCCGGCACCGATGGTGGCGTTGCGGATCACGCAGTGGGCACCGATGACCACATCATCCGCCAGGGTGACGTCGCCTTCGAAGATGCAGCCGACATCGATGCTGATGTCAGTGCCGATGGTCAGCTTGCCGCGCACGTCGATGCGTGACGGATCGGCCAGGCTGGCGCCTTCGGTCATCAGGCGGTTGGCCTCACGACGCTGGAAGGCACGCTCGAGATCGGCCAGCTGCAGGCGGTTGTTGACGCCCTGCACTTCCTCGACCGCCGCCGGCTGGGCGGTGGCGATGTTGACGCCTTCGCTGGCTGCCATGGCGATGATGTCGGTCAGGTAATACTCGCCCTGGGCATTGTCGGCGGACAGCGCCGGCAGCCAGCGCTTGAGCTGGGCACCGGTGGTGGCGAGGATACCGGTGTTGCCTTCCTGGATGGCCAGCTGCTCCGGCGTGGCATCCTTGTGCTCGACGATGGCGCTGACGCGGCCTTCGGCGTCACGCACGATACGGCCATAGCCTGTCGGGTCTTCCAGAATCACCGTCAGCAGCCCCAGGGTCTGCTCACTGACTTCGGCCAGCAGCGCCTCGAGGGTCTCGCGACGAATCAGCGGCACATCGCCATACAGGATCAGTACCTTGCCATCACCGATGGCGTCCAGTGACTGGGCCACGGCATGCCCGGTGCCCTTCTGCTCTGCCTGTACCGCGAAACTGGCACCGGTATCGGACAGCTGCTGCTGGACGCGCTCACCACCATGGCCGATGACGACATTCAGATGCACACCGTTCAGGCCTGCAGCAGTGTCAGCCACATGACGCACCATCGCCTTGCCTGCCAGCGGGTGCAGCACCTTCGGCAATCTAGAACGCATGCGGGTGCCCTGACCTGCGGCAAGAATGACGACGTCGGTACGCTCTGCGCTGCTCATCGGTGAACTCCTGTAGAAAGCGGGCCTTCATACCTGAAGCCCTGAAAATAGTGGCGCCATGATAGCAGCTGATCCGTGACCTGCCAGTGACGAGGTTTACCCACGGGACTGTCGCCGAGAACAGACCCGAGAAAGTAGCAGTGCTCACGCAAGAGCTCTCAGCCAAGCGGCTCAGCACTCAAGGTGCTGACGGATGAGCACGCTCAACCTTGAATCGCGCCAGGCTACCCCAGCGGCAAGACTGTCCATTCCCGGGTGATGAGCACAAAAAAAGGCGACCCGAAGGTCGCCTCTTTCCTGTCACTGGCCGTCATGGCCCAGTGCATCTCAGCGCGTGTGACGACGCATCTGCTGCACGGTGCGCAGCTTGGCCATCGCCTCGGCCAGTTCGGCCGTGGCGCGTGAGTATTCCAGTTCGGAAGCCTGGTCGTTCATGGCCTTCAAGGCCACTTCCTTGGCTTCCTGGGCTGCCGCCTCATCCAGATCGTCGGCACGTACTGCGGTGTCGGCGAGGACTGAAACGAGGTTCGGCTGCACTTCGAGGAATCCGCCACTGACGTAGTAGATTTCCTCGGCCCCACCCTGACGCTGAACGCGAATCGGGCCGGGTTGCAGCTCGGTCAGCAGCGGAGCGTGACCCGGCATGATGCCGAGGTCACCTTCGCTGCCGGCAGCCACGAGACGCTCGACCAGGCCGGAAAAGATGCCTTTCTCAGCGCTGACGATGTCGCAGTGGACGCTCATAGCCATACCTGTTTCCTCATGCCTGAACAGGGAAATTACATGCCCTTGGCTTTCTCGACAGCTTCGTCGATGGTGCCGACCATGTAGAACGCCTGCTCCGGCAGTGCGTCATATTCGCCGTCCAGGATACCCTGGAAGCCGCGGATGGTGTCCTTGAGGGACACGTACTTGCCCGGCGCGCCGGTGAAGATTTCCGCAACGAAGAACGGCTGTGACAGGAAGCGCTGGATCTTGCGCGCACGTGCCACAGTCTGCTTGTCTTCGTCGGACAGCTCGTCCATCCCGAGGATGGCGATGATGTCTTTCAGCTCCTTGTAGCGCTGCAACACACCCTGAACGTTACGGGCAGTGTTGTAGTGCTCTTCGCCAACGACCAGCGGGTCGAGCTGACGAGAGGTGGAGTCGAGCGGGTCGACAGCCGGATAGATACCCAGCTCGGCAATCTGACGGGACAGTACGACAGTCGCGTCAAGGTGCGAGAAGGTGGTCGCCGGCGACGGATCGGTCAAGTCATCCGCGGGGACGTAGACGGCCTGCACGGAAGTGATCGAGCCAGTCTTGGTAGAAGTGATGCGCTCCTGCAGGACGCCCATCTCTTCCGCCAGAGTCGGCTGATAACCCACCGCGGACGGCATACGACCCAGCAGTGCGGACACTTCGGTCCCCGCCAGGGTGTAACGATAGATGTTGTCGACGAACAGCAGAACGTCACGACCTTCGTCACGGAACTTCTCAGCGATGGTCAGACCGGTCAGTGCCACGCGCAGACGGTTGCCCGGCGGCTCGTTCATCTGGCCATAGACCAGGGCAACCTTGTCGAGAACGTTGGATTCCTTCATTTCATGGAAGAAATCGTTACCTTCACGAGTACGCTCACCCACGCCCGCGAACACGGAATAACCGCTGTGCTCGGTGGCGATGTTGCGGATCAGCTCCATCATGTTGACGGTCTTGCCGACACCGGCGCCGCCGAACAGACCGACCTTACCGCCCTTGGCGAACGGGCAGACCAGGTCGATGACCTTGATGCCGGTTTCCAGAAGCTCGCTGGACGCTGCCTGCTCCGCGAAGCTCGGGGCTGCACGGTGAATCGGCATGTGCTCTTCAGCACCCACGTCGCCAGCTTCGTCGATCGGCTGACCCAGCACGTTCATGATGCGACCCAGAGTCGCCGTGCCGACCGGCACGGAGATCGGAGCACCGGTGCTCTCAACTGCGAGACTGCGCTTGAGGCCTTCGGTCGAACCCATTGCGATAGTACGGACCACGCCGTCGCCCAGCTGCTGCTGGACTTCGAGTACGGTCTCGCTATCGGCGACGTTCAGGGCGTCGTAGACCTTGGGCACTGCGTCCCGCGGAAACTCGACGTCAATCACCGCGCCGATGATTTGTACGATACGTCCGCTCATTCCTGGTTCCTCTTAAACCTGCGATTGAAACCTGCTTGCCTGTTGCCACGCTGTCATCAGACGGCGGCGGCACCGGATACGATCTCGGAGATTTCCTGAGTGATCGCTGCCTGGCGGGCCTTGTTGTAGACCAGCTGAAGGTCGTCGATCAGGTCGCCGGCGTTATCGGTCGCACTCTTCATTGCGATCATTCGCGCTGCCTGTTCGCAGGCGATGTTCTCGACCACGGCCTGGTAGACCTGGGCCTCGACATAGCGCTTGAGCAGCTTGTCGAGCAACGAGACGGCATCCGGCTCATACAGGTAGTCCCATGTAGTGGGACCGGTTTCTTCGTCATTCAGATCAGCTTCGAGAGGGAGCAGCTGACGCACGACCGGCTTCTGCGTCATGGTGTTGACGAACTCGTTGAACACCACGTACAGACGGTCGAGGCTGCCCTCGTCGAATGCGTCCAGCATGGCCTTGACGCTACCGATCAGATCCTGGGTACCTGGGGAATCCCCGAGACCGGACTTGGCGGCAAGCAGGTTGCCACCGTAGTTGCGGAAGAAGGTACCGGCCTTGGAGCCGAGGGCACAGAAGTCCACCTCGACACCCTGGTCGCGCCAGCTCTTCGCATGCTTGGTGACAGCCTTGAACAGATTGGCGTTCAGGCCACCACACAGGCCGCGATCACTGGAGACCACGATATAACCGACACGCTTCACATCGCGTTCCATCAGATAGGGATGGCGATATTCCGGGTTGGCCCGGGCGATGTGTCCTACAACCTTGCGGATCTGATGAGCATAAGGCTGGCTGGCCGCCATGCGATCCTGCGCTTTACGCATCTTGGACGCAGCCACCATTTCCATGGCGCTGGTGATCTTTTGCGTATTTTTGATGCTCCCGATCTGGGAGCGAATCTCTTTTGCAGCTGCCATAGCGATCTGCCTTATTCATGCCACCCGAAGGGAAACGACAGGGCCCGGCCTGGCCGGGCCATGCCACTTACCAGCTTTGAGTCGCCTTGAACTTCTCGACGCCAGCCTTGAGACCATTCTTGATCTCGTCATCGTAGCCGCCGGACTGATTGATCTTGTCCAGAAGATCCGCGTGCTCGGAGCGCATGAAGTCCAGCAGCGCCTTCTCGAAGCCCAGCACCTTGGCGACGTCGACGTCATCCAGGTAGCCTTCGTTGGCCGCGAACAGCGAGATCGCCATGTCGGCCACGGACATCGGAGAGTACTGCTTCTGCTTCATCAGCTCGGTGACACGCTGACCATGCTCGAGCTGCTTGCGGGTCGCTTCGTCCAGATCAGAGGCGAACTGGGAGAAAGCTGCCAGCTCACGGTACTGAGCCAGTGCCAGACGCACACCACCACCCAACTTCTTGATGATCTTGGTCTGAGCAGAACCACCGACACGGGAAACAGACAGACCCGCGTTGATGGACGGACGGATGCCGGAGTTGAACAGGCTGGTCTCGAGGAAGATCTGACCGTCGGTGATGGAGATCACGTTGGTCGGGACGAACGCAGACACGTCGCCACCCTGGGTCTCGATGATCGGCAGCGCAGTCAGGGAGCCGGTCTTGCCTTTCACTTCACCGTTGGTGAACTGCTCGACATATTCGGCGTTGACGCGTGCGGAACGCTCAAGCAGACGGGAGTGGAGATAGAAGACGTCACCCGGGTAGGCTTCACGGCCCGGCGGACGCTTGAGCAGCAGGGAGATCTGACGATACGCCCATGCCTGCTTGGTCAGATCGTCATAGACGATCATCGCGTCTTCACCGCGGTCACGGAAGTATTCACCCATGGTGCAACCGGCGTACGGTGCCAGGAACAGCATGGCAGCCGGGTCGGAAGCGCCAGCCGCGACGATGATGGTGTGTTCCATCGCGCCGTGCTCTTCGAGCTTGCGCACGACGTTGGCAATGGTGGACTGCTTCTGGCCGACGGCGACGTAGACGCAGGTAATGCCCTTGCCCTTCTGATTGATGATGGCATCAATCGCGATGGCGGACTTACCAATCTGACGGTCACCGATGATCAGCTCGCGCTGACCACGGCCGATCGGCACCATGGCATCGATGGACTTCAGACCTGTCTGCACCGGCTGGTCGACCGGCTCACGGGCGATGACGCCCGGAGCGACCTTCTCAACCGCGTCAGTCAGCTTGGCGTCGATCGGGCCTTTGCCGTCAATCGGGTTACCCAGCGCGTCGACCACACGGCCGACCATTTCCGGGCCTACCGGCACTTCGAGGATACGACCGGTGCACTGCGCGGTCATGCCCTCTTCGAGCTGGAGGTAGTCACCCAGAACGACAGCACCGACGCTGTCGCGCTCAAGGTTGAGCGCCATACCAAAGACGCCACCCGGGAATTCAATCATCTCACCGAACATGACGTCTGCGAGGCCGTGGATCTGCACGATGCCGTCGGAGACGCTGACGATGGTGCCCTGATTACGGGCTTCGGATGCGACGTCAAGCTTTTCGATACGCTGCTTGATGATGTCGCTGATCTCGGAAGGATTCAGTTGCTGCATGCCATGTCCCTCGGACTCAGGAGTTCAGTGCTTCGGAAAGCCGGGCCAGCTTGCCGCGCACGGAGCCGTCAATGACGGTATCTCCGGCACGGATGATGACGCCGCCGAGCAGCGTACTATCCACCTGAGTGGTAATGGAGATGTCGCGGTTCAGACGCTTGCGCAGGGCAGTGGCGAGCTTTTCTTCCTGCTCACTCTCCAGTGCAAAGGCAGACACCAGGGTCACCTCGACACGCTGTTCCTGCTCGGCCTTCTGGGCCTCGAACAATTCGGCCACGGAGGGCAGGGCCGCAAGGCGGTCCTGCTCACCGAGAGTCCGGATGAAGTTGCGGGCGCTGTCATCCAGCGCCTCACCGCACACGTCCAGGAAGGTGCCGACCTTGTGCTCGGTGGAGAGCTTGGGGTTGTCGAGCACCGCCTTGACGTTTGCGTCGACAGCGACGAGCGCCGCTGTCGACAACATGCCGGACCAGGCCTCTAGCGCCTGCTGGCCGCGTGCAAACTCGAACGCCGCCTTGGCGTACGGGCGAGCCGCGGTGGAGGTAGACGTTTCAGCCATGGAATCAGTCTCCTCAGAGCTCGGCAGCGAGCTTGTCAATCAGCTCGCGGTGCTTGGCTTCGTCGATGGAGGATTCCAGGATGCGCTCGGCGCCGATCACTGCAAGAGCAGCGACCTGACCACGGAGCTCGTCCTTGGCCTGGTTGATCTCCTGGGAGATTTCGGCACGGGCCTGCGCAACGAGACGCTCGCCTTCCGCACGTGCAGTTTCACGTGCTTCCTCGATCATCTGGTTGGAGCGCTTATGGGTCTGCTCAATGATGCGTGCTGCTTCATCCTTGCTTTCCCGCAGAGTCTCGGTGGCTTTTTCCTGCGCCAGTTCGAGGTCACGGGTAGCACGGCTGGCAGCATCCAGACCATCTGCAATCTTCTTCTGACGTTCTGCCAGAGCCTGTGTGACCGGCGGCCAGACATACTTCATGCAGAAATAAACGAAGACCGCAAAGGCGATGGCCTGACCAATCAGGGTTAAGTTCAGATTCACGCCAGCACCTCTCGCTTCACGATTGTTGGGTCAAAAACACGGTAGGCCGGAGGCCAGCCGATGTTTAACCGACAAACGGGTTGGCGAAGGTGAAGAACAGCGCGATACCAACACCGATCATGGTCACGGCATCCAGCAGACCAGCGACGATGAACATCTTGACCTGCAGCTGCGGGATCATTTCCGGCTGACGCGCTGCGCCTTCCAGGAACTTGCCACCCAGGATACCGAAACCGATGGCGGTGCCCAGGGCGCCCAGGCCGATCAGCAGGGAGACGGCGATAGCGGTCATGCCAAGAACTTGTGCTTCCATTGTGGAACTCCAGTTTTAGTCAAGTTTACGTCAAGGGTTGAGGGTGTGAGCAGAGCTCGGAAATCTTGCCCCACACCACGGATGGCGTGGGGCGAATTGCATCAGTGGTCTTCGCTGGCCATGCTCAGGTAGACGATGGTCAGCATCATGAAGATGAATGCCTGCAGGGTGATGACCAGGATATGGAAGACCGCCCACGGGAAGTGCAGGGGCAGCTGCCAGATACCGACCAGCGAGATCAGGATGAAGATCAGCTCGCCTGCATACATGTTACCGAACAGACGCAGCGCCAGAGAGATCGGCTTGGCGACCAGCGTCACGAACTCAAGCAGGAAGTTGACCGGAATCAGCGCGATCTGTGCCAGCTTGTTCGGGGTGTTGAACGGGTGCAGCGTCAGTTCGGCCAGGAAGCCCTTGAGGCCCTTGACGCGAATGGAATAGAAGATGATCAGCGCGAACACGGACAGTGACATGCCCAGCGTGGCATTGATGTCAGTGGACGGCACCACCTTGAAGAACACGTGAGCCGGATCGGCGCCGAACATCTCACCGACCTTGGCAGCAACGCCAGGCAGCCAGTCGACGGGGATCAAGTCCATCAGGTTCATCAGGAAGATCCAGCAGAAGATCGTCAGTGACAGCGGTGCGATCAGGCGTGAACGGCCGTGGAAGGTCTCACGCACGGACTGATCGACGAACTCGACCATCAATTCGACGAAGTTCTGCAGACCGCCGGGAACGCCAGTGGTGGCGGACTTGGCGACCTTGCGGAACAGGCACAGGAAGATCAGGCCCAGACCGATGGACCAGCCCATGGTGTCCAGGTGGATGGCCCAGAATCCCATGTCGGCCGCTTCCTGAGCGCTGTGCGCCAGTGACCATCCGTGTTCCGGGTGGTTGCCGTACGTCAGATTCTGCAGGTGGTGCTGAATATATTCGGAGGGACTCGGGTTGGTGCCTGCCATGACTCTGCCTCAGGTTCGTGTGTACGGTGTTCGCTTCACCAGCCAGGGGCCCAGCCAGTGAACCGCCATTGCCGCCACGTAAGCGCAAAAAAATAAAGCGGGGTTTGAGGGCGGCACTGCAATGAAGAAGAATGCAAACAATACGGCCGTCAAACCGAACTTACCGGCCTCGGCCTGATAGAAGGCCTTGACCATTGCCTGGGCGTAGCGTGCACCGGTCACACGCAGTGAACGCCAGGCGAAAAACAGATTGGGCAGCAGGCAGACCAGCCCACCACACAGCGCGGAAAGCGCCGCACCACTGCCTTTCATCACTCCCGCCAGCAAGACGGCAATCACGATGACCAGCGCCTGGCCCCAGAGCAATCGAGCCACCTGAGGGCGTTGTAGAGCAGCGGGTGTCGTCTTGTGCATCTTGGACCTGTGTCTCGCAATGATGGCCTTCGCCATTTCTGGCGCTGCGCTGGACACAGCCCGGGAGCAAACTCGCCGGATTATAGGGGAGCGCTTCACCGCCATCAACCAAACGACAAGCTAAATTCCTTGATCTTTCGCAAGCTTACGACCAAAGCCTCACTATCTTGCGGGAAAGCGATGACAGTTTGCTTACGTTGACAGTCGCTTGCGGTGCGAGCGACACAGGGTTGCATGAATCACAACCTGACGTCAGCAACATCCTTCAATATCTTGAACGTCAGATGCATTTCGCGCCCCTGCGACAATGAGTCACAGGGGCGCGAAAGAAGATCGTGATCCGTCATGCGGAAAATTGCCGCCAGGGGGGGTGTGACGCGAGGTCAGCTCCCCCTGCTCACTCACTAGTGGATATGGCCGAGAATGCCGTCCAGCTCATCCAGACTGGTGTAAGAGATGGTGACCTTGCCCTTGCCGCTCTTGCCGTGACGGATGTTGACGGCGGCGCCCAGTTGCTCCGAGAGACGCGTTTCCAGACGCTGGATATCGGCGTCCGGTCGTGCCGGCGCCGGCTTGGGCTGTTCACCCTTCTGCACGCTTTTCACCAGCGCTTCGGTCTGGCGCACGGTCAACTCGCGTTCTACCACTTCATGGGCCAGCTTGCGCTGGCGTGCCGGAGTCAGGCCGATCAGGGCACGCGCGTGCCCCATGTCGAGCTCACCGCGCTCCAGCAGGGTCTGCACTTCCTGTTCCAGCGTCAGCAGCCGCAGCAGGTTGGTGACCTGGGCGCGTGAACGCCCGACGGCGTCGCCCACCTGCTGCTGGGTCAGCTCGAATTCCTCGAGCAGACGCTTGAGCGCCAGGGCTTCCTCGACCGGATTGAGGTTCTCGCGCTGGATGTTCTCGATCAATGCCAGCGCAAGCGCGATCTCATCGCTGATACCTTCGCGGACGACGGCAGGAATGGTATCCAGCTCCGCCAGCTGCGAGGCACGCCAGCGGCGCTCGCCAGCGATGATCTCGTAGCGCCCCTCCCCCACCGGTCGCACCACGATGGGCTGCATCACGCCTTGAGCCCGGATGGAATCCGCCAGCTCCTCGAGCGCTTCCGGCTGAATGTCACGCCGTGGCTGATACTTGCCACGCTGCAGCTGCCCGAGCGGCAGGCGCTCGAGGCGCTCGCTGGGCAATTCCGCCGTGGCAGCGGCCGGATTCGCGGCCAGCGCGGCATCCGGTGACGCATCGATGGCGTCGCCATCGACAGCTTCTATATCGGCTTCGACATGGCGGCGGCGGTTTCCGGCGCCAATCAGGGCATCCAGGCCCCTTCCCAGGGCACGCTTACGCGTCATGGACCTTCCTCGGTGAAGTTACAGCGAGAGACGACGAATCAATTCCTTGGCGAGCACCCGATAGGCCTGGCTGCCACGCGACAGACGCGCATACTTGGTCACCGGCAGGCCGTGGCTCGGCGCTTCTGCCACCCGCACGTTGCGCGGAATGGTCGCCTTGATCAGGGTATCGCCAAAGTAATCGGAAAGTTGCTTGCTGACATCGCGGGTCAGACTGTTGCGAGCGTCGTACATGGTGCGCACGATCCCGAACACGTCGAGGGCCGGATTCACGTTGCCTTGAATCTGCTCGACGGTATCGAGCAGTGCTGACAGACCTTCCAGTGCATAGAACTCGCACTGCAGCGGGATCAGCACGCCATGGGCGGCGGTCAGGGCATTGACGGTCAACATGTTGAGCGAGGGCGGGCAGTCGATCAGTACCACGTCATATTCCGCGGCGATCGGCGCCAGAGCTTCCGTGAGGCGGCGCTCACGCCCCTCGACACCGAGAAGATCGACCTCGGCGGCGGTAAGGTCGCCATTGCCGGGCAACAGGGCGTAGCCGGCATCGGGACAATCGAGAATCACGTCACTGGCACGCAGCTCACCCAGCAGCACATCTAGCACGCTGCCTTCGAGGTCGTGCTTGTCGATGCCGCTGCCCATGGTGGCATGGCCCTGCGGGTCGAGATCGATCAGCAGAACGCGGCGATCGAGTGCCGCCAGCGACGCCGCCAGATTGACGGCAGTGGTGGTCTTGCCGACGCCACCCTTCTGGTTGGTCAGCGCGATGATCTTGGTCACGAGCGACTTCCTTGGTTCCTTGAGAAGCGGGGCCATTGGCACCAGCCACATGCTCACGAGGACAGATCAATGATCTGCCCTCGTGAAAACATCAGGCTGCCTGCCTTTTGCGCCCGGCACAATCCCTGCGCACACCTTGAGGCGCTTTATCAGTCGCGCTTGAGGCGCAGAAGGTGACGCTCCCCTTCCTCGCCCGGCACTTCCAGCACCAATGTCTCGACCAGCGAGACACCCATCGGCAGGCGGGCAATCTCATCACTGGGGATGCGCCCTTTCATGGCCAGCCATTCGCCGCCCTCGGCGAGCACGGCCGCCGACAGATTGACGAAGGCATCGGTATCGGCGAAGGCACGCGAGATGATCTGCTCGAACGGCGCGCCATCATAGGCTTCGATACGGACCTGGGTCGGGCTCAGATTCTTGAGGCCCAGTTCGTGGCCGGCCTGAATCTGGAAGCGCACCTTCTTGCCATTCGAATCCAGCGGCACGACGGCGATGTCGGGACGCATGATCGCGATCACGATGCTGGGCAGGCCCGGGCCGGCGCCGACATCCAGAAGACGTGGCCCATTGATATAAGGCAGCACACTGAGGCTGTCGAGCAGATGGCGAGTCACCATCGCCTCCGGCTCACGTACCGCGGTGAGGTTATAGGCGCGATTCCACTTGTGCAACAGCACCAGCAACGTCATCAGCTGGGCGTGCTGTTCCTCGCTCAGCGCCACTCCCATGGCGCTGGCACCGCGACTGAGCAGCTGAGCGCAACGTTCACGCTGGGTCTCGTTGAGCGTCTGGCTCATTGCGCGACTCCCGTGTCAGTCGTTGCGGCATCTGCGGGTGTCTCCGCCTTGATCAGCTGACGCTTCTTCAAGTGAATCAACAGGATGGAGACGGCTGCCGGCGTGACACCGGAAATGCGACCGGCCTGGGCCAGCGTCGCCGGGCGCGCTTCGTTGAGCTTCTGCTTGATCTCGTTGGAGAGACCATCGACGGAATCATAGTCGAGGCTGGTCGGCAGTTCGGTGTGCTCGTGACGGCGCAGGCGGTCGATCTCCTCCTGCTGACGCTGGATATAGCCTGCGTACTTGGCAGTGATCTGCACCTGTTCGGCGATGCGCCAGTCGTCGACCCCTTCCCCTTTCAGGCCTGCCACATCCGGATACTCGAGCTCCGGACGCTTGAGCAGCTCCATCAGGCTGGCTTCGCGCTTGAGCGGCGAGCTGAGCTTGTCGCTCAACGGGGCCAGCTCCGGGCTCTTCGGCGTCAGCCAGGTGCTCTCGAGACGCGCGGTCTCGCGGGCGATGGCTTCACGCTTGCGATCGAAGGCTTCCCAGCGGGCGTCATCGATCAGGCCCAGCTCGCGCCCCTTGGCGGTCAGACGCAGATCAGCATTGTCCTCACGCAGCAACAGGCGATATTCGGCACGCGAGGTGAACATGCGGTACGGCTCGCGCGTGCCGAGGGTGATCAGGTCATCGACCATCACACCGGTATAGGCCTCGTCACGCAGCGGGTGCCAGGACTCGTCGTCAGTGGCGCGCAAGGCGGCATTGACGCCCGCCAGCAGCCCCTGGGCACCGGCTTCTTCATAGCCGGTGGTGCCATTGATCTGACCGGCGAAGTAGAGGTTCTTGATGAAACGGGTCTCCAGGGAGTGATGCAGGTCCTGGGGATTGAAGAAATCGTACTCGATGGCGTAGCCGGGACGCGTGATATGCGCGTTCTCCATGCCACGGATCGAGCGCACCACCTCGAGCTGCGTATCGAAGGGCAGCGAGGTGGAGATGCCGTTGGGATACAGCTCATGGGTATTCAGGCCTTCCGGCTCGATGAAGACCTGGTGGCTGTTCTTGTCGGCGAAGCGATGCACCTTGTCCTCGATGGACGGGCAGTAACGCGGCCCGATGCCATCGATGACGCCGGAGTACATCGGCGAGCGGCCGAGATTGGCGAAGATGATCTCGTGAGTGCGCTCGTTGGTGTGCGTGATGTAGCAGTTGACCTGCTCCGGCTGCATCTCACGGCTGCCCATGTAAGACATCACCGGACGCGGCGTATCACCCGGCTGGGCTTCCATCTTGCTGAAGTCGACGCTCTTGGCATCGATGCGCGGCGGGGTGCCTGTCTTGAGGCGATCGACCCGGAACGGCAGTTCACGCAGACGTGAGGCCAGGCCATTGGCGGGCGGATCACCGGCACGGCCACCGGCATGGTTGTCCAGGCCGATGTGAATCACGCCGCCGAGGAAGGTCCCGGTCGCCAGCACCACCGTGGTGGCGTGGAAGCGGATCCCGGTCTGGGTGACGACGCCCCGCACGGTCTCGCCGTCGACGATCAGGTCTTCCGCACCCTGCTGGAACAGCGTCAGGTTCGGCTGGTTTTCCAGCACGTTGCGGATCGCGGCCTTGTACAGCGCCCGGTCAGCCTGGGCGCGAGTGGCACGCACTGCCGGCCCCTTGCGGGCATTCAGAGTACGGAACTGGATACCCGCCATGTCGGTGGCCAGGCCCATGGCACCGCCCAGCGCATCGATTTCCTTGACCAGATGGCTCTTGCCGATCCCGCCAATGGCGGGATTGCAGGACATCTGGCCCAGCGTCTCGATGTTATGGGTCAGCAGCAGGGTCTGACGGCCCATGCGGGCAGCAGCCAGTGCGGCTTCCGTACCGGCATGACCGCCGCCGATGACGATCACGTCAAAGCGGTTCGGGTAATCCACGTTGGCACCTCGGGGTATCACGAAACTTGGATGAAGCGCTGTTCGCTGGTTGGCGAAGCAGGCAAATCGGCCAGGCAGGGCGATGAATCGATGCCTGGATGAATCAAGGACTGCCAGACGGCATGGCGAATGATGTCCGTCGCCGAAGGCATGTGCTCGACCGGTGAGGGAGCTTGCAAGCCAGCAGGATGACGTCCGGGCCGCACAGTATAAACCGCCTGTGGGTAAGCGTCAGGAGTTTTCCACAGCGCCGTGCCCTGGCAGGCCATGAATGAATGCCCGGGTTGTTTCTACTCAGGCATCAATCCACGCCGTGACGATTCACGAGTCTTGCGGATACGACACGTTGATTTTCCGGCGAGGGATGTCCTGACCAGACAGCCGTTCGTTATCCCGAACACTTCGGGTTCGGTGGGTTCACGTCAGGTCGATCGTGAGGTCTCGGTCCGTCCTTCGGGTTTCCGGATAACAAGATTATATAAAGAAAAGAAAAAGGGGTTTTGTTGATGTTGTAACTACTGTTGTGGACAAAATCAGTGGGAAATCGACTTTATCCGTTACAAATCAAAAGGTTACGATGTTGATATAGTTGGGGAGAAAATGCGAAGTACTTGAGGACGTCACTGGTCGCTTCCTGTGGATGAAATGCGCCCTTGTCCACATCCCCGATTATCCCCTGATTCATACCGAGCTGGTACCCGACTTTTCTGCCCTGCTGTGCACAAGTGGCGTTGTTACCCACAACCCTAGTGCTGCATGGCCTGACGGCAAGAAGGCCGCGGATAATGCCGGAAAATGTCCACAGAGGCAAATGTCGATTTCCTGCGCTGGCCAAAGCTGTAGACAGTCATGGGATAAGTGGTGCGTGAATGCCTACAGGCCTCGTCAGTGGTGCCAATGACGCGATGCGTCCCAGCCTGTGGATACTTTTTCGCTTGTTTTGCCCGTATCGGCCGCTGAGATTGCCTGAACGCTGTCCCGGCGGCTCACGGTGCACGTTATCCTCGTGTGGTTTTCCGGCTAGGCCCCTGATTTATCCCTGCTTTTCACACGCTAAAGCGACGCTTGAGTGAGGGCTGCCAGGCGGGGAAAGTATCATTTCTTCGAGCGTCGAGGCGTGTTTGCGTGACTTGGCAAGGGGGTGGCCGGGGCCAAAAAAATTCGTTTTTTTCTTCTCGAAATGCCGACGGATGGCGTGGAGGGAGAAGATTTTTCATCGTTTGGCGATTCGCAGGGCTCGCAAGCCTCTCTGAGGACAAAAAAATGCCCCGACCTGACGGTCGGGGCATACCCGCTGCCATGCGTGCAGCGGGTGGGACATCACGTGCTCAAGGCGTGTCCGGACAGTGGTTCAGCGAGCCTTGTGGAAGACGCTCAGTGGGATAGTACGCGGGCCAGGAAGCTCTGGGTGCGTGGATGTTGCGGCGTATCGAAGACCTGCTCTGGCGTGCCTTCCTCGACGATACTGCCCTGATGGATGAACACCACCCGGTCTGCCACTTCACGGGCAAAACTCATTTCATGGGTGACGATCATCATCGTCATGCCTTCGCGGGCCAGCTTGCGCATGACATCGAGCACCTCGCCGATCATTTCCGGGTCCAGTGCCGAGGTGGGCTCATCGAACAGCATCAGGCGCGGTTCCATCGCCAGTGAGCGGGCAATGGCCACGCGTTGCTGCTGGCCACCGGAGAGTTGCCCCGGGTACTTGTCGGCCTGCTCGAGGATATTGACCCGCTCGAGCAGCGTATCGGCTTGCTGCTCGGCCGCCGGGCGTGAGGTACCGCGGACCTTGATGGGGGCCAGACTGACGTTGTCACGCACGCTCATGTGCGGGAAGAGGTTGAACTGCTGGAAGACCATGCCGACTTCGGTGCGTATCGCCTTGAGCGCCCTGTGGCTCTTGCCATGGGGGATCAGCGAGTGCCCATCCACCTCGATGTTGCCGTCCTGAAATTCCTCCAGGCCGTTCACGCAGCGAATCAGTGTCGACTTGCCGGAGCCACTGGCCCCGATGATCACCACCACCTCCCCCTGGGCGACCTCGAGCTCGATGTCCTTGAGGACATGCAGGCTGCCGAAATGCTTGTTGAGCTTGTGCATCTTCACGATGGCAGTCATGGGGCGCTCCGAACCGGCGCTGCATGCCGGAAGGTCGTCAGAGAAATGAGATCAGGCAGAAGGAGAGATGGCGCGGCGATATCCGTCACGTTTGGGGGGCAGAGAGACATCATTGGCCCACCAACCCGCGGCGCTCGAGCATCCGCAAGCCAAATGACAGGCTGAGGGTGATCACCAGATACAGCAGCGCGACCATGAAGTAGGTTTCCAGCGCATTGAAGGTCGTGGCGATATGAATCTGCCCCTGACGCACCAGCTCACCGACGCCGATCACCGAGAACAGCGAGGTGTCCTTGATCGAGACGATGCCCTGGTTGCCCAGCGCGGGAATCATGCGGCGCAGCGCCTGAGGCCAGATGACATAGCGGAAGGTCTGCGGGATGGAAAGGCCGAGTGACAGGCCGGCTTCCCGCTGGCCACGGGCGATGGATTGCACGCCACCGCGCACGATTTCCGAGATATAGGCCGCCGAGTTCAAGGCGATCGCGGCGATGCCGGCGGTCAGGGCATCGATGGGACCACCGATGATCTGTGGCAGGCCATAGAAGATGAACAGCACCTGCACGAGCACCGGGGTGCCACGGAAGATCTCGATATAGGCGGTGGCGACCCAGCGCAGGATGCGGCTGGGGGACAGGCTCAGCAGTCCGAACAGAATGCCGAGGATGAAGCCGATGGCGAGGCCACCGAAGGAAATGGCGAGGGTCCAGGGAATGCCCTCGAGCAGGTAGGGCACCGAATTGAGTGCGGCCTGCCAATCAAACTGGAACTGAACGTCCACGGGGGGCTCCTTGGCACGAACCTCTCATGCGCCGCTGGGTGGGCCGGAGGTTCGAGACGACCGACATTCCGGCAGGCTGTCGCTGCCGAAATGTCGTGATGATGATCTGCACTATGTTCTGCGCTACGCGACGTGGGGCGTCCGAGGCGAGTCGAGCGCGAGCGGCTTACTGGCTGTCGTCGGGCATGGCGCCGAACCACTTCTGGTAGATCTCGGCATAGCTGCCATCGGACTTCATCTCGGCCAGCGCCTTGTTGGCGGCCTCGGTCCACTCGCTGCCTTCGGTGAAGGCGATGCCGTATTGCTGGCCTTCATAGAGCGGCCCCACCGTCTTGACGCGTCCATTGCCCTTGGTCTTGGCGAAGTAGCCGACGTTGGGGGCATCGTAGAAGACGGCATCGACGCTGCCGGACATCAGGGCCATGTACATGTCGGCGCTGCCCGGATAAGGCGTGATGGTGGAGTCACCGAGGTTGGCGGTGAGATAGTCGTAACTGGTGGATCCGATCTTGGTACCGACCTTCTTGCCTTCCAGGCCCTCGATGTCCTCGATGTCGCCGTTGTTGGCCGAGGTCAGAATCTGCAGGCCGGAGTCATAGTAGGGATCGGTGAAGTCGACGATCTTCTCGCGTGCTTCGGTGATGGTGATGCCGGCGATGGCGACATCGACGCTACCGGTCTGCACGGCCGGGATGATGCCATTGAAGTCCATGGTCTTGAGATCGATATCGAAGCCGGCGCGCTCGCCGATGGCATTGAGGATGTCGATATCGAAGCCGACCATCTCGCCGCTTTCCTGATCGAGCATCTCGAAGGGCACGAAGCTCGGGTCGGTCGCCGCCTTGAGGGTGACGGCATGGGCAGCGCTGGCCATGAAGGTGGCGGCCGCAAGGCCAGAGAGGGAGGCCAGCAGGTGAGAACTGCGCATTTTACATTCCTCTTTATATTTAGATTTTAGGATGTATAGCGTTTTTAGATTGACGAGCGCACCGGACCCCGTCAAGTCTCCCGCCTCTGCCATACCGCGAAGGGAAGCTGGCAAGCCACTGAGATGACGAAAAAAAATCGCCCCTACCGGGAACCGGTAGGGGGCGATCAGGCCTCAGCAAGGCGTCAATGTCGTGCGCGGGGCTGTCAGACCCTCACGATTAGATCCTCAATGATCAGACCATGAAAGAAGATCCGCAGCCACAGGTGCTGGTGGCATTGGGGTTCTGGATCATGAAGCGGGCGCCTGCCAGACCTTCCTCATAGTCGATCGTCGAGCCGACCAGATACTGATAGGACAGCGGGTCGATCACGATGGCGGCTTCGCCCAGCTCGACCACGGTGTCGTCATCGGCCAGATCGGTGGCGATATCGAAACCGTACTGGAAGCCGGAACAGCCGCCGCCAGTGACGTAGACCCTGAGACGCAGCTCCGGGTTGGCTTCTTCCGCGCGCAGCGCTGCAATCCGGGCACTGGCGCGCTCGGACAGGTACAACGGCGTGGGGATGAAGCTTTGTGCTTCGCTCATGCGGGCCTCCTGGAAGGAGTCGGAGGCCGGACGCTGAAGATAGCGCCCGGCACGGTATAGAGAACAGAATGACGCCTATTATCCCTATATCCGAGCAAAAGGGTCAACTTTGTCTGACGTGCTGCCTTGCGGGCGTACGCTGGCGGTTCAGGGCATCATCGCCGGCGCACCGACCCCCATCATCTCATCGAGACCGAACATCAGATTGAGGTTCTGGATGGCCTGGCCTGACGCGCCCTTGACCAGGTTGTCGATCACCGACAGCACCACCAGGGTGTCGCCGTTGCCCGGACGATGCAGGGCGATGCGGCACAGGTTGGTGCCCCGCACACTGCGCGTCTCCGGATGGCTGCCCAGCGGCATGACATCGACGGCGGGGTGGTCGGCGTAGCGCTGTTCGAACAGCGTCTGCAGATCTTCCAGCGTGCCGCTGAAGCCGCTCAGACGCGGATAGAGGGTGGAGTGGATGCCGCGAATCATCGGCGTCAGGTGCGGGACGAAGGTCAGACCGACCGCGCTGCCGGCTGCCAGGTCCAGCCCCTGGGTGATTTCCGGCAGATGACGGTGGCCGGAGGCGCCGTAGGCCTTCATGGACTCGCCGGCTTCACACAGCAGAGAGCCGACCTTGGCACCGCGACCCGCGCCGGAGACGGCGGACTTGCAGTCGGCGATGATGTTGTCGGTCTCGATCAGGCCGGCTTCCAGCAGCGGGATCAGTCCCAGCTGTACGGAGGTCGGGTAGCAGCCCGGCACCGCGATCAGGCGCGCTTCGCGGATGGCATCGCGATTGACTTCCGGCAGGCCATAGACGGCTTCGCCGAGCAGCTCCGGCGCGCCATGCGGCTGGCCATACCACTCGGCCCAGACGTCGGCGTCCTTGATGCGGAAGTCCGCGGACAGGTCGATGACCCGCGTGCCGCGTGCCAGCAGATCGCCAGCCAAGGCGTGAGCGACACCGTGAGGCGTGGCGAAGAATACGGCGTCACAGGCGGCCAGCACGTCGGCATCCGGCTCGCTGAATGCGAGAGTGTCGTAGTGGCCGCGCAGATTGGGGTACATCTCGTCGACACGCACGCCCTTCTCGCTTCGCGAGGTGATCACGGTCACTTCCACCTGCGGATGGCTGGCCAGGAGCCTGAGGAGTTCCACTCCGGTGTAACCGGTGCCGCCGACGATACCTACCTTGATCATGCTGCCTCCCCGCCTTCGGGCGGTGTCCTGTTGATGCGAGATGTAATCTTGTGTCCGATCTGCTGCTGCGACCTTTGGTGGCCTGTGCGCGAGACAGGCGTTGCGCCATGCTGTGCCGAGCTTGTCGGATTGCGCACGGTCGCGACGGTTCGCAATCGATATGATACACAGGTGTCAGGCGGGCAGTAATGCGCTGCCGACATGGATGTCCTCTGTCATTGCCAGTGCCTTCAAGGAGTCGTGAGTGTCACCCCTGACGCGTCCGCATCTGCCTCGTCCCAGTCTCGACAATTTTCGGCGCAAGCTGGCGGCGGTCGATGCACTCCCGCAACTGTGTCTGCTGGGGCTGGTGGCAGGGCTGCTGACCGGCTCATTGATGGTCGGTTTCCGCCTGCTGTTGAGTGCCGGTGCTCTGGGCTTCATGCCCGATGACAACCCGGAGAACTTCGAGGGACTTGCCCCCTGGGTGCGCGCCTCGCTGCCGCTGCTGGCGGTGCTGGTGATCGGCATCGTGCTGGGGCGACAGCATCCGGCGCAGCGCAAGCTGGGCATCGGTCATGTCATCGAGCGTTTGACCTACCATCAGGGCAAGATGCCGCTGCGTGCCTGGCTCAATCAGGTCGTGGTCGGGGTCGCGAGCGTGCTCGGCGGCCTGTCGGCGGGGCGTGAAGGCCCGGCGATCCACCTGGGTGCCGGTGCCTCGAGCTGGATCGGCGAGCGCCTCAAGCTGCCCAACAACAGTCTGCGCGTGCTGGTCGCCTGCGGCACGGCGGCGGGCATCTCCGCCTCCTTCAATACGCCGATCGCCGGGGTCATCTTCGCCATGGAAGTGGTGATGATGGAGTACACCCTGATGGGATTCATGCCGGTGATTCTGGCCTCGACCACCGGCGCGGTGGTCACGCAGATGGTCTACGGCTCGGCACCGGCCTTCGTGGTGCCGTCTCTGCTGCTGCATTCCCTGCTCGACCTGCCCTGGGTCATCTTCACGGCGCTGGTCATCGGCCTGCTGGCGGGGGGCTTCGTGCATCTGGCGCGTCAGCAGGCACGCGTGGCGCACCTGTCATGGGGGATGCGCATGGCGCTGGTCGGGGTCTCGACGGCCGTTGTGGCGTGGTGGTATCCCCAGGTGCAAGGCATCGGCTATGACAGTCTGGCTCAGTTGCTCGACGGCCAGCTGGCGCTGGATATCCTGTTGGCACTGGTGGTTGGCAAGCTGGTGCTGTCGGCCCTGTGTGTGGCCTGTGGCGTGCCGATCGGCATCATCGGCCCGGTGGTGGTGGCGGGCGCCGCGGCCGGGGCATTGATGGGCATGCTGGGCGGCTGGCTGTTGCCGGACCAGGCCTCGGACATCGCGCTTTACGCCCTGCTCGGCATGGCGGCGATGATGGGGGCGGTGCTTCAGGCGCCACTGGCCGCCCTGATGGCACTGCTCGAATTGACGCATTCGCCGAATATCATCCTGCCCGGCATGCTGGCGGTGGTGGTGGCAGGCCTGACCTGTCGCCAGCTGTGTCACTGCCAAGGCTTCTTCATCTCGACGCTGACGTCGCAGGGACTGCATCCGCTCCAGCAGCCATTGATGCAGGCGCTGTCGCGGGTGGCGGTGCCTGCGGTGATGGAGCGCTCGCTGGTCAGCGTACCGCGCCGCATCACGCGTGAACGCGCTCGCGCCCTGCTCGACAGCAAGCCGGTCTGGCTGGTGGTCACGCGCTCGACGCCGGAAAAGCCGATGGTCGCGCTGCCGGCGGCGGATCTGGTGCGTGTACTGATGGATGAGCACTGGCGGGAGCAGGAAGAGCTCGACCTGCTCGAGATCCCCGCTCAGCGTCTGGATCTCGCGCCCATCCACCTGCAGGCTACCTTGTCCGAGGCCTATGAGCGGCTGCTGCCCAGCGATATCGATGCCCTCTATGTCGAGCACACTACCGCACCGATGATTCGCAAGATTTCAGGTATCATCACGCGGGATGCAATAGAGAGTTACTATCGCTATACGCCCTGACGCGTGCCGCGGCAGCTGTCTACTCGGCGCGAATTCGCTCTGCGTGCGCCTGGCCGCGACCGCATACCGCATGGGCCTTGGCGGTGTCACATGCCATCGTGGCGATCCGATTGCATCATCCGTGCGTCCACTTCCTGACCTTCCTGACTCTGACTGACGGAGCTCCCTCATGTATCTGTGGATCAAGGCTTTCCATCTGATTGCCGTAGTGTGCTGGTTTGCTGCCCTCTTCTATCTGCCGCGCCTCTACGTCTATCACGCCCAGGCGCGTGATGCCGGCGACCACAAGGCCATCGAGTACTTCAAGACCATGGAGCGCAAGCTCTATCGCGGCATCATGATGCCGTCGATGATCGCGACCCTGGTGCTGGGGATCTGGCTGCTGGCGCTGGTGCCGAGCTTCATGAGCATGGGCTGGATGCACCTCAAGCTGACCATGGTCGTGCTGCTGGTCGGCTATCACCATGCCTGTGGCCTGTATCTGAAGCAGTTCGCCGCCGATACCTGCAAGAGAACCTCGCGCTACTTCCGCTTCTTCAATGAAGTGCCGGTACTGATGCTGGTGGTGATCGTCATCTGCGTCATCGTCAAACCGTTCTGAGGGATGGTTCAGCCATGACCGAGTGCTCAGCGCAACTGCCCTACGTGCTGGTATTGGCGGGGCATGATCCCAGCGGCGGCGCGGGGCTGGTCGCCGACAGCGAGGCGATCCGTGCCGGTGGCGGCTGGGCGCTGACGGTGCCGACAGCACTGACGGTGCAGAACTCCTGCAATGTACAGGCGGTGATCCCGCAATCGGGCGAGTCGATGCTCGCCATGGCCCGCACCCTGTGTGAGGACTTCCGTCCAGGCGCGCTCAAGATCGGTCTGCTCGCCAGCGAAGCGGCGCTCACGGCGTGCGTGACGCTGATCAAGGAACTCCAGCAGCGCTGGCCGGGGCTGCCCGTGGTATGGGACCCGGTGTTGAAAGCGGGCGGCGGGCTGGAGCTTTCCACCGAGTCGCTGATCCATCAGGCGCGTGAGAGCTTGCTGCCGCACGTGGATGTGCTCACGCCCAACCGCGCGGAGCTTGCGTGGCTGGCGGCCTGCCCTACGGAGATGGGCGACGGCCAACTCGCCGAGCATCTGCTGGCGGCAGGCGCCGGAGCCGTGCTGGTCACCGGTACTGATCCTGTCGAGCGCGATGCTGACCCGCTGGGAAATGGCGCTGATTCGCTGGCTGAGCCGTCGGTGATCCATCGTCTGTATCGCCGAGATCATGCCACGCTCGCACTGGACTGCCCGCGACTGCCTGGCAGCTTCCATGGCAGCGGCTGCACGCTGGCCTCGCACCTGGCGGTGCGTCTGGCACGCGGCATGACATTGCCATCGGCGTGGCAGGCTGCCCAGCAGGCCACCTGGCAGAGTCTCGTAGATGGCCAGCAGCGTGGGCGGAAAGGTGCGTTGCCCGAGGCCCAATATCTGCCCTGGCGATAGCGCTAATGCCCTTTTCGACGCCGGCACCCCTTGCGCTCGCGCGGCTGCAACTCACCCGTGAGTCGCGTTAAGCTGTCGCCATCGACGGCATTCGGGTTATCCACACCCCCTTGCCGCCCCGAGGCTATCGGGCCGTTTCATCGGTTGTGGACAAGCTGCATTTACGTTATCCACAGCGTCTTTATGTCTGATCCCCTTTTCTCCATTTTCGCGGCCGATGAGCCGCCCGCCGCTTATCAAGAGGTATGTCATGACCACGTCCGCTGCCCAGTTCGAACGCGCCAGCCGTCATATTCCCGGTGGCGTCAACTCGCCGGTCCGCGCCTTCAAGGGACTGCATCGTCCGCCGGTGTTCATTGACCATGCCAAGGGCGCGTATCTGTTCGATGTGGAAAATACGCGCTATATCGATTACGTCGGCTCCTGGGGGCCGATGATCACCGGGCACGCCGATGAAGATGTGCTCAGCGCCGTGCGCGAGCGTCTCGAGAGTGGCCTGTCCTTCGGCGCGCCCACCGAGATCGAGTCCGAGATGGCCGAGCTGATCTGCGAGATGCTGCCGAGCCTCGACATGGTGCGCATGACCAACTCCGGCACCGAAGCCACCATGTCGGCGATTCGCCTGGCGCGTGGTTTCACCGGTCGTGACAAGATCGTCAAGTTCGAGGGTAACTATCACGGGCACTCCGACTCGCTGCTGGTCAAGGCCGGCTCCGGCGCGCTGACCCATGGCGAGCCCAGCTCCCCGGGCGTGCCGGCGTCGCTGGCCGAGCACACCATCACACTGGACTACAACGACGCCGAGGGCGTGCGTCGTTGCTTCGCCGAGCTGGGTGACGAGATCGCCTGCATCATCGTCGAGCCGGTCGCCGGCAACATGAACTGCATTCCGCCGGTTCCGGGCTTCCTGGAAAGCCTGCGTGAAGTGTGCGATGCCCACGGCAGCGTGCTGATCCTCGATGAGGTGATGACAGGCTTCCGTGTCGCCCTGGGCGGCGCTCAGGCGCATTACGACATCACGCCGGACCTGACCTGCCTGGGCAAGATCGTCGGCGGCGGCATGCCGGTAGGTGCCTTCGGCGGCAAGCGCGAGATCATGCACCACCTCTCGCCGCTGGGGCCGGTCTATCAGGCGGGGACGCTGGCAGGCAATCCGCTGGCGATGGCCGCTGGCGTCGCGCTGCTGCGCAAGCTCAAGGCGCCCGGCTTCCACGCCGAGCTTGCGCGCAAGGTCGAGATGCTGTGTGAAGGCCTGGAAAGCCGTGCCAAGGCGGCAGGCATCCGTCTTATCACCCAGCATGCCGGTGGCATGTTCGGTGTCTTCTTCACCGATGACGCAGAAGTCAGCAATTTCGCCTCCGCCACGCGCTGCCGTCAGCAGGATTTCGTGACCTTCTTCAACGCGATGCTCGCCGAAGGCGTCTACCTGGCGCCGTCCGCCTATGAAGCCGGCTTCATGTCCGCGGCGCACACCGATGCGGATATCCAGGCCACGCTGGATGCGGCTGAGCGGGTCTTTGCGCAGATGTCCGCATCGAACTGAGTGCGACGCAAGACAGTACCTGAGTCCGCGGGTTGGCCAACGCAGACAGGAACCCGCTCGGCAGGCTGCCGGGCGGGCTGCCATCCGGTACACTTGTCGCCAACGATAGCGATTGCGCTAATGACCTTATAGCCAGCTTGCCCTAGCGGAGACGACCTTGAGCCAGGCCTTGATTCGAGCCCTTCACACAGCCGATTGCTTCGATCACCCCGTGAAGGATATCGAAGTGCACGAGACGCATATCTCGTGGATCGTGCTGACCGGCGACTACGCCTACAAGATCAAGAAGCCGCTGGATTTCGGCAGCTTCCTGGATTTCTCGACCCTAGAGCGCCGCAAGATCCTGTGCGAACAGGAAGTGCGCCTCAACCGCCGTCTGGCACCGACGCTGTATCTGGATACCGTGGCGATCTCGGGCACGCCCGAGGCTCCGCGCATCGGAGACGACAGTGCTGTCTTCGAGTACGCGGTCAAGATGCGCCAGTTCTCCAATCGCCATCTGTTCAGCGCCCTGCAGGCCAGTGGCGAGCTGTCGCTGGAATTGCTGGATGATCTGGTCGACCAGCTGGTGGCCTTCCACGAGCAGGCCGAGCGCATCCAGGGCGATAGCGAGCTGGGTAGCCCGCAGATGGTCAGCCGTACCATCGACAACGAGTTCGAGCTGATTCGTCCCCGCCTCGGCGATGATGCCGAGGCCATCAAGCGACTCGCGCTGCTCAAGCAGTGGACAGAAGAGACCTTCCAGCGCCTCAATCCCGAATTCGAGCGTCGCTGGCAGGAAGGTTTCGTGCGTGAGACCCACGGCGATATCCACCTGGGTAACGCCGTGCGCCATGAAGGCCGTGCCCTGTTGTTTGACGGCATCGAGTTCAATGAAGAATTGCGCTGGAACGATGTCGGTTGTGACCTGGCCTTCCTGGTGATGGATCTCGAAGCGCGTGATGAGCAGGCCTTTGCCCATCATGCACTCAACCGTTATCTTGAGCTCTCCGGTGATTACTCGCTGGTGCGTCTGCTGCCGTACTACAAGATTTATCGCGCACTGATCCGGGCCAAGGTGGCGATGATTCGCTATCACCAGCCGGACCTGTGTGAAGCGGATCGGGCCGATGTGCTGGCCGAGTACGAGCGCTATATCGAGCTGGCGGAGCGTTATAGCGAGATCCGCTTCCCTTACATGATCATCGGTGTGGGTGTCTCCGGTAGCGGCAAGAGTCGCTTCACGGAAGAGATGGTGCGTGAGCTGGGCGGCGTGCGTATTCGCAGTGATGTGGAGCGCAAGCGCCTGTATGGCTTTGCGGCGGATGCCGATACCGAGTCCGGGCTCAATGGTGGCATCTATACGCCGCAGGCCACCCATGCGACCTACGAGCGACTCTCGCATCTGTCCGCCACGCTGCTGGAATCGGGTATCCCCGTCTGCATCGATGCCACCTGCCTGAAGAAGGTGCAGCGTGATCGCCTGCGTCATGAGGCAGAAGCCCGTGGCCTGCCGGTGCTGATGATCAGCTTCGAGGCCGATGACGAGACGCTGCGCAAGCGCATCATCAAGCGCAGCCAGCGCAGTGGTGAGGCGTCCGAGGCAGGTCTCGAGGTGCTCGACAAGCAATTGGCCAATCGCGAGCCATTCGCACCGGAAGAGCATGGTCAGCTGGTCCACATCGACACGACAGCGCCCAACGCTAATGTCACCTTGGCTCGCCTGATTCGTGAGCAGCTCAGGCTACATTGAGACGAGCGATCATTGTCATGGGGCATGGCGGAATGAGCGCCATGCCCTTTTTTGTATTGCATAGTGCGCTCCCGAGTGAGCCTTGGCTTTGGTTGGGAAGCTATGCATCTGGAAAGGAAATATCATGCGCCAACAATGGGTAAATACTGCCGCCGCTGCCATCAGTCTGGCACTGCTCGCGGGCTGCTCCAGCCAGCCGACAACCGCTGATCTCATGCGCGGTCAGGCTGAGGAAGCCAAGGCTGTCGCCAAGGTGCGTGACCAATTGGCAGATCAGTGGGAAGAAGGCAAATCACTGGTCGCGGCAGGTGAGAAGCAGATCGTCAGTGGTGAGAATCTGGTCAATGATGGCGAATCCAATATCGCCAAGGGCCAGGCGCTGATCGACAAGGGCAATGGCCAGATCAAGAAGGGCAAGGCGCGGATCGTCGGCGGTAACAAGCAGGTCAGCAAGGGCCGCCAGATGGTGGATGAAAGCCTTGAGAGTTATCGCGAGTCCTTCCCGGAGGGGGCCGTGACAGCGCCAAAGAAGTAACGTGTCGCTGCGTTAGGTGTTTCGCGGTTGGTACTGGAAGGCCGCTGACAACCCTGTCAGCGGCCTTCCATTATATGGATCCACTGGGTGGGAAAACGAAAAACCCCGCTTGCGCGGGGTTCTGTAAGACATCCTGGCTGGGGCATGATCAGTACTGCATCACGTTGGCCACGTTGCCACCGCCAGTCTGGGTGATGGTGGAAGTGTTGGTGAAACCAGTCTGCGTCACATTGGCAGTATTCGGCGCAAAACTCATGAAGCCGCCAGCCTGCTGCAGAATGGTGGATTCGTTATGTCCGCCTACCTGCAGCACGGTCGCACTGTCGTTGTAACCGGTCTGGGTAATGTAGGACTCGTTATCAACAGCCCAAACCTGCGTGACATTGGCATCGTTATTGAAACCGCTTTGCTCAATCACGGCTAGATTGCCCAGGCCAGCCTGCTTGATATCAGAGTCATTGAAGGCGCCGCTTTGAATGACCATGCTGCGGTTACCGTAACCATACTGGTCTATCTCTGAGTCATTGTGGAAGTCAGACTGAGATACGCTGGCACGGTTGTAGCCCCCCCCCTGATTGATCTCGGAATCGTGTGACGTGCCGCTTTGCATGACACGAGCTCGCTGATGCTTGCCGGATTGTGCGATGTCCGAGTCACTGAAAGCCCCCGTCTGCATGACACGTGCCTTGCTGTACTTTCCGCTCTGCAACACGCTGGAGTCATGGTAGATGCCGCTCTGGCTGACGGAAGCGACGTTGTATTCACCGCTCTGTTCGACATCCGAATCATGGCCGAGGCCCATTTGGATCACGGTCGCTTTCTCGTGACTACCGCTTTGCGTGGCGATGGACGAGTTGAAGGCGCCTGTCTGGGTCACGGTCAAGTCATTGAAACGACCACTTGAGTTCGGGCCGCTATCGCCTTGCTTGGAGACGGAGTTGTTACGCAGGCCATCCTGCGTGATGGTTGCCGTGTTCTTGAAGCTTTTCTGGTCGACATCGGCGTGGTTACGGCGCCCCTCCTGGTAGACAGTTGCTATCTGTGCCTGACCCCTCTGCAGGACATCCGTCATATTGGCCAGGCCTTGCTGATTGACACTGGCAATGCTCGCGACGCCGCTCTGGTAGACAGTGGCGCCGTTGAAGGCACCTGTCTGGTCGATATCACTGGTATGCTCGCCAGCGTTGAACGGGTTTCCATTGC
This sequence comes from Cobetia sp. PDI-23MA, assembly GCF_059507735.1. Taxonomy (NCBI): domain Bacteria; kingdom Pseudomonadati; phylum Pseudomonadota; class Gammaproteobacteria; order Oceanospirillales; family Halomonadaceae; genus Cobetia; species Cobetia sp. PDI-23MA. The sequence goes on from NZ_CM183352.1 coordinate 3,981,697, forward strand.
GATCACCTTGGGTGACCATCGCGCCATTGGCGAAACCGGTTTGATCGATGTCGGAAGCATTGTCCACTGCCATCGCATGTGAAGAAAAAGCGACAGCGGCAGCCAGCAAGCTCATTTGGATTTTCATGGTTTGTTCCCTTGTGTAGATCGTTTTTTGAGTTGTGTTTTTATTTTTTATTTGCTTCTGGTCGTGCATCCCCTGACATGATGACGGTCTGGTTTTTCGTTATCCGCGACATGACATCATGTTGTACTGCTACTGCTACTGCTACTGCTACTGCTACTGCTACTGCTACTGCTACTGCTACTGCTACTGCTACTGCTACTGCTACTGCTCTTTTGTGCTCTTGCCAGAAGGTTGTGTTCGTCATGCAGGACTCTTGACTACATGTGAGTGAGAACCTCTCCTAGCTGTCGGGTTCCGTCTGATTGACTATAGCTTGCGTAAACAGCTCAGGTCGTTCGACCTGCCACTCCTTCATTGCTGCTATAGGCGCTTTGTGCTGTAGTGCCTTCTGAGGAATGTGGTGATTATAGAGCCAGCAATAACGCTCGAGTGTCTGTTCTAAATCCTCACTTGAGTCATAACGCCGAGTCGCCAAAACATCGCTGATACGCCCATTGAAGCGCTCCACCATCCCGTTCGTTTGGGGTCTGCCTGGCCTGATCAATCGATGCTCAATACCATGGTTCTGACATTCCTGGTCGAAAAGATGATTTCCACTGGGCTTACGTTCGCCACCCACGGTGAAGCGATCGGTAAAGGATTTACCATTGTCCGTGAGCACGGTTCGAATCGTGAAGGGAGCCTCCTCTTCCACACGCTTCATGAACGCCTGGGCGTCCTTTGCAGATTGACTTGATCTGACCTCCAGATACACCCACCGAGTGGCACGATCAATCGCGACGTAGAGATAACGCTTCTGATCTTCGTCAGGCATTTGGGGCAGGTGCTTGATATCAATGTGCACATACCCGGGCTCATAATCCTTGAAAGGCCGATGCTTGGGCTTTTCGTCCTCCTTCGCATCTTGACGCGCCAGCTTGGCGAGAGTCGGTACATCACGTCGTTTGAGCATGCGCTGAAGTGCGGAACGCGACAGATTTGGGTTCAGGAATTCCCGAGCAACGACAAGTAGATCATCGAGCCCCAGGCGAAGCAGTTCACGTGCGGCGATGACGATCTCTTCCTGTTCTGAGGTCAGAGTCGCGAGTAGGTTATGACGTGTGTGGGAACGATCCAGGACATCATCACGATAGCGCCAGCGTTGTATAGTTGAGACGCTGACCCCGAACTGACGAGCGAGATCTTTGTTCGTCATGCTGGAGGGAGCTGCTTGGATGTCGGCACGGATTTTCGGTGTCGTCGTCGCTTGCTTATGCAGCTTGATGTCCATGAAGCTTTTCCTGAATCAATTGCTTGATGAGCTCACGAGAGGCTAACAAAGGATAGCTTCGTTGTGAAATCCGATCATCCGGCACCCTACACCTAGCCAGGCAAAATTCGTATTATCGATTCGACGAAAGCGAATATTAAGTTACCATCTTCACAAGACTTATTATCATATGACAATGTCATGTAAGTCATTGTAGTAAAGATCATTGTTGTATGACCTGGACACGCATATGGCCCCGTGAATATTGAGTGATACTTGCCGGTACCTGACTACTGGCCTGTTGTAGAAGCGTGGCGCTTCCCCCGATACCTATCTGCTGAATGCTGGCGCTTTGCCCAACGCCTTGCTGAATGATCAGCGCAGCATGATATTGGCCATGTTGAAGAATGCTGGCTTCATGCAGGGCACCCTCTTGCAGCGTGTATGCCGTGTTCCCATTGCCATACTGATCGACCTCTGCTTCATTCAGAGCACCGCTCTGGCGAATCAATGAGACATTGCTATTGCCATGCTGAGCGATCATCGCTGTGTTGTACGTGCCAGATTGCTCGATGACGGCCACTGAGTGGCTGCTTCTTAATTCGGAGGTGGTCGCCAGGTCATTGGCCAACACCCACAAGCTGAGTGTCAGTGATGAGAAGAAAAGGCAGGCCTGTAGCATTCTTCTTTGTTGATGCTTTGCCGTAGCCATGGCACGAGTCCATCCAGGTGACCGTCTAAGTGACCTAACTATTGTTCTTTATCGAGGCCATCACCATCAGTCCTTTTCGGGTTTATGAGGGCTAGAGATTGCTACTCATAATGTCTTGCCAAATAGCGGCGAGTAATGACAAAGAGTGGTCAGGTTTTCAGCACCGTTCAGGGAGGTATTACTGTTGACGGTATTAGGCGCATGATATTTCATGATTTGTTGTTTTATTTATTTCTTATGTTTGTACCAATACGAAAAAAGGCAGCCACCTCTTGCGAGGTGACTGCCTTTTGAGGGAGAGAGAATCACTGCGAATACCACGATACTCTCTGCGGGGGCTTGAATATGGGTTGGCTCTACAACATCGGAGTCGGGGCTTGCAGATAATCCATCAGCTCTGATGTCTGAAGGCTGCCCGGGTCCTGGAGAACCCAGAGCTGGCGTTCGACGCCTTGCGCAATCAAGTGAATCACGGCAGATTCGATGGCGGACATGACCGCCATCTGTACGGGTTCATTGCTGGTATACCCCGCCTCCATCTCCAGCAAGCGACTGAAATCGATGAAGCGATAGACGCCCGCCCTCAGCTCGCGTGAGTAGATCGTCTTGCTGGTATTGACGTTGGCGATGACCTGCCCCGTGGTGATATCGACAGCGCGCAGATTGACCGTCACCTGGTCCACCTGATACTGACCAGAGGCGCCGATGCCGAAGTATTCTGCGCCTGCGCCACCTGTTCTGACATTGGAGTCGAAGGCAATGATGCCACCCTCGAACAGCAGGTTGGCGGCTTGCAGCGCGGCAAGATCATTCTGGCCCGTGCGTTCCATGTTGGCGCGGATGATCTTGCGCTCTGTCAGCAGGTTCTGCAGTCCTACGCGCTCGAGGGGGATGAACCAGCCGGAGTCCGACAATGCGGCGCTCAGCATGGCGGCGCCGCCTTGGGTGACCGCCGTAGAGAAAGTACTGGCAGGGGCAGGCCGGTACTGGCCCGTCTGGTCACGGAAGTCATAGATGGCGACCGGAATACGTCCGGCAGGGGGCGGTAGACTGATCAGGTCCTGATAGGTGGCGGTTCTTGGCATCAAGGTGCTGGGCACCCCTTCAAGACCCTGGGTATTGGCAACCATCGGCGCACAGCCTGCAAGCGCCAGGCTGGCAGCGGCCAGCATGAGAGTGAGTATCTTCATTGGACGAAACCCTTCATCAGTAGCGGATCAGAATGAATTGCCTGATGTGCCGAGGTTGATGACGGTGGTTTCACCTGTGGCGCGGTCAAGCACCTGCATGGAGAAACCGCCATTGCCGTTGCTGACCACTTCAATGCGCAGCTGCGCACTGTCGATCACGCTGGAACGGCCGGGCTCCGTAGCTTCTACAGCGTCGGTGATGGCATCAGAGACCAGGCTATTGCGCAGGTCATTGATGAAGATTTCGGTATCGGAGAGGCTATCGAAAGAGTAGGCATCAGGATCCTCGTGGGTGTCCTGGGCCTGGGCCTTGCCAAGCAGGTAGCTGCCATTGAGAGGGTTGCCACCAAAGCTCGGGTTGATGGGCTGATAGATGAGTTCACCGGCATATAGCGGCATCGCCGATAACAGCAACGACACCGCGAGTGTCTGATGCTTCATGATGTTCCCCTGTTCCCTTGCGTATTGTCAGGGTCTCCGTGTCCGGAGCCCATTTATTATGTCGGTCTTCGATACATCAGAATTCGTCACCGGCCATGTCCGGGTCATTGCGCAGGGCTTCCATGACCTTGCGACGCAGGAACTGGTCGGAGACGCTTGATACAGCGGCGCTGGCGTACATATCCACGTCATTCAGGCGCGGAGGGAGCGTCGCTTCATACAGAACGTTGTTGCCTTCGGTGATCCAGATGAGGCTGCCCCAGCGTGCAGAGGGGCGTTCGTGGATACTGAGAGATGTGTTGCGGATGGCTGGACTGTCGAGGCGTTGCTGGCTGAACTGGCGGAAGAAGGTCTTGCCGATCATGGTCATGGTGCGATCGATCATCACCCCATTTAGACCGTCGGAGAGCGTGGGGCGCGCGCGCTGGATGGCGACCCCATCCTCTCCCTGACGGCGAGCCTGCTGCTCTTCACTGGCAACGGATACCTCGGGTCGCACCGCCTCCGGCGCGGATTGCGCGAAGGCGGGCGACAGACTGAAGCATGTCAGTCCCCAAGCGAGTACCTGGCGGCTTGTCATGCCCCGACCGTTCACGACATCTGTGCTCTGCGAGCGATGCGTGGGGTGCGCGAGACAGGCATGGCCAGGTTCTGACGTGCCCAGTTCATGGCCTGAATGCGGTTATGCACCTTGATCTTGCGGAAGATGTTGTAGAGATGTGACTTGACCGTGTGTTCACTGACGAACAGCTGGTCAGCAATCTCGGTATTCGAGGCGCCCGTGCCCAGCAAGCCGATGATTTCCACCTCACGCTGGGTCAGACCACAGACCGGGCGATAGGCGTTGAGCTGCTGACGGCGATAGAAATCCAGCAGGCGGGTCATCAGCGGTCGGGACATCCACATGTCGCCTTCCAGCAGTTTCGCGATGCCCTTGCTGATCAGTGAGAGGCTGTCCTGTCGGTAGAACACGCCTTGAAGATGGGTACTGACCAGCAGGCTGGCAGCTTCCTCTTCATCACTGATGTTGATAGCGGCCAGCTCTGTGCTGGTATCCTGGCTGGCATCTGCATCCCAGCGTTGCATCGTGCCTTCATCGACGTGGTCGGTGTCCAGCAGCACTATCGTTCTTTCTGCCTGCCCGGGTGTGTAATCCTCGTCGGGGCTTGCGGAAGCCACCTGACACTCAAGCTGCTGGCGAATGTACTCCATGAAAAGCGCTGACTGCGGATTGCAGTCAGTCACCAGCAGCACCATTGCGTTCCCTGTAATCATGGTGCGAGACCTCTGAGTTGTCGTACCGATTTTTCTTGGCGGAGCCATATCTGAAGTATGGTTGGGGTCATCCTGTGGGATGGGGAAGATGACGCGTTGGGCATTACGCGTTTGTCCCTATCCAAGGATTGCGCGATAAGGCAGATATGGCAACCACTTATAAATAATTTATAAGTTATGCAGGTAGCTTTTTCAGTCCTTTTGCGTTCGATGCACCAAAAAGAACTGGAAAAACAGTGCACAACCTTGGAAGACGACGAGGCAAGTGTAATATCCTCGCTGGTAAGTACAATAAAAACCAAACCTTTGCACTTTTTTACCAAGCTTTCCACAAGTTAAAAGGTACCACATACCTAATGCCGAAATGCTTCTGTTCAGTGTTATTGCGTAACCTTGCTTGTCTTTTTGTATCCTCTCATTCAGTGAGTGTCAGGAATACGACGCAGCACTGCGTATGAGTCATTTCACGCTTGAAAAGTGAAGCGCTTACTACGCGTAGCCGGTTTGAGGCATGCTCTGTCACTGTGGTGATCTCACAGATCCACCTGCTGGAAGACATGCTCGTCCAGCGTCACCTGAGCCTCAGGATTCCGGCTCCGTCGTACGCTTGGGGATGTAAAAATTGAGGTGCTCGTGGGCCCATTGGATCGCTTGATGGCGGTTGTGGACTCTGATCTTGCGAAAGATGTTATATAAATGAGACTTCACGGTGTGTTGGCTCAACATCAATCTATGCGCGATATCTGCATTACTTTGCTGTGATGCAACGAGTGACAATATTTCCAGCTCCCGTTGTGTCAGTCCCATGACAGGCTGGAAGGCAATCTGTAGTTGTTGACGATAATGACGAATCAATGTCTGCATGGTGTTGCGAGTCAGCCAGTTTTCATTCTCGAGTATCTTGCCGATACCCTTGCTGATTTGTTCAAGGCTGTCGTGGCGATAGAAGATTCCGCTGAAGGGAATATTCAGAAGTAGTGAGATGGCATCGTCTTCATGCTCGACATTGAAGGCAGCGATCTTGTCGATATGGCTCCATCGCATCATCTGGGCCAGACTGCACTGGGTACTGTCGATCAGCACCAGGCCGGGAGATGACGGCAGTGGGGCTTCATGGTGGCAGGCCTCGACGACACATTTCAGTGTCTCTTGCAGGTACTCGACGAACAGTTCGGTCTGCGGTGAAGGGCTTGTCACGAACAGGACTCTGGTAGCAGTCATGGGGCGCTCCTGTCGCAAGCGTTTTGGGGGCTCATCATCAGCAGGCTGAGGCGGAGACATGAATCCACGGTGATTCGATGGTTGTCTTGAAGTCTAGTCGAGTGACATCTGAGGGCTGGCGCTGCGCATAGTGCTAGATGGCATAACGAACATTTCTTTTAACTCCTACTTTAAAGTTATAAAAATCATCGAGTTACGCGTTTTTTTCGGTTGATGCTTACTTCCTTGAGCCGCGAGGCACAGACAAATCCTGCACAGGCATTAGCCCGCGCTGGGGCAGATAGCCTGTATCTGCCTGTCAGTCATCAAGTTGAGCACATGAGTGACATCGGCCCATGACACCAAGAATCTCAGTCGTGCCTGTCGCAGCCCCCTTGCGTGTACGCACCGGCCTCACGCGCTAGAATGGGGGCTGCAAGCGCCTCGCCCGTGTGACTCACACGCGGCCGCATTCTCGTTGTTCCTATCCCGGAGATTCACATGTCCGCTTCTTCTCTCGTACTGGCCAGTGGCAATGCCGGCAAGCTACGTGAATTTTCCCACCTGCTCGCACCACTGGGGATCGAACCGATTCCTCAAGGGCAGCTGGGAGTGAGTGACGCCGAAGAGACAGGGCTGACCTTCGTCGAGAATGCGTTGATCAAGGCACGCCACGCCGCAGAGGTCACCGGCCTGCCGGCATTGGCAGATGATTCCGGGATCGAAGTCGATGCGCTGGGTGGGGAGCCGGGCATCTATTCCGCACGCTTTGCCGCGCGGCGTCAGCAAGGTAGTGGTGATGGTGAAAACAACGCCGCCCTGTTGGCAGCACTTGAGGGCGTGCCTGAGCACGCGCGTACGGCGCGCTACTGGTGCGTGCTCGTCTATCTGCGCCATGCGACAGACCCGGTGCCGATCATCGTTCAGGCCAGTTGGGAAGGGCGTGTCCTTGACGCGCCACAAGGCGAGGGGGGCTTCGGTTATGACCCGCTTTTCTGGCTGCCGGAGCATGACATGACCGCCGCCGCCCTGGATGCCGAGACCAAGAACCGGCTCAGCCACCGGGGGCGTGCGATGCAGCAGTTGCTCGAGGCGCTTGTCGCGCAGAGCGGTCAAGCGTGATGTCCGCCACGAACCTGCCGCCTCTGTCGCTCTATATTCACGTGCCGTGGTGCGTGCGCAAGTGCCCCTACTGTGACTTCAACTCCCACGGGGTCGGGCGTGATGCCGGCTTGCCTGAAGCGGAATACATCACGGCACTGCTGGCCGATCTCGATCAGGACCTGCAGTTGCTGCAGGGCCAGCCCGAGCGTGAATTGCACAGCATCTTCATCGGCGGCGGCACGCCGAGTCTGCTGAGCGGGGCGGCTTACCAGCGACTGTTCGATGGCCTGCGGGCGCGCATGACGTTCTCTGCCGACTGCGAGGTCACGCTGGAGGCCAACCCCGGCACGCTGGAGCAGGGCCGCTTTGCCGCCTATCGCGCCGCCGGTATCAATCGATTGTCATTGGGCGTGCAGACCTTCCAGCCGGAGCAGCTCGAGGTGCTGGGGCGCATCCACTCGGCTGAAGAAGCCGGGCGCGCGGTGGCCAGCGCACGGGCGGCGGGCTTCGACAATTTCAATATTGATCTGATGCATGGCCTGCCGGGCCAGACATTGGAGATGGCGCTGGATGATATCCGGCGTGCGCTGGCACTCAAGCCGACCCATCTGTCCTGGTATCAATTGACGCTGGAGCCGAATACCGAGTTCTATTCGCGCCCGCCGGTACTGCCGGAAGATGATCTGCTGTGGGATATCCAGGATCACGGTCACGCCGAGCTGGAGGCTGCCGGTTTCCGTCGTTACGAGATTTCCGCCTATGCCCTTGAAGGGCGCAGCGCGCGTCATAACCTCAACTACTGGAAATTCGGTGATTACCTGGGTATCGGAGCGGGCGCGCACGGCAAGTTGACGTTGTTGAAAACCGACTCGGCTGGGAACTTGAACGGCGAGTTGCAACTCCAACGCCGTTGGAAAAGTCGTCAGCCTGAAGCGTACTTGCGCAGGATGCAGGACCCTCGCGGGTTCGTGGCGGGCCAGCAGGAAATTGACCGCGATGAGCTGGCGCTGGAGTTCATGATGAATGCACTGCGCTTGACCGGGGGTGTCAGTTTCGAGGATCTGCGTCGCACGACCGGGCTGGATCGCGAGGCATTGGAGCCGGGCCTGAGCCAGGCGCGCTCGCGCGGGCTGATCGTTGAGGATGACGTGCTGTTGCGCGCCACGCCCCAGGGCTTATTGTTCCTCAATGACCTGCTGGCCATGTTCGACACCTGATTGATCAGGCATTATCGGAGGCATGACGATTATTTGCGCAATTGTCGTCTTGCCTTTAATGAGTGTGTAAATAGGGAGCGTTACCATGAAGAAGTCTGTACTCCTGGCCCTGCCATTGGCAGCCGCCGTCGCGATGGCGGGTTGTACCACGACCAACCCGTATACCAATGAGCAGCAGACCTCCAGTGCGGCGAAGGGTGCCGGCATCGGTGCGGTCGTCGGCGCAATCGCCGGGGCGACCAAGAGTGGTAACCATCGTCTCGACAAGGCGCTGATCGGTGCCGCTGCGGGTGCCGCCGCGGGCGGTGGTATCGGCTATTACATGGATGTTCAGGAAGCCAAGCTGCGTGATCAGCTGCAGGGCACCGGTGTCAGCGTGACGCGTGTCGGCGACCAGATCATCCTCAACATGCCGTCCAACGTCACCTTCGGCTCCGACTCCAGCACCCTGTCCGGCCAGATTCAGCCGGTCATGAATGGTGTCATCACCGTGCTCAAGGAATACGACGAGACGCGCGTCAACATCGCGGGCTATACCGATTCCACAGGTGCCAGCAACTACAACCAGAACCTGTCCGAACTGCGTGCCCAGGCCGTCGGCAACTATCTGGCCAATGGTGGCATCGCCTTCAACCGTCTGAACATGCGCGGTTATGGTGAAGCCAGCCCGGTGGCATCCAACGACACCGCCTCCGGGCGCGCCCAGAACCGTCGCGTCGAGATCACGCTGACGCCGATGGAAAGCTGAGTATCCACCAGCTGCCATGGCGGCATGATGGTGAATGACCACGAGGCCTGCGCATTTGCGTGGGCCTCGTTGCTTGGCAAGTACAGCTTTTGGGGTGACAAGTGATCATCTCTGCTATCCTTCAGCCCCTTCGGCGGCCTTGTCTGGTTTTCCTCTCGTCGCCGCCCCCGATTTCTCTCTGCTGCCTCGCTGGATGTGGCAGATATCGCCGTATCAAGGAGGCGCTCTTGCTCGCCTATCAGCACGCCTATCACGCTGGCAATTTTGCCGACCTGCACAAGCACCTGCTCGCCACCACCCTGGCCGAGCAGCTATTACGTAAAGAATCTCCCGTTACGTTTATCGACACTCACGCCGGTCGTGGCTGGTATCCGCTGGCGGCCCGCGAGACGGAACAGCTGCGCGAATACGAGCAGGGCATTCTGCCGTTGTGGCAGGTGCGTGATCGCTGGCTGACCGATGCGGGTGAGCCGAAGTCTTCGTCAGCTGACAAGCCATTGGCTCGCTGGCTGGCACGTCTGGCGGACATGCAGCCGGATGCCGCCAAGGGCGGCGCCAGCGAGCTGAGCGTCTATCCCGGTTCGCCCTGGTGGCTGAGCCAGTTGCTGCGCCGTGGTGATCGCCTGTTGGCCTATGAGCTGCATCCGGGCGAGATCTACCACTTCGATCAGGCGCCGGTGCAGCGTGACAGCCTCGGCAAGGTCATGCGTCGTCAGCAGGATGGTCTGTCCGGTCTGTTGGCGGCCGTGCCGGTTACCACGCCGCGCGTCGCCGTGCTGATCGACCCCAGCTATGAGCTGAAGAATGATTACCGTGATGTCGCTGAGGTCGTGGTCGAGACTCTGCGCAAGTCACGTCATGCCACCATCATGATCTGGTACCCGCTGCTGCCGGCAGGGCGTCAGCATGACCTGCTCGAGCGCCTCAAGAAGCATTCGCCGGCACCGATGTGGCGCAGTGAGCTGACGATCGATTCGCCGGAAGGCGAGCACGGCATGTACGGCTCCGGCATGCTGGTGATCAATCCGCCGTGGCAGTTCGACCGTCAGTTCTCCACCGCCATGCAGGAAGTGGTCAAGGTGTTCAAGGGCGCGCTGCCGGCTCCGCAGTCGGTTGCCGTCGAGCACAAGGGCCTGTGGTGGCTGTCGGAGGAGGTCGCACGCGAGCGCAGCGAGCCCAAGCCAATGTCGCGCGAGCGACTGCTGGCACTGCGCAAGCTCAATCAGAAGGTCAAGCGTGACAGTGATGTCGAGGTGACCCAGGCCAAGCCGAAGCGCGAGAAGCTCAAGCGTGGTGAAGGCTGGGCCAAGCCACGTGTTCGCAGCGACGGTGCGACATCCAAGGCCAAGGGCAAGCGCCATTCCGCGACCGCCAAGCCCAAGACCAGCATCAAGGCCCAGATCAAGGATCAGGTGCATGGGCATTCCGCGCCGAGCCGCAAGCGCGTCAGCGAGAAGCCTGTCGAGCGCAAGTCGACGGCCGCTGTCGAACCGACTCGTCCGCGTGGCAAGGGCGAGACGGCAGGCAAGGGCACGGGCAAGGATTCTGCCAGCTGGAGCGACTGGTCCTCCAGCGTGCCGGGCAAGGGCCGCCGCGAAGGTTCCACGCGGGTCAGCATGCGCAGCACGCCGGCGATCGGTCGTGATGGTCAGGTCAACCCGAACAGCACGACCAAACTGCCCAGAAAGTACGCGGCCAAGCAGCGTCCCGAAGACAACAAGGATGTCGGCAAGCCGCTGGATGCGCGTGAAGCGCGTGCCCTGCGTGAGAAGCAGGAAAGCAATGCCATGAGAGGCAAGGCGGCCAAGGGCGGCGCCAGCAAGGAAAGCTCTGGCAAGTCAGCGCCTGGCAAGACCGCTTCTGGCAAGACAGCGCCTGGCAAGAAACAGAGCAACAAGCCACGCGGCCCTCGCAAGCCGTGATGGTTGAGGTGAACGCAGAACGCTGAGCGCCATATCATGAGCTCGGATTGCAAACGCCCCCATAGGCCATGCCTGTGGGGGCGTTTGCATTGTCGAGGATGTTGATCTGCCTGATCAGTGCGCGATGTCTTCTCGCCATAGCCGCCGATAGAGGCCGGATTCTGCCATCAGGGCATCATGGGTCCCCAGCTGGGTGATGCGGCCCTGTTCCAGCACCAGCAGGCGGTCCGCATCGCGTACCGTGGCAAGCCGGTGTGCCACCACGATCAAGGTCACTTCCCCGCGCAGTTCATGCAGTGCCTGCTGCAACAGGGCTTCGGTATGGCTATCGATGCTGGCGGTGGCCTCATCCAGCAACAGCACGCGTGGTGTCGTGACCAATGCGCGTCCGAGCGCCAGCAATTGGCGCTCACCCGTGGAGAGGCTGAGGCCGCGCTCGCCCAGCAAGGTGTCGAGCCCCAGCGGCAGACTATCGATCAGCGGTGCCAGGTGCGCCTTGTGCAGAATCCATGACAGTTTCTGCTGGCTGATCTCACGCCCCAGCAGCAGGTTGTCGCGCAGTGTCGTGGCGCGGATGAAGGGCTCCTGCGGGACGACGGCGATTGCGGTAGCGCGTTGTCGAGCCGACCACTCCATCAGCGGACGACCATCCAGCAGCAGCTGAGTCCCCGGGGCAGGGCGCTGCCCGCTGAGCAGGTCAAGCAGGGTGGACTTGCCGCTGCCCGTCGGGCCGACCACGCCGAGAAACTCACCGCTCTCGATGGCAAGCGTCAGGCCTTTGAGGGCCGAGCCCTCCGCACCCTGATGGCGGAATGTCAGCTGCTCGAGTTGATAGTGACCACTCGCTATCACGGTGTTGTCGGTGTGCCCACGCGTGGATTTCCTCGCAGCGCGCTTATCTGGCTCAGGCGTCTCGCGCGGCCGGTCCAGGACCTCTTCCAGCCGGCCTGTCGCCACCAGCGCCGACTGGAAGACTTGCAGTCGCTGTGTGATCTGGATCAGGGGCTCGCTGATGCGACCCAACCAGGCGATGAACGCGTAGAGCACCCCCAGTTCCGCACCGCCCCCCAGTTCGCGCAGCCCGAACACGGCGACCAGCGAGAGCGTGATCAGCATCGCCATCAGGTCGATGGCCGAACGCAACAGCAGCCCCGACACACGCACCGTGCGCATGCGCGCCTGATACTGGGAGACGTTGAGGTGATGGTAGCGCTGACTGAAGCGTTCGGTCTGGTTGCTTGCCTGCAGCACACTCATGCCGCCGATCGCCTCGGCGATTCTGGCATTCTGCAAGGCGCGCAGGCGGCGTACCTCGCGTGCAGCACGCCCGGAGAAGCGCTGATACAGCCAGATCATGCCGATGGAGAGTGGGACCAGCGCCGTCGCGATCATCGCCAGGGTGCCATCCATCAGGGCCATCGCCGACAGGATGCCGATCAACAGCACCACATTGCCGATCAGTGTCGCCAGCACCCCGATATACAGCTCCTTGAGCGACTCGGTGTCGTTGGTCACGCGGGCCACCAATTCACCGGCGGCGATATTGTCGAGGGTCGATAGTGGTTGATGCAGCAGGTGTGTGAAGACTCGCTCACGGATATCGCGCACGCTGGCGAGGGCCAGACGGGCAAAGCGCAGCTGCTGGAAATAGCGCCCGGCGGCGGCGCCCAGCTGGGTGATCACGTAGATGGCCACCAAGCCTGCCAGGGCCTCGGGAGCGAGGTTGCCGGGAATCAGGTAGTCATCCAGATAGCGCTGGGTCAGCCACGGGCCAAGCACATCCAGTACGGTCGCCGCGATCAGGATCAACAGCGCGCGCAGGACCTCTGCGCGGCGCCTGCCCAGCGGTTGCCAGAGCAATGCCAGCCGCCGTCGGCTGAGCAGGCGAGTGCCGCTGAGGGTGTCGTGTCGTGTCGCGGCATCCTGGCTCATGAGCGCTCCGCCTTGGCATCGTCTTCGCGGTTGACCTGCTGGGCCTGCCAGAGGCGCCAGTAGGCGCCTCGGGCGGCCAGCAGACTGGCGTGATCGCCCTGTTCCAGGATGCACCCGTCCTCGAGCACCAGAATCTGCTGGCAGGCCTGTACGGCAGACAGGCGATGGGAATTGATGATCAGCGTGCGCTTTAGGCCGTGGTGATCGGGTTGCTGCAGGCGCGCCAGAGTCCTTAGCAGAGTGCGTTCGGTGACCTGATCGACCGCCGACAGGGTGTCGTCCAGCAGCAGGATCGGCGCCTCGCTGAGCAGGCTGCGTGCCAATGCCAGTCGCTGACGCTGGCCGCCGGAGAGTGTGATGCCTCGCTCACCCACCAGCGTTTCCAACCCTTGGGGGAGGCGGCGCAGATCCTCCTCGAAGGCTGCTGCGCGCAGCGCCTCACGGATTTGCTCGTCAGAGGCCTCGGGGCAGGCGAGAGCGACATTGTCGGCCACCGAGAGCGCAAACAGGAACGGGTCCTGGGGGACCAGTGAGAACTGCTGACGCCAGACAGATAGTGTGTACTCACTCGCTTCTCTGCCGCCAAGTGTCAGGCCCCCTTGCTCAGGTGTCAGAGGCCAGCTGCGCGACAGCAAACGCAGCAAGGTGGACTTGCCACTGCCGGTCGCGCCGACGATCCCCAGACTGCCCCCTGCCGCCACCTGAAGGGAGAGAGGCCCCAGAGCACGTTGCTGGCTGTCCGGGTAGTGGAATTCATTGATTTCAAGGCGTAGTGAATGGTCACTGACATCGTCCAGAATGCCGCTGTCCTCAAGGGCTTCTGGTGCGGCGTGGAAGGTAGCCAGCCGCCGTGCGGCTGCCGCACCGCGCTGCAGGATATTCAGGCACCAGCCAAGCGCGAACATCGGCCAGATCAACTGCGCCAGATAGAGCGTGAAGCTGGTCAGTTGGCCCAGGGTGATGGCGTCATCCAGATAGCGCCAGCTACCCACGCCCAGCGTCAACAGCGTCGCCGCCGAGAGCGCAATGAACACCACCGGATCAAAGGCCGCCTCCAGCTTCTGGACGCGATAATCGACGGCTTCGGCGGCGGCGGCACGCTGCGAGAATCTTGCGCCTTCATCCTCCAGCAAGGCATGGCTTCTGAGCATGCGAATGCCGGCGAAGGCTTCCTGGGTCTGGTCATTCAGGTCCGAGAAGCGCTCCAGCGATTCGCGGAAACGCTCTCCGATCCGTCGCGAGATGCGTGCGAAGGCCCAGGCCATGAAGGGGAAGGGCAACAGCGCGAGCAGCGTCAGCGGCACATCGATGGCGATCAGCATGATGCCGAGCACCAGCACGAAGGTCATGGCGCCATCGACGCTGGACAGCACGCCTTCCGCGGCGGCCATCTCCACGGCATCGATGTCCTGACTGGCGTGCGCCATCAGGTCTCCGGTGCGATGGCGCTGGTAGAAGCCGGGGTCCAGGCGCGTCAGCTTGGCATGGAAGGCATCACGTTGCTCCGTCCCCAGCTGATAGGCGGTACCGAACAGCGTCACGCGCCAGGCATAGCGCAGTGCATAGAGCGCGAGCCCCGCGCCTATCATCCACAACAGGCGGTTCAGCAAGGCGTCGTGGTCGAGGCTGCCGTCACGCAACGCGTCGATGGTGGCGCCGATCGCCCACGGCAACAGCAGATTCAGCCCCGCGACCCCGATCAGGAACGCGATGGCCAGCAGATAGCGGGGCCAATGGCGGGTGAAGAAGTCGAGCAGCAGGTGACGCAACGGGGCCTCGGGGAGAGGCCCGGTAGTCAGCTCGGCGGCGGGGGCCGGCGGGGGAGAGGCGCTGGAGTCACGTGACTCGCGATGGGCATCCTGCGGTCTGTTCGATGTCGCGCGTCCCGCCATGTCGGCTCCCGGTCTGCCCCTGCCCACCTCCGCCACTCGGAGGGGTCGGCAGAGGCAGTATAACGAGAGGGAGACAGCCAGACGCAAGCACTGTCGGCAAGAGGAGAGCCTGCCTGCGGGCGGGAGTCAGCTCGGTGCGATCACTTGCCGATGCAGAAGCTGCCGAAGATTTCCCCCAGCAGGTCATCGGCGGAGAATTCGCCGGTGATCTCGGACAGCGCCATCTGGGCGGCGCGCAGGTCTTCGGCCAGCAGCTCCCCGGCACCGGCGCCATGCAGCTGGGCGTCGCCGTTGTCGAGGGACTCGCCAGCGCGTTCCAGCGCATCCAGGTGGCGGCGGCGGGCGCTGAAGCGACCCTCTGCCGTGCCGGTGAAGCCCATGATGTCCTTGAGGTGATCACGCAGCGCATCGAGGCCCTGATTGTCGCGCGCCGAGATGCGCACCACGCTGGCCTGGTGGCGTGCCAGCTCAGCATCACCATCCTGCGTTGCGGTGATGGCGGTCAGCCCCGGCGTCTCGCCGCTGGTGTCGATCTTGTTGCGCACCAGCGTCAGGCGGGTTGGGTCCGGCAGGCGCGCGACGAACTCCGGCCAGATCTCCATCGGGTCCGTTGCCGAGGTAGTCGCAGCATCGACCAGCAGCAGGACGCGGTCCGCCTTCTCGATCTCGTCCCAGGCGCGCTGCACGCCGATGCGCTCGACGGCGTCCGGCGTGTCGCGCAGCCCGGCGGTATCGATGATATGCAGCGGCATGCCGTCGAGATGGATGTGCTCACGCAGTACGTCGCGGGTGGTGCCTTCGATGTCGGTGACGATGGCGGTGTCCTGCTCGGTCAGCGCATTGAGCAGGCTCGACTTGCCGGCATTCGGGCGGCCGGCGATCACCACCGTCATGCCCTCGCGCATCAGAGCGCCCTGGTTGGCGGCGGCGCGCACGCCCACCAGCTCTGCCTTGACCTCATTGAGGCGCGCCGCGACATGGCCGTCGGCCAGGAAGTCGATTTCCTCTTCGGGGAAGTCGATGGCGGCCTCGACGTAGATGCGCAGCTCGATCAGACGCTGCACCAGCGCGCTGACGCGCGTCGAGAACTCGCCCTTGAGCGAGCGCAGCGCATTCTCGGCCGCCGCGCGTGAGCTGGCGTCGATCAGGTCGGCGATGGCTTCGGCCTGGGCGAGATCCAGCTTGTCGTTGAGGAAGGCGCGCTCGCTGAATTCGCCGGGACGCGCCAGGCGCGCGCCCAGCTGCACGCAGCGCTCCAGCAGCAGGTCCATGATCACCGGGCCGCCGTGCCCTTGCAGCTCCAGCACGTCCTCGCCGGTGAAGGAATTCGGGCCCTGGAAGTAGAGCGCGATGCCTTCGTCGAGGGCGATGGGGTTGCCCTGGGTATCCAGTCCCATGAAGGGGCCATAGTGGGCGCGGCGCGCCGGCGGGCATTGGCCCAGCATGGCCTGGGCGATGGCCTGACAGGCCGGACCGGAGACACGGATGATGCCGACGCCACCCCGGCCGGGCGGAGTGGCCAGGGCCGCGATGGAGTCAGGCTGGTAGGCGGTAGACATGCACAAACCTCGGGCGCGAAGCCGGAATGAAAATGAAGGAGATGGCCGCTATTGTCGCGGCTGGAGGCCCGTGACAGCAAGCGGGGTGATGGGGGAGGCACCTTGCGGCGGGAGTATAGGCGCAGCCCCCGGAATCAGGGCCCTGAAACGCCACGACCCCCGCCGAGGCGAGGGTCGTGGGTGAGTCATGTCAGGCGAACCTGAAAGGCATCATGCGCCTTTCTTGGTTGGCTCGGCATTCTCGATCTGACGGGTGATGACGTACTGCTGAGCGATCGACAGCGTGTTGTTGACGATCCAGTACAGCACCAGACCCGCCGGGAACCACAGGAAGAAGAAGGTGAAGACGATCGGCAGCATCTTCATGATCTTCGCCTGGGTGGGGTCCGGAGGCGTCGGGTTCAGCTGCTGCTGGATGAACATCGTCAGGCCCATGATGATCGGCAGGATGAACAGCGGGTCCTTCACTGACAGATCCTGGATCCACAGCATGAACGGCGCGTGGCGCAGTTCGACGGATTCCATCAGCATCCAGTACAGGGCGATGAAGACCGGCATCTGGATCAAGATCGGCAGACAGCCCCCCAGCGGATTGATCTTCTCCGTCTGGTAGAACTTCATCATCTCCTGGGAGACCTTCTGGCGGTCGCTGCCGTACTTTTCCTTGATGCGCTGCATCTCGGGGCCCATCTTGCGCATCTTGGCCATCGAGCGGTACGCGGTCGCGGACAGCGGGAACAGCACGACCTTGACCAGAACGGTCAGCAGGATGATGGAGGCACCCCAGTTGCCGACCAGCGCGTGGATGTGCTCCAGCAGCCAGAACAGCGGGTTGGCCAGGAACCACAGCCAGCCGAAGTCGACAACCAGCTCCAGGTAGGGAGCGGTCGCTTCCAGCTGGTCCTGGTCCTTCGGGCCGACGAACAGGGTCGCGCCGAGCTCAGCCTGCTGACCCGCGGCGATCTGGGTCGTCGGGCTCGCGAAGGCGGCGACGTTGCGGTTCTGCTTGTCGACGGTGGTGTAGTAGAGGTTCTTCTGGTTGTCAGCTGGCACCCAGGCAGACACGAAGTAGTGCTGGATCATGGACACCCAGCCACCCTGGACGTCGACATTCTTGAAGCTGCCGTCCTGGATGTCTTCGAAATCGACCTTCTGGTAGTGGTTCTCTTCCGAAGAGAAGGCCGCACCCAAGTAGGAACTCATGCCCATGCCACTACCGCTGGTCGGGTCCGCGCTGTTGTCACGGGCCAGCTGACCGATGAAGCGAGCATTGACCGGCTGCTGGGACTGGTTGTCCAGCAGGTAGTCGACCTTGATCTGATAGCTGTCCTGGCTGACGGTGAAGCGCTTGATGACCGCAACGCCATTGATGTCGGTCTTCAGGTCCACTTGCAGACTGTCGTCACCCTCGGCAAGGGTGTAGCTGTTGCTGTCGGCAGAGAAGGCGATACGGCCCTTGTGGCCATCCAGCTGCAGGCCGGACTTGGCCACGTAGCTGCGTGACTGATTGTCGGACAGCAGCACGAAGGGCGACTCGGAAGCGTTGTTCTGCTTGTGCTCGAGCAGCGCTGCATAGACCACGTCACCGCCCTGCGGATCGATACGCAGGTCCAGCACGTCAGTCTTGACTTCAATCAGGTTGTTGCTCGGCGTGCTTGCTGCGCTATCCGGCGTGGAGAGGCCGGTATCGCCATTGGCAGTCGTGCTGCTGCTTGGGGCTTCAAGGCCTTGCGCAGTGTCATTGGCGGTTTGAGAGGCAACCTGGGGAGCCTGTGTTTCCGCAGCCGGCTGGTCGTAGTCCTTGTTCCACTGGACCACCATCAGATAGGCGACAACCGCAAGCGGAATCACGAGGAGTAATCGTTTGACGTCCATGGTGTATACCCGTTGGAGGGTGAATCAATCTGGCGGGGAGTCAGATGAGTCCGGGGACGAACGGTAGGGCGTATAACGAAAAAAACGCCACATGCCGGACGCACCGGGCAGGTGTCACGTCAGGCAGGTGGCGTTGACTTAGCCGCTTTCTGGCGTCTGGCGTCCTTCTCCAGACGAGCCCACATGCCGTTCAGCTGGCGATGCAGGGTCTCGTTGTCCAGCTCGGTCACGCCTCGCTTGGCCAGTACGACGATGTCGACGGCCGGAAGGCGCTGCTGGCGGAGGCGAATGGATTCGCGCGTCAGACGTTTGAGGCGGTTGCGATCTACGGCACGGCGCACGTTCTTCTTGCTGAACACCAACCCCAGGCGGGCATGTCCCAGGTCATTCGGACACGCCAGGGCCAGAAGCCCCTTGCCGTGTACCTTGAGGGTGGTGTGATCGAAGACGTGCCGGTAATCCCCGGCAGTCAGCAAGCGAAGCTGCCGGGGAAATCCCTGACGGGACATCCGGGCCTCGATCAGGCGCTCAGACGCTTGCGGCCTTTCGCACGACGACGCTGGATGACCTCACGGCCACCTTTGGTCGCCATACGAGCACGGAAACCGTGTGTGCGCTTGCGCTTCAGGACGCTCGGCTGAAATGTGCGTTTCATAGCTGCTTCTTCCCACGTGGTTGTTTGGAAAAGGTCAACGAATGTTGCCCTGTATCCACATGAGGACAGGGCAGATTGGTCAGGGGCAGGGATTCTAGTGAATCTGCAAGTGGCTTGCAATGTCGCGTGGGAAGTTGTCCACAGCCCGTTCGCGGCACTTGACGACAGATATCGTCTACGCCGCCCGCCATATGGCGCTTCGTGTCTTACCTGGATCACGGGAAAGACAGGCCGTCAGGTGCAAAAAATCTCGCTCTGCCGTCGTTGGGCCATCAGGTGCCGCCGAATGGCCACCGGATCAGCGGACTGTCGACGCTGCATGCCTGCGCGGAATCTCTGTGCGGAATGTCTGGTCAGGTGGGCCGCCATGAGTGAACCGGCGTGATCGCTGATCCGGTGATGGGCGTGCCGAAAAGTTGCAGTGGATAACCTGAGCCTCTGCTCTCGATGACGGTTCTCGGTGTCTCACGCGAAGTCCTGCCAGTCTGGTCTTCTATCATCACTACAAAGAAAGTAGTTCTGAATAACCAATAACTATTAAGGAAGGCAGTCGCTGTGGATAACCTGATTTTTCCCATTTTGCTCAATGGCATGTCGACAGGACAGCTCTGGCGATAAGTGGTGGGCAACCTGCGTTCAGCCTGTGTATGGCTATGTGCATAACTGTCGTCTTGTCCACAGTCGCAATCTTGTACGCGGATGCTCCCCAGCCTGTCCCGATGCGGATGCTTGAAGAATACCGATGTTGTCCACAGTACTTTTTGCGGCAGATGTCGTGTGGATAACTCGTGGCTTGGCCTATACAATGGCCGCCCCTTTGACAACTGGATGTGAGGTCGC